>NZ_CP114284.2:4105000-4200076 GCF_027111095.2 Flavobacterium sp. IMCC34518 | reverse complement strand
AAATTGTATTTAAGGTGCTTTGGGATAATATTCAAAAGGGAAATCAATTTCACGGAATTGTAAAAAACTTAGCCAAATCAGGTAGGTATTATTGGGTTATTACCAATTTTGAATATTCTAGAGATGAGAATGGAAATATAGTGAATTATATTGCCAGAAGAAAAGCCGTTCCTCAAGATGTAATTACAAAACATATCGAACCTTTGTACAAAAAACTACTACAGATTGAACAAGCTAGTGGTATTAATGCAAGTGAGAAATATTTGATTGGATATTTAGAAGAATTAGGTCTTAGTTATGTTGATTTAATTACAAAGTTAATGGTTGAAAATGAAAAAGAACTACAGTTAAATCAAGTCGCTAAAGATCTAGTCGTAGCGGAAACAGAACAAGAAAGCAAAGGCTTTTTTAGTAGGTTTTTTGGTAGATAGAAATTTCTCTAATTTTTGTAAAATAAAAAAAGCAACACTAAATTATGTGTTGCTTTTTTTATGTCAAATAAAATAAAACCTATTTTGATTTTGGAGCCAAATACCCATCAGCTCTCATTTGTTGTACACAAGCTTTCATGATTTCATCAACTGTAGTGTTTGTATCTCTTACATCCAAAGATTTTGTGGTTCCACTCCAAACTAATTTATTATTTTTTAAATCAAAAATATTAGTTTCAATATAATAATAGGTGTTTTCTTGGTAGTAACCAGGAGAATAATAGGCCGGAGCATAAGCACCATACCAACCACCAAAACCTGCACCATAACCCATTCCATAACCGCCTAAATAGCCATATCCCATTCCGGGAAATCCCATTCCATTATAATAATTTGCAGTTCCAGGGACATATTGTGTTTCTTTATCAGCTCTAATAAAACGCATTGTGATTACACCATCAAAGCCTTCTGATTGTATAATGCTTAATTTTTGTTCTTGAGTAAGATTTAGATTTTGTTGATTTAAATAACTATATGATGCATTCAAAATAGCAGGATTAATTGATGCTATTCTATTTTCAGTAGATCTTCTTGTGCTTTCATCTTTAACTAAGGCTACTACTAAAACTTTTTTGAAATTTTCTTTGGCAAGAGTCGAATTTGGATCTCTCCAACTAGATACTATGGATGTATTACTTCCACAACTTGCAAAGCATACACAGATTAATGCAATAAAAAAGTTTTTCATAATTTTATTTTTTTGTTTTATGTAAGTAAAAGTAGTTATAATTTTAAAAAACTACGGAATAAAACGAAAATTACTTTAAAAAGCCTTTTTTATTCTATCAAGGTCTCTTTTGGTATCTTGTTCTTTTAGAGATTCTCTTTTGTCATAGGTTTTTTTACCTTTACAAAGTCCAATTTGTAGTTTGGCCAATCCTTTTTCATTGGTAAACAATTTCAAAGGAACAATGGTAAGTCCTTTGGCTTGTACACTTCGAAGTAAGCCTTTCAATTCCCTTTTGTTCAAAAGCAGTTTGCGTTCACTTCTGGCTTTGTGATTAAATTGATTCCCAAAGGTGTATTCTTCAATATAGGTATTGATTGCAAAAAGCTCATTGCCACTAAATTCACAAAAACTTTCGGTAATATTTGCCTTTCCCAATCGAATGGATTTAATTTCAGTTCCCGCCAAAACAATTCCTGCCGTAAAGGTTTCTAGAATTTCATAATCGAATCGGGCTCTTTTATTGAGTATGTTGACAGTTTTTTGCATAGTGAGGCAAATTTAGGAACTAATTTATGAAAGAACAATTGTTTTTGGGAAAATACCATAAATTTGCTTCATGGAAAAACAACAATCAAAAGATCCGCTTCACGGCATCACGCTTCAGAAAATAGTAGAAACATTAGTAGAATATTATGGTTTTGATACTTTGGGTGAACTGGTTAAAATAAAATGTTTCAACGAAAATCCGAGTGTGAAATCAAGTCTAAACTTCCTTCGAAAAACCGATTGGGCTCGAAAACAAGTTGAAGATTTGTATCTAAAAACAATTTCTAAAAAACAATCCAGATAATGTAGGAGCTAAATCCTGCTATTTGTTTTAATCTTTTATTTTTTAAAGTAAAAATAAAAGAATTTCTACTGCGCACAAGCAAAGCGAACTGGCGAAGCAATCAGGGTTAGGGCATTCGTTTTCAATAGGGAATTAGGAAAATAAAGCGTCATTTATTCAAAATGGAATAGATCATCGTATCCAGAAAATGGCCTTCATAATATTCATTCTCAATCAAATGGGCTTCTTTTATAAAACCATTTTTTAATAAAACTTTCTCAGAGCCTATATTTCCAGGATCCAAAATAGCTTCTATAGAATGTAGTTTCATTTCTTTAAAACCATATTCTACTACTTTTTTCAAAGCTTCTGACACGATTCCTCTTCCTTTGTATTCCGGAAATAACATATACCCCACTTCGGCTCTATAATGTTCTGGTTTTATGCGATAATGGCCAATAATACCCAGTATTTTTTCGGGTTGATTCACAAACGCAATTCCCCAATTTATGCCAATACCATTTTCTATTTTATCATCAAACATAGCAATCAAATCTTTTGCTTCTATTATGTTTTTAAGGTAAGGGCGAGGAATATATTTCATAACTTCATCATTCGATCGCAAAGACAAGATTGCTTCCGCATCATTCGAATTGACTTGTCGCAGTAATAAACGTTCGGTTTCTAGATTTGGAAAAGGTAAAAAGTTTATTTCTAGCATTATTCATTTTTATTTAAAAATTCTACAACTTTTTTATTTATAATTTCAGACTGATCAATAGACATAAAGTGTCCCGCATTTTTAATAACGGCTGTTTCTGCATTCGGGATACATGCATGCACTTTTACAAAAATATTTTCGCTATTCACAATATCGTGATCTCCTATTAATACCATTACAGGAATTTTTAGTGACTTTAAATCTTTTTTTGAAAAGGGCAACATGTTCAATAAACGAGGTTTACTATTACCATATTTATAAGCAAGATAAAGTTGGTTTTTGAAAATAGGGCTTATGCTATCGGGATAAAATGAAAAGGCATCAAAAAATTTATTTGTGCTTTTGGTACTAGGAAACATTTTAAGGTTTATTCCAGTCAGCACTTTTCCTAGGTTTGCTACTCCGCCAAAAGTTTGGGCTGGGCTTAATAAAATAATTTTTTTGATATCATTGTTGGGCTGCAAGGCTAAATAGGTTACCATCCATCCACCTCTTGACACGCCCAATAAATTAATATTTTCCATTTGAAAGTGTTTAAAAATCGCATTGTAAAATGCAGCGCACTGTTTATTATTTAATTTTATGCAATTTGAAACTGATTTTCCTGCTTCCAAAGGAAAGTCAATGGCGTAAACTCTATGTGTTGCGCTCAATTCCTTTATATTAGGATACCACATTGTCGAACTGGCATCTGTGCCATGAAATAAAACCAGAGGCTCACCTGTTTTTGGTCCGCTAACGATAATGTGCGCAGTACCATAATTTGTCACTACATCAGTCTCTTCAAACGGAACATTCCATAATTTTAAAGTTTCGTCATATGATTTAACGTATAGTTCTTTTTTATTTGTGGAATCAAATACATAATCAGGAACTATTTTAAAACCAGAACACCCTAAAAATAAGAAAATAATGAGTGATAAAAAACTGAAATTGCGCATGGATTTTTATTTACGAATTTCGGTCGTTTAGTTTTATTTAAGTTTTATAATTTTTAAAATTTATTATATAATTACAATACTGAAAACAGAATGAAAAGTGCTGTTTGCTTCCAAAATTTGAACGCCTTCCTTTTCAAAAATATTGCCAAATTGATCCACAGTATCCGAATAGCCAAACCAAGGTTCGATACAAATAAATGGAGCATTTGGTGGTGTCCAAATTCCTAAATCTGGAAAATCACTGTAGCTAACTTTTAAAAATGGTTTCGAGTTTTCTAAAATGGTTATCGATTTGGAAGTTATTTTTTTAAAGACCAAAGCATCATTTTCGAAAAGTGTATAGTTTAACTGCAATTCGTTTTTATCCAATGACAATTCATTCGTACTATTCGAGATTAAACCGTCTTCCAACAAATAGTAGTGTAATGGTTCTTCTTTTTCAAATAGTAAACTATAATTTTCAAAATCTTCAGGTAGATCGAATGCTGGATGTGCTCCTATAGAAAAAGGCATTTTTTTGTCATTAGTATTGAAGACTTTATATTCGATTTTTAAAGAATTATTTTCTAATGTATAAATTAAATGCATTTCAAAATCAAATGGATATTTTTGGAGGGTTTCAGCAGTAGATTTTAAAGAAAATGTAGCACTGTTTTCTTTTTTATCAATTAGTTCAAAATCCATTTCACGGGCAAATCCGTGACGGGATAAATGATGTTCAGTATTCTCATATTGGTAGGTATTGTTTTTTAAAGTACCTACAATCGGGAACAAAATAGGTGAGTGCTTTCCCCAAAAGGCTGGGTTTCCACTCCAAATGTATTCTTTTTTAGAATTGTCTTTTAAGGAACATAATTCGGCTCCTGTATGTTTTATTTGTGCAGTTAAGGTTGCGTTGGTTATTGTTGTGGTCAAAATAGGAATTGTTTTTTGTTATCAAAATAGCTTCTGTAAAGATATTTTATAAATTTTATTCAGAGAAGAAAATCAAAATTAATTTAAACTTAAAAATTAATCAAATTCTTATTTTTAAATAGAAATTTGATTTTTTTTCCATTAATTTGTTTCATAAACACAAATATTATGAGAAATAATCGTTTTAAAATTCTATTTCAACTGTCTTTATTTATTGTATTTAGTACTTCATGGAGTCAAGATTTCCAAGTTGATACTACAACAACAGCTAATAAGCCAATTTCAAAACCAGTTTCGAAATATAATTATCACGACGCTTTTGGTCCGTTTTTTTATGTAAATAATGGATCAACTACCAGATCGGCTAGTGGTGAACCAGGTCATGAATATTGGCAAAATAGAGCAGATTATAAACTAACAGCCAAACTGAATGAAAAAACCAATGAAATTATTGGTTCTGCAATTGTAACCTATACCAATAATAGTTATGATAAAATGACTTTTGTTTGGATGAATTTGGATCAAAATTTATTTAAGTCCGATTCAAGAGGAAATGCTTTAATTCCTTTGAATGGGAGTCGTAATGGAGCCCGAGGTGAAGTTTTTGACGGCGGGCACAAAATAAAATCGGTAAAAGTAGTTACTACTTCAAGAGGGAAGTCTGTTGAAAAAGAAGTAAAATACAGTATCACAGACACGAGAATGCAAGTTTTTCTAGATGATGATTTAAAAGCAAAAGGAGGAGTTGTAAAAATTAAAATCGATTTTTCTTTTATTTCACCAAAAGAAGGATCGGATAGAACAGGAGTATTAGACACTAAAAACGGAAAAATTTTCACGATCGCTCAATGGTATCCGCGCATTTGTGTGTATGATGATTTGAGAGGTTGGAACACGAATCCATATTTGGGAGCTTCTGAGTTTTATTTGGAATATGGTGATTTTGATGTCAATATTACAGTTCCTTCCAACCATATTGTAGTTTGTTCTGGGGAGTTGTTAAACCCAACAGCGGTCTATAGTGCGAATGAGCAAAGCCGAATTGCAAAGGCTAAACAAAGTGAAAAAACAGTTATGATTCGTACAGCTGAAGAAGTAGCTGCCAATACTGTTTCTACTTCTGAAAAAACATGGCATTTTAAAATCAAAAACGCACGTGATCTTTCATGGGCTTCATCATCAGCTTTTATAGTAGATGGAGCGAGAATAAATTTGCCAAGTGGTAAAAAGTCATTGGCATTATCTGCTTATCCAGTTGAAAGTGCTGGAAATGAAGCTTGGGGACGAGCTACAGAATATACCAAAACTTCGATTGAAAATTATTCCAAAAGATGGTTTGAATATCCTTATCCGGTTGCTACCAATGTTGCTGGAAATGAAGGAGGAATGGAATACCCAGGAATTGTTTTTTGTAGTTGGGAATCCAAAGGAGAAGATTTATGGGGAGTTACAGATCATGAGTTCGGTCATGGTTGGTTTCCTATGATTGTGGGATCCAATGAACGACTCTTTGGTTGGATGGACGAGGGTTTTAATACTTTTATAAATTCATTGAGTTCTGTTGATTTTAATAATGGAGAATATAAAAGTAAGGTAACTGATTTACATCAAAATGCGGAATATTTTACAGACCCAATGAACGAACCTGTCATGAGTTCTCCGGATAATATGAAAGAACGTAATATTGGTCTTTTGTGTTATTTTAAACCAAGTTCAGGATTGATTATTTTGAGAGAACAAGTTCTAGGACCGGAGCGTTTTGATTTGGCTTTTAGAACTTATGTAGAGCGTTGGGCGTTTAAACATCCTGCTCCAGACGACTTTTTTAGAACTATGGAGAATGTGGCAGGTGAAGATTTAAGTTGGTTTTGGAGAGGTTGGATTGTCAATAACTGGCGTTTGGATCAAGGAGTGAACTCTGTAAAATATATAAAAAATGATCCAAGCAAAGGAGCTGTAATTACCATTGAAAATTTCGAAAAAATGGCAATGCCAGTAGTTTTAGATGTAAAAACCAAAAGCGGAAAAGTGACTCGTGTTAAACTGCCTGTTGAAATTTGGCAACGTAATGTTGATTGGTCTTTTAAAGTAAATACTACCGAAGAAATTACAAGTGTGATCATTGATCCTGACCATGTGTTTCCAGATGTAAATGAAGGGAACAATACTTGGAAGTCAGATAAAGGTGTAATCGAAAAAGATATTATTTTAGATGGTTATTTAGGTAAATTTTCGACTAAAACTGCCCCTTTGAAAATTGAATTTACGGAGAAAAACAGTGTGCTTTATGCTGAAATTACCGATTATCCAAAATTTGGACTTACACCAAGTGGTAAAGACGCTTTTGAATCCAAAGAAGCTGGAGTTTCTTTTCAATTTAATGAAGCCAAAAATGGATTTGATATGCTAATTGGTGCAGACCAAAAAATTCCTTTTACAAGAGATTAAAAGATTTTTCAGGTTATAAAAAAAAGACTTGTAGATTCAATTTCTACAAGTCTTTTTTTATGGGTTTAGTTCAGTTTAGTTCAATTTCTAATCTATAAGTTTAACTCAGATTTTGCATTAGAAATCAATTGCAGAATCTGGATTTAAATATATTTAGTCATTTAAAATGTTTTACTCTGGTATTTGCTGACTCAAACAATGCAACGTTCCAAATCCCCAAATGAAATCAATAGCACTG
The DNA here is from genome assembly GCF_027111095.2 of Flavobacterium sp. IMCC34518. Lineage (NCBI taxonomy): Bacteria > Pseudomonadati > Bacteroidota > Flavobacteriia > Flavobacteriales > Flavobacteriaceae > Flavobacterium > Flavobacterium sp. IMCC34518. Next base: position 4,192,823 of record NZ_CP114284.2, on the reverse strand, counting down.
ATTCCGATGATTTCTCTATCTGGAAAACATTCTGCTAATATGTTCAGGGCCACTCTGTCATTAGAATCATTAAAAGTAGGAACCAATACACAATTATTCAAAATCAAGAAATTGGCATAACTTGCTGGTAATCGCAATCCATCAAAATCAATACGTTTTGGCATGGGCAATGCTACGATTATTGGTGATTTTCCATCTTCTAGTTTGGCATTTTGTAATCTTTTTAAATTGTCTTGCAATGGTTTGTAGTTGTTGTCGTTGTGATCCAATTCGACAATAGTTACAATGGTATCTTCATTTATAAATCGGCATAGATCGTCAATGTGCCCGTGGGTATCATCACCTTCAATACCGTCTCCTAGCCAAATCACATTCGTAACTCCCAAATATTCTTTGAAAACGGCTGCGTAATCTTCTTTGGTGAAACCTGGATTCCGTACTTGAATATCGGGATGCATAAGGCATTCTTCGGAGGTTAACAAAGTACCACGTCCGTTTACATCAATGGCGCCACCTTCAACAATTACGGGTTTTCCTTTGTACATCACTTGAGTAACAGGAATGTTTAGAAAATCACCCACTTTGTTAGGAACGTGTTTGTCTAAATTAATGTTTTTGTATTTGGCCCAGCCGTTAAAATTAAAATTTAGTGCTTCTCTTTCAGTGCCATTTTTTACAATAATCGGACCAGAATCGCGCATCCAACTGCGATTGGTTTTATGAACTATAAAAGACACATTTTCAAAATGTACATGTGCTTCTTTTAATAGTATGGCTACTTTTTCTTTTTGATTTTCATCGGCAACGACCAGAAAAACAGTTTCAAAATTGGCTACTTTCTTGATGAATTCCACAAATGCCCATTGAACGGCTTCGAATTTTCCAGGCCAATCTTTTCCGTTATGAGGAAAACATAATAAAATTCCTTGTTGCTTTTCCCATTCTGCGGGGAATCGTCTTGTAAGTGTAGTCATAGTAAATGCTAATTGTAATGTGTGCAAATATAAACAAACAGTATAATTAATAAATAATTCTGACGACTTCATTTTAGTCAAGGATATGATTAAATGAATAAAACCAAGATATTTTTTGTTAAAGATTTTATAATAGTATCGTAATATATAATGCTCTATTGAAAGTTATTTTTGAAAAAATTAAAACAAACAAAATGATAAAGAAAAGTGTAGCTGTACTTGCAGTGTTATTTTTAATCGTAGGTTGCCAAAACAACAATGATTCCAATGAAACTCCGGAAGTAGCAGTAAACGAAAATCCTTCCACTTTCAAAGAAATTGGGTCTTTGACTATTGGGGGAACGGGTGCTGCTGAAATAAGTGCTTATGATGAAATTTCCAAAAAATTATTTACAGTAAACAATAGCAGTGCCAATAAAATAGATGTGATAGACTTTTCAGATCCGTCGAAACCACTTTTGATTGCCAGTATTGATTTGGTTCCTTATAATGGAGCTGCCAATAGTGTTACTACTTTTAATGGAAAATTGGCGGTAGCTTTAGAATCTAAAACAAACAAACAAGAATCAGGCAAAGTTGTCGTTTTCGATACTTCAAATTATGTTTTGGTTAAAGAAATTACTGTTGGTGCATTGCCCGATATGATTACCTATTCACAAGATGGTAAATTCATAATGACCGCTAATGAAGGGGAACCAAATGATACTTATTCGCTTGACCCTGACGGATCGGTTTCGATTATTGATGTTGCTTCAAATTATGCGGTGACAACTTTAACTTTTGGAAGTTTTAGCGGTCAATTGGCCGATTTAAAAACCAAGGGGTTCAGAATAGCAAGTCCAACCAATAATTTCGCAGCCGATATCGAACCAGAATATGTAACTATTTCAGCCGATTCAAAGACGGCTTGGGTTACTTTACAAGAAAATAATGGAGTTGCCAAAATTGATTTAGCAACAAAGAAAATTGTTCAAATTTTTCCTTTAGGATATAAAGATTATAGTTTGGCCGAAAATGCGATTGATATTAGTGATAAAGATGGGACCGTAGCTTTTAATCCATGGAAACTGAAAGGAATGTTTCAACCCGATGCCATCAGCAATTTTGAAGTGAATAGTGTGCAGTATATTGTTACCGCAAATGAAGGAGATGCCCGTGAGTATTCCGCTTTTGTAGATGTTAAAAGAATTAATTATGCTGCAATAGTATTAGACCCAACCATTTTTCCAAATGCTGCAGCGCTAAAAGCGGATGCAAGTATGGGAAGATTGAATATCAATACCAAAATGGGAGATACCGATGGTGATGGTGATTTTGATGAGTTAGTGGGATTTGGAGCTCGTTCATTTTCAATTTGGAATGGAGTTACAGGGCAATTGGTTTTTGACAGTAAAAATGAATTGGACAAAAAAGCTCAAGAATTTGGTGTTTATGATGATGGAAGAAGTGATGACAAAGGAGCAGAACCAGAAGCAGTTTACGTTACTAAAATGGGAGATAAACAGATTCTTTTTGTCGGATTAGAAAGAGCTGATGCTTTTATGGTGTATGATGTGAGTAATCCAATAGCTCCAAAATATTTGCAAACCATAAAAACAGGTGATGCTCCAGAAGGTTTATTGTTTATTCCTGCTTCCAAAAGCCCAAACAAAAGAAGTTTGGTTGTCGTAAGTAGCGAAGGAGATGGAACTGTCAAAATATTTCAACCCGATTTGAATTAGTAATAATTGTTGAAGGAAGAGGTGCTAAGACGCTAAGGTCTAAAAGATTATTATCTGAATATTTAGTTAATTAGTGCCTTTTATTTTATTCCTTATTCGATTGAAATAAAAAAAAATCTACCAAAAGTAAAGAAATACTCTTGGTAGATTTTTTATTTATTGTTGTTTTTTAAAACAATTAGTCGATTGCTCGTTTGGTAATATCTCCAAAAGCATCGATTCTTCTGTCTCTAAAAAATGGCCAGTTCTGACGCACATTTTCCTGTAAATCTAAATCTACTTCGGCAATAAGAATTTCTTCTTTATCGTGTGAGGCTTGCGCCAAAATTTCGCCTTGTGGTCCTGCAATAAATGATGATCCCCAAAACTGAATTCCAGCTGTTCCTTCAATATATTGTTCCAAACCAATTCTATTAGCAGCAGCTACATATACACCATTGGCAACAGCGTGCCCTTTCATTACGCTCATCCATGCACCGTGCTGGTTTTCGCCGTATTGCTCTTTTTCTTGAGGATGCCATCCAATAGCTGTTGGATAAAATAAAACTTCGGCTCCTTGCAAAGCAGTTAAACGAGCTGCTTCCGGATACCATTGATCCCAACAAATTAAAGTTCCAATTTTACCTTTTTGAGTTGGAATCGTTTTGAAACCTAAATCTCCTGGAGTGAAATAGAATTTTTCATAGAAATGAGGATCGTCTGGAATGTGCATTTTGCGGTACAATCCAGCTTCAGACCCGTCAGTATCGATGATGTAAGCACTGTTGTGGTAAATTCCAGCCATTCTTTTTTCGAAGAAAGGAACAATAATTACAACTCCCAACTCTTTTGCCAAAGCACTAAAAGCAATAAATGAAGTGCTGTACAATGGTTCTGCCAAAGCAAAATTATCTACATCTTCACTTTGACAAAAATAATGACTGCTGTATAATTCCGGTAACGAAATCACTTCAGCCCCTTGATTGGCAGCATCTCGAACCCAACTCATGCATTTTTTAAGGTTGTTTTCGGCAACATCGTTAAGGTTCAATTGAATGACCGCTATTTTGTACTTTTTCTTTGACATGGTAAAAAATTAGACTGCAAAAATAGTTATTTTTATAGAGAGTTGGTGTAATGACTTTTGGATTTTTTGAAGCTCCAGTTGAATTGTTTGATTTAAATACTAGTTTGTACTAAAAAAACAGACGCTAATTAATATTGTTTTGCATTGAATTGTATAACCCAATTTCAATCCCATTAAAGAGTAATTTTATGTAAAATTGAATTAGCCAATTGTTTTAAAAAAGTGCTTTTATATATTTTTATAAACTGAGTTTTTCCAGATAGGCAGATTTACTCCTTTGAAAATGAGCCATAAACTAAATGATAATTCGGCAATCAGACAAGGCATTAGCAATGCAATACTTGAAAGTTGTGGCACTAAAAGAAGTGCAAAACTATTTGTAAGGTAACAGATTCCAGCAATTGACATTAAAACTCCAATAGTTTGAGGGAAATAATTAGATTTAAAAAGGAGATACCCTTCGATAAGACAAACAAAACCAAAAAAGATTAGCCCAATTCCAAAACCAAAATCATGTAATTTAATGGAAAGGTAAGATAAAGCGTGCAGTTGTTCAGGGCTAAATGATTTTAGGTATTCAGCATCGCCTAAGAAGAACAATGCGGCCAAAAGATTTAACTTGTTGGCAACTAATACGGCTGTTTGTATTAAATTAAACGATAAGTTGAGTAACGCCAATTTTTCACTTACAGGTCTGAGTAGGTAATACAGAATTATCATTACTGGCAAATCACAAATATGCATTACCAAATCAGCACTAATACCCATTCTCCATAGCAATTCAGATTTCATAATATTGTTTGCAGTGGCGTTTGCATCTCCATAAACGAGTAATTTATTGCGAACCAAAAGTTCTCCAAAAATACCCGTTACTATAATTAATAAATATAGTATTCCAGCAATTCTTGCATAAAGTTGAGGTGAGTCTTCGAATTTTTTGAGAGATAGTTTCATATTTGGTAGTTTAGTTCTAGGTATGACGTTTACTATTTAAAATTGTTACTGGTCTTTCTTATTAAAAAAAAGTGCATTATCGTTATGCAATGCTATTCAATGGATAATTTGAATTTATATTTTTGAGGTACTAATAACCAATTGTAAAAGTTTTGCTGAAAAATAAAATTGGTGGTCTAGGTACTATCTTCAATACCTAATTTATTTTGGTTAATTTTTATATATTTGTTACACCGAGAGGAAGCTTCTTGCGATTATTCACTGGATGTTTACCTTGTGTAGCCTCAATTTTTATGTTGGGGCTATTTTTTGCTATTGTGTCTTCTTCGAAGCCAATTGCCCGAGAGGTCAACTTTTGCTCCTCTTCTTGGATATTTAGCTGATAAATAGCATCGTAAGCTTCATTCTTTTTCCATAAATGATAAATCATTGTCAGTATCTTTTTTTGAACCGCCACATAACTTTTCATTTTTATTCCATGTTTTTCATAGGTTCTATCATATAAATCTTTGAAGGGTTTAACTTTGCATTGAATAACTACCAATGACGGCATATGTAAGGCGCGTCTTATTCTTGAATTCCCTCTTTTTGATATTTTGGTTTTACCAACACGCTTTCCTGATTGTGCTTCAACTACGTCATAACCCGCATAAGACACTAACTGTTTGTAATTCGTAAATAATGTAAAACCGTTGGTTTCAGCCAAAATAGTACTCAATGTTAAAATTCCTAATCCTTTCATTTTCAATATATTTTCAGTCTTGTCATAAACTTCTTTATTAGATTTCAAATGAATCTTTATTTCTTTGTCCAACTCTTTGAGCTGTGTCTCAAATAAAATTATGGTTTGCTCTAATTGATTTGTAACTGAATCCAAATGGTGCATTGCAAAACTCAACGCATCTAATTGGTTTTTTAAAACCGTTTTCAATTCGGTAACATTTTGATGTTGCCTTGTCAACAATCGTAATTCATAGAAAAAGGATCCCATTGGTTGCCATAAATCTAAGCACTGTTCGGCTCCCATTTGTGATAATCCTTTGGCATCAATGCTGTCATTTTTTGATTTGAGCCCAATAGCTTCCAAATATTTTTTTGCTTTATTAGGCAAAATTATAGAAACATCAAATCCTTTCCCAAACAAACAATAAGCACAATTCTCATGATAAATCCCTGTAGCTTCCATGCAAATTACCACAGGAATAGTTTCCTTTTTATGCTTTAAAATCCACTCTTCCAAAGAAGAAAATCCTTTTAATGTGTTAGAAATAATGGTACTTGACTTTACAGTTACCTTTTGTTTTTCATCAATAACACTAATACAAGCATTAATTTTTTTGCTTGAAACGTCTAATCCAACAGAATACTTTAAATTCATAACTCTTTGATTTAGAATCAATAAACAAAATATTACATAAATCTTTGCTCATTTTTTATACAAGATCCAAATTAAATTCTGGTCTTTAAGTACTATTGTGACTCGAAATGTAATAAAAACGAAATGGATTAACCTAATGTCTACAATATCATCAAAAGATGTATTTCGCCCCGATAGAATTTGGCCATTTCGTTTTGCTTATCAATTGTTGTATTTCAAAGATACATTTCATATTTTTAACATAGTCAAAGATATGAGCCCCGATGGAAGGGAAAATCTCCCGATTTAGGAAAACAAGGCTTTTTTGCCGTAGTTTTTCTTTATCGGGAATTGGAATGACAGCGGGACAACTGTTGATGCAATTACAAATACTTCTGCTCCTAAATTATTAGAACAAACTCCATTAAATATTATAATTCAATTAACATCTAGATCTAAATTCCATCAGCGTTAATGTCTAAATTTGTACAAACTTATGATGAATATGAAAACCCCAATTCCGATTTCCATACTAGAACTTGCGATAATTACACAGGACAGCAACGCTAGCGAAACGATGCGAAAAACCAAAGAGTTGGCGCAACTTGCCGATGGGTTGGGGTACAAACGATTCTGGTTGGCCGAACATCACAATATGGCGCATGTTGCGAGTACGGCAACGGTGGTTTTGATTGGGTATATTGCGAGCCAGACGCAACATATACGAGTGGGATCGGGAGGGATAATGTTACCGAATCATTCGCCATTGATTATTGCCGAGCAGTTTGGGACTTTGGGACTTTTGTTTCCTAATCGAATTGACCTTGGTTTGGGAAGAGCTCCTGGAACCGATTCGCTTACAGCACAAGCCATCAGAACTGATTTTTTTGAGGAATCACAACGATTTCCAAAAAATGTAAAAGCGTTACAAGACTATTTTTCGGAAGGGAATGCTACCGCAAAAGTGCGCGCTTTTCCGGCTGAAGGCACCAATGTCCCGATTTGGATTTTGGGTTCGAGTATGGATAGCGCGACATTGGCTGCCGCTTATGGATTGCCGTATGCTTTTGCAGGACATTTTGCGCCCAAACAAATGTTGCAGGCTTTTGAGTTTTATCGCGAAAATTTTAAACCGTCAGCATATTTAGATCAACCTAAAACAATGGCTTGCGTGAATGTTATTGCTGCCGATACGGATAGTGAAGCCGAAGTTTTATCGACGAGTTTGTATCAAATGTTCTTGAATTTAGTTCAAAATAACAGAAAACCCTTGCAGCCTCCAGTGGTTTCCTTGACTGAGCTTATGAATGATATGAGTGAGGAAGCTCGTTTTCATGTGAATCAAATGACCGCTGGATCATTTATTGGCAGTAAGGAAACGTTGATGAAAGAATTGAAAGAATTTGTAAAATATTCCAAGGTTGATGAGCTGATGATTACCAGTCCCATCTTTAATCATCAGGATAAATTCAAGAGTTTGAAGATTACGAAGGAGGTTGTTGATGCTATAACAGAGGCTGTATTGATATAGTTTCATGCTAAGATTATACTGAATCAGTCTCTCGCAAAGGCGCGAAGGTGCAAAGAAAAGGAGTTTTAAACTTTGCGCCTTTGCGAGAAATAAGGCATTGTACGCTTTCTGCAATCAGCAGACTGCAATTTTTTTTACTCCTTACTAGGCCGGTTTTCTCTTTTTTTCTGTTCGGATAGAATGCCATTTAAGTAGGATTTTGTTGCTTGTTCAATTTCGTCTGCCGAAATGTTTAATGCTTTGGGGCTTTGAACCAATTGCAACCAAGGTTTTGATTCGCCAAAAGGATATGCACCAAAAACAATTACAGGAGTTCCTTTTACGAGTATGTTTTCATCGTTTTTCAATATCCATTGATCGGCCCAATTGTAAAGGTATTTGGCATCCTTTTCTTGAAGTCTTAAGCAAGAATGCGAGGCAGGATAACCCGGCAATTGATATTGATGCCAACCAATCCCTAATTTATTGGCAATGTTAAAATTCCAATACAAATCCCATTCGTCATTGAAAGTACTGGTTGTTTTTTCGGCTTTCCAATTGGTGTAGAAAAGTCCAGTAGGCGTGGGGTCTTTTTTTCGACCCATATTGGTGGGGCCAGTGTATATTAATTCGCCGTTTTCATAAGCAGCAAAGGTTTGTGTTGGATATGAAAAATAGATAATTTTAGTAATGCTTTTTAAATACGGAACTTCTAAAGGAAACGGAAGATAAAACGCCAAATCACCTGTTAAGTCACTTGGAATAAGAATGGAATCCATCTTAGTGATATTGTTTTTGTCGGTTCGATTAATGGCAAGAGCGATTCGGATCTTTGTGCTATCGGTATTCTTTGCCAACCATTCTTTCGATTTTTCGAAATGAAACGAAATGGTTTTGGGCTGTTTTCGGATAATTGTTTTTTTGGGTTCCATAATCTCCTGATTCTTCTGTTTGCACGAACAGAAAAGGACAAGAAGGATTACTATAAGGATTGTCTTTTGCATAGCTAATTTCTTTAGTGTAAAAATGAAAATTTTAACGAAGAAGACTGTTATATAATTATGGGGATTAGTTGTGTTATTATTTTACCAATTTTATTTTATTGAATTCAATAGTTGTAGTTTTGCATTCTAAATATTTTAAATAAATCAATGAAAATTTTATATACCTATATCAAAGAACACAAGCAATTATTATTTTTAGCCTTATTTTTAGCCGCAATTAATCAATGTTTCTCTTTGTGCGATTCCATTATAATTGGTAAATTATTGAACCAATGCGGTGTTGGAGTTGCCAATTTCAATCATAATTTTCCAAATTTCACCAAAGCGGTTATAGGCTGGTTGGCGCTGTCATTAGGCGCTGCAATGATGTCCAGAATAGCCAAGAATTTTCAGGATTATTTTACCAATATCATTATTCAGCGTACAGGTGCCAAAATGTACACAGACGGGATTCAGAAAGCGTTGGAGTTGCCTTTTCAGGATTTTGAAGATCAACGAAGCGGCGAAACATTAGGGAAACTTCAGAAAGTAAAAATAGATTGTGAAAAATTCATCACATTATCTATTTCATTGGTTTTTCAATCCCTTATCGGAATCACATTTGTCGTGGTTTACGCTATTTCTATCGATTGGTTGTTGGGACCTATCTTTTTGGCAACAGTTCCTGTTATTGCTTTTATTAGCTCATTTTTGGGAAAAAAAATCAAAAAAGTTTCCAGAGAAATTTTAGGTGAAACCACTGCTTTGGCGGGTGCAACTACTGAATCCTTGCGCAACATCGAGTTGGTGAAAAGTTTAGGATTGACCGAACAAGAAGTGAACCGTTTGAACAGCACAACCATAAAAATATTAGGATTGGAGTTGAAAAAGGTGCGCTTTATTCGTTCGTTAAGTTTCATACAAGGAACAACAGTTCATTTTATGAGAACGGCTTTGGTTTTTGCTTTGTATATGTTTATTTTTAAAGGAGTTATTAAACCAGGTGATTTGATTACGCTGATGTTTTTCTCTTTCTTTTTGTTCAATCCATTGCAGGAATTGGGGAATGTTATTGCGACTTATAACGAAACAAAAGCTTCGATGGATAATTTTGGTGATTTGATGAATGCCAAAAGCGAAGAGAAACCTTTGTTCCCAAAAACAATTGGTTTTATCAATAATTTGAGGTTTTCAAATATTTCATTCAAGCATCAAACTGCCACTTCTTACGCTGTCAAAGACATTTCTTTTGAGGCCAAAGCGGGCGAAACTATTGCTTTTGTTGGACCATCGGGAAGCGGAAAAACGACTTTAGTCAAAATGTTAGTTGGATTGTACACACCAGAGGAAGGCGCTATTTTTTACAACGATATCAACGCCAAAGAAATTGATTTAACCGAATTACGCCAGCAATTGGGTTTTGTGACTCAAGATGCGCAATTGTTTTCTGGAACCATAAAAGATAATTTACTGTTTGTAAAACCCAATGCAACCGACGAAGAAATAAATGATGTCTTGCAAAAATCGGCTTGTCAAAATTTATTGGAGCGCGCCGAAAAAGGATTGGACACGACTATTGGCGAAGGCGGTATAAAAGTATCTGGTGGAGAGAAACAACGATTATCGATTGCAAGAGCCTTGTTGAGAAACCCGAGATTATTGTTGTTTGACGAAGCGACATCTGCATTAGATTCCATCACCGAAGAAGAAATTACGCAAACCATTCGAAGCATATCTTCCAAACAAGACCAAATTACAGTATTGATAGCGCATCGTTTGTCAACCATTATGCACGCAGACCGAATTTATGTATTGGAGCAGGGAAACATTATCGAACAAGGAAAACACCAAGATTTATTGGATGAAAAAGGATTGTATTATGCCATGTGGAGACAACAAATTGGGGAGAGAAAAATAGTTTAAGTCTCAGTTTTGGAGCAGAAATATTTGGTATTTTTGGCAGCATGGGTTCCGCTATTCGTTGCAATCTTCCGATGAAAAATCGGAAGGATTTCCACTTCTATCGGGGCTAAAAGCGAATATTTTGCATTTTTGCCATCATTCCAAATAATAAAAGCCAAATCCAATAATTAATCGTTATTGGATTTGGCTTTTATTTTTGCCATTTCCTCCAAGAGTTTCGCGGGAATTGGTCTGCATTTGCAATTTTTTTCGTGTTCCAAATGCCATTGGATTCTTTGTTCTAAAGTTGGATTTTTAGGCATTTTATTGTTTAAATGCCATTCACGATTAATGTTCATCTCAATTTACTTTTGTATTGATAAGTAAGACTATCGGCTTATTTAAGACTAGTAAATTCATCTAGTTGCAGATTAATATTTTCAATCACTTCGTTCATCTCATAACATTCATTTTTGAATATAAAACCTAAATTGTAATTTATATTTTCTTCCTGAATTTGATATTCTAAATTAAGTTTTGAAAATTCCTTAGTTTGAAACTTTTTGTACCATTGGTCAAATAGTCTTTTTCTATAATCTTGTTTCAAATCCATACTGTCACAGACATAATGTAGTATTGAATTTGGATGGCTTTTGAAATAATTACAAATAATGGTTGTAATTGTAATTTCAATTTTATCGTCTTTGTAAAATTTTTGATTATTCATTTCCCAAAAATCTACTGAATATAAATTTTGAAAATAGGCATTGCCAAAATCCATTTTTCTGAATGCTATAAAATAGTTTAGACCGTGTTTAGTCGTAAATGAAAAAAGAGGATCAACGCCCTCTTTTAGAATATATTCATACATAAAGCTTCTACTTTATTTTGTCTTTTTTACTGTTTTTTCCATAACAACCTTACGGTACTCTTCTTTCAGAGTAACCATTTTTTTCAAAACAGCAGTTGTTTTTGAATTTGGTTTTAATGTGATTGTTTTTTCCATGATTGTTTTAATTTAAAGTACAAATATAATAAATGTTTTTATTGTTTGTAAGCTATTTTAATTCATTGTTTTATAATGGGTTATGAGCCAGTAATTGGCGCATATAAAATTATTCTGTTTCCCTTACTTTTTTCCAAACATCATTTTGAAGAGGTTTATAATTCCCAAAACAGCAAACCCAACTATAAGTCCGATGCTGAATTCTTTTATAATAGAAGGCAATTGAGGTAGTATATGATGTAAAAAATCAATATTATGTACAAATATGCCACCAGCTACTAATAGCAAAGCTATTGTACCAATAATAGCTAGACTTTTAATGACTTTTGGCAAAGCTTGTACCAGAATATTACCAATAGTTTTAGAGAAACTGTGTTCTTTAGTACTTAGCCCAATAAGTTTAAAACCTACTTCATCCATTCGTACAATAACAGCAACAATACCGTAAACACCAACAGTTGCAATTATTGCAATTATAGAAACAACAACAACTTGAGATAAAATTGGTTTTCCAATTACGGTGCCGAGCGCAATGATTACAATCTCTACCGATAAAATAAAATCGGTTACTATAGCTGATTTTATTTTTTCTTTTTCTAAAGTCAAAATTTCTTCTTCGGTAAAAGTTTTTATTTTAATCTCGGTAGTCGTCGGATTGTGAGGGAAAAGGTATTCATATATTTTTTCGGCACCTTCATACGCTAAATACAGTCCTCCAAGCACCAGAATTATTATAATTGCCAAAGGGAAAAAGGCACTTAGTAGAAAGGCAATAGGCAAAATAATTAATTTATTGATAAAGGAACCTTTTGCAATTGCCCATAAAACTGGGAGTTCTCTGGATGAAACAAAACCAGAAGCCTTTTCGGCATTTACGGCCAAATCATCACCCAAAATACCAGCTGTTTTTTTTGCTGCAATTTTGCTCATTACAGCAACATCATCCATAATTGCTGCGATATCATCTAATAGTGCGAAAAAACCTGATGCCATTTTGATTTGTTTTAGGAATAGAGTCGATTTTAGTATTGTTTAGCCAATATTGAATCTATGAATTTTTTTATTAATGCTAATCTACTGCTTTTTGATTGAATCTAATTATGAAATTAATGTTTGAAGACACTAAATTTCTCGCTTAGGTACTATCTTCAATACCTAATTTATTTTGGTTAATTTTTATATATTTGTTACACCGAGAGGAAGCTTCTTGCGATTATTCACTGGATGTTTACCTTGTGTAGCCTCAATTTTTATGTTGGGGCTATTTTTTGCTATTGTGTCTTCTTCGAAGCCAATTGCCCGAGAGGTCAACTTTTGCTCCTCTTCTTGGATATTTAGCTGATAAATAGCATCGTAAGCTTCATTCTTTTTCCATAAATGATAAATCATTGTCAGTATCTTTTTTTGAACCGCCACATAACTTTTCATTTTTATTCCATGTTTTTCATAGGTTCTATCATATAAATCTTTGAAGGGTTTAACTTTGCATTGAATAACTACCAATGACGGCATATGTAAGGCGCGTCTTATTCTTGAATTCCCTCTTTTTGATATTTTGGTTTTACCAACACGCTTTCCTGATTGTGCTTCAACTACGTCATAACCCGCATAAGACACTAACTGTTTGTAATTCGTAAATAATGTAAAACCGTTGGTTTCAGCCAAAATAGTACTCAATGTTAAAATTCCTAATCCTTTCATTTTCAATATATTTTCAGTCTTGTCATAAACTTCTTTATTAGATTTCAAATGAATCTTTATTTCTTTGTCCAACTCTTTGAGCTGTGTCTCAAATAAAATTATGGTTTGCTCTAATTGATTTGTAACTGAATCCAAATGGTGCATTGCAAAACTCAACGCATCTAATTGGTTTTTTAAAACCGTTTTCAATTCGGTAACATTTTGATGTTGCCTTGTCAACAATCGTAATTCATAGAAAAAGGATCCCATTGGTTGCCATAAATCTAAGCACTGTTCGGCTCCCATTTGTGATAATCCTTTGGCATCAATGCTGTCATTTTTTGATTTGAGCCCAATAGCTTCCAAATATTTTTTTGCTTTATTAGGCAAAATTATAGAAACATCAAATCCTTTCCCAAACAAACAATAAGCACAATTCTCATGATAAATCCCTGTAGCTTCCATGCAAATTACCACAGGAATAGTTTCCTTTTTATGCTTTAAAATCCACTCTTCCAAAGAAGAAAATCCTTTTAATGTGTTAGAAATAATGGTACTTGACTTTACAGTTACCTTTTGTTTTTCATCAATAACACTAATACAAGCATTAATTTTTTTGCTTGAAACGTCTAATCCAACAGAATACTTTAAATTCATAACTCTTTGATTTAGAATCAATAAACAAAATATTACATAAATCTTTGCTCATTTTTTATACAAGATCCAAATTAAATTCTGGTCTTTAAGTACTATTGTGACTCGAAATGTAATAAAAACGAAATGGATTAACCTAATGTCTACAATATCATCAAAAGATGTATTTCGCCCCGATAGAATTTGGCCATTTCGTTTTGCTTATCAATTGTTGTATTTCAAAGATACATTTCATATTTTTAACATAGTCAAAGATATGAGCCCCGATGGGAGGGAAAATCCTTTTGCAAACTTTGTCAAAGTTTTGGACTTTGACAAAGTTTGCAAAAGATTGGAAGGACAGCGGGAGTGAAGTCGATGAAAAAACGAAAACTTTTGCTCCTTAAATAAAACATTTGCCTTTCAACCAGTGTTTTCCTTGTGATTATTTGTTGAAAATAACATTCTCTTGTTCCAAAACTCGAATAAAGGTGGTTCTCTTGGTCAATTCTTTCAATTTGGAAGCGCCCACATACGTGCAGGTGCTCCTGATGCCACCAAGAATGTCTTTTAAGGTAATGATGACGTCTCCTTTGAAAGGAACTTGAACCGTTTTTCCTTCGCTGGCTCGGTATTCGGCGACACCGCCAACGTGTTTGTTCATGGCAGTTTCCGAACTCATTCCGTAGAATTTTTTATATTTTTCACCTTCCATTTCGACCAATTCACCACCGCTTTCGGTATGACCAGCCAGCATTCCGCCCAACATCACAAAATCGGCACCAGCACCAAAGGCTTTGGCTACATCACCAGGAGTGACGCATCCGCCATCGCTGATGATGTGTCCTCCTAAACCATGCGCGGCATCGGCACATTCAATGATAGCTGAAAGTTGAGGATATCCGACACCTGTTTTTACTCTTGTGGTACAAACCGAGCCAGGACCGATTCCTACTTTGACAATATCGGCACCGGCCAAAAGCAATTCTTCGACCATTTCGCCGGTAACGACATTTCCGGCAATAATTACTTTATCGGGATATTGTTCGCGTGCTTTTTTGAGGAAACTCACAAAATGCTCGGAATAGCCATTGGCCACATCGATGCAAATAAATTTTAGCTGTGGATTGTGTTCAAATATTTCGCCTATTTTCTTGAAATCATTTTTTCCAGTTCCAGAACTCACCGCAATATAATTGGAAATGTTCTCGGGTGCATTTTTCATGAATTCATTCCATTGCTCTAGGGAATAATGTTTATGAATGGCTGTAAAAAGATTTTCTTTGGCCAATGCCAATGCCATTTCAAAAGTACCAACTGTATCCATGTTTGCTCCCATGATAGGAACTCCTGACCAAGTTGAGGTACTGTGTAAAAATTTAAATTCCCTCTCCAAAGAAACCTGAGATCGACTCTTTAAAGTAGAGCGTTTGGGTCTAATCATTACATCTTTAAATCCTAATTTAAGTTCGGTTTCTATTCTCATGATTTTGAAATATGGTTACCTAACAAATGTATTGTTTTATTGAAAAAACTCCGATAAATAGGCGTTAAATATTTATGGTTTTTTCAAGGATTATTTAGATTATAGAGGTGTTTTTTGGTTTTTATGATTATTGAAAAAATGCTTGATAAGATTACTGCCAATTGTTTTAATCGTTTCTGAATGTTTTGAAACCAAATTAGCTATGGCAAATTGCGCTAGTGTTCCAACTACGCTCTTGATTGCACTGTGAGATCCATCTACCAAGAGTTTTTTAGAAATGAATCCGGTACTTAATCCAATTGCATTACTTACTAAATCATTTTGTATTTCGGGTGAAGTAGTTACTTCGTGAAATACGGTTTTAAAAAGGTTGAAGGGTTTTAAACTTTCAAGAGTAATGTGAAATTGTTCTCTTAGGAGATTCAATTCAGTTTCACATTGTTTTTGTTGTTGAATTATTAATTCATTCAATGAATCCGTTTCGTTTCTGTTTTTCATACTATTTTCTCTTTGAGTAATTTTTTAATAATAGCATTGCTTACAGGATATTTTAAGCATTGGTTCCGAAAAAGGTGAAGAAATATTGCTAGGAATAAATAGAAAGCTCCTACAGTAAAATAACCATAAAATGCCTCCCCAAGAAGTTTTCCTATCCATAATGCGACTCCAATGCTGCTCAATAAAACTGAAAATACAACGGTCATAATAACCACAAGTCTTGAAACTAGAGATGATGCAATATCGGCCGTTTTATCTATGGTATTTAGTCTAAACAATTTTAGGCTAGTTTTGCTATACTCTTCTGCTTGTTCAAAAAGTGTTGTTATAGGCGTTGTATTTTTAGTCATATTAAATTTTTTCTGGTTAATAATTTGAAACAATATGATTGGTATTTTTTTTTGCTTCATCAAATTCTGCTTTCGTATCTTCTGTCAACTCTTGTGCAAATTCTTTTGCATTTTGAAGTTTTTCTGAAATAGAATCAGCAATCTCATTGTATTTTGATTTTAAATCATCTGCATAATCACTTCCTTTGTCCATGATTTGTTTACGTGTTACAGACCCTTTATCGGGTGCAAAAAGAATTCCTAAAATTCCACCTATGGCAAGACCTGCCACAGTTCCTAATACTACTTTACTTGTGCTCATAATTATTATATTAAATTGTTTTTTTGTTTGAATATTACTTGTTTTAGTACAAAATAGGTACAAATTTTTTTCTTTGTGTTTATTGATATAAAACAATTTATCCACTGTAAAGGTGAGGTTCTTAAAGGGATTTTCTTTTATACTATTTTTATGAAAAGTTGCATGATTTACAGATTGCAAATGAGTTATGTAGGTTTAATGATACACATTTTTAGTGTCTTTGTACCTAAATATGTATGCCTTGAAGCATATTTTTAAATTCTACTTGTTAATTACGTAGTTTCATATTGACAAAAAAAATAACCTCAAATTTTTAAAAAGTAAAATCACATGAAAACAACAAAAAAGTTATTATTATTAATTGGATTAATCACGTTTTGTGGTTGCAAAAACGATTCAAAAACAAAAGTAGAAACAGTTGATTATTCTAGCACCACTTTTTCCGATTGTTTAGCACCGGCAAGTTGGTTTGTTACGGTAAATAATACCCGAAAAACGCCTGCACCTAATGAAGGTCCAACAAGTGTATTTGCAAATAATGCAACGGTAAGCAATTGCGATTTTCATCAATGGTCATGGCAAAAGTTTCTATGGCTAACCAATGAGGTAAATGGACGACCACAGTTTATGGATAGTTTGATACAAGTGTCTTCATCTGGTCAAAAATTAGATCAGAATAAAGGGATTATTTTGACAGATACGGCTCAGGCTAGTTCTACAACGGATATTTTAAAAACACCAAATTATGCATCAGGTGTTCCGCCATCCACTACCGTTTATTATTCAATATTTATGGACAAACTGCTGTATGAGACAATGTTAAAATATGGACCAATAGCCAAAAAAGATCCTTCCTCTTTAAAGGATATAACCTTCCCTGTAGGAGCACTAGAACTTAAAACCTCTTGGATAAATGCAAGCGTTCTTAAGGATACAACCTCTTATTGTATTACTAATGGTCTGATTAATGGGGTAAAAACTAGAGTGGCGCTTTTGGGAATGCACGTGGTGGGTGTTGTAGAGAATCACCCTGAATTTGTATGGGCTACTTTTGAACATGAAAATCTTGCTCCTGCGTATGATTGGGCTAAAGCTACTCCAACAACTGATGCAGCAGTAACTAGCACGGTTGATTATCCTTTTTTTAACAAAAGTACAACAGCTACCGTTAAGAACATCACTTCTGGAAATGGTGTTTATACCGATGTTTTTTCTGTTTATAAATATGGGGTTCCTGTTGAAAAAGCAATGAAAGGATCTTTTAATGTTCAGCTTTTCATGGAAACAAGTCAAAATGGTTCAGAGAACTTCAATAATATTCGTACTATTAATGAAAGTGTAAAGAAACAACTGAAAGGGGTTTGGAACAACTATTTCTATAATGGTTCACTATGGATCAATACCGAAGGATATTTTGGAACTAAATCTCAAGCAGCCTTATTGGACTCGTTGAGTTACAAGCTTTCGAAATCTGAACCTGGAAAATTAACCAGAGGTTCTGTTGCAGCATATAATATTACTATGGAAACGTATGTTCAGGTAGGATTTGGAAAACCATCTTCTATACATGGTACTACAGTGGGTAATCTCGTGAATTGCTTCTCTTGCCACAACACATCTTCCGAAAACACAGTTTCACCACTTTTTATTAGTCATGTATTTACGGGTTATGTACAAAGTTTGAATGGATTGAACAAAAAGGAAATCAAACAACAACATGTTAATGAAATCAATAAACAATATCTGTTGCGTTTGAAAGGAATTTAAAGCAATTGAATTAAGCCTTTATTTTTTCTAAATTCTGGTTTAAATTCAAAACACAAAACCACAGTAAAAGTCTGTGGTTTTTTTGTGCTTTGTATTTATTTAGGCTATTTTCTAATTTCAAAAGCTTTGCTTGCAGAATAGTATTGTTTCGTAAAAGTATTTGTAAACTCAAAAGCTTTATCTGATAAAATAAAAAAGCAACCCTTTATGAGTTGCTTTACATATATTCTGAAACCATCTGGTTTATGTTTTCAATAACGAAAATAAGTTTAAATCATAGAATTAAAAACCATATTATTTCTTTTTTAAAAACGATGTTTCTAATTAGATTTCTTTGGTCATTCGCTCAAGTGATAATTTATAGATCACGGCAAAAACACCGTCTTTCATGAATTCATTAAGTTTTGGTTTAAATTCTTCAGCCATTTCGGTAATTGCAATCATCTTTTTATTGTTTTCACGATTTTCTGGTTCCGTTTTTCGAACCCTAATTACTTCAATGAATTCATCCATCCATTTTTCATGGAGAATAATAAATTCTCTTTGCTCGCTAGTTAATTTTTTGATCTCAGTTAGATCTAAGTGGGATGCAAAACTGCTAGGACTGATTAATGTTGCTCCAGTTGTCAAACCTAGGAATTTAAAAAAATTTCTTCTATTGGATTTTGAATCTAGCATATGAATTAATTTTTAATGAATAAAATAAACATAAAGATATATTGTTTCTATGAGAAATTGGTAAAAATGGTTAGAAATAATTTTTAAAATATTGACCAACAGTATAATTAAGAATAGCTAAAAGCAGATTCTCTCGATTTATAAAAAGGCAACAATCTATTGAAAAAAAATAGATAGGGTACACTTTGCGGACAGTCATATAAAACTTTATAAACTGAAATTACAAAATCTGAATTAAATCCAAAGGATGATTTAATACTTGTTTTGCACCATTTTCTATCAATTCTTCTTTTGGTCGATAGCCCCAAGAAACGCCCACTGCAAACATATTGGCATTGGTTGCCGTTTGCATATCAATACCGGAATCACCTACGAAAATTATTTCTTCTGGTTTTAGCCCCATGCTTTTGCTTATTACCAAAGCTTCGGTGGGATTGGGTTTTTTGAGTGATTCAGTGGTTAATCCCACCGCAGAATCAAAATAGTTAGAAAACATAGCAGCTGTTATTTTCTTGGTAAGTTCATCCGATTTATTAGAGAACACACTCATTTTTATATTATTAGAAATTAAATAATCCAATAATTCGATTATTCCTTCATACGATGTTGTTTTATGAGTACAAGCATCACGGTATTCCTCAATCATTAAACGGTAACAGCTCTCAATACTTTTTTCATCATTATGTGTTTTGGGTAGTGATTTGCTCACTAAATTACGCAAACCACTACCTATGAAATATTGATAATCATCATAACTATGCATAGGGTAGTTGAGGTTTTGAAGCACGCTGTTCATAGCATCTGCAATGTCTTCCAATGAATTTACCAATGTTCCGTCTAAGTCAAAAATAACTCCTTTAAACTTCATTTTTTGTTTTTAATTAATCGAAAGAAGAATCCCTTCGATTGTTGTTTGGGGAATTTTTCAAAGATAGGGATGTAGAATCTCTTCTTAGGACGCAAAGCAAGTTTAATCCCGTTTTGTTTTATATAGTTTCAATTACATTCTCTAGAGATCTTCTGGTTTTTGGAGTTACTTCGATTCGGTTAAAATCATCTTCGGAACCATAACCTACAGCCATTGCAAAAAGGGGTTTGTATGTTGACATCTGAAGAATATCGTGGTATTTATCCGTTTCTATACCTTCCATCGCAGTTGAATCAAGGCCAAGTGCTGCACTAGCCGTCAAACCAACCCCCAATGCAATATATACTTGTTTGGAAAACCATGTTTTCAAATCAGCTTCTGGCATATTGGCTTTAATTTGATTGTACCAGTCCTTTCTAGCTTGTGGAAATTCCTTGTCGACCACTTTTTGAAAAGCATCCAAATCATCTACCACACTAAAAACAACCAAAAGTTTAGCTTGATTAATTTTTTCTTCATTGTGCATGGAAACGGAAGCTAATTTTGCTTTAATTTCTGGATTTTGGACAAATGTAAATTTCCATGGTTGGATATTTATTGAAGAAGGAGTGAGTCGCAAAATGGCTTTCAAATCCTCAATTTTTTCTTGTGGTATTTCTTTGTCAGCGTTGTATTTCTTTGCGGTATATCTTTTTTGTATTAATTCTAAAATATTCATAGCTGTATTTTTTTATTGATTTATATAGTAGTTATTACAGTTACAAAGTTAACCTAATACATCGGTAGTACGTACATTTTGAAAAATAGAAATAACCAAAATTGACTGAACAATTGGAATGATCAAGGATTGTAAATTTACAGTAGTTATAGGTGTTTTTTTGTTTTTGGGTGATTGTACAATTTAAAATGAATATCTCGCAAAAACAGACAAGCAGTACCAGTTTTTAGTATCGGATACATTATCTTTTATAGCTCCTCCTGGAAGTGTATAAGCTGTATTCAAATGGAAGTACCAATTGCTGGAATTAAAATATTTAAAAGTTAGATTGTACTCTGTTCCGTAAAAATTGGATTGAAGTGTAGATAAAGCCGGATTTCCTCCAATATTATTTTTTTCAGCCGCATAAAAAAGCCAAAACTGTCCTACCAATTGTGTTTTTTTTAATGGTTTATAAACAATTTGCAAACGGTGGCTTATTTCATTACTGTTTTGTACAATCTTATACATGTTAGATCCTTGTACCCATTGCTCACCATTTCCTCCTGTATAGAGTTGGTCCCAACGATTATAGGAAGCAGTATTGGCATCATCACCACTAAAATAAGCATATCGATAACTAACTGTAGGAGCACCTTTAGAATTGATAAAACTCCAACCAAGCTCTCCATAATAGGCTAAAGCTTTCATGTCAAAATTAGGATTACGCTGATAACCAACCTCCGTTTTGTAAAACAAGCCACCACCTTCTCCCGTTGATTTGAAAAAGCGAGCATTGTAAACCTGAAGTCCGTCACGTTTATGCACTGTTCCATTAGGCATGTAGTAATTGAAATTTGAATCTGAAACATTCAGATAACTTAAGCCTAGGATTCCATTTTTTTTGTTTTTCAATTGAAGGTTTATTCCTTTTATTGTTGTTTTACTATCCAAAATATCAAGTTCATTTGGTCTTAAGCTAAAACCTTGCAGTAGTATTTTGTCATAAACAATATCTGCAGTAAATAATTCTTTTCCTGCCCACCGCGGGTTTAGTTGTAAAGAAGCCCGATCATATCCATTCATTGAAGTATTAACAATTAACCAACCATCACCCAGAGTAAATTGCTTACGACCATAACACAAGTTGTATTTATAAGCTTTGTCATTATTTGTGCGGCCACCACCTACAAAACCAACAAAAGCCTCTTCAATATCACCATAGATTCTCGATTTGTCTGTAAAAAGTTCGTTGCCTGCCGAGAAGGACACCAGATAATTTACGCCACCATAGAGATGGATGTTTGCTTTTGGAATAACTTTTGCAATTCCATAAATACCAGCACTGGCAAACCCTTCGAGCCATGCAGTATAGCCATCTCCCACAGGTTTTTCGGCTAATGGATTACCGTTCGTCAGCTGTTCGGGTTGAGAAAACCACGCATTATCATTAGAATATACCATTTCGGAGGCGGCAGATTTTAGTGTCACAAATACATTTTCGGTATTATAAAGTACTGGAAAAAGATTTTTATCCTTGGCAACATTTTCTTTGTTGGCATCTTGGTCTGTAACCGGAATCAACTTAACATTTATGGTTAACTCTACTGCATTTTGGGAGGAGGTTGTCACCAAAGGCGATGCTTTCTCGACAAAAGGCAATAGGTTAATTTTTGAGATGTTATAAGAGGTAAGGAAACTATTAAATTGTGTTTGTGTACTTACGGCAAATGTGTCTTCAATTACTCTTGTATATGCAGCATAAAGTGTAGTATCAACAGGTTGGTTCTCATATACAAAATGTATGGATTGTATGTTTGTACCTTCGTAGATTGATATCGGGTTATTGGACTGAGCAAAAGAATAGGTACTTATTATAATCGATAATAAGCACCCTTTTATTAGTTTCTTCATATATTTTATGATTTAAAAATCAGTCCATCCTCCATCTGTAGCCATTATGGTTCCAGTAAGAGCTGAAGATTCGTCTGAGAGAAGGTATAGAATATTTGAAGCTTGTTCCCAAGGGTAAGATCCTCTATGTTCTGAGTCGCAATATTTAAGAAGACTCATCGTTTTTATGGCTCCCATTCCAAATCCCTCACCAGCAGCAACTGTAGCTTTTACAAATTTCCCTGCACGATCGACCATTGGTGTTTGGGTTTCAGCCATATTAACTGAATTTACTCTAATGCCATAAGGCGCATAATCAATGGCAGCATTGCGTGTTAACCCATTTACCGCGTGTTTGCTGGCAACATAAGCAGGATTTCCTGATAAACCAGTCATACCTGCAATAGAACCTACAAGCACCACAGAGCCTCCATTATTTTGTTTCAGTAATTGAGTTAAGGTAGAACGTAAAGATTTAAAAGTACCAGCGGCATTCGTTTTGAATGTATTATCCCAATATTCATCGGTTGCATCTGTTATAGAGGCAGGCATGAGTGCTCTTTGTTCTTTGTTGAATTCAAATTCAGTACCCGAAAATACGCCATCCATGACACCGGCATTGAGACAAGCATAATCTACTTTACCAAATTTTTCAACGGCTACTTGAATCATTCGATCACAATCTGCCGCAATTTGAATGTTTCCTTTCACAAAAACTATTTTTCCACCACTTTTTGCATTCACTTTGTTGATAGAGTCAGAAACTTGTTGTCCTAATTCTTGAAGCCAGTCCATAATCACTACATTCGCTCCTTCTTTGACCGCACGTATGGCAGTCCATTTACCAATTCCGCGGGCACCACCAGTAATGATAATGGTTTTTCCTTTAAAACGGTTAGGGATGAAATAGTCTTTGTCAAGACGCGTAACATTTCGTTTTTGTGGTTTTGTTGCATTTTGAGCATTTGCTGACACCGCAAAAAACAATGCTACAGTAGCTGCGCAAACCAATGAGTTTAGTGTTTTCATAATACCATTTTTTTTTGAATTAATAATTGTAAGTATCTAAATAATAAAGTCTTATTTTTTTGTTTCTGTTAAATGTTTTAATCAGAATATTAATTTTTTAATAAAATTAATATTTTATTTTAGTATTTATAGTTTTGATTTACAATTTTTTTCAAAATTTTCATAAGGTTCTTCTTTGTAATGTTTTCTGGATTATCGAATCGTTTGTGACTTATATTTTGTAGAGTAGAGATTATTTTTTAATTTAAGTAGTCACTCATTGGAAATAAGCAACAAAAAACTTGAATAGGTGAGTGCGAATTGTAGTTTATCTTTCCCCAATTATTGACTTAATAAACATCTAAGAGTTAAATGGTAGCAGAATTGAATTCCTATCTTGAGAGGGGTTAGGGGAATGTTTTCTTTAAAATATAAATACTTTATTTTGATACTGTTGCTCAAAAGTATTCACAGGAATTTAATCCAACAGGAAATATTGTACTTACTATTTAAGTAAGTAACTCGATATCTTTATAAAAGCAACTGAATTTTTGTCGATTAATACCGATTATGCATTCAATATAGTTCATAAAAATGGACTATTTTCATACTATATCGGCATTTAACCATAAACTATTGGACTATTTTACAAATATTATTAGTATAACATTCCGAATGAATTCTAAATATATTCACGGAAAAAAATCGGGAAACTTTACGTAGCGGTAGTGTTCCTTAGTAGTAATCAAGTTATCCGATAACCGTAACAACTCATCCGAAGCAGCTAATTACTTGACCGAAGATTGAAAATGGCATTCAGAAGCATGTAACAGGCCATCCGAAGCATACAACAGGCAATCCGAAGCT
The DNA here is from genome assembly GCF_027111095.2 of Flavobacterium sp. IMCC34518. Taxonomy (NCBI): domain Bacteria; kingdom Pseudomonadati; phylum Bacteroidota; class Flavobacteriia; order Flavobacteriales; family Flavobacteriaceae; genus Flavobacterium; species Flavobacterium sp. IMCC34518. The sequence goes on along the minus strand of NZ_CP114284.2, from coordinate 4,168,624 downwards.
TGTATCAGGCGTTCCGAAGCGCTCATCAGGGCATTATTTTTTCTTCGGATGCCCTATTTTGCTGGGCGTAGCTTAAAAAGGGTTGAAATGAATAAAATGTACGTTTTGTATGTTTGTGATTTTTATGATCTATATCCTGATAGCGGATTTGCAATCCGTGCCCACAAAGTATATAGACACTGGATATTGATAAAAGATTAAATTATTTTAAAAGTAGAAAAAGAAGTTGGGTTTTAGAATAGGAACGGGCACGGATTGCAAATCCGCCTATCGTTGCGGTAATATATCCGCGTCATCGGGGTTGTTTGTTATTTTAAACATTCATTGGATTTTATATAGTCATATTTCTGTAGATTTACTTTTCAAAATAGAACTATATGAAACATATAAAAAAGAAATTTCTCTTTCATGAATTTCTACAGGAAACAGGTGACAACATATTTACAAAGGAATTTGAAGAAATACCTTTGCCTCAAAATATAGATTCTCAAAAAATTTTACAAGCAGCAAAAGGACATGTTGGCCTTATAAAAAGCACAAATGGCGAAAATATATTTAGTATGGTTTATAGGGATAATGGAACTTATTGTATGATTCCTGTTCCTGATTTTTCTTTAATGAATTATCATCAAGCTTATAAATACAATATCGATAGAAAAGAGCTACGAAAAGAATTGATAAGACATTTTAGAGATTTAAATAGTGAAGAATATAAGAATTTTGCTTTCTCCTATGAGTTTCAAGGTTGTGCTAGTTCGTGTGTAATAATGCTATTCACATCCTTAGAATGTTTTGTTAATGATATTATTCCAGCAGATTTTAAATATATTATTCCTGATTCAAAACGTACGGAAATTTATAATAAAGAGCAGATACAGGAATTTATACCTTTCATGGATAAATTGAAAAAGGTTTTGCCAAAAGCATTAGGCAAAGATTTTTTTTCAAAACAAACAGCTATTACAAATCATATTCATAATCTTAAGGATTTGCGGAATGCAATTGTCCATACAAAGTCGGATCCAACAGGACAAAATCATGCAGAAATCTTAAGAAAATTGTTAGATTTTAGATATGACGAAACATTTAGAGCAATTACTACATATTTTAATTTTTATAAAGAAGGATTTGTAGAAGATTGTGTCTGCGATGAAGATTGGTAAAAAAAATATTAATTTACCTTGATCCCAATCTCGTGCTCATTTACTACAAGTTTCTACTTACTTTTGCAAATGCTACTATTCATTTTTAAATTTAAGTAAGTATTGGTCGCAAATGAGTGTTAGAAAATTAGACAAGCGAGTTTCTGTGGGTTACAATAAATACTGTTATTTTAAAAAAAAAATATTTTGTTCATAAGTTATATGATAGTTAACAAATTAAAATTCTGATTATCTGTAAATTTGATTTTATTAATTTAAAACAAAGTATGTGATGATGCATATTACTCGCAAAACAGTACTTAGATGTACTACCAAAAAAAATAATTTTGTGTTTATTATGACACAAGTTATAAAGGATTCTCAAAATGAAATTCCCTCAATAATTTCGAATCAATTTAATCTCTCCAAAAAACTATCAATTTATTCCCGATTTCAGGTTATATTTTATAAGATATATTTGGAAATAATTACAGGAGTCATTATTGGCGTTATAATATTGTTGATTCAAAAACAATGTTTTTAAAAAACTTAATATCTCGCTTAGGTACTATCTTCAATACCTAATTTATTTTGGTTAATTTTTATATATTTGTTACACCGAGAGGAAGCTTCTTGCGATTATTCACTGGATGTTTACCTTGTGTAGCCTCAATTTTTATGTTGGGGCTATTTTTTGCTATTGTGTCTTCTTCGAATCCAATTGCCCGAGAGGTCAACTTTTGCTCCTCTTCTTGGATATTTAGCTGATAAATAGCATCGTAAGCTTCATTCTTTTTCCATAAATGATAAATCATTGTCAGTATCTTTTTTTGAACCGCCACATAACTTTTCATTTTTATTCCATGTTTTTCATAGGTTCTATCATATAAATCTTTGAAGGGTTTAACTTTGCATTGAATAACTACCAATGACGGCATATGTAAGGCGCGTCTTATTCTTGAATTCCCTCTTTTTGATATTTTGGTTTTACCAACTCGCTTTCCTGATTGTGCTTCAACTACGTCATAACCCGCATAAGACACTAACTGTTTGTAATTCGTAAATAATGTAAAACCGTTGGTTTCAGCCAAAATAGTACTCAATGTTAAAATTCCTAATCCTTTCATTTTCAATATATTTTCAGTCTTGTCATAAACTTCTTTATTAGATTTCAAATGAATCTTTATTTCTTTGTCCAACTCTTTGAGCTGTGTCTCAAATAAAATTATGGTTTGCTCTAATTGATTTGTAACTGAATCCAAATGGTGCATTGCAAAACTCAACGCATCTAATTGGTTTTTTAAAACCGTTTTCAATTCGGTAACATTTTGATGTTGCCTTGTCAACAATCGTAATTCATAGAAAAAGGATCCCATTGGTTGCCATAGATCTAAGCACTGTTCGGCTCCCATTTGTGATAATCCTTTGGCATCAATGCTGTCATTTTTTGATTTGAGCCCAATAGCTTCCAAATATTTTTTTGCTTTATTAGGCAAAATTATAGAAACATCAAATCCTTTCCCAAACAAACAATAAGCACAATTCTCATGATAAATCCCTGTAGCTTCCATGCAAATTACCACAGGAATAGTTTCCTTTTTATGCTTTAAAATCCACTCTTCCAAAGAAGAAAATCCTTTTAATGTGTTAGAAATAATGGTACTTGACTTTACAGTTACCTTTTGTTTTTCATCAATAACACTAATACAAGCATTAATTTTTTTGCTTGAAACGTCTAATCCAACAGAATACTTTAAATTCATAACTCTTTGATTTAGAATCAATAAACAAAATATTACATAAATCTTTGCTCATTTTTTATACAAGATCCAAATTAAATTCTGGTCTTTAAGTACTATTGTGACTCGAAATGTAATAAAAACGAAATGGATTAACCTAATGTCCACAATATCATCAAAAGATGTATTTCGCCCCGATAGAATTTGGCCATTTCGTTTTGCTTATCAATTGTTGTATTTCAAAGATACATTTCATATTTTTAACATAGTCAAAGATATGAGCCCCGATGGGAGCAAATATCCTTTTATGCCGGTGTTCGGCATAAAAGATATTGCGTACAGCGGGAGTGAAGTTGATGAAAAAACAAATACTTCTGCTCCTAAAAACAAAAAAACTGCAAAGCGTTGTCACTTTGAAGTTTTAAATATTTGTTCTTGTACATCACGTAAAAAAGCGCGAGGTTCGAACTAATGTTAAAAGCATGATTAAGCTATTTTAAATTATGGCATTTTCGCCATAATTAAAATTAACTTCTCCAAATGTCAATGTATTTATCCATGTACCAACTCACTTTGATTTCTAAAAAAGAGTTCGCCATCAAAAGCATCGAGTAGGGTGATGCTATCGGGATGCACTTTGCCAGCGAGGATTTCTTGTGGGGGGATGAAATAGAGTAGTATTATTTTAAATTCTTGATTTGTTTGTTATTGACCAATGCTTTCATTTGAGTGATTGCAATAGTGTTCAGTTGAATTAATCGCTCGGGTTGTGTTTGCCCTTGATGTATGAAAACGGCGTTTAGACTTTCTAAGTTGGATAACACCACCAATTGTTCAATTGTTGCAGTATCCCTGATGTTCCCTTCCAGATCGGGATGTTCCTCACGCCATTGTTTTGCTGTTGTGCCAAACAATGCCATATTGAGTAAATCGGCTTCGCTGGCATAAACAAAATTGATTTTGATTTTGTCAAGTTCCTTGGGAATGAGGTTTTGTTTTATGGCATCAGTATGAATGTTGTAATTTACTTTTGCCAGTGTACATTGAAAACTCCATTCTAATTTTAGTCTGTCATTTTCATCGTCTTTTAAACGTTGGAATTCTTTGATGAGGTAAAACTTAAATTCGGCACTCAACCAAGAAGCAAACTCAAAAGCAATGTCTTTGTGGGCAAAAGTACCTCCATATCTACCTGTTTTTGATACAATACCAATAGCATTTGTAGATGCTATCCATCTTTTTGGCGTTAGCGAAAAACTATTTGAACCTGATTTATTTTTAATTCCATCGAATTCGATGGAATTAAAATCGGGGTTATTAAAGCTTTCCCACAAACCTATAAACTCAATTGTACTTGTATTTCGCATCCAATTTTGTAAAATGTAATCGCTCCTGTCTTTATCGCGATGACGTGCAATATCAGTTAAAGAAATAAAATCTTGTTTATTTTTTTCATAGAAAACAACCTCAATTCCTTTTACAATTATTGTTTTGCTTTTTGCCATAACTCATTTTTTTTGCAGGTTTTATTTAAAACAAAAGATTTTAATTTTTTTTGTTGTGATGTTACAATGAAAAGTAAATGTACTAAAATTCTTCAAATATGTGCAATAATTTGATTGATGTCTATGGTTTAATTAAAAAAAACACCAGATTTTCGACTGGTGTTGTTGATGACCTTTGCCAAAGTTCAAAACTTTGGCAAAGTTTTTGGTACCCTATATTAGTGTACCAACTCACTTTGATTTATAAAAACGAGTTCGCCATCAAAAGCATCGAGTAGGATGATGCTATCGGGATGTACTTTGCCAGCGAGGATTTCTTGTGGGGGGATGAAATAGAGTAGTATTATTTCAAATTCTTGATTTGTTTGTTGTTGACCAATGCTTTCATTTGAGTGATTGCAATAGTGTTCAGTTGAATTAATCGCTCGGGTTGTGTTTGCCCTTGGTGTATGAAAACGGCGTTTAGACTTTCTAAGTTAGATAACACCACCAATTGTTCAATTGTTGCAGTATCCCTGATGTTCCCTTCCAGATCGGGATGTTCCTCACGCCATTGTTTTGCTATTGTGCCAAACAATGCCATATTGAGTAAATCGGCTTCGCTGGCATAAACAAAATTGATTTTGAGTTTATCAAGTGTTGCAGGGATGAGGTTTTGTTTTATGGCATCAGTATGAATGTGGTAATTTACTTTTGCCAATGTTCGTTGAAAACTCCATTCTAATTTTAGTCTGTCATTTTCATCGTCTTTTAAACGTTGGAATTCTTTGATGAGGTATATTTTAAATTCAGGGCTAATCCACATTCCAAACTCAAAAGCAATATCGGGGTGTGCATAAGTGCCTCCATATCTTCCAGTAGTTGCTTTCAATCCTATTGCATTGGTTTTTTCAACCCAATCTTTGACACTTAATTTATAACTATTCAATCCTGCTTGACTTTTAATTATGGCGAATTCGCCATAATTAAAATTAGGGTTATAGATGCTTTCCCAAATGCCAATGAATTCAACGGTGTTTCTATTTCTTAACCAATCTGAAATAAAAAAATCACCATCTTTTGCTTTCAACATATCAGTAAGGGATATAAATTCAGAAGCTTCTTTTTGAATAATTGTAATTGCAGTTCCTTTAACATTTATTGTTTTGCTTTTTGCCATAACTCATTTTTTTTGCAGTTTTTATTTAAAACAAAAGATTTTAATTTTTTTTGTTGTGATGTTGCAATGAAAAGTAAATGTACTAAAATTCTTCAATTATGTTTGGTGATTTGATTGATGTCTATGGTTTAATTAAAAAAACACCAGCTTTTCGACTGGTGTTGTTGATGACCTTTGCCAAAGTTCAAAACTTTGACAAAGGTTTTAGTACCCTATATTAGTGTACCAACTCACTTTGATTTCTAAAAACGAGTTCGCCATCAAAAGCATCGAGTAGGATGATGCTATCGGGATGTACTTTGCCAGCGAGGATTTCTTTGGAGAGCTGGTTGAGCACCTCTCTTTGTATCACTCTTTTTACGGGTCTTGCACCAAATTGGGGGTCATAGCCTTTCTCAGAAAGATGGGCGATGGCCTCGGGTGTAGCGTCCATGGTGATGCCTTGTTGGGCAAGCATTTTGGTAACGCTATTCAATTGCAATCCTACAATTCTAGTAATATTGGCAGTGGTCAATGGCGTGAACATTACGATTTCGTCGATACGGTTGATGAACTCGGGACGCACGGTTTGTTTCAATAATCCGAGTACCTCGACTTTGGCGAGTTCGGTGGCGGCTTCGACACTTCCTTTGAGGTTTTCAAACTTATCCTGTATGATTTGGCTTCCCATGTTGGAAGTCATGATGATAATCGTGTTTTTGAAATCGGCCAAACGTCCTTTGTTGTCGGTCAGACGGCCTTCGTCAAGTACCTGTAACAAAATGTTGAAGGTGTCTGGGTGGGCTTTTTCGATTTCATCCAACAAAATCACAGAATACGGTTTTCTGCGCACGGCCTCGGTCAATTGTCCGCCCTCGTCATAGCCCACGTATCCCGGAGGCGCACCCACCAATCGGCTCACGCTGTGGCGTTCTTGGTATTCGCTCATATCGATTCGGGTCATGGCGTTTTCATCGTCAAAAAGGTATTCTGCTAATGCTTTGGCCAACTCGGTTTTTCCCACTCCTGTCGTTCCTAGGAAAAGGAAAGTTCCGACAGGTTTTTTCATATCCTGCAATCCGGCACGACTACGGCGCACGGCGTCACTCACGGCTTCTATGGCTTCTTCCTGACCAACTACACGTTTGTGCAGTTCTTCTTCCAGATGCAATAGTTTTTCGCGCTCGCCTTGCAACATTTTCATCACCGGAATTCCAGTCCATTTGGCTACTACTTCGGCAATGTCTTCGCGGGTTACTTCTTCTTTAATCAATGAAGTTCCCGATTGGTTTTCCTGTAATTGTTTGGTGAAAACGGCTAGTCGCTCTTGGGCTTCTTTGATTTTTCCGTAACGAATTTCGGCTACTTTACCGTAATCGCCTTCACGCTCGGCACGTTCGGCCTCATATTTGAAATCTTCGATTTCGGTTTTTACAATTTGAATGTTATCAACGACTTCTTTCTCAGATTTCCATTTGGCATAAATCTCATTTCGTTCTTCTTTGAGATTGGCCAAATCCATTCCCAATATTTTGAGTTTGCTTTCGTCTTTTTCGCGTTTGATGGCTTCAATTTCGATTTCCAACTGCATTATTTTTCGATCCAAAACATCCAACTCCTCTGGTTTGGAGTTAATTTCCATTCGCAGTTTAGAAGCCGCTTCGTCCATTAAATCGATGGCTTTGTCCGGAAGGAAACGATTGGTGATGTAACGTTGTGATAGCGTTACGGCAGCAATAATGGCGTCGTCCTTGATTTGTACTTTATGGTGTGTTTCGTATTTTTCCTTGATTCCTCTTAGAATCGAAATTGCACTTTCGGTATCGGGTTCTTCGATAATGATTTTTTGGAAACGGCGTTCGAGTGCTTTGTCTTTTTCGAAATATTTTTGGTATTCGTCTAAAGTCGTTGCACCAATGGCTCTCAATTCGCCACGAGCCAAAGCCGGTTTCAGGATATTGGCGGCATCCATAGCGCCTTCGCCACCGCCAGCCCCTACAAGCGTGTGAATTTCGTCAATGAATAAAACGATGTCTCCTTCGGCAGCAATTACTTCTTTGACAACGGATTTCAATCGTTCCTCAAACTCTCCTTTGTATTTAGCACCCGCAATCAAGGCTCCCATATCGAGAGAGAATACAATTTTGTCTTTCAAATTGTCGGGTACATCGCCATCTACAATTCGGTGTGCGAGACCTTCGGCAATGGCGGTTTTACCCACTCCGGGTTCACCTACCAGCATCGGATTGTTTTTGGTTCGTCGGGTAAGGATTTGCAATACACGACGGATTTCTTCGTCACGGCCAATTACAGGATCTAGTTTTCCGGATCGAGCCAATTCGTTTAAGTTTTTGGCATATTTATTCAAAGCATTGTAGGTTTCTTCGGCAGAGGCAGAGGTTACTCGCTCGCCTTTGCGCAATTCTTCGATTGCTGCTTTTAGTCCTTTTCCAGTTACGCCTTGGTCTTTTAAGATTTGCGCCACTTTGCTTTTGGAATCGAAAATAGCCAAAATCAAATGTTCGACAGAAACGTATTCGTCATTCATTTTTTTGGCTATGATTTCGGCTTCATTCAGAGTAGAATTAGCCGTTCTGGAAAGCTGAATTTCGCCTCCCGAAACTTTCGGAAAACTCTGAATGGTACTGTCTAGAATTTGTAAAAACAAAGGCACATTGACGTTTAGTTTTTTCAAAATAAACGGAGCCACATTCTCATCTACTTCAAAAATAGCTTTGAAAATGTGTTCGTTCTCGATTTGCTGTTGACCCAAACTCTGAACCAGCTGCTGTGAAAGCTGTATGGCTTCCTGCGATTTAATGGTAAATTTATTAATGTTCATGTCTAAAGGTTTTATTTTAGTGAATAGTGAAAAGTGAATAGTGAAAAGTTAGTAGTTAATAGTGAAAAGTTAATAGTGAAAAGTTAATAATGAAAACTCAAGTTTATACTTATTGCTGATTATAAGTGAAATAATTACGTAAAATCTGCATAATTTTTTTTTGATGAATATTACTCTTTTTGTGTATTAGATGATGTGTATTCTTTTTTACTATCGGCTAATTACTTTTCACGATTCACGATTCACTAAATCTTACTATTTAATAACTAACTTTGCAAATTAAATATCAAATTATATTCCACTATAAATTTACGGACAATTTGACGTTTAAACTATGATTTTCATTACTTTATAAAGACAAAAAGACATAAAATACGACAAAATGAGTATATTTAATTCCCTATTTGGTAGTTCAGAGGAAAATAAGGCCAAAACAAGTAAAATCAATTGGATTCCGTTAACGAACGTAGACCAACTGAATGAGATTGTTGCGTTATCGAATGAAAAGCCGGTAGCAATCTTCAAACACAGCACCCGTTGCAGCATAAGCAGATTTGCGCTGAAACAATTTGAAAATGAATTTGATTCGGCTGATGCAACCGACACTTATTTTTTGGATTTAATTGAACACCGTGATGTTTCCAATGAAATAGCGAGCCGTTTTAAAGTGGTTCATCAATCTCCTCAATTGTTGTTGATTAAAAATGGTCAATTGGTTTATGATGTTTCGCATAGTGATATTGACGCAAAGGATTTGGAGGAGAGGTTGTAAGATTAATAAGTAGTTTGTATATTAGTCTTGTAAAAAAGTAACTATGCAACTAGAGTCTTCACAAATTATTTTTATTTCTGAGATGAAAAAACAAATCAAAGCCGCGCAATATCGCGCTTTGCAAAAAGTAAATGCCGAACAAGTTATGCTTTATTGGAATATTGGTAAAGCAATAGTCGAACGTCAACAAGAATTTGGTTGGGGTAAAAGTATTGTTGAGCTTTTGGCAATTGAACTGCAAAAGGAATTTGTCGGGATTCAAGGGTTTTCTGCTCGAAATTTGTGGAGAATGCGAACATTATATGAAGAATATCATGTAAGTGATTTAATTCTGCCACCATTGGTGGCAGAAATTCCCTGGACGCATAATATTCTTATAATTGAAAAATGCAAAGACGAGCATGAACGGTTTTTTTATATTAATAGAACCAAAAAATTCAGTTGGTCTAAGACGATGCTTATTAATGCCATTGATGCACAACATTATCAAAAAACAATCCTAAATCAAACCAATTTTGATACGACTTTAGCTTTAGAAGAGGCTAATGATGCTAATTTTATTGTAAAAGATGAATATTTATTTGATTTCTTAAATCTATCAGAACCTCATTCTGAAAGCCAATTGGAACAAGCGATATTGACCAATATTAGAAATTTCCTTACCGCTTTGGGCGGAGATTTTAGTTTTATTGGTAATCAGTTTTCTGTAAAAGTCGAAAATAAAAATTACGAGGTTGATCTTCTATTGTTTCATCGGGAGTTGCAATGTTTAGTTGCTATCGATTTAAAAATTGATGAGTTTAATCCCGATTTTGCAGGGAAAATGAATTTTTATCTTTCTATTCTAAATTCTAAAGTCAAAAAGGAACACGAAAGACCAAGTATTGGAATCATTATTTGCAAGTCTAAAAATAGGACTATTGTAGAATTTGCACTTCAAGATGTTAATAAACCCATTGGATTGGCCACTTATTCTACATCACCGAATCTGCCGGTTGATATGCAACAGTTTTTTCCAACGAATGAAGAATTTGTTGAAAAAGTAGAAAGCATTACGCAATATATAAATGAAAAAAGTCCCAAATTTTGATTTGGAATCACCTTTTATAATTTGAGAACTTATCAATCTACTGTAATTGTTCCAGAGATTAGCACATATTTTTTTAAATTATGCTTAAAAAGCTGTGCTAATCTGTGAAATTTGTATTTAAAAGTTTTTGTGTTGGTCTGAATCTAAAACTCCCCATTCGAACCACCACCACTAAATCCGCCACCTCCAAATTCCATTGGTGATTCCTCGACTTTTGCTTCGGGTTTCAATCCAAATTGAGAAGCAACCACAAGCGATTGAACATTAGCAAAGGCATTTGGGTTTGTGAATCGGTCGACTTTAAAAGTAAGGCCCGTTTCGTTGTGTTTTATTTTTTTTATAGCAAAATAGGTAAAAGCAAATACAATAAGTCCACCAAAAGTCAAAGCCACTTCGGGAGGCAAAACATGATGATACATTCTGATGGTAAAAAAGGCAAAGCAAAGCGCCAGAAAACCAATCCAAAGCATCATTCGGTCTTTGTTTTTCAATGAGAAAAAGAGATAAACCAAAGGAATCGACATTGTAAAAGCCCAAAAGAATATAGCAAAAGGAATTTCGGGACTTTGACCGTCATAGAAATAATCATCAGACAGGCTAAAATTTAATTCTCTCACCACATAATAATTTCCTGCGAGATAGAATAAAATTAGACAAAAACCTTTGGCTAGTTTCAGTCCGTTGTAATAATAAGGAACAGTTAAATTTTGTAATGCTTTTTTTGAAATAAAATAAGACCCGCCAGAAAACAGCAACATCACAAAAGGCAAAATGGTTTTTCCGATTGTTAAATACTCGAATGTCGCGTACGCTAGACTTCCTGTTATTCCAAAACAGGCGAGTAGTGCCAAAGACAGATTTAGGTATCGCAAATAAGCAATACTCGAAACGATTGCCATTACTAAAATAACCGCCAGATAGTTGGTGTTATAATTTTGTTCAAAAGTGAGTCCAACCGCCGTCAATAGTGTTGCAATGCCACCCAAAATAAAAGCATCATCCAGACCAAAACCAAAATAATTCATATTCTTAGACATATATTCTTTGGCTCCAAAACCAATTACAGCAAAAAGATAGATGAAAAACAAGTATGCATTGTCCATAACGCCTATGCCCAAGAGCGATATAAATCCACAAATCGAAGAATACAACATGCCACCCAGAATAAAGAAACCAATTCGGATAAAGAGGTTGTTTTGACTTTTTAACCTTGGTAATTGATTGCCCAAAGCTTTGTATTGTTCGTGATTAATAAAACCCGATTCTTTCAATCGATTCGCTTCTTCGTCTAGGTAAACGTTGTTTAAAAGTGCTTTATCGTATGCTATCATCGGTAGTGTTTTTGTTGAAATGTTTAATCAATTTTATAAATCCTATTATGGAGCCAATAAAATAAAAAGGCGTTGTGAATATCAATACAGAGGATAGATCTTCGAAATGGATGGAATCTAAAATCTTTACAAAAAGGATATTTATGCTAATATAGCCGTATAAAACTGTAAACAGGAACAATGAAATGGATCTGATTTGATAACTTAAATTATAAAAATAATAAGTTGCAATTCCCAAAACTAAACCAAAAAGCAACCAGAAATCTTCAAATAAATTGACGATACAGGCTATGCTAACCAAATGCAATGAAAAAGTAAGATAGACCAGATTGAAGTGTTTTTTCAAATTGATTTTGTTAGCATACAAAGCCCAAAGCAATAAAGTTAAACCAAAGGCTAATCCAACATAACTTAAATAGGTATTATCAATCATCTCGTTTTCAAAAACATGCTTTGGGTCAACCGAAAGTCCCAAATAAGCTGCCATTCCAGTGATTCCAATGGACAAGACACTTTTGTTGTCAAAATAATAGGCGCAAAAAAGACTGATAACCGTTGGCACCAAAGTAGCCAATCCGAAATGTGTTCCAAAAGTTTGGTATTGAAACTGCAAATAGCCCACAAACGTACAGCTCAATATAACCGCGGTAAGTACCAAATAATCATACAGCGGATTAGGGAATAGAACTTCTTCTTTTTTGAAACCCGGATGATTTTTAAAACAAAAGTAAAAACAGATTAAAGTTACCAAAAGCAATAGTCCCAATATTGCGGTATGTCCAATCGAGTCGATATTTTGGTAAATCAAAATTCCAATCCCAGAAGTAAACATCAATATCGAAAGGTATAGTAAAAATTTCAGTTCATTGTGAACCGAAAACAAGTTCAAACCTCGATACGCTTGAATGGCTTCAAATTGTTCTCCGGTGATGTGATTATTGTCAAAAAGCGTTTGGGTTGCCTGTTCTTCGAAATTTGCCATGCTATTTATTTAAGATATTTCTCAAATATATAGAATTTTTAGTATGAATTAAAGAGTGAATGAAGAGTAATTTTTAAAATATAAGAAATGGGAGCAGATTATCATTTTTTGTATTTCCTTTAGTTTTAATTTTAAATACAAAGAATAAAAAAACCAACTCTTCTATTTAGAAAAATTGGTTTTAAAAATTGAATTAGTAAGCAATGTTATTTTTGGATTTTAATATCCACTACAATTCTTGGATCGTAACCCACTCTGTGAACCGATTTAATATAGATCGCTCCTTTTTTGCCAGCTGCATTTTTGAATAATACAACATTTGGCATTTGGCTATCAGGGAATGAATCATAATCATCGGTGTCAATTTTTATAGTTTCAAAATCAGAACCTTTTACTATTTTTTTGAAATTTTCAATTGTCATTAAATCATTCGGAGCATTAATAAAAATGGAAGCTGTAGCATTTTTGATACCATAATCAGCATTATTGGGGCTCATAAAATAGTTTAAACTAGAATTTGAACTATAGAAAACGATATCAATTTTGGGTAAAGTTGCTGCATCAATTTTGCTTTTTTTAAATGATTTTCCTAATTCTGTTGAAAAAAGTAGACCAGCGTCATATCCTTCGGATTGGTCTAATGAAAAAGTAACATCGGTAAAGGTTTTTAAGGTAGCGTTATCAGTAGTACTCGAGTCTGTTTTTGTTTCGTCATTGCTTGAACAACTGTTAAATAAAAGAGAGCTGATACATACTAAAAATGCAATTGTGTAGGTTAATTTCATTAGGGTTAGTTTTATATTTTTTTGTGAAAATATATAATATTATGTATGCATACTATTTCTTTAGTGTTAAATTTTTGATTTATATTGTTATTTTTTAGAGTTGTTTTAGTAATGTTTTAAAGTATAATTGGTTACAAAAAAAAATCCATAAAGAGTATTTATGGATTTTTAATTAGGATTATTTTTGAATTAATATGAATTCTTCATTTTATTCTTTATTTCCTCCAAACACAAATTATTAATACTTCCTTCGTGGGTATGTTTGGTTTGTTTTGGAGATTGGTAGGTTCCGTTTTCCAATTGTTCGGCAACGGCTTTGTAAGCATCTCTAAAAGGCACTCCCGCAACCACCATTTCGTTTAAGGTATCAACAGTAAACAGATAGTTGTATTTAGGGTCATTCAAAATGTTGTCTTTTACCGTGATGTCTTTTATAGAGAAAATAGCAATATCCAAACACGCTTTTAGGTTTTGAATCGCCGGAAACAATCCTTCTTTCAAGAGTTGTAAATCCCTGTGGTAACCACTTGGTAGGTTATTGGTGATCAATGTAATTTCGTACGGTAAGGCTTGAATCTTGTTGCATTTACCACGAATCAGTTCGAAAACGTCTGGGTTTTTTTTGTGCGGCATGATGCTGGAACCAGTTGTAAGATGCGATGGTAAACCAATGAAACCAAAATTCTGACTCATATACAAACATACATCCATAGAAAATTTTGAAAGAGTAGAAGCTACACTACTCATGGCAAAAGCAACTGTTTTCTCCGATTTTCCACGGCTCATTTGTGCGGCAACCGAATTGTATTTTAAGGTTTCAAAACCCAATTCTTTGGTAGTAAATGTTCTGTTGATAGGAAACGAACTTCCGTAACCCGCAGCAGAACCAAGTGGATTTTGATCTACAATTTTCAAAGCGGCATTGAGCATTGTGATATCATCAATCAGACTTTCGGCATAAGCGGAAAACCACATCCCAAAAGAAGAAGGCATCGCAATTTGAAGGTGTGTGTAACCTGGCAACAATACATTTTGGTGTTTCTCTGCGGATTCCATCATTAAATCAAAAAGCGTTTTTACTTGCTCTTTCAATTCTTTGACTACATCTTTTAAGTATAAATTTACGTCGACCAAAACCTGATCGTTACGGGAACGTGCGGTGTGGATTTTTTTCCCGGCATCGCCGAGTTTTACCGTCAGTAAATATTCGATTTTGGAATGTACGTCTTCAAAACTGTCTTCGATTTCGAAATTCCCGTTAGCAATGTCTTTTATGATTTCATCTAAAGCTAAAACCAAAGAAACGACTTCAGTATCTGTTAACAGTCCAATTTGTCCTAACATTTTGGCGTGGGCAATAGAGCCTAAAGCGTCGTATTTGGCCAAAACTAAATCGAGTTCTCTATCGTTTCCTACGGTGAAATGTTCGATTTGTTTGTTGGTTGGTATTCCTTTTTCCCAAAGTTTCATATTCAATTTTAGATTTTAGATTTTAGATTTTAGATTTTAGATTTGGAAACTTCGGTTTTCAAACCTAAAAATGCTAAAATAAATTACTTTTTTGTTTTAAAAAATCCTCTTGTTTCCCTAATGCCCTAGCCCCGATAGAAGTGGAAATCCTTTTTATTTTTTCTTTAAAAATAAAAAGATTGCAACGGATAGCGGGATTAGCTCCTTGCTTCGACTATGCTCAGGATGATTATTTTAGTTTTTCAAAAAGTCTCCCAGTATTTTGATGTACAATTGGATTCCTTCTTCAATTTCGTTTACATATATAAATTCGTCTGCCGAGTGTGACCGCAGGGATTCTCCTGGTCCCAATTTCAAGGATTGACAACTTAAAACCGACTGATCCGAAAGGGTAGGCGAGCCATAAGTCGTTCTTCCCAATGCGATTCCGGCTTGTACCAAACCGTGTGAAACGGGAATAGATGAGGCGTTCAAGTGCATCGAGCGCGGTGTCACAATAACTTCGACTCCTGAATCTTTTACTCCCCCTTTGGGGGTTGGGGGGCTTATCGTTTCTAAAATCTCGATATTACTATAACAATCATTGACACGAATGTCGACCACCATATGGCATTCGGCAGGAACTACGTTGTGTTGTTTTCCGGCATTGATTTGGGTCACGGTCATTTTTACAGGTCCTAAAACATCTGATATTTTTTCGAATTGGTAGGTGTTAAACCATTCAATTACTTTCATCGCATTGTAAATTGGGTTGTCGGGGTTGTTGTGTGCGGCGTGACTGGCGGTTCCTTTGACAACGACATCGAGTACCAATAATCCTTTTTCGGCTACAGCCAATTGCATCAAAGTAGGTTCACCCACGATGGCGCAATCCAACACGGGTAAATGTTTCAAAACGCTGTTTAGACCTTGCTTACCACTGCTTTCTTCTTCGGCAGAAGCCACCATAACAATATTGTGGGATAAGTTTTCTTTGGCATAAAAATAAACGAAAGCCGCCATAAGCGAAACCAGACATCCTCCTGCATCATTACTGCCCAAGCCATACAATTTGCCGTCTTTTTCGATGGCTTTGAATGGGTCATTGGTATAGCCCTGATTGGGTTTTACAGTGTCGTGATGGGAGTTGAGTAAAAGTGTGGGTTTGGATTTATCGAAATGCTGATTGAAAGCCCAAATGTTGTTGTTTTCCCGTTCGAAAGGAATATTGTTATGACGGAACCAATTTTCGATTAAAAGCGCGGTTTGGTCTTCTTCACTTGAAAAGGAAGGAGTTTCAATCAGCGATTTTAGTAATGCGATGGCCTCTTGTGTTAGGGTTTCTATGTTCTTCATATATTTTCGTGAAACCTAACAGGTTTTAAAAACCTGTTAGGTTTGTTAGTGTTTTTTATAATTCAATGCTCGTATGAACAATTCCGACGTTTTGCAACATTCGGTGGTGTCCAATTTTTATTTTTTGAACGCCTTTGAACAAGCTGTTGAAACAATTGTCTAATTTAGGAATCATCCCGGAATGTATCGCTTTTTCGGCCTTTAATTTGGTGTACAATTCGTGATTGATTTTTTCGATTACGGAGCTGTCATCATCTGCATTATACAAAACACCTGGTTTTTCGAAGCAATAGGTCAAAGTAACTTCAAATACTTCGGATAATGCAATGGCCAATTCACTGGCAATCGTATCGGCGTTGGTATTCAATAATTGTCCTTTTCCATCGTGTGTGATGGCGCAAAAAACGGGAGTTATTCCGCTTTTTAGTAATGTTTCCAATAAAGAGGTATTTACTTTTTGTACGTCGCCCACAAAGCCATAGTCAATCGTTGGGTGATTTCTTTTTGTGGAAAGAATCAAATTGCCGTCGGCGCCTGAAAAGCCCATAGCATTAGTAGTATTCGCCTGCAATTGAGCCACAACATTTTTGTTGATTTCACCTGCATAAATCATTACCACTACCTCGAGCATTGGCGCATCGGTAATGCGGCGTCCATCAATCATTTGGGGCACTAATCCAATGCTTTTAGCCATTTTTGTAGCCGATTTTCCGCCACCGTGAACCAGTACTTTGTATCCTTCTATTTTGGAAAAATCAGTAAGGAATTGTGCCAATTCGGTTGGATCGTCGATGATGTTGCCACCTATTTTTATGATTGATAATGGAGTCATATTGATTTATGATTGTTGATTAACGATTTTAGATTTGTGTTGACTAAAATGTCTATTATCTATTTGTCTATGTTCTATTTTCTTTTCTCTAATTTTTTCAAAATCTTCTGCAATACCAATTGTGCCGAATAGGTTCTATTATTCGCTTGTTGAATTACAATAGAGTTTTCACTGTCAATTACTTCATCCGTCACAATTACGTTACGTCTTACTGGCAAGCAGTGCATGAATTTGGCATTGTTTGTCCCTTTCATTTTGTCGGCTGTGACGGTCCAATTCGGGTCAGAATTGGTGATTTTACCATATTCTTTGTAATTACTCCAGTTTTTGGCATAAATATAATCGGCGTTTTCAAAAGCTTTATCTTGGTCATACTCGATTTTAGAATCTTTGGTAATTTCAGGATTCAGTTCGTAGCCTTGGGGATGTGTAATCACAAAATCCATTTCGGTTTGCAATTGCATCATTTCCACGAAAGAATTAGGAACAGCTTGCGGCAAAGCACGTGGATGTGGTGCCCAAGAAAGTACCACTTTTGGTCTGTGTTTCGTTTTGTGTTCTTCCATCGTAATTGCATCGGCAAGGGATTGCAACGGATGTCCTGTGGCACTTTCCATATTCAGAATCGGTACAGTAGCATATTTCACGAAACCGTTTATTACAGTTTCTGCATTGTCTTTTTCTTTGTCAACCAATCCTGCAAAAGCCCTGATGGCAATGATATCGGCGTATTGAGAAACCACTTCGGCGGCTTCCTTGATGTGTTCCGAAGCGCCTTGGTTCATAATTGCACCGTCTTCAAATTCGAGGGTCCAGCCTTCGCTTCCAAAGTTCATCACCATAACGTTCATTCCTAGATTTATGGCTGCTTTTTGCGTGCTCAAACGGGTTCTCAAACTCGAGTTGAAAAACAACATTACTAAGGTTTTGTTTTTTCCCAGCTTCTTGTTTTTAAGTGGGTTTTCTTTAATTTTTAAAGCTTGTTTCACCCATTTTTGGAGTGAATCTATTTCTTTTATTGAGGTGTAGTTCATAATGTAAATAGTTTGTACGCTGATTAAACTGATTCGCTATCGCGAAGACACAGATAAGGCGCGGATTTTTTTCTTATGTTACTTATTATTTGTAAGCTGATTAAACTGATTCGCTATCGCGAAGACACAGATGAGGGGCGGATTTTTTAAACTTATAATTGATGCCGATTAAACGATTTTTTGTTTTCTTGCTTTTCGGTTGTTTTCATATATTTTTCTTTTGAATTCGGGTTTTTTTCCAAAGTTTAAAAGCAATCCCACTTCACAATCTGTAGCTCTTAAATAATTTAAAATTTGGTTTTCAAAATCTTTTACAATACAATCAGCGGCTTTTAATTCGAGAATAATCGTGTTTTCAACTATTAAATCAGCATAATATTCACCAACTTCAGTTCCTTTATAGTAAACGTTAATTCTCTTTTGAGCTTCAACATTGTAGCCTTTATTTTTTAATTCTAAATACAGGGAATTTTGATATACTTTTTCTAAAAAGCCATATCCCAATTCATTATAAACTTCATAAAAAGTTTTTATAATAATATCTGTTAATTCTTCGTGTAATAGACCCATATTTAAAATCAGTTTTAATTTATGTTTTAGCTAATCAGTATTATCAATGTTCTGTTTTTACACAATTTAAGTAAATTTATAAAATACTCAGTTTTTTTCTCAATATCTTAAGCTAATAAATAAAAAAAAATCAGTTTTTATCCGCGTCTTTGCTTTAGCAAATCCGGGTCATCCGCGTACTATTTCTACACTATCTTCGTAAATGCAATTTCATTGTTCAAAGCCTTCAACATAAAATTATCTTCCAGTCCATTAACAATCCAAGTTTCTATATTTGCCGCTTTAGCTATGGCAGCCGAATCAATTTTAGACTGCATACCGCCTGTTCCGTGAGACGATTTTTTGTCTCCAATTTCTTTTTGCAACAGCGACAAATCGGTAACCAATTCGATTGTTTCTGGAACTTCATCATTTATTGACGATTTGGTATAAATTCCATTAGTGTTGGTTGCAATAATCAGAATATCAACGTTTAATAATACCGCAGTTAAGGCTGCTAATTTATCATTATCACCAAATTTAATTTCATCTGTGGCAACCGTATCATTTTCATTGATAATCGGAATGTAACTGTTTTTGACCAATACATTGATGGTGTTTACAATATTGACTTTCGATTGTTCCTTTTCAAAATCAGAGTAGGAAAGTAGGCATTGCGAAATATGCAATCCCAAATCACTAAAATTCTCATGGTAAATCCGCATTAAATGGGGTTGACCAATTGATGCCAAGGCTTGTTTTACAAACACATCTTGATCGTTGTTGTCTAGTTTTACAAATTGTTTGGCGGCAGCAATTGCTCCTGAACTCACAATAATGAATTCGTATTCGTCTTGTAAAGCGGCTATTTGCACCCCAATGTCTTCAATTTTTCCTCTCGAAATATGATTGGTTTCTTTGGTTAAGGTGTTACTGCCTAACTTTAGTAATATTCTTTTTTTAGCCATTTTTATGTTTTTTTACCGCTTGAGGATTTTACCGCAAGGGACGCAAAGTTTTTTATAATTGAAACGCTTAAAAACGCGTAGTTCGCAAAGCTTTGTGCCAATATTTTACCGCAAGGGACGCAAAGTTTTTTATAATTGAAACGCTTAAAAACGCAATGTTCGCAAAGCTTTGTGTTAATATTTTACCGCAAAGGGCGCAAAGTTTTTTATAATTCGAACACTTAAAAACGCGAAGTTCGCAAAGCATTATCTTCCTAAAAATCTTTATTCTTTGTTCTTTTCTCTTTATTCTGAAATCAAAAATCGTTAATCAACAATCTGCAATCTTATCTTATCTGTCCGTCACCATAAATATACCATTTATTGGTCACCAAATGTTGCAATCCAATGGGACCTCGTTGGTGTAATTTATCTGTGCTTATCGCTAATTCTCCGCCAAGACCAAATTGTCCTCCATCGGTGAATCGGGTAGAAGCGTTTTGATATACCGCTGCCGTATCCACATTTTCCATGAATTCTTGAGCAACAGCGTCATTTTTGGTGATGATGGAAGCCGAATGTCCACCACAATATTTATTTATTTTTTCAATCGCTTCTTGATTGGAATTGATAACGCCAATTACAATTTTATAATCCAAAAATTCTTCGTACCAAACCAAATCAGATTCTATTTGAGGAACGTTTGTTGTTATTGAAATCGTTTCGTCTCCCAAAACGGTAACGTTTTTTTGTTGTAATTCGGCAACCACTTTTTGGGCAAAAGCTTCCCAGTTTGGCAAATTTGTGTCGATTAATATTTTGTCCAAAGCATTGCAAACTGAAATATTTGAGGTTTTAGCATTGATAATAATAGAAAGTGCTTGGTCTAAATTGGCTTCTTTATCTACATACACAAAATTGTTACCACGACCGCTTACAATCACGGGGCAAGTAGCGTGTTTCTTGACAAAAGCAATTAGATTTTCACCGCCTCTTGGTACAATCAAATCTACTTTTTGAGTTGGTTTTTCCAGAAAGGCTTGTGTTTCGTTTCGGTCGTAATTCAAATATTCGACCCAATTCGTATCTACATCATTGTCTTTTAAAGCTTGGTGCCAAAGACTGACAATCTTCAAATTGGAACGTAAGGATTCTTTACCTCCTTTCAAAAGGATTTTATTTCCCGATTTGAAAGCGATACCGCCTGCTTCAACGGTTACGTCCGGTCTGGATTCGTAAATAATCAATATCGTTCCGAAAGCCGCTGTTTTATTGGTGATTTTGATGCCATTATCGTGTACAAAATGAAAGCGTTCCTGGCCAACAGGATCTTCTTGCGCAAACAATTGACGTAATGAAAGTATCATACCGTCAATTTTGGTATCATCTACAAGTAAGCGTTTTTCCATTGCTAAATCATCTCCTTTATAGTTTTCAAGGTCTTCTTGATTGCTTTTTTTGATGTTGGTTCTTTCTTGCTCGAGCAAATGGGCCATTCGATTGAGAACAGCATTTCTTTTTTGTATGGGTAATAAATGGCTCATTGGTTTTTGGTTATTGGTTAGCGTTTATTCTATTTTAAAAAAGGATAAACTTTTGCTTAATTTGTTTAATCTCTTAATATTTCAAAAAAAGTTCAAACCATTAAGAGATTAAGTTTGTTAAGTTTTGCTTTGAAAAAGCATTCTATTGTTTTTATCTAGGCCTTTAATTCAGCTAAGCTTTCTTTCAATGCAACTATAAATGTATCAATAGCTTCCTTTTTGACAGTCAAAGGTGGAAGGATTCTCAATAGATTTTTATTGTTGGCACTTCCTGTAAAAATTAGTTTTTCGACAATCAGTTTTTTACGTAACGGACCTACTTCAAAATCAAATTCTACGCCAAGCATCAATCCTTTTCCTTTTACTTTTATTATTTCAGGAACTTGTTTGATAGCTTTAAGAAAATAAGTATAAACGTCATTTACGTTGTCTATCAGTTTTTGATTTTCAATTACGTCCAAAACGGCAATTCCAGCAGCACAAGCAAGATAGCTTCCACCAAAGGTAGTTCCCAGCAATCCGTGGCTAGCGGTGAATTTTGGAGCAATCAAGATTCCGCCAATTGGGAAACCGTTCCCCATTCCTTTGGCAAGACAAATAATATCCGGTTTAATGTTGTGGTGTTGAAAAGCGAAAAACTTCCCGCTTCTTCCGTATCCCGACTGTACTTCGTCCAGAATTAAAACTGCTTCGTATTGTACACACAATTTTTCTAATCCTTGAAAAAATTCGGTTGTTCCTTCGTCCAATCCACCAACGCCTTGAATTCCTTCGATAATCACAGTACAAACATCACCTTTTTTCAATTCGGCTTCCACTAAATCAAGATTGTTTAACGGCAAGAAAGTAACCACTTGCTGTGCGTTGATTGGAGCAACAATTTTCTTGTTGTCTGTTACCGCAACCGCTGCCGAAGTTCTTCCGTGAAAAGAGTTCTCAAAAGCAATTACCCTTGATTTTCCGTTGTGGAAAGAGGCTAATTTTAATGCGTTTTCATTGGCTTCAGCACCAGAACTGCACAAGAATAAGCTGTATTCCTCGCATACTGAAAGTTTGCCTAATTTTTCGGCCAATTCCACTTGTAATGGATTTTGGATCGCATTCGAATAAAACCCGATGTTGTCTAATTGATTTTTCAATTTGGCTACATAATCTGGTTGTGTGTGGCCAATAGAGATTACTCCGTGGCCACTGTATAAATCTAAATATTCTACACCATTTTCATCTGTAATTGTGCAATCTAATGCTTTTACAGGAGTGATGTTGTATAATGGGTAAACGTCAAATAAGTTCATTTTTAATTATTTAAAGATTTAAAAATTGAAGAATTTAAAGATTTATATCTTTTATGAATTTCACTAATTTTTCAACCATTAAATTCTTCAATCTTTTAATTATTTCTAGAATCCACTTGGTTTCAAATGCAATCCCGTACTTTCTTCCAGTCCAAACATCAAATTCATATTTTGGATGGCTTGTCCCGAGGCGCCTTTTACTAAATTATCAATTACTGAGGTAATCAAAATCCGGTTTCCTTTTTTGACTAAACTAATAATACATTTATTGGTTTGAACCACTTGTTTCATATTGATACCAGATGTGGTAACAGTTACAAAAGGTTGGTTTTTATAGAATGTTTCGTATTTGGCTACAAGATCCTCCAAGCTTTCGTCGCAAGTAGTGTATAATGTTGCAAAAATTCCTCTTGGAAAATCCCCTCTGTTTGGAATAAAAAGCAATTCGTTTGTGAAATCGTTTTGCAATTGGTGCAAACTTTCTGAGATTTCTCCCAAATGTTGGTGTTCGAAAGCTTTGTAATGCGACATATTATTGTTTCTCCAACTGAAATGAGAGGTTTCCGAAAGTCCGACTCCAGCTCCTGTGCTTCCGGTTGTGGCGTTGATGTGAATATCTCCATTTAATAATTTGGCATCCGCCAAAGGCAATAAAGCCAACTGAATTGCTGTGGCAAAACAGCCCGGATTAGCAATAAACTGAGCGTTTTTAATCGCTGATTTGTTCAGTTCCGGTAAACCGTAAACGAATTTTTTGCCATCAAAAACTTCGTCTTTGTGCAATCTGAAGTCATTTCCTAAATCGATGATTTTAGTATGGCTTGCAAACTGGTTTTCGGTCAAAAATGTTTTTGATTTTCCGTGTCCTAAACACAAGAAAACTACATTTACGTTAGGGTTTACGGTATCGGTAAAATTCATTTCGATATCGCCCAATAAATCGTGATGCGCTACCGAAAGCGGTTTTCCAGCATTTGTGGTGCTGTAAACAAAATCGATAGTAACATCGGGATGAAACATTAATATTCTGATGAGTTCTCCGGCTGTATAGCCAGATCCGCCAATTATACCTATGTTAATCATAATTTTTTATTTTTAAATATGCTATAAAACTGAATGCGTTTTGTTGCCTTTTCCTGCAAGGTCTTTTTTTGACCTTGTAGGTATATTTTAGGATATTTAATACCTACAAGGTTAAAAAAAACCTTGCAGGATAAAACCTGGTACTTCCTAATATTTCCTCTTGAGCCCCGATAGCAGTGAAAATCTCCCGATTTAGAAAAACAAGGCTTTTTTGCCGTAGTTTTTGTTTATCGGGAATTGCAACGAATAGCGGGAACCCATACCTCCAATAATGCCTAAACTTTCGCTCCTAACAATTCTTTAAATTGCCGTATTAATCGTGTGTCAATTTGTTTACAGATGAGAATATGTTTTGCGCATTACCCAGAATTTTGATAAATCCTTTGGCATCGTCAGACGTCCAAGCGTTGTTCATTTCGCCGTATTGACCAAAACCAGTATTCATCAAGTCGTTTTCGGACTCGATTCCATCAAGGGTAAAGTGATACGGTTTAAGCGAAACAATCACGGTTCCGTTTACCGTAGCCTGAGTGTCTTCAAGGAAAGCTTCGATGTTACGCATCACGGGATCCAAAAATTGCCCTTCGTGGAATAACATTCCGTACCAGTTTCCTAACTGTTCTTTCCAGTATTGCTGCCATTTTCCAAGAGTATGTTTCTCTAACAAATGGTGCGCTTTGATAATTATTAAAGGAGCAGCGGCTTCAAAACCAACTCTTCCTTTGATTCCGATAATGGTGTCACCCACGTGAATGTCTCTACCAATCGCATAGGCGTTGGCTAATTTTTCCAAAGCAACGATATTTTTGGTTGGAGTATCAAGAACATCGTTGATGCCCACTAATTGTCCTTTTTCGAATTGAAGTGTTACCTTCTCTTCATCTGTTTTTTGTAATTGTGATGGATAGGCTTCGCTTGGCAATGGTTTACTTGAAGTCAAAGTTTCTTTTCCGCCTACGCTAGTTCCCCAAAGTCCTTTGTTGATTGAGTATTGCGCTTTTTCCCAAGAATAGTGAACGCCGTTTTTTGCTAAATAATCTACTTCTTCCTGACGAGATAATTTTAAGTCTCTGATAGGAGTGATGATTTCAATTTCGGGAGCGATGGTTTGGAAAATTAAGTCAAAACGAATTTGGTCATTTCCAGCACCCGTACTTCCGTGAGCAATAGCTTCTGCACCAACAGATTTGGCATATTTTATGGCTTCAATAGCTTGAAAAACACGTTCGGCACTTACAGATAGGGGATAGGTGTTGTTTTTTAGAACATTTCCGTAAATCAAATATTTAATGGCTTTGTCATAATATTTGTCAACGATAGTTAGGTTGGCGTGTTTGGCGCTTCCTAGTTCGTAGGCTCTGTCTTCGATTGCTTTTAATTCGGCTTCATCAAAACCACCAGTGTTAATTAATACGGTATGAACTTCATACCCTTTTTCATTTTTCAAATATTTTAGACAATAAGAAGTGTCTAATCCTCCGCTGTATGCTAATACTACTTTTTTCATGATTTTGTGGTTTTTCCTATTCCTTAACATTCTCCGAGGGTGAATTTGCGGAAAAGGATTATGTTATATTTTGATTATATTTATTTGTTCTCTTTTTTTGTTTACTATCAAAAATCAATTTTAGATTTTTTGATGTTCCCCTTTCGGAGGATGTGGTCCCAAAAACAAAGCTTGTTTTATGGCTCTCAATCGGTTTAGAATTTTTACGTTAAAAGGATGTTTGGGTGGGTCTTTCGGTTTTTCTTTTGGGTCAAAAAGCATTCCGGTACACAAACACATTTTGTGTTCCTTGCTTTTTAATATTTCATAATTAGTGCAGGTTTGACAACCTTTCCAGAAACTAGGGTCGTTAGTCAGTTCCGAAAAAGGAACCGGTTTGTAGCCCAAATCCGAATTGATTTTCATTACCGCCAAGCCTGTTGTAATTCCAAATACTTTGGCGTCTGGATATTTTTGTAATGAATAGTCAAATACAAACGATTTTATTTTTTTGGCCAGTCCCAAATTTCTGTAATCTGGATGAACTATTAGACCGGAGTGTGCCACAAACTGACCGTGTTGCCAACTTTCGATATAGCAAAAACCAGCAAAGATTCCGTTGTTAAGTGCAATAACTGCATCGCCTTTTTCCATCTTCTTTTGGATGTATTCTGGTGTTCTTTTGGCAATTCCAGTACCTCTCAACAAGGCAGATGATTCTATGGTATCGCATATTTCCTGCGCATACTTATAATGTTCTTCCTGAGTTACTACAATAGAAATATTCATTTCAAGAGTTATATTTTAGGTTAAATAATGTACTGTAATGAAGTGTGGAATGTTCTGGATTTACAATGTCAAATATAGAATAAATGAAGTAAAGAACAATCCAAATAATTGAATTACAGATAGATAAAATGTGTTTGGTGATTTTTTTTGGATGTATAAATCCAAATAAAGATGGAAATAATTTCAAAACGATAAAATAAGAAATGAATAAATATAATACGATTACACTATGGAAGCTATGATTATAGCATCCGTACTTCGGGAGAAGTCGTAGGTGTAATTATCCGAGAGATAACTGTTTTATATGTTTCTATTTTTTTCATTGGTGCAAATTTACACTTATTTTTCAATCCAAATGCTAAAATTTTTGTAAAAGTCAATTTTTTAACAAATGGGTCTATTTTTGTAATAAAAAAGAAATTTTAAATTTAAATGAGTGTTTTTGAGCTTAATTTTTCTTTTTCAGGAAGTAAGGCTAAGGATTAGAAAAGAGTTTTTAAAATGATTTTGACTCATTTATTCTAAAAGTTCGTTTGGGCGTAACCGCCGCTAGAAAAAAGGGCTAGTTTCTTTGTCGTCATGGCCCTTTTCTCTAGCGGCGGTCGTGCTATTCGCCTTTACTTTGTATTTAATATAACACTAAATTTATTCAAAGGAAAACAGAGGTGAACTATGCTATCCGCCAAGCTTGTGACTTATGTAGCGCATTAGTCCTCTGTCTTCTCCTTGAATCCCGTTGAATTGCTTCAAATAGAATGATAGACATCAAGGTCTAATAAAGGCTCTAAAGAAGTTCAACATTTTTGTTTATCCTAAATTCAAAGTTATGAAAAACTATTTATTTTATGTAGGCGTTGACATTTCAAAATCAAAATTGGATGTGGTTCTTTTAAAAAAAGAAGAACCTAATGTAACTAATCATTTCATTGTCGAAAACAATTTAAAAGGCGTTAAGGAAATTTTTAAAAACTTAATAAAACAGAAGATAGATTTAAGTGCTGTTTTATTTTGCTGTGAAAACACTGGGGTTTATACTTTCCCTTTAAGCAGCTGTCTATCTGAAAACAATCTTGATTTCTGGGTTGTGCCGGCCATTGAAATCAAACGATCTAAAGGGATCTCGAGAGGTAAAAATGACAAAGCAGATGCCAAAGACATTGCTTTGTACAGTATTCGAAATATTGACAAACTAAAACTGTCTACTTTACCAGAAACAGTAATTCAACAATTAAAATTGCTTTTCACTGAAAGAGAAAAAGTAATGAAATCATTTAAAATTTTTGAAGGGACAAAAGAGAATGCTGATTTTACACCAAAACAAGTTTATCAATCAATTAAAGGAATAAATAATAAAACAGTGAAGTTTTTAAAAGCAACATTAAAATCTATTGAGAAGGAAATGAAAGCAATAATATGTAATCATTTTGAATTGAAAAAACAATTTGAGTTGATTAAAAGTGTTCCTGGCATTGGAGATAAAACGGCTATCTATATGCTAATTGTTACAAGAGGCTTTACAGCATTTGATAATGCCAGAAAATTGGCTTGTTACGCTGGAACCGCACCTTTTGAACATACATCGGGTTCGAGTATAAAAGGACGAACCAAAGTCAATCATATGGCAGATAAAAAAATGAAATCAATATTACAAATGTGTGCTTTAACAGCGGTAAAACACGATCCGCAACTCAAAGAATATTATGAAAGAAAAAAAGGAGAAGGCAAAAATGCTATGTTAGTCTTAAACAATGTAAAATGCAAAATAATAGGACGTGTTTTCTCTGTAATTAACAGACAAACACCATATATAAATACATATAAATTTGCCTGTTAATATTTTAAAATTATTTGTTTTTTATCATAGAATGCGCTACTTTGGTAGCTAGCTGCTATCACTTACGCGGATATAACATCTTTAGGAAAAAATAGGGGGTTTTTTTTATAAAAATAAAAAAAAAGAGAATTCTTTATGAACCCAAAATATATTAACAATATCGTTTGAGAATTATGATTGATTTTATTTCTCTTATATAATGCATTGAATATGATAAATGTCAATATTTGCGCAGTTTGATGTTCTTAAATTTACGACTCATTACTATTTATTACTTTGTTTAAATTCTTTATAACAATATAAGATTTGTTGTAATTTAAGACTATTATCATGAAAAAAGGATTGCTTTATTTACTATTTATAAGTGTAGTATTCGCTTGTAATAAAACTGAAAAAACAGAAGATGCTAATTTAACTCCACTTCAAAAACTCGAAGCAGGAAACAAACGATTTGCCTCAGGAAAACCCATGCATCCTGATGAAACTTTGGAAAGAATTCGCGAACTAAAAAAGGGTCAGCATCCATTTGCTATTGTTGTAAGTTGTTCCGATTCAAGAGTTCCGGCTGAACTTGTTTTTGATCAGGGCCTTGGAGATATTTTTTCGATAAGAACTGCAGGTAATGTAATGGGAGATTATGAATTAGGAAGTATTGAGTATGCCGTTGAACATTTAGATTGTAAACTGGTGATCGTGATGGGACATAAAGATTGTGGAGCTATGAAAGCTTTTATAAAATCAAATGGACATTATGAACAAACGGATCATATTAAAAAAATTATAGAATATATTGAAAGTGAGAAAGAAGAAAAAAATCTGGCAATTCATAATGATTTAGTGCTGGATAAAGTTATCGATGCCAATATAGAACATGGTGTTGCTTTTTTGAAAACTGCAGAACCTATTTTAAAAGAGTTTTATGATAACAAAAAAGTAGCTATTGTTGGAGCAGTATATGATATTGAAACAGGTAAAGTTATTTTTAATACTGACAAATAGTTTTTAATTTGTTTTATGTAAAAAAAAGAGGCAGTCTAAATTTTTAGACTGCCTCTTTTTTTAGTAATGAAAAGATCTTATTTTCTAAACGAATTTCGGGAAATAACCGAATTGATTTTGGCTTTCAAATCTTCGCCTGTGTCATAAACCATCTGTTCACTTGAAGGAAAGGGCATAATTCTCTTGTCGAAATAAGAGTAATAATTATCATCGGCTGCACGACGATCTCCTTTGTATGTAGAATAGATGTTTTCGAAAACAAATTCGCTAGTTATAGGGAATGACTCTATAGGTTGTTTGGTTTTGTTATCTACATAGTCCACTTTGGCAGTAATCTGACAGGATTTAAATTGTCTAACTTCATAAATATTTACTCTTGCATTAATAAGATTATCTATCATTACAGGTTTGCCTTCTCTGTCTACAACAACTCTGCCATTGGCATCAAGCTGTTTTTTCTGCCCGTCAACTACTTGGCGTTCTTTGATAAATTCTCTTTCTTTTATTTGTTCAGGCGATATAAAAATAGATCTAAATTTGATTTGCATTCCGTAATCGTAGTAAATATCTTTTTGTTTAACACTATGGTAAACAGTCCATTTATCATTTAATTTGTAACTTTTAAAATCCAGTAAATCATTCTGCAATTGTATCGGAATAATCATGTTAGTTTCATTTTGGGTATATACGATAACAAAATCAGTACCTTTAAATTGAGCTTCTTCCATGATTTTGGATACATCCTTAAAATTTGGATTTATTTTGTCCAAATAGGCTAAATCATCATAAACCCTACGGTAATTCATTTTATTTTTGGTTAGCATCAAGGCTTTAGCATTTGCGTACAAATAATTGGATAAAGCATTTTTGCTACTTATAATAGGTTCATTATAATTATCGAATGGAAAAATGGCATTTCGTCCTTCTTTAATTAATTTTAGCGGAAGCAAAGGTTTAATTTTTTCTTGTCGCTCATTTAGAGTTAGGTATGTGCTGTAAATTTTTTCTAGTTCATTCGGATTGTTCTCTTTACTCAAAAAACTGATAGTATTTAAATCGCGTTCTTTAGCTTTAGCGAAAGCTTCTTCGAGTAAATAAATGTAATCTTGTTTTCCTTTTTTGTCTTTATTGGAGCGTAAATTGGAAAGAGCAATGTCAATAGCTGCATCGTAATTTCCTGATGCCAAATTGTTTTGAGTTTGTTTTACTCCACAAGATGTAAATAGAACAAAAAAAGCAATTATAGTAGTAATTTTTTTCATGTTTTGGGGCAATGAATTATTTTGATTTTTGACTAAAATTATTTTGCAAACTTACTATTCCTTTGTCAAATTCAATCTTTAAATAGCATAAAAAAACCGACAACTATTAAATTGTCGGTTGGTTAGAAAGTATTGGGATTATTGTCTTACAAATGGAGGAAGTAATTTACTGGAGCATTCTCCAAAACCAATTCGAACCTGTCCGTTTTGACTGTATCCTTTAATGATAACGGTATCACCATCGTTTATGAATTTACGTTCGGTACCATCATTTAATTGTATTGGGTTTTTACCACCCCAAGTTAGTTCTAACATTGATCCAAAACTGTCAGGGGTTGGTCCTGAAATGGTTCCTGAACCCATCATGTCACCGGAGTTTACCCGACAACCGTTTGAGGTATGGTGCGCTAATTGTTGACTCATTGTCCAATACATATGTTTGAAATTAGATCGAGAAACAACTGTTGGAGTTCCATTTTCGGGTGCAATAGCCACTTCTAGATTGATATCAAAGGAGTGTTTTCCTTTTTGTTGCAAATAAGGAAGAGGTGTAGGTTCTTGTTTAGGGCCTTTGGTTCTAAAAGGTTCTAGCGCATCTAGAGTTACAATCCAAGGTGAAATAGATGAAGCAAAGTTTTTGGCTAAGAACGGTCCTAATGGTACGTATTCCCATTTTTGAATATCACGAGCACTCCAGTCATTTAATAAAACCATTCCGAAAATATAAGCTTCGGTTTCACCTACAGGAACATTCTCTCCCATAATATTGACATCGGTTGTGATAAATGCTGTTTCCAATTCAAAATCTACTAGTCGAGATGGTCCAAAAACGGGGCTCGTTTCACCATTTGGCAACGTTTGTCCCATAGGTCTGTGAACTGGAATTCCAGACGGAATAATAGTTGAACTTCTTCCGTGATATCCTACTGGAATATGTAGCCAGTTGGGTAATAAAGCATTTTCTGGGTCACGGAACATTTTTCCAACATTAGTTGCATGTTCTTTACTGGAATAAAAATCTGTATAATCGCCAATTAGAACGGGAAGTTGCATTTCTACATCTTCCATTCTGAAAATTACAATGTCTCTATGGGTAGTATTATCTCTTAATTCTGGATTTTTTGCATCAAAAAGTTCTGCAATTCTATTGCGTACTAATCGCCATGTTTTTTGGCCATCGGATATAAAATCATTCAGGGTATCTTGCATGAACATATCGTCCGTCAATTCGATGCCTTCAAAATAATTTAATTGCTGTAAAGCGCCTAAATCGATTGCAAAATTACCAATTCGAGTACCTACGGTAACGATATTTTCCTTGGTAAGAAAAACTCCGAAAGGGATGTTTTGTATAGGGAAGTCACTGTCTGACAGTACCTCTAACCATGATTTTCTACTGGTATCGTTGGCTGTTATTGGCATGATAATGTTAATTGTTTGTTGAAAATTACTTGTCAAATATATTATAATCTAACAGTTAAACAAACGTTTTTTTGTATTTTTGCGACAAATTAACGAAAATCAAAGAAATGCAACGCGACGAACAAATTTTTGACCTCATTCTTGAAGAACAAGACAGACAAATACACGGACTAGAACTTATAGCTTCTGAAAACTTTGTAAGTGACGAAGTTATGGAAGCAGCTGGATCTGTTTTAACGAATAAATATGCTGAGGGTTATCCTGGCAAAAGATACTACGGAGGATGTGAAGTAGTTGATGTAGTCGAACAAATTGCTATCGACAGAGCCAAAGCATTATTTGGCGCAGAATATGCAAACGTTCAGCCTCACTCTGGTTCACAAGCGAATACAGCCGTATTTTTTGCTTGCTTGAAACCAGGCGACAAAATATTAGGTTTCGATTTATCTCATGGAGGTCACTTGACGCACGGTTCACCAGTAAACTTTTCTGGACGTTTGTACAGCCCAGTTTTTTATGGTGTAGATCAAGAAACAGGTCGCTTGAACTATGATAAAATTCAAGAAATTGCTACTAAAGAACAACCAAAATTAATCATTGCTGGAGCTTCGGCTTACTCTCGTGATATGGATTTTGAGCGTTTTAGAGTGATTGCTGATAGTGTAGGGGCTATTTTAATGGCTGATATTTCTCATCCTGCAGGGCTTATCGCCAAAGGGTTGATGAATGATCCAATTCCTCATTGTCATATTGTAACCACTACAACTCACAAAACATTACGTGGACCTCGTGGAGGTTTGATCATGATGGGTAAAGACTTTGAAAATCCTTGGGGATTAACTACTCCAAAAGGAGAAATCAGAATGATGTCATCATTATTAGATCTTGCGGTTTTCCCTGGAAATCAAGGTGGACCATTGATGCACATTATTGCTGCTAAAGCGGTTGCTTTTGGTGAAGCATTGCAAGATGAGTTCTTTACGTATGCTAGACAATTGCAAAAAAATGCAAATGCAATGGCAGATGCTTTTGTAAAAAGAGGATACAATATTATTTCTGGAGGGACAGACAATCACATGATGTTGATTGACCTTAGAAACAAAGGAATCTCAGGAAAAGAAGCTGAAAATGCATTGGTAAAAGCTGAGATAACTGTAAATAAAAACATGGTTCCATTCGATGATAAATCACCATTTGTGACTTCAGGAATCCGTGTGGGAACTGCAGCAATTACCACTCGTGGTCTTGTGGAAGAAGATATGGAAACAATTGTTGCTTTAATCGATAGAGTTTTGGTAGATCACACTAACGAAGATGTTATCGAAGAAGTAGCTAATGAAGTAAACGAAATGATGAGCGAAAGAGCAATCTTTGTGTTCTAAATTTTTGTTTAAAAGTTTAAAGAGTTTAAAGTTTAAGGTTTTGTATTGTGCAAAAGTTCGAACTTTAAACTCTTTTTCTTTTTCAAGAAAACCTTAAACTTTAAACAAAATTTTAAACCTTAAACTAATTTTATAATGTCAGTACTAAGATTAAAATTACCAACCGACCCAAGATGGGTAAATATTGTTGAGAAAAACATCGAAGAGATTCTTACCGATCATGCTTGGTGCGAACAAAAAGCAGCCACCAACGCGATTACCATTATTACTAATAATTCAGAACACCAAGATTTAGTTCAGGATTTATTGGCTTTGGCCAAAGAAGAAATCGATCATTTTGAACAAGTGCACAACATCATCATTAAGCGCGGACTGAAATTAGGTCGCGAGCGCAAAGACGATTATGTAAATGAATTGTATTTGTACATGAAAAAAAGCGGTGACGGAAGCCGAGTTTCTGGTCTAGTGGAGCGATTGTTGTTTTCGGCCATGATTGAAGCTAGAAGCTGCGAACGTTTCAAAGTACTTTCTGAGAACATTAAAGACGAAGAACTATCAGTTTTTTATAGAGATTTGATGGAAAGTGAAGCCGGTCATTATACCACTTTTATAACCTATGCCCGAAAATATGGTGTTGGAATTGATGTAGAAAAACGCTGGAGAGAATGGTTGGAATTTGAAGAGTCTGTTATTGCCAATTATGGTAAGAATGAGACGATTCATGGTTAAAAAAAGTGTTCAGTGTTCAAGTTCTAGTGATCAGTTGATTGCTAGTTCTGAATTCTATTTTCTCCTTCAAACTTCTATTTTATATATTCAATGATCACAATAGTTAAAGCTACGGCAAACGATTACCCAACGATTCAAAATATAGCACATCAAACTTGGCCCGTTGCTTATGGAGAAATTCTTTCGAAAGTGCAATTGGATTATATGTTGGATGCCTTTTATAATGAGGAAGCCTTAAAGGATAGTGTTGCCAATAAAGGGCATCATTTTATTTTAGCCAAAGAAGGAGAGGAGACTTTAGGTTTTGCTTCCTATGAGCATCATTACAACCAAAAACAACAAACCAAGATCCATAAAATTTATATTTTGCCACAAACGCAAGGTAAAGGAATTGGGAAAAGTTTAATCGATTTTGTCGAAAATATTGCTAAAGAAAATGATTCGATTGCTCTTTCTCTAAATGTCAATCGTTTTAATAAAGCATTGGTTTTTTATAAAAAAATTGGTTTTAATATTGTAGATGAAGTTGATATTAAATTAGAACATGGTTATTTGATGGAGGATTATGTAATGGAGAAGCCATTTTAACGGGTTTAATTTTTTTTAATCAAAATTTAATTGAGCTAGTAATTATGTAACAATCATTATTTTTTTACATTTTTTTAAGTCGTATATTTATATCAGTTTTCGTATAAATAAGCGTCAAAAAAATATAAAATGAGGTTAAAATCAATATTTGTTTATGGATTTGCTTTTTTTCTAGTAATAGCTTGTGCTAAGAAGGACAACGGAGAAATTAAGCCTACTGTAGGAGATGTAACAGAAAGTGTCTATGCGTCAGGAGTAGTAAAGGCTCAGGGACAATATATTGTTTACGCTACCGTAAGTGGAAATTTAAAAAAAATTGATGCGACTGTTGGACAATCAATAGCGGTAGGTCAGAAACTATTTGAATTAGACGAAGATAGAGCTAGTTTGAACTCTCAAAATGCTGAATTGGCTTATCAACTTAGTAAAGAAAACAATCAATACTCCAAAGATCGAATTGCCGAAATTGAAATGAAAATTCAAACAGCAAAGAATAAAATGCTTTTGGATGAATCTATTTTAAAACGGAATAAAAGGGTTAAAGAGTTAGAATATATTTCGGATGTAGAATACGAAAAATTAGTGCTCACTTATAAAACTTCCAAACTGGAATATGAAGTAGCAATAAAACAATTGGCGCAACTCAAAGCTCAATTGCAAAACCAAGAAACTATAAATAGCAATACACTAAAAATCAATCAAAGAAATCAAAAAGATTTTACTGTTAAAAGTGCATTCTCTGGACAATTATTTGATATATTGGTTCGAGAAGGAGCTTATATTACCCCACAAATTCCACTAGCAACTATTGGTAAAACCAATTCTTTTTTGTTAGAACTTGAAGTCGATGAAAACGATATGGTTCGAGTAATCCTCGGACAAAAGGTCTATGTTACCATGGACAGTTACAAAGGAGCTGTTTTTGAAGCCATTGTTGATAAAATTTATCCCATTATGGTCGAACAATCCCGTACTTTCAAGATAGAAGCTCACTTTGTAAAACCGCCTCCTAAACTGTATCCCAACTTGACTGCCGAAGCGAATATCGTCATCAAAACCAAAAAGAATGTAATTACAATTCCAAAGAATTATTTGATTCAAGATGAATATGTTTTAGTCAGTAAAAAGGAAAAAAGAAAAGTAAAAACAGGCTTGAGTGATTATCAAAAAGTCGAAATTTTGGAAGGTCTAAAACCTGGCGAATCTATTTTTAAACCCGAATAATGAACTTCAAACTCATTTTAAACATTGCATTGCATTTGCTTCAAGCAAGGCTCAAACAAACTATAGTCGCCGCTATTGGTGTAACTTTTAGTATTGCTATGTTTATTGCTCTGGTTAGTTTTATGAATGGATTAAATGACCTGTTGGACGGTTTGATGCTCAACAGAACTCCGCATGTGCGTTTGTATAATGATATAAAACCAGCGGAACATCAGCCGATAACTTTGGCGGAAGCCTATAAAAACAACACTAATTTTATACGATCTATAAAACCAAAAGATATTGGTAAATCGATTTATAACAGTAAAGCCATTATTGCATATTTAAAAAAAGACCCACGTATTATTGATGTGGCGCCAAAAATTACTACCCCTGTTTTTTTTAATTCAGGAACGATTGAAATTTCGGGAGTTATCAATGGAATTGATGTTTTGTCAGAAGAAAAAATATTCAAAGTCAGCGAATACATTATCGAAGGTAAGGTTACCAATTTACTGCAAAATAACAGCATTATTCTTGGGAAAGGCCTTGCCAGTAAAATGATGCTCACTGTTGGGGATATTATTAAAATTACTTCTCCCAGTGGCAATTTGTCTTCTCTTAAAATTGTGGGTATTTCTCAAATGGGTATTGCTGAGGTTGATGATGTAATGAGTTATACTTCGCTCGACACTGCACAAAAAATATTGGGCGAACCTACTAATTACATAACCGATATTCAAATACAATTGCATGATAAATTAACGGCTCCAGAAGTTTCCAAAGAGTTTCGAGACAAATTTAATTTGGATACCATTGATTACAAAACTGCCAACGCCCAATTTGAAACAGGAAGCAGTGTTCGAACTATTATATCCTATGCAGTAGGAGTTGTGTTGCTGATAGTGGCTGGTTTTGGTATTTATAATATTCTAAACATGATGATTTATGAAAAAATGGACAGTATTGCCATTCTAAAAGCTACAGGTTTTTCTGGAAATGATGTAAGGTGGATTTTTATTTCTCTTTCCTTGATAATTGGTTTTGTGGGAGGAATGTTTGGATTGTTGTTTGGTTTTATTTTTTCATCGATTATAGATGTAATTCCGTTTAAGACTCCTTCTTTACCTACTATTTCAACCTATCCAATTTATTATGATGGGGTTTATTATGTCATAGGAATCATTTTTGCCTTATTTACAACTACAATTGCAGGCTACTTTCCTGCTTCAAAAGCCAGTAAGATTGATCCAGTAGAAATCATTAGAGGAAAGTAATTATGGAAAATAGTAAGATATTAGAAAC
The DNA here is from genome assembly GCF_027111095.2 of Flavobacterium sp. IMCC34518. Taxonomy (NCBI): domain Bacteria; kingdom Pseudomonadati; phylum Bacteroidota; class Flavobacteriia; order Flavobacteriales; family Flavobacteriaceae; genus Flavobacterium; species Flavobacterium sp. IMCC34518. Next base: position 4,132,210 of record NZ_CP114284.2, on the reverse strand, counting down.
CAAAGGATTGACAAAATATTTTTATGATCCCGTAAAATTCAAAGTGCTAACAGAAATAAATATGAGTATTGATCGGGGCGAATTTGTTTCGATTGTTGGGAAATCGGGTTGCGGAAAATCGACTTTATTGTATTTGCTTTCTACTATGGATACCGATTATGAAGGTCAAATATTAATTCATAATGAACTTGTAACAGGAAAAGAAGACAAAGTATTAGCCCAAATCAGGAATGAAAAAATTGGTTTTGTATTTCAGTTTCATTATTTGTTAATTGAATATAATGTTTTAAGAAATGTGATGTTGCCTGGACTAAAATTGGCAAAATATTCAGAACAAGAATTAGAGCATCGTGCATTGGAACATTTAAAAACGTTAGGCATGGAAGAACAAGCCTTAAAAATGCCAAATCAATTAAGTGGAGGTCAAAAACAGCGAGTTGCCATTGCTCGGGCTTTGATTAACGATCCTTTGATAATAATGGGAGATGAACCAACAGGGAATTTGGATAAGAAAAATAGCGATTTGGTTTATGATATTTTTAAAGAACTGACATTAGAAAAAAAACAAACCTTACTCATTGTTACTCATGATAATGATTTTGCACATAAAACCAATAGAATTATCACTATGGAAGACGGGAAGATTATTTCCTAAATAGTTACTTCACTATAATGTCGTGTCTATAAAGCAAACCTTTCAGACCTTCTAATGCAAAGATTGCTTTCTTTAATTTTGTGACTTTTGGGTCAATAGTGTAATTGTAACTGGTCTTGAAATTGGCTTTGTTGGCAATGGCTTTGGCAAATTCGGCGCGGTACAAATCACAATTTTCAAAAAGTACTTCGGTCAAATCGGTAGCCATAAAATCTACTGCAACCAAACTACAATCAATGAATGGAGTTCCTTTTATTTTCAAAGTATAAAACTTGGAAAAATCCAGTACACAATCGTTAAAGCGGACTTCAAAAATAAGTTTGTTGCACATCGCAAAATTAACATCCTTAATTTGGCAACGGTTAAAAGTCACGGTTCTCAAAGCCACATGATTGATTTTGCCTTCGCTAAAAATACAATCATTAAAAACACAATCAATAAAAGTAACGTCCATAAAGTTACAAGCCGAAAAGGTACATTTATTGAACGTACAACATTCAAATTCCTTGAAATTGACCTCATCCACGCCATAAGTATGGTTGTTGTATTCTTTATCTAGGAAATATTCAGGCATTAAAAGATTTTAAGTTCGTTGTTTGTATCATAATAGTGAACAAAGAAACAAATTTCTATAGTTAAAAAAGAGAAATATAAAAGTTTATAATTTGTGAACCTATTTTAGGCTGAAAGGGAATGGTTAATTAATTGATCTTCAGTTTGCACTTTGATTTTTAGTCATAGTCGAAAATAGGATGGTTGTATTGATAATGGGAATCATTATTTAAAAAAAAGTTAAAATTTATAAAAAGGAATTGCTTAGTCATTAACTTCGCCGACAAATGAAAGCAAATGTTTTATACATATTCTTAAGTTTCTTTCTACTTGGCGGTGGAAGTTATCTGCATGCAGAAACGCTTCCTGATCACATCGGTTACTCCTTTTCTAATAATCTTGTAAAAAAGGAACAAGTAAAACATAAAAATTCAAATCGAAAAAGCGTTGTTATTGAAGAAGCTGATATAGATTTGGACGAAGAATTTCATAATGTTGATGAATATAAAATTGGTGGAGATACTAAATTTTTAGTTCCAACAAACAATTTCCTTCAAAGTTGGTATTTAAATTTATCCAATCATTATCTTTTAAATTCTAATTCTAAGTGTACTAAGACTTTAGTGCCTTTTTGCGGTCAATCCAATCGTATTTATATTACACAAAGCGTCTTAAGGATTTGATCCAAACATTCATCAGTTACCACATTTGCAATTAAACAGATCTTGTCAGCGTAAAATAGTTTTACTTCTGCTGGTATCAACATTCAAATTTTGCTTTGGTTGCTGATTTTTTCTCCAAGTACCAAACTAATTCCAATTTTTTAATTACTTAATTTTTTAGCTCTTCGCTAAAATGTTTGGGTTTATGTCGTTTATTAATAAAAATGATTATTTGAATAACAGAAGTTTTATTTCTGAATATTTCAAATTCGTCATTCTTACTTTTAATAAAATGACTTTTCACCAATCGTTTTTTCCGAAGGCTTTAATTTCCATTTACACCATGAAGAAAACAATTGCATTCACAGGCTTGATAGCCTTGTTGTGCCTAACAAGCTGTACAACTAAAAAAGAAGAAAAAGAAGAAGCTGGTAAGTTTACCGTTACTAATGCTGCCATAATTGACACCTCATTTACCAAGCAGTACGTTTCTCAGATACGTTCTGTCCGTGACATCGAGATCCGTGCCCAAGAAAAAGGATTTCTGGAAAAAATTTATGTAGATGAAGGCCAATCTGTAAAAGCAGGGCAATTGTTATTCAAAATCATGCCAAAAATGTATGAGGCTGAATTGCTAAAAGCGCAAGCTGAAGCCAAAGCGGCAGAAATAGAATTGCAAAATGCCAAGACGTTGGCTGATAAAAATATAGTTTCAAAAAGCGAACAAGCAGTAGCTCAAGCCAAATTGGAACAAGCAAGAGCTGAAGTTTCGTTAGCCAAACTGCATCTCTCATTTACCGAAATTAGAGCGCCGTTTGACGGAACCATTGACCGTATTCCTAAAAAACTGGGAAGTTTAATTGACGAGGGTGAGCTATTGACTACGCTTTCTGATAACAGTCAGGTATATGCCTATTTTAATCTCTCTGAGCCGGAATACTTAGAATATCAAACCAATATAAAAGGACGCGGAGATAGCAAAGTAAGTTTGTTATTGGCCAGTAACGAACCTTTTGCTTACAAAGGAAATGTAGAATTGGTCGAAAGCGAGTTTGATAGTGAAACTGGTAATATTGCCTTCAGAGCTAAATTCCCAAATCCCAATAAACTTTTAAAAAATGGAGAAACAGGTTCGGTAATGATGACAGTCCCTGCTAAAAATGCATTAATTATTCCGCAGAAAACTACTTATGAAATACAGGACAAAATGTATGTATTTGTTGTGGATAATAAAAATGTAGTGCGATCTAGAGAAATTACTATTGCTGGAGCAATGCCCGATTTGTTTGTGATCAAAAGCGGTATTACTAAAAACGATAAAATTCTTTTAGAAGGTGTTCAGAAAGTGAAAGATGATGATGTCATTAAATATGACTATCAGAAACCCGAAGATGTTCTCGCTCATTTGAAATTAAAAGCAGAATAATTGTAATTCTAAATCTAAAAAAATGTTTAATAAATTTATACAAAGACCAGTCCTATCGATAGTGATATCTCTGATGATTGTCTTACTGGGTGTTTTGGCACTTGTCAAATTACCGGTAACATTATTTCCTTCGATATCACCGCCAAAAGTAAATGTTACCGCTTCGTATCCAGGAGCAAACAACGAACTTTTGATTAAATCGGTAATCATTCCGCTAGAAAGAGCCTTAAACGGTGTTCCCGGAATGAAATATATAGCTTCAGATGCTGGAAATGATGGTGAAGGATCAATTCAGGTTATTTTTAATCTTGGAACTGATCCAAATCAAGCGTCACTAAATGTACAAAACCGTGTGGCTTCGGTAGTAAATAAACTACCACCAATTGTAGTTCGAGAAGGAGTAAAAATTACTCGTGAGGAATCCAACATGCTTTTGTATGTCAATCTTCATAGTTCTGATCCAAAAGCAGATCAAAAATTTCTTTACAATTTTGCGGATATCAACATATTATCAGAGCTAAAAAGAGTTGATGGAGTTGGAGATGCCGATATTTTGGGTAATAGAGAATATGCCATGCGTATCTGGTTAAAACCCGATCGTATGTTGGCTTATAAAATATCTGCTGACGAAGTGATGGAAGCCTTATCACAGCAAAGTTTGGAAGCATCACCAGGTAAAACAGGTGAAAGTTCTGGTAAAAGATCACAAGCATTTGAATATGTATTGAAATATCCAGGACGTTTTACTACCAATGAGCAATATGAAAATATTGTTTTAAGATCCAGTCCAAATGGTGAAATCCTTCGATTGAAAGATGTTGCAAAAGTAGAATTTGGAAGCTCGATGTATGATATTTATTCCAATTTAAATGGAAAACCTTCGGCTGCAATAGTCTTAAAACAATCTTATGGAAGTAATGCAACTCAGGTAATTAAAGATGTCAAAGCTAAATTGGCCGAACTAAAAGTTTCAACATTTCCAAAAGGAATGGACTATGAGATTAGTTATGATGTTTCTAAATTTTTGGATGCCTCAATCGAGAAAGTAATCCATACTTTGGTGGAAGCATTTATATTAGTAGGTTTGGTGGTGTTCTTGTTCCTTGGGGATTGGCGTTCTACTTTAATTCCCGCAATTGCTGTACCGGTATCCTTAATTGGAACTTTTATGTTTATGCAATTCTTTGGAATTAATTTAAACCTGATTACTTTATTCGCATTGGTTTTGGCTATTGGTATTGTTGTAGATAATGCCATCGTGGTTATTGAAGCGGTCCATTATAAAATGGAAACCAAGAATCTCAAACCAATGAAGGCCACCAAAGAGGCCATGCATGAGGTAAGTGGTGCTATTGTCGCAATCACTTTTGTAATGGCAGCGGTATTTATACCTGTTGCATTTATGTCGGGACCTGTTGGAATATTTTACAGACAGTTTTCGATAACTATGGCAACTGCAATTATCCTTTCTGGAGTTGTTGCATTGACGCTTACGCCTGCGCTTTGCGCGATGATGCTAAAAAATACGCATGGTCAACCTAAAAAGAAAACAATAGTAAATAAAATTGTAGAAAGTTTTAATGGTTGGTTTAATGGAGTTTCAGAAAAATATAGAAATTTATTGGGGCTGATTGTAAACAGAAGAGTCATTACTTTTGGAATGTTGACGTTTTTCTGTGTGGGGACTTATTTTTTGAATGGCAGTCTTCCTTCTGGTTTTATACCTAACGAAGATCAAGGAATGTTTTATGCGGTTATTCAAACTCCTCCGGGATCAACATTGGAAAGAACCAATCAAGTTTCTGAAAAACTGCAAAAAATTGCCGAAGGTATTGAAGGAGTTAAATCGGTCTCTTCATTGGCTGGATATGAAATTCTTACCGAAGGAACAGGATCTAATTCTGGAACATGCTTAATCAACTTAAAAAGCTGGGAAGAACGTTCTCATTCTTCACAAGAAATCATTGATGAACTGGAGAAAAAGGCCAAGGATATTCCGGGTGCCACCATTGAATTCTTTGAACCGCCTGCTGTACCGGGTTATGGAGCTGCCGGAGGATTTGAATTGCGTTTGCTGGACAAAGCAGGGTCTGGTGATTACAAGAAAATGGAAACCGTGAGTAATGATTTTGTTAAAGAACTCAACAAAAGACCGGAATTGGCATCGGTATTTACTTTTTACAGTGCCAGTTTTCCGCAGTATATGTTGAATATTGATAATGATATTGCACAACAAAAAGGAGTAACTATTGAAAATGCTACCAATACGCTTTCGACACTTATAGGAAGTAATTACGAAATCAGTTTTATTAAATATGGTATCAATTATAAGGTAATGGTTCAGGCGTCTCCTGAGTACAGAGCATTGCCTGAAGATGTTTTGAAATTGTATGTAAAGAACAATCGTGATGAAATGGTGCCTTTCTCGGCTTTTATGACAATGGAAAAAGTATATGGTTTGTCTGAGATTACCAGACATAACATGTACAATGCTTCAGAAATAAGCGGTCAATCTGCGCCGGGATACAGTAGTGGTGAATCCATAAAAGCAATCCAAGAAGTTGCAGAAAAGAAGTTGCCAAGAGGATATGGAATTGATTGGGCAGGTATTTCCAAAGATGAAGTTGGTCGTGGAAACGAAGCGATGTATATTTTCTTAATCTGTCTTGGTTTTGTGTATTTAATTTTGGCTGCACAATATGAAAGTTTCATTCTTCCATTAGTGGTTATTTTATCACTTGTTGCCGGAATTTTTGGAGCATTCTTATTCCTAAAATTATTTGGTTTGGAAAACAATATTTATGCACAAGTTGCCATGGTAATGCTAATTGGTTTACTGGGTAAAAATGCTGTACTTATTGTTGAATTTGCTGTTCAGAGGCATCGAGCTGGAGATACAGTATTGCAGGCCGCAATCGAAGGTTCTGCATTGAGATTCCGTCCTATTTTAATGACTTCATTCGCTTTTATTGCTGGGTTAATTCCATTGGTTATTGCTTCTGGGCCCGGTAAAATTGGAAACAGAACAATTGGATCTGCCGCGGCAGGAGGAATGCTTATCGGAACTATTTTCGGTGTACTTCTCATTCCTGGATTGTATTATGTTTTCGGAAGAATTTCAGAAAAAATAAAATTTGTCAAAAACGAAGAAGAGAATCCATTAACCGAAGAAATTGATCACAATGTATAAAATAAAGTTATATCAATATTTTATCCCGCTAGGCATTTGCCTGGCGGTGGTAAGCTGTGCTCCGACTAATGTGCCGTTGACTGCCAATGCAACTGTTCCCGAAGCTTTTACTAAAAACAAGGAAACGGATACTACAAATATAGCAGCTACTCCGTGGCGTGTTTATTTTAAAGACCCAAATCTGGTAAATTTGATAGATACTGCTTTGAAAAATAATCAGGAATTACAGATTACTTTGCAGGAAATTGAAATTGCAAAGAATGATATCCGTGTAAAGAAAGGGTTATTATTGCCAACAGTTGGAATAGGAGCAGGGGCTGGAATTGAAAAAGTGGGGAGATATACCAGTCAAGGTGCTGGAGACGCTTCTACCGAAATTATGCCCGGTAAAGAAACGCCAGACCCGCTAAAGGATTTCAAAATAGCGGCCTACGCAAACTGGGAAGTGGATATTTGGAAAAAACTGCGCAATTCCAAAAAAGCTGCAGTGAGCAGATACTTATCTACTGTTGAAGGTAAAAACTTTGTTATTACAAACCTTATTTCTGAGGTGGCCGATTCGTATTATGAACTATTGGCTTTAGACAGTCAGTTGGAGATTGTGAGAAAGAATATCGAATTGCAATCTAACGCTTTGGAGGTTGTTAAAATTCAGAAAGAAGCGGCTAGAACAACCGAATTGGCAGTTCAAAAGTTTCAGGCTGAAGTAATGGCTTCCAAAAGTATGGAATTTGACATTCTTCAAAACATAAAAGAAACAGAGAATAAAATCAACTTTTTGTTAGGGCAATATCCACAGGAAATTAAAAGAGATAAAACCAATTTTATGAGTTTGTTGCCATTGACAGTCAATTCGGGAATTCCATCTCAATTGTTGTCCAATCGTCCCGATATCAAACAAGCAGAATTGGAACTAGAAGCCGCAAAGCTGGATGTAAAAGTAGCGCGCTCCGAGTTTTATCCGTCGCTGGATATTTCGGCAGCGATAGGTTTTAATGCCTTTAAACCATCATTACTTTTTTCCATGCCTGAGTCGCTTCTGTATTCTTTAGCCGGTGATTTGGCTATGCCATTAATTAACAGAAATGCCATCAAAGCAGAGTATAGCACTGCGAATGCAAGACAACTTCAAGCTTTGTACAACTATGAGCGTACTATTTTAAATGCGTATCTGGAAGTATCTACTCAGCTTTCCAAAATCAGTAATTTGGAAAAAAGCTACGACTTAAGATCGCAACAAGTGGCAGCATTAAACCGATCGATTGACGTAGCAGGTGATTTATTCAAGTCAGCCAAAGTTGATTATTTCGAGGTTTTGATGACCCAACGAGATGCTTTGGAGTCCAACCTTGAATTGATTGACACCAAAAAAGAACAGCTAAATGCCTCTGTTATGGTATACAAAGATTTAGGTGGTGGTTGGAAGTAATAATTAATTTTATTATTTCTTTTCAAAGAGCCGGCAAAGTTTGTCCGGCTCTTTACTTTTGTTATTTTAATCCATAAAGGTTTAACCCCGATTCTGCACTAGAAATCTACTATATCTAGTTTTTTTATTAAAACCAAGTACTTACTACTGTTTTTTATGAAAAATTAAACTTCGTAATGAGTCTAATGAAAAAGAAAGAATTGTGTTATTCTTTAGCAGTTGCATTTGATAATTGTTTAAATTTTTGCAAAAAATCATTGGCTTTTTCGTCCTGACCAATCGATTTTAAAGCAACCGAATAGCGATAATAATATTCAGGTTCTAAGTCAGAAGTCTTATTAAATAATTTAGTGTAGTATTTTTCGGCTTTTTCTAGCTCATTATTAAAATAGAAAGAATTGGCCAATTTTTTTAATATGTCCAAAGTAGCATATCCTTTCTCTGCAACTCCTTCATAAGTTTTTATAATATCAATATAGGAGATTTTATCTTCCTCTTCTTTTGACATAGCAGTGATTGACGGTTTTGTTGAACTTTCAATAGCATTTAAACTATTTAATGCTGTGAGAGATTCATTGGGTTGCTCTTTTTGTATTTGAGATGGTATAATTATGCTTTTATTTTCCAGTTGTAAATCATCTGTTGTAGTTGCTTTTTCAGTTGAATTGATACTTGATAACATACTTGATTCATCAGTTTTCTTCAAAGCATTAGATTTTATAGCCTTGTTAAAGTTTGCATCTTCATTCTCGAAAATTGGAGTGATAATTCTGATGTTATTTGGACCTAAATCAAAGGTTTGAATTAATTTGGAATCTGAAACATTGTAAATGGTTTTACGACTACCAAATTTCATTACAATGATTTCTTCAACATGGTAATATTTAACTTTTCTATTGGGGATTTCAATAGTGTTTTTAAAAATGGAAGTGTTATTGGATTCACTTATTTTTTTTTGATTTAAAGGGTTTTTTTGTGACCAACAATTTAATGGAATAAATCCTATGATTATAATGCAAACGAGTAGTTGATTTTTCATATTTTTTATTTTTTAGATAAAGAAAAAGGATATGCAATCAAGGTCACAAATACAGTTATTTTTATTCTCTAAAACTAAATTTTTAAATCACTTTTCGAGTTATTATTGTTTTATTGTAAGTATATCTATATAGTTTATTATGCATTGTTTTTTACAATGTATTATTTTAAGGGTTTTTAATAGATGAATTGAACTAAAAGTAGTAATTTATATTTAGTTTGTAAAGATACTCAAAAGTAATCGACTCTACTTTGTAATCTTAATAGCTTTGGGAATCATACTGAGTGTTTTTTATACTTTCTTATGTCTTTATGAAACAAAAGAAAATAAGAGATGTTATTTTTTGGTGCTCTTAGTGATACAATTTTTAAGCTATTTTTTTCGAAATTTGGACAAAGTAGTAGATTGTTAATCGTGTTTGTGTGTTAAATTTTTTCTATTTTATACTCATAAAGTATCCAATTAAGTTTTCTTTTTGAGTTAATTCTAGTTTTTTTCTCAATCGATATCTGGCTAAATCAACTCCTCCTGTAGATATATTCATGAATTCAGCAATTTCTTTTGTAGACATATTCATTAATAAATAGGTAGCCAAATCCATTTCTCTTGGCGTAATGGTAGGGTGTTTTTCTTTTAATTTTTTTAGAAAATCAAAATGTACATTTTTAAGGTGTTTTTCAAGATCTTTCCAACTTTTATCAATGCTGACTTCCTTGCTAATGCTTTTACTGAGTTTGTTAAACTGAGTCTTTGCAGCTTCATCAAATGAGTTTGTATCGATAACTTTTAGTTTCTGAATTACGCCGTTTAATACTTTGTTTTTCTTAACTACTTGTAATGTGTTGTTTACAAGTTCTTTGTCTTTGGATAGTAGTTTTATTTGCAATTTATCATTTTCTAGTTTTTCAATTTCTTTTTCCAATTCATATTGCTCTAACCTAATTTTAGTTTCTTTTTCTAAATATAATCTTCTTTGCTCTAAGGTTTCAGCATATTTGTTTTTTCTTATTTTCATTTTTGTACTATATCGGATATAGTATACTAATCCAGCTGCAGTCAGTAAGTAAAATAAATAGGCTAGTGAATGCCTGTACCAAGGGGGAAATATTCGGAATTCAATAGAAGTTTCCTCCGACTGAATCCTAAAGCTGTTTCTTGCTTTTATTTTCATTTTATACGTGCCTTCTTTTAAATTGGTATATTCTTTTATCGTGTTGTTTGACCAAGCACTCCAATTTTCATCAAAGCCTTTCAGCTGATAGGAGAATTCTATATTTTCAAGATTTTCGTAAGAAGGAGACGAAAACGTAAACTTTACTTGATTTGAAGCATAAGGCAACTCATATTGTATTTTCTTATCTTGCTTATTCCCTAAATATATAGTGTCTCCCGGAAATGTAAAACTTCTAATATGAGCTATTGGTTTTGATATGGATTTGGTTTCGATGGTAGAATCATAGTATGCCAAACCATCCGTTAAGCCAATAAAAGTGTTTTTGGAATCAATAGTATTTATAGACATATAATTGTCTACTAATTTTCCAGTTAAATTTGTAAATGGAGTGATGACATGTTTGTATTTGTTGTTGCCCGCTTTTATCAACGCTCCCATTGATTCATTATAGAAGTACCAAATATTCCCATTAGTATCTTCTGTTAGTTTTTTTACTTTTGGGATGGACTTAAATATTTTAGTCATTATAGGATCTTCTACAAAAGTGCCTAATGTTTTTGAATAGGTATAAAAAATATTATTGGATTGAAATAAAACTTTATTATCTATTTTTTGTAAACTTCCAATACCTGGATTTTGTTCTAAAAATTGGGTAAAAGTTTTAATGGCAATGGCTTTTCTTAAATCCTTATTTAGGGTAATTTGATGAATATATTGGTCTTTTTTTAGCCATAAATAATCATTGTCAAGTTCAAATGAATTAGATGATTTATCGATACCTTCTATTTTATTTCTAAATTTCATTCCAGAACTTGTCTTTTCAAATACAGAAAACCCATTGTAGTTTGCACCAATAAAAAAATTAGGATGATTTGGTATTGATTTAAATCCATAGTAACCTTTTGGATCAAGATTTTTAATCATATTTCCGTTCTGTATTAATAAAGCTCCTTTGTTACTGGCACATATTAATTCTCCGTTTATGATCTGAACATTCCATGCTTGGGTAGTAGTTCCTTCTATAAGTCTAAATGAACCTTCTTTAAAATCGGTATTCCAAGGGTGGCAAAAAACGCCTTGATTGGTTGCAACATACAAATAGCCTTTATGTACAACAGAGGAATAAACAGTGCCTAAATTATAGCTAAATCCAAAATAGGTTAGAAATGAATTTTCGTTTACATATGCAATTCCATTATCCAATCCCAGCCATAAATTATTGCTGTTGTCTATAAATGAAGCAAGAACTGTATTGTTTTGAAGTCCTTTGCTGCGGTCGATATGCTGTATAATATTTCCATTTAGATCGCAAACTATAATACCATCAAGAACCGAATTAATTATAACGTATTTGTTTTTATAAAGGACACATCCAAGAGAACCATTCTTTTTTATGAATGTATTGGCTTCGGTATTCCATGGCAGAGCTTGATTGTTTGTTATTATAAAAAGTCCTTTGTCTAAAGTGGCAGTCAAGATTTTATTCTTTTCTAATTCAATCATGCCCCAAATTTCTGAATTATTCAAAGTAGTTAAACCTTTGAGATAATTCAGTTTACCATTTTTATATTCTAGAATTCCAGTTGAAATATCTTGAAAATACAATTTGGAATTGATCAGAAATGAGAATTGAAATTTTTTTGGAGCATTTATGATTTTAATTTTGTTATTCTTATAAATATAGATATGATCAAATGATTGAAAAATAACTTCATCTTTAAAAAGGTGTATTTTCCAGATAAAGTCGATTATACTTATTTTTTTTTTATCTAATAAGCTGGAAATAGAAAAGTATTCAAGTTTTCCTTTAGGATTGGCTTCAAAATAACCAAACTCATTATAACAGCCTACATATATTTTTCCAGAAGAATCAACTTTTAAACATTTAATGGCATCCGAATTTTTTGCTTTGTATTTGTTCCAACGCGTTCCATCAAATTGTAAAAGACCATCATTATTTCCAAAATAAACATTGCCATTTTTGTCTTGGTCAATGTCCCAGTTTTGGGTTCCACCTTTATTATCAGTTTTAGTATAGTTTTTAATAAGAGGTAGGCCAATTTTTTTTACTTGTCCTAAAAATAGAAGAGGTGAGACAAGTAAAACAAGTAGCAAAAAATGTTTCGTTATTTTTCTATAAAGTTCTTTATTGTTTTTTAGAGTTTGCATAAGAATTGATAGGATTATTGGGGGAATTATAAAATGCTTTTTAAATGTTTTAGTGCTGAATTTAAAGGTCTTTTTCGGTTTTTTAGCTAAAGTATTTAATTTATAGTAATTGTAGTGATTTTTTTTAATTAATATTTTTTTAAGTAATGTTTTTTAATTTTTAATAAATTGATAATCAATATTTTAATTTTTTTTTGATAATATTTTGTAATACTGGTATGGTGTAAATGATGTGAATTTGTAGTGATTGTAAATTCTGAAATTAAAAATTTAAGATATACTATTGCATCAAATAACTAAATTTTTAACCAAAATAATCAGAAAAATGAAATTATTAAAAGCATTTATTTTTTGTATTTTGTCAGTCTTATTCTCAGTTTATGGGTATGCACAAGAAGCATCAATTAACGGGAAAGTGATTGACGAAGCGGGGATGCCAATACCAGGGGCAACCATAGTTTTAAAAGGAACATTATCTTCAGTAGCAACTGATTATGATGGTAGGTTTCAGATCAAGGCTCCTACAAATGGTGTTTTGACAATTAGCTTTATAGGGTATAAAGCTGTAGAGACTTCTATCAATGGTCGAACATCAGTACAGGTAAAAATGTATACTGCATCACAAGACTTAAATGAAGTTGTGGTAGTAGGGTATGGTACCCAAAAGAAGGTTTTATTAACTGGAGCAATTTCAGGAGTTAGAGCTGCTCAGCTGAAGGATTTACCTATTACTAGAGTAGAACAAGCTTTGCAAGGTAGAGTTTCTGGAGTTACTATAGCTGCAAATGCTGGACAGCCGGGTTCATCTTCAACAATTCGTATAAGAGGTATTACTTCAATTGGGAACAACGATCCTCTTTGGGTAGTTGATGGTGTTGTAGTTGATAACGGAGGTATTGGTTATTTAAACCAAGCCGATATTGAAACTATGGATGTTTTGAAAGACGCAGCTTCTCAGGCAATATATGGTGCACGTGCTGCAGCGGGAGTAATTCTTATTACGACCAAAAAAGGAAAATCGGGTAAAATGAGTATGTCTTATAATGGATATATTGGTTTTTCTCAAGCGGCAAGAAAGTTAGATTTACTAGATGCAAATCAGTACACTACATTAATGAACGAGCGTTATGCAAATGGTTATGTTCCATCTCCAACCAATCCTTATGTGCTTCCTTATCAATCTACTACAGCTTATGGAAAAGGAACTGACTGGCAAGATGCTATTTTTAATGACAGTGCATTGCGAACTGGACATGAATTAAGTTTAAGCGGCGGAAATGATGTTTCAACTTTTTATGTGTCTTTTGGTTTATTAGATCAAGAAGGAATTGTTGCCTCTAAAATTTCTAATTACAACAGAAAGAATATTCGTTTAAATTCTACACATAAAATTGTAAAAGGATTAACTTTTGGTCAAACATTAGGGTACTCTCATGAGAAAAATATCGGATTAGGGAATACAAATAGTGAATTTGGTGGACCTTTAAGTTCTGCAATTAATCTTGATCCTACAACACCACTTGTTGTTACCGATCCTGTAGAGGCTAATCTTTACCCATATGTTAACCAAGCTGGCATTTTTAGAGATGCAAATGGAAATCCATATGGGGTATCACAGGTAGTTCAACAGGAAATGAGTAATCCATTGGCCTATATTCAAACTCGATTGGGTAATTATGGATGGTCAGATAACTTTGTTGGAAATGCATATTTAGAGTTAGAAGTGATTAATGGATTGAAGTTTAAAAGTACCGTGGGTGGTAAATTAGCTTATTGGGGTTCAGAAAGTTTTGATCCAGTGTCATACCTTAACTCTTCAACGATAAATTCAGTGAATAGTCTGAGTAGAGGAACTAATAAAGGTTTTGGATGGAATGTTGAAAATACAATCTCATACAAGAAAAAAATTGGCGATCATAATTTTACAATTTTGGGTGGTCAGGGTGCCTATGTTGATAATATTTCTTCTGGAACTTATGTAACTTATAAAAACATTCCTGCTAATAATTTTGATGATGCCTCATTCGGTTATGGCGCTGTAAAAGATAATATTACTGCATCGGCATATAATGGTTTTGAGCATATTGTGACTTCTTTGTTTGCTAGGGTTACTTATGATTATAAAGAAAAATATTTATTTACTGGAAATATTCGTCGTGATGGTTCATCTCGTTTTGGAGCCAACAACAAATATGGTGTTTTCCCATCATTCTCGTTAGGTTGGGTTCCAACAAATGAAGATTTTTGGCCACAAAACAATATTGTAACAAGTCTAAAAGTTAGAGGAGGTTACGGAATTGTAGGAAGTGATGCTATAGGTGATTTTAAATATTTACCTACGATCAGTGGAGGACGAAATTATACGGTAGGTAACCAAGGTTCTGTTGTAATTGGAAATAGTCCAAATGCTCCAGCCAACCCTGATTTAAAATGGGAAGAAACGAGCCAAGGTAACATCGGATTTGATGCGACATTTTTCAATGACCTTAACTTTGTTGTGGATTTTTATAATAAAAAAACTACAGGAATTCTACAAGACATTAAACTTCCTGGTTATGTAGGAACCACTGGAAATCCTTCTGCAAATATTGCTGACATGGAAAACAAGGGTATAGATATCGAATTAGGGTATAGAAAAAAAATAGGAGAAGTTAATTTTAAATTAGGAGGTAATATTTCCTATGTCGAAAATAAAGTAACCTATTTGGGTAATGACATTAAATTCATTGATGGAAACGCTTCATTCCAAAGTATGGGTAATATTACTAGAACGCAAGTAGGTCATCCCATAAATTCATTTTACGGTTATAAAACAAAAGGAATTTTTCAGAATCAAGATGAGGTTAATGCCTATAAAAATGCTTCAGGAGGATTAGTGCAACCGAATGCTAAGCCTGGGGATTTTAGATGGCAAGATACAAATGGAGATGGCAAGATTACAGATGATGATAAAACATTCATCGGAAGTTCACTTCCAAAATTTACTTATGGGATTACATTGAACGTAGATTTCAAAAATTTCGATTTAGTAATATTTACTCAAGGGGCTGTTGGAAATCAGATTTTTCAAGGATTGAGAAGGTTAGATGTTATAAATGCTAATTATCAAACGGCTGCTTTAGGTCGCTGGACTGGAGAAGGAACTAGTAATTCTTATCCAAGATTATCAACAGCAGATACCAATAAAAACTTCACAAATGCATCTGATTTTTATTTAGAAGATGGTGATTACTTAAGATTTAAAACGATCCAATTGGGTTATAGCTTACCGAGTGCTACAATTGGTAAAGTAGGATTGTCAAAAACTAGAATTTATGTAACAGGTGAAAACTTGTTCACATTTACTAAATACACTGGTTATGATCCTGAAATTGGGGGTGGTGTAATTGGTGTTGATAAAGGATATTATCCGCAGGCAAAATCATTTATGTTGGGAGTTAATTTACAATTTTAAAAAAAAGATTATGAAATTTAAAAATATAAAATATTTAGGCATTGCAGTTGGTTTACTTTTTACAGCGGCAGCCTGTAGCGAAGAATTCTTATATGTTGATCCTAAGGGTCTTGACTTAGTAGAGAATTATTATAAAAATGAAGATCAAGCATATTCTGGTTTAATCGCTGTTTATGATATTATTGGCAAACAATCCAAAGGGTTTGAAAATATGATCTGTATGCTGAATGCAGGATCTGATGATTTTTTTGCTGGTGGTGGTAATGTAGGAGATGGAGCAGGAATTCATGCATTTGATAATTATACGTTAGATCAAATTAATATGCCGGAAAGCTTTTGGAGTGATTTCTATCAAGGAATTTCACGAGCTAATATTTTATTAGAGAAGTTACCGGAAACTAAAATGGATGCTGATAAAAAAGCACGCTTTGTAGCAGAGACAAAAGCACTAAGAGCGTATTATTATTTTGAGTTAGTGCGTACTTTCAAAAACATTCCTTTGATTTTGCAGCCTATTTCACCATCACAAACTTATAATACGTTACAAGTTTCACCAGATGCCGTTTATGCTCAAATTGAGAAAGATTTAATGGAAGCGAAAGCGGATTTGCCTAATAAATTACTAGATGTTAAAACTGAAGCAGGCCGATTAACCAAGGGTTCTGTTCAAGCTTTATTGGGTAAAGTGTATTTGTATGAAAAGAAAAATAGCCTAGCCGCAACAGAATTTGCTGAAGTAAATGGTACCCCAGGAAGCACCAGTGTTTACGGATACAAACTCTTGGACAATTTTGCTGATCTTTGGGTAATTAACAACAAATTTAACTCAGAAGCCATTATTGAAATTTTACATACGGACAAAAGTAATGCTGATTGGGGATTTTGGGGTAGTGGTGCCGATGAAGGAAATAGTATAAATATTATGGTTGGTCCTCGTGGTTATACAAGACCTACAGGTTCAACTGCTCCAGAATACGTTTCTGGATGGAGTTTCAATACCGTAACACCTGCTTTGTATGCAGTTTTAAAAGGAGATCCTCGTTTTGATGCAACCATATTAGATATGAAAGCAATGAAAGCATCAGGTAAAGCTGATTGGGCACCCCATTATCAAGACACGGGATATTTTTTAAAAAAATTCATGCCTTTAAATTCAGATACTTCAACAGGAGCAGGAGCAACAGCATTGAATTACAAACAAGATGTTTATGCTATTCGTTTAGCAGATACTTATTTGATGGAGGCAGAGGCACTTGGAGGAACAGGATCAAGAGCACAAGCATTATTAGATGCAGTTAGAGCGAGAGTAGGATTGGCTTCGGTGCCAGTTTCTATTGATGCGATTATGTTAGAAAGAAGAAAAGAACTTGCTGGTGAAGGTCACCGTTGGTTTGATTTAGTGCGCACAGGAAAAGCGGCTGCAGCTCTAGCTGATAAAGGGTTTGTAGCTGGCAAAAATGAAATTTGGCCAATACCTTATAGTAACTTACCGAACACAAAAATAGTTCAAAATCCTAATTACTAATCATTTAAATGACATTTTATGAACTTACATATAATTAAAAAGAAAAGAATTTTACTATTGTTTGCTGTGGCTGCAATTGTAAATTTCACAAGTTGTCAGCCTGAAGACTCGTTTGTTGACAATGGCTTAACTCCAACAACTGTTGATGCGTCTTTTACGGTTAAACCAGTTGAAGGTAAAGTGAATGTATATAGAATTGTTGCACAACCAAAAGGAGTTTTAAGATCTCTTTGGGATACAGGTACAGGATTAGCTGAAGGGAAAATGGATTTTGAAATTTCGTTACCTGATGTTGGTACTTATCCTATCACACATGCTGCTATCGGAAAAGGAGGAATTGTAAATACTGCAACTCAAGAAATTGTTGTAACTACTCCAGATCCTGTGGCTGGAAATATTCTTAAAGGAGGAAGATTAACCAATAGTGATGATTGGTCTAAATGGACAATTACAAATCCAACTTCTAGCGCCAGTATTGTTTTTGGAAATGGTTCTGCTACTTTAACAGCTAATGGTTGGGCAGGTAATGGAATGTATCAAGCAATTAGTGTTATTGCAGGAAAAAAATACAAAATCGATATGGTAACTTCTTCAACTACAGGTTGTAGTAATACTTGGTTAGAAGTCTATTGTGGTTATTCGGCTCCAGTACCTGGAACTGATTATTCCGAAGGTGGAAAATTAAGAGCTTTAAGTACTTGGGATGGTTGTGCAACGGCACCTTTTTCAGGAAAAATTTCAGCTGTAGGGTGTAAGCCAGAAAACAATTTAGGAATATTCACTGCAACTACTACTGGTACTGCCTATTTAGTTATAAGAGGTGGTGGGGAAGATATGAAGTCTGGTATCAAATTTCAAAATATTGAAATGAGACCAACTTTGTAATTGTTCTCAAGATAATTAGGTTTTTTTTAAGTTAAGTTTGAGTTGGTAGAATGGCCCATTCTCAATTGATTATGGGTCATTTTTTTTAATGGAATATTTTAATAAATAGCAAAAATGAAAAAATATCTTTCTAGAATTAATCTGATAATTGTACTAAATTGTTTTCTGTTTATTTCCTGTAGTGGGTCAAATTCAGACGAACCAGAAGCAGATATTAAAACACCTGCAAATTTAAAAGTTACAGCTGCAATAGTTGGCATTTCGCCACAAAATCCAAATGGAGATGGAACTGGTGTAGTTAATTTTACTTTATCGGCAACAAATGCCACATCCTATAAAATTACTCTTGGGAATGGAGAAACAAAAGAAGTAACAAGCGGAAGCTTTTCATACACCTATACAACATCGGGTACAAATACTTATGTGTTATATGTGTCTGCTTATAATGCTGGTAAATTTGTTAGCACGTCACTCTCTATTACCGTTTTGGTAGAATCCAAGTTAATTTGGTCTGATGAATTCAATACCGATGGTGCCCCTGATGCTAGCAAATGGACTTTTCAAATTTGGGATCCAGGGAATGTTAATAATGAACTGCAATCGTACACCAATCGTCCTGAAAATACAATTGTTCAAGATGGAGTTTTGAAAATAAAAGCCATCAGGGAAAAATATGGAAAAGGAGACTTCACTTCGGGAAGATTAGAATCTAATGGAAAATTTGATTTTACGTATGGCAAAATAGTGATTAGAGCAAAATTGCCTACCGGCGTTGGGACTTGGCCTGCTGTTTGGATGCTGGGTAGTAATATTGGTAGTGTTGGTTGGCCCGCATGTGGGGAAATAGATATTATAGAATCTGTTGGAAAAGAGTTGAATGTTAATCATTCTTCATTACACTCTCCGGGACGTTCCGGAGCTACTCCAGATACAGGAACTATAAACGTGCCTAATGACAATACCGAATTTCATATTTATACGGCAGATTGGACAGCAAGTTATATAAAGTTTTATGTAGATGACAAGTTGTTTTACACTTTTGTAAATTCAGATAAATTTCCATTCAACAAAAACTTTTATCTAATTGTAAACTTAGCAATGGGAGGCGTTTGGGGAGGTACAGTAGACCCAAATTTTACATCATCAACTTTGGAAGTAGATTATATACGAGTATATAAATAGGAAACGGCAGCGCATATACTTTCTGCTTGAACGAGATTATTATCTCCAATGGTTGAAACCGTTGGCTGAGGTTAAATGTTAGATTTTTTTTGAATGATGGCAAAAAAGCAAAATCTTTCCTTTTAGCCCCGATTGCAGTGAAGATCCTTATGACCCGGGGTTCGGGGCATAAGATTGTAACGGAAAGCGGGACGATACTTGCTGAAAATCCTAATCTTTCTGCTCCAAAAATTAAAAATCGAGTTTAGGTTATCAACAGTAAAAAATTAAATAACAACAATTCAGAATCCAAAATAGAGCAGTTCCTTTTTTGGGTTTTGTCAAAATTAATTACATATAAATAATGAAAAAAATACATCAAATAGGAAAGCTTTTTTTTATAATAGCTTTTTCAGCCATGCATATCAGTTGTTCCTCTTCTAATGATGGAGGAGATTCACCAGCTCCAACACCTACGCCAACTCCGGTAGTAAAGAATGAAGTTGATTTTTGGTTGACTAAAGGTAATCAATCTGCACTTTTGCAAAAACAAACCAGTATTTTAGCTTTTGGCAGTAAAGCAAATATTTATCAAAACATTGAAATTAATGATACTCAAAAGTATCAGACCGTGGATGGTTTTGGATTTACATTGACAGGAGGTAGTGCTCAAGTGATCAATCAGTTGACTACTCAAAAAAAGAAAGACTTATTGCAGGAATTATTTGGTTCAGGTGATAGTTCAATAGGTTTAAGCTACCTAAGAATCAGTATCGGTGCATCCGACTTGAATGCTACTCCTTTTACTTATGATGATATGCCGACTGGACAAACAGATGTTAGTTTGACTAATTTCAGTCTAGCTCCTGATATGACAGATTTGATTCCGTTGCTAAAAGAAATTCTGGCTATCAATCCGAATATAAAAATAATGGGGTCACCATGGTCTGCACCACTTTGGATGAAAGACAATGCTAATTTTGTGGGTGGCAGTCTTCAGCCTAAATATTATGAAGTATATGCTCAGTATTTTGTAAAATTTATTCAAAAAATGAAAGGGGAAGGAATTGTAATTGATGCGATTACTCCTCAAAATGAACCTTTACACGGGGGTAACAATCCGAGTATGGTAATGACTGCTCTACAGCAGACCGATTTTGTAAAAAACAACTTAGGTCCTGCATTTAAAGCTGCTAATATTGCTACAAAGATCATTACCTATGATCATAATTGTGATAACCCCCAATATCCAATTACGATCTTAAAAGACGCTGTAGCTTACCCTTTTGTAACTGGTTCTGCATTTCATTTGTATGGAGGTGATATTAGCGCACTTACAACCGTTCATGATGCATTTCCAGATAAGGATGTTTATTTAACAGAGCAATACACTTCCTCTACAGGTGCATTTGACGGAGATTTAAAATGGCAAGTAAAAAATGTAATTATAGGTTCAATGCGAAATTGGAGTAAAAATGCATTACAGTGGAATCTTGCTAATGATGGTACTTTTGGTCCTCATACACAAGGAGGATGTACAACTTGTAAGGGAGCAATAACAATAAACAGCACCGAATCATTAACCCGTAATGTTGGTTATTACATAGCAGCTCATGCTTCTAAGTTCGTGCCAGTGGGTTCTGTTAGAATTGGTAGTGCTATTGTAGGTAATTTACAAAATGTAGCTTTTAAAACTCCTGAGGGTAAAAAAGTATTATTAGTTCTTAACGACGGAAGTGCTGCAGAATTGTTCAATATTAAATACAATGGAAAATGGATTACTACTTCACTAGAAGCGGGAGCGGTAGGAACATATATCTGGTAATAACGTATCTGTAAAATCAATTTTCACCAAATAAATCATGAAAAAAATAACTACCACGTTAGTAGTGCTATCCTCATTTTTTGTTTTTGCACAACAAAAAAGTAAATCACAAAATCAATCGTATAGTACAAATGGTAAAACGGTTACAGTTTATACAACTGCTAAAAGCACTAATTTAAGATTGACTAAAACAGATGCTCTAACATTTTCAGAATTAATTCAACCTACTGAAAAGCAAATTTCGGTCTTTGTGAATCCAGACAAAACGTTTCAATCTTTTCTGGGAATTGGAGGCGCAATTACGGATGCCAGTGCTGAAGTTTTTGCCAAATTATCGAGTGACAAACAGCAAGAATTCTTGAATGCATATTACAGTCAGGACAAGGGAATTGGGTATTCTTTGATGCGAACCACAATTCACAGTTCGGATTTTGCTTCTGGGAGTTATACCTATATAAAGGAAGGCGACACTGAATTGAAAACTTTTTCAATAGAACATGATAGAGCATTTAAAATACCACTGATCAAAAAAGCAACAGAGACAGCTGGCGGAAAAATGACTTTATATGCAAGTCCATGGAGCCCTCCCGCTTTTATGAAAAGTAATAAAGGCATGCTCAAAGGTGGGACACTTTTGCCAGAGTATTTCCAGTCTTGGGCAACGTATTATACCAAGTTTGTAAAGGCCTATGAAAAAGAAGGGATTCCGATTTGGGGTATTTCAATTCAAAATGAACCAATGGCAGTTCAAACTTGGGAATCCTGTGTGTTTACCGCTGAAGCTGAACGGGATTTCTTGAAGAATTTTCTTGGTCCAATAATGAAAAAAGAAGGCTTAGGAGCTAAAAAAATAATAGTTTGGGATCACAATCGCGATTTGATGGTGCAACGTGCCAATACTATTTTTAGAGATCCAGAAGCGGCCAAATATGCTTGGGGAATGGGTTTTCATTGGTATGAAACTTGGGCGGGTGGTTCCCCAATGTTTGATAATGTAGCTCGAGTGCATGAAGCATATCCTAATAAAAATCTGCTATTTACAGAAGGTTGTATTGAAAAATTTGATGCCAAAAACTACCAACTATGGAGCAATGGAGAACGTTATGGAACTTCAATGATAAATGATTTTAATAATGGAACTGTGGGTTGGACAGATTGGAATATCCTTTTGGATGAAAAAGGCGGACCCAATCATGTAGGTAATTTTTGTTTTGCACCCATTCATGCGGACACCAATACAGGCGAATTAATATACACCCCTTCTTATTATTACATTGGACATTTTTCAAAATTCATTCGTCCAGAAGCCAAAAGAGTGAGTACTGCCGTGAGCAGAAGCAGTTTGTTGAGCACTTCATTTTTGAATAAAGACGGAAAAATGGTAACGGTTGTTATGAATCAGACTGATGCTACAGTAAATTACAATCTGTGTATTGGAACTCAAGCTACCCAAATTACTATTTTACCCAATGCCATTCAGACTTTGGTGTATTAAGTTAAGAGATTAACCCGCTGTACGAAAATCAAATACAATAAAAATTTAGCCACATAGATCATAGATTAGTACTAAAAAGGGAAAGAATAAATAGAAATAGCACTATTTCACACATAGAATAGCTATGTGAATAGTAAAACGGCTATTTGTTTCTTTCTTTTAAAAACTATAAATTCTATGTTATGGGGTAAAAATTAATTTCACCCAACGGGTTATTCTTAATTTCATACTTGCATAAAACTCCCGGAGACCAAGAAAAGATGCTGCAATATCTAATTACGATGCTTCATAACCATCACTCTGGGAGCAAATGCAAAATCAAAGTTGAGGTGTTGCGACAAAAAAGCTTCTATTTATTTGCTAATAAGTTACACTCAAAAATATAGTTTTCAAACAAGAAATTAATAAAATTCACGTTCAATTTGAAGGAGGAAATTTTGACCTTAATTTTTTAGAGTTTAAAAAAGGAGCTAAAGTGGGTTTGGTGGTACGCCCGATAATCGAGCTGAAAGATTTTCAAAAAATCAGTTTGAATCGTGGAGAAACCAAAACCATTCAGTTTACGATAGACAATCAAAAGCTGTCGTTTTACAACAATGCATTGGAGTTTGTTTCGGAACCAGGTGATTTTGATCTTATGATTGGCTCGTCTTCGGCAAATATTCGTTTGAGAGATAGTTTTGAATTGTCAAAATAATTTAAAGAATTGATTATGAAATATATTTTAATGTTTATTCTAGTTCCTTTTTTGCTTTTGGCACAAACCAAAAAAGATACCATCAGAGTGTTTTATTTGGGCGGTCAGTCGAATATGCAGGGGTATGGGTATGTAAAAGAGCTACCGGATTCTTTAAACAAAAAAAATAAAAATGTTTTTATTTACCAAGGAAACCCGGTTGGAGACAATAATGAAACTGGAGGATTAGGAAAGTGGGAGGTACTTCAGCCAGGGAACGGAACTGGTTTTGCCTCGGATGGAAAGAGCAATACATTTTCGGATCGATTTGGTGTTGAGGTTTCGTTTGCCAAAAAACTGCAAGAATTATATCCAAACCAAAAACTGGCCATTATAAAATATGCCAGAAATGGCTCATCGATTGATAGTAGCGGGACTGCCTATTTTGGTGCTTGGGAGCCTGATTTTAGAGGAGGAAAAGGAATCAATCAATACGATTATTTTCTAAAAACAGTCAATAATGCAATGGCAGTACATGACATAGACGGAGATGGAGTTGAAGATGTATTGATTCCGAGTGGTATTATTTGGATGCAAGGAGAAAGTGATGCCGACAAAACAGAACTGGTAGCCAATCAATATTATGCAAATTTAAAAAGGTTGATGGAACTCATGCGAGCAACTTTTAGAAACAATGATTTGCCTATTGTAATTGGAAAAATATCCGATTCTGGTGATGATGTCGATGGAAAAGTTTGGGGTTTTGGAGAATTGGTGCAATACGGACAAGAAAAATTTGCCATAACCGAACGCAATACTACCATTGTACGAACGACAAGTAGTTATAAATATTCAGATAAATACCATTATAAAAGTGACGGTTATATTGATTTGGGAAAAGAATTTGCAAAAGCTGTTTTTCTTCTAAATAAATAGAAATACAAAAAGGCTAAAGATTATCTTTGAATTGAAAAAGGATTGAAACTATAATCTTTTACATTATTAAAGTTACAAACGAAATGTAATATCAAAAGCCTAAATATTTTATAAGTTTTTAGTTTTTTTTGTTCTCCGTGAGATACCTATTTCAAACTATTTTCTCCATTATTTAAAGAAGTTGATATATTTTTAGGATAAGTTTTTAATATGTTTGAAAGCATTTAACGTCCTTTTTGTGGTTAATATGCTTAAAAATAAATATGTACATCAAAATTAGGTGATGATATTGAAATAAATTTTATGTTTTGAATTCTTTACCGCCCATCATAATTTAAAGAAGCTTTCAAAGTATAAATTTTGATGTCTTTATTTGTTCAATAAAATGATCAATGGTTTTGATTGATAATTCGTTATGTTCTTTACTTTAATACTAGTTCGAATCCTTTTAAATTTTTTACATATATGTTTAACTTATATAAGTAACTATGGTTTTGATATAGTTTGGCTAGTAATAAAAAAAAGCAAATGTTAAGTTTGAATTTTTCTTAATTCGATATATGTTTTTATTAGAATATCCAAGAACTATATATAGGATCAAATCCGTTGTAGTAGCGATGTTAATATATAAGTACAATTCAGGAATTATTTGATGTCTGTATTGACCGGGATATTAATACTAAATTATAATCCGACTTTATCTTGATATCTACATAATGTATAAAGTTGATGTTAAATGCTAAATAATACTATGTATTTAATAAAAAGCTTCATGATTCAGATATTAATATTTCTAAAAAATCAACAAAAGCAAGAAAAATCTTTAATAAGTTGTAAAATGACTAAAATCTAAATTAATCGTTATTAGATTGTTAAGAAAAAGTTTTTAAAAAAAATGAAATTAAATAAAGAAAAGGTTTGTAAATGTGAATTAAGGCAGTACTTTTGCACCCCGCTAAACGCGCAACGTTCCTTGAGAGGCTGATAAGAAAAGAGAAGAAATTGAGAAAAATATTTTTCAAAAAAACTTCAAAAAGTTCTTGCCAGTTATAAAAAGAATTGTTAGTTTTGCACCCGCTTCGAGAGATACACAATGTGAGTTAAACGAGTGGAAAAACTATAAGAATACGTTCCTAGACATATTGAATTGACAGCCGTTTTAACAGAGATGTTAAAACAAAAGAATAAGAGTAATAGAATCGAAAGATTTGAGAATAGACCACTAGAATTGGAGTCGCATAATAATAGCTTAATTAATTAAGCGCACAATATACGATGAAGAGTTTGATCCTGGCTCAGGATGAACGCTAGCGGCAGGCTTAACACATGCAAGTCGAGGGGTATTGTTCTTCGGAATGAGAGACCGGCGCACGGGTGCGTAACGCGTATGCAATCTACCTTTCACAGAGGGATAGCCCAGAGAAATTTGGATTAATACCTCATAGTATAGTACAACCGCATGGTTGAACTATTAAAGTCACAACGGTGAAAGATGAGCATGCGTCCCATTAGCTAGATGGTAAGGTAACGGCTTACCATGGCTACGATGGGTAGGGGTCCTGAGAGGGAGATCCCCCACACTGGTACTGAGACACGGACCAGACTCCTACGGGAGGCAGCAGTGAGGAATATTGGACAATGGGCGCAAGCCTGATCCAGCCATGCCGCGTGCAGGATGACGGTCCTATGGATTGTAAACTGCTTTTGCACAGGAAGAAACAACATTACGTGTAATGTCTTGACGGTACTGTGAGAATAAGGATCGGCTAACTCCGTGCCAGCAGCCGCGGTAATACGGAGGATCCAAGCGTTATCCGGAATCATTGGGTTTAAAGGGTCCGTAGGCGGTTTAGTAAGTCAGTGGTGAAAGCCCATCGCTCAACGGTGGAACGGCCATTGATACTGCTAGACTTGAATTATTAGGAAGTAACTAGAATATGTAGTGTAGCGGTGAAATGCTTAGAGATTACATGGAATACCAATTGCGAAGGCAGGTTACTACTAATGGATTGACGCTGATGGACGAAAGCGTGGGTAGCGAACAGGATTAGATACCCTGGTAGTCCACGCCGTAAACGATGGATACTAGCTGTTGGGAGCGATCTCAGTGGCTAAGCGAAAGTGATAAGTATCCCACCTGGGGAGTACGTTCGCAAGAATGAAACTCAAAGGAATTGACGGGGGCCCGCACAAGCGGTGGAGCATGTGGTTTAATTCGATGATACGCGAGGAACCTTACCAAGGCTTAAATGTAGATTGACCGGACTGGAAACAGTTTTTTCGCAAGACAATTTACAAGGTGCTGCATGGTTGTCGTCAGCTCGTGCCGTGAGGTGTCAGGTTAAGTCCTATAACGAGCGCAACCCCTGTTGTTAGTTGCCAGCGAGTCATGTCGGGAACTCTAACGAGACTGCCAGTGCAAACTGTGAGGAAGGTGGGGATGACGTCAAATCATCACGGCCCTTACGCCTTGGGCTACACACGTGCTACAATGGCCGGTACAGAGAGCAGCCACTGGGTGACCAGGAGCGAATCTACAAAACCGGTCACAGTTCGGATCGGAGTCTGCAACTCGACTCCGTGAAGCTGGAATCGCTAGTAATCGGATATCAGCCATGATCCGGTGAATACGTTCCCGGGCCTTGTACACACCGCCCGTCAAGCCATGGAAGCTGGGGGTGCCTGAAGTCGGTGACCGCAAGGAGCTGCCTAGGGTAAAACTGGTAACTAGGGCTAAGTCGTAACAAGGTAGCCGTACCGGAAGGTGCGGCTGGAACACCTCCTTTCTAGAGCTTTAGTGTTAGTTGAAAGACACGCTAAAGAAAGAAGACGAAGAGACTATTGGTTACAGATTTAAGGTTATATTACTCTTGCTGTTAATTTAAAAAAATAATTGAAAGATTTAAAAATTTAAAAATTTAAAGATTAAAAAATTCGCAAGAATGGTTCAATCTTTA
>NZ_CP114284.2:1290000-4100000 GCF_027111095.2 Flavobacterium sp. IMCC34518 | reverse complement strand
AAGCCACCTAAAATAATTTGATGGCTTTTAAAACTATACTTTTTAAAATAACTTTCACGAAATATTTATTTAAAATTTAATAAAAATTCTTCGCTTGAATCTTTAAAAAAATTATATAGAGAACTAATTTTAGAATTATACCATAGTAATGCAAGCGTATCTAAAGTAGAAAAAGATGAATAACTTAATTGGATAACATATAATAAAAAGAGATAGTCAAATGCCGGGGATTTGAGTATTACTGCGAAAATTGATGCAGTTGATTATCAAAAAATAAAATCTGAATATAGGAAAATTAAAAATTTACTAAAGATAATACTCAAATATTTTTTAGATGATATGCAAAGTGCTGAAAAGATGATTTTCAATCACCCAAAAAACACATTTCCAACAAACCTTAACTGTGATGTATTTGGGACTGATTCGGCCGATCAGTTCTTAATTTCAGAAGTCTAAAGCTAATATTTTTTTTAAAAATGTATTTTAGATTATATATTTCAGTATGAAAAGAGTGGTAATTAATTTAATTTATAACCATATTTTTGCGTCATAAATATCATTTTAGAGATTAATTCAAGACTATTAGTCAAGGATAACATATTGAATTTAGATTAGATTTACCTTTTAGAAATATATTTCTTTACCGTCACAAGAGTAATAATAAATAAGCCCTTCAGAATTTCCGAAGGGCTTTACATTGAAATCTTATTTTTTTGATTCTTCAACAGAAACTTTTCTAAATTCTTTTAAAAGTTTTTCCAATTCCAAAGTCGATTTACGGGCTCTTGGTCCAGCTGCTTTGGTTCCTTTTTCAAGTAGTGATTCAGATTCGGTTTTGAATGTTTCGAATTCGGCGTTGATTTTTGCAACTAATTCTTTCATGATAGTACGGTTTAAATTAGGGTGCAAAAATAGAAGTTTACTGATGGGATTGGAATAAATTGCTGTTAAAATTGATATAAATGAACGAAGATTTTATTTTTTATTATGCTAAAACGAACTCATATAATTGTAAGTAGTTGGTGCATTTAGGCTTACTTATTTCTTAGTCCATAAAAAAACATGAAGTTGGTATAGCTATTATGTTAAAAAGCATTCGCAAACCGATGGGTATTGCTAAATACTGCTACTTCTGAAAGCGTTTTTATAATTTTATTTATATATGCAACACGTTGTATTTTAAGTGATTAATAACTTTAGGGATTAAAACCATAATTATAAAACGGGATTTTTTTCATTTTTAATATTTTTTTTAGTTCCTCTAATACCAATAATTCGTTAATGAAATATTTACTTAAAATAGCACTTTTTTAGGATTTCAGTATGTTTGTAATTATTGAGGAAGCCATTTTATCAACCTCAATAATATATACCTTACTATTATTCATGTCTAATTGTTTCCTTCTTTCCAATAAGGATTGACAATTTTCTTTTTACTTAATTGTATTAAAATGAACGCTGCCAGTAAGCAAAAAACAATTGCTTGTACTGTTCCTTCTGGACCAAATTCTCCACCAGTAATTAAATCACTTCCTGAGATTTTAGTAGTTAATAGGCTAGATGTTTTTTCATTACCAGAGGTAATTGCCCCAAAAATTCCGGATTGCATAAAATTCCAAGAAAAATGTATAGCAATCGGGAACCATAGATTTCTTGCATAAATATAAGCAGCTCCCATTAAGAATCCAGCTTCGATACCCACACACAACCCGGATTGTAACGTACTATTTGGGTTTGCTAAATGCAATGCTCCAAAAATTATTGCTGTAATTAGCAAGGAGATGTAACTACCTAATTTTTCTTCCAGTATTCTAAAAATGATACCTCTGATTAAAATTTCTTCAAAAGTGGCAACTGAAAAAGCTACCGTGAACGGAATGATCATATTAGAAATAGGATTAATAGAAACTATTTCAAAACCACCACTAAGGGTAATAACCAATATTGTCAAGCATTGTAATACTATCCCTATTAGAGTTCCAATGATGATATATTTGGCTATTCCTTTTTTTGAAAATTCTGTTATTTCCCTTTTTTCATATTTTTTATAAAAATAACTGTAGGCTCCAATGACTGCTGCAGATGAGATTATACCTTTTATCAGATTTCTATAATTCTTATCTAAAGTGGTTAAATCAAGTAATTTTCCAGTCAATTGCTGTGCAAGAATAAAAGCTATAAAACATACTAAAAGTCCGAATAGGATTCTGGTTATTGGTGCATTTAAAATTCGTTGTTTGGTGGTAATTGCTTTCATAAGTTTATTTTTTTTAGTTAATGTTTGATTACAAATAAATGGTAAAAGTACTTTCAGAAGTAAAGTGACAGATAGGATAAAAATGAAATTGTATAGGACTTATGTGGAATTAAATATGAATTTTCACTACAAATTATTGAATAGTGTAATTCACCACATCGGCTTCGCTTAACCTGAAATAGCCCAGTGGATAGTTGTCAAAATTGGTTTCGTTTTTAATATTTCCTTTCACGGTTGCAGGTGTGGTCTGAAATGGTCCGCCTCCTGAACTTCCTGACACGCTCAATAGTATGGTCATGTAATTGAAATAGGCTTTTGAAATACCGTAGTGTGTAATTTCAACCTTTTCACCTGGTTTTGTATCTTCTTCAAGTACCAAACTATAAAATGTATTCCCCTGAAAAAAGAGATCATCATCTAACGAGTACTCCGGTTTTAGGTTTTTTGTAAATTTATATTTATAGAGATAATAATTATTGGCGTCTGCAGGATCATCAAAAAAAGTTTTGATTTTTAAGAAGTCTGTTCCTAATCCTGTTTGAATTTCTTGCGTTACCGACGTTATTGCCGCAACTGATTTTAAGGTTTCTGCGGCAGTATACTTCTGTCCGTTATGGATCACTGTCAAAGTGTAGGTTTGGTCAATAACTGGAACAAAATTGGAACAAACATACATTCCAGTATTGGGTGTTTCAATAAAATTAAAAATGATATTTGAACTGTTTGTTATAAAAACGGTTGCGCCTGAAACCACTGGTATCACGTTTGTATAAAAATCGGTTGTTGTAGACAGTTTTATGGTTTGGTTATTGCCGAGTGATCCTTTTATCCAATTAATGTTGGCATCAATTACTAATCTTGGTTTGTCCGTATTTAAAGGAATGTCGACCACATCCTGACAGCTGTTAAAAAAGAAGACTGTTAGTATTCCTATTATGAAATAAAATTTATTTTTCATTTTTGTTTATTTTTAAAATTTGAAGTTATAACTGACTGCTGGAACTATACCGAAAATGGAGGTTCTTAACGCTTCATTATTTCCAGTATCAGCATTTTGCTGAAAGCCAATCGAAGCGGCGTTTTTACGATTGTACACATTATAAATACTGAATACCCATTCTGAATTCCAGCTTCGGTTGTCGTTTTTATGAGGTGTTAGAGTTGCCGAAAGGTCCAAATGGTTATAAATTGGCAATCTATTTTCGTTTCTTAAGCCATAGCTGGGTACTAAAATGTCTTGATAGGTGTATTGGCCGTTTGGATAGGTTACGGGTTGTCCCGATTGAAGAATAAAATTGGCTCCAAAACTCCATTTTTTGTTTAAATTATAACTGCTTGTAACGGCGAGGTTGTGTAATTTATCGTAAGCAGAGCTGTACCATTTTCCATTATTGATTCCAATTTCTGAACTGTTTCGTCCTGGAGTTTGCTGCTCTGATTTTGATAAGGTATAGGAAATCCAACCGGTAAATTTCCCTTCGTTTTTGCGAAACATCAATTCTATACCATAAGAGCGCATTTGTCCATTGAGGACTACCTGTTCAATAGCTTCGTTTGCAATCAAATCGGCGCCGTCTATGTAATCCATTCTGTTTTGGATTTTTTTGTAAAAAGCTTCCGCCTCGAAGGAATACATTTCCTCGTTGAAATTCCTGAAATAACCCAAAGCTACTTGGTCTGCAATTTGTGGTTTGATTAAGTTGTCACTAGGCATCCAAATATCAAGTGGTGTCGGTGATGAAGTATTGGAAACCAATTGTAAATACTGAACCATTCTATTGTAACTTGCTTTTAGAGACTGATTTTTATCTATACCATAAGCGACAGAAAACCGAGGCTCTAAGTAATTATAGTGCTGAATTACTTTGTTTTTATCATAAAATTTAGAGCCAATAGGAGTTGCTTTTTCATAAATCTGTAGCTCTTGATTGAAAGTTACAGGTTCATTATTGGCATAAACATTTGTAGTTGATTGACCTAGCCTATAAAACAGGCTGTATCGTAAGCCATAATAAAGGGACACTTTTTTGGAAATTTCCTGTTCGGCTTCAATATATAGTGCAGGTTCAAAAGCATATTTTTTATCCAATTGACTAAAATTTATTCCTGAATTTGGATTTGTCGGATTTATTGTTCCAGGATTGAAATCATAATAAATACTATTTGCACCAAAATTTAATTTGAATTTATCCGAGATATAATTCTTGAAATCATATTTTATATTGTAATTTTTAATTCCGGAATCCCATTTGAAACCAGCTAAATCTAGATCTAAACCAAAATAATAATCGCTATAGATTACGGATAGATTTGAAAATAATTTGTCATTAAATAAGTGATTCCAACGCAAGTTTAAAGTTGAATTGCCATAAGTGTTTGTGAAACTTTTGTCTAAACTAAAGACATCCCGACCAAAATACCCCGATAGAAACAAATTATTGTTTGGGTTTAGCTTGTAAGATAATTTAGTATTCAAATCATAGAAATAGGCAGCATTATTCTTCTGTTCTTGTGATAGTTTTAAAAATAGATGTGCATAAGAGGTACGACCACCAATAAGAAAAGAACCTTTGTCTTTCACTATTGGCCCTTCAGCCAATAACCTACTGGAAATTAATCCAATTCCACCATTCATATGAAAACCGGTACTGCTTCCATCTTTCTGATAAATATCCAAAACTGAAGAAGCTCTTCCGCCATATCGTGCAGGAATTCCACCTTTGTAAAGTTTTAAATCCTTAATTGCATCAGGGTTAAAGACCGAAAAGAATCCAAAAACATGCGAAGAATTAAATATAGTGGCTTCATCCAATAGAATCAAATTTTGATCTGCACCACCGCCTCGAACATTAAAACCTGAAGCACCTTCGCCCGCATTGGTGACTCCCGGCAATAGTAAAATAGACTTCAGGACATCCACTTCACCCAATACTACAGGCATTTTTTTTATTGTAGCAATAGAAAGTTTATTGATACTCATTTCTGCTTTTCTAATATTGGTGGCTTTTTTATCCTTTGTTATGACTACTTCTTGCAATTGCTCTCCAATGCTAGAAAGTTTGAAATTATTTTTAGTATTTTTCTCCAAATTGATGTTTTCGGTTACCGTTTGAAAACTTATGTAACTTACTTGAACTTCATAATTGCCTTGAGGTATCGTGATCGAATAAAAGCCATATTCGTTCGTAGTTGTTCCTGTTTTTAATTCAGGAAAATACACGTTTACACCAATTATGGTTTCGTTGCTTTTGGCATCGGTGATTGTTCCACTTAAAGTGAATTTTTGCCTCGCCAGTTCTTTAGCACTCTTGTCTTGCGAAAACACATTGCTAAAAAAAAGTAGCAGTGTTGTAGTTAGGAAAAGAATTAATTTTGCATTCATTTTTTTATTTTTTAAAGGGTTTTTAAATTGACAAAAGCATTATAGATTTTTGCCTACTTTCTTGCTTATTGCTTTAGAAATGGCATTTTTATTAACTAGTACCGAAATTGTTTTTAAGAGCAAATAATCTTTAGACATATACAAATACCCGCCACAGTCATTATTGTCAGAGGAGTTTTTTAGAATATAATAAGGTTTCCCTTTTTCGTCTTCGGCTCTACCAATAATGTGCATATTATGAACATCTTCGGTGGTGCGATTGTCGAATGCTGCTTGTCGAATGCGTTGCGTAATGATTTTAGGATTGTCCAATACTGCGAAACCATTTTTAAATCCTTCATAAATATCACCATCCCAACAAACAGAATAATTGTGTAATAAAGCGTTGTCAATCACCGATGCGAAATCGTCTATTGGTAGATTCAAATACTGATTGTTGTTCCAGTTTGCTTCAATTTCTAAAGTAAACTTCGAATAAAAAGGATGATGGGTATAAGAAGTAATTTCTACATAATCATCGGGATTAATTCCAATCATTTCATTTGCGAATGACTTTGGAGTATATGTCTTTCCATCATAAATAAAAATATTTGGAACTTTGCCTAAAGTTTGGTTTAGGATTTCAGCAACTTGATTTCGGTAGATTTCAGGAGTTAAATCGCCATGAGAATTCACATAAAATTTCACCTTTTCTAATAAATCTTTATTCATTTCCGAATGATCGTGTCTGATATCAGAATCCAATTTTCCGGAATAAACACTTTCTGGAATGGCACCAAATTCTTTATAAGCTTTCAAAACACTAAAAGTCAAATCGCCTTCGGTAAAAGCACTGGCTCCATTTCGGCGGATATAATTTTCGGCTTTGTTGATGTAAGTTGGTCTGACGAAAAACATTGGCGAAAGCACCACTGGTTTTTTACCCAATCTCATCGCTTCAGTTTCAATGAAAGAAGTGGTAGCGAAACTCCAACAATCACCTGTGGCTTGCTGGTCTTTGATGGGTGTGCTTTCAATTAATTTTATGATTTTAAAGCCTGCAATTTTTGGATTTGAATTTGTTTTTAGTTCAAAAACATACTTGGTTCGGCTTAATTTTAAAGGGGTATTACCGCCCCACATTCCGTCAATGATAGAATCTCCGGGCATTATTTTTCCTTTAAAAATTAAAGGAGCAGATTCTGGCCAACCCAATGATTTTCTGGCATCGGCAAAAACGCTATCGTTGATTATCCATGCTTTATCAAGGGAAACATCTTTTACTCTTTTATCAGGAAAATCCATTTTTCCTTTGATAGAATTGTTTTTCCATTCCAATTTAAAAAGTACTAATTCTGTTGAGGATAAGTCTTTGGTAATGGTTCTCCCCATCCAAGAACCTACTAATGGGTTTTGGGTTTTAGGTTGCGCTTGCATTAAAAATCCAATAAATAATAGGATAATTTGAACTGTATTTTTTGTTTTCATAATTGTTCTTATGTATAATTTTATACAAAAGTCCAAGAATAAAGCAAGGGCTACAATTTTACTATGCGAAGTAGGGTAAGATGTCTGCAAACTAGCGTTTTAAACCTGCAAGCAGGTGCTGAAAAGTAAGCTGTAATTATAAATGAAACCACTTTAACTGATAAAAATCATCATGTAAAAATGGATTTAAAATATTATTTGCATATTATAAGTAAACTTACTATATTTGCACTTATAAATATATTTCATCATTTTAATCCAAAAAATATGTGGACAAAAAGTCATTCAATCTTAACAAATGAAGTTACAAAAGAGCAAATGTGGAAACTCTTTGCAGATGTAAACAATTGGCATACTTGGGACAACGGAGTTGAATTTGCAAAAATAGACGGCAAATTTGAAAAAGGAAACCATTTTATCTTTCAACCCAAAGGCGGTCCAAAACTTAAAATTGGAATTGTTGAAGCTACCGAAAATAAAAGTTTTACAGACTGTACAAATTTTCCATTGGCAAAAATGTATGGCGAACATACTTTTGAAGAAACAACAAACGGACTAAAACTTACTACTACAATGAAAGTTGAAGGTCTTTTGGGTTTTGTGTGGAGAAAAATTGTAGCTCAAAAAATTGTTGAGGCTTTGCCAGTAGATATGCAACAACAAATACAAACTGCTAAAAATTTATGAAATCCAGCGACAATACTTTTAGTGTAGAGAAAGCAGAAGACAGTTCTGGTTTTTTATTATGGCAGGTAACAAACCTTTGGCAAAGAGAAATTAAAAAAGCATTAGAATCTTATGATTTAACACATTCACAGTTTGTTCTAATGGCGAGTATTCATTGGTTGACATTGCATAAACAAGATGTTACACAAATTTTATTGTCATCACACACAAAAATTGACCCCATGACAACTTCTACCGTTTTAAGAACTTTGCAATCGAAAGGTCTCTTACTACGGCAAGAACATTTAACTGATACAAGAGCTAAAACAGTTGCACTAACTAACAATGGGAAGAAAATTGTCAAGCAAGCTATAATAACAGTTGAAACGTTTGACAAGACTTTCTTTGCTGTACTTGGAAATACAACTCAAAAATTTAATGACCAATTAGTAACACTATTAGAACAGAAAAAATAATAACCATCATTTAAATTATATGAAAAAGTACATTATATCAAGCATTATTATTTTTTTAACATCAATTTCTTTTGGGCAATCTAAAGAGAAATCTGAAATTTTTATTGACAGCGTAGCGAACCAACTTATAAAAAACACAGAAATTAAATCGTTATCTATCGGTATTGTAAAAAACAACAAAACCCAAATATATTATTATGGAGATACAGGTAATGGCAGTAAACCAAGTAATTCTAATTATTATGAAATAGCTTCATTAACAAAGACTTTTACAGGTCTACTTTTGGCTCAAGCGGTTAATGACAAAAAACTAACTATCGATGATGATGTAAGAAAATATTTGAAAGGAAACTACAAGAATCTTGAATACAATGGAAAACCAATTACATTCAGATCTATTTTAACCCATAAAAGTGGGTTGCCATATACCTTTCCAAACAAACCAGAAATTTTTATTAATCCCGACTATGACAAGTTACCATTTATAATTGATAGCCTAGAAAGAAATTTTACCAAGGATAAATTTTTTCAGGAATTGGCAAAAGTAAAACTTGACACCTTACCAGGAACTTCGTTTAAATATTCAAACGTTGGAGCAAACCTTACAGCATATATTCTTGAAGATCTTTACAAAATGGATTATGAAAAACTATTAGAAAAATATATTTTCAAATCGGCAAAAATGAAATCAACGAAATTGACATTAGCAGAAAATGAAAATAAGGACTTGGTTCAAGGATACAGTACTAAAAGAATTAAAATGCCTTTTAATGGTCCTAGTATCAGAGCAGCAGGAGCTTTAAAATCAACTTTGCCTGATATGTTAAACTATATTATCTTTCAACTAAACGAAAAAAATGAAGCTGTTAAATTATCACATAGTCCAATTTGGAAAGAACAGAATGGAACTTATATGAAAGGCTATTTTTGGCAAATGGATAGTGAAAACGGTAATGACAAGATTTTCCAGAATGGAGGTTCTTTTGGAACTTCAAGTTGGCTTGAATTTTATCCAAAAGAAAAAATTGGTCTCATAATAATTACAAATGTGAGCGGGCAAGATGTTCACAATAAACTAAGTGCTATAACTACAAAGATTTACAATAAAATAAAAGATAATAATTAAGAGCCTTAAAACATCTAATATGCAAATGAATAACGAGATAATTTTGAGAGAATTTATGAAAAGTGTCTGGAACGAAAAAAACTTTGCTGATATCCAAAAATATTTGTGTCAGGAATATACTATACATTTAGATAATGCTGATCCTTGGGAAGGAAAGACAATAAATCACGCCGAATTTGAAACACGGTTAAATTATACATTTAATTCATTCCCCGACATACACTTTGACATTAAAACAGCTGTATCAGACGGAAATTTAGTAGCTATTACTTGGATTATGACAGGAACAAACACAGGAAATATAGGCGAAATTCCAGCTACAAATAAGACAATAGAAGTTAATGGAGCAACTATATATCACTTTCTAAACGAAAAAATATGTGGTCACACCCAAGTATTCGATAGAACTAAAATTATGATACAATTAGGATTTATTAAATAACTGTAACATTCTAAAAATTTAAAAAGACGAAAGACGTATAGCAATGGTTTACCAAACATTGTTCTTAAATAGGTAGTATTGGATTAAATAATGCAGCAATATAGTTTCTCAATTTTAGAGCATACTTGAACTTCATAACAATTTTGTTATCCGAATTACTACTATTGTATACCCCTGAAAGTTGTACACATAAAAAGCCTAAAAAAATTAAACATTGATAATCAATTTTAAATAATCTTAAAAAAAGACAATAATTAAGAAACAATAACACTAAAAATAGAAAGATGAAAAATATATCTAATAGACCATTGACGCCTATGCCTGAAAAACTTGTTATAGATTTTTTTGACAGAGTTTGGCATACCCCACACGAATTGGACGCAATTGATGAATTAATGACCACCGATTATTGTATTACAACAGCTGGAAAAGTAGTAAAAGGAAGAAACGAGTTTAAAAACTGGGTGGGCGAATTTCAAAAACAACTTCTTGATGCCAAAACCGAAAGTGTAGATATATTCTATAACGAAAAGGAAAATAAAGTAGTTTCGAGATGGGATTGCTCTGGTATGAATAATGGCCTTTTCGGACTTAAACCTGACAACCAGTTTATATCGTTTACTGGAATTGCTATCTGGGCTGTAAAAGACGGTAGACTCTCAGAATGTTGGGTCGAAAGAAGCGCATATGAATTGTATCAAAATTTAATTTCTGGCGAAAAAGAGACCGATTTCGTTTAAACAAAATGGTGTTAAAATCACTTGTAATAGCTATGATCATTAACAGGTTTTCGAATGAATTACTATTATGAGGCAATTAGGTTGTATTCGATAACTGGAATATTTTAATGTAAATCAACTGTAGAAAATTAGCAACGAACCACTAACGAACCTCTAATGTTGATTTTTATAATAGTGGTTTTTGTACTAAATTATACATTTTTACTTCAACTTATTTATACCATATCAAGATGTGAATCCTCATATTCTATTATTTATTATCTTAAAAAACAGCTCTTTATAGGTTTCTGAAATTGGGATTATCTGATTCGAAACTTTAATTCTCATCCGTTCAATAGAATCTATTTTGTTAATTCCAACCATATACGATTTATGGACTCTACAAACCAAATTCGAAGGGATAATTTGTTCCAATTCGCTAAAGTTTTGTAGCGTCATAATCCTTTTATTTGTGGTATGAATTCGTCTGTAATCCCGCATTCCTTCGATAAATAAAATATCGCTTACATTTATTTTCTCTAGCCGATTTTCGGTCTTTACAAAAATAAAATCTAATGGTGCATTCGGAGTATTTTGGTTGCTGCTTTCTTGTGCTTTGTTTACCGCTTTTAAGAATCTATCGAATGTAAAGGGTTTTAATAAATAGTCGGTGACATTGAGTTCGTATCCTTTTATAGCATATTCCTGATAGGCTGTGGTTATGATAACCTGACTTTCTATTTTGGAACTTTCCAGCAATTCAATTCCAGACAATTCATCCATATTGATGTCTAAAAAAAGCAAATCGACTTTATTCGCTTTTAAATAAGCCAACCCATCAAGCGCATTTTCGAACGTGCCACACAAATTCAAAAAAGGAATTTTACTAACAAAACTCTTGGTTCTCTCTAGTGCCAAGGGTTCGTCTTCGATTATAATACAAGAATATTTATCCATTTTTGATTGTTAATTTTACACTATAAAGGTTCGTTTGTTTGTCAATTTCTAATTGATGTTGCTCTGGATAAATCAAATGTAATCGTTTTTGAATAAGACCATTACCTAAACCATTGCTTTCTTGAATCACTTTTCGATTGGAATCGAACTTGTTTTCACATATAAATAGTATGTTATCTTGATTAATAATTAGCTGAACCTTAATCGCATTGTCAATTTTTTTGTTGGTGCTGTGTTTGAAAGCATTTTCAATAAAGGGAATAAAAACCATTGGAGCAATTGTTATGTTGGCTGGATTGCCTATTACTTCAAAGCTAACATAGTTTACATTTGCCGTTCTAATTTTTTGTAATTCGATGTATTTCTCTATGTATTCAATCTCTTTTTTAAGTAAAATTTCATCTGTTTTCGTTTCGTAAAGCATAAATCGCAAAATGTCAGAAAGCTTGTTTAAATAATTGGAAGCTTCGGTTGCGTCTTTTAAAATAAGCACATCAATATTGTTCAGTGTATTAAATAAAAAATGAGGATCCAACTGGGATTTTATCAATGCCATTTCGGTTTCGTGATTTTTTTGTTTCAACTCTTCTTTCAATTTTATTTCGTTAAACCAAATAATAAAACCTTTTATGATTAATGCTGCCAAACCAGCTATTGAAGCGATAAAACTCATAAATAATATTGTTCTAACAGCAGTAGATCTACCATTTGCGCCTCCTTTATCCATGTCCATAAGTTGTCCTGATTCTATTAAATAGCGCATCAGTATATAGGCTAATGTCGAAGCAGCAATTGAAATTAGAATGCCAAAAAATAAGGAGAGAAGAAACTTTTTTTGTTGCAAGTATTTTGTGAATAGTATTACATAACAACCATAAAATGTTAGAAAAGATGGGAGAAATGCAAATAGAAAAAGGGATTTGAATGCATTTAAAACTCGTGCTGTCTGATCTATTGCAGGATTACTGCTTCTGTAAAAGACGGCTAATAGGATTCCTATTAACAATAAATAGCAAAACCAAAAACCAATATGTAACAAAATAACGATTGATTTTTTCATAACTTCAAATTTAGGGATTTAGAAGAACAATATTCGATGATTTTAAAAGCATTAGAAAATATAGTATTCCAACTGGGGATATATGTCTGCAAGATGGAGAAAGGGTTATGCGGATGCTAAATGAAAAACACTCCCAATGGAAGTGCTTCTTTAATTTTAGTTGGTATAAAAGTAAAGTTCATTACTAAAATTTGAATGTTGATTTGAAAGACAAATACGTAACATCTTTACCCTTTCCTGTAGCTTTTGGATAACTTCCTGCGTCAAAATAAGAGGCGTCAAAAGCGAAGGATAGATTCTTTGTTTGTTGATAATTGGTTTCCAAAAGATAGAATTTACCCAGTGTTTTTTTGTCTGAAGCAAAAAGAGCAGTAGGTCTTGGTCTGTTTTCAATCATTCCAGGCGAATAGGTTCCGTCTTGATTGCTATTTCTAGACATAAAGAATACTTGTGCTAGAATGTTTAGTTTTTGGATAGGGTTTATTTTAATGTAAGGTGACAAACTAATGATATTGGTTGCACCAATAGGAATTGCTAGACCATAAGCAGGTTTTGCATATATTAAATTGTAGGTATTTAATTGGTTATCACCATTGTTTTTGTCCCCTGAAGCTACATTAGTTGCAAAACCAATTATTCCTTTTTTATTAGGCAATACATTCATATTTACATCAGCCAAAACACTATAGGCACTTATATTTAAATCATTAAACTTACCTGATTGATAACCGCCTTCGAATTCAAAATTGACTTTCTTATAGTTTGAAAATAGGCGTAAGCCGTAGGTTTGTCTGTTTTCAAATCCGCTTACATAATTATACTTTCTAGCTTTGGATTGAAAATCAACAACAAAATAATCCATTCCCATTTTGTGATTAGAAAAATACTGTGTTCCATAAATTCCATATAATCCGTCATGCATGCTTTCGTCATCAAAAACATATTGTTTGGAAACTACTTTAGAAACTGCAAATAAATCGATTGCACCATTTTTGAATTTATGTTTTACTACAAGTCCGTCAAAAGCCTGTCTTGTGTTTGGTCCTTCTCGAACAGTAATTAGTCGATGATTGCCATAGTACATCTCTTGATAGCCTAGTCTGAAATTCCAATTGGTCAATTTTAATTCTGCAAAAGCTTGATGAAGGCTTAATTGATTTTCGTCGATTTCGGGAACAATCGGGTTGTCATTCAAAAAGCGAAGCGTACTATTAAGTTGCACAAAAAAGCGAAAATGATTGCCTAATTCAATATTGGAATGCACCATTAATCGGTGCCAAAGTTGATTGGTTGAAATATCTTGAAAAGAGGGAGGGACATCTCCAAAGTTAATATTATTATAAACCTGAAATTGTTCGCGCAATTCACCTCCAAAAGAAATGAAATTGTTTTTTCCAATAGGAATATATTTTAGTTGATTGAACCCTTTTTTGACACTGTCTTTTTTTACCAGCGAAAAGTCATCTTCATAGCGCATTAGGCTGATTTTATTTTGAGCCTGTATTGATGAAACTGTCATTGAGACCAAAAAGGTTATTGTAAAAATTAAATTTTTCATGAGTATTGTAATACGTTGGTACTAGTACCAACAATTATTTGATTAAATTTTGATTGTATCTCCAGTTACTGAAGCTCGATTGAAACTCATCCATAAACCGAAGGCCATTACCATTGCAAAATAATGACCCACGGATGCTTTCGCTTTCGCGAATAATAAGATTACGGTTTAATGATATGCCCTGTACCAGCTCCGAAAACACTTTTGCGGAACATAAACTCCAGTTGTTTCATAGTAGTTGGAATTTCTCCTGGGAAATATGGAAAATAATGAGGAGAATTTTCAATCACTGTTGGACTAACCGCATTAATACGAATTCCATTTTCAAGTTCAATGGCTGCTCCACGAACAAATCCTTCCACTGCTCCGTTGGCAGCTGATGCATTGGCGAAGTTTATTTGCGGTTCCTCTGTCAAAGCACCGGTAATTAAAGTAAAAGACCCTTTAGGATTGATATAATGTTGTCCGATTAGTACCAAATTAATTTGTCCCATCATTTTTCCTTCAACCCCTTTTCGGAATGTCTCGTCATTTAATTTCTTCCATGGTCCAACAAAAGTGGGTCCAGCTGTCGAAATAAGAGCGTCAAATGGACCTACCGCTT
Organism: Flavobacterium sp. IMCC34518; assembly: GCF_027111095.2. Classification (NCBI taxonomy): domain Bacteria; kingdom Pseudomonadati; phylum Bacteroidota; class Flavobacteriia; order Flavobacteriales; family Flavobacteriaceae; genus Flavobacterium; species Flavobacterium sp. IMCC34518. Next base: position 4,085,286 of record NZ_CP114284.2, on the reverse strand, counting down.
GAAAGAATTTTTCAATTGCTTCAGGTGAAGTAATATCCACTTGAAAGTCTCCTCCTTCGGAAGCTGCTCTAATGATTTCATGTTCATTTTCAAATGCACTTGATAAGTACGTTCCCATGGTGCCTGTTGCACCTACGATGATAATTTTCATTTGTTTGAATTTTAATTGATTATTTATTCAGCAAAGATATTTCAAGGGCTAAGGCACATGATAGGACAAAAATGAAGTTGAATAGGACTTATTTTAAATAGTACTTGAACGCTTTTAAAGAACAGCATTGGATGTGAATATTTTTATAATAGTCTATCTCAATATTATTTTCTTAAGTGATTTGTAAAATTTTAGAGCGCACTTTTTTTTATTTCTTAACTAAAGTCAAGGGATGAGGAAAATGATCTATTTACATTTGTGCCGTTAAATAATTAATCCTAACATGAAAGCAATAGTCTACACACATTATGGTTCTCCAGAAGTTCTTGAATTGAAAGATGTCGAAAAACCAATTCCAAAGGACAATGAAATTCTGATACGAATTAGTGCAACAGCAGTCAATTCGGGTGACGTGAGACTGCGAAAAGCAGATCCTTTTGTCGTTCGATTATTTTTTGGACTTTTTAAACCAAAAACAAACGTACTTGGTGGCGTTTTTTCGGGTGAAATAGAAAGTATAGGTTCAAGTGTGCAACGTTTTAAAATTGGCGATCAAGTTTTTGGCCATACCGATATGAGTTTTGGCACATATGCCTCCTATAAAGGTTTTCCAGAAGATGGTTCTATAGCATTAAAACCTAATACTATTAAACATCAAGAAGCAGCGGTAATTCCATTTGGAGGAGTTACAGCATTGTATTTTCTAAAAAAAGCTTCCATTCAACCTGGACAAAAAGTGCTTATTTTTGGTGCTTCTGGAGCTGTTGGTTCAGCTGCAGTTCAATTGGCAAAATATTTTGGAGCAAATGTTACAGGAGTTTGCAGTACTGCCAATATTGATTTAGTGAAATCATTAGGAGCAGATAAAGTAATTGATTACACCAAAGAAGATTTTACTAAAAATGGCGAAACGTATGATGTAATTTATGATACGGTTAATAAGATGTCCATTTCAGAAAGTTTGCAATCCTTAAAAACTTATGGAACATTGATTTTAAGTGCCGCTGGATTTTCAGAAATGCTTCAAGGTACTTGGGCATCAAAAACCAGTAGAAAGAAAATAAAAGTACTAACTGGAATGATTAGCCACACAGCAGAGGATATCAATTTTCTTAAAACGCTTATTGAGGCTGGTCAATTAAAACCGGTTATTGACCGAACGTATTCATTAGAACAAATGGCAGAAGCACATACTTATGTTGAAAAAGGGCATAAAAAAGGGAATATAGCAATTGAGATTCATTAAATTGCCAAAAAAATTTGAAATGAATAAAACGGTAAATTCGATACAAATATTGCTAGGAATGCTATTAATGGTGACTGTTTTTCACTTTTTCATTATGCTAAAACTTATTCCTTATGACATTGCTTGGGGAGGTCGCCTTAAAAATGATGCTGAAATGTATCTATTCGAAGCAATTTCGATCTTGATCAATCTGTTTTTAATTTCCATTTTATCCATAAAAGGAAACTATTTAAAATTTCGGGTGAATGAAAAAGTAATAAACAGCATATTGTGGATTTTATTTATCCTTTTTCTTCTTAATACTCTTGGAAACCTATTAGCCAAGACAAACTTTGAAAAAATATTTTCTGTTTTGACGTTAATTTTAGCCTTATTGATTTGGAATATTCTGAAAAAAAATAAATAAGTACCATTGTTAAACGATACTTTATAAAAATATGGAATCATTATTCAATGAAACAATCAAAATTCAATTAGTAAGAACTTGAATTTTGATTGTTTTGAGCTATCCGCTTTCTTATTCTGCTCAATGATTCCGGTTTGACACCTATATAACTGGCAATTTGGTATTGCGGTATTATTTGAAATAATTCAGGTCTTGAATTTAAGAGTTTCACGTAACGTTGTTCAGGAGTATCAGTGGTATAAGATGACATTATTTCCTGTTGTTCTGTAAATACTTTTTCCATTACTTTTCTGGAAACGGTTTCTAGTTTTGGAAATCGACGGTATAAATCTTCTTCTTTTTCTCTATTACCAACCACAAGAATACAGTCTGTAGAACAAGCCATATAATGATTTGAAGGAAGGTTATTACTAAAACTGTTTAAAGAAATTACCCATTGTTCTTCGGTGAAAAAATTACCCGTTTTTTCTTCTGCATCAACAATAAAATACTGCCTCACACAGCCTTCTAAAACAAAATAAGCCTCTGTTGAAATCTGTCCCTCTTTAAGTAATACAGTACCTTTTTCATATTTTTTAATCACCATAGTGGCTGCAATAGCATCAGCTTCTTCCTTTGAAATAGACATTATTCTAGAAAAATAATTTAAGAGTTTGTCTTCCATCGTTTTGTTGTCATTAGATTTGTGGCAAAGTTGAGTCGCTTTTTTTAATTCCGATGGCTAATTTACAATAAAGATTTTATAGCCAAAGGGATGTTCAATTAAACACTAGTTGTCTTTTATTGTAAAACATAATTGATAGTACGACAAACTTTTAAATTATATAGGAATAAAAGGATTTATTCTATGATTAACAGCATTAAATTTTAACCATATAAGCCATATAAGATATTTTTTACTGTGCTTTAAACGAGCACCCTAAAGAGAATATAAGTTAAAACCCTTGATCCGACTACGAGCTTTGACTTAAATGAACTTAATTTTATGCGCTTTCTTAAAAAAGAAAACTGATATGACTTATATGGTCGAAAAATAGTAAACAAATGCTGTTGTTTATAGAATTAAGCGGAATAAAACTAAAATCTCTAAAATTCTATTAAAGAGAGCTATTTTTTCCTTCCAACAAACCGAATCACGGAACCTTTTCCGATATGATATTTGCCTTCTTCTAATGTGATTTCTTTTTCTTCTAATAGTAGGATCTCATAATTTTCGAAGTCGGCTGCTATTTCAGCAGTAGAAAATAGCATATTAAAATCTTTGGGGCCTCCCACTTTTGGATCACGTTCATTATAAACTAAGTGCAATTTACTAAAAGCCTCGAAAATAATAATACCTCCTGGTTTGACATACTCATTTAATTTTTTGTGCAAAAATGATTTCTTTTCTGCAACAAAGTGGGCATAGATTAGTCCAATAGCATCAAATGATGCTGCTTCAAAATGAAGTTGCTCGATATCACCAACTCTATATTCTAGTGAGACATTCTTTTCTTTGGCCAATGCAAATGCCTTTGATTTCCCCTCTTCACTTAGATCAGATGAAGTTACTTTCCATCCTAATTGTGCTGCAAAGACACCATTACGTCCCTCGCCATCAGCAGGCATTAATAGAGTACCAGGTTCAAATTTTTGAACCCATTCTTTAAAAAACAGATTGGGTTCTTTGCCGTACACAAATTCGTTTTCTTTGTATCGCTCGTCCCACATATTTTTATATTCATTATCCCAAGATGTATTCATAATTGTATTTTTAAAATTGTTCTAAAATCATTTTTTTACTAGCCATCATACCTGCAGCTGTTCCCATTGCTACAGAATTTGCGACTGAACGCATACGTGTTGTATTGTCACCGCAGGCAAAAACGCCATCGATAGTAGTTTCTTGAAAAGGATTTACTTTGATATAGCCTTCGTCATTTAATTCACAACCCAAAGATTCAGGAATAGTGCAATGTTGTTCAAATGAGTTGCGGGAATACATAGCCTTGACTTCTGCTTTTGTTCCGTCTTTGAAAATGATATTTTTAAGGTAACCATTATTGTGTTCCAATTTTTCAAATTCTTTATCAACTATTTTTATTTGACGTTTCTTCAGCTTTTCTGTTTGCTCCTCGGTCAAAGTTGATTTCCCATTGGTATACAACGTTAAATCATTTGTCCAATTAGAAATCAACTTGGCTAATTCATTGCCGTGTTCACCATTGCCTAGTATACCCGTTTTTTGATTTCGGACTTCGTATCCATGGCAATAGGGACAGTGCAACATTGATATTCCCCAACAATCTGAAAATCCTTCAATTTTTGGCATTTCATCTTTTATGCCTGTTGCAAAAATTAATTGATCTGCTTGGAATGTTTCGCCAGATGTTACTTGAATTTCAAATCCATTGTCCGTTTTGCTTCCATTTGTTGCCAAACCATCAAAAAACGAAACGGTATCATACATTTCGACTTGTTGTTTGGCAAGCCTTGCAATTTCTCCTGGAGTTTTTCCATCTTGGGTAAGGAAATTATGGGAATGGGGTGTTGGCGCATTACAAGGTTTACCACTATCAATAATTAAAACTTGTTTCAAAGCTCGGCCTAAAGCCATACCAGCAGCAAGGCCTGAATAACTGCCTCCAACTATAATTACATCGAATTTTGTAATATTTTTCATTTTAGTGTCGTTTGAAATTTTTGTTTTTGGGAATGGCAATGTAAGTGCTACAATTGCCAGCCCACTTTGTCTAATGAATTTTCGTCTAGAAGAAAAGTGTAAAGTTTTCTTGCTAACTTTCATGCTAAATTATTTTTTGTTGACCTCAGTTGAAAGTTGACGCAGAATAAAATCTACAAAAGGAACACCTACAAAAACGACCCAAGGCACGAGTATAAGAGTTAGAAAGAATGTCTTAAGAAACAAAGGTAATTCCAATGACGATTTACTCAATAAATAAAGAAATAATGTGATAGAGGGATATATTACAATCCAGATTTTTAAGGCCGCTGTTAATTTCATTTTTGTTTTCATACCGATTGTTTTTTTTGAATATGTATAGTATTTATTCAGCAAAGGTATAAGTAACAGTAAGCTGGTAGATAGGACAAAAATGAAGTTGGATAGGACTTATTTAAAGTTGTTTCGGAAAGCTTCCGGTGTATAATCAGTATGTTTTTTAAAAAAACGTATGAAATAGGAAATATCATCATATCCAAGCTGATCGGCTATTTGGTTTACTTGATTGGATGTTGCCAGAAGTTGTCTTTTTGATTCTAAAACAATGTGCTCATTAATAAGTTCAGAAGGTGTTTTATTTAGCGATGTCTTTGTAATAGCATTCAGTTGATAGGTTGAGATATTCAGCATATCGGCATATTGAGATACTTGTTTGTTTTTAGTAATGTTTGTTTCTAAAAGTTCTAGAAATTTCTCCAGTTGTTCCTGCAAATAGGGATTATTCTCTTTAGACGCCATTTTTTTGTTTTGACGATTTCTAACTAATTCGATAAAGAAAATACTCAAATTGGATTTAATAACCTCTTGATAGCCTTCTTGTTTTTCGCTGTATTCTTTTAATATATAAGACAAAATAGTCTCCAGCTTATTAAATCCATCACTATCAATGCTACAAAAGTTGATGTGACTAACCTTGCGTAAAAGCTCCTGTGCTAATTTGTTTTGAGAGTTAAAAAAATCTGTTTTAAATTGAAGCAAATACCCTGAACTGCCCGTTTTTAAAGTAAGTTGATGTACCTGTCCCGGGCGCATCAGGAATATAGTATGATTGCGAACTTCATATGGTTTAAAGTCTATCTCATGAGAGCCACTTCCTTTTTTTAAAACCAGTATATAGTAAAAATCATGCCTATGCAGCTCTTGAACCATATCTTTCTCCAATAGCAAATCTTGAATATCTCTTACGCTAAAACTTCCAGACAAGTTTGGTTCTTTTGGGCCTTCATGAATATGTCTTATTGGAATAGTTTCCATTTTTTTTAGGTCTCTACTTAATTAAGCGTTGGTAAAACTTAGTTGGAATATTACTTTTTGTTTTGAAATTAGATAAATTATTAAATATGAATCTATTTCGGTATAAATTACATTTTATTTATTTAACGCTGTAAGTATTTATTTAATGAAATATTATATTTGGTTGTCTAAATATTTGTGTAAAGTTAATAATAAAAACTTTGTGCATTTGCTATTTAGTTTCTGTTTAATTTTTGGTCTTTGTTCAAAACTTTTGCACCTGATCCGTTTTTTTTAAAATAGTCGATGTGTTAGTAGTAAAATAGATAATAAAAAAAAACGGGACAAAAGAAGATTTTCTTCTTTGTCCCGTAGAGTGACCTTGACTGGATTCAAACCAGTAACCTCTTGAGCCGTAATCAAGTGCGCTATTCAGTTGCGCCACAAGGCCATTTTGCTTACTTATTCATTGTTTTCAAAGTTGTACATTGAACGTGTTTGCGGGTGCAAATATAGGAATAAATATGTATCTTGCAAGCATGAAATTACATAAAAATTAAAAAAAATGAGTTTAAAAGATTATATACGTGATATTCAGGGATTTCCAAAAGAGGGAATTGTGTTTAAAGACATCACTCCGTTATTAATTGATCCAAATGCAAGAAAAGAATGCCTCGAAATCTTGGTTTCATCGGTAAAAGGTAAAAAAATTGATAAAGTAATTGGTGTAGAAAGCCGTGGTTTTTTTTTCGGGATGCTTTTAGCGCAGGAATTGAACGTAGGTTTTGTTCCGGTTCGTAAACCCAATAAATTGCCTTTTGATACGATTTCGGCTTCTTATGATTTAGAGTATGGTACCGATACACTCGAGATTCATACCGATGCGATTCAAAAAGGGGATAGAGTTTTGATTCATGATGATGTTTTGGCCACTGGCGGAACGGCAAAAGCAGTTTGCGAATTGGTAGAACGATTGGGAGGTGTAATTGTACAATGCAATTTTCTTATGGAAATCACTTTCTTGAACGGAAGAGAAAAGATTGCAGGTAATGAGATTTTTGCAGCAATAACATACTAAATGCTTTTGGTCTAATATTGTTTAAGCAGAAGTAGTCAAAACTACATTAAACTTTAAACCATCTAAACAATTTTAAACTATTCAGGAATTTTTATCCAAGCGCTCTGGTAGTTACATAATAACGATATCCAATTATTGCCATTTGCCATTTTTTAGCTTTGGAAACATCCAATCTTTGTTTGGTGAAGCTTGGAAAAATAAGTTTGTTGATTTGGGCAAGGATTTTATACATTGTTCTATTTTTTTTCAAAGATATAAAAAAAGACGGTTTTGATGAGAAACCGTCTTTTTTTTGAATTTTAATAGAATTAATTATTTTCTTGATCCATTTTTGACTGATATTCCTCCATTTGTTTTTCGTAAACTTTCATTTTCTCTTCAAAAATTTCCATTTGTTCGTTGAAAGGCTCCATTTGTTTATCAAATTCTGCCATTTGTTTGTCAAAAGCTTCCATTTGAGGCTCCAGTTTTTTCATTTTTGCATCATAGTCTTCCATTTTTTTATCGAACTCTTTCCATGCTTTTTTGTCTCCGTTTATAGGGTCTCCTTTTGGTGCTTTAGGTGCTTTTGGGAATGGAGGAGCAGCAGGAGTTTTAAATTTCATAACTGGGGGAGTGGGTGGTACTGGAGGAACAGGCATATTCTTGTCTTGATTATAGGTTCTGTTTTTTGTTATAATTCGGATTGTTTTCCCCTCCTTATTCACATCCATTCTTTCGATTGTACCTTGGTCTAAATTGTCTAATTCGTTTTGGTCTACTTTTTCATCATTGATATAAATAGCATTTTCGCTGCCTATTTTTGCGAATTTTTTTGTAATAATTCTGATTTCTTGTTTTTCATTATTTTTATTGACATTTACTGTAGCAATTTCGTTTGGATCTAATTTGTCCATTTCGACTTTGTCTGATTTTGATCCGTTGATATAAATTTGAGTATCATCTGAAATAGGTGTATCAGCCGAAACAATATTATTTACAACAACTAACTTGTCAACTGATTTATCCTCTTCGACAAAATCGATTCCCAGCATTCCTTTTGAATCTTTTGAAATAGCTATGCCAAATGGTTTTATTGCCTCCGAACTAGCAACATTTCTATTACTGGAAATCTCTTTTCCTTTTTTCAATTCAACAGTTATAGCCGTGAGTTCGTTATTGGAGTTTCTTTTTGTATTTGAAAAAAGAACGGTTATGCCATAACTTTTATTGATTGTTTCTGCTTTTTCTTTTAATTCTTCTTCGGTGGTGTTCTTGGTAATTTTATAAACATCTTCATCATTTGAAGTTGAAGTCAGTTTTTCTGCTTTTGGAATCTGATTTTTCTCTTTTGCAATTACTTCCATTTGGAATAAAAATACAAACGCGACTAGAGCCGGAACTACCAAAACATACTTCCAGGAATTCCATTTTTTTGATTGATTTTTGTTTAACATAACGATTCGTTTTTTGATTAATGATTGATAAAAATGATTGGTAAGCACAACACAATTTTCGTGCGCTGTTATTTTTAAAAGCGTGAGTTGATACGCTTTTTTATCGGATAAATTTTTGGTTGCTTCACTGTCTGCAATAAACTCCAAGTTTTGCAAAATGGCTTTTTTGTACAGCCAAACAAATGGATTGAACCAAAAAAGAATACAAAATAAACGCGTGATTAAAACGTCTATGGTGTGGTATTGTTCGCTGTGTACTTTTTCATGCTCCAGTATACTTTCCAGTTCGGACTGAGTGTATAAAGTGGAGTTGTAAACAATAGTATTGAAATAGGAAAATGGAGCTACATTTTCTTTTAAGTCTATAAATTTATGGTCGGCATGTTGTTGAATGGTTTTGCCTTTTAAAACGCGATTAAGGCTGTAAAAGTCAAAAGCAAATTGGATTAAAAACAACACTGTTCCAATACCATAAGCAGCAACCAAAACGAGTTGCCAATTGATTTCAAAACTTTCTTTTTGTACTGGAACACTATGAGGGATTTTGGACCAATCAAAATTGTTTGGTGTTGGTTCTACCCAAACAATAGTGGTAAAAATGATCCAAGGCAAAATTACAGAGGTGAACAATCCTGCCAAAAGATACCAACGATTTGCGGTAAAAAAAGTTTCTTTTCGCAATAAGAAATAATAGGCGATATAGAACATTGCTATCAGTCCGCTGGATTTTGCTATATTTAGGAATAGTGTTTCCATATTTGTTATTGTTTTTGCTCAATCATAGCTAGAATTTCTCTCAGTTCATCGGCGGTTATTTTTTCTTCTTTGGCAAAAAAGGAAACCATATTTTTATACGAACTGTTGAAATAATTATCAATGGCAGTATTCATAAAGCGTTTTCTGTAATCTTCTAATGTCACTATTGGGTAATATTGATGGGTATTTCCAAAGGCATTATACGAAACATATCCTTTTTCTTCAAGGTTACGTATAATTGTGGATAACGTATTGTAATGCGGTTGATCCTCTATGATTTCGGCCATTACTTCTTTTACAAATGCTTTTTTGAGCTTCCATAAAATGTGCATGATTTCTTCTTCTTTGTTTGTTAGTTTTTGCATGATGAATTAATTTGAAACAAACTTACAACTATAATTCTAGTTAGTAAACTATAAATATAGTTATTTAACTAAAATTTTAGTTTTATGTTGATTTTGTTGGGATTGGGATGTATAATTGTCCTAACAGGTTTCCAAAACCTGTTAGGTATTTTTATCAGATTATTTTAATATTTAAGCAATGTTTTTAAAATCTAAAAGCCCTGAAAAGTTATTGGAACTTATGAATGCTTATAAAATACAACAAGGAATACCTAACAGGTTCTGAAAACCTGTTAGGATACGTGTATAAAAGCGATATAATTATAAAATATCAAATAGAACACGACTTTTTTTTGCGTGAGGGGTAGGAGCAAGCTACCGAAGTAGCGCATTCTATGATAAAAAACAAATAATTTTAAAATATTAACAGGCAAATTTATATGTATTTATATATGGTGTTTGTCTGTTAATTACAGAGAAAACACGTCCTATTATTTTGCATTTTACATTGTTTAAGACTAACATAGCATTTTTGCCTTCTCCTTTTTTTCTTTCATAATATTCTTTGAGTTGCGGATCGTGTTTTACCGCTGTTAAAGCACACATTTGTAATATTGATTTCATTTTTTTATCTGCCATATGATTGACTTTGGTTCGTCCTTTTATACTCGAACCCGATGTATGTTCAAAAGGTGCGGTTCCAGCGTAACAAGCCAATTTTCTGGCATTATCAAATGCTGTAAAGCCTCTTGTAACAATTAGCATATAGATAGCCGTTTTATCTCCAATGCCAGGAACACTTTTAATCAACTCAAATTGTTTTTTCAATTCAAAATGATTACATATTATTGCTTTCATTTCCTTCTCAATAGATTTTAATGTTGCTTTTAAAAACTTCACTGTTTTATTATTTATTCCTTTAATTGATTGATAAACTTGTTTTGGTGTAAAATCAGCATTCTCTTTTGTCCCTTCAAAAATTTTAAATGATTTCATTACTTTTTCTCTTTCAGTGAAAAGCAATTTTAATTGTTGAATTACTGTTTCTGGTAAAGTAGACAGTTTTAGTTTGTCAATATTTCGAATACTGTACAAAGCAATGTCTTTGGCATCTGCTTTGTCATTTTTACCTCTCGAGATCCCTTTAGATCGTTTGATTTCAATGGCCGGCACAACCCAGAAATCAAGATTGTTTTCAGATAGACAGCTGCTTAAAGGGAAAGTATAAACCCCAGTGTTTTCACAGCAAAATAAAACAGCACTTAAATCTATCTTCTGTTTTATTAAGTTTTTAAAAATTTCCTTAACGCCTTTTAAATTGTTTTCGACAATGAAATGATTAGTTACATTAGGTTCTTCTTTTTTTAAAAGAACCACATCCAATTTTGATTTTGAAATGTCAACGCCTACATAAAATAAATAGTTTTTCATAACTTTGAATTTAGGATAAACAAAAATGTTGAACTTCTTTAGAGCCTTTATTAGACCTTGATGTCTATCATTCTATTTGAAGCAATTCAACGGGATTCAAGGAGAAGACAGAGGACTAATGCGCTACATAAGTCACAAGCTTGGCGGATAGCATAGTTCACCTCTGTTTTCCTTTGAATAAATTTAGTGTTATATTAAATACAAAGTAAAGGCGGATGACCCGACCGCATTAAGGAAAAGAGCCGAATAAGCGTTGCTGTAATTTGGCTCTTTTTCTTAATGGGGTCACGCCCAAATGAACCTTAAATAGTTACCGAAGTTGGTTATTATTTTTGCTCGTGCTGTATCATTTTGTTGAGCCAAATGCCGCAAAGTAATGCTAACATTCCAAGGCTTCCCATTATAAACCAATTCACGGTATAGCCAAAATGGCCAATGATTTCGAGACCAGTTTTAGAACTGGCAATGTGAGCCAAACTGAAACTCATAGTGTAAAGCCCCATATATTGGCCTTCTTGTCCTTTTGGCGCTCGATTGAGGGCTACGGCATTGGCAAATGGAAAGGAAAATATTTCGCCCAAAGTGAGCAACACTATGCTGATAACCAAGATACTTACCCAAGAATCGAACAGTAAAATGTAATATCCTGCCGCAATGCATAAGGAACCATAGCCTATGTTCTTGACTTTATTGGCTTTTTTGCGTTCCAATCTACTGACTATTGGCATTTCTAAAAGGAAAACCAATAGTCCGTTTACAGAAAGGAGCATACCTGTTTGGAATTCGCTTAGGCCAAATTTTTCATTGTGATATAAAGGAAGTGTCGTGAATATTTGGAAAAACACCATCGCCGTGATGAAACTGATGAACAACAGCAACCAAAAAGGTTTGTCCTTGTAGATGGATTTTGGAACGGTTTTGGTCACAACATCATCGGAGTTAATTGGGATTCTCTTTTTCTCTTTGATATAAAAAGCAAATATCAAAATTGCGATAATACAGGAACCTCCATCAACCCAAAAAAGGCCAGAGTACCCCATTCCTAAAATAATCAACCCGCCTAATGTGGGACCAGCCGTAAAACCCAAATTAACAGCCAATCGTACTAAAGACAAGGCTCGAACTCTGTTTTCGGGTTTTGCATACACGCTCAGGGAAACGAACATGGCGGGGCGAAACATATCAGAAATCGCCATGATGATAAACATACCAATACACAATCCCCAAAAAGTAGTGATGTATTGCAGGATAAAAAACAGTATTCCGCTGGTAAAAAGACTAAAAATCATGATTTTATAAAATCCAATTTTATCGGTCAATTTGCCTCCCATCCACGAACCCAACATAGATCCCAACCCAAAGGCGACCATAATCCATCCCACTTCGCCATAGGTAAAGTGTAAATTTTCTTTTAAATATTTGGATAAAAATGGTAGCACCATTGTACCCGCCCTATTCACAAAAGTGATTAAAGCCAGTATCCAGACTTCGCGTGTGAATCCTTTGAAATTGTTGATGTAGCGACCGAGTGCAGTTCTGAGCATTAGAAATTTTGAATTTTTTCAAAGGTAAAACTAAAATGTTTAACCGCAAAGAGTGCAATGGAAGCGCAATGTCCGCAAAGCTTAGCGTACTTAGCGTAATTCTTTGCGGGCATTGCTGTTATTGTATTAATGCCTTTCCATCTTTTTGATAGGTTATGGCTTTGTACCTTTCCAACTTTAAACTATTTTTGCTTAAAATTTAAAAAAATGAGAGTTATACTGACTTTGGTTCTATTGACATTATTTAATGTAGACTTTGCCCAAGAAAAATTTGATGTGGCGGTTGTCGAAAAATTTCAAAAAGACCTCAATTCCGAATATGCAGATGCCAAGACAAGTCCACTGTTAGCTGAAGATTTAGCACATTTCCAGGTGTTGGATTTTTATCCTATAGATGAAAAAGCTTTTGTGGTTGCACAATTCATCAGAACTGAGAACGAAAAACCGTTTGAAATGCCAACTTCAACAACCAGAAAGCCAATGTATGTGAAATATGGGGAAGCTCGTTTTCAGATGGAAGGAAAAGAGTTCAAACTAAATATTTATCGCAATATTGAACTCTCCAAAAAAGAGGAATACAAAGACTATTTGTTTTTACCCTTTTCGGATTTGACCTCCGGTAAAGAGAGTTACATAGGCGGAAAGTACATTGACTTGAAAATTCCATCTGGAAATACGATTGTTATCGATTTTAATTTATCGTACAATCCTTATTGTGCCTACAGTCCTAAATATTCTTGCCCAAAAGTTCCCTTGGAAAACGATTTAGGAATCGAAATCAAAGCGGGAGTAAAGAAATTTCATGACTAATGCAATATATTAATTTGCATACCCACAAATTTACGAATCAGGACACGGTTTTAGAACTCGTTAATCAATATCCGCATGAATTTGATGCAACTATTCCGTTTTATTCAATTGGGATACATCCTTGGTATATCGATGAACAAAGATTGGAGAGCGATTTGGAAATCATTGAAAGTAGATTGCAAGAGCCCAATTGTCTCGCTCTAGGCGAATGTGGATTGGACAAGCGCGTAGAGATTCCGCTTGAATTGCAACAAATAGTTTTTGAAAAACAATTGCTTTTAGCACAAAAACAGAATAAACCTGTTGTAATCCATTGTGTGGCGGCATTTCAAGAAGTAATTGCTTCCAAGAAACGTTTGAAAATTACAGTTCCGATGATTATTCATGGTTTTTCAAAAAACAAACAAGTGGCTAAGGAAATGATTGATAATGGATTTTATATTTCGTTTGGTAAATATTTAATGCGCAATCTAGAATTGAAAGAAGTTTTCGAAACTATACCCAATGATCGTTTTTTTTTGGAAACCGATACTTTGGAAGAAGGAATCGAAGAAGTGTATGCGTTGGCAGCCCGATATAAAAAATGGGACATAGATGAAATACAACAACAAATACAACGTAATTTTGCAGCAGTTTTTAAAAAGCAACTTTAAGAAATAAAATAAAAAGAATTAATATGGCAGAGTGGACAGAAAGAGCCGAACTATTATTTAAAAAAGAAGGATTACAAAATTTACAGAATGCCCACGTAATGGTCGTAGGGCTTGGCGGAGTGGGGTCTTTTGCAGCCGAATTTTTGGCAAGAGCAGGAGTGGGAACAATGACTATTGTAGACGGAGATGTGGTTGATATTACCAATATCAACAGACAATTACCCGCTTTGCATTCAACCGTGGGGCAGCCTAAAGTGGACGTTGTAGGAGATCGATTGATGGATATCAATCCCAAATTGAATTTGATACGAATAAAAGAGTTTCTTTCGCCAGAGCGCGCTTTTGAAATTGTTACGGATGAATATGATTATGTTTTAGATTGTATAGATAGCGTTACGCCAAAATTAAATTTAATTATTGCAGCCAAAAGAAAACGTGTAAGAATTTTAAGTAGTATGGGAGCGGGAGGAAAAATGGAAGCTTCTAAAGTAAAAGTTACTGATATTTCTAAAACAATCAATTGTTATTTTGCCAAAACCATCAGAAAGCGTTTGAAAAAAGAAAAAATTAATAAAGTGAAAGTGGTTTTTTCGTCTGAAATTCAAGATGAATCCAGTCTAAAAATGACTGATGGTTCCAATTTTAAAAAATCTTTCTACGGAACCAATAGCTATATGCCAGGTTTATTTGGTTTATATGCTGCAGAAACGGTAATTCGCTATTTGCTTAAGAAAGAATAAAAAGTTTACATTGTTTAAGAGTTTAAAAAGTTTAAGGTTGGGCTAAAACTAAATTTCAGAGAATGTTTTACCAATGTTAAACGACTTTTATTAAACAATTTGAAACAAAATAAAACTTTAAACAATTTAAACTAAAATTTTAATGATACAAACCGTAATTTTCGACATGGATGGTGTAATTGTTGATACAGAACTCGTACATCGTTATGCGTATTACCAACAATTTGGCGAACTCAATATTGAAGTTCCAGAAGAAATGTACACATCTTTTACAGGATTGTCCACTCGCAATACTTTTCAGAAATTGAAAGAGCATTTTCAGCTAGAACAAGATGTAGAAGATTTGATTTTGAGAAAAAGATCCATTTTTAATGATGCTTTCGATAGCAAAGAAGACTTGACTTTATTAGAAGGAGTGGAGCATTTAATTAAAGATTTTCATCAAAACGGAATGCAGTTGATAGTGGCTTCTTCGGCTTCAAAAGTGACGATTGATCGGGTTTTTCGTCGATTTGATTTACACCAATATTTTACGCATATCGTAAGTGGTGAAGATTTTCCAAAATCAAAACCACATCCTGCTATTTTTGAGCATGCGGCTTCATTATCTATTGCACCAAAAGAAAATTGTATCGTAATTGAGGATAGTACCAATGGTGTAAAAGCAGCTAAAGCTGCTGGTATATTCTGCGTTGGATACAATAGTTTTCATTCAAAAGATCAAGATTTAGTATTGGCTGATGTGGTAGTAAATCATTTTAATGAATTGAATTTTGAAATTGTTTCGAAATACTAAATCTGAATTAAGATATAATTAACATTTGGCACTTTCTGAATTTGTAAATTTGAGCAATTACTTAAACCAATAACATGAAAAAAATATGTATTGCTATAGCTTTTATTATAGCTCCTTTTATTTCTGAGGCTCAATTGAAAACACCTCAAGCAAGTCCAAAAGCCACTGTTTTCCAAACTGTAGGATTAACAGATGTTGAAATTGTTTATTGTAGACCGGCCGCAAGAGGTAGAGCCGTTTTTGGAAACTTAGTCCCATTTGGGAAAATTTGGAGAACTGGAGCCAATGAAAATACAACGATTTCATTTAGTGAAGATGTTGTCATCGATGGTAAAACCTTGCCAAAAGGGAAGTATGCTTTGTACACGATTCCCAAAATTGAAAGTTGGGAAGTAATTTTTTATTCCACTACAAACAATTGGGGAAATCCAGAAGTTTGGAATGAAGCAAATGTTGTACTTAGAACTACTGTGAAAGAAGAATCTTTGCCAAAAGCGGTAGAAAGTTTTACTATTGGTATAAATAGTCTGGATGCTAATTTCGCTTATTTGGATATGGCATGGGAGAATTCTTCAGTTTCTATGAAATTTGAAGTTCCAACTCAAAAAGTAACTCTTGCTAATATCGAAAAAGCTCTAGCAGGGCCTACATCTGGAGATTTCTTTTCGGCAGCACAATATATTTTTCAATCGAATGGAGATAATACAAAAGCTTTATCTTATGTGAATAAAGCATTAGATATGAGCTCTGATAAACCATTTTGGTATAACAGATTGAAATCATTGATTCAAGCCAAATTGGGAGACAAAAAAGGGGCTATTGAAACAGCTAATCTTTCTCTTGCAGCTGCTGAAGTGGCAAAAAATCAAGATTATGTAAAAATGAATAGAGAAAGTATCGCTGAATGGAGTAAAAAATAGTTATTTTTCTTAATATAGTGACGGTTAGTAAATTTGTTCGGAAACTTTACATTTGTTATTAAACTAAAATGCCCCCAAAAAGGAAGATACTTTTGGGGGCATTTTTATGAATAAAAATCAAGTATAAGGTATTAGAGCATGTATCGGGCAGCCAATCAGTATAATAGATTATTTCATTTATTTTTATGAAAGATTTTAATTATGCTTTTTAGAAAAGTATGAAATGATAAATTGTATTATTTGTATACACTATATTCTATTTTAATAAATTATAGCCTCTGTACTATAAATGATATTAAAGAATTTTATGTATTAAATAGGAATAGATGTTTTTAACTTTTTATTTAATTTATTATACCAAAAATGGGTTTGATTGCTCAAACCCATTTTTGGTATAAAATTATAATGATACTATTTCATAGTTCTCATATAGGCAACAACAGCCCAAATTTCTGAATCACTTAATTTTTCTTTAAATGAAGGCATTGGTTTTCTACCTATTTTTGTTTTGTAGAACAATTCTCCATCAGACAATGATTGAAATTCTTTTGAAGAAAAATTACCACAACTAATATCAATTTTGTCCGCTTTTGTTCCATCACCAAGTCCTTTAACACCATGGCAAGATTTGCAATCTTTTCCCCAAATGGCTTTTCCATCACTTATAGCTGTTGCATCTCCAGCTTTTACTGTACTTTTCTTGCTTGCATCAGCAGCAGGAACTTTCCATTCTTTACCTTTTGGTTTTGCTTGTGCATTAGTAGTTTGCGTAAACATTAAGACTGTTACTACTGCTATTCCTAAAAGGATTTGCTTCAAATTTTTCATAATTGTAAATTTAATAGTTGTTTTAATAATTAATTTTTATGCTCTGTACCTAATCTCTTTATTCTAAATACTTGTACTACGGAGTAAATTAAATAGCCCCATACTAAACCAATAGCTAATAAAGAGGAAACAATAAAATAAATTGGAGCTTCTTCTCTTCCGGCTGAGATTGATCGTTCTTGTACATTTGAGTTATCACTCACAACAATTTTACCCCAATTTACTTCAGCTCTTGCTTCAGTATTCATATAGTTTTCGTCGTCAGCTATTTTAGCAAATATAATCAATTTTCCGTTTCTAGATGGAATATCTTGAGGAATTTCAAAAGAAGCCACACCTGTAGAATCTGTGGCTACCTCTTCGCCTATGGGTAAATTACTGAACAAGCGCTTTACAGATAAATTTACAGGTACTTCAGAAACTGGCTGTCCTTCAGATGTTACTAAAGCTTTGCAAATGTAAAGAGAATCCGCTTTTTCAAAAGTTAAGGTGATTTTTGCTACTTTATCTTGTGCATTTGAAATTGTTATAGCAAACAAAATCAATAAGCAAGTTGTCATAAAATATCTATATTTTTCCATTTGGGAATTATTTATAATTAATGATTTCTTCTTTTCCTTCTAATTTTCCTTCCGCAACTTCCCATACAGATATGATTGGGAAAAATCTTGAGAACAAGGTTGTAATAAGCATGGTCCCGGCAATTGTTGCTGCTACTATAGTCATTTCAATCAAACTCGGTGTGTAATGTTTCCATGACGCTGGAACATCTTGTATAGGCAATAAAGGATGAGAGAGACCAGGTATTACAATCAAATAAAATTTAAACCAGCCTGCAATTAATACAGCGAGTGCTATAATTGTTAGCGGTAATGGTTTTCTCATTTTTTTGAACATCGGCAAAACACTTGGTACCAAAATTCCAAAAAACACAACTGACCAATAAAAAAAGGCATTATTACCAACAAATAAATCCAATAAGTGATTGGCATGCAAACCTGACATTTTATATGCAGGAACAAGATATTCATTGATGTTAAAGTAGGCATAAATTAATCCCATCAGTACCATTGCTTGACCTAATTTGTCAAAGTGCATTTCTGTTAAATATTTTTCTAAATGGTATAATTTTCTAAAGGAAGAAATAGCGATAATCATTACTGCAACTGTTAATAAAGCAGAACCTGAAACAAAGTAGGCACCAAAATTAGTACTATCCCATTCTGGTCTTAAGGTTGTTGAGAAAAGCCATGCGCTTACTGTTCTTAATGCAATTCCTAAAGGAATTAGTAAAACGGTCAAAATAAGAACTGTTTTTTTAAGTATTTTCCATTGTTCTGCCGTACCGTGCCAACCAAAAGAAAGAATGTCATACATTTTTAATTGCCATTTCGGAAGATTTTTCAAATGATTTTTGCAAGTAGATAGAGATGGTATTAATGCAATAAAAAGGACCAATACACAGGTTACAAAATAAGTCGCTACAACTATAATGTCCCAAACAATAGGAGATTGTATTCGTCCATATATAAATAAATGATGCAGTCTATCTGGACGTCCCATTGAAATCATTATGCAGATTCCAGCCATGGTTATACTAGATAATGAAATCACATCTGCAATTCTAGAAAGAGGTCTGTACCATTCAAAATTCGTCAATTTTAATATTGCAGACATAAATACAGATGATAAACTTAAGGCTACTAAAAACAAAAAGTTGGAGATATAGATCCCCCACATGGTATAATCTCTTAAGCCAGTAGTAATATATTTACCCCTTGATTCTTGTAAATAATAGGCAACAACTCCTGCCAAGAATACTGCTGTTAGAAATGCAATCCATATTTTACCTGCTTTTCCAATCTTTTCAATTGGTCTGAGCAAGTCGTCTTTCATAATCATATACTCTTCCTGGGTAAAGGTTTCGTATTTTGTTGATTCGGGTATATTTTTTTCTTCAGACATAATTTTCTTTTTAAAGATTATTCTTTTGTGTTATGTGCTTCGGTTGCATCTTCAAACGGGAAATTTCGAGCAACTGGAGGAAGGTAGTATACACGTGGTTTTGTACCTAATTCTTCAAATTCACGATAAGCTCCTCTATCTTGTAAAAGTTTTTTCAGTCTGAAGGTATCTTCACCATTGGTAACTACATCTTCTAATTCGTCACCATGAAGTATGGCACCATTTGGACATTCTACTACACAAGC
Organism: Flavobacterium sp. IMCC34518; assembly: GCF_027111095.2. Taxonomy (NCBI): domain Bacteria; kingdom Pseudomonadati; phylum Bacteroidota; class Flavobacteriia; order Flavobacteriales; family Flavobacteriaceae; genus Flavobacterium; species Flavobacterium sp. IMCC34518. Next base: position 4,065,982 of record NZ_CP114284.2, on the reverse strand, counting down.
AGGCAATAGCCCTTTAGAAGATCTGTCAGTACAGAAATCACATTTTGCAACAGTTCCTTCTTGTGCAAAAGGCGTAGTACAGTGGTTTGGATCCGAAGTGTCGTTTTTATGTTCTTCGGTAAATTTTAATTGTTCTGGTCTTCCAAAATTAAAAGTACGGGCAGAATATGGACAAGCAGCCATACAGAATTTACATCCTATGCAACGATCATAATCCATGGCAACTATTCCGTCTGAACGTTTATAGGTTGCATCTACTGGACATACTTTAGTACAAGGTGGATTGTCACAATGGTAACACATAGTAGGGAACCAATATGGAGATGTTAACTCTGAATCTTGCATCTTTTTTACCTTGATATACTCAATAGGCGCTAATATGTTATGCGCTTTTTGACAGCCTTCAATACATTTTCTTTCATTAGCACATTTTGCTAAATCAATAACACGTATGAATTTTTTACCTTCAACTCCTTGGCGAATTTCTTCTTTGGAAAAGTTATCATTTGAAGCATGATGATCAACATGTGAGCTATCAACCTCGATTAATTTTCCATCAGCTGTAAGTACTTTTACTTTTTTCCCGGTTTTTTCTTTATCATCACATGAAATAGTACTTACTACTGCTGTTCCTGCTAAAGCTACACTACCTAAAGCGCCAAGTTTTAGGAAATTCCTGCGGGACGATTTGTTGTCTTCTTTTTCCATCTTATTTCTATTTATATGTAAATAATTATTTCAAAACATTTGAAGATTTATGTTTTTGAAAAGGGATAATGATGCGGAGTTTTATAAATAAAAAAGAGGATTACATATCGGGATGATATAAACCCTCTTTTATTAATAGTATTTTTAAAAACTGCCTACCAAGATTTTGTAATATTAAATCCTATCATGAATTCTCCATCAAAGAAATCATTAGAATTATACATAATGTTTTGTTGGTTAACAATTCCTTTAGAATTGCTTATAAACAATTGGAATGCATGCTGAACAGCACTGTATTCCAACCCAATACCAAAACCTGGTTTTGGGGTACTTTGCTCATACTTCATCAAAGGAGTAGTAGCATCAACAATAAGTGATATGTCTGGGATAAACATATATCTACCACCTGCACTAAAGGCTGCCATATCGTTTTTTATTGCCTTATCTACTCGATTATAGTGAGAATAGCTTGGAGCAATTTGAAATGAAATTGTTTTGCTTACCTTTCTAGAAATTATTAATTGATTGTAAAAGGACCAACGATCTGAGGTGTGATAAAAACCCTCTTTCGGTGATGCATTAACAGTCCAGTTTCCATAATAAGTTAAATTAAAAGGCATTTTGTCATTTTTAGTTTGTTTAAAAATGGCTGTTTTTAAATTAAAATCTTGTAGTCTACTGTCTTTTGTAGAACCAAATCCAACGGTAATTCTATCTGTAACTGCATAACTTAAGGCTATGCGAATGTTGGTAGCTCCCCAAACTCCTATCATGTCATTTGTGCCAGTTACCAAACCAAAACGGTGATTCATAATAAATTCTATAGTACCTTTTGAAAAAACGCGATCAGTTTGGTTGTCTATCAAACCAGTACTTTCGAATGCTGGTTTTTCATATTCAATCTCTACGGGTGCAATAGTATCTGTTTCCTCTTGCGCCAATAGCGAAAGGGGGAAAACAAACAGCGCTATATATATTAATTTATATAATTTCATTTCTGTTCTTTTTAAATTAGTTATTAAGAGCGCCATCATTAATCCATTTTTTGACCAATTCAATTTTTGAATCACTTAATTTTCCTGCAGGAGGCATTAGTGGTGCTCCCACACCAATTAAACATTTATATAAAATGCTATTTGCTGCGTCTGCTGGAACTACATATTTGTTGTTTTTTGTTAAAGCAGAATAGGAATTTGCAGCCGTTAAATCCGGTGCCGTTGATCCAGTCGAATGGCAATTTACACAATTTTGATTCCACAATGGTTGAACATCTTTTGCATATGAAACAGTGTCTGGAAGAGGAGTAATTGCTTCTGGTGGCACTTCGTCATAGTAACAGGATGTGGCCATCAAACTCACTGTTAGCATCATTATATATTGAATTATTTTTTTCATCTTTTTATTTTTTAATTGAATAATTGTTTTATAAAGTTTTATTCAACAATTTTCATTGTCAAAAGATTTAAAATTTCGTAAACAATCGCTATGTAACTAAAGAAAGAGTGTTATGCCAAATTTTATTTCTTTTACAAATTTCAAATTTTGTTACTCATACAGTATAATTGTTTGCTAACTTCCAAGTAATATTTACATTCTCGATTTGTTCAATTTACTGTTTTGATTTTGATATTGTTTCTAGAATTATTTTCTACATAATAACTACTTTCATTAATAGTTTCAGTAGCAACTACCATTATAAAGAAGTGTTCAATAAAAAGAACTCTAGCAATCAATGGAATAACGCATCTTGCTGATTAAGATTCCTATATTCAATAGTTATATTAGAATGTAGTACTGTTTTATTAATACCTCCGGGTTTTTGCCCAGAGGTATTTTTATTATTATATTTTTTTATTTTAAAGCTTCAATAGAATTTTGAATTAAAGCCATTGAGTAAAGTGGATTGTGAACTCCTTTACCTTCATCTCCTGTTACTAGTTTGTAATTCCAATAAGCTTGTACATATTTTAAAGGAAAATCTGTTCTTGATTGATACCAAGTTGTTGCAGTTGTTGTTCCTGAAGCTGGTGTTGTTGGGAACGGAGTATTGCCATTAGCGCTATCATATGCTATTATACTTACACTAGAACCTGTAACTTTAAAATAAGTTGGTTTTGATGCGAATGCAGCTACTAATTTAGAAACTTCAGTATCAAATTTTGTATGGAAAGTTTCTAATGTGGCTTCTGGAGTAGGATGACATGATACGCAAACATTAAAAGCAAGTTTCATTGTGTGTGAACCCGTATTTGTAGTTCCAGTTTTTGGAGTATCCATGTGGCATTTTACACATGAAACAGATTTGAAGTGAGCAGCCGTTTTAGAAGCAGGTAAGTGTGTAGTTGTTCCTTCAATATCAATACCGTTGATTCCCATCCATAAATCTCCTTGTTCTGAAGCGTGTACTCCAGTACCAGTATTAGAGTAATTTTTGTAATAGGTAGTACCTGCTGGATAAGGAGCAATTGCATCTGCCAGTTTTCTTTGAGACCAAAATCTATATAAAGGACCTTTTACAGGATCATTAGTTATGACAACATTCCCAGAAGCATCTTTTTCTGCCATTTCAATAACGGGTCTTTTGTAATATCCATTAGAATCTGGTCTTGCTTGGTGACATCCAATACAAGTGTTTGCAGAACTAACACCATCAGTTGGAGATGCATTTAAAAAGAAACCTGGATTCGTTTTTTGAGGTACAGCATCTATATTTCTTAAACCATAATCATTTCCGTCGGTTGTAAAATTAAGGGATCTGTGGGTAGTTCCATGACAACCAGTACAAGATATAGAGGTATAATTGTCATATCCTCTAGGATTTGGTTTTCCATACATTTTTGTGTCTATATATCCTTCTTGTGAGTGACATTGAGAACAAAATGCTCGATTGCTATTTAAAGATCCATCAGCAAAAGTAGTATTTGTTCCATAAGTATGTTGAGAATATACACCAGTAGCTTCGTTTAAAACCCCTTTTGCGTGCACTGATTCTCCATAAGCAGCAATAATAGGTGCCTTGTGAGCTACAGAGTGACAAGATTCACAAGAGGCAGTTCCAGCAATTCCGTCTGTTCCGTTTGTTCCTGCAGGACCTGGAACCGGTACATAGTCATCATGGCTACAACCTTGCAACACAAAGATAACTGAAAAAAGTAGGAATATTCCTTTTTTTAATGTTTTCATAATAGTGGTGGTTTTAGTTTTTAAAAATTTTGATTTATTTTATTGTAAAAGTCTTAAATATCTTTTATTTAGAGTATGACATTTATCATATTCTTAATGTTATCATAATTTATGTTAAATTTAATAAAAATAAATGTATGAAAGAGGGAAAATTAAATATTTTTTTGTAAAAACTGTTTTAAATTATAAAAAGTTAGGTTAATTCTAAAAAAATATTTAAAAATTAGATTCAGCAGGGTTGTATCTCTTCACATTTTACTGCTTTAATTGTGATTTATTGATGTTAAGTAATTTAATATCAGAAGCTTTATGGTGTGTGATTTGTTTGTTTGTTTTGTGCTCTTAATTTAATATTTTTAATTAAAAAAGGTAAATTCCTTAAATATTTAGTCAAAATTCTATTAGTTGTGTAACTTTTATTTTGTCTTTTTAAGTGCTTTTTTAATAAAAACAGAATGTATTGAATAAACGGTACCTAAAAATTATACAAATACAAAAAGGATGAGCCCGAAACAATATCGAGCTCATTTTTGTTGCAATTACTTTAATATTTACTTGCTTTTTTGTTGACTTTTCAGAAATTGAAATTCTTTTCAGAATAAAAAATTAAAAATGATTTAATTTGCTCCAACACAAATTGTTTTTAGTACGATAGAATAATCAGGATTTAGAGGTTCATTGGTTTGTGCTAATCTTTGTGATCCTGTATTTGCAGGACATGCAATGTCATTTGTAGCATCATAGATAAGTGGTTTTCCATTTAAACCAACAATTAGTTCTTTGGGAACATATATTTGTACTTTTGTTACGGAATAACCAGAAGGGATATAACAAATAAAATATCCATCTGGGTGTAATGTCCATATTCCGCTAGGATAATCAGTTCTAGGCTGCGCAATACCAGCTATAATTGCATACTTTTCTATTTCTTGATAGGAATAACTTCCAGAAGTGATTAAACCACGAATATTGTTTTCGGCCTCAAAAATTGTTTGTATGCTTTCTGGAAGTTTTGATTTGGTTTCATTAATAATTTCATCTGGTAAAAAGCCTAATGCTCCATCTTCAAGTTGGGATAATTGTTTTTTGGTGAGTAACTTGACTGCTGTTAGTTTTATTTCAGTATTAAAATTAATAAATTTAGTTTTGGCGATAATAGCCCATAACAAAACTTGAATATCATGTTGATTTATTTCAGGGTGTTTTTCTGCACTTTTTAGGATAGCACTCACAATTTCTTTTTTAGAACCATTTGTTTGAGCGTACATATAACCATCTCCTGATGAAGGTGCAAATGTACCAGCGTGGAGACAGTAGCTTTTATTGGTCATTTCAAAATAACCTGCGCAAAGTATAAAACCTCCATCATGTGCTTTGGGTAATAAATATAAGGGTTGAACATCTCCCAACTTAAAGAAATTTGGCATTTTGGAATCTTCTTTTTTGACATCTTCAAATGAAGTTGTTATCGCTGCAGGTTTCTTAAATAATTTTTCAATTCCAAGTGTTGATGCACCTAGTTTTAAAAGGTCTGTAGAAATTCCAAATTGAGAATAGGTTACATTGCTGCAGGTTATTTGAAAAAAAAATATTAAACCAAAAAATTTGATTGTTTTCATCTATAAAAATAGGTTAGAGAATAGTTTCTTCAAATTTAGATTTTAAATTCAAATTTTAACGCTATTTTTATTATTTATCGAGGAGAATTCCTCTAAAATTTAAATTATAATTTGTTTTTTTTAGTTTGTTGGTTAAAATAGATGTACCTAAATTATTTTAATTTTGAATATTTTCTGTACTTGGAATTTCATCTTTATCATCAAAGATAGTCGTTTGTAAAATATACGATACTACTAAAGTAAGTAATGCCCCTATAAAATTTAGCCATAAATAGCCTAGTTTTTCTGCACCACTTGGATAAATAAAATTGGTAAAATAATATATAATTATGATAGTAATTTGACTGATTATTGCGGCATAATAAATTGATTTGCCATGTATTTTTTTGGTATAAAAGCCAACTAAGAAAATCCCTAAAACAGTACCATAAAATATGGAACCAATTATGTTTACTAGTTGGATTAAATTTTCAAAAAGTGTTGCAATACAAGCAAAAGCGATTGCTATAATTCCCCACATAAGGGTAAAAAGTTTTGTTGCATTTAGATAATGTTTTTCTGTTTTTTCCTTTTTTACATTACGTTTATAGATATCAATAGCAGTTGTCGAAGCCAATGCATTTAGTCCAGAAGCAGTGGAGGACATTGCTGCAGAAATGATTACGGCTAGCAATAAACCAATTAAGCCTTTGGGTAGGTAGTGTAATATAAAATAGAAAAAGACATAATCTTTGTCATTGGTTTCACTGTTTGAATCTGCTTTTGAAATAATTTCTCTCGCATGTGCTCTTAATTCTTTTTCTTTGAGAGCAAGATCAACTAACTCTTTTCGCAATGTTGGATTATCATAATCTTGATTGAGTTGGTCTATATAGAGTAAATTGATTACTTTTTCATCTTCGGAAAGTTTATTTAAATCTTTCTGTAAATTTTGATATTCCTGTTTGTATTTTGAGTTTTCAACTATTATTTTATTGTTTGGGTTAAAATTTAAGGGTGTTTCATTAAATTGAAAAAACACAAACACCATTACTCCAGTAAGTAAGATTAGGAATTGCATAGGAACTTTTAGTAGGCCATTCATAATCAAACCCATTTGGCTTTCACGAACTGATTTTCCAGACAAATAGCGCCCCACTTGTGATTGATCAGTACCAAAATAAGCAAGTGCTAGAAAAAAACCACCTGTTATCCCACTCCAAAAAGTATATTTTTCATCCAAGTCAAATGAAAAATTTACAATATTCATTTTTTGATTGGCACCTGCAATATGAAGCGCATTGTCAAACGTCATATCGTTTGGTAGGTATTCTAGAATAAGACAAAAAGTTATGACCATTCCGGAAAGTATCACAAACATTTGCTGTTTTTGAGTAACATTCACGGCTTTGGTGCCTCCAGAAAAGGTATAAATGATCACCAAAATTCCAATAATGATATTCATATAGGTAAGATTCCAACCTAACAAAGCCGATAATATTATTGAAGGGGCATAAATTGTTATTCCTGTTCCTAAGCCTCGTTGTACCAAAAAGAGGACAGCCGCTAGGGAGCGTGTTTTAAGGTCGAATCTTTTTTCTAAATATTCATATGCTGTAAAAACTTTATACTTGTGGTAAATAGGGATAAATGTGAGGCATATAATTACCATTGCAATAGGTAAACCAAAATAGAATTGTACAAATCCCATTCCATCATGATAGGCTTGTCCGGGAGTTGACAGAAAAGTAATGGCGCTTGCTTGGGTGGCCATAACGGAAAGACCCACAGTAAACCATGGGGTTTCATTGTTGCCTAAAATATATTCTTCAACGTTTTTACTTCCTTTTGTTTTCCAAGCACCGTAAATTACAATAAATAATAATGTTACTATTAAAACAATCCAGTCAAATAATTGCATAGGTTACGAGTATAATTTCATGATTAAATAAAAAATAATAATATATAAAGCATTGGCAACTAAAACCAATGAATAGCTTTTTGACCAAATTTTAGAATTTTTATATTTCATGTTTTTTACTTTTATTAATTTTTAACTTTTTGGTTTGGGACGCTAATAGTAGGTTTTATCGAAATCATATTCGATATTAATTTAAAAGCTCCAGGAACACCTTCCGGTAATTCTCGAAACAGACTTAATCCTGTATAAATGTAATTGCCTTTTCCATAGGGAGCGATTAATAACGCCCCTTCCTTGGCACTTTCGCCTTTGTCATTTGAAGATAGAATAGGAGTAAAGGCTTTGTCATACTCTTTTGGATAATATAATCCTTGTTCCTGTTTCCATCCCTTAAAATCATTTGGTGTAATTATATTTGGGTAATTCAAAACAGGATGATTAAGTGTAAGAAAACGAACCTCGGCATTTTCTTCGGTTACTCTGTCTTTTGAAATTTTTAATGGAAATGGTGCAATATTTGTGGTAACCAAATCATCGGTAGTGTTATATTGTACAATCATAGTTTTTCCTCCTTTTACAAAATCGAATAAAATTTCTTGTTTGTTTGCCAAAGCTTGAATAGTATTGTACGCACGTATACCCGTCATAACTACATCATACGACTCTAATTTTTCTGGAGTTATTTCTTCTGTTTTCAAAAGGGAAACTTTGTATCCCATTTGAGTCAAACTTTTGGGAACGTCATCTCCAGCTCCCATGATATATGCAATGCTTTCTACATTGGTTTTTAAATCCAATCGAATGCATTTTAATTCGGATGCTTTTAAAACCTGCTGTTTTGTAATATGATCGTAATTAATGTTGATTTGTTCTTTGTCATATTGTATCCCGTCAATGGTTGCTATGCTTTTTCCTGTAATTTCACTCATTTGGGCCGGTGGAGTAACTTCAAAATAAACGGTTTGTTCTGTCCCTTTTTTACTTATCTGAAAAGGAATGGATGGGGGAAAAACTTTCCAATCTTTGGGTAAATCCAATTTTAATTCCCCTTTTATATCATTTTTTCCTGCTTTTATACTTACACCAACATATTTGGGTTTGGTGTTTGGAAAAAGCAATACTTTATCTTGAATTGTTGTCGTTACTTCAGGTACAATGTCTAGGAAATTATACATTTCACCTTTTACATCATCATTGTATTTGTAAACAATCGTCCTTTCGAACGGTATTTCTACACCATTGATTTTTATATTAAAAAATATTTTTACTTCTCTTATAATATCAGGAATTCCAATGTTTTGTTGATCATTTACAGCATATAGTCCTTCAGTTCCTTTTTCATTTAACCAATAGGGTTGTGTATAATTTATAGATTTTGGTAATTGTAGGTCAAGGCTATTATTTTGCAAAATATTATATCTTAAATCAGTGTTCAATACTGTGGTTTTTTGTTCTGGTAAAGTAGTAACACTGATGAGTTGCATTACTACTGTACTTCGATTTATTGTTTCTAAATTAAGTTTAACAATACTCCCCGGAGTCGCTTCTTGAAAGTTTGAAACTGCTTCAAGATACAATCCAGAACAACCGGTAATTATTTTTTTTAATTCATCCGTTTTTATGATTTTCCAATGATTTTCCTCCAATGCTTGAATCATAGAATATGCTTTTACTAAATTTGGAATACTAGCAGATGGGTTTTTAAAATCGTACTGTTTCGTAATAAGACTTATCAATTCTCCAATTGGTTTGCCTCCTTTTATGCGATTCCAGCTTGTATCGATTCCATCAAAAAGAGAAGATTTATCTTTTAGGGGTTCCCCTTTTAAAAATTCTAAATATTCGGTGTCCTCTCCTCGAACCCCAGTACTACCAAAACCCTGTGATTTATGAGAGCTTCGACTTAATGCTGCTATTTCTTGATTGGATTTTCCGAGAGTTGGAAAAAACACACCTGTAGAAATACTAAATAAATTGGTTTTATCGGCTGCGTCAAATTTTTCTTTACTTCCATAAAACCACCAAGAAGTGTTGAAAAATAGACGTTTAGGCTGCCAAGTTTTTACGAGTTTCAATTGTTCTGGAAACGAAGTGGAATTATTGGCTAAGTCAAATCCTTCTACACTAAGCATTGCTGACGAAGTGTGATGACCATGAGTAGTTCCAGGTGAGCGATGGTCAAATCGATTAATGATCACATCGGGTTGAAATTTTCGGATTGTCCAAACAAGATCAGCAAGTACTTTTTCTTTGTCCCAAATTGCAAGTGTTTCATCAGGATTTTTGGAAAATCCAAAGTCATTGGCTCTGGAAAAAAATTGTTCTCCTCCATCTATTTTTCTTGCTTCAAGGAGTTCTTGAGTCCTAATAACCCCAAGTAATTCCCTTAATTGTGGACCAATTAAATTCTGACCGCCATCACCTCTCGTTAATGATAAATAACCCGTTCTAGCATGAACTTCATTTGCCATATAAGATATTAAACGAGTGTTTTCATCATCTGGATGTGCCGCTATATATAAAACGCTACCAAGAAAATTTAGTTTCTCAATTTGATTGTATATTTCAGCAGCATTTGGTTTTTGAGGTTTTTGAGCGTTTATTATTTGTATGGAGAGAAGAAAATAGAGAATTGATTTTATAAAAATCTTTTGCATAGAAAGAATATTTGTAGTTCTAAATTAATTTTTAGAATAAATTTAAATGGATTAGCTTCAAAAATACTAATTTAATTATGGGATTTTTTAACAACAAATACAAAAGTTATGTTAATGTTTTTTGTCCATTTTCAAGAGTATATTTTTAAATCATTGAAAAATCATTAAAAAAAATAAATTTTATAATTGATATTATTTAAAATTAGAATAGTAAATTTAGAGTATTGAAAACAGTATTTTAGCAGGTATAACAATAGAAGTATTTTGAAATAAAGTAACTTAACCTAATTACGATGCGTATGAAATACATCGAAGATATTTTAAAAAATGGTTTTGAACAAACTACCATTATTCATCCCGACGATTACGAAGGTGCTGTTGTCTCTACTTTAATTCGGAAAAAGAATCCAAATCAATCAAAAAAAGCTGTTTTATGTATTCATGGATTTAATGATTATTTTTTTCAAACAATTATTGCTGAAAAATTCTTGGAAAAAGATTATCATTTTTATGCTTTAGATTTAAGGAAATATGGCAGGTCTATTCTGCCCAATCACAAACCCAATAACGTCAGAAATTTATCAGAATATTATGAAGATTTGGATGCCGCTTTAGCAATCATCAAAAATGAAGGTAATACAGAAATTGCTCTTTATGGCCATTCAACTGGAGGACTTATCATATCATTGTATGCGGCGGATCGAAATAGAATTGAACTCTTTGATGTATTGATTTGTAATAGTCCTTTTTATGATTTTAACGTTCCTTGGATTCAAAAAAAGACTGTAATTCCGTTGCTTGCTTTTTTGGGTAGACTAAATCCAAATATTGCTCTGCCTATTGGTTTTTCTAAGTTTTATGGTAAAAGTTTGCATAAAAATTATTTTGGAGAATGGGATTATAATTTAAAATGGAAACCTCACGCAGCTCCTTCTATTAATGCGGGTTGGGTAAATGCTATACATCAGGGGCATTCTAGTATTGCAAAAGGAATTTCTATTTATAAATCAATTTTGATATTACACTCTTTAAAATCAGTTTATCCAAAAATATGGAGTGAAAAAATGTTTGAGGGAGATGCTATTTTGAATGTAAATGATATAGTAAAAAGAGCAAAATTAATTGAGTCACCTAATAAAGCTATTATTGAATTTGAGGGTGCTATACACGATTTAGTATTGTCGAGAAAACCTGTGCGAAATTTTGTGTTTGAAGCTATTTTTGAATGGTTAGAAACGTATTTATAAATTAATTTTATGGCATACAGATTGAAACAAAAAAGCTGCAACAGATGTAAATGTTGCAGCTTTTTTTTAATCCAGATTATACTTTAGTGACCTACTATGTCTGGTTTTGATTCTAAAAATAAATTCAAAACATTATAAATTGGTTCCGGTATATTTTCCAGTAATCGTAACGCCAGAATTTTTCGTCACTTTGCCATAAACTGTAATTGAAGAATCATTTCCTAAGAATGAAATTTTAGCACCGCTATTCATTACGAGGTCACCCCAAATAACAACAGAACCTTGAATTTGTAATTCACCATTAACAGTAAAACGAGTTGGATTTGCTTGTTGGTATTTACCTTGACTTAAGGTTCCGTACATTTTAAAAATTCCACCCGAATTGATATTTACGTCATTTTGGATAGAAATGGCACCACAATGTGTAAAACTTGCATTGATATTAGCTTTATTAATAGCAGTAGATCCTGAATATCCTACTGTTTGTCCAGAATTAATATTTAATTCCTGACCACCATTGTAAACTGGTAAGCCAGAACAATTAATAGAAGGTGTTGTAACCGGTTTTTCCATTTTGATGATTTTTAATCCACCTTTACCGCTGGCAACATAAATATAATTACCACTTGTTTTAACATAATTAGAAGATCCGTTGATTCCTACGGTTCCTATTAATGCTAATTGATCTGATGATTTGTATACATTAAGTCCATTTCCTCCATTGGCAACAAAAACATAATCGCCATTTACTGATACGGCATTTGTCACAACATCATCAGGTTCTGTAGTTGCGGTTGGAATTAATGCTATAGTTTGAATTTTTGTTCCCGAAGTCATATTATAAACTCCCAATCCTTGATAACCTTCGGAGACAAAAAGTTTATCACCAATAAAATCTATGGTTCTTTTAGCACCTTGTACTACATCTTTCCAAGTAGAAAATGATTTAACCAATTCTAAATTTAATGTATTGTATATGTTAATCCCTTTTGTACCGCTTAAAGTGACTATTTTGTCATTGATAACTGCTACAGATCTTAGATCTTCAATAGCTTTACTGCCCAATATTTGTTTAGTAGTATTGTCAAATTTATATAAGCTTCCTGTGTCTCCCGAAACAGCAAAATAATTAGAGCTATTTGCTGTAACATCTGTAGCTGCGAAACTTGAAATATCATTTGTACTATAGTTGTTTGTTAGCGCTCCACTCGATGTTAGTTCCATATACATTACAATAGCAGGTGATTGAATTGCAGCATTTTTATCAGAGTTGGTAGCGCCACCAATAACTAATTTACCATTTGTATAGACTAGGGAAGTAATATCGGTATCTGCAATTAAAGCTGACATAACTAATTTTGGTAGGTACGGATCAGATACATCAATCATATCAATAGCTCCAGAATACTCATTTCCTTGCAATGTATATGCAACGTATGCGTAATTTCCATTCACAGCTACGTGATTTGCTTGTAGTGATCTGCCTTGACTGTCTTTTGGCGCATTGAATTCAGCAATTTGTGTTAAAGGAAATTGTTCCGATTCAGTGACCAAATTTTTTCTTGTTGATGGATTGATAATTGAGATAACTCCTGAGTTGGTTAAATCCAAACGTTGATTCAATTGCGTTTGATTGTTATTGATTACAATAGCATTTTTAACTGTATTTATTTCTGAATTTAAATTTTCCTGATCTGTACAAGAAGTAGCAAAAGCTAGTGTAATGATTGATAATAAAAAAATACCTTTTTTCATGTTTATTAAAAATATATTTATAGTTTGAAGTATTTAAAAAAATAACCCTAAAGTTTTTTATAAATACTTTGTTGTGATTTATTTTAGTCCTTTTATCAATAACTATGCCATTATGAGGTTTTGTTTTGTTATTTTTTTTAAAAACAATTATAATGGTGAAAAATATAATTTTTAAAACCAAAAAAGAGCGCTTTAGATTAGCGCTCTTTTGATTAAAATTGGGAAATGAATTTAATGTTTTTCTTTTCCTTCATGTTTACCGTGTTTTTCACGATTGTTTTCACGATTGTTTTCACGATTTTCGTAATTACGGTTGTCATTATCATGATCTTGTTTATAACGGTCATTATATTCGCCTCTACATTTTTGAGGTTTTCCTTTATAACCCTTATAGTACTTCACTTTGTGGTTGTGAAAATGTGTATAAGGAGAACGGCCATGGTAATCTGTCAATACTACTTTATACCCGTTGTATAAATCATAGTTTCTGCAATGACTTGGTAGATTTCTACTACGAATCCATTTTCCATTTCCAAAATAAATGTACTGTGCCAATCGGATATCATAATAGATTTGTATGTCTGGCAAATAGTAATATTCTACCTCATCATAGCCTACAGGGCCCCAAACAGGAGGAGTGCCTATATTTACATTGACATTAGGTGTGCCAATGTTTACATTAACCGATACCTGTGCTTGCGTTGAACTTGCTGCAAGAAACAGTAATCCGATAATAAATAATTTAATTGTTTTCATTGTATTTAAATTTAGATTTGGGGTTTATTTATAAATTAAGTTGATATTTAATGTTTTGCGTGAGTGATGGCAGTGGAGCTCTTTTTTTGATTCCGTTTTTGCGGAATCAAAAAAAAGCGGGAACGTACAGCACGACCCTTGGTCTCGTCTTTTTTGAGGAGGCAAAGGGACACGCCCAAATTGATATTATGAATTGATGAAGATATTAAAAACCACAAATTTGTATTTTTATTCATCTAATTAATCGGTGAACTCTTCATCGTTGTGTAAAGGTTTCTTAATAACTGAAATTCCTTTTTGGAAAAATAAATTATTGGGATAAATTACGGTTTCACCAGTATTGGTTTTCATGGTTACGTGAAAGGCACCAATGTCTTCAATTTCGCCTTCTTCGGGGAAATCTTTATCGTGAATTAAGATGATGTCACCGATTTTAAACGGAAATGAAAAATATAAAATAATTCCAGAAGTAATATTACTTAAAATAGACCATTGAGCAAACATTGCTACTCCAATAACTGTGGCAACCGAGGAAAGCGTAATAAAAATGTCTTCGGCTTTCACCCCCCAAATTAATATCAGGGTGATTAGGGCTAAAATGGTGATAAGGATATTGATGTATTTGATGACTAAATTGGTTCTTCGCTCTATTATCTGACTGGTTTTGGCATATTTTTGCACAACTTTGTAAACAATTGTGCGAGCAATAAAAACAAACAGCAGCAAAACTCCTGTACTGATTTCCTCTTTTAGATAATAGTTGAAAAAATTCATTTTGTGTTTTTTATAAATTAACCAAATAATCAAATACTTTATCTGTTGGCATTCCCATTACATTGGCATATGATCCTTCAATTTTTGAAACTCCGATGAATCCAATCCATTCCTGAATTCCATAGGCTCCTGCTTTGTCATAAGGCTTATAGTTTTCTAAATAATAAAGAATGGCATCATCAGTTAACGCATTGAAAGTGACTTTTGTTGTTTCGAATAGTACATTAGTTGATGAATTAGTCTTGAAACATACCGATGTTATGACTTCGTGCGTGGCGTTTGATAATGATTTTAAAATATCAAAAGCGTCTTGATGGTCTTTTGGTTTGCCTAAAGCCTTATTATTATGCCAAACAATTGTGTCACTTGTAATCAGAATTTCATTGGGCTGTAATTCGCCTTCAAAAGCACTGGCTTTCAATTGTGCAAGATAGTTTGTGATTTCCTCTGCTTTTAATTCGGTAGGAAATATCTCTTCTATTTCTTTTAAGCGAATTTCAAAATCCAAGTCTAAATCTTTAAAAAATTGTTGTCTTCTAGGAGATCCAGATGCTAATATGAGTTTGTAGTTTTTAAGTTTTTCTTTAAGCATGGTGCAATATATTATAGGTAACAATAGCTATAGAAAATAGCCCAAAAAAAATGATTATTTTTAAAACAGCGCTCAAATGATGAAAATCTTGAGTCTTTTTGGCATCAGCCATTTTTATTGCAAAATAAATTAATGGAGCAACTATAGTGATTAGTGCATAAATGGTAGCTAAATATAAATCATATGCAAAAAAGTATTTTTTGATGTAAAATAGCACCATTACCAATGGAATTAAACTCAAAACCATTACTAATTTTGTTGTTCTACTATTGCCCAAAATAATAGGTAAGGTTTTCATTCCTTGGTTATAATCCCCATTTACATCTTCTAAATCTTTTACAATTTCTCGTATAAAATTTATAACAAAAGCAAAAAGTGCATAGTCTAGAATAATGGAGAACAAATCGGCCAAAACGACTTGGTTTCCGGGGTTAATTATGGGTAAAAGATCAAATATTGGAATGATGAGTACGCTGATAGCCAACAATAGCGCCACGACAAAATTCCCGATTAGAAACATTTGCTTAAGACTTGTTGCATAAAGATACAAAGTAGCCGAAATGATAATAAAAATGGATGCAAATCCGGGCTTCTCAATCACATTCGATAAATAAAAACCAGCACCAACTCCTAATATATTCAATGCAAAATAAATATTGTAGGCTAGCGTTTCTGTTATGCTTTTACCTACAACAACCTTACTAGGCTTGTTATCTGTATCAGTTGCCTGATCCATAATGTTGTTGATCACATATCCGCCAGCAGCAATAAGGACTGTTGCGAAAACTAATAAACAGTATTGCCAATCTGTAAGGGTTAAAGGAATGCTTTGAAAATTTAAAAAACCATACCGAAATAGCAATTGCATCAAGGCAAGCATCAGTAGATTTTGGTAACGAATGAGTTTAAGGTACTTCATATTGAGTGTTCAGTGTTCCGTTTTTTAGTGTTCAAATTGTAGAATCTAGTATTTAATAATCAGTTGTGGGTTATCAGATTTTAGTGTTCAGTTTGTTAGTGTTCAGATTAAAAAAATCTAGTATTCAGTTTTTAGTTCTTAAACATACTGCATGTGGTATACATTTTTTTGATTTCTGGATACTAACAAGCTGAACAATGCCCCATTAATTAAGTATTACAATTGATTACTAACAAACTGATTACTTATTACTAATCAATCGTGTTTTCCATCAAAATAAGTCATCCATTTTCCTTGTACTTTCATCACTTGCTCGATTACATCACGAGCAGCGCCTTTTCCACCATTTTTATGTGAAATATAATTTGAAATTGCTTTGATTTCTGGACTTGCATCCTGCGGACAAGTTGGTAATCCTACTAATTTCATCACATGATAATCGGGAATGTCATCACCCATGTACAAAACGTGTTCTGGGTTTATGGAGTAAACATCTGTATATTCTTTGAAGGTTTCTACTTTATCAGGAGTGCCCAAATGGATGTCGGTTATACCCAAATTTCGAAGTCTTACTCGAACGCCTTCATTGCTTCCGCCCGAGATGATGCAAACATGGTAACCGCTTTCAACAGCTGCTTTCATGGCATAACCATCACGGATATTCATTGTTCTAAGAATTTCTCCTTCGTTGGTAACAAAGACAGAACTGTCTGTAAGTACGCCATCTACGTCAAAGACAAACGTAGTAATATCATTCATTATTTCTTTATAGCTTTTTGCCATGATTTTGTATAGATTGGGTTAATATTTTATAAATAGTAGATTGATTTTCATTGGATAAAAAAGATTCGTGCGCTTCAATTGTTGAAATATCATTGCGTTTGGCTGGGCCTGTTTGCGCTTCTTTGGGAGAAAGCGTCAAGAGTTTTTCGGCCGTTTCAAGAATTAAAGGCTTCAAAATATCGAACGGAACGTGGTTTTCTTGGCAAATATCATTACCCAATTGGTATAAATAATTGGTAAAGTTATTGACAAAAACTGCAGCTACATGCAATGCTTTGCGTTGGTGCGAGTCAATTTTGTAAACACTTTGAGATATGGATTTGGCTACTTTTTCCAGGATTTCATAATCGCTTTCGTTTTGGGTTTCAAGACAAAATGGAATTGCATTAAAATCGATAGTTTTCCCTTTGGTGAAAGTTTGCAAAGGGTAAAAAACACCTTTTCTATTTTTGTTATCCAAAATTGTCAATGGAGCACTCCCCGAAGTGTGAACAACTAAACGATTCTCGAAAGGCAATTGCGAAGAAACACTTGCAATGGCATCATCAGAAACAGCAATGATATATAAATCAGTTTCTATCAAAGCATTCCAGTCATTAGTGATTTTACTCGAATCCAGAAGTGAGGAAATTTGCTTTTGGGTTCTAGAAAAAACCTGCATGATTTCTACCGCTCCGCTTTTTGCGAAAGCATCAATAAGATGTTGTGCTACATTTCCTGAACCGATAATCGTTATTTTAATCATTTGGCAAAATTAACAAAAAAAAATGAAGAGATTAAAGGTATTTTTTATCGACTAAATAACATTAAAAGATATGATTTATTGTTTTTCATTTAAAAAATCATCCTTAAATTTTGATTAAATTAACAATTCTCTCCTTATACAAATGGATAATTTTAAGTATTTTTGCGATACATAAATAAAACTAAATTCAATTCCAAATGAATAAAAAATTATTCTCTGTCTTGTTTTCTACCCGATTAATGTCTTTATTGTTTTTAACTTTTGCAATAGCAATGGGAGCGGGTACTTTTATAGAAAGTAAATACAATACTGACACAGCTCGAATTTTAGTTTATAATACTTGGTGGTTTGAAGCTATTATGCTGTTTTTTATGATTAATTTCATCGGGAACATCAAACGCTATCAATTACTCAAAAAAGAAAAATGGGCTACTTTAATGCTTCATTTGGCTTTTATTTTTATCATTGCGGGTGCTTTTATAACACGTTATATAAGTTTTGAAGGTATGATGCCAATACGAGAAGGCGCAACTGAAAATCAATTCTACTCGGATAAAACATATTTGACTCTTTATATCGATGGGGATTATAAGGGGGAGATGAAACGTAGAGTTTTTGAAAAAGCTCTTTTACTTTCGCCTGTAACCAATAATGATTTTTCTATAAAAGGAGATTTTGACAATAAAGACTTTGAAGTAGAATATAAAAATTTCATTATGGGTGCCAAACAATACATAAAACCGGATCCCAAAGGGAGTTTGTATTTTAAGTTGGTAGAAGCGGGTGATGGTGGACGAGAAGAACATTTTTTAAAAGAGGGTGAAGTACAAAATATTCATAACATTCTTTTTTCTTTAAATAAATATACTGAAGGCGCCATAAATATCAATACAACAGGAGATAGTTATACAATTCAAATGCCATTTGAAGGTGAATTTATGCGAATGGCAGATAAGTTGCAAGGAAAAGTAGTGAAAGATATTACTCAACCCTTGATGATGCGTTCTTTGTACAGTATTGGAGATATTCGTTTTGTTTGTCCTGAACCAGCTACAAAAGGAGTACTTGATTATGAATCTAAAAATGATTTTAAAGAAAAAAATCTTGAGGATTTATTGGTTTTAAATCTCAAAACTGATGGACAAGTAAAGGAAGTGAAAATTATGGGATCCAAAGGAAAATCAGGAAAACCAATAAATGTGAAAATTGGAAAGCTTGAGTATACATTTATATATGGAACTAAAACATATACTTTGCCTTTCAATATTAAGCTTAATGATTTTGTAGCCCAAAAATATCCTGGAACTGAGAAAAGCTTTTCTTCTTTTGAAAGCCATGTTACAGTTCAAGATTCAACAACCTCATTTGATTATAAAATATTCATGAATCATGTTTTGGATCACGAGGGATACCGCTTTTTTCAATCTTCATTCGATCCAGACGAGCAAGGAACTGTTTTGTCTGTAAATCATGATTATTGGGGTACAACCATAACTTATATTGGCTATTTTATGTTGTTTTTTTCAATGATGGCTATAATGTTTACTAAGCATTCTCGTTTTGCAGATTTAAAAAGAAAGTTGGAAGTTGTGAAAAATAAAAAAGCCAAATTAGTATCTATTTTTGTACTATTGTTTAGTTTGAATGGCTTTGCACAAGAACACAATCATGCTGCTGATGGAGCTAATCCTGATCAAGCTGCTCATCAAGTACGGGTAAAACCTACTAAAAAACAGTTAGATTCTTTATTGACCATTTATACCGTAGACGAAAAGCATGCTGCAAAATTTGGTAGATTGGTTATTCAAGATGCAGGGGGAAGAATGAAACCTATCAATACCTTCTCTTCGGAGTTGTTGAGAAAAGTAAGTCATTCTGATACCTACAACGGAATGAACTCTGATCAAGTATTTATTTCAATGACTCAAAGTGCTCAACTTTGGATCGAAATACCACTGATTTATATCAAATCAGGAAATGATAGCATTCGTAAAATTATCGGAATTGATCCCAAAGATAAGTATGCTCCTTTTATTGCTTTCTTTGATGAAAAAGGAAACTATAAATTATCTCCTTTTTTAGATGGAGCCTACAAAGCAGGAAATCCAAATCAATTTGAAAAAGATTTCATAGAAACGGATAAGAAAGTAAACTTAATGGAATCTGCTTTAAGTGGAAGTATATTAAGGATTTTTCCAATACCAAATGATCCAGGGAATAAGTGGATTTCATACTTGGAACTTGGAAATGCCGGTTTAAAAGGAATGGATTCTACTTATACCAAAAGTATTTTACCTCTTTATTTTGGAACTTTGGCAAATGCGATTGAAAGTAAAAATTACAAAACTGCCGATGAACTATTGGGAAGTATTAATGATTTTCAAAAGAAGTTTGGAAGCAAAGTAAGGCCGAGTGATGATAAAATTAATTTGGAAATCACATATAATAAATATGATTTGCTTCAAAAACTGCCTTATGCCTATTTGTTAGCAGCAATTTTAATGCTAATGTTTACTATTCTTAAGATTTTTAAAGAATCTAAAGTTTTAAATGTTTTAGTCAATTCAATGCATGTTCTCATAGGAATATTATTTGTTTTACATACCATAACATTAGTAGCTCGTTGGTATATTTCTGGTCATGCGCCTTGGAGTAATGCTTATGAAGCCATTGTTTATGTAGCATGGGCAACAATGTTTTTTGGTTTGGCTTTTGATATAAAATCAAAATTGACCGTTGCTTCAGCCGCTTTTGTAACTGCTATGATTTTATCTGCAGCTTATGCCAATTGGGTTGATCCAGAAATTGCCAATTTGCAACCCGTATTAAATTCCTATTGGTTAATGATTCACGTAGCTGTTATTGTGGCGAGCTATGGGCCATTTGCATTGGGTATGATTTTAGGTTTTGTGTCTTTAGTTTTAATATTTTTTACAAATGAAAAGAACAAAGCCAAAATGGATTTGAATATTCAAGAAATTACTTATATAAACGAAATGGCTTTGACTATTGGTTTAATTATGTTGACCATTGGTAATTTTCTTGGAGGGCAATGGGCCAATGAAAGCTGGGGTCGTTACTGGGGATGGGATCCAAAAGAAACATGGGCATTGATAAGTATAATGGTTTATGCTTTTGTGATTCACGCTCGTTTTGTTCCTTCTTTAAGAGGAAAATGGATCTTTAATTTAATGAGTATGTTTGCCTTTGTTTCTATTTTGTTTACTTATTATGGAGTAAATTTTCATTTGGTAGGATTGCATTCCTATGCTAGTGGTGAGGCACATTCTTTAGCATGGATCTGGTATACACTGGGATCAATATCTTTAATTGGAGCTTTGGCTTATCCAAAATATAGAAAATATTACAAGAAGTAATTCGGTATTGTATTATATAAAAAAAGGTTTCGATAGTTTTATTGGAACCTTTTTTTATATAAAATAAATCTTATTTTTTTAAATTTAAAATTACTTTTATCGATAAAAATGGCTTTTAATTGGGTTTTGGCATGGTATTTGAAATGTCTAACACTAGATAATTGTATTAGGTTTATATTTTTTAAAATGCAAAATGGTTGGTTAGTATTTTGGTTAAAGAATACCTTGTAGATTATCATTTACAATTAGTTAATGAGATGCTCCTTTTGGAGCATCTTTTTTTTGCTGGAATATTTTAAATCAGATGACGGTATAACTTTTTAAAATGATTAGAAAATAAATATAAGCGTTCCATTTATTTTTATAAAAAATTAATTTAATAATAACAGTTGTTGAACTATAATATTTTCTAACAAGACAAATAAATGTTTAATTTTATATCAAAATTTTAAAACATGAAAAAACTAGTTGTAGCGATTTGCGCATTATTCCTTTTTAGTATCCAAATTCATTCACAAGTGAAACAAAACATCTATCAATTTAAAGTAGAAGATTTATCAGGCAAGACTTTTGATTTTGCCTCGCTAAAAGGTAAAAAAGTATTAATTGTTAATACTGCTTCAGAGTGTGGATACACACCACAATATAAAGAATTGGAAGCTTTGTATAAACAGTACAAAGACAAAGGTTTTGTAATTGTTGGATTCCCTGCCAACAACTTTGGTGGTCAAGAGCCAGGAACCAATGCAGAGATTAAAACATTTTGTCAAGCCAATTATGGTGTAACTTTCCCTATGATGAGTAAAGTTTCTGTAAAAGGCGATGATATGTGTGAGATGTATAAATTTTTGACACAAAAATCCAAAAATGGTGTTCAAGATTCCAAAGTAGAATGGAATTTTCAAAAATACCTTATCAATGAAAAAGGTGAATTAGTCAAAGTATATCTTTCTAAAGTAAAACCAATGGATGAAAACATTGTAAATTGGGTAAAAGGATAGTTTTTTAAGTGGTCAGTGATCAGTTTCTTAGTAATAAGTCCCGATAGCGTTAAAAAAAAGAGTTTGCTAATTTTGGAGGGCACTGAAAAAGTCCCTATTTTCAAAAATCATTAAAAAAAGCGATTAAATAAGGCTTTGATTTTATTTAATCGTCTTTTTTTAGTCAAATTTAATCTTCTTAGATTACAAGGGGCTTATAATAACTAAAAGGAGCGAAACCATAGTGTTTTCGCTCCTTTTCAGTTATTTTCATTTTCCTTATTCGAGAGACTTTTTCAGTGCCCTCTAATTTTAGCAAACTCTTTTTTTATATCCATAACCCATAACTACCCTTTAGCAATAACTTCCTTAACCGTAGCTTCGTAATTTCGTATACTTTTAGACTTTTTGATGTTTTTATGAACCTTATGCGGATCTGAAAATATAGCCGAAAAATATTCCCATAAATGATGCATTTTCAGTAGTATGTGTGTTTGACCAGATAATGACTCGCTGTATCCTTCGTAAAGCGTATCATGGAATTCGCTGAACAATTCCATTTTGTTTTTGGGATATTCTGTAGTATTACTTTTAATCATACTTGGTAAAAAAGGATCTGCAATCAATCCTCTACCAATCATCCAATGATCAATAGAAGGAAAGCGTTCTTGCATTTCGTGGAATTTAGCCACCGAAGTAATATCTCCGTTGTAATACAGTTTGTGTTTAGTATTGTCAATACATTGTTGGAACGCATCCAGATGCACTCCACCTTTGTACAGTTGTTTTCCTAAGCGGGCATGTATGGCAATGTTTTTTATTGGGTATTTGTCTAAAATTGGTAAAACATCAAGAATTTCTTGTGTTGTATCATATCCCAAACGCATTTTCATCGACACAATGATGTCAGTTTCATTATGCGCTCTTTCAAGTATATGATTGATTTTTTCGGTATTACTGATTAGACCAGAGCCCATACCCGATTTTGTAACCATTGGATAGGGACAACCCAGATTCCAGTTTAGTTCTTTATATCCAAGTTCTCTAACATATTTTGCCACAAATATAAATTCATCTGCATCATTCGTAATCACTTGCGGAATGACTTCTAGACCAATGTTGTTTTCTGGAAGCAAATCACGCTCGTAAGATGATTTTATAGCCAATTTACCATTCAAGCGAATGTAAGGAGAATAAAAAGTATCTATACCTCCAAAATATTTATTTTGAGCATTTCTAAAACGAAAATCGGTAAATCCTTGCAAAGGGGAAGAAAGCAGTGTAAAACTCATAGTATGTATAAAAAGGCAAAGATACTATTCTTTATGGGGTTATGGTTTGTTGTTCGGGTTATGTTTTGAAGCTATATATACCGCACAGCTTTTAAAAAAAAACTATTGGGAAACGCAAATCCTAACAGTTTTTTTTTAACCTGTTAGGTATCATATTTTAATGATATAAATAGTAAAGTTAGAGATCATAGCTAATTACCAAAAAATTACTCCAAAATCAATTGCATAAAAACCGAATGCAACCAACGGTCAAATTTGTAACCTGATTCTTTGATAATTCCAACGGTTTTGAATCCAAATTTTTCATGAAAATCAACACTGCTTTGGTTTTCGGCATCAATTACTGCAATCATAGTATGCAATTTTTGGTTTTTGGCCAATTGTATTAATTCGTATAATAGCAATTTTCCAATCCCTTGTCCGTGATGTTCATTATCTACATAAACGGAATGTTCTACAGTGTATTTGTAAGCTTCCCTAAAACGAAATTCACTATACATACCAAAACCAACTACTTTACCATCCTGTTTTGCAACAATTACAGGGAAATGTTTGTTGGTTTTATCTTCTAAAATGGCTTTTTGTTGTTCGTAAGTTCGAATGTTGTAATCGTATAAGGCAGTTGAGTTTAGGATATTGTAGTTAATGATATCCAATATGGCTTGCGTATCCTCAGTTTGGTAAGGTCTTATTTTGATTTTCATTTTTAAATTTTTATAGCCTCAAAAATAGCAAAAAGTTGATTGATATAAAGGATTTCGTTGTCAAGTTTGTAACTTTGCTTTTTAGGTTGTAGTTGTAAAACTTCTAACTTCTAACTTCTAACTTCTAACTTTAAAAATGGTTTACCCCAAAATACCTTTAGCACAAAGTATTATTCAAATTTTAGTAGCCAAAGGAATCACCAATATCATTATATCACCAGGCTCAAGAAACGCACCTTTAACGATAGGTTTTGCCAGTAACCCCGCTTTTAAATGTTACAGCATTGCCGATGAGCGCTCAGCAGCTTTTTTTGCACTGGGAATTGCGCAGCAAACTGGTAAACCTACAGTACTTGTTTGTACTTCGGGATCGGCATTGTTAAACTATTATCCTGCTTTTGCCGAAGCGTTTTACAGTCAGATTCCACTGATTGTACTTTCTGCAGATCGTCCTCAAAGTAAGATAGATATTGGGGACGGGCAAACCATTCGACAGGAAAATGTATTTGCGAACCATTCTTTGTACAATGCTAATTTATTAGAAACAGTTTCAGACGAAAATGATCTTAAAATAAACGAAGCCATCAATACGGCAATCGATAAAAAAGGTCCTGTGCATATCAATGCTCCGTTTGAAGAACCTTTGTATGAAACAGTTTCGGATCTAAGTGTAAACAGTTTCGTTTTCGCTTCCGCTAAAATTATACAGGAAATTAATAGCCAAGAGTTGCAGGAATATGCTACTCTATGGAACAAGGCTACCCGAAAACTGATATTAGTAGGTGTAAACGATCCTGAAAGCATTTCCAATAAAACTATTGAGACTTTCGCTACTGATGAATCGGTAGTAGTGATGACAGAAACAACATCGAATGTGCATCACGCTAGTTTTATAAATAACATTGATACTATAATAACACCTTTTACAGCGGATGATTTTGAAGCTTTTAGACCTGAAATTCTAATTACTTTTGGTGGAATGGTTGTATCCAAACGAATCAAGGCTTTTTTGAGAAAATACCAACCCAAACACCATTGGCATATCGATACATTGCGAGCCTATGATACTTTTGGATGCTTGACAAAACATTTTGAGGTAAATCCCAATATTTTCTTCGAGGCTTTTATACCCTTGACAAAAATTATTGAAAGTGATTATTTTTCTAAAATGAATGCGGTTAAAACCGTGCGAAAAGAAAAACACGATATTTATTTGTCAAAAATTCCTTTTTCAGATTTCAAAGTTTTTGAGAACGTGATTGGTACTTTGCCTCAAAACAGTCAATTGCAAATCAGTAACAGTTCCGCTATTCGATATGCACAATTAATTCCAATTGATCCTTCAATCGAAGTGTATTGCAATAGAGGTACGAGCGGAATAGACGGAAGTACTTCGACTGCAATTGGTGCAGCTGTCGCAAATGTAAAACAGACTGTATTTATAACCGGAGATATTGGTTTTTTATATGATAGCAATGCACTTTGGAACAATTACCTTCCGAAAAATTTTAAAATCATTTTGATTAATAATGGTGGAGGTGGAATTTTTAGAATTTTGCCAGGACACGATGAAACGCCTGTTTTTAATACTTTTTTTGAAACTTCGCATAATTTGACTGCCGAACATTTGGCTAAAATGTATGGATTCGATTATGTTGCGGCCAATGATGAGTTGAGTTTGACTAACGCATTAACATGTGTTTATAGTCAAAATGAAAATCCTTGCATTCTTGAAGTTTTTACCCCAACATTAGAGAATAATTCTATTTTATTGCAGTATTTTAAAGAGTTGGTTTAGTTCTAGTATTAAGTGGTGTAATTTGTAAATGTATAATTCTTACTTTGGTAAAAATATAATTGAAAATGCTTTAAAAAAATAATGTATAAAAATCGCACATATTTAAAATAAATGATTAAATTTGAGATAGTTAAACTAAAATAATCTTTAAATATTTTATTATGAGTGCAAGAGATGAATTAATTTTAAAGTATGCAGCCGATTTGAAAGACAAATGCGGCATTGTTCCGGATATGAATTTATTGACAAAAGTAACTATTGGTTGTGGACCGTCAATTTATAATCCAGATTCTTCTACAGTTTCAGGAACACAAAAAGCAGAATTGGTTACTGTCAAAAATAATTTTTTAATTAAGAAATTGGGTTTACCTGATGATTCAGCTCTTGATGCAGGTATAGATGCTGTTTTAGAAATTTATGGAAAATCAAATAAAAATAAATACAGAGCCGTTTTTTATTATTTATTGGCTGTTCATTTTAAAAAAGAAAGTGTTTTCAATTAGACCATAGATTGACCCGAATATAAACGTCCTTAATTGGGCGTTTTTTTATGGGATTATTTTTCGAATTCCCATTTTCAAACTTCGTACCTTTGCGCTTTAAATAAGTTGTTCAACAACTCAGAATCGATACAAAAATGATTGAAATAGGAAAATACAATACGCTTACTATATTACGGGATACCAAAGTAGGTTTGTTTTTAGGAAACCCAGAGCAAGATCCCGAAGGAGTACACGATATTCTTTTACCCAATAAATATGTTCCAAATGAATTTGAAATAGGCGAGGAGCTTATTGTTTTTGTTTATTTGGATCACGAAGAACGTCCAGTTGCTACAACTTTAGAACCTTATATTTTACTTAATGAATTCGCACTCTTGCGTGTGAATTATACCAATCAAATAGGTGCTTTTATGGATTGGGGTATGGAAAAGGATATTCTAGTTCCGTTCAAAGAGCAGGCGCGTCCTATGGAAAAAGGAAAACGTTATTTGGTGTATCTGTATATGGATGAAAAAACCAATCGTTTGGTAGCCTCTAGTAAATTGAATCAATTTTTGAAAAATGATCATCTTACCGTTGAAAAAGGAGAAGAAGTAGAACTAATCGTTTCTCATATAACAGAACTTGGTATCAATGTCATTATCAATGAACTGCACAAAGGGCTTTTGTATAAAGACGAAGTTTATGATGACGCTATTCGTACAGGCGATCGTATGCGAGGATATGTCAAGAATATTAGACCGGATAACAAAATAGATGTTTCGTTGCAAATTCAAGGTTATCAGAGTATAGAGCCCAATGCTGAAAAAATATTAGATGAATTGAGAGCCAGTAGGGGCTTTTTGCGTCTAACAGATAATTCTCATCCCGAAGACATAAAAACGGTTCTTAAAATGAGCAAGAAAACTTTTAAGAAAGCCATAGGTGCTTTGTATAAAGAGAAACTTATCGAGATAAAAGAAGATGGTATTTATTTAGTAAAGGAATAAAAAAAAAGAAAGACTAGTCATTTTGATTAGTCTTTCTCTTTTTACTTTTGTTTGTATCCTATAGATATAAACAAAAATAAAACATTTTCGAACATTCTAAAAAGTATTCAAACTCTTTTTAAACTCAAAGTATATAAAATACTAAATTAGTATAAAGATAAAAACTCTTTTTAAAATGGATTGTCTATAAATAGAGCTATTACTTTGATAGTAAAATGTAAATTTCACAATAAAACCATTGGTTTTCTATACATTTAAAGATTGCAATCTAGTAGTGTACTTGTGTAAAGTAGTTGTATTGTAAATCTTTTTCCTAACCTTTAGGTGTTACTTTTTATCAATTACTATTTGGGTAAAAGCGGTATTTAATTGCTTGTATTTTAAAATAGTTTTTGAAAAAATTATATAATTTAAAACCATAAAAATAGAAGCGACAATAATTTCAATTTTACTCAAAAAAATCATTTTTTAGGTTAATAAATCAGTGAAAAATAGATTTGCTAATCTTGACATAAAACTAATGTTGACTTAATATTACTATGATTAGCAGGAAATAAAAGTAATAAATAATTCAACTTGTGATTGTTAAAATAACAGGTATTTTTTCTTTTTTTTAAACTTTAACACTTCTAAAGTTATATTGAAAGAAATGATTTAATAATTGATTTTCAGTGATTTGTATATTCGTATTAATTAAAATTGCATATTGAAATTAAGTCCCCAAATGGCTTTATTGCTTCCATTATCAAAACCTACTGGAGCAATGTTTAGTTGGGTTGTACGTTGGTCTTTATAACCAAAACCATCTAATATAGTATTGAACGGGTCAATTAATAATAGCGATGTGTATCCTAAAAATTTTGAATTCAGTATTTTTTTATCATGTTTTACGATGCTTTTTTTGACATAGAAAAAACCTTCCCCTATAATAGAACCTATCACTGGTGTAACTATTAAATCTTGTTTAGATGGAATTTCAGCAAACGCCTCGATACCATATTCCCAGAAAAAAGTAGACATAAAAGCCGAATATAAAAAGGACTCAAAAATATTGAAACCACTGCTTCTGGCGGTCATATAATAAACGCCTCCAGAATATGGATGTGTAATGTAATTTAGTACCCAATCATCGTTATCCCAAACTGGACCTGCTTTTACATTTTGTTTCCATTTGTTGAAAATCCCGTTTTTTTTCATATCCTTTTTGTCCCAATTGGTTACACTTTCCGGCATAGAATACAAAACACCAAATGCAATAATTGTAGCACCTACATACATTGAAGTATTATAACTTAATCTTGTATAATCTCTAGTTGCAGGTGGGTAGACATTTAAAGGTTGCGCCGTTTTTAATGTGTCTATACTGTTGATTAGAGTATAGTTGAGCGTGTCTTTTTTAATTGCATTTTGAGAAATGGAATCTTCAATTGTATTTTGGGCAAGAACTTCGAGAGATTGGTTTTGCGTGATTTCGGATTGATCCGCTTGTTGTGCAAAAATGGTATTTCCAAAAAAGGATAATAGAAGTAGGTATAAAACAGTTTTAAATGAATTCATTTGGGGAATATAAAAGCGGTTAAAGTTGTCCAAAAAATGAATTTGGTTTTAATAATAGGAACTGATTTTGTAATTAAAACCATTGAATTGCAATTACTTTTAGATTGAATTTGAATAGTTTTAAAACGGCGCAAATATAATTAATTAAAAAGAACATTGAAGTTATTTTTTGAGTCTTAAGGTTAAATTAATAAATAGGTTCTTGTCTCATACGTTTGTTGCGTAATTTACTTTTTTTTCAATTGTAAGAATTATAATGATTTATGCAGTTATAGCTTATGATAAACAATAAATAAATTTGATTTATAATTGAATGCGAATTGTTAGACTTGATATAATTACTTTTTGAATATCTCTAATTACAATTTAACTAGAAGTTGAACAATTTGAAAGTGTAAGTATTTATCTTGTAGAATTCATAATCACTTAAAATAATTAAAATTGACCTTATTTACGGTTTTCCTCAAAAAGTATCGTATAAATTTCAATACCTTAGCGGTTATAAAAATAGATAATACCCTATAATGGCAGCCGAACAAAAACAAAAATTAGAACAACAACTTTGGAATATCGCCAACACCCTACGTGGGAAAATGGATGCCGATGATTTCCGTGATTACATATTAGGTTTTATTTTCTACAAGTACCTGAGCACCAAAATGGACTTGTATGCCAACACCATCCTAAAACCAGACGGTTTGACTTTTCAGGAAGTCGAAGGACATACAGATGAAGCGGCTTTGCTGGAAGAAATTAAACAATTGGCTTTAGATAAATTAGGTTACTTTTTGCTCCCATCCGAATTGTTTTCGGAATTGGCACGAAGAGGCAACGCAGGCGGAAAAAACAATTTTATTCTGGGTGATTTAGCCAAAGTACTCACGCACATTGAGCAAAGCACGATGGGTTCTGAAAGTGAAGAAGATTTTGGAAACCTGTTTTCTGACCTCGATTTGACTTCCCACAAACTTGGAAAATCCGAAGCCGACAAAAACGAACTCATTGTAAAAGTCCTCGTGCATCTGGATGAAATTGATTTTGATTTAGAAAATACCGACAGTGATGTACTTGGCGATGCTTACGAATATCTAATTGGACAGTTTGCAAGTGGCGCAGGCAAAAAAGCGGGCGAATTCTATACGCCACAACAAGTCAGTAGCATTTTGGCACAACTGGTAACGGTGGGCAAAGACAAACTCAAGAGCGTTTATGACCCTACTTGCGGTTCCGGTTCGTTATTGTTGCGTGTAGCCAAAGAAGTAAAAGACGTAAGTGCTTTTTACGGACAGGAAATGAATCCTACGACGTACAACTTATGCCGCATGAACATGATTATGCACGATGTGCATTACAAGCGATTTGATATAAAAAACGAAGATACGCTGGAACGGCCACAACATTATGATATGCGTTTTGAAGCCATTGTTGCCAATCCTCCTTTTTCTGCCAATTGGAGTGCCAGCCCTTTGCACATGAACGACGAGCGTTTCTCTGCCTATGGAAAACTCGCCCCAAGCTCCAAAGCCGATTTTGCCTTTGTGCAACACATGGTGCACCAGCTTGCCGATAACGGAACCATGGCTATCGTGCTCCCTCACGGCGTTTTGTTTCGTGGCGGTGCCGAAGGACATATACGCGAATATTTGATAAAAGAGAAAAATTACCTCGATGCCGTAATTGGTTTGCCCGCCAATATTTTTTACGGAACCAGCATACCAACCTGTATTTTGGTTTTGAAGAAAAAGCGTGCCGATGCCGAAAACATTTTGTTCATAGATGCCAGCCAGCATTTTGAAAAGGTGAAAACCCAAAACGTGTTGCGTACCGAGGATATAGATAAAATAATTAGCACTTACGAAAACAGAACCGAAGAAGATAAATATTCGCATATTGCCCCTATCATCCGTACAGACGCGATTAATCGCGTCTCTACGTCATCATCATCATTATTAGACGCGATTAATCGCGTCTCTACCAGCATTGCCGAAAACGATTACAACTTGAATATTCCTCGTTATGTAGATACGTTTGAAGAAGAAGATGCCATAGATTTAAATGCCATAACCACCGAATTACGGGAATTGGCAGACCTTGGTAAAACAACGGATGCAACAATTGAAGGTTTTTGTACGGAATTAGGAATTGAAACACCGTTTTAATGATGAGCAATCAAAACAATATACCTCAATTGCGATTTTCTGGATTTGAGGGTGAATGGAAACAAAAACGATTAGGTGAAATTGCCAAAATAACTACAGGAAGCACTCCAAGTACTTTAATAGAAGAATATTATAATGGAGAAAAACTATTTGTTTCACCTGCCGATATACAAGGAAATAGATATGTTTTTAATACTAAAACGACACTTACAGAGAGCGGCTTTAGTAAAGGTCGTAAAATAGTAAAAGGAAGTGTTTTGTTTGTTTGTATAGGTTCAACTATTGGTAAAATTGCTCAAGCATCGGAAGAGTGTTTGACGAATCAACAAATAAATGCACTAAATGCTAATAAGGAATATGAAAATGATTTTATCTATGAATTATTAGATAAAAATGGAACTAAAATAAAATTACTTGCAGGTGTTCAGGCAGTCCCACAAATAAATAAAACTGATTTTTCTAATTTTAAATATTTTCTTCCCACCCTCCCAGAACAACAAAAAATAGCTTCTTTTTTAAGTGCGGTCGATGAAAAAATACAGCAACTTTCCCGCAAAAAGGAATTGTTAGAACAATACAAAAAAGGAGTAATGCAACGATTGTTCTCTGGAAAATTACGGTTTAAAGATGAGAATGGGGAGGATTATCCGGATTGGGAGGAGAAAAAATTGGGGGATGTTGGTAAAATTGTAACAGGAAAAACGCCAAGTACAACAGATTCTAATTTGTGGAATGGAGATATTCAATTTATAACGCCTACAGATATAAAAGATGGTATTAAATATCAGACAAGTACAGAACGTTATGTAGCAAATAATGATAAAATTAAAATTTTACCAAGAAATAGCATTATATATACTTGCATTGCTTCAATAGGTAAAATGTGTATTTCTAAATTTCCAAGTATTACTAATCAACAAATAAATTCTTTAGTAGTAGATGAAGATAATAATTTTGAATATGTATATTATTGGTTGTTATATTTAACTCCTTATATCAAAACAACTCAGGCAAATACAACATTACCCATAATAAATAAAACAGATTTTTCTAAGTTTTCTATTTCTGTTCCTTCTGCAGAAGAACAACAAAAAATCGCCAATTTTTTATCGAGTATTGATACAAAAATAGAAAACGTGAATGGGGAAATAGTAAAAACGCAATTATTCAAAAAAGGGTTGTTGCAGCAAATGTTTGTGTAATGCAACGGTAGAGACGCGATTCATCGCGTCTATGTGTGTGTGATGCAACGGTAGAGACGCGATTCATCGCGTCTATGTGTGTGTGATGCAACGTAGAGACGCGATTCATCGCGTCTATGTGTGTAGTGTGTGTAATGCAACGTAGAGACGCGATAAATCGCGTCTGTACATTATCCGGAGCATGTAGAATAAAAATAATGAAATATGAAAAAATTTCAGAATAAATATCGAATCCCATCCGCCCGATTGCAAAATTGGGATTATGGCGAAAATGGAGCGTATTTCATCACAATATGCACCAAAAATATGGTGTGTTATTTTGGTGATGTTGTATCCGCCCCATCCGTAGAGACGCGATTAATCGCGTCTGTACATGATAATGATTCAAAATGCGAAATGCAATTGAATGAATTAGGAAAAATTGCCCATCGCAATTGGGAAAATATTCCAAATCAATTTCCCGATATTGAATTGGGTAATTTTGTGATTATGCCCAATCATATGCATGGGATATTAATAATCAATAAAATGAAATTGCCATCAGATACCGTAGAGAAGCGATTTATCGCGTCTAATAATGATGATGATGATGCCGTACAGACGCGATTAATCGCGTCTAATGATGATAATACAGAGACGCGATTAATCGCGTCTGTACATGCGCAAAATGAAAATAAAATAGGAGGATTTGCAGGCGATAAAAATCCGATGCTAAATGAAAATATATCACGCATCATTCGGTGGTATAAAGGAAGATGCAGTTTTGAAATGCGTAAAATTCATGCTGATTTTGAATGGCTTTCGCGATTTCACGATCATATTATTAGAGATTCAAAAGCATTCGAAAGAATACAAACCTATATAGAAAACAACCCTTCCAAATGGAAAGAAGATAAATTTCACAACTAAAATGAGCCATCAATCCGAAGCAATATTAGAAAACAACTTAATCAAGCAATTGCGGGGTTTAGGCTATGCGTCTGTAACCATTCCCGATGGCGATGCTTTGGTTTCCAATCTACAAAGTCAATTAGAAGCTTTTAACGAAACCACTTTTACAGCCAAAGAGTTTGATGCTATCGTCAATCATCTAGCCAAAGGCAATGTTTTTGAAAAAGCCAAAACGCTACGAGACCGTTTTCAATTGACCAAGGAAGATGGCACTTCGTTTTATGTTCGTTTTTTCAATGTGGAAGACAATAGCAAGAATTTATTTCAAGTTACCAATCAAATCAGTCTGGAAGGAAGCTACAAGAACCGTTTTGATGTAACGCTTTTGGTCAATGGTTTGCCATTGGTACAAATAGAACTCAAACGTTCAGGCTTAGAAATTAAAGAAGCGTTTAACCAAATTAATCGCTACCAATTGCATTCTTTTTGGAGCAATCACGGTTTGTTTCAATACGTGCAACTGTTTGTAATCAGTAATGGTGTAAATACCAAATATTTGGCAAACAACAAACTGCAATCGGTCAAACAAACGTTCTTTTGGGCAGATACCAATAATAAAAACATAACCGAGTTGCCCGAGTTCGCAGCTGCATTTCTGAACCCGGAACATTTGGGCAAAATGGTGTCTCATTATATCGTGATAAACGAAACCCATAAAGTGATGATGGTGTTGCGACCGTATCAATATTTTGCAACAGAAGCGATAATTCATCAAATCAAAAACTCTAACGAGAACGCCTACATTTGGCACACCACAGGTTCGGGTAAAACTTTAACTTCGTTCAAGGCAAGTCAAATCGTAATGGAATTACCTGAGGTGTACAAAGTCGTTTTTGTTGTGGACCGTAAAGATTTGGATTTCCAGACCATGAATGAATTCAATGCGTTCAAAAAAGATAGTGTTGATGTTACGGATAATACACAATCCTTGGTTAGGCAATTAACAGATACGACCAAGTTGGTTCTGACTACGATTCAGAAATTAAACAATGCCGTTTCAGAACGTTTTGCTGGTAAAATAGAGTCGTTGCGCCATAAGAAAATCGTTTTTATTTTTGATGAATGCCACCGTTCCCAGTTTGGAGAAACCCACGATAGGATTACCAAATTCTTTGACAAAAGTCAGTTAATCGGTTTTACAGGAACGCCCATATTTGCCGAAAACGCTTCCAAGAATGATTTAGGAAAACGCACCACCAAAGATTTGTTTGGTAATTGCTTGCACAAATACGTGATTACGGATGCCATTCAGGATGAAAACGTATTGCGCTTTGGGATTGAATATGTGGGGAAATACAAAAACAAGAGCAATTCTTTTATCGACATAGAAGTCGAAGATATAGACAAGCAAGAGGTTTTGGATTCGGAAAAGCGAATCAACAAAATCGTTGATTATATCATTGCCTATCACAATCAAAAAACCTTTGATAGAGATTATTCAGCCCTTTTGGCGGTAAGCAGTATCAATAATGTGATTCAGTATTACGACTTGTTCCAAAAAAAGAAAGAAGCTGGAGAACATGATTTGCGCATTGCCACTATTTTTACCTATGGTACCAATGAAGATTCAGACCAAGCACAGGATTTCCTTCCCGAAGATGAAGTCGATTTTGATGTTTTGGCAGAACCACAAACCAGTTATCAGGGAAAGCATACCCGAGATAAATTAGAAAGATATATTGGAGATTATAATACAATGTATGGCACGAGCTATTCTACAAAAGACAGTGATTCTTTTCAAAAATATTTTCAAAATATCAGCAGAAGATTAAAAGACCGTGAGAAGGAGAATTTTGACAATGAGAAAGACCGTTTGGACATTGTAATCGTTGTGAATATGATGCTTACGGGTTTTGATGCCAAAAAAGTAAATACGCTTTATGTTGATAAAAACTTGAAGCAACACGGTTTGATACAAGCATTTTCGAGAACCAATCGAATCCTTGGAGAGCAGAAGTCACAAGGAAACATTCTGTCCTTCAGAAACCTAAAAAAAGCTACTGACGATGCGATTACTTTGTTTTCAAATAAAGAGGCGATTGAAGTCGTTACCATGCCCGATTATGAAAAAATAGCAGCGAAGTTTGACGAAGCTTTGAAACTCCTACGAGAAATTACACCAACGTATCAAAGCGTAAATGATTTGGAAAGTGAAGAAGCGGAAGCTCAATTTGTACAAGCTTTCAGAAAATTGATGCGAGCCATGAACGTTTTGCAATCCTACACCGATTTTGATTGGGAGGATTTAGGAATTGACGAGCAGGAATTTGAAGATTACAAAAGCAAGTATTTAGACTTATACGAAAAAGTAAAACGGGACAACGAAAAACAAAAGACTTCGATTCTTGATGACATTGATTTTGAATTGGAGTTAATCCATCGTGACCAAATCAACGTGGCCTATATCCTGAAATTGTTAGCACAATTGAAAGGAGCAAAAACACCATCGGCAGTTGCCGCACAAAAGAAAGCAATAATTGATTTATTGGGCGGTGATAT
The DNA here is from genome assembly GCF_027111095.2 of Flavobacterium sp. IMCC34518. Taxonomy (NCBI): domain Bacteria; kingdom Pseudomonadati; phylum Bacteroidota; class Flavobacteriia; order Flavobacteriales; family Flavobacteriaceae; genus Flavobacterium; species Flavobacterium sp. IMCC34518. Next base: position 4,030,333 of record NZ_CP114284.2, on the reverse strand, counting down.
TCAGTTAAGAAGCAAGCGAGAGCTGATTCAGAAGTTTATCGATGAGAATATGCCCCACATCAAAGACGGTGATTCCATTGAAGATGAATTTGAAAAATACTGGCAAGACCAAAAAGTATTGGCACTAGGCAAACTTTGCGAAGACGAACACCTGGACAAAGCCCAATTCAAAGCCTTAATTGATGCCTACATCTATAGTGGCAGAGAACCTATAAAAGATGAGGTTTTCCAATGCCTAGACAACAGACCAAGTATTCTGCAAGCCAGAACAATTGGCGATCGTATCATTGCAAAAATGAAGGAGTTTGTAGAAGTTTTTGTTAAGGGGATGATGGCGTAAATTTGTAGAGACGGGTTTGAAACCCGTCTGTACGAATTCCGTCTGTACGAATTCCGTCTGTACGAATTCCGTCTGTACGAATTCCGTCTGTACGAATTCCGTCTGTATGAATTCCGTCTGTACGAATTCCGTCTGTATGAAACCCGTCTGTATGAATTCCGTCTGTATGAATTCCGTCTGCCGATGATCCTATATCTAGATTATCTCATTTGTGAAATTATCATAATAATTCTGAAAATTGGGAAAATGATTGTGTTTGGGCAAAAATAAATAGGATCGGGTGAAATAATTCTGAAAATTGTAAAAATGATAATTTTGTAAATATATTTGAAATAGCAATAAATTGAATAATAGAATATGCAAAAATTTAAAGGTAAATACCGCATTGATACCGCTAGAGCAAAATGGTGGGATTACAAGAATGAGGGGAATTATTTTATAACAATTTGTACCAAAAATCGAGCGCATTTATTTGGATACGTAAACGATGGCGAAATGAAATTGAACGAATATGGTAAAATTGTTTCCGATTGTTGGTATGATTTGCCCAATCATTATAGCAATATTATATTGGATGAATTTCAAATAATGCCCAATCATATTCATTGTATTGTTGGGGTGGATAATTCCAATTCGATTTTCCCCGTAGAGACGGGTTTCAAACCCGTCTGTACTTCTAATGATCCCGCAAATGATCCCGCAAATGATCCCGCAAATGATTCCGCAAATGATTCCGCCAATGATCCCGCAAATGATTCCGCCAATGATTCCACCGATATTTCAGAAAATAAAGAAAAAAAAATTCACGGTATATTTGAATTTATACGTGCATTAAAAACATTTTCGTCTAGAAGAATTAATGAAATGCGAGATACCAAAGGAGTTTCTAATTGGCAGGAGCGATTTCATGACCATATCATTAGAGATGAAATGGAATACAATAGAATAAAAAACTACATCATAAATAATCCTAAAAATTGGAGTGAGGATTGTTTTTTTGAAAAATAAAAAGGAATGTAGTATAAAATCAAGGATACGAATAAATAAATAGAATTGTAATAATGAATAGCGACACCATTCACACCGAGTTAAAAATATCGTTCGACAATGATTTTATTAGTCGTCTATATGACGTAACACCCGCACAAACTAAATTATTGAGAGAATTAACGATACGGGTACATGGGAAAATTGATAAAGTTTTGATTCGAAAATTAGAAAAACTGTCGAAAGAAAACCCCAATTTACCGCAGTTAAAGAATTTTATGTCTGTGGCTTACAACAAACTTGGTGATTTTGCCAAATCATTGGAAATAAACAGTCAGCTATTAAAAGAATTTCCGGATTATTTACATGCCCGACTTAATGCAGCAAATCATTATATACACAAAGGAGAACCTGATAGTGCTTTGGAATATTTGGGTGAAAATTTAGATTTAAAAGGAATGTTTCCTAATCGTTCAGAATTTCATTTTTCGGAAGTACAAGCTTATTATTATTCAACGTTTCTATATGCCATAGCAAAAAGAGATTTGCCTTTAGCCGAAAATAGATTGTCATTTTACAAATCAATAGACGAAGACAATCCTCGTATCGAAGAACTTGAAGAACATCTAGAAAGTTTGAAATTTTATTTAGGTTTTGATGATTTTGGCGATGATTTTTCAGAATTAATAGAAAATGAGCCTCCTGTAACCGATAGAGTTAATCCCCCAGTTTTTAACCATCAAGAGATTTATGAACTGTATCAATTAGGTTTCAAGAATGCAAAACCAGTACTTGATAAAATTTTAGCACTACCTAGAGAAACTGTTATTCAAGATTTAGAAATGGTTTTACAAGATGGTATAGAGCGCTATCCCTATTTTTTAGATAAGGACTGGTCCGTTTTCACACATTCGTTTGCGTTACATGCGATGTTTCTTTTGATGGAATTAAAAGCGACAGAGAGTTTAATGCCAGTTTTGAATTTTTTACAATATGATGAAGAATTTTTAGAATTTTATATTGGCGATTTTTTAACAGAGGAAATTTGGCAATGTGTGTATTTTCTTGGGAAAGGCCAAGTAGATTTGTTAAAAGAGTTTTTGATGAAACCAGGAGTATATACTTTTGCAAAGTCTGCTGTATCTCAAGCTTTAACACAAATTGCAATCCTTGAAAATCGTAGAACTAATGAAATAGAAAAGGTATATAAAGAAATACTAACTTTTTTCATAAATGCTAAAGGGGAAGACAATGTAATAGATCCCACATTTATAGGACTGATGATAGGGGATATTGGTGATGTCAAATTGAAAAGTTTATATCCACTTATTGAAGCTTTATATGATTTAGAATATGTTGATTATAGTTTAGAAGGGGATTTTGAAAATTTTAAAAAAAACCATAATCAAGATGAAATTGTAACTCTTGAATATTCGATAAAAATATTAAGTGTAATCTATTCCGAAGCAGATTTTTGTGAAGAGTCTGATACTGTTGAAAATAAAGACGATAATTATTATCATTCGCTTAAAAATGAACCAAAAGTCATTCAGTTACCAGTAAGTTCTGTAAAAGTGAATAGAAACGATCCATGTCCTTGTGGAAGTGGCAAAAAGTATAAAAAATGTTGTGGATAAGAAAATAAGCAATAAAGGTGGTTTTTGGGAATTATATAAAACTTATTAAATGAAACTCTCTGTAGTCTCTTAACTTCAGAGTTCTTTTTTAATACCAATCCCCAAAAGCCCTACCGATACCAGCTCTTCCTTTCATCTCAAGAATAAAATTGATTTATGTACGTACAGTTTGTACTTTTGCCTTTATGAATGATAACTTTATAAATGAATACTTTGGGATAGGGATACAAAACGGTAAAACGCCCGAAAATTTGGGTGTTTTGTGGCGTTCTGCCCAAAACTTAGGCGCCAGTTTTATATTTACCATTGGCAATCGCTATGCCAAGCAGGCTTGCGATACCCATGATGCCGTAAAAGCAATTCCGTATTTTCATTACGATACCTTTGAAGCTTTTTTTGACAACTTACCAAAAGGAGCGCGATTGGTTGGTGTTGAATTGGATGAAAATGCGTCGGATTTAGAGACCTTTGAACATCCAAGGCGTTGTGTGTATTTATTGGGAGCCGAAGACCATGGATTATCCAAGAAAGCAATGGATAAATGCCATTACTTGGTGAAATTCAAATCGGAAAAAAGTCTAAATGTGGCTGTGGCTGGAAGTATCATTTTGTACGATAGAGGTTTGTCTAAACCGCGTTCTTAAAAAAAAATTACTAAACTCCTGTTGTATCTGAAATTGGTTGACGGGGAAGATATTTTGTCAATAATGGTTGTTTTGAGTAACGAATAGTTCTTGAAATCCGATATACTGTCAAGGATAGCAGCGAAAAGCCCGTAAAGGCAGAAATCCTATTAAAACAAAACCCAAAAGAGCGACCAACGGAAGCTCCTTTTGGGTTTATGTTTTATGGATTGATGACTGCGGACTTGTAGCGGATAGCCTGCCCGGACAGCCTTATTATTATGCCAAGATTAATTCAAAATTTCATGAGAGGTCATTCTTAAACAGCGTTCGTTGCCTAAATAGAGGGGGTTTCCATGTTTCTCGGACCAAAAACCATCTAGTATATCTTTGTTGATGCATTTGTAGACAGCAATACCTTTGTAAATACGATCGTCTTCGCCACGGTAGTTGAAATGAATCACCAAAATACCGTCCTTGAAAAATCCGTTTCCGTTTTGTACTTGGTCTTTGTTGATCACCCATTGGGCAATAATTCGGTTGTTTTCATCAAGGGACAAACTCAATTTGCCTTTGTAAGCAATTATGTCGCTATGCTCTTGATTGCTGCCTTCGATTGCATATTCGCCTACTAAATCGTTTATGGTCATTTGGTTTTATGATTGTGTCGTAGTAAAGAAAAATTTTGTGTTGCAGAAATATCGGCGCTTGATTTGATCAATTGTATGGGTATGCTTTTTACTTTCCGATACAGAAATTCGCAAAAATATTCCCCAGTAATTCATCATTCGTAACCTGACCGGTAATCATTCCAAATTGGTATAGTGCTTCTTTAATATCAAGTGCCATAAGGTCACTAGAAAGATTGGTTTCTAGACCAAATTTTACTTTTTGGATTTCCTCTAAGGCTTTGAGTAAAGAATCGTAATGACGTGTATTGGTAACAATAGTTTCGTTATTGCGCAAAGCGCCAGTATTAACAAAAGAAAGCAACTGATTTTTAAGATCTTCAACACCTAGTTTTTCTTTGGCTGAGATCAATAGAATTTCTGGAATCTCGGTTTTTATATTTTGAATTTCAGTTTCACTTAATTTATCAGCTTTGTTCCCAATAATCACAAGCGGTTTCAACGGAAACTGATTCTTAATTTTCTCCAATTCTACTTTCAACTTTAATCCCGAAACTTTAAACTCGGAACTGTCAAAAAGAAAAACCACAACTTGCGCCTGTTCAATTTTTTCAAAAGTTTTTTTAATTCCAATGCTTTCTACCACATCAACCGTTTCACGAATACCCGCTGTATCAATAAATCGAAATCCAATACCGCCAATTACCAATTCGTCTTCAATAGTATCACGCGTAGTCCCCGCAATTTCAGAAACAATGGCGCGTTCTTCATTCAGTAAAGCATTCAGTAGTGTAGATTTACCTACATTGGGTTCGCCTACAATCGCCACAGGAATTCCATTTTTAATCACGTTCCCAACAGCAAATGAATCAATCAATCTTTTCAGTACAAACTCAATTCGGTTTAGCAATTCATGAAATTGGGTTCTATCGGCAAATTCTACATCTTCTTCGGCAAAGTCCAATTCAAGTTCAATCAGCGAGGCAAAATTCAACAGTTCCTCACGGAGTTTGGCAATCTCGTTAGAAAATCCCCCACGCATTTGCTGCATAGCAATTTGGTGCGACGCTTCGTTGTCTGACGAAATCAAATCGGCAACGGCTTCGGCTTGCGATAAATCGAGTTTACCGTTCAAGAAAGCTCTCAAGGTAAATTCACCAGCATTAGCCATTCTGCACCCTTTTCGTAGCAATAACTGAATAATTTGTTGCTGAATATAAGTAGATCCATGGCATGAAATCTCAATAGTATTTTCACCAGTATAGGAATTAGGCCCTTTAAAAATCGAAACCAACACTTCATCCAGCGTTTTGGTATCATCTACAATATGACCCAAATGCAATGTATGGGTTTTTTGTAGCCTTAAATCCTTGCTCTTAATCGATCGAAAAACCGAATGTCCTATAGCTATGGCGTCTTCGCCAGAAATTCGAATTACGGCAATGGCACCAGCTCCTGATGGGGTGGCCAAAGCTACTATAGAATCGTTTTGAATCATAACTGAAAATTTATGCAAAAGTACGCAAAACTTAGAACTTTTTGACTTTTTGTAATCTGTGATAGGCAAAATAGAGCACTCTAAAACCTGCTTTTTGACAAAAGACAGATGTTATATTAAATTTTAAATCAAATTGATTTTTTTCATACTTTATTTTAAGAAGTTTCGTAACTTTAAATGAAATAGTGGTACACAATAAATTAAAGATAGATATGAAAAAAATATTGTTTCCAACAGATTTTTCCGTAACCTCAAATAATGCTTTTATATACGCATTAAAGCTTGCTGATGCTATAAATGCTGAGATTATTACACTGCATGTTTATCAAGTGGATTCACCGGTATATTTGGATATGTCAATGTACTTGAAGGAAATATATGATTATGAACAACTGAGTAATTTCGAAAATTACAAAGATGAGGTGCCTTTACTTCGAAAAATAGCCGATGAAAATAATTTAGGACATATAAAGTGGAGTAATGTGCTTATACAAGGGGTGTTAATAGATGAAGTAGTCAAAATCTCAAAAAAAGAAAATATTGATTTCATTGTAATGGGGACCAAAGGCGCAAAACACATGAGTGAAATATTTTTAGGAACACAAACAACCAAAGTAATGAATGATGCCAAAGCCATAGTTTTGGCCATACCTGAAAAATGTCAATATGCACCCATTCAAAAAATTCTTTTTACTACCAAATATGAAATTAAAGACATAGAGGCATTACAAAAAGTAGCTGATTTAGCTAAGTTTTTGCATTCGCATATCGATTGTCTTAACATAAAAGCGCCTCACAAAGTATACAAAGATGATCTAATACTTGATTTTAAAAATGTTTTCAAAGATCAAAATATTAATTTTCATTCCGTAATAAGTAATGATGTAGAAGGAGAAATTTTGAAGTTTATAGAAAAAGATAAAATAAACATGCTAGCCATTCATGTACGCCATCGAGGTTTTTTTGAAAAATTATTCAACGTCAGCCTTTCCAAAAAATTAGCTTTTCACAGCAACATACCTATTTTGTCTATTCAATAAATAAATTCTATTTCAACTAGTTGGGCGTGACCCCGTTAAGCAAAGGGGCTTACTCGTAGTGCCGCTCATACAGCCCCTTTGCTCAACGCTGTCGGGCTATACGCGCTACTTCGGTAGCTTGCTTCTATCCCTCACGCAAAACCGATGAACAAGATGTTTATTGCATAAAACAAAATAAGAACCTTGTTTTTTATCGGTTCAAAATCATAAAAATATATTTTCATCAATTAAAAATTTAAATACCTTAGTAATGAAAAAGATTTTATTTCCCACCGATTTTTCCGAAGTTGCCAATAATGCTTTTATCCATGCATTGCATTTTGCTAAAATTGTAAACGGAGAAGTTTTATTGTTGCACACTTTTGATTTGCCAATAGTAGACAATCAATTTATTCCAGATAATTATTATACTATTTTTGATTCCTTACAATTGGCACAATTTGATATGTTTAAGGAAGAAATTCCAAAACTCCGAGAAATGGCCATTGCCCATCATCTAGATCATATAAAATTAAGCCATAAACTTGTTGATGGTGACCTAATTTATGCTATCAAACAAGCAGTCATAGACGAAAGAATAGATTATGTGGTTATGGGAACCTCCGGTGCTACAGGTTGGGAATCTTTTTTTATAGGTTCAAATACCGGTGCTGTGGTAACTGCTGTCGATGTTCCTGTTTTATGTGTACCTATCGAAGCAAAATACTCAAAAATTGAAACGATTGGCTTTACAACCAGATTCAGAGATAAAGACAAAGCAGCTTTAAAGCAAGTAATCAAAATGGCAAAAAAAACGCATGCGGTTGTAAAATGTTTGTATGTAAAAACTAGTAAATCAGATGTTAAAGATGATACTGTTGCTCAATGGAAAATAGAATTCGAAAAAGAACCTGTTCAGTTTTCAATTGTAAAAAGTGATCTTGTAAAAGAAACAATTTTAGATTTTATTTCCCACAAAAACATAGATACTTTGGCAATGATTACCCATAAACGTAATTTCTTCTCCGAGCTATTTAAACCAAGTTTGACTCAAAAATTCTCGAATATATCAACCATTCCTGTTTTGGCAATGCACGAAGAATAGAATTCAATTAATTTGTTATTTTGCCATTGCAATTGATATTGCCATTGGCTTTCCCTACATTTGTATATCATTAAAACAAGCATGGAAATATACAAAAGTTATAGTCAAAATTATTCAGAGGAGTTAAAATCAATAAATACAAAATACAATAGCATTAGTTTTCTGAGGTTTATTAGTATTTTGCTTTTTTTAGGAAGTTTATTTTATTACATAAAAACTAGTGAATCAGTATTTGTCATGGCAGCAATTATACTCTTTGCTAGTTTTCTTTTTTTGATGCGAATCCACTCGAAACTTTCTTTTCAAAAGAAAATTAAAACGGCATTGGTAGAAATCAACAACAATGAAGTTAATTATTTAGAAAGAAAATCAATCCCTTTTGAAAATGGTTCCGAATTCAATGATTTTTATCATCCTTATGCTTATCATCTTGATATTTTTGGAGATCATTCGTTGTTCCAAAACCTAAACAGAACCGCCACTTTCATAGGAAAAAAAACTTTGGCCAAAAAGCTTTTAACCCTTTTACACAATGATGAAATTCTAAAGAATCATCTGGCAGTGCAGGAATTAAAAGAAAAATTAAATTGGCGTCAGGAGTTTTTGGCTCTTGCCAAAATAGGGCAGGATAATCAATCGGTTTATTCGTCTTTACTACAATGGAGTCGATTTGAAAGTACACCTTTATCAAAAGTTAGTGTTGCTTTGTCTTTCCTTTTTCCAATAGGTTTTTTTAGTAATTTGTTGGGTTATATTTTGACCTCCAATCCTGTTTTTTTAACCTATTTAACCTTTTTCTTTGTGTTGAATATGTCTTTTTTAGGCAGATTTTATAAAAGAATAACAATAGAAATTGCCAACGCCGAAAATATTGATGTTATCGTTGGACAATATAGTTTATTGGTTCAGAAAATTGAAAACGAAACTTTTCATTCTGATAAATTAGTTGATTTACAACAAAAACTGAATTTTCAAAATCAGAAAGCAAGTGTACATCTTAAGAAATTATCGGGCTTATTCTCCAATATGGATACGATCGGAAATTTTGTGACAGGTATAGTACTCAATGGAACCTTCCTTTTTAACTTTCACGTTCTAAAATCGCTGATCGCTTGGAAAAAACAGCATACTATTGTTCTAGAAGAATGGTTAGAAGTAATTGGCGAGTTTGAAATGCTTGATAGTTTGGCGAATTTCTCTTTTAATAATCCGGAGTTTGTGTATCCAACTTTAAACACTAATTTCAAAATTGATTTTTCTAACTTAAGTCATCCTTTGCTGAATCCAGCAACTAGAGTAGGGAATGAGGTGCAGTTTCATCCACAATCGTTTATGATCTTGACAGGTTCGAATATGTCGGGCAAAAGTACTTTTTTGCGTAGTTTAGGAATCAATATGGTGCTTTCGGGGATGGGAGCTCCCGTATGCGCTAGTCAGGCCAATGTACATCCGCTACCTGTTTTGGTTTCTATGCGATTATCCGATTCCTTGTCCGATAGTGAATCCTATTTCTTTGCCGAAATCAAGCGCTTAAAGCAAATTATGAACGAATTGGAAGCAAATCCTGCCTTTGTGCTTTTGGATGAAATTTTAAGAGGAACCAACTCGGATGATAAACGAAATGGAACGATTGAAGTGGTCAAAAAAGTAATTTCCAAAAAAGCCATTGGTGCCATTGCTACACATGATATTGAAGTTTGTTTGACCACCAATGATTATCCAAATATTCTAACCAACAAATGCTTTGAAGTCGAAATCAGCAACGATGAACTGCATTTTGATTACACACTTCGTAACGGTATTTGTAAAAACAAAAGCGCTACTTTTTTGATGAAGAAGATGGGGGTTATTTAAAAAAAGTGTTCAGTATTCAGTTTTTTAGTATTCAGTCTCAGTAATCTTTGTCAAAGTTTTGAACTTTGACAAAGATTGATTTGCACCATTTTCTGCAAGGTTTTTTTTAACCGAGATTCCGCAATAGGAAATATTTCACGAAGATGCGCAAAGACACGCAAAGACACGCAAAGGGAAATCTAATTCTTTGAATGGAGGTTAAAAAACTTTGTGATTCTTCGCGAATTCTTCGTGTAACTCTGCGTAATAATGTCTAATGCTGAATCCGGGTTTAACCTTGTAGGTATTGAACCTAAGGCTAAACGACCAATATACCTACAAGGTTTAAAAAAACCTTGCAGGATAATCAAAGAGCAATTGATTTAGTTCTTTTGAAAAACAAAATCTTATAATTTTTCTTAAAGTTCTTGTATACGCGTAAGTGATAGAAGCTAGCTACCGAAGTAGCGCGAATAGCACGACCCCCGATAGGAAAAAGGGCAATGACGACAAAGAAACGAGCCCTTTTTTCTAGCGGGGGTTACGCCCACACAAACTTAATCGGACTGACGAGGTAAATAATTTTAAACTGATCTATTTATTCAGTTAAGTTCAAAAAAAAACCAAAACTCTGGTTAGGAATTTCGGTTTTTTAAATATAAAAAATGGTTTTGGTTAGTTTAGTATTTTGAGGTAACTAGCTGTTTAGCATTACAGGCATCACTAGCATGGTTACGGTTTCGCCATCTTCTAGTCCATCTATCGGAGTTAGAATACCAGCTCTGTTTGGTAATGACATTTCAAGCATTATCATATCAGATTGCAAATTATTCAACATTTCGGTTAAGAAACGAGAGTTGAAACCGATTTGCATATCATCTCCTTGGTAATCACAAGTCAATCTTTCTTCGGCTTTGTTGGAGTAGTCAATATCTTCGGCAGAAATGTTTAATTCGGCTCCAGCCACTTTCAAACGAATTTGGTGTGTGGTTTTGTTAGAGAAAATCGCAACACGACGAACTGAGCTCAAGAATTGAGAACGATCCATCATCAATTTGTTTGGATTTTCTTTTGGAATAACGGCTTCGTAATTTGGATATTTTCCATCGATTAAACGACATAATAAAATGTAGTTGTCAAAAGAGAAAGTAGCGTTCGAATCGTTGTATTCTATTTTTACTTCAGCATCGGATGTGCCTAAGATACTTTTTAAGATGTTCAAAGGTTTTTTTGGCATAATGAACTCAGCTACTTGTGATGCTTTTACATCAGTACGAGCATATTTTACCAATTTGTGAGCGTCTGTTGCCACAAAAATCAAACCTTCTGGAGAAAACTGGAAGAAAACACCAGACATTACCGGACGCAAATCGTCATTTCCAGCTGCAAAAATCGTTTTGCTGATAGCAGTAGCCAAAACATCTGCAGGAACTAGTGTTACCGATGGTTCGTCAAGGTTTACTGATTTTGGGAATTCCTCTCCTGGAGCATACGCCAACGCATATTTTCCAGAGTTTGAACTGATTTCTATAGTGCTGTTTTCTTCAACCGTAAAAGTTAAGGGTTGTTCTGGAAAGGTTTTAAGGATTTCCAACAATAATTTTGCGGGTACTGCAACACTTCCTTTACTGGTTGAGTCAATAGCCAATGTGGCAGACATTGTAGTCTCCAAATCGGATGCCGAAACAGTTAATTCGTTATTATTTAATTCAAATAAGAAGTTATCCAAGATTGGTAAAGTATTGTTATTATTGATAACGCTACCTAAAACTTGTAATTGTTTTAATAAGTACGAACTCGATACTATAAATTTCATCTCTATTATTTTGTTTTTAAGGGTGTGCTTTTTCAGAATTAAAACTTAGAATACACTTTACAAATATATTGTAAACTATTCTAGAAAACCAACTTTTTTATTAACATCTATTTGCTGTATTTTCTTTTTCGAAGGAATGTAAATCCAAAACCAAATAGGAGCAAAATTAGAATTGGAAGCCCGATAGTTAGGAACTGTGTAAAGGTATAGTTTTCATATACTTTTTCTTTATCTAATAATGGTAAGTCAAGATCTTTGCTACGAATGTTAATAAGTCCTGTATCATCCAATAGATAATTCACACAATTCATCATAAAATCTTTGTTGTCATATAAATTTCCAGAACGTTGGTCATAGCCTAATTCTATTGGCTGTCCCGCTTTATCCAGTTGGTTTTTTATAATATCCCCGTCTGCAATCACAATCATTTTGCTTTCTTTTCCATTGGTAACAAATGATTTGTCTCCAAAAGGAAGTACACGATTCTCAAACATCGAATGAAAAGAACCTTCTAATAAAACCGCTAACGGAATGTTTCCTTTATTCAGGTAATCAGTTGGAGCAGTTTGTTCCGAAACCATATTTAGGTTAATTTCTACTGGTGTTCCTATTTTTTTGGAATAGGAAGATGATTGTAATAATACCGTTTTCTTGATTCCATTTTTTAAGGTATCCATCGCATTGGCAAAATCAAATTTGATACCACCTAGATTTTTTACAATGGGATGTTTACTGATAGGATATACTTGAGGTGCAAATTTCCAGTTGAAATCCTGGTATTGTGTTCCGCTTCCTTGTTCTCCACTGGCCAGTTTTATAGGACTTCCTTGTTCGTCTTTGACCAAATCTGGATTGATACGCACCCCGTATTTGAAGAACATATCGTTTAAGTTCAGATCCTTTGGAAATGCCAATGTGGCTCCAGATGGGTTGTAAAGACTGTCCATTTCGGCATTGACTTGATCGATTAGCCACAGGGTTTTTCCTCCGTGTATGATGAACTGATCCAGAACCATTTTTTCTTCATCGGTAAAAGCTTCAGTAGGTTTGGCTATGACTGCCAAATCGTAATTTTGTAATGATTTTAATGTTCCTTCAGGGTTTTTGGCAACCGAATCCAAGGTGAATGGACCAATGAAGTAACTTTCGCGAACTTGCATCAGAAACTTGGCGATATGTCTTTCTTGAAGTTCTCCATTTCCTTTGATGATGGCAACTTTCTTTTGTTTGTCTTTAGAAATTTTATTTATTCCATCCGAAATGGAATATTCAAGATGCTGAACCGATCCAATCACTTTTTGAGTGGTAGAAGCGCCCATAATGTTTTTCAACAGCGGAATATTCACCTCTTTATTGTTGTAGACAGCAATTGCCCAAGGAAAAACCATCGATTGAGACTGTTTTCCTTTATCATCAACAGTAATGTTTATTGGAGTTAAACCTTTTCGATACAACTCTTTAATATTGTCCATGCTCTCGTCTTTGTTTTCCAAAGGATCTACAAATTCGATAATGATATTAGAATTATAGGCTTGAAATTCTTCCAAAAGTTGTTTGGATTCCATTTGTAATCGCTTGAATTCTGCTGGTAATTCACCTTGCAGGTATACTTTTATGGATAGTGGATTCTTTACCTCTTTAAGAATTTTTAAAGTTGTAGGGGAAAGAGTATAGCGATGATCTTGAGTTAAATCAAAACGATGAAAAACGAAATTGCTAATTATATTTATAAGGAAAACAATTGCAACAGTAATCAATAATGATTTGGCGTTTTTTAAAGGGAATGCTCTCATTACGATTTAATAGATTTTAAATTAAAGACTGTGAACGAAAGAAACAAAACGGCGATACTAATAAAATAGATTACGTCTCGTGTGTCTATAACGCCTCGACTCATGCTCTTGTAATGATCTTGCATTCCGAAATAAGAAATGAAATTAGAAAAACTAGGTAATACAGAGGCCAACCCTTGAAATCCAAAATAGAAAAAGAAGCATAGAAAAACGGCAATAATAAAGGAAACAATTTGGTTTTCTGAAATTGATGAAGTAAAGATTCCAATTGCCGAATATGCCGCAATTAAAAACAATAATCCAAAATAAGAACCAAGAGTGCTTCCCATATCTAGGTTTCCTTCGGGTGAGCCTAAATTCCAAACCACTTCTACATAAATAAAAGTTGGAATGATTGCCATTATAATTAACAGAAATGCACCCAAGAATTTTCCGTTTACAATCTCCCAAAGGCTAATGGGTTTTGTGAGTAACAATTCGAGTGTGCCTTGTTTTTTTTCATCTGAGAAACTGCGCATGGTTACAGCGGGAATTAAGAAAATTAAAATCCAGGGAGCCAATGTGAAAAAAGGCGTTAAATCGGCAAAGCCCGTATTTAAAATATTATATTCACCTTGAAAAACCCAAAGGAATAATCCATTTCCGATAAGGAAAAGTGCAATTACTAAATATCCGATTGGTGAACCAAAAAAGGATTTTATTTCGCGAAATACGATTGACTTCATTTTATATTTTTTATTTTAAAAAGTTTAAAGTTTAAAAAGTTTAAAGTTTAAAAAGTTTAATGTTTAAAGTTTATTTGAATTTGTTTCCAATTAAACAACTTTAAACCAAAGAAACTAATTTATCAACACTCCAAGCTTCTGGTTTTGCATTAAATAATTGTTTGGTAAACGTCCAAACGGTATCAAAAAGGGCTGAATTTCGATAATTTTCCAAATCCATTTCTGTTTCCCAATAACTATAGGTAAAGAAAATACTTTTATTTTCTTTGTCCTGATACAGCTCTAAAAAACGATTACCGGGCGCATTTCGTATTTGATCTTTCATTAATTCAAAGTTTTCAAGAAAAGCGGGGATGTTTTTCTCGTGAAAACTCAGTTTTACAATTCGTACAAACATGGTGGAGTTTTAAATTTATTGTGCAGATTTTAGGTTTTTGAATTTAATTTAGAACTTGATTTTTATTCAAGGAATTGTATATTTTGTTTTATAATTTAATTCTATAATTTCTTTCATCTACTAATTTTTTATGGTAATCAATATTCAATTATCTCTCTCTCTTATTCAATTCAAAATCTGCAATCTTCATTCTGCAATCGAAAATCTCAATTCTTAAATAGTATCGAAACTACATCTCTGTAATTAAGTCCCAGTAGCGTACTAGCAGATCCTACTGTTAATGGGTTACTCCTAAAAAGTGCAATCTCCAGATAACCAGCTTCATTGAAAATAGCCAATCTCTGGCCTTCATAGTATTTTACAGGATATTTATCTGAATTGGCAATGGCTGAATAATAAGGTAAAATTGTTTTAATTGTTTGGTTTCTGTACACAACTTCGTAATCTCTCCCTTTTGCACATTCTATAAACTGTTTTTTGGTAATATTGATTACCACATTACCAAAATGATCGATATAAATCACGTTTCCTTTTAGCTGATTTCCATCGTCGGTTAAAATAACTTGTAAATCGGTGACTTGTTTCAGGGTTGTAATTTCTTTTCCAATTACACTTAATACACCACCTTTGGCAATATGGCAGGCTACTTTTACAAAAACATCCAAATCGGAAGCTTCATTATGCAGTCGGTCGTGTATCGTTATTGCAGCAATTTTTTGAGGAAGTATCTTTTGCGAAAGCATACTTAATATGCCATTATCGGCAGCAATAAAGAAATGATCATTCCATTGCATGACAATATGTTGGTTTTCTTTATTCGATTCTAAATCAACACCAATGATATGAACTGTTCCTTTTGGGAAACTATTGTAAGATGCCGAAATAATATAACAAGCTTCTGCAATGTTGAATGGATTGATGTCATGTGAAATGTCAATTATTGAAGCTTCTGGATACTCTGATACTATTTTCCCTTTCAACGCACCTACAAAGTGGTCTTTCAATCCGTAATCGGTAGTAAGGGTTATTATTGACATAAAATTGTTTATAACTATTGAGTTTTATAGCGACCGAAACTTTTTTTTTATTAAATTTGAGTACTGCAAAGCTAAAGTATTTTATACTTTATTTGAACAGTTTTTTATCTGATTTAAAACAAAATGTATGTTGAAGATTATTTTTTTAGTATCTGTTTTCTTTTTTAGTATGCAATCTTTTAGTCAAAAAGCTTTTTCAAATCCTAAAATTAAACAATCTTTTATTCCTACAAAAGAAATTGATATTGAATTACTTGCAAAAGATAATCTTTGTGAAATTTTATCTATAAAAGTTTCTGATTTATTGAATGAATCTATGTTAAAAAAATTAAAAGCAAACGTATAATTAGAACTAGAATAACCGAAATTCTAGAAAGATGTTTTTTAGTGTTATTTACAGAATTGGAAATTAAAAACTGCAATATAATAATTTGTAGCGTAAATATTAAAAATTGATTTTAAACTCAATTAATTAACTTAAAAACTTCTTATTTTGAACGAAAGAATCATCGAGCTCGTCGACATTGCTCCAAAAGATTTTTGGGGCACTCAGGATTCACATCTTGAGTCAATTAAAAAGTACTTTCCTAAATTAAAAATTGTTGCAAGAGGGACAACGCTCAAAGCATTTGGAGACAAAGATGTCTTAGATGAATTTGAAAAACGTTTTCAACGCTTGATGTTGCATTTTACCAGATATAACACTATTGATGATAATGTAATCGAACGAGTGATTCTTAGCGATTCTAGAGAGGAAAACAAAATTCTAGGACAAGACAAAATTTTAGTGCATGGTGTAGGAGGTAGAATTATAAAACCCATGACTCCCAATCAACAATTATTGGTTGACACTATGGAGAAAAACGACATGGTTTTTGCTGTTGGTCCTGCGGGAACAGGTAAAACCTATACTGGAGTAGCCATGGCTGTAAAGGCACTAAAAGAGAAACAAGTCAAGCGAATTATTTTGACTCGACCTGCTGTAGAAGCTGGTGAAAATCTAGGCTTTCTTCCAGGAGATATGAAAGAAAAATTGGATCCATACATGCAGCCGTTGTATGATGCCTTGCGAGACATGTTGCCTAACGAAAAATTAGAAGATTATATTTTAAAAGGTATTATTCAAATTGCACCATTGGCTTTTATGCGAGGAAGAACATTAGATCATGCTTTTGTAATTTTGGACGAAGCACAAAATACGACTCATTCTCAAATGAAAATGTTCTTAACACGTATGGGGAAAAGTGCCAAGTTTATGATTACTGGAGATCCCGGTCAAGTGGATTTACCCCGTAGAACTATATCTGGACTCAAAGAAGCATTGTTAGTCTTAAAAGATGTTGAAGGTATAGGGATTATTTATTTGGATGACAAAGATATTGTACGTCACAGATTGGTTAAAAAAGTCATTGATGCTTACAAACAAATTGAGAATAATGATTATTAAATTTAAAAACGGATGTACTATTCTAATTTAAATGATGAAAATAATTCAATTCTATTTTGAAAGGAGAAACTCTATATTTGAGTTTCTTCTTTTTGCTTTAAAAAACAATAAGATTAGCCCGTTGGGTGCAATTATTTTAAACACATACATAGATTTTCTAAGCTCAAAAAAGAGATGTTTCACTTATTTGAAACACACATAGTGCTTTATGTGAAATAAATATATTTTTTTTTTGATATTCTTTTTTAAAATAAAGTCTATATTTCTATGTGTTTTATAAAAATTTCATGAATTACACCCAACGAGTTAAGATTATTAGAACAGTATTTATTTTGAAAATTAAAGTTAATATTTTGTATAATTAAGTTAAAAGCATCTTTAATATGGGTTACTTTTTGGGTTTCTTCTTTAATTGCAATAAATTTGGAATATGTTATAAATGAATTTGAAAAACAAAATGTCAAACCAAAAAATTAAAGTAATAATTAGCGATTTAGACGGTACATTACTGAACTCGGATCATGCAATTTCGGACTATACTAAATCTGTTTTTAAAGAATTTCATGAACAAAACTATTTGATAATTGTGGCAACAGGAAGGCATCACATCGATGCAATGGCTATAATAGAGAGTTTAGAAGTTCCAGTCTATTTAGTGACTTCTAATGGAGCAAGAATACATTCACCACAAAAAGAGCTTTTGTATTCTTTTAATATAGAAAGTGATGCTGTAAAATCGGTTTTGGCAATAGACATAGATCCAGAAATCACTACGGTATTGTTTAAGGAATCGGTTTGGCAAACTTCTAAAATCAATAAAAAGTTAAATGCATTTCAGAAAGATTTGGTTTATCCTCCTGAAGTAGTTGATTTTTCCACATTGGATGATTACAGCGCCATAAAAATGTTTTTTACCCATGAGAACCATCAAAAATTGGTTGATTTAAAAGATAAAATTTTAGAAAATCATTCGGATATGTTCAGTCATGCGTTTAGTTTACCAATTTGTTTGGAGTTTATGGATAAATCTGTTGATAAAAGTATTGCTATTGCAAAAATTCTTAGAAAAGAAGGTTTTTCATTTGAAGAAGTCATTTCTTTTGGTGATGGTTTTAATGATGAAAGAATGCTGGAAGTCGCTGGAATTGGATTAATTATGGGAAATGCACCGGAGAATCTAAAAAATAAATTACCTCATTTAGAAGTAATTTCAACAAATAACGAAGATGGTGTTGCAAAATATTTGTCAAATTTTATTACGTGTTTTAATGTTTAATTTAAAAAAATAAAAGGTATGAGTCATTATTTAGAAAATGTAAAGCAAAATTGTATTTCTGGTATTTTATTTTTATTGCCAGTTTTGATTTTATTGGTTTTAATACAAAAGGTATTTGGAATTTTTGCCAAATTCGGAAATGGTATTGCCAAAATGATTGGAATAGATCAGATTTTAGGTCCGAATACTGCAAATTTTATTGGTGCTTTAATTTTATTGACCTTTGTCTATATATGTGGATATTTGGTTAGATTGACTTTTTTGAAAAAAATAAGTGATGGAATTGATGCTAAACTAAAACAAATAATTCCTGGGTATGAAAAGCATAAAGAAATGGCCAAAAAACAATTAGTTGATGTGCCTAAAATAGAGACAGATTTACCAGTTTTGTTGCAATTCGGGGACTATTGGAAACCAGGATTTTTGATTGAACAAACCGATGAAGGAAATGCTGTAGTAAGTATTCCAAATTCAAACGGTAATGAGATTTATATTGTTCCAATTCAAAAAGTGAAATTATTAAAAGAAACTTCGCTAAGTGCTTTGAAGGCATCTGTTAATGCTTCAGGAAAAGGGCTTTTGGGTTTTAAATAGATTACTTTTGAATAGTTCTGTTTTAAAAAATAATAGTATTAAAAATAAAAAATGTTTAAAAAAGGATTGGTTTTAGTTTTTTTGGTTTGCAGTTTCTTTGGTCAAAGTCAGGTTTTAAAATTGGAGGAAATCATGAAGGGCGAGTCATATATAGGAGGACAACCTACAAATGGACATTGGTCAGCTGAGGGAAAAAAAATCTATTTTGAATGGAATCCGAATAATGAAATTGATAAGAGTATTTATTATTGGGAGAAAGGAATGGCGAGTCCACAACTGGCTTCAGCAAAAGAAGCGGCTTTTTCAAAACTAAACATACTACGAAATCCCAATCTAGATTTAGGCTATTATCTTGAAAATGGTGCTTTGTATTCCTATTCGGTAAAGAGCAAAATAGCTAAAAAACTTTTGCAGCAAACCAATCCTATTTCTAATCTAAAATTGGCTTTTGAGAATGGTGTGCTTTTTTTTGAACAAAATGGTAATATTCTAAAATACAATACCAAAGAAGGAACCATTTTGCAACTTACCAATTTTAAGGAAGGAAAAGAACATCAAACAGAATTGGAAAAAGAATCTTTTTTGAAAAGTCAGCAAAAGGAATTGTTTCAATTCATCCGAGACCAAGAGTCAAAAAAGAAATGGAATACTCTAAAAACAAATGAAAATAAGTCGGATTTTCCAAAAGAGTACAACTATGGTTTGGGTGTTTTTGATAATTTTAGCATCAATCCAAAAGGGAATTTTGTAACGTTTAGACTAACAGATAAAACGACCTCTCAAAGCGAAAAAATGGAGCTCTTTATAACCAAAGACGGTTACAATCAAACTCCAGACACTAAAGAGAAAGTATCTGTTACTAATTTAGTGAATTCAAAATTTGGAATCTATTCTGTAGCCAAAGATTCTGTTTATTATTTGAACTTTTCAACGTTAAGTCATATTCAAGATGTGCCAAAATATTATGGTTTATATGATAATTTAAAAAACAGTAAAAAAGAAGATAAGTTGATTGTGGTTCAAACACCAATTTACAATCAGGATGGAACTTTTGCAATAACGGAAATTAGAAGTCAAGACAATAAGGACAGATGGTTAATTAAGCTAAATTTAGATAAAAACACTTTTGAAGAGATAGATTATCAGCATGATGAAGCTTGGATTGGAGGTCCCGGAATTCCTTCTTATCCTTTTGATTCAGGTGTTCTTGATTTTCTGGGTGATAATGAGACAATTTATTTTCAATCAGAAGCTACGGGTTATTCTCATTTGTATACTTATAATATCAAAACTAAAAAGAAATCACAATTGACCAAAGGAAATTGGGAAGTGAGAGATGTAATTTTGTCAAAAGATAAGAAAACTTTTTATTTGACCACAAATACAACCCATCCTGGAAATAGGAGTTTTTATAAATTGTCTGTCAGTGATGGGGTTTTGCAACCTATTTTGACAAATGATGGAGCTTATGAAGTGAGTTTGTCTCCAGACGAAAAAAGTTTGTTGGTTCGTTATTCCTTTAAAAACAAACCTTGGGAGCTTTATATTGCCGAGAATAAAGCAAAAACTGCGCTACAGCAAATTACTTTTTCGACCAAAGAAGAATTCAATAAGTATCCTTGGCGAATACCAGAAGTTATAGAATTTAAGGCTCAAGATGGAATGGTTGTTCATGCTAGGTTGTATAAACCGCAATTAGATAAAAGCAATAAAGCGGCAATTCTTTTTGTTCATGGTGCTGGTTATCTTCAAAATGCGCATAATTATTGGAGTAATTACCACAGAGAATACATGTTTCATAATTTATTAACCGATTTAGGTTTCACTGTTTTGGATATCGATTATAGAGGAAGTGATGGGTACGGAAGGGATTTTAGAACAGGAATATATCGTTTTATGGGAGGTAAAGATTTAACGGATCAAATTGACGGGAAAAACTATTTGGTTAAAAATTTAGGAATAGATCCGAGTAAAGTAGGGATATATGGTGGTTCTTATGGTGGTTTTATCACTTTGATGGCAATGCTTACCACTCCAAAAGAATTTGCTTCAGGAGCTGCTTTACGATCAGTAACAGATTGGGCTCATTATAACCATGGATATACGTCTAATATTCTAAATTTTCCGGAAACGGATCCAATAGCATATAAAAAAAGTTCTCCAATCTATTTTGCAGAAAATTTACAAGGCAATTTATTGATGCTACACGGAATGGTTGATGACAATGTGGAGTATAAGGATATTGTTCGAATTTCACAACGATTTATTGAATTGGGAAAGAAAAATTGGAGTCTCTCCTCTTATCCAATAGAAGCACATGGTTTTAAAGAAACCTATTCTTGGGTCGATGAATATAGTAGAATATTGAATTTATTTACTACTACGCTACTAAAAAACTAGAAAATATTGTTTTTTTCAAGTTGAATTATGCTTCAACATTTTTGTGTATCTCTTTTAAACAACCTATTTTTGCCAAAATAACAACACATCAAACTACAATGAGCAATACAATAACTACTACCAATTTTAATTTTCCAAATCAAAAATCGGTATATCGCGGAAAAGTAAGAGAAGTTTATACTATTAACGATGATTTACTTGTGATGATTGCCACGGATAGGCTTTCGGCATTTGATGTCGTTTTACCAAAAGGGATTCCATACAAAGGGCAAATTTTGAATCAAATTGCCACAAAATTTATGGAATTAACAAAAGATATTGTTCCTAACTGGTTAATAGCTACTCCAGATCCAAGTGTTGCTGTTGGGCATTTATGTGAGCCTTTTAAGGTGGAAATGGTAATTCGTGGATACCTTTCGGGTCATGCAGCACGTGAATATGCTCTAGGCAAAAGACAAATTTGTGGAGTAACAATGGCTGAAGGTTTGAAAGAAAATGATAAATTTCCAGAACCGATAATCACTCCAACCACAAAAGCGGATAATGGAGAACACGATGCGGATATCTCAAGAGAAGCTATTCTTGAAAAAGGAATTGTAACCGAAGAAGATTATTTAGTTCTAGAAAAATATACTCGTGCTTTATTTCAAAGAGGAACCGAAATTGCTGCCAGTCGTGGTTTAATTTTAGTGGATACAAAATACGAGTTTGGAAAAACTAAAGATGGTGTTATTGTATTGATTGACGAAATTCACACTCCTGATTCTTCTCGTTATTTTTATTCTGAAGGGTATCAAGAAAGACAAGACAAGGGAGAAGAACAAAAACAATTGTCAAAGGAGTTTGTGAGAAGGTGGTTGATTCAAAATGGTTTTCAAGGTTTGGAAGGGCAACAAATTCCCGATATGACCGATGAATATATTGAAACTGTTTCTGAGAGATACATTGAATTGTACGAAAATATTCTTGGCGAAAAGTTCGTAAAAGCTGATATTTCGAATATTAATGAACGAATTGAGAAAAACGTTTTGGCTTATTTAGCGCAAAGATAAAAGAGGTTTCATTCTAAAATAGGTTCTACCCTCAACTTTGTGGGTAAAAGTTTTTCGCCACAAATTACACAAATTATCACAAATTCTATAAACTCAAAATTTGAATTACACGAATTATTAATAGTTAACTTGGATTTACTAACAGTTGAATAGTTGGTAGTAAAATATTAATGTGCTTTAATTTGTGGTTCACCCTTTTTTAATTTTTGTAAAACCTACACAATTAGTGGTAATACCCTAAAATAATACATTTTTTAAAAAACCATAATTCAAAATTTGAGTTATGGTTTTTTTTTTTTTTTGAGTTTTGAAATTAGATTAGATTTATACCTTACAGGTTTTTTTTAACCTGTTTGGTATTATTTTACGGACTAAGGAATTAACGGTTGTAATCGGTTGTGTTTCCTAAAACAGACTATTTTGGCTATGAGCCCCGATGGGAGGGAATATTCTTTTGAAGAGACGGGTTTCAAACCCGTCTCTTCAAAAGAATTGGAAGGACAGCGGGAATCCTATTTACTGATAAAGCCTATTGTTTCGCTCCTTACAATTTTTTTAGTACCTTTTTAACAAAAAAAAACTCTTCGAGAGGAAGAGTTTAGTAGGCTTATTTTTTGGTAATGTCTTCAAGAACTGCTTTGTTGGAGTAATTGATGACTTTGACTATAATTTGTTGGTTTTGTTTAGTTTTACCCTCGATAATATATAATTTTCCTTTTTTGTAAGGTATGTTACTTTTGTCAAAATCTACATCACCCAGTTTCAAAGTGTTTTTTATATCAGTGGTATCAACCCATTTTTGTGATAAAATAGCGGAAGCTTTATCTGAGTAATAAAATGGTTTTGTGCTTAAATCATTCAGTACTCTGGCGTTTGGAAAGTAATTACAACGGGTGTCTTTTCCGCTAAATATAGCTGCAACGACAAATAAACCCATTATCAAACCCACTAGATAGTAGGCAAAACGTTGTATGAAATTCATATTTAATTTATTGTTTTTTATTGTTTATATGTAATTCGCATAATTACTGTTGGTGTTTTCAACCTATTGAAATTTATGCTTCTTTTATATTTTAATTTTCGGCAAAGGTATGGGAAAGTTTAGTTAAAAAACAATTAAATTAATGTCGTTATCAGGCAAATCGAACCAGTCACCTATGGCTTTGTTTGTTAAAATGCCGTGATAGAGATAGATACCATTTTTTAGGCCTGCATTGCAACGGATAGCACTTTCTATGCCGCCATCTTCGGCCAATTGAATCAAATAGGGTGTGATTATATTGCTAATGGACAGTGATGCAGTTTTTGAATATCTTGAAGGAATATTGGGTACGCAGTAGTGTAATACATTGTTCTTGATGAATGTGGGTTTTTCATGGGTTGTTACTTCGGATGTTTCAAAACATCCACCGGTATCAATACTTATATCTACAATTACTGCGCCTCTTTTCATGTGTTCTACCATTGTTTGGGTCACAATAACGGGGCTTCTCTCGATACCTCGCATTGCACCAATAGCGACATCACAGCGTCTTAAGGCTTTTAGTAAAGATTTTTGTTGGATTGTGGAAGTGAAAATTCGTTGGTTTAAATTATTCTGCAAACGTCGTAGCTTGGTAATGGAATTATCAAAAATTTTTACACTTGCTCCAAGTCCAATGGCTGTTTTAGCAGCAAATTCCCCCGCAGCTCCTGCGCCAATAATAACAACTTCGGTAGGAGGAACACCTGTGATGTTTCCAAATAATAGTCCTTTTCCAAATTCATTGGTTATCATCAATTCGGCAGCGATTAATATGGAAGCAGTTCCTGCAATTTCACTGAGTGATTTTACGGCAGGGTAGGAGCCATCTTCGTCTTTCAGGTATTCAAAAGCGAGTGCGGTTATTTTTTTTCGGGATAGTGCTTCGAAATAGGACTTTTTTCTTGTTTTTAATTGAATTGCTGATAATAAAATGGTTTTGGGATTCATCATTTCAATTTCAGCCGTAGTTGGAGGTTCTACTTTTAGTAGCATTGGACAGCTAAAAACCTTTTTGGTGTTTTGAGTAATTTCGGCACCCGCTTCGCTGTATTCTCTATCACTATAACTGGAACTTGCTCCGGCACCAGCTTCAATCATTACTCTATGTCCTAAATAGGTAAGAGAATTCACAGCGTCTGGTGTTAAACAAATGCGTCGTTCTTGAAAACTGGTCTCTTTTGGAATTCCTATAAAAAGTTGGCTTTTCTGTCTAGCAATTTCTAGTTTTTCTTCTTGAGGCAGTAATTGTTCTTTTGTGAATGGACTTATAGACATTGATGGTGTGATATTAGTGGTACAATTTACAAAAAAGATTCAAAGTATTTTTATTTAAATGCTGCCTAATGGGATTATCAAAAAAAAATCTAATTAGCGGAGTATTTTCTCCATTTTAATATCAGCTCTTTCATAAACGCCTTCTTCAACAGGAATTTCAATGAAACCAAAATTTTCATATAGATGTATCGCAGGCAGTAATTTTCTATTGGAATATAGAATCAATTTTTGAATTCCTTTATCTTTTGCCTCATTCAAGCAATGTTTCATCAGTTTTTTACCGATGCCTAATCCTTGATTCTCATCTGATACAGCCATTTTTGTCAGTTCAAATGTGGTTTCATCTATTTTTAATAAAGAAACCGTACCCACAATTTGATTGTTGTATTTAGCATAAAAAATAAATCCTCCTTTATCGATTATTTCGCCTTGAGGGTTAGATAATACTTTTTCATCTTTGGGTTCCACTTTAAAGTATTTATGGAGCCATTCTAGGTTTAAGGTTTTGATCGGGTCTTTCAATTCAATTGAAAAAGGGATGATTTCTACTTTATTGGTATCTAAGTTCATTATTTTATTACTTTAATTCCAATAAACGCTCACCATTAGGTAGTAATTCGATTGTAATTATGGTGTGTTGCTCCGGAATCAGGTTTTCAATTTTTTCAGACCATTCGATAAAACACCAATTCCCAGAATACAAATAATCATCGACACCCATATCTAATGCTTCGGTTTCTTTGTTTAATCTATAAAAATCAAAGTGATATACAATTTGATTGTTGTTGGTTTGATATTCATTTACCAATGAGAATGTAGGACTGCTCGTAGCGTCATTTACACCCAATGTTTTACAAAGTTGCTTGATTAAAGTAGTTTTTCCTACACCCATTTCTCCATTAAAAAGGATTACTTTATTTGGATTTTGGTCTAAAATTTGTTGAACGACTTTTGCAAGTTGGTCTATAGAAAATGTGATTGTCATTTGTTTTGAATATTCTGTTATGCGTTTTGGGTTATGCGTTTTTTTAGATTTCTCCATCAGTTTAATAACTGATTACTAAAAACTGAACACTGACCACTTCTTTTACTTTGGATTAAAAACCAAGAATGGAATGATCATTTCTTCCAATGAAATTCCACCGTGTTGATAAGTGTTTTTGTAATAACTCACATAATGATTGTAGTTGTTAACATAAGCCAAAAATAAATCATTTTTTGCAAAAATATAGGAACTACTCATATTGATGGCAGGCAAACCAATGTTTTTAGGTTCTTTGATGGCATATACATCTTTTTGTTCGTATGTCAAACTACGCCCAGTTTTGTAACGTAAATTCAAACTCGTGTTTTTGTCGCCTACTACTTTTGATGGATTTTTTACATTAATGGTGCCATGATCAGTCGTCAGAATTAATTTGAAGCCTAATTTTTGTGCTTGTTGAATAATTTCGAGTAAAGGTGAGTTTTTAAACCAACTTAAAGTTAAAGAACGATAGGCTTTATCATCGGAAGCGAGTTCTTTTACCACATCCATTTCGGTTTTAGCGTGTGAAAGCATATCGACAAAATTATACACTACAGTTACAAGGTCATTGTCTTTTAATGATTTAAAACTTTCTGCTAGTTTTTTTCCACCGGCTAGATTGGTTATTTTGAAATAATCTTGTTTTAAATCTAATCTCAGGCGCTTAATTTGAGCGGTTAAAAATTCAGCTTCGAATAAATTTTTACCGCCTTCTTCTGGATCATTTTTCCAATACTGAGGAAACTGTTTTTCCATTTCTAGAGGCGTTAAACCGGAGAAAATTGCATTTCTGGCATATTGTGTAGCTGTAGGAAGAATTGAGAAATATGGTACTTCTTTTTCGAGTTTGTAATAATTACCTACGACACTTTCAAAAGCTTTCCATTGATCATAACGTAAATTGTCGATAACAACAAAAAGTACAGGTTTAGCTTTGCTCAGTTCGGCGTCGCCTCGGGTGTCTTTTTTCAGAATCTCTGGGACAACTAATTCTTTAAACAAATTGTGAGATTGTATGGGTTTATCTGCTTTTGGTGCAAACCAATCTTCGTAGTTCCGTTCGATGAATTTGCCAAATTGGGAATTGGCTTCTACTTTTTGGGATTCTAGGATTTCAATCATTCCTTGGTCATTAATATTCTCCAATTCTAGTTCCCAAAAAATAAGTTTTTTATACAATTCAACCCAATCTTCATAGGAGTTGACCATCGCCATTTCCATAGTGATTTTTCGAAATTCTTTTTGATAATCCAAAGTTGTTTTTTGAGAAATCAAACGGGAATGATCTAAGTTTTTCTTTAAACTCAACAAAATTTGATTTGGATTAACAGGTTTAATCAAATAATCTGCAATTTTGGAACCAATGGCTTCTTCCATAATATACTCTTCCTCACTTTTGGTAATCATAATCATAGGGATGGAAGACTTTTTTTCTTTCATTTCTGATAATGTTTCCAAACCACTCATTCCAGGCATATTTTCATCAAGAAAAACGATGTCAAAATTATTTTCTTCAAAAATATCAATTGCATCACGTCCATTGTTACAAGTAGTTACGCTGTAATTTTTTTTCTCTAGAAATAGTATATGTGGTTTAAGTAAATCGATTTCATCATCAACCCAAAGTATTTTTATGTTGTCCATTTAATTTTAAATTTTAGTGCAATTTAATAGTATAGATCTAAATATATATTAAAAATAGTATAAAGTTGATTGATAAAAAAATAATATGTTTTATTGGTTACAGTACTTTTAAAACACGGATTTAAATTTATTCATTAAAAATCAGGGAAGAATGGGTTTAAATTTAGTGAAAATAATTTAATTTGAGGTTGGTAATTAATAGGATAGCTTTAAATACCATTTTTTAGTCTAATATTGGTCTAATTGAATTTTTCTATTATTTTTCTATCCGTAATTTATTATTATATTTGAACTTTGTAAACTAGCCCTGATAGAAACGGAAATCCTTTATTTTTTTTCTTTAAAAAAATAAAGATTGAAGTGGATAGCAGGAATAGCTCCTAATGAAAACAAACTAATTTTAGAATATGAGATGTGCATTAACTACTAGTTGTTATGCGAATTACATATGACAAATAAAAAGCAATAAATATTAACATATGAAATTACTAGAAGGAAAAGTTGCCATAATTACTGGCGCAAGTCGTGGAATTGGAAAAGGAATTGCAGAGATTTTTGCTAAAAACGGAGCAAACGTTGCATTTACGTATAGCTCATCGGTAGAGTCAGCTTTGGCTTTAGAAAATGAATTGAATGCTTTGGGAATAAAAGCAAAAGGGTACCAATCCAATGCAGCCGATTTTAATGAAGCTCAAAAATTTGTAGATGCTGTTTTGGCAGATTTTGGTACAGTTGATATATTGATTAACAATGCCGGAATTACTAAAGATAATTTATTGATGCGTATGTCAATGGCTGATTTTGATCAAGTTATCGATGTTAACTTGAAGTCGGTTTTTAATATGACCAAAGCAATTCAAAAAACATTTTTGAAACAACGTTCTGGTTCGATTATCAATATGAGTTCTGTAGTTGGAGTAAAAGGAAATGCTGGTCAAACAAATTACGCTGCTTCTAAAGCTGGTGTTATTGGTTTTTCAAAATCAGTAGCTTTGGAATTGGGTTCTCGTAATATTCGTTGTAATGTAATTGCGCCTGGTTTTATTGAAACTGAAATGACAGCTAAACTTAGTGAGGATGTTGTAAAAGGTTGGAGAGAAGGGATTCCGTTGAAACGTGGTGGTTCTACTGAAGATGTTGCCAATGCATGTTTGTTCTTTGCGTCTGACATGAGTGCTTTTGTAACGGGCCAAGTATTGAATGTTTGCGGAGGAATGCTTACTTAAATAATTTAATGATTTAATAATTGAAAGATTTAAAGATTTGTATTCTTCAATCTTTTAATTTTTCAATCTTTCAATCAACTATATGACAACAAACACAATTCTATTACTACTACTTTCTTTACTAATAGCGGGTGGTTTGTCGTTTTTTCAATATTTATACAAAGTCAAAAACAAATCGAATGTGCATTTGTTTTTGACTTTTTTGCGTTTTTTTAGTATTTTTTCGGTGCTGTTGCTTTTGATAAATCCCATCATTACGACTAGTACAACTGAAATTATTAAAACACCTTTGCCAGTAGTGGTCGATAACTCTAGTTCTATTTCTTTTTTGAATTCCAAAGATAAAGTTTTGGAATTAGCCCAAAAGTTAAAGTCAAATAAGGCGCTTCAAGAAAAATTTGACGTGCAATCGTATCTATTTGATGCTGATTTTAGGCAATCGGATAGTATGACTTTTAAGGGAACTCAAACCAATTTGGATTTAGTTGCAAAAAACTTAAAGAGTATTTATAAAAATGCGTTTTATCCAACGGTTATTATCACTGATGGAAATCAAACTTCTGGAAATGATTACGTCTATAGTTTTGATGAAAATAATAAAGTGTATCCTTTGGTTTTAGGCGATACCACAAAAGTTTTGGATTTGAAAATCAATCAGCTGAATGTTAATAAGTATGCTTTTCTGAAAAATAAATTTCCTGTTGAAGTGTTTTTGCAATATTCAGGGGATAAAAGTATAACCACAAATTTTAGTATTATACAAGGAAATGAAGTTTTGCATAAGCAAAGTGTTTCTTTTTCTCCATCAAAGAAAACGGCAATCGTAAATGTGCTTTTGCCTGCCAATAAAGTAGGATTGCAGGTTTATAAAGCTAAAATTGAATCTAAGGAAAGCGAAAAAAACACCTTTAACAACATCAAGAATTTTGCTGTTGAAGTAATTGACCAAAAAACAACCGTTGCAATTGTATCTGCTATAAATCATCCTGATATTGGTGTTTTTAAAAGAGCCATTGAATCCAATTTGCAACATAAAGTAGTATTGGTTAAACCAAGTGATGTGAAATCATTAGAAGATTATAACGTGTTAATTTTGTATCAGCCCACTACTGATTTTAAGTCTGTTTTCGAATTGAATAAAAAAGCAAATCTAAATACCTTTATCATAACAGGAACGAGTACTGATTTTTCGTTTTTGAATCAACAACAAAATAATTTTGTTTTTAAAATGAGTGGTCAGGAAGAAGATTATTTGGCAGATTTTGATTCGCAGTTTAATCTTTTTGCAGTTGATAATTTAGGGTTCGAAAATTTACCTCCTTTGCAGAATAATTATGGTTCAATTACCACCAATGGCGATGTGAATGTATTGCTTTCTGCTAAAATCAGAAATATAGATACAAAAGCCCCTTTATTGTCTTTTACGGAGAATCAAGGAAAAAGAGCGGCTTATTTATTTGGAGAAAACAGTTGGAAATGGAGTTTGCAAAGCCATATCGACAATCAGTCTTTTGAAAAATATGATATTTTTGTCAATAAGATTATACAATATTTGGCTTCTAATAATGCCAAAAAATCATTGGTTGTCAATCACGAAAGCTTCTACAATTCGGGTGAAGCCATCGAAATTACGGCTCAATATTTCAACAAGAATTATGATTTTGATGAAAAGGCACGTTTGACAATTGCTGTGACCAATGTAAAGACAAAACAAACCAAAAATTTCGACCTTTTAAAAGGAATCAATACCTATAAAGTAAATCTTGACGGACTTTTGGCTGGAAGTTATAATTTTTCGGTTAAGGAATTGAATTCCAAAACTTCGTATTCAGGGCATTTTGAGATTCTGGATTTTGATATTGAAAAGCAGTTTGTAAATCCAGATGTTCAAAAGTTGAATCAATTGGCAGTACAAACTAAAGGAGCTGCTTTTTATCCCAATCAAATTGATTCTTTGATAAAAACATTATTGGAGAATGAAGAATATAAAGCTGTTCAAAAAGAGGTTGTAACCAAATCTCCTTTGATAGATTGGAAATGGTTGCTAGTTTTGATTGTTGTTTTTCTTTCTGCAGAATGGTTTGTAAGGAAGTATAATGGGATGTTGTAGGTTTCAGAATAATCAGTGCTTGGTGATTAGTGATGAATAACTTCAAAAAAAATAAACTATCTTAGCTTTATGAAATCGCCATAACAAATTGCTTGTTGCAAACAAAAACTATAAATAAAAAGCGATCCCATATAGGACCACTAACAAAATATTTTTTGCATATATGAAAATGAAAGAGTCAATACAAATGAAATTAACAGAATTTTTGGCATTATGCAAAAGCCATAATGTTAAGAATATTTATGCTTTTGGATCTGCTGTGACTGAAAATTTCAATGATGAATCTAGTGATATCGATTTGCTAATCGAAATTGATAACGAAGATCCAATAGAGCGTGGAGAAAATTTGATGGATATTTGGGATAAGCTCGAAGTGTTTTTTCAAAGAAAAGTTGATTTATTGACTAATTCCTCTATAAAAAATCCAATCCTCAGAAAAAATATAGACACCACAAAAATTTTACTTTATGACGGAAAAGAGCAAAAAGTATCTTTCTGATGTCTTAATGGCGATACACTTAATTCGCGAATTTACTTTTGACATTATAGATTTTAATATTTATGATAAAGACAGAAAAACTCAAAGTGCCGTCGAAAGACAATTGGTAATTATTGGGGAGGCTTTGAATAAATTAAGGCAGACTGAAGCTGAAATTGTAATTGAAAATGACAAACAAATTATTGGTTTTCGCAATCGTTTAGTTCACGCTTATGGCAGTATTGATAATTCCATTGTTTGGGCAATTATAAATCGTCATTTAGAAAATTTAAAAAACGAAATCGAGAATTTAGAAAGTTAATAAAAACTGTTTGCTAAAAGAAATACAATTATGGATTTTAGACTAAAAGTATTCTTCACTGTTGCAACCCGATTGAGCTTTACCAAAGCGGCAGCTGAATTGTTTATTACACAACCTGCAATTTCCAAGCATATTCAGGAATTGGAAGAAGAATACAAGATTAAACTTTTTGAAAGAAACGGTTCTAAAATAGCACTTACAAATGCTGGCGAAATGTTGCTGAAGCATACCAAAAACATTTTTGAAATTTATAGAGAAATTGATTTTGATATGAGCACGTTTATCAATGAACGCAAAGGAGTGTTGCGTTTGGGAGCCAGTACTACAATTTCTCAATATATTATTCCGCCAGTATTGGCTCGCTTTCATCAGAAGTTAGAGTCTGTAAAAGTTAGTTTACTTAACGGAAATACGGAGCAAATTGAAAATGCTTTGTTGAACAAAGAAATTGAAATTGGAATTGTAGAAGGACAATCCAAAAATCAATCCATAAAGTACACTCAATTTATTAAAGATGAGTTGGTTTTGGTTTGTAGTGCCAATAACCCACTAGTGCAAAAAAAAGAAATTATTCCGACTGATCTAAAATCATTGCGATTTGTCGTGCGAGAACAAGGGTCTGGAACACTTGAAGTTATAGAATATGCTTTAAAACCGTTCCATATTACAATTGATCAATTACAGGTCGAGATGCAGTTGGGTAGTACGGAGAGTATAAAGTCCTATTTGATGAATTCTAGTTGTGTTGCTTTTTTATCTATTCATTCCGTTGATAAAGAGTTAAAAAACAGAGAGTTGCAAGTTATTGATGTCGATAATTTAACTATTGAACGTTTTTTTTATATTATTACTTTACAAGGAAAAACAGATTCCCTTTCGGAGTTGTTTGTAAAAAATATTTCAAGCTATTATAATTTAAAGTTATAGTGGATTATTTTTAACGATTGGTCTTGATTGTGTTTTATATCGACCTTTGTAGTGTTAAAAATAAAAAAATGAAAATTAAAAACGGTAATGCCCCAATATTATATAAAATCAATACCAAGTTACAACGAGGTATTTTTGTTTTGTTATTGCTTCTTTGTTTGTTTCCTATTATTTCACCGCCTATAGCTTTGTTGTTGGGTTTGGTTGTTGCCAATCTTTCAGGTCATCCTTTTTTGCATTTAAATCATAAGGCTACAAATATATTGTTGCAGGTTTCTGTAGTAGGACTAGGGTTTGGAATGAATGTACATAGTGCGGTAGCAGCAGGCAAAGAAGGTTTTCTTTTTACTGTTGGTTCTATCGTTATGACCATTGCTTTGGGAACTTTACTGGGTAAATGGTTTGCTATTCAAAAGAAAACGTCACATCTTATTTCATGTGGTACAGCGATATGTGGAGGTAGCGCTATTGCTGCGATTGCTCCAGTAATCCAATCGGATGAAAAGCAAACATCGGTAGCATTGGGAGTGATTTTTATACTAAATTCGATTGCTTTGTTTGTTTTTCCTGCAGTGGGACATTGGTTGGATATGTCACAGAATGATTTTGGATTGTGGTGTGCCATTGCCATTCATGATACAAGTTCTGTTGTTGGGGCAGCCAATAAATATGGAGCAGAAGCTTTACAAGTTGCAACAACGGTAAAATTAGCAAGAGCTTTGTGGATTATTCCCGTTGCATTGATTACGGCAGTCGTTTTTAAAAACAAAACAAGCAAACTGAAGATTCCTTATTTTATAGGGTTGTTTATTTTGGCGATGATTTGTAACACATATTTTTCTCCAGTTGCCAGTATTGCACCATATATAGTTTCCATTGCTAAATTAGGACTTACTGTTACATTGTTTTTGATAGGAGCAGGGTTGAGTGGTTCCGTATTGAAATCAGTGGGATTGTTGCCATTATTGCAGGGAGTTTTGCTTTGGGTATTTATTGCAGTTGTTGCTTTATTAGCAATTTTATATTTTTGATGCAGATTTTTCAATCGTAAAGGTCTTGGTTAAATGGTTTTGCGTGAGTGATGGCAGTGGAGCTCTTTTATTGATCCTTTTTTTTGGGATCAATAAAAAGCGGGAACGAACAGCACGACCCGAAGTTTTTCACGAAGGGGCACGCCCAAAATAAACGGATTAATTGTTTTTAAAATGCTTTTTTCTTGCGCTTTATGGCAATCAAATGCAACCGGATGTAGTCGTAGTAAAGTGCTATCAATAGAAAAGTTGCGGCAACAAACAATGTTTCTAGGGCTAAATATCCGTAAACAAATCCTCCGATGAAACAACCCAAGAAAAAGAATGAAATAATGGATAGTCTTAAATAAATACTGGTTTTTAAGGCTTTGATTTCTTCGGGTTTTTTGTAAAAAAATAGCTGCGATAATTCGATACCTAAATCGGTGAAAAGGCCTGTTAAGTGCGTTGTTCTTACGGTTGATTGTGAAATTTTGGTCACTAATGCATTTTGTATTCCCATGGCAAAAAGAAGACCAAAGGCAATCCATTTTCCATCTATGGTATTGTATGTAGGAAGCATGCTTAATGTTCCCAGCGAAATTAAAATTAAAAATTCGATTGCTATGGCTGGCAAATGGGAAAGGTCTTGTTTTTTTTCGGAAACTAATTCGGCCAAAAAATTGGATGTAAAAGCACCTGCCAAAAAGAATAGTGTATAGATTAAAAATACAATGGCGGATTGGTAATTTTTTTTGGTTACTTCTTCGGCAAAATACGCAAAATGTCCTGTGACATTTGTTGTTAATGTGTGAACGGCCAAAACGCCTGTTACATTGACGATACCTGCAACAAACGATAGTACTATAGCGAGTCGTAAATTGTGTTTTGAAGTTCTGTTTTTGCCTTGATGTCTGAACATTTTAATTTATTTTCTTTGGATTAACATAAATTTAAACTCAAATTGATTAAATTATCTTTAAAAAAAATACTTTTGTACTTCAAATAAATAAATATAATGAAAAATTTTAGATTTAAACCTACATTCATTACTTTTTCGGTAATAAGTATTGCTTTTGTTACATTGTCTTGGGGGATTTTTGGTCACGAGCATATTAATAATTCGGCTGTAATGGCTTTGCCAAAACCTTTGCAAACATTCTTTTACAATCATGTTGATTTTATAACTCAAGAATCCACGGTTCCTGATTTGCGTAAATATACTTTACGTGATAAATCCGAAAATCCGCGTCATTTTATGGATTTGGAGAATTTTGGGGCAGTAGATTCAATTCCGCTTTCATTTGACGTTGCCAAGAAAAAGTATGATGAAAAGTTTTTGTCAAGTAATGGTATTTTGCCTTGGTATATCCAAGAAACTATGACAAAGTTGACTAAAGCATTCAAAGATAAAAGAAAAACTGAAATATTATTCTTGGCCGCTGATTTAGCTCATTATATTGGTGATGCGAACATGCCTTTTCATACTTCTGCCAATCATGATGGACAATTAACCAATCAAAAGGGGATTCATTCATTATGGGAATCCCGTCTTCCGGAAATGTTTGGTAAAAACTATAATTTTTATACCGGTGAAGCTAAGTATATTGAAAATATTGAAAAAGCGACTTGGGATATGTTAAAAGACAGTCATAGTCTTGTTGAGCCAACTTTGCTTATTGATAGAAAACTTCGTGAACGTTTTACACCAGAAACGATGTATGATAAAGATGAGAAAGGTAATATTGCAAAAAACAAGTTTAATGATATGGTTCATTCCAAAGAATATGTGACTCAATTTCACACTGATTTGAATGGAATGGTGGAAAGCCAAATGCGAAAAGCCATTGTTGCAACTGCCAATTTTTGGTATACAGCATGGGTAAATGCTGGGAAACCAAATTTGGATGATATGGATTCAAAAGAGTTGACCAATCGAAATAAGAAGAATTTGAAAAATGATTTAAAACTTTGGAGAACGGGAAAACTTTTTGGTTTAGAAAGTGAAAATGATTTTAATTAAGTTGAGCATAATTTAGACACAGATTTCACAAATTATCACAGATTAATTAATGTAAACGGACCTCCTTAGTTATCTATCGATTTGTTGTAGAAATTGTTTCAATAATAATATTGATTTTTTTATAAAAAAGCCTGTAAATTTAATGTTTACAGGCTTTTTTGTATTCCTAAAATTGGAATTTTTATTTTGGAATTCTACTTCAATTTTTGGTATTTCTTTTTCTTCAATATATCCGAAGCGGTTTGATAATAGGATATGGTTTCGTTAACAAGGTCAGTTCTTTCTTTTATTAAAGGAACTTGATCATAGTAGATTTGGAATTCAGGGGACAATTTTTGATCTGGTTTTAAGGTCAATTGGAACTGTTTTACCGTTTGTTTTGGAGAAAGAACGGTTAAAACATTGTCTTTTATTAATCCTAAATCCTGATAAGTAGCTACTAATGCTCTTGGTTTATAATCGGGTTTTAAAACATCTTGTCCAAAAAACTTACTTTGATAATTAAAATGTAATAAGCCAAAAAGCGTCGGCATAATGTCTATTTGTGACATTAGATTCGTATAATTTTGAGGTTGAATAAAACCTGGGCTATAAATCATAGCTGGAATTTTATATTTATCAACAGGAAGTTCAGTTTTACCCGCACTTGAAGCACAATGGTCTGCAAGAATAACAAATACAGTATTTTTGTACCAAGGTTGTTTGCTTGCCATTTCAAAGAATTTTTTCAAGGCATAATCGGTATATTTTACACCGCCATCTCGAGATTTGGCATCGCCAGGAATATTAATTTTATTATTTGGATAGGTAAAAGGGCGATGATTACTCACAGTCATCCAGTGATTAAAAAAAGGTTTTCCTGTTTTGGCTTCGGTATTCATTACTTTTATGGCTTTGTTAGCCATATCTTCGTCACAAACTCCCCAAATATTGGCAAAGGTAATTTCGTCAGGAGTAAATGATTTTTTATCGACAATGTCATAACCATTTCCAACAAAGAAGTCTTCCAT
This sequence comes from Flavobacterium sp. IMCC34518, assembly GCF_027111095.2. Classification (NCBI taxonomy): domain Bacteria; kingdom Pseudomonadati; phylum Bacteroidota; class Flavobacteriia; order Flavobacteriales; family Flavobacteriaceae; genus Flavobacterium; species Flavobacterium sp. IMCC34518. Next base: position 3,994,049 of record NZ_CP114284.2, on the reverse strand, counting down.
ATTGTCGAAAAAGGCATCTCCACCATAGAGAAATTTTACATTGTATCCTTTTTGTTTAAAAACAGCCCCTGTCGAAAATTTGTCTTTATTGTCTTTTCGTTTTACCACACTTTCTCCGGCTGTAGGAGGAAAACACAACGTTACAGCTTCAAGACCTCGAACTGTTCTATTTCCTACGGCATATAAATTGGTAAACAATAAGCTCTTTTGAGCAAGATTGTCAAGAAATGGAGTGATGTTTTGTTCGTTGCCATACATTTTCATGAAATCAGCACTATAACTTTCAATAGTGATTAAAACCACATTTTTTTTGGTTTCAACGGAATCACTTTTAATTGGTCTTAAAGTTGATACTCCAGAAATGGAATTTATCTGTTTTCCTAATAAAGCAAAAGCTTCATTCTCGGGCAGCGTTTTATAAAATTTAAAATAATCCAATTCACTATTGACAAAAGCCAAGTAGAATCGATAAATTCCATTGGATTGTAGTTCATTGGCAAAAACATTTTGGGAATTTTCTTTTTTTGCTAAATAAGGAATTGCCAATAATGAAATGCCAAATAAGGATAAATAGATTCCGGATAGTTTTAATTTATCAGAAAAATTAGGAATAAAATCAATATAATTTCGAGTTCTTTTAACAATAAAATAAGTTACAGTTCCAGCTAGTAGAAACAGAGCCGAAAACAAAGGAATTACAGGATATGATTCCATAATATTTCCAATTACTTCATTGGTGTAAACCAAGTAATTTACGGCTATGAAATTGTATTTAACACCAAATTCATTCCAAAAGAAATATTCGCTAATTCCGTTTTGAAGAATAAAAACAACATAAAGAAACATTACAAAAGTGAACAACCAAAATCTGATTTGGCTACGGTATTTAGGTAAAAAAAGTAAAAGACCAAAAAGTAAAGTCTTGATGCCAACAAAAATCAAACCAATTTTTGGTAAAGCACCACCATATTCGTTTAGAATTGTTTTCCCTGAAGCAATATAAAGGAACAACGCTACTAATAATCCAAAAATGATGTAACCATAGGGTTTGTAATATTTTGAATTGGATATAAAAATTAAGTACAACCACAAGAAACCAGTTGCTAATACAAATACAAAAAGATCTGAAACAAATCCTATTGTGAAGATTTTCAAGCTATCAATAAAAGTAAAAGATGTTTGAGTTATCGGGTGAAAGACTAAAACGATTCTTAAAACTAAACTTACAAGGATGTAAAAAAGAGCAAGATTATAAAAAGGGGAAAACTTTTTTAAAAGATTCATAAAGTATTGTTTTTTGGCAAAAATACAAAAATTGAGTCTAGAATATTGTTTATGCCAGAATGTTTTGATTCTTAAATTTGACTTAAGACCTTTTATAGGATACATTTAAACGTTTTTTTTGAGTTAAATTTGTTCAATATTTATTGTATATTTAATGAAAAATGTATAAAATAATTATTTCAAGAGTTGTTTGTTACAGTAAAAGTGTCTGAAGCTGTACCGAGAGTTTTTTCTTAGTATTGTAAGGTTTAGTTATCATTTGCTATTGTAATTAATCTTGATTCAAAAAAATGAATATTTACATGATTCTAATTGAAATTGAATATATGTTAGGTTAGTTCTTAACTATGAAATGCATAAAAAATTAAGTCCCAAAACATTAAATTTAGTTATATGAAATACTTAATCTACTTCTTTTTATTACTTATGACATCTTTTGGATATTCTCAAAATTGGAACACCAATTTTGAAGATGCAAAGGCAAAAGCTGAAAATGAAAATAAAAACATATTATTGGTTTTTTCAGGTTCAGATTGGTGTGGACCATGTATAAAATTGGATAAAGTGGTTTGGCAATCACCAGAATTCCAAGCTGAAGCCGATAAAAGTTGGGTGATTTACAAAGCCGATTTTCCAAAGAAAAAAGCCAATCAACTTTCACCAGAATTGACAGAAAGTAATAATAAGTTGGCTGAAAAATACAATAAAAATGGCAGCTTTCCACTAGTTTTACTTTTGGATAAAAAAGGAAAAGTTATTGGTATTACTGGTTTCAAAAACGTATCAGCACCAGACTATATTAAACTCATTCATTCTTTCGAAAAATAATGAAAAAAATAGTATCTATCTGTTTTTTATTTGTTGCATGCTCATCTTTTGCACAGATAATTCATAAGCGCAAGCTATCGATGTTGGGCAGCCCTTTTGAAATGACAGTGGTAGCCAAAGATACTGTCGAAGCCAATATTTATATTAATATGGCGGTTGGAGAAGTAAGAAGAATTGAAAATGAAATCTCCGATTGGATTCCAACAACTCCGATATCACAAGTCAATCAAAATGCTGGAATTAAACCTATAAAGGTACCTCTTGAAGTGTTTGAATTGGTTGAAAGAGCAATTAAAATTTCGGAAATAACATCTGGTGCATTTGATATTTCGTATGCTTCGATGGATAGGATTTGGAAGTTTGATGGTTCCATGAAAGAAATGCCAACACCAGAAGCAATAAAAAAATCAGTTGAGAAAATTGGTTATAAGAATATTATTTTAGACAAAAAAGAACATTCCATTTTCTTGAAACAGCAAGGAATGAAATTGGGTCTTGGCGGAATAGGTCAAGGCTATATTGCGGATAAAATTCATGTATTATTGTTATCAAAAGGGTGTAATTCGGGATTGGTTAACGTTTCTGGGGATATTTTTGCTTGGGGTAAACAACCTGATGGAAATCCCTGGACTGTTGGTATCGTAAATCCAATGAATAAAAACAAAATTTTCGCCACTTTCCCTTTAGAAAATAGCGCCGTAGAAACATCAGGTAGCTATGAGAAGTTTGTGATTTTTGATGGAAAAAGATATTCACACATTATTGATCCTAGAACGGGATATCCAGCAATGGGAGTGGTAAGTGTTTCTGTTTTTGCCAAACAAACTGAGATTGCAGATGCTTTGGCAACAGGGATTTTTGTTTTAGGGGTTGAAGTTGGATTGGATTTAGTCAATCAACTTAAAGGAATTGAGTGCATTATTGTTGATGATAAAGGAAAAACATTCACATCAAAAGGGATAGATATAAAGAAATACAGCAAATAATAACAAGATGAAAAAAGTAATATTAATAGCAGTCGTAATTGTTTTACAGTCTTGTAATTCTGTGAAAGAATATCAAAAAGTAAATATTAATGACCCTGAAATGAAATTAGGAGCCAAAACGACTGAAAGGTACGAAACTACTTTTCAAGTATATAGAGAAGCAGCGGCTGGAGCCAATGGTGGAAAATCAGGTGGTGGTTGTGGTTGTAATTAATTTTTTTTAAAGTGGCTACGATGCTGAGATCCTAAGACTTTAATATTTTGGTATTTAGCTTTAAAAACAACAAAATAATTATTCTAAAAATAACGAATTAATATCCTCAAGTATAGAAAGTCATAGGTATTACATAGAGTCTCAGAATCTTAGTAGCTCATGAAGTTTTTTCACCAAATAAATTTCCCAAAATGAAAATTATAAAAACATTATTTCTTTTTTTCTTCTTAGTAAGTATGATTTCTTATGGTCAAGAAAAAGATTCTACAGTTGTATTTAAAAAGAGAGTTTTAGAAAGTACCGAAGTTGATTTTATGGCCAGTTATTATGACCAGGACGGAACACATTCTGCCGTTTCAGGTGGAATTGGTTCTGAAAAACTGAATGATTTTGCGACTAATATAACGGTTGCAATGCCATTAAATGATGATGATGTTTTAACGGTAGATCTTGGATTATCTGCCTATTCATCAGCTTCATCAAGTAATATAAACCCATACGATTCTGCTTCAGGAAATCCAACACCATGGCAAGCGTCATCTGGTGCATCTGAAAGTGACCAATTGGTTTCAGCGACTCTTAATTATGCGCACAATAGCGACAACAGGAACTTCATTTGGAACGCAGATGTTTCTTTTTCCAATGAATATGATTATACTTCAGTGGGTTTTGGTGGTGGTGTTACCAAGCTGTTTAATGAAAAAAACACAGAAGTTAGCATGAAAGCCAATGTTTATCTTGACCAGTGGAGACCAATTTATCCAAAAGAACTAGAGTATCCACTTTATGGATTTACTATTTATGACCAAAACGGCGCGGTTTCAAATGGTTATTTGCCATCTAAATTTGCACCAATAACTGCTGTAAATAGAAACTCTTATTCTGCTTCGTTTGCTTTTTCTCAAGTTTTGACTAAAAATTTCCAATTCTCTATATTTTTTGATGTATTGCAACAACAAGGTTTACTGTCTACTCCTTACCATAGAACGTATTTTGCAGATAAAGCCCATTATTATGTTGGTCAGCCTCAATATATAAATGACTATACAAGTTCAAAGAATACAGGAGTTTATGAACTAGCGGATGATATTGAACGACTTCCTGACAATCGTTTTAAATTGCCTATTGGTGCCCGTTTTAATTATTATATTAATGAACATTTTATTGTACGAACCTACTACCGTTATTATACAGATAATTGGGATTTAAAAGCACATACTTTTAATATCGAAGTTCCTGTAAAGCTGACGGATAAATTCACGGCCTATCCAATGTATCGTTATTATACACAAACACAAGCCAAGTATTTTGCTCCTTATCAAACCCATTTGTCAACAGAGCAATATTATACTTCCGACTATGATTTGTCTACTTTTTCGGCTAATCAATACGGTTTTGGAGTATCTTACACTGATCTTTTTACAAAAGCCCATATATTTTCTTTTGGAATGAAAAATATTGATTTTAGATTCAATCATTATGTAAGGAGTGATGGTTTGAGTGCAAATATTGGTACAATTGGTTTTAAATTTGTATTTCAATAAAACAAGAATGGGGCATGTCCGAATGTTGATCTCAAATGACAATGAAAATTTGTGATTCAAGCCTTAGCAGAATTTGTAGTAATTACATATTCTATTGAAAAAAAATATTATCTTAATATGAAGATTCTAATTGTTGAAGACGAAATAGGGATTGCTAATTTTCTAAAGCAGGGTTTAGAAGAAGAAGGCTATGAAGTTTTGGTAGCACATGATGGTAAATCTGGACTCGAAACAGCAAAAAGCCAAAAAATAGATATTATTTTACTAGATTGGATTTTGCCACAAATGCTTGGAATCGATGTTTGTAAAGAAATTAGAAAAGAAGATTCGAAAACCCCCATTTTATTTTTAACAGCCAAAGATACTATTCAGGAAACTATTGAAGGTTTAAAGGCTGGAGCCAATGATTATATCAAAAAACCGTTTAGCTTTGACGAATTGGTGGAGCGAATTAAAATTCATTTTAGAAATGATAATCATAATAATGTACTTTCGCTAGGTAATATTAAAATAATTCCGTCCAAACATCAAGTAATAGCTAATGATAAAGAAGTTTCGCTAACACAAAGAGAATATGAGTTACTTCATTATTTGATAAAAAACAAAGGTAAAGTTTGTACAAGAAATGAAATTATAACCGATGTTTGGGATATTCATTTTGAATATGATACAGGAGTAATAGACGTTTTTATGAACGCTATTCGAAAAAAACTCAATTTGAACAAAGATGAAGATCTAATAAAAACTATTCGCGGTGTTGGGTATATTGCAAACGATATAAATTAAATTAATGTTTTCATTTTCATACAAAAACAGAATTGCTTTTAATTATATTCTAAGTACTGGACTATTGATATCGGTAGTTTTTTTTACTATTTATGCAATTACTTTATATAGTATCAATAAACATATTAATGATGATATTTTAGAAGAATCTGGCGAGTATTTGAAACAGATTGAAATTGATAGCAATAATGCTTATCTGATTCAGGTTGACGAATGGAGAGAAAGTGACAACAATAGGGTGAATGTTAATCCTGTTTTTGTGCAATTTTTAGATAATAACAATAAATTAATAGATAAGTCTCCTAATCTAAAAAAAATGCAACTTCAATTGCATAAAGATGATAAGGACAATCTATTTGTAGATTCCTATTTGAACAAACAACCAATACGTCAAATTCAAATCCCTCTTTTTGATAAAGATAAAAAAGTAGGTTACCTTTTTGTTGCAATGTCCTTGGATGAAGCAATATTAATATTGTCCAATCTTAGAAATACACTTTTTATTGCTTTTCCTTTAATCTTACTGCTGTTGTTTTTTATAGCAAGATTAATAGCAGGAAGAAGTATAAAACCAGTAACGCTAATAACAGAAACTTCTCGAAGAATAACAACTGATAATCTTAAAGGTAGAATTATATTGCCTCAAAATAAAGATGAATTATATGTACTTTCGAAAACAATTAATAATTTATTAGATCGTATAGAAAATGCTGTCGAAAGAGAAAAACAATTTACTTCAGATGCTTCTCATGAGTTGAGGACTCCATTGACTGTTTTAAAAGGTACACTCGAAGTTTTAGTGCGAAAAACAAGGAGTCAATCCGAATATGAAGATAAAATTAACTTCAGTATTTCAGAAGTAAACCGGTTGAATAATCTAGTAGATCAATTGCTTTTGTTGGCTCGATTCGAAAATCATAAACAAACCTTGAGAATAGAAAAAATATATTTGAATGCCATAATTCTAGATGTACTTACACTATATTCTAGTAAAATTAATGATAAAAAAATTGAGGTTTTCCATGATTTTACAAAAGATTATTTTATTAAATCCGATAATTATTTAGTTAGTACCATTATAAGTAATGTGATTTCTAATGCCATAAAATATTCCAATCAAAATGGCAAAATTTCTATTAATCTTACTAAAAATGGTTCCAAAACCATTTGTTCTATATCTGATAATGGAATAGGAATAGCTTCAGAGGATCTAGGCAAAATTCTAAATCCATTTTATAGATCAAATCCTACATTTCATCCGGAAATTAAAGGATCTGGCTTGGGACTTTCTATTGTAGAACGTATTACAAAATTGCTTGACATTGAGTTTAAAATTGAAAGCGATTTAAATAGAGGCACTCACGTCTATTTTATATTTTAATTTTTTTTACTACAAAATTATTTAATACATATAAGAGAATTAAGCGAATTTTAATCGTTTCTTTTTTAAAAGCAATTATTGTTTAAGTACCTTTACTTCAACAGGGAAACAAGCAGATTGTCCTGTTTTAATTGAAAAAATATGGATTTAAAGAAACTCAAAGAGCAATTACAAGTTGAAGTCGATACAGCTTTCTTGTATGAAAGTATTGCTGCCATTCAGGAAGATGAAAATTTAACCAAAGTATTACAAAGTTTGGCTTCCATCGAAAAAGGGCATGCTAAACATATGTTGGATAAAGTTTTGACACTAGAGTCAACATACAAAATGCCATTGCCGTCTTCCAAAGCAAAATTTCAATTAAAATTGGGTAAACTGTTTGGATATAGTTCAATTATAAGCAGCTTATCAAATATTGAAAAGCAATTTGCAATCAATACTTTAAAAAATAAAATAGAGAAAGGGGAAAAACCAACTGGTTTTGAACACAATCACCTTAATATTATTGAAGCGGTAAACAATAATTCGGCTTTGAATGTTTCAGGAGGTTTGTTGTCCAAATTTGAAAGTAGGCATAAATCCGTTGGCGGAAATGCCTTGAGAGCAGCGGTTTTGGGTTCCAATGATGGATTGGTTTCCAATATGAGTTTGGTGATGGGTGTAGCTGGTGCAGCAGTTTCAAATGATACGATTTTGTTAACCGGAATTGCAGGGTTACTCGCTGGTGCCATTTCAATGGCTTTGGGAGAATGGTTGTCTGTGCAAAGTTCAAGAGAATTGAACCAACGTCAGATAGAACTGGAAACCGAAGAACTCGAAGCTTCTCCCGAAGAAGAAAAAAAAGAACTAGTATTACTGTATCAAGCCAAAGGAATGAACGTTTTGGAAGCACAAAAACTAGCCGATAAAGCATTCGAAAATCCTCAAACAGCTATAGACGCAATTATAACTGAGGAATTAGGTATTGATAAAGAAGAATTGGGCGGTTCTGCTTGGGAAGCGGCGATTGCATCTTTTATATTATTTGCTATTGGCGCTATTATTCCTCTTTATCCATTTATGATTTTGGATGGGAAAAACGCCATTTTTTTGAGTATTGGTAGTAGTGTTATCGGTCTTTTTGGAATAGGAGCAGCCATTACATTATTAACGGGTAAAAGCATTATGTTTTCAGGCTTTAGACAGGTGGCATTTGGACTGGCTGCTGCAGCAATCACCTATGGAATTGGAACCTTAATTGGAGTCTCTCTAGCTGGGTAGATTAGGTGTGAATAATGTAACACGAAATGCAAATAACAATTGTACTTTTAATTAAAAATAAACTTTAAAATTTTAATATTATGAACGACGCACATTTACACATGGTAGTGAACCATTTTCCTATAATTGGAACCATTTTCGGATTTGGTATTTTAATTATTGGTTTACTTTTAAAAAATAAAACCTTACTAAATACTTCTTATGTATTGTTTATAGTTGCTGCTATTTTTGGAGCATTTAGCATGGGAACAGGTGAAGGAGCAGAGGAATTGGTTGAAGATATGCCAAATATTGGTAAGCAAATTATTCACGAACACGAAGAATTAGCCGAAAAACTAGCCATTTTGTTATATGTTTTGGCAGGGTTATCCCTCGTTGGTTTGTATTTGAACTTTAAAAATAATGCAAAAGCAAAACTTCTTTCCTTTTTAATACTAGGTATTGCAACTGCTGGATTGTTTTTGGCGCAAAAAGTTGGGACTTCAGGGGGAGAAATTCGTCATACCGAAATAAGAGCAAATGCTTCTACATTGAATAGCGTAGGGACTGAAAAAAGTACAGCTACCGAAGAAGGTAAAGAAGATAACGATTAATTTAAAATATAAAATATTGTAAAAGACTCAAAATTAGATATTAGTAGTAAATATTTCGATTTTGGGTTTTTTGTTTATAAAATAAATTATGAAAAATAGTGTCATTTTAAAAGATATAGTGCCTTTTATAACTTGGTTTTCAGCAATGATTTTTAGTGCAATACTAATTGATATTATTCTTCACTATTTTGATATTGTTTTTATAGGTAGACATTTGGGGTATTTAGGTACTTTTACAATTTTGGTTTCTTTCTTGTATTCATTAAAAAAAAGAAAAATGATACAATTTAGTTCACCAAAAGCTTTGTTGGATTTGCATGAATATCTGGCTATTTCAGGATCAGTAATGATTTTGGTTCATGCAGGTATTCATATTCATTCTATTTTGCCATGGTTGGCAATATTAATGTTGTTGATTAATGTCTCTAGTGGATTAGTTGGTAAATATCTTTTGGCTCAAGCCAATAAAACAATGAAGGTTAGGAAATCCTCATTTGAAAATTCAGGAATGTCAGAAGATGAAATTTCTAAAGCCATTTTTTGGGATGCAACAGCAGTAGAAAGCATCAAAAAATGGAGAAAAATACATTTGCCGATTACTTATTTCTTGGGGTTGTTATCCTTGATACACATCGTTTCTGTAATTCTTTTTAACTGATGAAAAATAAAATTATTTTTATAATTATCACATTGATTGTTATCATATTTACAATTAAGTTTCCTCATGAATTGTTGTCGCCTGGCAATTTATATCAAGCTCACTCAGATTTAGAAAATAATTGTTTTGCTTGTCATAAAGTGTTTTCGGGTACACCAAATGAAAAGTGTATTTCTTGCCATAAACCTTCGGAAATTGGTTTGAAAAAAGATAAAAGTGGTAAGTTCATTAAGGATAATGATAAAATTTTGTTCCATAAAAATATTGAAAATCAATCTTGTATATCTTGTCATTCAGATCATAAAGGTTTAAAAATGAGAAGATCTTCTATTAAATTTGAACATTCGTTGTTGCCTGAAATTTATAGTAATAAATGTGTAAGTTGTCATTCTCAACCCAAAAATGAACTTCATAATCGTGTTTCCAATTCTTGTGTAGGTTGTCATTCAACTATTGGTTGGAAATCAAAAATTGGGTTTAATCATGAATTGATTGAAAAAACATCAAAAGACAAATGTATTTCCTGTCATAAGATTCCAAATGATGATTTTCATAGTAAGATTACTGATAATTGTACTTCTTGCCATGGATTTAATAAATGGAAACCATCGACTTTTAACCATAACTTGTCATTTCAACTTGATGAAAATCACAATACAGATTGTAAAGTATGCCATACAACCAATAATTTAAAGGAATACAATTGTTTTGGATGTCATGAGCATTCTGTTACTTCTATTCGTGAGGAACATTTAGAAGAAGGAATAACTAATTTTACTAATTGTGTAAAATGCCATAAAAACGGTAGTGAAGAAGGGGGAGAATATGATGAAGGTAAAGTTAGGAGTTATATTAACAAGGAATTAAAGAATAAAAATGAAGAAAATGACGATTAATTTTTTAATATAAAAAAGTTAGAATGACTTGTTGTTTCAGTTTAAAGCGATCAAATGGATCGCTTTTTTTATGATTCAATTTTGAATTCTATAATTTTTTTCTTGTAATTTTTTATGGTTTTTCTTTCTGGATAAATGTTAAAACAGGAAAAGTTATTCATACTATTACGTTGTCGTAACCAAGTGAATTGTTTGTGGATGATTTTATTGTTTTAAAATGTATAATTTAGAGGACTAAATTTAAGAATGATTAATTAAAGTTTGTTTAAATTGATTTTTGATTAAATTTTAACTTATTTTAATTGTATTTACTAATTTCTTAAATTATTACATCGATAATTAACAACCCCAAATTATGAATAAAAGATTACTTATTAGAAAGGCACTTTTGATGTGCTTGATTATGTTTTCAGGTCTTGGAGCAAATGCTCAAACTTTCAAAGATGATATTATGATGCAAGCATTCAGTTGGGATGTTCATAATCAAGCATCAGTAACCGCTGAAGGTGGACTGTATAATTTTCTAAATGCTAGAGCAAGTAGTTATGCTGCAGCAGGTATTACAGTTTTATGGATGCCGCCTCCAAGTAAATCTTCAGGAGGAGTGGGGTATATTCCAACAGAATTGTTTAATTTTTCACAAACGGTATATGGTACAGAAAGTCAATTAACAACTTTATTAACCAATTTAAATTCAAGTAGCCCTAAAATTCATGCAATGGCAGATGTTGTTGTGAATCATAGAGGGGGAACAACAAATTGGACAGACTTTACAAATCCAACATGGGATTGTAAATCAATAACAAGCACCGATGAAGCCAATTCAGGTGTGATTACTGGAGTTCGACCTTGCGGAACTGCTGATACAGGAGATGATTTTAATGGAGCAAGAGATTTAGATCACCGTGATATTCAAGTTCAAAATGGAGTAAAAGAATATTTAACTAGACTAAAAACTTTAGGTTTTGATAGTTGGAGATGGGATATGGTAAAAGGATTTTCAGCAAGTTATGTTGGAACTTACACTACTGATTCTGCACCACATGGTTCTGTAGGTGAGTATTGGGATGGAAATGTAACTAATGTGAAAAATTGGGTTGATGGAACCAGTAAAAAATCAACAGCTTTTGATTTTCCTTTGTATTATAACTTGAGTAGTGCACTATTGGGTAATTATTCTAAACTTGCTGGAACTCCTGGTTTATCTAGTCAAACGGGATACGGAGACCTAGCAGTAACATTTATTGATAATCATGATACTTTCGTCAAAACAGAATGGATTGCTGATGCCAATGTAATGAAAGGATATGCTTATATTATGACGCATCCAGGTATTCCATGTGTGTTTTTTTCGCATTATTATGGAGGAACTTATAGCAAAGACGGTGTAACAAGAACGTACGTTTCTCATGAAAACGATATAAATGCTTTAATGGCGGTTAGAAAAGCAAATGCAATAAATGCTTTAAGTACTGTAAGTATTCAAACAGCAACAACATCAGAATATTTAGCAATAATTGATGGTAAAGTAGCAGTTAGACTAGGAAATACAACAACATTACCAACTGGTACAGGTTGGATTGAGAATGCTTCTGGAACTGGATATAAAGTTTGGTCAAAAGTTGCGATAAATGTAGCTCCAACAGTAGCCATTTCTCCGGTAGGAGGTTCGTTTGTAGCAGGAAAAACTCAATCAGTTACAATTGCGGCTACTGATGATAAAGCAGGTTCTGTTATTTATTATACAACAGATGGAACAACTCCAACTGTAAATTCTTCAGTTTATTCTACGCCAATTAGTGTGTCAACAAACACTACTATTAAAGCTATCGCAAAAGATGTTGACGGATTGTTCTCTGGGGTAGCTTCACAAACGTATACTTTTGTTGCTACTTCTACTTTCTCAGTTTATTTTAAACCACCAACTTCTACACCAAATTGGCCATCGCCAAAAGTTCACTTTTGGGGAGCTACTCCAGCAGGAAGTATTATCGATGCAAATTGGAGTGCTCCAGTTGCAATGACAGTAGATGGAGCAAATCCTGGATGGTTTAAATATACTTTTTCTGGTGTTTCTACAATTAATTTGTTGTTTAGAGACGGAAATTCTACTGGTACATTGGGGGTAACAAAAACAGCAGATGTTGTTAATGTTTCTAAAGAAGTTTGGTATGAATGGGATCCTACAAATACAACGACTTATTTAAAACAAGTAAGTTTGTCAGCAAATGATTTTATAGCTAGTTCTAATAAAATCACTTTATATCCAAATCCAGTAATAGATTCATTTAAAATAAATGGTGTAGTTTCAAATCTTTTCATTTATGATTTGAATGGCAGAATTGTAAAACAACTTACAAAGACAATAGAATCAAATACTGCTATTGATATTACTGAACTAGTAAAAGGGATCTATTTTGTTACTGCAAAAGATGAAAATGGTTCAAATTTTACATTGAAAATAATTAAAAATTAAAAATAGTTTGTTAGTTAGTTATCAAAGGCTACTTGACTTGTTCAGGTAGCCTTTTTTATTTGTTTTAATCCCAGATTCTGAAGTATTCTTCGTTATTAAGGAATACTATTTAATAAAAACAGTCTAGGTCTTGGTATTGAGTAAGTATACAGATATAGTGGGTTTTTAAAGAGAAATCTGGATTAAAATAAAAAGTTAGTTTATTATCTATTATTCAGTAAAGCTTTCTCTCTGATTATTTCACTTATTTTTCTGTTTTCAATTTTACTCTCCAACCAAGCAATAATATCAAGATATAGGAATGCTCTCTTTTCGTATGTGTTTTTTTCTAATTCGATAAAACGTTCTCTTGCTTTTATAAATTCTTTTTTGATATCACTTGGATATAAAGTACTCAAATTCTTTAAGAAACGAATGATTTCTTTTTGTACTTCATGTAAATCATTCATCTTAATTAAAAATTTATAGGTATTTTTAAGCTGATTTTCAAGGTTGTAATCGTTTCCAACCTCGTAATGTGCAATTAAGCATAATAGTCTAGCAAAACACATTAAATCCTCACGCATGGTTAGATTTTTATTGTTGATTATTTTTTCTAAATAAACAATGCATTCTTGGTATTTTTCATTTCCAAAATAGATACAGGCAATTTTATAATAGAACATCATTTCGTGGTGTTCATCCAAGTGCTCACTGTGAATTTTCATTTTGTTTAAAATAACAGGAACCAAATATTCGCTTTCGGCAAATGTACCTTCGAGTATGTGATAATTTAACTTATTGTTATATAAATATAGAAAAGACAAGGAAGCTATGTTATCATTTACAGGAAAACGAGGATCATTGATGGTTTCTTCAAGTAATTCTAAATATTTTTTAAAATTTGATTTGTATTTCAGCATAAATAAAGACTCTAATAAATAATGATTTCCTTTTAGAAAGAAAACTGGATTTAGAAAAATCATATTTTTATTGTCATAAAATAAAGTTACCCATTTATAGGCATATTTATAGCAGGAAAGAAAGTCTTGTACCAAAAAACTTCTCCATAAATTAGCATTATAAAACCAATATTTTTCTCTAAATTCAAATTTAGATTGATCTAAATGGGCAATATGTTTATTGAAATAATCATCAATGTATTTGTATTCTTCATCGCTTTTTACAAATCCGGTTTTTAGCATTATACCATACAATTGCAGCGATAAATTAGATAATTTACTAGAAATAGTATTGCGATAATTCAATTCTTTGGCTTGAATTACCAATTCATCAGCTCTTCCTTGGATACTTCTGGTGATGTATTGTGACTCGATCAGTTTTTCAAATTCAACAATTTCAAAAGCCATGTATTTTTCATCATTTTCAATGGCTTGTTGTTTGGTTTTATCCAATATTTTTAAACTTTGCTTGTATAATCCTTTGTTATAAAGAATTGCGGCAAAGTCGATTTGTTCTCTTAGTTGGTATCGAATGTTTTGACTTGGAATGTTCAATCGAATACTAACTAGAATTTGTTTGTATAAGTATGATTTTAGATTTGATAATTGCACTTTCTTAATCAACCCATTCTTTAATATCAATTTTTCATCATACACTTCTGATTTGTCTAAAATATTAAACAATTCGATAAACTTAGTATTTGAACTGGTTTCCAGTCGACTTGCAAATATCTTAAATTGTCTTTTTTCAGATTTGGAAAGGGATTTTATTAGAACAAATAAAAAATCTTTTTGATGGTTAGCCATTGTATTATAAAAGTATTTAATATTCTGATATACAGATTGTTAAGTTGGTATTTTTTGCTTTATAAGTAGTATATTTACTCAAAAGAGGTTTAGTTTTAAGTAAATGAAAACTATTTTTGTTTTAAGATGTGAAATTACATTAAATATATTAAAATGAATAGAGAGAAAGTCCAAATTTTTGACACCACATTAAGAGACGGAGAACAGGTCCCAGGATGTAAGTTAGACACCAATCAAAAACTAGTTATTGCCAATCGACTAGATGAGATGGGTGTAGATATTATTGAAGCTGGTTTCCCTGTTTCTAGTCCAGGTGATTTTTTATCTGTTTCAGAGATATGTAAAATTGTTAAAAATGCTACTGTTTGTGGTCTTACAAGAGCTGTAGAAAATGATATAGATGTTGCTGCAGCCGCTTTGAAACACGCTGTTAAACCTAGAATTCATACTGGAATTGGAACTTCTGATTCCCATATTATACACAAATTGCAGACTACGCGTGAAGATGTCATTGCAAGAGCCAAACATGCTGTTGCTCATGCAAAGAAATATGTAGAGGATGTTGAGTTTTATGCCGAAGACGCTGGAAGAACCGAAAATGCTTTTTTGGCCAAAGTTTGTGAAGAAGTTATTAAATCGGGGGCAACTGTTCTTAATATTCCTGACACCACGGGTTACTGCTTACCAGAAGAATATGGTGCTAAAATAAAATACCTTAAAGAGAACGTAAAAGGAATTGAAAATGTTATTATTTCATGTCATTGTCACAATGACTTAGGTATGGCTACTGCTAATTCTATTGCTGGAGCTATAAATGGCGCAAGACAAATTGAATGTACAATAAATGGAATTGGAGAAAGAGCCGGAAATACAGCACTTGAAGAAGTGGTTATGGTTTTTAAGCAACACCCTTATTTGAATTTATATACGGACATCAATACTAAACAATTGAACGAAATGAGTCGATTGGTATCTGAAAGTATGGGAATGTTCGTTCAGCCCAATAAAGCAATTGTAGGTGCTAATGCATTTGCGCATAGTTCTGGAATTCATCAAGATGGAGTAATTAAAAATAGAGCTACTTACGAAATCATGGATCCTTTGGATGTTGGGGTAAATGAATCATCTATAATACTTACCGCTAGAAGTGGAAGAGCGGCTTTGGCGTATAGAGCCAAAAAAGTAGGTTATGAACTTACTAAAGTACAATTGGATATTGTTTATGTTGAATTTTTAAAATTCGCAGATATCAAAAAAGAAGTTTTAGATACTGATATTCATCAAATTATTGAAGCCAGTAAAATTAATATGAACTAAATTGCATTAGTTTTAATTCTTTAAAATATATAATTATGAACTTAAAAATAGCTGTACTTGCAGGGGATGGAATTGGACCGGAGGTTATCTTACAAGCAAAAAAAGCGTTGTATGCTATTAGTGTTGCTTATGATCATGAATTTATTTTTGAAGATGCTCTAATCGGTGCAACTGCAATTGAAAAAACAAGAAATCCATTACCCGAGCAAACTTTAAATCTTTGTTTGAATACTGATGCCGTATTGTTTGGTGCTATTGGAAATCCAAAATACGATAATAATCCAGAAGCTAAAATCCGTCCAGAACAAGGATTGTTAAAACTTAGAAAAGAATTAGGTCTTTATGCTAATATTCGCCCTATAAAACCTTTCAAAAATCTTTTGGATGCGTCTCCTATCAAAAAAGAGGTTATCGAAAATGTAGATTTTGTAATTTATAGAGAACTTACAGGCGGTTCTTATTATGGCGAAAAAATAATAAATGAAGAAGGGACTTTTGCTTCAGATGTATGTGAGTATTCTGAAAATGAAATAAATAGAATTACACATCAGGCATTTAAGGCAGCGCAAACGCGAAGAAAAAAAGTGACATTGGTGGATAAAGCCAATGTATTGGAGACTTCTAGATTGTGGAGAAAAATTGTTAAAAAAATTGCTCTTCAATACCCAGATGTAACATTAGAATGTCAATATATTGATAATGTTGCAATGCAAATAATCACGGACCCTAAACAGTATGATGTTATTTTGACTGAAAATTTATTTGGTGATATTTTGTCAGATGAAGCTTGTGCAATTATGGGATCTATCGGTTTAATGGCTTCGGCTTCTATTGGAGAAAATAATGCGCTTTTTGAACCTATCCATGGATCATATCCACAGGCGAAAGGTAAGAATATAGCCAATCCAATCGCTTCAATTTTATCGGCAGCTCTATTGTTAGAACATTTCGGTTTGGATAAAGAAGCAAAGAAAGTATATGAAGCTGTTGAGAAAGCAATAGAATATAAAGTAGTTACGATAGATTTGAACCCTGGTTCACGTTTTGGAACAAATGATGTAGGGGATTTTATTTCGAACGTCATATTAAGTAAAGATGATTTGTATTTTAAAAACGATAATGTTCAAATTGGACAATCAACTATTGTTTAGATAATAAAAATCATAAAATATTGCATTATATCACTAAAAACATTTGGATTGTTGATAAAATGTTTTTTTATTGGATTTGTTTTTTATACTTTTGCAGAGTTAAAAACAAGAAAAATGAAACATATTATCAATATCCTTTTTGTCGTAAGTGTCATTGTGATTATCACATATGAAAAGGGATTGGTATAGATATAAGTGAAAACATATTTAAAACCTCCCATAATTTGGGAGGTTTTTTTTTAGAAAAATAATAAAATACACAAAATAAAATACAATGGAATTAAATAAATACAGCAAGACAATTACACAAGATATCACACAACCAGCTGCTCAAGCAATGTTGTACGGGATTGGTTTGACAGAGGAGGATCTTAATAAAGCGCAAATTGGAATAGTGAGTATGGGGTATGAAGGGAATACTTGTAATATGCACTTAAATGAACTTGCCAAAGATGTCAAAAAAGGGGTCTGGGATGCTGATCTTGTTGGTTTGATATTTAATACGATTGGTGTTAGTGATGGTATTTCAAATGGTACCGAAGGAATGCGTTTTTCCCTTGTTTCTAGAGATGTGATTGCTGATTCTATTGAAACAGTAATGGGAGCACAATGGTACGATGGGTTAATTGCTGTTCCGGGTTGTGATAAGAATATGCCAGGAGCATTGATTGCTATGGGTAGAGTAAATCGTCCAGCATTAATGGTGTATGGAGGAACCATTAATTCTGGTAGATGGAAAGGAGAACACTTGAATATTGTATCTGCTTTTGAAGCACTAGGTAAAAAATTTCAAAAAACTATTTCTGACGAAGATTTTAAAGGAGTTATCAAAAACTCTTGTCCAGGTCCTGGTGCGTGTGGTGGAATGTATACAGCTAATACTATGGCATCGGCTATTGAAGCTTTAGGAATGAGTTTGCCATACAGTTCTTCAAATCCTGCTTTAAGTGAAGATAAAAAACAAGAATGTGTTGATGCTGGAAAAGCAATCAGAATATTATTGGAAAAAGATATTAAACCAAGAGACATAATGACTCGTGAAGCTTTTGAAAATGCAATTACAATCGTTGCAGTTTTGGGAGGTTCAACAAATGCAGTAATGCATTTAATTGCTATGGCTCACTCGGTAGATATCGAAATAACTTTAGCAGATTTTCAAGCTATTAGTGACAAAACACCAGTATTGGCTGACTTAAAACCAAGTGGTAAATACATGATGGAAGATTTGCATGCTGTTGGAGGTGTTCCAGCTGTTATGAAATATTTATTAAAAGAAGGATTTATTCATGGAGATTGTTTGACTGTAACTGGGAAAACTGTAGCGGAGAATTTAGAAACGGTTCCTGATTTAAAAGAAGGACAAGAAGTAATCCATGAAATTCAAAAAGCACTAAAATCGACTGGAAATATTCAGATTTTATACGGAAACTTAGCCTCAGAAGGGTGTGTGGCTAAAATAAGTGGAAAAGAAGGAGAGTATTTTGAAGGTACTGCAGTAGTTTTTGAAAGTGAATTTACGGTTATTCCTGGAATTCAAAGTGGTTTAGTTAAGCCTGGGGATGTTGTGGTTATTCGTTATTGTGGTCCAAAGGGCGGTCCAGGAATGCCAGAAATGTTAAAACCAACTTCTGCCATTATGGGGGCAGGTTTAGGAAGTAGTGTAGCCTTAATTACAGATGGTCGTTTCTCTGGAGGTTCACATGGATTTGTGGTTGGTCATGTTACACCAGAAGCCTACGACGGTGGTGGAATAGCATTGGTTGAAGATGGAGACTTAATTACTATTGATGCTGTTAAGAATACCATCAATTTGAAAATTAGTGATGAAGAATTTGCTAAAAGAAAAGCCAATTGGGTTCAACCTGTATTAAAGGCATCTAAAGGGGTTCTTTTAAAATATGCAAGATCCGTTTCAAGCGCTTCAACAGGATGTGTTACAGATAAATAAGGTACAAAAGCTATGGCAAAATAGAAATTTGCAAATGCTAAAAATATAAAAAATGAAAAATAATAGAATATCAGGAGCAGAAGCCGTTATCAGATGCTTATTAGCCGAAGGGGTAGACATAGTTTATGGATATCCAGGTGGTGCTATTATGCCGGTTTACGATGAATTATATAAATTTCAAGATCAATTGCATCACGTATTAGTACGTCACGAACAAGGTGCAACACATGCAGCACAAGGGTATGCAAGAGCTACAGGAAAAGTAGGTGTGGCAATTGCTACTTCAGGACCAGGGGCAACCAATTTAGTCACAGGAATTGCAGACGCTCAAATAGATTCTACTCCAATGGTTTGTATAACAGGTCAAGTTGGTAAACATTTATTAGGATCGGATGCTTTTCAAGAAACCGATATTATTGGAATTTCAACTCCAGTAACCAAATGGAATTATCAAGTAACTGAGGCTCATGAAATACCTGCAATTATTGCAAAAGCTTTTTTTATTGCAAAATCAGGACGTCCAGGACCGGTATTGATTGATATCACCAAAAATGCTCAATTTGATGAAATGGATTTTAGTTACGAAAAATGTACCAGCATTAGAAGTTATACACCTAAGCCAACTTTAAATCTTGAAAAAGTTGCAGAAGCGGCTGATTTGATTAATAATGCAAAAAAACCATATATCGTTTTTGGTCAGGGAATTATTCTTGGTGAAGCCGAAGAACAATTAAAAGCATTGATAGAAAAATCTGGAATTCCAGCTGCTTGGACTATATTGGGTCTTTCGGCTTTACCAACAGAACATCCTTTAAACGTTGGTATGTTAGGTATGCACGGGAATTATGGACCTAATGTTTTGACAAATGAGTGCGATGTATTGATTGCGTTAGGAATGCGTTTTGACGATCGTGTTACGGGTAATTTAGCTACTTATGCCAAACAAGCCAAAGTAATTCACTTTGAAATTGATCCTGCCGAAATAGATAAAAATGTTAAAACTACAGTAGCTGTTTTGGCCGATGTTAAAGAAGCATTAACAGCTTTGATTCCACTTGTTGAAAGTAAAACTCACGAGGCTTGGCACAATGAATTCAAAGAGAAATACAAAATTGAATTAGAAGCTGTTATCAATGAAGAGTTAACTCCGACAAATAATCGCGGAATATCAATGGGTGAAACTATTGAAATGATCAATAAACATTCAAATGGTGATGCAATCATGGTTTCGGATGTGGGTCAACATCAAATGTTTACATGTAGGTATTCGAAATTTAATTCATCCAAAAGTAACATTACTTCTGGAGGTTTGGGAACTATGGGTTTTGCTTTACCAGCAGCAATTGGTGCCAAAATGGGTAGGCCTGATCGAGAAGTAGTTGCCATTATTGGCGATGGTGGTTTTCAAATGACAATTCAGGAATTGGGAACCATTTTTCAAACCAAAGTTCCTGTAAAAATTGTGGTTTTGAACAATGAATTTTTAGGAATGGTTCGACAATGGCAACAATTATTCTTTGACAAGCGATACGCTTCTACCGAAATGATAAATCCCAATTTTATAGCAATTGCTGAAGGATATTACATTAAATCAAAAAAAGTAACAAAGAGAGAAGATCTAGATGCTGCTGTTGCCGAAATGATGGCCTCTAAAGATTCTTACTTTTTAGAAGTAATGGTAGAAAAAGAGAATAATGTATTTCCGATGATACCAACAGGAGCTTCGGTTTCAGATATTCGATTATCTTAAATTAGTTTAAAGTTTAAGGTTTAAAGTGGTTTGAAAATGAAAATTAAATTCATTAAACGATTTTAAACTTTAAACAGAAAAAACTTTAAACAAAAAAAAATGGAAAATAAAATGTTCACCATTTCTGTTTATTCAGAAAATAATGTTGGCTTGCTAAATAGAATATCAGGAATATTCTTGAAACGCCACATTAATATATTGAGTCTAAATGTTTCCGAGTCTGAAATCGAAAATGTTTCCAGATTTGTAATTGTCGTAAATACAACCGAAAAGTGGGTACATAACATTGTAGGTCAAATAGAAAAACAAATTGAAGTTATAAAAGCATTTTATCATATTGATGAAGAAACCATCTTTTTGGAAAGTGCAATTTTTAAAATAGAATCTAGTTTGCTTTTTGATGAAAGACAAATACAGAACATCATTAAAGATAGTAAATCAGAAATTGTTACAGTTTCTAGAGAGTTTTTTGTGATTTCAAAATCAGGTAAACGCTCTGAAATTGAAGATTTATATGCAAAATTAAAACCTTTTGGAATCATGCAATTTGTACGATCAGGAAGAATATCAGTTTCAAAAGAAAAAATGGAAATCTCAACTTTATTGGAAGCACTTTCTTAAAAGACAGTAGTTTTCAGTTTTTAAATTAATTAATAAAATTTTACATTCATTAAATATTAAAAAAAATGGCAAATTATTTCAATTCATTACCACTTAGATTACAATTACAACAATTAGGAGTTTGCGAATTCATGGATCAAGCTGAATTCTCTAAAGGAATAGAAGCATTAGCAGGGAAAAAAGTAGTTATTGTTGGTTGTGGAGCACAAGGTTTAAACCAAGGTTTGAACATGAGGGATTCAGGATTAGATATTTCTTATGCATTGCGTGCTGATGCAATTACAGAAAAAAGAGCTTCTTTCAAAAATGCTTCAGATAATGGTTTCAAAGTGGGGACTTATGATGAATTAATCCCAACAGCTGATTTGGTTTGTAATCTTACACCAGATAAGCAGCATACTGCTGTGGTCACAGCTATTATGCCATTAATGAAACAAGGTGCTACTTTGGCTTATTCTCATGGATTTAATATTGTAGAAGAAGGGATGCAAATTCGTAAAGACTTAACTGTTATTATGTGTGCGCCTAAATGTCCAGGTTCTGAAGTACGTGAAGAATACAAAAGAGGTTTTGGAGTACCAACTCTTATCGCAGTTCACCCAGAAAATGACCCAAACGGAGAAGGATTAGAGCAAGCAAAAGCATATGCAGTAGCTACGGGAGGTCATAAAGCAGGAGTTTTAAAATCTTCATTTGTTGCTGAAGTAAAATCAGATTTAATGGGGGAACAAACCATTCTTTGTGGAATGTTGCAAACAGGATCAATTTTATGTTTTGATAAAATGGTCGAAAAAGGAATCGAACCAGGATATGCTTCAAAATTAATTCAATACGGTTGGGAAACTATTACTGAGGCTCTGAAACACGGTGGTATCACTAATATGATGGATCGTCTTTCTAATCCTGCAAAAATTGAAGCGTATGAATTGGCAGATGAATTAAAAGACATCATGCGTCCATTGTTTCAAAAACACATGGATGATATTATTTCGGGTGAATTTTCTAAAAACATGATGATTGACTGGGCAAATGATGATATCAACTTATTGACTTGGAGAGCTGCAACAGCGGAAACCAATTTTGAAAAAACAGCTCCAACCGAAGCTGTAATTTCAGAACAAGAATACTTTGATAATGGAGTATTAATGATTGCAATGGTAAAAGCGGGTGTAGAATTGGCATTTGAGACAATGACTGAATCTGGAATTATTGAAGAATCTGCATATTATGAGTCATTGCACGAATTACCTTTGATTGCCAATACAGTAGCAAGAAAAAAATTATATGAAATGAATAGAATCATTTCGGATACTGCAGAATACGGTTGTTATTTGTTTGACCATGCTTGTAAACCATTATTGACTGAGTTCATGAAAACGGTTGAAACTAACATTATTGGTAAGTCTTTTTCTACTACAAATGGTGTAGACAATGCAGTGTTAATTGCAGTTAATAAAAGTATTCGTCAACATCCAATTGAAGAAGTTGGAGAATGGTTAAGGGAATCTATGACTGCCATGAAAAAAATTGGTTAATTAAATAAAAATTAGGAATTACCACACATGAGGGTGTGCTGGGATTTGCATAATATCAAATAGGTTTGAATATTTTGAATTAGTAAGCACTTATTAGACAATTGAAGATATTTATGCATATTACATTCACTTAACTTCGAACGAGCTGTAAGTTAAGTGAAGTAATCCCTAGTTTCTATAAATAATTTTTTTGATTCAATAAGAAGATAAAATTGTTGTTAAATATTGTTGATAAAGGACATTTTAGTATTCTATTGTGTCCTTTTTTTGTTTATGTCTAAAATGTTTAATAAAAAAGCATTAAATTTTGAATAAGTTCTATTTTTTATTATTTTTTTGGAACATTTTATAATTTATTAGTTTTGAAAACCGAACAGATTTAATACTTTTATAAAAAATTAAAAAAGATGAGTTATTTTAAAATTGATAGTTTAGAACAATACTTTAAACATTATAATAAATCGATACGAGAACCAAGAAAGTTTTGGGGTAAAATTGCTGAAGAAAATTTTACTTGGTACCAATATTGGGATAAAGTTGTTGATTTTAATATGGCTGAAGCCGAAGTTAAATGGTTTGTTGATGCTAAAGTAAATATTACAAAGAATTGTATAGACAGACATTTAGCTAAAAAAGGAGAAAAAACCGCAATTATTTTTGAACCAAACGATCCAAATGAACAAGCATTACACATTAGTTATAATGAGTTGTATGATCGTGTTTCTAAAATGGCCAATGTTTTAAGAGATCAAGGTATAACAAAAGGAGATCGTGTTTGTATTTATTTACCAATGATTCCAGAATTGGCTGTAGCCGTTTTGGCATGTGCTAGAATTGGTGCTATTCATTCTGTTGTTTTTGCTGGTTTTTCAGCATCTGCAGTATCATCACGAATTAATGATAGCCAATGTAAAATGGTTATCACTACAGATGGTGGTTTCCGTGGAAATAAAACTATAGATTTGAAAGGGATTATTGATGATGCTTTGGAGAATTGTCCATGTGTAAAATCAGTTTTAGTTGCCAAAAGAACTAATGCTCAAATCAAAATGAAAGAAGGTCGCGACCAATGGTTGCAACCACTTCTAGATAATGCGATAAATAATTGCGTTGCCGAGATTATGGATGCTGAAGATCCTTTATTTATTTTATATACATCTGGTTCTACTGGTAAACCAAAAGGTATGGTGCATACTACTGCGGGATATATGGTTTACACTGCATATACTTTTAAGAATGTATTTAATTACGAAGAAAATGATATTTTCTGGTGTACCGCAGATATTGGTTGGATAACTGGACACTCTTATATTCTTTATGGACCATTACTAAATGGTGCTACAACTGTTATATTTGAAGGAATTCCTTCGTATCCTGATTTTAGTAGATTTTGGGAAACAATTGAAAAACATAAAGTAACCCAATTTTATACTGCACCAACTGCTATTCGCGCTTTAGCGAAAGAAAATTTATCATACATTCAAAAATTTCCATTAAAATCATTGAAAGTTATAGGATCTGTAGGAGAACCTATTAATGAGGAAGCTTGGCACTGGTATAATGACCACGTAGGAGGGAAGCGTTGTCCTGTAGTTGATACGTGGTGGCAAACCGAAACAGGTGGTATTATGATAGCTCCTTTATCATTTATTACACCAACAAAACCAACATATGCTACACTTCCATTACCAGGAATACAGCCTGTTTTGATGGATGATAAACGCAATGAAATTGAAGGCAATCAAGTTGATGGTAGTTTATGTATTAAATTCCCTTGGCCGGGAATCGCTCGAACTATATGGGGAGATCATCAAAGATACAAGGATACTTATTTCTCTGCTTTTCCAGGTAAATATTTTACAGGTGATGGTGCGTTACGTGACGAAGTTGGGTATTATAGAATAACGGGTAGAGTTGATGATGTAGTAATTGTTTCTGGTCATAATTTAGGAACTGCACCTATTGAAGATGCAATTAATGAACATCCAGCAGTTGCAGAATCTGCTATTGTTGGTTTTCCACATGATATCAAAGGAAATGCTTTATATGGTTTTGTAATTCTAAAAGAATCGGGTGAGTATAGAGATAGAGACAACTTGATAAAAGAGATTAATCAACATGTATCTGATCACATTGGCCCAATTGCCAAATTAGATAAAATTCAGTTTGTTTCAGGTTTACCTAAAACTAGATCTGGTAAAATTATGCGTCGTATTTTGCGCAAAATTGCCGAAGGAGATTATTCTAATTTTGGTGATATAACTACGCTTTTAAATCCAGAAATTGTAGATGAAATTGTTCAAGGAAAAATTGAATAACGATTTTTAATTGTTTTAAAAAAACTGCTTCTTTAATTGAAGCAGTTTTTTTTTGTCCGCATATTAAATGTTTTTTATAATGTTAATTTTTTATTAACTAACGTAACAAAAGGATTGATTTTCAGTCTATTTAATGTTATTAAAATGGAATTATTTAAAATCTAAAATGTTTGTTTTTCTATATTCTATTTATTTCATTTTCATTTAATCAATAAAAAGACTGATAAAGTTAAAAAAATGTTAAAATTAAGTACTATGTGATGCATGATACCTTTTTTAAGATATATATTTGCATAGGATATTATTATATGAATTTATATCCCATAACATCAATTAAAAATTAATCAATCAAAATCAATTATTATGAAAAAATCAATCGTTTATTTAGGAGTAGCTCTGGTAGCTTTTGCAAATGTTTCTTTAGCTTCAAATTTAAAAACATTCAATAGCAAAAATACAATTGAATTTTATGAAGGAACAACGCCATTAAGTGTTGCAATTAGTAAAGGTGATCTCGAGGCGGTGAAAAAATTTATTGAATATGGGGCAGATGTAAACGAAAAATCAAACGGGATGAGCCCGTTAATGATAGCAGCTCGTTACAATAAAGTTGAAATTATTAAAATTCTGATTTCAAAAGGAGCTCATCTTAATGAAAAAGATGAGAATGGCTTTACGGCTTTAAAATATGCAGAATTATCAAATGCAAATGATGCAATCGTGTTATTAAAACATTCTTAAAATAATCAAATGAAGCATCATCTAAGATGTTGATGCTTCATTTTAATCAATCAATCAATCAATCAATCAATCAATCAATCAATCAATCAATCAATCAATCAATCAATCAATCAATCAATCAATCAATCAATCAATCAATCATGAAAAATTCAATTTTAATATTAGGAATCTCATTACTTTCTTTAACTAATGTTTGTAATGCAAAAAATGTGGTCAGTAAATCGTTTAATTTATTTCAAACAGCTGTCTTAGTAGAGACTAATGAAAT
This sequence comes from Flavobacterium sp. IMCC34518, assembly GCF_027111095.2. NCBI lineage: Bacteria > Pseudomonadati > Bacteroidota > Flavobacteriia > Flavobacteriales > Flavobacteriaceae > Flavobacterium > Flavobacterium sp. IMCC34518. The sequence continues at coordinate 3,967,746 of NZ_CP114284.2, read as the reverse complement.
AATTGTTCCAAATGAAGAAGTGAAAATAATAAAACCTTCTTTAATTGAAGTTGCAGAAGAGTTTAATCCAGAAAATGTTATTTCTTATAATCGTAAAACGGTGAAAGAAACCATAGAGGAAGACGATAAAATAATAGAAAATACAACTTCAGATGATTTAGAATTTATAGCTTATGAGGAATCAATGAAGAAGATTATAGCACAATCTGACTTAATTATAGAGAATACTGGTTCAAACGTAATTTTTCCTCTTTATATCGAAAGAACTATTGAAGATGAAATTGCTGAAATGGAGTTGATTATTGAAAGTACTCAAACCAATGAAGTGAGTCCGTTGGATTTTAGAAAAATCAATAAAAGTTCAATTATTAAGGATACAGTTTACTCCAAAAGATTTGTCGGAATGAATTAAATAGTTAACAAATTTAAGATAAAAGCTTTATGGGGATTATAAAAAAGCAACATTATTAAGCGTATAATGATGCTTTTTTTATAAATTTCAAATTATATTTCTAAGTTGATTGTCTTGTGTTTTTGAAAATAAAAGTAAAGCAACAGTAGCTCCAATTGTCGCAAACAACATATCCGATTGGGTATCCCATACATAACCTTGTGTTCCTAAAAATGCATCTCCACCTTCACCAGTGGCAATAGAAACAAACCATTCAATCCATTCGTAAGCAGCACTGATAGCCAGACAAATACAAATAATTATAAAATTGAAAAAGCTCTGGTTAGCAATTACTTTTTTTCGAATAAATAATTCACGAATGATCATAGCTGGTACAAAACCTTGGGCAAAATGACCAACCTTATCATAGTTATTTCTACTTTGATGAAACACCTCTTTGATATAATCGAAAAAAGGAACTTCGGCATAGGTATAATGTCCTCCTATAAAGAGTATAATGCAATGAAATAAGATTAAAGTATAAGTAAAATTGCTAAATCTAAATTTGTTAAATGTCAAAGTCAAGATCAAAATCCCAATTATTGCAGGAATAATTTCCAAGAAACAAGTAAATTCTTCTTTCGGATTTATAATTGACCAGATAAATGTTAACGTAAATAGGGTTAACAGTAGATAGATGTATTTCATTTATAGATTTAAGGATTAGTTTGGTTTAATAACTGGTATCATCTAGCTGTACTTTTCCATTGAATGTTTTGTACAAAAAGAAAAAATAAGCCGCCAATAAAGGTGCTCCAATGGCAACAATTGTCAGCATTATTCCTAATGATTTTTGAGATGAAGCTGCATTATAAATGGTTACACTATATTTTGGGTCAATTGTAGAAATTAAAAGTGTAGGATACAATTGTAGTGCAACAAGAATAAGCAAAAAGGCCATTGTCAAAGATGAAAACACTAATGCCAGCATATATTCTTTTTTGGATACTAATCGTGGGACATTGGCAACAGCCAAAAATGATATAACAGGAACAACAAAATAAAGCGGATTAGCTCTAAAGTTAGCTGTCACTTCGGGAATGAAAACCAATGTATAAAGTGTTGTGATTCCAAAGCTTATGATAAAAAATATCATTCCTTTTTGAAGTAAAAATGTAAGTCGCTCATGCAATCTGCCTTCAGTTTTTAGTAAAAGATAAATAGCACCTTGTGTCATAAAAATGGATAGAGTTGTGAATCCAACCATTATTGCATAGGGATTTAAGAATGAAAAGAATATGCCTCCGTGATAACTAAAATTAGAACCCAAAGCAAATCCTTGTAAAATATTGCCTAAAACAACTCCAAGCAAAAAAGCTATAAGAATACTGGAAACGCTGTAAATTATATCCCAGCTTTTTCTCCACCAAATCATTTCTTCAACACTTCTAAATTTAATCGCAGCTGCACGAAGTACATTTAGCATCAAAAAAAGCATAAAAGGAACATACATTGCCGAAAGCATGGTAGCATACATTACAGGAAATCCAGCAAATAATGCTCCTCCTCCAATAATTAACCAAACTTGATTGGCATCCCAAACCGGGGCAATAGCATTTATTGCAATCCTTCGGCTTAAATCTTTTCTGAAAAATAAATGCCAAGCTCCAGCACCAAAATCAAAACCTTCTAAAATAGCATAACCAGAAAAAAGCAATCCGATTACTAAATACCATAATGTTGGATAATCAATTCCTAAAAAAGTTTCCATATCTTTAGTTTATATAAAATTGAAGTTTACCTCTTCTTTAGGTTCATCATAAGGCCCGTGTTTTATTTTTTTGTTAACGGTGTATAAAAACAAAGCTAACAATAGCGAATATACAACTGTAAACATAACCAATGAAAATATGATTTGGTTGGAAGCAACTTCTTGCGAAAAAGCTTTGCTAGTACGTAATTGTCCGTAAACTACCCAAGGTTGCCTACCCATTTCGGCAGTAAACCAACCCACTTGATTGGCAATTTGTGGTAAAATAACCGCAAAGGAGAATATCCATAACAGCCATTTGGTTTCAAATAATCTACCACGCCACCATAAAAAACAAGAGTATAATGTAAGACCAATTAAAGCCATTCCTATAGCTACCATAATATGATAAAATTGAAAAACAGCATTTATTTGACTAGGCCTGTCTTCAACAGGGAAATTGTTTAACCCTTTTATTGGAGCTTTAAAATCTTGGTGAACCAAGAAAGATAAGCCTCCTGGAATTCCAATGCCAGTAACTTTTTCATTTTCTTTATCTACCCAGCCCAAAAGATATAAATCAGCAGGTTTGTCCTTTTGAAAATGACCTTCCATTGTAGCTAGTTTCGCCGGTTGATTCACAGCAACTCCATCAGCTGTACTGTGGCCTGAAATCAATTGGGTTAATGAAAATAAAGTAGCAACAACTAAGGAAATTTTGAATGCTTTTTTAGATATTTCGATATAACGACCTTTTCTAATGTAGTAGGCATGAACACTTAAAACCAAAAAAGCTCCAGCCAAAATAGCACCTTGCCAAGTATGAATGATTCGATCAACACTTGAAGGGTTGAAAACCATTGCCCAAAAATCGGTTACTTCGGCACGGGCATGCAATCCTTTACCAACAATATGATAGCCTGCAGGTGTTTGTTGCCAAGAATTGGCGACTACTATCCAAACTGCAGAGAACATCGAACCTAAAAACACACCTAAGGTAGATATGAAATGTACCCATGGTTTTACTCTATTCCATCCAAATAGCAATATTCCTAGAAAAGTACTTTCTAGACCAAAAGCAAATAATCCTTCGGCAGCTAAGGCACTACCAAAGATATCACCTACATATCTGGAATATACTGCCCAATTGGTTCCAAATTCAAACTCCATTATAATTCCTGTAGCAACACCTATGCCAAAAGTTAAAGCAAATATTTTAATCCAAAAACGGGTTAAAATTTCATAATCTTTATTTCCAGTTTTTAAGTAAAGTCCTTCCATTATTACCATAATCAATCCAATTCCTATGCTAAGAGGTGGATAGATATAATGAAAAGCTATTGTAAAAGCAAATTGTATACGGGCAAGTATTTCAACATCCATAATGAAATTTTTTTTTAAAAGTCTTCGCAAATTTACAATAGAAATAGGACTAATTGGTTAAATAGATCAATTTCACGGTGCCTTTTTTTACTTTTTTAGCAATTGTTTTCGTAGTAGTTAAAATAGGTTTAAAATGATTTTATATTTAATAATTTATCTACAAAATGTTTATCTAAAAATTTAAAAAGAGTACTTATCAAAAAAAAGCACCATTTTTAAGATGGTGCTTTCTTTTTTATTTAAAATACGAAAAGGTTTCGTTGTTTTCAATCTTCAGTAACGTTTCATAAATCAATTTGATTACATTTTCGACATCCTCACGGTGTACCATTTCAACTGTAGTATGCATATATCTCAAAGGCAGTGAAATTAATGCCGAAGCTACACCACCATTACTATAGGCAAAAGCGTCTGTGTCTGTACCTGTAACTCTTGAGGAAGCCAAACGTTGAAACGGAATATTTTTTTCAATAGCTGTATCTAGTATTAATTCTCTCAAGTTATTTTGAACAGCAGGAGCATAAGTAACAACAGGTCCTTTACCAATTTTAGTATCCCCCTCAATTTTCTTGTCAATCATCGGAGTAGTTGAATCATGGCAAACATCTGTAATTATGGCAACATTTGGTTTTATCGTTTGAGTAATCATTTCGGCTCCTCTCAAACCAACTTCTTCTTGAACTGCATTGGTAATGTATAGACCAAAAGGAAGTTTAATGTTGTTTTCATGTAATAAACGAGCCACTTCGGCAATCATAAATCCTCCCATTCTATTATCAATGGCGCGACAAACGAATTTATTCTCATTCATAATCATGAATTCGTCAGGATAGGTAATTACACAACCTACATGAACTCCCATTTTTTCAACCTCTTCTTTTGTTTCACAACCCAAATCGATAAAAATATTGCTAATCTTTGGATTTTCTTCTTTGTCTCTATTTCGGGTATGAATAGCTGGCCAGCCAAAAACGCCTTTAACAATTCCGTTTTTTGTGTGAATATTTACGCGTTTCGATGGCGCAATTTGATGGTCTGAGCCTCCATTACGAATTACATAAACCATTCCCTCGTCAGTAATATAGTTCACATACCAAGCAATTTCATCGGCATGACCTTCTATAACTACCTTATAAGCAGCATGAGGGTTAATAACGCCTACAGCAGTTCCATAAGTGTCCGTAATAAAAGTATCTACGTAAGGTTTTAGATAGTCCATCCATATTTTTTGCCCTTCACTTTCAAAGCCAGTAGGGGAGGCGTTGTTCAAATATTTCTCCAAAAAGGTTATAGACGATGCTTTCAATATTGATTCAGTACTCATATAAATTATTTTTTCGCTAAATTAGAAATTTGTCTTTATACTTCTATATTTAATGTATAATTTTGTGTTAAAAATATTCTTTCATGAACTTTTATAAAATCTTAGTTTTTACTTTTTTCCTAACATTGTCTGTTAATGCTCAAGACACAAAAAAGGACAATATTCCAATGGGTTATGTTTTAACAGAAGCCGATAGTATTTTTGGGGACACCATTGTGCTTCCAGAATTAGTCATAGAAAGACACAAAATGAGTGATGAGGATAAAAAACAGTTCCTTTTATTACAAAGAAGAGTTTATGCAACATATCCCTATGCCAGAATTGCATCCGAAAGACTGACTTCCTTAAATAGAGGTATGGCTAAGTTTACCAATAATAGGGACAAAAAAAAATACTTCAAAATAGTTGAGGATTATTTAACCAATGAGTTTGAGGTCAGGTTGAAAAAACTCTCCAAAAAACAAGGTCAAATCTTGGTTAAATTAATTGATAGGCAAACAGGAACCACAACATATGACTTGATTAGGAATCTTAAAAGTGGTTGGAAAGCATTTTGGTCAAATACGGCTGCTAGTATGTTTAATATTGATTTGAAATTAAAGTATAAGCCTTATGAAGTCAATGAGGATTATTTAATAGAGACGATATTGGTAAATGGATTTGAGTCGGGTCGACTTAGAAAACAAGAACCCGCTCAGCCAATAGATTTTGATAAGTTGGTTAATACTTGGAGTGAAAAAGCAAATCATTAAAAAGTTGGCATTCCAAATAAAATCAAAAAAGGCAATTACTACAGTAGTTGTCTTTTTTTTTGTGTTCATTAGAAATTTTATTACAAGGAGCTTAAACCTGCTATCCGCTTCAATCTTATGAGCCGAACACCGGCTCATAAGGATTTCCACTACTATCAGGGCTAGGACATTCGTTTTCACGAGATCGTATTCATGAAAAAAAAACAATACCTAAATATATTAGGTAAAGAAGAAGCAAAGAAAATCCGCGCCTTCGCACTAGCGAATCAATAAAATCCGCTTCCCACCGCACCGAATTAGATTAAGTTAAGCTTTGTTTTTCTCGCCAAGACGCCAAGGTGCCAAGTTTAGAACAGTTTTCTTTGCGCCTTCGCGCCTTTGCGAGACCTATATTTTTTAATAGGACACAGCTATAGATAGGTACAAAGACCACATTATATTAAGGAAGGGAATAAAAATCCGCTTCCCACCGCGCCGAATTAGATTAAGTTAAGCTTTGTTTTTCTTGCCAAGACGCCAAGGCGCCAAGTTTAGATCTGTTTTCTTTGCGCCTTCGCGCCTTTGCGAGAACTGTATTTATCAATAGGACACAGCAATACAGAGCTAGGAAAACCACCTTATATTAAGGAAGGGAATAAAAATCCGCGCTCCTCCGCGCCTTCGCATTAGCGAATCAATAAAATCCGCGTCCCACCGCGCCGAATTAGATTGAGTTAAGCTTTGTTTTTCTCGCCAAGACGCCAAGGCGCCAAGTTTAGAACAATTTTCTTTGCGCCTTCGCGCCTTTGCGAGACCTATATTTTATAATAAGATACAGCTATAAAAGTCCCACTATATAAAGGAGGGAATAAAAATCCGCGCTCCTCCGCGCCTTCGCATTAGCGAATCAATAAAATCCGCGTCCCACCGCGCCGAATTAGATTAAGTTAAGCTTTGTTTTTCTCGCCAAGATGCCAAGGCGCCAAGTTTAGAACTTTTTTCTTTGCGCCTTCGCGCCTTTGCGAGACCTATATTTTATAATAAGATACAGCTATAAAAGCCCCACTATATAAAGGAGGGAATAAAAATCCGCGCTCCTCCGCGCCTTCGCATTAGCGAATCAATAAAATCCGCTTCCCACCGCGCCGAATTAGATTGAGTTAAGCTTTGTTTTTCTCGCCAAGATGCCAAGGCGCCAAGTTTAGAACTGTTTTCTTTGCTCCTTCGCGCCTTTGCGAGACCTATATTTTATAATAAGATACAGCTATTAAAGCCCCACTATATAAAGGAAGGGAATAAAAATCCGCGCTCCTCCGCGCCTTCGCATTAGCGAATCCGTCAAATCCGCGTCCCACCGCGCCGAATTAGATTGAGTTAAGCTTTGTTTTTCTCGCCAAGAAGCAAAGGCGCCAAGTTTAGAACTGTTTTCTTTGCTCCTTCGCGCCTTTGCGAGACCTATATTTTTAATAGGACACAGCTATAAAAGCCCCACTATATAAAGGAGGGAATAAAAATCCGCGCTCCTCCGCGCCTTCGCATTAGCGAATCCGTCAAATCCGCGTCCCACCGCGCCGAATTAGATTAAGTTAAGCTTTGTTTTTCTCGCCAAGATGCCAAGGCACCAAGTTTAGAACAATTTTCTTTGCGCCTTCGCGCCTTTGCGAGAACTGTATTTTTTAATAGGACACAGCTATAGAGAGGTACAAAGACCACTTTATATTAAGGAAGGGAATATAAATCCGCGATCCTCCGTGCCTTCGCATTAGCGAATCCGTTAAATCCGCGTCCCAAAGAGTGATAAAAGTCTATTAGTAAAACCCAGGCGAATACAACCAGGAACAAAGAGTAGTACTAACAAGCGGTAAAAAGGGCAATACATCTGGTATTAATCCCTTCTGAAAAGGCACAAAAAGTAATAAAACCGTAAAAAGGGCCTAAAATTTTCAGTAAGAACGATGGATTTGATAAAAAAGGGGTTGTATAAAGCACAATATACCAATAGATTAAAAAATAAATCAAAAAAACCTCAAAAAAGTCATTGTTTAAAGGGATAAAGGGTCTACTTTTGCACCCGCAACAGCGACTAAGTTCTTTAAAACACTGACAAGTAATAAAAATCACAAAGAAGATTTATTTTCAAAAAAGATTAAAAAAAGCTTGTGGGAATTAAAAGAGTATGTTACTTTTGCACCCCGCTAAACGCGCAACGTTCCTTGAGAGGCTGATAAGAAAAGAGAAGAAACTGAGAAAAATATTTTTCAAAAAAACTTCAAAAAGTTCTTGCCAGTTACAAAAAGAATTGTTAGTTTTGCACCCGCTTTGAGAGACAACGAAAAGCGGATTAAACTATAAGAATACGTTCCTAGACATATTGAATTGACAGCCGTTTTAACAGAGATGTTAAAACAAAAGAATAAGAGTAATAGAATCGAAAGATTTGAGAATAGACCACTAGAATTGGAGTCGCATAATAATAGCTTAATTAATTAAGCGCACAATATACGATGAAGAGTTTGATCCTGGCTCAGGATGAACGCTAGCGGCAGGCTTAACACATGCAAGTCGAGGGGTATTGTTCTTCGGAATGAGAGACCGGCGCACGGGTGCGTAACGCGTATGCAATCTACCTTTCACAGAGGGATAGCCCAGAGAAATTTGGATTAATACCTCATAGTATAGTACAACCGCATGGTTGAACTATTAAAGTCACAACGGTGAAAGATGAGCATGCGTCCCATTAGCTAGATGGTAAGGTAACGGCTTACCATGGCTACGATGGGTAGGGGTCCTGAGAGGGAGATCCCCCACACTGGTACTGAGACACGGACCAGACTCCTACGGGAGGCAGCAGTGAGGAATATTGGACAATGGGCGCAAGCCTGATCCAGCCATGCCGCGTGCAGGATGACGGTCCTATGGATTGTAAACTGCTTTTGCACAGGAAGAAACAACATTACGTGTAATGTCTTGACGGTACTGTGAGAATAAGGATCGGCTAACTCCGTGCCAGCAGCCGCGGTAATACGGAGGATCCAAGCGTTATCCGGAATCATTGGGTTTAAAGGGTCCGTAGGCGGTTTAGTAAGTCAGTGGTGAAAGCCCATCGCTCAACGGTGGAACGGCCATTGATACTGCTAGACTTGAATTATTAGGAAGTAACTAGAATATGTAGTGTAGCGGTGAAATGCTTAGAGATTACATGGAATACCAATTGCGAAGGCAGGTTACTACTAATGGATTGACGCTGATGGACGAAAGCGTGGGTAGCGAACAGGATTAGATACCCTGGTAGTCCACGCCGTAAACGATGGATACTAGCTGTTGGGAGCGATCTCAGTGGCTAAGCGAAAGTGATAAGTATCCCACCTGGGGAGTACGTTCGCAAGAATGAAACTCAAAGGAATTGACGGGGGCCCGCACAAGCGGTGGAGCATGTGGTTTAATTCGATGATACGCGAGGAACCTTACCAAGGCTTAAATGTAGATTGACCGGACTGGAAACAGTTTTTTCGCAAGACAATTTACAAGGTGCTGCATGGTTGTCGTCAGCTCGTGCCGTGAGGTGTCAGGTTAAGTCCTATAACGAGCGCAACCCCTGTTGTTAGTTGCCAGCGAGTCATGTCGGGAACTCTAACGAGACTGCCAGTGCAAACTGTGAGGAAGGTGGGGATGACGTCAAATCATCACGGCCCTTACGCCTTGGGCTACACACGTGCTACAATGGCCGGTACAGAGAGCAGCCACTGGGTGACCAGGAGCGAATCTACAAAACCGGTCACAGTTCGGATCGGAGTCTGCAACTCGACTCCGTGAAGCTGGAATCGCTAGTAATCGGATATCAGCCATGATCCGGTGAATACGTTCCCGGGCCTTGTACACACCGCCCGTCAAGCCATGGAAGCTGGGGGTGCCTGAAGTCGGTGACCGCAAGGAGCTGCCTAGGGTAAAACTGGTAACTAGGGCTAAGTCGTAACAAGGTAGCCGTACCGGAAGGTGCGGCTGGAACACCTCCTTTCTAGAGCTTTAGTGTTAGTTGAAAGACACGCTAAAGAAAGAAGACGAAGAGACTATTGGTTACAGATTTAAGGTTATATTACTCTTGCTGTTAATTTAAAAAAATAATTGAAAGATTTAAAAATTTAAAAATTTAAAGATTAAAAAATTCGCAAGAATGGTTCAATCTTTAAATCATTTAATCTTTAAATCAAAGAAAAAAGAGTGTCTCGTAGCTCAGCTGGTTAGAGTACTACACTGATAATGTAGGGGTCGACAGTTCGAGTCTGTCCGAGACAACAAAACAGTTACGAATTTGTAAATTACGAATTACGAATTGAAAAGTTCATAAACATAGATTGAAAGGAAATTCTAGGGTTGAAAGATTACGAATTACAACAATTCATAATTCATAATTCACAATTCATAATTAAATTGGGGGATTAGCTCAGCTGGCTAGAGCGCCTGCCTTGCACGCAGGAGGTCAACGGTTCGACTCCGTTATTCTCCACTATTGTAGTGAATAGTAAAGAGTGAATGGTAATTAGTTTAGGCTAATCACTACTCACTAAAAACGACTCACTTAGAAAAAAGTTCATTGACATATTGAGATAAGAAATAATAAAAAGTAGAAAGCAGTTTTCTTTAATTTATTAGAGAGAACGAAACAAAACGGCATTCTTAAATGAATGTTGGTACAATAAGCAAAATAAGGGCGTATGGGGGATGCCTTGGCTCTCAGAGGCGATGAAAGGCGTGATAAGCTGCGAAAAGTTACGGGGAGCAGCACACATGCATTGATCCGTAAATACCTGAATGGGGCAACCCACTATGTTGAAGACATAGTACACCGATAGGTGGGCAAACCCGCTGAACTGAAACATCTAAGTAGGCGGAGGAGAAGAAAACAAAAGTGATTCCGTAAGTAGTGGCGAGCGAACGCGGATTAGCCCAAACCAATGTTGTTACGGCAATGTTGGGGTTGTAGGACCACGATATTTTATGCACAAAGAATTAGAATCTACTGGAAAGTAGAGCCGTAGAGAGTGATAGCCTCGTATAAGTAATAAGTGTAATAGATAGTGGTATCCTGAGTAGGGCGGGGCACGTGAAACCCTGTCTGAATTTGGCGGGACCATCCGCTAAGGCTAAATACTCCTGAGAGACCGATAGTGAACCAGTACCGTGAGGGAAAGGTGAAAAGAACCGTGAATAACGGAGTGAAATAGATCCTGAAACCATACGCTTACAAGCGGTCGGAGCCCTTTTGTGGGGTGACGGCGTGCCTTTTGCATAATGAGCCTACGAGTTAACGTTGCTGGCAAGGATAAGTGGTTAAGCCACGGATCCGTAGCGAAAGCGAGTCTGAATAGGGCGCTTTAGTCAGTAGTGTTAGACGCGAAACCGTGTGATCTACCCATGGGCAGGATGAAGCGCTGGTAACACAGTGTGGAGGTCCGAACCGGTTGACGTTGAAAAGTCTTCGGATGACCTGTGGGTAGGGGTGAAAGGCCAATCAAACTCGGAAATAGCTCGTACTCCCCGAAATGCATTTAGGTGCAGCGCACGGCGCAAAGTTATATAGAGGTAGAGCTACTGATTGGATGCGGGGGCTTCACCGCCTACCAATTCCTGACAAACTCCGAATGCTATATAATGTTTCCGTGCAGTGAGGGCTTGGGTGCTAAGGTCCAAGTCCGAGAGGGAAAGAACCCAGACCATCAGCTAAGGTCCCCAAATATATGTTAAGTTGAAAGAACGAGGTTTGTCTGCCCAGACAGCTAGGATGTTGGCTTGGAAGCAGCCATTCATTTAAAGAGTGCGTAACAGCTCACTAGTCGAGCGGACGAGCATGGATAATAATCGGGCATAAACATATTACCGAAGCTATGGATTTAGAGTTTACTCTAAGTGGTAGGGGAGCATTCCAGCAGGGTTGAAGGTGTATCGTAAGGTATGCTGGACCGGCTGGAAAAGAAAATGTAGGCATAAGTAACGATAATGCGGGCGAGAAACCCGCACACCGAAAGACTAAGGTTTCCACAGCTATGCTAATCAGCTGTGGGTTAGTCGGGACCTAAGGCGAACCCGAAAGGGACAGTCGATGGACAACGGGTTAATATTCCCGTACTAGTTATAATTGTGATGGGGTGACGGAGTGATGAAAGTGTCGCGAACTGACGGAATAGTTCGTTGAAGTACCTACCTATAGGCTGCGCAGGCAAATCCACGCGGCTTGGGGAAATACGATAGTACTCGGAGTCTTCGGACAAAGAGATAGTACACCTAAGGGCTTCCAAGAAAAACCTCTAAACTTCAGATTATAAGTACCCGTACCGCAAACCGACACAGGTAGTCGAGGAGAGAATCCTAAGGTGCTCGAGAGATTCATGGCTAAGGAATTAGGCAAAATAGACCCGTAACTTCGGGAGAAGGGTCGCCTCTGAGTGATCAGAGGCCGCAGTGAAGAGGTCCAGGCGACTGTTTATCAAAAACACAGGGCTCTGCAAAATCGTAAGATGAAGTATAGGGCCTGACACCTGCCCGGTGCTGGAAGGTTAAGTGGAGATGTTATGAGCAATCAGAAGCATTGAAATGAAGCCCCAGTAAACGGCGGCCGTAACTATAACGGTCCTAAGGTAGCGAAATTCCTTGTCGGGTAAGTTCCGACCTGCACGAATGGTGTAACGATCTGGACACTGTCTCAGCCATGAGCTCGGTGAAATTGTAGTAACGGTGAAGATGCCGTTTACCCGCAGTGGGACGAAAAGACCCTGTGCACCTTTACTATAGCTTAGTATTGACCTTGGATAAATGATGTGTAGGATAGGTTGGAGACTGTGAAGTGGCGTCGCTAGGCGTTGTGGAGTCATTGTTGAAATACAACCCTTTGTTTATCTGAGGCCTAACCCCGCGATTGCGGGGGACATTGCTTGGTGGGTAGTTTGACTGGGGTGGTCGCCTCCAAAAGAGTAACGGAGGCTTCTAAAGGTTCCCTCAGTACGCTTGGTAACCGTGCGTAGAGTGCAATGGCATAAGGGAGCTTGACTGAGAGACATACAGGTCGATCAGGTACGAAAGTAGAGCATAGTGATCCGGTGGTTCCGCATGGAAGGGCCATCGCTCAAAGGATAAAAGGTACGCCGGGGATAACAGGCTGATCTCCCCCAAGAGCTCATATCGACGGGGGGGTTTGGCACCTCGATGTCGGCTCGTCACATCCTGGGGCTGGAGAAGGTCCCAAGGGTTGGGCTGTTCGCCCATTAAAGTGGCACGCGAGCTGGGTTCAGAACGTCGTGAGACAGTTCGGTCTCTATCTACTGTGGGCGCAAGAAATTTGAGTGGATCTGATTCTAGTACGAGAGGACCGAATTGGACAAACCTCTAGTGTATCTGTTGTTCCGCCAGGAGCATCGCAGAGTAGCTACGTTTGGAAGGGATAAGCGCTGAAAGCATATAAGCGCGAAACCCACCACAAGATGAGATTTCTTTTAAGGGTCGTGGGAGATGACCACGTTGATAGGCTATAGATGTAAAGGCAGTAATGTCATAGTCGAGTAGTACTAATAACCCGTAAGCTTATGTACACCTTTTCTCCCGACTCCGGTCGGGAGAAGAAACTTTCTAATACTTTTTATATTCTTTATCTCAGTATGTTAAGATATTACTATAATTATGAATTGTGAATTATCAATTGTTAATTATAGATGATTGCCCAAAGCAATTGTAACCTCTTAAGGTGGTTATTGCGGCGGGGCTCACCTCTTCCCATCCCGAACAGAGTAGTTAAGCCCGCCTGCGCAGATGGTACTGCAGTTATGTGGGAGAGTATGTCGTCGCCTTTCTTTTTAAAAACCCTTCATCAAAAGATGAAGGGTTTTTTGTTTTATAGGTACGACGTGTCGCCTTGCTCGATTCGTCGCCTTTCTTAAATATTATATTATCGTAAGTTAAATAGTATTTTAATTTATGATAATAATTTTGTCGCTATTCTTAAAGTTGTTGTGCACGCGTGAGTGATGGAAGCAAGTTACCGAAGTAACGCGAACAGCACGACAGCATTAGGAAAAGGAGGCCTATAATTAGTATGTATATTTGCCTCCTTTTTCTAATGGTGGCACGCCCAAACGTTTTGAATCAATTAAAAAATATTTTATACTTTAGAAATATAAAAAATGCCTTATTTTTACACTATAATTATTTAAAATAAATAGAATGGATTGGATAACGGCCAAAGAATTTGAAGATATAACCTATAAAAAATGCAATGGTGTTGCCAGAATTGCTTTTAATAGACCTGATGTACGCAATGCTTTTAGACCCAAAACAACATCTGAGTTGTATCAAGCTTTTTATGATGCGCAAGAAGATACATCTATTGGAGTGGTTTTGCTTTCAGCTGAAGGGCCTTCGTCAAAAGATGGAGTGTATTCTTTTTGTAGTGGTGGAGATCAAAACGCTCGTGGTCACCAAGGTTATGTGGGTGATGACGGTCAACATCGATTGAATATTCTTGAAGTGCAACGCTTAATACGTTTTATGCCAAAAGTTGTTATTGCTGTAGTTCCAGGTTGGGCTGTTGGTGGAGGACATAGTTTGCACGTAGTTTGTGATATGACTTTGGCTAGTAAAGAACATGCTATCTTTAAACAAACTGATGCCGATGTTACTAGTTTTGATGGAGGATATGGCTCTGCTTATCTTGCCAAAATGGTAGGACAGAAAAAGGCCCGTGAAATTTTCTTTTTGGGACGTAATTATTCTGCTCAGGAAGCAATGGATATGGGAATGGTGAATGCCGTTATTCCACACGCAGAATTGGAAGATACAGCTTACGAATGGGCACAGGAAATTCTTGGAAAATCACCTATGGCTATCAAAATGCTTAAATTTGCTATGAATCTAACTGATGATGGTATGGTGGGGCAACAGGTATTTGCCGGTGAAGCAACAAGATTGGCCTATATGACCGAAGAAGCCAAAGAAGGTAGAAATGCATTCCTTGAAAAACGCAAACCGAATTTTGAAAAAAAATGGTTACCTTAAAATAAGAGAGTTTAAAATGTTTAAAAGTTTAAGGGTTTCAAGTTTTGCGATTTGAAACCTTAAATTTTATATTTATTTAGAAAAAAAGAAATGGAAGACTTCACAAACGAAACTATTGATACTACTCAACTTCCTAAATTTGAAGATGTATCATTATCTGTTTTGCATCCTGATTATTGGAAAGTAACATTGATAAACCTAGCTGTATTTTTTTTGATTATTGGGACAGGAGTTGGATTTGTTTTATTTTTTAATATAGAGCTTTTAGCCTTTCTTTTGGAAATCAGTATTGGCTTTGGTGTTTTAGTACTTTTGGTTCTGTTCTTTTCGAGAATAAGTTTTAAGAAAAAAGGTTTTGCATTTAGAACTCATGATGTGTTATTCAGACATGGGATAATTGCTACTAATACACTTGTAATTCCTTATAATAGAGTACAGCACGTGGCTTTACATGAAGGGTTGATTTCTCGTTTTTTTGGGTTGGCCAAAATTCAAATTTTCACTGCTGGAGGTTCTTCCAGTGATATAGAAATCCCTGGAATTGCCAAAGAACAAGCCGAAAACATCAAACAATTGTTGATGGGTAAAATTCAAAAACAATTGTAATGGGAGCCGATTTCAATCAGCCACAACGAAAATCTATTGTTGGGATTTTTGTAATGTTTGTTTATTCGCTTCAAGGATATGCCAAAGCTTTATGGCCAATTTTAGTGATTTGGATTTTTAAATTTGATCAAATCAATAAAGGGTATTTATTGGTAGGGACTATAGCTGTTTTTGCCGTAATCGGAATTGTTTCTTATTTAAGATATTTGAATTTTACCTTTTATATCGATCATGAAAATAACGAGTTTATTATAACGGAAGGCATTTTCAATAAAACTAAAACAACGATACAACTTTATAAAATTCAACAAGTAAATATTAATCAGTCATTAATACAGCGATTGGTAGGTGTTTATGAATTGGCTGTTGATACGGCTGGTTCCAATAAAAAAGAAGGAGATATCAGAGCTATTTCACACGAATTGGCATTGGACTTAAAAGCCCGTTTATTAGAGAATGAAAATAAAAAAATTGCAAATATAGAGGATTCAATTAACACTTCAGATGAAATTTTAATTGATAAAGCTGCTGATTCTGAAGTTCCGTTTATAGAAATCGGTTTTTTAAGTTTATTGAAAATTGGAATTACTTCAAACTATATAAAAAGCTTTTTTGTATTACTGGCTTTCTTTTTTACACTTTTCGATCATATCAAGCAAATAACTGGAAGAGATGTTTTGCACGATGAAAATATCGAAGATTATGTGGACAAAAGCCAAGTTGCTACTGCATTTTTGATATTTTTTATCATTTTCTTTTTGGCTGTTATTGTTATTAATTTGGTTAAAACAATTTTTACCTATTTTGATTATAAAATTGCGCGGCAAAAAGGATCGTTATTGCTTTCTTATGGCTTGTTGAATACTAAAAGTACGATCTTAAAACCCGAAAAGGTTCAAATTACAAGTATTACTCAGAATTTTTTTCAAAAGAAGTTGAATGTACTGCATCTTAAAATCAAACAAGCAACTGGTGGAGAAAAAGAAGATCACAAACTCGCTATCGAAATTCCCGGTTGTGACAAACTGGAAAAAGATGCGATTTTAAAATTATTGTTTCAAAAGATTCCCGAAAAAGGAATAATGCTCAAACCTAATTTTAGAAAACTTGGTTTTTCTGTTTTTTTAACAATCGGATTACCAATGTTAGGCTTTTATTTTGTTAGAGATTTGCTAATGGAAGAATTGCCAACTATTGATTATTTTGTGTTGTTATTTGTTGTTTTTATTGGAATAATTCAGCTCTTTATATTCAAAAACAATCGTCTTTATATTAATTATGATTTTATAATTCTGCAAAGCGGTGCTTGGGATGTGACAAATAAAATTATTATACCCAGTAAAATTCAGGCGATTACAACTTCTCAACTCTTTTGGCATAAAAATATTAATATTGGTTCCTTAACTTTGCATACCGCAGGAGGGAATATTAGTTTTCAATTGGGTAATTTTACAGCTATAAAACAATATGTCAATCTTTGGTTGTACGAAATGGAAACTTCCGATAGTAATTGGATGTAACGAAAAGAAGTTAGAGAATAGAAAATAGAGATTAGAAGTCTTTATTTAAACTTTTAAACAAATTAAACAATATAATGAAACACTGGATTGAAGCCGCAAGATTAAGAACGTTACCATTGTCAGTTTCTGGAATAATCGTAGGAAGTATGTATGCTTTGGCAAACCCTACCGAAAATGTATTGACTCCAACAGATGTTTTCAATTGGGAAATATTTGCATTTGCTCTGTTGACCACTTTAGGTTTACAGGTACTTTCTAATTTTGCCAATGATTACGGTGATGGAATAAAGGGAACGGATAATGAAGATAGAGTAGGGCCAAAACGCGCCATACAAAGTGGTGTGATAACACCTCAAGCAATGAAACGTGCCTTGGTAATTACATCAATATTAACTTTGTTTTCAGCAGTGTTCTTGATTTATGTTGCTTTTGGAGAAACAAATCTTGTGTATTCTTTGTTCTATTTAGCTCTTGGAATTATGGCTATAATTTCTGCAATTCGGTATACCGTAGGTAATTCAGCTTATGGGTACAAAGGATATGGTGATATTTTTGTATTTGTATTCTTTGGTTTAGTGAGTACTTTGGGGGTTAATTTCTTGTATTCTAAACAATTGGATTCAATACTTATTTTGCCAGCTACGGCAATTGGATTATTGAGTGTCGCTGTTTTGAATTTGAATAATATGCGCGACCAAGCCTCAGATGCTAAAGCAGGTAAGAATACCGTTGTGGTAAAAATGGGAGCCGAAAAAGCCAAAAAATACCATTATTTCCTAATTGTTTCTGCTATGATTTCGGTTGTTGCATTTGGCATATTAAGTGATTTTCGTTTTGATCAATATTTGTTTTTATTAGCATATATTCCGTTGACAAAACATTTAATTACAGTATCCAAAAATCAAGATCCAAAATTATTAGATCCCGAATTAAAGAAAGTAGCGTTAAGCACCTTTTTACTTTCGATATTATTATCGTTATGCATGATTTCTTTGATTTCGGATATTTTTGTGAATGTTTTCTTGGGAGGACGATAAGTAATTTCAAAAAATAATCAAAGTAGTATTTTCTAACATTTTTAAACGTATACTAAAATGAAAATAACATTCTACGGTCACGCCTCTTTGGGAATCGAAGTTAGTGGCAAACACATTCTTGTAGATCCTTATATTTCGGCCAATCCAAAGGCTTCACATATTAATATCAATGATCTGAAAGCCGATTTTATACTTTTAACACACGCTCACGGCGATCATATTCTCGATGTCGAATACATTGCGTCAAGAACTAATGCGGTGATTGTTTCGAATGCTGAAATTGCTGGTTATTACGGTAAAAAAGGATTTCAAACACACCCAATGAATCACGGCGGAAGCTGGAATTTCGATTTTGGAAAACTAAAATATGTAAGCGCGATTCACTCCAGTTCTTTTCCGGATGGAACGTATGGTGGGAATCCAGGCGGTTTTGTAATCGAAGGCGAACACAAAAACATTTACATTGCTGGTGACACCGCGCTTACTATGGATATGAAATTGATTCCGATGCGAACCCAACTCGATTTAGCTATTTTGCCAATCGGCGATAACTTCACCATGGATATTGAAGATGCTATTATTGCCTCCGATTTTGTGGCCTGTGATAAAATTCTTGGTATTCACTACGATACTTTTGGTTATATCGAAATCAATCACGAGCAAGCCATCAAAAAATTCTTTGATAAAGGAAAAGACTTGATGTTGCTCGAAATCGGAAGTTTTATCGAATTATAATAATTAGGAGCTATTTCCTGCTATTCGTTTCAATCTTGTGAGCCGAACCCCGGCTCACAAGGATTTTTACTGCTATCAGGGCTAGGGCATACCGGATTTCAAGATCATTTTTCTAAAACCAGATTAACTTTTTTAATAATGACCAAGCAGCTTCTTTCTTTCATTACACTTCTATTTACAACACTTGCATTTGCTCAACAAGACGGTTACTGGGACAAAGACAGATCGACAACCAAAGAAATCAAGGTTTCCGCCAGAGACCGAATCGTCATAAAAACCGAAGATTTACCCCTTGGAACTACCGAGATTGTTTATAGAATCACTCTTTTGGACGAAAATCAGCAATTGGCCGGCAGTTTGGTTTCGGTTCTGAAATCAATTCCCGATCCTACTGGAATTAGTCAAGGTTCAGCTGGAGCTGTTTTTGTATTGTCCAAAATATCTGGAGATGATAAATGTACCTATGCTATTTTTTCATCCGATAAATTGGCTTTAGAATACAAAGATTCAGGAAAAACAATGGAATCCTGTTTGGTTCAGGACGAACCAGTCAGTAAAGACGCCAAACGTCTTTCAATCGAAAAATCAAAGTGTCTTAATGGAAATGCGTTGTGGTTTGGTTTTGAAAGCAAAAACTGGATCATGAACCAAAAAATCATTTTGGAAGTTGTACCTTGGGTAGATAAAAAACTAAGCCGAGGCTGGAGTCTGGATAACCGAAAAAATATTATTGACCAATGCAAAACATCCAGCTTGGCTCAAAAAATGGTTAATTCTGATGATTTTTGCGTTTGTGTTTTGGATAAAATTCAAACGAAGTACAAATATCAGGAGTTTCAAAAGCTATTGACAGTAGAGCGATCCAAAGCTTTTAAAGATTCAGGAAGCAGTTGTTTTGGTGAAACAAGCACCTCTAGTGCTGTTTATGCTGATTTGCGTACTCAAGCATCACTTTTGATAAAAAAAGCCAAATATGGGGATGCAATTGAAAAATTAGGGGTAATTGTAAACGATGGTAAAGCTATGGTTTTAGATTATAGTGCAATTGGAAGCTGTTATCTATTGACCAAGCAATACGGAAAAGCATTAAAGTATCTTCAAGACGGCGAAAAACTGGATAGTACAGAGTTATTGTTGCAATTGAATTTGGCGCATGCCTATTTGTTAAATGACAATTACAAAGAAGCCAAAAAAATATACAAGAAATACCAAAATCAAAACGTTACTGATAGTTTGAGTTGGGTTCAAAAAACCGAACAGGATTTCAAGGCTTTTCAGAAAGCGGGAATTCAGAGTGAAGATTTTGAAAGAGTATTGAAATTACTGGAGTAATTAGTTTATTTGGTTTTGCATAGTAAGTAGTATGGAAAGATTAAACAATAAATCATGAAAAAAATAAATTTGATCATACGATTTATAGGATTTTTTGTTTTTTCAGTTGGAATAATTTTAAACTTTAAAATGTTTATTTTTAATGAATGGCCAACATACTTGTTTTTTTTTTATAATCCTTTTAGGAATTTTATTAATTGGAATTTCTTATTTAAGATTTAAGAAACTCACTTAACATTACATTTGTTTTTCCATTCGCCATTCACTATTAACCATTCACTATTCACTATTAACTATTCACTATTAACTATTCACTATTAACTATTCACTTTGAAAGCAACCTACCACAAATACATATTAAATTTCAAACGCCCATCCGGAACTTCTCGTGGAGTGATGACCGAAAAAGAAACTTGGTTTATTGTTTTGGAGCAAGACGGTAAAAAGGGAATAGGTGAGTGTGGTCTTTTGAGAGGGTTGAGTATTGACGACCGTCCCGATTATGAAGATAAATTGCAATGGACGTGTGCTAATATTCATCTTGGTAAAGATCAACTTTGGGAGGCCTTGTTAGAGTTTCCATCCATACAGTTTGGAGTCGAAATGGCATTCCAGTCTTTGGCTAGTAAAAATCCTTTTTTACTCTTTCCATCAGACTTCACAAACGGTACAAAATCGATTGCTATAAATGGATTGGTTTGGATGGGTTCAGCCACTTTTATGAAACAACAAATCGAGGAGAAATTAGCTGATGGATTTCGATGCATTAAACTCAAAATTGGTGCCATAGATTTCGATAAAGAATTGCAATTATTGCGTTATATTCGGCAATATTTCAGTCCAGAGCAAGTAGAAATTAGAGTCGATGCTAACGGTGCTTTTGATTCGAATGAAGCTTTATATAAATTAAATCAACTATCTGAATTTAAGTTACATAGTATAGAGCAACCTATTCAAAAAAACAACACTGACAGTATGGCAGAGCTGTGTAGAACCACTCCTTTTCCTATTGCTTTGGACGAAGAACTAATAGGCGTGTTTACAGTTGCTGAAAAAGAAGAATTATTACTCAAAATAAAGCCTCAATACATCATTTTGAAACCTAGTTTTGTGGGTGGTTTCCGCGGTACTCAAGAGTGGATTACCTTGGCTGAAAAGCTTAATATTGGATGGTGGATAACCTCTGCATTGGAAAGTAATATTGGCTTGAATGCTATCGCGCAATGGACTTTTTTGCTTAACAATACTATGCCGCAAGGATTGGGAACAGGTGCATTATATACTAATAATTTTGACTGCCCTTTGCAAGTTTCTCAAGGTCAATTGTGGTACAGCGATACGTTAAATTGGGACTTGGATATTGATAAATTTTAATTAAACCCAGATTCCGCATTAGAAATCTACTACAACTAAATTCTTCTTCAAAACCAAGAACTTACTCCTATTTTTAAATTCAAAATACAAAATTATTCCTTCTTCAAAAATAGTCCGTGAGCTCTTGCTTTTATTTAATAATTTAGTTTCGCTACTAAGTCTAATGCGGATTCTGGGTTAAAACGAGAATAGGTTATATGCAGTTTTTGCGAGAGTGATGGAAGTGGAGCTCTTTTTTGATGCCGTTTTTTTACGGGATCAAAAAAAGCGGGAACGAACAGCACGACCCGAAGTTTTTACGAAGGGACTCGCCCAAATTAAGAATCATTAAATAATATTTATATAATTTAAACTGAAAAAGGCTCCAAACGAATGATTGTTTGGAGCCTTTTGTATAGTATTGAAGAACTGAATATTAATAAGGTAAAACTCTTTTGTTTTTTACTTCTTCCAAAAGTTCGGCCATTGCGAGGTAAAAAGCACTGCTTCCGCAAATTACGCCAAGACCTCCAGCAATGACTGTGATGGTTTCGCTTCCAGTGAATTTTGATACCGCCAAAAGGAAAAATAAAATGGTTAATGAAAGGAAAACAAATTGCTGTACTTTGCTGCCACCCCAAGTTCCCCACCACATAAATGCGGTAAAAATCCCCCAAATGGCTAAATAGCATCCGAAGAAAGGAGCTGGCGTTGTGCCGGCCATTTCAAAACCGGTGTTTGGAAAAAGCCAAATACCCACTAGGGAAATCCAGAAAAAACCATAGGAGACAAAAGCAGTTCCTGCAAATGTTTTTCCGTTTTTGAATGACAATATTCCGGCTATTATTTGGGCCAAACCGCCATAAAAAATACCCATCGATATGATTACAGCACTGACGGGAAAGATACCCAAATTATGAATATTCAATAAAATTGTGGTCATTCCAAAACCCAAAAGGCCTAAGGGTGCAGGATTTGCTAGTTTATTCTCCATTTTTAGTTTTTTTAATTGTTAGTAAAGTTTAAAAATAACGTTATAGTTTGTTGTTAATTGATATAAAAATAACATTTTGTAATAGAAAAATTTCATTTCTATCCTTTTTTTATGCATCTAAATCCAAACCAAAAGTAGTTCTCAGTAATTCAATATTTGGGTTGATTTCTAGAAATCTGTTGTAGCGATCTTGGTCGGTAAAGCTTCTTTTGATTTCGATGCTTTCGTTTACATTTACTTCTATAGTGATGTTGTGATTGTGTAAATGGCCGCGTAAATGCCCCAAGAGTCCAATTATTTCACTTTCAAAATCTATTTTAGAGCCCTCATTAGGTAGTTCAAAAGTAATATTGGCACCATTAAGTTTTGGATCATTGATTAAAAGTAAGGATTCCATTATTTTGTACCCCTTTTCGCCAAGTTTTTGTGCGTATTTTGTCCATTGTAGAAGCATTTCTGTTTCTGAGAAAGGTTCTGTAGGCAATGTGGCTGTATTGTCTGTTTTGACAAATCCTTTTAAATTTTCTTCTAAAGCCTTTTTGGCTCGGATACTGGAAAGCGATAAAGCTGAAAATTTAGTTTCGTTATTGGGAATACTAGGTGTTTCAGTATGTTGAACTTTTGGTTTTTCTGCTATTGAAACTGCAGGTTTTGAGATTTCGCTATTTGAAATTTCCTTTGCATTTACTTCGGTTGCAATTGGAGTTTGAACTTTTTCCTTCGAAATTTCGGCTATGGAATAATCTGCAACTTTTCTAAAATGAGTAGGCGGAATTATAAATTGCTCAACTTTTTTTTTTCTCCATCATAAGTGATAGAGGCTAGTTGCATCAAACAAAGCTCGACAAGTAGTCGTTGATTTTGACTGACTTTGTATTTTAAATCACAATCATTGGCAATTTCGATTCCTTTTAACAGAAACTCTTGACTGCATTTTTGTGCTTGAATTCCGTACATTTTTTGTGCTTGCTCTCCAACCTCAAGCAATACAAGTGTCGAAGGCGTTTTGCTTACCAATAAATCTCTAAAATGAGTTGCCAACCCTGATACAAAATGATGGCTATCAAAACCTTTGGATAAAATATCATTAAAAGCCATCAACAAGTCTGGTATTTTATTTTCCAAAATTAAATCGGTGACGTTGATATAGGTTTCGTAGTCTAAAACGTTTAAATTTTCTGTAACCGCTTGACGCGTTAGGTTATCGCCACAAAAAGAAACCACTCTATCAAAAATAGACAAAGCATCACGCATCGCACCATCTGCTTTTTGGGCAATAATATGAAGCGCATCATCTTCAAAAGCAACGCCTTGACTTGTAGCGACATCAGCAAGATGTTCTTTAGCGTCTTTTACGGTAATTCTTTTGAAATCAAATATTTGACAACGCGATAAAATCGTTGGAATAATTTTGTGTTTTTCGGTGGTTGCCAATATAAATATGGCGTGTTTTGGCGGTTCTTCCAATGTTTTTAAAAAAGCATTAAAAGCTGCCGAAGACAACATATGAACCTCATCAATAATATATACTTTGTATTGTCCGGTTTGTGGAGGAATACGAACTTGATCGATCAAATTTCGAATATCATCTACTGAATTGTTGGAAGCAGCATCTAGTTCGAATACATTAAAAGCAAAATCTTCAGTAGGATCATCGTATCCAGGCTGATTGATTTTTCGAGCCAAAATACGGGCGCAAGTTGTTTTTCCAACACCACGAGGTCCTGTGAATAAAAGCGCAGAAGCTAAATGGTTGTTTTCTATGGCGTTGAGTAGTGTGTTGGTAATTGCTTTTTGTCCCACCACATCTTTAAATGTTTGTGGACGGTATTTACGTGCCGATACTACAAATTGTTCCATAGGTTTTTTATTCGAAAGCAAATATAGGACTTGAAAAATCAAAAAACAAATTCCAAAATTTTAATTTTTTAGATTATTATTTTCTTGTAAAATTACTACTTCAATTCGTTTTTCAGATAACATTTGTGTATTTTCACCAAAGATTGAAGATTAATTGTCATAAAAATGACTTTTCTATGAATGATTCTAAAGAGGTTGTTATTATCGGAGGAGGTTTGGCTGGACTTACAGCTGCCATACATTTGACTAAAATTGGATTAAAAGTCATTTTGTTCGAAAAAAATGAATATCCAAAACATAAAGTTTGCGGAGAATATGTTTCAAATGAAATACTTCCTTATTTGGATTGGCTATCGCTAAATATATCCGATTTAAATCCTACTCATATCTCGAAACTGGAGTTTTCAACTGCAGATGGAACCCGAATCAATTGTGATTTACCGCTTGGCGGTTTTGGCGTTAGCCGATTTGTTTTGGATGCTTTTTTATTCAAAAAAGCCATCGAAAATGGATGTATAATCATAAAGGATAGTGTTGATAATGTTGTTTATGAAAAAGATAGTTTTACAATTTCAACTTTAAACAGTGGGATTTTCGTCTCTTCGATTGTAATTGGCGCTTTTGGTAAAAGATCCAATATCGATCAGAAATTAAAACGGTCATTTGTTCAAAAAAAATCACATTGGTTAGCTGTAAAAGCTCATTATTCGGGAGAATTTCCAGATGATTTGGTGGGTTTGCATAATTTTGAAGGGGGTTATTGTGGGGTTTCAAAAGTAGAAAATGACACTATAAATATTTGTTATTTGGCTAGTTATGAGTCTTTTAAAAGATTTAAAAATATTGAGGATTTTCAAAATCAAATTGTAGTTAAGAATCCGCATCTGAAATTGATTTTTGCAAGAAGTAAAATTCTTTTTGAAACTCCATTGTCGATTAGTCAGGTGTCATTTGATAAAAAAGAGATGGTAGAAAATCATATTTTGATGATCGGTGATAGTGCGGGTCTCATTCATCCTCTGTGTGGAAACGGAATGGCAATGGCGATTCATAGTGCTAAGATAGTATCTGAATTGGTAGGGGGATTCTCTGTTGGTACAATCAAATCTAGAAAAGAATTGGAAGAAAGATATATTCGAGAATGGAATGTTAATTTTAAAAAAAGGTTGAAAATGGGACGTGTTTTAACATTTATACTGCAAAAACAAAAATTTTACAAGTTATTGATGAGGATAATGATTAAATTTCCGTTTTTAATACCAGTCATTATTAAACAAACACACGGCAAGTTAATTACGGTTGGGTAATTAATTTTAATGACAACTGTAATGGTGACATCCATCCAAAATAAATAAGAACTATAGCGTTTAATCTGAAATAATTTAAAATTAGTGCTTGTAGATACACAAAACAGAACAGACGACCCTGAAATCATGGATGATTTTGATTTAGAAGGAGACGAATTAAAAGAGGCGCTGGATAAAATTGCTTCTATAAACCAGTTGTTAGGAGGAAATCAATTGACTTTGAGAGGTGTTCGTAAATTGCTTAAAAAAGTTCCACATTTAGGAACTATCACAATTGTGGATGTTGGTTGTGGGAATGGAGATATGTTGCGAAAATTAGCTGATTTCGGTTTAAGTGCTAATTTGAATTTAGATCTGATTGGGGTTGATGCTAATTATTTTACTGTAAATTATGCAATAGATTTGTCAGTAAATTATCCAAATATAAAGTATAGGTGTGAAGATATTTTTAGTAAATCTTTTAATGAATTAAAATGCGATATAATATTGTGTACTTTGACTTTACATCATTTTAAAAACGATGAAATAACTAAATTACTAGCATTGTTTAACAAAAATTCAAGTATTGGTTTTGTGGTGAATGATTTGCAAAGAAGCAGCATAGCTTATCGATTATTTCAAGGGTTTTGCATTGTTTTTAGACTGAATAAAATGTCGCGAAATGATGGTTTGGTATCTATATTAAGAGGTTTTAAAAGAGAAGAACTGATTGCCTTTTCTGAAGAGTTAAGGTTTAAAAAGTTTAGTATCCAATGGAAATGGGCTTTTCGTTACCAATGGATTGTAGAGAAATTTTAGTGTTGATTATTGAATTTAAAAATAATAGCTTCAAAATAAAATAATGAGTGTAAAAATAAAATGTGTTGCCAAGCAATTGCCTAAGTATTCAAGGACTACAGAGGAAATTCTTCCATTTTTGGATGTTTGGTTAGAAGGGCAGGAGGAACGTTTTATTCGAAAAGTAAAGAAAATATTTGAGGGTGCAGCCGTTGATAAACGATATTCGATTATGGATCCGATAGAAGTTTTTGAAAGCGCATCGTTTGAAGCCAAAAATGATATTTATGTTCGAGAGGTGATTGATTTGGGTGAAAAAGTTTTGGAAAAAGCTTTAAAAAAAGCGCAATGGTTACCGGAGGATTTGGATTATATCATCACTGTGAGTTGTACGGGAATTATGATTCCTTCGTTAGATGCTTATCTGATTAATAGTTTAAAATTGCGACAGGATATTATACGATTGCCTGTTACCGAAATGGGTTGTGCGGCAGGAATTTCTGGAATTATTTATGCCAAGAACTTTCTTCAAACCAATCCCGGAAAAAGAGCAGCGATTATTGCGGTTGAAAGTCCTACGGCTACTTTTCAATTGGATGACTATTCGATGGCAAACATAGTAAGTGCGGCTATTTTTGGTGATGGTGCGGCTTGTGTTTTGCTTTCCTCGGTTGAAGAGGAGGAAGGACCTGAGATTTTGGCTGAAGAGATGTATCATTTTTATGATAATATTCACATGATGGGTTTTAAATTGACGAATTCAGGTTTGCAAATGATTTTGGATATTGGAGTGCCAGAGACTATTGCTTCTCATTTTGAAGATATTATTCATCCTTTCCTGAAAAAGAACAATTTGGAAATAGAAGATATAGATCATTTAATTTTTCATCCCGGTGGAAAAAAAATTGTTCAAATTGTGGAGGATCTCTTTTCGGGATATGGTAAAAATATTGATGACACTAAAGAAGTTTTGAAGCTTTATGGAAATATGTCAAGTGCAACTGTATTGTATGTTTTAGAACGTTTTATGGATAAAAAACTAGAAAAAGGCTCTAAGGGTTTGATGTTGAGTTTTGGACCTGGGTTCTCAGCTCAACGGGTTTTGTTGCAGTTTTAGTTTTTTTATAATATTTGAATGGAAAAAATTGATATAATTTCAAAATTGCCATATTCCAAACCGTTTTTGTTTGTGGATAAAATCATCAAAATTGATGAAAATGGTGTAGAAGGGGAATATACTTTTGATGCTGATTTGGATTTTTATAAAGGGCATTTTAAAGATAATCCAGTTACACCAGGAGTTATTTTGATCGAAGTGATGGCTCAAATAGGATTGGTTTGC
This sequence comes from Flavobacterium sp. IMCC34518, assembly GCF_027111095.2. Taxonomy (NCBI): domain Bacteria; kingdom Pseudomonadati; phylum Bacteroidota; class Flavobacteriia; order Flavobacteriales; family Flavobacteriaceae; genus Flavobacterium; species Flavobacterium sp. IMCC34518. Next base: position 3,940,265 of record NZ_CP114284.2, on the reverse strand, counting down.
TTGGGTGTATTTTTATTAAATGAAAAAGTTAATAAAAATACTTTAATGGCTTTAACATCAACAGAAATAGAATTTTTAAAACCTGTTTTTCCGAATGAAAAAGTAACTGTTCATTCTCAAAAAATCTATTTTAGATTTGGAAAATTGAAATGCAAAGTGAGTATGCAAAATGAGAAAAAAGAAATAGTTTGCAGTGGGACAATCTCAGGAATGGTGATTTAAAATACAAATAAAATGAAAAATCGAGTTGTCATAACAGGTCTTGGTATAGTAGCTCCAAATGGAGTGGGACTGGATGCGTTTGAACATGCTGTAAAAAACGGTATTTCTGGAATCAGACATTTTGAGGAATTAGAAAGATTGAAATTTTCCTGTCAAATAGCTGGAATGCCTGTTGTTTCAAATGAATTGGCTTTGCACTATTTTACTGAATTAGAGCTTAAAAATTTCAATGCGACAGGTATTTTATATGGTGTTATCGCTGGAATCGATGCTTGGAAAGATGCAGGTTTATCAATGGAAATACGAGACGATCCTGATTGGGATAGTGGAACTATTTTTGGAGCAGGAACATCTGGGATAGAAAAATTTAGAGAAAGCATATATAAGATTGATGATTTTAAAACCCGAAATTTAGGAAGCACAAGTGTTATTCAAACGATGAATAGTGGTATAAGTGCCTATTTAGCAGGTAAATTGGGCTTGGGTAATCAAGTTACAACTAATTCTTCAGCCTGTACAACAGGGGCTGAAAGTATAATTATGGCTTATGACCGCATAAAATCGGGACAAGCAAAGAGGATTTTAGCGGGAAGTACGAGTGATTCTGGACCTTACATTTGGGGAGGATTTGATGCAATGCGAGTTTGTACTTTCAAACATAATGATTCACCAGAAACAGGATCAAGGCCTATGTCTGTCAGTGCTTCGGGATTTGTTCCGGCCAGTGGAGCAGGGTCATTGGTTTTAGAGGATTTAGAAACTGCTTTAGCAAGAGGAGCTAGAATATATGCAGAAGTTTTAGGAGGGGCCTTAAATTCTGGAGGACAAAGAGGATTGGGAACATTAACAGCACCAAATCCAGTTGCGGTTCAAAAATGCATTCAGAAAGCCATGGCAAATGCTGGAATTAAAGGTCAAGATGTTGATGCTATTAATGGACATCTTACCGCTACGACGAAGGATAGTTTGGAAATTTCAAATTGGAGTGAAGCATTAGGGCGTAAAGGAATAGATTTTCCGTATATCAATTCTTTGAAATCCACCGTAGGTCATTGTTTGTCTGCGGCAGGAAGTATAGAAAGTGTAGCATCTGTATTACAGTTGTATAAAGGATATGTTTTTCCAAATCGAAATTGTGAAGATGTACATCCTGAAATTACTTCAATAATCGATGTTTCTAGAATTCCCATGGAGCTTATTGAAAAAGAGGTGACAATTGTTTTGAAAGCTAGTTTTGGTTTTGGAGATGTAAATGGATGTGTGGTTTTTAAAAAATTCACAACCTAATAATCACTATGAAAATATAATAATTTTAATACAAAATAAATATGGATAGAGAAATTGCATTAGAACAATTAAAGGAAATTGTAAAACCATATGTACAAGATCAAGAATCATTTGATTCGTTAACAGAAGAAACTACTTTTATAAATGATTTGAAAATAAATTCAGCAAATTTAGTTGATGTGATATTGGATATTGAAGAAAAGTTTGATATTATGATTGATAATGAATCAATGGAGAAAATGGCAAATGTAAAAACTGCAATTGAAATTATTGAAATCGAGTTGGCGAAAAAATGATAGGCAATGATATTGTTGATTTATTTTTAGTTCGAAAAGAAAGTAATTGGCGAAGAAAAGGTTATTTGGAGAAAATTTTTACTCAGGAAGAACAAAATTTAATTCATAATGATTCCAATCCAGAACAAATGGTTTGGAATTTATGGACTAGAAAAGAGTCATCGTATAAAATTTATAATCGCGAAACAGGAATTAGCGGTTATTTTCCTTTGCGCTTAAAGTGTCATTTTGAAGATGAATTCTCAGGAATAGTTTCGATTGGTGATTTTGTATTTTATACACAAACGCAAATAACAGATTCTTATATTTATTCAATTGCTGTTTCTAGGCTTGAATTATTAGATAACATTATTACTTTAGAGAACTTTGAAAACATAAAGAAAGAAAATGGAATTCCTTTTATTTTTGATTTACCTTCAAATTCAATTAAACCTGTTTCAATTAGTCATCACGGACGTTTTCAAAGAATAATTACTTTAAGATAATTTTCTAAACATTATTTTATACCCAACCTTTTTTTTAATTTTAAAAATAACAATGCAATAGTGTATGCATCTTCTGCAGGTGAATTTCGATAGTATTTTGGAAGTTTAAAAATAGCTGATAATTCATCAAGTGAAAATTCTTTATCATTAATTTCCATTAATTTGCGATACATAACATCTATATCTAATGCTTCATTTTTTAATCGACCACATCCCAATTTTGTTAATGCACTATTAATCATATCTACATCAAAATCAACATGATGTCCTATTAGAACAGCATTTTCAATATAATCTATAAATGATTGTATTGCTTCAGGCTCACTGAGTTTCTTCATTTTGCTTTCTAAAATAAATTCATTAGATAAACCATTATCATGAAAGTATTTGTATTGCAATAGAATAGTTTCAAAACTATCTCCAATTTGTATGCAGTCATTTATTATAGCGAAAGAACCAATGGATAAGATTACGTCTTTTTCTGGGTTCAATCCTGAAGTTTCAGTTGTAAAAACAACAAAACGGTTTGATTTATGTTCAAACTTAGCTAAGTAAGTTTTCCAAAAATCAGGATATTCTTTATTTATGTTTTTTAACCAGTCGAGCATAATTATGAGAATTGAGTAAGTTTGAAATTACTTTTAATTAATTCTTCCAGTTCTTTCATTGGAGCTAAAGCATTTTTTAATTTTTCTTTATCTAGTTTAGACAATTCTTCTAAATTGATAAACTGGCCAGAATTTTCATTTTTCAAGCCTTCATTTACTCTAAATTTAGATAAAGTTAAGAAAGCATCTGCACAGTTTAAATAGATATCTGAATTTTTATTATCAATAATAGCTAGTTGTTTGAATCGTAAGTATGTATTGTTTAGTGCTTTTATATTAAAATGTAGTGCAAATAACCTCGCGCCATCTATAAGAGGCATTAAAGCTTTGGTTTTTATATCAAATTTATTTTTGTTAGGTTCTTCTTCTTCTACAGCGAATTTTTTAAAGAAAGTAAGAGGTGCATTTTTTCTTAAAGCATCGTTGCCTAAAAAATCAAAAAACAAAACATTATGTTCTAAATTTTTAGAAATTACATTTTCAATAACTTCAAATATTTTTTTCTCACCAAAAATAAGTTCTAAATCAAAGAAAATACTACTTAAATCATTGCTGTTTTCACCTGGAGTATTCATCCAGTTGTCATATTGTTTAGTCCAGTCTGTTAGTGATTTACACCAAAGCATATTGCTTGCCATATGACCATTTGGACATAATTCATATCCCACTTTTTCAAGAATTGCAGTTGTTCGTTTGGCTAATTTTAAAAAATAATCCCTCACATCTCTATATTTGTCAGGTGTAACATCTTCAAATATCAACATACTATCTTGATCAGTTAGTAATAATTGTTCTTTTCGACCCTGACTACCGATGCTCATCCAGACAAATCGAGCAGGGGGTGATCCCAAGTCTAATATTGATAATTCAACGGAACGTTTTAATATAGCTGAATTAATTTCACTGGCAATATTGTTTATATTTGAAAGAGGAATATTTTTTTGAATTGAATTTTGGATTAATTCAGTTAATCGATCTCTAAGATGTTTTAGATCCTTTGCGCTTGTAGCTCTTTTTATCTCTTTGATTAAAACCCCTGGATTATTTGCTTGAGCAATAATTAAATCATGTTCGGAAATTACACCTTTAACAGCAGATTTATCGGTTCCATCAAGAGTTACACACAAATGGGTAACATTGTTTTTTAGCATTATAAGTTGTGCTTCAGCCAAAGAAACGTTTTCAACAACTGTAACAACGGGTGAAGACATAATAGTTTTCATTGTAATTGTAAGTGGAAATACACCAGTTGCTATCTTGGAGCACATATCGGTATGAGTTACAATTCCAATGGGTAAAAAATTTTCGCAAATAACAACACTATTCGATAGATTTTCTGTCATTCGAAAAGCTATGTCTTTGGCAGTGTCATTAATAGTGGCTGTTAGTGGAGATCTATTGTATGAAAGTGTTTGAAAATATTGCATTTCCGATTTTTGATCAACATACGATATGTTGTCAGAAGCGAGTTTACTTCTCAGATTTTCTTTTTCTTTTGGATTCCATGTATTGTTGGCAAAGCTTTCTAGAAGGAAGTTTAATACATCAGGATTATTGGCTACAAATGGTCTAAATGTTGCAATAGGTATTCCATAAACAATACTTTCTTCTCTTGCTTTGGCAGTCATCATGTAATTGTTTTTAGCAAAGAACGGTCGTAATCCTAAAATGTCACCAGCATGGCATTTGTTTAATAAAGTTTCTTCTGCATCAGCGATGACAGATAAATGGATAGCACCAGATGCCACAACATAAAAACAATCGTGCAATTTATCGTTAATTTGAAATAAAGTGTCGTTTTTCTCTAAATTTAAAACGCGAATACTGGTAGCTATCTCTGATAGTTCTCGAAAAGTTAAGTTGTCAAATGGTGGGTATTCTTTTAGAAAATCAGCAATATGTTCAGCAATTGTATTCATAGTTTTGTAGTAAAGTAATACTTGTAAAAATAATAAAAATAGGCTTCTAAATAAAGCTATAAAAACTATTTTTAATAAATTGCATTATTGTTAAAATTATCATAAAATTAAATATTTTAGGTTGGTATTGTTTCTAAATATTTATTTTTATTGCTAAATAAATAAATAAAATATGAAAATTTTAAAAATATATCTCCTAGTTTTATTCTCGTTTTTTGCTTTTTCATTTGCAAATGCGCAAGATAAGCCAAAGAGCTCTGCCGAAAAAGTAACTGGAATGATTAATGGAGCTAAAATTGAAATTAATTATGGAAGTCCTTCAGTAAGAGGAAGAAAAATATGGGGTGAATTAGTTCCTTTTGGTGAAGTTTGGCGTGCTGGAGCAAATGATGCAACAACATTCGAGACGGATAAAGATCTTACAATAGAAGGTATGAGATTGCCTGCTGGAAAATATTCGTTTTTTGTTATACCTAACAAAGAAGATTGTACAATTATTTTTAATAAGGAAGCTAAACAATGGGGCGCTTATAAATACAATTCAAAAGATGATCAGCTACGTATAAAAGTAAAACAACAAATCGCAGATTCTACTACTGAAAAATTAACTTATATCATGAATGCAACAGATGTTGAACTAGTTTGGGATAATTGGATAATTGGTTTTGAAGTGAAATAGGTTGTAAATTAAAACATTAAAAAAGCGTCTTAAATTTTAAGATGTTTTTTTTAGGTTAAAACATTGTGGATATTCACATCAATTTAAAGGGGCAACATTATTATTATACATATGGTTTTTGATAAATTCTATTTTACATAATATAAATTATAGTTCAAATATGTCTAGACAAAAAAAAGTTCAAAATTACTAATACAATTAGAATTATATTTATTATTCATCGTTAAATATGAAAATCTGCAAAAAGTACTCTTTTTAAACTTAAATAAGGAAAGCTATCTAATTAGTGTTTTATTTGTTAGGTTGCTTTTTAGTTTTAAAACACTTATATTTTTACAAATATATTGGTATAATATTTTTTATGATTAATTGGGTCTTCTCGTATTGAAATTCCAAAATTTGAAAAATCTCCTTCAATATTTTCTCTATGTTCTGGACTCTTCAACCAAGCATCAAATGCACCTTGTGGACTATTATAGTTATACGCAATATTTTCACTAACTCGTAATGCTCCCAATGAATTAATAATATTCTCAGATCGAGCTACAAAATCATCATGATTCACTACATTATTGGTAATCATATAATCGTTATGTTCTTCAGATTTATAGGAAATATGATTAATTTTTACCAAAGTATTCAACCCAATACTAATTCTGTAATCATTAATTAAAGTCATAGTTTTAATTTCGTCAGGACTATAATTATAATCAATTACAATTGTTAATTTTGCTTCAACTGCATCTGAGTTTTCATTAGACGAACAGGAAGTCATGATAGTTATTATTGATGCAATCAATAATAAACGGAGTTTTTTGGTGTCCATAGCGATAATAAAATTAAGTATGTAAATTGGGGGGATATTAGATGCAAAATTAGGTTCAATGTCTTGCTAAAGTGTTATATAATTATTGAATTGATTTGCATCTTTATTTTTTCAAAACAAATTGGTCAATGAAAGTGTTCTAAAACCTTATTTAAGAGTTCCTTTTGCAAAAAAAAGGCTCTTAAAAATGACTAAAGCAAAATACATCCAAATAATTCTGATTTTAGGTTTTATGACAGCACTTGTACCGTTTTCAATTGATATGTATCTTCCATAATTTTTTGGAATTGCCAATGACCTTCAAACTACTGTGGCTGCTGTTTCTATGTCGTTATCCAGTTATTTTATTGGAATATCGGCAGGACAATTATTATATAGGCCGTTATTGGATCATTTTGGCCGTAAAAAACCATTGTTTATTGGATTGTTGGTCTATATTTTGGCTTCGCTAGGTTGTGTATAACCTTTGCTCCTTTTGCTAAAAATACGGGAAGTGCATCTGCATTAATGGGTGCTACTCAATTGGTAATTTGAGCTTTAGCTTCGCTTGTAGTGGGAGTTTTTGTTAAAGATTCTATGGTGCCGATGGTTGCCATTATGACTTTTATCACGATTGTAGCTTTCATTATTTTGAATATTGGCAAAAGAATTATGAAATCATGATAGGGCATTAAGCTTTGCTACTATAATGAAATCAAAAAACTTCTTTTTTGGTGAAATATTCCAAGCCAAAAACCAAAAATATTGATACAGCAAAGGTGATAAGATTACTGATATAGTTGTTTTTCTTATCTTAACCTATAGAATTTTTGTCCAATTGTGATCCACCTGGATAGTAAACTGTTGCTACGACCAACTATATAATCAAAATAAATATTACCAATAAATGCTATGTCTTTTTAGCATATACTATTTGATTTAGAAAGTAAAAAAATCTATTTTAAAATTATAATGTCTCTTTTCAACGACAAAATTAGGCACTTTCATCAAACATAATTTCGTCTGAACTGCCAATTTTATATAAAGGTTTCTCAATAGGTAATGTAAAATAAAAAGTAGAACCCTCCCCTTCAATACTTTCGACCCAAATTTCACCACCGTTTTTTTCTAAAAAGCCTTTTACCAATAACAATCCAATTCCGGCTCCTTTATTCTTTTTTCTTGTTTCAGAAAGCGTTTTCATTTGCGGAGTAAAAAGTTTCTCCATTATTTCTCTAGACATTCCAATTCCGGTGTCCTTAATCTGAACAATAATTTTGTCTTCTTTACTTTTTGCCGAAACTGTAATTGAACCCCCTTTTTCGGTATGTTTTATCGCATTTGAAACAATATTTTGAATAATGGAAATCAACATTTTACTGTCGGCAAACACAGAGGTATTCTCTTCGATTTCATGATGAAGATTTATGGTGTTTATTGTAGCCGTTTCATTTAAAGTATCAAAAACCTTATCAATGTATTCGATTAGTTTTAATTTTGTTGGAGAAAAAGTGTCCGATGCGTATTTTATTCTTGCCCATTCTACCAAATAGTCCAACATTTCTAATTCATCAGTAGAGGATTTATAAAGCAAGTCTAGCATTTCCTGTACGGCATCAGGATTCATTTTACGAAAATTTTCTTTTAAATATTTTGCAGTTCCAATAATTGCTGATAATGGACTTCTTAAGTCGTGCGAAAGGATTGCCATAACGCTCTCTTTGTGAGTATTAAGATCTTCCAGTTCTTTGACGTAATTTTTTATGGCATCCTCAGATTGCTTTCTGTCAGTCAAATCCCTTAAAACCTTGACGTAGCCAAGCATTTCTCCGTTTAAACCAATGAGCGGAAAAACCAATCCATAGGCATAAAACAGGCTTTTGTCTTTGGCAATGTGCCATCTATTATCGGTTGCTCTGCCTTCTTTTAAAGCGGTTTCGATTTCTTTTTTAGGAACACCATTCTTTAAATCTTCCTCTGTAAAAATTAAATCAAAAGGTTCTCCAATAACTTCATCTGTTTCGTATCCAAATATCTTTGTTGATCCTGAACTCCAGCTATTTATTATGAAATCATTATCTAATGTAAAAATGGAATAGTCTTGTAAACTATCAATTATTTGACTATAAAACTCAGCAGTTGGAATGTATTTATTTTTGAGAATTTTATTAATTTCTTGTTTGTTTTCCATTTAATTTATTTGAGTCATTTTGTTGATATAGCAGCTTATATCAAACCACTATTGATTATACTGTTTCGATTGTAAAGCTGATTTTCGGCTAAATTAAGTCTAATCTTCGGATATGTAGCAACATCCAATAAAAACTATTTTTGTATTGAGGAACGAATTGAAATTTATTGTAATTGAAGGAAGTTTTTATTCTTAATATTGAGAAACAAAGGATGATCTTTAATGTGGATTTACTCTGCTTGTATGGATTTAAAATCTAGCAATCGGGTTTATAACGCTATAGGGTTTTCATTTATTTTATTATTTTGTTATTTGACCTATACTCAAATTATCAACTATAGTCAAACTAAATAATACTTGCCCATTCATATCTACATTTTTATAATTTCCATCTGCATCAAATTCAACAAATTCTAAAGCGTTACCAGTCCAATATACTTGATTTTCAGAACTAGCATGAATATTAATTTCATTAGAAAATTCTCCGTTACGGTTAATTATTTGCGGATTCCAATTTGTTCGAACATCTAGTTTTTCTGCAACAAATCTTGAAGCTTCTATTGCACATTCCATAAAATCAATTTTACCGTAAGTATTATGCATAATTGCAATTCTATTTCGTAAAAATCTAAACGTTGCATCGGGACTTCTTTCAAACATTGTTGAGACACTTATTGAACATTGTCTTGCTTGTCTTCTTAATTGTCCATGTTTAATAGAATCGCCTAAGTCATGAATTATTTCATACGCCCTATTTTCTTTAGCTAACTGATTTGGGTCAGCTTGTAAAACATTCTTCAACTTGTTTCATAGTAAAAACTATTTTGAGCTATGCATCAACTTTTGTTCTCTTCTCCGGTCTGATAATCATACGTAAGGATTGGTCTTTGGAGAAGTAGGCAATCATCCAATGATAAAAAGTATTCAATCTATTGCGATACGTTATCAAAGACATCAGGTGCACAAATAGCCAAATCATCCAAGCAAAAAAGCCTTTGAAATGCATTTTGGGTTTGGGCAAATCAACAACGGCTTTGTTTTTTCCGATGATGGCCATAGAGCCTTTGTCTTTGTATTTAAAGGGTTTAAGCGACTTGTTTTGAAGTGTTAGTTTAAAATTTTCGGCCAAATTTATTCCTTGTTGGATTGCCACTTGCGCTACTTGCGGGTGACCGCTCGGGAAATCTACATCGTTGAGTTGGATGCATGTATCGCCAATGGCGTAGATGTTTTCGGTACCATTCACTTTGTTGAAAGCATCAGTTGCCATTCGTTTGCCACGACCGTAACTTTCTGCTGGAATTCCTTCAAATTCCCTTGCTGAAACTCCTGCTGCCCAAATTAAGTTTTTGGTTTGAATGGTATTTCCATCGGCAAAGAATACGGTGTCGTCTTTGTAATCGACCACACGGGTGTTTAGCTTTACGACAACCCCAAGTTTTGTTACTGCTTCAAGTGTATCTGCTTGTGATTCCAAACTCATAGGCGACAACAAGGCGTCTCCCCCATCGACCAAATAAATATTACTGGCTGTGGTGCCTAATTCGGGATATTCTTTGAGTAAAATATTTTTGCTCATTTCGGCAAACATACCAGAAACTTCGACTCCTGTAGGTCCGCCACCAGCAACAACAATGGTTAACAGTGTTCTTCGTTTGCGAATGTCTTTGCAAATAGCAGCTTTTTCGAGGTTTTTCAATAAAGCATTGCGCATTTCAATGGCATCATTCAGCGTTTTCATCGGAATGGCATTTTTCTTGACATTTTCCATCCCAAAATAACTGGTTTCGGCGCCCGTTGCAAAAACCAAGCGGTCATAATGCAATTCTCCGTTATTGAGGACGATTTTGTTTTCGGCAGAAATTACTTTTTGCAATTCGCCCAAACGAAATTGCAGATTCTTTTTACCTGCAAAAAATTTACGGAAAGGATAACTGATACTTGAGGGTTCCAGAAAAGCGGTTGCTACCTGATAGATGAGTGGCGGAAAAAAATTATAATTGTTTTTGTCAACAAGAATTACTTCTATTCCTTTGTGGTTGGCAAGTTCTTTGGCTAAATTAATTCCAGCAAAACCACCGCCTATGATTACTATTTTCATATTGAGACTTTTATGAGAAAGATTGTTTTAATACTATCTCATAAAAGTACAATATATATTAGGCCTAAAATTTAGTTTTTGAATTTTTTAACAGGCTTTTCTGCTATTTCAGTTTTGTTTTGCAATAAATAGTTGGCCAACAATTTTTCAATCAATTCGTCTTTGGTCAGATGATGAAAAATGGTTTTAATTTTTGTTTTTAATTCGGCATCCACATCGTGATTGGGTTTGGTTTTGAAGATTTGCTTCGCCCACAAAAGGGTGTTGTTTTCTTCAATACTCGCAACAGACGGTTTTTTGTATTTGGTAAACTGTATTCCCAATTCTTTTTCGAAATCTGCTATTTCAGCAACTTCTTCAGGTTGCAAAATAGTCAAAGAAAGTCCCTTGGCTCCTGCTCTGGCTGTTCTTCCGCTACGGTGCACATAGTTTTCATAGGTGTCAGGCAAATGATAATTGACCACATAAGCCATTTCCTTTACGTCGATTCCTCTGGCTGCCAAATCGGTAGCTACCAAAATATTAATGTGTCCCTCACGAAATTGTTCCATAATTCGGTCACGGATACCTTGTGACAAACTTCCGTGCAAAGCACCTGATGAAAATCGGTTAATGGCTAGATTTTTGGCCAGTTTATTGACAGCAGCTTTGGTTTTGCAAAAAATAATACCGCGCTCTCCGTCTTTTGAATTCAGGAAATGCATTAAAACATCGAGTTTTTCTATCGGATCTACCACTATATAGTTGTGATCAATTCCTTGATTACCGACAGTTTCCATGTTGGCGCTTACTTGAACTACATTTTTATTTAAGTAATTCTGGATCAATTGCTTAATGGTTCCTGGCATAGTCGCCGAAAACAAAAAGGTTCTGTATGTTTTGGGTAATTCGGTTATGATTTCGTCTAGCGCTTCTTTAAGGATCGACACCATTTCGTCGGCCTCGTCGAGAACTAAGAACTTAGTTTCTTTTAGGCTAATGGCAGAGCGTTGCAACAAATCGATTAATCGACCGGGTGTTGCTACGACGATGTGTGTTGGTGTTTTTAATCGTTCGATTTGTGGTTTAATTGGAATTCCGCCACAAACGGCCGCTATAGAAACATCAGGAAGATACTTGGCATAACTTTCTAAATTAGTAAAAATTTGTTGCCCTAATTCTCTTGTAGGTACTAAAATTACGGCTTGTACAGCAGAAACGGTAGTGTCTACTAATTGTATTAAAGGCAAACCAAAAGCAGCGGTTTTTCCCGTTCCCGTTTTGGCAAGTCCCACAACATCGGTACTGTTTGACAACAATAACGGAATGGTTTTTTGCTGAATTTCGGTTGGGGTTACAATTCCCATTTCGGTAATCGCTTTTAGTATTCCTTTTGAAACGCCTAAATCTGAAAATTGTACTGACATGCTTTTTTGTTTTTTAATTGTAAAATGCTATTGAATAGCAGAATGTTGTTTTAGGTACTATCTTCAATACCTAATTTATTTTGGTTAATTTTTATATATTTGTTACACCGAGAGGAAGCTTCTTGCGATTATTCACTGGATGTTTACCTTGTGTAGCCTCAATTTTTATGTTGGGGCTATTTTTTGCTATTGTGTCTTCTTCGAAGCCAATTGCCCGAGAGGTCAACTTTTGCTCCTCTTCTTGGATATTTAGCTGATAAATAGCATCGTAAGCTTCATTCTTTTTCCATAAATGATAAATCATTGTCAGTATCTTTTTTTGAACCGCCACATAACTTTTCATTTTTATTCCATGTTTTTCATAGGTTCTATCATATAAATCTTTGAAGGGTTTAACTTTGCATTGAATAACTACCAATGACGGCATATGTAAGGCGCGTCTTATTCTTGAATTCCCTCTTTTTGATATTTTGGTTTTACCAACACGCTTTCCTGATTGTGCTTCAACTACGTCATAACCCGCATAAGACACTAACTGTTTGTAATTCGTAAATAATGTAAAACCGTTGGTTTCAGCCAAAATAGTACTCAATGTTAAAATTCCTAATCCTTTCATTTTCAATATATTTTCAGTCTTGTCATAAACTTCTTTATTAGATTTCAAATGAATCTTTATTTCTTTGTCCAACTCTTTGAGCTGTGTCTCAAATAAAATTATGGTTTGCTCTAATTGATTTGTAACTGAATCCAAATGGTGCATTGCAAAACTCAACGCATCTAATTGGTTTTTTAAAACCGTTTTCAATTCGGTAACATTTTGATGTTGCCTTGTCAACAATCGTAATTCATAGAAAAAGGATCCCATTGGTTGCCATAAATCTAAGCACTGTTCGGCTCCCATTTGTGATAATCCTTTGGCATCAATGCTGTCATTTTTTGATTTGAGCCCAATAGCTTCCAAATATTTTTTTGCTTTATTAGGCAAAATTATAGAAACATCAAATCCTTTCCCAAACAAACAATAAGCACAATTCTCATGATAAATCCCTGTAGCTTCCATGCAAATTACCACAGGAATAGTTTCCTTTTTATGCTTTAAAATCCACTCTTCCAAAGAAGAAAATCCTTTTAATGTGTTAGAAATAATGGTACTTGACTTTACAGTTACCTTTTGTTTTTCATCAATAACACTAATACAAGCATTAATTTTTTTGCTTGAAACGTCTAATCCAACAGAATACTTTAAATTCATAACTCTTTGATTTAGAATCAATAAACAAAATATTACATAAATCTTTGCTCATTTTTTATACAAGATCCAAATTAAATTCTGGTCTTTAAGTACTATTGTGACTCGAAATGTAATAAAAACGAAATGGATTAACCTAATGTCTACAATATCATCAAAAGATGTATTTCGCCCCGATAGAATTTGGCCATTTCGTTTTGCTTATCAATTGTTGTATTTCAAAGATACATTTCATATTTTTAACATAGTCAAAGATATGAGCCCTGATAGCAGTGAAAATCCTTTTTGGGCTGGGGTTCAGCCCACAAAGATTGTAACGGATAGCGGGATTGGCTCTTGAAAAATATCACCCCCGATCGCTATTTGATTCATATTTTTACTGAATACTAAAAACTGATCACTGATCACTCTTTTTAATCGGCTTCGTTCATGATTTTTTCACGATATTTTTTTCCGATTAACAGGGTCATTTTTAGTTTGTAATCGTCCATCAGCCATTCTCTGTAATTCTTGCTGCATTGGCTAAGGCATTTTGAAAAACGTTTGACGCGGTATTCAATATCAGCTTCTAATTCTCTTGAAAGTGCTTTAGCTTCATTTAATTCTTCGGTATTGTCTACGCACATAGCGGCGTGTTGATCTATCGATTTTTCTAGAACCACTTTAGATCTTAAATTTTGAGCGATGACCAATTTATGTTCTTCGTCTACATCAAAAGTTACATCTTCGGTTTTTGGAAATTTGGCACGCAATTCAGGAGGCATAGTGTACTTAAAATGCAATTCTATTTCGCTATCATCTCTTAAGTTTTCTAAGTAAAATTCTGGAGATTTAAAGATATGTTGCCAATTGATTGGGTCACTCCATAGTCCAAAACGAGCAGCATTATTTCCTAAATCAATAACATAGAATTCATCTTTGTTGGGTAGTTTTCGTGAACCACGTCCAATCATTTGATAATATAAGGTCAATGATTTTGTGGCCCTATTTAATATTATGGTTTCTACAGTTGGTTCATCAAAACCGGTGGTAAGAATACCAACAGATGTCAAAATTGCATCTGGTGTGTGCTTGAACCAATGTAAAATTTCTTTTCGTTCTTCGTTACTGCTAGTATTGTCTAAGTGACGAATGGCATAGCCTGCTTCTCTAAAAGTTTCATATACATATAAAGATGTATTGATACCATTATTAAAAATTAAGGTTTTTTTACCTAAAGATTTCTCGGTATAGGCGTGCAATAATTTTTCTTGCATGGCCATATTGGTATATAAATCATCGGATGATTTTACGGTATAATCTCCGTTGATACCTACTTTTAATGATGTTAATCCCACATCATAACTATAGGTAACGGCTTTTGCCAAGAAACCATTTTCGATTAATGAACTGATGGTGTCTCCTACGATTAATTCATCGTAGCTTTCATGCATAGGTAATTTTATGTTTGAACTCAAAGGTGTTGCAGTCACTCCAAGTATGAATGCATTTTTGAAAGAGCTCAATAATTTTCTGAAAGAGTTGTAATGTGCCTCATCAATAATAACTAAACCGATATTGTCTAAATGAAGTTTTTCATCATTAATTCGGTTTTTTAAAGTTTCGACCATTGCCACAAAACAAGAAAAGTCATTCTGGTCTGGAAGTTCTTTTACTTTGCTGTTGATGATTTTATTTTTTACGTCGAATCCTTTTAACATTTTTGAAGTTTGCTTACACAATTCAATACGATGTGTAAGCACCACCACTTTTTTGTTGTGTTGGGATAAATAGCGACGAACGATTTCAGAAAAAATTACTGTTTTTCCTCCACCTGTTGGCAATTGATATAATAAATGGTGTTTTGCAGGGGCATTGTCTATTCGCTCAAATATGGCGTCAATGTCTCCTTGTTGGTAAGCGTAAAGTTCCTTTTTGACTTCAATTTCAATTTCTAAAGTGTCTTGATGCATTGTGAATTTTTGGATTTTTGCAAAAATACGCCTAAAAAACAGTTATTCAGCCAAATTTTTTTAAAAATATATAGGACAGATTAATTAAAATTGATTCTAAATTTAACATTTAGTACTCTAGAAGTTCGATATTTGTTTTGAAATCAGCGACATTCTTCCATTTTTGGGTTAAAGTTTCATTGGTAATAGCAATTAATCGGCTTTTAAATTCAGTGATAATTCCGTTTGAAATGATGAATTTTATGGCCTGTTCGAAAGAGTTGAAGATACTTTTATAAAATAATTCTTGTTTTATTGTGTTTTCTGAAGCAAAAGTTTGAGCAATTTCGATGTTATAAAGCATCACATCAGCAATAACAAATGGGTCTACACCTAAAAGAATAAAATGCTTGATGTATTTTTGTGCTACAGAACGTCGCATTTTTGGTTTCTTTCTTCTTCCTTTTGTTTGCAGTGGAAAATATTCATGGGAAATTTTGAGTTTGCACTCCTGTAATAAAGTTTCCTCTTTTGGGTTGAAGACAAAATTGTAATACACCTTTACTGGACTGAACTTTTCATACAGTTCCAGAATTTGTTCTTCCAATTGCTCTTTATTAAGTTCATTCAAATATTTTTTTAAATCGCGCTTGCTCATTTTCAAAGTTTAAGAATACAAAAGTAATTTACTTTGTTAATGAATACAGCAATAATCAATGTTATTACCTAATTTTGCCTTTTTTAATTGTAAAAAAACGACAAATGCTTAAAATTTTTAAAATTACTGCCATTTTAGAAGGCATCTCTTATTTGGTTTTATTTTCGAATATGCTTTTTATTAAGCCAACAAATATCGAACTTTACAAAACATTGTTATATCCCATCGGTATGAGTCATGGTGTATTATTTATAGGATACATTTTATTGGCTTTTTTGCTAAAAAAGGCTCAAAATTGGAATTTAAAAGTTTTTGGAATTATATTGATTGCTTCGTTATTGCCGTTTGGAACTTTTTATATCGAGAAAAAATATTTGTAAAACATGAACAAAATCATCCAATTTATTTTTGAATTTCTTTACCCTATTTTTAGAAATTGGGGTATGAGTAGAAGTGCGTCAACTTATTGGAGTCTATTTTTTAATACTATTTTATTGTGTTTTTTGGCCTACGGTCTATATGTTGTTTTCCGATTTATATTGGTAACTATTATGGCACTGGTTGCTCAAAGAACCAAAACTAAGTTTGATGATTTATTAGTAAGCAATAAAACAGCTAAGTACATTGCTTATCTTTTTCCATTATTTTTTGTCTACAAATCGGTTCCAGTAATTCTAGAAAAGTTTGAATATTGGGAAAGTATTTTTGGCAAAACAGTTGGGGTTTACATTGTATTGCTTATTTTATGGATTATCCGAACTATTTTTAATTCCTTACGCGATTATTTAAAATTAATTACGCGTTACAGTGATAAACCTATTGATAGTTTTATTCAGGTAATTATGATTGTGCTTTGGATGTTTGGAATTGCATTGATTATTTCTAAACTCTTTGATATTGATCAAAAGGAATTATTAACTATACTTGGAGCGGTTTCTGCAGTAATTATTTTAGTTTTCAGAGATACTATTTTGGGTTTTGTAGCAAGCGTTCAAGTAGCCATAAATGATATGGTGCGAATTGGCGATTGGATTACCATGGATCGTTATGGTGCTGATGGGGATGTGATCGAAATCAATTTGGCTACCGTGAAAGTTCGAAATTTTGACAATACAACCACTACGATTCCAACCTATAGTTTGAGTTCCGACTCTTTTCAGAACTGGCGAGGAATGTTAAATTCAGACGGCAGACGTATCAAAAGACATATCATTATAAAAGCCAGTAGTATTCGATTCTTGGAAGATGAAGAACTTATTGATTTGAAAAAAATTGATCTTTTGAGTACTTATATTGACCTTAGAAAAACCGATATTGACAATTATAACCGTGGTCATAAAATTGACAAAAGTTTAGCCATAAATGGTCGAAACTTGACCAATCTAGGTTTATTTCGAAAATACATTACCCAATACCTACAGCAATATCCAGGATTAAATAAGGATATGTTGATGATTTGCAGGCAATTGCAACCAACTCCTTATGGTGTTCCTCTTGAAATCTATGCATTTTCTAAAGACAAACGTTTTGAGAATTACGAATACATACAAGCTGATATATTTGATCATATCATTGCTTCGATTACCTATTTTGATTTAGAGATTTTTGTAATGCCTTCAGAAACTATTGTAAAATCTTAGTAGTATTTTCTAATATGAGTAACATTTAATTTTAACCATGTAAGAAATATAAGTTCATTTTAGCCGGGTAAAAAACAATAACTTATATTTCCTACGGGGTTAACCTTTTCAGTCCAATCTACTTTATTGATACGTAAGGGTGTATTTTTTATTATCCATCAGAATTGTAGTCTCTTAGTCTCTTTTTTACCCTATCCTATCTTTTACATACTCAATCTCCGTTTTTCCATGTGCTTTTGGTTTCCCATCATCGCCCAAATTGACCATAGTCGTACTGGCAATAGTGATGATTGTTTCTCGTGTCATCATATTTCTGGCTTCGCAAATTAATTCAATCGAACTACGACCAAATTTAACCACATCAATGCCAATCTCTATAATGTCGCCTTGTCTTGCAGAGCTTCTAAAATTGATTTCCGACATGTGTTTGGTAACAATTCTGGAATTTTCGAGTTGGATGATGGTATATAAAGCCAGCTCTTCATCAATCCAAGCCAATAATTTTCCACCAAATAAAGTGCCGTTAGGGTTTAAATCTTCTGGTTTTACCCATTTTCTGGTATGAAATCTCATAATTTTTTATTTAATAATGCTAAAATAAGACATTGCTAACAGTAATTTTTATAATTTTAAAGAAAAAAAAGATGAATCAGAGAGATCAATTAATCAAAGAAATTCGAGGAGAATCATTAGGAATTGTGAGTAATCAGTCGTCTTCAGAAGAGTTGTTTCAAAATGAGGTACTTAGGCCTATATTGAAATTTCAAAATGATTTGTTTATTGCTTCTTTTTTAAATTACATCAGTAAATACAAAAGAGATTTTTATACTAAAACAGTCGAAAATAAATTGGCAATTATAGAAAATGCCATTCAAAAAGACATCAAGTTTCGAAATGCTTTAAAAGGAATGATTATCGCATTGTTTACTATGGATGAATATGCACTTTATATCCAAAATTCTTCAAGTCTTAACAAAAGAATGATGAATTTATTGATTGAAAGATTAAAAAGTCAAGTACAGTTATTTGAAAATATGGAGCATTAAAGAAAGTGTAATTTAAAACATATTCCTCTTCCTATTTTTAAATCAAATAAAACAAAAAGGCTCAAACTTTAAATTAGTTTGAGCCTTTCTTTTAATATGTAAAAACTTTATTTCTTAATAATTTTTTGTTTGTATTCTTGTCCGTTTTCAAAACGAATTTGAATAAAATACAAACCATTATTTAAGTTACTCATATCTATAGTATTGTTAACCGCTTTTCCAGCTTGAATCATAATACCATTAATAGATAAGATTTGATAATCTAAAACTGCTGAACTTGAAGATACTTGCAGTTGACTGCTTACCGGATTTGGAAATATAGAAATGGATGTTGTTTCGGTTAAGGTCTCTTTTGCTAAACTCAATTTAGCAGTACTAGCTCCCCAAGTATATGAATATCCATTTGTTTTATTTAATAAATCTGCTGTTTGATTAGCAGTACCACTAGATCCATTATTAAAAATTAAATTGATAGATGTTGGGCCAGTTATGGTATATTTATAAAAACCATTAACGTCTGCTACCATAGCAATTCCAGGCCAAGTAGTATTAGCAACACTTCCGGCAGGAACGGCATTCCAATAATGAACTTTTGGAACTCCTGTCCAAGTTGTTGGTGGTTTAAAATAAACTGTTAAAGTTGGGACAGTGACAAAAGTATACACTTCTGTTTTTACAGCAGAAGAAGTACCCACAGTATTTATGACCAATGCTTTTACTGTAGTATTTGCGGTAATTGAGAGCGTTTTTGCTCCAACAGCTGATGGTGAAGATGTCGTTGGTGTTGTCCCATCCAATGTGTAATAAATTGTTGATGTATTTACATTGGCAGTCAATACTACATTAACTGTAGTTCCTGCAGTAAAGGTTCCTCCAGCAGATACAATTGTTAAATCAGGTGCAATAATAGGACATCTATTAGTTGGTTCAGTTGCAAGCCATGCATTGTCATAATATTTGATTCCGGCAGTAGCTGTTAAATCAGCAGTTTTTAAAGTCCCGTCATTGAATATCAAGTTTGTTGCACTTACTGTAGATGGGAAAGTATATTTATACCAATCTCCACAGTCTTGTGTCATTGCAACTCCAGGCCAAGCTACAACCGGAGCTGTACCAGTTGGTGCCCAATAGTAGACTTTTACAGCTGCATTCCAATTTGTTGGTTTTTTGAAGTAAACAGTAAATGTGGTTGGTGTTGTAAAATTATAAACTTCAGTTTTTACAGCAGACGAAATTCCAGTAGTATTTTTAACAAATGCCTTTAGAGTTGTATTTGCAGTAATGGTAATTGTTTTTGTACCAACTGCAGATGGTGATGTAGTACTTGGCGTTGTGCCATCCACAGTATAATAAATTGTGGATGTATTTACATTTGCAGTCAAAACTGTTGTAATTGTAGATCCAGTTGTAAATGTACCTCCAGCTTGAGAGATCGTGAAATCTGGAGCAATGATAGGACATCTGTCAACAGGTTCTGCACTTAACCATGCGTTGTCGTAATATTTGATTCCTGCAGTAGCAGTCAAATCGGCTGTTTTTAAAGTTCCGTCATTGAATAACAAGTTTGTTGCACTCACAGTTGAAGGAAAGGTATATTTGTACCAGTCGCCACAATCTTGCGTCATAGCAACTCCAGGCCATGTTATAACTGGTGCTGTACCTGTTGGTGTCCAATAATATACTTTTACAGCAGCATTCCAATTGGTTGGTTTTTTAAAATATACAGTAAAAGTAGGAGGAGTTCCAAAAGTATAGGTTTCAGTATAAACAGAAGAACTAACATTAGCTGTGTTTTTTACGAAAGCTTTTAGTGTTGTATTTGCTGTTATTGCTAAAGTTTTTGTGCCAATAGCAGAAGCAGAAGTTGTTGTAGGTACTGTACCATCAGTGGTGTAATATATAGTTGAAGTTGCATTGTTGGCAGTTAAAACTACATTGACAGTTGTTCCAGTGGTAAATGTTCCTCCTGGTTGTGATATGGTTAAACTTGGAACATCTACTACATTTCCTTTGTCCCAAATAGCATAATCAGTTCCTGACGCTTTTAAAACCCATCCAGTACCTGGATTCCATAAACCTGGGCCAATTTTTACAGTTACTTTATTGTCTATAGTTGCAGAATAAAATGTTGAAGAATTAGAAACAACAACACTACTATATGCATTTATTCCATTTGCTTTTCTAACGGCCAATATACTATTTATAGCAGTTTCATTAGCAGTATAAACAACTGTTACCCCATCTTTTTTATAAGTTCCTCCATGATAATGTGGAAAAAATACACATGGAATACCTGGATGTGTAAGTATGTAAGCATATGCTTTCATTATATTATCGTTAGATGTAAAACTACCAGCTTTTACAAAGGTATCATGATTGTCTACAAACGTAACCGATTTATCAGCATAACCAAATTGACCCGCTAAACCTGGATTTCCGGCTAATACACTGTAGTTTCCATTATTAAACGCAGGTTGTAATGTATTATAATAAAGAGCAAAATCAAAAGCTGCTGATTTTTTACCAGCACCATCAATCCACGTTTTTAAATTATTGATGTTTCCATCCCAATATTCACCTACTGAAGCATAAGGAGCAGAAGAAGAAATATAATCTCCAAAATAACTAGCAGAAAATCCTTTGGCCACATCCCATCTCCAACTATCAAATCCTAAGGCTTTTAATCGAGTTAAATACTCTTTTACTCCAGTTTGAACTTGAATATTAGTATGATCTAAGTCTCTTGCACCATTAAAATCTTCGCCAGTATCTGCTGTACCACATGGCCTAACACCTGTTATGGTTACAAAATTAGCCTCATCATTATTTGTAATTGAACTGCAATCCCAAGTTGGATTTGTAAAATCAGTCCAATTTGTACTTCCTCCTCTGTGATTGACCACAATGTCAGCCATAGGATGAATTTTAGGAGAACTTGTATTTAAAGTAGTTAAAAGAGTTCTTAATTGTGCCTCAGAACCATAAGAAGTCTGAGTGAAATTAAACAACTCTGTAGGTATATATCCTACTCCACCAGTTGATTTGCTAGGAGGTGGTAACCATATAAGATTAAAACCAGCTGCAGCATATCCAGCAGCACGGTTATTCAAATAGTTATACAATCCACCTTCTGCAACAATTGAAGGTTGGGTATGCACATCCCATCCAAAAGACTGTAGCATAACATCATTCACATTTGCCGATGATTGTGCTTTTATAGTCATAACAGATGAACAAAAAAACAATACAAATAGTAGTGTTTTTTTTAATAATAAAATATTTTTCATAAAGTTAATTTGGGTTAATAAAGTATGAAATTAACAAATTATTCGTATAATTTTTACTATATATATTATTTAAAATATAGTTTTTTGAAGTTATCACAACTCTATCGTTGTAGTTGAGTTGAATGTTAATAAATAATTAGATGTTTATTAAGTAAGTGAATTTCAATAAACTAAAATTATTTCAATTTGATTTCATTTCAACAGATCTATCCAAACAGAAAATTTAAATTAACTTTATGTGATTTTTAATTTAAATAAAAAATGCTCAAACTTTTTTAGTTTGAGCATTTTTAAAATTACAAGATCAAAAGATAGTTAATTTTTTTTTTTAATAATCCATAAAATTCTTATTTTTTAATCACTTTGGTTAATATATAAAAATTTGGATTTACCTCCATTTGATTAATTTTGGAAGTAAAGATATATTCGCTCCATTCTGATTTTGGATTCAAAGTAACAACTGTTCCATTTAGGGTAACAATTATAGGTATTATAAATCCATCAACTATATTTGTCCAACGATAATTCAAGGTGTTGTCTTGAAAAGTATATTCTAATGTTGGAATTCGAATATCTCTCAAATATTGATTGAAAAACGGATTTAAATCCATTCCAACTTGTTGACTCAAATAATCTTCAATTTGTTTGGTGGTAACGGTTTGATGATAAAAAGTACTATTCAAACCTCTCAAAATACTTCTCCATTTTTCATCATTATTTACTAACTGGCGTAATGTATTGAGCATATTAGCACCTTTATAATACATATCTCCTGAGCCTTCATTGTTTACATAATAGTGTCCGATAATAGGCTTGTCATTTTGAATGTTTTTACGAATGCCTCTTACATATTCATATCCAGCTTCTTTTCCATAATAATATTCCAGAAAAAGGCTTTCAGAATAACAGGTAAAACTTTCATGAATCCACATGTCGGCTATGTCTTTGTAAGTAATATTATTGGCAAACCATTCGTGCCCCGATTCATGGATAATAATAAAATCGAATTTTAATCCCCAGCCTGTTCCACTCAAATCACTTCCTAAATAGCCGTTTTTAAAACCATTTCCGTAAGTTACACAACTTTGATGTTCCATTCCTAAATATGGAGCTTCTACCAGTTTGTAGCTATCTTCGTAAAAAGGATATGGACCAAACCAATGTTCAAAAGCTTTCAACATTCTCGGAACATCTTTAAAATGTTCTTTAGCTTTTGTTAAATTATCTTTCAAAACATAATAGGTACAATCCAAATCGCCTTTTTCCCCTTTGTATTTCTCAGAAAAAGTCACATAATCTCCAATATTAATATTAACGCCATAGTTATTAATCGGATTTTTTACAACCCATGTATAGGTTTTGGTTCCGTTTTTCAATGCTTTTACACTTTGCAAACGACCATTGGAAACATCGGTCAATTTTCCGGGAACATTCACACTAATTTTCATTCCTTCGACTTCATCATACATGTGGTCTTTGTTTGGCCACCAAACACTGGCGCCCAGACCCTGACAGGAAGATGCAATAAAAGCATTCCCGTTTTTGTCTTTTTCCCATGTGATTCCACCATCCCATGGTGGTCTAACCGCTACTTTTGGTTTGCCTTGATAAAAAATTTCAATCTCTTTTATAGCACCTACATTTTGCTCAGAAACCAATGTTATAAAGAAAACATTGCCTTCTCTTTTGTATTTTAATTCTACGCCATCTTGGATTATTTTAGTAATTTCCATTGGTTTTTGCAAGTCAATTTGCATTACAGAATAAGGTTGTAAAACTTTATATAGAATGGTGTTAGATCCTGTAATTGTGCTGTCTGCAGGATTTACTTTTATGTCAAGATTGTAATGTTTTATGTCCCACCAAGCTCTTTCTTTGGTGATACTTCCTCTTAAAGAATCTTGTCTTGTAAAAACAATTTCAGATTTGGAAAGCAAACCTTGTGCTTGAACGCCAGTGGAGATTAAAAAAGAGATTACTAATAAATTAAAATATTTTTTCATAAAATTGATTATTTCTCTTCAAAACTACATACTTTTTTTAGATAATTTTCAATAAAAAAAGCCCAAAAGTAATTTATACTAATTGGACTTTGATTGTCTATTAAAATGAATTTTATTATATCTTGATTGTGAATAAGTCAGATAATTGAAAGCTTATTTTTATTTCTGACGACTTTTCAAAACTTCAACCACGTCATTCAATTGAAAACCTTTGGCTTGCAGTAAGATTAAATAGTGAAAAAGCAAATCAGCGCTTTCGCTAAGGAATAAATCATCATTATCATCTTTGGCTTCAATAACCACTTCGACTGCTTCTTCTCCTACTTTTTGAGCAATTTTGTTGATTCCCAATTTAAATAAAGAAGCCACATAACTTTTTTCAGAATCGGCATTTTCTCTTCTGGTTTTGATAGTGTTTTCCAAATTAGAGATAAAACCATAATCCTGTTTGTTTTCGGTTGCCCAACAAGTATCAGTTCCTTTATGACAGGTTGGCCCCACAGGTTTTGCTTGAATCAATAATGTATCACTGTCACAATCGTTTTTGATGTCAACCAAATTCAAAAAATTACCGCTTTCTTCGCCTTTCGTCCAAAGTCTTTGCTTGGAACGGCTGTAAAAAGTTACTTTTTGAGTATCGATTGTTTTTTGATAGGCTTCGGCATTCATGTAACCCAGCATCAAAACATTCTTGGTTTCACTATCTTGGATGATGGCAGGAATTAACCCGTGCGCGCTTTTTGAAAAATCTATGTCCATAATATAAAGTTAGAAGTTAGAAGTTAGAAGTTAGAAGTTGAAGAATTGAAGTTTAAAACTTTAATTCCACCAACACTATATTCTAACCTCAATATTATTATTTTTAAGTTCTTTTTTTAACGCTTTGATTTCAATTTCTTTAAAATGAAATACGCTTGCGGCCAATGCTGCATCAGCTTTCCCCTCGATAAAGGTATCTACAAAATGTTGCACATTCCCTGCTCCTCCTGAAGCAATTATTGGGATATTAACCAATTGTGATAATTTTGCCAAAGCTTCATTTGCAAATCCATTTTTGGTTCCGTCGTGATTCATTGAGGTAAAAAGGATTTCTCCAGCTCCTCTCTCTTCCACTTCTTGTGCCCAATCGAATAATCGAATTTCAGTAGGAACCTTCCCTCCAACCAAATGCACCATCCATTCGCCTTCAATTTGCTTGGCATCGATGGCAACTACTATGCATTGGCTCCCGAATTTTTGTGCCAAATCATTAATCAACTGTGGATTTTTTACTGCCGAAGAATTGATAGAAACCTTATCCGCTCCGTTTTGAAGCAAAACTTCCACATCTTCTACTGTCGAGATTCCTCCACCCACAGTAAATGGAATATTGATAGTCGCAGCCACTTTTCGAACCAAATCTACTAATGTTTTTCTACGTTCTTCTGTTGCCGAGATATCTAGAAAAACCAATTCATCAGCACCTTCATCCGAATAGATTTTGGCCAATTCGACAGGATCTCCAGCATCACGCAAATCTACGAAATTAACGCCTTTTACGGTTCTTCCGTTTTTGATGTCGAGACAAGGTATTATTCTTTTTGTTAACATTATTTAAAGTTAGAGGTTAGAGGTTAGAATTTAGAAGTTCATAACCGAGAAAAAAATCACTTTAATTTACTTTTAGCTGTGTTTATAGAAGCTACTATTATTGCAACTAATTCATTCGCTTCTTTGCATAATCTTATCATTTCATTTTTCACATTTTTATATTCTAAATCATATAGTTCCAATAAAATTTCAATAAAAAAATGGCTTTCATCAGCTTCTTCCTCAACTATTTTTAATTTATTGATAAAATCTGCTGTAGATTTTCCTCTTTGAGATGCCCTATAATTTGCACCGACAGAACTCGAACATCTAATCAATTGATTGACATAAGCATTATATTCTCTGGAATGAGGAAAACTTCTACAAAGTTTACCACAATCAATTGCGAATTTTTTAGTTCTTGCTTTTAAATCTTGGACCATAATTTAAAGTTAGAGGTTAGAAATACGAATTTAGAAATAAATTAGAAAAATTAAATCTTGAAAATTTAGAATCCAAAATATAATTAAAATGATTCAAAGTTTTTTTTCATTCCAACTACTTCTTATTTCTAACTTCTTATTTCTAACTTTGAATTATATAATTTTCCAATTGTTTCAATGAAATTCGACCTTCGTAAATCGCTTTTCCAATGATAGTCCCTTCACAGCCCATTTCAGCTAATTTAGGCAACTCATCAAATGTGGAAATTCCACCAGAAGCGATTAATTTTATACCACTGGCTTCCTTTAAAATTTTGGCATACAAATCAAAACTTGGGCCTTCCAACATTCCATCTTTGGCAATATCGGTACAGATCACGTACTGAATTCCTTTGCCTTGATAGTCTTGGATAAATGGCACCAAATCTTCATCAGAATCTTCCAACCAACCTGAAACGGCTACTTTTTCGTTATTGGCATCAGCTCCTAAAATAATTTTATCCGAACCATATTCGGCAATCCATTTTTCAAAAATGGCTCTGTTTTTTACAGCAATACTTCCACCGGTGATTTGATTAGCACCAGATTCAAAAGCTATTTTTAAATCAGAATCAGCTTTCAATCCGCCGCCAAAATCAATTTTCAGTTTGGTTTGCGTAGCAATTTGTTCCAATATTTTATAATTTACAATTTTGCTCGATTTAGCGCCATCCAAATCAACCAAATGCAAGTATTCGATTCCGTGCGCTTCAAATGATTTGGCTACTTCAAGCGGATTTTCGTTATATATAATTTTTGTATTGTAATCGCCTTTGGACAAACGAACACATTTTCCTTCTATAATATCTATTGCGGGTATTATTCTCATTTATTTTTATTTAAAGATTTAAAGATTGAATGATTTAAAGATTTGTTAACAAAGACGTTTAATTTTTAATTCATTAAATCTTTCAATTATTCAATGTTAGAAAATTTGCTAAAATTTTCTCCCCAACATCACCACTTTTTTCGGGGTGAAATTGTGTTCCATAAAAGTTATCATTCTCTAAAGCCGAAGAATATTCCACTTCATAATCAGTAGTTGCAATGGTTTCTTTGCAAATAGGTGCATAAAAACTATGGACCAAATACATGTATTCATTCTCAGCAATTCCTTTGAATAAATCTGATTTAAGATTGTAAATAGTATTCCAACCCATTTGGGGCACTTTTACTTTTGGAGAAAATTTGATGACATCTACATCAAAAATGCCCAATCCTACTGTATTTCCTTCCTCGGATTTGTTGCACATCAATTGCATTCCTAGACAAATTCCGAAAACGGGTTGTTTTAGCGTTGGAATCAAATTATCCAAACCACTTTCTTTAAGCATTTTCATTGCATAACTAGCCTCTCCTACTCCAGGAAAGATTACTTTATCGGCAGCTTTTATTTCTTCCGGATCATTGCTCAAAACTGCCTTGAATCCCAATCTTTCGATGGCAAACATGATGCTTTGAATATTTCCTGCTCCGTAATTTATGATTACTATTTTCATGTTTTTAAACCATTAAGAAATTAAGGTATATTAAGAATTTAAATCTCAATAATTTATAATTCTAAATTTATAATTATCTAAAGCATTCCCTTCGTACTCGGCAAAATCATCTTCTCTGTATCGCGTTTTACGGCAACTTTTATCGCTTTCGCAAAAGCTTTAAAGATGGCTTCAATTTTATGATGTTCATTGGTTCCTTCGGCTTTAATGTTGATATTGGCTTTGGCACCATCTGAGAAGGATTTGAAGAAATGATAAAACATCTCTGTTGGCATTTTACCTACCATCTCCCGTTTGAATTCGGTTTCCCAAACCAACCAGTTTCTGCCTCCAAAATCAATCGCTACTTGGGATAAGCAGTCGTCCATTGGCAAACAGAAACCATAACGCTCGATTCCCAATTTATTTCCTAATGCTTTGGCAAAAACTTCACCAAGCGCAATGGCTGTATCTTCAATCGTATGGTGCTCGTCAACTTCTAAATCTCCTTTAACCAAAATTTCTAAGTCCATTTGTCCGTGGCGTGCAATCTGATCCAGCATGTGGTCGAAAAAAGAGATGCCAGTTTCGATTTTGCTTTTTCCGGTTCCATCCAAGTTCAAATTGATGTAAATATCGGTTTCATTGGTTTTTCTAGAAATAGTTGCCGAACGCGCTTCTAGTTTCAAAAACTCATAGATTACTTTCCAATCGGTAGATTGCAAGATAATCACATCATCTAATTCCTCTCTTTTTACAGCAATTTCGGTGCTTCCTGCTCCTTCGGTGGTATTCATAAAAATAGCTTTTGCACCCAAGTTTTTGGCCAATTCCACATCGGTCAAACGATCACCCAAAACAAAGGAATTGGCTAAATCATATTCAGGATTGTCAATGTATTTAGTCAACATTCCAGTTCTTGGCTTGCGGGTTGGTGCATTGTCTTCCGGAAAAGAACGATCCACAAAAATATCATCAAAAAGAACGCCTTCGTTTTCAAAAGCTCTCAAAATAAAATTTTGGGTTGGCCAAAAAGTATCTTCCGGAAAACAGTCGGTTCCCAATCCATCTTGATTGGTCACCATAACTAATTCGTAGTCCATTTCTTTGGCTATTTTTGCCAAATATTGAAATGCTTTTGGGTAAAATTCCAGTTTGTCTAAACTGTCTAATTGGTATCCTTCTGGTTCTAAAACAATGGTTCCGTCACGATCTATAAAAAGTACTTTTTTCATTGGTTTCTTATTAATTTAACTCTTTCAGGGTTTAAAACCCTGAAAGAGTTATTGCATTGATTAATTTTTTATTTTCTTCCTCTGTTCCAATAGTCAAACGCAAACAATTTTCGCATAAAGGCTGCGTTGTTCTGTTGCGGATTACGATTCCTTTGGCTATCAAATTATCGTATCTTTTGTTGGCATCATCCACTTTAATCAATATAAAATTGGCTTCAGTTGGATAGATTTTTTCAACATATTTTATATCAAGTAATACTTTAAGTAATTCCTCTCTTTGCTTTATTATTGATTTGATTTCAGATTGTATTTCATCGGTATTATCCAATCTTTCCAAAGCTCTTTTCTGAGATAACTCGTTTACATTATAAGGTGGTTTTATTTTATTTAAAACGGCAATTATTTGAGCGGAAGCATAACAAATTCCCAATCGGATTCCCGCCAAACCGTATGCTTTTGAAAGTGTTTGTGTGATGATTAAATTAGGATATTGCTCCAGTTTTTGCAACCAACTTTCTTTTTCCGAAAAATCGATATACGCTTCATCAATCACTATCAAACCATTAAAATGCTCTAATAAAGTCATTACGCTTTCTTCCGAAAATGAATTTCCTGTTGGGTTATTGGGAGAACACAAAAAGATCATTTTCGTATTATCATCAATTGCCTTAAATATTTTTTCAATTTGAGGCTGAAAATCCGTGGAAAGCAATACTTCTCTATTTTCTACCGCATTGATATTAGCCAAAACGCCGTACATTCCATATGTAGGTGGTAAAGTAATCACATTATCCACTTTTGGCTCACAAAACGCTCTAAAAATTAAGTCCAATACCTCATCACTACCGTTTCCTAGCAGCATTTGGTTTGTATTTACGTTGTTTTGTTTGGCAAGAATACTTTTTACAGAAGCTTGTTGCGGGTCAGGATAACGATTTACACCATTATTGAACGGATTTTCATTGGCATCTAAAAAAACCATTTCGGCGGTGTCAAAATCTTCAAATTCATCTCTTGCAGACGAATAAGGCTTCAAAACCTTGACGTTGTCACGAACTAAACTATCTAAATTAAAACTATTTATCATTTTCAAGG
Organism: Flavobacterium sp. IMCC34518; assembly: GCF_027111095.2. Taxonomy (NCBI): domain Bacteria; kingdom Pseudomonadati; phylum Bacteroidota; class Flavobacteriia; order Flavobacteriales; family Flavobacteriaceae; genus Flavobacterium; species Flavobacterium sp. IMCC34518. Next base: position 3,910,593 of record NZ_CP114284.2, on the reverse strand, counting down.
GCTTTTAATCGTAAAGTAACTGCATTTTTGTGGGCTTGTAATCCCTCGGCTTCAGCCATAATTTCAATAGCCGAACCAATATTTTGTATTCCAACTGCGCTGATTTTTTGAAAAGTCATCGATTTGGTAAAACTGTCTAGATTTACACCGCTATAATTTTTGGCATAACCATTCGTTGGTAAGGTGTGATTGGTTCCTGAAGCGTAATCGCCAGCACTTTCTGGAGTATAATTTCCGACGAAAACAGAACCTGCATTGGCAATATTGTCAACGTAAAAAGCTTCATCTTTGGTACAAATAATAAAATGTTCTGGACCATATTCATTAATTAATTCTAAAGCGACTGTATCATTTTCGACAAAAATCAATTTTGAATTGGAAATAGCTTTTTCTGCAATGGCTTTTCGAGGTAAAACGGCCATTTGAGAGTAAATTTCTAGTTCGACAGCGTCAATCAATGTTTTTGAAGTCGAAACTAAAATCACCTGACTGTCTGTTCCGTGTTCGGCTTGAGATAATAAATCGGAAGCAATAAAAGAAGGAACGGCAGTATCATCAGCCACAATCAACAATTCGGATGGACCAGCTGGCATATCGATGGCGACACCAAACTGAGTAGCCAATTGTTTGGCAACAGTCACAAACTGATTTCCGGGTCCGAATATTTTGTACGCTTTTGGAATTAATTCTGTACCAAAAGTCATTCCTGCGATGGCTTGAATCCCTCCCACTTTTAGAATTTTGGTAACACCACATAAATACGCGGCATATAAAATAGCTGGATTGATGTTTCCTTTTTTGTCTGGAGGCGAACACAACACGATTTCGCTACATCCGGCAATATTTGCAGGTACTGCCAGCATTAATACTGTTGAAAATAATGGAGCTGTTCCTCCTGGAATGTATAAACCGATTTTTTGGATTGGTCTTTTTTCCTGCCAGCAGTTTACACCTTCGATAGTTTCTACTGTAACTCGATTCGTTTTTTGGGCTGCGTGAAATTTTTCAATATTTGACTTTGCCAATTGGATGGCTTGTTTTAATTCATCAGAAATTGTTGCGATGGCAGTTGCAATTTCACTTTGAGAAACTTCTAAATTTGGAACTGAAACGCCATCAAAAAGAGACGTATATTTTGCTACAGCAATATCCCCTTTGGATTGTACTTCCTTGAAAATTCCTTTGACAGTTGCCTCGATATCATCAACTGTTTTGGTTGGTCTTTCTAAAATGGTTGACCAAGTTTCTGTTTTTGGATTGTATATTTTATTCATTTTAGCCCCCTAGCCCCCAAAGGGGGAATTGCTACAAGAGAGGTTGCCTGTATTTTTAATGTTTTTCAATTTTTTTTTAAATTTCTAGACTTCTAGAGAATTCCCCCTTCGGGGGTTAGGGGGCTTACAATACCATTTTCTCTATTGGGCAAACTAGAATTCCTTCAGCGCCAACCTCTTTTAGTTGGTCTATTACTTCCCAAAAAGTATCTTTGTCAATAACCGAGTGTATACTACTCCAGCCTTCTTGTGCCAATGGCAAAACAGTTAAGCTACGCAATACAGGAAGAATTTTACCGACTGCCTCAATTTTGTCATTTGGAATATTCATCAAAATGTATTTTGATTTTCGAGCTCGTAAAACCGATTCTATTCTGAATTTTAAGGTGTCTATTATTTTTTGAGATTCAGGGCTTACTTTTGGAGAAACAGCTAATACCGCTTCACTTTTAAAAATAACCTCAACTTCTTTCAAATTGTTTTTGAATAAAGTGCTTCCGCTAGATACAATATCGACAATTGCATCTGCCAGACCTATATTGGGAGCAATTTCTACTGAACCTGATATTTGGTGAATATCAACTGTTACTCCTTTAGAATTAAAAAAATCAATTACAGTGTTTGGATAAGAAGTGGCAATTCGCATTCCTTCTAAATCTTTTACGGATTTGTAATCGAATGTTTTTGGAACTGCGACCGAAACTTTGCATTTTGAAAAACCTAATTTTTGAATTACTTCAATTTTTTTTCCTTTTTCAACCAATAAATTATCTCCAACAATAGCTATGTCTACGACTCCATCAATTAAATATTGAGGAATATCCGAATTTCGCAGATACAAAACCTCTAAAGGAAAATTAGAAGCTTCTGCTTTTAATTGGTCTATACCATTATCGATAGAGATACCTGCATCTTTAAGGATTTGAATGCTTTCTTCGTTTAAACGACCTGATTTTTGAATGGCAATTTTAAGTGTACTCATTTTAGTTTTTTTAGTTTTTTGTTTAGATTAAAGCTTGAGTACAAAGAATAGGCAATAAAAAACCCGTTTGATGTACTCAAACGGGTTTAGATTATTGTGATTTACACGCATACCATTAACACATCGCTTGAGAGCAATTATGAGAATGATGATGATGTAATTGAATTGATAACATAACTTTAAAATATTAGATAACTCTTTGTTTCTTTTGCAAATATAGAGGATAAATCAATTACAATCCAATTTTTATTTTAACGTTTCGATAATTATTTGTTAAATTAAATATGCTTAGGCAATAAATATGATAAAATAGTGAAAAGTAATTAAATATTGTAAAAAATCATGGTTGTTTAAAAATGTTAAACACCTATTAGTACTATTTTACATATTACCAACAGGTGTTTAACCAATCCTAAATAATTATTAGTAATTTACTAATTTAAAACAGCTTCCAAAGAAGGTCCAGCAGCGACTAAACGTTTTCCTTCTTCAGTATCTGTATATTGTTCAAAGTATTTGATGTAACGAGAAGTTAAATCTCTTGCTTTGCTTGCCCATTCTTCTTTATCAGCATAAGTATCTCTTGGGTCAAGGATTCCTTCGCTTACTTTTGGTAATTCAGTTGGAATCGTCAAGTTTAAGAATGGAATGTCAATTGTAGGTGCATTTTCAATTTCACCACTAATAATTGCATCAATTATTGCTCTAGTGTTTTTTAATGAAATTCTTTTTCCAGTTCCATTCCATCCTGTGTTAACTAAGTATGCTTTTGCATTGTGTTCTTTCATTTTACCAATTAATGTTTTAGAATACATTGTTGGGTGTAATGTTAAGAATGCTTCACCAAATGCTGGAGAGAAAGATGGTTCTGGAGCAGTAATTCCTCTTTCAGTTCCTGCTAATTTAGAAGTGTATCCACATAAGAAGTGGTATTGCGCTTGATCATCAGTCAATATAGATACTGGAGGCAATACTCCAAATGCATCAGCAGAAAGATAGATAATTTTGCTTGCGTGTCCTGCTTTTGAAGGCAATACAATTTTGTTAATATGGTGAATTGGGTAAGAAACTCTAGAGTTTTCAGTAATTGAATGATCGTAATAGTCGATTTCTCCATACTCATCAACAATTACATTCTCTAATAATGCATCTCTTTTGATTGCTCTCCAGATGTCTGGTTCATTGTTTTCGCTCAAGTCAATTACTTTTGCATAACATCCACCTTCATAGTTGAATACACCATTGTTATCCCATCCATGTTCGTCATCTCCAATTAAGTAACGTTTTGGATCTGCAGATAAAGTAGTTTTTCCTGTTCCAGAAAGTCCAAAGAATACTGCTACGTCCCCTTTTTCACCTACGTTAGCTGAACAGTGCATTGAAGCCATTCCTTTTAAAGGCAAGTAGTAGTTCATCATTGCGAACATTCCTTTTTTCATTTCTCCACCGTACCAAGTTCCACCAATAATTTGGATTTTTTCAGTAAGATTAAATAAAACGAAGTTTTCTGAATTTAATCCTTGTTCTTTCCAGTTTGGATTAGTTGCTTTTGAACCATTCATTACAATGAAATCTGGCTCACCAAAGTTTTCCAATTCATAGATAGAAGGTCTGATAAACATATTTGTAACAAAATGTGCTTGCCAAGCCACTTCCATTACGAAACGAACTTTAAGTCTTGTATCAGCATTAGTACCACAAAATGCATCAACAACATATAGTTTAGGTGAAGTTGAAAGTTGTTCTAATGTTAAAGCTTTTAATTCATCCCAAATTGCTTTAGTTGTAGGATAGTTAGGAGAACTAATTCCACTTTCTTTATCCCAGCAAATTGTATCTTTTGTTACATCATCTTTAACAATATATCTATCTTTAGGAGAACGACCAGTGAAAATTCCGGTTTTTACAGCTACAGAACCAGTATCAGTTAACGCTCCTTTTTCATACCCTTTTCTTTTATGAGAAACTTCTGCTTGGTATAATTCTTCATAAGATGGGTTATAAACTACTTCATGGTATCCTGTGATTCCTAAGTTGTGTAATTCCTGAATAATTTTAATGTTTTTCATGATTTGTTATTTATAATTTGATGTGTTATTTTCTTTCTCAAAGGTACTTTAGTAAATAAGGAAAAAAGCTGATTTTTATCATGTTTAGTAAAAAAATATACGCAAACGTTTTCGCTTTTGTCTTGTTTTACAAGGGTTTACAAAGGTTTTTTATGACTCAAATGAATTGGTTAACAATTTGATTCTTAGAAACAAAATAAAACAAAACTGACTTTTATCATATAAAATTAGCAAATTTTTCAATTTATTTACACTATTATTTACAACTAAAATACTATAAAATATGTTTGAATGGTTTAAATTATTGTTTACTCCGACCGAAACACCGGAGATGACTCAGTCATTAATTGTATTATTTTTGACTATAAGTGTAGGTTTTTTTGCGGGTAAACTTAGAATCGGTAGCGTTTCGCTTGGTGTTTCCGCGGTAATGTTCGTAGGTCTTTTTCTAGGGCATCTTGGCTTTAGTATGGAAGCAGAATTAATTCAATTTGTACGAGAGTTTGGTTTAATTCTTTTTGTTTATGGAATTGGTATTCAAGTAGGACCAACTTTCTTTTCTTCTTTCAAAAAAGAAGGATTAATTTTTAATGCTTTGGGAGTGGGAACTGTTTTTTTAGGAGGTATTATTACCTATTTAATTCACTTATTTGCCAGCGTTAAAATTGAAAATGCTGTTGGATTAATGTCAGGTTCCGTTACTAATACACCAGGATTAGGAGCTGCAAAATCCACTCTTATTGAAATTCAAAAACAACTCAATTTCCCTTCAGACCATTTTGCGGATCCTGCTATTGCTTATGCTATTACTTATCCGATCGGTGTATTTGGGATAATCATGATTATAATTTTGGCAAAAAACGTTTTGAAAATTGATTTAAAAAAAGAAGTAGTATTGCTTAAAGAAAAAAATAAAGATCATGAAAATCAAATCGTTCGTCAAAAATGTAGAGTAACAAAACCTGAAGTTGTTGGAAAAACAATCCGTCAAATATTGAAGGAGTTTCATATTGATGATGTGATTATTTCCAGACAAAAACAAAGTGGAACTAAAGTAGTATTTTCTCCTTCATTAGATTCGACAATAAAAGATAAAGACGTTTTGATGGTAGTGGCCAAACAAAAAGACATTAATAAATTCATTGATATTGTTGGAAAAGTTTCTACAGATTTATTTATTGAGTCTGAAGATGATATTACTACCAAAATACTTAGTGTAACCAAAAAAACAGCTACTCATAAAACATTGGCACAATTAGATTTGTACAATCAATTTGGATTGAAAGTAACTCGTGTTGTTCGTTCTGGGTTAGAAATTTTGGCACAGCCAACCTTAGAACTTTATTACGGTGATACTTTGTTGGTAGTTGGTGGTAAAGAAGCAATTCAGGAGGCTGAAAATATTATTGGAAATTCAAAAAAAATACTTTTAGAGCCTGATTTTCTTTCCCTTTTTGGGGGATTGATTTTTGGAGTTATTATTGGTTCAATTCCAATTATGATTCCTTCTTTGCCTGTTCCTTTAAAATTAGGATTAGCAGCTGGACCTCTTTTGGCTGCTTTATTTATCAGTAGATATGGTGGTGTTGGAGTTATTCATTCGTATATCAACAATGGTGCAATTCACTTCATGAAAGATTTTGGTATTTGTTTGTTCTTTGCTGCCGTAGGGATTAAAGCAGGACATGGTTTTTATGATAATTTTATAGCAAATGATGGATGGATGTGGATTTATTATGGTTGTTACATTACTTTTATACCATTAACAATATTGGTTTTGATAAGTCGTTTTGTGTTCAAACTTAATTTTTATCAAATGGTGGGTATTATGAGTGGTTCTTATACGGATCCAGCTGCTTTGGCTTTTAGTACCAAATATTTAGATTCGGATATCCCAAATCAATCGTATGCAACGGTTTATCCTTTGGTTACCATTAGTAGAATTTTGGTTGCACAATTGCTTATTTTACTCTTTGCGAGTTGATGTTGTAACTATTTATTTCAATTAAAAAGAGGCTGTCTAAATTTAAATAGACAGCCTCTTTTTAATATACAATTGATTTGAACCATTAAGATATTAAGAAAATTAAGTCTTGAAGTCTTCCTTAATAAACTTAATATCTTAATGGTTAAAAAAATTTTTAATACTCCAAAAGCGCTTTTAATTCGGTTTCAAATCGCCCTTTCGGCAAATATTGATCTTCGAGTGCCTTTGTAAACGGAATAGGAGAATCCAAACTGGCCACACGTTTTACAGGAGCATCCAAGAATTCAAAACAATTTTCCATTATCAATGCCGAAATATCGCTGGCAACGCCGCCAAACATAGAATCTTCTTGGTAAATGATGACCCTTCCCGTTTTCTTAACCGATGCATAAATAGCTTCAGTATCTAATGGTTGCAAGGTTCTTAAATCCAATACATCTGCTTTTATTTCAGGGTTTTTATCTAATGTTTCCAATGCCCAATGTACCGCTGCTCCAAAAGAAATAATCGTGACATTATTTCCTTCTTTGAGTAAGGCCGCTTTCCCCAACGGTATGGTATAATAATTTGTTGGAACATCTTGGGATAAACTTCGGTACAATTGTTTGTGTTCGAAGAAAAGAACTGGATTTGGATCATTGATGGAAGCATTCAGCAAACCTTTTACATCATACGGAAAGGCAGGATATACGACTTTTAATCCCGGTGTTTTGGTAAACCAAGCTTCATTGGTTTGGGAGTGAAAAGGCCCCGCTTGTGTTCCAGCACCACAAGGCATTCGAACCACAACATCGGCCTTCTCCAACCAACGGTAATGTGATTTTGCCAATAAATTTACTATTGGATTAAATCCAGTGGATACAAAATCTGCAAATTGCATTTCGACAATCGCTTTGTAACCGTTAATAGACAATCCCATAGCCGTTGAAACGACAGCACTTTCGCAAATGGGCGTATTCCGAACGCGCTCTTTGCCAAATTGCTCCACAAAACCATCTGTTATTTTGAAAGCACCACCATATTCGGCAATATCTTGTCCCATGATAACCGATTTTTCGTGTCGTTCCATTGATTGGCGTAAACTGTTGGAAATAGCATCTATAAAACGGATATTTTCTGTTTCCGAATTAGGTTGAAATTCTTCGTGAATATACGGTTTATAAACATCGTTTAATTCTTCTTCATAAGTAGCTCCTATTTCGGGTTCGGCATTGGCCATGGCCCAACTTTCATCAATGTCTTTTTTGATTTCATATTGAATTTCATCATCATATTCTTTTGTCAGAATATCATTTTGATACAAATAGCTTCTGTAATTATCTACAGGGTCTTTTGCGGCCCACAAATCCATTAACTCTTTGGGGACATATTTGGTGCCACTAGCCTCTTCATGTCCTCGCATTCTAAAGGTTTTGAATTCCAATAAAATGGGGCGAGGATTTTCAGTCATAGCTATTTTTAGTTCGGTAATTAAATTAAAAACGTCCAAAATATTATTCCCGTCAACAATATGACTTTCGATACCGTAGCCTATTCCTTTATCGGCTAGATTTTCGCAACGGTACTGTTCATTTGTTGGTGTTGATAAACCATATCCATTATTTTCAATTACAAACAGAACTGGCAAATCCCAAACCGCAGAAATATTCAAAGCTTCATGAAAATCACCTTCGCTGGTTGCTCCTTCACCAGTAAAAACAGCAGTAACTTTTCCGTTTTGCTTCAATTTATTGGCTAATGCTATTCCATCCGCAACACCCAGTTGGGGTCCCAGATGCGAAATCATTCCGATAATTTTATATTCTTGTGTTCCAAAGTGAAAACTTCGGTCCCTTCCTTTGGTAAAACCATTGGCTTTGCCTTGCCATTGTGAAAAAAGACGTTGCAAGGGAATATCTCTTCCTGTAAATACACCTAAATTGCGGTGCATGGGTAAAATGTATTCATCTGTATCCAAAGCTGCTGTAATTCCAACAGAAATAGCTTCTTGCCCGATTCCGGAAAACCATTTGGACACTTTTCCTTGTCTGATGAGGATTAACATTTTTTCCTCTACCAATCTTGGTTTCAAAATTCTTTTATATAAATTTAGTAAGGTATCGTTGGATAGGTTTTTTTTATCGAAATTCATTTTTAGGGGTTTATTGATACAATTCAAAGATAAATAAATATAACAGTTTCAATGCTAATTGTTATAATATTTTGAATTATGAATAATTAATGAAAAGAGTTATCTGTTTTATTCTTTATATTTGTCGTTACGAAGTTTTAGACTTCTAAAGTATAAAATACAGACATAATATGCAAAACATTCCTAGTGTTAACTTGCGTGATTTCCTTTCGGACGACCCGAAACGTAAACAAAAATTTGTAAATGAAATCGGAAGTGCATTCGAAGATATTGGCTTCGTAGCGCTCAAAGGGCATTTTTTAAACGATCTATTGGTTGATGAATTGTATGGTGAAATTCGAAATTTCTTTTCGTTGCCATTAGACACAAAACACAGCTACGAAATTCCTGGAATTGGCGGGCAAAGAGGTTATGTTTCTTTTGGAAAAGAACATGCCAAAGGCCGTAAAGAAGGAGATTTGAAAGAGTTTTGGCATTTTGGACAATATGTGGATGAAGATTCCAAATATGCGTCAGAATATCCAGATAATGTTGAAGTAAAAGAATTACCCCGTTTTAATGTTGTGGGTAAAGAAGCTTATCAAATGCTTGAAAAAACAGGAGTTTATGTTTTGAGAGCTTTGGCGTTACATCTTGGATTGAATGAATTCTATTTTGACGAATTTGCCAAAGATGGGAATTCAATCCTAAGACCTATTCACTACCCTCCTATTACATCAGAGCCGGAGAATGCCATACGTGCAGCTGCTCATGGTGACATCAACCTAATTACTTTGTTGATGGGTGCTCAAGGCAAAGGATTGCAAGTTCAAAATCATAATGGTGATTGGATTGATGCCGTTGCTGAACCAGATGAATTGGTAATTAATGTTGGTGATATGTTATCCCGTCATACCAATAATAAACTGAAATCTACGATCCATCAGGTGGTGAATCCCCCAAGAGAATTATGGGGTACATCCCGTTATTCTATTCCGTTTTTTATGCACCCCGTAAGTGACATGAAATTAAATTGTTTAGAAAATTGCATTGATGCCGAAAATCCTAAAAAATTCGAGGATATTACCGCAGGAGACTATTTATATGAACGTTTAGTTGACTTAGGTTTAATTGCCCCTCAGCCCCCGAAGGGCGAGTAAAAGAGACTATTTCAAAAACCAAATTCCAATGGTACACTTTTGGAATTTGGTTTTTAATTTTTACAAGTTGAGTTTTATTTTTAGAATAAAAAATTTATGGATTTACAAGACCAATTGAAAAATCTTTTTCCGGATCATGAAATGGGTCCAGAAGAAGTAATCGAAAAAGAAGCGCATGAATTATACGTTCAAAAAGTGCCTATGATTTGCAAATTCGAAAAAAGAAAAGGCAAAGCGACTACTATAATTGAAGGTTATGAAGGAACCGACGAGGATTTTAAAATTCTGGCCAAAGAAATCAAAACCAAATTAAGTGTTGGCGGGACTTTCAAAGATGATTCTATTATCATTCAAGGTGATTATCGTGATAAAATAATGATTATTTTAAAAGAAAAAGGCTTTAAAGTAAAACGTGTAGGGGGATAAGCCCCCTAACCCCCGAAGGGGGAATATTAAGCCTGATAAACTAAAAATCAAATTAAACCTATTTACCCCTAATAGGAGTTCCCCCTTTGGGGGTAAGGGGTATTAACTATGGCTATTCAACAATCCGAATTAATACTCAATCCTGATGGGAGTGTGTATCATCTTAACTTAAAACCCGAAAACATTGCCCACGACATTATTTTTGTGGGAGATCAAGATCGAGTGGCAAAAATTACCAAACATTTTGATTCTATTGAATTTTCGACTCAAAAAAGAGAATTCAAAACCCAAACAGGAATATATAAGGGCAAACGCTTAACGGTTATGTCTACTGGAATTGGGCCTGATAATATTGACATTGTGATCAATGAATTGGATGCACTTGTTAATATTGATTTGGAAACTCGAAAACCAAAAGAAAAATTAACTTCATTAAACATTATTCGTATTGGGACATCAGGTTCTTTGCATGCCGATATTCCTGTAGATAGTTTTGTGATGGCACAATTTGGCTTAGGACTAGACAATATGCTCCGCTCCTATTTGATTGATGCTGTTTCTAATAGTGAAATGGAAAATGCATTTATTGAACACACCAATTGGGACTTACTAAAAGGTAGACCAACAGTAATTCCTTGTTCATCGGTATTGGAAAAAAGAATAGAAAGTAATGTAATATACAAAGGAATCACAGCAACTGCGGGTGGTTTTTACGGACCACAAGGTCGCGTTTTACGTTTAAATATTCAAGACCCAACCTTAAATTCCAAAATGGATAATTTCCGATTTGAAGAAACCAGAATAACCAATCTCGAGATGGAAACGTCTGCTATTTATGGACTTTCGGCTCTTTTAGGTCATCAGGCTTTGTCATTGAATGCTATTATTGCCAATCGCGCCAACGGAACTTTTAGCAGTGATCCGTACAAAGCAGTGGATGAATTGATTGCCTATACGCTGGATAAATTGGCAGAGCAATAAAATGGTAGAAACTCACTCAAAAATTTTATTCCGATTTCATAGTGCTATTTTAGATGAAGAAGTAGTTGAAACCATGTGGTCAGAAATAATTGATTTTGAAAAAGGAATCTTTAAATTAGATAACATTCCTTTCTATGGGCCACTTATTGCAACAGAAGATATTTTCTATGCTAAATACGATGAAAATGAAGAAGCCATTATATATAAAGAAACGATTTCAATTTCTGGGAATTCGATTATTCAAGTTGTGATTTTAAAAGACAATTATGATAAGGAAATTATTAGAGAAAAACTCAAAGTAATGAATTGTCGGTCTGAAGGATTTAATGAAAAGTATTTTGTTGTTGAAATTAAAAAAGAGGTTGATTATGCTGTAATAAAACATTTTTTAAATGAATATTCTGAATTAGAAGTATTAGATTTTGCGGAACCCTGTTTGTCCAAAAAACACAGTGATGATTTATTGAAATAGTTTTTATATCAGATTTAAAGGCAATTTAAATGATTAAAACAATTTTGAAATCTTCCGATTTATTAACCCAACAAATTCAAAATTTAGGAATTGATACTTGGGATGATTTATTGATTTACATTAAAAATATTTCCTACGGCCGAAACGCCAACTGTGAAGATTTGTCATTAATTTTAAAAGAAAACAAAGGCACTTGCAGTTCTAAGCATGCTTTTTTGAAAGAAATTGCCAACCTAAATAAAATTCCAAACGTAAAACTCATTATTGGAATTTATAAAATGAACGAAATCAATACTAAAATTGGAACTATTCTCTCTGATAACAGTATTGATTTCATTCCTGAAGCCCATTGTTACTTGAAAATTGATAAAAATCGTATTGATTGTACAACTCCCAAATCGAATTTTGCTAAAATCGAGAAGGATTTATTGGAAGAAATTGAAATTGAACCCTACCAAGTTGGAGAGTTCAAAATCAAATTCCATAAAAATTTCATCAAAAAATGGTTGTCGGACTCAAATGCTACTATCACTTTTGAACAATTGTGGGCTTTCCGAGAACAATGCATTACTTATTTGTCACAACAGTATTTATAAAATTATTTTTATTTTTTAAATATAATTTATTATTAGAAGTGTTGAACAATTAGATAGTAAATTGGCATACCAATTGTGATGTTTACCGGGAATGTTACCGCGAGTGCCATGGGCAAATAAAGACCGGGATTTGACTTGGGTACCGAAATTTGCATTGCTGCTGGAACGGCGATATAGGATGCACTTGCGGCCAATACGGCAAAGATGAATCGGTTGGTGATATCATCGGTGACAATGGAACTCAAAACTGCGAAGATGCAACCGTTGACCAAAGGAATAATCATTGCAAAAAGGAAAGGAAACCATCCAAAGGAGAAAAAGGATTTTAGTTTTCTACCACTTGTTACTCCCATATCCAGAAGAAAAATGGCCAAAAATCCTTTGAAAAGGTCATTAGTAAAGGGTTTGATTCCCTCTGCTTGTTTGGTACTCGCCAAAAAGCCGATTACCAAACTGCCAAGGATTAACAATACACTACTATTGGTCAAAGAGTGTTTTAGGACAGCACTGAATTTTATTTTATCAGAAGATTGATCTTTATTGAATATAGATATCAGGACGAGCCCAATGATAATGGCAGGTGACTCCATTAAAGCCATTATAGCGACCATGTGTCCATGAAGGGTTAATTGCTGTGATTCGAGATAGGAAACCGCCGTGACAAAGGTAACAGCACTTACCGAGCCGTAGGCCGCCGCAATGGCTCCTGCATCATAAACACTGAGTTTTCTTTTTAGGATAAAAAAGGTGTACAATGGTATTAGCATCGAAATCATGATTCCAAAGAGCATGGACAAGGCAATCTCGCTCGAGAATTCTTCATGCGACAGTTCTTGTCCTCCCTTAAAACCAATAGCAAACAGCAAGTAAAGTGAAATAAATTTTGATGTATTAGGTGGTATTTCCAAATCACTTTTTAGGAGTACTGCAATCACGCCAAGCACAAAAAAAAGTAATGCTGGATTGGTTAGGTTCTCGAGTAATAGGCTTAAGTTCATGATATTCTGTGTTTATTTATTATTTTATTATTTACTGTCAATTTAAAAAAGTGTTACTCCAAAAACTCAAGTTCTCCTGTGCGTAATGTGTAAAAGGCTCCTACAATTTTGATTTCCCCTTTACTTTCCATTGTTCGTAATATTTCGCTTTTTACCCTAATCTCACTTATGGTATGACGAACATTGTTTTGAGCAACTTCTTTGACAAAGGATTCGTTTTTGGATGATTTTTCACCATGAAAATCTTTGCTCATCTCAACTGCGGGCTTTATGTTTGCGAGCATTGAGGTTATGTTTCCTAACTTTACATCATCTATTGCACTTTTTACCGCTCCACAGTGTTGATGCCCCATTACCAATATTAGTTTTGCCCCAGCTACTTTACAGGCAAATTCCATACTTCCCAAAAGGTCTGTGTTTACAAAATTGCCCGCTACCCTGCCCACAAATACATCTCCAATTCCCTGATCAAATACATCTTCTACAGGCACTCTGCTATCGAGACAACTTAGAACCATCGCCTTTGGGTGTTGACCTCCCGTTGCAACTTTTCTAATTTCGTCTGAATGCTCGCGTTGCGTTACATTACCTCTTTTAAAGCGTTGGTTGCCTTCTTTGAATTCAAGTAAAACCTGATTGGGTGTTAATTGATCCTGTTCTGCTTTAGTCAGCACATGCTGATGTTTATAGGATTCCGTGTGAGAAGTATTGTTTTCATTTGAAATCTTGTTTGAATTCGTTTTACATGATGGAAACAATTGTAGTAACAAAACTAAGGTTGCAACTTGTAACATTTTCATAATTTGTTTGATTTAAAATTTGACATTGCAAATGTGGCAACTAAAAAACATAAATTTTCATTTATATTATTAATTAAAAGCATTAAAATTTTTTATGTTTTTATTTCGATTTAATTCTTGTTCGAAACTAATTATTCTGCCATAGTTTACAATGGAAGCGTTTCGTATGATTGATTTCATTCTTTACTTTTTTATAGCTCTTTCCAAACGGTCATTTATAGATTTACCAAGTCCTTTGTTGGGTAACCGCTCGGCAATGATTACGTCCAAGTTGCTTTTGTCCAAACGGTGCATTGTGGCATATAAATTCTTTGCGGCTTCGGCTAGATCTCCTGTTCTGGAGAGCACTTCTTGATGTATATTCTCGTCATCTGTAATTTCATCCTTAAACAACAGCAACCCAATTTTTTTACCGGAGAATAAAGGTATCAACTCGGGTACATTGTCGGTAAGATAGGTGTTGGTTTTTGGTGCGTAATGTCGCGAAAGCATTCCTGGAGCATCGGGTGAACTGTTTTTACTAGTTGTGATTAGCACCTTTCCCACGATTCGTTCTATAGCTTCTATTGAAATTGAACCGTGCCTGTAAAGAATCGGTTTATCATTTTCGAAACCAATTATTGTAGATTCTATTCCGTTTTGGCACGCTCCTCCATCCAATACAATTTCCAAATTCTCTTTGAAATAGTTTGAAACATGCATGGCAGTTGTAGGGCTGATACAACCAAAAGGATTAGCACTTGGTGCTGCCAGCGGAAATTCAAGTAGTTCCAAAAGCGCTAATGCCACAGGGTGATTCGGTACTCTTACAGCAACAGTCTCTTTGCCAGCAGTGACGATGTCTGGAATGTGAGGTTGTTTTTTCAAAACTAACGTTAACGATCCTGGCCAAAACTCCTTGGCAAGCTTCCAGGCCATGTCTGGAATATCAGAGGCAACCGTGTCTAAAAATGCGGTAGACTTGATATGTACGATTAATGGGTTGTAAAAGGGTCTCTTTTTTAATTCGAATATTTTTTTCAAAGCATTTTCGCTATAGGCATTTCCGGCCAATCCATAAACGGTTTCGGTGGGAATAGCTACTATCTCATCATTTATCAAAGCCTGCGCGGCTTTGATTATATTAGTTGTTGTCATGGATTTTTTTTAAGGATTACAATTGTCGCAATACGTAGGGTCTTCAGATTTTTTTTGGTTTGGATACATTTCTTCTTTTACATAAGAACATTTTTGGCAGGTATAGATATGACTTAAAGTGGATCGGGTTGGAAAACGACACCATTCACAAGGAAGGCCACGTTTGGCATCCGTCATCCCAAAACCTGGGGTATTGCAATTAGGACAACAGGAGTTCATTTTATTTGCCAATTTTATGGCAGCGCTTTCTATAACCTTCATACGCGTAGGATTGTACATTGCCCGCATATCGGTTTCAATATAAACAGATCCATATAAATCGATGAAATGATTGTACACTTCAACTAATTTTATCCAATCGCTGATGCCTTTTTCTATTTCAATAAAATTATCGATGGATTTCCTGGCAATCAAGGCGTGTGATGGGAATTTTGCCCTTCCAGCAAATTCATCCAACTCCTGTTTGCTATGTATTACAGCACCACTAAAATTGGTGTCCATACTTAACTCTCTGGCAACAATTTCCAAATTATTTTTTTTGTCGATAAAAAATAAAAACTCATCATCGGCAGGAGCAAAGAAAATGGATGGGTGTGAGCCAAAAGAACCTTCGCTTGCTATGGCCATATCACAATTGGTCAACTCCATAGCCATAAGGCATTTTTTCTTGGCGGTGTTTATTGGATCCTCTTTCCTATCTATTTCTCCTGTAAATGTTCCAAGTTCATCGGTGTCAAAATTTGAAACTACAAAACATTTCACACCTAATTCCCTTGCTAAAATTGGAGCAATTACTTTTTCTTTTTCATGTTTGGTTGCAATTAGCAGTTTTCTTCCAGCAAACATTTTATTCTTCAGTATTAGAAAAACGAATATGAACCGTTGATGTTATCACTATATTCTGGTTTTGTGTTGTTCCTTCAGTTATTATTCTGGAGATTGCTTCAACACTTTCTTTTAGTTCGGGAATTCTTCTTATTGCAATTTCGTCTTCCTTTCCATAACGCTCCTGTGAACTAAAGTTCTTCTTTTGATGGAAATTGATTTTGTTGATGAATAAGTCCATCAATAGTTCCTTTGCCTCAGTTGGTGAAAAATTACCGTCTATAAGTATAATTTTCTCAGTTGTTTTCATGTGCAATACTATTATGATTATAAATTTGAAGATATTTTATCCCGATACTATTGAAATCGCAAGAAATAATTTTTGAAAAATAAACTCTCCTTCCATTAAAGTGGTTATAAAAAAAAGAACCGTCAATATTGCGCTTGCAAAAATTATAATTTCGACTGTTTTCATTTGATACTATGTAGGTTAATTTAAAGTACTTTATGCTTAATTTTTTGGTCTATATTTTGTGTTTTTCATTTTCGAAAGGAACTTTTTAAAAGAAACTCTTGCCTACCTTTATTGATATTTTTCTCAATAATTTCAGAAATTTTATTTAACAGCACAAAACTCCGAATTCAAATTCATTAATTTTTATTTATATTTGTAATGTAATATATTAGATTTTTTTATGAATTATACTTTAAATCAACTCCAGATATTTTTGAAAATAGTAAAAACACAAAGTGTAACAAAGGCATCTGAGGAATTACATCTAACCCAGCCCGCGGTATCGATACAGTTAAAGAATTTTCAGGAACAATTTGACATTCCATTGACAGAGGTGGTTGGGAGGAAAATTTATATCACCGATTTTGGCTATGAAATTGCCGAGGCAGCCGAGAATATCATAAACCAAATACATGCCATCAACTATAAAACGTTAGCCTACAAAGGACAAATGGCTGGTAAATTGAAAATTTCAATCGTTTCGACAGGTAAATATGTGATGCCCTACTTTCTTGCCGATTTCATGAAAGAACATTCGGGGATCGAGTTGCTGATGGATGTAACAAATAAAAGTAGGGTTATTGAGAGTTTAGAAAACAATGAGGTCGATTTTGCACTGGTTTCCATTTTGCCCTCCAAACTCAATATAGAAAAACTAGACCTGCTTCAAAATAAACTGTATTTAGTGGGGAATACTGATATCACTATCGAAAAAGAGGGCCAGGAAGAAAGTTTCTTCGAAAATTTGCCTTTAATTTTTAGGGAAAAAGGTTCTGGAACAAGGCAAACCATGGTTAGTTTCTTTGAAAGAAACGCCATTTCGGTATTGAATAAAATGGAACTCACCTCAAACGAAGCCGTAAAACAGGCATTAATAGCTGGTTTGGGTTATTCAATTATGCCTTTAATTGGAATAAAAAGCGAACTGAGTAACAATGAACTGCAAATAATTCCAGTTAAAGGATTGCCTATTACAACCAACTGGAGTTTAATATGGCTCAAAGGAAAAAAGCACTCCCCTGTTGCAAAAGCAATTTTAAACTATATTGAAAAAGAAAAATCAAATATCGTACATGATAAGTTCGAATGGTACGAAAAATACTAAAAAATATTTTTAAAATAATGAGATTCCTTTTTTAAATCTATCTTTACTTTTTCAAAAAATAAAAAATGAAAATAATACTTACGGGAGCTACAGGTGTTTTGGGATCGCATATTATGTATGATATTCTAGAGCTTTTTATCAAAGAAAAGAAAAACGGAAAACTTTTAATTATTGCCAGAAACAAAGGAAAAGTAAGTGCTTTAGATCGTATTAATGAGCTTTTGACTAGTGATTACACCCCTCAAATTTTACAAAAATGCGGTTTAGAAAAACTACATGAATATATCGAAATTATTGATTCGGACTTAGCGAATCTTCAAAGTGCTTTTTCAGAGAAAATAAAAGGGGCTTACTTTATTCACTCCGCAGGTTACGTTAATTTATCTACTGACGAAAACCTAAAAGAAAAGATTTTTGATGAAAATGCCAAAATAACCAAATCTCTTTTCAAGACTTTTTCCCCTTTTATCACGAAGTTCATTTATATCGGAACTGCGTTTTCATCCGGAATACGAGGCGGAATAATCGAGAATGATTTCCATAACCTAGATTTCACTCCTGAACATCGCAATGCGTATGAGGACGCCAAATTTCATTCGGAGAATTTTATTGCTCAGGAATGTAAAAAATTAGGATTGCCTTTCCAGATTTTGAGACCAAGTGTCATTGGAGGTAAAATGCTGGGTACCGAAAGCCCTTATTTCATTCCAAAATACATGGTTTTTTATCTTTTGGCCAAGTTTTTTCATTTTACTTCACAGCGAAGAGGAGAGCAAGAAAATGTGCGTTTCATCATCAATGAAGTAACAGGTCTAAATATCATTCCTGTTGATTATGTGGCCAGAGTAATTGTAAACACTTTTGAACGAGATGACATCGAGCAGCTGAACATTGTAAGTGACAAAAGCTTTAATATCGTGAAAGGATTACAGTTGATTATGAAAGAAGTGGGTTATACCAATTTTACTTTAATCAAAAATCCACTCGATTTTACATATAAAAATACAATCGAAAAGCTGTATTATGAAAGTATTGGTAAGCATTTGAAACCTTATTTTATAACCAGTCCTAACGAATACGACACCACTTTGCTGAATTCAATTCTGGAAATTCCAAAATTAGACAGTCAGGCCTTTACCAATATGATTCGCTATGCCATATCCAATGATTTTAAGGATATTAATGTGTAATTAAAGTTGCTGAGTTGCAAAGTCCCTAAAACTTTTAGAAACTTAGTGACTTTGAGAAAAACTTAATGACTTAGTATCTTAGAAACTTAGTAACTTTAAAAAAAAAAAGTACTTTTACAAAAAGCAATAAAGATCCCTACTTTTGGGTATTATGATACAACTTAACAAAACTAATTTTCATATAGTAAAGTCCAAGTTTCAGCTGAAAAAACCTTGGGATAGTTTTGTTATCTTTTTTTTAAGCATCCTGATTACAATTCCTTTATTTATAGTACTTCACCAAAATTTAATCGATCCACATTGGTATTTTAATTTGGATCGAATACTTCTTTTTATTTTAGTTCTGACAATAATTCACTTCGCATTGTACACATTGCGAACCATAATTATTGTTTGTTTAGCACTCTATTTGTTGGTCCTTATTTATGGAACTTTATTTGGGAATTTTAGTTTCAATTCTGTTTTTGAAGATTATAATTCCATGTTGTACACTATGAATAATAATCCATTTCCACAAGATATTATCATCGCCAAATTGCTGCCATTTCCTAATAAAGAAGAGATTTTAAAGGCAATAGAATACGAAAATCCAAAAGTGAGAAACTTTGCGATTATGGCCACTACAAAACATTTCAAAAATTGCAAGGGATATTCAGAGTATAGAAACTTGATTCAGTGTTTTGCAGTTTTTAAAGAAATAAATAGTCGTTGGAACTATGTGAATGATCCCAAAAATGGAGATTATATAGCAACCGCACACGAATCCTTACGCTACTTTTCGGGAGATTGTGACGATCATTCCATTTTGATGGCGGCTGCTATTAGGTCCATAGGCGGAACCCCAAGATTGATTCATACCAAAGGTCATATCTACCCCGAAATTTTAATTGGAAATATGAAAGACCTTGAAAAAGCAAATTTGCTAATAAAAAATGTATTATTTCCATATGAAAGCCAACACAAGCAACTTAATTACCATATCGACGAGCGCAATCAAGTCTGGCTAAACCTTGATTATACCGCAAAATATCCCGGAGGTCCTTTTCTGTCCGAAGAAATTTTGGGTGCATTGACATTAGAATAAACGATAAAATTAAATCTAGTGTTAGTCTTTTTATTGAAGCTATTTCCCGCGTTTCGTTACAAGTCCTCACAAAAAAAGTAAAGTTTCTAATGTTCTGAAAAGAGCTTCCTTTGGTCGCTTTTCCAGAACAAGAAACTTTTACTTTTTTTGCTCCGGGCTTTCCACTTCACTCGGGGCTAGGGCATTTGTTTATTTCAATTTACTTTTATCGTTTAACCAATAAAGTTGTCTCCCTAATTCGGCCAAAAAAGGCAAACCTATTTCATCATATTCGTAAACGTTGTCATTAAAAATTCCGTCTTTATTCACCAATATTGTAGCCGAAACCATAAACTCAATATTTTTTTCTGAATCTACAATGTAAGCACAATCAATAAGTGTTCCATAAGCATCGCCTACTTTATTGTATATTTTTATTGAAGTAGGAATATTTTGTTTAGTGTCACCAAACATAAAAAATTTGCAATAACCATCATAATATTCTTTTGGATCGTAACCTGCATTTTTGGGTAAGTTTTGCATCGAAAAAAGAATAAATTCTCTGTCTTTTTCTGTAATATGAAATCGTTCACTTTCCTTGAAGTTATTAGGAAAAATGATTCTTTTCAAAGTATTATGTAAGGTTTCAAGCGGATAGTAATTCTTATTCGAAAAGTCAAAAGGTTCCTTTACAAGTGTGTCATTATCTAGGTATCCAATTCCTTTTTTGATTTTATTCAATTGCAAAGGGTTATATTTTTCGGTTGTATATTGAGGGAAATTTTCAATAGAAAGATCGTCTTTGTATAACGCAATCGATTTGATGGTTTTACTACCCGAATTTGGAGTTGATAAACGATGATTGATTCTAAAAGGTTTTAATCCTTTAATCTCCATATTTTTATTTAGATAATCAAAACCAATAAATTCAAATAAATTATTGCTGGCATCATTATCGCTTACAGCAAAAATCTTAGAGATTTCATCAGAAAATCTTATTTTATTTGGATTGCCGTCAATTGTAAATTGACTGTTTATAGAAGTATTTGGAATACTATTTAATTTTTCCAAAGCCATAACGGCAATAGGAAATTTTACAGTGCTGGCAGGATAGAAATAGTTGTTTTTGTTGAGGTTATACGTATAATCTTTTAGGGTGATTGTATTATTTTTTCCTCGAATAATTTGAGTATAAATAATCTGAAGTTCATAAGCTTCAGGATTATCCATCACTTTTTTTATCTTGTCATTATCTGAAGTTAAAACTTTTTTAAGCAAGTTTTGAGCATTGCTAATATTTGTAATCGTACAAATAAATACAATTATAACTAATGAATTAAAGTGTTTTTTTATCATATTATCCAATATATTGGTTCCAATTTATTACTTTTCAAATATATATTTGCTTGACTAAAGTGTTTATTCCCAAACCATTTTCCTTGATTGGCACTCATCGGTGAAGGGTGCCCTGATTCCAATACCAAATGTTTATTTCTGTCAATTTTAGCTCCTTTTTTTTGGGCAAAACTTCCCCATAACATAAATACAATATTTTCTTTTTCTTCCGATATTTTTTGAATAACAGCATCTGTAAAAAGATTCCATTTAAGGTGTTTATGACTGTTTGGTTTATCTTTTCTAACGGTTAATGTTGCATTAAGTAATAAAATGCCTTGTTTGGCCCAAAATTCCAAATTTCCCGATGTCGGCATAAAAATCGAATCCAAATCAGTATTGATTTCTCTAAAAATATTGCGCAACGAAGGCGGAATTCGAACCGCATCATTTACAGAAAAGCACAAACCATTGGCTTCGCCATCGCCGTGATATGGATCTTGACCAATAATAACCACTTTTACATTCTCAAAAGAACAAGTATTTAAAGCTGAAAAAATCAACTCTTTGGGAGGAAAACAAACTGAATTTTGATATTCTTGATCAACAAGCTCGATCAATTCCAGGAAATAAGGTTTCTCTATTTCCTCAGATAAAATAGTTTGCCAGGAAGGATTCAAGTTGATTTGCATATTCAAAGTTTATTTCACAAAGATACACGAAGATTCAAAAGAGATTCGCAAAATTGGCAAAACAAAAACATTATGTTTCTTAGTAAATCGCTGTGGTTTCTATTTTGCCAATCTCCGTGAAATAACCCTATGTTTCTTTCTTAAATAACCTTATTTTTGTAGCGTCAAATCAAATTTATAAATGATCTCCATTACCGAAAAAACGTTACAAGATTTACAATTTCCTACGGTTCTCGAAACGATTTCCGATATTTGTAATACTGATATAGGAAAACAAAAAGCCTTAGAAATAACTCCTTTTAGAGACAAAGATACTTTGATGAGCGCTTTATTGCAGACTTCTGAGTATGTTTCTTCTTTTCAAAACAACAATGCCATCCCCAATCACGGTTTTGATGCTATTACATACGAAATAAAATTTTTAGCCATCGAAGACAGTTTTCTAGAAGTCGGTGGTTTTAGAAAAATTGCCACAATATCCGAAACGACGAATGTACTATTGACGTTTCTGAATAAATTCAATGATTATTACCCTAATCTTTGTGCCAAAAGTTCTGGAATTCAACTTACCAGAGCGATTATCACGCTTGTTGATGCTGTAGTTGATAAATATGGTGAAATAAAAGACAATGCCTCACCAGAATTACTAAACATTCGCCGCAATATGAATTCGGTTCGAGGGAAAATGAACCAAAGTTTTGGAATAGCACTTACGCAATACAACGGTTTGGGATATTTGGATGATATTAAAGAAAGTTTTGTGCAAAATCGTCGTGTTTTGGCTGTTTTAGCAATGTACCGACGCAAAGTAAGAGGCTCTATTTTGGGTAGTTCCAAAACAGGGAGTATTGCTTATATTGAACCAGAAGCTACGCTGAATTACTCTCGTGAACTCAGTAATTTGGAATATGAGGAAAAAGAAGAAATTACTAGAATTCTAAAACAATTATCGAATGCAATTCGACCATTTTTACCATTGTTGATTCAATATCAAGATTTCCTGAGTGATATTGATGTGATTGCTGCAAAAGCGAAATATGCCAATAGAATCAATGGAATTTTGCCAACAATTACAGAGGAACGCCGTCTTTATTTTAGAGATGCCTATCATCCAATTTTGTATTTGAACAACAAGCAAAAAAAGGAAGTTACGCATCCACAAACCATCGAATTAAGTCAAGAAAATAGAATAATTGTTATTTCGGGCCCCAACGCGGGTGGTAAAACCATCTCGATGAAAACGGTTGGTTTGTTGCAATTAATGTTGCAATCGGGAATGTTGATTCCTGTACACGAACGCAGTGAAACGTTTCTATTTGATAGAATACTCACGGATATTGGAGACAACCAATCAATTGAAAATCATTTAAGTACTTATAGTTATCGATTGAAAAACATGAACTACTTTTTGAAAAAGTGCAATAAGAAAACCATGTTTTTGATTGATGAATTTGGTACCGGTTCTGATCCTGAATTGGGAGGTGCTTTGGCCGAAATTTTCTTGGAAGAGTTCTACCATCGGGAAGCTTTTGGATTAATCACGACACATTATTCAAACCTAAAAATTTTAGCAAATGAACTCCCTTGCGCTACTAATGCCAACATGCTCTTTGACGAAAAATCATTAGAACCCATGTATAAATTAGCTTTGGGACAAGCAGGAAGTTCATTTACTTTTGAAGTAGCTTTAAAAAACGGAATCCCATTTAGTTTAATCAACCGCGCTAAGAAGAAAATTGAAGTAGGAAAAGTTCGTTTTGATAAAACAATTGCCAACTTGCAGAAAGAGCGTTCCAAAATGGAGAAAACGTCACAAACGCTAAAAGAAGAAGAAACCAAAGCGCGTCAGGAAGGCAAGAAAATGGAAGATATCAATGTCAAAATCAAGCAAAAACTGGAAAGCTATCAGGAGTTGTATGACAGCAATCAAAAGACAATTTACATTGGTCAAAAAATTGAAGATATTGCCGAGAAATATTTTAATAATAAAAATAAAAAAGACCTGATAGGTGAGTTTTTAAAAATTATCGAAATAGAAAATTCCAAACGCAAAAAAGCCACTCCTAAAGAAGCAAAAGCGATTATCCAGAAGAAAAAAGAAATTATAGAGGAAGTTACTGTTGTCGTAGAAGAAATCCGCAAGGAAAAGAAAGAGAAGAAATTAAAACCTGTAATTGTAAAACCCAATGTTATTCTAAAAGTGGGAGATCGCGTGCGTATGCAGGATGGAAAATCAGTAGGAAGCATTGATAAAATTGAAAAAAACAAAGCCGTTGTCAATTATGGTGTGTTTACTTCAAAAGTGAGTTTGGATGAATTGGAGTTTGTTGAACATGGGAAAAAGTAGTATTCATTAACACAACTTTGTCAAATTTTTGAACTTTAGCAAATATTTTTAGAAACCTTATCATGCAAAACCTCCCTCTCCATAAAAAAATAATCCTCTTTGACGGTGTTTGTAACCTCTGTAATTCTGCGGTGCAATTTATTATCAAACATGACAAAAAGGATGTCTTTAGATTCGTTCCTTTACAATCAGATTTGGGTTTAGATATTTTGAAATACATTGGAATTGATTTTACCAAGATAGATAGTATTGTACTTTATGAGCCTGGAGTCGCTTACTACTACAAATCGGATGCAGCATTGCAAATTGCAAAAAGTTTGAATGGTTTATATTCATTTGGAATTATTTTTAAAATTATTCCAAATGGAATCAGAAATCAATTATATGACTACATAGCCAGAAATAGATACAATTGGTTTGGCAAAAAAGAGAGTTGCATGATACCTACTCCAGAATTAAAAATAAAATTTTTAGAATAATTGTATTCTATGATAAATGTCATCTCTTTAGATGGATTGTTATCTTAAATTTGACCAATCTAAAAAATTAATTTTTATGAGAAACTTATCGCTTTATTCTTGGGAAAACGGTGCATTTATAATGGTAATTGTTTTCGGATTGGTAATTATTGGTTTAATTGGAGCAGTTGTATTGATGATAAATTCTGGTAAAAAAAAATGATTAGTTTTTTTGTCTAAAAAAAAGAGGATGCCTTTCTGTGGACATCCTCTTTTACTTTTTATAGAAATAAATTATCTAATCAATTTTCTGTATTTCAATCGTTTCGGAGTCAAATCACCACCCAAACGTTTTTTCTTATTTTCTTCATAATCAGAGAACCCACCTTCAAAATAATACACTTCTGAATTTCCTTCAAACGCAAGGATATGAGTACAAATTCTGTCTAAGAACCATCTGTCGTGAGAAATCACTACCGCACAACCTGCAAAGTTTTCTAAACCTTCTTCCAATGCACGAAGCGTATTCACGTCCAAATCATTCGTAGGTTCATCCAGTAACAATACGTTACCTTCTTCCTTCAAAGTCATAGCTAGATGCAAACGGTTTCTTTCTCCACCAGAAAGCATAGATACTTTCTTGTTTTGTTCTCCACCACCAAAGTTAAAACGGGATAAATAAGCTCTTGAATTCACTTGTTTCCCTCCCATCATGATCAGTTCTTGCCCATCGGCAAAGTTTTCCCAAATGGATTTGTCAGGATTAATATTCGAATGCGCTTGATCTACATAAGCGATTTTCACAGTATCACCCACCAAAAATTCACCATTGTCTGTATTTTGCTCTCCCATAATCATTTTGAAAATAGTCGATTTACCAGCACCGTTTGGTCCAATAATTCCAACAATTCCAGCTTGTGGTAACGTAAAATTTAAATTATCATACAACAATTTATCTCCAAAGGCTTTAGCTACGTTTTTGGCTTCAATAACATTAGTACCTAATCTTGGACCATTCGGAATATAAATTTCTAAGTTTTCATCCAATTGTTTTTGGTCTTCGTTCAAGAGTTTATCGTAGTTCTGTAAACGTGCTTTTTGTTTGGTTTGTCGTCCTTTTGCTCCTTGACGAACCCAATCCAACTCGCGTTCCAACGTTTTTCTACGTTTAGAAGCTACTTTTTCTTCCAATGCCATACGGTTTGATTTTTGGTCTAGCCAAGAAGAATAATTCCCTTTCCAAGGAATACCTTCACCTCTATCCAATTCTAAAATCCAACCTGCAACATTATCCAAGAAATACCTGTCGTGTGTTACCGCAATTACAGTTCCAGCATATTGTGCCAAATGTTGTTCTAACCAAAGTACACTTTCAGCATCCAGGTGATTGGTAGGCTCATCCAGAAGTAAAACATCAGGCTGTTGCAATAGTAAACGGCACAAAGCTACACGGCGACGTTCTCCTCCAGATAAATTCTTAATGGGTGTGTCACCTTCTGGCGTGCGTAAGGCATCCATTGCAATTTCTAACTTTGTATCAATTTCCCAAGCGCCCAGAGCATCGATTTTATCCTGCAAAGCTGCTTGACGATCCATTAATTTATCCATTTTATCTGCATCTTCGTAGTTTTCTGGAAGACCAAATAAATCATTAATTTTATTGTATTCTTCCAAAACAGCCATTGTTTCAGCAACACCTTCACGAACAATTTCAATAACAGTTTTAGAATCGTCAAGTATAGGTTCTTGTTCTAAATACCCAACGGTATAACCTGGTTGAAAAACTACATCACCTTGATAGTTTTTATCAATTCCTGCAATAATCTTCAAAAGGGAAGATTTACCAGAACCATTTAAACCTAGAATACCAATTTTAGCTCCATAAAAGAAACTCAAATAGATGTTTTTCAAAACAGGTTTATCTGCACCTTGATAGGTTTTACTCAATTTTTGCATTGAGAAAATTACTTTCTTATCGTCTGACATATTTAAATGTTTTAATTTATTATATGATTAATTATTGGTTTTGAATGTCAATTACAGCCTACCTTTTAGAGAACTAAATACCCATGCGATAGCAAAGAAACCAATACCAACAGCGGCAAATCCCCAGCCTGATACATCTCTGTATTTAAAAACGCCTAAGCCTATTAGTAATAATCCCATGAGCACCATTATAAAGGCAGCCCATCCTAAAATAGTATTTTTATTCATTCCCATAATTGTGGTATTTGTTTTTTGAAAGTTGCAAATATCGGTATTTTTTAGTAGATTTTTAGTTTAAAAGATTTATTCCTGATATAAAATAATTGCACTTCTGCCAGGGATACTTATGCTTTGATTTTGAATTGCTTCTATTCCATTTAAATTGATAATCGCTCCATTACATACCATCTTCCAAGTGCCTTCAAGCTCTTGTTGGATCTCATTTTCGTTTCCATTAAAATAGACTCTTATTGTTTTCCATTTATCTCCATTTGCATTATTTTTTAAAGTATAACCAACCAAAAAGGGAGAATCTAAAGTTAAGAATTCCAAATGCTCTTGGATCATTTTTTCAGATGTCATTTTGAATGCTGGATGATTGTTTCTTAATGCAATTAGATTTTTGTAATATTGATTAAGCTCTTTGTTCTCGTGTTTCCAATTCCAATCTATTTTATTGATGCTATCAGAAGAATTATAAGAGTTTTCAACGCCCAATTTGGTACGTTTCATTTCTACTCCCATATGCAAAAAAGGAATACTTTGTGAGGTTAAAATAATGGTGTTAGCTAGTTTGTCCATTTGTACTAATTCCTCTTCGCTTGCTTTTGGATTAGAGATTTTTAGTTTGTCATACAAGGTGTTATTATCATGACAAGATACATATCCGATTACTTTTGTCGGACTATCCGAATAGGGAAATTGAGCGTAACTACGTTTTAAATCATATTTAACTTGCGGATGATTTGTTGATGCTACTATACCAAATTGAATCACCTCTTTATAATTTTTATTCCCGCTTACAAAACCTTTTTCCTCAACATTAGACCAATGCCCTTTTACAGCATCTCTTATATCATCGGAGAAAACAGAAATATCTTTAAGTTTTTTTACATTGTTTTTTAATGCTCTTTTTTCAATTGGTAAGGGAGAATCTCCTGCAGTCCATCCTTCTCCATAAAGAAAAATGGTTGGATCTATTTTCTTTAAGGCTATCGAAATTTGATTCATTGTTTCGATGTCGTGAATAGCCATTAAATCAAATCGAAAACCATCTACATGATATTCTTTTACCCAATATTTTAAAGATTCTATCATAAATTGGCGAGCCATTACACGGTCTGAAGCAAATTCATTACCACAAGCCGAAGCATCCGAACGTTTTCCATCAGGCCAATTTCTATAATAATAACCAGGAACCAATTGGTCAAAAATATCAGTAGAACTAGTGTGATTGTATACCACATCCATAACCAAACGGATATTGGCTTGATGCAAAGCCAAAACCATTTCTTTGTATTCTTTGATACGAACTAAACCATCAAAAGGATTTGTTGAGTAAGAACCTTCTAATGAATTGTAATTCTGAGGGTCATAACCCCAATTGTATTGTTTTTTATCCAAGTAAGATTCATCAATTGATTTATAATCAAATACAGGAAGTAAGTGTAAATGCGTAATTCCTAATTCTTTTAAATGGTCTAATCCTGTTGTTTCGTCATATTCATTTTTAGTATTTTTCTCGGTAAAGGCTAGAAACTTACCTTTGTTCTTAATACCTGATGATGGATCAATAGAAAAATCTCTTACATGTGCTTCATACAATATAATATCCGAGACTGACTTCAAAACGGGTTGCTTGTCTGTATTCCAGTTGGACGGATTGGTTAGTTTAGGGTCGAATATTAAACCTCTATTTCCATTTACTCCAACTCCTTTTGCGTAAGGATCTGGCATTTCTTTTGACCAATTACCTTTGTTTTTAGCTTGTAAAGTATAATAGGTATTGTGATAATTTCCGTTTAATACGATTTTCCAAACACCGGTTGTTTTATTATACAGTAAATTTTGAGTTGCAATAGGACTTCCGCCGTTTCCTAGTTTGTATAGATTAATTTTTACTTCTTCGACATTGGGACTCCATAACTTAACTATAGTTTTGTTTGTGGTGTATGTAACTCCAAGATCATTCTTTAAATAAAGGGGATATGCATCAAATGAAGCATATTTTAAATTATTTATTTTTGAATTTTGTGCCATAGCAAAATTAACGATAAGTAATATTCCAATTGTGACTAGGATATTTTTTGATAAAGTAAACATAATTTTATTTTTTAATTAAAAATTTTATATAACATTTCTCGTAATAAATCCGCTTGTGTTAAGCTATTTGCTCCTACTCCTTTACTTTTTACGTCGGTATCTCTAAGGGACGCAATAATTTGGCTTACTTTTTTCATTGGGTAATTTTTTAAAGCCACATCGTAATCTTTTAAAAAGAAAGGGCTTACTCCTAATGCTGGAGCAACAGTTTTAGGATTTTTATCTTTCAATCCGTGGTATTTTAATAATTGAATAAAAAAACTAAAAACCAATGCAGTTGTCATTACCAATGGATTATCTTTTGGGTTTTGAGCAAAATTTTCAGCAATTTTGTAGGCTTTTAGCTGGTTGCGTTCACCAATCGCTTTTCGCAATTCGAAGACATTGTAATCTTTACTGAAACCAATATTTTCTTCAATATCTTTGGCCGAAATTGTACTTCCAGCGGGCAATATGATTTGAAGTTTTTCGAGTTCATTATTAATTTTACTCAAATCAGTTCCAAGGAATTCGACTAGCATTGCTGAAGCTTTGGGCTCTATGTTGTATTTTTTGCCTGCTAACACTCGCTTAATCCAATCTCCAACTTGATTTTCATAAAGTTTTTTGCTTTCGTAAACAACTCCGTTTTTGGCTAAGAGCTTGGTTACTTTTTTTCTTTTATCTAATGTTTTGTATTTATAACAAAAAACCAAAACGGTTGTAGACATCGGATTTTCTACATAATGCTCAATTTTATCAATAGTTCTGGATAAATCCTGTGCTTCTTTGACTATAACCACTTGACGATCTGCCATCATCGGATATCGTTTGGCTGTCGAAACTACATCTTCAATAGTAACATCTCTACCATATAAAACAGTTTGATTGAATCCTTTTTCTTCTTCGGATAAAATATTTTTTTCGATATATTCAGCTAATTTGTCAATATAATAGGGCTCCTCTCCCATCAAAAAATAAATGGGTTTGATATTTCCGGCTTTTATATCATTAACAATCTTTATAACTTCGTCCATATTTTGGGTTTCGGGTTTCGGGTTTAAAGTTTCAAGTTAGATCCTGAATCTTTAAACTTTAAACTAAATTAACTAATTTCGCAACATGCAAAAACTCAATTTTCCTTCTTATTCATTTCGTTTCAAAAATAGCGAAAATAAAGTATCTATTTTTGATAGTATAAGGAAAAAATTCATCATCCTTACGCCAGAAGAATGGGTTAGACAACATGTAGTTCACTATTTATTAGAAGAGAAAAAGTTTCCAAAATCCCTTATAAACGTTGAGAAAGTATTAATGGTTAACGGTTTGCGTAAACGGTATGATGTAGTTGTTTATAATTCTAATGGTTCTATTTTTTTATTAATCGAATGTAAAGCTCCTGAAGTAAAAATTACTCAGGCTACTTTTGATCAAATAGCAAGATATAATATGACAATGGAAGCTGAATTTTTGATGCTTACCAATGGACTAAATCATTATTTTTGCCAAATGGATTTTGAAAATGAAAAATATACTTTCCTCGAAAATCTGCCAAAATATAACCATAAAAGTATTTAGATTCTAAAAAACTAAATACCCAATATCTAAAAATCTCGAATGAAAATAGCCGTAGTTATTTTGAATTGGAATGGCATAAAACTTTTAGAACAGTTTTTGCCATCAGTTATTCAATTTTCACCAGAAGCAACTGTATATGTTGCCGATAATGCATCAACTGACGAATCAGTTGCATTTGTAAAAAAGAATTTTCCTTCTGTAATGATTGTGCAAAATAAAACCAATCAAGGGTTTGCAGGTGGCTACAATGATGCCTTGCACTCTATTGATGCAGATATTTATGCATTGGTGAATTCAGATATAGAAGTGACTAATAATTGGTTAAAACCCATTTTAGAAACATTTGAATCTGAAACGGAAACGGCTATTATTCAACCTAAAATATTGGATTTCAAAAAGAAAAACTATTTTGAGTATGCAGGTGCGGCTGGCGGATTTATAGATCAATTTGGTTATCCATTTTGCCGTGGGCGAATTTTTGATACTTTAGAAAAAGACAACGGTCAGTATAATGACAAAGTAGATATATTTTGGGCTTCGGGAGCGTGCTTTTTTATTCGCTCTACTGTTTATAAAGAATTAAAAGGTTTTGACGAAGATTTTTTTGCACATCAAGAAGAAATTGATTTATGTTGGAGAGCAATTAATAAAGAATATAAAATAAAATACATTTCTGATTCGATTGTTTATCATGTTGGAGGCGCCACTTTGCAGCAAGCCAATCCTCAAAAAACCTATCTCAATTTTAGAAATTCATTATTAATGTTAACCAAGAATTTACCGCAAAATACTTTATTTCAAGTACTTATAATCCGAATGTTGCTGGATGGAATCGCAGGTATTAAGTTTGTTTTTGAAGGTCAATTTACTCATTTTTGGGCAGTTATACGTGCACATTTTTCTTTTTACAGCTTATTTTTAAAGAATTATAAAAAAAGAGAAAAAAATCAAGTTAAAATATACTTTAAAACTAGAAGTGTCGTTTTTGAATATTATGTTAAAAATGGCACAGTTTTTGTTGATGTAATTTAACAATAAATTACATTTAAATTTAACATTTAAAAACTAACTTTGTAAATCACATGTTTAATTAAAATATGCATTCTATGAAAAAAATAATGATTACGCTATCCGCTTTAGCACTTCTAACTTCTTGTGTATCCAAAAAAGAATATGCAGCTTTGGAAGCTAAAAATAAGGAAACACAGGATTTGTTAAATACATGTACAGTAAAACTAAATTCTTGCTTAGAAGAAAGAGCTGGTCTTAAAGCTACAGTAGATGGTTTAAAAGAAACCAACCAACATTTGATAAGTACTTCTAAAGATATGACCGTTTTATCAACTAAAGGTGCTGAAAATATTGAAAAAGCTTTAGAATCTATCAAAGAAAAAGATTTGAAAATTAGCAGAATGCAAGATGCATTAACTAAAAAAGACAGTGTTACTCTTGCTGTTGTAACTAGTTTGAAATCAGTGGTAGGATTAGATGATAAAGACATCGAAATTAACGTTGATAAAGGTGTTGTTTTTATTTCAATATCTGATAAAATGTTATTCAAAAGCGGTAGTTATGAAGTTAGCGACAAGGCAAAAGGCGTATTAGCTAAAGTGGCTAAAGTAGTAAACGACAAACCCGATTTCGAATGTATGGTAGAGGGACACACCGATTCTGATGTTTTGAAAGGAAATGGTGTTTTACTTGATAACTGGGATTTGAGTGTAAAACGTTCTACTTCTATTATTCGTTTATTAACAAATGAATTAGGAGTAAAACCAGAGCAATTAATTGCAGCAGGTAGAAGTTCATTTGTACCTTTAGTTCCAAATGACTCTCCTGAAAACAAATCAAAAAACAGAAGAACTCGCATCTATGTAATGCCAAAAATAGATCAGTTTTATGATATGGTTGAAAAAGAAATGAAAAAGCAACCAGGAGCAACTGCAGAACCGGTTCAGAAATAATAAATTCATTTTATTTTATATTAAACGCCTCGATAGTCTCGAGGCGTTTTTTTGTTTAAACCCAGAATCCGCATTAGAAATCTGGGTTAAATCATATTCATTATGACTTTTATTATTATGAATATATTTATTTAAAGATCGTTTGATTTTTTAATACTGTGGATTTTAACCTTTTCATTGCGCCAAAACATAAAATACAAATTATCTATTTTATAAATACCAATGTACATCTACTCAACAAAGAGCATAAAAAAAGCAGAACCGAAGTCCTGCTTTTATGAATCCCTAATTTTTTCTTTAACAACCAATTAAATATAAATTAAGAATTTCATTCTATGAATTCTAAAAAAAAGTATTAATTATTTAAATATTTTACTAATTAAATACATTATTCCGTACAAAACAATTTTTTTGTAAAAAAATTATATAAAATTTAATATATTTTTAAATAATATCAAGACTTCCCTTACCTTCTCTTATCACAATTGGCTCATCTCCAGACAAATCTATAATAGTAGAACCTATATTATCCCCATAACCACCATCGATAACTATGTCGACTAAATTTTGCCATTTTTCAAAAATAAGTTCAGGATCAGTTGTGTATTCAATTACTTCGTCTTCATCTCGAATAGAAGTTGAAACGATAGGATTTCCCAATTGACGTACAATTTCTAACGCAATCGAGTTATCAGGAATCCGAATACCAACAGTGGTTTTCTTTTTAAACTCTTTGGGTAGATTATTGTTTCCTGGAAGAATAAAAGTATAAGGACCTGGTAATGCTCTTTTGAGTAATTTAAAAGTAGAAGTATCAATCTGCTTCACATAATCGGATAAATTACTTAAATCGTGGCAGATAAAAGAAAAATTGGCTTTTTCAAGCTTAACCCCTTTTATTTTGGCTATTTTTTCGAGTGCACGGGAATTGGTAATATCACAACCGAGTCCATATACGGTATCAGTTGGATAAATTATCAAACCACCATCTTTTAAAACCTTAACGACTTTGGCAATTGCCGCTTCGTTTGGTTTGTCTGGATATATTTTTATTATTTGAGCCATATCTTTTTTGTTTAAAGTTTAAGAAGTTTAAAGGCTTAAAGTTCAACTGAATTAAACTTAAAACCTTAAACCTGAAACATTTTCTTATCCAATAATATCCAATTTTGCAAAACGTAACAGCAATTTTTTTAAACCACCTACCTCAAATTTGATTTCTGCTTTTTTGTCAGCACCTACTCCTTCTAGTCCAATTACTTGTCCTTTTCCAAAACGTTCGTGCATAACAATATTTCCCGGAATCAATTTGTTGTCAAATAAATTAGCCGATCCTGCAGCAGTTGGATTACTGACTGATACTGGTTTAAGTTTTCTAATATTTAAATCCGGTTTTACTCCCCCTTCGGTCGTTGGAGGATTTCCCCCTATCGGTTTTGCCAATCGCAATTTTGATTTATCTACATCTCCAAAAATATCACTGTCAATCGTTGGCTTATAGCGGTAATTACTCTCTGCAGGAGTAAGATATTCGAGGTACTGACCATCAATTTCTTCAATAAAACGGGAAGGTTCACTATCTGTCAATTTTCCCCAACGGTAACGTGATTGAGCATATGTCAAATAGGCTTGATGCTCTGCACGTGTTAAAGCTACGTAAAATAAACGACGTTCTTCTTCTAATTCGCTTCGTGTACTCATACTCATGGCACTTGGAAACAAATCTTCCTCCATCCCTACCACAAATACATGAGGAAATTCTAATCCTTTCGCCAAGTGAATGGTCATTAAAGCCACACGGTCTTCATCACTGGTATCGTTATCAAGATCGGTTGCAAGAGCCACATCTTCCATAAATTCGGATAAAGCACCACGCGCGCCATCAATTTCTTTTTGCCCCTCTGTAAAATCTTTGATACCGTTTAATAATTCTTCAATATTTTGAATTTTTGCCATTCCTTCAGGAGTAGCATCTTTCTTTAATTCTTGAACTAATCCTGTTTTTTTGGCCACATGATCAGCTAGGTAAAAAGCATCTTGATTCTCATTAATTACTTGAAAACTTTGTATCATAGTCACAAAATCAAGCAATTTATGTTTTGTCCCTGCATTCAGTTTCAAATCAATGCGCTCTATGTTTAGCATTACCTCAAAAATGGATCTTTTGTAATGATTGGCCGCAATTGTTAGTTTTTCGATGGTTGTATTTCCAATTCCACGTGCTGGGTAATTGATAACACGAATCAAAGCTTCTTCGTCTTTTGGGTTAATCACTAATCGCAGGTAACACAATACATCTTTCACTTCTTTGCGTTGGTAAAAAGACAAACCACCATAAATACGGTATGGAATATCTCTTTTTCGCAATGCATCTTCCATGGCACGGGACTGCGCGTTGGTTCTGTATAAAATGGCAAAGGCACCATTATGTAACTGGTTTTTCATTTTTTGTTCCCAAATTGTGCTGGCAACAAAACGGCCTTCTTCATTATCGGTAATACTCCGATTTACTTTTATTTTTGGACCAAATTCATTGGCTGTCCAAACCACTTTATCCAGTTTTACTTTGTTTTTGTCAATAATAGTATTGGCTGCTTCTACAATATTTTTGGTCGAACGGTAATTTTGTTCTAGCCTAAAAGTTTTTACCCCTTCATAGTCTTTTTGAAAATTCAAAATATTATTGATATTTGCTCCACGAAAGGCATAAATACTTTGCGCATCATCTCCTACCACACAAATATTCTGAAATTTATCCGATAAAGCGCGAACAATCAAGTACTGAGAATGATTGGTATCTTGGTACTCATCTACCAATAAATAACGAAAACGGTTTTGGTATTTAGCTAGAACTTCAGGAAAACGAGTCAATAATTCATTGGTTTTCAATAATAAATCATCAAAATCCATTGCTCCAGATTTAAAGCAACGCTCGACATAATTTTGATATATTTCACCCATTCTAGGCTTTTTGCTCATGGCATCGGCCTCTTGTAAATCAAGGTCATTAAAATAGGCTTTAACTGTAATCAAACTATTCTTAAAGTTCGAAATTCTACTCAAAACCTGTTTCGGTTTGTACACATCCCGATCGAGTTGCATTTCCTTGATTATTCCAGAAATAGCTCTTAAAGAATCTTGTGAATCATAAATCGTAAAATTGGAAGGATATCCCAAATGCTCCGCTTCAGAACGCAAAATTCGAGCAAAAACAGAGTGAAAAGTTCCCATCCATAGATTTTTAGCTTCACTGGCTCCCACGATGTCCGAGATACGTTTCTTCATTTCTCGCGCTGCCTTATTGGTAAAGGTAAGGGACAAAATACTGAAAGGATCCACGCCTTGATGCATCAAATATGCAATCCTGATGGTAAGCACACGAGTTTTTCCTGAACCCGCACCAGCAATAATGATCATAGGACCATCCTTTTGCAATACAGGTTCACGTTGTGCCTCGTTAAGTTGTTCTATATATTTTTGCATGAAATAACTACTGTTTGATGCAAAAATAAGAATTTAAGAATGAATAAACGAGCCTTAACAGAATTCAAATAACATAATTTGGATAGCAGTTTTCTGTAGGTAGTTTTTAGATGGTAAACTCTTAATCCGAATACCGAAATTTACATTTGACCTTTGTATTCTAAAATTATCCATTTATGATTACATTGTTTTAAAATGCAAACAATTATAAAAAATATTCGTATCTATATTCATAGCTTTTTATCGTTATGATTTTCAATTAAATATAAAACAATAAACCCCAATTTTTTGTAAATTAGCAATGACTATTGTCACAATTATTAACTAAAAAATTATTACCATGAAAAAACTAGGTCTATTTTGTTTACTGTTGGTTTGCATTGGGCTCCAAAATTGTAAAAAGAAGGAGACACCAAAAGATATTGAAACTATCAAAGCTGGGGATGAAAAACCAATTAGTGTAACATGCTACAAAGCACTTTATGAACAGGATACAATTGATCTGAAAATGAATACTTTAAAAAATGGAAAAATAAATGGTGATATGGTAATGAAAATTATCGATATGCCTGAAAAATCAGGAAAAATCACTGGTGAATTTCATGGAGATACTTTATTTGTTGACTATACGTTTATTCAAGGAACCAACGATAAAAAAGTATTCAAAAATCCGATGGCATTGTTAAAAAAAGACAATCAGCTCATTTTGGGTAGTGGAAAAATTGAAACTTATTTAGGAAGGTCTTATTTTGTTAAAGATACTCCAATAGATTTTGAAAAAGTAAAATATAAATTTTCTACTGTGGAGTGCGCCATTAAATAATTAAAATTCAATTAGGTTTTATTAGTCCTAGCAATTTTTGATAGTTATCTGATTTTGCTAGGACTTTTTTTTTCGATTAAAAACTTATTTTTTGCATTGTAAAACATCCTACCGATGGAGAAATTCTGATATTAAGATAAGTTCATCGTAGTACCTGCCATAACTTTGAAAATGGTATTGTTTATTTTGATATAAACATTAATGGCGCTTGTATTGGTCACTATATTTTTATCTATCGAGAATTTCAGGTTTCTAAACGCATTGATATAATCAACCAAATCAATTTGTTTGGAGTAATATATTGCTTCATTATTGGCTAATACTTTAAAGAATTTTTCGGTTTCATTCCATTTGTTTTGGTCCGTTCCCATTTCCCAACTGTGTCCCCAAATATCTAATACAGCCAATTCTTTGGTTTGCAAAAAATCTTTAATAACGGTATAAAAATGTGCCATTTCTTGAGCATCTTTCTCTGGTTGGTTGGATTCCCAATACGCCTTCGCAAATTGATGCATCGTTGGAAACCATCTTAAAAAATCTTTTGGGATTTCAAAATTGTATGTATCTCCAACGGTTCTGGCGTATTCAATTCCCAGTCCATTCATGGCATCAATTACAAAATCGTTGGTATTACCAAAAGGATAAGCCATTCCTCTCACGGGATATCCCATCAAGCGTTCGAGCTCTTTTCGATCTTCTACAATTTCATAAATGACGTCTATCTTAGAAATATCAGGTAAATTGGGATGATTAGCCGTATGTACTGAAACTTCGTGACCTTTATAAAGATCCTTCATTTCAGTTCTATCAAGATAACTGGTTGTGCCTAGTTTGTTAGAATTTAAATGAAAAGTTCCCACAAGATGATATTTATTCATCAATTTTACCAATTGTCGGTCTTCGGTTCTGCCATCATCATAACTCAAAATTAGTGCTTTTGTTTTCCCTTCTGGAAAAAGTATTTCAATTCTGGTAGCACTTTTAGCAATTTCAGGATTGGTTTGAGCAACCGTAGAAAAAGCAATCAATAACAGTAATAGGGATATTTTTTTCATAAGTATATAATGTTTGTGTTTAATTATCCAACCATTTTTTGAAATCATTAACGCGATCCCGGCTTACAATTCTAGCATCAGTATCCAGAAATTTTGTAGCAATAGATAAGCGGCTGTTAAAATACGTACTGACTTTCTCTATCGAATGAATATTTAGGATTATTTTCCTGTTGATTCGGAAGAAATTTTTGGGTTGCAACATTGTTTCTAGTTGGTCTAAGGTATAATCAATAAGATGGTGATTTCCTTTTTTCGTAACTAAAAAAGACAAACTTTCTTTGGTTTCAAAATGATGAATTTCATCAATTGGAATAGTATCAATGGTTTGACCAGATTTGACTAAAAAACGTGTTTTAAATTCTTTATTCAGTTGTTGATACGCTGTTGCAATACTCGAAATAAGATCTTTGTTTCCTGATTTTTGTTGCTTTTTAAATTTCGCTATAGCAAATTCTAATTCTTGTAATCCTATGGGTTTTAGCAAATAATCAACGCTGTTTTGCTTAAAAGCTTGAATGGCATAATTATCGAAAGCGGTGGTAAAAATAACAGGAATATCTAGATTTATTTGATTGAAAATCTCAAAACTATTCCCATCCGCCAGATGAATATCCATGAAAATTAAGTCGGCATTTAAGCCTTCTCGGAAAGCTGCTACCGAAGTTTTAATCGTATCGAAATACTCCATTACAATTATAGCTGGGTCTATTTTCTGCAAGAGAACCGTCAAATGTTCTGCTGATAATTTTTCGTCTTCAATAATGACAACTTTCATCTGGTTCTATTTATTGTTTTTTATTGGTCGGATGGAATGTCCAGTTCCTCTTATTTTTTTGACTAATTAATGCAATTGGCATTTCATCTTCTTTGGATTAAAGGTAAAATTACTTTAAAAATTTTGCCGTTGTTAGAAATGATAACTTTGTCATCAGTAAAAAATGAGTAGCGTTTTTCTATATTTTTCAAACCTGTTTTTGTGCTGTCGGCAACGTTGCTTCTTGGCAAAATGGGGTTTTCGATTATTAATGAATTGTTCTCCGTGTAAATTAAAACTTTCAACGGATTGGCTTGCGAAGTTTCGTTATGCTGAATGGTATTTTCGACCAGCATTTGCAAACACATTGGTAATAGAAAATCATTTTTCTTGCTTTCTTCTATTTTTATTTCAAAAAGTATACTTTCTTCAAATCGAATTTTTCGCAGATAGATATAATGATTTATAAAATCCAATTCTTCTTTTAAGGGTACTAATTCTGAATTTTTATTATCCAAAACATAACGATAGACTTTGGATAATTCATTGATAAAATGAGCGGCTTTGTCTTGATTTTTATAAACCAACGAAGTCAAAACACTGAGATTATTGAACAGAAAATGCGGATTCAATTGATTTTTTAAATTTTCCAATTGTGCATTGGCACTTTCTGTTTTGTATTTTTCGACTTCAAGCAAGCTATTTTTTAAGGCATTAAAAAACTCAGTTCCGATTTTTATGGATAAAAGTGCAAGAGTAAAGAGTATGGCTGGAGGAAATATTTCCATCATTTTACGATCGATAATCCTACCATCACCAAATCTTAATTGATGAAGCGTATACATCAATGTAAATAAGGTAATTGAGGTAAAAATAACCGAAAGAAAACTCTGAACAATCAACCTTTTTTTAGCATTTTCAATCCAAGGATGTCTCGTATTTAGAAAACCGTCGATAGCTTCATTTCCTTGCCAAATAATCAGTACAATTGCTGTAATAAATACTAAATCCCACTCAAAAAAATCCTCAATCCGAAAAAAGACAATTTTAAAAAAGAGTGTTATTGCAACCGCAATCCCTAATTTTTGTGTTATTTTAAATTTTGAATTCTTCATTTTTTTCTTGAAACTGCAATTTATAAATAAAATTTGTAAAGAAATCTGGTTTACAGATTAGTTATTTATTGAAAACCTATTTTGTAGTCGTTTGTTAAGCTGTTTTTTACTTGGGAGGATTTCCTTCGTGTGGTGGACGAGTCGATTTTTCGAGTTCGAGATACTTTACAAATA
Organism: Flavobacterium sp. IMCC34518; assembly: GCF_027111095.2. Lineage (NCBI taxonomy): Bacteria > Pseudomonadati > Bacteroidota > Flavobacteriia > Flavobacteriales > Flavobacteriaceae > Flavobacterium > Flavobacterium sp. IMCC34518. The sequence goes on along the minus strand of NZ_CP114284.2, from coordinate 3,870,839 downwards.
CATTTTCAGGGATGACTTTTTTTACTTTGGAATCTCTAATTTTTGCAAGTGCCTCTACTTTCGGTTTTTCCGGCATACGGGGTGGATTAGATTTAAAATCAATTAACTTATCCATTTCTGTAAAAAACTCCTTGTAGGCAACACTTATTTTTGCCGTTTGGTTTTTGTCGAGTTGGAGTGGTTGACAAATTTTTTCGTTTACCATTTTTAATCGTTCTTCAATGGTGGGGGGTTTACGTCCTTTGCCATCAGCTTGGGGCTGGGCAAAGCAAAAACCTGTAAATAACACAGTAAATAAGGTAGTTGTTACAATAATTGATCTCATAATTATTTGATATTTAATTGGTATTGATTTTGGCTCTAAAATTTTACTATAGTATTTGTTATCAGTGGTCTAACTTTCTTTTAAATCCAATTTTGAAACCTCGCCTTAATTAGGGCTGTTTGCGATAGTTTATCGATCACAATTCCGCGAATATTCTGCTTGTTATTTTGAGCAAATGTAGCAGTAGAAAGGAACAGAAGAAAAAGTAATTTTTTCGCCCCAAGTGTAGGCTTTATTCGTTTGAAAAATAGCACAATACTTAACAGTAGCACTATTAATAAACCCCAAAAAAATAAAGGCGACATTGCTTTGTCTGAATTTGCAGCTGTTGATTTCCATTTCCCATTTTCTAAAACCAAATTAATTTCTTGCTTATTTTCGTTATTCAAAACGAAAAGTTGGTTGGGCAAGCCTTTTTTTAAAATAATCAAGGAGCTCTGATTGTGTGGAATATCCATAAAAAGTGTATTTTTAAAATACATCGATGTGATTTTTTTTGGAAAACCAAATACCTCTGCTACCAATTTAGTTTCATGTCCTAACAAAACTTGTGGTTTACCAAATTTAAGCGTGTCTTTTGCATTACAAATAAACAAAACACTTTTGTTGAAATGGGCTATTACTAATGCTCGGAATTCTTCGGGTGTTTTGTATGCATTTTTTGAATATTTATAATCAACCTCACCTTCAAAAGCGGTTAATGAACTGTAGAACTGCAAAAAGCATTTCCCTGTTTCATCTTGATAAATCATTACGGTTGACAAATCCGGCTGATGTGCAAATATTGAAAAACTATAAAAAAGGAACAGAATTCTAATTGTATATTTTTTCGTTGTTTTGGGATTAAAATAATTAGTTAACATAAGCTCCTTTCAAACAATTAATAAAATTATTTGCTCCAGCTTTGTCTACATGATAATGATATCCTCTTATTGCATCACTATGTCCTCTGCATTCATCGAGATCGGTTGATTCAGCTCCTTTTGTATCCAGTCTTGCATACAATCCATGACCATCAATTGCATAACCAATCATAGGTGCATGTCCATCCGTTTGGGCAATTTCTTTCGATTTTCCATTGGCTGCATGATAATGGTAACCCGCTCCCAAATTGATATGTCCACCGGCATCGTCAAATGGTGCTAGTGTATATGCTGCCAAAATAATGCTAACCGGTGCCGGAGCATCAAATCGAACTCCGTTAAAAGCAATTCCTCTTAGACTAGGTCCAGAAGATTGTGGCCCCATTCCGAATTGTATGGAATTAGTTAGTTTAACAGGACTTACTGGGAGATAATAGGTTTGAGTTAAATTAGCAACGTACGAAGGTAAACATTCCACACAAAAATTTTTGTATTCTGGTCCTACACTTGGGTTTGCTGCTGCCTGGCATTCGGCTTGTGTTTTGGTTTTAATCACTTCGCCTGTACTACTTTTGTACATCATCCAAGTAGGATCAGAAAAAAAAGTGGCTAAATTTTTTATAAATGCACCATCCACATCATATACATTTCCGTCTTTTAACCAAATTCCACCAGCATCTGCTCCATCCGAAATATTTGTGGGACACCATGGACCCATCGCATGATCAGTGGGAGTACCTTTGCTAACAATTTTATAACAATCCACAGTTGTTCCATTTGAGAGTGTCTTGGAAACAATACTTATTGGTTCCGCTAATCCTGCAAGAATAAAATTATCCGAATTTACTTTTACAACGGTGCTAACAGTTGTGTCAACTGCATTTTCACTGTCTTTGCTACATCCGAAAGTAATTAATACTATTACAATTAGCACTGCTATTTTCTCGATTTTAAATTTTTTGTTTTTCATATTAAGTTTTTTTAGTAAGTTTCTTTTTCTAAAGTTTTAATATCGTCTAGCATTTGTTGCATTTCCAATTCCAAAGTTCCGTTGTAAATGCCTCTTATTCTTTTGGTTTTATCCACCAAAATAAAATGTTCTGTATGCAGGAATTCCGAGCTGTCTTTACTAAAACCAATGTCTTCTTCGGCAAAATAGGATTTGCGGGCCAAAGTGTAAATGTCATTTTTAGAACCCGTCAGAAAATGCCAATTTGGATTCGATATTTCATTTTTAGCTTTATAATTTTTTAATACAGTCGGTGTGTCAATCCAAGGCGTAACCGAATAGGAGAGCATTACAATATTGGAATGGAATTTTAGGCTGTCGTTTACAATTTTTAAGTTGGTTGTCATTTTTGGGCAAATGCTGCCACAGGTCGTGAAGATAAAATTGGCAATGTGAATTTTCCCTTCAATCGATTTTTGAGAAATCAGAATACTATCTTGATCCCAAAAAGAAAAATTAGCAATCGTGTGTTTGATTTTAGATTCCATTTCGGATTTATCGGTAAGGAATATTGGCGTGAAATCGGGCTCGTTATAATAAGGTAAAGCAATGGCTTCGGCTTTTTTATTCGAACAATTAACCAATATTAAACTACTGAACAACAAAAACACTATCCGATACATTTTTACAATTTTTAGTTCCCAATAAACCATATCTTTTTCCTTTTATAATTACATAGTTGGCTCTAATTTTGCCATTGTCATACCATAATTTTTGACTTCCTTCTTCCTGACCGTCTTTGAAATGTGCCAAATGAATTAATTTTCCATCGAACGTCCATTCGCTCAATTCGCCTTCATATCCATCATTTTTGGCAATGAATTCAAACCGTTTGTTTCCGTTTTCCCAATAAGCCAATTGTTTTCCGTTCTTTTTCCCATTGAAATAAAAACGTGATTCCATCAGTTGTTTGTTGGGATACCATTTTTGGCAAACGCCACTCAATTGACCGTTGATAAAACCTTCTGAAGAAATAGTATCTTGATTGGGATATAATTCAAATAAAAAACCGGAATATTTTTCTTTATTTAAATAGACAACATCATTCAAAACCGTAATTTCTTTGGATGATTTTAGGCTATAGATTTTAGGTACTTTTGACTCATTCTTGGAACAGGAACAAGCCAAAAGAAACAGAAAATAAATTTTGAAAAATTTCATTTATTGTGAAATAGTTCCAGGTGTTCCGTAAAATCCGTTTCCGTTTAAATAGGGTGCTTCATCGGTAAAATGGTAATGATAAATACCATTTGGATAATCAACAGTTGCGTGAGTATGACCGTGATAAACATCTAAAGCGGCATTGGTAACCACCGTTCCGTTCTCTTCTTGTGGGCCATAAACAGGAAAACCATCCAATAAAAATCCTATCAAACCCGATTTTGTCGATTTTACAGTAGTTAAATACAAAGGCTCCACGTGATAATGATACACTCCTTGTTGTTGTGGATGTCCATAATATTTGTCGAAAGTGGCAATTTCGCCTGTCAAAGCTTGGTTGTTAGGTCCTGCATATTGGTTGAAAAGCGCCACTCCATTTATAGCTACACCAATTGCACCTAAAGGCGTAGCAGCATGTGTCGAAGCCACTACAGGATTTAATGGTATTTTGATTGTAGCGGTTTGTTCAATTATCGAATTTGGATTTTTGACAAAAGTATTACCACCAAAAGTGGTTCCAGAATAGGATTCGTATAAGGCATTAGTTGTTGGATAATAAGCACTTTTATGATCTGGCAGATCTTTTGTTTTAATGTAAATATAGGTTCCATCACTGGTAATGCTGGTCGCTCCATATATTTTTTTGTAAACAGATGGGATTTCAGTTGTTGCTGTGGTTGTATTTGTTATGGTATCTTCGCTGTCATTATTACTGCAACTTATAATGCTGCCAAAAGCAATTCCAATTACTAACAAAGCACTCATTTTTATATTTCTCATACTTGAATATTTTAAAGTTTATTCAAAAGTATTTCTTGTATTCGCTTCTAAAAAGTTAGTTTTGGTTGAGTTGTAGAAAAATCGTGTTGAGTCGTTATAAAGACACAGTTTGCAAAATTTGCAAAGGTAGTTTCGAGAATTTTTTTTTTGCAATCCTAACAAAGCAAACTGACAATGTTAATTAAGCACTTTCTTCATTGAATGGGCGTTAATTCGGGTCAAATTTTTGTCAAGTCTAAATTGTGACGACTTTCAAAACAATAATAAAAAATTAATCTTAAATACTTCATCGTCTAGTTGTTATAAAATAAACTATTTAATAACTTTATGGTTGCCATGAAAAAGCTGTCACAATACCGACTATCCAAAGACGAATCGGCTTTCGTCCAAGGACCTTTGTCTCGTTTTAAGGAGTTGGTTTTTACTTTCAAGGTACAATATAACTTTATCAAGGCTTTTCGTAAAATGCACTTTATTGGGCCTTGTGTCACGGTTTTTGGGTCGGCACGTTTTGGTCCGGAGATGGATCATTATCAGGATGCGGAACGAATTGGAGCTGCAATGGCAAAGCTGGGTTTTACCGTAATGACTGGTGGCGGCCCCGGTATTATGGAAGCTGCCAATAAAGGCGCTTATGAAGCAGGTGGCTATTCTGTGGGTTGTAATATTGTACTTCCCGTGGAGCAAAAACCAAATCCGTATCTCCACAAATGGATTTATATTCCGTATTTTTTTGTTCGAAAAGTGATTCTTGTGAAATATTCCTTCGCCTTCATAGTGATGCCTGGCGGAATTGGCACTTTGGACGAATTGTTTGAAGCCCTGACTTTAATTCAAACCAAAATAATTGCCGGATTTCCCGTCGTGATTTTTGATACTGAATATCATAAAAATTTGTGTGAACATATTGATATGATGGTGCAACACGAAAGCATCAGTCCTGCAGATTTGCAATTATTGTTTGTAACGGATTCCGTTCCCGATTTGGTAGCGCATATCGAAAATCACGCCATTAAAAAGTTTGGACTGAGGAAGATTCAGTATAAACCAAAATGGTGGTTTGGAGAGCGTAGCAGGTAATGTATTTGTTTTTTCTTTTTGGAGTAGTAAGGCAATTGGGTGATTTAGCAGAGCTTTCCTAGAATTAAATAGAATTTGTTTTTTTTTAGAAATACTTCGGGGAGTGGGTTTTCAATAAGAATGTAGTTATAGTAGTTTTCTAATGATAAATCTAGGTTTAAGTCTACTTTCAAAATAAGTTTTAATTATTTTTTTAAAAACACATCGTAAGCAAATCGAATTAATGTACCTAATACAACGACTAAAAAGAAGATTCGGATGAATTTATTACCTCGATTGATGGCTATTTTGGCCCCTATCCAACCACCAGTTGCATTACTGGCAGCCATCGGTAAGGCGATAGCCCAGATGATTTTACCTTTGAGCATGAATAAACAGATAGAACCAAAATTTGTTGCCAGATTTACCATCTTGGCATTGGCAGAAGCGTGCAAGAAGTCAAATCCCATTAAGGCGATAAAGGCAACAACAAGAAAGCTTCCCGTGCCAGGACCAATAAATCCATCGTAAAATCCTACCACAATACTGATTCCAACGCCATTCAAAATTTGGGTTCTTGGAGAAATATCTCTAACTTGATGTTGTCCAAAATTTTTCTTTGCATAAGTATAAATTGCCAATAAAGAAAGAACCACCAGTAATAATGGTTTCATGAAATCATTGCTCACATAGGTTAATACTGTCGACCCCAAAAAGGCAGCTGGAAAGGCCAAGAGCATCATGATAATGAGGATTCGCCAATTGATTGTGACTTTTTTCATGTATTGATAAGCGGCGAATGAAGTACCACTAAAGGCTGGAATTTTCAAGGATCCTATCACTGTAGATACGGGAAGATTAGGTAATAAGATAAGTCCCACCGGAGTTTGTATGAGACCGCCACCACCTACAATTGCATCAATAAAACCTGCGAAAAAAGCAGCTAAACAAAGTAAAACGATGATGTAGGTCTCCATATAATTTGAATTCGATTTGGTATTTCTCTCTTGCAGATTAACTTAGAAAATAAGATTTTTTTTTAAAACTTTACGGTTGTTCGATTTTAAGACAGATAACAAAAATACTATTCCACATTCTATTATTGCAAAAAATTAGCTATTGATTTCGTTTCAAAAACATTATTTTTGCTTTTTTAAAAAATAGAACAAAATGGATATTTCAAAAATACTAGAATTATTGAGTTATACTTTACCCGCAATTATCACAGGGATGGTTGCTTATTACTTTTTTAATTTACATACCAAAAATGAAGAAGGAAGGCGTCGCTATTTATTGATGAAAGACGGGCAAAAAAACTCCATGCCTTTGCGTTTACAAGCTTACGAGCGTATGACCCTGTTTTTGGAACGCATTAGTCTTTCTAATTTACTGACTCGTATTTCTCCTATTTCGACCGACAAAAATGATTACGCCAATTTTGTTATTGCTCAAATCGATCAGGAATTTGAACATAATTTGGCACAACAAATTTATATGACCGATGAGTGTTGGACAATTATTACGACTGCCAAAAATGCTACAATCCAAATGATTCGAAAAGCGGCTATGAGTCCAATTGTAAATAATGCGGATCAATTGAGAGAAACTTTGTTGAATGATTTACTAGAAAGGCAAACGCCAAGCAATGCAGCTTTGGGTTATATCAAAAAAGAAGTGAGCCAGATGTGGTAATTTTAGTTGCTTAGATTCTAAGAGGCTAAGTTTCTAAGTTTTTGTTTTAGAAACTTAGATTTTTTTTGTTCTTTTATAAAATTCTTATAGTCATAGTAACTTAGAATCTTAACCTCTATTCTTTAAGTAATCGATCCAATTGAAATTGTTCTTTTTCATTCAAACTAGGCAATATCGTTTGAAAAGAAGTTCTAATTTCAGGATTTTTTAATAATACTCGAATATTTTCTCTCCCAAATTTTGAAAATTGCCACATATGGTGCGTGGTGGCATTGACTAAATTTTTTAAAATTGCTTCATTGATTATATTGAAATTAATTAAGTATTCTAAAGCATTTTGTCTGGTTGTAGCTTCATAATTGGGAGAAGAATAATTGACCAATTCCTGAATGAATTTTTCTTTATTAACACTATATTCGGGTGTTGAAATGGCTAATGATAACCATAAAATCCTCAAATTTAAATCATTAAATCCGATCCAGTTTTTTGATTTGTCTAAATACACATTTCTTTTATTTCCAAAATTATTCCATAAATTATACAATGCGAATTCTTGAGTTTGATACGACTTATCATCGAGTAACGTTTCATATTCGATTCTGAATTCTTCAGGTATTTTTTGAAGAGTACTTGCCACGGCCTGACGAACTTGAATGTTTTGAGTTTTCAACGCCAGTCCCAATAATTGCTTTTTGTCTTCAAAGTTCTCTTTCATAAGTTGGCCTACAATTGCTTCTTTTACGGTGAAAAACACATTAGATTGCAATGTTTTTTCGAAAAAGTTATATTTCTCTGCCAATGGTTTGTTTCTGAGTTTATCAACTTCAAGTTGTACTTGCATTGCTTTGTTTTTGGCTAATAATGTATTGGCTACTTCGCTATTAAAACCAGAAGATTCTAGCCATACTTTACTGAAATTTGCCAAATCATAATCAGAAACTTTCTTAATCTCGTCAAAGAAATTTTGTGTAGTTACATTTTGGTAAGCATACTTATTCAGATAACTTTTTACCGCTTTTTTGAAGGCTTTCTCCCCGATTCCATCTCTTAAAACGTGTAATGCCCAAGCTCCTTTTTGGTAAAATGACAGAGAGCTGGCTTTAGCATTCAACACCGGAATGGTATCCGTTTTGGAGGCCTGTTTGAGTTGCATGGATGATTCGTATAATTTGGAATAAAAATAATCCTCCCCGTAGATTTCTTTTTCGGCTAGCAAAGCATAATAGGTGGCAAAACCTTCCTGAAGCCAATGATCTTTTCCGCTTTGAGCAGTTATTAAATCGCCAAACCATTGATGTGCTAATTCATGTGCATTAACATTGGTATAACTTCTATCTTCAAAACCAACTTCATCGACTACATAACGGGTTGTAAATAAAGTTGCACTAGTATTTTCCATACCAGCATACAGAAATTCTGAGACAGGAATTTGTCTATAAATTTTCCAAGGGTACTTCACTCCTATTTCTTTTTCCAAATAATCAAAAATTTCCTTAGAATAGCGATAAGTAGGTTCTTGTTTGCTAATGTCTTTTGGATTAATGTACATATCTAATGGAATTCCAGATTTAGATTTTTGGTGGCTTTTGTTAAAATTTCCTATTGCAATCATCAACAAATACGAACTCATTGGTTTTTTCATTTGGTAACTCCAATGTGTCATGTCTTTTTCGTTATATTTTTTTTTCAAAACTCCATTGGACAAAATTTGGTATTTAGAATCAAATATTATTTCCATATTAAAAATTACTTTTTCGTTGACATCATCAAAACTAGGAAACCAATGACTGGTATATTTTCCTTGTCCTTGTGTCCAAATTTGTAAGTTTTGGGTTGTTTCTGAACCTACAAAATACATTGTTTGTTTGGGTTTGGCCTGGTATGAAAACTGTAAGTGATTTTTGCCTTTGTGGAAAGGATAAATCAGCAATAATTCTTTTCCGTTGGTTACAAAAGGAATCTTTTTGTTGTTTAGTTCCACTTCAGAAAATGTCATATTTTGTGCATCAATTTTGATGGTGTCAATCGGTTTTAAGACTTTAAAAACATAGGAAACTGCGCCTGTAACACTTTTTGTATTTGGATTGACACTTATTTTACCGTTAACAGTTTTGAAATCAACCGATTTGGTTTGTTGTGCAAATGTAAATAGAGATAGAAGCAGGAAAAGGTATTTCATTATAATTAAATTTGGTACTAAAGATATTCAAAGTTACAAAGGTTTGATTAACAAATCGAACATAATTTGTAAGTTTACTGCCAAAATAAACTAATATAATACCATTGAAAAAGAAAGCCTTATTTAATTGGAGCAGCGGTAAAGATTCTGCTCTAGCATTATACAAAATCTTGCAAGGAGAAGAATTTGAAATTCACTGCTTATTAACCAGTGTAAACCAACAATTTCAGCGTATTTCTATGCATGGTGTTCGAGTAGAATTATTGAAACAACAAGCCAAAAGCATTGGATTGCCACTTGAAATAATGCAAATTCCCGAAATGCCAACTATGGAAGTGTACGAAGCAGTTATGCAAACTACACTTGCCAAATTAAAGGAACAAGGTGTAACGCATTCCATTTTTGGCGATATTTTTCTAGAAGATTTAAGAAAATACAGAGAAGATAAATTGGCTGAAATAGGTTTTGAAGGCGTATTCCCGTTATGGAAAGTTCCTACCCAAAATTTGATTCAGGAATTTATTGCATTGGGATTCAAAACTATTGTAGTTTGTGTCAACGTGCGTTTTTTGGACAAGAGTTTTGTTGGTCGCATCATCGATCAGGATTTTATTAATGATTTACCCGAAAATGTTGATGTATGTGGTGAAAACGGTGAATTTCATACGTTTACTTTCGATGGACCGATATTCTCCAAGCCCATAGATTTTGAAATTGGTGAAACCGTATATCGTAAATATGAAAAACCAGAAAACAAAGAGAAAACTAATACGGCATGTGATACATCAGCTTCTGATGCCTTTGACTTCGGGTTTTGGTATTGTGATTTGTTGAATAAGCAGTAATTAAACCCTTTTTGTATTTGAATATTTGGCTCTTTAAAACGATAAAAGAGTTGTATTATATAGAATTTTAAAAAATAGAAACCATAACTGATAATGAAGAAATGGTTTCTATAGTGTTATAATTAAGATTTAAAACTTAATCTATTTCAGGTAAAATAAAATCATTCAAAACACTTTTTTCAGACATGAGAGCCTCTATTTTATTTGATTTTCTAGGTGCAATTTCAGATAAGTTTATTGGACTTCCATTAGTTACTAAAATATTGTCTTCTATTCGAACAGCAATTCCCCACCATTTTGGATCGCAATTACTGCCAATCGGAATATATATCCCGGGTTCAACTGTAACCACCATATTTTTTTCAAATGTTAAAAATAAACCAGGATCATGAACATCTAGTCCAATATGATGTGTTGTTCCATGTGGGAAGTATTTTCTAGAATCTTCTGCTTTTTTAATAATGCCCAATTGTAATAATCCATTTGTAATCACTTTTCGCGCTGCCTGATCGGATGCTGTAAAAACATTTCCAACTCGTACTGATTCAATTCCTTTTTCTTGTGCTTCGTAAACCAAATCATAAATTATCTTTTGCTCTTCAGAAAATTTACCATTGGCAGGAATAGTTCGGGTTAAATCGGCAGTGTAACCATGATATTCAGCACCAAGATCCATTAATACGAGTTCGTTTTCAACTTTGATTTTACTGTTTTCACTATAATGTAATACGCAACCATTATTTCCTGCACCAACTATTGATGGGTAACCCTCATATTCGCTTCCATATTTTTTGTAAATAAATTCATGAACACCTTGAATTTCTGCTTCAGACATTCCTGTATGCATGGCTTTCATTATTTCGCGTTGTCCCATTGCAGAAATTCGAATGGTTTTTGTTAATAATTGAATTTCTTCATCGGATTTTATTTCACGCAAACTGGCCATGTACGTATTTAAAGTTTTTGTATCTATCTTTGCTTTTTTAGGTACAATTCCATTACTATTTGTATTATTCGTTTCCAAATTTGTAGAGTACCCAATTTGTTTTTTAAATGAATTTACTAATTTAAAAATATCAGCTTCTTCATTTTTTAAATCGCGGTAATCTTCTTTAAATTCTGTAAAAAACACATTGTCAAAGCTATAAAAATTTACACTTTCCTTTAGAAATTCTTTTCCATTGAGAGCATTGTCAAATCCTAATTTTTTTACGGCACCTTCAATTCCTAACCGTATACCGGTCCATTGTTCTGCTTTTGGATTTTTTTCTTGAATATATAATTGTTCGTTATAAATTTTACCAAATTTATCAGTTTGTTTATCTGAAAAAATCAATAAAACACAGTTTGATTCTTTATAACCAGTTAAGTAATAGAGGTTTGGATCCTGATGATACACAAAATCGACATCATTGGCTCTGTTATGTATTGGATTTCCAAAAAATACTGCTACACTATTTTTCGGCATTTTTTTACGCAATGCTTCTCTTCTTGCTTTATGAAATTGAGGTGTTAAATAATCATTAGGATTGCCATTTTGTGATATTGCTGTATATACAATTGTGATAATTAGGATGATAGAAAATTTGATTTTCATTTTAATTGGTTAACTATTAGTAGAGAGGTTTTTTTGTTAGAAAAAATGTAAATATATATATTTTTAGTTATGATTTTTTTCTAAAGAAATGATTTTTGAAATATCACTCAAAAAAAAAAGAGAACAATAAAGTAGCTATACTTTAAAGTTCTCTTATAAGAATGTGCAATAATTGAAATTAACCAAACATCAATTTATTAGCCAAACTCTCTAAACGTATCTTGTTTGAATACTTTTGTGTATTCCAATAAAAAATACAGGTATTTTGAATAGAATAATTAAAACTCAGTTTCAAAATATTTAGTTTAGTTAATAGTATAGATGGCATAATTTGTAAAAGGTTGCGTCAATTTTTATAATTATTATTTTTCTTCATAAATTTTAAACAACTGCGACACAGTATTCCAATTGCGAATAGTTGCCGTTACATTCAGTTTTTTCTCGATGTATTTTTGATCAAATCTTGTTTTTCCCGCTCCTACAGCATACTTAATAAAAATTCGATTTTCATCAATATGTGCTTCATCGGGTTTTACCTGACTCATTTTTAAATCATTGATAGAATCACTTCGCAACGCAATGGAAGTAAAAGCTACATATAATTTTTTAGTGTCAACATCTTTCTCTTTCAGAAATGGATTGTTTTTGAGACTTTTTTCTAAATCCGATTTTCCAATTACAACAATAGGAACTTCATGACCAAAAGCTTTGAAGATTTCTTGTTTGATTTGAAAACCCACTTTTGCAGCATTTTCTTCTTCGGTATCCACAAAAACATTTCCGGATTGTATATACGTTTGCACATTCTTGAAACCAATAGCTTCTAAAGTTGCTTTCAAAGCGTCCATTTTCATCATATTGTGCCCTGAAACATTGATGCCACGAAGAAGTGCGAGATGAGTTGTCATTTTTTTATTTTTAGAATTGTAAAAGTATTGTGTTTATAAGGAACTATATAAAAAGTTTATTAAATTTTTACCTTTACCACCACTTTTTTTACTTTCGAAATTTGATCTGCTTTTACACTAGGCCTGTGAAGATCTTCTGGAAAAAACAACGTAAACATTCCTTCCTCTACTCTAAACATTGACGTTTCTCCTTGATAGAAAGTATAATCTTTTTCTAAATTTTCTTCCACAACCTCCTGATTTGTTAAAGGAGTAAATCCCATAAGTTCGACCCCCTGAATAACATATTGAATGTCAGTGTATTTATGATGTCCTTCCAGAACACAATCTTGAACTTCTTTGGTATCATACTCCTGAACGATTGCAAAAATATCTTCGTTGTCAATTTCGTATTTGCCAGGTTCTATTGCTACTAAATCAGTGTTTGTAATGAATTCAAATCCTTTGGCCAATCTTTTGGTAAGGGTACTGTATAATCTGTAGTTTTCTATTTTGTCAATAACCATTATTTTCGGGTGTGTTTTTTTAATTTAAATCTATTTTGGTTTGCTAAAGTCTATTGGCAAAAATAAGGTTTCTTTTTAGAATAGTATTGCTTGTACTTTCATCTTTTAAATTCAATATTTTTTTTAATTACTTAATTTTCTGCAGATAATCCTGAATAATTTTATAATCTTTATTTTTAACAATTATTCGAAAATCGCCTTTGTCCAAAATTAAATCTAATTTTTCATCTTTATTCGTTATTTAAATAACATCAGCTGGAATTCCTTCTTGCTCGAATTCATCCTTTCGATAAGCCATAACTAGAACAGGATATTCTGAAATTGAATTGGTAGTGAAATGAAAAGCTTTTCTTTGTCCATCTAATATAAGCCAATTTGGTCTTTGATTGATATACGTACTTACTGGGAAAATAATGCTACAATCTCCTCTTTCACTCCCAATTTTACCATTATACAATTTTCCTTGAGCATTTACCATTATTGAAGGTTTTTTTATATCAGCCATTTGAATATAAGGAGTATTAAATTTTAAATCTCCCTTTTCAGAACATGGTATTTGGTCAATTGTAAACGGATTGATTCCTGTTAAATCATGTACTCTAGAAGCCATTGCTTTTTCCCATTCTTTTATACCTGGAATTCCTTCGTTGAGATGATCATAACCGCAGTGAATCAAAAACTTTGCATTGGGGTTTTTGACCATTACTTTTGCAATATTTTCTGCTTCTTCAATTTCTCTATCCTTTTGTGTTTTGCCTTTGACCCATTTATATTCATAATTGAATAAAGTAAAACCTACATCCAATGCTTCTTTGATTAAATTTGCATACTGAGATTCATGGATATACATACTTCCACTCTTTAAAACAGGGAATTTTCTTCGATTTATTAATGTGTCTGCAAGTGCTTCAATTCCCAAAAAACGGTATCCATTTTTATATAATCCTTTTAATAATGATTTAGTGAATACCCTATGTCTGGAATTATTGTGAGCTTCATTAATTATGATAAGCTTTTCATTTTTTGAACAATTTAAAATATATTCTTTAGCATCTTGAGGTTTAAATTCTTTAAAATAAGAACTGTCTTGAGCAGTAAGGGAAGGTACTTTTGACATCGTTTTGTCCCATGTTTGCAATGCCTTTCTATAATTTCCGCATATTGAATAATAAGTTGCTCCATATTGAAATCTCCATGGAACAGTGTCTTTTTCCATACAAGTCTCAATATCGCCAGAGAATTTATAGTTTTCTTTACTTACTTGAGCGTTTAAATTGATGATGAAGATAAGCAAAACTAATACAGTGGTTAGGGTTAATTTCATTTAGGTTATTATATTAAAAATTGTTGTATTTTTCAAATATAATAATTTTCTTATTGTATTTCCTAAACAATCCCATTTCCAAATTTCCAAACAAAAAACTATCTTCGCTTCAAAAATAAAAATCCGTTTTCATCAGCGCTTTTGTATTTGCAAATTTGTTTAATCCGTGTACAAGAAAAATGTCCAATAATCTCCTAGATACTCCCATAGAATTTCTCAAAGGCGTTGGTCCCAATCGGGGCGCGTTGTTGCGTAAGGAATTGGGGATTTTTAAATATGGTGATTTAGTCAATTTTTTTCCAAATCGGTATATTGACCGCACTCGGTACTATAAAATTAATGAGTTGCAAAATAATATTGCCGAAGTACAGATTATTGGTAAAATTATCAATATCAAAACGGTTGAATTTGGTCGTAACCAAAAACGTTTGGTCGCTACATTTGTTGATGATACAGGACAAATGGATCTCAACTGGTTTCAAGGACACAAATGGATTAAAGAGAGTTTGAAGCTCAATGAAGTCTGTGTTATTTTTGGAAAATGTGCCCAATACGGAAATCAATACAGCATGGCGCATCCCGAAATCGAGTTGTTGAGCGAGCACGAAAAAAGTCTGCGTTCGGCCATGCAACCCGTATATCCATCCACTGAAACTTTGGCCAATCGCGGCATTACAAATCGGGTGATTAACAAAATCATGCAGCAATTGTTTCTGGAAACACAGGCCTTATTTAGTGAAACTTTGCCTGCTTATTTAACAAATGAACTTAAGCTGATTCCCAAGAATGTAGCTTTGTTCAATATTCATTTTCCCAAAAGTGCCGAAATTTTGGCGAAATCCCAATTCCGACTCAAATTTGAAGAATTATTTTTTATTCAATTGCAATTGATAACGAAGAATCTAATTCGGAAACATAAAATAAAGGGACATCCTTTTTCAATAGTAGGGCAATTTTTCAACGACTTTTATCAAAATCATTTGCCTTTTGAATTGACAAATGCCCAAAAAAGAGTAATTAAGGAAATTCGAACTGATATGGGAAGCAATGCCCAAATGAACCGATTACTCCAAGGTGATGTGGGTTCTGGGAAAACCATTGTTGCTTTTATGAGCATGCTTCTGGCACTTGATAATGGTTTTCAGGCCTGTTTAATGGCACCAACAGAGATTTTGGCGAATCAGCATTTTATAGGATTGTCTGAATTGGCAGCTTCTTTAAACATCAATATAAAAATACTGACGGGTTCAACCAAAATCGCTACACGTAGAATTATACACGAAGAACTGGAAAATGGTACTTTGCAAATCCTTATCGGTACCCATGCTTTGCTGGAAGACAAAGTAAAATTCCAAAATTTAGGACTGGCGGTTATTGATGAACAACATCGTTTTGGCGTAGAGCAACGCTCCAAATTATGGAAAAAAAATGTTATTCCACCGCATATTTTGGTGATGACGGCAACTCCTATTCCGCGAACTTTGGCAATGAGTTTGTATGGAGATTTAGACATTTCGGTGATTGACGAATTGCCTCCCGGAAGAAAACCTATTCAAACCGTGCACCGCTTCGATTCCAATCGATTAAAAGTATGGAAATTCATTCGGGATGAAATCGCTTTAGGACGCCAAATTTATATTGTCTATCCATTAATTCAAGAATCAGAAAAAATGGATTATAAAGATTTAATGGACGGTTACGAAAGTATTTCTCGTGATTTTCCATTGCCTACCTACTCCATTTCAATCCTTCATGGCAAAATGAAACCCGTCGAAAAAGATGCAGAAATGAAACGTTTCTCCGAAGGAAAAACTAATATTATGGTTGCAACAACCGTAATTGAAGTCGGTGTTAATGTACCCAACGCCTCTGTAATGATTATCGAAAGTGCCGAGCGTTTTGGATTATCGCAACTGCACCAATTGCGCGGTCGTGTTGGGCGTGGTGCCGATCAAAGTTATTGTATCTTGATGACTTCATTTAAATTGTCCAGTGACAGTAAAACCCGTATGGAAACGATGGTGAGAACCAACGACGGTTTCGAAATTGCCGAAGTCGATTTGAAATTACGTGGACCCGGTGATTTAATGGGAACCCAGCAAAGTGGTGTGCTCAATCTTCAAATTGCTGATATTGTCAGGGATAGAGAAATCCTATTATTGGCTAGAAATTATGCCATTCAAATTCTCAAAGACGATGCCCCTTTACAAAAACCTGAAAACGCAATCCTTAAAGCCGTTTTTATAGAATTAACCAAAAAGAAAAACATTTGGAATTATATTAGTTAGTTTTTAAAGTTGCTAAGAGGTTAAGAATCTGAGTTTCTATTATTATAAGAAAATTTTTTTTCAACTCACAACATATTTTTCTAATCTTAGTTTCTCAGTATCTCAATTTTCAATATTTGTATGTACAAACGTTAAATAATAATCAACAATTCTAATATTCCCAATTCTATAACCTAAATTTGCATTTAACTAAAATTTCTGAAACCTAACCCTATTTTTATATCTAATTTATATAAAGATAAATAGCTCTCCCCATGAAAATAAAAAACATCATTTACACCCTATTAATAATTGGATTTGTTGGATTCATTGGTTATAGAATTGCTTCAAATAAAGCAAAAAACAGCGAGCCAAAAGACAAAGAAGGAAAAGATAAACCAATTACAGTAACAGGAATAGTTGTTCATCCTAAAACTTTTGACAATAATTTATCACTTTCCGGTTCTATTGAGGCAAATGAACAAATTGAGATTCGATCAGAAGTATCAGGAATTGTTGAAGGTATTTATTTTCAAGAAGGAAGTAATGTATCCAAAGGGCAATTGTTGTTCAAAGTAAATGATACAGAGTTAAAAGCACAATTAACGCAAACCAGTACCAAAGAAGGTTTAGCCGCAGAAAATGAGAGAAGAGCAAAATTATTGTTGCAAAAAGAAGCGATAAGTCAAGAAGAATATGATTTTGCAAGAGCCGATTATAAATCTGCACAAGCCCAAACCCAATTAATTAAAGCTCAAATTGCCAAAACTGCTGTTCGTGCTCCTTTTTCAGGAAAAATTGGACTTCGTTCTATTTCACCAGGAACTTATATAACTCCAACAGTTTTAGTCGCAAAATTGGTTAACAGCAGTAAATTGAAAATCACTTTTTCGATTCCAGAGAAATATGCTTCCCAAGTAAAGACAAACACAACTTTGAGTTTTACAGTCGAAGGTTCGGATGAAAAATTCACTGCCAAAGTATATGCTATTGAACCTGAAGTTGCTATTACTACTAGAACTCTTCAAGTTAGGGCAATTACCGAAAACAGTCAAGGGAAATTATTGCCAGGAACATTTGCTAATGTACTTTTGCCGCTGAGTGTCATAAAAGATGCAATTGTAGTTCCAACCGAAGCTATTGTTCCTGTTCAAAATGGTAAAAAAGTATATATTTCTAAAAATGGAATGGCCAAAGAGGTTATGGTTGAAACTGCCAATAGAACAGATGCTTCTATCTTGGTGCTTTCGGGCTTAAAAGCGGGAGATACTTTGTTGACAAGTGGAGTAATGTCTTTAAAAGATGAAGCCCCTATTAAGGTGATTTTAAATTCAAAAAATTAGATTTTTGATTTTCGAGAAACAATCCTTTATTTCAAATTTATATGAAGTTGTATATAAAGAATTGTTTTTTTTAATCTAAAATCTTTGTTTATAAATCAAAAGTTTACAACGCACCCAATTGATAACTAGCTAAATTGTGTTTAAGTGATTCAAAACTTAATTCAGCAAATTTTAATAGTTTAAAAAAAGAATATTCATTGCTAGCAGAAACATCATAAATCTAAAATCTGCGTTTTAAAATCTAAAATCTTTTAAATGAGTTTATCTACATTAAGTATAAAAAGACCTGTAATGACAATCGTTATGAATTTAACGATTATTTTATTTGGTATTATCGGTTACACTTATCTAGGTGTGCGGGAATTTCCATCTATAGATCCTGCTCAAATTTCGATACGAACCAATTATACAGGAGCCAATTCGGATATTATAGAATCACAAATTACTGAACCTCTAGAAAAAGCAATCAATTCGATAGATGGTATTCGAAATGTAACATCTTCTAGTATTCAAGGAAGTAGTAATATAACAGTTGAATTTAATTTGAATAAAAATCTAGAGGAAGCTGCTAATGATGTTCGAGACAAAGTATCTCAAGCCATTCGAGATTTGCCGCAGGATATAGATGCTCCTCCAGTTGTTTCTAAGGCTGATGCCAATGGAGATGCAATTATTTCGATGACCGTTCAGAGTGATTCCAGAAATGCCTTGGAACTAAGTGATTATGCAGAAAATGTTATAGGCCAACGATTAGAAACAATACCAGGTGTAAGCGGAATTCAGATTTGGGGACAAAAAAGATACGCTATGCGTTTATGGATTGATCCAGTTAAATTAGCTTCGTATGGATGTACAGTATCGGAAGTTAGAGAAGCATTAAACCAGCAAAATATTGAATTACCTTCTGGAAAATTAACGGGAAGCAACACGGAACTTACTGTAAAAACGGTCGGAAATCTTTCTAAACCAGAGGAATTTAATAATATTATTATTCGCTCAGATGGAGAGAAAATTGTTCGTTTTAGCGATGTTGGTTCTGCAATTTTGGGACCCGAAAATGTAGAAACCAAAATGAGCCAATCTGGTTTACCATTGGTAGGTGTTGCCATCGTACCACTTCCGGGAGCTAATTATTTGGACATTTCTAAAGCTTTTTATAAACAATTTCAAAAGCTTAAAAAAGATTTACCCAAAGATATTAAACTAAATATTGTAATTGACAATACTATTTTTGTCAAACAATCGGTAATTGAAGTAGCTGAAACATTAGGGATTTCGATTATTTTGGTGATTTTGATTATTTTCTTGTTCTTTAGGGATTGGGCAATTGCTTTTAGACCATTAATTGATATACCAGTTTCTCTTATTGCTACATTTTTTATTATGTGGCTTTTTGGCTTTTCTATAAATGTGCTTACTTTATTGGCAATTGTTCTTGCAACTGGTTTAGTTGTAGATGACGGTATTGTTGTAACCGAAAATATTTACAAAAAAGTCGAAGAAGGAATGTCACCAATTGAAGCGGCAATTAAAGGCTCGAATGAAATATTTTTTGCGGTAATTTCTATTTCAATCACCTTAGCTGCGGTATTTTTACCGGTTATTTTCCTCGAAGGTTTTGTCGGGCGATTGTTTCGGGAATTTGGTGTAGTGATTGGTGCAGCCGTTTTAATTTCAGCTTTTGTTTCTTTAACTCTAACACCCATGCTCAACGCTTATTTAATGAAAAGCGGAGAACAAAAAAAATCTAAGTTTTATATACAAACAGAACCGTATTTCGAAAAATTAAATAGTTCATATGCTGATGCTTTGAATCGTTTTATGAAGAAAAAATGGTTGAGTTTTCCCATTCTAATAGCTTGTTTTGGACTGATTTATTTGTTTTTTAATATAATTCAAAAAGAAACGGCTCCTTATGATGACCGTTCGGCTATTGTCATGTCTGTAACAGCTCCAGAGGGTTCTTCCTATGAATATACGGATCGATTTATGCAAGAAATTTCAAAATTGGTAGATGATTCTATTCCAGAAAAAAAAGTCGCTTTGGTGATAACTTCCCCAGGTTTTGGCGCTTCAACCGTAAACAGCGGTAGAGTACGTATTGCTCTAGTGGATCCTTCTGAAAGAAAGTTGAAACAAAAAGAAATTGCCGAAAAATTAACCAAAATCACTAAACAATATTCAGTTGCAAAAACGTCAGTTATTGAACAGCCAACTATTGCGGTAAATAGACGTGGTGGTTTACCCGTACAATATATTATTCAAGCACCAAATTTTGAAAAATTAAGAGAAAAAATTCCATTATTTATGGATGAAGCTGCCAAAAATGAAACTTTTTCTATAACAGATGTGAATTTAAAATTTAATAAACCCGAAATAAATGTTTCAATAAATAGAGAAAAAGCAGAGAGTTTAGGCGTTTCCGTAAAAGATATTGCTCAGACTTTGCAACTTTCACTCAGCGGACAACGTTTTGGATATTTTATGAGAAATGGAAAACAGTATCAAGTTATTGGCCAGTTTGAAAGACAAGATCGTTCTAAACCTTTGGATTTAACTTCAATGTATGTAAAAAATAGCAAAGGACAACTCATTCAAATGGACAATGTGGTTACTATTGAAGAGCAAAGTAATCCGCCACAATTGTATCATAATAATAGATATATGTCGGCGACAGTTTCTGCAGGTCTCGCTCCAGGCAAAAGTATAAGCGATGGAATTGATGCAATGAATGAAATTAAAGCCAAAGTACTCGATGATTCTTTTACAACCGATTTAGGGGGAGAATCTAGAGATTTTGTTGAAAGTAGTTCGAATACTTCTTTTGCTTTCGGATTGGCATTGTTACTAATATTTTTAATATTAGCAGCACAATTTGAAAGCTTTATTGATCCTTTTATTATTATTTTGACTGTTCCAATGGCCGTTGCGGGTGCTTTATTTTCACTTTGGTTGTTCAATCAAACTTGGAATATTTTTAGTCAAATTGGAACCATTATGTTGATTGGATTAGTAACCAAGAACGGAATACTAATTGTGGAATTTGCCAATCAATTGCGTGAACAGGGAAAACCAAAATTAGAAGCAATTCTAGAAGCTTCGGAAGCGCGATTACGTCCTATTTTAATGACAAGTTTGGCTATATCCTTGGGGGCATTGCCTATTGCTTTATCTTTAGGAGCAGCATCAACCAGCAGAATTGGAATGGGAGTTGTCATTGTAGGAGGTACTATTTTTTCATTGGTGCTTACTTTATTTGTAATTCCGGCTTTGTATTTAATGTGGTCTAAAGCAAGAAAGCATTATCCTGAATTTGACCATATTGACGAATATGAAAACGAAGTAAAAAAATAAATTTTCAATTGATTAAAGAAATGGTTTTAATTCAAAAAAAATCAATTCTTTGATAATATAAATGAAAGTAAATAATTATGATAAATACCAAACTATTTTTTAGAAGTCTACTGTTGCTTTTCTTTTGCTTTGCAATAGGAAATGCACAAGGAATTTTAACATTAGAAAATGCCATTAAAATTGCATTGGAAAACAATTATGAAATAAAAATTGCCGACAATAATTTAAAAATGGATAAAACCAATGTTGCCATTGGTAATGCCGGAATGCTAACATCAATTAGCGCCAATGCATCTGATAATAAAAGTGTTCAAAATACTTCGCAAACTCGTTTAGATGGCACTACAGTTGAATTAAAAAATGCTCAGAATAATAATTTAAATTATGGTGTAGGTCTGGACTGGACTATTTTTGATGGTTTAAAAATGTTTGCCCGATTCGATCAATTGAAAGAATTACAAAATTTGAGCGATGCACAGTTAAAAAAGACCATTGTAAATACGGTAAGTAGTGTAAATTCTGTTTATTATGATTTGATTCAAGAACAACAAAAACTAGAAGATTTGGATTCTACAATTGTAATTTCCAAGAAAAGATTAGAATTCACAAAAAATCGTTATACCATAGGAAAAGGTTCAAAACTGGATGTTTTAAATGCTCAAGTTGATTTGAATACCGATCTCGGAAATTTATTAAAAGAAAAACAGATTTATGCCAACGCAAAAACACTTTTAAATAAAATATTGGCTAGAGATTTAAAAAGCGATTTTATTGTTTCTAAGAATATAACTGTTGATAGAAAATTGCAGCTATCAGAATTATTAGCATTGGCAGAAAAACAAAACCCTGAATTGATCATTCAAATCATTAATAAAAAGGTATCAGAATTGGATTTAAAGCAAATTAAAGCGGATCGCTATCCAGTTGTACAAGTAAATACGGGATACAATTTTAATGAATCAACTTCTAGCCTTGGTTTTAATACCCAATCTTCTGCGCGCGGATTGAATTATGGTTTTACAGCTTCATTAAATTTATTTGATGGAAATGCTCAAAACAGAAATGAGAAAATTGCTAAAATGCAAGTAGAAAATTCAAAGTTAGTAATTGAACAGCAAACAATTAACTTGCAGAGTAACTTGACAGTGGCTTTTCAAATTTATTTAACCAATTTAGATTTGATTGATTTAGAAGAAAACAATACAGCCATTTCAAAACAAAATCTTGATATTACAGCTGAAAAATTCAAAATAGGAACAATAACTTCTGTTGAATTTAGAGCCGCTCAATTGAATTATATCAATTCAAAAATTCGTTTGAGTACAGCACAATTTCAAGCAAAATTATCCGAAATTACTTTAAGGGAACTCGCAGGAAATCTTCAATTTTAAGAGATTTTCTTAATTAAAATACACGATTCTTATAACCTTTCTATAGAATTTGATACTTTTTTTGGTTTTTATAGATCGCGTTCAACTACATTAAAAATTAAAAATATAAAAAAACATATTGAGGAAAAAATTTAAATACAGCGTTGAATTTTGTTGTAATAGTTTTAAACTTTGATACAAACTAGCTTTGACCCTCAAGAAACATTGATTATATTTGCAGTCTTAAAAATTTTACAATTTAATTACAATTATTCCAAAACAACCTGGAATCAATAGTAGTGGTACTTATTAAATAAAAAACAAATATTAGCTTCGCATGAAAATATCATATAACTGGTTAAAACAGTTCATTAAAATAGATTGGAAATCAGATGAAACAGCTGCATTGCTTACTGATTTAGGACTTGAAGTTGAAATCGTAGAAAAATACCAATCCGTAAAAGGTGGATTAGAAGGAATTGTAGTGGGACATATTCTTACTTGTATTCCACACCCGGATGCCGATCGATTGAAAATAACCACTGTTGATCTTGGAGATGGAGTTCCTTTGCAAATTGTTTGTGGTGCCAGTAATGTTGACGCGGGACAAAAAGTGCCTGTAGCTACTATCGGTACTGTATTATATGATAAAGATGGAAGTTCTTTTACCATTAAAAAAGGAAAAATAAGAGGACAAGAAAGCCATGGAATGATTTGTGCCGAAGATGAATTGGGTCTTGGCGAAGGTCATGAAGGAATTATGGTGCTTGATAATGCAATTCCAGCAGGTACATCGGCTTCTACAGTTTTTAAAATTGAAAATGATGAAGTTTTCGAAATTGGTTTAACACCAAACCGTGCTGATGCAATGAGTCACTTTGGAACAGCACGTGATTTAAGGGCTGGATTAATCCAAACAGGTATTAATGTAGAATTAATTACTCCATCTGTAAGTAATTTTAGAGTCGATAAAAGAACTCTAAAAATTGATGTTGATGTAAAAGACATTCAATTGGCTCCAAGATATTGTGGAGTAACTATTTCAGGAATTACTGTTAAAGAATCTCCAGATTGGTTAAAAAATAGATTAAAAGCTATTGGAATCAATCCAAAGAATAATATTGTTGACGTCACTAATTATGTATTACATGATTTAGGTCAACCTCTTCACGCCTTTGATGCTGGAAAAATTACTGGAAAAATCATAGTGCAAACCCTTCCGGGCGGAACAAAGTTCACAACATTAGATGATATAGAAAGAACTTTGCATGAAGAAGACTTAATGATTTGTGACGAAAAAGGCCCTATGTGTATCGCTGGTGTTTTTGGTGGTAAAAAATCTGGAGTTTCTGAAACTACTAATTCTATCTTCCTTGAAAGTGCCTATTTTAATCCAGTAAGCATTCGAAAATCAGCCAAAAGACATCAATTAAATACCGATGCTTCCTTTCGATTTGAAAGAGGTATTGATCCAACAATAACAGAATATGCTTTAAAAAGAGCAGCCTTATTAATACAAGAAGTAGCGGGGGGGGAAATTACATCTGACATTGTTAATATATACCAAAAGAAGATCGAAGATTTTGCCGTGTTTTTAAATTTTAAAAATGTAGCAAGAATTATCGGACAAGAATTACCTAAAGATACAATTAAACAAATTTTAGCTTCGTTAGAAATTAAAGTAAATAGTATTTCAGATGCTGGTTTGGGATTGACTATTCCTGCATATAGAGTTGATGTACAAAGAGAAATCGATGTTATCGAGGAAATTTTGAGAGTGTACGGATATAATAATATTCTGTTCTCCAAAAAATTGAATGCTACCGTTTCAAATTCTCCACGAAATGAGGATTATAAAGTGCAAAACATTGTTGCTTCTCAATTAAACTCACAAGGATTTAATGAGATGATGGCCAATTCATTGACAACAGCTTCTTATGTACAACTTTCTGAAATGTTAAAAGAAGAATATAATGTAACAATGCTTAATCCATTAAGTAGTGATTTGGCAACGATGCGTCAATCTTTGCTTTTCTCGGGATTAGAAGCTATATCGTATAACATTAACCGAAAAAATTCCGATTTAAAATTATTTGAATTTGGGAAATCGTATCATAAATTCCTATCCGGTTATGAGGAAATTAAACATTTAACATTATTTCAAACAGGAAATAGAAACCAAGAGAATTGGACAAGTCCCCAAAAACCTTCCGATTTCTTTTTGTTCAAAGGATATATTGAAGGAATTTTATCAAGATTAGGAATTTCAAATGCAAAAAATGTTGCAGTAAATACAGATGTGTTTTCAGAAGGAATTGCTTTAGGAATAGGTAGTGATATTTTGGTTGAATTTGGTGTTGTTAAGAAATCAGTTCTAAAACATTTCGGAATCAAACAAGAAGTTTTCTATGCCGATTTTAATTGGGCTATAGTTTTAAAATTAATGTCTAGTAAAATTAAATACACTGAAATTCCAAAATATCCTGAAGTTCGCAGAGATTTGGCTTTATTAGTAGATCAAAGTGTATCATATGATTCAATTTATAATATTGCAAGACAAACCGAAAAGGCATTGTTAAAAGATATTAATTTATTTGATGTCTACGAAGGACAAAATTTACCAGAAGGTAAAAAATCCTATGCTTTGAGTTTTATCATACAAGATACAACCAAAACGCTAGAAGATGCTCAAATTGACAAAATTATGAATAAACTGAAAAAGAATTTTGAAACAGAACTTGGTGCAAGTTTGAGATAAACTCTTTTTACTATTTATGAAAAACCTAATTTCAATTAAGAAATTAGGTTTTTTTTATATCTAAAAATCTGTGCCAATCTGTGAAATGGGTGTCGTTTTTTTTTGATAAATTATAAATTCTTAATCACAAATTCACTTCTTCTGTTTAATTCGTGTTGCTCTTCATCACAGGAATCTTCTGGAATGCATTTTACAATTGGAACCGATTCACCATACCCTTTGGCAGAAATTCTATTTTTGGGTATTCCTTGTTCCAAAATATAGGTTCTTGTAGCATCTGCTCTTTTTTGAGAAAGATCTTTGTTGAATTTATCATTCCCGCGATTGTCAGTATGCGAACCAATTTCAACCACCATTTCTGGATATTTATTCATCAGTTCCACTACACGATTTAATATTTTTTTGGATTCTTTTCGAATGTACCACATATTATAATCAAAATAAATAGGATCAGTTTTGATGATTAAACGGTCTCTATCTTTTACAACATCTTTCTCGGCGGAAACAATGGCTGCTGTTTTTTCTTTTTTCTTAACTTCTGCAATTTCTTTAGCCTTTTGATCTGCAATCAATTTGTCTTTTTTCAATTGTTGCACTGCTGCTATATCTGCCAATTTCCTCGCTTCAAGTGCAATAGTATCCTCTTTTTTCTTTTGTTTTAGAGCAATGGCATCCGCAATTTTCTTTTCCTGTAAAGCAATTGCATCTACTTTCTTTTTCTTTTCCAAAGCAACCAATTCGGCAGCTTTCAATTGTTTCGCTATAAGTAAATCGGCAGCAACTTTTTTATCCAAAGCCACTTGCTCTTCCTTTTTGATAATTTCAAAGGAACGAATTTCCATAGAACCATCATTTACTTTGTTTCTTTCTCCTGAAATATTGAAGCTTTTTGAATTTTCAGTATAATTTTCTTTGGTAGCAAATACCGAATAATTGGATTCACATCCTATTGCAAAACTAAATTTTCCATCCGATGATGTGTATACTTTTCCAAGCTCTTGATTCGAAGTGTTTTTCAAGATTACAATTGCATTTTCAAGCGCTACATGTGAATCCACATCAGTAATAATACCAGCAATATATTGTTTGCAATCTTCAATGAGTAAATCTTTGGTTTGTTTCAAAGAATAAATATCATCTTTCCCTTTACCTCCTAGCCTGTCGGATGAAAAATAACCTTCCTTGGAGTCTGAATCAATATAATAAGCAAAATCGTCATAACCCGAATTTACAGGTAATCCTACATTTGAAGCTTTGGAATACGAATTACTTTGAATATCGGAAACAAAAATATCTAAACCACCATAACCTTCAAGCCCA
The DNA here is from genome assembly GCF_027111095.2 of Flavobacterium sp. IMCC34518. Classification (NCBI taxonomy): domain Bacteria; kingdom Pseudomonadati; phylum Bacteroidota; class Flavobacteriia; order Flavobacteriales; family Flavobacteriaceae; genus Flavobacterium; species Flavobacterium sp. IMCC34518. The sequence goes on along the minus strand of NZ_CP114284.2, from coordinate 3,844,179 downwards.
TTGGAAGAGAAGTACAATTTGTTATCTTTAGAAATAAATGGAAATTGTTCTCTCTTGGATGTATTTATCTTATCTCCTAAATTTATTGGAGTACCAAAACTAAAACCATCAACAGTTACGCTAAAAATATCCAATGAACCCAAAGTTCCAGGCATATCCGATGCAAAATACAATGTTTTTTCATCTGGACTTAAGGCAGGATGTTCGACTGAATAATCTGGGCTATTGAAAGGCAAAGCTTTAATATTGATCCATTTGCCGTTGACTAACTCAGCTCTAAAAATCTGAATATTCGAAATTTTGTCTGCATTCTTTCCTCTTCTTCCATTATTAGAATTGTTTCGAGTAAAATACATTGTTTTGCCATCTTTGGTAAAAATAGCATTGGATTCGTGCATAGGCGATTTTAAATCTTTAGAAAAATAGCTTACTATAGAATCATTTGCATTTATATTTTTTAATGAAACACTAACTAAATTAAGATATGATTCATTATTCCATTTGTACTTTTTGTCCAATAGAGTTGGTTTCTTTTTAACCGCTGCAAATACTAAATTATCCCCCAAAACAACCCCTCCAAATTCTGAATTTTTTGTGTTTAATGCCAAATTTTGAATCGAAAATCGTTCGCCAATAGCAGTCACATTTTTAAGTTCTTTTATATCCCTTTCTAATTTTTCAATCGCTGCTTTATTATTTGAACCCAAATAAAATTTTCGCATTAAATCATTTGCTTCTGCGTATTTTCCCCTGGCTTTCAGCGTTTGAGAATATCTAAAATAATATCCTTCGTCCAAATTTTTGTTTTGAGCTAATAAGGAATATTGTTCTTGAGCTTTATTATAATCATTAGTAAAGTAATAACAATCACCTAGTTTTTGAATTACTTCAACAGTCTGATTTTTAACACTTACCTTTTCATACAAAGGTATAGCAGCGCTATAATAGGTTTTACCAAATAAAACATTTGCCCTTTGCAAATCCTGCTGTTGGGCTTTTGCAAATTGGATTGAAAATACGAAAAGGAGTATGTATATATATTTCATGTTTACTTTTTTAGAAGAACCTAGGTGATTTATCATACCCTTTACCCAATAAATCCAAATTGTATAAGAGTACAATTTCGTGAGAACCCGAATTAAACTGACTTAGATTTGAGGTGGTGTAATCATAAGAATACCCTATTCTTAAACTAGGTGTTACATTGACATTCATTAGTATACTAACCGAATCACCAAATCGATAAGCTGCTCCAAGTTCAAATTTTTCATTGTATAACACATTGGCTGTCAGGTCAACAGAAACCGGAGCACCTTTTACAAAAATAGACATAAAAGCAGGTTTGAATTTGAAGTTTTCATCAATATCAAAAACATAACCTCCAGTAAAATAAGTATGTATTTCTTGTGGTCCAAACGAATTAATTGGAGCTCTTGATTTGATGTGTTCTGCCGAAAGCAAGTTGGGTATCGAAATACCAACATAATAATTATTGGTAAAATAATACCCTCCTACTCCGATATTGGGTACTGTTTCATTTGTGTTTTGAGAAAATGCATCATCGGTAGAAATATTACCACTATTCAATTGAAAGCCATTAAAATTGGTGCTTATGGAAGAAAAACCAGCTTTTAGTCCAAATGAAAGTTTTTGTTTTTCATTCAATTGAAGAATATAAGCAAAATCAGCAAAGAAATTGGTTTCCTTTTTGGCGCCATCACCAATATCATCAGAAATTAAAGAGAAACCTGTTTCTATCTTTTCATTTATCGGTGTATGAGCAAAGAGTGTTACCGTTTTTGGAGCTCCTTTAATTCCAGACCATTGGTAACGGTACAAACTTCCTAGATTAAGTATAGAAGGTGTGTTTGTTACATAGGCTGGGTTTACTGCACTCATATTTGTCATATACTGCGTAAAATGAGGGTCTTGCTGTGCGGATGCCTTTAGTATAGAAAGGAAAAAAAACACTAGAAGTATTATTTTCTTCATTAGAATAAATTTTATAAGTAAAAAATTGAATTATCGGTTTAAATAAAGTTGGCCTTGTTTTGGAGACAAATTGTCTTTATTATAATTGATAACATAAAAATAAACTCCTGTTGGTGCGTCACCATTAATAAAGCTGGAATTGGAATTTTTCCCGTCCCAAGCAGGTTTGTTGATATTGCCTTTAAACATCAAATTCCCATAGCGATTGTAAATTTCTAAAGTATAATTAGGGAATAAAAATTCGATATCAACTATTTCAAAGGTTTCATTTACTCCATCTCCATTTGGTGAAAATCCATCAGGAATCAAGAAGTTATCTTCTGTTGCGGTACAATCGGTTAGAGTAACCGTTGCTACCAATGGATTGGAATAACAGTTTGTATTTGTATCTAAATTAAAACCATAATAAGTTGTTCCTTCCAAAAGTAACTCGCTATTAGCAAGTACTGTGCCATTTGTAGCTGAATCATACCAGGTTAAGTTATTATTCGAATTGGTATTATTGGATAAATTAAGAATAGTAGGTTTATCTATTCCGCAAAATTCTTGTCCGTTTTGATTTAAAGTTGGAGAAGGCACAACATTTATAAGCACATTAATTGAAGCCGCAGCTGATTCACATCCAGTTGTACCATTAGCTTCTTTTACATAATAAATACCTGAAACCAAAAGTTTATTACTAGCCAATGGTGTTGAATTAGAAAGCGAATCGTACCATTTGTATTGATTTCCATTTGGATTTAAACTGGCTACCGTTTTTAAATCTGTCTCGCAAAATTTTTGATCAGTTGCAATTGGAATAGTAGGGATTATATTTATAGCAAAACTTTTGGATATTGGGCTTGGAAATAGTGCCGAACAACTATTTGATACATTGGTTAAATTGTTTATATCCAAAGTATTATTGCCAGTTGCAGAAAGCGAAGATGCTGGAATTATAAAGTTTGTTTTACCCCCGCTTACCGCCAAAGAAACTGTTTGAGAACCTATTGTATTAGTTCCATTTACAGCATAGCTCAATGTAATATTCGTTAAAGTTCCCAATCCAGTAATGTCAACATTTACATCCTGACCCAAACACCCATCTTTGACAGTCACAACCATATTTGTGACATCGGGTACCGCATTGACAACAAAAACTTTCGTTAGAGTAGAACTGTTGGTACAAAGTGTCACTGAGTTTGTGATATTGGTAATTGATATAGTAGTATTTCCTGCATTTGCAATTAAGTTGGAAGCAATTGGAAACAATCCCAAACCTCCAGTGATAGTCAAGATCGCAGATTTGGCAGAAGCAATATTAGCGCCTGTTAAATTGTAAAGAATATCATAATCCCCATCCGCCAAATTGGAAGTTCCAGAAAAATTGACTACCGCATTGAATCCTTGGCAAATAGGTACAATTGTTAATGTTGCAGTGTTGATTTGTGGAGTAGAATTGATTTGCACTGCAATCATTTTTAAAGGAGATTCACATTTTGTCAACGCATTTACTTCTTTTACAAAGTAATTTCCAGATAATAATGGAGTTGTACTTATTAATGGAACTGTACTTACTGCAGAATCGAACCATTGGTATTGTGTACCTTGTGGTTGCAAATTGGTAACTGTTGGAGTATCAGCAGTACAAAATTTTTGGTCTATTGCAACAGGAATTGCTGGAATTGGATTTACAGTAAAATCTTTAGGAAATAATATTGTAATCGAACAACCAGTTAATACATTGGTCACTTTGGTAATGGTAAATGTCGTCAATCCAACATTTGGAATATCTGTCGCTGGAATAGCAAAACTCTTTGTGCCTCCAACAACAGTCAACGCTAAAGTTTGAGTTAATACAGAATTGACTCCAGAAATAGTATAATCTATAGAAATATCCGTCAAAGAACCTAAGCCAGTCAGGTCAATTGTTGCAGGCAGTCCTTGACAAATATCTTTTATGACAATGGCCAAATTTGAAACATCTGGTAAAGGATTTACGGTAAATTCTTTATTCAATGTCGACGAATTGGCACAACCAGTTGCAGTATTAGTGATTTTGGTAATGGTAACAGTCGTTTTACCTGATTTAGGTATTAAACCACTTGGAATTAGAAAAGAAGAAATTCCTCCAATAACATTCATAACACCCGAAACGCTACTTACTATATTTAATCCAGTTAAATTGTATAAAATAGCATAAGTTCCATCGGTAAGATTTGAAGTTCCAGAAAAAGCTACCGTTGCATCTTCATTCTGACATACAGGATTAATCGTTAGTGTCGCATTGTTAATTTTAGGAATTGGGTTAATTTGAATTACTCTCGAAATTAAAGGAATTATATTGTTACAAATGTTAAGTGTTGACCCACTAACAATATTTGTAACGGTTATGGTATAATCTCCAGAAGCAGAAAAATTACTCCTATCAATTGGAAAAGTCAAAACATTATTAAAAAAGCTACTAGTTTTAGTTATTGGTGATCCATTACCCGATATTGTATAGGTCACGGAATAGGTTCCGTCTGGAATATCATTAACATTTTGTATAGTTCCAGAAAATGCAGTTGTTGCAATTTCATTTTCACAAATTGGAGTATTTAAGTTTAAAGTGGCTCCTGTATAATCAAGTAGTTTTTCTATTGTGATATCGACATTCGAGGTTTCATCATCACAAACATTATTATCTGTGAATACCGTATACGTAAAACGATAACTTCCTGGACCTTTGGTATTATAAATATTTTGGATATCAACAGTAGAATCTGTATCGTCGTTATTGTCAATTTCATCAGTTAAGACTTCGGTCCAAACTCCACCTTGGTCTTCACCTGTTAATAGATCATTTAAATTAAAATTGGTATAAGAACTTAACCCATTAGAGCACAATCTTAAATCAGTAGGAATTCCAGGTTCCGGAGAACGATAAATTGTAACAAAAACTTTAGCATCAGGAGGTGCCGCACAAGAACCTATAGCGGGTATTGAATACGTATATTCGTAAGTAGTATCATAATTTAAATTTGTAGCATTTAGAATATTTTTGGTTAAACCCACAGCACTTGTATTTCCAACCCAAGTGCCTCCAGACTGAGGTGCTAGAAAGCTACCATTAAAAGCCTCAAATAAATTATAGGCCATATTGGCATTACAAATCGAAGAATTGAGCGCAGGTACCCCTGTGTATCCTCCAATGGTAACGGTTACAATGGCAGTGTTATCAAGACAACCAGAAACTCCAGTAACGGTATAAGTATAATGATACACACCACTTTTTCTGATTAATTGTGCATTTAGAATACCCGTTGTTTTATCAAATCCTCCTGATTTATCATCATCTTTCCATGTTCCTCCAAGAGTATGACCTAAGTCTAATATTAGATTAAGATCAATATTTTGACTAGCAGGATTTGTAATATCACAAACATCAATGGATTTGTCATTTCCTGCACATTGCGCATTTACTTTTGTAGAGCATAAAAAAAATATATAGAAACTTAAACAAACGTAGCATATAAAATGTTTTGACGAAAATAGTTTTGGAATCATATAAAATGTAGGATTTTCCCAAAAATAAACATTTTCTCATAACTTAACATACATTTAACTTAATATTTAAGATATTTTTTTTTAATAATACATTCTTTAGTGAAATAATTCAAAATAGTAGTTGATATAAATAATTATACTTTCGTCATTTAATAGTAATATAAGAACTGAAATTTATTGTGATTAAATATAGCACAAAAAACAGCCCCACATTGCTGTGGGACCTTCTATATTCAAAAAATCAAGAAATTATTTTTTTTCTGATTTTTTTAAAATTTAGTTTTTTATAAACTTCATACTTGAACTTCCTTTGTCTGATTTTATTTTTATAAAATAATTTCCAGAACTTAAATTAGATACATCAATTTTTGAAGTATTTTTTAAATTAGGAAGCGCAATTACCATTTGTCCCAAAATGTCATAAACAGCAATGGATTGAATTTCGACATTCTGAATTTCAGAAATGTTTAAAACTTCATCTGCTGGAATTGGATACACTTTAAAATAATTAGAAAATTCAAAGTCTTGTGTTCCTAAAGTTGTCGCAAATTTAGTTGTCGCTTTATTAGTTAACACAGGGAAATTATAATCAAAATAGATGTTAGCTTCATTATCAAATGAATCTCCTACTTTCAAAGTCGATTTGGTTTTGATCTTAAAAGCAATATAACCGTCATTGTTGGCATCATCAAAAGGAAGATTAATATTCTCAAAAATAAACTCCACTTTATTGCCGTCAGAAATTTTAGTGATGTACGAATGGCTGGCATCATTTGGAACCAAAGTCGAAATATCGAATTTTGATAAGTCAATCATATCTTTTACAACAATATTCTGTGCAGCATAATTTCCAGTATTTTCAAAACGGATTAAATAATGTACATATTCACCAATTAAACTCGGAGTAATAACATCACCTTCTAAACACGTTTTGTCATTTGGATCTAAAGAACCTACAACTGTATGATTCAAAACAAACATATTGTCATTTGGATTTTCATCAACATCAGCTGAGTTTACTGTTGCTGTATAATGCAAAACAGTGCCGCTATTTACTGCTGGAGTTTCCATCGGACTATTTACATTTAAAGTAAAGGTAATTTCACGAGTTTCAAATGGCTTTAAATCGGAGAAATTCCAAGATAAACTATTTGTGTTTTGACTAGAAACTATAGGATTCGAAACCACTACATCCAAAACAGCATCGTCAAAAGATAAATTAACAGTTCCTGATTGAGCTACATTTCCTTTGTTTTTGTAAACTAGTTTATACTTTGAATCAAAACCAGGTCTAGCCACTTCTAATGGAATTAAGGTGATTTCTAAATCAGGATGTACACCATTTGCAGTAATACAAAAATCTTGAATAAATGGACTCGTTTGTGATGGGAAATCAACATTTACTGTTGAAGGTGATACACTAAAAAATGATGAATTTTCTACAATAATAGGGGTAATAATATGTTTTCCTTCTTGAGGATGAAGGTTGTAGTTTCCTGATTTATCACTTATGAAATCTTGAGTTATTATTCCGTTTGTAATATTAAATTTCAGGAATGGATATATAGGATCTTCATTATCACATCCATTATTATTAGAATCCCATTTCTGACTACCATTTATACTATAAGATATTCCGCCTGGTATAAAAGTACAATAGGAGCTTATCACACATTTACCTCTTAATTCAGGATAGTTATAATCCATTCCAGCCTTCATATTTTCTAATTGAAATTCATCTACACAAATGTATTTTAATAAATTTTCACCTATGTTATTTCCTATATATATACTTTCGTAACTTCCGTTTTTTACAAATACAGAATTTAATAGATAATTATTGGAAAGATAAATGATTTTAGCACTATGCATTTCAGAAGCATCAAGTGTTGTAAGTTGATTGTCTCTACAATCTAAATATTCCAATTTATCAATTCCTGACATTTTTAAATCAGAAATATTTGAACCTCTACAATCAATATCTATTAGACTTGGTAGATTTTGCAATAATAAAGTGGTTGAGATTATATAGCTATTTGATTCATTAAATCCTACACAATGAACTGTCTCCAAGGAAGGTAAATTTGCAATTGTTAAATCGTTAAGGGCATTATGTGCACAATTTAAACTTTTAAGAGCGGTAAGTCCTGTTAAATCTAATTTAGCAATTCCATTATTATAGCAGTTCAAATAAGTTAACTTTGAAAGCCCAGCAAGATCTAACATATTTAAACGAGTAGAATTGCAATCTAAATACTGTAAATTTTTTAAATTTGAAATATTAATTTTTTTAAGGTTAACATTCCCTTGTATTTTAAGAGACCTGAGATTAGTGAAATATTCTATTCCTGTTATATCAGTTATATAGGGATGATTTTCTTCAACAATGCCATACGCATCTAACGCTTCAATAACATCAATTTCTTTGTCCCCATTTTTATCAAGTTTAATATCTTCTCCATTAATACCCTTAACAGCATAATAATTTACAACATTATTTTTAAATGATGCATCGGGAAAATTAATAATCTGTGCACTCAATCCATTAAAAAAACAAAAAGCCAGAACTAAAAAGTAGATTTTTTTCATAAGTAAATATTTAGAAAAGCAAATATATACTTTTGAAATTATTTAACACTTTTTCTTATTAAAAAAAATATAATAATAACAAAAAAAAAGCCCCACATTGCTGTGGGGCTTTCTATATTCAAAAAATCAAGAAATTATTTTTTCTCTGATTTTTCCATTTTAGCTTTCAATGCAGCCAATACATCATTGTTATCTCCTAAAGTTGCAGCTGGTGCGTTTGTAGATGATGCAGATGAAGTATTTTCAGTTACAGCTTTCACGTTTTTCTCTTCTTCTTCACGGAAGATAGCAGTGTGAGATGCAACTACTCTTTTGAATTCTTTGTTGAATTCAATTACTTTGAAATCAGCAGTATCACCTTTTTTCAATTTCTTACCGTCTTCTTTTTCAAGGTGACGAGTAGGAATGAAAGCAACGATATCATCTCCGAATTCTACAGTAGCTCCTTTGTCAACGATTTCAGAAATTTCACCATTGTGGATAGTTCCTACAGCGAAAGAATCTTCGTATTGATCCCAAGGATTAGCAGTAGTTTGTTTGTGACCTAAAGATAATTTACGTCCATCAACATCTAATTCTAATACAACTACGTCTAATTTTTCACCAACATTTACAAATTCAGATGGGTGTTTGATTTTCTTAGTCCAAGATAAGTCAGAGATGTAAATTAATCCATCAATTCCTTCTTCTAATTCTACGAAAATTCCAAAGTTTGTAAAGTTTCTAACGATACCTGTATGTTTAGAACCTACTGGGTATTTAGCAGTGATATCAGTCCAAGGATCTTGAGTCAATTGTTTGATACCTAATGACATTTTACGGTCATCTCTGTCAAGAGTTAAGATAACAGCCTCAACGACATCTCCAACTTTTACGAAATCTTGAGCAGAACGTAAATGAGTTGACCATGACATTTCAGAAACGTGGATTAAACCTTCAACACCTTCAGCAACTTCAATAAATGCACCGTAATCAGCGATTACAACTACTTTACCGTTTACTTTGTCACCAATTTTCAAATCAGCGTTCAAAGCATCCCATGGGTGAGCGTTCAATTGTTTCAATCCTAATTGAATTCTTGTTTTCTCATCATCGAAATCAAGGATTACAACGTTTAATTTTTGGTCTAATTCAAGAACTTCACTTGGGTGGTTGATTCTACTCCAAGAAAGGTCAGTAATGTGAATTAATCCATCAACACCACCTAAGTCAATAAACACACCATAAGAAGTAATGTTTTTAACAACACCTTCTAATACTTGTCCTTTTTGTAATTGACCGATGATTTCTTTTTTCTGTACTTCAATATCCGCTTCAATAAGCGCTTTATGAGAAACAACAACATTTTTGAATTCGTGGTTGATTTTTACCACTTTGAATTCCATCATTTTGTTTACATATACATCGTAGTCTCTAATTGGTTTAACATCAATTTGAGATCCTGGTAAGAAAGCTTCAATACCGAAAACGTCAACAATCATACCACCTTTAGTTCTGCATTTTACAAAACCATTAACGATTTCTCCTGTTTCGTTAGCCGAAATAACTCTATCCCAAGATTTGATAGTACGTGCTTTTCTGTGAGATAATACCAATTGACCAGTTTTGTCCTCACGGATGTCAATTAATACTTCTACTTTATCACCTACTTTTAAAGCTGGGTTGTAACGGAATTCGTTTAATGAAATAACACCTTCCGATTTTGCGTTGATATCAACGATAACGTCTCTATCTGTGATTCTTACAACTACTCCTTCAACTACTTCTTCTTGGTCAGTTGCGATGAAAGTTTTTGATACTAGTTCTTCGAATTCTAATAAGTTTTTCTCATCTACTGCATCGATACCTTCTTCGAAGTTATGCCAGTTAAAATTTGCTAAAAACTCTTCTTGTGATTTTAATTGTTCAGACATGCTGATAAAAAATTTGTATTCTGTTTTTCTTGAGTTTCTCAAAGCGATAGAAAAAACAGAAGTTGTTTTACTTAAATTGTTGATACCTAAAGGAAACTCCTATCCACCAAAAGGTGTGCAAAAGTAATTCATTTATTTAATATGGCAAAATATTTAAAGCGAGATATTTATTAGGAACACAAAAAGAAGCAATAAAAGGTTTTGGAGCGAAAAATTAGGCGTTTTTGGAGGTATAGTTCCCGCTGTCCTTCCAATCTTTTATAAGCTTAGTCAAAGTTTTGAACTTTGACAAAGCTTATAAAAGGATTTTCCCTCCCATCTGGGCTAGTTAGGCAATATTGTGATGTTTCGGCAATAAAAAAAACAATTTCAAAAACGAGAGCATGTTAATTCAGTAATCTTTGTCAAAGTTCAAAATTTTGACAAAATTATCCTTTAGTTTTGAAAAGTCTTAACTAAAAACCCGTCTCGTTTTTTAGAACGAGACGGGTTTATTTGAAATTTTTACTGTTATTTAATGATTTAAATTCTCCATTTCATTTGGATCATGTTTGTGTTTAAACAAAATAGCAAATGCTATAGCAATAATCAATGAATAAATTGCAAATGCCAACCAAATGGTATGCCAATCCTTCATTAATAAAGCCGAATCCAATAATCCATCAGTAGAAATCACTTTGCCTTGACTTTTTACAAATTCTAACATATTCGGATTTGTAACATCTGTTTGTAAAAAAGAAGCTAAGTCAGTAGTCGTGGTAAAAGACTTCGTAAAAAAGCGATCAATAGCCCATCCCGAAGTAAAACTTCCCAATATCGCTCCTACTCCATTGGTCATCATCATAAACATCCCTTGAGCTGAAGAACGATTTTTGGCATCCGTATGTGTTTCCACAAATAAAGAACCAGATATATTGAAGAAATCAAAAGCCATTCCGTATACAATACAAGACAAGATAATCATCCATAATCCATCTACTGGATTCCCAAACGAAAATAATCCAAATCGCAACACCCAAGCCAGCATACTGATCAGCATCACTTGTTTGATTCCAAAACGTTTTAAGAAAAAAGGAATTGCCAATATAAATAAAGTCTCCGAAATCTGAGAAATCGACATGATAATAGTAGAATATTTTACCACGAATGAATCAGTATATTTTGGAAAATGTTTGAATTCATCCAAGAAAACATCTCCATATGCATTGGTAAGTTGTAATGCACCTCCCAAAAACATAGAAAATATAAAAAATAAAGCCATTTTGTAATCAGCAAATAGTTTAAAGGACTCCAAGCCTAAAGTTTCCATCAACGATGCATTCTCTTTGGTCAATCGTTGTGGCTTACATTTGGGCAAACTAAACGCATAAAGACCTAATAAAACTGCTGCTATTCCTGCGATATAAAATTGGTAAGCATTTGCTTTATTTCCTGTTAAGTTGGTAATCCACATAGCGACTATAAAACCAATTGTTCCAAAAACCCGAATTGGAGGAAAACTTTTAACAACGTCTAAGCCATTTGTTTTTAAGGCATTATATGAAATTGAGTTGCTTAAAGCAATAGTTGGCATATAAAAACACATGGCAACCAGCATTATATAGATAAAAGTTGTTGGCGTAGTAACTTCGGGTAAATAAAATAAAACAGCACCATACAAAATATGTAAAACACCATATAATTTCTCAGCATTAATCCACCTATCAGCAATAATTCCTGTAAGAGTTGGCATAAACAAAGAAGCAATTCCCATGGTGCTAAATACCAACCCAAATTGTGTTCCTTCCCAATTTTTGGTGCCAAACCAATAATTTGCAATGGTAATTAACCAAGCTCCCCAAACAAAAAATTGAAGAAAACTCATTAATGTTAACCTATTTTTAATTCCCATAAAATATATTTTTATTATAAAAAAGTATCAGCTTGTAAAACTACTATTTAAAATTAAACTTGCAAGTATTTATTCATTTTGTAATACATCATTTATCAACTCCAAAACAACATCAAATTGTTCTTTGCGATCCAAATAAGAATTATCAACTTCTATAGCGTCTTCTGCCATTATCAAAGGGGAGTCATCTCTGTGAGTATCAATATAATCGCGTTCTACTACATTCTTTAAAACATCTTCATAGGAAACTAAATCTCCTTTTGCCTGTAATTCGTCAAAGCGCCTTTGTGCACGGGTATCTGCTCCTGCCGTCATGAATATTTTCAATTCTGCATTAGGGAAAACTACGGTTCCTATATCTCTACCGTCCATAACAATTCCTTTTTCTTTCCCCATTTGCTGTTGTTGTTCTACTAATTTAGAGCGTACTTCTGAAATAGCGGCTATTGTGCTAACAAAGTTTGAAACTTCCAAAGTTCTAATTTCAGTTTCTACATTAACTTCGTTCAAATACATTTCGGCAAATCCCAATTCAGGATTAAATTTAAATTGTAATCTTATTGTAGGCAATAAATTTATTAATCTGTCTTTATCGAGGAACTCTATTCCGATACAATTATTTTGCATCGCAAATAACGTTACAGCACGATACATGGCACCAGTATCTACATAAACATACCCCAAATGTTTGGCCAATTGCTTGGCCAATGTGCTTTTTCCTGTGGATGAAAATCCGTCTATTGCAATGGTAATTTTTTTCATGTTTTTATTTATATATATGCGAACAAATTGCGTTCAATTTTCTCTTATCTATTTTCTTTACTCTTTTTATAAATATCATTCTCCCAAATTAATCATTAATCCAAATAAACTTGTATTTCCTGCCAATGTATATTTAGAATAGGAATAATTGAATTTTAGTTTGTTTAATTTGAGTCCAAATCCTAAAGAAAGGCCTGAAAAATTACGCTGGTCTTGAATTTGTAATTCGGCTCCTCTTCTAAAATTATATCCTAATCTAAGATTGAATGCTTTTTTAGGGAAAAGTTCTACTCCAAAAATCATATGACGAAGTGTATTGTTCAAAAAAGAAATTTTCTCTTTGGTAACCGTTCCATCTATTGAAGTTTCTGAATTAACTGGATTGGAAAAAGCTAAATTCCATTGTTGTAAATTTTCAACTGTCAGATGCCAACGTATAGGAACATGATCCAATTCCTGAGAAACTCCTGCAATGATTTCAAAAGGTAATTTTTCTCGGGTACCGTCGTAAGTTGTAAATTGGGTACCAATGTTCATTAATGTTAATGCCCAATTCACATCATTTTTCTCATCAATATATACCATTCCAAGATCTACTGCTGCTCCTAAAGAGTTGTAACTTTCTAATGTAGATTCGATGAATTTAGCATTTGCACCTAAATGAATATCGGTATAGGGTATGTTGTAGGCATAGCCCAAAGAAAGGGCAATTTCACTTCCTGTAAATGAAGAAGTAGGTAAACCATTTTCATCATAACCATCAAATTTACCGTAATTGATATAATTTATTCCTGCTTGAAATGTTTGTAAATGCTGATCGTAAGTGTAAGCGTATGAAGCTGTTCCATAAGTTACTTCTTGGTAGTAATTTCCGTAATTAATAGAGAGGTGATTGTCCATTTCTTGATTAATAGAGGCTGGATTAAAAAGTGCTTGATTGACATCTTCATCATAAATTGTAATAACTTTTCCTCCTAATGCTGCTTGTCTTGGTGAAGCAATTAAATCTAAAAATTGATAAGTGTACTTCCCTCCTATTTGTCCGTAAGTCACAGAACAAATTATAACTAAAAAGAAAAATAAAAGTTTTTGGGACATGCCTACAATTGCTATTTTGAATGTATAAAACGCAATTGCGAAGATAAAATTATTAATAGAAATAAAGATACATTCTAAAAACAAATTCCAAGTTCCAATAAAATCAATTGGAACTTGGAATTAGAAAAATAATAAATTTTAATACGTACTATTTCAATACTTTAGCATTTTTTACTTTCTCTTTTGTAATTGCAATTTCTAAAACTTCGCTCATTTCTTTTACATAATGAAAGGTAAGACCTTCTAAATATTCTGGTTTGATCTCATCAATATCACTTTTATTTTCGTGACATAAAATAATTTCTTTGATATTCGCTCTTTTGGCAGCCAATATTTTTTCTTTGATTCCACCAACAGGTAAAACTTTACCTCTCAAAGTAATTTCTCCTGTCATGGCCAAGTTTTTCTTTACTCTTTTTTGTGTGAGCAATGAAACTAACGAAGTTAACATCGCAATTCCAGCGCTAGGTCCATCTTTTGGTGTAGCACCTTCTGGGACGTGTAAATGGATGTTATATTTAGAAAGTAATTCTGAATTTAACCCCACTAATTCAGCATTGGATTTTATGTATTCTAATGCAATCGTTGCTGATTCTTTCATAACGTTACCTAAATTACCAGTAATCGTCATTGATCCTTTTCCTGGTGATAATAAGGATTCTATAAAAAGAATATCTCCACCCACGCTCGTCCACGCTAATCCAGTAACTACTCCTGCTACATCATTATTCTCGTATTTGTCACGTTCTAATCTTGGAACACCCAATACTTTTATAATGTCTTCGTCGGTTACTTTTTTATTGTATTCTTCTTCCATTGCTACCGATTTCGCAGCATTTCGAACGATTTGTGCAATTTTATTTTCCAATCCACGTACACCAGATTCACGAGTATACCCTTCTACAATTTTTTCTAATTGCTTTTTACCAATACTCAAATCTTTGGCTTTCAATCCGTGTGCAGCCAATTGTTTTGAAAATAAATGCTTGCGGGCAATTTCTACTTTCTCCTCAATGGTATATCCTGACATTTTTATGATTTCCATTCTGTCTACTAAAGCAGGTTGAATGGCTGCCATATTATTTGAAGTTGCTATAAACATCACTTTAGATAAATCGTAACCCATTTCAAGGAAATTATCATAAAATGAATTATTTTGTTCTGGATCTAAAACCTCTAATAATGCTGAGGATGGATCACCATTATGGCTAGAGGATAATTTATCAATTTCATCCAAAACAAACACAGGATTTGATGTTCCAGCTTTTTTCAAACTTTGAATGATTCTTCCCGGCATTGCTCCAATATAGGTTTTTCTGTGACCTCGAATTTCGGCTTCGTCTCTTAAACCTCCAAGAGAGATGCGAACATATTCTCGACCCAATGCTTCGGCTACAGATCTTCCAATTGAAGTTTTTCCAACTCCTGGAGGTCCTGTTAAACAGATTATTGGCGACTTCATGTCATTTCTTAATTTAAGAACAGCCAAATGCTCAATCATTCTTTTTTTGACATCTTCCAATCCAAAATGATCTTTATCTAATACTTTTTGAGCATGTTTTAAATCAAAATTATCTTTAGAATATTCGCCCCATGGCAATTCTAAAAATAATTCCAAATAATTTCTTTGTATTCCAAAATCAGGAGCTTGCGGATTCATTCTACGCATTTTAGACAATTCTTTCTCGAAATGTTTTTGCGTTTTTTCGTCCCATTTTTTGGTTTTGGCTTTCTGACTCATTTCGTCCATTTCCTCCTCCTGCGAAACGCCTCCCAATTCTTCTTGGATGGTTTTCATTTGCTGGTGCAAGAAATATTCTCTTTGTTGCTGATCTAAATCAAAACGTACTTTAGACTGAATATCATTTTTTAATTCTAGTTTTTGCAACTCTACATTCATATAACGCAAAGTTTCCAGAGCACGATCTTTTAATCCATTGATGGACAATAAATCTTGTTTCTCTTTTACAGATAGATTCATGTTTGAAGAAACAAAACTGATTAAAAATGAGGGACTTCCAATGTTTTTAATGGCAAAAGTTGCTTCAGAAGGAATATTGGGACTTTCATTTATAATCTGTACAGCCAATTCTTTTACAGAATCAATAATTGCATTAAACTCAGAATCTTTTTTAGCAGGTCTTTTTTCAGGAACTTCTTTAATTTTGGCTTTTAAATAAGGCTCTTCAGAAACTACTTCGGTAATTTCAAAACGCTTTTTTCCTTGCAGAATTACGGTTACATTTCCGTCGGGCATTTTTAAAACCCTTAAAATACGTGCAACAGTTCCTATTTTATGGATATCATCTTTTGACGGATCTTCATCTTCTTCATTAATTTGAGCAACAACTCCAATAACTTTTCCTGCAGCATTGGCATCGTTGATTAATTTAATTGATTTATCTCTTCCTGCAGAAATTGGAATGACAACTCCAGGGAATAATACGGTATTTCGTAAAGGTAAAATTGGCAAAGAATCGGGTAATTCTTCATTGTTCATCTCCTCTTCGTCTTCTGGAGTCAATAATGGGATTAATTCTGCTTCAGAATCAAATTCTTGAAGTGACAGATTGTCAATGGTAAGTATTTTATGATTTGACATAGTATTATTTAAGTCTTTTTGTCATTAATTTTCTAAATCGGAACACAAATATAAGGTAACATATCAATATTCGATACTAATATTGATGCATAAACACATTATAATATTGCAGTGATTAATAAGGCAATCATTATGCCAAATCAATTTTGTTGCTATTTAAATTAAAGTACTTTTCAATTTTAAAGGTAAAAAATCCGCACTAAGGCGGATTTTAAATAAAAAAAAGATCAAATTAATAGGAAACACTAAAAGCTCCATCTGTAACAGTATAGGTTGCTGTAGCAAAAAGAGAAGTATATTTTGTAGTGAAAGTACCCTTAATTATTCTCTTTGCTGTATCATGACTCGTAATTACAACAGAGCCTGCGCCTGTGAAATTTCCAGTAGCAGTCATGTCTTTACTATATTGAAAAATATAATCCATTCCATACGCGTCAACTGCGTAAGTTCCTTGTTTTATTGTACTTGGCAAAGATATTCCAAGAGTCTCAACACTTCCTTTTCTTGCAGATATAGATATTCTACCGCTTTGTAAAATGGCAAATATGTTAGTAGGCACAAAGTCTACTCCATCTAGTTTTGCTGAAAAAGTATTTGAAGTTGGTGTAGGTGTTGGTGTTACTACATCAGCTGCAAACGAAATATTTGTAAAAGAACCCTTTGTGAATTTTTTTGTTTCTCCTTTGCCATTATTGCCCATGAAATCAATTCCTGTAAATTCAAATGTACCAGATATTTTCTTTGTAACATTATCAATAGATGAAATTGTCAAAACTCCAGTATCTGTATAATTTAAAATTCCATCAGCGTCCTCTTTAGGCACACATATATATGCATTTGCACCTCCAGCTGGAGTATAAACCAAAACTAAAGGTTCGTCTATATTGCTAAAATTTTTCCATGTATAAGTTCCCACTTTATTCGTTGGCAAAGTAATTTGGATAAAATCTCCATTTGGTGCTCTAAGTCCTGTTATTGAAATATATGTATCATTTACGATTGCTTGAACTGCTGTTGAAACAAAAGTTTTTCCATCAAAATCAACTTTTAGAGTACCATTTTCTGCCACAGATACACTATCATCAACACTCTCGTCTTTACTACAAGAATTTAAACTTAAAACCAAAACTAAAAGGGATACAAATAAAATACTAAATTTTTTCATTGAATTAAATTTTTTAAATTAAAATGTAAATTTACTACATTTTTAATTTAAAAATGTTTTTTATTTGTAAATTTCTTATTAAAATTATATATAAAAAAAATTAAACAAGAAAAATTATTAGTTAAAGACAAATATCTTATAAGATTTTCTATTTCAAAGTATTTGTTTTGGGAACCTTATTTAATAGAAATACGCCAATTATAAAAAAGACAGCCAATAACACGATAGCAAGTCTTGGACTTCCGGTAATTTGATCGATAGCACCATAAACACACATTCCGATTACAATACCAATTTTCTCAGTAACATCATAGAAGCTGAAAAAGGAAGCAGTATCCTCGGTTTCTGGTAAAAATTTAGAGTAAGTAGAACGAGATAAGGCTTGTATACCACCCATTACAAATCCAACCAATGCAGCCATAATATAGAATTGAATTGGTGTGACAATAAAATATGCTGCCGAACAAAGCAACACCCAAAAGCAATTGATCGCAATCAATGTTGGAATGTTTCCATATTTAGCAGAAGCTTTTGACGTTAAAATTGCTCCAACCACAGCAATGATTTGGATTAATAAAATACATATTATCAATCCAGTTTGACTTTGACTAGGAGATTCCCAAGTTATTTCTTGAGAACCAAAATAAGTAGCAATTAACATTACGGTTTGCACGGCCATACTGTAAACAAAAAAACTAAATAAATATCTTTTTAATGGAATATTTGTTTCTAATTGTCTCCAAACTTTTTTTAATTCTTTGAAACCATTTAAAACGACTGCTTTTGTTACTTTTCGATTAGTATTTTTATTCCCTTTTGGTAAAAAATAATAGGTGTATTGACTAAAAATAATCCACCAAATTCCTACCATAATAAATGAATATCTCATTGCAGCTATTTTTTCTGAATCTTTAGCACCAAGAACCATTATTAAACTCGCAACTAGCAAAATAACACTGCCAATATACCCTAAAGAATAGCCTTTGGCACTTACCGCATCTTGTTGTTCATTGAAAGCGATGTCTGGCAGATAAGAGTTATAAAACACCAAACTTCCCCAAAAACCGATTAAACCCAAAAAGTAAAATAATAAACCAACATAAATATTATCCAAACTAAACCAGTTCAATCCTATACATGATAATGCTCCTAAATAGCAAAAGAATTTCATGAATGATTTTTTATTGCCTACATAATCGGCAATTCCCGATAATAATGGTGAAATAATGGCTACAACCAAAAAAGCCGCTGCAGTAACAAAACTAATTAATGCGGAGTTTTTTAAACTCATTCCAAAAACAGTTATGTAATGATCTCTATCGGCAAATAAAGATTCATAAAAAATTGGAAAAATAGCTGAAGAAATTACTAATGGATAAACAGAATTTGCCCAATCATAAAAAGCCCATGCATTTAATAATTTTTTGCTTCCTTTTGCTAAATCTGCCATATTAATTAGTTTTTTATATTTGCGAATTTATTTATTTTTTTGGTGGAATGACAATAAATAATGCTTTTTCATATATTATTTTTTCAATAATAAATTATTACTATTATTGTGTTTAAGAGGATTCATAAAAAAAGCTATTCCTAAAAAAGAATAGCTTGAATCGTTCAAAAAAATATTTAATAACAGTTGATCGTTATTTATAAAAAGCATTCACTTTTGTAGCAGCTGCTCTTGCTTCTGGAATTAAAGCTTGTAAATTAGCCATTCTTGTAGCATCTGAAGGGTGTGTACTAAGAAATTCAGGAGGCGATTGTCCTCCAGACTGTGTAGCCATTCTTTGCCAAAACACAATAGCTTCATCTGGATTATAACCCGCAATTGCCATTAAAGTAAGTCCTATTTTATCAGCTTCGCTTTCATGATTTCTGCTAAAAGGAAGCATTACTCCTACTTCAGAACCTAAACCATAATATTGTTGCCACATTTGCTGTTTCTCGGCACTTTGTTGACCTGTAGCAACAGCCACTCCTACTGCGCCCAATTCTTGTAACTGAGAGGCACTCATCCTTTGTGCGCCATGATTTGCCAATGCATGTGAAACCTCATGTCCTATAACGGTTGCTAAACCAGCTTCATCTTTAGTTATTGCTAAAATCCCTGAATACACAACAATTTTTCCTCCAGGCATACACCAAGCATTAACTTCTTTATTATCAATTAATTTATATTCCCATTGGTACCCATTCAAATAACTAGTTTGTCCCAGATAGGCCAAATATTTTTCAGCGGCTTTTTTAATCTTTAGTCCAACTGTTTCAACCCTTTGCGCATCAACTGTTCCTAAAATTATTTTATTCTCCTTCAAAAAAGTTCCATATTGTTGAAACGAAGAAGGAAACAATTCGCTGTTTGAAACAAAATTAAGTTGTTTCTTTCCTGTAATTGGATTAGTCGCACAAGAATAACTTAGCCCGATAATGCCTATTATTAATAAATACTTTTTCATGATGTCGTCATTTAATGTTAGTACAAAAATGCAACTTTTATGTTTTTAATATTTATATAATTAATATCAAAAGTATCAACTTTAGTATAAAGGATGTGAACCAAGTATAAGATTTTTGAAAATTTAAATATTCAATAAAAAAATAATAATATTTTATTTTAAACCCTTTGGGTACATTTCTTTTAAACCCTTAGAAATAAAGATTTTCTAAGCTCAAAAAAGAGACTTTTCACTTATTTGGAACACATATAGTGCTCTATGTGAAAGTCATATTTTTTTTTGATATTCTTTTTTTAAATAAAGTCATGTTCTATGTGTTTTATAAAAATTTTATGGATTACACCCAACGAGTTATTTTAAATCTTTTTGAATCAACCAAGAATCTGTATTAGATATTGTTACTAAGCTTAATATTCTATTATGGCAAGATCTCACGGACTATTGTTGACCAAGGATTACTTTTTCCTTTCGATTTTAAAAAAGGAGTAAGTTTTTGGTTTTGAAGAAGAATTCAGATGCAGTTTATTTCTGATGCGGATTCTGGGTTTAGTATAATTCCTTGAGATGCATTAAAAATAAAAACCTATTGAATAAATACTAACCGTAAAATTAATATTTCATTCAATAGGTGTTTTTTTTATTTCAATTATAAAACTAAGATATTTTGAATACTGTAACACTTAATGGAGGGAGTAATAAAGCTGTAGAATATTCTTTTCCATCATAAGGATTAGTTTCAATGCTTATTTTTTTAGTGTTTTTTACACCACTACCTCCAAAAACAGTATCATCACTATTGAATATTTCTACTAGTTTACCTGTTTTTGGCAAACCTATTCTATAATTTTCACGAACTACTGGGGTGAAATTTAGCACTATAATCAAATCATCTTTAGGATTGTTTCCTTTTCGAATAAAAGACATTACTGCATTCTCATGATCTGAATAGTTAATCCATTCAAATCCTTCTTGACTAAATTGTTTTTCGTGTAATGCAGGTTCCGTTTTGTATAATTCATTTAGTTTGGTTATCACTAATTTTATACCGTTGTGAAATGGGTATTGTAATAAATGCCAATCCAAACTACTTTCGAAATTCCATTCACTGCTTTGTCCAAATTCTGCTCCCATAAACAATAATTTGGTTCCAGGATGTGTAAACATATAACCATAAAGTAAACGAAGATTTGCAAATTTTTGCCATTCGTCTCCAGGCATTCTTCCTAGAATAGATTTTTTGCCGTACACCACTTCGTCATGTGAAAGCGGCAACATAAAATTTTCAGTATAGGTATAGGTCATTGAAAATGTCAAATCATTTTGATGGTATTTTCTATAAATTGTTTCTTTTTGAAAATATTGCAAAGTATCGTGCATCCAACCCATCATCCATTTCATTCCAAAACCCAAACCTCCAATAAAGGTTGGTCTTGAAACCATAGGGAAAGAGGTACTTTCTTCAGCAATTGTTTGAACACCTTCATAATTGGTATAAACAGCTTCGTTGAAATCCTTTAAAAAGCTGATAGTATCTAGATTTTCTCTTCCTCCATAAATATTAGGTTCCCACTCCCCTTCTTCTCTGGAATAATCCAAATATAACATTGAAGCAACAGCATCTACTCTTAAACCATCAACATGATAATGTTGTAACCAAAATAAAGCATTACTGATTAAGAACGAACGCACTTCATTTCGTCCATAATTAAAAACCAAACTTTTCCAATCGGGATGATATCCTTTTCTACGATCGGGATGTTCAAACAAATTAGAACCATCAAAAAAGCCTAAACCATGAGCGTCATCTGGAAAATGCGATGGAACCCAATCCAGAATAACTCCAATACCCGCTTCGTGTAATTTATCTACCAGAACCATAAATTCTTGAGGTGTTCCAAATCTAGAAGTGGGTGCAAAATAACCTATTAGTTGATATCCCCAAGAAGGATCGTACGGATATTCCATTACAGGCATAAACTCTACGTGAGTAAATCCTGTTTCTTTTACATATTTAACCAATTCATCTGCTAGTTCTAGATAAGTTAAGAATCGGTTTTCATCTCCTTTTCTTTTCCAAGATCCCAAATGCACTTCATAAACCGAATATGGTTTGTCTAAGTCATTGTGCTCCTTACGGTTTTTCATCCATTTAGCATCTTTCCATTTGTAGTCAAGATCCCAAATTACTGAAGCCGTGTGAGGTGGTTTTTCACAATAAAAAGCAAAAGGATCTGCTTTTTCGGTTATAATACCATTATTGCTAGATTGGATTTTGTATTTATATGTAGTTCCTGCTTCTAATCCTGGAATGAAACCTTCCCAAATACCAGATGAATCCCAACGCACTTGCAATTGATGCTCGCCTTGAATCCAATAATTAAAATCGCCAATAACAGAAACCGTTCTTGCCGAAGGTGCCCACACGGCAAAATATACTCCTTTTACACCATCAACTTCAATAAGATGTGCACCAAGTTTTTCATAAAGTCTAAAATGTTTTCCTGCTTTGAATAAATCAATATCAAAATCGGTAAAAAGGGAATAGGTTTGTACTTTGTTCATTTCTATTTTTTATTTTTTTGTTGAAATTGTTTTCAACTAATTTTTATTTAAAATTCATAATACTGGCAATTCCTGTTAATGGAATTACAGACCATCGAGGTCTAGAATTTAACTCATAACCTAATTCATATATTGCTTTTTCCAAAAGACAGTATTTTAATAAAAAATCAATTTCTTTTTTATATCCAATATTAAGATTTCCACCTTGAGCCACTTCGGTATAGGTATTCAGAAATACTCCTACAAAATATTTATATAATATTTCTCCGGCTTGAAAAAGTTCTTCTTGTTCAAATGGATATTTATCTTTATTATTAAATATACTGGCATATATAGAATAATGAAACGAACGAAACATTCCAGCAACATCTTTTAATGGTGGCTGTTTTACTTTTCGATCTCTAATGGTACTTTCTGGTTCTCCTTCAAAATCAAGTATAAAAAAATCATCTCCGCATACTAAAACTTGGCCTAAATGATAATCACCATGAATTCGGATGCGTTCAGATTTCATTTGTGTCCAATCAAAATCAAGGAATGCTTTTCTAATTTCTTTCTTATGATCTAAAAACTGATTGGCTAATTCTAACGTTAAACCATCTAATTTATGCAAATTATTTTCTAAAATATTCAATCTATTTTGAAACTGATAGGTTAATCTATTTTTTAACCAAACGGAATAATCTCCATTATAAGTTAATGGAGTAAAAGCAGTTTCGTAAATATCGCTTCCTAAAGCAATATGCATTTCGGCGGTTCTTGTTGCCAAAGTTTGAATTTTTAAAAAGATACTTAAACCTGCCCAGTCAATAATTTCATGGGGAACATCGCTTAATTTTAATCTTTTGAATAATTCAATTTGTGGAAGGTTTTTGATAGAAATCTTTTTGTTTTTTAAATTATCAAATATACGATCTACTTCTTCGAGCATATATTTCCAAGCATCTCCTTGATTGGGAACCAATTCTTGCATTAAACCAAGTGTTATATTTCCATCCGATGAAACGATACTTATACTTCCAGTGTAAGCAGGCGAATGTTTGAAATTCATTCTTTCGGTAAGAAATCGACTTATTTCATAATCGGGATTCATACTAATATAGATTCTTCTGAAAATTTTAAGAACCAAATTATCGTTATAAACAATGGATGTATTACTTTGTTCTACACCCATAAAATGAGATGAAATATATTCTTTAGAGTGTAATGCTTTTCCTTTGTGAAAGGTAACCTTTGACTCTTCATTTTTTTTGGAATGGATAATTTTATCAAAAAGTAATCTTCTAAAATCTTCTTGGTGCAATGCATCAACAAGGTATCCTTCCTGCTCGTTCATTTTTACAGGAGCGATAACAGTATTTGTATCTAAATCTTCTTCAGACATGAAAGCCAATGGCATAAAATAGTGTTGATAAAATGCTTCTTTAAAATTAACTTCTAATAAAACTCCATAATAGGTATTCCCAGAAGATTCAAGTTTAAAATAATGTACAACTTCAATATATTTTAATGTACTCGCTTTGCCTCCATACCATCTTTTATTGATAATATAATTTTCTAGAATATCAGATGCGAAAATTTTCACAAAACTTTCATCTTCAAATGCATCTTTCCAATCTATATTAAAAACTAAAGGATTTTGATATTCGGCTTCGTTAATTTTGTCAACCATTATTTCTGGATTTTAAATAAATGAAAAGGCAATTCAGGTGAAAGTTCAACATAATTCCATTCATTATTCCATGAATAGGTATTTCCAGTTATCAAATCAGTAATATCAACATGTTGTTGTCCAATTTTGTCAATAGGAAGTTTTATCATTGCTTTAGCTGTTTGATGTGAGTCAAGACTAACTACCATTAATGTTTCATTATCTTTGTTGTCATCATATTTATAATAAGCTATAACTTGTTCATTATTTGTTTCACAAAAAACAATGTTATTGGTTTGCTGCAATGATAATTGTTCTTTTCTAAGATGATTTACTTTTGTAATAAGTGTGATTAATTTATTTTGAAGAGTCCAATCCCATTTATAACATTGGTATTTTTCAGAATCCAAATATTCTTCTTTACCTGGAGCCATTGGTGTACTAACCATATATTCAAAAACAGGTCCATAAATACCAACATTTGAACTCAAAGTTGCCGCTAGAAAATATTTTTGAAGATGTATCGATTCATTACCGTTTTGCAAAGCAAATGGATTAATGTCTGGAGTATTTGGCCAAAAGTTTGGTCTGTAGAATTCTTTTTGTTCAGTTTGTGTAAGTTCCTCTACATAATCTGTCAATTCTTTTTTTGAATTTCTCCAAGTAAAATAAGTGTAAGATTGACTGAAACCTTGTTTTGCCAATTCGTTCATAATTTTTGGACGCGTAAAAGCTTCTGCCAAAAACAGTACATCTGGATGTTTCTTTTTTATTTCGGTAATTAACCAACCCCAAAAATAAAAGGGTTTAGTATGTGGATTATCAACTCTATAAATTTTGATATTACATTCTTCTATCCAAAATAAAGCAACATCCAGTAGTTCTTTCCAAAGATTTTTCCAATCGCTACTTTCGAAATAAATAGGTTGAATATCTTGGTATTTTTTGGGTGGATTTTCAGCATATTGTACTGTACCGTCTGGACGCCATTTGAACCATTGTGGAAAATCTTTTACATAAGGATGATCTGGTGCAGCTTGTAAAGCATAATCCATAGCTACTTCTATGCCTAATTCTTGTGCTTTCCTAACTAGCTCTTTAAAATCTTCTATTGATCCTAATTCGGGATGAGTTGATTTATGTCCACCATGATGAGAACCAATTCCCCAAGGAGAACCAACATCACCATACTCGGCATTTGTAGCATTATTTTTGCCTTTTCTATTTACTTCTCCTATTGGATGGATTGGTGGGAAATACAAAGTGTCAAATCCCATTTCTGAAACTCTAGGAAGCAATCGTTCACAGTCTTTAAAAGTACCATGTCTACCTTCCTCAGGTGAAGCAGAACGCGGAAAAAATTCATACCAAGTACTAAATAATGCTTTTTTTCTATCTACATAAATTTGTAATTCATTCGATTTATTTTCTAAAAATCGAACGGGATATTTTTTGAATATTCTAATGAGTTCCTCTGATTTAGTTTCATGAACAGCATTGTCATATTCCGACTCAGATGTAAAATAATAAATAAGACGATTTAGATATTCATTTTCATAACTCTCTACACGATCCAAAATAGCTCGAATATATTCGACTCCTTCAAGTAATTCTGATTTTACATACTGATTATCATTGATTTTACGTTCTGTCCCATGTTGCCAATTAAGTGCATAGTCAACCCAACCTTCGACAAAATAAGTATATTGTCCTTGAAGATTTACCTCAAATGTAGCAAACCATTCATCATTGTGCGATGGAGTCATTCGAACCTCTTGCCAATTTTTTTCAGATTCGTGTTTGAATTTTACACAACATTCTATAACATCATGTCCATCTGAAAAAACATCAGCTGATACATTGATTTTTTGACCAATAATTCTCTTTATGGCAAAACTACCACCGTTTAATTGTGGCAAAACATTTTCTATTATAATACGAGTTTGATTTTGCATGATATTAGTTAAATTGAATTTGAAATTTAAGGATTTTATAATAATTAAAGAAATAAAATTTAATAAATGTAAATATTTTACCTGTAGGGAATATAATTCATATTTTGTTGTGAAATAAGAGTAAAACATAGGAAATAATTCATTTTATTTCATGCTAAGCAATTTTTAAACCGATTACTTTTCTATTAAAAAATACAAATTTGATATAAAAAAAATGCCTCATTTTTTGATTATCGTTCAATTGTTGAAAATGTTATTTAAATTTAATGTTTGTAAAAATTAGATGTAATAAAATATTTTAATTACAAAGCAAAAAAAAATAGATTGAACATAAAAATGGACAATCTATTTTTAAATTATTTATAAATATTACTTCAGTATAAAGTTATTTGGAATAATTGCTCCTTTTCGAATAACGATTATTCCTTCTTTTATACAATACAATTCATGATTTGTATCTTCCAATTGCTTTCCTCCTTTTATATAAACATCATTACCAATTCTACTGTTTTTATCTACAATAGCATTGTCGATAAAGCATCTTTCACCAATACCTACAAGTGGTATTTCGTCTATAATATCTTGATTGATATCATCAATATTTTGATAAAAATCATTACCCATTACATAACTGTGTTGAATAACAGTACCTTCGCCTATTCGAGATCTATTTCCTATTACAGATTTTTTGATTTCTTTGGCATGAATGATACAACCGTCCGAAATTAGCGATCTTTCTACCATAGTTTTATGAAACTTGGAAGGGGATAATAATCGAGGTCTAGTATATATTTTATTATTGTCATCAAAAAGATTGAACTGAGGCATATCATCTGTTAGACCGATGTTTGCTTCGAAGAAGGAGTCTATATTACCAATATCAGTCCAATATCCTTCATATTGGTAGCTTAAAAGTTTTTTATTACCAACAGCTTGTGGGATGATTTCCTTACCAAAGTCTTTAGCTTCAGGGTCAGACATTAATTCGATTAATAATTTTCTATTAAAAATATATATTCCCATTGATGCCAAATAATGTTTTCCTTGGCTTTTCATTTCATCACTTACCTCCGATTTCCAATCTGGTAATAATTCTTTGGATGGTTTTTCAATAAAAGATTCTATACAACTTTCTGAATTTGTTTTTAAAATTCCAAATTCAGGTGCGTCTTTGTCATTTACAGGTAAAGTTGCAATTGTTATATCGGCATTAGCTTCAATATGGGCTTCAACCATTTCGTTAAAATCCATTTGATACAATTGATCACCTGACAATATTAAGGCATAATCAAAATCATGATTTAAAAAATGAGGCATACATTGTCTTACAGCATCAGCGGTTCCTTGAAACCAAGTTGGGTTATCTGGAGTTTGTTCTGCAGCTAAAATATCAACAAATGAATGACTGAAAATACTAAAATTGTATGTGTTTTTGATGTGAGCATTCAATGAAGCCGAATTAAATTGAGTCAAGACAAACATCTTATAAATGTCTGAATTTATACAATTCGAAATTGGAATATCTACCAATCTATATTTACCAGCAATTGGCACTGCTGGTTTAGATCTTCTAGCTGTTAACGGGTATAATCTGGATCCTTGGCCACCTCCTAAAATAATAGCGATTACATTCTTTTTTTTAGTTTTCATATCGTCTTGTAATAATTAAATTGTAAAGTTGTAAATATTCTTGGCTTATATTTTTCCAAGAATGGTCTGTATGCATTCCTTTTTTTCTAATTTTAGTAAATTTATCTTTGTTTTTATATAAATCTAAAGCTCTATTTATCGCACAACATACATCGCTAACTGTAGATTCTTGGTGACAAATTCCATTTCCATTTTCTTCAAAATCAACTATTGTGTCTTTTAATCCACCTGTTTTGTGAACAATTGGAATAGTACCGTAGCGTAAAGCATAAAGTTGATTTAATCCACAAGGCTCTACTCTTGAGGGAATTAAAATATAATCGGAACTTGCATATGTTTTGTGCGCTAGTTCTTCATTGTAACCAATATATACATTATAATTTCCTTTAAATATGGATTTTAATTCTAATAATTGGTTTTCAATTACAGGATCACCGTAGCCCAATATGAGAATATTAATTTGTTTTTTTTGTTTTATTAATGAAGTTAAAATAATTTCTGGAAGTAAATCGGCACCTTTTTCATTATATAATCTTCCAATAAAACTGAAAAGCGGTAGCATGGGATTCATGTTAAATTGCAAACACAATTTTTCTTTATTCTTATATTTTCCTTCAGCACTATTTTCAACAGTAAAATTACAATCTAACATTTTATCTTTGTTTGTGTCCCAAACATCAGTATCAATTCCATTAAGAATTCCTTTAGACTTGAATTGTACGCTTTGTAATAAGGTCTCTAATCCGTTATCTGAATAATTGAGTTCTTTTAGGTATGTGGGAGAAACTGTGGTGACTTCATCTGCACATTTTATCCCTGCAGAAAGAGAGTTGATGCAATTCCATCGCTCTATTTCTTTTATATGAATTAAATCAAATTCTGGTAGATAATACAATTTGTTAAATGAAAAAATTCCTTGGTACAAACCATTATGTATGGTTATCAAGGTGTTTATGTTTTTTAATTTGTGGTATTTTGGACAATATTTTTTCATAAAAGGAATTAACCCTGTATGATGATCATGACAATGGATTATATCAGGCAGAGAGTTTCTTCCAATGATCCAATCTAATGTAGCAATTTGAAAAGATAAAAATCGTTCAATATCGTCTTCGTAATTATATATATTTGGGCGATCAAAAAGTTCTGGAATCTCAATTAGATAAAGTTCAAATCCTAATTTATTTGTTGTTTCTTTCAAAACACTAAAAGGGAAATTAAAATTGCCTAATTTTATTTTACCCCAATGAACACATTCAAATTCATTTTCTAATCTAAAAATATTTTGATAACAAGGTATTACAACTCTAACTTGGTAGTTCTCGCTGTTTTGATATTTTGGTAGTGAACCTAACACATCAGCTAAACCACCCACTTTTGCAACTGGGTAACATTCTGCTCCAATGTGAAATATTTCCATTAATTAGTTTTGATTTTAATAAAAAAGGATAAATTATTTAATTCATTTATTTTCTTGCAAAAATTAAAAATATATTACATTTATAGAAAAATAATGAATTAAATTAACATTAAATTTATACTACTTTTAAGTTTTTTAAATTTAGTTAAAAAAAATTGTAATAAAAAGCAATTCTTCAATTTTATTAAAATGACAAAAAACACGTTAAATCATACAAAGCCATTGAAAATTCCAAAAATTATAATACTATCTAGTAAGTTTATTGCTTTTTTGTCAACAAAATGGGTCACATTATATGCTTCTAAATTATTTACAACTCCAATAAAACATAGACTTCCTAAACGAGAAATTAGGATGGATAAGAAAAGTGTTCAAAAAATGCTATTCATTCCATCTATAAATCGAAAGATTAATGTTTATGAATATGGTAATAGTTCGAAAAAAATAATACTAGTCCATGGATGGTCAGGAAGAGGAACACAATTGTGTAAAATTGCCGATGAATTAATTTATCATGGTTATTCTACTATCAGTTTTGATGCACCAGCACATGGGAAATCACCCGGTAATTCAACAATAATGGTTGATTTTATTGCCTCTATTTTGGAAATTGATAAACAATTTGGTCCATTTGAAGTTGCAATTGGTCATTCTTTAGGAGGAATGTCAGTCCTTAATGCTATAAAAGAAGGATTAAAGGTAGAAAAAGCGATAATTATAGGAAGTGGTGATATAGTTCAAGATATAACGGATGATTTTATAGCTAAATTAGAATTGGAGCCTCAAATAAGTAGTTTATTATGTGCACATTTTGAAAAAAAATATGGAGGAAAAATGGATGATTATAGTGCCTACAAAGCTGCACAAACAACACTGATCCCCACTTTGGTTGTACACGACGAGAATGATCCTGAAGTTTCCGTAAAAGCGGGTTTACACATTTATCAGCATTTAAAAAATGGTGAATTAATGATAACCAAAGGACTAGGACACCGAAAAATTCTTGCTGATAATCAAGTAATCGAAAAAATAATTACTTTTATTAAAAATTAATGGTATGATTTATCCTTTGGTTAAAACAGAAAAAGAATGGGAAGAAGAATTAGGTTCTGAGCGATACAAAATTCTACGCCAAAAAGGAACAGAATATCCACACACAGGCAAATATAATTTACATTTTGAAAATGGTGTTTATTGTTGTGGTGGTTGCGGCACTCCTCTATTTGAAAGTAATTCAAAGTTTGATGCACATTGTGGCTGGCCTTCTTTTGACGAATCAATACCTGGAAGAGTTGAGTATATAGATGATTTTACACACGGAATGAAACGCACTGAAATTGTTTGTGCAAATTGTGGTGGACATTTGGGTCATGTCTTTGAAGATGGCCCAACAAAAACGGGGCAACGGTATTGTGTGAATTCTTTGTCTGTAGATTTTAAAGAAAAATAAACATATTTTTCTTTAAAAAAATATATTAAACAAAAAAAGCTTCACATCTCTGGAGGGCACTGAAAAAGTCCCTATTTTCAAAAATCATTAAAAAAAGCGATTAAATAAGGCTTTGATTTTATTTAATCGTCTTTTTTTAGTCAAATTTAATCTTCTTAGATTACAAGGGGCTTATAACAACTAAAAGGAGCGAAACCATAGTGTTTTCGCTCCTTTTCAGTTATTTTCATTTTCCTTATTCGAGAGACTTTTTCAGTGCCCTCCATCTCTGTAAAGCTTTTTTTTGTTTATTCCCTATTCTTCACTAAACTTTGTAATGAAGTTGAATATCGGTTTGATTTTAATGAATTAAAAAGCTACATTCCATTTTGGTAATTTACCTTTTTCATCAAGAAAATTTTGCAAAATTTGACCTTCAACACTAGTTGGAATTGCTTTTGCAGTATCATTAAATGTTTCAAACCATAAAACTTCTAACGCATTGATATTTTCTTTTTTCATTTGTGCTGGCCAAGAATATTTTCTTCCAGTTTTAGCAAATTGATGACCATTTACGATTTTATCATGTAATCCTCCATTTTTACTTTTCAAGGTTCCGTCATTTTGAACCGTACCTGTTGAAGCAACCATAATTAATTCTTTGATATCTTCTGCAATAGCATAAACAAGAAATACTCCACTTCCTGATTCTGATGCATTACAAACTTCTTCTAAACTATCTTCCTGTGTAAAGGTAAAATTTCCTTTTACTGTGAACTTTTCTAATTCTTTGTACATATTTTTAATTTTTAAGTAACTACGATTCTAAGAATCTGTGTTGTTAAGTTTTTGATTACATTCCAGACATTTTAAAAATGTAAAAAAGTCTCAACAAAATATTGAGACTTTTTTTGGAATTTATTATTTAAATAATTGGAAATTATCCAAGTACTTCTTTTACTTTTTTACCAATTTCAGCCGGTGAGTCAACAACGTGAATTCCGTTTTCTCTCATAATTTGTTTTTTTGCTTCTGCAGTATCGTCAGAACCACCAACTATTGCTCCTGCATGTCCCATTGTTCGTCCTGCTGGAGCTGTAACACCTGCAATAAATCCAACAACTGGTTTACGGTTTCCATCAGCTTTAATCCATTTAGCAGCATCTGCTTCTAATTGACCACCAATTTCACCAATCATTACGATACATTCTGTTTCTGGATCGTTCATTAGTAATTCAACAGCTTCTTTTGTAGTTGTTCCAATAATAGGATCTCCACCAATACCAATTGCTGTAGTTATCCCTAATCCTTGTTTAACAACTTGATCAGCAGCTTCATAAGTTAAAGTTCCTGATTTGGAAACAATTCCTACTGTTCCTTTTTTGAAAACAAAACCAGGCATAATTCCAACTTTAGCTTCACCTGGAGTAATTACACCAGGGCAATTTGGACCAATTAGTCTAGCATTTCTATCTTTAACATAACTGTTTGCTTTAATCATATCAGCTACTGGAATTCCTTCAGTAATAGCAATGATCACTTTTATTCCTGCATCTGCAGCTTCCATAATAGCATCTGCAGCAAAAGCAGGAGGGACAAAAATAATAGTAGTATCGGCACCTGCTTGTTCTACTGCATCTTTTACAGTATTAAAAACAGGAAGATCCAAATGTGTAGTTCCTCCTTTTCCAGGAGTTACACCTCCAACAACATTTGTACCATATTCAATCATTTGCGAAGCGTGAAAAGTTCCTTCGCTACCCGTAAATCCTTGAACAATTATTTTTGAATCTTTATTAACTAAAACACTCATGATATATTTTTTATGTAGTTTTTAAAATTGTGACGCAAAAGTAAAGCTTTTGTAATTATTTTGTACTTTTTTTTAAAATAAAAATAATTATATGACTTGACTCATTTGAAATCCTTTATATAATTTATTGTCTTTTATTTCCCAAATAATCATAATATGTGCCAACAACATTTCCTCTCTGGGGTTTTCAATTGTTTTTACATAATGTGAAAACCGTACTGAAACTATATTATCTTCTTCAAGTATGTGACTTATTCTAGCTTTCGTACGAACATAGGCTCTGCTAATTTCATTAGTCAAATTTAATATTTCATCATAATTCATTTGTATGAAACCTTTACTACTGTTCCAATCCAAAATGCAATCAGGATGCAAAAAATCTTTCATAATCGTTGGATTAATGAATGCATCTGACTTATAAAAACTTTTAACTATTTCTTTAGCAGACATATTATTTTAATTTTTCTATTATACCTGGAATTTTTTTAATATTGGCCAATTGCTTTAATTTCTCTCTAGACTCTTCAATTGGAGTACCAAAATAGCTTTTTCCACCTTCTACTGATTTAGTTACTCCAGTTTGACCCATAATAACCGCTTTTGAGCCAATTGTTATACCGCTTGTAGTTCCAACTTGTCCCCAAATAGTCACTTCATCTTCAATTATAACACAACCTGCTATGCCAGTTTGAGAAGCAATGAGGCATTTTTTTCCAATAATAGTATCATGTCCAACATGAACTTGATTGTCAATTTTGGTACCTTCACCAATAGTTGTATCTCCGGTAACACCTTTATCTATAGTACAAAGAGCTCCAATGCCGACATTGTTTTTTATTACTACTCTTCCTCCCGAAATTAATTGATCATATCCATCGGCTCTTTTTTTGTAATAAAATGCATCGGCACCTAAAACAGATCCAGAATGTATTATGACATTATCTCCGATAATTGTATGATCATAAATACAAACATTGGCATGTATCAAACAATTTTCTCCAATAACAACATTATTGCCTATGAAAGCATTTGGCTGGATAATAGTTCCCTTACCTATTTTTGCGGAAGAGGAAACGGCAACATTAGCATTTACAAATGGCATAAAATGTCTTGTCAATACATTGAAATCTCTAAAGGGATCATCTGATATTAGTAATGCTTTTCCTTCTGGGCAGTCCACTTTTTTATTGATTAAAATAATAGTAGCCGCAGAGTTTAAAGCTTTTTCGTAATATTTAGGATGATCTACAAATACAATATCTCCCGATTCTACAACATGAATTTCATTCATGCCATAAACAGGAAACAAAGGATCGCCAATAAATTCACATTGAAGCAAATTTGCAATTTCTTGTAGATAATAAACTTTTGGGAATTTCATATAAAAAAGTATTTAGTTTATAAAGTCAATTTCCAGTTTTTAATAAAAACTAGTATTAAAAACTGGAAAATGAGTTACAAACTATGCTTTAACACGTTCCATGTAAGAACCTGAAGTAGTATCTATTTTTATTTTGTCACCTTCATTAATGAATAAAGGAACATTCACGGTTGCACCAGTTTCAACTGTAGCCGATTTAGTAGCATTTGTAGCTGTGTTTCCTTTTATTCCAGGTTCAGCATAAGTAACTTCAAGAATTACAGATGCTGGCATATCTACAGAAAGAGGTAAATCTGTTTCCGTATTGATACTTACCATAACATTTTCTCCTTCTTTTAATAAATCTGGAGAGTCTAATATGTTTTTATTTAAAGAAATTTGTTCGAAAGTTTCTACATTCATGAAATGAAATAAATCACCTTCTGGATATAAAAATTGAAACTTATGGTTTTCAACTCTTACTTCATCAATTTTATGTCCAGCAGAAAAAGTATTATCTAATACTTTACCATTACTCAAGCTTCTTAATTTTGTTCTTACAAATGCAGGTCCTTTACCTGGTTTAACATGAAGAAATTCAATGATTTTGTATATATCATTGTTGTATTTTATGCACAATCCGTTTTTAATATCTGATGTAGATGCCATTTTACTGTTTGTTTGTTAATTCGTTAATTAGTTGAATGCGATCAATCATTATTATAATTTGTTTTTCGATTAAACGAATTGACAAATATAGATTAATCAATTTTGTTAATAGTTTCCAGAATACCCTTTCATTACTCCCCTAGAAGAATTTCGTATAAAATCCAATATTTCGTCTCGCTCAGGAGTTGCTTCCATTTCGGCCTCAATAATGTCCATCGCTTGAGTAGTATTGTAATTTTTTTGATATAGAATTCTATATATTTCTTGGATTTCTCTAATTTTTTCGGTCGTAAAACCTCTTCTTCTTAATCCTACAGAATTTATTCCAACATAAGATAAAGGTTCTTTCGCTGCTTTTGTAAAGGGAGGCACATCTTTTCTAACCAATGATCCACCTGAAACCATGGCGTGATCTCCAATATGAATAAATTGATGAATAGCTGCTAATCCTCCAATTACAGCATATTTACCTACTATAACGTGACCTGCAAGAGCAACACCATTTACAATAATAGCATTATCTCCGATATGGCAATCATGAGCAATATGTGCAGTGGCCATTACCAGACAATTATTACCAAGAGTTGTTTGACCAGATGCAATAGTCCCTCTGTTTATTGTAACACATTCTCTAATGGTACAATTATCTCCTATTATTGCTAAAGAATCTTCTCCACCAAATTTCAAATCTTGAGGTACAGCAGAAATTACAGCCCCAGGAAAAATGTTACAATTTTTTCCAATTCGAGCTCCCTCCATAATTGTAACGTTTGAACCAATCCAAGTTCCATCTCCAATGACCACATTGTTATGAATAGTTGTAAAAGGCTCAATTACAACGTTTTTGGCTATTTTCGCGCCTGGATGAACGTATGCTAACGGTTGATTCATCTGCTATTTTTTTAATTAATATTATTATGATTTTAGCGTTTATTAAGCTTTAATCAAAAAATTATTGTTTTCTTGCTATTTGTGCCATTAATTCAGCTTGAGCAACTAATTTACCATTAGCGTATGCATTCGCTTGCATGTGACAAATACCTCTTCGTATAGGAGTTATCAAATCACATTTGAATATAAGTGTATCACCTGGTAATACTTTTTGCTTAAATTTTACATTATCTATTTTCATAAAGAATGTTAAATAATTTTCAGGATCTGGAACCGTACTTAATACAAGAATTCCACCTGTTTGCGCCATGGCTTCCACAATTAATACACCAGGCATAACCGGTGCATCCGGAAAATGTCCTACAAAGAAATTTTCATTCATTGTGACATTTTTCATACCGACCACATGACTGTCAGACATTTCAATAATTCTATCAATCAGTAAAAATGGTGGTCTATGTGGTAAAACCGCCATTATTTTATGAATATCCATTAATGGCTCAAGGTTCAAATCATAAGTTGGAACGTAATTTCTTTGTTCATTCTTAATAATTTTAGCCATTTTCTTTGCAAATTGAGTATTTACAAAATGACCCGGTTTATTGGCTATGATTTTTCCTTGAATTTTTGTACCAATTAAAGCCAAATCCCCAATTACATCTAGTAATTTATGTCTTGCAGCTTCATTTGGATAATGTAAAGTAAGATTGTCTAAAATTCCATTAGGTTTTACCGAAATTTCGTCTTTACCAAAGGCTTTCTTTAAGCTTTCCATTGTTGTTTCAGAAATATCTTTATCAACATAGACAATGGCATTGTTCAAATCCCCTCCTTTAATTAATCCATTTTCCAAAAGAGATTCTAGTTCGTGCAAAAAACTAAAAGTTCTTGCATTGGATATTTCAGATTTAAACTCAGAAATACTTTTCATAGTAGCATTTTGAGTACCTAATATTTTAGTTCCAAAATCGACCATCGCCGTTACACTATAATGATCACTTGGCATAACCATAATTTCACTTCCGGAAGCTTCATCAGTAAATGAAATTACTTCTTTTACAACATAAACATTTCTATTTAATTCTTGGTCCACTATACCGGCTTCCTCTATGGCTTCCATGAAATACTTTGAAGAACCATCCATTATTGGTAATTCAGAAGCATCTAATTCAATTATAATATTATCAAGATCGCAACCCATTAATGCAGCTAAAACATGCTCAGGAGTTTGAATTTTTACTCCTAGTTTTTCTAGATTCGTGCCTCTTTGAGTATTTACTACATAATTGGCATCAGCCTCAATAACTGGTTGTCCTTCGAGGTCTACACGAACAAACGTAAATCCATTATTAACAGGAGCAGGTTTAAAAGTCATTTTAACTTCTTTCCCTGTATGTAATCCAACTCCAGTAAGTGAAATTTCTGTTTTGATGGTCTTCTGTTTAACCATTGTTTCCATTTTTTTGGTTTAATATTTGTTTTTTTAACTCTTCTATCTCTTTTACCAATTTAGGTAAATTTTTAAAATGCACATACGATTTATTGTAATCCGAATATTCAAAAGTAGGCGTGCCTTGTAAAACGGCATTATCTTTTATGTTTCTAGCTACACCAGACTGAGCTTGTATACGAACATTGTTACCAATAGTTAAATGTCCTACGATTCCTACTTGCCCACCTACCATACAATTTTCTCCTAGTTTTGTAGAGCCAGCTACACCAGATTGTGCTGCAATAACGGTATTTCGTCCAATTTCAACATTATGTGCAATCTGAATTTGATTGTCTAATTTTACTCCTGCTCTAATTATAGTGGATCCTAGTGTTGCTCTGTCAATTGTTGAATTGGCTCCGATATCAACAAAATCTTCAATTATTACATTTCCAATTTGTGGAATTTTGCTGTATGTTCCATCTTCATTTGGTGCATATCCAAAACCGTCTGCCCCAATAACTGTTCCAGAATGAATCGTACAATTATTACCAATTACTGTTTCTGAATAAATTTTGGCGCCAGCAAAAATAATCACATTATTCCCAATATTTACATTGTCACCAATAAAACTTCCAGGATATACTTTTACATTGTCTCCTAACACCACATTATCACCTATATAACTAAAGCTTCCTAAATATAAGTTTTCACCATATTTTGCACTTTTTGAAATAAAGGATGGGGTTTCGATACCGCTTTTGTTTAACTTCACTTGATTATAAAACTCCAATAATTTTGAAAACGCTTTATAGGCGTCTGCTACTTTAATAAGTGTTGTTGTTATTGGTGATTCTGGCTCAAAAGTATCATTAACGATTGTAACAGAAGCTTTTGTAGTATAAATATAGTTTGTGTATTTTGGGTTGGATAAAAAAGTAAGTGACCCTTCGGTACCTTCTTCGATTTTAGACAAACGATACACTTCAATGTTGGGATTACCAACAATTTCACCTTCTAATATGCCTGCTATTTGTTCAGCTGTAAATTTCATCTTATTGTATTGTATTTTTAAAAAGTATAAGATGGAACATACAAATGTTTGTTCTCACGATATAAAATAAAAATAGATTGATACGTTTTATATCGACAAAAATATAAAAAATAGGTTTTAAATGTTAATTTTAAAGCAGTTGTTTTGGAAAACAAATATAATACTTGGTAACTAATTTTGATAACGATTTCAAATTCAGCTGGTCAGAGGCTTCTACAACATCTTCAATTGTCCTGTCTTTATTCAAAATTCGGATTGGTTCTGCTATTTTACTATAAGCTTGACTTTTGATTTTTCCTTTGAAAATAAAATAACTGGACTCAGCCAATGAAATTTTATTCTGAATCGAAAATCGTTCCTTTTGAATATGTATTTCTTCTAATGGAACTTTTTCATTAGTTAATTTGATTTTCAAAAGATCTCTATTGATTATCATTTTACTTAAAGATGAAAGTATAAAATCATCTTGGTTTTCCCATGCTTTCAAAGCGCTTATAATGTCAAAATCATCTAATTTGGTAAACAATTTTAATGTTTTTTCGTCAAACGTGTCAATGGTGACCTTATTTTGCATAAAAAACAACAATGGTTCACTGCAAGGTAGTAGAATACCTCTTTCGGTTAGTTCTTTAGCGCGTTTTAAAACTTTGGTCAAAATTAATTCGGCAACAAGACTTGTTTTGTGAAGATACACCTGCCAATACATCAATCGTCTGGACATCAGAAATTTTTCTACAGAATAGATGCCTTTTTCTTCAATAACTAATACATCATCTACTACATTCATCATCTGAATCAATCGTTCCGAATTGACATTTCCTTCAGAAACACCAGAATAAAAGCTATCTCGTTTTAAATAATCCATTCTATCCATATCCAACTGACTCGATATCAATTGCAACATAAACTTGCGATGGTATTCCCCTTTAAAAACTTGAATAGCAAGACTCAATTTACCATCGAATTCAGTATTGAGTTGATTCATTAATAATAATGAAATCTCTTCGTGGTGTACATCTTCAACGATACTACTTTCCATAGCGTGCGAAAAAGGTCCATGACCTATATCATGTAATAATATGGCAATATACAAAGCATTTTCTTCATTTGGACTTATAGTCACCTCTTTGAAACGCAAAACTTCAACCGCTTTTTGCATCAAATGCATACATCCTAAAGCGTGATGAAAACGGGTATGATTGGCTCCTGGATACACTAAATAAGACAAACCCATTTGGGAAATACGTCTTAATCGTTGAAAATAAGGATGTTGAACTAAATCGTAAATTAAAGCATTTGGAATTGTAATAAACCCATAAATTGGGTCATTGAATATTTTTAATTTATTTATTTGAGACACTATCATTTTTTTTAGGTTAACAAATATAATTAAAATAGTACTAGTATTAAATGGTATAGAAAATCAAAAAAAAATGTTTTTTAGGGCAAAAAAAAACTTCTCAATTTCTTGAGAAGTTTTGTGGGCGATGAGGGGTTCGAACCCCCGACCCCCTCGGTGTAAACGAGGTGCTCTGAACCAGCTGAGCTAATCGCCCTTTCGGATTGCAATGTCTTTCGTTATTGCGAGTGCAAATATACAACTAGAACTTGTAATTGCAAGCATTTTTTTAAAAAAAATGAATTAAAAATACGTGGTTTTTCTTTGTGCACTCAAATACAGTGTTTTATTATAATCTAAATCTATATTTTTTTTTGGATATCAACTTTTTATAACCTTACATTTGTATCATAAAACAAATAAAATGGCGAGATACAAAGAAAATGATTTACCAAAATCAAAAATTAATGCAAGTTCACTTCAAAAAGCAATTCTGATTTTTAAATATGCCAATAATCATAAATGGAAATTTTATGTAGGATTGGTTTTCTTGCTACTTACAAGTGTTACAGCCCTTGCATTTCCAAAATTTATGGGAATGCTTGTAGATTGTGTAAATAAAAAAGATGCCCATTTGGCCAATCAAATTGCTTTAGGATTAGGATTGGTTCTTTTATTACAATCACTATTTTCCTTTTTTAGACTTTATCTGTTTGTTAATTTTACCGAAAATACTTTAGCAAACGTTCGTTTGGCACTATATACCAACTTGGTTAAATTGCCAATGTCTTTCTTCTCCCAAAAACGTGTGGGAGAATTGAATAGCAGAATAAGTAATGATATTACTCAAATACAAGATACTTTAACTACTACAATTGCTGAGTTTTTAAGACAATTTATATTGATTATCGGGAGTTTTGCAATGCTAGCTAGTATCAATATCAAATTGACTATAATGATGGTTTCAGTAGTGCCATTAGTTGGTGTAGCAGCTGTTATTTTTGGACGCTTTATTAGAAAATATTCTAAAAAAGTACAGGATCAAGTAGCTGAAAGCCAAGTGGTAGTAGAAGAAACGATGCAAGGAATTAGTATTGTTAAGGCATTTGCCAATGAATGGTACGAGATTGCCCGTTATAAAGAAAAAATTAAGGAAGTTGTTAAAATGGGGATTAAAGGCGGACAATTCAGAGGTTTTTTCGCTTCCTTTATTATTATTTGTTTATTCGGAACAATTGTAGCTGTAGTTTGGTATGGAGTACAATTGAGTATTGCTGGTGAAATTACAGTTGGTCAATTATTTACCTTTATATTGTACTCGAGTTATGTAGGTGCATCTTCTGGAGGAATTGCAGAGTTATATGCGCAAATGCAAAAAGCAATTGGTGCAACCGAAAGAGTTTTTGAATTATTGGATGAAACACCAGAAAAAATCAATTCAAATTTACATATTCCTTCTATAAATAAATTAAAAGGAGAAGTTACCTTTAATAATGTTACTTTTAGTTATCCCTCCAGAAAAGAAGTTCAGGTTTTAAAAGGGATTAATTTTACAGCCAATTTTGGTCAAAAAATAGCTCTTGTTGGACCTAGTGGAATGGGAAAATCTACAATTGCATCTTTATTATTGCGTTTTTATGATATTGATGGAGGGGAAATTTTAGTAGATGGAAAAAATATTTATGATTATGATTTGGAAAATCTTCGTGGTAATATGAGTATTGTTCCCCAAGATGTTATATTATTTGGTGGAACTATTAAAGAAAATATAGCTTATGGAAAACCAAATGCTACAGAAGAGGAAATAATAATTGCTGCTAAACAAGCTAATGCATATATGTTTATCGAAGGTTTTCCGGAGAAATTTGAAACAATCGTCGGAGAGAGAGGAATTAAACTTTCAGGAGGTCAAAGGCAACGAATAGCAATTGCACGTGCATTGTTAAAAAATCCATCCATATTGATTTTAGATGAAGCTACTTCCTCTTTAGATAGCGAAAGTGAAAAGCTAGTTCAAGAAGCGCTTGAGATTTTAATGGAAGGAAGAACGAGTATTATTATTGCTCACCGATTATCAACGATTCGTTCTGCTGATCAAATTTTAGTTCTTGACAATGGAAAAATAAGTGAACAAGGAACGCATCAGGAATTAATTATCATTGAAAACGGTTTGTATAAAAATTTGAGTAATTTACAGTTCAGCAATTCTTAGTTGCAATTATTAACCTTAAAAAAAATCCATTTGTTAAACTTAACAAATGGATTTTTTTTATAAAACATATAAAATTTTTAATTCTTAAAATGAATTCTATTTCCCTTTTCTTCTATTTCGTTCTGCTTTGATCATAGAAAGTTCTCTGCTTGTTTGTCCAGCAACTGAAGTGTTTTCTTCAGCACGACGTATCAAGTATGGCATGACATCTTTTACAGGTCCGAATGGCAAATATTTTGAAATATTATAACCGTTGGCAGCTAGATTGTAACTGATATTATCACTCATTCCGTAAAGTTGTCCAAACCAAATTCGATCCTCATTAGTAGCAATTCCTTTTGCTTTCATCAACTCCATTAATTTATAGGTACTCTCTTCGTTATGTGTTCCGGCAAAAATGGACATCATATCTAGATTTTCTGCCATATATAGGACAGCTGCATCGTAATTCAAATCGGTAGCTTCTTTAGTAGCACATATTGGTGTTGGGTATCCTTTTTCCTGAGCACGAAGATTTTCTTTTTCCATATAAGCACCACGAACTAATTTCATTCCTATATAGAAACCTTCAGCTTTAGCTTTTGTATGTAAATTTTTAAGAAAATCCATACGATCCCAACGATACATTTGTAAAGTATTAAAAACAATTACTTTTTCTTTGTTGTATTTTCGCATCATTTCAGTAACCAAATCATCGGCGGCATCTTGCATCCAGCTTTCTTCAGCATCAATTAATAAGGCAACATTTTTTTTATGAGCTTCACTGCAAACTAAATCAAAACGAGCCACTACTCTATCCCATTCGGCTTGCTCTTCTGAAGTTAAGGTTTGTTTTTCACCTATTTTTTCATATAAATCCAAACGACCTAATCCTGTAGGTTTAAAAACAGCAAAAGGAATAGCTTTTCTTTCTTTAGCAAACTCTATCGTTTTTAGTGTCATCTCTAAATCTGCTTCAAATTGATTTTCTTCTTCCTTTCCTTCAACAGAATAATCCAAGACGGAAGAAACTCCTTTAGTATACATTTTATCGACAACTGATAGGCAGTCATCTTCCGTTACACCTCCGCAAAAATGATCAAAAACAGTTGCACGAATAAGACTTTCAACAGGAAGATTTGCCTTAATAGCAAAATTGGTTACTGCTGTTCCTATTCGAACTAAAGGTTGATTGTTAATTAATTTGAAAAGAAAATAAGCTCTATCGAGTTCTGTATCACTTTTTAATGCAAACGCAATTTGTGTGTTATTAAATATA
Source organism: Flavobacterium sp. IMCC34518 (assembly GCF_027111095.2). NCBI lineage: Bacteria > Pseudomonadati > Bacteroidota > Flavobacteriia > Flavobacteriales > Flavobacteriaceae > Flavobacterium > Flavobacterium sp. IMCC34518. Next base: position 3,801,488 of record NZ_CP114284.2, on the reverse strand, counting down.
TTACTCATTATTTGTTATATTTTTTATGCAAATATAAAGAGAGTAAGCGAGTATAATTAGCAAAATTTACCTTATTTTGCGCTTTCAATAAAATTAAAATCATGCAATCTATTCAAGCCAATAATTACCCAGTACATTTTAATGAAAATGGATACGAAAAACTAAACCAACATATAAATGAGAATAACTATTCGAATTTATTTATAATTGTTGATAGCAATACCAATGAATATTGTTTGCCAAAATTACTTTCGGTACTGGAAACAGAGTTGTCAATTGAAATTATTGAATTTGAGGCAGGAGAAATCAATAAGAACATTGAAACCTGTATCGAAATATGGAAAGTTTTAACAGAGTTGGGCGCTGACCGTAAAACATTGATTATTAATATAGGTGGTGGTGTTGTGACTGATTTAGGAGGTTTTGTGGCTTCTACATTTAAAAGAGGTGTAGATTTTATACATATCCCAACAACATTATTATCAATGGTAGATGCATCAGTTGGAGGTAAAAACGGAGTTGATTTGGGTAATTTAAAAAACCAGATTGGCGTTATAAATACACCTAAAATGGTGCTAATTGATACGCAATATTTAGAAACTGTTCCTCAAAATGAGATGCGTTCCGGTCTAGCTGAAATGTTGAAACACGGATTGATTTTTGATAAAGCCTATTGGGAATCTTTTTTAGATTTAAAAGCAATTGATTTTGCAGATTTTGATGCACTAATTTACCGTTCAGTTGAAATAAAGAACAACATTGTTATGCAAGATCCAACTGAAAAAAACATTAGAAAAGCATTGAATTTTGGTCATACGTTAGGGCATGCAATCGAAAGTTATTTCTTAGAAAATGAGAATAAAACTACTTTGTTGCATGGAGAAGCAATTGCGGTAGGTATGATTTTAGAAAGTTATATTTCTTTGCGAAAAAATTTAATTACACAAGAAGAATACAATCAAATTAAAATGACTCTAAAATCAATTTATGATACCATTATTTTTGAAGAAAATGACATAGATCCTATTCTTGAGTTGCTAATTCATGACAAAAAAAATGAGTATGGAGCGATTCAATTTGCCTTGATTGAAGGCATCGGTCAAATAAAAATCAATCAATCTGTTGAGAATGAATTAATTTTAAAAGCATTTCAGGATTACAAATCTTAGATTTTTTTTAATAAAAAATGATTGCTTTACGTCTATTTTATTTTTTACATTTGTTCCAATGAATAAAAATCAAAATACTAAAAAATTTTCTGCTAAAAGAAATAGAAACAACAGGTCCTTTTTGAGCCTTTTGAAACGTTTCTATGGTATTAAAGGGAATTTTAGTTTTGATCTATTTCAATATTTTAAGGCAGACTACGATAAGCTTCAGATAATTTATGCAAATATTAGAGTTTGAATTACTTTTAATTTTATTTTTTCTAAATACAATTAATACAAAACTCTACAAAAACAGATGAACACTAAATATTCGGATTTAATAAATCAAACCTATTATTTTCCTCAGGAAGAATTTAAATTAAACAAAGACAACCTTCAATTTCATAATATTGATCTTATGAAATTGGTTGAAACTTATGGTACACCATTAAAATTCACCTATTTACCTCAAATTTCCAACAACATAAACAAAGCCAAAAGTTGGTTTCGAAAATCGATGGAAAAAAACAAATATGAGGCCAAATATTATTATTGCTATTGCACCAAAAGCTCGCATTTTGAATATGTAATGAACGAAGCTTTTAAAAATAATATTCACATTGAAACATCTTCTGCTTTTGACATCAATATTGTCGAAAATTTATTAGATAAAGGAAAGATTAATAAAAGTACTTACATCATTTGTAATGGTTTCAAAAGAGATCAATACATTGAAAATATTGCTAGATTAGTCAATAATGGTCATAAAAATACTATTCCCATTATTGATAATTATGAAGAATTGGATTTATTACAAGGTCAAATTAAAGGAAAATTCAAAATTGGAATTAGAATAGCTGCAGAAGAGGAACCTAAATTTGAGTTTTATACTTCAAGATTAGGCATTGGATACAAAAATATCGTTCCTTTTTATAAGAAAGAAATAAAAGAAAATAAAAAATTGGAACTTAAAATGTTGCACTTTTTTATCAATACAGGTATAAATGATAACGCCTATTATTGGAATGAATTAGTTAAATGTATCAAGGTTTATGTTGCTCTTAAAAAAGAATGCCCAACACTTGATGGATTAAATATTGGTGGAGGCTTCCCCATCAAAAATTCATTGGCTTTTGAATATGATTACCAGTATATGATTGATGAAATTATCAATCAAATTAAAATTGCTTGTGATGAAGCCGAAGTTGATGTTCCAAATATTTTTACCGAATTTGGATCATTTACAGTTGGAGAAAGTGGTGGCGCGATTTATCAAGTTTTGTATCAAAAACAACAAAATGATAGAGAGAAATGGAATATGATTGATTCCTCTTTTATCACAACATTACCAGATACTTGGGCCATAAACAAACGATTTATTATGTTGGCAATCAATAGATGGAATGATACTTATGAAAGAGTTTTGTTAGGAGGAATGACATGTGATAGTGATGATTATTACAACTCAGAACAGAATATGAATGCTATTTATTTACCAAAATACAACAAAGAAAAACCTTTATATTTAGGTTTCTTTAATACTGGAGCTTATCAAGAAACTATTGGAGGATATGGCGGCTTGCATCACTGTTTGATTCCACAACCGAAGCATATTTTGATAGATAGAGATGAAAATGGAATTCTTGCCACAGAAGTTTTCTCCGAACAACAAACATCAGAAGATGTACTAAAAATATTAGGTTATAGTAAATAATCATTAATTTTTTGAGAATTTGGAAATTTGATATGTATAATTTTCTTTTATTTGTATATCCAAATCTCTAAATAACCTTTTGAACATTAAATAAAAAAAAAGAAAAGAATATGAGTAAAGGACCAATCAGTCAGTTTATTGAAAAGCATTATCTGCATTTCAATTCTGCATCTTTAGTTGATGCTGCAAAAGCATATGAACAGCAATTAGCCAATGGTGCGAAAATGATGGTAAGTATGGCCGGCGCAATGAGTACAGCTGAAATTGGAAAGATTTTTGCCGAAATAATTCGTCAGGATAAAGTTCAAATTATATCTTGTACAGGTGCCAATCTGGAAGAAGATATTATGAATTTGGTTGCACATTCTCATTATGAAAGAGTTCCAAATTATCGTGATTTGACTCCGCAGGATGAATGGGATTTATTAGAAAGAGGATTAAATAGAGTTACAGATACTTGTATTCCTGAACACGAAGCTTTTCGTCGTCTTCAAAAACATATTTATAAAATTTGGAAGGATGCTGACGATAAAGGAGAAAGATATTTTCCACATGAATTTATGTATAAAATGCTTCTCTCTGGTGTTCTTGAAGAATATTATGAAATTGATTTAAAAGACAGTTGGATGTATGCAGCAGCTGAAAAAAACTTACCTATTATTGTACCTGGATGGGAAGATAGTACAATGGGTAACATTTTTGCATCCTACGTTATAAAAGGAGATTTGAAAGCTTCAACTATGAAATCGGGTATTGAATATATGGTATTCTTATCAGATTGGTATCCAAAAAATAGTGCTAATGGAGTAGGTTTCTTTCAAATTGGTGGTGGAATCGCTGGAGATTTTCCAATATGTGTAGTGCCAATGTTATACCAAGATATGGAAATGCATGATATCCCATTTTGGAGTTATTTCTGTCAAATTTCAGATTCTACAACTAGTTATGGATCGTATTCCGGAGCAGTTCCTAATGAAAAAATTACATGGGGTAAATTGGATATAAATACTCCTAAATTCATTATTGAATCCGATGCTACCATTGTAGCGCCATTAATTTTCGCCTATTTGTTAGATTTATAAAAATTATTTATGAAAAGAGTAATAGTTGATTACGCAAAACTGACCAACGAAATTTTAAATCTTTTGGTCGAAAAATTCCCTGATGGATATGATGATTCGGATATCATTAGATTTAGAAATGCCAAAAATGAATTAATTGAAGCAGTAGAAGTTCGTACTGAAGATACCATATATTTAGTAAAAGTAAGTACTAAGTTAGCAGACAGAATTGGTAATTTTGATGAAGATGATGAAATTGATGATGTTGTTGAACCAATAAGTGGTTTAGAATTGGATGTTGATGATGCAGATGATGATGACGATGATGATGACAATCTAGACAAACCAGATATTGATAGTGACGACGACGATGAAGATACTGAGGATAAAGATATTATCGACGAAGACGATGACGACGATGATGAAGATTAAATTTTAATTGTATAAAAAATAGTAAGGAACTCAAATTGAGTTCCTTTTTTTATTAGATTTATCTTTTTAATATAAGCCAAAATGACAACAGAAATATTACACGCCAAACTCAAAGAGAGTTTTGGGTTTGAAAAATTCAGACCCAATCAAGAAGATATTATCAATTGTATCCTTTCAGGAAAAGATACTTTGGCAATAATGCCAACTGGAGGAGGAAAATCAATTTGTTTTCAACTACCAGCATTAGTATTACCAGGAATCACAATAGTTATTTCACCACTAATTGCCTTGATGAAAGATCAAGTAGATAGCCTAAAAGCCAACGGAATAGCAGCTTGTTTTATTAACAGTAGTCAGTCTGGTGATGAACAACAATCGCATATTCAAAATTTAAAAGACAATAAATTAAAGTTGGTTTATGTAGCTCCAGAGAGTTTGTCTTATTTAGAAAATGCTTTTGCTCAAATTACTGTCAGCCTAATTGCTATTGATGAAGCCCATTGTATTTCAGCTTGGGGTCATGACTTTAGACCAGCTTATACGAATTTGGGGTATTTAAAAAACCGCTTCCCTTCTACTCCAATCTTAGCGTTGACTGCAACAGCTGATAAAGCAACACGTACGGATATTTGTAATCAATTAAATTTAAATAATCCCAAAACTTTTGTTGCTTCATTCGATAGAAAAAATTTAAGTCTGGAAGTTAGACCTGCTTTGGATCGAGTGAAACAAATCATTGATTTTATTAAAACCAAACCTAATGAATCAGGAATTGTTTATTGTTTAAGCAGAAAGACTACCGAAGAACTTGCTGCAAAATTGCAAAAAATCGGCATTAAAGCAAAAGCCTATCATGCAGGTTTAGAAAACAATATGCGTTCTATAACTCAAGATGAATTTATAAATGATGATTGTCAAGTGGTTTGTGCTACTATTGCTTTTGGAATGGGAATCGACAAATCGAATGTCCGATGGGTAATACATTATAATTTGCCTAAAAATATTGAGGGTTATTATCAAGAAATTGGAAGAGCTGGTAGAGATGGCTTACCATCCGAAACTGTATTGTTCGAAAGTTACGGTGATATGATTCAGTTGCAAAAATTTGCATCCGTAGGATTGAATGCAGATGTACAATTGGCAAAATTAGAAAGAATGAAGCAATATGCTGATGCCTTGAGTTGTCGTCGAAAAATATTGCTTTCTTATTTTGGAGAATTGGTTTCTGAAAATTGTGGAAACTGTGATATTTGCAAAAATCCTCCAGCTTTTTTTGATGGGACAATTATTGCACAAAAAGCATTATCTGCAATTATCCGTTTACAGGAATCGGAAGCGTTACCCGTAATTGTTGATTTTTTGAGAGGATCTAAAAATGCTTCGATTTATGACAAAGGCTATCAAAATTTAAAAACCTATGGAGTTGGTACTGATATTTCTTGGTATGATTGGAATCAATATCTTATTCAATTAATTAATTTGGGATATTGTGAAATTGCCTTTCATCAACAGAACAAAATAAAATTAACTCCTTTTGCAAAAAAAGTATTATTTGATGGAGAAAAAGTACAATTGACTACTGTACAAAAAATGGATAAACAAAAAACTGAAATTAAAGAACGAGTAAGTAAAACTGTTGCAAATTCTCTTTTTGAAGTTTTAAGAAAACTACGTTCAGAAATTGCCAAAGAAGAAGAAGTTCCTGCTTATATTATTTTTAATGATGCCACTTTGAAACAAATGGAAATTCATCGACCAATGAGTGATGATGAATTTCTTGCAATAGATGGAGTTGGAAAAGCTAAACTCGAAAAATATGGTGATGCCTTTATAAAAGCAATTATTGAATTTCAAAAAAATAAAACTATCAAACCTAAAAAAGAAAACTCTACTTACAAAGAAACTTTAGAATTATTTCAAAGTGGGATGACCGTTGAAGATATTGCATTGAAAAGAAAATTGGGAGTACCAACTATAGTTTCTCATTTAGCCAAATTATACAGTGATGGTCATCCAATTGATTTAAAAATTTATATTAATGAGCAAGAGATTTCAAAAATCGCTGAAGCAAAAATTAAATTAGAATCACCAACAACTTTAAAACCATATTTTGATTTTTTTGAAGAACAACTTTCTTATGATAAAATTAGAGTTGGTTTAGCGATTTTGGAAAAAGAAAATGTTATGCTTTAATTTATGACGATACACTCTTTTCCATATTTCATCAATTCAAAAACTGAAATTTTAATTTTAGGAACTATGCCTGGAGTTTTGTCATTAACCAAACAAGAATATTATGCAAATCCGAGAAATCATTTTTGGAAAATAATGCATACCCTTTTTGACATATTACCAATTCCTGAAACTTTTGAAGAAAAAATTCAATTGCTTCAATCTAATAAAATTGGTTTATGGGATGTTTTAGAAAATTGTGAAAGAAAAGGAAGTTTAGACATTCACATCAAGAATAAAAAGGAAAATGATTTTGAAATGCTATTCAAAGAATTTCCATCTATTACCAAAATAATTTTCAATGGAAAACAAAGTCATGCTTTTTTTTATAAAAGATTCGGACAAATAAAAGGCATCACGTATTATGTGATGCCTTCTACTAGTCCTGCAAATACAATACTTTTTGAAAAAAAGTTGAAAATTTGGTCAACTTGCTTCGAGTAATTTACAAATATCTTTCTGCAAAAACTTTTTGATGATGTTTCATGTGACCAATAATCAAAAAACCTAATGCTCTTACCGAAACTTCATTTTCCGAGGCAATTCCAATTCTAGCTAATTGTTCTCCTGAAAAACTTTTGAACATTAATAAGTTAGAATGTCGTACCGCTGAAAATTCTGTTAATAATTCTTGAATACTTCTACTTTTTGCATTAGTATTGACAACATAATCATTTTCTTCAAATCCTGGTAAAGGTGTTTTGTCGTTTCTAGAAATTCTTAGTGCTCGATAAGCAAAAATTCTTTCGGCATCAATAATATGCTGAATTATTTCTTTAATCGTCCATTTGCCTTCAGCATAACTATAATCAAATTTATCCAATGGAATATTTTGGATAAATTTGATGAAATCGTGTAAACTTATTTCTAATTCTTCAAATAATTCAACATTATCAAGAGCTTTTATATATGTTGAATTGAATTTTGAATATTCATTAATTGGCAATTGATTTGAATTCATAAATATAGAATTTAAATATTAAGCTGAATTTCTACTAGCATTTGTATTTCCAAAAAGAGATCGAGTTACTATTTTTTCATATACACCAATCAAGTCTAAATCAGGGTTCTCTTTTTTATTTAATTCATTAATTTTCAACAAAGCATATTGTTGTATTGTCAACAATGGCAATACAATACGCTCTCTCATCTTAATAGAAGCTATACCATCAGGATAATTTTCCATAAGTTCTTTATGTCCTGCAATTTTCAATAACAAACGTTTGGTTTCTAAAAATTCATCATAAATAATTTGCCAAAAAGCTCCAAATTCAGGATCCTTACTCATATAAGCTGTTAAAGGAAAAAATGATTTAGCCAAAGACATCATACTATTTTCTAACAATGTTTTTACAAACAAAGAATTATTATATAAATCTTGAACCTTATCCCACTGATTTGTATCTTCAAAATATTTTAAAGCTGATCCTACACCAAAAAATCCAGGAACATTTTGTTTTAATTGACTCCAAGATCCAACAAATGGAATAGCACGCAAATCAGCAAAATCGAGATTATCAGATTTACTGCGTTTTGATGGACGGCTACCAATATTTGTTTTGGCATAATATTTCAATGTACTCATTTGTTCCAAGTAAGGAATAAATTTTGGATGGTTTTTGAAACTTAAATATTTATCATAACCTAAATCAGCAATTTGGTCTAAAGTTTCTTTTTCTTCAGAAGTCAGTTTGTTTTGTCCTTTATTGAAAACTTGATTGGCGACACCAGCACTTAATAGATTTTCTAAATTATAGCGACAAGAATCTAAAGTTCCAAAATTTGAACTAATAGTTTGTCCTTGAATTGTAATTTGAATTTCATTATTTTCAATATTAGGTCCAAGAGAAGCATAAAATTTATGTGTTTTTCCTCCTCCTCGAGCTGGTGGTCCACCACGTCCATCAAAGAAAATAGCATGAATTCCGTATTTTCTAGAAATTTCAGTAAGCGCTTCTTTGGCTTTATAGATACTCCAGTTTGCCATTAAATATCCACCATCTTTTGTACCATCAGAAAAACCAAGCATTATAGTTTGTTTGTTTTCTCTATGAACTAAATGTCTGGAATATTCAGGATTTGAATATAATTTTTCCATTACCAAATGGGCATTTTGTAAATCATCAACTGATTCAAACAAAGGAATCACATCGACAGTTGCATGTTCCCAATCACACAGTTTAAATAATGAAAAAGTTTCCATAACATTTAAGGCACTTTCATTATTGCTTATGATATATCGGTTTGCACCAAATTCACCATTTTTTTCTTGTATCGTTTTTATAGCATGAATAGAGTCAATTGTAGATTTTGTCATTTCATTTTCAAAATCAGCAGAATCCAAATTTCCTTTTACTCCAGAAAGTACTTCTATTTTTTCATCTTCTGATAATTGAAAGTAATTATTAGGAAATATATTGGTTTTAGATTTTGAATAGTAATCTACAATGTCATAAAATACAGATTGGTGAATTTTGCTATTCTGTCTTATATCCAAAGAAGCAAAATGAAATCCAAACAAATTCAATCGAATAAGAAGTGCATCAATTTGGTCTACATATAAAGACTGATGTTGTTCGACTATTATGGTTTTAATTTTGTTTAGCTGAGTTTCAAATTCTTCTAAAGTTATAAAAATCTCTCCTTTAGAATAAAAAACAGATCGGTATAGCTTTTGTTCCAATTCCATAACTAACGTGTCTACAACAGGAAAGGTAAGTTTACGTTTTAGATTACGGATTTCGATATAATAACATTTCAAAATTGAAGTCCTTAATCTTTCGGCTACTTTTAAAGTAATTTCGGTTGTAACAAATGGATTTCCATCGCGATCCCCACCAGGCCAAAAGCCAAGTTTAATCAATGGATTTTTTATAGATTCGCCTTCAAAAACATTTTTTTGCAAATAATGAACCATCTCACCCGATGTATTGTAAAAAACATTTTCGAGATACCAAATTAAACTAATAGCTTCGTCATAAGGATTGGGTTTCTCATTTTGAATAAAAGGAGTTTTTCCTAGTTGCGCTAATAATTGCTTGATATCTAGTAAGTTGTTGCTTCTAATAGCATCGGTTAAATCGTTTATGATACCTAAAACTGGTCCAGGATAAAACTGAGTTGGATGCGCAGTTAATACAGTACGAACATTAAAATTTTCTAAAAAGTGAATCAACTCTTCTTTGTTATTTTTTACATCGGATCTTTCTTTGATATCACGAAGTGATCCTCTACCTTCCATATTATTTACTACTGGAAAAGCGGCATCTTCGATTGCATCAAACAAAACAATCTGACGTTCAATGTATTGAATAAAATAAAACATCAAATTTATTTTATCTTTTTCAGTGGCATCTGTCAAATATTTTTCAGAAAAGAAATCAAAAATTTCCGTTGGTGTTTCTTGTTTTTTGAATCCATTATCACATAAATCACTGAAAATAGGTAATAACACACCTGTATTGTCAACAGAATCAAAAGGTAATGTTATAAAAACACTGTTGTATATATGGTATTTTGATAAAACATTTTGGTTAAAACGTTCTATTTTTGGTAATGTGTACATAATGATACATTTATATAGTTTGGTTAATTTATCATAAAAAAACCCCAAGAATTCACTTGAGGCTTATTTATTCATAGCATTCAAGGTTTGTTTACATTTCTTTAAAAATAGTATGCATCAAACGCTTTTTATCATTTATACTTTCTTCAAGAGAAATCATAGTTTCTGTTCTATAAACACCTTCGATATCATCTATCATGAAAATTACATCTTTAGCATGTTTTGTGTCTTTTGCTCTAATTTTGCAAAAAATATTGAATTTACCAGTAGTAACAGATGCAACAGTTACAAAAGGGATTTCATTGATTCGCTCTAAAACAAATTTTGTTTGAGAAGTATTATTAAGAAATACACCTACATATGCTATAAATGAATATCCTAATTTATCGTAATCAAGAACTAAAGAAGACCCCATTATAATACCGGCATCTTCCATTTTTTTAACTCTAACATGAACCGTTCCAGCTGAAATCAATAATTTTTTAGCGATGTCAGTAAACGGAACTCTTGTGTTGTCTATCAACATATCTAAAATCTGGTGATCTACTTCATCTAAACGAAACTTACTCATAATTCTTTAATTATATGGTTATTTTATATCAAAAAAGTTAAAATTATAAATAAAAATTAAATTAACAGATAATAAATTATTTTTTTAATAACCCATTAACGAAAAATACTTTTTTATCAAAATTGAAATTTGCTATTTGATTTTCTTTTGGATAATTTGAAAATGCATCAAAATAAGTTGCTTCTTTCGCATCATACTCAAAATGTCCAAAATATCCTTTCAAATCACCTACTTCAACTATGTAAGCATTAAAAATTATTTTATTGTCAATTAACTCTTCTTTATATTGAGCTACAAAATTCGTGATTATTTCGATACCATCATAATTTATTTTGACATTTTTATACATAAAATCAAAAAAAACGACATTATTCTGAGGAATGTTCAAATATTTATCATTTCTATTGCTAACTACATCGTTTTCGCTAAGAATGAGAAAACTTGAAATCAAAGATATGAAGATGCATTTTCTTGTTATTTCTCTATCGTAATCATTAGGAAAGTGTCCAGCTTCAAATAAAACCGTAGGTACACCCATATATTGAAATGTATCTCCAATACAATTAAGGTTAAAAGAATCATCAAAACGGCCAACTTGACCAGGAATGTATTTTTGCAAGACGTCATTTATACCTGCAATTAAATTAATTGCTTTCAATCGAGAATCATTAATTTCTCTTTCTTCATTATAGGATGGTGCTAAAAACGAAACTGTTGCAGGTTTTCCGGTATCATCAACACCAAAAATTGTACGTTGATCATGAAGATTGAAACAATAATCAGGTTTAAATTCTTCAAAAACACTTCTTAAAACTTTACTTTCAGGTTGAGTAAGATTTTGAGAATCACGATTCAAATCTATATTATTAGCATTTACTCGTGTATATGCTTTAGCTCCATCCGGATTAAGCATTGGAATACAATAAAAAGTAAAAGTCTCCAATAGTTTTTTAGCTAAATCGGAACCATTATTTAATACGTTTATAAAGTCAAAAAGCGCTTTTGTCGTTGTGCTTTCATTTCCATGCATTTGTGACCAAAGATAAATTTTAATCAGACCGCTTCCTTTTTGATAACTATAAATGGGTTGGCCCAAGACGGATTTACCAATAATTTTCACATCCTTTTTTAAGGATTCTTTATTCAATAATGGTTCGATATTTTCTAATGTAATATAACGACCTTGAATTGTATTTTCTTTATTTTGATCGAATAGTTGTTCTAAATTCATGGTATAATGTTTAATTTACAAAAGTAAACATCTTTATATTTACAATTGTAAATTTTATAAAGTCAGTAAAGATTAAGTTTGTAAACAGTGTTTATTACGATTCATGGATTTCAAATATAGTAGAATAATTTGGAATTATCAACTATCATTCAAATATGCAATTACTAGTTAATCATGTATTTACGTGGATTTTTCTATATTTTTACTTTAAGTAAAAAAAGGCTGACTAGTGAATTTAACATTGTATATTAGGTTACTTCACTCCTATTAATTACATTTGTAAATACATCAATTTGAAATACAATTTACAATGGTAAACACGGATGATTTCATAAAAAGATTGGAAATTATACTTGAATATTACAGTCTTAATGCCTCTTCATTTGCAGACAAAATTGGCGTACAACGTTCTAGTATGTCTCACCTTCTCTCGGGTAGAAACAAACCTAGTTTAGATTTTATACTAAAGATTATCGATTTTTTCCCCGATGTAGATTTATATTGGATACTAAATGGTAAGGGAACTTTTCCTAAAACAGTTGCTATTGAAAATTTAAGTAATGACATTACAGATATCGATACTTCTACTCCAATTGATTTGTTTACACCTATTTTGGATTCACATGAACCAATTGTTGATCAATCAAAATTTAAACAAATGATAAGACCTGATGTAAATGAAAATAAGGATGAAATAGATAAAATTGTATTCTTTTATAAAAATGGTACATTTAAAATATATTCATCCCATTTATCCTGAAAACGGAATTCAATGCTATAATTGGTAAATGCCTGAGAATTGAATATTTTGTACAATATGTTATAAAAAATATTTTAAGCAATTCTCAGGAGGTTAATTTTTAAGTTACTTTAAATCCTTTTTCTGGAATTTTACCTTTTGCATTAACAAAGTGTTTCTTCAAAATTAATAAATCGGAATCTATTGAACCAGTAGGATAAAATGGATTTCCTATTGCTACTATTTTTTTTTCAAAATTTATGGATATTGGAATGATTGGAACATTTGCGGTAATAGCAATATAATAGAAACCAGTTTTAAGGTGTTCTACTTTTTTGCGTGTTCCTTCTGGTGATACACCCAAACGAAATGTTTCTCTTGACTTATATATATTTGCTATGGATTCTACTTTATTTAAGCCTCCTGTTCTATCTAAAGGTGCACCTCCTAAATATTTAAAAAAATAACCGAAAGGAAAACGGAATAATTCTTTTTTGCCTATCCAATTAATATCAAGATCTAAAGCCCCTCTACAAAACATAGCTACATAAAAATCATGCCAACTAGTATGTGGCATTACCATTAATACAGATTTTTTTATTTCTTCATCAAGACTTCCTTCTATTTTCCAACCCATTACGTTGTGAAAAATCCATTTGTAAATTTGTTTCTTCATTAGCCATAAATTTTGTACAAATTAAATAATTATTATCTTATTTTTGATAAAAACATAAAATAATGCTTCGAAAATTATTAAGTTACCTAATACCAATTAAAATATACAAAACTAAATCAACTTTGAGTAAAACCATTGAAGTTACATGGGCGAATGGTGAGTTGGTCCTCGATTCTGAAAATACTAACTATTCTTATGGAAGTTTGCAACGAATTTTAAGAAAAGGGTTATTGCATTTTGGATTTGAAAAAATTTCTAAAATGGAGCATGCCTTGGTTTTAGGAGTTGCTGGCGGGAGTGTCATTAAAACACTGGTAGATGAAATCCACTTTGAAGGGCAGATTACAGGTGTAGACATTGATTCGGAAATTATTAAAATTGCCAATGAATATTTTAAACTTGATGAAATCAAAAATCTAAATATGGTTATAGATGATGCTTTTGAGTTTGTGCTAAAAACAAAAGATCGTTATGATCTAATAATCATTGATATTTTTCAAGACACTACTATGCCAAATTTTTTGTTCGAAAAGTTTTTTATCAATCGAATTTGTTTTTTACTTAAGAGCAAAGGATTGGTACTTTTTAATACGATGTGTTTGACAGCAGGGGATAATTTTAGAAATCAAAATTTCATTAAAGATTTTGATGATGCCAATTTCAAAATTCAGTCTATACCTAGAATCGAATTGCACAATGAATTGATTATTATTGAAAAATTGGAATGATATTGTTTCTTTTTGATCTTTTAAAATTTTACTTTTACTAGATATATTTAATGGCATTATTATGAAATCAATACTAAAGAAGTTATTATTGGGTAAAGCTGTTAGAGAAACGAAATCTAAATTTAATCCTTTAGAAAAACGATTTCAAAACATTAAGGCGATTTGGAATAATGATCATGAAGACGATAATGGATTGGAAAAAATTGTACGATTATTTCTTTCTTCTTCTCAATTGCTTTTTCCTGGAATTTACATTAAATATTTTGCCCATAAAAAAGGAGTTGAGTATGAAGATTTAGCATTGGATTTTTATGTATTACTCAAAGTTTGTTTTCCATTAATGATTTTAATCAACCATTGGCAAGAATATCATTGGGTTGTTGTGATTTTAGTATATGTCTTTTTGGAGACCGTTTTTTACATTCCAACACTTATTTTTGCTTCCGATATGTTTTCAAGACCACGTTCTTATAAACGTTCCATGCTTTTGCTATTTTTTAATTATCTGGAAATTTCGTTTGCTTTTGCTGTTTTATATTCTTGTGGTAATTATTTAAACAAACCTTTTTATCATTGGTTTGACGCCATCTATTTTAGCATCATAACCTCTTCTTCCATTGGATATGGAGATTATCATCCCGTAACAACCATTGGTAAATTTCTAGTAACTACACAAGCTTTATTATTTCTGTTTTTTGTAGTACTTTTTCTTAATTTTTTCTCTGCAAAGATTAAATCTAAAGGCTATTTTGATCATGACAATCAAGATTGATTCAAATCATCTTTCTCGCTTTTTCCAAGTCTTCAGCAGTGTCAATTCCTATTCCAATATGAGTGGTTTCAACCATTTTGATACGTTTTCCAAATTCGAGATAGCGCAATTGCTCCAGTTTTTCGGAGGCCTCCAATGATTTCATCGGTAAACTGTAAAAATCCAACAATGCTTGTTTTCTAAAAGCATAAATACCGATATGTTGCATATAACGAACGCCTACATTTTTTTCTCTTGGATACGGAATTACAGAGCGTGAAAAATACAATGCAAAACTGTTTTGATCGACAACTACTTTAACATTATTTGGGTTGTTGATTTCGTTCTCCTCTTTTATTTCACGCATTATAGAAGCCAAATCAACTTGTTTTGATTCATCATTTCTAAAAACCTCGATAACTTTTGCCAAAGGTTCTTTGTCTATAAAGGGTTCATCCCCTTGTACATTTACGACAATATCTACATCCAAATTCTCAACAGCTTCAGCAATTCGATCGCTTCCGGATTCGTGCTCTTTGATGCTTCGAATGGCTTTTCCACCGTTGGAAACAATTTCATTATAAATTAAATCTGAATCGGTTACTACAAACACATCATCAAACAATTGAGTGTTTATGGCTGCTTCATAGGTTCTTAAAATTATCGTTTTACCTCCTAAATCCTGCATCAATTTTGCTGGAAATCGTGTAGATGCGTAACGGGCGGGAATGACTGCTATTATTTTCATTTTTTATTTCAATTTTTTGTTTTCAACTTCTTTTAAAATGCTCATTTGCTGTATTGCTATTTTATTAAGTTTTACTAATCGTTCTTTTTGCGGTAAATTTTCGTTGATAAAATGAGCATTAAAATTTTCAAGATTTGATAAACAAATCAATTCATTTATTGAGGCATAATCTCGAATATTTCCTTTCAAACCAAGATTTTGTTCGCGCCATTGTTTAGCAGTTGCCCCAAACAAAGCCATATTTAATACATCGGCTTCATTAGCATATACCATTGAAATTTGCAAATCAGAAAGTATTTGGGGTATTAAATTATGCTTAATAGCATCTGTATGAATATGATAGTTTATTTTTGTTAATTCCCTGTGCACGGACCAACCAATATGTTTTTGTTCTTCTTCTTTTAAACGCTGAAATTCTTTAACAATATAAAGTTCAAACTCAACTGAAATCCAACTGGCAAATTTAAAGGCGATATCTTTATGTGTAAACGTCCCGCCGTATCGTCCTGATTTTGAAATAAAACCAATGGCACCAGTTGTATTTATCCATTTTTGTGGCGACATTGTAAAAGCATTCAGACCTGCCTCTTTTTTAAACCCCTCGAATTCGAGGGGTTTAAAATTGGGGTTATATAATATTTCCCAAAGCCCTAAAAACTCTAATGTATTTCTATTTCGCATCCAATTTCCAATAGTTGCACTTGTATCGTCAGTTTTGTGTTTTGCAATGTCTGTAATAGAAATATAATCATTGTCATTGATTGAAACAATAGTAATTTCGGTGTCTTTAACTTTAATTTTAGCCATCTATTGCGTTTTCTAAATTATATTTTTTCTCAAATATAAGATTTTTCTATAAAATCAATCTACACAATTTTAACCGATGTCATGCTCAAAGAACCAGCTACCAATTTATCATTAAATAAACTCAATTCCTCTGATTTTCCTTTTAATCCCAAGGTATAAATCAATGGCAAATAATGTTCTGGTGTCGGAATTGACAATTGGAAAGCTTTACTCTGTTTTTCGAAATCAATAAGTGGTTGAAAATTTCCATCGAGCAAATAGTCATTGATATCAGATCTAGCTTCAACTGCCCAATCGTAACCATAATTATCCGTATTGATATTTCTAAAATCGACCATTCTCAAATTATGAATGATATTTCCACTGCCTACAATCAGGATTCCTTTGGTTCGTAAAGCACTTAATTTTTGCGCCAATTCAAAATGGTATTGTCCTGATTTTGTATAATCGATACTCATCTGAATTACAGGAATATCGGCATCGGGATATAAATGTTTAATTACACTCCATGCACCATGGTCTAATCCCCAATGTTGATCCAATTCTACTTCGGTTGGAAGCAATAATTCTTGAGTTATGGTTGCCAATTCAGGGCTTCCTTTGGCAGGATATTGCACTTCAAATAATTCTTCCGGGAAACCTCCAAAATCATGGATGGTTCTCGGCATTTCCATTGCTGTAACTTTGGTTCCGTTAGTAAACCAATGGGCCGAAATACACAAAATAGCATTGGGTTTGGGTAATGTTTTGGCCAAATCACGAAAACCAGTCACAAACTGATTCTCTTCAATAGCGTTCATAGGGCTACCGTGTCCCAAAAATAAAACCGGCATTTTTTCGGTATTCGAAAAAGAGCCTGATATTTTATGTAAGTCGTTTAGCGTGTTCATAATAAAAACATTTAGTATTGTTTTTTAACCATTAAGAAATTAAGGCAATTAAGATTTTAATATTTATGCTAAAGGAAACTTAATTTCTTAATAGTTCAATTTTTGAATGTTATTCTGTAAAACTTTCATCTTTAAAGCCTATCAAATATAGCTTATTTTTGGCTCTTGTCATAGCAGTGTACAACCATCGGATGTAATCTCTGTCAATACCATTTGGCAAATACGGTTGTTCTATAAAGACCGTATTCCACTGCCCTCCTTGCGATTTATGACAAGTAATAGCATACGAGAATTTGACTTGCAAGGCATTGAAATATTCGTTTTCCTTTACTTTTTGAAACTTTTTGTATTTGGTAGTTTCGTTTTCATAATCTTTCATCACTTCTTGATACAAACGATTGGATTCCTCGAAAGTCAATGACGGAGATTCACTTTTTATAGTATCCATCAAAAGTACGGTTTCAAAAGGTTTCTGATTGGGATAATCAATCATTCGGATTTTTACTTTTGCAAATTTAAAACCGTATAATTCTTTTATGCCAAACATTTCTAGAACTTCGATAATATCACCATTGGCAATAAATCCGGCTTCATCCGAATCTTTTAACCAAAAATAATTATTCTTCACCACCATCAGGAAATCGCCTGTAGACAATTCACTTTCTTTATCAAGGATTTTGGTTCTAATTTGCTCATTGTATTGATTCGCCCTTTTATTGGAACGAACAATAAAAGCGGTGTCTTCAATGCTGAAATTACTGTAAGCCGAATGAATAGCATCCTGAATATCATACCCGTCAACCAACCGAACAATGTCTTTGAATTTTCGAACATTGAATTTAAACTCGGTTATAAAAGTATCCTTTAATAATTCACGCAGTTCGGTAGCATTATGCAAAATTCCTGAATTTTCTTCCTGACGCATTACTTCGTCGAGTTCAATGTATTCAACTTCTTTGTTGTAATTTATACTCAGCGTATGAATATCCAAAGCGGGGCTTATATCTAAATTCACAGGCGGTAATTGCGCTGTATCTCCCAAAAGTAGCATCTTGCAATTGGTTCCCGAATATACATACGAAATCAAATCATCAAGTAAGGATCCATTTTCATACAATTTGGAATCCGAATTGGTGTCTGAAATCATCGAAGCTTCATCGACAATGAAAATAGTGTTTTTATGCTTGTTTTGTTGTAAAGTAAAAGATACGCCTCCCCCTGAATTTTTCTTTGGGAAATAGATTTTTTTGTGAATTGTAAAAGCGGGTTTGTTCGAATAATTGGCAATTACTTTGGCCGCACGACCAGTTGGGGCCAGCAAAACATATTTTTTATTAATCTCCAATAAACTGTTTACAATTGTAGAAATGACCGTTGTTTTTCCCGTTCCTGCATATCCTTTCAGTACAAAAATCGTTTCATTATGGGTATCAGTCAAAAAAATAGCTATTTTCTGAAAAAAAATATCCTGATTGTACGTGGGTTGAAAAGGAAATTTTTTCTGTAAATGGCTATAAAACAAGGAAGAATTCATTAGGTGTATTTTGATTGCAAAGTAAGGCTATTTCGATGGCAATTTCAATGGCAAAATTCAATTTCAATGGCAATGGCAAATTTTAATGGCACTATTAATAACAAAAATTCCAATTGTTTACTTTTAGCCCTGATAGAAGCGGAAATCTTTTTAATTTTTCTTTAAAAATTAAAAAATTGTAGCGAATAGCAGGTTCCATATTTACAAAAAATGCCTTATGTTTCTGCTTCTGAAATTTATAATAAAACTCCCTTTTTTTGAAATTTGATTATCTGTTCATTGAAATTTGAATTTGCCATTGATTTTTGCCATTGCCATTGACATTGCCTTTTTAATTTGTAAGTTTGCAATGTTGAAAAAAATACTATGAATACTATTATAACCGATAAGAAATACAAAAAACTTTCTATTCAAGTTTCACTCACTGGACTTTCCTTTTGTTGCTTTGACACGCTTCACAACAGGATTGTATCTGTAAATGAAATTCGTTTTGATACTTTTCATAAATCAACCAAGATTGAGGAATTGTTTTCGGATGCTTTTCGAAATTATCCAGAACTGAATGACAGTTATGATGAAATCCAAGTGATTCATAACAACAATCTTTCAACATTTGTTCCCACTGCCCTATTCGATGAACATTTTTTAGGCAGTTATTTGCAATACAACACCAAAGTTTTTGAAACCGATTTTTTTGCATTTGATGAAATCACCAATTATCAAATGAATGCGGTTTACATTCCGTATGTGAATATCAATAACTTTTTTATAGACCAATTTGGCGCTTTCGATTACAAACACGCCAATACCATTTTGGTTTCCAAACTTTTGGATGCTTCCAAAAACAATGACACTAAGAAAATGATTGTTCACTTTAACCCTGGACATTTTGAAATTATCGTGATTCAGAACCAAAAATTACTGTTATTCAATTCATTTGAATATAAAACAGCCGAGGATTTTATTTACTATTTGCTTTTTACAGCCGAGCAGTTAAATATGAACCCTGAGAGTTTTCAATTGGAATTATTAGGAGCTATTTCTGAAGATGATGATTTTTATAAAATCGCATTTAAATACATTCGCAATGTATCTTTCTTTGATGTAACTGATTTGCAAAAAATCAATTCGTTTTCAACTGCACAAAATCAGCAACATTTTATACTTTTTAACTCATGAGAATCATATCTGGAAAATACAAAGGAAGACGCATTTTTCCGCCAAAAGGATTGCCCGTTCGACCTACAACTGACATGAGTAAAGAAGCTTTATTCAATGTTTTGAATAATCATTTCAGTTTTGAAGGCTTGAAAATACTAGATTTATTCTCAGGAACGGGAAATATCAGTTATGAATTTGCTTCTCGAGGATGTACCCCAATCACGTCTGTAGATGCTGACTTTGGTTGTGTAAAATTCATCAAACAAGTAGCTACTGAATATGATTTTAATATTGCTGCTACCAAGAGTGATGTTTTTTCCTTTTTAGAAAAAAACAAAACGAGTTATGATATTATTTTTGCCGATCCTCCTTATGCTTTAGACCAAAAGACTTTTGAGAAAATTGTTTTATTGATTTTCGAAAAAGAATTGCTAAATGAAGAAGGAATGATGGTTATCGAGCACTCAAAATATACCAAATTGGATCACATGATTAATTTTTCGTTCCAGAAAAGTTACGGCGGTTCCATTTTTAGTTTCTTTGAATTGGATTCATCCGAAGAGGAAGAAATGAATGATGAGTCAAATCGAAAAGATACGGAAGAAGACGAAGGGTAATATATACAAGGTCTATGTGAATTGAGCCTTTGCTATTGCAAGGACTCAATTAATTTTACCAGTTTTGGTTATTAAAACTATTTCCCTATTACCCAGCCCAAAGAAAAATTAAGTACAGGAACAAAACCACTATCTTCAGAGTAACTGTTTACAGTGTATCCAGCTCCAATATTGAGTCCTAAATTAAAATTGCCTTTGTATGTTCGCTGAAATCCCCAAAGTGGTGCAATAGTAAAAGAAGTTTCGGTTGAGGAATAGGAATCATTGCTCGAAATTGGTCTAAAATTATAATTAGCATGTAAAGCAATAAAACCTCCTGAATTATTAGTAGTCACTTTTCCTTTATTGGTTCTTTTTTCTAAATTATAATAATGACGAAATTGTTCAGTAATGGATGGATAAAAAGACCAACTAGATCCATTAAAACCACTATCTCTATATCCAACACCAAAACTTAGTTCTGAATAAAGCGTGTTTTTTGTATCAAAGCCGTGCTCATATGCAACACCAAGTAATAGCATGTTTATTTTAAATAAGTTTTTCTCAACAGAAGGGTTTTCTTGAGCAACGACATTAAATAAAGGAGTAAAAAGTAAAAAAAGAACAATAGAGAGAGACAATTTCATAAATAAAAGTATAGATATTAATTAGTCTCAAATGTAATACTATTATTATATTTAAAAAATAGAAGCAGTTATTTAGTACTTTTTAAATCATAAATAAGCAATATGAACTTTTATCGGATCCTATTAGAATTATCATCAATATTTTTTTCTTTGAACTCAGTAGATTTTATTTTGCCAAATGAATATTTAATAGCTATTGAAAATTCATGTGCATCAACCAAATATCTGGCTGTTGAACTAATACTGTTTATCGTAAAACTTTCTTTGTAAATCGTATTTCTAAAAATGTCATTATAGCTTAAAGTGCAATTCCAATAGGTAAAAAATGATTTTGAAACTCCTAAATCCATAATAAACAGTGATTTTCTTTTAAAAACTCCTTCTTTTTGTTCCGTTAATCCCCAAGTTGAAATCACAAATGTGTAGCCTTTTAGTAGTTTAAATTCATTGCTTGAATAATAATATAAATACGGTTTTGTTTTGATAAATTCAGCAGAATCATCTTCTATTTTATTCAGTATACAGCTTAGGCTGTTGGTAGAAGTCCAAATTTTATAAGTAAAAGGCAAGGTGAATTCTAAATTAAAACCTGTTTCTTTTTCGAAATTAATTTCTTTAAAAGTGAGTATACTATTTTGATTGTCAAATATAAAACTGCTGTAAACAGGATCTGTATTTTTATAATAAGTTAGTTTTACTGATTTATCGTGATATTGAAAACTAGATGAAATCTGATTGTTAATAGTTGGATCTAAATTGATATTTCTCGAATATAAAAAATATGGATTAATATAAGTCGACCCCTGACTTGTAGATGAATAATTGGGTCTCGAGATGCTTTTGGAATAATTTACGGTTATCGATTTGGTGCTGTCAATAGGTATGTCAAACTGTGCTTTCGGAAAAAAATCAGTGTAATTTTTGTTAATTAATGGTACATTATCATTCTTGAATTCTCCAATAATATTAGTGTTTTCGACTCTTAAACCAACTGAATAGCCAATTTTTTTCAGGCTTCCTGATAATTGTGTATAGCCTGCGCTGTTTTTCTCTTTGAAATTATAAATCGATCTGATTGTATTATTGGTCTCATAATTTAAGATTTCAAAATCTGTTTTTGCTTTTGCAGACAAATAAAGCCCGCCGTATTCCAATTTTATTTCATTTTTAAATTTCTTTTCAAAATCTGCCCTGCCAGAAAAAACAGCTACATTAAATTTTTGATTACTTTTTTGGGCCAATTCAAATTGAGTGTTATTAAAATTATTCTGAGCCAACGACTTTGAATCCTGATCAAAATTAGAATATTGAAAACCAGTAAATAATTGTGTGTTTATTGATTTTATTTTCTTGGAATAATTAATAAAAGAGTTAATAAAATCCTTTTGGCTCTTATTATCACTGTGTGTTATAACATTATTTTCTACATTTCCATTCTTATTGTAGGTTGTAGTGTTTATATCAAAAGGTTCGCTTTGCAGTTTACTGTTGATACTAATTGAGAAATAATCTTCCTCATTGATTTTATAAAACAAGCTTCCACCAAAAATAAACTGCTTTCTTTTGGTATTTGCGGTAGCAACGTTATAATTCGAAATGATATCCGCATCTTGAATTTGATAATCAATACTATGGCTTTCCCAGGGACTTAATTTATTGTAATTAAAATTCGCTTTCCATTCCCATTTATTCTTTTTGAAACTTGAATTTATCCCCAGATAATTATTGAATTCTTTCTTGAACGAAGCCACCTCGGAAACATTGGTCTGCGAACCTTCTTTTTTGCTGAATTTTCGCGTTATCAAAATAACGACTCTTCCTTCGGCTTCATATTTAGAAGATGGATTATTTATAATTTCAATGGTTTTTATTTCGTCTACAGACAAGGCATTCAAATCATTCATACCTACTTTTTGATTGTCAATATAAATCAATGGGTTTCCTTTTCCTATGACTGTTATATTCTCCTTGTCGGCGCTGATGGTAATATTGGGCAATTTAGAAAGCAAATCTATTGTATTTGGAGTTGCATTCAGAATCGAATTGGCCACATCAACTTTGATATTTCCATTTTTATTGGTAAACATTTTCTTTTCTTTTGTAATCACTACTTCGCTTAATTTATTGGAAATACTATCAGTTGCTGTCGTATTTTGTCCGTAACCAAAAGCTGAAATAATGAGACAGATTATAATTTTTGCATTCTGAATTCTTAATTTTTTTTTCATTAAAATAGTATGTTTTGTGATTTTGAAACACTGCAAAAATGAATCTAAATACCCGTTTTGTGAGTTAATCGAAGGTTAAAGCGGCGTTAATGGCTAATTTGAATAATAAAAGAATTATTTTTGAATTCAATTTTCATCAAATGAAGCAAAGAATCAATTTATTAATCGCATTTTCTATTATTGCTCTGATTACCTTATCGGTTGTGCAATGCTATTTGGTTAAAACAGCTTATGATTATAAAGTAGCCCAGTTTCACTCGGAGATCAAAGAGGATATTGCCAAAATAACGAATGATTACAGCGATATTGATTCGGCTTACGTGAATAAAAAGGAAAGACTTTATAAGCTATTGGCACAAAATTATGTTTTAGATAAGAAGTCAAAATCTGCAATTAAAAATACTTTAATTTTAGATGAATCTAATGACACATTAACTCGAAAAATACAGCTTAGATTCAAAAGAGATTTCCCAAATATTGACATTGATTTTGCTATTGTCCTGAACAAATTTGTCATTTATAATAGCCATAAAAAAAGTGATACTGTTTTTTCTGAAAAGCCTCTTATACAGAATAAAATCTATGGTAATTTAAAGTCTTTAAATAATGCCTTTTTGGTTCGGAATTATGTCAGTACAACAAATGGTTCATCCCAAATGCAAGATTATAAATTACTTACCGAAGATTCAATGTACGTGTCCGTGATTGATTGGGAAATGATCATTTTTGAAAGAATGAGAATTATTTTGTTATTATCACTCCTATCGATTCTAACTCTAATAACTCTTTTTGTTATAGCCATTAAAGCATTAATAAAACAAAAAAAAGTGAGCGATGTCAAAACCGATTTTATCAACAATATCACACACGAACTTAAGACTCCTTTGACTACTTTGGGAATTTCTACAAAAATATTGGAACGTATCGATATCCGTAACAATGAAGAGCAATTCAATAGTGTTTTGAATACTATTTCCCGACAAAATCATCGATTGCAAAATTTAATTGATGAAGTAATGGCGAATTCCTTTGGGGAAAATGAAATTGAACTTCAAAAAGAAAAAATAGATGCAGAATTATTTTTAAAAGCTATCGTTGACGATTTTGAGGTTACATTTCCTAAAGTAAATATCGAAACTCATTTTAACACAAAAGAAACATCTTTGGTTTTAGATAAATTTCATTTAACAACAGCTATTTTAAATGTACTCGAAAATGCTGTGAAATATGGAAGTAACACTATTACAATTAATACCGAATTAATCAAAAGCCAATTTAATATCAGTATTAAAGATGATGGAATTGGAATTTCAAAAAACAAACATTCCTTTTTGTTTGATAAGTTCTACAGAGTCGAAGAAGGCAATTTGCATAATGCAAAAGGATTAGGTTTGGGGCTTTTTTATGTAAAGCAAATTATAAAAGCACATCAGGGTACAATTGATGTTATAAGTGATTTAGGTAAAGGTTCGGAATTTACAATTGTGTTTAAAGTTTAATAATCTGCCATTGAAAAAAGTACTTTTAGCCGAAGATGATGCTGATTTTGCAAGCGTTCTCAAACAATATTTAGAATTATACCAATATGAGATCAGTTGGGCAGAAAATGGTGAAGAAGCATTGGCTATTTTCCAAACTGAAAATTTTGATATCTGTGTTTTTGATGTTATGATGCCCAAAATGGACGGATTTACCCTTGCTGAAAAAATCATCAAAATCAATCCCGAAATTCCTTTTGTTTTTCTAACTGCCCGAAAATTAAAAGAAGACAAAATCATTGGATTAAAATTGGGTGCTGATGACTATATTGTAAAACCTTTTGAAGCCGACGAACTTGTTTTACGCCTGAATAATATTTTAAAAAGAAGCAATCAAAAACAGACTCATTACCCAATAGCAGATGAATTGAAAATTGGGGCTTATTTATTTGATACCAAACGTTTAGCTTTAAAAAATAACACTATAACACAACAACTTACCGAAAAAGAAGCGGCTCTTATTCATTTTTTTTATACTCATAAAAATCAAATGGTAAAACGAGAACAAATTTTGAAAACGATTTGGGGAAGCGACGATTTTTTTTCGGGAAGAAGTATGGATGTCTACATCAGTAAAATTCGCAAGTATTTCAAAGATGATTCTCGAATAAGCATCGAAAGTGTTCGTAACATTGGGTTGGAATTTAAGATCAACAACTAAATTATATAGCTTGTTGTGATAATTTCTCCAATACCTTTTGGTATGTTGGTGTGTCAATTTCATATTTCAAACCTTCATTTACCACAAATTCAGTCAAGGAGGCAAGTTCTATTTTTCGTCCTGCCATCAAATCTCGATGCATGGAGGAAGTAGCTTCTTGAGGGGATTTTTCTAGTTTTAATATAGTTTGAAAAACAATGTCATTCGGCAAATCGAGCCCTTTGACAGCAGCAATCATGGTAATTTCATTCAATAAAGAAACATAAAATTTCCTGCTTGATTCACTATTTAGCAACTCACCAATGTTTTGGTTTAAATACGAAGTTGCTGAAGCCAAAGCCGAAATAAAGATAAACTTCTCCCAAACCGTTTCTTCGATAGCATCGACTAAATAACTTTCGATTGAAGCATTTTTGAAAATGGTTTGCAAAGCATTCATTCTAGAAATGGAAGCCATATTCGATCCAAAAAATAATTTTTCGTAAGGACCAACTTTTTTAATCACACCAGGTGAAACAATCATCGAAACAATATAAACGCAACCTTGCAAAACTTCATTATCTGGAAAAAGAGTACAGATGCGCTCTGGAGCATCTACACCATTATACAAAGGAAGAATTACAGTGTTTTTTGTAATCACATTTTTTATAGAAGTCAGGCTTTCTTCTATATCATACGTTTTTGTGGCACAAATCAGGTAATCTAGTTTACCTATTATTTCAGGATTATCAGAAACTAAATCTGGGAAAACAATTTTCTCACCATTATCAGATAGAATTTTTAATCCGGATTCCTTAATGTTTCTTAGTGTCTCGCCACGAGCGATGAAGATAATTTCGACGGTTTTTGATTTAGCGTATTCTTTGGCTAATAATCCTCCAAAATAACCACCTACACCACCTAATCCTAGAATTCCAATTCTTGTTTGCATAGAAAAAAGTATTTCTCAAAAATTTAAAAAAATGCAGACCTATAAGCCGGATTCTGTCTCCAATAAATCGGAGCCTTATCATTTATCTAGATCCCGCATTGCTACGAGACTCAAGCTATCTACCCTTCAGCAACGGACGGGAACCCTTGAATGCTGATATACTTGATATTTCACCGCATAGAGTTTACCTGGTTTCACTACAGCATTACCTGTACATACTTTCTGTTGCACTTGTCCTAATCTCGCCCGTAAAGACGAAACCGACGGGTGTTACCCGCTATGCTTCCCTATGGTGTCCGGACTTTCCTCCCTCCCGATGAATCGGGACGACGATAAGGCGGTCTGCGGTGCAAAAATAGGTTTTTATGACGTAATATCAGGAATTAACTTTAAAATAGAATACACGAAACCCCTATTTATGCATTAAAAAAGAGTTTCAGGTCTGTTGTCGTGAGGTTTAGGAATTGGAAATCCAACCAAATTTGCCTGATACGGAAAAGCAAAATCCTGTATAGCATTTGAAGCATCCAGCCAAGCGTTTTCGTCTTTTCGATTCAAAACAATAGGCATGCGTTGTTTGGTGTTGTGGATGTATTGCATTAATTCGTTAGCCTCGGTGGTGAGCATCGTGTATGTAAAAATGGTTTCACCTGTTTGAGGCTGTACCCAATGGCTGTACAATCCTGCAAATGCAAAAAGAGCTTCTTCTTGAGAGTAGATTTGGTATTTGTCTTTGGATTTTCCTTTGGGATCATTCCAGTGCCACTCGTAAAAAGCGGTAGCCAGGATTAGGCAACGATTGTTTAAACTATTTTTGAAAGAAGGTTTCTCTCCTACCGTTTCTATTCTGGCATTCAAGGTGTTTTTTCGGACACTTTCGTCTTTGGCCCAAGTAGGGATGAGTCCCCAACTGTAATTGGTAGAAATGATTTCGGGAGATTTATCTCGAATTATAGGTGTTTTCAAGTGTGCAAAACCACTAATAGTATCCGATTCTAGAAACTGCAACGGGTTATCTACTTTGGCTTTGAAGCGAGTTTCGGCTTTTTTGACATTGGTTTTTAGTTGGATTGTGAAGCACATATTACTGACAATTTATCGTGATAATGTCTTTTAGATTAGTCGAATAGCAAGGCGAAAGATGTTCTTGGCGCATTTTCCATTTTCGTTTTAAATCTTGTCCGCCAAATTTGACCTTCTCCCCCATTTTCACATTCATTTTATCGAGCACTTGCATCAGGACTTTATGCTTCGGATTTTCGTATTCAAACATTGATAATTGTTGGGTTTGATCTTGTGTAATTCCCATCAAAATGACGCCTGCTTTTTTGTAATGAAATCCAGGTTTAAAAATTTCATTCAGTGCTTTTTGAGCGTATTTATTTAACTCAAAAGTAGAAGAGGTTGGGAACGGCAATTTAACGGTTTTATACCCACTGTATTGTGGTAAATCTTGCCGAAATCGGTTGGTGTAAATGAACACTTGAATGAGTTCGCAATTGCTTTTTTGGTTGCGTAGCTTTACAGCTGCTAGGGACGAAAACGTAGCTATTCGTTCTCGTAATTCCTCTTGGGTTTGCATCATCACATCAAAACTTCTAGTGGTTGCAATGTTTTGTTTGGGTTTAATATCTTCAAACTGGATGGTAGGCTCGCCTTCTAGGTCTTTTTTGAGTCTTAATCCTACTACACTAAAGTATTTTCGAACATAGGAATCACTCAATTGTGTAAATTGGTACGCATTGATCACCCCAATGGATTGGAGTTTTTTAGAGAATTGTCTGCCTATGCCCCAAACATCTTCGATCTTGGTCCATTTTAAGGCTTTGATGCGTTTTTCTTCGGTGTCGATGATGTAGTAGTTTTGGGTGCGTTCTGGGTAATTTTTGGCAATTTTATTAGCTACTTTGGCCAAGGCTTTGGTGGGAGCAAATCCGATAGAAATTGGGATTCCAATACCTTTTTTTATAATGCGGTGCATTTCTAGTCCAATTTGATCAAAATTGGCATAGTGATGACCGTTGAAGTTTATAAAAGCTTCATCTATACTGTAGACTTCGACATCGGGAGAGAAGTTTTTGATTAGGGTCATCACGCGATTAGACAAATCGCCGTAAAGCGTATAATTGGAAGAGCGAACTACAATATTGTGTTGTTTTACAAAGTCTTTTATTTTGAATATTGGAACTCCCATTTTTACGCCCAACGCTTTGCTTTCATTGGATCGTGCCACAACACAGCCGTCATTGTTGCTCAGGACAACAATGGGTTTGTTTCGTAAGCTAGGCTTGAACACACGTTCACAACTAGCATAAAAGTTGTTGCAATCCATTAAAGCGTACATGTCTTATCTTTTTCGATGGTATTTGAGTGTATTTATGACGATTCCCCAAATTTGGAACGAATCATTATCGGTGATTTGAATGGGTTTGTAATTGTCATTTTCGGGCATCAACCAAACGCAATCTTTCTCTACACGCAAGCGCTTGAGTGTAAACTCATCGTGGATTAAACAAACGGCAATATCACCGTCTTCGGGATCTAATAATCGATCGACAGCAATGATATCATTGTTTGAGATTCCAGCTCCTTCCATAGATGAACCGCTCACACGTGCACAAAAAATGGTCGATGGAGAACTGCCAAATACTTCCTTGTCGAAACTGATTTTGAGTTCTTGAAAATCATCGGCAGGGCTTGGAAAACCAGCAGATATTCCTTCGTCAAAATAAGGCACTTCATTGATAGAAGTCATATCGGAGGTTAGGAATTCAAGAGAAACAGTATTTGGAATTCGGATTGGCATTTTACTGGTATTTGAATTACAAAGTTAGTTAAAATGAAAAATTGAAGGTCTAACAGCAACGTTAATGTTGATAAAAAAATGAAGCCTGATTGTCAGGTTTATACAAAAAGGAATTAATAACGAAACACTTCTTTTTTAGCAGGAATTGCGTGAGGGATAGCGCCAAATTACCGAAGTAATGGCAATAGCCCGACCCCATGAAACAAAGGGGCTGTATGAGCGGCATGCTAAGTAAGCCCCTTTGCTTCATGGGGTCACGCCCAACTCTTTTAGTAGTTTATTTGTGAAAGCACTATTAGAACAATAGCGATCAAGGCCAATAAAAGCCCTGCAAAATTGAGTCGAGATATTTTTTCCTTGAAAATAAAGATTCCTACAAGACTGCCGATTACGATGACACCCATATTCATTCCGGCAAAAACGGTGGAGGGATTTTGAGCAAATGCTTGATGAGCTTTGAGGTAGAAAAAAATATTACAGAAGTTGAAAATTCCAACTAGTATACCCCAAAAAATATTTTTAGAACTGAATTTTTCCTTTCGAAAAAGGATGGTGAATAAGGCGTAAAGTCCCATTATTACTAAGGCGATTGCAAAAATAACGAACAAGGAGGTCGTAAATGGCAGTTTGGTATACAATGCGATTTGCTTGAACAACACATCGATTGTTCCAAAGCCGAGTACTACCATAACAGGATACATCCACTTGTTTTCTTGGTTGGATGTAGGCTTGATGAGTAGCAATACGAGTGCTGGAAAGCCAATCAAAATTGCAGCAATTTTCAGGGAATTGAATTGCTCGTCAAAAATAAACCAAGCGGCCAAAATGGGAATAAAAAGAGATAAACGTTGGGCAGCATCGGTTTTTACGATTCCCATATGTTGTATGGACAGCACCAAAACGATAAACACGGTTGGTAATAAAACACCAAGAAGGGTATAAATAGGCCAAGCCGATGAACTGGCTAATGCCTTGAAATCGGGGCTGAAAAAGCAATAAGAAAGTAAAAGAGCTGTTGCATAATTGAATGTTATGATTTGAATACTACTCGATTGATTTTTGTGCGCGATCTTGAAGAGCACGCCCACTGTAACACTACAAATAATACTCAGAATAAGAAATAGCATGGTCCTAAAATTTATCCCACAAAAATAGTGTTTTAATTTTTTAAAACTACTTTCTTCTAAAATTACCGATCACTCTTCAGCCAACCTGTAATGCTCATTCGGGTATGTTGAGTAACGAGCACTTCGTGAACAAGCTCATCACTTTTGAAGAAGACCGTTTTGCCTTGCGTAGGGCTTATTTTTTGGTTGTTATTGTCTTGATGAATCAGCAGTTCTCCTCCATGACTTTGTTGCCAATCACTGTTTAAATAACTAATGATTGAATATTTTCGACTTGGATTGTTTTTGAATTGATCTAGATGCTTTAGATAAAAATCGCCTTTCTCGTAAAGGGAATAATGGAACTCATAGCCTGTAATTCCGGCATAACAACTCTCATTTAAGTATAAAATAAAAGCTTCCATTTGAGCAAAGAATTCATTTTCGAAAGCGTTATTGTGTTTTTTGTCCAACCAATAAATAGAATCACTGCGAATAGCACCATCATAAGACAGTTTCTCAGAATTCCCGATTCCAGCAGCCGATAATTGACTGTTGTCGTTTAAATTATGTAGATTTTGTTTTAAGTTATTGGCTAATTCTGCACTCAAAAAATGTTCGGATATGCCAACTCTATTTTCGATATAAGTGGTAATCAAATCTTCAAAACTGTTTTCCATATTCCATTTTGATGGACTGAAAATAGCGCCAACGGGGCAAGATAGACTATTAAAAATGGGAAAGGTCACAAAATAAAATAAATAAAAATATTCTGATTGATTTGATTTCTTTTTAATCAAAATAGTACTCTTGTAATTTTTAATTTTAGAATATAATTGGTTAATTTTAATACGCCATTTTGCAATAAATAGAAAAAATGTCGAATATGATAGAACCTGATTTAATAAAAATTGAAGCCATTCAAATTGCGGAAGCTTTCAATATAAAGAAAATCCGAACAGAATTTGAAGTTGAAACGTATTCCAGTTCGATTTCGGAACTTTTTTATGCTTTTAAAAGCAAAAATCAGTACCTCTACATTTTTGATTATGGCGTAATTGTTTTTGCAAATTATACGGTATCCGATAAAAAAGAGTTTATTGAATTCATCAAAAAATATGCTATTGAGATTGTAGATTTAAACCTGTTTGAAGAATACACAATTGAGATTGACAAAACACTTTTGAAAACCTATGTCAAAAACAATTCGGTAACAGTACCTTTTGTCGATTCATCTGTATTGAGAATTGTGATGCTTAATATTGCTCAATCTGTGGCACTTGAGTTTTACGAAACACTTTCTGATGATCTTATTACATCCTCGAAGGAGTATATTCTTGAATTGGAAAAGCGAGGTCGCTTAAGCATTTCAAAAACCAATCTGCTGAAATATATTGGAAAAGTATTGAATGTAAAAAACAGTATAGTTGATAATTTATACATTCTTGACGACCCAAATTTGGTGTGGGATCATGAAGATTTAAATTTATTGAATAGAAGTCTTAAAACAAATTTTGATATTATACCTAGATTTAAAGATTTGGATTATCGATTGGGTATTGTTGAAGATAATCTAAAACTCTTTACGGATGTTTTAAATGTTCGGGAAAGCTCACGACTGGAGTGGATTGTGATTATTTTAATAGCAATTGAAATTTTTATTGCTTTGTATTTTCATTGATAAAAGAAAAAAAAATAGGGCTTAGAAATTCTAAACCCTATGTTCAATTATAATTTACTGATATAACTTCCGTAGATGTCCTTAAACTGATACCCTTCGGAAAGGCGATCTTTGCTGAGTTTTTTGTATTCTACTAATGCCCAAAGAATGAATTCTTTCATAAAATAGCTATCGTTTTTTTCTAATTGTGGTTGGTATTTTTTGATTAAAATTTCCAAAGGAGTTACACTATCCAAAATTCTTTTATATTCCTCATCAGAACAATCGTCCAGTAATTCGAATCCGCTTTCTGTAAAAAACCAATCTAAAGTGTCTGAATAAGCCGTTTTTTCACCTTGTTTTTCTAATTTTTCGATTTTAGGGAAATAGGCTGGAAAAAAGGTATGAATAGAATCTCCTATTAAATGTTGTGCAACTATAGCAGCTCCCTCCTGTTCTCCTTCATAAACCAATTCTACTTTACCAGTAATCGATGGAATAATTCCCATAAAGTCGGACAATCTCAAAGTAGTTATATCTGCTCCGGATCGCAAAGCACGACGTTCGGCTGTACTCAATAAGTTTTCGAAAGCAGTAATACTCAAACGAGCACTTACACCGCTTTTGTTGTCAATATATTCACTTTCGCGCGCTTCAAAACTGATTTGCTCCAATAAATCTTTGGCCAATGAAGGAACATACACCAACTCACTTTGTGTTTGATCTAATTTGGCTTCTTGCTCTGTTATTGTTCTGGCAATTTTGATGGTATCGGGATAATGCGTCAAGATTTGAGAACCGATTCTGTCTTTCAAGGGCGTTACAATACTTCCACGATTGGTGTAATCTTCGGGATTGGCGGTGAATACAAATTGCATGTCCAGCGGCATTCTTAATTTGAATCCGCGAATCTGTATGTCTCCCTCTTGCAGTATGTTAAATAACGCTACTTGAATTCTTGCTTGCAAATCCGGCAATTCGTTAATCACAAAAATACAACGGTTGGCACGGGGAATCATTCCAAAATGTATCACGCGGTCGTCTGCGTAAGAAAGTTTTAAATTAGCAGCTTTGATAGGATCAACGTCACCAATCAAATCGGCTACTGTAACGTCTGGTGTTGCCAGTTTTTCAAAGAATCGTTCGCTTCTGTGCAACCACGAAATTGGGGTTTCATCGCCTTTTATTTCAATGATATCTTTGGCAAAACGCGAAATGGGTTGAAAAGGATCGTCATTGATTTCGGATCCCGTCACAAACGGAATATACTCATCCAATAATTCGACCATTTTGCGAGCCAATCTGGTTTTGGCTTGACCCCGAAGTCCTAGT
The DNA here is from genome assembly GCF_027111095.2 of Flavobacterium sp. IMCC34518. Classification (NCBI taxonomy): domain Bacteria; kingdom Pseudomonadati; phylum Bacteroidota; class Flavobacteriia; order Flavobacteriales; family Flavobacteriaceae; genus Flavobacterium; species Flavobacterium sp. IMCC34518. Next base: position 3,767,995 of record NZ_CP114284.2, on the reverse strand, counting down.
AAATTAATATTATGACGGGACAAAATAGCGCGCTCTAATTCGGGGATAACGGTGTTTTCAAAACCATGAACTCCCTCAAAAGTGGGTACTCCTGATTTAATTTTCTCTCTTAAATTATGACGCAATTCATCTTTAATACTTTTGCTTATGTATCCTGATTTCTTTAATTCTCCAAGTGTATTTATATTTTCTATTTTCATATTTTTTTTACAATTTTATTTTTTGAACCATTAAGGGATTAAGATAATAAAGCCATATTTTGCTTAATTTTAATGGTTTTATATTTATACTTAGCTGATCACTAAAAACTGACCACTGAATACTTATTTTACTCTCTTTTTTCTATTGGTTTCATAATCTTCAAAAATCATTTCGCCCAAACCTTTTAAACCGGTATAAAAGGCTTTCCCTTGATTGGCTTCGGTAAAATGATTGACAAATTGCTGTAAATAAGGATCATTGGCAATCATAAAAGTGGTAATGGGAATATGCAATTTTCGGGCTTGTTGGGCTTGATTGTAACATTTGTCCACAATGTACTGATCGAGTCCGTTGCTGTTCATATAATAGGAACCGTCTTTTTCGCGAACACAACTTGGTTTCCCATCGGTTATCATAAAAATTTGTTTGTTGGTATTGCGCTTTCTGCGGAGTAAATCCATAGCTAATTGCAAGCCAGCAACGGTATTGGTATGATAAGGCCCCACTTTTAAATAAGGCAAATCTCGAATGGCAATTGTCCATGCATCGTTACCGAAAACTATAATATCCAGTGTGTCTTTTGGGTAACGAGTAGTGATTAATTCGGCCAAAGCCATTGCTACTTTCTTGGCTGGTGTGATTCGATCTTCTCCATACAAAATCATACTGTGACTGATATCAATCATCAAAACGGTGCTCATTTGAGATTTGTATTGAGCATCTTCGACTACAAGATCATTTTCTGTCAGCATAAAATCGGCTACACCATTGTTGATTTGGGCATTACGTAAACTTTCGGTCAGGGAGATCCTTTCTAAGCTGTCTCCAAAATGAAATTCTCGAAACTCACCCGTGTGTTCATCGCCGTTTCCAGCATATTTGGTTTTGTGGTCGCCACTTCCCGATCGTTTTAAATTTCCAAAAATATTGTCCAAAGCTTGTTGTCGAATGGCGCGTTCGGTTTTGGCGGTTATGCCAATTCCCGATGTTCCATCGTCTTTGAGTTCCTCCCGGATGTATCCTTTTTTCTTTAAATCTTCAATAAAATCATCGATGGTGTACGCTGAATCTGTGAGTTTGTATTCTTTGTCGAGCTCACGCAACCATTCTATAGCTTCATCAAAATCTCCCGAAGTATGCGTGATAAGCTCTTTGAAAATAGCAAAAAGTTTATCAAATGGAGATTGAAACGGAGCCTCGTAGGTCTTGAAATAAAATCCTTTTTTGATAGTGTCCTTCATAAATATAAAAATACATCATTTTTAATCGAAGCTGCCTCAAACATTCTATAATTTTACGTTAAAAACCTTTAAATAGGAAATATAAAATTCAGTGACTCTAAAAAAAGCAACCATTAAGAAATTAAGATTCATTAAGTATTAATTCTAAATGATTCTTATTTTCTTAATGGTTAAAAATATAAATTAATAGTTTAAAACGGCTAATCTACTTTTCTAAATACAACTTCTACACCCGATGGATTGGTAAGTGTCAATCGCATGTTTTCTACTTTATAGGTTGTTGTACTTTGCAATGCTTTCAAGAACTCGTTTTCTTTATTATTTGGTCCGCAAGCCATTCTTGTAGTGATGATATTATTAAAACGAAGTAATCCATTTTCGAAAAACACTTTACCATTCATGCGATTGCAACCTGCAAATCCCATGAATTGATTGGTTGAACTATTGATTTCTAGATTGGGTAAATCTTTCATAAAGTGGTCCAAACTCGCTTTTTCTCCGTTTAGTTTTTCTAAAACCCAAATATCGTGCAAACGAGGATCGGTAATATAGTTTCCGCAACCACTTAAAAATGTGGAAACAGTATCTTTTACAATTTCTATTCGAACCGAATACGTTGATTTTTCACCAGACATGGTATTGATGCATTCTTGTTGCATGATCTGAATATTCAATAGTCCAGCTGAAGTTTCAACTCGGTACATTTTCACATTGGCATCCATCGCACGAATGGGTTCCACGTGTGCACCACTCAATGATTCAAAGCCAGGTTTCAAAGAGTTGAATTCAATGGTTTTTTCAGAAATTTTCAAACTCCATTCGGGTTCATTTCCTACACCTCTAAAATAAATACCCTGATCTAAATTTTCCATTTGTTGTTTATATTCGGTAGTTGGTTCAGTTTTTGCAACTTCTTTTGTTTTTGCAGAAACACTTTTGCAACTTGAAATTAATAAAAAGACTGAAAGTAATAGAATACACTTTTTCATAGTTTTTATAAATTAACCGCTTTATTTAAACGTTCCATCCAGATAAAACCATTTGCCATTTTCTTGTTTAAAAGTAGAAAACTCATAATGTACTTGGTTTACATTAGTAGCATCTAAAAAATAGGCTTTAAATTCAACCGTATTTTCAGTTGAGGAAATAATCTCCAATTTTTGCCATTTATTGGCTGTTGCCCAAAGTAAAATATCTTCTCTGGAATACTTTTTTCTTTCCGAAATATGTGTAGTGGCCAGTAAATAATCTGCTTGATGGGTTGCATAAGCCGAATATCTTGATTTCATCAATGCCAAAGCAGTTGGAGCAGTTTGAATTCCATTAATAAAAGGAGAGCAACAACTTTCAAATGATTTTCCAGAACCACAATAACAGGATATATTTTCCATAATAGTTATTCAGAATCTGTTGGATTGATTTTAATATGCAATTGATTCAATAATACCTGAAAATGACTAATCTGCATTAAATCTTCATCATCGTCTGTGTGATCTAGAATCTCATCTAGTTTTTCACTCACTTCAAGTAATTTATTATTGGCTTCTTTGGTTTGCTTACTGGCTATCAAGTCAATAATTTCTTGAACGCCACTTTTTAAATTTTCCAAATCTAAGTTTATCATAATCTATGAGTTAACAATTATCCGAAGCTTTACCCTCATTGAACTTTTTAGTAATCTGTTTTAGTTTTTCTTTACGATCCATCGCTGCTTTTTTGGCTTTATCTTGTGCTTTGTGCAGTTTGTCGTTGTGTTTCTTGATATTTCCTTCGTTATTTCTGCTCATTGCATTTCTCTTTTTGATGTTCCTTATCTTTTATATGAAATATGAATTTTATAATAAATCATTTTCAATATAAAAAGAGTACAAAGTTCGGTTTTATTATTGAAAAGGAGTCTGTTTTATACTGATAAATCGCCCTTTAGATTTTCTAAAAATAAAATTAAACTGATTTTTTCATACTTTTCTAAAATTGATTTTATATCTTTAATTTAATAATTAAAATTATTCTTATAAATTTTTAACTTTCTAGGATTTTTCGACATATTATGGAGTTTACAAATAAAAGGCTTAAATTCTTACGTTGGTTCATAATGAACCCCAAGACGACAGGTTTTTTTATTTTTTTAATACTAAGTCTCGGAGTTGCAAATGCAATTCAACAAAGGATTGAAATTATCAAAGAAAATGAGCGTCGAGAAATGCAAACAATTCTAGAAAGGATTGACCAAAATATTGATCAGTGTCTCAAAAGTTCGTACACAACTACTCTTACCCTTGCATTAACTATAAATGACAAAGGTATACCAGATAATTTTGAGACCATAAGTAAGAAACTAATTGAATCCAATGATTGGATTAGTATCGTTCAACTAGTACCAAATGGAGTTATTAAATATATATATCCTCTAAAAGGAAATGAATCTGCTTTAAATCTTAATCTTTTTACTACTCCAACTATTAAAAAAGAAGCCGTTCAATCTATCACGAATGGAAGAATGTTTTTTGCTGGTCCTTTGAACTTAAAACAGGGCGGAACTGCAATTATAGGAAGGTTGCCTATTTTTAAAAAAAATAAATTTTGGGGATTTTCTGCTGTTGTTATCAATTTTGATCATTTAGTAAAACAATCAGGAATAAATGCAATTGATACTTCAAAATATAGTTTTCAATTTTCAAAAATAAATCCTAATAATAAAAAAGAAGAATTTTTCTTTCCTTTAACAAATAATACACATAATAAAATTCAAATTTCTTCAACAATCATTGATGGCAATTGGAAAATTTATTTGATTAAAAAGAAGGATCCTAACCATTATTCAATACTAATTTTACCATCAATTTTAGGAATATTACTTTCATTAATGATCGGAGTTTTTACAACCCTTATGTTGAATAGACCAAAACAATTGCAAGAATTGGTAGCTATTCAGTCCGAAAAGCTTTTAAATAGTGAAATAAAATTTAAAACTATTTTTGATCAGGCTCCTTTAGGAATTGCTCTTGTAGAAGCTAGCACAGGTAAATACCTAGAGGTAAATAAACAATACTGTAATTTATTAGGTTTTACAGAAAAAGAAATGAAATTTAGAAGTTTTCAATCATTTACACATCCTAAAGATATTGAAATAAGTGAATTGAATTTTAAAAAACTTGCTGAAGAAAAAATCAATGAATATCGCATTAAAAAAAGATACATTGCCAAATCCGGAAAAATTATCTGGGTAAATTTAAATGTATCATCATTAACTAATTTAAAAGTAGAATCAAAAACAAATATTGTTATCGTTGAAGACGTTACATTGCAAAGGCAAAATGTAGAAAATCTTAAAAAAAGTGAAAATCAATTTAAAAGTCTATTCAAAAGTTCTCCAATTCCGTTATGGGAAGTTGATTTTTCACTGATAAAAAATCACCTCAAAAAATTTGATCTTATTAGTAAAGATAAAATTTTTGTCGAAAAATATTTAAAAGAAAATTCAGAAATCGTAAAAGACTGTATTCCTCTAATCAAAATTATAGCGATAAACTACGAATGTTTACAAATGCTTAAGTTAAAATCAAAAGAATCAGTTATTTCTAATTTAGAGCAAATACATAATTCTGAATCTATAAATGATTTTATAAAACAATTGATAGCTGTAACACAAAACAATTATCAATTGGAATATGAGTCTAAAATAAAAAATAGTAACCAAGAGTCCATAGATATTCATTTTAGATGGAATGTAGTTCGTAGATACGAAAAAACTTTCGAACGTATTATTGTTTCTACTGAGGATATTACTACCAGAAAAAGAAACGAAAAAATAATTCTTAATTCTCAACAAAAAATTAAATCTATCATAAATACCATTGATGGAATTGTATGGGAATGTGATATCGAAACCTATACCTTCACTTTTGTTAGTAAAAAAGTAGAACAAATTTTAGGTTATACTTCTGCCGAATGGATAAACGAACCCGATTTTTGGAGAAATCATATTCATCCCGAAGACAGAGAATGCGCTATGGAATATTGTAAAACTAAAACCAAAGAACTATCAAACCATGATTTTGAATATCGAATGATATGCAAAGATGGAACTGTCATTTGGATACGGGATATGGTAAATATAGTATATGAAAACGGCAAAGCTGTTAGCTTGCATGGAATAATGATTGATATTACTAAATCTAAAAAAATTGAAAAAGTATTAAGCAACTCATTCCATTTAGTTTCCAAACAAAACGAAAGGCTTTTAAACTTTTCCTATATAATATCACATAATTTAAGATCACATACTAGTAATATAGCCTCAATTGTATCATTAATACAATCCTCTGAAACTGAACAGGAAAAAGAACAAATGATGCAGTTATTAGTTTCAGTATCCAACCTACTTAATGAAACAATGTTGCATTTAAACGAAGTGATCAATATACGCACCAATGTAAACTTAGCCACTGAGTCTTTAAACTTAAAAGAGTATATTGATAATGTTATGAAAATATTTTCAAAACAAATCATATCCAAAGAGGTAAAAATCTCTAATTTAATCCCAGATGAATTAACGATAGATTACAACCCTGCTTATTTAGAAAGTATTCTTTTTAATTTAATTTCAAATGCAATTCGTTATAGTCATCCAGAGAGAAAAATTAGTATTGTTTTGAAATGGGTCATAATCAATGATAAAAAAATCCTTGAAATATCAGATAATGGAATTGGAATTGACTTAGTAAAGTATGGAAGTAAAATTTTTGGAATGTACAAAACTTTTAGCAATGACCCAACCTCAAAAGGTGTTGGATTATTCATTACAAAAAATCAAATAGAAGCAATGGGAGGAACTATTACGGTAGAAAGCAAACTCAATGTAGGGACAACATTTAAAATTGAAATCGTATGAGTCTAAAAACGATATGGGTAATAGATGACGACCCGATTTATCAAATTATTGTGAATAAAATCATCAAAAAGTCAGAGTTATTTGTAAGTGTATCCAGTTTCAAAAACGGGAAAGAAGCCATTTATGCGTTACAAAATGCTATAGAAAATACAGCAGAACTCCCAAATGTAATACTTCTAGATATAAATATGCCCATTATGGACGGCTGGGAATTCATGGAAGAAATGGTACTCCTAAAACCTCAAATCAAAGAACCGATAAGTATATATATAGTAAGTTCCTCTATTGCTTTAGAAGATAAAAGCAAAGCCAAAAAGTATCCCGAAATTATCGCATATTTATCAAAACCTGTAAACAACAATGATTTGATATTGATTTCAGCAAATAATTAAACAAATTCTCTTTTTATTTCCTCCAAAGTTTTATTGGTAAAAATTAATTCGTCAATAATTTCCTTGCGCAATAAATCAATATCGTCATAATCAAAATACTTGGCCCAAGAAGTCAACTCAAATAAATTCCGAATCTGTTTAATTCTTTTTGTAGTAAAAAAACTCGTTCTTAAAATGGCCTTAGAATCATAATTAGGATTATTTCGATGTTGGTAATTAACAGTTCTCTTGGCGTAATTGGCTACCAAGTAATATAATTCTTCTTCCGCATTATCAGGATAAAATTCGTTCCAAGCTGCAAAACCTAATTTAAATTTGAATGGGGTTTCAGGTTCCAAAGGTTCCAAGCGCCACTTACTATTGGCTAATCTCCCCCAATGATTAGAATAGCGATACATACCCTCCGTTGTATAATAATATTTACTACCCGATTTACTATCATATTGAACTGGCATTCCAGATATACGATCAGGCAAAATTTCCTGAAAAACACAAAAAGTATTTTTAAATGATTTTGGACTCGGTCTAAATATTTTTTCCATAAATCAAAGGTAAACACAAACTGAGGTAAGTACCAAATCTATTCATAAAACTACTTAATTTTACTATTTTGGGCGTGACCACATTTGCAAAAGGGCCCCAACATACAAACCGCTTATTTGGCCCCTTTTGCAAATGCGGTCGGGCTATCACGAGCGCTATGGCGCCTTGTTCTATCCCTCACGCTTTCGCTATCAACTCTATCCTTACACAAAAAACTCAAAGTATTCCGTACACCATTTCAAATTCAAATTCAGTATAAGTTCCTAATAATTGCTTAACTTTGCAGCCAGAATTATTTTAAAATAAAGAGATTATGACCAAAGCATCAGAAGAAAGAATGTTACAAAAAGGCGTTTTTACAGGAATAATGGAGCAAGATGAAAACAACAATTATTTTTGTGGGATCTATCTTTTAGACTTCAAAATGGCTCAAAAACACAATCTTGGGGATTGGATTACCATTAAAAGTATTATCGAAAACCCAAGCGACATCAGCTACAATAAATATCCCAAAAAATCTAAAAACTTCGACAAAGCCAATATGAAGCCTGAACAATAGGCTTTTATATCCCAAGATAAATTATCAAAAATCAAAAAATATTTCTTTTTTTGATTTTTTTTTTGCTCTAAACTGAAAAGTTAAAAAAAAGTGTACCTTTGCAAAAAATTGTCGATTTTCAATGAAATAATTTTTATTGAATAGTAAAAGACAAGTAGTTACAATATTTATGAAAAAAATAGTTGAATTTCGCAAACTGCTTAATGTAGAAAAAACAGTAGAGCTAAAAGAATTAAAAACCATTTATCGCAATGCGATGAAAGATGCACATCCAGATAAATTTCAAGGAGATGATGCAGGTCTAAAAGCTGCCGAAGAAAATAGTAAAAAAATTATTGAAGCGTATCATTTTTTGGTAAGCATCAATCCAGAGACTGTTAAAGCAAACTTACCTGAGTATACAGAAACAATCGCTACATCAACAATAACTGATTATAAATTTGTTGAAGGTCGTTTAATAATTAATTTCTCAAACGGGAGTGTTTACGAGTACATAAGTGTACCTAAAGCAACTTACGTAAAAATGGTAAACGCTGATTCCCCAGGTCGATTCGCAAAAAGACATATACTTAATGCATTCACTTGGAGAAAAACTACTAATCAAGAATAGTTTTTTTTAAACGCTCAATATGGTATTAAAGCACTCTAAAATAGAGTGCTTTTTTTATTTTATTTTTTGGATTGTTAAAAATATTAGAAAATTTTAATTAAAAAATATTGATTTTATTAACGTTTTTTTAACAGGTTTTTTAATAAATTAGCCTACCCAAAGTATATAACTAAAAAACAAAACCATGAATGAATCAGACAACATTTACCGAAAACAATACAAGAATGCACATCGAACGTATGAAAAACTTAAATTAATTCAATCTGAAATAGATTTTAAACTTAAATCAAATCCTGTTTGTTCGCATTTACATAAAGACTTAAGAGAAGTTAATTTAAATATTAAAATAACTTTAAATGAAATTGAACATATTGAATCGCATCTTTTAGAAAACGAAGGATATAAAACCCAACAATAAAACCAAAAAAAAGTCCTTTTTAAATTATTTTTTTATAACCTATTATTAGGAAAAATATACGGTTTATTTCCTAACGATATCAATATTTTAACCCTAAGAATTAATAGGTTTTTAATAACTCTAAATACTAGAAAATTATAACATAAATTTAGCGACTAAAGTTGTTATTAATTTATAATTTTAAATACTTTTGTAACCTTTAAACAATTAACTAATAAAAATGAAAAAAATTATTTTATTTCTTACTACAGCTGTATTACTTACTTCTTGTAACAAAGACAAATACACAATCTCAGGAACTGCGAAAGGATTTGAAAACGGAAAAACAGTTGTTCTAGAAACTCAAGATGACAAAGGGATGTTGATCGCTGTAGATACTGTAAAAATTGAAAACGGAAAGTTCGAAATTAAAGGAAAAATTACTGAACCAGCTTTTCATACTTTACAAATTGAAGGTGCACAAGCAAAAGTTCCTTTCATCTTAGAAAATGGTGATATTGCAATTGTTATAAACAAAGATACAATTCAAAAATCTAAAGTTTCAGGTACTTATAATAATGATGAGTATGTAAAATTTAATGACGAAATCACTAAAATCCAAAAGCCTTTGATGGATTTCCAAACATTAAATATGCAAAAAATGCAAATGGCACAACAAGCTAAAGATACTGCAACTATCAATGCTTTAATGAAACAATACACACAAATTCAAACTGAAATTGGTGCAACTTCAAAAACTAAGTATGTAGACTACGCTAATACACATCCAAAATCTTTTATTAGTGCATTAATTATTCAAGGAATGAGCAGTGATCCAACTGTTGATTCAAAAAAAATTGAAACAATGTACAATACACTTGATGAGGCATTAAAAAACTCTAAACCCGGTAAAGCAATTAAAACAAAATTGGCAGAATTAAAAACACCTTCTGTTTCTTCAGCTTCAGGTACTCCTGCAGCTCCAGTAGCAAAATGAAGGACAGATTTCGCTGCTCCTAATCCGCAAGGAAAAACAATTACTCTAAAAGAGAGTTTAGGAAAAGTGACAATTGTAGATTTTTGGGCATCATGGTGTGGTCCATGCCGAAAAGAAAATCCAAATGTAGTAGCTATTTATTCTGAATTACATACGAAAGGCCTAAATATAATTGGTGTTTCCCTTGACGAAGATCCTGTAAAATGGAAAAACGCTATTGCAAAAGACAAATTGATCTGGACACAAGTTTCTAATCTTAAAGGCTGGGAAGATCCTATTGCAAAACAATATAAAGTCGAATCCATACCTGCTACTTTTATTCTGGACAAATCCGGAAATGTAGTTGCTCAAGATTTAAGAGGCGACGAATTAAAAGCAAAAATCATAGAATTATTAGGGAAATAATACCTTTTACTTCTAAAAAACAAAAAATCTCCCTAGTGGAGATTTTTTATTTTATTCAATACCAATACATTAAAAATAATAATAAAATAAAGTGCAAAAAAAGTTTGTAAAACTAAAAACTGTCTCTATATTTGCACCCGGATAACGCAATAAGCGTTACCAAATAAGGCTCGGGGAGATACTCAAGCGGCCAACGAGGGCAGACTGTAAATCTGCTGTGTGAACTTCGCAGGTTCGAATCCTGCTCTCCCCACAAAAAACGCTTCAAGAAATTGAAGCGTTTTTTTTATTCAAATTCCCAAAAAAAATCCTATCTCATCAAAAAAATAAAATAGGATTCAATTTGAGAATATTCAGTAATAAAATGAAGCATCTTTAATTTATTCCAATTTAAAACTTACACTAACATTGGCAATAATTTCAATTTCTCCTACTGCCAATGTCTCTCTTGGGGGAGCTGCCGCAGATTCATCCATAGACATTGTTTTCATAGTTGCATATACCGGTTGAGGGTAATATGTTTGTGAATTATCATTTATAGTGATTGCTATTCCGACTTTTTGTCCCAAAACCGAAACATAATCGTCTGCCTTAGTTTTAGCTTCTCTCATGGCCAATTTTCTAGCCTCAGACTGATATTGCGTCAACTTTGAAGATTGAAAAGTAACATTATCTATTCTGTTAATTCCTTGTGTAACTAAACCCTCCATCAATTCATCATATTTAGATAAATCTCTCAAAAGTATTTCTATCGTTTGTGTTGCATTATAAGAGTGTTTCTTTTTTTCATAATCATATTGGGGATTCAATGAAACTCTTTTGGTTTTATAATCGGATGGTGCTAGATTCATACTTTTTAGTAGTTTTAAAACAGCATCCATTTGAATGTCATTTTGTTTTTTGACCTCTTTAGCATTGTTCCCTTTTGTTTCTACAGTTGCTAAAATAACAACCTGATCTGGAACTACCTTTACTTTTCCTTCTCCCATGACGCTTATTTGGGGAATTGGTTTAACCTCTTGGCTATAGGCCAAAACTGTAAACATACAAATAACAAACAAAATTAATTTTTTCATAGTATTGATTTTATATATTGATTTTAATTTTTAAATTTTCCCTGTTTTAGCCATCACAAAAAGAATAACTATTGGTATTGCTAACAAAATGGTCATTAAAGCATGTTCTTGTATTAAATCCGGATTTCTCATTATAGTAATTAAATACCCTCCTATTGCACCTCCAAAATGTGCAGTATGACCAATATTATCATTCTTTGCTCTCATTCCGTAAATGGAATACAATAAATATAAAATTCCGAAAATATAAGCCGGAATTGGAATAATAAAAAACAATCCTAACATCATATCAGGTTGTAATAATATTGCTGAATACAAAACTCCCGTCACTGCTCCAGAAGCGCCAACTGCTCTATAATTATAATCATCTTTATGAAATAACATTGTCAACAAACTTCCAAATATCAAACTTCCAAAATAAATCAATACAAATGAAAATTCCCCCAAGTAGTTAAAAACAACAGGTGCAAAGAAATAGAGTGTCAACATATTAAAAAACAGATGCCCCATGTCAGCATGAAGGAAACCAGATGAAATCAATCTAATTTGCTCTCCAGCACGAATACTGCCAATATGAAATTCATATTTTCTAAAAAAATAAGGATCATTAAATCCTTTATAACTTATCAGTACATTGGCAACAATAATTGCAATTAAAATGGCATTCATAAAAAAGTAGGTTTATAATTTTACTGTAAATCTAATTATTATTATAATTCTAAATCCTAATGAACTCACAAACTATCAAACAAAAGTGAATATTTATTTTATCTTTACCGAAAATTTTTGATCAATGCAATATCTTAATTACTTAATTGCCTACCCATTTATTTGGGCAATTTCAATTCTTCCTTTTCGCATACTTTACTTATTTTCAGATTTAACTTATATCATTGTTTATTATTTGATTGGATATCGAAAAAAAACGGTTAAAGAAAATTTAGTTTTAGCATTACCTCATTTAACAGATAGTGAAAGGCTAATTATCGAAAAGAAATTTTATAAACACCTTTGCGATATGTTTCTGGAAATGATTAAAACGATGAACATCTCAAAAGAACAAATTACCAAACGTTTTGTTTTTACCAATTTGGATCTCTATAAGGATTTAGAAAAACAAGGAAAAAGCATCGCATTAATGGGGGCACATTATGCAAGTTATGAATGGTCGCCCGCAATTAATTTTTATTCTGATTTTCAAGTTTATCCCATATACAAACAAATTAAGAACCCTTATTTCGAAAAGTTAGTTCATAGGATTAGATCTATATTTAATGTAACCCTAATTACTACCAAAAAAACGATTCCAACTATTATAGAAAATAATCAGAAAAATAAAAAAGGCCTTTATTTATTTGGTAGTGACCAGACACCAAAAATCAATTCCGCTCAACATTGGACAAGTTTTATGGGGGTAGAAGTACCAGTTCATACTGGAGCCGAAATGCTTGCTAAGAGATATGATATGAATGTACTTTTCTTGAAAACTAAAAAAGTAAAACGAGGATATTATGAAGCTTCTTTCGAAATACTTTCTCAAAATGCTGTAGAAACCCCAAATTATCAAATCACAGATCATTTCATAAAATTAGTAGAACAACAAATTTATGAAGCACCAGAATATTATTTATGGACACATAAACGTTGGAAACATAGAAAAGATCAAAAATAAAGCATACTATAATTTCCCTTAAAAGTTAAAACTTTTGATCAAACAAAATTATTTAATATATATTTACAGAAATTATATTTAATGCAATATATCCTATATTTACTTGTATACCCTATTTTATGGAGTATTTCAATTTTACCCTTTCCAATACTTTATCTTTTATCTGATTTTGTTTTTGTAATTATATATCGAATAATTGGTTATCGAAAAAAAGTCGTTAGAGAAAATATGGCTTTGGCATTAACCCATTTATCCTATGAAGAACGACTGATTATCGAAGAAAAATTCTATCGGCATTTATGTGATATGTTTTTGGAAATGATCAAAACAATGACCATTTCTAAAGATGAAATTTGCAAAAGATATGTTTTTAATAATTATGAAGTATATGCCGAACTTGAAAAACAAGATAAAAGCGTTGCAATTATGTGTGCACATTATGCAAGCTACGAATGGGTAGTTTCTATGAATTATTACACTAAATTTCAAGGTTATGGTATTTATAAAAAAATCAAAAATCCTTATTTTGATAAATTAGTACATTCTATTCGGTCCAAATATAATGCCTCATTAATAACAACCAAAGAAACAATTCCCACAATCATAACCAATCACAGAAATAAAAAACTCTCTGTTTATGGCTTTGCCAGTGATCAATCACCAAAGGAAGGAGCTGCACATCATTGGGCAAAATTTATGGGAATAGAGGTCCCAGTTCATACCGGTGCCGAAATGTTGTCCAAAAAATACAACATGAATATAGTTTTTCTTAAAACTAAAAAAGTAAAAAGAGGTTTTTATCAAGCCACTATTGAAGTACTGACTGAAAATGCTAATCTAGTTCCTAATTATGAAATTACGGATCAGTTTCTTAAACTCGTAGAAAAGCAAATTATAGAAGCACCTGAATTTTATTTATGGACCCACAAGCGATGGAAACACAAAAGATAACAACTTAAAATTAAGTGCTTTACAGATTTTATTTTAAATCAAGAATCACCTATTTTATTCAAGAAAAAGATTATTTATTTATATTTGTAAAAATTTTAAATAAATGCAATACTTCATATATTTATTAGTTTATCCTATAATTTGGTTAATTTCAATTTTACCGTTTCGATTACTATATATATTTTCTGATATTGTTTATTTTCTCGTATATCGAATTGTAAAATATCGTAAAAAAACAGTAAAGGAAAACCTAGCCTTAGCCTTACCTCATTTATCAGACGAAGAACGCTTTATTATAGAAAAAAAATTTTATCACCACATGTGTGATGTGTTTTTGGAGATGATAAAAACTTTAAATATCTCAAAAAATGAAATTTGTAAAAGATTTGTGTTCAAAAACATTGAAGTTTATAAAGAATTAGAAAAGCAAGGCAAAAGTATCGCTATTGTTTGCTCTCATTACGCTAATTATGAATGGATTATATCTTTGAATTATTATTCAGAATTTTCATCATATGGGATTTACAAACAATTAAAAAACCCCTATTTTGACAAATTGGTTCATAAAATACGTTCCAGATTTAATGCTAAATTAGTCACAACTAAAAAAACAATTCCTACCATAATCGAAAACAGTAAGAATAATATATTGTCTGTATATGGTTTTGCCAGCGATCAATCACCTCATATTAAATCTGCTTTTCATTGGGAAAAATTTATGGGTATTGAAGTTCCTGTGCATACTGGAGCCGAAATGTTGTCCAAAAGATATAATATGAATTTGGTTTATCTTAATACTAAAAAAATAAAACGTGGATATTACGAAGCCACTTTAGAAACTATTTCTACTAATCCAAAAGAAGCTCCGAATTATCAACTTACTGATCAATATTTAAAACTTTTAGAAAAACAGATTTATGAAGAACCTGAATATTATTTATGGACACATAGAAGATGGAAATACCGACGTTGATTTTTTTAAAATACGTGTAAATTTTAGTTTTTTATAAAGTTGAAAAAATAAAAATTCACCCTTTTAGAGAATAAAACTTTAAAATGAGTGAGTTTTTTTAATTGTCTATTATTGATTTATAATTTTTGAAACGTAGATTTTTTATAAAGTAAACCAATCGTGAACTAATGAATCTTCAACAGCAATAGCATTTTTATGAATAAACTCGTTGGTTTCTTTATTATAATTATAGTCTAAAGCCCAATTTTTATGATTTTCGACTAAAGATTTGATACTATTGCATACATATTCTATTTCATTGGTTGTCGTTGTAGGATGAATAGACATTCTAATCCAGCCTGGCTTTCTTATTAAATCTCCCAAACTAATTTCGTCAATTAATTTATTGGAAGCTTCCTGATCTACGTGTAATAAAAAATGGCCGTAAGTCCCAGCACAACTGCAGCCACCACGAGTTTGAATTCCGAATTTATCATTCAATAATTTCACGCCTAAATTAAAATGTAAATCTTCAACAAAAAATGAAATTACACCCAATCGATTATGATGTTGTCCAGCAAGAATTTTTAGATTAGAAATATTTCCTAAAGAGTCAAAAACATACTCCACAATTTCCTGTTCGCGTTTTAGAATATTATCAATTCCCATTTGCTCTTTCAATTGAATAGCCAATGCTATTTTGATAACTTGAAGAAATCCAGGAGTTCCACCATCTTCACGATCTTCAATATTGTCAATGTATTTGTGCTCTCCCCAAGGATTTGTCCATGAAACTGTACCTCCACCTGGACAATCAGGAACCATATTATGGTATAATTTTTTATTAAAAACCAATACACCAGATGTTCCTGGTCCCCCCAAAAATTTATGGGGCGAAAAGAAAATGGCATCCAAATAGGATTCGGAATCTTCGGGATGCATATCAATTTTAACATAAGGCCCAGAACAAGCAAAATCAACAAAGCAAACACCATTGTGTTGATGCATTAACTTAGCAGCTTGATGATAAGGTGTTTTTAAACCTGTTACATTAGAACAAGATGTAATAGAAGCTATTTTATAGGTTCTTTCTTTGTGTTTTTCTAGTAAAATGGAAAGATTTTCTAAACTAAAAAGACCATCTTCACAAGATGGAATTACTTCTACATCAGCAATTGTTTCAAGCCACGAAGTTTGATTGGAGTGATGTTCCATGTGTGAAATAAAAACAATTGGCTTTTTCTCCGCTGGAATATTGATAAAATCCTTTAGGTTTTCGGGAACCTTTAAACCCAATATTCGTTGAAATTTATTGACTACGCCTGTCATTCCGGTTCCATCTGTAATTAAAACATCATCTAAATTGGCATTTACATGTTTTTTGATAATGTGACGGGCATGGTGATAGGATTTTGTCATTGCAGTTCCAGAAACAGTAGTTTCAGTATGGGTATTGGCAACAAACGGTCCAAAGTCATTAATTAGTTTTTCTTCTATTGGTCGATACAAACGACCACTAGCAGTCCAATCCGTATATATTATTTTTTGCTGACCATAAGGGGATTCAAACTCTTGATCAATTCCTATTATATTATTACGAAATTGTTGAAAATATTGTTCTAATTGTGTTTGAACTTTAATTGTACTCATTGCATTTTTAATTTGGGATCAAATATATTGCTTTTTGTTTTAACTGAAAATTTTCTAATCTTTTCATTTTTTAAAGAATATATTTTTATGAAATTATTTTATACAATTAACAATTTCATCAATGCTTCTAGCATTAATATTTAGTCACATAAGTATCTTTTGTATTTAAATACATATTAGTACAAATTCCATTTTCCATTTCTAATTCGAATCGTCCACCGGCATATATTTTAGACTTACTAGCATGTGGTGCACCCCAACTCCAGTATAATTCAAGATCACAAATTCCGTTCTTACAATTAATTGGCAAAGTGTATTTACTGGCTATTGGAAATAATTTTGTTACAGTTGTTGCTCCTCCTTCGCAAGTTATTTTTGCCGTTACATCACTTATTAATTGTACATGATTATTTTCTTTTGACAATTCCCTTTTAATTTCTTGAGAATTAATTTCATCATTATGTATTGCAGTTTTAGCATCAATTTCTTTTATAATCACAAAAGGCTTATGTAGTCTCTTTTCTGATGAATTTGTGATTGCATTGTCTTTTGTGCTACCAGTATTTATATAATCAACAGTGCAACTCCCATCCGCACATTTTAATATAATATTGCAATAAACTTGCTTCAAATTGTCTTGAGGTGCTTTGTTGTTTTGAATATTACTTCTGCTTTTGCCAATTTTGGTAGCATTTATTTCAGAATTTTGGGCATTTATAAAATTTGTAAAACTTCCAAAAACAGTTAAAAACGTTATTTTAAAAAATATATTTTTCATAATTAGCATTGTGTTTATTTAGATTATTCTTTGAGTATTTTGTTTTATAGATCATAATTTATATTTAAATGAACCCTAAAGTTACGATATTAATAATTGTTTTTACCATCAAAATATCAATTTAATTAGTTAATTATTGAATGCTTCTTTTGACATACATTGAACTTCATTTCTTTATTTAAAATAGTTTACAAGACTAAAATTTTATTAAATAATTTGGCTTCGCAATGAAATAATACCAATTTGAAATTCAAAATAGTTTATTTTGATTTTCCTCGGTGCAACCCTATTGTAACAAAAAGGAAATTGAATTATTATATATTTATAAATTCAATGTGGATTCTTTGCATAAACTATCCATGAAAAAGCAAGCGAATATTTCTTTTATTTTATATAAAAAAATATATTTGCATTTAGAAATAATCGGGATGTAGCGCAGCCAGGTAGCGTACTAGCATGGGGTGCTAGGGGTCGCTGGTTCGAATCCAGTCATCCCGACAAAGCATAAAAAAAACCGACATTTATGTCGGTTTTTTATTTTTTATATTCCAGCTACAGCTTTTATTTCATCAATAATTCGCAAGGCCAAATCATCTGCCAGTTTCTGACTAGATGCTTCGGTATAAATTCGAATAATAGGTTCCGTATTCGATTTTCTTAAATGAACCCAATTATCTGCAAAATCGATCTTCACACCATCAATGGTAGTAATGTCTTCATTTTTATATTTATCAGTCATAGCGACAAGAATTGCATCAACATCAATTTGTGGTGTTAACTCGATTTTGTTTTTGCTCATATAATATTCAGGATACGAAGCGCGTAAAGCCGAAACAGACATTTTTTTGTTGGCCAAATGAGTCAAAAACAAAGCCACACCTACCATACTATCACGACCATAATGTGACTCTGGGTAAATGATTCCGCCATTTCCTTCACCACCAATGATTGCGTTGTTCTTTTTCATCAACTCTACTACATTTACTTCACCAACAGCGCTGGCCTCGTAAGTACCGTTATGTTTGTTGGTCACATCACGCAATGCACGAGAAGAGGACATATTGGAAACTGTATTTCCTGGCGTTTTACTCAAAACATAATCAGCACAAGCAACCAAAGTGTATTCTTCACCAAACATTTCACCGTCTTCACAAATAAAAGCCAAACGATCTACATCTGGGTCAACAACTACACCTAAATGCGCTTTTTCTTTAACTACCAACTCTGAAATATCAGTTAAGTGTTCTTTCAAAGGTTCTGGATTGTGAGGAAAATGTCCGTTGGGTTCACAGTATAATTTTACCACTTCAACACCCATTAATTCTAATAATTTTGGAATAATAATCCCTCCTGATGAATTAACACCATCAACGACTACTTTAAATTTAGCCGCTTTTACTGCTTCAACATCTACTAAAGGTAAGTTCAAAACTTCGTCAATATGAATGTCCATATAGGCGTCATTTTGAGTAATTTCACCCAAATTATCAACATCTGTAAAATCAAAAGCTTCATCTTCGGCAATTTGAAGAATTTTTTCCCCTTCAGCACCATTCAAAAACTCTCCTTTTTCATTCAATAACTTCAATGCATTCCATTGTTTTGGATTATGAGAAGCTGTTAGAATAATTCCACCATCGGCTTTTTCCAAAGGAACCGCAACTTCTACAGTTGGAGTTGTAGACAACCCCAAGTCAATCACATTTATTCCTAATCCTATAAGTGTATTGATTACCAAATTATGAATCATTGGTCCCGAAATACGAGCATCACGACCTACAACAACAGTTAATTTATCTTTTTTAGAATAATTTTTTAGCCAAGTTCCATACGCTGAAGCAAATTTTACAGCATCAACAGGGGTTAAATTATCCCCTACTTTCCCTCCTATTGTTCCTCGAATACCGGATATTGATTTTATTAAAGTCATTTTTTAAAATTAATGGTTATTTTAATACAAATATAAAAAAGTTGCGGGGTTTCTGAGGTGCTGAGACGCTAAGTTTTATAAAAATAGGTTCTTGAATTCTTGAGTTTCTGATAATATTAAGAATCATTCCTTAACTCTGATGTTTTATTTTATGAAATAAACAGTAAAAAAGTTTATACATTTACGAATGTAAACTTAGAAGCTCAGCATCTAAGAAACTTAGTAACTTAATAAAAATGAACTTCCTTGCACACATTTATTTATCTGGTGATAACGATTTGATAAAAATCGGAAACTTTATGGCGGATGGAATAAGGGGAAAACATTTTGAAAAATATCCTCTAGAAATCCAAAAAGGAATTGTTTTACATCGCTTTATTGATACTTATACCGATGCACATCCTGTTTTTAGAGAAAGTACCAAACGTTTGCATCAAAATTATCATCATTATGCAGGCGTAATTGTAGATGTTTTTTATGATCATTTTTTGGCCAAAAATTGGAGTAATTTTTCAGGTGAATCCTTAGTAGACTTCACTGAAAATTTTTATCAATCTTTACGTGATAATTATGATATTTTATCCGAAAGAACCAAGGGCATGATGCCTTATATGATTGAATACAATTGGTTAGTAAGTTACCAAACCGTTGAGGGAATCAGTAGAATTTTGACACAAATGGATAGTAGAACTAAAAACGAGTCGAAAATGCGGTTTTCTCCAAATGAACTTGTTGCATATTATTCCGAATTTGAACAAGAATTTACAACTTTTTTCGAAGATTTAAGAATTGAATCCAAACTAAAATTAATAACGTTATGAAAAAAAGTATTCTTCTTTTTTTAATCAGCATAAGTTTAAACTGTTTTGCTCAAAAGGTGATTAATAGCAGGAATGGACTCGTTGTTGACAAAGCAATGGTGGTTTCAGCACGAGAAGAAGCTTCTAAAATTGGAGGAGAAATTATGCAAAAAGGAGGAAATGCTTTCGATGCCATGGTAGCCACCGAATTGGCTTTGGCAGTTGCCTATCCGTACGCAGGAAATCTTGGTGGTGGCGGTTTTATGGTATTTCGAAAAGCCAATGGAGATATTGGCTCACTAGACTATAGAGAAAAAGCACCTTTGGCCGCTACCAAAAATATGTTTCAAGATAAAGACGGAAATGTTATTAAAGGAAAAAGTACCGAAACGGCTCTTGCAATTGGTATTCCCGGAACCATTGCTGGAATTTTTGCCGTTCATGATAAATATGGTTCAATGTCAATGAATGAAATTTTGAGACCCGTTATTGCATTGGCCGAAAAAGGGGTTGTTGTTACCCGAAGACAAGAAAAAAGGCTGAATGATTACAGAGAATCTATTATTAAAGCAAATGGAGTAAATACCAAATTTGCCACTGTTTACAAAGAAAAGGACACCATTAAATATCCTGTTTTGGCCCAAACATTAAAAAGGATTGCCAAAAATGGTCGAAATGAATTTTACAAAGGACAAACCGCCAAAACTTTAGTAAAATACCTTCAAGGAAAAGGTTCAATTATAACGATGAAAGATTTGGCAAAATATGAGGCTAAATGGAGAACTCCTCTTTCTTTTAAGTATAAAGATTTAAACGTAATTTCGATGTCCCCACCAAGCAGTGGCGGTATTTGTCTGGCACAGATTTTTAAAATGATTGAGCCTTATGACTTATCCAAGATGGGGCACAATTCGGATGAATCAATTCAACTTATTGTAGAAGCCGAACGCAGAGCCTATGCCGATAGAAGTTATTTTCTAGGCGATCCTGATTTTGTAAAAATTCCGTTAAAAGCTTTGATGGCTGATGATTATTTAAAAGAAAGAATGTCAAGTTTTAATGTAAGTAAGGCAACTTTATCCTCTGAAATTAAAGAAGGGACAGTTAACTATAATGAAAGTACAGAGACAACCCACTACTCTATTGTTGATCCTTTTGGGAATGCAATTGCAGCAACTACAACTCTAAATGATGGATATGGTTCCAAGTATTATTGTGACGAATTGGGCTTTTTTCTAAACAATGAAATGGACGACTTTAGTTCTAAACCCGGCGAACCCAATATGTTTGGATTAGTAGGAAATGAAGCCAACAGTATAGCTCCGCAAAAAAGAATGCTGAGTTCAATGACTCCCACAATAGTCGAAAAAAAAGGAAAATTGTTTATGATTGTGGGATCACCTGGAGGATCAACTATTATAACTTCTGTTTTACAAACTATTCTCAATGTATACGAATACAATTTAGGAATGCAAGAAGCGGTAAATGCACCGAGATTTCATCATCAATGGCTACCAGATATTATTACTTTTGAGCCAAACACATTTGATACGAATACTTTTGAAAAATTAAAAGGCAAAGGATACATCATCAACGAAAAAACGACTCCTGTAATCGGAAAAGTTGATGCTATTTTAGTTCTTCCAGATGGTAAAATAGAAGGAGGTGCCGATTTTAGAGGTGATGATAAAGCCGTTGGATTCTAGTCATTGGATTGTATAAAGGACTGCAATTTTATACATTGCTTGGTTATAAAATTGCATTAGATTCTTGACTCTGCACAATAAATTCTGTGTTTCTTTGAGTAAAAAATAATTTCAGCTAACAGTTTAAAATTTAGAAATTTCAAATTATAATAAACTTTTCTGTTTAACTTGAAAGTGCAAACATTTAGTATACAACTATTTAATTAAAATTAAATTCTTTTTTTCAATTAAAACAAAATAGCTTTTATTTAGTGGGTTTTCTTTTATTAAATTTGCTTTTAAAAATGGAATAAAATGTCTGAAAATCAATCTTCAAAAGATAATAATGCAAGTACTTCTCAAAACAACAATAAAGCTAGAAATAAAAAAATTGCTTTACTAATTGGCGGATTATTTGTCCTTGGTTTAATAATCATCCCAAGGGTTTGGGCAAAATTTCATAAAAAAGAAATTGTATGTCTCAATAATCAAACTGCCATTTATGAAAAATACAAGGATGCTGTGGTTCTTGTCAAACATACATATGCTTTGGAAATTTCTATTAAAGGATCTGAACCATTTCAAATTACAGTGGATGATAGTTCATTACAAGAAAAAACAATTTCTGGGACCGGTTTTTTTGTTTCTGAGGACGGAAAAATTGTTACCAATCATCATGTAGCCGAACCATGGAAATATACTGAAAATAAATCGGAAGATTTTAGTGAATTAAAAGACCACATTGCTGCTGTTCTACCAGATTCTATTGATAAAAATGACTATAAAACGTATCTCGAATCCCATTGGAATGAGTATTATGGAAATGAAGGAGAGGAAGATTATTCTGAAGAAGATGCTCCTGTAGCAACAACTACACCAGTTGCCAATGTGGACTCTTCAAGTGTAAACACGGAAGTAAATGACTTAATATCTGATAATCAATCAGAAGAAAAAGCAATCACAAGCCAAATTACCTATACAAAACTTGAAGATGTAGAGATTGTTCCTAAAACAGTTGAAATAAGTGTGGCATTACATGGTTCTAAAGATGATTGGTTGCAATGTAAAGTCCTAAAAATTGCTGATGGTGATGAAGTTGATGTAGCAATTTTACAACTTTCAAGCGAAACCTTACCTGCTTCTGTATCCGATATTGTCGATTTGGATAATGCCGTAAAAGATGATGCTTCATTAAAACCTGGCACCAATGCTATTTTAATTGGTTACCCAATGGGATTACAACTGGCCAATACCCGTAGAGGAATTAAAGTTCAAGTTTATGAAGGGCAAATCAATAAAGAGTCTGATGGTGTAAGTATTCAATATAATGTTACCTCTACACATGGAGCTAGTGGTTCACCTGTTTTTAATGAATGTGGACAACTTATTGCTATCAATTATGCTGGATATGACGAGGCGCAAGGATATAATTTTGGAATTGTTGCAAAACACGCCATGTCTTTGATGCAATAACTACACTTTTTCAAAACAACTTTAAACAAAACAATTTAGAATACCGTTAACCCGATTTCAGAATTAGACTTTATTTCGAAGCTACATTATGCAATAAAAAATTACTGCCCGTGTACTATTTATATAAATGCAAGACGTTTGTCTTTACTATTTAAAAATAATACAAAGTGCCATGTTTTGAATATGATTCCGGACATTGTAGTCTTCTCTTGCAAATTTTAGATTAAAAAATAGCTATAGATTTAAACGGTATTTTATTTACAAAAAATAATATTTTTCAAAAGATTATACTTTTTTAGGTAATCATAAAAATAAAAATACTAATTTCATTAGTGAATTTATTTTTCATAATAATTAAATTCTAATTTTTTAAACCAACACAATGTACTCCAATATAAAAAGATTATTCGATATTCCTGTCTATCAAAAAAACAACAAGGCCTTACTTCATGCTTTCAATACAAAAGAAAATGGAGTTTGGCAAAGAGAATCTACAATCTCTTTTTTAGAAAAAGCACAAATATTGAGTAAAGCATTATTAGAAATTGGAGTACAAAAAGATGATAAAATAGCCATAGTAACACATTTAAATTGCACACAATGGCATCTTGTGGATATGGCCGTTCAACAGGTAGGTGCTATATTGGTACCCATCTATCCTACTGTTTCAAATGCCGATTTTGAATATATTCTAAATCATGCCGAGGTTAAATTTTGTTTTGTATCAGATGTGGAATTATTAGATAAAATTGAAGAAATTAAAGGTTTAGTTCCTTCTCTTCAGGAAATTTTTGGTTTTAAAAAATTCAAAAATTGTAGAAATTTAGCAGTTTTACATCAAATAGGTAAAATTAGCACTCGTGACTCTGAGCTAGAAAATATAAAAAACTCAATTCAAACGGAAGATTTAGTAACCATTATATATACTTCTGGAACAACTGGAAAGCCAAAAGGAGTAATGCTATCACATCGTAATTTGATTTCAAACATTATCTATATTTCGGATTGCATGCCCAAAAATGTAAAAAGAGCATTGAGCTTTCTACCTATTTGTCATGTTTTTGAACGAATGGGATTGTATCGTTTTCAATTGGATTCAGTCGAGATCTATTTTGCCGAATCAATTGATAAAATAGGAGAAAATGCTCAGGATATAAAGCCCGAAATAATGACAGTTGTTCCTAGAATGATTGAGAAAATTTATGACAAAATCCTTTCTAAAGCCAATGAACTAGGAAAAATAAAAAGATTAATTTTTGACTGGTCTTTGCACTTAGCCAATCAATACGAGCCATTTGAAGAAAAATCATTTTGGTATAATTTTAAATTAAAGATAGCTAGAAAACTAATTTTCCAAAGATGGAAAGATGCTCTTGGTGGAGAAATCAAAGCATTAATTTGCGGAAGCGCACCATTACAAACCAAATTAATTAAAATTTTTGATGCTGCTGGTATTCCTATTTTAGAAGGATACGGAATGACCGAAACGGCTCCAATTATTTCTGGACCGCAATGGAAAAAAGGTGAATATAAAGTAGGATCTGTTGGTAAACCATTAAAGAATATGGAATTACGAATAGCAGATGATGGTGAAATTTTAGTTAAAGGAGAAAATGTAATGATGGGATATTACAAAGAAAAAGAATTAACTGCTGAAAACTTTACTGCAGATGGTTTTTTTAAAACTGGAGATATCGGACATTTAGATAGTGAAGGATTCCTGAAAATTACCGATAGAAAAAAAGAAATGTTCAAAACCTCAGGAGGTAAATATGTTGCGCCACAAGTTATTGAAAACAAATTAAAAGCATCCAACTTTATCGAAGAAGCTATTGTAGTTGGTGCTGGCGAAAAAATGCCATGTGCTTTAATTGTTCCCGATTTTGATTTTATCAAATCATGGATTATTACAAAAAAATATGACACTATTGACGTTACTTCTTTTCAAAGTATTGTTGAAAACAAAATTATAAAAGACAGAATTAATGAAGAAATAGAATCAGTAAATTCTAATTTAGGCAATTGGGAACAAATAAAAAGGCATACTTTATTACCTGCAGTTTGGTCCATTGATACTGGTGAATTGACACCAACTTTAAAATTAAAAAGGACAGTTATTATGGAAAAGTACAAAGCAATTTATGAAAAATTGTATGGTCGCTATTAGAAATTAATATTTACAATTCTTATTGCTTTTTTTAATAATTTTATAAAGATCAATTTTTGTGTAAAACAATCTTCAAAAAATAAATGTTTAAAAAATATATTTCAAAAATAGAAAACATTATTGCTTTATCACAATCGTTATTAACACCGAAGCAATTTATATTTTTATCCAGTGTTTTAGTTGGAATTTCATCTGCTTTGGCAGTAATTATTCTAAAAACTTTTGCGCACTGGGTTTTTAGATTTGCCACTTATGTCACTATTCATACAAACTTTCTTAAAGTTGGTTTTTTAAAAATAATGTTGCCAATTATTGGGATAATGCTGACTGTATTTGTTGTAAAACGGTTTTTGGGAGGAACTATAGAAAAAGGAACATCACAAATCTTATATGCTGTAGCCAAAAAAGCAAGTATTATCCCAAGAAAACAAATGTACGCTCAAATTCTTACCAGTTCCCTTACTGTTGGTTTAGGAGGTTCAGCGGGACTTGAAAGTCCCATAGTTATTACTGGAGCTGCATTTGGTTCTAATTATGCCCAAAAATACAAATTACATTATAAAGACCGAACCTTACTCATAGGTTGTGGTGTAGCCGCTGGGATAGCGGCAGCTTTTAACGCGCCGATCGCAGGAGTACTTTTTGCCGTTGAAGTTTTATTGGTAGATGTTAGTATTTCGGCGTTTACACCAATTATGATTGCTGCCGCAACAGGAGCATTAGTATCGGCAATTGCTTTAGACGAATCCATATTATTAAATTTCACCAGTCGTCAAACTTTTAATTACCACAACACACCCTATTATATACTTCTTGGCTTGTTTACAGGATTTGTAGCTGTATTTTACGCACGTAATTTTCAAAGGACAGAACATTTTTTTAGTCACATACGATTATCTACCTACAAAAAAGCTCTTTTTGGCGCATCCATATTAGCCCTTTTGATATTTATTTTTCCAACACTTTTTGGTGAAGGATACGAAAGCATACGATCATTATCAGATAGTGACCCTGGTGAATTATTAGAAAATACCCTTTTTAGAGGATTTAGAAATAACAGTTGGGCATTATTGGCATTTGTTGGATGTTCATTTTTGCTAAAAGCCTTTGCAACCGGCATAACGTTGGGGAGTGGCGGTAATGGAGGGAATTTTGCTCCTTCCCTATTTTTAGGTTCTTACGTTGGCTTTTTCTTTTCTAAATTTTTGAATTTAACAGGTTTAACCAATTTACCCATTAGTAACTTTACCATGGTTGGTATGGCAGGTATTTTGAGTGGATTGTTTCATGCACCACTAACGGCCATTTTCTTAATAGCCGAAATTACAGGAGGTTACGGATTAATGATCCCCTTAATGATAGTATCATCCATAAGTTTTGCCATTTCAAAACGATTTGAAGTACATTCTCTGGATGTTAAGGGATTGGCCAAAAAAGGACATGCTTTTACGAGCAATAAAGACGCCAATGTACTATCGACTTTAGACACAAACGCCATTATACATAGAGATTATCTTACCATATCACCCGATGAAAATCTTGAGAAATTAGTAGATTTAATATCGCATTCCAATCAAGTTATTTTCCCTGTAGTTTCAAAAGAGAATAAACTATTAGGAATCGTACATTTTAATGATGTTCGGGAAATTATTTTCAATTCGTATCGTGTAAAATATACTTTGGTGAAAGAAATTATGGTGCAACCTACTGCCGTTATTTACCCTTTCAATAATATGGAAGTAGTTATGAATAAATTCGAATCCTCAAGAAAAGCCTATCTTCCTGTTATTAGTGACGATAAATATTATGGCTTTATATCCAAATCCGAAGCTCTGGAAGCCTATAGAACCAAGTTAAAATCGATGACAATAGAATAATTTGGGCGTGACCCTGTTGTGTACATGGGCTAATATTCGTGCCGCTTATAGGCCCATGTACACAACAGCGTCGGGCTATCACGAGCGCTATGGCGCCTTGCTCTATCCCTCACGCATACCTAAGACCTTTACAACAAACAAAACGATTTTCTTTATTTCAAGAACATAGAAATCGTCAATCTTAAATCAAAACGCAACCCTGTTTTTTAACACAATCTTCCATACTGTTCTATTAAAAGTAGCAATCAAAATGGTAACTTTGCTTTTTTGCAAAAATTATGCTAGATACAAACAATACGATTGAAGTTCAAGGTGCCCGAGTTCACAATCTTAAAAATATAGATGTTTCCATTCCCAGAGAAAAACTGGTAGTTATTACCGGACTTTCGGGCTCGGGAAAATCCTCTTTGGCATTTGATACTATTTATGCCGAAGGGCAACGCCGTTATGTAGAAACATTTTCGGCTTATGCGAGGCAATTTCTTGGTGGTTTAGAACGTCCCGATGTCGACAAAATTGATGGCCTCTCCCCTGTTATTGCTATTGAACAAAAAACAACCAGCAAAAGTCCACGTTCTACAGTAGGAACGATTACCGAAATTTATGATTTCCTGCGTTTGCTTTATGCCCGTGGTGCCGATGCTTACAGCTACAATACCGGCGAAAAAATGGTTTCGTATTCGGATGATCAGATTAAAGATTTAATTATTCAGGATTTTACTGGGAAAAGAATAAACATACTTGCTCCGGTCATCCGTGCCAGAAAAGGACATTATGCGGAACTTTTTCAGCAAATAACCAAACAAGGCTTCCTCAAAGTTCGTATAAATGGCGAAATCAGGGAAATTACAACAGGAATGAAACTCGATCGCTACAAAACCCATGATATAGAAATTGTAGTTGATCGTATCGAGGTAGCTCCCCTTTCGGGGGCGGCTGAGGAAAAAAGGCTGTCCGAAAGTATTAATACAGCCATGCATCACGGCGAAAATGTATTGATGGTTTTAGACCAAGATACCAATGAAGTACGCTATTTCAGTCGGAATTTGATGTGTCCAAGTACTGGAATATCCTATCAAAATCCGGAGCCCAATTTATTTTCGTTCAATTCGCCAAAAGGGGCCTGCGAGCACTGCAACGGATTGGGAACTGTCAATCAAATTAATGTTGACAAAATTATTCCAAACCCTAAATTATCCATCAAAGCTGGTGGTTTTGCACCTTTGGGCGAATACAAATCATCTTGGATGTTCAAGCAATTGGAAATAATAGGTGAAAAATATAGTTTTAAATTGACCGATGCCATCGAAAAAATTCCTGCAGAAGCAATGGAAATGATTTTGAACGGTGGGAAAGAAAAATTCACCATCAATTCTGAAATTTTAGGAGTTGCCAGAGATTATAAAATTGATTTTGAAGGGATTTCCCATTTTATAAAAAACCAACACGATGAAAGTGGTTCAACAATAATAAAACGATGGGCTTCGGCTTTTATGGATGAAGTAAAATGTCCTATTTGCGAAGGTTCTCGTTTGAAAAAAGAAGCCAACTATTTTAGAATCTACGAAAAAAGCATATCCGAATTGTGTGATATGGATATTTCGGATTTAACGGTTTGGTTTTTGGAATTAGATCAACATTTATCCGATAAACAAAAAAGAATTGCAACCGAAGTAATCAAGGAAATCAAAGATCGATTGGCTTTTTTGATGAATGTAGGTTTGGATTATTTGGCTTTGAGTCGAAGTTCCAAATCGCTTTCGGGTGGTGAGGCACAACGCATACGATTGGCGACACAAATTGGGTCACAGTTGGTCGGCGTTTTGTACATTTTGGATGAACCAAGTATAGGATTGCACCAAAGAGACAATGACAAATTGATTCATTCCTTGGAACAATTGCGCGACATCGGAAATTCTGTAATTGTGGTAGAACATGATAAAGACATGATCGAAAGAGCCGATTATGTAATTGATATTGGTCCCAAAGCAGGGAAATTTGGAGGAGAAATCATCAGTATTGGAACTCCTGCCGAAACATTGGCATCGGATACGATAACAGCTCAGTATTTGAATGGAAAAATGAAGTTGGAAATACCGACAAAACGTCGTGAAGGAAATGGTAAATTTCTAAAACTATCAGGAGCCACAGGAAATAACCTAAAAAATGTGACGGTTGATTTGCCGTTGGGCAAAATGATTTGTGTGACTGGCGTTTCTGGTAGTGGCAAATCGACTTTGATCAATGAAACCCTCTACCCTATTTTGAACGCCTATTATTTTAATGGCGTAAAAATTCCAAAACCTTATAAAAAAATTGAAGGTTTAGAACATATCGACAAAGTGATTGATATTGACCAAAGTCCGATTGGACGAACACCGCGTTCGAATCCTGCTACGTACACTGAGGTTTTTACCGAAATCCGTAATTTATTCACAATGACCCCCGAGAGTATGATTCGAGGATATAAAGCAGGTCGTTTTAGTTTTAATGTCAAAGGCGGGCGTTGCGAAACTTGTGAAGGTTCTGGAGTTCGAACCATAGAAATGAATTTTTTGCCCGATGTCTATGTAGAATGTGAAACCTGCCAAGGTAAACGTTTCAATAGAGAAACATTGGAGATTCGCTATAAAGGGAAATCCATTTCGGATGTATTGAATATGACTGTTGATGAGGCAGTTCCGTTCTTTGAAATGATTCCAAAAATTTATAGAAAAGTAAAAACGATTCAGGATGTTGGTTTGGGTTATATTACACTTGGACAACAAAGCACTACACTTTCTGGTGGTGAAGCACAACGCATCAAACTAGCAGGAGAATTATCCAAGAAAGATACTGGAAACACGTTTTATATTCTGGACGAACCAACAACAGGTTTGCATTTTGAAGACATACGAGTGTTGATGGATGTGATCAACAAATTGGTAGACAAAGGAAATACCATCTTGATTATCGAGCATAATATGGACGTTATCAAACTAGCCGATTATATTATTGACATCGGTCCCGAAGGCGGAAAAGGTGGCGGACAGCTTGTCGCCAAAGGTACGCCAGAGGAAATTATAAAAAATAAAAAAAGCTATACAGCGCAGTTTTTGAAAAAAGAGTTAGCTTAGTGTTTAGCTTTGTCAAAGTTTTGAACTTTGACAAAGATTAATTTTTAAACCAAAAGTTAAATTGAAAACGGATGCCCTAGCCCAGATAGAAACGGTATCCTTTTCTTGTCTCGTTTTTTTTTAACGAGACAAGAAAAGATACAAGTGGATAGCTGGAAATAGCTCCTAAATAAATAATTAAATATGAGATTAGAAGATTTTGATAATGATGAAGATAAAGTAATTCAAGATAAACTGAAAAGAAAAACTTGGAATGAGATACGAACCAATGATAGTTGGGCAATTTTTAAAATCATGTCCGAGTTTGTAAATGGATATGATACGATGAGCCGCATAGGGCCTTGTGT
This sequence comes from Flavobacterium sp. IMCC34518, assembly GCF_027111095.2. Lineage (NCBI taxonomy): Bacteria > Pseudomonadati > Bacteroidota > Flavobacteriia > Flavobacteriales > Flavobacteriaceae > Flavobacterium > Flavobacterium sp. IMCC34518. The sequence continues at coordinate 3,737,282 of NZ_CP114284.2, read as the reverse complement.
GACTATCTTTGGATCGGCGAGGATAAAACCAGAAGGCCAATACTATTTACTGGCTGAAAAAATTGCTTTCAAAATCAGTAAAGCAGGCTATGGAGTGATTACTGGTGGCGGTCCAGGAATTATGGAAGCGGGTAACAAAGGAGCGCATTTGGGTGGTGGAACTTCGGTGGGATTGAATATCGAATTGCCATTTGAGCAACATTTTAACCCTTATATTGACCGAGATAAAAATCTAAATTTTGATTATTTCTTTGTTCGAAAAGTGATGTTTGTCAAATATTCGCAAGGATTTGTGGTGATGCCTGGAGGTTTTGGAACAATGGACGAATTATTCGAAGCGATTACTTTAATTCAAACCAAAAAAATAGGTAGATTTCCAATAATATTAGTAGGAACAAAGTTTTGGTCGGGATTAATCGATTGGATAAAAACAGTGCTGATAGAAAGAGAACATACAGTAAGTGCCGAAGATTTGAATTTATTTAAACTCGTGGATACCGAAGATGAAGTAGTTGATGTTTTGGATAAATTCTATAAAAAATATGATTTGAGTCCAAATTTTTGATAGAGAGAGCCGTTATAAAGATGGCTCTTTTTTTTGCAATATTTTGACTAAAAATACTTAACTTTTCTTAATATTTTGTAAATTGTATTAGTTTTATAACTTTTCGGTTAACTTATACATCCCCAAATTGAAAACTTGCCATAAAATCGTATTCCTTATTGTTTTATTGGTTTTCCAAAAACAATATGCACAGCATCACTCCAAGATGTCTGTTGTTGTAGATATGGATGCTAAAACACTAACAATTGACCAAGAAATTACTTTTTACAATCAGACAAATGATACTTTAACGTCTATACTATTAAACGATTGGAATAATGCTTTTTCTGAAAAATACAGTCCACTTGGAAAACGTTTTTCGGACGAATTTTATAATAAGTTTCATATGGCGCTTGAAAAAGATTGCGGAGGAACTATCAATTTATACATAGAGGATGAAGATAAAAATGCTTTTGTATGGGAAAGAATCAAACAAAATCCTGATTATATTAAAGTCCTATTAAAAAGAACAGTACTTCCAAACCAAAAAATAAAACTGCATCTTTCGTATGTATCAAAAATTCCTAGTGAAAAATTCACCAAGTATGGTCATTTTGAAAGTTACGGAATGCATCTCAAGAACTGGTTCCTTACACCTGCCCGTTATGAGGAACACCAATTTGTAAAATACAGTAACGAAAATCTTGATGATATTGCCAATGCAGTTTCTGATTTTGATATTGATATAAAAATACCACTAAAAAATGCAATAACTTCGGATTTAGCAATTACCAATTTGGCAAAAACAGAATTTGAAACACATGTCAACCTATCGGGTAAAAACAGAGCTGATATTGATATTATTATAGAAAAAGAATCCAGTTATAAAAGTTATACAATTGGTGACTTGGAAGTCATGACTAATATTAGTTCAGGGAGATTTAGTGACTCTTTGAAGTTTGCAATCATTAAAAAAGTTGTTGATTTTACAAGTAATAACATCGGAAAATTTCCGTTTGAAAAAATTATCATTTCAGAGGCCGATTATGAAAAAAATCCATTTTACGGATTGAATCAATTGCCTAAATTCATGCGTCCTTTTAACTCTGATTTTATATTTGAGATTAAATTTTTAAAAACCTATTTGAATAATTATCTTAGAAATAGTTTACGCATAGATGCCAGAAAAGACAATTGGATTTTTGATGGAATTCAAGTCTATACCATCATGAATTATATTGACCAATACCATCCCGAAAGTAAAATGATGGGATCGGCATCAAAATACTATTTACTCAAAGGATTTAAAATGGCCCAAACTGATTTTAATGAACAGTTTAGTTATTATTCTATGCTGATGTCAAGAAAAAATTTAGATCAACCACTTAATGCTCCAAAAAATACATTAATTAAATACAATGTTCAGATTGCCAATAAATACAAAGCAGGCTTAAGTTTTGAATACTTAGATGATTATCTGGGGCAAAATTTAGTTTCTTCGGGTATTCAACAATTTTATGCACTTAACCAACAAGGGCAAACAAGTAGAAAAGATTTTGAAAACATTTTAAAATCAAAAGCCTCCAATAACATCGATTGGTTTTTTAAATATATTGTTGATAGCCGTGAGCTAATTGATTATAAATTTGGTGATGTAACGAAGACCAATGACAGTATTACTTTCATCGTGAAAAACAAAAGAGTCCCTTTGGTTCCAATGCCGATATTTGGAATTAAAGACAAGCAGGTTATTTTTAAAAAGTGGCTGGAACCCAATGAAATCGATACTACATTGACATTCGACAGAAAAAGTATTGACAAATTAGTTTTGAATTACAACAATGAAGTACCCGAATTCAATTTAAGAAACAATTGGAAATCATTGAAAACCTATTCGTTAAACCGTCCTTTGAAACTAACTTTTTTTGAAGATTTGGAAGATCCGCATTATTCACAATTATTTTATGTTCCTACTTTATTTTTCAATAAATATGATGGTTTTGCTCCTGGAATTAGTTTTTACAATTACAGTTTTTTTGACAAACCGTTTATGTTTGTTTTAAATCCAATGTATTCTATCAACACCAAATCGATTGTTGGGAGTTATTCATTGGCAGTAAATCAATATTTACGTGAAGGAAGACTGTACAATATTCGGTATTCCCTAAATGGTTCCTATTACCATTATGCTCCAGATGCAGCCTATTTGAAATTATACCCTAGTGTATCACTTTTTTTGAGAGAACCGAGCTATCGAGACAACAGAAAACAGGCTATAACTCTCAAATACAACATTATAAATAAAGAACCATCAGCCATTGTGATTGATAGTACAGATAATTATTCGATCTTGAATCTAAAATATTTTAATATAAAAACAGAAGTTACCAGTCATGTAAAATTTTTAACAGACGTCCAATTTTCAACTTATTTTGGTAAACTTTCGGCAGAAATGGAATATCGCAAATTATTTAATGACAAACGCTATTTGAATATTAGAGTATTTGCTGGAACTTTTTTATATAATACTAATGATACTCAAAAATATAATTTTGGTGTTTCAAGAGTTAATGATTATTTGTTTGATTATTCCGTTTATGCTCGATCTGATACAACAGGAATTTTGAGTCAGCAATATTTAATAGCGCAAGGAGGTTTTAAATCATTTGTAGAATCTTCAGAATCGAATCAATGGTTAGCAACCACAAATATCAGTTATAGCTTACTGTGGAATTGGGTTGATGCATATGCTGATTTTGGTGTTCTAAAAAACAAACGAGAACAAAATGAGTTTATTTATGATAGTGGAATACGCCTAAATTTGGTTCAAGATTACTTCGAATTGTACTTTCCGGTATATTCATCGAATGGATTTGAAGTTACTCAAAATAATTATAGTGAAAAAATACGATTTATCTTTGTTTTTAGCCCAAAATCATTAATTAATCTTTTTACCCGAAAATGGTTTTAATTCAAAATAAAAACTTTAATTTTTTGAACTATTAGTTGATTAATTAAGTTTAAATTTATTATATCGCAAAAATACATTCATTTTAGTGGAAATTATTTCATAAATAATTACAAAAATACAGAATCGTATAATGATATATACGTAGTTTTTAATTAGATTTGCACCACTAAAGTGATACTTTTAAAATTATGATAAAAGAGAAAGTCAATACTAGTTTAACATTTGAAGATTTTAAAACCGAAGTCTTAAATGATTACCGAATTGCCATAATAAGTCGAGAATGTAGTTTATTAGGCCGTAAAGAAGTATTAACTGGAAAAGCCAAGTTTGGCATATTTGGAGATGGAAAAGAAGTTCCACAACTTGCCATGGCCAAATGCTTTAAAAATGGAGACTTCCGCTCCGGTTATTATCGTGATCAGACTTTTATGATGGCAATTGGGGAATTAACCATAGAACAATTTTTTGCTGGTTTATATGGTCATACTGATATTGATCTTGAACCAATGTCAGCAGGAAGGCAAATGGGAGGTCATTTTGTAACCCATAGCTTAAACAAAGACGGTTCTTGGAAAAATTTAACACAACAAAAAAATTCCAGTGCAGACATCTCTCCTACTGCGGGTCAAATGCCTAGATTATTGGGATTAGCACAAGCTTCAAAAATATACCGAAACGTTTCTGGAATTCCTAATGCTGATCAATTTTCAATAAATGGAAATGAAATTGCATGGGGAACTATTGGAAATGCCAGTACTTCAGAAGGTTTGTTTTTTGAAACCATAAACGCTGCTGGAGTATTACAAGTGCCAATGGTAATGAGTGTTTGGGATGATGAGTACGGTATTTCAGTACATGCAAAGCATCAAACTACTAAGGAAAGCATTTCAGAAATCCTAAAAGGATACCAAAAAGAGGAAAACTCAAATGGTTTTGAAATATTAAAAGTGAAAGGTTGGGATTATGTAGATTTAATTGCAACTTATGAAAAAGCAGCCGAAATAGCTCGTGAAAATCATATTCCTGTTTTAATTCACGTTGATCAACTTACACAACCACAGGGACATTCCAGTTCTGGTTCACATGAACGATATAAAAATGCTGCCCGTTTAGCATGGGAAAAAGATTTTGACTGTATTCGTCAAATGAAATTATGGATGATTGCCATTAATATTGCATCACCAGAAGAAATTGATGCTATTGATTTAGATGCTAAAAAGGAAGTCTTTGAAGGCAAAAAAGCGGCTTGGAATGCTTTTATTAGTCCAATTATTGAAGAACAAAATGAATTAGTGGCAATCTTGGAAAGAATAGCTGTAACAAGCTTCAAAAAAGATGAAATTCTAAAAACCGTTTCTAATTTAAAGAGTATTAAATCTCCTTTGAAAAAAGAAATAATAGTAGCTGCTCGTAAAACATTACGTTTACTAATCAATGAAGAAGATAAATTAGAATTATCGCGTTGGATCACTTATTACATCAAAAAAACACAACCTAAATTCAGTAGTAATTTATTTTCAGAATCCGATAAAAATGTGTTTTCGGTAAAAGAAGTTTTACCAGAATATTCAAATAATGCTGTCGCGGATACAGATGGTAGAATGATTTTAAGAGATAATTTTGATGCCATTTTTTCAAAATATCCTGAAACTTTAATTTTTGGTGAAGATGCTGGTAACATTGGAGATGTAAACCAAGGTCTTGAAGGAATGCAAGAAAAATATGGAGAATTACGCGTTGCCGATGTAGGAATTCGTGAAGCAACTATATTAGGTCAAGGAATTGGAATGGCATTAAGAGGCTTACGACCAATTGCCGAAATTCAGTATTTAGACTATCTTTTATATGCTATCCAAATCATGAGTGACGATTTGGCGACCTTACAATACAGAACAGTTGGTAGACAAAAAGCACCTCTTATTATTCGTACGAGAGGCCATCGATTAGAAGGAATTTGGCATTCAGGTTCACCTATGGGAATGATTATCAATGCTATCCGAGGAATTCACGTGTTAGTACCGAGAAACATGACACAAGCTGCCGGTTTTTATAATTCATTATTAGAATGTGACGAGCCAGCTTTGGTTATTGAATGTTTGAATGGTTACCGATTAAAAGAAAAAATGCCTTTGAATTATGGTGAATTCAAAACACCAATTGGTGTAGTCGAAACATTAAGAAAAGGAACAGACATAACACTTGTATCTTATGGATCAACACTCAGATTAGTAGAACAAGCTGCCAAAGAATTATTTGAAACCGGAATTGATTGTGAAGTTATCGATTTACAGTCATTACTTCCTTTTGACATCCATAGTGATATTGTAAAAAGTATTATAAAAACCAATCGTTTGTTGGTAATTGACGAAGATTTACCTGGAGGAGCATCAGCATATATTTTGCAACAAATTTTAGAAAAACAAGATGCTTACAATTATTTGGATAGCAAGCCCCAAACTTTGACAGCCAAAGCACATAGACCTGCTTATGGTACAGATGGTGATTATTTCTCTAAACCTTCTGCCGAAGATATTTATGAAAAAGTATATGAAATGATGCATGAAGTAAATCCCTCAAAATATCCAAGTTTATACTAAGAATAAAATATAATATTCAAAATCCCAATCTGCACCGGTTGGGATTTTTTTTATCTTTATTCAAAATTAGCACTATTCCAAAATGACTTCATTAGAAAATTTATTTTTAGATCTAAAAGACATCAAAGTTTTAGACAAAACTATTCCTTATACCCAATATACGCCTTTGAGCTTATCGGAATCTAATTTGGAATTATCCCAATTAGACATTTCAAATGCCTCAAAATTTGAAAGGTTCATCGAAAGCCATTTGGATAAAAACAAAGCAAGTGTAGCCTATGGTGGTTATAACGAAACACGAAATTTGTACAAACGAAGTACCGTATTTAAAAATAATAACTCGGAGGAACGAAACATTCACATTGGTTTGGATTTATGGATAAAAGCAGGAACCCCCGTTTTAGCAGCTCTGGATGGAAAAATTCACAGTTTTCAAAATAACAATAACTTGGGCGATTATGGTCCAACAATTATTCTGGAACACCAATTAAAAGATTATGTATTTTATACTTTATACGGTCACTTATCAGTAGAAAGTATTGCAACCCTTCGAGTTGGTGATGTTTTTACCAAAGGACAACAATTGGCAACATTAGGAAATGCTTCTGTAAATGGTGATTATGCTCCTCATTTGCATTTTCAAATCATTAAAAATATAGAAAATAACTTTGGAGATTATCCCGGTGTCTGTAGTACTTATAAACTACCTTATTATTTAAAAAACTGTCCAGATCCAAATTTGTTATTAAAAATATACTAAGCTATTTGCAACTTCCATTTATTGATACACTATAAAAAAGAGACAATCAAATTAGTACATTCGATTATTCCCCACTATTTCCTTTTTTATCACTTGTTTTTCAATAAATTAACGTCCGCTTCATTCTTGTTCATTTATAAAGATAAGTCCTTTATTAATAGTTATTGGCATTGCTTATCACTACATTTGGTATGGATATTCCCTATAAAGGGATGTGCTATAGAGAAAACTTCTTTTTAGTCCTATATTCCAAAGTAAATATTGGTACAATGAAATCAATTCAGAACATAGACCACAATGATTTACTTACTCCCTTTGAAGAAACCACTATAAAATTTAACAAAGACATTTCATTTAATAAAACACTTACAAAAAAAGAAAGCGTTTCTAAAAAAGTTAAAAAAAATGAATCTTTTACAGTTGTAGCCATAGGTGCATCGGCTGGTGGTCTGGAAGCAGTCACTCAATTACTTAAAAATATTTCTCCTACTACAGGTATGGCTTTTATTTATGTCCAACACCTTAGCCCTGATCATAAAAGCTTACTCGATGTACTGTTGTCAAAAGTTACTCAAATGGAGGTTCAGGTCATTGACAATATGGAAATGATGAAACCCAATAACGTTTATGTAATTCCAAATGATAAAGAAATCGAAGTTACAGACGGTCATATCAAACTAGTCCCCAGACCCATTAACCGTACCTCAAATTTCTCCATTGATCTCCTTTTTTCCTCATTGGCAGAAACCCATCATGAAAATGTCATTGGTATTATTTTATCGGGATCAGCCAATGATGGCACCAGAGGATTGAAAGAAATAAAACAAGCAGGTGGAATTACCTTTGCTCAGGACGATTCAGCTAAGTTTAGCAGTATGCCCAAATCAGCAATTGCCGAAGGTATTGTAGATTTTGTTTTATCACCAAAAGAAATTGGAATAGAGTTAACACGAATCAGTCAGCATCCATTACAAATCATTGTACCCTTAAAAAAAACACAAGAAACAGAAATTGAAAATAGTAATCCAGAGTTGAAGGTTATTTTGCAACTTTTGCATAAAAACAAAAAGGTTGATTTCAGTCACTATAAAATGAATACCATAAAAAGACGAATGCTTCGTAGGATGTTAATTCATAAAATTAAAACTTTAAAAGAATATTCCGAAATACTTACGAATCAAAGTAATGAAATTGAAATACTATATCAAGATTTATTAATTAATGTTACTGCCTTTTTTAGAGATGCTGAGCCTTTTTTGTATTTAAAAAAAATTATTTTTCCTAAATTACTGGAGGCTAAAGAAGCGGGAGAAACATTGCGTATATGGGTAGCTGCATGCGCAACTGGTGAAGAAGTTTATTCTATTGCTATGATTTTGTTTGAAATACAAGAAAAAAATCGCAATAACATTCCATTTCAAATTTTTGCCTCCGATCTTAGTTCAGATGCCATTCGGATTGCTCGAATCGGAGAATATTCTGCCAGTCAAATCCAAACCGTTTCTCCTGAAAGACTACAGCGTTTTTTTACAAAATCTAAAAAAAAATACCGAATTTCAAAAGAGCTTCGTGACGTTTGTGTATTTGCAAAACACGATATTTTGCGGGATCCTCCATTTTCAAGAATGGATTTTATTAGTTGCAGAAATATGTTGATTTATTTGGACACGATAGCGCAAAAAAAAGCCATTTCTACATTTCATTATGCCCTAAACGATGGAGGCTGTTTGATGCTTGGCAAATCAGAAACTATCGGAACAACCGCACAACTTTTCACCATTTTAGATAAAAAATACAAATTCTATTCTCGAAAAAAAAATTCGGGATTGCGAACCATTCCAGATCTTACTTCACACCTTTCTCACACTACCATGCCAGATAAAAATACAACACCAACCGCTACATTCAAAAAAACGCCATCCTCTATAAACGGTACAATTGGGATCGCTTTTGATGCAGTATTATTAGATCAACATGTACCAGCCAGTGTAATTATCAACTATGATTTGGAAATCCTTCAATTTAGAGGATCTACTTCCTTGTATTTGCAACATTCCCCTGGTAAAGCTAGTTTTAATATTCTAAAAATGGCACATATCGAAATCACATTTGAATTACGAAATGCCATTCATCATGCCATTAAAACAAAACTTCCTATACGAAAAATGGGAATTGAAATGAATCGGAATCCAATAGACAATACCATTCAAATCGTGAATATTGAAGCTATTCCTCTTAATATTGAAGGAGAAGAACCTTTATTGATAGTCATTTTTACAGGATACATTCAACACGAAACAGAAGAAGAATCTATAAAAGGACAGCAAAATAATACGATTGCCAAAGACCGTCGAATAAAAAAATTGGAAGAAGAACTGGCTTCAGCTCGTGCAGATATGGGGTCAATTACGCATGATCAAGAAGCTGCCAATGAAGAATTACAAAGTGCCAACGAGGAAATTGTATCAAGTAATGAAGAATTACAAAGCTTGAATGAAGAACTAGAAACGTCCAAGGAGGAAATAGAATCGACCAATGAAGAATTGGTAACCAGTAATCAGGAATTGCAATCCAGAATTCAGCAAGTAGAAGAATTGAACCATTATAATGAAGCTATACTTTCAACAGTACATGAACCTGTACTTATTTTAGATAAAAACATAAAAATAAAATCAGCCAACAAATCATTTTGCAAAACATTTCATGTAAACGAAGAAGAATGCATTGGGAAATCATTGTACAAATTAGGCAATAACCAATGGAATATTCAAAAATTAAGAGAGCTAATAGAAGAAATCGTCCCTAAAAACAACCGCTTTCATGATTTTGAAGTTGAGCATGTTTTTCCAGTTATTGGCAAAAAAATAATGTTACTCAATGCCCATCGTATCATTCAAGCTCGTGAAAATGAAGAATTAATTGTGCTAACAATCACAGATATTACCGATGTTAGAAACCTTGCTATTGAACTCCAAATTAAAGAAAAAAAAGTTTTGGAAGTACAGCTTGAGATGGGAAAAAAAGCAATTAAATCTATAGAAGACAGCAATAAACGTTACAGCATGATGCTATTGCAATCGCCTTTCTCTTTTGCGATATTAAAAGGAAAAACAATGGTAATTAGTCTAGCCAACGATAGCATAAAAGAACTTTGGGGAAAAGGAAATGAAGTTGAAGGAAAATCAATTTTTGATGTTTTACCTGAATTAAAAGACGGTCCTATTCCGAAAATGCTACAAGAAGTATACGCTTCAGGTAAACCTCAAGAAGGATATGAACTTTTAATTCCATTGAATCGTAAGGGAAAATTAGAAAATGTATATTTCAATTTTGTTTATCAACCGTATCTTGATGCTGATGAAACCATTTTGGGTGTTACCATAATTGCTTATGAAGTAACGGCACATGTTAATCTGAAAGACGAGTTAATTGAAGCGAGACGAATTGCAGAAGAAAAAACTAAGATTGCCGAAAATGCCTTAAAATCAAAGCAACAATTTTTATCGAATATGAGTCATGAGATTCGTACACCAATGAATGCAATTATTGGTTTTACAAATGTGGCCCTAAAAACCGATTTGAATAAAGAACAAAAAGAATTTATCACCGCTATTAAATCTTCAGGAAGTGCGTTGATTGTTTTAATTAATGACATACTTGACCTTGCCAAAGTAGATGCTGGTAAAATGACATTTGACAAAAAGTCTTTCAATATTTTGGAATCTATTGCTGATATCTTTTATTTATTTGAATCGAAATGTTCTGAGAAAAATATAAAATTAGAGCAACAATATGACAAACGAATTCCAGAATATATTGTAGGGGATTGTATGCGTTTGCGTCAAATTATTTTAAATTTAATAAGTAATGCAATCAAGTTTACTTCAAAAGGAAAAATCATATTGAGTGTTAAAATGTTGAATGAAGATTCCGAAAAAACCACAATTGAATTTACCCTTTCCGATACTGGCATCGGAATTCCAAAAAACAAACTGGAACATATTTTTGATAATTTTGAGCAAGCCTCTACCGAAATTTCTAGGTTATACGGAGGCACTGGTTTAGGACTTGCAATAGTCAAACAACTTGTTGAACACCAAGGTGGTACATTACTTGTAAAAAGCAAAGAAGGCAAAGGCTCCACTTTTGGATTTATTATGGATTTTGAAAAACTTTGTGCCGAAATTCCGTTAGAAACAGAAAACTGCATCCATACGATTGAAGGAATAGAAAACATAAAAGTTTTAGTAGCCGAAGATATACCACTAAACCAACTATTAATTAAAATCATTTTAGAGGAATTTGGTTTCCAATGCGATATTGCCGAAAATGGAAAAGTAGCTATAAAAAAACTAAAAGAAAATAATTATGATATTATCCTAATGGACATTCTTATGCCCGAAATGAATGGTTTTGAGGCCACAGATTACATTCGCAATACTTTGAAATCTAAAATTCCAATTATAGCGCTTACCGCCGATGTAACCACTGTTGATGTTCAAAAATCTAGAACCGTTGGAATGAATGATTACATCTCTAAGCCAATTGATGAAAAGCTTTTATATGAAAAAATCATTAAGCAACTCAAGAAATCAATACCTAAAAAATAGGACATTGTAAAAAAGTGAATAATCAAATTACAACTAACTATTCATTATTTACTTGCAATAAATAAATTAATAATCAGTGAATTATACAACAAATTAATAAAGTAGTATAACATCTTTTTTTGACTTGCTTACGACCTTTACTCTATCTCTTAAACAAGAACAACTTGAAATTATACATCAAATATATGGTAAGTAATCGCTGCAAAATGGCAGTGAAAGAAGAATTGAAAAAACTTGGCCTTCACTTTATAGTGGTAGATTTAGGCGAAGTGGAAATCATGGAAACTATTTCTATGTATCAACGCGAACAACTCAAATTGGCTTTATTGGATTCTGGTTTAGAATTAATGGATGACAAAAGAGCCATGCTTATTGAGAAAATAAAAAATGTAATCATTGAATTGGTTCACCATACCGATGAAAATATTAAAATCAATTTTTCGGACTATTTGCATGAAAAATTAAATCACGATTACACCTATATGTCCAATCTTTTTTCAGAAGTACAAGGGACAACAATAGAACAATTTATCATTTCGCACAAAACCGAAAGAATCAAAGAGTTAATCATTTATGGCGAACTCAATATCACCGAAATTGCATGGAAAATGGGATACAGCAGTGTAGCCCATTTGTCAAGCCAGTTCAAGAAAGTTACCGGATTATCCCCTACCCATTTTAAAAAATTAAAAGACAAAAGACGAAGCCCAATTGAGGAAATCGGAAATTAACGTAAGCATAGTTTTGGAAATCCAATCCTAATAATTAACAAACAATACCACGCCTCCCCATGCAAGAATCACAATATGCCAGAAGTTTAATTGAAGCCAGTTTGGATCCTTTGATAACCATAAGCACTGAAGGAAAAATTACGGATATGAATGAGGCGTTGACGCATATTACCGGAATATCTAGAGAAGAATTAACGGGTACTTATTTTAAGAATTATTTTACAGAACCCAACAAAGCCCATGACGTTTATCAAGAAGTCTTCGACAAAAATTCTGTTTCAGATTCTCCACTTACCTTACGTCATATCAATGGTACATTAACTGAAGTTCTCTTTAATGGATCTGTTTATAAAGATAATCAAGGAAATATAAAAGGAATTGTAATAGTGGCTCGAGACATTGCCGAGCAAAAATGGGCATTAGAATTGCGAAATGCGAACAAAGAATTGGCTTTTCAAAATGATGAAAAAGAGAAACGTGCCGATGAATTAGGCATTGCCAATAAAGAATTGGCTTTTCAAAATGAAGAAAAAGAAAAACGCGCGGCAGAATTAGGTATTGCTAACAAAGAACTGGCTTTCCAGAATGATGAAAAAGAGAAACGAGCCGATGAATTAGGCATTGCTAATAAAGAATTGGCTTTTCAAAATGAAGAAAAAGAAAAACGTGCAGCAGAATTATTTATTGCCAATAAAGAGTTAGCCTATCAAAATGATGAAAAAGAAAATAGAGCCGCAGAATTGGTCATTGCCAATGAAGAATTGGCCTATCAAAATAAAGTAAAAGAAAAAAGAGCTGCAGAATTAGTTATTGCAAATAAAGAATTAGCTTTTCAAAATGACGAAAAAGAAAAACGAGCAGACGAATTATATATAGCCAATAAAGAACTTGTTTTTCAAACAGGTGAGAAAGAAAATAGAGCTGCCGAACTCGTTATTGCAGATCTTGAACTCGAATTTCAAAATAAAGAAAAAGAGAAACGTGAAATTGCCAACAAAGAATTAGAGGCACATAGTTATTCGCTCAAATTAGCTTCCCAATATTCTTTGAGTTTAATTGAAGCCAGTCGGGATCCTTTATTTACCATTTCACCTAAAGGGAAAATTACGGATACTAATGATGCAACTGTACAAGTAACCGGTGTATCACGTGAAAATCTTATAAGTTCCGATTTTTTTGATTATTTCACCGAGCCCCAAAAAGCACGAGAAGGATATAAAAAAGTTTTTTCAAAAGGTTTTGTTGTTGATTATCCATTAACCATCATGGATGGAAAATTTACCGATGTGTTGTTCAACGGTTCGGTATACAAAGATGATTTAGGAAATGTTGTAGGCGCTGTGATGGTTGCCAGAGATATTACGGAACAAAAAAGAATCGCAACAGAATTATTTGAAGCTAAGGTTTTTGCAGAATTAGCTACAGCACTTGCCGAAGAAGCTAAGAGTAAAGCAGAATCTGCTACACAAATTGCCGAAAATGCAGTAAAAGCTAAACAGCAATTTCTATCAAATATGAGTCATGAAATTCGGACTCCAATGAATGCAATAATTGGTTTTACAAAAGTAGTTTTGAAAACAGAATTAACCGCCAAGCAAAAAGAATATCTAATGGCAATAAAAATGAGTGGTGATGCTCTAATTGTACTGATAAATGACATCTTGGATTTAGCAAAGGTAGATGCTGGTAAAATGACTTTTGAACAAACTCCATTTAAAATACAAAAATCATTATCCTCGATGCTTCATTTATTTGAAACCAAAATCCAAGAAAAAAATTTAAAATTAGTATCGGATTATGATAACAATATTCCGGAAGTTTTACTGGGTGATCCTGTTCGATTGCACCAAATCATTTTAAATTTAGTAAGTAATGCAGTCAAATTTACAAATAAAGGTGTTATTACCGTAAGTGTTCATTTAATGTTTGAAGATGACGAAAAAGTCATTATTGAATTTGCCGTCAATGATACGGGGATAGGAATTTCGGACAATAAAATTGATCGGATTTTTGAAAATTTTCAGCAGGCATCAAGCGGAACTTCCCGATTATATGGAGGAACCGGACTTGGACTCGCTATTGTAAAACAATTGGTAGAATCGCAAGGGGGCAGTATTAGGGTTAAAAGTAAAATAAATGAGTATTCTCGTTTTAGTTTTACTTTACCTTTTCTAAAAACAAAAAAAGAAGCAGCTATAGAAAACGAAATCATGGAATTGGATAATGAAATTAAAGGCATTAGAGTATTGGTTGTAGAGGATATGGCACTGAATCAGTTATTAATGAAAACGGTATTGGATGATTTCGGATTTGAACGAGACATTGCTGAAAACGGAAAAATTGCCATCGAAAAACTCAAAACAAATCAATACGATATTGTATTGATGGACTTACAAATGCCTGAAATGAATGGTTTCGAAGCCACTGAATACATTCGGACAACGTTGAAATTGACTATTCCGATCATTGCATTAACTGCAGATGTAACTACGGTAGATTTGGCAAAATGCAAAGCTGTTGGCATGAATGATTACATTGCAAAACCTATTGACGAAAGAGTTTTGTATAGTAAAATTGTAAGTTTGATTCAAAAGCCACAAAATTCAATAGCAAATACGAATAAAACTCCTGAAATCACAATTATTGAAAGAGAAAAATGCATTAATCTAGATTATTTGAATCATCGTACAAAATCCAATCCTAAATTGATGATCGAAATGATTGGCCTTTATTTGCAACAAACACCAGAACTCATCAATACCTTGAAAAAAAGCTTATTGAATCAAGATTGGAGTTTGCTAAATGCCGCCATTCACAAAATGATTCCTTCTTTTTCAATTATGGGAATTCATTCCGATTTTGAAATTATGGCAAAAAAAATTCAGGAATTTGTAGTCATTCAGCAAAAAAATGAAGAAATGGAAGATATGGTTTTGCAACTTGAGAATGTATGCCTACAAGCCTGCAAAGAATTAGAGCTAGAATTAGAAATATTAAAAAAATCAATAAAATGAATACCACCAATAAAATAAAACTGTTCTTGGTTGATGATGATGCTTTGTTCTTAAAATCTCTGGAAATTGAATTCTTGGATCATGCCGATTTTGATATAGAAACCTACTCTACCGGAGAACTTTGCTTGGCTAATCTAGCCAACAATCCCGATGTAATTATTTTGGATTACCATTTGGATGGAATTGATTTGAATGCAATAAACGGTATTGATACTTTGGATAAAATAAAAGCATATAATTCTGAAATTGCGGTCATCATGTTATCCTCACAAGATAAAATAGAAGTTGCAATTGATTGTATGCACCATCAAGCCTATGATTATGTAGTAAAAAGTGAAACTGCATTTGTGCGTTTGCAAAAAATAATTTCCTCGCTTTTTGAATTTAGAAAAATTAAAAAAGAACTTAATTGGTATATGGAAAGAATGTAAAAAACATTTAAAATGAAAAATAAAGCACAAAATTCAAAACCAGGTAATCTTCCTAAAGAAAAAGAAGAACCTTATACATTGTCAGATTACCCTGAAAGTGAAGATATTTATAACAAATTACCCAAAGAATCTGATGTAGATCCAGAGGATATTTCTAAAATGAAAGAAATCCAAAAAATCCAACCCGTTGAAAAAAGAAATGAGAAAGATTTCAATGACGATAAAACAGGTAGTGATTTAGACATTCCAGGTTCTGAACTGGATGATATTCAAGAAGAAATTGGTAATGAAGATGAAGAAAACAACTATTACAGTTTAGGAGGAGATGATCACAACGATTTGGATGAAGATCTACAAGAATAAAAACAAAAGTACAAACGACTATAAATTATTTAAAAATTAAAATTATGAATATCAAAAGAATTTTTGGTGCATTATTGACGGCTCTAGGAATTGGAGGACTAATCTATGATGCGGTTATATTTACTAATACATCAGGAAGTGACAGAGATATAAAAGCACTTGTTATTTTTGGTGTTTTGGGAACGGTTTTCTTTATGGCTGGCATTAGTTTAATCCGAACCACAAAAGACGAATCATAAATTTGTCAACTTATTACCACTTCCTCAAAAATAAATGGCAATAAAAAAAATACTTTTTCTGATTTGCCAGGTTGGCACAATGGCATCAAGAACATAGAAGTTTTCCAACCTTCCGTCTATGACCAACGAAATGGTACACGAGCTTGATACCCATTAATCAGTGATTGTATTTCTTTTTTGAACTATTTACACTTCCAAATTTATCCGCTAAACACTTGTAATTCATTTCAATAAAATTTAAATTCTAATAATGAATGACCGTCTTGGTCTAGCTAAGGAATTTAGCAACCTACTATTTTTTCTACTTTAAAATAACAATACTAGTTCTCTTTAACATCTTCTATTCTACTTCTATTCAGTTTTGTTTTAGTTTATCATAAATCATAAAATATTGATTTTAAACAAACTAAATATCCCAAAGAACTGTAAATTCTATAATTATTATCAAAAGTTATGTAACCCAATTTCCTTATCAAGTTACCATCTTTGTGTTGTACTATTTTCTGAATTTGGATTGACTAAATCAGAAAAATTAAATTAACAAATATAAAACACAAGAAAATATGGAACCACAAATTGGAATTAGTAAACAAAATTTACAAAAAAGCATTGCATTTCTATCTTCAATTTTGGCAGATGAAATGACACTTTACATTAAAATTAGAAAATTTCATTGGAATGTATCGGGTAATAGTTTTATGGAATTGCATAAATTATTCGAAAACCAATACAAACAATTGGAAGCATCAATTGATGAAATTGCAGAACGCATCAGTAAATTGGGCGGTAAAACAATTGGTACTATGAAAGAGTTTTCGGAACTAACCAGACTCAAAGAAAATCCAAATCAGTATCCTTCACAAAAAGATATGATTCTTGAACTGTTAGAAGACCAAGAAACTGTAATTGTTCAATTAAGAGAAGATATTAAAGTGTGTTCTGTAGAAAATAAAGATGCTGGTTCGGCTGATTTTATGACTGGATTGATGGAAGAACATGAAACTATGGCTTGGATACTTAGGCGATATTTGAGTTAATACAATACTAAAGTTTAAAATTATTAAAATGAAAAAAGTAGAAGAAAAATTGATGTCCAGTTCTAAAAGTAATTGCAAAGTAGGGAAAATTACGGTTCCCAAAAATGGAGCAGGTGATTCATGTGCTTTACAAATTGATTTTAAAACAGCTGATTTCAAAAAATCAAATATTGCTTTTACGGAAAAGGCAAAAAATCTCTAGAAATCAATTTATCATATAATCTTTAAAAATAATAGACATGTATCATATTTCAATTATATCCTCAAGTATCAGGACTGATCGAAAAAGTCATACTGTTGCATTGTACTTGAAAAAGTTTGTAGTTGAACACAAATTAGCTACAGTTGAAATAGTAGATTTAAAAACCTATAATTTTCCATTATTTGAAGAACAATTACAATTTCAAGAAAAACCAGCAGCTATTTTTATTAAAGAATTGCTTTGGTCAATAAAATTGGTTAAAAATGAATCGCATCCATCGCTTGTAATTCGTTTTTAAAAAATAAAAATAACAATTCGAGTGTTATCACGCGTGAATTTTCAGGCAAGATAACACTCGAATTTTCATTTAAAATAACTCCAACCCTATTAAATTTTACTATAAATACTAGAAAAATGACCACCTCTTCAACAACTGTCTCAAAGAAAATATTTTTGTTATTTCTTATCATTGCTGCCTTATATTATGGCCAAGTATTTTTAATGCCTTTTGTAATTGGAGGAATTTTGGCCACTTTATTTTTACCTTTTTGCAATTGGCTAGAGAAAAAGAATTTTCCAAAAGGATTAGCTGTCTTTCTATGTTTTTTGGCATTATTACTGGTTGTTTTGGGATTAATCACGCTCCTTAGTTGGAAAATATCCGAAGTAATTAATGATGTTGCACTCTTAAAAGAAAAAGCTGTAGATACTGTTGCTTATCTTCAAAAATACATTTTCAATCATTTTAATATTTCAATTGATGAACAATTTAAAATCCTAAATGAAGAAAAGCCATCGTATACCAGTATAGTACAAATTCTATTGGGTTCACTAGTTATAATTGTTACCAATATCATTTTGGTTACAGCTTATTTTTTATTTTTATTGTATTATCGTTCCCATATTAAGCAATTTGTACTAAAACTCACCGCCATTTCAGAACAAAAATCAATGAAGCTAATTTTGCATAAGATTGCAAATGTATCACAACAATATTTGGTTGGACTTTCAAAAATGATTTTTTGTTTATGGATTATGTACTTTGCAGGTTTTAGTTTCATCGGTTTAGAAAACGCATTCTTTTTTGCTATACTTTGCGGATTTTTAGAAATTGTTCCTTTTGTGGGCAACATCACTGGAACGTCACTTACTGTTTTGATTGCTGCTATGCATGGCGGAAATCTTGCACTTTTGGGAGGTATTGTTATTACCTATGGAATAGTTCAATTCATACAAGGTTGGTTACTTGAACCTTTAATGCTTGGACCTCAAGTAAAAATTAATCCTTTATTTACCATTATTGCATTGGTATTAGGGGAACTTTTATGGGGAATACCAGGAATTATTTTGGCCATACCATTAACGGCTATGTTAAAAATCATCTGCGATCATGTTGAAGCATTACAGCCATACGGATTTTTGATTGGAGAAATTGAAACAAGTAAACCTTCAAATTCAATTTTATTAAAGAAATTAAGGTCTCTTTTTAAAATTAAAAATAAAGCTAAAAAAATATAATTGTTCTAAAAAAACTTTTACAACACTACCCTTAATTTTCTCAACAATTCCCATTGCATATTAAACTAAAATCGTAATACTATGCCTTTTGCAAAGGTGTGAATGATGCAACATTTAACAAAAGTTTTGTAACTACAAAGCTTGATATCTGAATGACCTTTGTCTAAATAATTTAACAAAAACACAAAATGAAAAAATTACTATTTTTATGTACGTGCTTAGCATTTACATTTATTATGAATGCACAAACCGAAGACCGAAAATGGAATATTGGAATATCAGGTGGTGCAACACAGTATAACGGAGACCTAGGAAATGATTTTTATAAAACCGATATGACGTTTTATGGAGTTGGAGGTTTGTCTGTTTCAAGATATTTAGGAAAATATTTTGATTTGAACTTAGCTGCAAATAAAGGAACTGTTGCTTATAACCGTCCCGATGGTTATTTCAATAGTGAATTTTCATCACTTGCATTGAACTTAAAAATTAATTTTTTGAATCCAGAATACGTGGTTAGACCTTATGTATTTGGTGGTTTAGGAGTTATGCTTTTTGATAAAAAACTAGATGTAAATAGTAAAAAAATCGATTACCTGTTACCAACAGCGGGTGGTGGATTAACGTTCAGATTGAGTCCAATTGTAATGCTTAATATACAAGAAACTTTCATGTTTACAGATGGTGATGATAGAGATGGAGTTACTGGAGGAAGTAAAGATTCCTTTTTGATGCATACAGTTGGATTGTCATTCAACTTAGGGGAGAAAAAAGATGCCGATAAGGATGGTGTTTCAGATAGAAATGACAAATGTCCAGATACTCCAACAGGTATAGCTGTAGACAAAAACGGTTGTCCACTAGACAAAGACAATGATGGAGTTGCAGATTATTTAGATGAATGTCCAGATGTTGCAGGAGTTCCTACATTGAATGGTTGTCCAGATAGAGATAAAGACGGTGTAGCAGATGCAAAAGACCGTTGTCCTGATGCGGCTGGCCCTGTTGCTTTAGCAGGATGTCCTGATGCTGATAATGATGGTGTTGCAGATATTGATGATAAATGTCCAAATACACCGGCAGGTCAACAAGTAAATGCTGCTGGTTGCCCTATGGATAATGACAAAGACGGTGTGGTTAACAGTGAAGACCGTTGTCCTGATATTGCTGGTCCAATCGCATTAAAAGGTTGTCCTGACACTGATGGAGATGGTGTTGCTGATATTGATGACCGTTGTCCAACAGTAAAAGGAAACATTATAAACAAAGGATGTCCTGAAATTGCTCCCAAAGATGTTAAAAGAATAGCTTATATCGCAGGTAAAATTTTCTTTGAAAATGCCAGTGCTAAGCTAAAAACATCATCTTATGTTGAGTTAAACGAGTTGGTACTTATCTTAAACCGTTATGATGGAACCAAATTACAAATTGAAGGTCATACTGATAGTAACGGTAGTGATGCTTACAACATCAAACTATCTCAAGAACGTATGGATTCTGTAAAACAATATCTTATAAGCAAAGGTATTCCTGAGTCAAGATTGCTTGCTTTAGGATTTGGGGAAGGTAAACCAATAGCAAGTAACAAAACTGCTTTGGGTCGTGCTAAAAACAGAAGAGTTGAGTTGAAAACAACATACTAAAAATTTAATTGGTTTAAATATTTTTTTTTAAAGGGGGCTGTTCTAACAAACAGTCTCTTTTTTTTAAAAAGAAATAAAAATCTGTTAATTCTATAACTTATAAAAATAAAAGTGTAATCCTGATCAGCTGTATAAATAGATCTTTGCAGTGTAATAAAATTGTAAAAGCAATACGATTTACACTATAATAAGGAACACATTTACAATCGTATTTTGAATATTATATAAGTAAATAAGAGTTCATTTTTTAATATAAAGTAGGTTTGGGGCGAAGGGGGCTGTTGGAAACAACAGCCCTTTTCTATTGATATAAAATAATTTTCTAAAGAAAAAAATCATTCTATTCATTTGCCATGTGTATATAACTATTTATAAAACTGTAAATAATATAATTTAAAATAAAAGTATTGTAAGAATTTCGAGTACTATATATTGACCTTTATATATCTAAACTTTATGCATTAAGCCAAATATAAAATCATGATAGCAGTAAAAAAAGAAGGTATCCTTATACAAAAAACTGAACTTAATTTTGAGAATGAAGGAGTATTGAATCCTGCAATAATAAGAGATGGTGATTACGTTCATCTTTTTTACAGAGCGGTCAGTTTAGGGAATTTTTCCAGTATAGGATATTGCAAACTCAAAGGACCTTTATCTGTTGAAATAAGGGATATTGCTCCTGTAATTGTTTCAGAATTCAGTTATGAATCCCATGGTTTAGAAGACCCTAGAATTGTAAAAATTGAAAATATTTATTATCTCTCTTATACAGCTTATGATGGTGTAAATGCATTAGGAACAATGGCAACATCGACTGATTTAGTGAACTGGGACAAAAAAGGAATAATAGTCCCTCAAATTACCTACGATGAATTTGATGCCATTACATCAAACAATAAAATAAACGAAAAATACTTTCGATATAATAATCATGAAGGAGTAACTAAAAAACAAGGTGAAAAAGTATTGATGTGGGATAAAAACATCATATTATTTCCTAGAAAAATAGATAATAAATACGTTTTTCTGCATCGTATAAAACCAGATGTTCAAATTGTTGTTGCTGTAAAAAGTTTAGATGAATTGAATCCTCAATTTTGGAAAAACTATTTTATCAAATTTGATGAATGCATCGTAATGAAGCCCAAATACGAACATGAAGCTAGCTATATTGGTGGTGGTTGTCCGCCTATTGAAACAAAATTAGGCTGGCTTATTATTTATCATGGAGTTCAAGATACAATCAAAGGATTTGTATATTCTGCTTGTGCAGCCTTATTGGATTTGAAAAACCCTATGAAAGAGATTGCAAGATTGCCCTATCCCCTTTTTAAACCTGAATTAATATGGGAATTGAAAGGCGAAGTCAATAATGTATGCTTTCCTACTGGAACTGCTTTATTTAATGATACCCTTTATATTTATTACGGAGCCGCTGATGAGCGAATAGGTACGGCCTCTGTAAGTATATCCAAATTATTAGAAGAACTAATGCTTAATACCCTTAAAAATGAGAAATAGAATTCCCGCACAAAATAGTACTATGCTTCCAGTTGGATTAGTAAGTACAGAAATTAGATCAACTGTTACTAATCATTTGGTACTTGAAAGTTCTAAGAAAATTTCAGAAATTTTGTTCATAACCTCTTTTCCTCCAAGAGAATGTGGCATTGCAACCTATTCACAAGATTTGATTAAAGCATTAAATAATAAATTTAAAAATTCTTTCGACATAAAAATATGTGCAATAGAATCAGATACTGAAAGACATCACTATCAAGAACCCATAAAATATATCCTGAATACGGATCAACCAAATGCTTTTTATAATTTATCCGAAAAGATAAATGCAAATAGTTCAATTAAAATGGTATTGATTCAACATGAATTTGGATTTTTTAGAAAAAATGAGGCTAATTTGATACAGTTTTTATACAAAATTACAAAACCTGTAATTATCGTATTTCACACTGTTCTACCTAATCCTGACAGCTCATTTAAAGTAAATGTACAAGTGATAGCCCAATTGGCTCATTCAATAATTGTCATGACCCATTCTGCAGAACAAATTTTAAAAAATGATTATGAAGTGGATCCCAATAAAATAACAGTGATAGCTCATGGAACTCACCTAGTGCCTCATTCTGACAAAGAACTTTTGAAAGCAGAATATAATTTGTCTGGAAAAAAAGTGCTTTCTACTTTCGGTCTTTTAAGTTCCGGAAAAAGTATCGAAACAACTCTGGATGCCATGCCAAGCATTATCAAAAAAAATGAAAATGTTTTGTTTTTAATAATTGGAAAAACACATCCTTCGGTCATGAAAGAAGAAGGTGAAAAATACAGAACGATGTTAGAGGCCAAAATTGAAACGTTACAACTACAAAATCATGTATTGTTTGTAAATACATTTTTGCCTTTAACCCAACTTTTAGATTTTTTGCAACTAACAGATATTTATTTATTTACATCAAATGATCCAAATCAGGCTGTGAGCGGAACATTCTCCTATGCAATTAGTTGTGGTTGCCCCATTATTTCTACACCTATACCCCATGCTTCTGAAGTATTAAGTGATGGTGCTGGAATCATAATTGATTTTGGAAATTCTAAACAATTAGGTGAGGAAGTCAACCATTTGTTATTAGATAAAAATTTGAGAAATAATATAAGTTCAAAAGGACTTCATAAGATTGCGCCTACTGCCTGGGAGAACTCCGCCATTGCCCATGCTTTATTATTCGAAAAAACAGGAAATAAAAACATGAATTTAGAATATAAAATTCCAGAAATCAATTTAGATCATATCAAAAAATTGACCACGGATTTTGGTATGATTCAATTTTCGATTATCAACCAACCCGACATTGAATCAGGATATACTATAGATGACAATGCCCGTGCCATGGTGGCTATGTGTGAACACTTTGAATTAACAAAAGACAAAACAGATTTAGATTATATCAAAATATATTTAAATTTCATTAGTTCCTGTTTGCAAGAAAATGGTAGTTTTCTAAATTATGTAGATGAAGATGGTGATTTTACGGAACAAAACAATGAAACCAATCTCGAAGATTCCAATGGTAGAGCAATTTGGGCCTTGGGATATTTGATTTCTTTGGAATCAATTTTACCAACAACATTGGTTGAAATAGCAAAATCAACTTTACTTCATGCAACGGTAAATGTGTCTAAAATTCATTCGACAAGAGCAATGGCATTTATCATAAAAGGACTGTACT
Source organism: Flavobacterium sp. IMCC34518 (assembly GCF_027111095.2). Taxonomy (NCBI): domain Bacteria; kingdom Pseudomonadati; phylum Bacteroidota; class Flavobacteriia; order Flavobacteriales; family Flavobacteriaceae; genus Flavobacterium; species Flavobacterium sp. IMCC34518. The sequence goes on along the minus strand of NZ_CP114284.2, from coordinate 3,713,374 downwards.
ATGCCAATTCCAAAGAGAAATCAACTACTCATATTGGAATAATAAAAAAACTGGCCAATAGAATGGTTGAGATGTACAAACACGAATCTAATGCTGATTGGATTTGGTTTGAAAGTTATTTAACTTATGGCAACAGCATTTTACCCGAAGCAATGCTTTGTGCGTATTTAAGTACTGGTGATACTACCTACAAAACGGTCGCTAAAATTTCTTTTGATTTTCTTTTGAGTAAAATATTCAAAGAAAACAGTATTAAAGTAATATCTAATAAAGGATGGTTGCTCAAAGAAGACAACACTGACAAACAAGTAATTGGAGGAGAGCAACCTATTGATGTTGCCTATACAATATTGGCGCTAAGCAAATTTTCTATTGCTTTCAATAACAAGGAATATAGTCAAAAAATGAAAATTGCTTTCAGTTGGTTTTTGGGAAATAACCATTTACATCAAATTATTTATAATCCTTGTACAGGTGGATGCTACGATGGTCTAGAAGATACTTATGTTAATTTAAATCAAGGTGCAGAATCAACAGTAAGCTATTTGATGGCTCGTTTGGCTATTGAAAAAAACAATAGAAGATCTATAAAATTGCAGACTTTAAGCCAAATTAAAAAAGAAACAACATTGAAATTAAGTCGTCCAAAACTTTTGGTTTAATATGTAAATATTATAAAATTCACTAAAAATTATGAAACATTTAGAGAAGCTAAAGTATTGAACTTTGTCTATTAATAAATAGCATTTCTAATTTTCAATAATAACCTTAATTTGAATTCGATGAATACAAAAAAATCTATTAGTGTTTTAAATACTTTTATCGGAATCAATAACAATCGGTTTGAAAGTTATATAAAAGCATCAAAGCAAACGAATGAATCCGACTTAATAATATTGTTTCTTGGGTTTCAAGAAAAAAGCCAAAGATGCACAGCTGAATTGGTTTCTGAAGTTCAAAAATTAGGAGGAAAACCATCAAAAAACTCCTCTCTCAAAATATATTTTTCCCGAATTTGGTTGCAAATCAATTTAAAATTCAAAATTAATGATCGGGAAGATCTACTAAATCGATGTGAATATGATGCTGATATTACCCTAAAAAAATACCTGGCCGTATTGCGTAATAACACAGCGCATTTATCTCCAAAACACCAAAATATATTACATGCACAACATCAATCCATAAAAAAAGAGCATGATACTTTAAAAGGTCTTGGCGATTTATTGGTAACCTGTAGAAGATTCAACTTAGATGCCTAAACAATACTCTTCATAAACTAGGGTACATTCTAAATCAACATTACAACTCCTTTTTAAACCATGAAAAGTCCTGTAAAGATTACAAAAGCTTCAAATACAAAATCCTATCTAAAAAATATTTTTGAAGATATCGGGAAAGCAACGCTATTTACAACGCGCTTTTTCAAAGAAGTTGCAAAAGGCCCTTTCGAATTCAAAGAATTTATTTGGCAATGTTACGCAATTGGTTATAAATCCTTACCAATAGTTAGTATTACTGGTTTTATAATGGGTTTGGTTCTTACCATACAATCTCGTCCTACAATGGCAAAATTTGGTGCAGAATCCTGGCTACCCAGCATGGTAGGACTTTCATTAATTCGTGAGATCGTTCCCGTAATTACAGCCTTAATTTGTGCAGGAAAAATAGCCTCAGGAATTGGAGCCGAATTAGGTTCGATGAAAGTTACCGAACAAATTGATGCCATGGAAGTTTCGGCAATAAATCCTTATAAATACTTAGTTGCAACCAGAATTATGGCCACCACAATTATGATTCCAATTTTAGTTATTTATGCTGATTTTATTGGAATTTATGGTGGATATATCGGATACAATATCCATGAAAACATGGGCTTTTACCGTTATTTCTCCAATGTTTTAGAACATCTTGAGTATTTGGATATACTACCGGCTATACTAAAGACCTTTTTCTTTGGTTTTGCAATTGGTTTGGTGGGCTGCTATAAAGGATTTAATGCCGAAAACGGGACCGAAAGTGTTGGAAAAGCGGCCAATACGGCTGTAGTTACTGCATCATTAACCATATTTATCATTGATATGATTGCCGTTCAAATAACTGATTTATTTTACTAAACATGATACAGCATAAACCAGTGAAGGAAAAAAAAACAAGCACACAATCAACAGAAACAATTCTAGAACTAAATAATGTTTGCAAATCATTTGGGGATAATGCAGTCCTGAAAGGCATTACTCTTTCTGTAAAAAAAGGAGAGAATTTAGTGATTTTAGGCAGGTCTGGATCTGGAAAATCAATCACCATAAAATGTTTGGTTGGTTTAATTCATGCTGATGAAGGTGAAATCAAAATTTTTGGAACCGAAATCACCAAACTTAATGAAACTGATCTAAATGATATAAGAGTACGTATTGGTTTTCTTTTTCAAAATGGTGCCTTGTATGATTCGATGACTGTTAGACAAAATTTGGAATTTACCCTAAAACACCATTCTCCAAATGCATCATCGGAGGAAATCGAAAAAGCCATAATAGAAGCACTAGAAAGCGTGGGTCTAGAAGAAGCCATTGACAAAATGCCATCTGAATTGTCTGGTGGAATGCGAAAAAGAATCGGACTTGCAAGAACCGTTATTATTAAACCCGAAATCATTTTGTATGATGAACCTACAACTGGATTAGACGCAATAACATCTAGAGAAATAAGTGAATTGATTTTGTTTGTTCAAAAAAAATACAAAACAACCTCTATTATTATAACTCATGATATGGCCTGTGCCAAAATAACAGCAAACCGAATTATGATTATCAAAGATGGTGTTATCTGTGCAGAAGGCAGTTATGCCGAATTAGAAAAAAGCAAGGATGAATGGGTTCGATCTTTTTTTATTTAATTAATAAAATACTCAAATTATGTATAAAGAATCAGGATTCACATGGAAATTAGGAATGTTTGTAACTATAGGGTTGATTCTCTTTGTTGGAACCATATACTTTGTTGGAAAACAAAAAAATTTATTTGGATCTACTTTTACCCTACAATCACAATTTAAAACAGTAACTGGATTAAAAGTTGGAAATAATGTCCGCTTTTCTGGAATAAATGTCGGAACAGTAAGTGAAATTACCCTTATCACTGATTCAACTGTAGCCGTAAAATTAATAATTAAAGATGAAGTGCGACGCTTTATAAAAACAGATTCCAAAGCTAGCATCGGCTCTGATGGATTAATGGGTGATAAAGTACTTACTATCTCACCTGGGACAAAATCCAATAAAAGCGTAAAAGACAATGCAATTATAGCTTCAATCAAAGCAATCGAAATTGAAGACATCATGAAAGGTGTAAAAACCACAGTGGATAATGCTTCGATAATAACTGATCAACTTGCCGAATTCAGTTTTAAAATCAACAATGGAAAAGGAACTTTATCCAAATTGTTAATGGATGAAAATATGGGTAAAAAACTAAATGCAACAATGTCTAATCTAGAGACAGGAACGAAAGGTTTTAGTGAGAATATGGATGCCGCTAAACACAACTTTTTATTGAAAGGTTATTTTAACAAAAAGGAAAAAGCCGCAGCCAAAAAACAAGAAAAAATTCAAAAAGATAAAGACAAAGCTGCTGCAAAAAAAGAAAAAGAAATTCAGAAAGAATTGGATTTGAAAGACAAAAAGGAAAATCCGTGAATTATGATATTTTTTATAGTAATAGTATAACATCAAAATATGTTTTCAATATGATCTTTGTAAAATCAAAATTAAAAGAGGAAAAATAAATTTTCTCTTTGAAATGAAGATGTCAAAAAAAATGAAAACAATAAAACTAATTGCCCTAGCCCTATTCTTGTTTACGTCTACAGCAAACCATGCCCAAGTTTCTATTAATGTAAATTTTGGAACACCTCCACAATGGGGACCAACTGGTTATTCTGAAGTATCTTATTATTTTTTGCCAGATGTTCAATCCTATTATGATATACGTGCCCAACAATTTATCTTTTTGAATAACGGAGTTTGGATAAGATCTCATAATTTACCTAACCGTTATAGAAACTATGATTTATACAATGGATATAAAGTAGTGCTAAATGACTACCACGGTTCAAGACCTTATGGCCATTATCAAGAGCATAAAGTAAAATATTATAAAGGATATAATAATGGACATCAAGAGAACTATAGATCGGTTGCGAATTATAAAAAAAATGAAAATAGAAGCTACAATAACGGCAACCAAGGTAATAGAGATAATGATAATCATCATGATAAAGAAAACAATGGTCATAAAAACGGTAAACATTAATTCCTAATGTAATGGAGACTATAAATGAGTTGAATAATCAAATTATGAATACTACAATTGTAATACGAAAGGATTATCCTGAGTTATCTAAATACCTTCTTGAAATGCCAGAAACTATTCCAGATATTGAAAATCCGGAAATAAACAGAAAAGTGCTAAATGAATATCTAAATTCCTTAAAAGAAATAGTAGATAAATATGCACCAAATCATAAAATTGACTTTCCAAGTAATATAAAAAAAAGAAAATGAAAACAGTAAAAAATTTAGGTATTTGGATGGATCATTCCATTGCTCATATCATTGAATTTACAGATCAATGGAAAGAAGCGAAAACTATTGAATCCAATTTTACGCATCAAGATAAAGTAGAAAGCCTTGTAAAAAGTGAATCAATAATGCATAATAAAGAACAACAGTTCCAAGCAGGATTCTATAAAAAACTAGAAGATCTTATTTTAAATTATAATAATGTCTTACTTTTTGGTCCAACCAATGCAAAAAATGAACTGTTTAATAGTATCGAAAAAGATCATCGCTTTGCAAATATCAAAATAGAGATTAAAGAAGCCGACAAAATGAATATTAATCAGAAAATCGCATTGGTAACGGATTACTTTGATGGGGCAAAAAAATAAGTATTCTAATAAAAACTTAAATTTAAGACTACGGGAACGTTTGTCAAAAATTTGGTTCAAGCCCTGCTATTAAAATGGTGGGGCTTTTATATTATTTTCAAAAAATTAAATGTTATGAAATTGCCATCATTGAAGCTGTCGCAATTGAAAATCATCGAATACCAAAACAAATATTATCTACATATGAATAAAATATACAGCCATACTGAAAATCTTTTCGAAAAATTGGTCTCTTTAGCAACTACTATATTAGGAAATTCTATTTCATTTCTAATAGCTTTATGCCTAGTGTTGTTTTGGTGGATCAATAGTTTGTTTATTAACAACGACACTCATCTTATTATTGGTGACATCATTTTTGGGGTTACTTTCTTAAGTTTATTTATTATCCAGAAATCTTTCAATCGATTCTCAGCTTCTTTACACCTTAAAATAAACGAATTGGTTTCATCACATGAACCTGCCAGCAATGCAGTAATGAATGCTGAAATTAAAACAGAAAGAGAAATTACGGAATTATCAAAAGAATATTCGGAACTAGCAGAGCAAATTAAAGATTTGAACGAAGAAATTAAAGAGGAATTTAATAGGGAATTGGATAAAACTCTAAATGAAGATGAAAATCAAATAAAAGAGTAATCAAAATGAAATAATAAGAAGACAAAAACTGTAAATGATATAACTCTTTGCGAGAATTTTATAAGCCTTTTTTGACCGTATAATCCCATCTTTGTATAGATGTGAAAATGCTTTCACACTTAATTATAACAAAATGAACACAACAGAACTAAACGGAAATTGGGACGAGCAAAAAGGTAAATTGAAACAAAAATTTGCTGCGTTGACAGATAATGATTTATTATTTGTTGAAGGAAAAAAAGACGAAATGATGGGTAAACTTCAAATCAAATTGGGAAAAACTAAAGAAGAACTTCACAAAATTATTCAAGCACTATAAATAGCTGCTGTAAAATGTATCCATTTAATCAGTAATTTTTTTAAATGGATACATTTTTATTCAAAAAAAATATCAATTTCAAATATAATTACTATGAAAAAATCAATTTTTACCCTTGCACTTGCCACTTTTGTTATTGGATCTTCCATTACTAGTTGCAAACCAAATACCGAAAAAGTTCAAGACGCACAAGAAAATGTTGACAGCGCAAAAGTTGCCGTAACAGTTGCCGAAAACGATTTGGATCAAGCAAAAAGAGTCGCTACCGCAGAAGAATGGCAAGCATTCAAAGATGAAACGAACGCGAAAATAAATGAAAACAATGCCAAAATTGATGAGTTAAAATTAAAACTTAATAAAACGGGTAAAAATATCGATAAAACATACCAAGTAAGTATCGATGCAATGGAACAAAAAAATAGGGATTTAAAAATAAAAATGGATTCTTATAAAAACGATGTCAACAGTGATTGGAAATCTTTTAAAAGAGAATTCAACCATGATATGGATGAATTAGGTCAAAGTTTAAAAGACTTTACAGTGAACAACAAAAATTAAATAAATACGTTATATTGTTGTAATAGTGAATGATTGCAACACATTCTTAATTTTAAATAAAAATCAAAAAAAAATGAGCAATCTTCTTTATACAATCGCAGTTATACTAGTTATTTTTTGGGCAATCGGGTTCTTTGCTTACAGCGCAGGATCCATTATTCACATATTACTTGTTATTGCTTTAATAGCAGTAATATTAAGAATAATTCAAGGTAGAAAAGTTTTATAATTATTAAAAAATAATCACATGAAAGCAAATAAAATCGCATTAGGAGTCTTGGGTGCAATTGCCACAGGAGCTGTATTGGGAATATTGTTTGCCCCTGCGAAAGGAGCAGACACCAGAAAAAAAATTCTTCGAAAAGGAAATAATTATGCCGATGATTTGAAGGATAAATTCGAAAATATATCAGAAACATTAAAAAGCAATTATGAAAAAATGTTCCATGAAGGAAAATCAAAATTAGATAATTTAAAAAACGAATTAAAAAACAGCAGTATTTAATTTTTATTTTAAAGTGTTAAAAGCCAAATTGTAAAAAACAGTTTGGCTTTTTTTATGGCATTAGATAAGTGAAAAAAAATCAATCATGAACGTAAATGCAAACTAAAAAGTAAAGCCAAATTATAAGTCAATCCGTTTTTTGTAAAAAAAATGACTAATTTAACTTTCAAAATTGATTAATAATGAACCCAAACGAACAAATACTATTTAAATTCTATTCTGCTTTTGCAAATGGTGACGCCAGCACAATGGGTGAATGTTATCATGAAAAAATTCAATTTCAAGATCCCGCTTTTGGTATATTAAAAGGAGAAGATGCCCGCCAAATGTGGAAAATGTTAACCGAAAAAAGTAACGGAAACAGTACGATTGAGTTTTCAGACCTAAAAGCTGATGATTATTCAGGAACAGCCAAATGGATAGCAACTTATATTTTTAGCAAAACCAACAAAAAAGTAGTGAATGTAATTCATTCTGAGTTTAAATTTCAGGATGGCCTCATCATTAGGCATATCGATAACTTTGATATCTGGAAATGGTCCAAACAAGCATTAGGTTTCAAAGGTTTACTATTGGGATGGACGGGATTTATGCAAAAACAAATACAAAAACAAGCTTTGTTTGCATTAAAAAATTATAGAATTAAAAATTCCTAAAGATGATAGAAACTTTAATCACTTTGTTTAATAGAGATCTCAATAAACTAAAAATTGAGATTCAATCATACCAAAATGAAAGCAAAATTTGGTACACACAAAAAGAAATCTCTAATTCTGCTGGAAATTTATGTTTGCATATAATAGGAAATTTAAACACATATATAGGATCCCAAATAGGAAAAACAAATTACATTAGAAATAGAGAACTTGAATTTTCGAATAAGAATGTACCAAAATCAGTGTTATTAACGCAAATAGATGAAACAATTATAATGCTAAATCATTCTTTAAAAATGGTATCAAATGAAGATTTAATTAAAGAGCACCCTATTTTAATTTTTGAAAATAAAACATCAACAGAATTTCTATTAATTCACCTTACAACACATTTGGCATATCATCTAGGTCAAATTAATTTTCATAGAAGATTACTTGATAGTTAATACTTTTTTGGTTTATTGTAATTTTTTAGGCTATAATCACTCCATTTAATTGCATAATAATCAAATATAAATTTGAAAAATAAGCCAATACAGAATCTTTTTATTTCATATTATTTAATTTTTTTTGTTCAAAAAAGTAAAATTTCAGCGTAAAATAGAAGAAAATAAATATTTTAACAAGAAATAACTCATTAAAAAATTTTACTATAAATTTTATCTATAACGTAATAGCTTCTTGGAATCGTCATCAAAATAAAGAAATATCAAAAAAATGATCTACATATTTTTGAATACTTTAATTATTACTTAAAAATGAAACTTAGCGTTTTTATAAACCCAAAAATCCGTAATTTTACTAGTATAAATAAGCTTTTAAAAGCTAAACGTTAACTAAATAATTTTTTTAAAATGAAAAGTACGACTGAAACATTATATTTTAAGACTGGAAATTGGAATAATGCTATTGATGTTTATGACTTTGTATTGAAAAATGTCACTCCTTATGAAGGAGATGATTCTTTTTTGGCAGGGCCATCAAAAAAAACAACTGTCTTATGGGATATTTGTAAAGAAAATTTACTTAAAGAGCGCCAAAAAAACGGATGCTTAGATATTGACACCAATATTATTTCAAATATAACATCTTTTGGACCTGGATATATTAGCAAAGAAAACGAAATCATTGTTGGATTACAAACCGATATGCTTTTAAAAAGAGCAATGAAACCGTTTGGAGGTATAAAATTAGTAGAATCAGCTGTTGCTGAAAGAGGTTTGAAAGTTTCTGATGAGGTAGTCAAAATTTTCAATTATGCTAAAGACCACAATCAAGCTGTTTTTAGTGCTTATGATAGCGAAATCAGAGCTTATCGTTCAAAACATTTATTAACTGGGTTACCAGATAATTATGCTAGAGGTAGAATTATTGGTGATTTTAGAAGACTGGCACTTTATGGAGCCGATCGATTAATTGAAGCCAAAAAAGAAGATTTTAGTGCTGTAGTTGGAGAAATGTCCGATCACAAAGTACGATTGAGAGAAGAAATATTCGATCAAATAAAAGCATTGCAGGATATGAAAATCATGTCTAATTCGTATGGAATTGACATTTCTAATCCAGCATTGAATGCACAAGAAGCCGTACAATTTACCTATTTAGCTTATTTAAGCGCTGTAAAAGAACAGGATGGTGCAGCAATGTCTCTTGGAAATGTATCTTCTTTCTTAGATGTATATATCGAAAATGATTTGCAATCAGGAGTTATTACTGAGGAAGAAGCTCAAGAATATATCGATCAATTTGTTATGAAACTTCGTTTGGTACGTCATTTGCGTCCAGGCGCTTATGATACTATTTTTGGTGGAGATCCAACATGGGTTACTGAAGCAATTGGTGGACAATTTAATGATGGAAGAACAAAAGTGACCAAAACCTCATTTAGATTCTTACAAACATTATATAATCTAGGACCATCACCTGAACCTAATTTGACTATTTTATGGTCTCAAAATTTGCCAAAAGGATTTAAAGATTTTTGTGCAAAAGTTTCAATTGATACTTCATCTCTACAATATGAGAATGATGATTTGATGCGTACCAATAGAGGATCTGATGATTATGGTATTGCATGTTGTGTATCTTACCAAAAAATTGGTAAAACAATTCAACATTTTGGAGCACGTGCCAATTTGCCAAAAGCTTTACTTATGGCCTTGAACGGTGGTAGAGAAGAGGACAAAGGTACTATCGTTATTAAAAATATTCCTCAAATGGAAGACGGTGTGCTTGATTATGATAAAGTGATGAACATGTTCAAGGTAACTCTTGCAGAAGTAGCTAGAGTATATGCAAAATCGATGTACATTATTCACTATATGCATGATAAATATTATTATGAGAGAGCTCAAATGGCTATGATTGATACCGATCCTAATATTGATATCGCTTATGGAGCTGCTGGAATTTCTATTATCGCCGATTCACTTTCTGCTATCAAATATGCAAAAGTTACTCCAGTTAGAAATGATATTGGCTTAACTGTAGATTTTAATATAGAAGGAGAGTTTCCTCAATTTGGAAATGACGATGATAGAGTTGATGGTATAGCTAAAGAAATTACTAGCATCTTTATTGATGAATTAAGAAAACATACTGCTTACAAAAACGCTACCCCTACTCTTTCATTATTGACTATTACTTCAAATGTAATGTACGGTTCGAATACTGGTTCTACTCCAGATGGACGTAAAGGCGGAGAAGCTTTTGCACCAGGAGCCAATCCAATGCACGGTAGAGACGTAAATGGAGCAATTGCTTCTTTGAACTCTGTAAGTAAATTAAATTACGAAGATGCACAAGATGGAATCTCTTATACTTTTACAATGGTACCAAAATCTTTGGGATCTGATAAAGAAGAGCAAGTTTCTAATCTAACGACAATTTTAGATAGTTATTTTGGAAGAAATGCCCATCACTTAAATGTAAATGTCTTGGATAAAGAAACATTAATGGATGCTTACGAACATCCCGAAAAATATCCTCAATTGACTATTCGAGTTTCAGGATATGCCGTAAACTTTGTTCGATTATCAAAAGCGCATCAACTTGAAGTGATTACTAGAACATTTCATGAAAATTTGTAAATAATCTACAACACTAAATTATAATAAAACCACAATAAACTGTCTAAAGTAAAATTTATTTTTCATTTTAGACAGTTTTTAATTTTTGAAATAATGTATTTTCCAAAGCAAAAATCTAAAGAAGAATCAATTGATATACTTCATTCTGACTCTATACGAATTCATTCTATTGAAACACTAGGCACACATGATGGCCCTGGAATACGAATGGTGGTATTTGTTCAAGGATGCCAGTTTAGATGTTTGTATTGTCAAAATCCAGATACTTTAGATATTCATGGAGGTACTTTTATCCCCATTGAAGATATAGTTGGAAAAGCATTGCACCAAAAATCATATTTTGGAAAAAAGGGAGGTGTTACTGTTTCTGGTGGCGAGCCTTTATTACAACGTGATAAACTGATTCAACTTTTTGATCAACTCCATGAAAATGGAATTAAAACCTGTTTGGATTCTAATGGTAGAGTTTTGGATGAAAAAACAAAGATTCTATTAAATAAAACCGACTTATTACTTTTGGATGTTAAGCATATCAACAACGATTGGCACAAAAAACTAACCGGTTTAAAAAATAAAACAACCCTTGCTGTTGCAGAATATAGAGAAAGCACTGGAAAACCAATGTGGTTGCGATACGTACTTGTGCCGGGTTGGACAGATCAAGAAGAATATTTACACGAATGGGGCCAATATTTCACCAATTATACAACAGTTGAAAGAGTAGAAATCATTCCTTTTCATCAATTAGGAAAACACAAATGGGAAATATTAGGTTTTGAATATCAATTAGAAAACACCCTTGCTCCAACAATTGAAGAAAAAAATAAAGCATTTGAGATTTTTAAACTTTACTTCAAGAATGTAAAACTCAAATAATGCTTTAATAAATGTATTTCTAAGTAATTAAAGTATGTAAGAATATTTTAATTGTTTTAAAATAGCTGTTGAATCCATTTATTCTTTATAAAAAGGATTTTTTAAAAATAACAAAGAAATGAGAAAACTATACATTTTAATTCTTTTGGTGACAATGGTGTCCAATAAAGGATTTTCACAAACACAAAAAATAGAAAACAACAATTCAGTTCCTACAGAAAAAGAATGGGATTATAATTTTTACGGTTATATTAGAACCGATTATATTTTTGACACTAGAAAATCATTTCAAGTGAGGGAAGATAATTTAAATTATTATCCGCTAGATAAAGTTTTAGACATCAATGGAGATGATTTAAACGCAACGGGTTCTTATAATTTTTTATCAATTGATTCTAGATTTGGTTTAAAAATAAAAGGTCCTGAAATTTGGGGAGCAAAAATTTCAGGAAATTTAGAAGGCGATTTTTTTGGTAATACAGAAGCCTCAATTGGTTTAGTACGATTGAGACATGCTTTTGTAAACATGGATTGGAAAGAAACTTCATTGACAGTCGGGCAAACATGGTATCCAGCATTTATTCCTGAACTATTTCCTGGTGTCGCTAATTTTAATACTGGAATAATGTTTAATCCATTTGGTTGGGCGACACAAATAAAAGTAAAGCAAAACTTTACAAAGGAATTATCATTTGCATTAACATTGTATAAAGAACGAGAATTTGCCACTGGAACAGCTATTGGCGGCACACAAAATTCTGCTTCTATCAATTCACCTATTCCTTCTATTCACGGACAATTTCAATTTAAAAATGCAAATTGGCTGGCTGGTTTTGGTGCAGAATTTAAATCACTGCAGCCATTAACTGAATATTCTCCAACTGCTACAACCAAAGCAAAAACTACTGAAAAAGTAACCAGTACCTCTTTTATTGGTTTTTTAAAATATTCTGACGACCTATTTTCAGTAAAAGCGTATGGTATAACAGGAGGAAATACAATTAATTTTTTAATGTTAGGTGGGTTCATAGGCTATACAAATCCGTTGCAACCTGAAAAATACAAAGCCACTAAAACCAGTTCTTTTTGGATTGATATAGCCAGTAATGGTAAAAAAATAGCGCCTGGAATTTTCGTAGGATATACTAAAAATAATGGAAACTCAAAAGACGGCCTTGCTCCTGGGGAAATTGTAAAATACTACATTAGAGGAATATCTGGGACAAGGGTAGTTGACGATGTTTGGAGAACATCTGGTAGGATTGAGTTTAAACACAAAAAATTTAAAGTTACTCCAGAATTAGAATATACCGCTGCAACTTGGGGAGATTTAGATCTTAATTCTAACGGAAAGGCAGATTTAAATAAAGTTGATGTTGGTAATTTACGTGGATTAATTTCATGTAGTTTAACTTTTTAAATAATAAAAAAAACACTAGAGAATTGATAAAAAAATGAAATATAAATGAAATAATATCGATTTAGCATTACTAGAAGTTAAACCAAAATAAATCTATTTTCAATATATATAATCAAAAATAAAAATTATGTCGAGTAATAAATATTTAATTGTACTAGCAGGTATGATTATGCAACTTTCAATTGGATCCATTTATGCATACAGTAAATGGATTGAACCTTTATCGAAAGAATTAAACTGGGAGGCTCATGATACTAAAACTGCTTTTAGTTTAGCCATTTGCTTTCTTGGATTAACAGCTGCTTTCGCAGGAAAATTTGCTCAAAAAATTGGACCAACAAAAGCGGGATTAATTGCAGCTCTTTTTGTAACAATAGGATTATTGGGAAGTGCTTTGGCAGTCAAAATAAATTCTATTCATTTGTTTTACTTAACATTTGGTGTATTACAAGGTGTTGGTTTAGGATTTGGGTATGTTGTTCCAGTTTATACCGTTGTAAAATGGTTTCCTGATAGACCAGGTTTAGCTTCTGGAATAATAATTATGTCTTTTGCTCTTGGATCTTTGTTGGCTTCTTTTTTAATTGGACCGCTCTATGCCTCTTTAGGATTGTCAGGCGCATTTACAACTTTAGCAATAGGCTATGGAATATGTATGTTATTAAGTGCCTTGTATTTAGCAAATCCTATAAATTTAAAAACATCACTTCATACACATGTCGATTTAACTGCGAAACAAATAGTAACAGACAAACGTTTTATTGCACTTTGGTTATTATTATTTTTGAATGTTTGTGGCGGAATAGCTATAATTTCAAAAGCAGCTATTTTGGGAGAAGAAGTTGTCGGAATGACAGCTACACAAGCTACCATGTTTGTTGCAATTATTGGTTTGTTTAACGGTTTAGGTCGTCTGTTTTGGTCAAGTATTTCAGATAAAATAGGTTGTTGGGCAACTTTCATGATTTTTATTAGTATAAATGTTATTTGTTTTGCTTTAATACCAAGTTTTTCTACAAATCAAACTTCGTTTCAAACCCTAACTTACATCATTATTGCAGGTTACGGAGCTGGTTTTGCAACAATGCCATCATTTGTAAAAGATATTTTTGGCCCTGAAAAATATGGTCAAGTACTCGGATATGTTTTAACCGCTTGGTCTGCAGCAGCATTTGTTGGACCGATATTGCTTGGATTGACCTCACAAATCACAATATTTTATTTATTTGCTGGATTATTAGTACTAGCGTTGCTTGTCGGAATATGGTTGAAAGGATTACTCAAAGCTTCTGCTCTAGAATTGAAATCATAAGATATTCCTAGAATATATAAAAAAAAGCCAACTTAATTATTTTAGATTAAGTTGGCTTTTTTTCTTTTTATCAAGAAAACATATTATACTTTTCCATAATACATGGCTTTAACAATACCATCAGAAAGTCCAATTTTTGGAACAAAAATTTGCCTTGCACCACTCCATTTCATTGCGTTTAAATAAATTCGAGTCGCTGGTACAATAACGTCTGCACGATCGGGATTTAATCCTAACTGAGAAATTCTTTGCTCATAAGTAAGTGAACTCAAATACGCATATTGTGCATTCATATAAATATAGGACAAAGGCTTTTCTTGTACTTTTCCAGACATTTTAAATAATTTATTGATATTTCCTCCAGAACCAATCAAAGTGACTTCTTCAAAGTCGGCAGTATTAATTTTTATCCATTTCTCAATTTCATCCCAAACTACATCACATACCATTTCATTTAGCAAACGAACGGTGCCCGCTTTGAAAGATCTTGAATTGACCATTCTACCATTTGAAAACAACGTAAATTCGGTACTTCCACCACCTACATCTACAAAAAGATACGTTTCATCCGTTTTTAATAAATGATGTAAATCTGTAGAAGCTATTATTGCTGCTTCTTTTTTGCCATCAATAATTTCTATTTTTATATCAGCTTTCTTTTTAATTAAGGCAACTACTTCTTTTGCATTATAAGCTTCTCGCATTGCTGAAGTTGCAAATGCCATGTAACGCTCTACTTTATGTACTTTCATTAATAAATTAAAAGCTTTCATTGCATCAACCATTCTTTCGATATTCTCTGAAGAAATTTCTCCTACCGTAAAAGCATCTTGTCCCAAACGTATAGGAACCCTAACTAAAGAGCTTTTATTGAATTGAGTTTCTTTACCATCTTCTTCTACTATATTGGTAATTAATAAACGCATGGCATTCGATCCAATATCAATAGCAGCATATTTTTTAATTTTAATCATTTTCTTAAGTATGCAATTTTTCTATTAGTACTTTTAATTTTCATTTAATTCTTCTACAAATTCAACTTTTCTTTGATAATATTTGTAGGTTTCTAATTGAGCTCTAAAAACAGGATCATCATTTCGTATTCTATATTTATTATCTAATTTATAAGAATGGTATCTTGCTTTAACATTTCCTTTCCAACCAATGTCAAAATTCTCTATCAATTCCTGTTTTATTTCTTCATTATATATAGGACATGTAACCTCTACTCTAGCGTCTATATTTCTTGTCATCAAATCTGCTGAAGAAATATATACTTCTGTAATTCCAGCATTTCCAAAAATATAAATCCTTGAATGTTCCAAATAATTATCTACAATACTTATTGCTTCAATATTTTCACTTAATCCCTTGACACCTGGAATTAAGGAACAGATACCTCTTACTTCTAATTGAATTTTCACACCTGCATTACTGGCTTCATATAATTTATCTATCATAGCCAAATCAGACAAACTATTCATTTTCAATTTCATATAAGTTCTTTTTCCTGCAATGGCGTGCGCAATTTCCCTATCAACTAATTTTACAAAACGATGTCTTGTGTATTGTGGTGAAACAATTAAGTGTTTGTATCGTTGTGCTTTATAGTTAATATCAAAAAATTCAAATATTTTAGTTATATCTTTTAGAATTTGAGAATGACAAGTAAATAGCGTTACATCAGTATAAATTTTTGCAGTAGATTCATTAAAATTTCCTGTCGAAATAAAACCGTAACGTTTTATTTTATTTTTCTCCATTCTTTCAATTACACATACTTTGCTATGAACTTTCAAACCTTTAATCCCAAAAACCAGCTGAATTCCTTCCGTTTGCATTTGTTCTGAATAGGATATATTTGAAGCTTCATCAAACCTGGCCTGTAATTCAATTTGAACAATAACTTTTTTTCCGTTTTTTGCGGCATTAATCAAGGAACTAATAATCTGAGAATTTTTGGCTAATCTATATAAGGTTATTTTTATAGAGGTTACTTTTGGATCTAATGCTGCTTCTCGAAGAAACTTTATTAAATAAGCAAACGACTGATATGGTGCATGCAACAAATAATCCTTTTCGGCAATTTTTTCGAGTATGCTTCCTTCTAGACTTAGACCAGGAATTGGAAGTGGATCATTTTTTTTATAAAGTAAATCAAATCTTCCTAAATTAGGAAAATCCATATAATCTCGCCTATTGTGATAACGTCCACCAGGTATAATACTATCTGTAGAATCTATGTTCATTTTATCCAGAAAAAAACTGAGTGTATCTCTATCAATTTCCTGATCATAAATAAAACGGACCGGTTCTCCTATTCTTCTGTCTTTTACACTGGAAGATATTTTTTCGAGCATACTTTTACTTAGATCACTATCAATGTCTAATGAAGCATCTCTGGTAATTTTGATCATGTGGGCAGAAACACTTTCATAATTGAAAATATTAAAAATACTACTCAAATGTATTCGTATTACATCATCAATAAGAATAACATATTGCTTATTATTAGATTCAGGCAATACCACAAAACGATTCAGCATTTTTGGCATTTCAATAATTGCATAACGTACTTCCTGATCTTTTTTCATTACCATTTTAACGGCTAAATAACCTAGTGAATCCTTCAATACTGGGAATTCTGCCAAATCATTTAGTATAATAGTAACTAGTTCAGGACTTAATTTTTGAATAAAAAAATCTTTTAGAAATATTTCTTGGTCTTTATTTATACCATTTTCATTTACAATAAAAATATTTTCTGATTCTAATTGTAGCTCAATAATATTTAAAATTCGTAAACTTTCTGATTGTTGTTGAATTACTATCTCGGTTATATCCTTAATCAATTGTTGAGCAGTAACACCTCCAAAATATTTTTCACCAGAAATACCACTTAAACTTAATCGTCGTATAGCAGCAAATCGTACTCTAAAAAATTCATCCAAATTATTGGAAAAAATTCCTAAAAATCGTAGCCTATCTAATAATGGAACACTATCATCTGCAGCCTCTTGCAATACCCTAGCATTAAAAGCCAACCAGCTTTTTTCTCTATCAATATATTTTTGTTCTAACACTTTTTTGCTTATTTTAAATCTCTGGGGAATAGTATTTTTTTTGTCTTTCCTTTACTAATTGATTCCCAGCTTTCATTATCAAATTCAATATGAACAAATCCAGCTGTAGGAACATTATCTATGTAAACGTCTCCAAATTTATTAACAAAATTTGTAATAGCCTCGTTATGTCCGAATATAATTATGTTATCAAATCCATTACTGTATGTTTTAATAATTTTTTCTAATTTTCTTTCATCAAAAGTATAAAGTTCATCTTTATAAAGTATACTCTCCAAAGGAAAATTGAAATTCTGCGCAAATATAATTGCTGTTTCTATTGCTCTTTCAGCAGTACTACTCCAAATACTATATATTTTAGGTAAATATTCAATACAATTTGAAGAAATAAGATGTGCACTTTGCATTCCTTGAGATGTTAAGGGTCTATCTTTATCATGTAAAGGTGCTTCCCAACTTGATTTTGCATGCCGAATTAAAATTAGATTTTTCATACTTCTCAATTATTTTTTATTAAACTACTTCTCTAACAAATAGATAGAATAGAATTCAGAAAATTAATGACTTGGAAATGAGCGATAATTCAAACTATAAAATTTGAATTCTAAATCATAAGGGAGCTACAATTTACAAAAAAAAATACAGTAATTGCATTAATTTTTGAATCATAAAAAATATTAACTCAAAGTCTATTTTATTCTTTACTTTTTTAATTTGAAAAAAAGAATAATTAAACTTTATAAAATATAAAAAAAGCTGCCAAATATTGACAGCTTTCTTACAAACATATAAACAAACAATAACTTACATTTTAACAAAAATATTAGTATAATACTTTCTACCATTTATTGGGTTCTCTTTTATAGCTATACCAAAATGTGTAAAATCACCTTCAATGTTTTCTCTATGATGTGGGCTTTTCATCCAAGCATCAAAAGCTCCTAGTGCGCTATTATAATTGTAAGCAATATTTTCACTTACTTTAATTGCTCCTAATGCTTTGATGATATTATTGGATCTTTCAACAAATGCATCATGATTAACTACATTATTTTCTATCATATAAATATCATGTTCTTCAGATTTATAGGAAACATGGTTAATTTTCTCTAAAGCATTTAGACCTATACTTAATCTATAGTTATTAATTATAGTCATTGTTTCTAGTTCAATTGGACTATACTCATAAACCGTTACAATTGGCAATCTCTCTTCTGTTTCATTTGAATTATCTTCGGGAGAGCAAGAAAATGTTGTTGCTACCAATGTAAAAATACCTAACAAACGGAGTGCTTTACATAACATGATACATTAGTTTTAAGTTTAAAGAAGATTGTGGGGCAATATCCTTAACTGATAAATTTAACAGTCAATCAAATTTACATTAAATCCGTTTAAGTGCAAAATATAATCGATGTAATGCATCTATTTTAATATTAAATAAGAATAATTCTTATATTTAATTTTTTATTATTGTATTAATGAAGATCATATCAATTTAATAATTGAGTAGTACTACGATTCGTTATATTTAAAATTAAATAATGAAACTCGTTGGGTGTAATTCATAAAACTTTTATAAAATGCATAGAAACATAGACTTTATTTTAAAAAAGAATATCAAAAAGAAATATATTTCTTTCACATAGAGCACTATGTGTGTTTAAAATAAGTGAAACGCCTCTTTTTTGAGCTTAGAAAATCTATGTTTATACGTGTTTAAAATAATTACATCCTACGGGTCAAAGAATTAAAAAAGTATAAAGTTTTAATAAAAATTATACTATTTATACAAAATAATTGAGGAGAATTTCACTTTAACTTTTCCATTTAACCATTTAAAAAAATGGTTAAATTTTAAAAAATAAAATAAGTAATCATTAGACATTGACTGCAAAAGCCAAAAATATATAGTAAGTACACTATTATTTATTAAGATTAAACTTTTGATTTTCAATAGTTCAAGCTTTTTTTTGTTTAACAAATTGTATAATTCAAAAAAAACTTTTAAAAACATCTTTATCACGTAAAGTCTAAGATTTATTACATAATAGAATATAAATAGCTCTTTTTTTTTGGGGAATTGTTTTAAAAAACTAAAAATTTATAAAATACAGTAATTTAATATTGTAATTTAATTCAAAATCCGACTACTTAAATAAAAATATAGCATTAAACAAAATAAAAATATTTCTAAAATTCTTAATAATTATATTCCCTTTTTAACTTTTCAACGAGTATTTAGGTTATTTAAAGACATTGATAATATAAATTGAACATTCTTTATAAATTTGAATTATAAATATGAATGTATTTTAATTTTTACCCAAATCGTAATTGAAATATTAAATATTTATAATAGAACCTACTCTATTTATATCAGCTTAAAACCTGATTTTCAAGGCAATTGATTTAAAACCCCAATTTAAATCAAAATTAAGATATAAAACCTACAAGAAAATTTAGTGATACCTTATACAAATTTTGAGGTATAATTGATATTCAAAAATTGATTCAACCCCCTTTTTGAATCAATATTAATTAGAAGAAACCTACTACATATTGACTTTAAATGTCGCATTTTAAGAACATTTTATAAAGTAAGTAAAATTTAATTTTGATCAATCCCCCATTTTAAAACAAAATTAAAATAATTGAAACCTACACCAAGTATCACAATGCTTTTATTATTGGTATATGAAAGTATTTGACTTTCTAAATAATAGTAAAGAAGTTTAAAAAAATATTTTAATTAAAAAAAAATCAAATATGAAACCTAAAACTACATTAAACCTATCTAACGATTGTTATCCGAATGCAATTCAAAAATTAATCTTATTATTTTTGAATAACTTTGATAGAAAAGCATCAATAGCTACTTATAATTTTGTACTTGTTTTTGTTTTTATGTTCATCACTCTCCAATCATTCTCACAGTCAAGTAAAGCAACACTTCAAGTTGAAAAAAATAGATTTACACAAAGTGTACCACCAGAAGGGACAATTTATAATTTACAAATTTCAAATTTAGGAACAGCCACTTCAAACTATACTTTAAGTGTATCAAATGTGAATAACGGTTGTTCAAATAATGATGGAAGTAGTTCCTCAAGTAATGTAAATCTTGCTTTTTCATTCACAGATATCAACCAAAATTCAATATCTGAAATTTCTTTAAGTCCTGGAGAAACTGCAACTTTTTTCACAATTGTAAAAGTTCCTATTGGAACTTCATACAACAAATGGAATTGCACCGAAATTATTGCAACTTCTAAAGAATATCCATCCTACAAAGTGAGTACTGTTCTACATACTTTAGTTAGTGATCCTAATCAAGAATAATTAGTTAAGATTCAAAACTCATAATACTAGGTTATTCACCTTAATATAGTAAAAAATGAAAAAACTTTTACACTTCAGCAGTTATATACTAGAATTAAAAAAAGAATTATTTACCAGTCTTTTAATTCTCACTTCTTTATTAAGTATTTCACAAACAATTACACCAACAAAAACGGTTACAGTTCGACCAGGTGTTTGTGGAAAAATAGATGTGGAGCTAAAAATACAAGGAGCAAATCCAGTTTCAAGACCTCTTGAAGTTGTTTTGGTTATTGACGTTTCTGGTAGTATGGGAGATGGTAATAATCCAAAACCTTTGGCACATGCACAAGATGCAGCAGTCGATTTTATAAACAAAACTTTTTTAGCAGCAAATAATCCAACTGGTAAAAATAAGATTGCAATTGTGAAATATAGCAGCACTGCAACAATTGTAAAGCCATTAACTTTATCAAGTGGACAAACCGATTTGATAAATGCTATAAATGCATTGACTGCGAATGGTAGTACCAATATACAAGACGGTATTAAAAAAGCAGATGATGAACTAACAGCACATGGCACTTTTGACTGTGTCACTTCTAGAAGTATCGTATTATTGACAGATGGTGTTGCAAATAGAGTTGGAAATGATCAATCGTGTACATCAGGTCAAGGTGGAGATTGTATTCAATTTGCAATAACTGCCGCTACAAATGCAAAAACAACTCCAGTAGCGGGTGTAACCTATAATAATCAAATATTTTGTGTAGGCCTTTTTGGAGCTATTTCCGGAACAGATCAAACTAATGCAGAATATACTCTTAATAATATTCAATCTGCTGGCTCTTATTTTACAGAAAGTGGTGCTGATTTAACTGGAATATATGGACAAATATTCACCCAACTATCTTGGATTGCTCAACAAATAACAGGCACTCCATTTGATAAAGAAACAGTTAGTGCTGATTTTACGATTGGCACAATTACCCCATCAAAAGGTACTACTTCAGTGTCTGGACAAGTTATCTCTTGGAATATTGATTTTCTAAATGTTGAAACCATAACTTTAAAATATGAATTGACTCCAAAAGCCAATGTATGTGGTACAAAAACTGTCAGTAGTTCACATCTTGATTATAAGAACTCGGCTTGTGCAACTGCTGCAATGGATATTACAACTCCTTCTACCAATGTTCCATGTCCTTCTGTTAGTTTAGCCTCCCAAACTAATGTTAAGTGTTTTGGAGAAACCACAGGTGCAATAACAATTAATGGAGCAACTGGCGGAACAGGTCCTTATACATATGCTTGGAAAAAAAATGGATCCCCATATGCCACTACTCAAAATTTAACAGGATTGGGAGCAGGAACCTATATAGTTATTGCAACTGATGCTAATGGATGCGCATCAAGTGAATTATCAGTAACCATTACACAACCTACTTCGGCTTTGGCTGTGGCCAAAACTTCTCAAACTGATGTTTTATGTTTTGGAGCTTCCACTGGAGCCATTAACATTACGGCTTCTGGCGGAACAGGTGCTTACACTTACGACTGGGCTGATTTGGTTGGAACCAATGATGTTGAAGACCGCACAGGATTAGCGGCAGGAACTTATACCGTAACTGTAAAAGATGCCAATGGTTGTAGTACTGCTGCATTATCAATAATCATTACACAACCTGCTTCGGCTGTGGCTGTGGCCAAAACTTCTCAAACAGACGTTTCATGCTTTGGAGCTTCTACTGGCGCCATTAACATTACGGCTTCTGGCGGAACAGGTGCTTACACTTACGACTGGGCTGATTTGGTTGGAACCAATGATATCGAAGACCGCACAGGATTAGCGGCAGGAACTTATACCGTAACTGTAAAAGATGCCAATGGTTGTAGTACTGCTGCATTATCAATAATCATTACACAACCTGATTCGGCTGTGGCTGTGGCCAAAACTTCTCAAACAGACGTTTCATGCTTTGGAGCTTCTACTGGCGCCATTAACATTACGGCTTCTGGCGGAACAGGTGCTTACACTTACGACTGGGCAGATTTGGCAGGAACCAATGATATTGAAGACCGCACTGGACTAGCAGCAGGAACTTATAACGTAACTGTAAAAGATGCCAATGGTTGTAGCACTACTGCTTTGTCAGTAATTATTACTCAACCTGCTTCGGCTGTGGCTGTGGCAAAAATTTCTCAAACCGATGTTTTATGTTTTGGAGCTTCCACTGGAGCCATTAACATTACGGCTTCTGGCGGAACAGGTGCTTACACTTACGACTGGGCTGATTTGGTTGGAACCAATGATATCGAAGACCGCACAGGATTAGCGGCAGGAACTTATACCGTAACTGTAAAAGATGCCAATGGTTGTAGTACTGCTGCATTATCAATAATCATTACACAACCTGCTTCGGCTGTGGCTGTGGCCAAAACTTCTCAAACTGATGTTTTATGTTTTGGGGCTTCTACTGGGGCCATTAACATTACGGCTTCTGGCGGAACAGGCGCTTACACTTACGACTGGGCTGATTTGGTTGGAACCAATGATGTTGAAGACCGCACAGGATTAGCGGCAGGAACTTATACCGTAACTGTAAAAGATGCCAATGGTTGTAGTACTACTGCTTTGTCAGTAATTATTACTCAACCTGATTCGGCTGTGGCTGTGGCCAAAACTTCTCAAACCGATGTTTTATGTTTTGGAGCTTCTACTGGCGCCATTAACATTACGGCTTCTGGCGGAACAGGTGCTTACACTTACGACTGGGCTGATTTGGTTGGAACCAATGATATCGAAGACCGCACAGGACTAGCGGCAGGAACTTATACCGTAACTGTAAAAGATGCCAATGGCTGTACTACTGCTGCATTATCAATAATCATTACACAACCTGCTTCGGCTGTGGCTGTGGCCAAAACTTCTCAAACTGATGTTTTATGTTTTGGGGCTTCTACTGGAGCCATTAACATTACGGCTTCCGGCGGAACAGGTGCTTACACTTACGACTGGGCTGATTTGGCAGGAACCAATGATATCGAAGACCGCACAGGACTAGCGGCAGGAACTTATACCGTAACTGTAAAAGATGCCAATGGTTGTAGCACTACTGCTTTGTCAGTAATTATTACTCAACCTGCTTCGGCTGTGGCTGTGGCCAAAACTTCTCAAACAGACGTTTTATGTTTTGGGGCTTCTACTGGCGCCATTAACATTACGGCTTCTGGCGGAACAGGTGCTTACACTTACGACTGGGCTGATTTGGTTGGAACCAATGATATCGAAGACCGTACTGGACTAGCAGCAGGAACTTATAACGTAACTGTAAAAGATGCCAATGGTTGTAGCACTACTGCTTTGTCAGTAATTATTACTCAACCTGCTTCGGCTGTGGCTGTGGCCAAAACTTCTCAAACCGATGTTTTATGTTTTGGAGCTTCCACTGGAGCCATTAACATTACGGCTTCTGGCGGAACAGGTGCTTACACTTACGACTGGGCTGATTTGGTTGGAACCAATGATGTTGAAGACCGCACTGGACTAGCGGCAGGAACTTATACCGTAACTGTAAAAGATGCCAATGGTTGTAGTACTACTGCATTATCAGTAATCATTACACAACCTGCTTCGGCTGTGACTGTGGCCAAAACTTCTCAAACAGACGTTTTATGTTTTGGAGCTTCTACTGGGGCCATTAACATTACGGCTTCTGGCGGAACAGGTGCTTACACTTACGACTGGGCTGATTTGGCTGGAACCAATGATATAGAAGATCGTACAGGACTAGCGGCAGGAACTTATACCGTATCTGTAAAAGATGCCAATGGTTGTAGTACTGCGGCATTATCAATAATCATTACACAACCTGCTTCGGCTGTGGCTGTGGCCAAAACTTCTCAAACTGATGTTTT
This sequence comes from Flavobacterium sp. IMCC34518, assembly GCF_027111095.2. NCBI lineage: Bacteria > Pseudomonadati > Bacteroidota > Flavobacteriia > Flavobacteriales > Flavobacteriaceae > Flavobacterium > Flavobacterium sp. IMCC34518. The sequence continues at coordinate 3,688,730 of NZ_CP114284.2, read as the reverse complement.
ATGTTTTGGGGCTTCTACTGGAGCCATTAACATTACGGCTTCTGGCGGAACAGGTGCTTACACTTACGACTGGGCTGATTTGGCAGGAACCAATGATGTTGAAGACCGCACAGGACTAGCGGCAGGAACTTATACCGTAAGTGTAAAAGATGCCAATGGTTGTAGTACTGCGGCATTATCAATAATCATTACACAACCTGCTTCGGCTGTGGCTGTGGCCAAAACTTCTCAAACTGATGTTTTATGTTTTGGAGCTTCTACTGGCGCCATTAACATTACGGCTTCTGGCGGAACAGGCGCTTACACTTACGATTGGGCTGATTTGGCAGGAACCAATGATATCGAAGACCGCACAGGACTAGCGGCAGGAACTTATACCGTAACTGTAAAAGATGCCAATGGTTGTAGTACTACTGCATTATCAGTAATCATTACACAACCTGCTTCGGCTGTGACTGTGGCCAAAACTTCTCAAACAGACGTTTTATGTTTTGGAGCTTCTACTGGGGCCATTAACATTACGGCTTCTGGCGGAACAGGTGCTTACACTTACGACTGGGCTGATTTGGCAGGAACCAATGATATCGAAGACCGCACTGGACTAGCGGCAGGAACTTATACCGTAACTGTAAAAGATGCCAATGGCTGTAGTACTGCGGCATTATCAATAATCATTACACAACCTGCTTCGGCTGTGGCTGTGGCCAAAACTTCTCAAACCGATGTTTTATGTTTTGGAGCTTCCACTGGAGCTATTAACATTACTGCTTCTGGCGGAACAGGTGCTTACACTTACGACTGGGCTGATTTGGTTGGAACCAATGATATCGAAGACCGCACAGGATTAGCGGCAGGAACTTATACCGTAACTGTAAAAGATGCCAATGGTTGTAGTACTGCTGCATTATCAATAATCATTACACAACCTGCTTCGGCTGTGGCTGTGGCCAAAACTTCTCAAACAGACGTTTCATGCTTTGGAGCTTCCACTGGAGCTATTAATATTACTGCTTCTGGCGGAACAGGCGCTTACACTTACGACTGGGCTGATTTGGTTGGAACCAATGATATCGAAGACCGCACAGGACTAGCGGCAGGAACTTATACCGTAACTGTAAAAGATGCCAATGGCTGTAGTACTGCGGCATTATCAATAATCATTACACAACCTGCTTCGGCTATGGCTGTGGCCAAAACTTCTCAAACTGATGTTTTATGTTTTGGTGCTTCTACTGGCGCCATTAACATTACGGCTTCTGGCGGAACAGGCGCTTACACTTACGACTGGGCTGATTTGGTTGGAACCAATGATATCGAAGACCGCACAGGATTAGCGGCAGGAACTTATACCGTAACTGTAAAAGATGCCAATGGCTGTAGTACTGCGGCATTATCAATAATCATTACACAACCTGCTTCGGCTGTGGCTGTGGCCAAAACTTCTCAAACAGACGTTTCATGCTTTGGAGCTTCCACTGGAGCTATTAATATTACTGCTTCTGGCGGAACAGGTGCTTACACTTACGACTGGGCTGATTTGGCAGGAACCAATGATGTTGAAGACCGCACAGGACTAGCGGCAGGAACTTATACCGTAACTGTAAAAGATGCCAATGGCTGTAGTACTGCGGCATTATCAGTAACCATTGGTCAACCAGAAGCGGTATTAACTTGTTCCATTATACAAAACAAAGCAGTTTCTGCTAATGGTTTAAGCGATGGCCAAGCAACTGTTACTCCTCTTGGCGGAAATGGCGGATACACTTATCTTTGGGACAACGATGAAACAACTGCAAAAGCAGTGGCATTAAACGCTGGATTGCATACTGTTACCGTTACCGATTCCAAAGGATGTAAAACTACTTGCGAAATTACCATCACTCAACCTGATGTATTGTCTTGTAGCATCACTCAAGATGCGCCTGCCAAATGTTATGGTGATAGTAACGGTAAAGCAACTGTTACTGCCATTGGAGGAAATGGGGATTACACTTACTCTTGGGATAACGGTGAAACAACTGCTCAAGCGGTTGGTTTAAATGCTGGTTCACATACTGTAACCGTGACCGATAAATTAGGATATAAAACAACTTGTAACGTAACCATTGGTCAACCAGAAGCGGTATTAACTTGTTCCATTATACAAAATAAAGCAGTTTCTGCTAATGGTTTAAGCGATGGCCAAGCAACTGTTACTCCTCTTGGCGGAAATGGCGGATACACTTATCTTTGGGACAACGATGAAACAACTGCAAAAGCAGTGGCATTAAATGCTGGATTGCACACCGTTACCGTTACCGACTCCAAAGGATGTAAAACTACTTGCGAAATTACCATCACTCAACCTGATGTATTGTCTTGTAGCATCACTCAAGATGCGCCTGCCAAATGTTATGGTGATAGTAACGGTAAAGCAACTGTTACTGCCATTGGAGGAAATGGAGACTACACTTACTTATGGGACAACGGTGAAACAACTGCTCAAGCGGTTGGTTTAAATGCTGGTTCACATACTGTAACCGTGACCGATAAATTAGGATATAAAACAACTTGTAACGTAACCATTGGTCAACCAGAAGCGGTATTAACTTGTTCCATTATACAAAATAAAGCAGTTTCTGCTAATGGTTTAAGCGACGGTCAAGCAACTGTTACTCCTCTTGGCGGAAATGGCGGATACACTTATCTTTGGGACAACGATGAAACAACTGCAAAAGCAGTGGCATTAAATGCTGGATTGCACACTGTTACCGTTACCGACTCCAAAGGATGTAAAACTACTTGCGAAATTACCATCACTCAACCTGATGTATTGTCTTGTAGCATTACTCAAGACGCACCTGCCAAATGTTATGGTGACAGCAACGGTAAAGCAACTGTTACTGCCATTGGCGGAAATGGAGACTACACTTACTTATGGGACAACGGTGAAACAACTGCTCAAGCGGTTGGTTTAAATGCTGGTTCACATACTGTAACCGTGACCGATAAATTAGGATATAAAACAACTTGTAACATAACCATTGGTCAACCAGAAGCGGTATTAACTTGTTCCATTATACAAAATAAAGCAGTTTCTGCTAATGGTTTAAGTGATGGCCAAGCAACTGTTACTCCTCTTGGCGGAAATGGCGGATACACTTATCTTTGGGACAACGATGAAACAACTGCAAAAGCAGTGGCATTAAATGCTGGATTGCACACCGTTACCGTTACCGACTCCAAAGGATGTAAAACTACTTGCGAAATTACCATCACTCAACCTGATGTATTGTCTTGTAGCATCACTCAAGATGCGCCTGCCAAATGTTATGGTGATAGTAACGGTAAAGCAACTGTTAGTGCCATTGGCGGAAATGGAGATTATACTTACTTATGGGACAACGGTGAAACAACTGCTCAAGCGGTTGGTTTAAATGCTGGTTCACATACTGTAACCGTGACCGATAAATTAGGATACAAAACAACTTGTAACGTAACTATTGGTCAACCAGAAGCGGTATTAACTTGTTCAATAATTCAAAACAAAGCAGTTTCTGCTAATGGTTTAAGCGACGGTCAAGCAACTGTTACTCCTCTTGGCGGAAATGGCGGATACACTTATCTTTGGGACAACGATGAAACAACTGCAAAAGCAGTGGCATTAAATGCTGGATTGCACACCGTTACCGTTACCGACTCCAAAGGATGTAACACTACTTGCGAAATTACCATCACTCAACCTGATGTATTGTCTTGCAGCATTACTCAAGATGCGCCTGCCAAATGTTATGGTGATAGTAACGGTAAAGCAACCGTTACTGCCATTGGAGGAAATGGGGATTACACTTACTCTTGGGATAATGGCGAAACAACTGCCCAAGCGGTTGGTTTAAATGCTGGTTCACATACTGTAACCGTTACCGATAAATTAGGATACAAAACAACTTGTAACGTAACCATTGGTCAACCAGAAGCGGTATTAACTTGTTCCATTATACAAAATAAAGCAGTTTCTGCTAATGGTTTAAGCGACGGTCAAGCAACTGTTACTCCTCTTGGCGGAAATGGCGGATACACTTATCTTTGGGACAACGATGAAACAACTGCAAAAGCAGTGGCATTAAATGCTGGATTGCACACCGTTACCGTTACCGACTCCAAAGGATGTAAAACTACTTGCGAAATTACCATCACTCAACCTGATGTATTGTCTTGTAGCATCACTCAAGATGCGCCTGCCAAATGTTATGGTGATAGTAACGGTAAAGCAACCGTTACTGCCATTGGAGGAAATGGAGACTATACTTACTTATGGGACAACGGCGAAACAACTGCTCAAGCGGTTGGTTTAAATGCTGGTTCACATACTGTAACCGTGACCGATAAATTAGGATACAAAACAACTTGTAACGTAACCATTGGTCAACCAGAAGCGGTATTAACTTGTTCAATAATTCAAAACAAAGCAGTTTCTGCTAATGGTTTAAGCGACGGTCAAGCAACTGTTACTCCTCTTGGCGGAAATGGCGGATACACTTATCTTTGGGACAACGATGAAACAACTGCAAAAGCAGTGGCATTAAATGCTGGATTGCACACCGTTACCGTTACCGACTCCAAAGGATGTAAAACTACTTGCGAAATTACCATCACTCAACCTGATGTATTGTCTTGTAGCATCACTCAAGATGCACCTGCCAAATGTTATGGTGACAGCAACGGTAAAGCAACTGTTACTGCCATTGGCGGAAATGGAGACTATACTTACTTATGGGACAACGGTGAAACAACTGCTCAAGCGGTTGGTTTAAATGCTGGTTCACATACTGTAACCGTGACCGATAAATTAGGATACAAAACAACTTGTAACGTAACTATTGGTCAACCAAGTGCTCCTTTAAGTGGTACAGCGGTTATTGTAAACAACAATAATTGTGTTGGATGTAGTAATGGTTCTATTGACATTACTGTTACTGGAGGAACAACTCCTTATACTTTCTTATGGTCTAATGGAGCTATTACTGAAGATATTTCAAACTTACCAAATGGTACGTATAATGTTGAAATTACCGATAAAAATGGTTGCAAAGCCAATTATACTTATGTGATTTCAGAATCAAGTATCAATATTACTAAAGATGGAACTTATGTAGATTCCAATCAAGATGGTATTACCAATATAGGTGATGTGGTGACTTATAATTTTGTGATAACAAACACAGGAAGTGTACCTCTAACAAATATTACAGTATTCGATAACAATGCAGTTATCACAGGAGGGCCTATTGATATTTTGGCTCCTGGAGCAACAGATTCAACTACATTCTCAGGTAGTCATATCATCACACAAGATGATATCAATACAGGTTATGTGTACAATTTAGCAACTGTTACTGGTAAAGATCCAGAAGATAAACCTGTAACGGATACTTCTTCTGATCCTACGCCTTGTACTACTTGTCCAATCAATCCAGAATGTCCTGATTGTACCATTACTCCACTTGAACAAACTCCAGGTATCAATATTACCAAAGATGGAACTTATGTAGATTCCAATCAAGATGGAATTACAAATGTTGGAGATGTAGTAACTTATAATTTTGTAATAAAAAATACAGGAAACACCACTTTAACGAATATAACTGTTACAGATAACAATGCTACAATCACTGGAGGACCAATAGCATCGCTTGCGGTAGGTGCAACTGATTCTAAAACATTCTCAGGTAGTCATGTAATAACTCAAGAAGATATCAATACAGGTTATGTGTACAACTTGGCAACAGCTACTGGTATAGATCCAAAAGGAAATCCTGTAACGGATACTTCTTCTGATCCTACGCCTTGTACTACTTGTCCAATCAATCCAGAATGTCCTGATTGTACTATAACTCCACTTGAACAAACTCCAGGTATCAATATTACCAAAGATGGAACTTATGTAGATTCCAATCAAGATGGTATTACGAATATTGGAGATGTAGTAACTTATAATTTTGTAATAAAAAATACAGGAAACACCACTTTAACGAATATAACTGTTACAGATAACAATGCTACAATCACTGGAGGACCAATAGCATCGCTTGCGGTAGGTGCAACTGATTCTACAACATTCTCAGGTAGTCATGTAATAACTCAAGAAGATATCAATACAGGTTATGTGTACAACTTGGCAACAGCTACTGGTATAGATCCAAAAGGAAATCCTGTAACGGATACTTCTTCTGATCCTACGCCTTGTACTACTTGTCCAATCAATCCAGAATGTCCTGATTGTACTATTACTCCACTTGAACAAACTCCAGGTATCAATATTACCAAAGATGGAACTTATGTAGATTCCAATCAAGATGGTATTACGAATATTGGAGATGTAGTAACTTATAATTTTGTAATAAAAAATACAGGAAACACCACTTTAACGAATATAACTGTTACAGATAACAATGCTACAATCACTGGAGGACCAATAGCATCGCTTGCGGTAGGTGTAACTGATTCTACAACATTCTCAGGTAGTCATGTAATAACTCAAGAAGATATCAATACAGGTTATGTGTACAACTTGGCAACAGCTACTGGTATAGATCCAAAAGGAAATCCTGTAACGGATACTTCTTCTGATCCTACGCCTTGTACTACTTGTCCAATTGATCCAGAATGTCCTGATTGTACTATTACACCACTTACCCAGTCACCTGGATTAGTAGTTATTAAAACGGCTACAACTTCAAGTTATAGCGTTGTTGGGGATGTAATTAATTATACCATTATTGTAAAAAATACAGGAAATCAAACATTGCATCAAATAACAGTAAAAGATCCATTGACTGGATTAGATACAATAATAGAAACATTAACACCAGGTGCCAATTCTGAGTTTACTCAAAGTTATACAGTAACTCAAGAGGATCTGAATAAAGGATCTGTTACCAATGTAGCTAAGGCTGATGGATTTACACCAAATGAAACTCCAATTAGTGCTTCAGATGATGAAATTGTAAATGAAAAAACAAATCCAATTGATGCTGTAGATGATAACGCCGGTATAATTGTTGGTGTGAATCAAATTACTCCAAATGTGATTAACGTATTTACAAATGATACTTTAAATGCATTACCGGTAAATCCTGCCGATGTCATCCTTACAACTGTAACTTCAAACCCATTCCTGCAAATGAATCCTGATGGTTCAATTGATGTATTGGCAGATGCTCCAGTGGGAACACAAACAATGACTTATCAAATTTGTGAAAAATTAAATACAACTAACTGTGATACCGCAATAGTCACTGTTACGATTGAAGCTCCAAGCATAACTGTAGCAGGAGAAGGTACTTGCACAAATGACGTTCCATATTTTAGCTACACCACAACTGCTAATAATTTCACTCCAGTAAATGGATTGACTTTAACTTGGACAGACAGTAAAAACAATGTTGTTGCTACAATGACAAACTTACCTTTAAGCGGAAAAGTATTATGGCCGGGTGCTGTAGTTGATGCAAATGGCAATGGAATCGATTGGCCAGGCTGGTTATTAGTTGATGGTAAATGGATAGAAGGTTCTGATGGGTTCGAAAACCTAAGACCAACTGCATCCGTAACATTTACTGTAAATCCAAGTGAAACCATTACAGTAAATTACCCACCATCAACTCCATACTGTACCGCTAGACCAGTATTTACAATTGATGCTGTTGATGATACTGCAGGGCCAATAGACGGTATAAATGGCGCTACAAATGTTCTTAACGTATTCAAAAATGACACTTTGAATACCGTTGCAGTAAACCCTACAGACGTTACTTTAACTTTAGTAACAGCTGATCCAACAGGATATATGACAATGAATACTGATGGCTCAATAGATATTAAAGATGGCACTCCTGCTGGAACCTATATTTTGACTTATCAAATTTGTGAAAATGCAGACGAAGGAAATTGCGATACAGCCACTGTAACCATAACCGTTATTTGTACTGATAAAACTAAAATATCAGGTATTGTTTTCAATGCAGGTACAAACACTCCTTTGGCTAATGTTCCAGTAAATTTAGTACCACAAGGAACTACTACTGGACCAATCCAAATAAAAATTACCGATGCTCAAGGGTATTATAATTTTACAGGAATGGTTCCTGGAGATTATTTGGTTCAAGTACAAGATGCCAATTTGAATGCTGCATATCAATTATATCCAATAAATTCAAGTTTATTTTTTACCACTTTAGAAAATTGTAAATATCAAACTCACGATTTTGGATATGACAAATCCGATCTACCAGTATTAGGAGACTTTGTTTGGTACGATGTAAATAACAATGGAATTCAAGATGAGTGGTTTGATGCAAACAATGACGGATTAGTAACTAAAAATATTCCAGATGCAAATGGAGGTTTTGATTACAGTAAATGGGAATGGATAGATCTAAATGGTGACGGAAGCTATAAAGGATCTAATAATGTTGGAGAGTTGAATGCGGCCGGTTTTGGTAATGCAAAATCTCCAAATCTATTTGTAACGGGGCCTAATGATTATAATAAAAGTGTAATCATTGGTATTCAAGGTTTCTGGAGAAACCGACCACCAGTTGGAGCATTTGGAGATTACAAAGTGGAATTAAAAATGGATGCCAATTTAGAAGCTCAATCTTCAGCATTGGGAGCTACAGGATTGGTAAAAGTTTTACCAAATACAAGTAAAAAAGAAAATACTAAAAATACTGGCAAACCAACAAGTTTCGAAGTTTGCGGCCCTACTAATGGCAACCCACAAACAGTTGCTGTAACAGCACTCGATCCAGTACACTTGGATATTGACTATGGTATAAGTTGCAAAATGTTTGACGACATACAAGCTACCAATGACGTCTTTAATGTAACACAATGTTCTATTCTAAACGAATTAAGAAATGCATTAACAAACGATTTAATAAATGGATCTACTGCCAATTTAAGTGATTTTAAATTTAAATTATTAACGGCAATTAAACAATTTATTACAATTGATGAAAATGGAAATATAAAACTTATTGACGGAATAGCTACTGGACAATATACATTTGACTATCAAGTGTGTGAAGCATCAAATACTGCAAATTGTAGTACTGCAACAATCACCATAAACGTTGGTGGAATTGAACCGGCAACAATTTCTAGCACAACTTGTAATGCAGATACAACTCCATTAGATCTTAACACATTATTGCCTGCTGATGTTGCAAGAACAGGAACTTGGATTGATACTGATAATATAGGTGGCCTAAATGGTTCTATTTTAAATGCTTTTGGACTCCCTATCAATAAGTACAAATATGAATACAAACTGGCAGGCGATTGTCCACGTAGTATCTTCTTAGTTTTAGATGTTAATGATGATTGTAAAGTATTGGCGTGTAAATCGATTATTATACACAATGCGTTCTCAGCAAATGAAGATGGTATAAATGATTATTTCAAAATTGAAAACTTAGAAGATAATCTTTGTTATAATAACTTTAGAGTTGAAATATACAATAGATGGGGTGTTCTCGTTTTTGAAAAAGATAATTATAACAACGAAGGTAATGCATTTAGAGGACGATCTGAAGGTAGAACAACTATTAATAAAAACGAAGGATTACCAACAGGAACCTATTTCTACATTATTAGTTATGATACTTTTGACGGACAAGGAAAAACATTAAAAGTGAAAAAAGATGGTTATTTGTATTTAGTCAAATAAATCCAAATTAAAATACTCTGAGAAACAAAAAACCTCAGAGTATTTTAAACTATCGCTAAATAAAAGATTAACACTAAATTGAAATACCCTCAAAACTAAGCTATTAAAGCAAATAGCCATTTTAAACCAACAAAAAGCTAACTATGAAAACAAAATTATTTTCAATCGTTTTGATGTTTACAGCTATTGTGAGTTTTGCGCAACAAGATGCTCAGTATACACAATATATGTACAACACAATAAATGTAAACCCAGCTTATGCAGGATCAAGAGGAGCTTTGAGCTTTTTTGCTTTGCATCGTACACAATGGGTTGGGCTTGATGGTGCACCAATTTCTAACACTATTTCGGTTAATACTCCATTCAACAACAGTAGACTTGGTCTAGGTGTATCACTTGTAAATGATGAAATTGGACCATCAACTACTAATTCAATATCAACAGATTTATCATATACTATTCCTGTTTCTGAATCCTATAAATTATCATTTGGTGTTAAAGGAACTATTAACTTATTTAATTTAGACATAAACAAATTAAATCCAAGTGATCAAGGTGATCTCCAATTTCAAAATTTTAACAACGATGTTTCACCAAATGTGGGTGCTGGAATTTATCTACATTCTGACAAAGCTTATTTAGGTTTTTCTGTTCCTAATTTCATAGAAACAAATACCTATAATGATAATGATGTTGCTATTTATAAAGAAAAAATAAACTATTACTTAATTGGAGGATATGTTTTTGATTTAAGTCCTACCATAAAATTCAAACCTACATTTATGACAAAACTTGTAGAAGGATCTCCCTTACAAGTTGATGTTTCAGGAAACTTTATGTTCAATGAAAAACTTACAGTAGGTTTGGCATATAGATGGAGTGCAGCCTTAAGTGCCATGGTTGGTTTTCATATATCAGAAGGTTTGTATATAGGATATGCATATGATTTTGAAACTACAGAATTAGACAATTACAATTCAGGTTCACATGAAATATTCTTACGTTATGAAATATTCAAGAAAAATAATAAAATAACAACACCTAGATTCTTCTAATATTTTCATTTAGTAAGAAGATTTGGTAAAACATTGGATATGCAACTTTTAAAAACAAAATTATAGTTGTTTACTCTTAATAACAGATGTCATGAAAAATATAGAAATCCTTTGTTTCTTACTTACTAGTATATTTTCATCCAATAGTTGGGGACAAAATACTGCTATTGATATAAATAATAAAAAAGTAAGCACTACACAAAGTAATATTTTGATGATGAAAGATAAAACATATACTCCAAATAAGAGGATTAAATATTATCATGTTGAAGAAATTACGATGATGAAATTTGGAGGATATAAAACAGTTTATGATGTTTCAAATCCAAAACTAATTAGGACTTATGATTTGGGTACTAATAATAAAAGAATAGTAACACCCATATTTGTTGATGGAGACCAATTAGAAAAATCAATTTTAAATTCGGATACTTTACTTAGAAGTAGCATTCCAAGTAAAATATTATTTTCTGATACTCCCAAAAAAGCAGATTCGTATGCATCCATAGACATTATTAAAACCTATGAAAGGGTAGCAGAAAAAGGTTTTGAATCTTTGGATATGATGAAAAAGCTAGCTAATTCCTATTTTTTTAATGATGAATTTGATAAAGCAGAAAAATATTATACTAAAATTTTTGCCAAAACCACTGATATAGAACCCGAATATTATTATCGATATTCAATCACATTAAAAGCGGTAGGAAAAATTGAAAAATCGAATGAATATTTAAAAAAGTTCAACCAATTATCTAGTAACAGTACTAGATAAATAACTAATAGTAATCAAAAAAACAGTACAGATTTCTAAAAAACTATTATTATGAAAAACATTACAGTACTTTGCCTAACGATACTTTCCTTTTTTACTCTAAGCACTAATGCGCAAAAAGCTAAAGTATTGAATGCGGATAAAAAATACGATAAATATGCCTACGTAGATGCCATAAAAACATACGAAAGATTAGCCGAAAAAGGGTATAAATCTCCTGAAATGTATGAGAAATTAGGAAATGCTTACTATTTCAATTCTGAATTAGACAAAGCGGCAAATTGGTATGAACAATTATTTGCATTAAATTCTAATGTCGATCCAGAAATCTATTACAGATATGCTTTTTGTTTACGATCTATTGGTCAAAATGAAAAAGCCAATGAGATGCTTAAAATGTATATTGAAAAATCGGATAATTCTACCAAAGGAGAAGAATACATAAAAGAAGTGAATTACATGGATAAAATTAAAGCTAATTCTGGTAGATATAACGTTTCTGATGCAGGAATAAACTCAAAATATTCAGATTATGGCAGCTCTTTTTACAATGACAAATTGGTATTTACTTCTTCAAGAGATACTGGAAGTTTAGGCCAAAGAAAACACACTTGGACAGATCAATATTTTACTAATTTATATGAATCCAAATTGACGCCAGATTCATTATTAACAGATAAACCAAAAAAGTTTTCAAAAGGTGTAAAATCCAAATTTCATGAAGCAAGTGCCATTTTTACAAAAAATGGGAATACTATGTATTTCACCAGAAATAATTATTTGGAAGGAAAAAAAGGTAAAAATGAAGAAAATGTAACCTTGATTAAGTTATACAAAGCCAGTTACATAAACAATGACTGGAAAAATATTACCGAATTACCTTTTAATAGCAACAACTATAGTACAGCACATCCCGCATTAAGTCCAGACGAAAAAACATTGTACTTCGTTTCGGATATGCCAGGCACCATTGGCGAATCTGATATTTTTAAAGTAAGTATTAATGATGATGGCAGTTTTGGCACACCTGAAAATTTAGGAAAAACCATAAACACTGCCGGAAAAGAAACATTTCCTTTTGTTACAGATGAAAATGAAATCTATTTTGCCTCAGACTCCCATTCTGGACTTGGTGGTCTTGATATTTTTGTTTCTCAAATAAATCCAGACGGCACTTTTGGAGAAGTTCAAAATGTTGGAGCAGATGTCAATTCCACAAAAGATGATTTTGCCTATTTAATCAATACCAAAAACAGAATTGGATTTTTCTCTTCCAATAGAGATGGAGGAAAAGGGTATGATGATATCTATCGTTTCAAAGAAATAAAAAGACTAGCAAAAAAATGTGTTCCAGAAATAAGCGGAATTATATCTGAATCTAAAGATGGTAAAAGCATTCCAAATACTAAAGTGTCAAATGCAAAAGTATCTTTATTCAATGATAAACATATATTGATTAGTTCTAAGGAAACCGATGAAAATGGCTATTATCTTTTTAATGTAGAAAGTAAAAACACGTATAGTATCAGAGTTGAAAAAGAAAAATACGATACGGCAGAAAAAACAATAACAATCCCTGTTAATGAATGCAAAATACAGTTAAACTTGTCTATACAACCCACTATTTGTAAGGTAACTATTGGGGATGATTTAGGAGGATGTTTTGGTATAAAATGGATTTATTTTGACTTAGATAAATCTAATATTAGACCAGAAGCTGCCTTAGATTTGGCCAAAATTTTGGATGTATTGAATCAATATCCAACAATGAAATTAGACATTCGTTCCCATACAGATAGTCGTGCTTCATTTAAGTACAATGATGGTTTGTCTGAACGAAGAGCAAAATCCACTAGAGAATGGTTGATCAAAAATGGTGTTGCACCAGATCGATTAGGAAGTAAAGGATACGGTGAAACTCAATTAGTCAACAAATGCTCTGATGGTGTACAATGTACTGAAGAAGAACATCAACAAAACAGACGTAGTGAGTTTATTATAACTGGATTATAAAATATTTTTTTAGCAAAAAAAACTACCTGTAATATGGTAGTTTTTTTTTGCTTTATAGAAATCTCAATTTTTAAATTTTTACAAAAATATTAGTATAATATTTTTTCCCATTTGCTGGATTTTCTCTTATCGAAATACCAAAATGTGTATAATCACCTTCAATATTTTGTTTATGTCCTTCGCTATTTAGCCAAGCATCGAAAGCTCCTTGAGCACTATTGTAATTATAAGCAATATTTTCACTTACTTTTACTGCACCCAAAACTTTTATAATATTAGAAGAACGAGCTTCAAAATCATTATGATTTACAACATTGTTTGCAATCATATAATTATCATGTTCTTCCGATTTGTAGGAAACATGATTGATTTTTTCTAATGCTTTTAACCCAATACTAACACGGTAATTATTAATCAAAGTCATTGTTTCCAATTCTACAGGACTATAATCGTAGTTTAAAACGAGAGACGAAGTTTGATCTGATTCTGTTGAAGTAGTTTCCTCAGAAGTACAGGAAATAAAAAATAAAATTGCAATAAATGAAGACACACGAAGTAATTTCGAACTCATATAAATAGTAGTTTAAATCTAAAGTAGATTGGGGGCAAACTCCTTTATTGTTAACAGCTTAGGCTAATTATTAATCCAAATAAACTGACTTAAATCCAAATCACCAAATATAATCGACGAACTACATCAAAAACACAAAAGATAATACAACATTCTTACATTATGGGGCTAGACGTGAAATTTTCCAAGAATAATCTTCTTCAAGTGTATATCGAATTCGATCATGCAAACGGTTAGGCCTTCCTTGCCAGAATTCAACTTCTTTAGGAAAAACAATAAAACCACCCCAATGTTTTGGTCTTGGAATTACTGAACCTTCGTAATCTTTTTCTAATTGTTTTAAATTTTCTTCCAAATAATTTCGAGAAGGTACAACTTCGCTTTGATTGGAAACTATGGCTCCTAATTTACTTCCATCAGGTCGGGATTCAAAATAGCCATCTGAATTGTTTTCTGATGTTTTTTGTGCTATTCCTTTGATTATGACTTGTCGCTCTAAACTTTCCCAGAAAAACGAAAGACAAACATTTGGATTATTAGCTATCGCCCTACCCTTTTCAGAATTATAATTGGTATAAAAAATAAAACCTTCCTCGTTGAATTTTTTTAAAAGCACTACGCGCGATTTTGGAAAACCATCTAAACCAATTGTTGAAACAGTCATAGCATTAATTTCACCAGTACCTTCAAAATCTTCTACTTCATGAAACCATCTGTTAAAAAGATTAATTGGGTCTTCTGGAATTGAAGATTCTAATAATTCACTTTTTTCGTATGACTTTCTATAATTACTTAAATCGCTCATTTTATTTAGTTTTATACTATTTTATTTTACTATTAAAATTCAAAACTTTTTCCATCATCAGCTAATAATACATTTTTAAAAACAGTTTCGGCTTCCTCTTTAAACAATTGAATGCTATCATACCGAGTAGAATAATGCCCTAATATTAATTGATTTGCATTGGCTTTCAAAGCGATTTTTGCAGCTTCTTTGGCAGTAGAATGCATGGTTTTTGAGGCTAATGATTCTTCGGATTGCAAAAAAGTAGATTCGTGATACAAAACAGTAACATTTTCAATTAGTGGAATTACATCTTCACTGTATTTTGTATCCGAACAAAAAGCGTAACTCAATGCAGGAATTGGATCAAATGTTAGTATTTCATTTGGGACTATTCTACCATCTTCCAGAGTGATGTTTTTACCATTTTTTAAATTCTGATAATAACAGGTTTCTATTTCATAAGATTGTATTGCTTTCATATTGAGTCCACGTTCACCAATTTTTTCTTGAAATAAAAAACCGTTGGTATATACGCGATGTCTTAACGGAATTGTCTTGACTATTACTTTATCATCTTCATAGATAATTTCACTTTTCTTTGATTCCAATTCATGAAAAAACAATTGATAATTTGTCCATGAATTGGACAATCGCAACTGCAAATCAATTATTTCTTTGATTCCTTTTGGTCCATAAATATGCAAATCATTTGTTCTCCCCAGAAGGGCAAAAGTAGAAATCAAACCGATTAATCCAAAAAAATGATCCCCATGCAAATGAGAAATAAAAACATGATTGATTTTTGAAAACTTCAATTTGTTTTTACGCAATTGCACCTGAGTTCCTTCGCCACAATCAATCAAAAAAAGTCTGTTTTTAATTTCTAAAACCTGTGAAGTAGGATTGGTCAATGTACGAGGAGTTGCGGCATAACAGCCAAGAATTGTTAGTTTCAAATTTATTTTTTAGAGTTAAAAAAGTTCAAATTGGAATATATTTTTGAAAACACCTTTTTATTCAATTATTTAATGATGAGAACAAAAAGGTCTTGAATGACCGCGAGCGCGTGAGGGATAGAGCAAGGCGCCAAAGCGCTCGTGATAGCCCGACCGCATTTAGAAAAGGGGCTGAATGAGCGGTTTATATATTAAGCCCCTTTTCTCAATACGGTCACGCCCAAATAATTATATTTTAAAATAATAAAGTATTAACAAAATAATAAGGTATTAAGTGTTTTTTAGACTTTTTAAAAACCCAAATCTCTTTCAATTTCATCCATTTCAATTAAATCTTGCGCTTCCAATTGAGTAGGAACAACGATTATAGACGTAGGAACTTTGTTGTAATCAATATCGCTAACAACAAAAACAATTGATTTTTTTTCTTTTTTATGTTTTTTGGCTAAATCAGAAAAGATTTTGATTGATTTTACATCGACTGATTTGTCATGTGAGATATCTAAAATAAGATTATGCTCTTTGAAACTATTGTACTGGCTATTTATTTTATCTAAAAATGCCACAATATCTCCTTCGGTATCTTTAATTATAACCGTATGACCTTTTGTTGTTACTTTCATTGATATTGTGTTTAATGGTATTTTTTATTGAAGTTTTGAAGCCAATAGATAAATGACTGCCATCCTGATTGCCACTCCATTTTCTACCTGATTTAAAATTACAGATTGTTGAGAATCGGCTACATCGCTAGTAATCTCAACACCTCGATTAATAGGTCCTGGGTGCATAATTACAATTTCTTTATCGAGAGAATTCAATAAATCTTTATCAACGCCATATTGTTGTGCATACTCCCTAGTTGATGGAAAAAAATTGATATCCATTCTTTCATTCTGCACTCTTAACATATTAGCTACATCACACCATTCTAATGCTTTACGCAAATTAGACTCAACCGTTACTCCAAGTGATTCGATGTGTCTTGGGATAAGGGTTTTGGGACCACAAACCTTAACTTCGGCACCTTGCATTTGCAAAGCATAGATATTAGAAAGCGCTACTCTAGAGTGTAAAATATCCCCAACGATTACTATTTTTTTACCAGCTACATCTCCCAATTTTTCTCTAATTGAATAGCTATCTAGTAAGGCTTGAGTGGGATGTTCATGAGCGCCATCGCCTGCGTTTACAATACTTGCCTTTACATTTTTGGACAAAAAATAGGCGGCTCCAGGATTGGAATGTCTCATGACAACCATATCCACTTTCATCGATAGAATATTGTTTACGGTATCTATTAAGGTTTCACCTTTTTTTACTGAAGATTGAGCTGCAGAGAAACTAATAACGTCTGCTGATAATCTTTTTTGTGCCAATTCAAACGATAATTTTGTTCGGGTACTATTTTCAAAAAATATATTAGCAATAGTAATATCTCTTAAGGAAGGCACTTTCTTAATTGGACGGTTTATGACTTCTTTAAAATGATCGGCTGTTTCAAATATTAGGTTAATATCATTTTCATTAATGTACTTAATTCCTAATAAATGATTTACACTTAATTCGCTCATTATTATTTTATTTTCAGATTTTAATTTTATGCAAGTGAATTTGAAATGGAGGTATAAAAACCAGATTAATTGGTTAACAAATACACCCCATCTTCTCCATCTTGTTCTGTCCAACACACTTTGACCTTTTCTCCATTTATAGCGTCTACTTGGCGGCCTCTATAATCTGGTTGAATTGGTAAATCTCTACTAAAACGACGATCTATTAACGCTAACAACTCAATTCCAGAGGGCCTACCAAAAGATTGAATTGCAGTTAGAGCTGCACGAATACTTCGCCCGGTATACAAAACATCGTCTATGAAAATGACTTTTTTATCTTCAACCAAAAAATCAATTTGTGTTTTATTGGCTTCCAAA
The DNA here is from genome assembly GCF_027111095.2 of Flavobacterium sp. IMCC34518. Lineage (NCBI taxonomy): Bacteria > Pseudomonadati > Bacteroidota > Flavobacteriia > Flavobacteriales > Flavobacteriaceae > Flavobacterium > Flavobacterium sp. IMCC34518. The sequence goes on along the minus strand of NZ_CP114284.2, from coordinate 3,670,930 downwards.
GGTTTGTTGGTTCTACGAAAATCATCTCTAAAAAAAGTAATATCCAAATAGCCTAAAGATACATTTGGAATGTGATATTCTTTTTCTAATAAAGTTTTCAAACGTTCTGCCAAAAAAGTACCTCTAGGTTGAATTCCTATCAAAACAGTATTCGAAAAATCAAGATGTTTTTCAATTAATTGACAAGCCAAACGATTCAAAATAATATTGACTTCTTTTGAATTGAGTAACACTTTTTGATTCATATTCTAGAAATTATTTATTTAAAAGATATAAGGTTGTTTATGCTTAGTTTTAAAATTCACCAATCGGCTTTAAAACTAATTTGGTTTGGTTAAGCAAATATACAAATTCCGATTTAGGATTTATTCATTACAAGTCTAGAAAAAAATATTTATTATTTTCTAAAAGAAATCCATGTTGCTTTATGCCAAATATACTCCAAAGGGCCTTGCTTATGCATTATTAACCACCATGTACAAAATGCTAATTGAAGTACAAATAAAACAATTCCGATTAGTAAACAATAAGTAGCTCCAGTATATTCAACAAGTCCCAATCCGTAACGGTAATAAATAAAAGAACCTACAATGGATTGCATGATATAATTGGTTAAACTCATTTTCCCAAAAGGAATGAGCTTAACCAAATAATTATTTAAAGATTCTTTTTGATATAACAATAGGAAAGTAGAAACCAAAATAATCATAAATGCACAGTTTGACCATGAAGTTACAATTATTGAAAGACTATTCATAGTTGCTTTTCTTGCTATAATGTCTGGCAAATATATTTTTAATAAAAACAAAGGAATAAAAAGGGTAATGGCATATTGCAATGCTTTTTTCCAAAACAAATTACTTTCAATTGATGCAATAAAAAGTTTTTTGCGTCCAATAAGCATCCCTAAAAGAAATAAAGAAGGAGCTTGAAAAAAACGACCATTTTCCCAAGACCAAAAAACAGATGCTAATCTTCCGATTCTAATATTTCCGATTGCATAATCCAAAAAGGAATTGCTTTTAAAATACTCGCCCATTAGGCCAAAATAATGATCCGATACATTAGGAGCTGGTACAAATTCGGGATGTAAAAGCATATAAAAATACCTAACCCATTCAAATGGTTGTAACATCAAAATTATTGCCGTTATAAAAACAGCTTTGTCATTCCATTTACAAACAGGAATTAATGCAATTCCCAATACAGCATAAATCATTAGAATATCACCTTCGTAAAAAATAGTATTTACAAACCCAAATCCTAATAATAGCAATAAACGCCAAAGAAATCGACCTCTAAAATCATTTCCTTTTTTTTGCTGATTATCATTTTGGATATAAAAACTAAAACCAAAAAGTAATGCAAAAATGGCATACGATTTTCCACCAAAAAGAAAAAACAAGGTCTCCCAAATTATTTTATCTAAAAATTTTATCCATTCTGGCAGGGCTTCTGGAAAATTATAGTAATCAAAATGTTCAATATTATGCAACAACATAATAGACATGATTGCAAAACCTCTTAAGGCATCAACTACTTCAACTCTAGGAGTTTTTAAATTAAAAGAACTGTTTGACATAGGGGCTTAAAACATAGAATTATTTTCTCAAAAGTATCTCAAATTTCAATTAAAAACTAAAAATCGATTTCTAAATTCATTATAAATTAGATATACTTTCTAATGTTATTTTTCAAAAAAAAAAAGCTCCTACAAGTAATGCAGGAGCTTAATATTTAAAATATTATATCTTAAGAATACATTTTCGTTCTTAATTCTTGAACTTTTTCATCGTCTAAATATTCATCAAAAGTCATGTAACGATCAATAGCACCGTTTGGGGTTAACTCCACTACACGATTACCAACTGTTTGAGCAAATTCATGATCATGAGTTGTAAAAATAACTGATCCCTTAAAGTTTTTTAATGAATTATTGAAAGCTGTAATCGATTCTAAATCCAAGTGATTCGTTGGTTCGTCTAGCATTAAAATATTAGCGCGTTCCATCATCATTCGAGACAACATACAACGTACTTTTTCTCCTCCAGATAATACTCTGCTGGTTTTTAAAGCTTCTTCTCCAGAGAAAATCATTTTCCCAAGAAAACCTCTAATAAAAACTTCATCACGTTCTTCCTCCGTTTTGGCCCATTGACGCAACCAATCAACAAGAGTATAATCATTTTCAAAAAACGAATGATTTTCAACAGGTAAATACGCTTGGTTAGTTGTAACTCCCCAATCAAATGTACCAGAATCTGGTTGTTGATTTCCGTTTAATATCTCATAAAATGCGGTAGTAGCACGTGAATCTTTGGAGAAAAGAACAATTTTATCCCCTTTGGCCATATTCAGATCTACTCCTTTAAATAAGACTTCTCCATCAATCGAAGCGCTTAAATTTTGAACATTTAAAATTTGATCACCAGCTTCGCGATCCTGATCAAAAATAATGGCAGGATAACGACGGCTCGAAGGTCTAATCTCAGAAATATTCAATTTAGAAATCATTTTTTTACGAGAAGTAGCTTGTTTAGATTTGGCCACATTTGCAGAAAAACGACGTATAAATTCTTCTAATTCTTGTTTCTTTTCTTCGGCTTTTTTGTTTTGTTGTGCACGTTGTTTCGCTGCTAATTGACTGGATTCATACCAAAAAGTATAATTCCCGGAATAATGGTTTATTTTACCAAAATCTATATCGGAAATATGTGTACAAACAGAATCTAAAAAGTGTCTATCGTGAGAAACTACAATAACTGTATTTTCATAGTTTGCTAAGAAATTCTCTAACCAAGCAATAGTTTCAAAATCCAAGTCATTGGTAGGCTCATCCATAATAAGTAAATCTGGATTTCCAAAAAGGGCTTGCGCCAAAAGTACTCTCACTTTGATTTTCCCTTCCAAATCACCCATCAAAGTATAATGATTGTCTTCAGAAATACCAAGATTCGAAAGCATTGAAGCAGCATCAGAATCGGCATTCCAACCATTCATTTCTTCAAATTGAACTTGCAACTCCCCTATTCTATCAGCGTTTTTATCATTGTAATCAAGATACAAAGCATCCATTTCTGTTTTCACAGCATAAAGAATTTTGTTTCCCATCATTACGGTTTCCAATACCGTATGTTCGTCAAACATATTGTGGTTTTGGTTTAAAACCGACATACGTTTTCCTGGTTCCAAATGAATATGACCCGAGGTTGGATCGATATCACCTGCGATTATTTTAAGAAAAGTTGATTTTCCAGCACCATTGGCTCCAATAACTCCATAAATATTTCCGTGTGTAAAGGTTGTATTTACTTCGTCGAACAAAATTCGTTTGCCAAACTGAACTGATAAATTATTGACTGTTAACATGAATGTCTTTTTATTAAAATTTTGTGCAAAAGTACAAAAAAATGTCGATTTTTTTTATTCTGAAACAAGAATTAGTTTATCCCGATAATTTAAATCATTTAAACTTACACACATTATTTATTAAACAAAAAACATTAAAACGAACAACCCTGAAATAATAAAACCTGATAACGAATCATCAGGTTTTGACTATTGTTTTCCTAAAAAAACAAGAATAATTCAAAATAAAAAAACCATATTAAAATACAAATAACCAAACTCAATCTTAACGATTATAACTTTTATTTTTGAATTGAAATTAAGCTTGAACTAACTTTTTCAAGCTATTATATACCGCTAATTCAACATCGGCATGTTCTTTAGAATTACATTTTTCCAGTAATTCATTCAATATAGAAATGTCTATATTTTGTTTTTTATTTATTTTTAACAAAAGCTGTTCCGCTAAATCATTTAAACTTTTAGACAAAGGCAATAAGGGCTGAATCAATGGCGCATTTTGACTTAGGACATTCAAATCAGAATTCATTTTGGTCCATTTATTCAAATAACCAACAACAACTCTTTCATTTTCAATTGATTTATCACTCAAATAATTTGTTACCACTTTATTAAATTCCAAAGCATCTGAGGCATCTGGAATGCAAGCATCAGCAAACAACGTAAAAGGGGAATACGTTTGATATTCTGTTCCCTCAGCATTTCTTGAATATTTTTTAAGCGGTTCACATATATTTGAAAAATCTACTAAAGATTCATTTTTTTGATTGTTACTGATATTCCTTAGCAAAGCTTCTCTGCTTTTAATATGATTTAATCCCAACTCTTCCAATCTAAAGGAGAAAACATTCATTCTTTTGCGTAAGCTAATCATGTCTGTTACACTTTGATCAGACCATAAACGCTCTGCAATGGCGGCTGTTCTAGGCCAAATTCTGGAATCGATAGTTGTGGGAGTAACCAATTCGGACCACATGGTGGCTTCACCTCCAAGAATTCTTGCTTTTTCTTCTTCAGACAAAGTAACATTTTTAGGCATTGGATCCACTGTATAATGATCTTCAACGCCATAAACCAAATCAATATAATACCCATTAGACAATACCGTTTTGTACCCTCCTTTTACTGCATCAACAAGCGATTTTCCTGCAGGAACACCTTCATTAATCCCTTTCCAAGAATGAATTATGGCATCTTTAGACATATTTTTGGTCATGATTTCCTCCCAACCCATTAATTCTTTATTGTGCTTTTTGAGCATTGGAATCAGTTGCATGGTGAAATACGTTTGCAATTCATGGTTGTTTGCTAAATTATGTTTCTTTTTAAAAACTTGAATTGCTGGATTACTGTCCCAATCTTTACCTTCGTTTTCATCTCCACCAATGTGAAAAAATCTCCCTGGAAAAAGAGGACAAACTTCATCAAAAAACTCACTAATCAGTTGGTACGTTTTGGGATTAGAAGGATCTAGTGTTGGAGTAAAAATACCTGAATTTCTTTCGAGGTTATACGATTGAATTTGAGTGAATTTTTGCTCTTTCTCGCCCGAATTAATATTTACATCAACAACTTTACTTCCTATTTCTGGGTAAGCTGTGAGTATTGCCGTTCCGTGACCTGGCATATCAATTTCAGGAACAATCAAAATCCCTCTATCTTCGGCATATTTCACAACATTCTTTATCTCTTCTTGAGTATAATAATTCCCATCAGATGCCATTTGAATCAGTTTCGGATGTTTTTTCATTTCGATTCTCCATCCTTGATCGTCTACTAAATGCCAATGAAAAACATTCATTTTTGCAGCGGCCATCGCATCTAAATTTCTTTTTATTACATCGACTGGCATAAAATGTCTTGCAGCATCTATCATTAAACCTCTCCATGTAAATCTTGGAAAATCGGATATTTTTGAGATTGGAAAATAGAATGATTTACTATTATTTTGCACCAATTGTAGCAACGTTTCCAAGGCATGCAATGCACCAAGATCCGAAGTAGCATTAATTGTAATTTTATTTTTAGTAATATCTAATAAATAACTTTCATCTTCATACAATTCAATTTTTCCGTTATGGACACAATTAATTTGAAGTTCAGCTGAAGGAACTTCATTTAAACCTGTTACGAAACCTTGGTTAAAAAACAAACCAGTTCGACCATCCAATCGTCTCAAAAAATTAGTAGCACCACTAAAAACTCTTGAATTTGGAGCTCCAGTAATATTTACTTTGAAGTTTTTTGTTAAAGCAAAACTACCTTCTGATAAAGAAATATTTTGTGGCCAAGGCATAATATTTAATTGCTCTGTGGTAATTTGAGCATAAGATATAAAATTGGCAAATAAAAAAAGTACGATGTATTTCATTTTAATAAAGAAAGTAGATTTTGAATCTTGGTTAAAAAATCAATTGATAACAAACGCTAAACTCAAGAATTTAAACTCAGCAAAAACTTATAGTCTAGCGTTTTACTTAACAATCAAAACAAAAGTGGTATTTAGTACTCAAAACGTTTAAAAGCTTCAATGGCTTCATATTCGGCTAGTCCTAATTTATCATATAATTTGGCTGTGTTTTTATTTCGATCCTCGGCACGTACCCAAAATTCTCTGGAGTCATTACCTTGAAACATTACCCTGTCTTTTTGAGATTGATGATACAAAATAGCCTGTCTTTTTAAGAGTACTTCGTCTGGACTCAAAGGAACAGCCATATCAATTTCATGAATATCCCATTCGTGCCAAGCACCTCTATACAACCATAACCAACAATCGTTCATGAATGGTTTCGATTTTAATGCTTTCATGGCAGCAAAAATAGCATTCAAACAAACTTCATGAGTACCGTGAGGATCAGCAAGATCACCTGCAGCAAATACTTGATGAGGCTTAATTCTTTCTATGATTTCTTTTACGATTGCAATATCCTCAGGTCCTAATGGTTTCTTTTGAACCATACCTGTTTCATAAAACGGCAAATCTAAAAAATGAGTATTTTCATCTTTCAAACCGATGTATCTTGTTGCGGCATAAGATTCACGTCTTCTAATTAATCCTTTTAATTTACGAACTTCATCAGAATCATTTTGACCTTTTGCTTTTGAATTTATAAAATCTATTACGGATTGGAAGTTGATTCCAGATGTATCTTCACCAACAAAATCATTGCATACTTCGGCAAATTTGAGTGCTTCATCATCTGTAACCGCAATATTTCCAGAAGTTTGATACACTACATGCACATCATGACCTTGTTTAATCAATTTTGCAAATGTTCCTCCCATAGAAATAACATCATCATCAGGATGAGGACTAAACAGAATTACTCTTTTCTTGGCAGGATTAGAACGTTCCGGTCTATTAGCATCATCTGTATTTGGTTTTCCTCCAGGCCATCCTGTGATGGTATGTTGTAATACATTGAACATATTGATATTCAAATCATAAGATGAGCTACCCGCTGCCAATAAATCGGACATTCCATTGTTGTTGTAATCTCTATCCGTTAATTTTAGAATTGATTGATTTGTATGTTGACAAAGCCAAACAATTGCTTTGTTTTTCAATTGTTCCGTCCAAATACACTCCCCTACTAACCAAGGAGTCTCCAATCGCGTTAACTCGGATGCGGCCCCTTCGTCTAAAACGAAAGTCGTGTTGTTATGATTTTGTAGAAACGTTGCAGGTACTTCTGAACTGATATCGCCTTGAATGGTTCTTTTTATAATTGAAGCTTTATTTTGTCCCCAAGCCATCAATACAATCCTCTTGGATCTAAGAATGGTTGAAACCCCCATTGTGATAGCTTTTTTTGGTACATTTCCTATTCCATTAAAATCACCTGAAGCATCCACTTTAGTAATATGATCCAATGTTATGATTCTTGTACCAGAATTGATATGTGAACCTGGCTCATTAAAACCAACATGGCCTGTTCGACCAATTCCTAATAATTGAAAATCAAGTCCACCCGAACTTTTAATTTTCAATTCATAATCAACACAAAACTGATTTAAGTCTTCTAATGCAACTGTACCGTCAGGAATATTTATATTTTCTGGTCTAATGTCAACATGATTAAAAAGATGTTGATGCATAAAGTAATGGTAACTTTGATTACTTTCCTTTGGCATCGGATAATATTCATCTAAGTTAAAAGTAACTACATTATCAAAACTCAATCCTTCCTCCCTGTGCATGCGTACCAATTCCTGATATACTTTTATAGGTGACGAACCTGTTGCCAAACCTAAAACACATTTTTTATTTTTTTCTTGTTTGGAACGAATTAAATCTGCAATCTCTTGAGCAACGATTATCGAAGCATCCATTGAACTTTTAAAAATTACATTGTGTATTTTTTCAAAACGGGTGTCTTCAAATTGACCAGCAGGCTTGTAACTGATGTCATTAACTAAGGTTGTTGTAGTTCTCATGTTATTTATATTATGTATTTTAAATCTAGAAGAATAGTGGTTTAAATTGTAGTTAATTATTATTTTAACAAATGACTAAATACTTAGAACACTTGTTTATTTTGAATCAATACAGTAGCTGTTTTGATTTATATGTAAATTTTATTTTCTTAAAAAATAAAAATAAATTTCAATTTTAGTAAGCTATTAAAAAAAGCGATAACACTTTACAAATCGGAGCGATTGGTTATATACCCTTTGAATTAATTAAAAAAATCTTGCAACATCATTTTTCAATTTTTCTTTTTTTTATGTCCAGACAAGCTTTCACTTGTCTGGAATAAAAAATAACTAATTTAGTATTTTAGAAATTAGAATTTATTAACACCCGTGTCCCACCAAAGTCTAGTAGCTCCAGTATCAACGCCTCCTAAAAGACTAACACCTTGAGCATATCCTGCTGGGTTGGTAGTTTTCTCATTTACATAGAAATTCAATCTTCTTACAAAAGTTCCAGCAGGAATTTTTCCAGCAGAAAGATTATTTGCTGGCAAAAACAATTTTGGATATCCAGTTCTTCTAGTTTCTGCCCATGCTTCTTGTCCATCAGGAAATCCTGCAATCCATTTTTGAGTAATAATTTTTTGTAGTTTCACTTCATTTGATGCCACATCAGACCATTTAACAGTAACTAAGTTTTGTGCAACTATATTATTAGTAGCATTCAATGGATCTACATAATTAGCAGCCATCAAAACATCATCATTAGTATATGTAACAACATCTCCAACTCCTAATTGAGCAAAAGAAGTTGCAATTCCTGATTCATAAAATGACTGAGCAGAACCACCAACATTCCATCCTTTTAATGCAGCTTCAGCTTTTAAAAAATGAGATTCAGCAGCACAAAACCAAGGAATCATTCCATTTTCTACGATTGAACCAACTTGAGAAAATTGATCTGCTTTTGCAAATCTATAATCATCATTAACTAAAGTTCCCATTCTGATACCTTGATAAGTACCAATAGAAGTAGTTTTAAAATAAACGGATCTTCTAGGGTCATTATAACCATTCATAATAGATGTAATTGCACCACCTGCATTAATATCAGCCCAAGGTCCAGTATACGTTTTTACTGGATGTTCTCCTTTATAAAGCATATTATCTGCATTTGAAGTAATAACTCCATAACCTGCCAATGCTGCTTCAGCTTCAGCTTTAGCTTTTACTTGATCAATATTAGATATTCTCATTGCCAAACGTAATCTTAGTGAGTTAGCGAATTTAATCCACTTTACAATGTTTCCTTTTGCAGTTGTTCCATCAGTAGGATCATTTGCATCTGCAAAAAAGTTAACATCATTACTTGTAGCCTTAGTATTTAAGATATCAACTGCTGTTTTTAACTCTACAAAAAATTTATCATAAACTGCTTTTTGAGAATCGTAAGGAGTAGTTCCGTCTTCATTTCCAAAACCTGAATAAACAATTGGTCCATAATAATCAGTAGTCTTATGCATCGCATATACTTTTAAAATCAATGACCACGCATAAAATTGAGGATATTTATCTTTCGTTAACTTTTCAAGGTTATACGCATTAACCATCTCTTTTTGGTATTTCTGAACCCATTCAGCACCATTCCAACCATCTACAAGAGCATATGTAGAGTTGTTACTATTCCCAGCAAAATCATGAGGTGTTCCCATATAACCTGAAAAAATATCAGCATTTAGATTAAACTGAATATCACCTTGCCAGTCATCCTCAACCAAGATATACATCCCTCTCTCCATTGCCTTTATAGGAGCTTTTACTTGGTTAAAATCTTGTTCTATTTGAGTATTATCAAAATTTGCATCATTGGTATTAATATCCTCAAAGTTATTAGTACAACTGCCTAATGAAAGAGCTAAAATTGTACTTAACATTAATAATTTATTTTTCATTTGTGAGTTTTTATTGTTAATTAAAATCCTTTTATTGACTTATAAGTAATCCCGTTTAGGGCAAAATTGTTTGATGTCTAGTTTAAGTATTTCGTATTCAATCTACAAACAAAGTATCTTACAGAAACCAAAAGGTTGAGTCTTTTATATACTATTATTATTAGAAAGTTAAATTTAAATTAACACCCATGCTCCTTGTTGATGGAGCACCAAATATATCAACACCTTGCAGACCTTCGCCAGAGCTTAGAGTTACGTTTGGATCAAATGGAGCATCTTTGTAGAAAAAGAATAAGTTTTTACCAACTAGAGAAATATTAACAGCATTAAAAACAGTTTTTTTGCTGAAATCAAAAGTATAACCCAATGAAATCTCACCTAATTTTACATTTGTAGCTTTATACATGTATTCTCCTGTAGCCCCACTTCTATCACCAACTTGATTATAATAATCTTTAGCAGACATTGTTGTTACTTTCGTCCCGTCAGGTTTAACTGCATTTATAGCAACTCCACCTGCATCTCTTGCATCACCAGATGCTTTAGATACACCATAAAAATCTAACATTGATTCTGTCAAACTCATTACTTTACCACCAAATCTTCCATCAATAAGTACATTTAAGAATATTTTTTTGTATTTGAAAGTATTAGAAAAACCTAACATAAAATCAGGATTTGAACTTCCAAGATCAACAAAATCTGATTTTTGAATACGACCATCAGCATCTAATAAAATTTGTCCTTGATCATTTCTAACGATATTTTTTCCTTGAATCATACCAAATGGTTTTCCTTCTTCCAAAATATATCTATAGCTATTTGGATCCCCATTAGTTAGAACAACTATATTAGATTCATCTCCAAGAGATTTTACTGTATTTTTATTTGAAGCATAGTTCAAAGCAGCATCCCAAGAAAAGTTATCATTAGTAATTACTTTACCAGATAAAGTAATCTCAAAACCTTTGTTTTCAATACTTCCAGCATTAAATGCATAGTTTGCAAATCCTGAAGTGTTTGGTACTGGAGCAGGAGCTGTAATTAATTGGTTTCTTGTTTCATTTTTATAGTATGTGAAATCAAATCCAATTCTATTGTTAATGAATCTAAATTCTGTACCAATTTCAAAAGAATTTTGCATTTCTGGTTTCAAAGATTCCCCTGGTTTAGGTCCTACTGATGGAGCTGTGACAACACCATTAACCAAAGTATTTGTTGGTGTAGTTAAAAATGGAGTTATGTCATTACCTACTTGAGCATAAGAAGCTCTAACTTTTGCAAAACTAATTGCTTCTGGCAGTTTCACCATTTGACTAACAATAGCTGTAAGACCAACTGATGGGTAAAAGAAACTTAAATTATCAGTATTTACTAATGTTGAAGACCAATCATTTCTTCCTGTTACATCAAGAAAAAGTTCGTCTTTATATCCAAATGTGGCACTTGCAAAAACGGATTGTATTTCTTTTTTAGCCCCAACCGTTTGAGAATTTTTTGAAGTAGAAACAAAGTTATTTGTATTAAACCAGTTTGTATAGATTAATCCTTTAGAGCCAGAATCACTTACTATAGCATCATTAACTGTAGATTTTGTAATACTGGCACCGAAGTTAGCATTAAAAGAAAAATCCTCATTAATTTTTGTAGTAACTGTTCCAATTAAATCACCATATAATTGTGAACTTTCACTATCTGAATAAATATACCTACCTGTTTCAGCTGCTAAAGTTGTATTTGTACCTGCGTATATTTTTTTATCAAATATATTATACAATTTATTGTATCCAGCTCTAGTTTTGAAACTTAACCAATTATTAGCCTTATAATTTAAAGCTAAAGATGTAATTAAAGATTGGTTTTTATCTATAGATTTGTTTCTATTTTGAATCCAATAAGGATTCTGAATAATATCACTCGTTCCTGTTGGCCAGTTTTGAGTCATTATGTTTCTAGAGGGATCATAAACTTCGAAATTATTTTTATAATTATTAAAATCATTACCTCTTGGAAATAAATACACACCTGTTAATGGATTGTAATACAAAGCATTTGTTGGCTTGTTATTAATTTTTTGATCCGCAAAAGATAAAGAAGCGTCTATTGATAATTTATCATTAAACATTTTTATGCTTTGGCGAAGTCCAAAATTATTTTTTCTCAATTCATTTTGTGGTATAATACCTGAAACATTTGTATTTGCGAAAGTAAGACTAGTTGACACTTTATCAGTTCCTCCATTTACAGAAATCGAATTAATATAAGTCATTCCAGTATTATAAAAATCTTTTACATGGTCTGGAGAACTTTTTGCAGCTCCCCATGTAGTTGTAGCACCAGCATCAGCTCCATAAGAAGTTTGAAATTCAGGTAATGAAATTACATTATCTACAAAAATATTTGAGTTATAGTTTGCTGTTACTTTACCTTCTTTACCTTTTTTAGTTGTTACCAAGATAACACCGTTTGCACCTTGACTACCATATAAAGCAGATGCCGAAGCTCCTTTAAGAACTGTCATCGACTCAATATCATCAGGATTCATCATAGATATTGCATCTCCTCCATCTCTATTTCCACCAGCGGTATCACCAAAAACACCGTTTCCTTGTGCTGAAGAAGAATTTAACAATGGAATACCATCAATTACATACAAAGGTTGATTACTTGTTGCTGATGAATTTCCACGAATTGTTACTTTAACTGACCCTCCGGCTCCAGAAGAACTTTTACCTACAATTAAACCCGCTACTTTACCAGATAAACTGTTCATAAGATTCGCATCTTTAACACGAGTTACTTCGTCCCCTTTTAACTCTTGTGCAGCATAAGTCAAAGACTTTTTAGATTTCTTGATACCTAATGAAGTTACTACTACTTCGCTCAATGCAGTTGAAGATTGCGAAGTCAATTTTACTTGAATTTCAGATGACTCTCCCACTGTTATAGTTCTTGAGTCATATCCAACATAGGAAATCACTAATCTCGAACCGACACTTGCATCGATAGTAAATTTACCATCGAAATCTGTAGAAGTCCCATTTGAATCTCCCTCTACTTTAACATTTGCTCCCGCCACTGCAGTGCCAGTTGCATCAGAAACAAAACCCTTGATTGTTTTCACTTGAGCAAGGGAAACCTGCGCAGTGAAAAGAACCATTACGATTAAAAAAACTTTTCTCATTTTAAATTATTTTTGTTAGTTATGGTGTAAATTTATCGTTAACGTTTTCACAAAAAAAAAAAATTAAACCAACAGCATTGTTTTTTAAACCAACGACATGTTTTTTTCAATATTACGTTTTTCGAAAACGTTTTCATCACTTTATTTTTAATCGATATTCGATATTTTTAGATTTTTATTCAACAAATAAGCATTTTTAATAACAAAATGATTATTGTTGCAAAATATATACGAATTAACAATTGACTTTTAAAAGTAAAACATCTAAATGAAAAAAATCAATTTTCAAATTAAACTAAAATACCATCTTTGGTTTTGGATTATTTATTTCCTTCTTAACTTTTTGCGTTGGGGAGCTTATTTCAATGATTACAGCTACTCTTTAAAATCCAATTTGATTGAATTTGCACTTCATATTCCTTTAGTATATTTCAATTTGTTTATACTTGTTCCTTTGTTTGTTTTAAAGTCAAAATATTTTAAATACACCTTATCACTAATCTCAAGTTTAAGTGTGGTTTATTTATTTAAAACCGGTCTAACTTACTTTATTATTTCAAAAAATATTTGGCCAGAAGCCAACCGTGATTATAAACCCTTTGAAATTAATCATATTGTTGCAGTTTGTATTGGTGAATTATATGTTTTGGCTATAGCCACATCCATTTATTTAATGCTAACTTGGTTAAAAGAAAGAGAACGTAATAAATCAATATTAGAGAATCAGAATAAAATAAAATTGAAATATTTAAAAAACCAAATTCAACCACATTTTTTCTTTAATACGTTAAATAATCTCTACGCTCTTTCATTAGAATCTTCAAATAAAGTCCCAGATGTAATTATTAAACTTTCAAAACTAATGGAATATGTGTTGTATGACATTGAAAACACAAAATATGTTCCATTAATAAACGAAATTGATTACATTCAAAATTACATCGAAATAGAAAAACTTAGATTTGAAAATGTTGAAGTTTCCATAAACTTAGAATCCAATATCGATAACATAACCGTACCGCCATTACTTTTTATTTCACTAATAGAAAATGCGTTTAAACATGGAGGATTAAACAACGAAAATCTCAAGATAAAAATTAATTTTCGAATCATTAAATCCAACCTAGAATTTGAAATAATAAATAATTTTGTAATTTCACAACCTGTAAAATCCAAAAAAGGAATTGGATTATCAAATACAAAAAAACGACTCAAACTCATTTATAAAAATGATTTCATCATAACTCAAATGATTAAATTTAATTTTTATGTTATTAAAATACAAATACCTTTAAATAATGAAGATTAAATGCGTACTAATTGATGACGAACCTTTGGCAATAAAAGTTTTGCTCAATTATTTTGAAAATTTTTCTGATTTTGAAGTATTGGCAACGTTTAATAATTCATTGGATGGATTAGAATTTATAAATTCCAATAAAGTAGATGCAGTTTTTCTTGATATAAATATGCCAATGATGACTGGATTTGAATTAATCCGATTACTTGAAAACAAAACACGAATAGTAATAACTACTGCATTTAGAGAATTTGCTGCCGAAAGTTACGACCTCGAAGTATTGGATTATTTAGTCAAACCTATTCCATTGCCTCGCTTTATAAAATGTATTCATAAAATTGAAGGAGAATTCAATTTAAAGAATAATATAAAAACAGAAAATCATCGTGCGGAGCCGCATATCTTTATCAAAGTAGATAAAAAAATGGTGAAAATTAATATTGATGAAATCTTTTTTATCGAAGGGATGAAAGAATATATAAAAGTAGTTACCTCAGACAAAACATACATAACCCATAAATCATTAACTTCCCTTACCGAAGAATTACCAACTGAACGATTTATGCGCATTCATAAATCATACACTATTGCTTTAAACAAAGTAAAATCAATAGAAGGAAATCGAATCCAAATCTCCTCATATACCATTCCAATTGGGCGAAATTATAGTAAAGAAGTTAAAAACAAAATTCTAGAATAAGTTCTAGTTAATAATTCGTTTTATTATATAAATATCAAAGCAAATTCGCCATTTGTTGAAGAAATATTGTTGTTTATATAAAAATTAAAAACTTTATATCAGAAAATTTTTTTTTAAAACTCTTAACAAATATATTTACAGTCTTGCAGCATCAAAAATTAATAATTAACAATAAATAATTAAATTTTTAAATTATGAGTTCAGAAAATTCACAAACAAAGTGGGGTCAATTCATCCCCCTAGTTATCGTATTCTTCTTCTGGGGATTTGTAGCCGCAAGTAACGACATTTTAATTCCTGTTTTCAAAAAAGCATTTGATTTAACCCAAGGCGAAAGCCAATTGGTTGCTTTTGCATTTTATATTGCCTACACCGTTGGATCACTTATTTACATGGGCGTTTCATTTTTAATCAAAGAAGATTTAGTAAACAAAATTGGATATAAAAACGGATTGTCACTAGGGTTACTTATTTCAGCCTTAGGAACATTATTGTTTTATCCAGCGGCAAACACTGGATCTTTTGCATTAATGCTTGCAGGTCTTTTTATAGTTGGTTTGGGATTTTCACTACAACAAACAGTAGCAAATCCATTGGCAATCGCATTAGGTCCAATCAAAACAGGCTCACAACGTTTGACATTAGCTGGTGGTATCAACAATTTAGGTACAACAATAGGTCCACTAATTGTTAGTTTTGCTATATTTGGTTCAAGTACAAATTCAAATACAACTGCTAGTATTGAAAGTGTAAAAATCCCTTACTTAATACTAGGATTTGCCTTTTTATTGGTAGCAATTTTATTAAAATTTTCATCTTTACCTGAAAGACCAGCATTAATTGAAGAAACAGCATCACATGATGGAAGTGTAGTAAAAAATTCAGCTTTGCAATACCCTCAATTAGTTATGGGAATGATTGCAATATTTCTTTACGTTGGTGTTGAGGTATCTACTGCTAGTAATTTACCTGCTTATATGGAAAGTAAATTAGGATTCTTAACCAAAGATGTAGCGCCGTACATTTCATTATACTGGGCCAGTTTAATGATTGGTCGTTGGACAGGAGCCGTTGAAGCTTTTACAGAAAACATGAGTTTATTAAAAATTTTACGTTTTCTTGCTCCTTATTTAGCTTTTGGAGTGTTTTTAGCAGTAAATGCTATTGCCAAACATGATTTAACTCCTTTTTATATTTATGGATTAGTAATTTTGGTTTTAATTGCAGCTGACATGGCAAGTAAAGGAAATCCAGCCAGAATGCTTCTTATCTTTTCTTCTTTAGGTATTTTAGCTACTGTAATTGGTATGACAACAAGTGGTATGGTAAGTGTATATGCCCTTACTAGTGTGGGTTTATTTTGTAGTACATTATGGCCATGTATTTTCACTCTAGCAGTAAGTGGATTAGGCAAAAACACAAGCCAAGGAAGTAGTTTTTTAATTATGATGATAATGGGTGGAGGTTTCGTTAGTGTTTTTCAAGGTAAAATTGCTGAAATTATTGGAATACAAAATAGTTATATTGTAGGCGTTCTTTGTTTTGCTTATTTAGTATTTTATGCTTGGAAAGTAAGCAGCATTTTAAAATCTCAAGGAATTGATTTTGACCAAAAATTATCTGGAGGGCATTAGAAAAGTGTTCAGTATTCAGTTTTTTTTTAGTATTCAGTAAAATGGATACAAATAAAAATCCCATTTTGCAATTAGCAGAATGGGATTTTTTTTAGAATAAAATTTTGATTCTTTTGATTAAAATCAAATCGCTGAGAATAGCATATTTGATTTTTATATGAACCTGGTTCCAAATATAGAATTCTCATTCATTTTGGAATTAAACTTAAAAAGTCCCATTTCTAAATGAAATAGGACTTTTATTATTTAAATTTCTTCACTGATCACTTAAAACCTGATCACTGAATCTTCATCTTACTTATTCCCTTTTTCAAAATCAGCAACAAACTGAGCCAAACCAATATCTGTTAATGGGTGTTTTAATAAACCGTAAATTGCAGATAATGGACCTGTCATTACATCAGCACCAATTTTTGCACAGTTTACAATATGCATTGTATGACGAACAGATGCAGCAAGAATTTGAGTTTCATAACCATAGTTATCATAAATCAAACGAATCTCTTCAATAAGAGCTAAACCATCTGTAGAAACATCATCCAAACGACCAATAAATGGAGAAACATAAGTAGCACCCGCTTTGGCAGCCAATAAAGCTTGACCTGCTGAGAATACTAAAGTTACATTAGTTTTAATTCCTTTATCAGAAAAATATTTTGCAGCCATTACTCCCTCTTTGGTCATTGGTAATTTAACCACGATTTGTTCGTGTAAATCTGCCAATTCTTCCCCCTCTTTAATCATTCCGTCGTAATCCAGCGCATTTACTTCTGCACTTACATCACCTTCAACCAAATTACAGATGTCTACATAATGTTTTAAAATGTTGTTTTTTCCTGTAATTCCTTCTTTAGCCATCAAAGATGGATTAGTCGTAACTCCGTCTAAAACGCCTAATGCTTGTGCTTCTTTAATTTGAGCTAAATTAGCTGTGTCAATAAAAAATTTCATAATATATTTATATTTAATTGTGTGTTTAAAAATTTCGGTGCAAAATTACGAAATCAATATTAATAAGGATTGAAATTTCAAAAATCAATTTTAAAAAAATAAGAATAATCAAACCAATTTTATAAAGTATACCTTATACTAAAGTTTATAATGATTCATTAGCATTTTTTCATATACTTTATCTGGAAGAATCCTTTTTAATACAATAGAAAATTTTTGCATAAAAGCACCTACTTTATAATGAATCTTAGGGTTTGGATTTTGAATAATTGAATAAACCGCTTCCGCCATTTCATTTGGATTACTACCGCTATCAACATGTTCATCCATAGCTTTAAGTGTATTACCATAAGCCAACTCATAATCTGAATTTTTTAAAACTGGAGCATGATAACGTCCTGCTGCAATATTGGTAGCAAAATCACCCGGCGCAATATTGGTGATTTGAATTCCAATTGATTTCACTTCCATACGCAAGGCTTCGGTAATTAGTTCTAATGCTCCTTTTGAGGCCGAATAAACACTTCGGTAAGGCAATCCCATATAACCGGCAATCGAAGTAATATTGATAATCAATCCAGATTTTTGAGCCCTCATTTGAGGTAAAACCGCTTTCATTACTTCAATTGGACCAAAAAAATTCGTTTCAAAATTATTTCTAATTTCATTCATTGGAATTTCTTCCAAGGGACCAGTGATTCCAACACCAGCATTATTAATTACTACATCCAGCCTTCCGGACTTAGCTATAACTTCGGCAACAGCCAAATGAATTGAATCTGCATTCCGAACATCCAAAGCAATTAAAGGAAAAACCGAATTCAAAACTTTTTCAGGATTCCTGCTAGTTCCATACACTACAAATCCTTTTTGATGCAAAAACTCTCCAATGGACTTCCCTATTCCTGAAGATCCTCCTGTAATTAAAACTACTTTATTCATTGTATACCGTTATGAATTATTTTAATTGTAACTATTTTTATACTTCAAATCTAGTCCATTTAAATTAGAAACGACCTAAAATAAAAAAATCCTCCCGAAGGAAGACTACTTTTTGTAATTTTATAAAAAATGGCAAGCGACCTACATCGCACCGCTCAACCACGTACCCTTGCTATGTTCCCATCCTGGGGGAGTCTGCAGGAGCTGGTCGTGTAGGACTTGCCGGTGCAAATATACAATCTTTTTATATTTTTGCAAGTGCTTTGTACCTTAAAATTATCGTTGTATATTGGCTTTTTAAAATATTAAAACTATGAAATATTATAACTTCCTATTTATCATTTTATTAGGAATCACTTTGATTAATTGTGGAGATACAAAAAATGTTGAAAATTCCATTTTTACTTTTGATAATTCCAGTTTCAAACCACAATTCCTGTCTGATGACGCACTTTCTTTGAGTATTTTAAACCCAAGCAACAAAGAAATAGACAGCATAATCTATTTTGTTAATGATAAAAAAGTTGGCGCTAAAAATGGAAATATAAAATTAAACTTCGCCTTGAAAGAACAAAAATTAGGGTATCAATACTTAAAAGCAATAGTTTATTTTGAAGGTAAAAATTCCGAAGCCACAGAAAGAGTCGAACTGGTTTCGAATGTAGTGCCCAAATTATTAAAATATAAAATAATAAATACTTTTCCGCATGACACAGCTTCGTTTACGGAAGGATTCGAATTTCATAATGACACATTATGCGAAAGTACTGGTCAATACGGTAAATCCTATTTTAGAAAATACGATTACAAAACAGGAAAGATATTCAAACAAATAAATTTGGATGCCAAATATTTTGGAGAAGGTATCACCTTTGTAAATGGCAAATTATTTCTACTCACTTATAAAGAGAAAACAGGTTTTGTCTATGATGCCAAAACATTGAAACTTGAAAAAACCTTTACATACGACAAAGATATCGAAGGCTGGGGAATGACTAATGATGGTACATACATTTATCAGACAGATGGAACTGAAAAAATCTGGAAAATGGATCCAAAAAACCAAAAAATGATAGAATACATCAATGTTTATTCTGGCAGTTCTAAAATTAAATCCATAAATGAATTAGAATTAATAAATGGAAAGATATATACCAATGTTTGGCAAAAAGATGCTATTGCTGTCGTAAATCCTTTATCGGGTGCTGTAGAAGGAATTTTGGATATGTCAGCCTTAAAAAAATTAGTAAAAAATGCAAATGCTGATGTTCTGAACGGAATTGCCTATAATCCAAAAACAAAAACCATTTTTGTAACTGGTAAAAATTGGGATAAAATGTTTGAAATAACAGTTTCGGAATAAATTCATGACAACCTTAATTATAAATATCAAAGAACTTCTTCAAATACGAGAAAGTTCGATTTTAAAAGTTTCAGGAGCTGAAATGGCCATTTTACCTACAATCAAAAATGCTTTTTTACTTATAAAAAATGATTTGATTGCCGATTTCGGCTCAATGGACAATTTGCCAAAAGTAGAAGCTGATAAAACTATTGACGCCAGTGGAAAGATTGTACTTCCTTCTTGGTGTGACAGTCATACACACATTGTTTATGCTGGTAATCGTGAACAAGAATTTGTAGATCGAATTAACGGAATGACCTACGAAGAAATCGCCAATCGAGGTGGCGGAATCTTAAATTCAGCAAAAAAACTGAATGAAACCTCTGAAGAAGAAATCTACAATCAATCGAAAGTACGTCTCGAAGAAGTTATGCGTTTGGGAACAGGAGCCGTCGAAATCAAATCGGGTTATGGACTTACTGTTGAAGGAGAACTCAAAATGCTTCGTGTAATTCAACAATTATCTAAGAACTACCCTATAACCATAAAAGCGACTTTTCTGGGCGCACATGCCTTCCCTACTCTTTTTAAAGAAAACAGAAAAGGATATATAGATTGCATTATACATGAAATGCTGCCAGAAATTGCAGAAAATAAATTAGCTGATTTCATTGACGTTTTTTGCGAAACAGGTTATTTTTCTGTTGAAGAAACAGAACAAATAATGAAGGCAGGGATTCGATTAGGTTTAAAACCAAAAATACATGTTAATCAATTCAACTCTATTGGTGGAATTCAAGCTGGAGTAAAATACAACGCACTATCTGTAGACCATCTAGAAATCATGAAGCCCGA
This sequence comes from Flavobacterium sp. IMCC34518, assembly GCF_027111095.2. Taxonomy (NCBI): domain Bacteria; kingdom Pseudomonadati; phylum Bacteroidota; class Flavobacteriia; order Flavobacteriales; family Flavobacteriaceae; genus Flavobacterium; species Flavobacterium sp. IMCC34518. The sequence continues at coordinate 3,650,279 of NZ_CP114284.2, read as the reverse complement.
AGATATTGAAGCTTTAAAAAATAGCAACACTATACCTGTAGCTTTGCCTTCTTGTTCGTATTTTTTAAGCATTCCTTACACACCTGCACGTGATATAATTGCTGCTGGACTTCCTTTGGCTCTTGCAACCGATTATAACCCTGGCTCTACTCCTTCTGGAAATATGAATTTTGTAGTTGCCACAGCTTGTATCAAAATGAAAATGACTCCTGAGGAAGCTATAAATGCAGCTACCATAAATGGCGCTTATGCTATGGGGATTTCAAAAACACATGGAAGTATCACTTTAGGAAAAAAAGCAAATTTAATCATTACTAAAGAAATCCCATCCTATTATCAATTGCCTTATGCATTTGGAAGTAATTTAATTGATACTGTAATTCTGGATGGTGAAACATATAATTCAAAATAGACTTAAACAGATTCCATACTTAAAATCTACTTTACCTGGATTATTAAACTTCATAACGAATTCAAAATCAAGTTACTAACATAATCATTTTGATTCAGGGACAAAAAAAAGAGCGACATTCAAAATTGAATATCGCTCTTTTTTTTATAGTATAAAATATTATCTCAATGAGAAATTAGTTGAAGAAACCAATTGATCTTTATCGAAAACATTTACAGTATACATTCCTTTTGCAAAGTCTTTACCCGCTAAATCTTGAGAAACTTGAACAGTTTTATTTTCATATTTCACACTAGAAATAAAGCTATATGATAACATTTTTTCTCCAAAAGATATTGTTTTAGCCTCACCCAAAACATTGTTTTTACTGTCAATTACTTGAACATAATAATCTTTATCTCCTGATTTTGCAATAGAATTTTCAGCAATAGTAAAACTAATTTTAAGAACATTAGCTCTACTAGCTTTATCAGTTGCAATTTCTTTACCTGAACTTTTTAATTTATAAGCAGCAGTTTGTAAATTTAACACCGATAATCTAGATCCTTTTTCAACTGTTTTAGATAAATCTTCATTTTGACCTACTAAAACTTCATTAAATTTTTGAGCTTGACCTAATACAACTACAGTACTATCACGAGAAATTGTTAAACTTGTATTTTGTTTTTTCAATCCTTCATTTTCTTTCATCAATACTTTCAAATTACCTTGAAGCGTTTGTACTTGATTTTTATATTTTGATAAATCCCCGTTTGATTGTTTCAAATCATCCATCAATTTTACCACTTTGTCTCTTTCTTGTATTAATTCTTCAGACATTGAAGTATTTTCAGCTATTGCAGCATCATAAGTTGCTTTTAGATCTTGCAAATCTTTCATAACTGATTCTTTTTCAGTACTTACTTTTGTAATTTCTGTATTAACCGTTTCAACTTCTGAGGACATTTTAAAAATATACACTAAACTTCCTACTAATAAAATAGCTAAAACTGCGATAACGGCTTTTAGACTTGAATTGTTTTTTTGATTTTCCATTTTAAAATATAATTGTTTTTACAAATTTAATAATATATATAACGCAACTTAATACATTTATATTATTTTTGGGAAATATATTTTTATGGAAAAACTTATCACATTCAGTATTAACGATCTAGCCAAAATCACAAACCATCGTAATGGTGAAATCAAATTTGGTGAAAAAATGCTTACAATACCTAAAGGCATTGATCCGATTGATTTTATTAAATCAAGTGAAGCAAAGTTTGTTTTATTTGGCATTCCAGAAGACATTGGAGTTAGAGCTAATTATGGTAGACCAGGAGCTGCATCCGCATGGGAAAGCGCCATAAAAAGTATCGCTAATATACAACACAATCGTTTTTCAAAAGGCAATCAAATTATTGTATTAGGACAGCTGAATGTAAAACAAGAAATGAAAGAAGTTGAAGAACTTGATTTTAATGATATTGATGATCGATCAAAATTGAGCCAATTAGTTGAGAGAATTGACAAAGAAGTTTCTCATATAATATGCAAAATCATTCAATCTGGCAAAATACCAATAGTTATAGGTGGTGGACATAATAATTCCTACGGAAATATTAAAGGAGCTGCTTTAGCCAAAGGAAAATCCATTAATGCCATTAATTTTGATGCACATTCTGATTTCCGAATTCTAGAAGGTAGGCATAGTGGAAACGGTTTTTCATATGCTTACGAAGAAGGCTTTCTGAAAAAATATTTCATTTTTGGTTTACACGAAAATTACACTTCTAAAAGCGTATTGGATATAATAAAAAAAATAGAAGACCGGGTTCGTTACAACACCTATGACAGTGTAAATATTAGAAAAGAAAAAGATTTTCATCAGGAAATGGTTAATGCTCTCGATTTTATAAAAAATGATCCTTTTGGCATTGAAATTGATTTGGATGCAATACCAAATATTGCCAGTAGTGCTATGACGTTAAGTGGTTTTTCGATAGAAGAACTTCGACAATTTGTTTCTTTTTTTGCAAAAAATAAAAACGTTGCCTATTTGCATATTTGCGAAGGAGCACCAGATTTAGGAGAAGAAAAAAACAATCATTTAATTGGTAAACTTATTGGGTATTTAGTCACAGATTTCATGAAATCACAAAAAACAATTATAGAATAAATCTTACCTATTGAACCGGATCACTAATCAACAAAATAATAACACTATCTTTGTAACCTTATCTATGTAATTAATACAAGATATTTAATATATAAAATATGTTATTCGAAGATTTATCACTTTCCAAAAGTATACAAAAAGCCGTATTTGAAGAAGGCTATACCAATGCAACTCCCATACAAGAAAAAGCCATACCGTTAGTTTTGGCCGGCAAAGATTTAATCGGTTGTGCACAAACTGGAACTGGAAAAACTGCTGCATTTGCTATTCCCATAATACATCAATTGCATCGAATTGTAGGTTCGTCAAAAAAATCAAAAGTAATACGTGCTCTAATTGTAACTCCAACAAGAGAATTAGCGGTACAAATTGGACAAAGTTTTGATATCTATGGAAAATATACCAACTTAACACAATTAACGCTTTTTGGAGGTGTTTCTCAAAACCCACAAGTAGATGCATTAAAAAACGGAGTTGATATCCTAATTGCAACCCCTGGAAGACTATTAGACTTGCACAAACAAGGTTTTATTGATTTAGACCATCTTCATACTTTGGTTCTTGATGAAGCGGATCAAATGCTAGATATGGGTTTTGTTAATGATGTAAAAAAAATCGTAAAGCTTACACCAAAAAACAGGCAAACTCTCTTCTTTTCGGCAACAATGCCAATGGCTATTCGCGAATTAGCAGAAATGTTTCTTACCGATCCTGAAACTGTAACCGTATCTCCAGTTTCATCAACTGCTGAAAATGTAGAACAAAGAGTCTATTTTGTTGAAAAAACTGAGAAAAGAAACTTACTTTATCATTTAATAAAAAATGAGAATTTATCGGATGTTTTAGTTTTTTCAAGAACTAAACATGGTGCCGACAACGTGGTAAAAGCATTGAGAAAAAACAATATTGCTGCAGAAGCAATTCATGGTGACAAATCTCAAAATGCAAGGCAACGCGTTCTTGATGCTTTCAAAAACAAAGAAGTTGGTGTACTTGTAGCAACAGATATTGCTGCCCGTGGAATTGATATTGATCAACTACCATTTGTCATTAATTTTGACTTGCCAAATATTCCAGAAACATATGTACATCGCATTGGAAGAACTGGGCGTGCAGGTAATGGTGGAATCGCTATTTCTTTTTGCAGTAAAGACGAGCATGGGTATTGGAAAGATATTCAAAAATTAATAAAAGTAGACGTTAAAACAATTAATGAGCATCCATATCCATGGCATTCGGGAAGTCCATCAAGTGAAAATACTGCTCCAAAAAACTCAAATCGAAGCGGCGGAGCTCACAAATCTAGAAAATCTGAAGCTTCAAAACAGAACAAAAAACGTTGGTATTAAACCAACATAAATTGCTCCATAAATTATAAAAAAGCACTTCATAACAACACGTTAAAAAGTGCTTTTTTTTAATGTTAAAATATTATTTATCAACTATTTACAAGTTTAATATAACTACTTTTGATATAGTAAAATAATAACTTTAATAAATCAAATTTATGGAAACTTTAGTAAAAAGAGACGGAATGTTTCCGTCCATTATTAGTCAGTTTGCAAACCCACTTTTTGAAGATTTTTTTACAAGAGATATCTCTGATTGGGCTGACAGAAGTATTTCGGCAATTGGGGTTAATTTACCATCTGTTAACTTAAAAGAGACAGATACAAAACTTGAAATTGAACTAGCTGCGCCTGGTTTAAAAAAAGAGGACTTTAAAATTGAACTTGAAAACAATATGCTTAGTATTTCTGCTGAGAAAGAAGAAAAAAAAGAAATAACTAATAAAAAAGATGATTATGTTCGAAAAGAGTTTAATTATAAATCTTTTTACAGATCCTTTAATCTTCCAGATTATGCAGATGAAAACAAAATAGAAGCTACATACAAAGATGGAATTCTAGATGTTATCATTGCTAAAAAACCTGGAGATAGAAAAAAATTATCAAAATCTATTTCAATTAAATAAATATAATATTGAAAAAAAAAAAGCGTTGTATTAACTTACAACGCTTTTTGATTTTAATATGAGACAATTAATTACTTTAAACAATTGAATTGTCTCAAATGGCTTAACAATAATATCATTCATTCCTGCCATAATTGCTTCGTCCGTAATTTCATTCTTATCAAATGCAGTTAATGCAATTATAGGGGTTTCTATACCAATTTGTCTAATTCTTCTTGATGTTTCGAACCCATTCATTAATGGCATATTGATATCCATCAAAATAACATCAAATTGTTCTTTCTCTAATATTTCCAATGCCTTATAACCATCATCTACTACTTTACAAGAATAATTATTTTTTTCGATAGTTTTTTTTGTAATCAATTGGTTGATGTGATTATCTTCGACAACTAACACATTAAAAACTTGACTTGAAGTTAAATCAACTTGAATATTATTTATAATTTCTTTAGACTTATCCAAATCACATTCAAAGTCTATAACAAAAGTAAAAGTAGTACCGACCCCTAACTCACTTTCAACAGTAATATCACTCTCAAAAAGCCCCAAAAGCCTCTTAACAATTGATAATCCAAGACCTGTTCCTTGATAATCTAATTGCTTCCTTCCTACTTGAACAAATTTATCAAATATTTTATCTTGATCTAATGGAGAAATCCCAATTCCATTATCTTTTATCATTACTTTAATAGTATGCTTTTTGCCAACAACTTGAACTTGATTGGCTATTAAATACACTTCGCCATTTTTAGTAAATTTCAATGCATTACTTACTAAATTCATCATAATTTGAGCAAATCTCAATTTATCTCCTATCAAGTTATCAGGAATCGAGTTATCTATTTTTAAAAAAACTTTATTATTATTTTTTTTTGCAATAAATGATAATGAATTTACAATCATATTAAATTCATCTATCAAATTAAAGGTCAAATTATCCAAGACAATTTTATTTTCTTCAATTTTATTAATTTGCAAAATATCGTTTACTAGCGACAGCAAATAACGAGCAGAAAATTTCAATGAATTGAGATGAGGGCTTGAGGCAAGTTCTTTATGTTCTTCTAAAAGTAAATCGGTAATCCCAACAACTCCATACAGCGGCGTCCGCAATTCATGACTAATTGTAGAGACAAATTGTGTTTTCAGAATTGAAGATTCTTGAGCTTTCTGATTGGCAATTTTTAATTCTTCGTTAGCTAATAACAAATCTGCATTCGATTTAATACGAAATCTATTATTTTTTATTAATGAATTTAGAAACAATAATAAAACAAAAATTGCTATAATAAAGAGTAATACAATAATTCTAGATTTTTTTAAACTTTGATACTGTAGATCCTTTTCATTCTCGATTTTATCAATTGTTCTTTTATATTCATCCAACTCTAAGTTAATCCCTTCAATATTGGCTTTAGATAATTTTTCTTCAGCGTATAATTCTTCTGTTAGATTATTGTAAAGTGCTAAATTTTCGTAAGCATTTTTATATTTTTTATTTTTTAATAAAAACTTAGAATATTCGTAATATGAAACGGCTAAATCTGATTTTTCATTTCTTTCTTTCCCGATTTTTATGGCTTCTAAAAAGTGTTTTTCTGCTTTATCTGTATCATTTTTATAACTGTAATACATCCCGTTAAGCATGCTAATTATACCAGTTAAAGTAACATCTTTGTTTTTTTTATAATACGAATTCACAAATAACAATTCATCTTCTCCTTCTTTGAAATTCCCTATATCAAAAAAAGCCCAAGCCATATTAAGGTTTGTAAATGCCATTTGAGAAGTGTCTGAAATTCTTTTGCTACACTCTAAAGCTTTTTTGTAATAAAGAATACCTTTTTCGTATTTCTTTTTTTCAAAACAATACATATTTCCCAAATTATTATTGACTCTTTGTTTTACAGAATCATTTTCGGATAAATTGGCATAAACTAAAGCTTTATTGTAATAAAAAATAGCTTTATCAAATTCTATTAGCTCATTATAATTTGCTGCAACATTATTATAATTATCAGCAATAAGTTCGTTGTCTTTTATTAAAATTGCTTTACGCAAAGCAACTCTTGAAATCAATAAGGATTTTTCAAAATTTCCTGATTCACGTAGTTTAGATGCTTTTGAAATTAATTTATTAATTTCACTATTGGTTGGTAAATTAGCTTGAGCAATTACTACAGTTCCCGAAATATTAAACAAAAAAACAATTAATAGAGTTATTCTTATTAGGGGCATAAAAGTGGTTATTTTTTCAAATATACAGCATAATCCATAGATATATCACATTTTATGCAAGATTTTTTCACAATTGCAACATAAATTTACATACAAAAAAGCAGTTACATTATAGATGTAACTGCTTTTCTTTTAAAAAATAATGTCTGAAATAAAAGAGTATTGAGTCCTATTTTAACTATTCTCTTTTTCATCTTCCCATTTCCCCACTACTGAAGTTGCTAATGCATTTCCTAATACATTGGTTGCACTTCTAAACATGTCGCAAAAATGGTCAATTGGCAATATTAAAGCAATACCTTCTATTGGAATTTTAAACATCCCACAAGTAGCGGCAACTACTACTAAACTTGCTCTTGGTACACCTGCAATTCCTTTACTAGTCAGCATTAATACAAAAAGCATCGTAAACTGTGTTGGATAATCTAAATGTACACCATAAGCTTGTGCAATAAAAATACCTGCAAAAGTCATATACATCATACTACCATCAAGGTTAAATGAATATCCTAAAGGCAACATAAAAGAAACAATTTTATCTTTTACTCCAAATCGTTCAAGCTCTTCGGTAAGCTTTGGAAAAACGGCTTCTGAACTTGTAGTTCCAAAAGCTATAATCAATGGACTAACGATATGCTTTAATAATGTTTTCATTCTTTTTCCAAGAAAAAAGAATCCGATAGCAATAAGTATTATCCATAATGTTCCAATTCCGATAAGAAATGAACCAAAAAATTTAAAATAAGTAAAAGCTAATTCTTGAAAATCTCTTACAGCAAAAACTCCTGCAATAGCACCAAAAACACCAATTGGAGCAAATTTCATTACAAAATTCACCATTTTTAAAACAATATGCGAAGTTCTGTCTAAAAAATCAATTACTGGTTTTGCATGATCTCCTATTGAAGCGGCAGCTAATCCAAAGAAAATTGAAAAAATTACTATTTGTAAAATTTCATTGGTTGCCAGTGCTTCAAATAAACTCTTAGGGACAATATGTTCAATAAAATTTTCAAATGATAAACTTTGTGTTTTAGCTGTAACATCAGAAGCTGCAGTCAAATCTACATTGGATAAATTTAATCCAACTCCAGGTTGCAATAAATTCACGTACAACATGCCTATTAACAGCGAAATAAAGGAAGCTGTAAAAAACCAGGCTAAAGCTTTTCCTCCAATTCTTCCAACGGCTTTTATATCTCCTAATTTTGCAATTCCAACAACAAGAGTCGTAAAAACCAATGGAGCAATAATCATTTGAACTAAACGAATAAAAATTGTTGCTAACATTTTTATTTTGTTGCTAAATTCTTGAGCCGTTTCAATTGTAGCCGAATTATGAATAATCACTCCTAATACAGCTCCTAAAAGCATTGCAATTAAGATCTGACCGGTAAGGCCTTTAAAAAAGGGTTGTTTTTTGGTTGTAATCGTATTCATTAAATTAATTTCAAGGTTAAATCTCAATATTTAGCTCGTCAAAATACTGAGTATGCTTTATTTTAATTAAAGATAGGTTTTATTTATCAGATAAAAATCTGCTAAGACAATTGCAGCCATAGCTTCTACAATTGGTACGGCACGAGGAACTACACAAGGATCATGTCTTCCTTTACCTGTCATTTCTGTAATATTTCCTTTATTATCTAATGATTCTTGTTTTTGCATTATAGTTGCAACTGGTTTGAAAGCAACACGAAAATAAATATCCATTCCGTTACTTATTCCACCTTGAATTCCGCCAGAAAGATTCGTTTGTGTTGTCCCATCTGGATTATATAAATCATTGTGTTCACTCCCTTTCATTTTAACTCCTTCAAAACCACTTCCAAATTCGAAACCTTTAACAGCATTAATAGACAACATTGCTTTTCCTAGCTCTGCATGTAATTTATCAAAAACAGGTTCTCCCAAACCAATAGGCACATTTTGAATAACACAAGTTACGGTCCCTCCTACTGTATCGCCTTCTTTACGAATTTGACGAATGTAATCTTCCATAATTATGGCTGATTCTTCATCTGGACAACGAACAGGATTGCTTTCAATTTTTGAAAAATCCAATTCTTGGTATGGTTTTTCTAGAAAAATAGGCCCTACTGAAGATACAAACGCATTAATTTTAATATCTGGAAGCATTTGCTTAGCAATGGCACCAGCAACTACTCTACTAGCTGTTTCGCGAGCAGAACTTCGGCCACCACCGCGGTAATCACGCACACCGTATTTTTTTTCATAAACATAATCAGCATGACTGGGTCTATAATTGTCTTTTATATGCGAATAATCATCTGATTTTTGATTGGTATTTGGAATGATAAAACCTATTGGTGTCCCAGTAGTTTTGCCTTCAAAAATTCCTGATAGAAATTGAACATCGTCTGGTTCTTTTCTTTGTGTAACAATTGCTGATTGACCTGGTTTACGTCTAGACATTTCAAATTGAATTGCATTCAAATCCAATTGAATTCCAGAAGGACAACCATCTATAATTCCTCCTAATGCTTCACCATGAGATTCACCAAAAGTAGTTACTCTATATAATGTACCGTAGCTATTTCCTGCCATTGTAATAAAATTTTAGGCAAATGTAAGTCTTATGAATTAAAGAAAAAATTTTAAATTAGTAATATTTTGATATAATTTGACTCAAATTCGTTATAAAAAAGATATTTTTTTACAAATAGTAGAAATCAAATTCTTAAAATACAATGTAATATTCTTTATAAAAACACTAAAAACTATAATTTAAAATACTATTATATCATTTTATATTATGAAAAAACAAAACTTAACAATCTGATTAATCAATCATTAATTAAATATTCAAGTATTTTTTTTATTATATTTATAAAACTTAAGGATTTCAAATACTAAATAAATTAGAAATGAATAAAAATCTTTACTCCATTTATACAGTGATCGTTTTTTCATTAACTGTTCAAGCACAAGAAATTAGTTCTAAAAATACAATCGGATTGCGTTTTGGTAACAATCATGGTTTTGGAGTTGAGATTACTTATCAAAAAAAGATTTCTCTAAAAAATCGATTAGAACTAGATTTTGGTTTTACTAATGATAACCATACCGATGCACTCAAAATATCAGGTATTTATCAATGGTATTGGAAAATTGAAAAAGAATTAGATTGGTATGCTGGTTTTGGAGGTGGTTTAGGGTCTTGGAATACCAATGATAATTACAATAATGAATATGCTGGTGACAATGGACTATTTGCGGTACTAAATGGTAATATTGGAATTGAATATAATTTTAAAGAAATCCCAATACAATTAGCCATGGATACAAGACCTGAATTTGTTTTTAATAATTATGAAAAAAACGATTTTGGTTTTAATGTCGGATTGGCAATACGATATAGATTCTAAAAAAAACCCATCTTATTGTAAAACAAGATGGATCTACTAAAATTACTGATACTGATTTATTGCCTTTTCATAAAGAGCTTCATAAATAGGAAGTATATTTTTAATATCGAATTTCTCTGCTACGTGCAAAGCATTCTTTTTGAATTGAGCAAGAACGGCATCCTCTTTTAATATTTTTAAAGCATTTTGCGCCATTTCATTTATTTTTCCAACATCACTCAAATATCCAGAAACACCATCCATATTCACTTCAGGTAAACCACCAGAATTACTTGATATTACAGGCACACCACAAGCCATTGCTTCTAAAGCAGCCAATCCGAAACTCTCTGTTTCTGATGGTAAAAGAAACAAATCTGTAAGACATAAAATGCGATCTATTTCATTACTATTTCCAAAAAATATGACTTTATCCTGTATCCCAAACTTTCGACACATTTTTTCAGCCTTTTCTTTTTCTGGTCCATCTCCTACCATCATCAATTTCGCAGGGATTTCTTTCTGAATTTTATAGAATATTTTAATAATATCTGGAATTCGTTTTACTTTTCTAAAATTACTGATATGCGTAATGATTCTTTCATTAGGATTGGCCATTACCGAACGACTACATGGAACAGTAGGATCGTACTTGTTTTTATCTAATTCTATAAAATTAGGGATTACTTGAATTTCATTTTTTATATTGAATAATTTCAAGGTATCGTCTTTCAAACTTTGAGAAACCGAAGTCACAAAATCAGATTTATTGATACTAAAAGTTACTGCTGGTTTATAAAAAGGATGATTCCCAACCAATGTAATATCCGTACCATGCAACGTTGTTACCATTGGAATATTAATGCCTTCGTCTTTCAACATTTGCTTGGCCATATAGCCTGCATACGCATGAGGAATAGCGTAATGCACATGCAACAATTCTATTTTATACAATTTTACCATATCCACCAATTTACTTGACAAAGCCAATTCATAAGGCTGAAAATGGAATAATGGATATTCTGGAACTACTACTTCGTGATAATGAACGTTGGGATTTAATAATGCCAATCGCACAGGTTGGCTGTATGTAATAAAATGAATTTCGTGACCACGTCTGGCTAATTCAAGACCTAATTCTGTAGCAACTACGCCACTTCCGCCAAATGTTGGATAACAAACTATTGCTATTTTCATGTATAGATAATATTTAAATTTTGGAAACATGGTATCGCCATATTGTATTGGTTTATCACAACAAACTTGTTGTTAATGGCGATTTCATGTATGTTTTTTAAGTGGAACGAAATTAAGGAGATTAGGTCTCTTTAAGTATAAAATTAAGTTAAAATTTAACTTTTAAAATTTCATTCTCTGAATCCGAACAGCATTCAAAATGGCTAATAACGCTACTCCTACATCTGCAAAAACGGCCTCCCACATTGTTGCTAAGCCTCCTGCGCCAAGAATTAAAACAAATGCTTTCACTACAAATGCCATGGTTATATTTTGCCAAACAATTTTTTTCGTTTGTTTCCCTATATGTATCGCTGTGTAAATTTTTGTCGGTTGGTCGTTTTGAATGACAATATCAGCCGTTTCGATAGTGGCGTCACTTCCTAATCCTCCCATTGCAATTCCAGCATCGGCAAGGGCAATCACTGGCGCATCGTTTACGCCATCGCCAACAAAAGCCACTTTTAAATTTTGTGATTTTAATGCTTCAACTTTTTCTGCTTTATTTTCGGGTAATAAATCCCCATAAGCCAATTCGATATTCAGTTCTTTTGCAACAGCATCAACAACGACTTGCTTATCACCCGAAAGCATTATGGTTTTAACATTTATTTTATGTAAACTTTCAATAGCTGCTTTGGCATCTTCCTTTATTTCATCGGCAATTAAAAAATAACCTGAATACACATTATTTATGGCAACAACTATAATGGTAAATGGCGAATTATCCAGTTCCAAATCATAATTAATGTTGAAACGCTGCATCAACTTTACGTTTCCAACTATTATTTCGGCATCATTTACCTTTCCTTTCAATCCGTGTCCTGGGATTTCTTCTACTTCAGTAACTTTTAAAGTTGCATCTAATCCTTTTGCAAATTCTACAATTGCCGTTCCCACAGGATGTGTAGATTTAGATTCTAAAGCAGCTGTATAATGAACCAAATCATCTTCTGAAATACCTACGGCCTCCACTTTTTGAACTGTAAATATGCCTTTTGTCAACGTACCCGTTTTATCCAAAATCACCACTTGAATAGCAGACATTATATCTAGAAAATTGGAACCTTTAAATAGTATTCCATTTTTGCTGGCAGCTCCTATTCCTCCAAAATATCCCAATGGAATGGAAATCACCAACGCACAAGGACAGGAAATTACCAAGAAAACCAAAGCTCGATACAGCCAATCACTGAACACATAATGGGCAACAAAAAATAGGGGCAACAAACAAATTGCCATTGCCAAATAAACTACAATTGGAGTGTATATTTTTGCAAACTTTCGAATAAACAATTCAGTAGGTGCTTTTTTGGCAGTTGCCTCTTGCACCATTTCCAAGATTTTAGAGAGCTTACTATCGGTATAAGCAGTCGTAACTTCAACTTCAACAACTGTGTTTAAATTGATCATCCCAGCCAATACAATTTCATTTTTTTTCTTACTATCTGGCTTGCTTTCACCAGTTAAAGCGGCAGTATTAAAAGTAGCACTTTCAGAAATAAGTTTTCCGTCTAAAGCTAATTTTTCTCCTGGTTTTAATTGAATAATGGCTCCAATACCAATTTCGGATGCTTTAACTGAAACCGTTTTATTGCCTTCTAAAACAGTTGCAAAATCAGGTCTTTGATCTAATAATAATTTAATATTGGACTTGGCCCTTTTAACCGCTAGCCCTTGAAAATTCTCACCAATACCATAAAATAACATTACGGCAACACCTTCTGGATATTGACCAATAGCAAACGCTCCTAAAGTAGCTATTACCATCAATGAAAATTCTGAAAAAAACTGCCCGGTTTTAATACCTTCAAAAGTTTCTTTTAAAACTGGAAAACCAACTGGAATGTATGCAACAATATACCAACCAATTCGAACCCAATTTGTAAACCAAGTTTGAGGAAAATAATTATCCAAAACAATTCCAATTAGCAATAAACAAAAAGAAATTACAGATGGAAAGAACATTTGAAAATAACTTCCATCTCCGTGCGAATGGTCGTGGTCATGACTATCATCATCTGAATGTATGTGTTCATCATGAGTCGAACAGCAACTATCCGATTTATTTGTTTTTATATTTATAGAATCTTTAAATGTCTTATCCATTTTGTTTATTTATATCAAAATTATAACATAATAACCAATATTACAGTTAGTAAAATAACTGTTTTATTCTTCTCCACTACCTTTCGTCAATTCTGACAATAAATAATACGCTCCTTTGATTACAACTTTAGCTTCGGCTGGAACTTCATCTATTACCTTAACTTCGGTAAAACCTAAATCTGTAGTACCAATAGTCACTTTTATTTGTTGAAAGGTATTTTTACTTACTGAAACAAAAATAAAATGGTCGTTTCCGTTGTTCACTATTGCTTCTGTTGGTAGTGCCGTTGTGTTGTTATTATCAATTTTTACTCTCGCCTCTATATACATTCCCGGCAACAGCGTTTCAGTAGTTTCATTTATTTTGGCGTGTACCAAAACCGCTTGTTCATTGGGTTCAAATGCTTTGTTAATAGCATAAATTTTAGCTGGATGTGTATGCGAAACATCATTCGCATCACTAAAAGTAATTGATTGACCAATTTTTATTTTGTGAATGTCTTTTTCAAAAACTTTTAAATCCAAATGTAAAAAGTGATTGTCAATGATTTCAAACAAGACAGCGTTGGCTTCTGCAAATTTACCCATACTTAAATTAATATGCTGAATATACCCGCTTATTGGTGCCGAAATTGCAATACTCGAAGCAATATTTTTTGATGATAATTTACTTGCATTAATACCCAATTGTGCCAATTTAGAACTTAATGTTACTTTTTTAGCTTGGACAATTTGTAATTCTCTTTGAGCTTGCTGATACGTTTTTCCTGCATTGATATTATCATCTCTCAATTCTTTTTGGCGTTGGTATTCTTTTTCCAAATAATTAAGGTTAGCATTGTTCTCTAAGTAATCTTGTTGCAATTGTATCACTTCAGCATTGACAATGGTTGCCAAGGTTTTTCCGGCTGTTACAAATTCCCCTTCTTGAACCAAAATGTTTTTTACTACACCTCCCATCAATATACTCACTTGCGCTTGATGTTGTGGTGGCAATGATAATTTTCCATTTATCTTTAAAGTTGTGGTCAAGTTTTTCTTTTCAAAATTACCTAACTGTAAGTCTATCGCCTTTATTTGAGAATCCGTAAAAGTTACAACTAATTTTTCGGTTACATCCTCCTTCGAATCATTAGTTATTGGTGCTTTCTCTGCATTATTTTTGCAGGAGATTAGAGCTAAAACTAGAAAGAACAAGATTGCTATATTATTTTTCATTGCTGTATTTTATTTGTTTACTAAATATTGAATGTTGATTATCGTTTGATTGTAATTGTTCATTGCAATCAAATAATCACTTTTAATTTTGTTGGCATCTTTAAGGTTTTGGGTATATTCGATATAACCAATATCTCCTGATTTGTATAGCCGTTGCGCCGAATTGATAATCATTTCTGCCATTGGAATTCCCTCCGTTTTATAATAATTGAGTTGCTCTAAATATTGTTTTTGGAGTTGGTATTGTTGCAAATAGACAGTTGCCAATTCCTGTTGCGATTTCTCTAATTCTTTTTTAGCGATTTCAGTTTCTAATTTTGCCACCTGTGTTTTTTCCTCAATTCCATTTCTAAATAATGGAATATTAATCCCTACACTTCCATAATAAAACGGAGTTTCTTTGTCCAGACTTTGTGCATTGACACCCAAATTGAATGATGGATTTGCCTTTGCCTTTTCAGATTTAATCGCCAATTCTTTAGCAATAATTTGCTGTTGTAAAAACTGTAAAACGGGATGATTTTTGACTAAAGTACTATCGCTTAGATTAATTTCGGGTAAAGATTCATATTTTGTTGGGGCTTGATACTCTATATTATTTCGAGTCCATTTTTGCAATTCTGCCAAATAAAAAGATACATGAGTATTAACTTCTGCCAATTGCAATTTTAAATCCTTGTGTTGCAATTTGACGTTTATTTTTTCGAGTTTATTGCTTTCGCCAACCTGAAATTTCTTGTCTGCATACTTTTCATAGTCTGCAAAAATGTTGTCTATTTCGAGCAGCAAATTGTATTGTTGCACATTATAAATCCAAAATAAATAAGCACTTGAAACGTTTTTGATCAGTTCATTTTTGGTAACGGCTTCAAAAGATTTGGCAACGGTTACATTTTGATTCAGCAGATTTCTATCTGCTTTATTCGATAATTTAAAACCTTGTGCAACTCCTACATTATAATCAAACAATTTACTGTTCATTTGACCCAAATTACTATTAATATTGAATGGGTCCAGAATAGTAGCTATTTTTGTTAATGCTTGTTGCTGCTCTGTTTGCAAAGTTGCCTGTTGTATGGTTGGATAATTTTTCAACGCAGATTCTATCGCATCGTTCAATTGCAAAGGACTATTTTGTGCATTAGCATTAAAAGAATAACAACTAAAAAGCAAAACAACAATTGATGCAATTTTAGGATTAACTTTTATTTTTTTTGAAGACATAACTAAATAGTATAAAACGGGTAAAACAAACAAAGTCAGTAATGTTGAAGTTAACAAGCCTCCAATTACAACTGTTGCCAAAGGTTTTTGAACTTCTGCACCTGCACTTGTACTCAAAGCCATTGGCAGAAAACCTAATGAAGCTACTGTTGCCGTTGCTAAAATTGGTCGTAATCTCGCGCTACTTCCTTTGTAAATACGTTGCAAAAGATTGTCTTCACCTTCTTCTTTAAGTTGGTTATAATAGCTAATTAATACTATTCCATTCAAAACAGCAACGCCAAAAAGTGCAATAAAACCAACTCCTGCCGAAATACTAAAATTCATTCCACGGCTCCACAAAGCAAATATGCCACCTATTGAAGCTAAGGGAATTGCAGAGAAAATTATAGTAGCTTCTTTGAGGGAACGGAACGACAAAAAGAGCAGAAAGAAAATAAGCAAAAGCGCTAAAGGAACAGCCAATAGCAATCTCCCTTTGGCTTCTTGAAGGTTTTGAAATTGTCCTCCGTATTTTATAAAATAGCCTTCCGGTAATTTTAATTTGGCATCTAATTTTTTCTGAATTTCCAAAACTACACTTTCTACATCACGGCCACGAACATTGGCTTCGATAACAATTCTGCGCTGTGCTTCCTCCCTGCTTATTTGTGATGGTGCAGTTTTAAAATTGAGTTCGGCGACTTCGTTCAACGGAATTTGATTCCCTTTTGGTGTTGGTATCAATAAAGATTTTAAAGCATCAATGTCGGTATTTTCATCTTTAGGAATACGAACAACCAAATCAAATTTTCGTTCGCCCTCATACACTACACCCGTTGTCCCGCCTGCGTAAGCCGTATTCAGAATTCGATTCACCTCTGCAATATTCAAGCCGTATTGCGCAATTTGGTTTCGATTGTATTTCACAACTAATTGTGGCATTCCTGTAACTTGCTCGACTTTTATATCGGTCAAACCCTCTATTTTGTTAATAATTGAAACCGCTTTGTTGGCTTCTGAAAAAAGTTTATCCAAATCATCACCAAATATTTTTATGGCAATATCTGATTTCACCCCAGCAATCAATTCGTTAAAACGCATTTGAATGGGTTGCTCAAAAGATATATTACAACCTGGAATTTGGCTTAATTTTTCATTCATTTTATCGGCTAAATCTTCTTTATTATCGGCTGTTGTCCATTCTTTTTTGTCTTTTAAAACCATTATCAAATCAGCACTTTCAATAGGCATTGGATCTGTTGGTATTTCACTGCTCCCAATTTTGCTAACTGCTTCTTCAACTTCAGGGAATTCCTTTAAAAGTCTTTCTAATTGGGTGCCAACTTCAATGGTTTGAGGCAAACTGCTTCCTTGTCTAATGGTATAATTTGCAGCAAAATCACCTTCGTCTAATTCAGGAATAAACTCTCCACCCAATGAATTGAAAAGAAATAATGAAGCAATGAATAAAAAAACTGCACTACCAATAACCTCAAATTTTCGTCTTATAGCAATAACTAAAACTGGTTGATACCAATTATTTAATTTATTGATAAATCGGTCCGTAAAATTGGGTTCATTACTGATTTTTTTGCTTAAAAAAAGACTGCTCGCCCAAGGCACATACGTAAGAGAAAGTAATAATGCCCCAACGATTGCAAAACTTACCGTTTGCGCCATTGGCATAAACATTTTACCCTCGACACCGCTTAGCATAAACAACGGAATGTAAACAATCAGGATTATAATTTGCCCGAAAATGGCAGAACTCATGATTTTTGATGAACTTTTTATTACTTCATGGTCCATTTTATTTTGAGAAAGTGTATTGTGCTTATAATGCTTTGAAAAAATATGCAAAGTGGCTTCGACAACAATAACGGCGCCATCTACAATTAATCCAAAATCCAAAGCACCCATACTCATCAAATTGGCGCTTAAACCAAGCAGGTTCATTATGATTATGGCAAAAAGCATAGCTAACGGAATAACAGATGCAACTATCAAACCGGCTCTCAAACTTCCTAAAAACAATACTAAAACTAAAATTACAATTAGGGCTCCCTCTAACAAATTGGTAGAAACCGTACTAACGGTTTTCTCAATAAGTTTGGTTCTATCAACAAAAACATCAATTTTGACGCCTTTGGGCAATGATTTTTCAATTGATTGCATCCTTTCTTTGACACGCTCAATTACTCTAACAGCGTTCTCCCCTTTTTGCATTAAAACAACACCTCCAACAGTTTCTCCTTTTCCATTTCTGGTCATAGCTCCATAACGAGGTGCAAATCCAAATTTAACTTCGGCAATATCTTTTATTAAAATGGGAACACCCGAATTGTTTTTTACAACGATGTTATTAATGTCATCGATGTTTTGGATTAATCCTTCGCCACGAATGAAATAAATATTGGGGCCTTTGTCAATATAACTTCCTCCTGTGTTTTCATTGTTGTTTTGCAAAGCATCAAAAACATCAATAAGCGTAAGATTGTTGGCCGCCAATCGTTCAGGCTTTACCGAAACTTCGTACTGCTTAAGTTTTCCACCAAAACTACTCACATCAACTACTCCAATAGTTCCTAGTAATTGACGCCTTACAATCCAATCCTGAATGGTTCTTAATTCAGTTAAATTGTATTTTTCTTCATAACCTTTATCAGGAACTAATACATATTGAAAAATTTCGCCAAGTCCTGTAGTTGGAGGCAATAATTCTGGCATTCCGTATTGTTTCGGAATATTATCCGTCGCCATTTTTATTTTTTCATCAACACGTTGACGAGCAATGTTCACTGGCACGTTATCTTTGAAAACAATTGTAATTACAGACAAACCCGAACGGCTTGTACTTCGTAATTCAACCATTTCCGACAATGATTTGAATTCAGTTTCTAATGGATAAGTTATAAATTGTTCTACTTCTTGAGTAGCAAGGTTTGGTGTAGTGGTTATTACTTGCACTTGATTATTGGTTACATCTGGCAATGCATCAACACTTAATTGCGTAAATGAATAAACGCCAAACATAACAAAAATCGACAATAGAACTCCTGTAATCAGTTTGTTATTAACTGAAAATGCTATTATTTTATATATCATTTTTTAAATATAATGAATGAGAAATTGGACCTAAATGGTCTATTATTTTGTGGAAAAGCCACAACTCTCTATCCTAATATTCAATACTAATTGAAATCAGGTTTCATTATACTATTTGAGGGGGTTGCCAAATACTTCCGAAGAAATTGGAAGCAAGTATGGATTTATATTCTGGGATTTTGTTTTCTTCAAACTTTTTAAAAATAACAAAATCTAAATTTTTAATAGTTGTATCAATTGCAAAAATTTGAGAATTACAGCAGTTGCAAAAGCAAAAAGGGGAACAAGAATCATTATCTTGATTATGATTTGAGCTACTTTTTTCAACAACAGTGTGCATTGAATTATTCCCTTCTATATCTGCACAAGGCAAACACGAGAGTAGAATAAACAGTACTGACAATATTGAACTAGTCCATTTCACAAAAACAAAAATACATTTTACAATTAAAACTCAATACTTTTAAACTTAACACTTAAACTTTAAATCCTTAAATAAATTATTCCCAAAGCTTTTTCTGGTGAGGAGCTCTTTTTTTATTAATCCACTTATTCAATTTATAACACAAAAAAGCAGAACCACTACCTACAATAGCACCCGCTAAAACATCTGTGGGATAATGTACGCCAAGATACATGCGGGAATAGCCTACCGCACCTGCCCACAAGAAAGACGGAGCAATAACATACCATTTCGGGTAAGCCATACTCAAAGATATGGCTGTTGCAAAAGCAGCTGAAGTATGAGCCGAAGGAAAAGAATAACTGCTTTCTTCAGTAACATTATCTATCTCTGGATAAGTTTCGTAAGGTCTGTCTCTTTTAGTACTGCTTTTTAAAGCTATAGAAACAAACGCCGAAGCAGCTAATGTTTCTCCAATAAAAATTGCTTTTTTCTTAGTAGTACTATCTTTTTCTATTAATCCAACTGCATAAATAATTACCGGAGTACCGATACTGACAGGCATAGCACTATTGGTAATGCCAATCATTGTCGACTCGATACCAGTATTTCTATTGCTATTTATTTTCTTTAAAAGATCAATATCTGAATTTTGTGCATTTGAAATTGAAAAACAAAAAAAGAATATAAAAAGGGACAGAATTTTTGACATATTGACTTTGTGAATTGGTTTAAAAAAAACGGCTGTGCCAGCTATCTATGGCAGGAACTTCCCATGATTCATTAAACTCTTCAATATTATTAACCAAATTATTAAAGACAATAGTATTTTCAGTAACAGCTTTGTCTTTAACCATTTTTTTAAAATCAATTAATGGTTTATGTGCAATATGCTCTCCAAGTTTGAAAGTAACATTCATTTTGTCTAATAAATCTACATTGTATTTTTTTTCTAGACTTTGAATGAATTCTACAGAGGAGTCGATAGAACAACCCGTTGCTGCTTGCACTTCTTGATTAACAGCAATTATTATAAAACGATTGTATTTCAACAAATACGATGATTCAAGACTTGTTCCGTGTGCAGCCCATTCGTTAAGAAATGCTTGTAAATCGGTTTCGATTTCAGAAAACTCTGCATCCGAGAATTTTCTATTCGATTGATAAATCCAAATTCTAGATTCTTCGGGTAAATTTTCAAAAGGAACGTACATGGTATTTATATTTTAGATTGCAAAATTAATTTTATTGAGATTTATTTTTAGTTTCATCAAAACTAAAATTTTATTTATTAAAATGATGAAACAAATCCAAATCCAACTTGCTTGCCATTGTAATAAGGGATGAACGCAGATTTTTTATTTGGATTACTTTTTGATGCGAATATTTTATTTATTTTAGGAAACAACCAATAACCCGCTTTGGCACTTAAAATTCCTATTCCTGCACCTGCAGCTACATCGGTGACCCAATGCCGATTATTATATACTCTGAAGGCACCTGTGGCTGCGGCAACAAAATAGCCCGAAACACCATACCAAACAGAAACATCTTTATATTCTTGATATAGAAATTCAGCGCCCATAAAAGCAGTTGCGGTATGTCCTGAAGGAAAAGAATTATTACTTGTCCCGTCAGGCCTTTCTACTTTTGTGATTGACTTTAAACTTAAAACGGTAATATTCATTATTAAAAATGAACTGGCAAGAATAATTGATTTATCTTTCAAATTATTTTTTCCTTTTACACCAAAGGCACCCAAAGCATAAACAGCAGCTCCTGGGGCATATTGGGTAAAGTCATCAATTGTTATTTGTTTATCGATGTGCTCTACTACTTCTTCACTAACTTCAGAATTAAAATCTTTAATTTGATCACTATTAATACCAATTACACCAAATCCTATTAATGTAGCAGGAAGTATTAATTGTTTGGGATTGAATTTAAATTGCTTAACAGCACTCGAATCAGGAATTGAATCTTGAAAATTTGTTTTTACCAATGTCTGAGCAAATAAGGAACTCCAAATTGGCATTAACAGTAGTAAAACAATTTTTCTAAAATTCATATTTAAAGATCTTGAGCGTTGGCAATCAATTCGGCAATATCCATCACTTTAACATCGCCTTCTCTTTCTTTGTTTTTAACACCGTCGGTTAACATCGTATTACAAAAAGGACAACCAGCAGCAATAATATCTGGCTTCGTTTCAAGAGCATCTTCTGTTCTTTCTACATTGATTTCTTTATTGCCTGGCTCTGCATCTTTAAACATTTGCGCACCACCAGCTCCACAACATAAACCATTAGCTTTAGATCGTTTCATCTCTAGCAATTCAACATCCAATTTCTGAATTAATTCTCTTGGTGCTTCATAAACATTATTAGCTCTTCCTAAATAACAAGGATCATGAAATGTAATTCGCTTTCCTTTAAATTGGCCGCCTTCTATAGTCAATCGTCCTGAATCTAGCAATGATTTAAGGAATTCTGTATGATGTACTACTTCATAATGACCTCCTAATTCTGGATATTCATTTTTTAAAGTATTGAAACAATGCGGACAAGCAGTAACAATTTTTTTTGCTTCATACGCATTTAGCACTTCTATATTCATCATGGCTTGCATCTGGAACAAAAATTCATTTCCAGCTCGTTTTGCAGGATCACCAGTACAGCTTTCTTCGGTACCTAAAACAGCAAAAGAAACATTAGCACGATTTAATATTCGTACAAAAGCTTTTGTTATTTTCTTAGCTCTATCGTCAAAACTTCCTGCACAACCTACCCAAAATAAAACTTCTGGTTGTTTTCCTTGAGCTAGCATTTCGGCCATTGTTGGCACTATTAAACTTTCTGACATAATTTTTATGTTTTTTTTGCATTAAATGCCAAAACATTTATTGCTTGTATTTTTTTTCTTTTAAAACGAAATATTTATAAGTCTAATTTTCATCTTTCCAATTCAAACGATCCTGTTGGCTGTATTGCCAAGGTGCACCATTATTTTCAATATTGGTCATCATTGCATTTATCGGCAAAGGAGCAGCACTTTGTTCCATTACTAGATAACGTCTCATATCCATAATAATTGAAAGTGGACTAATACTTACAGGACATTCCTCAACACAAGCATTACAAGACGTACATGCCCACAGTTCTTCAGGAGTAATATAATCATTCAACAAAGCTTTGTTGTCTGGTACAAAAACACCTTTGTTTGCATCTATATTTTTCCCAACTTCTTCAATACGATCTCTTGTGGACATCATAATTTTACGAGGAGACAATTTTTTTCCAGTTTGATTTGCTGGGCAAGCTGACGTACAACGTCCGCATTCTGTACACGTATAAGCATTTAATAATTGAACCCAATTTAAATCTTGAATATCACTAGCACCGAATTTACTTGGGACATCATTTTCAGATATAGGTGCTGCTGCAAAAGGATCGGCATTGGGATCCATCATCAATTTTACTTCGGCAGTTACCGAAGCTAAATTATCAAATTGTCCTTGTGGATTTAAGTTGGCGAAATAAGTGTTTGGGAAAGCCAATAAAATATGTAAGTGTTTTGAAAAATACAAATAGTTCATAAAAATCAAAATCCCTACAATGTGTAACCACCAAAAACCTTCATTTAATAACATCACTAATTCATTGGTCATTCCGTTGAAAACAGGGGCAATAAATTGGCTTACCGGAAAAGATCCTGCTTTTATAAAATGAGAAAAACCTCCAGGTATATTTTGCAAATGCAAATCAGTAGCGTTCATTAATAAAAACAAAGTCATTAAAACTACTTCGAAATACAAGATGTAATTAGCATCATTTTTCGGACTTCCAATTAAATCTGAACTGATGAATCTTTTAAGTTTTATAATATTTCTTCTGATCCAAAAGGTAAAAACAGCAACCAAAACAAGAAGTGCTAATATTTCGAAAAAACCAATTAACACATCATAAACAACTCCAAGAGGAGCAAAAACTCTATGAGTACCAAATAACCCATCTATAATAATTTCTAATAATTCGATGTTGATAATAATGAAACCAACATATACAATAATATGAAGAATACCTGCAACTGGTCTTTTAACCATTTTGGATTGCCCAAGAGCAATCATAGCCATATTTCTCCATCTTACTTTTGCATTATCTTTGCGATTAACAGCAACACCCAGATTTATATTTCTGATGATTTTTTTAACATTCAAATAAAAATATCCGAATCCAATAAACAAAAGAATGGCAAATAACACATTACTTAGATAACCCATAAATAGTAGTTTTTTTTTATTTTGTGATAGAATCTTTAGGAGCACTATAAGGTTTGTTCTTCTTTCCAAAAACAGACACATTTACATAACGCGTAGGATTTAAGCGAACGTCTTGTAATAATAATTCTAACTCTTTAGACGTTTTGGATAAGTTTTCATATAGTGCGTCATCCTTCATTAATTTGCCCATTGTACCTTTACCCGATTCTAAACCTTTCATCAAAACGTCGACTTTAGTCAATGTTGCATTTAAATTACGAACAGTTAAACCTAAATCTGCTTTATTTAAAGAATCAGAAATTTGAACAAAGTTTTCAGATACTTTTTTGAAATTAGATACAACGCCTTTCAATTGTCCTTTATTTTCATCTAGAATTAAATTTGCACTTAATCCAGCTTTGTGAAACTGTTCCATTGTAGCACTAAGTTCTGCTAAAGATTTTTTTAAATCGGCTTGACCTTTAGCATCTAAAACAGTATTAAAACTAGAAATCAATTGATCAGCACTAGTCATTACCTTTTCAAGTTTAGCCATAACAGGTGTTGCTTTGTCTCCTAGCGAAGCTATTAAACTAGCTTCAATAATACCTTTTAAATAATCACCACTTTCGGCAATATTTTTATCGGAATAATTGGGTTGAATCGATATTTGCTTACCACCTATAAGACTAGCATCATAAATTGAAGCAGTACTAGTTTTAGATATTGGAAAATCAGTATCAATCTGTAATTCAACCAATAAAACCCCTTTATCACCTATGGAAATAGTTTTGACTTTTCCAATCGTAAGGCCATTTATTGTAACCAATGCTGATGGTGCAAGACCTTCTACATTTGTGTATTCAACATAAAAAGTTTTATAATTATTAAAAAGATCTTTCCCTTTTAAAAAATTATAGCCCCAAATGAACAATAAAATTGATGTGATAACTAAAATGGCAGTCTTTAACTCTTTTGTAATTTTCAAAATATCTATTTTTTTTTATAATGCGCAAATTTAATACAAAATATTCGAAAGTATAATCTATTTAATAGCTTCTTGAATGCTAATTTTTTTTCCGTTTTTAAAAGCGATTAAAAAAGCAGAATTATATCCTTTAGTTCTTGCCTCCTTTAACTGATTTTTAGCCATTTCATAATCGGATGTTTCTCCATATAAGTACTTATAAATATTATCTTCGTATACTATTGAAACATTTTTCAATCCATTAAAATTTTTCGGTTCCAAAGCCAACTTTTTTTTACTTGCTGAAAGTTGAATCTTATAAATAGAACCAAGAGTATCTTTTTTTATTTTTACTTTGTCTGCATCTATCATCTCATTAGTTTGCACTGGATTTTCTTTTAAAATTTGAGATGGTTTTTCTCCAAAAATTTCAGCACCTCCATCACCAAAGTATTCATTTTTATAACTTATAATAGCATCTGCAATTGCTTTAGCAATATCATATTGTCCCTCTTCAGAATTTAACAATTCACCTTCAGTAGGATTGGAAACAAATCCAGTTTCTACCAATACTCTTGGCATATATGCTTTATGCAACACCATAAAAGGGGCTTGTTTTACACCACCATGTCTTATTTTTTTTCCTAATAATGCAAATGCATCCTCAACTTTACCCGCTAAAGAAATACTGTTATCTAAATACTCTTCTTGCATCAAAGTCATTCCTATCATCGTTTCTGGAGAGTTTGGATCAAAACCTTCGTATTTTTGTTTATAATCTTTCTCCATAGTAATTACAGCATTTTCAGCTTTTGCAGCTTCTAGATTAGAGGCTATTTTATTCATCCCCATAACATACGTTTCTGTACCATCTGCTGCAGTATTTCTGTTAGCATTTAAATGTATAGAAACAAAAATATGCGAATCTGCTCTATTGGCAATATTAGCACGTTCTATTAAACCAATAAAAACATCGGTCTTTCTTGTATAAATAACATCAATTTTAGGATACGATTCTAAAATTTTACCCACTTTTAAAACAATAGCTAATGCAATATTTTTTTCAACACGTCCGCTATAATTTGCTCCAAAATCATGTCCTCCATGACCAGCGTCTAATGTCACTTTAAAATTATTGGATTGGCTGTATGAATTTATAGCAAACATTACTATTAAAAATGAGAATCCAATTTTTATTTTTTTTGATAAATACATCTAATAGTTAATTTAATTATAAGACTTCCGTTATAAATTTATGATTTGATTATTTTTGCCAAAAAATTATAGTAATTTTGGCTCGCGAATATTCGAGTCTTCATTTTACAAAAATAGCATTTAAACCTTTGCATACAAACTTATTTAATATCGTTTTACTATCATTTTTCCTATCTTTAGGCAGTTCTAATTTATATTCACAAGATATAAAAAAGAATCAAACTTCTATACCTTCTAAAAAACAAGAAGTTAAAAAAACTATTGAAATAGATAGTAGTAAAAATTCTTTGGCTCAAACCCCAACTGACACTGTAAAGTTAGACACTATTAAAGTTAAAAAAAACTTCCTTAATGGTAAAGTAAAATACAAAGCAGAAAAGTCCGTAAAAATTGAACAGAAGAAAAAACTCATAACATTATACGATAAAGCCGAATTATATTACCAAGATGTGGAATTGAAATCGGGTATTATAGTTATGGATTATGAAAAAAATGAAGTTTATGCTGGAAGAATTAAAGATTCCGTAGGCAATTATACTCAATTTCCAAATTTCAAACAAGGATCTAATGTTATAGAACCCGATTCCATTCGCTTCAATTTTAAAACCAAAAAAGCATTGATTTGGAATTCTAGATCTTCACAAGGAGAGTTTAATGTAAAAGCGGCCATTACTAAAAAAGAAAATGATTCGGTTTATTTTCTAAAAGGAGCACGATTTACAACTTCAAAAGACATAGACAACCCCGAATATTATTTTCAAACCAATAAAATTAAATTTACACCTGGTAAAAAAATTGTAACTGGTTTCACCAATATGGTTATTGCGGGAGTACCTACACCCCTATTCCTTCCTTTTGCCTATTTCCCTCTATCCAAAGAAACAAGTACTTCTGGTATAATTCTACCTTCCTATAATGATTCAAACGATAAAGGATTTTCACTACAAAATGGAGGATATTATTTTGCACTAAGTGACTATTATAACCTAACAGTCACAGGAGATTATTATACAAATGGGAGTTATGGAATAGGAATGCAAAGTTCTTATGCTAATCGTTATCATTTTCAAGGAAATTTTAATTTTAGATTTGAAAATAATATTATTAGTGAAAGAGGATATCCTGATTACTCAAAAACTAAAATTTACAATATTCAGTGGTCGCATTCCCAAGATTCAAAAGCCAACCCAAATTCTACATTTTCAGCTTCTGTGAATCTGGGAAGTAGTGAATATTTTAAACAGACTATAAATCAAGTCAATGTTGGTTCTTCATTAAACAACACTTTGAGTTCTTCGATCTCTTATAGCACTGTTTTTCATTCGGTTCCCGAAAGCAGAATATCGTTAACTGCTACTCATTCGCAAAACACCCAAACAAAAGAAATAAACATGACTCTACCTACATTACAGTTTAGTGTAGATAGAATTTATCCTTTTGCTTTAAATGATGGAGCAAAAAAAGGCCTACTTAAAAATATCAACTTGCAATACAATTTAAACGGAAGAAATAGTTTTGTAACCACTGATTCATTGTTTTTTTCAAAAGAGATGTTTAGTAATGCCGAAATTGGATTTCAACACAATATTCCATTAAGCACTAACTTTAAAATCTTCAAACATTTTAGTGTTTCTTCTTCAGTAAATTATCAAGAAGTTTGGTATTTTAATACCATCAAAAAAGAATTCAATGATCAACTAGGTACCGTTGTTACAACTGACATAAAAGGTTTTGATGCATTTAGAACTTATTCATCATCAACAAGTTTGGGAACTACAATTTATGGTACATTTAATTTTGGAGCAGACAAGAAAATACAATCCATAAGACACGTTATGCGTCCTGCTATTTCGCATAGTTACACACCTAGTTTTGAAAAATACTATGATACGTACGCAACAGATGGTAGTGGTACAATGAAAAAAGATTACACCCGTTTTGAAGGCGGAATGTACGGAACACCAGGCAATACAAGTTCCAACAATATAGGATTTAATCTTAGTAATACTTTTGAAGCTAAAGTAACGGATAAAGACAGCACAAAAGTAGAGCCAAAGAAAATTATGCTACTTAATAATTTAAACTTATCCACAAGCTATAACATCGAAGCCAAGGAACTTGCATGGTCACCTGTTAGAGTAAGTGGCGGTACCCAATTTTTTGACAATAAATTAAATGCCAATTTTGGGGCTACATTAGACCCTTATGCTATTGATAATTCCGGAAATAGAATTAACACTTTCAATATTAACAATGGAGGAAGTCTGTTCAGAATGACAAGCGCCAATTTGACCATGAATTATGCACTTTCAAGTGAGAGTGGAAAAAAAGATAAAAAATCTTCGCAAGGTAAAAGAAATGGTGGACGAGAAGATGATTTATTTGGTTCAGATATTGATGTTGGTAGTGTTAGAAATAGCCAATTCAATAATGAGGAGGAAAATGAAGACACCTTAACTGAATTCTTTAGATCAAAATTACCATGGGACATGACGTTTGCCTATTCTTTGACGTACGGAAACAATAATAGAGAGAAAAAGATAATTGGTAATTCAATTATGATTTCAGCCAATACCGATTTAACTCCAAAATGGAAAGCGGGTATTTCAACGGGTTATGATTTTGTTCAAAAAGGAGTTACTTTTACTCAATTGCGTTTTGAAAGAGATTTATTGAGCTGGAGAATGGATTTTAACTGGACCCCTTTTGGTGATAATGCAAGTTGGAATTTTTTCATTGGTATTAAATCTGGGGTGTTAAGTGATATTAAATGGGAGAAACGAAATCTAACAAATCAAAGATAATAGCCATCTAATACACGAATTATCTTCAATTTTATCTCAAAAACTATTTCAAATAAAGAATTTTTTGATTGTCCGTAATCACTCATAATTAATAAAAAGTGTTATATTTGATAAAAAAAAGCGATGAATTTATTCAGTTTTACAGCAAATTTCGGGAGTGAAGAATCTTGTAGACTTCATTTTAAAGAGGAAAGAGATAAAATCGGAGTTCAATGTAAATGCGGATGCAAAGAACATTTTTGGATAAAAAGCAGATGGAGTTATGAGTGTAAAAAATGTAGAAGTAGAATATCATTACGAAGTGGTACGATAATGCAAAGCTCTAATTTGTCATTTTTGATTTGGTACAAAACCATGTTCTTATTAACGGCAACTAAAAAAGGTTTTTCAAGTAAAGAAATTCAAAAACAATTGGGATTGAAGCGATACGAACCGGTTTGGTCTATGGTTCATAAGTTGCGAAAAGCAATGGGCAATAGAGATGCGCGTTATACTTTGGAAGGGATGATTGAATTTGATGAAGGATATTTTACAATTGAATCTACCGAAATAGAACAAGAAAAAGGAATTCGTGGACGTGGTGCTGTTGGTAAATCTAACGTTGCAATTATGGCTGAGTCGACTGTTTTAGAAGATATTGAAACTGGTAAAAAATCAAATCAATGCAGGTATTTTAAAGCAAAAGTTTTGACTGATCACACATCAGAACTGATAAATCAAACAATTCAGGAATCCATTTCGGAAAAAAGTATTCTTTTTACAGACAAAAGCACATCATATATAGATATTGCAGATTACGTGGAAATTCATATTACTGAAAAATCGAATAAAGAAACAACTACGGAAACTTTAAAGTGGGTGCATATTGCAATTAGTAATGCTAAAAGGAATTTTCTAGGAAATTATCATAAAATTAAAGGCAAATATCTTCAACTGTACCTAAATGAGTTCGTCTACAAGCTTAATAGAAGATATTTTGAGGAACAATTATTCGATAGGCTAGTAATAGCAAGTATTACAGGGTTATGACTAAAAACGGACAATCAAAAGAATTTATTCAAATAGTGATACTTTTAATATAATATACTCCAATAATTAAATTTTTAATCTATGAAAACAATAATTTACACCGAAAAAGCTCCCGCACCTATTGGACCTTACAATCAGGCAGTTTTAAAAGGGAACACTTTATATACTTCTGGTCAAATTGCACTACATCCTGAGACTATGGAGTTGGTAATCGATACTATCGAAGCAGAGACCAAGCAAGTAATGGAGAATATGAAAGCCGTGCTTGAAGCAGCAGGAATGACTTTTGAAAACGTTGTAAAAACAACCATTTTCATTATGAATATGAATGATTTTGGAAGTATAAATACAGTTTACGGATCTTATTTTAACGAAAAAACCGCTCCAGCTCGTGAAACGGTTCAAGTGGCTTGCTTGCCAAAAAACGTAAATGTTGAAATATCTATGATTGCAGTGCTATAGCATTCAATAATAACTGTGCCGTTGCTTCATTAGTTGCCAACGGTACATTATGAACATCGCATACCCGTATAAGCATATTAACATCTGCTTCATGAGGATGACTTGAAAGTGGATCTTTGAAAAAGAAAACCATTTGAGTTTTACCTTCAGCTACTCTACCTGCAATTTGCGCATCACCTCCCAAAGGACCAGAAAGCATTCTTTTAGTTTTAAAACCTACTTCTTCAGCTCTCCCGCCAGTTGTTCCTGTTGCTATAAGCTTTATGTTTTCTTGACTTAAAATCTCACGATTCTTTATAAGAAATTTAACAATATCCTCTTTCTTACCGTCATGTGCAATTATAGCTATTTCCATGAAATTATTTATTGGTAATGTGATAAGCAATAAGGCCATCAATTGGTCTTCTTAGAACATTTCCTAATTGAAGTTCATATTTTTCAAAAATTTCTGCTAATTCCTCTTTTAAGTAAAAAGCAATTGAACCTACAAAATGCACAGGAACTTCTTTACAATTTTCGAATTGCTTGATGTAATTTTTAATGAATGATTTCATTGCTTTAAAAATAATTTTTCTGCAAAATTCATGCTCTTTATTTTGAATCAAAAACTTAGCAAAAGTGGCCAAATAAGCATTAGGATTAGGCTCTTTATATAATTTATTTTTAATATAATCCGGTTCAAGATTGTATTCCTTTTCAAAAACATCCGCTAATTCCTTTGGCATTTTATTGAAGTAATATTTTCTAATTAATTCTTTACCAAAAACATTTCCACTACAATCATCCATTACGATATACCCTAATGATTGCACTCTTTGTTCCAATACTTTACCATCAAAATAACTGCAATTTGAACCAGTACCTAATATACTTACAATTGCTTTTTCTCCTTTTGGTGTAGTTGCAAATACTGCAGCATAAGTATCTTCTTCAACAACAACTATTGCATTTGGAAAATAGGATTTAAAAATTTCAGAAAGCATTAGTTTCATTCTATCTGTACCACAACCAGCACCATAGAAAAACAAATGGGTAGCTGTTTTTTTATTTTGCAATAAATCAAAACGGTCATTTATACGCTCAAGTATTTCATCACCATTAAGAATTTCTGGATTCAACCCTAAAGTTTGGGTAGTAAACATCACTTTTCCACTTTCATCTATTGCAATCCAATCTGCTTTAGTAGAACCACTATCAACTATTAATCTCATATTATATGATTTATGGGGTTACAATTTTTTGTTCCGTATTTATATCAATACTTTCACTCATAAAGGTATTAAATTGAACAAAAAAAATAAAATCCCATTAATTTTACTTAATGGGATTTTGTAAAATTAAAATTATTATTTTAATGAAGTAATATGAACAGCTAAGTCAATTAATTTACTTGAATATCCATATTCATTATCATACCAAGAAATGATTTTAAAGAAAGTAGAATTCAAACCAATTCCTGCATTTGCATCAACAATAGATGTTCTTGAATCAGAAACGAAATCTTGAGAAACCACTAAGTCTTCTGTAAATCCTAAAACACCTTTCATTGTAGTTTCAGAAGCTAATTTAAATGCAGCCATAATTTCAGCATAAGTAGTTTCTTTTGCCACTTTTACTGTTAAATCTACTACAGAAACATCAACAGTTGGTACACGCATTGACATACCTGTTAATTTTCCATTCAATTCTGGAATTACTAAACCTACTGCTTTTGCAGCTCCTGTAGAAGATGGGATGATATTACAAGATGCAGCACGTCCACCTCTCCAGTCTTTTCTAGACGGACCATCACAAGTCATTTGAGTTGAAGTAGTAGCATGAACTGTAGTCATCAAAGCCTCAACAATTCCAAAATTATCATTCAATACTTTAGCAATTGGAGCTAAACAGTTTGTTGTACAAGAAGCATTAGAAACAACAGTATCAGTTGCTAAAGCTTTAGTATGATTTACTCCCATAACAAACATTGGAGCATCAGCAGATGGTGCAGAAATAATAACTTTTTTAGCCCCACCAGTAATATGTCCATTAGCTGTTTCAATTGTAGTAAAGAAACCAGTACATTCTGCAACTACATCAGCACCAACTTCATTCCATTTTAAATCTGCTGGATTTCTTTCAGCTGTAACGCGAATATGTTTTCCATTTACATGTAATTGTCCTTCTATTACTTCAACAGATCCATTAAAACGACCGTGAACTGAATCATATTTTAATAAATAAGCCAAATGATCTACATCTAACAAATCATTAATTGCAACAACTTCAACATTATCTCTATTGAAAGATTCTCTAAAAACAATTCTTCCAATTCTACCAAATCCGTTTATTCCTAATTTTACTTTTGACATTGTATTTAATTTAAATTATTTTTTATTTTATTTTTTTTCTATTTTATATAGACATTATATCTGAAACACGAAGTAATTCTTCATCGATTTCACTATGTCCTTTGATCGCTTGTTCTAATGGAGTTAATTCAATTTTATCACATAATAAACCAACCATAAAATTTGATTTTCCATCTAATAAACTCTCTACAGCTTTTACGCCTAAACGGCTTGCTAAAACTCTATCAAAACAAGATGGAGCACCACCTCTTTGCATGTGTCCTAGTACAGAAACACGAACATCGTATTCTGGGAAATTAGATTCCACGTAATCTTTTAATTCAAATACTGTTTTTCCAATTTTATCTCCTTCAGCAATTACCACAATACTAGATGATTTTCCAGCTGCTTTGCTTTTACGTAAAGAATCTAACAATCGATCTAATCCTAAATCTTCTTCTGGTATTAGAATTTCTTCAGCTCCAGCTCCAATTCCTGCATTTAAAGCAATATGTCCTGCATCACGTCCCATAACTTCAATTAGAAATAATCGATTATGAGAACTTGCTGTATCACGTATTTTATCAATTACATCTACAACGGTATTTAATGCGGTATCATATCCTAAAGTATGACTTGTACCAAATATATCATTATCGATTGTTCCTGGAATTCCCATTACAGGAAAATCATACTCTGAATTAAATAACAGAGCTCCTGTAAAAGAACCATCACCACCAATTACTACCAGCGCATCAATACCAGCTTTAACTAAATTTTCATGTGCTTTTTTTCGACCTTCAGGAGTTCTAAACTCCAAAGATCTAGCAGATTTTAAAATAGTTCCACCTTTATTCACTATGTTATTTACTGAACGGGGACCCATTTCTTTAAAATCTCCTTCAATCATTCCTTGATAACCTCTATAAATACCAACACATCCTATGTTATGAAAAGCACATGTTCGTACAACCGAACGAATAGCAGCATTCATTCCTGGAGAATCTCCTCCAGAGGTAAGTACACCTATCTTTTTTATTGTTTTTGACATTTTTTTAAGTATTAAAGTGTAAATTTAGCAAATAACATAGACATTTTAGGGGTGCTTTCTAACATTTTAATAAAATAACCGAAATTCAAACGTTTTCGTTGATAAGTTTTTTTGAATCAAAAAAGTCTATCATTTAATTCATTTTTAAAATAAAAAATAACTTAAAAATGAACTCATTTTACAATTTAAACCTTCTTTTAAAAAGTCATTAATCTAATAAAACAGAAAAGGATACTAATTTAAGTTATAAAGTTAACTAAAATTAACCACAAAACCACAACACTCTAAATATCATATATTTACAACTAATCTTCCTCAGGAAGTACAGCGTCTTGATTTACTTTGGGTTTTTCAGGATTTTTTGTTTTGGATTTTGGAAAATTTATAAAATCAGGGTTCAAATTAGAATCAGAGTTATCTTCTTTGTTATTAGATTTATTTTCTTTAGTCAATTTCCTATTACCAAACATTTTATCCACTAACTCCCTAAAGGTATCAAAATCTATTTCATAAATTATACCTCCTCCTTGCGTATAACCAATATCTTGACCTATGTAATTCAAATCATTTTCTTTGTTGAAAACATGAAAATTAAAAGACCCATCATCATTTACTCTATATTTCACATCAACAGCACCAACAATAGCAGATTCGTTTACTCCACCAAAGGGAACACCAATTTTACCATTTATCGTAATTCTCTCATTCACCTTAGACGAAACAATAGCTTCCACCCTTCCGTCTGTTTGTGAGCTGGGTCTATTATCAGGAGAAACCACATTGATATTCATTTCAAATTTTTCATCATTAGATTGAATAATGCTACCCAACATACTAGATGCCGTTTCGTACATACTAGAAGTTACAGCTTGATTTGAACCATCTTTACTTAAAAAACTACCTGTTGATAGCAAATACAACGCTTGCGTTTGTCTAACATCTTTATCGGCTAATTCTGTTTGCAGTTCAGATTTTAAAACACTAGTAATTGTTGGGAAATCAATCATAAAATCTGGTTCAGGTCGAGTTAAATCTCCTCTTATACCAATAACAACTTCAACATCAACTTTTTTATTTACACTGGAGTTTTCTAATAATAAAGCTGGATTGGCAGATGTTTTATATACAGCTTCAAGATTTAATTGGGCTTTCATTGGATTTCCTTCCCAAATAATCGACCCTCCTTTTTTAACTTTAAATTTTTTATCAATTAATCCGCCATATTTAAAATTATAAGTCCCATCATAAGGCAAGAAATCTCCCCACATATTAAAATTCCCTAAGGTGTTGATTTTAAACAAAAGAGTTCCGTTGCCTCTTCCTTTCATTCCATGTCCTGAATTCCTGTCCAAAATTACTTCTACTTCAGCATTAGGATTGATTTCTAAATCAAAATCCAATTCTAAACCATTATAATTTTTAGTTTTATCAACAATCCCGTTAAATAAATTGAATTTTTCTTTTGGAGTTATAAAATGAATGAAGCTATTCTCACTAACACTTTCTGCATTATTAATTGGAATTTTCAAAGAAGATCCTTTTTCGGATTTAGCATCTACTTTTATCACTAAACCATTTGCTGGTCCTTTTATCGATGCATTTCCATCAATAAATGCAGTCCCAAAATAAGCCGCATCCTCACTATCTTTTGTATCTAACACCAGCAACCTTTTTGAATTTATCAACAAATCCAGTTTCCAATCAGAAAAATTCTTATGCTCTACAACACCATTTAAACTACCTATTGTATTGTATTTTGTATCTATTAAGGTATTGTTTCTAAAAAGAAACTTTTCGTTTGTGAGATCTACAATTGTTTTATCCTTTAAAGCAT
Organism: Flavobacterium sp. IMCC34518; assembly: GCF_027111095.2. Lineage (NCBI taxonomy): Bacteria > Pseudomonadati > Bacteroidota > Flavobacteriia > Flavobacteriales > Flavobacteriaceae > Flavobacterium > Flavobacterium sp. IMCC34518. Next base: position 3,614,895 of record NZ_CP114284.2, on the reverse strand, counting down.
AATCAACATTTAAGTATGGAATTGCCAATCCTCCATCATTTACATACAAACGACCATTAATATCAGGTTTATTCAAAGACCCACCTATGGATGCATTACCAGAAACTAAACCTCTTATATTTGATATCACATCTCCTCCCAACGAACTTAATGTAGCTAGATTAAAGCGATCAAATTTTAAATTCAAATCGAACAATGTTTCTTTACCTACAATTTCAAAATTTCCATCTGCACTAAATGATTCGGAATCTTTATTTTCAATAGTAGAATACAAAGTGAATTTTTTGAAATTTTCATCCCCTTTTATATCAAAATTTAATTTTCCTAAACTATAATTATTTACATCTAAACTGTCAATAACTAAAGAAGCTGTGGGTTTATAAACGTTTTTATTTTGATTAAAATTTACTGTTCCATTTAGATTTCCATTAATAACAAAACTATCTTGTGCAGACGTTAATGCATTAACATCAAAATTTTTGAAATAAAAATTTATATCTTTATAGGAATTACCTTTAAATCCTCCATTTAGTTTTACTTCTTGATTTTTATTCGAAAGTATAAAATCATCAAGTGTAAATTCGTTTAACTTTTTATCAAATATCAGACGATTATTGGACGAATTTGCTTCATTTAAAAACCACAAACTATTTTTTAATTTAATTTCAGATTTACTAAAACCAATTACATTTTTATTTTCTTTATTAATAGTATGGTATAAATCCAAATTAAAATAATCTGCTCCTTTGGTACCTCCTTTAAATTCGGTTCTAAAAAACAATGTATCTTTTGAGGTTACGTTAATTAGATTAAAATCGCGGATTTTATAATCCTTATATTTTATGGTATCCATTTCAATATAAGCATTGTATAATGGATTCTTATTATCTAAGGAAAATCTAATATTATCAAATAAAACATCGTAAGCCGTTATTTTTGGAGAATTAAAATTAAATCTGAATTCATTGGTATCAGCATTAATATTTCCTTTAACCAATGTATTTTCACTGAGTTTAATTTCAGGAAAAAATACTTCAATGATCTTATTGTAGATTTCAAAATTAAACTTCAAAAATTGCCCTTTTTTTACTTTTACAGGCTTGTAATTAGTATAAAGACTTCCCAATGAATTAGCAACTAAGCCTTTTAATTCAGCATATTTGTATTTCCCCACAACAACACCATTGGCTATATCAGGAGCTGAAATTTTTATCGTACGAATTCTAGAATCATCAAAACTCGAATTTAAATTAATATCATTGAACTGATAGGTATTTGTAGAGTTTACATACGACGCATTATTTGCATATATATTCCCGTACATATCATCAAATGAATTTCCTCGAATATCAACAATTATATCCCCATTAAATTTGGAAATAGTATCTTTTACAAAATTTAATTTATGCAATTCAGCCTTATCAATTTTTATCTGAAAATCGTAATGACTTTCTTTTTTGCTAAGATCAACCAAGCCATCAAAGTTCATTTTTAAATTAGAATCATTTACTTTGACAGCTCCTTTATAAAATGGTAATTTAAAATTTCCATCTAAAGTTATATTTTTATAATTATACCCATTATAAGCAAAATTTGACACCAGCCCTTGTATTGATGTATCTAAATCTTTGACAGAAAATCCTTTACCATCGATATCGACATTTAAACTAACTTTTGTCAAATCCTTGTTATCTAACAAGTTTCCAACATTAAAATCATTCAAAACAACATAACCTTTATAAGCTGCTTTATCACTTTGATCCATATTAGCTATGGTAAATTTTGATTTTACAAGACCCAAATCTGTATTTGCAGCAAGATTAGCTCGAATTGAAGTTGTCGTAAGTTGAGTATTTCCTATTAACGATACATCTCCAAACTTTTTAAGAATTATTGGTAATCTCTTACCTAAAATATTAGGCAAAATGCGAACTAAAGCTTCGTAATTAGTGGTTAATTTATCAAATTTACCATTCATGTAAAATTCCTGAGTTTTATCCCCTAAAATATTTTTGAAATTAATAAAACCCATTAATTGAGTTCCTTTATTATCTTTTAGATTTAAATCCAGAAACTTCAAATTGTTCAAAGTACCTGTTATATGAGATTTAAGATTAAAATATTGATGTTTACCCAACTCATTATAAAAACAACGAATATCATTTGAAGCTAATTTTGATTTTTTTATTTTGAAATCAAACTCTACTTTATTTACAAAATCAGAGAAATCCTCAATTACATAATTTAAAGCTGCATATCCTTTGACACTAGATTCTTTGGTTTCAATCTCCATTTTATCTAATATCATGTGTTGTTGCGTAAAACTGTAATTACCTTTTAAACTCTTTACATACAAACCTCTATGATCCAAAAAAGACATTTTTTGAATATTGGCATACACTTCGGGTCCATAAACTTTAAAATTGGAAACTAAAATATTTAGTTTTGTAAAATCAACAGATTTTGGTGTTTCGTGATTTTCATCAGTCAAAATAAATCTACCGTTAGATAAATCAATACTGGTAGCGGTCAACAAAAAATGTTTTTTAGAAGGAACTTTACTTTTGCCAAAAGCATCAATAAAATAATCTAAATTGGTTTTCTTTTCTTTTTTGTAGGTCTTTAAGTTAAACAAAACGCCATTCATTGCTAAATCACCAAAAATCAGATCACCATCTAATATTTTTTTGGCTCCCAAAATAGAAGTATTTATTGTTTTGACAGAAATCAAAGTGTCTTTATGATGGTCAATTATCAATACTTTTTTTAACTTAACGCCACCAAAAAGCGTTAGTTGAACTTCATCAATTTCCAAATGAATGCCATAGTCTTTGCTGATGCTCTTCATGAAATACTGTGCTACAGCTGTTTGAACAATAGGCAAAGTAATCGCTATGAAAAATACTAGTAAAAGTAATATTAATCCAAGTAAGGTGCGGAATACTATTTTTTTAATCTTTTTGATAAGTATCGTTTTTATTTTTTTGTACAAATAAATAATTTGCCTTTAGAAATGGTAAAACCTTAATTAAAAATCTTTAATTTTGGCACAGCTGTAAAAATACTATTTTTATAGTAATCCATCAAATATACTTCAAAAATCATCTGTTGATATGCAAATTAAAGAGGTTTTCATCCTTGCCATAGAAAGTTCATGTGATGATACTGCTGCTGCCGTATTATGTAACGACAAAGTTTTGTCAAATGTTGTTGCCAATCAATTAATCCACAACCAATATGGTGGTGTAGTTCCAGAACTTGCGTCTCGTGCTCATCAGCAAAACATTGTTCCTGTAATTGAAGCGGCATTAAAAAAAGCAAACATCAAAAAAGAGCAATTATCAGCTATTGCATTTACACAAGGTCCTGGACTAATGGGATCACTTCTTGTTGGAAGTTCATTTGCTAAATCAATGGCGTTGGCATTAGATATCCCACTAATCGCAGTTAACCACATGCATGCCCATATTTTGGCTCATTTTATTTCGGAAGAAGGATTTGACAAACCAACTTTTCCTTTTCTAGCCTTAACTATCAGCGGTGGACATACGCAAATTGTACGAGTAAATGATTTTTTTGATTTAACTATTATCGGAGAAACTACAGATGATGCAGTTGGAGAAGCCTTTGATAAAAGTGCCAAAATACTAGGACTTCCATACCCTGGTGGACCTTTGGTTGATAAATATGCCCAATTAGGGAATCCAAAAGCATTTCCTTTTACAAAGCCAAAAGTTCCAGGTTTAGATTTCAGTTTTTCGGGTTTAAAAACAGCAATTTTATATTTTATTCAAAAGAAAAAGATAGAGAACCCTCAATTTATTGAAGAAAATTTAAATGATATTTGTGCTTCTATCCAACATACAATTATAGAAATTTTGATGGATAAATTAAAAATAGCCGTCAAGGAAACAGGTATAAAGCAAATCGCGATTGGCGGAGGTGTATCTGCAAATTCTGGAATTAGAAACACATTAAAAGCTACTGAAGAAAAATACGGTTGGAAAACTTTTATCCCTAAATTTGAATACACCACTGATAATGCTGCAATGATTGGAATTGTAGGTTATCAAAAGTACTTATCACAAAAATTTGAAACAGCAACAGTTGTTTCTAAAGCACGAATTCAATTCTAAACTATGCAATTATTTTATAACCCTAACATAAACGAATCCACAGAAACTTTTTCTTTTGATAAAGAAGAAAGTAAACATATAATTAAAGTATTACGAAAAAAAGATACCGATATATTATTTGTAACCAATGGATTAGGACTTTTATTTAAAACTGAAATTACATTAGCATCTGACAGTAAGTGCACGGTACAAATTTTATCTTTTGAGAAAACGCTAACACCAAAACACAAATTACACCTTGCGGTTGCACCCACAAAAATGAATGATCGATATGAATGGTTTCTTGAAAAGGCTACTGAAATTGGCATACATGAAATCACTCCAGTTTTTTGTGATCGCTCCGAAAGGAAAGTCATAAATCCTGAAAGATTTGAAAAGATTATCCTTTCTGCAATGAAACAATGCAATCAGATGTATTTACCTAAATTAAATCCTGCAATTTCATTGAAAGAATTTTTAAAAAAAGAAGATACAGGGACACTATTAATTGCCCATTGTGAAGAAACCAATAAGAAATCACTTAAATCTATTCTACAACCCAATACTGATTACACGATTTTAATAGGACCAGAAGGTGATTTCTCAAATAAAGAAATAGAATTGGCACTTGATAAAAATTATATCCCAGTTTCTTTAGGTGAAACAAGATTACGTACAGAAACAGCTGCAATTGTAGCTTGCCACTCTGTTGTTTTTATCAATGAGAATTAAATTAAAAAAAACTTATCAGTATAAACCATTATGAAAAAAACAATATTTTTAATTCTATTGTTTGCTACTTCAAGCTGTTTCGCACAAGAAATTGCTTTGCTTAAGTATAATGGTGGCGGTGACTGGTATGCAAACCCAACCTCATTACCAAATTTAATTAAATTTTGTAACGCTACAATTAATACAAAATTAAAATCAAAACCTAGAACTGTAGAGCCAAGTAGTCCAGATTTACTCTCCTACCCTTTTATTCATATGACTGGACATGGGAATGTTGTCTTTAACGATGCAGAATTAATTAATTTAAGAAATTATTTGCTGGCAGGCGGCTTTTTACATATCGATGATAATTATGGCATGGATGAATATATTAGAAAGGAAATAAAGAAAATTTTTCCTAATGATAATTTAATTGAGATTCCATCAAACCATGTTCTTTTTCAGAAGCCTTTTATTTTCAACAATGGATTACCAAAAATCCATGAGCATGATGGAAAAAGACCCCAAGCATTTGGTATATTCATTAAAGGAAAATTAGTTTTACTATACACATATGAATGTGATCTTGGAGATGGTTGGGAAGATTCTGAAGTACATAATGACCCCTATGAAGTTAGAGAGAAAGCTTTAAAGATGGGTGCCAATATTATTAATTATATTTTCACGAATTGACCTTTTACAACATTCTAAATCATTTATATAATTCATATTCAATACTTTTATATTGTAAACTATTTTAAACATTGCTCTTCTGTAATTTTTTTAACAAGATTTAAATTACTTATATTTGATTATTTTTTAAAAAATTCAAAACATAACTATTATTTATTAGGTTTTTAGCTACGTAATTTCCCCTAAATTACTATGTCTCAAGTCAATAAAACCGATAATTTTAACAAATAAAGAAAAAATAAAGTTACTAATATTAGAAATAATAAAGCTTTTGTTATAAAATTGTAAAATAATTAACCAAACAAACTTTTATTTAACAAATTTATTAGTATTATGAAAAAATTGATTTTATCAGCAACTGTATGTTTTATGTTGTTTTCATGTCAAAACGAACAAACTGAATTAACAACTGATGCTACAAATGCTATTACCCAAAGAACTTGTGCCTCACAAGATGTTTTAGAAGCACAAATGAAAGCTGATCCAACATTAGCCATTAGAATGAATCAAATAGAAGCATTTACTCAAAATGCATTATTGACAAAACGATTAGTTAATGGAAAAGTTGAAATTCCAGTTGTTGTCAATGTTTTATACAGAACTACTGCTGAAAATATTTCAGCAACGCAAATTCAATCACAAATTGATGTGCTAAATAAAGATTTTAATGCTTTAAATTCTGATTACAACTCAGTACCAGCACTTTTTTCAGGTGTAAAAGCTAATGTAGGAATTACATTTGTATTGGATCAAGTAATTAGAAAATCGACTACTAAGACATCTTGGGGAACTACTGATGCCATGAAAAAAACGAGTAAAGGTGGTCTAGCACCAACATCTCCGACAACTAAACTTAATTTATGGGTTTGCACAATTGGAGGAGGAATTCTTGGATATGCTCAATTTCCTGGGGGTGCATCTGCAACAGATGGTGTAGCTATCGATTCAAAATATTTCGGATTATCTGGATCTGCAAATGCTCCTTATAATTTAGGTAGAACAGCAACTCATGAAGTAGGACACTGGATGAATTTGAGACACATTTGGGGAGATGCAAATTGTGGAAGTGATTTAGTATCTGACACTCCTACACATAATGATGCAAATTATGGTGTTCCAACTTACCCACATTATAGCACTTGTACAGGTACTCCTGTAGAAATGACAATGAATTATATGGATTATACTGATGACAATGCTATGTATATGTTCTCTACTGGTCAAAAAAGCAGAATGTCTGCCATATTTGTTTCAGGTGGAGCAAGAGCTGCTTTTGGAGTATAATTTAATTTGTTATTCCTTTTTAAAACTCGCTACTTGTTAGCGAGTTTTTTTATCTTTATAACCTAAAATAAAGACATGATATCATCAAAAATTATTGCTAATGGAATTTTAAGAGCTATTGCCACTTTGGTTTTAGTACTAGCTTTACTATATTTTCTATTTCAAATTCAAAATGTATTAATTTATTTAATTGTTTCCTTAATTCTAACTTTGATTGGGATACCAATTCTTGATTTTCTAAAAAAAAGATTAAAATTCAGACATACAATTGCAGCCATTTTTGTTTTAACATTTTATGTTTTAATTATATTTGGATTTATAATGCTCTTCATTCCCTTAATTATTTCACAAGGTCAAAACTTATCCCTTCTGAACACAGCTGAAATTGAAAGAAATAGTCTGGAATTAATCAAACAAATCAATTCTTTTCTAGAACAACACCATATTGATTCTTCGGCAATATTTGATGGTAAAAACTTTAAATCAATATTTAATTTCAATTTAATTCCCAACTTTTTAAACACTGTAATAGGAACAATTAGTAATTTTGGAATGGGATTGGGATCTGTACTATTTATTACATTTTTCTTTCTTAAGGACAAGTCAATATTTTTGAACGGTGCAAAACTACTGATTCCTGACTCACACGAAGAAAAAATTTTAAATTCATTAAATAAAATAAACCTCTTATTATCTAGATATTTTATTGGATTACTTTTGCAATTACTCATTGTCTTCATTCTTTATATTATTGTTTTATCAATTTTTGGAATACCCAATATTTTTGTGATCGCATTTTTGTGTGCAGTCCTTAATATTATTCCATATATCGGGCCATTAATAGCTTCAATTTTAGCGGCCGTTTTAACCATGATTAGCAATTTAGGTTCCGATTTTCAAAGTGAAATTTTACCAACAACCATTTATGTTTTAATAGGTTTTTGGATCGTTCAGGTAATAGACAATAACCTATCACAACCTATCATTTTTTCTAAAAGTGTAAGTTCTCATCCATTAGAAATATTTTTGGTAATCTTGATTGCAGGTTTCTCCTTTGGTATTTTAGGCATGATCATTGCGGTTCCTTTATATACAATTATCAAAGTAATCGTTAAAGAGTTCTTCCCAGACAATAAGTTCATTCAACTGATAACAAAAAACATATAACATTGAATTTAGACATTTTAGAACCTAAAATACAAGCGTTTATAGAATTAAATATTGGAGTTGAAGTTTCAAAATTGGCACTTCAAAAAAATCCATTTCCTAGTGTAGAATGGATTTCTATTTTAAATCAAATTTCAGCAAAATCAAAAGCTAAAGATAAACTTCCAACTTGGTTTTTGACCCCAAATATTATTTACCCCAATAAAATTTCTGTAGAACAAACATCTTCAGAAAAAACAGCGCTATACAAAGCCAGTATCGTTTCAGGTGAAAATTTAATCGACCTAACGGGAGGTTTTGGTGTAGACGACTATTATTTTTCAAAAAAAATAAAAAATGTAGTCCATTGTGAAATCAATGAAGAATTATCGAATATTGTACAGCACAATGTTAAACAATTAAATATAGCTAATATCAATTGTTTAGCCGGAGACAGTTATGATACATTGACCAAAATAAACATTAATTGGGACTGGATTTACATAGATCCATCAAGAAGAAATGATGTCAAGGGAAAAGTTTTCATGCTAAAAGACTGCCTTCCAAATGTACCTGAAAATTTAGAATTCTATTTTAAAAAAAGTAATTCTATTTTAATAAAAACAGCTCCAATACTCGATATTTCGGCAGGAATAAATGAACTTGACTATATTAAAAAAATACATATCATAGCAATTGAGAATGAAGTAAAAGAACTTTTATGGGAATTACATAAAAACTACAAAGGCAATATTACCATAAAAACAATAAATCAAACAAAAGATACGAAAGAAACATTTGATTTTATACTAAACGAAAACACTACTTTATCTTCTTATAATTTTCCAGAAAAATATCTGTATGAGCCCAATAGTGCTATCATGAAATCGGGAGGTTTTGATGAAGTAGGACTCTTCTATAAATTGAATAAGTTGCATAAACACTCCCATTTATATACCTCGAAAGATTTGAAAAATTTTCCAGGTAGAGTTTTTGAAATAAAGAATAGCTTTTTTTATACTAAAACCAACATGAAACTATATTTGGAAAATAAAAAGGCTAATATTACAACTCGAAATTTTTCTGATTCAGTTGATCATATTCGAAAAAAATGGAAAATAAAAGATGGAGGAAATGAATATTGTTTTTTCACAACAGATGTAAATGATAATAAAATTGTTTTAATTTGCAGCAAAAAATAAAAAAAATGAAACAATTACTTTTACTTGCTTTTTGCATTTCAAGTTTAAACCTATTTGCCCAAAAAAATTGTGAATATTCAACGAATGTCACTGATTCTATAGGCACCTATAAAGCAACTAAAGAATATTTGATAAATGAAAAAGTTTTTGCCGGAAACTCAAATTACATATTTTATTTTTTAGCATTAACTGATGGAATCCCGACCCTAAATGTTCAATTTATACAAAAAAGTAAAGATTTCATGAAGGCGACATGTTTTGATAAAAATTCAAAAATATATTTACAACTTCAAAATGGAAAAATAGTTACATTAATTCATATTGATCAAGAAAATTGTGGTTCAATGGTACGAGATGATAAAGGATTTGACAATAGAATTAAAACTGGAATCTTTATGTTTACAAAAGAAAATTATGAAGATCTAAAAACTATACCTGTAACATTAATGCGAATAAAATCCTTGACAGAAGCAGAAGATTATATAATTAAAAAAGAATTCACAGCAGAACTGGACGGAAAAGTTTACCATCCTGAGAATTATTTTATAGATAATATGCGCTGTATAGAATAAACTAATTCATTTTATATAAAAAAAAACATTTTCAAAAGATAACTAATCCATTTGAAAATGTTTTTTTATGCTGTAAATTGTTCCTGATTTTCATTATGTTTATCAATATTGAAAACATAATTCTTAACATTTTTTACTACGATAGGCATCAAAACACCTACTACTACTACTTCGATAAATGTAATTCCTGATTTATTTTCTGGGCCAATGCATTTAAAAAAACTATTTTGCAATATCCTTTTCATCTTCAATATGTATTATTCTTTAATATGGTTGGATAATGAAATATCAACTTTTCATAATGATGATGTCAATTCCACATTTTAACCAAATCAAAAAATTGAATTCAAAAGCAACTTTTAAGCGTACTATTATATTCAATATGGGGGTTACTGATTTTTTAACTTCAAACCATTGTTTTTAAATGATTTATGGCGCAAAAGTAAATATATAAAACAATAAAAACACAATTTTATCGATGAAATGCGTATTTTTACGCATTTTTAAAGTATTAACCTACATAAAAGCTAACATTCAAGCTTTAAGTTACTTAGTATTTATATTTTTTTTCACAAAAAAATCATTTAAAATAAACACAACTGCAACTTCCTAAGTATAAGAAAACAAGAAAAAAGAAATCTTTATTTAAAATAAAACAACTAATAATGGTGTTTAAAATTAAAAACAAACGTATATCAATTGCAATTCCATTTAAAATTAGAGACGGTATCATTCAATCCTGCTTTCAAATTATAATGCCACCATTCAGAATCAAATGAATTAAAATGAGATTTTTTCATTATTTTTCTTAATTGATTTCTATTGTACTTTATAGTTGAAGAAAATTCAGGATAATCATGACTGGCTTCTTTTCCAAAGAAATCAAAAGTTGTCCCCATATCCAATTCATTTCTATTAATATCAACTAAAGTTATATCTACAGCACCTCCTCTATTATGAATAGAACCTTTACTCGGATTTGCTACATATTGGGGATTTGGAACAATCGCCCACATTCTTTTTTGAATATCTAAGGGGCGATAACAATCAAAAATCTTTATTTTCAAACCACTTTTCATAAATCTACGATTTGCCTCAATCAATGCTTTTACAGTTTTATAACGCAAATAACATTCGGCACAATCATACACTTTAGATTTTAGAAAATTATCATCGGTAGCATATTTCATATCATAAACAAAATCTTGACTGTAATCTTTTAAATTAACAAATGTTGTATCATTGATATCCGTCTTAGATTTAGAAATATTCAAAATAGTTTGAGAAAAACAGCTTATTGCACTTGACAGAAAAATGAAAACCAAGAAATTTTTAAAATAGGGGATCATATTAATTAAATTTTCATAAAAATAGCAAAATAAAAAGTAATGAATAAAAAGCGACTAAATTAGTAAAGATTTTTAAAGGATTTTATCAGTATTGATGATTCATCTTTTTTTTCAACTCTAAAAAATACGCAATTAAATATTAAAGATAACAGATTATATATTAATGTTTTAAAATTAAAATAAATACTCTTTTTTTTATTTATATAACTGATTAAACTTAAAATTGTCTGTTTTTTTTGTACTTTTAATAGTCCCAAATTTAAAATAATTCCTATTGATTTAATAGCAAGATATAAATAAATGCAAGTATTATTAAATAATATTTAGACTAAAATTACTTCGCTTTTTTTGAATTATTTTATAAAAAACTAACTATACCCAAACATAATATACAGAATGCCTCAAAGAATCTAACATGCATAATGAAAGCCTATTATTCATTTCATTTGAATTAATTTATAAAGATTATAAGTAATATTTTAACAACTTAAATTAATAGACATGAATATTAATAAAGTTTTAATAGAACGATTATTATCAGAAGCTGGAATTACTATTGATGGGAAAGAATCATTTGACATTCGCATAAAAAATTCAAAATTTTACGAACGTGTATTACGTGATGGATCAATTGGATTAGGAGAAAGTTATATGGAAGGCTGGTGGGAATGTGATGCTCTAGATGATTTTTTCTGTCAACTTTTTTTGAAACAGATTGAAAAAAAATTCTCTGATAATTTTAGTCTTAAGTTGCAAATTTTTAAGGCTAAACTATTCAATCTTCAAACCAAATCAAAAAGCCAATGTGCAATTGAGAGCCATTATGACATTGGCAATGATTTATATAGTAAAATGCTTGATCCATTAATGATGTACTCCTGTGGCTATTGGAAAAATGCAACAACTTTGGAAGAAGCGCAAGAACAAAAACTAAAACTGATATGTGAAAAATTGCATCTTAAACCTGGACAAAAAGTGCTTGATATTGGATGTGGATGGGGTGGATTTGCCTATTACGCAGCAAAAAACTATAAAGTAAATGTTGTTGGAATTACCATATCAAAAGAACAACATGAATTAGCAAAAAAACGTTGCATTGGGCTGAATGTTGAGATTCGCTTTCAAGATTATAGGGATATTGATGAACAATTTGATCGTATCGTTTCTATTGGAATGCTTGAACATGTGGGCCACAAAAACTACACTACTTTTATGGAAACTATAAATAAAAACCTGAATGATACCGGCATATGTTTGCTACATTTCATCGGAGGAAATGAAACCAATCTTGCATTAGATAGTTGGATCAATAAATATATTTTCCCTAATGGATTAATTCCTTCATTGGCACAGATAGGTAAAGCGATGGAAAACCAGTTGATCATCGAGGATCTTCACAATATTGGTATCCACTATGATAAAACCCTCATGGCTTGGTATATGAATTTTAAAAACTCTTGGAATGAAATCAAAGAAAATTATAACAATACTTTCTATTTAAAGTGGATGTTTTATCTTATGTATTCAGCTGCATCCTTCCGTTCTAGACGCCTAAGCCTCTGGCAAATTGTCATTAGAAAGCCGGGTCTTCTTGTGGAATATGAAAGTGTACGTTTTTGATTTTTTTAATGATTATACAGAAATAACTAAACTTTTTACGATCACAGATTAATAACATTTACTACGTAATCAAATCAATTATGTAAACTAACAATTATAACTTCATCCACTTTTAAAAGATAAAAAAAGAAATATATTCAATAAATTTCTTTTATAAAATTTTATATTTAGACAAAAAAATAAAGGAAAAATCTAAATCTGATATGTTATATAATCATTACTACCTTTTAATATTTATCTACCTCCGAATAATTTTTAGGCACATCAGCATACTCTAAGATTTGCTTCCAATATTCCACAAGACTTTCCGGTCTTGGTCTCCAATCAGGATCTGCAATGTTTTCTTTGGCTGCTTGCCAATTCTTTTCTGTAACAAAAGAGAAATCAATATCACAACCTGAAAGTTTATTCATGGGTTTTAAAAATACATACCCATCAGTAATGTCTTCTAAAGCTAAGTTTGCATGCCCTATGGAATAATAACTGTCATCAGGCAACTTCCCTAATGGGGTATTAATTACATCAAAACCTATAGGTATATTATTCAATTTTCGCATTATAGTTTCAATTGCACCATTCGCAGGAGAAATTAATAATGGCTTAGTATCAGGTCTATTCATGAATGGTTTATGTAATAAGATAGTATATACATTCTGTGGATATTTAGCATATAAAATGTTCCCAAAATAACCATTTTCCAATCGTACAAAATCCATTCCCAAAAAATCATACACTGGAAATCTATACTTTGTAAAAGCATGAATATCTCCGGTAAGAATTAAAATCTTTTCTCCTTTCTTTATAATTTCTTTCTCAACAATTCCAAATCTATATACTTCTGTATTTCCTTTGTAAAATACTTTCTTCATCTTTTCTGGAGTTCGGTAACCTGAAAAAGAAGACCAATTGTATCGATAACTTAAATTTAAAATACGAAATTTCTTTGCTGAAATAGGTATTGTTTTATTAAAAGCCCATACTGCTTGATAAACATCCGTATATCCTTTAAAAGCCCAACCTGAATTATAATTGAACATCAATTTTCGGGCTATATCTTCGTTATATTCTGGTGCCAAAAGTAAAGAATCAAGTGTCTTTTGATTTTCGCTGGCTCCAAATTCCATCCCAATTGTATAAACTCCTTTATTATATAAAAAAGGAACCAAACTTTTTACCAATTCTAAATTCTCCTTAACCCTATGTTCTTCGGACAAAAGGACTATATCTTTTGTTCTAAATTTAGAAGCAATATATTCTTCAGGGGACATTTTGTTTGCTGACAAATATCGAATTGAAGTTTCTATAATTTCCGATTGTGAAAACGAAAAAATCGGAACTAATATAAAAATAAACAGAAATATTTTTTTTGGCATAATAAAAATTTTCTTTTAAAATTAATAAAACTTTCAATTATAACAAAAAGCGATATGTTGCTTTTAGTACAAATGTATTTTGAGGTTTTTTTCCTAAAATTTGTGCATCCAAATTCACAAACAAATCATCTAAGGGGTTTCCTGAACCATTAGTTCCTTGTGACCACACCAAATAAATTTCGGAACCTGGTATGTATTCCCAACGCAAAACCAAATTGGAACGAAATTGAACAAATGAAAAATTAGGATTCAAAAAAGAATAATCCGTTGATCCATTTTGATTCTCATCTACTTTATAACTATTTGTATTGCTGTCATAAGAAATTTGATTTTTTGCATACGAAACTGTTCGGTTCCCAAAATAAGAAGCTCTTGGGTTGGTAACATAATTAAATTCTGAATATTTACCTGTTGACGCAAATGGCTGTCCATAATACTGTATGGTGAAATTTGGATTTATATTATAATTTAATCGCAAAGAAGCACTAATAGTCTGTTGATCCAAATGCGAAGTGACATAACGTATCCCTTTTTCAAAAGAAGATTGGGTCACATATTGTGTTTTGCTTTGGTTGATATTAAAATTAGGATTAATAGTAATCGACAACGAATTTGTAGGTTGGTATGTAACACTTGGATCCAATTCCTTGTATGAAAACGAATTGTTTTTTCCCTGCGCAAAAAAAATACCTGTTTGAAAACGAATTTTTTTTCTCGTGTCGGTGCCGAAAACGTTATAACTTACAAACTCTTCTGAGAATCTGAATTTTGGTCCACCTTGTAAATACGCATTATTGAATATTCTGGGTTTGTATGAAAAACCAATATTTGCCCACCAATAATTTTTAAATTCTGCTTTTCCTAAGAGATCATAATACGTTCTATTATGAAAACCCCCAAAATCATAAGTTGTAAAAGGCTCAAAACGAACCATACCACTTCTAAAAGCGGCAAATGGTTTTAAGGACTGATAGCTAACATATAATGTTTGTTTAATTTCATCGGCCTGACGAAGAAAACCTATGTCATTGAGTTCTAATTCCGGTGAACGCCAAGTCACACTTGCATTGTATCGCCAATGTCCATCAGACACCTTGCCTGCTTCGATTTTTCCTCCCGTTCCTGTTAATGATGTTCGATTAGTATCTACCGAAACATAATCTGCATCTACGCGCTGGAACAAATGTGTTATTTCCTTTTGCGTATTGGTAATGGATTCTTTTGATCCAAAAACATGGCTACCTACAATATTTCCTGCAATAAAATACTTCCTGTTTTTCCAATTGTGCTTAAAATCCAATCCTCCCGAATATGCCGCTTCTCTTAATAATGAAAATTGTGGCTCATCCGTCTTTCTATTGGTTGCAGTTACAATTGCACCCAAAAAACTATTTCTATCATTAAAATCTTTTTGGGCACGTCCAACCAAATAATTGGTAAGCGGTTCTACCAACACATCGCTACGTTCCGACCCCTTATCAATTTTTGCATATTCATTTCCAGTAATGCTTTCTAAAATACCTAATGACCAGCCATCCTTTGTTTTACCACTAAATTTTGCAGCACCCAAAATAGAGGTATTTTGTGGTCGCTTGACAAATTCTCCAGTTGAAGTAGAAATAATACCTTGAGGGCTTCTGCCGATACGTCTAGAATAAAAAAGATTATCTTCATTATTTCCAAAATTATAATCGAAAATATTTTTGTTTTCGATGAAAAATGGACGCTTTTCCTGATGAAATACTTGAAATCCATCCAGAGCAATTACCGCTGGATCAGCTTCTACCTGACCAAAATCGGGCTTGATAGTTAGGTCTAAAGTCAAGTCATTTGTAATTCCAATTTTAGCATCAAGACCCGCTTTCAAACTAAAATCTTGCCCTTCTCGAAAAGGATTCCCTATTTCTTGTTCATATGTATCTAATTGCGTTAAGAAATAGGGCTGAATTTCAATCTGTTTTTGCGGTTTCAAATTAATTAATCCTCGTAATTCTCCAAACTCACTTACCCATCCAGGGGCATCTGCCGGAATGCGTTGCCAAATGGAACGTTCCTGTTTTCGAAAATACCGGCGAGTTGCTTGAAAACCCCAAACCTGATCTTCGCTGGCACTAAATTTTAACTGACTCAATGGTATTTTCATTTCCGCAGTCCAGCCTTCGGTATCCATGTTGGTTTTTACATACCAAATTGGATTCCAACTCGAATCCCAAATATTACCATTATCAGCAATAAATTCATCACTTTTAACTCCTGAAGCTGATATTGTAAATGAAAATCCTGTTCTTTTATCATGATAGCTATCGATATTTACCTCTACAAAATCACCATCAAAACCATCTCGTCTCGAAAGCCGTTTTACAATTTTATCTGGTTCCTTATCATAACACTTGAAAGCAACATACAAAAACTTGGAATCATACACTATTTTAAACTTGGTCTGCTCCGTGGGAGGCGTATTTTCATCTGGCAAATTTTCAATAAAATCCGTTTGCCACTCCACAATATCCCAACTAGCATCTGTTAAAAGTCCGTCAATAGTTGGCGAAGTATTATTTTCTAATGATTTCGTGGTGTAAAACCTTTTTTCTACACTTTTAGAGCTCTGCCCAAAACTGAATTGAAATAGCAGGAATAAAAGAAATAGGTATTGATTTTTGTATGTTTTCATTTCAAAATTATTGTTAATCAAAGAAATATATGGGTATACTAAAATCCAATATTAAAATAATCATTACTTTATTTTTTTAATTCTAAGACCCACATTTTCATGGCAGGAATAGTTGTTATATTCGAAGTATTCAAGCCATCCTCAGTAATAACATTTTTTGCAGTTGTAAAACCAGCTGTTCTTTCGTCATACTTATGAAAGTCAATTTCTTTTTCAGAATTGCTCGTATTCATAACACACATTATGGTTTGATTTTCATCATATCTAAAATAAACATACAAACCATCTACAGGAACATAGTGCATCATTTTTCCTGTTTTAAGCGCCGATGCTGTTTTCCTGAAATTGGCTAATTTTCGAACTAAATTTTGAGTTGATTTTTCATCCTCTGTCATTCCTTTTCCTGTAAACGCGTTTTTAGCATCTTCTTTCCATCCTCCGAGAAAATCAGCACGAACCAATCCATCTGGAGCTTTAAGTCCTTTCATCAACACTTCCGAACCATAATACAGTTGTGGGATTCCTCTACAAGTTAGTAACCATTGAAAACCAATTTTTTGCTTTTCGACATTCTCTCCCATTAATGAAAAAAAACGGGATTCATCATGATTATCTAACAACAGTACTTTTTGCATTGGGTTTTTACTTAAAAAATCACTGCTCAAAGTATAGTACAACCTGTTCACTCCTTCTTTCCATCCAAAAGGTTCTGTCAAAGCAGGAATAATTCCATAATATAAACTTTGAAAATCCACCACCGAAGGCAAGTTGCTTTTGAAACTAACATCCATATTATTTTGCTCAAAATACGACTGATTTGCCACGCCATGAACCATAATTTCACCAAAAATGGTTATTTTCGGGAATTCATCCATTATCGCTTTATTGCAACGATTCGCAAAATCCAAATCATTATAAGTATAGGTGTCGAGGCGAACTCCATCAATACCAAACTTTTCAATATGCCAAATGCAGTTTTGAATAATGAAGTTTGCCATAAATGGATTGTCTTGATTAATATCTGGCATTATTTTATCAAACCAACCATCGCTCATTCTTTTTTTATCCGATTTTGTTCCATAAGGATCAAACAAAGGAATCTCTCTATAATTTGTTTGTGTATAAATAGGCCAACGATGTACCCAATCATTTGCAGGTGGATCCATTTCTAAAAAGTGAAAAGATCCTAAATGATTATAAACCGCATCAAAAATAAGTTTCATACCTCGTTTGTGCAATTGATCACTTAATTTTTCATACATAACATCTCCACCGTATCGAGCATCAATTTTATAATGATTGGTAATGGCATATCCGTGTTCAGTCCTTTTCTCCATATCATTTTCCATGATTGGAGTAAACCATAAAGCAGTAACACCAAGTTCTTGAATATAATTTAAATTATTTAGCACTCCTTGTAAATCACCACCATGACGATCATACATTTCATTTCTATTAAGAGATTGATCACGCATTCCTTTTACCTGATCATTCGAAGTGTCTCCATTGCTAAAACGATCCACCATTATCAAATCAATAAAATCACTCGAAGTTACTCCCTGTGCATATTGTGTTCCATTACCTGATCTTCGATTATACAACGGCCACTTTATTTTATGCTTACCTCCTTTTTGATTTAATTCGATAATTACATTTCCAGCAACTGCTTCAGGCCCAATAACAATATCTATGGCAATGTATTTTTGGTTCGGAAATGAATACGTTTTGCCAACAGTTATTCCCGGATAATTTATTTCTACTTTGTCTGAAATAAATGGATCATCGGTACTTCGAATGAGTAATTGAATTGAATTAGTCTTCATACCTGTCCACCAGTTTGTGGGATAGACTTCGGTGTTTTGGGCATTTGTTACCAAAGAAAAACCAAATAATAGCATTAAAATATAAGTTGTTTTCTTGATCATAATTTCTAAAGTTTTTAAAAGTCTGTTAAAGTTATTTTACTTTTCGGATATCAAAAAGCAACTTATTTAAACAACCTGATTTGAGTTGTAAACAACATAAGTGCAACTAATGTTATTTAAACACAAAAAAGTGTTTTCTAAACCAGATCAATTTTTATTGTAAAACAAAACCCTTAGCTTTACATGACAGAAAATTAATTCTACAATGAACAATTCAGCTATGTATTCCGGAAGTACATCTCAAAAATTGAAAATATATACAATCTATTGGTTGGGATATATCTTATTATTTAGTTTGATACAAGGACTACCAACAGCAGATTTTTTGAGAGCATTATCCAATGAATTTTATAGCGTGTTCCCGAAAATATTATTTGTTTTACTGATTGTTGAAGTAGCTATGCCGGTTTTGTTCTTCCAGAAAAAAAAGACACTTTTTATTTTTACCTATATATTATCAATCCTTTTCTTTGCCTTCATTCAGCGATTAATAGACAATTACATAATTATTGCTTATAATTTAACCGAATGGAAAAGTGAACCATTACTATCGGCACCCGTATATTTGTACAATGTGATTAAATTACAGTTTGTAGTCACCATCCCTTTAGCGATAAAACTGGTCTATTACCTTGCTGAAGAGAAAAACAGGGTGCAAAAAATCCTGTCAGAGAAATTAAAAGCTGAATTATTTTCATTACGAAATCAATTTCACCCTCATTTTTTATTCAATGTACTCAACGGTTTGTATTCTAAAATTCTAAGTAAATCGGATGATTCTGCGGATATTGTTCTTAAAATCTCTGATTTTCTTCGGTATTCCGTCTATGAGGTAAATACCAAACATATCCCTTTAGAAAAAGAAATTGAATATCTAAAAAATTATATTTCGCTACAACAATTGCGATTTGACAATCGACTCGAACTAAGTTTCAGTACCAATGGAATTATAAAAAACCAAGTAATCGAACCTTTCTTAATACTTCCATTCATTGAAAACAGTTTTAAATATTGTTTAAATGATACGAATTCCCAAGCATGGATTACCATTTCTATAACTGCTTCAGAAGAATGGCTAAGCATTAAGATTGAAAACAGTTTATCTTCTAATTGTATGAAAAATAAAAATAGTGAAACCCAATACAGCGGCGTTGGAATTAATAATGTGAAAAGAAGATTGGAATTACTATATCCAAATCAACATATTTTGACCATAAAAAATGACGTTGATTCCTTTTTTGTTTCTTTAAAAATTAAAATTAATGACATCCCATAAAATCAATTGCATCATTATAGAAGATGAACTTCCAGCCTCCATATTACTTGAAATGCATATGGCTAAATTTGATTTCTTGGATTTGAAAGGTAAATTCATGAGTACAAACAATGCTATAAATCTTATCAAGAGCCAAAAAATAGATTTACTATTTTTGGATATTAATTTACCAGGAAAATCAGGAATTGAATTTGCAAAATCGTTACCAAAGGAGATCGGAATCATTTTCACTACTGCCAATCCACAACATGCAGTAGAAGGATTCGAATTGGATGCTATTGACTATTTATTGAAACCAATTTCATTTGAACGTTTTTCGAAAGCAGTACATAAATACTGTAAAATCAAGAAAACAAATCAGGAATTTGAACAACTCAAACAAGCAGAAACCGAACGTCCTTTTATATTTGTTAAGTGTGAAAGAAAAACTATTAAACTTTATTTGGACGAAATTGACTATTTTGAATCACAAGGCAATTATTTAAATGTCCATACCGAAACTGATTGTTTTAAGACACACCAATCCATTACCGAAATGATTGAGAAATTACCCGAAGGATTATTTTGTAGAATTCATCGTTCTTTCTTGATTACAATTAAAAAAGTTACTCAATTCAATAGTCGTTCAGTTACTATAAAAAATAAAAAATTACCTATTGGACGATTTTATGCTTCAAATGCAAATGATTTATTGCATTCTATTGTAAAACCAAAAATAATTTGAAGCCTTAGGATCAATTAGCTACTATTATTTTAACTATTTTCCTTGTATTAAATAATAAAAGCTACAATTTTTAAAAAATCGTAGCTTTCACAACTAACTATAATCACTAAAATGATCTTATTTCAGTATAAAACTCACTTTCGATTTTATATCTGTAGAGGATGATCCAATTAAAGCTTCAAAATCACCTGGCTCAGCAATCCATTCGTGTTTTTTATCATCAAAAAAACTTAGAGCAGTTTTATCAATCACAAAAGTCACTGTTTTTTCTTCCCCTGCTTTAAGAGAAATTTTCTCAAAACCTTTTAATTCTTTTACTGGGCGAGGCAAAGATGATTTTAAATCACTAATATATAACTGAACTACTTCGGAACCTTCACGAATTCCAGTATTTTTAACTTTAATTGAAAATGAGATTTGATCTCCACTTGACAATTGTTTTTTATTGGCAATTGCTTTACTATATTCGAAAGTCGTGTAACTTAACCCATGACCAAAAGAAAATAAAGGTTTTATCTTTTGTTTGTCTGTCCAACGGTATCCTACAAAAATACCTTCTTTGTAAGTTACATCATCTCCGCCTGGAAATTCACCTAATTGGTGAGCACCGTTATCGTTTATTTTTACTGGAAAAGTAAATGTCAATTTTCCAGATGGATTCACATCCCCGACCAAAACTGCCGCCAAAGCAGTTCCAGCCTCACTACCCAAAAACCAACCTTGAATAATACCTGGAACATCCTTTATCCATGGCATAGCTACAGCATTTCCCGAAATATTTACAAAAATCACATTTTTGTTTACCTTAATCAATTCACTAATTAATCGATCCTGATTGTACGGAAGGCCTAAATCTTTACGGTCGTTTCCTTCCGCGTCTTGAAAATCACTTTTGTTCAAACCTCCAATAAAAAGGACAACATCAGCATCTTTGGCTACATTTACGGCTTCGTTAATTAATTCTGCCGCAGATCGTTTGTCTTCCAGACTCACTTTTGCCACTACACCATTATAATTACTGGTTGGATCTCCCACATAACCACGCGCATAAACCACTTCAGCTTGATTTCCAATTCTTTTCTTTAATCCTTCAAGTGGTGTAATTTCATATTTTGCTTTAAGCGAAGAACTTCCACCACCTACCGTCATCATTTTAATTGCATTCTCACCGATAACTGCGATTTTTTTTGTTTTAGATAAATTAATTGGAAGAATATTATTTTTATTTTGTAATAAAACAATTCCTTCTTCAGCAATTTTTAAACCAGCTTCAGCATGTTCTCTTGTTCCGAATGACCCATACGGTCTGTCTTTATTCATTGTAGTTAAAAATGATAAACGCAAAATACGTCGTACTTTTTCATCAAGTTCTTTTGTTCCAACTTCACCAGATTTAATCATAGTTGAATATGGTTTTGCCAAATAATAGTTATCATACGCATTACTGGTTCCCCATGAAAGTCCATTTGTCCAAGAACCAAATTCCATATCCAATCCATTATGAATAGCTTGTTTGGTATCATGAACTCCTCCCCAATCTGAGATCACAACACCTTTGAATCCCCATTCACCACGAAGAATATCATTCAATAAAAACTCATTATGGCAACAATGTTGTCCTCTATATTTATTATATGATCCCATTATTGCCCACGCATCACCTTCTTGAACAGCTGCTTTAAAAGCGGGTAAATAAATCTCATACAATGCACGATCATCGACAATCACATTAACGGCATTACGATTTGTTTCTTGATTATTTAATGCAAAATGTTTTACACAGGCAGCAACTCCGTTAGATTGTACTCCTTTTATGTACGGTACCACCATTTTGGAAGTTAGAAAAGGATCTTCTCCCATATATTCGAAGTTACGGCCGTTTAATGGTGTTCTATAGATATTTACTCCAGGTCCCAACAATACATTTTTGTTTCGGAAACGAGCTTCTTCTCCTATTGATTTCCCATACAAGGAAGCCAATTCTTTGTTCCAAGTTGCTGATAAAGCTGCAAGTGCCGGAAATGCAATGCAAGAATCATTTGTCCAACCTGCTTGATCCCATTCGTCCCATAAAACTTCAGTACGAATTCCATGAGGTCCATCAGTCATCCAATTATCAGGAATTCCTAAACGCGGAACACCTGGCGAACTGAATTTTGATTGTGCATGAATCATCGCAATTTTTTCTTCAGTCGTCATTTTAGAAAGTGCATCTTCTACACGCTCTTTAATATTCTTTGCATCATCAAGATAAACAGGAACTTTATTTTGTGCATTCAAACTGAACGAACTCAACAGCAGTAAAACAACAATTGTTTTAACATTTTTAAACATAACTCTTAAATTTATTAAAGCATTAAAATTTACAATTTAGGATACCAATTTTCGAAAGTATCTTTATTAGGATATTGTAAAGCTAAAACCTAATAATGCAGCTTTTAATTTTAAATAAAAAAAGTAGTGATTCTAAAAATCAATCAATTATATATCAATTATTTACTAGATTACGAACACAAAAAAAAGTAGTGAATTTAAAACTTATAGTTAACTTTTGAATGCTACTAATCCAATTTTCATGACCGTTTCTTCAAAATTATTTCGGTCAATTACAGCTTTGTTCCGAGCTCTTGTGCGGTAATTATAAATAGTACTTAAGGAATAACGAAGAAAAGCAGCGATTTTTACACTATCTGATATCCCAAGACGAATTAAGGCAAAAATACGAAGTTCAGTATTTAACAACTCTCCTTGTTTCAATACAATTTGCTCATCCTTAATAAGTAATGCATTAAAATCTTTTACAAAAGTGGGATATAGATTTAAAAAAATCACATCGAAATTCTCGTATAATTCTTCGAGCTCTTTCTCAACCAAAGTGGTAGATTTTAGCATTTTATAAATATCATCAAACTGTTTGACAGCAGCTTTTTTGTTTAAAATAATGCGATAATTTTCTAACTTATTAATGTAAGATGAACACAGATTAAAAAAATGCGCAATATATTCTTCCTTAATGTGATTGGATTCCGATAATTGTGCGTTTCGTTCCTGCAGCTGATTGTTAGTTTTAGTAATATCTTTATTTAATTCGGCTAATTTCTCACTGGTTTTAAAAAGTTCTTCTCGAATGCGAGATACTTTTTTCATTTGTTTGTAAACATAAATCACCGCCACAATCAAAAACCCAGATAGCAAACTGATGCATACCAAATAAAATTGCAATTCGTTTTTTCTTTGGGCTTCCCTTTCTAAATAAGCTGTATTAATTATCGAATAGACCTCAGACATGAGCAGCGTTCGAAACTGAACATTACAATAAAGAGCATCTTCAATGGCCGATTGTGTGAGTTTATAAGCCATATCTACATCTCCAATTTCATAAAAAACTAAAGCCAATTCCTGTAGCGAAGCATTATCTTTTATGGCATTTTTTATATCTGCTGTTGCTGAAAGTGCAAAATATTTTTTTCTTAACTCTAATTGATTTTTACTTTCATAAATATACCCAAGAAGGTATGTAATCATAGCATATTGTGAATCTTCCAGTTTTGTATCTTTTAATAAAATCAATAATTGCTTTTCAGCAAGAGTTCCCTTTTTAGTGAAAATATTTTTCTGAATTTGATTGATTTTATAATTCAAGGAATTAGGTTGTAGAACACCTAATAAAGAATCCCTATATTTTATTATTTGATCAATGTGTTCTTTACTATTACTATTTGCATTGTAATGTTCGAAAAACTCTTTATACACTAAATAATAATAAGGAAGTAGCGATTTGTCTAATGCTTTTTTAGTTATGCTTCGCAAAATAGACTCAGATTCACGGTATTTCCCAGATGAAGAATAGAGGTTGGCCAATTGCAATTGAGCTAAATCTAACAAATATTTATTTTTAAGCTCTTTAGAAATCAAAAGATTCTTTTTAACATATAAAATTGCCGAATCAGAATTGAATTTTTGGTATTCTGTATATAAAGTTTTATTATAATTATACTCTTGCTCTTTCGATAAATCTACTGATTTAATTTTTTTGAAGTTAACAATGCGTTCTTCTTTTAGTAAAACATATTGCTGTTTATTTTTTAATGCATCATTTAGCTTATCAAAAATAGAATCCATATTACCCGATGAATAACCAGAATAACTTATCGCAAAAAACAAAAAAAATTGAAGATAATTTTTCAAACTATAATAACTAAAAGATGTGAGTTACAAATATAATAAAGTAGCTATGAAAAAAATGGTTTTAGATTTCAAAATACAACAGCAACTTCATTATTAGATATCAAATAAGATATTTTGTAATAGTTTCTTTTTGTTCAAATTAATTAATCTTTTTGCTTAATCACCAACTTTTGTACATGATCCCATGAACCATTAATATCAACATATATAAACGCAAAAAACCCACTAAAATAGTGGGTTTTTGTGAAGGCAGAAGGATTCGAACCTTCGACCGCCTGCTTAGAAGGCAGGTGCTCTATCCAGCTGAGCTATGCCTCCATTGCTCTTGAATAATAGTGTCGGGGTGGCAGGATTCGAACCTGCGGCCTCCTGCTCCCAAAGCAGGCGCGATAACCGAGCTACGCTACACCCCGAATTTCAAAACTTTAAATTCTATGATAATTATTGAATCTTGCTAAAATCCTTATCATAAAAAAATCGCGGAGAGACAGGGACTCGAACCCTGGCACCGATCACTCGATGACAGTTTAGCAAACTGCTCCATTACCACTCTGGCACCTCTCCAAAACCTTAGGAAACGTGTCCTGTTTTGCGGTTGCAAACTTAAGACATGTTTACGTTTCTCACAACTTTTTAAGCAACTTTTTTCATATTTTTTTTATGATTATTTAAAACATCTTAACTATCAAACAAATAGACACGAATAAAAAATGGCATTATTTATCATTTATCAGCCAAAAGCCACATTAAGGACATTTTGAAACTAAAATAAAAATTAAATTATAAATAATTCACTTTACTACTAATTCTTGAAATATAATATAGACTCCTGAAAACAGCAAAAACATTATTTTATTTAAAAACCCTAATATCTATTCATTAATATTAGTAGAATTTTTAAATTCATCTCATTATTGATTTACCCATAAAATTCAAATAAACCATACAATTATCATTAAATCATTAATTATAATTTGAATAAAATTTGAATCTATCAAAAATAGTTTAAATTTGCTTTATAAATCAACATATAATAAACATGAGCAAAAGAGTTGTTATCGTTTCGGCTGTTAGAACACCTATCGGCAGTTTTATGGGTGGATTATCTACAATTACAGCACCAAAATTAGGGGCAACTGCTATAAAAGGGGCGCTAGACAAAATAAAATTAGATCCAAACTTAGTCCAAGAAGTATTCATGGGAAATGTTGTGCAAGCTGGCGTTGGTCAAGCACCTGCACGCCAAGCTGCGCTATTTGCCGGTCTATCTAATGATGTTATTTGCACAACAGTCAATAAAGTTTGTGCTTCTGGAATGAAAGCATTAATGTTAGGTGCTCAAGCCATTCAATGTGGTGATGCCGAGATTGTAGTTGCTGGAGGGATGGAAAACATGAGTTTAATTCCACATTATATGCACTTAAGAAACGGAACTAAATTTGGACCAAGCACCATGATTGATGGACTTCAAAAAGATGGCCTTACAGATGCATACGATAATAACGCTATGGGTGTAAGTGCCGACTTATGTGCTGCAGAATATAATATTTCTAGACAAGAGCAAGATGATTTTGCAATTCAATCATACAGTCGTTCAGCAAAAGCTTGGAGTGATGGTAAATTTGACAACGAAATAGTCCCTGTAGCTGTACCTCAAAGAAAAGGAGAACCACTATTGTTCTCAAAAGATGAAGAGTACACAAATGTATCCATTGAAAGAATACCTTCTTTAAATGCCGTTTTCACAAAGGATGGCACTGTAACAGCTGCAAATGCCTCAACCATCAATGACGGTGCAGCTGCAGTTATACTAATGAGTGAAGAGAAAGCAATTTCGCTAGGTTTAAAACCATTAGCTTACATAAAAGGATATGCTGACGCCGCCCAAGAACCTAAATGGTTTACAACAAGTCCAGCCAAAGCTCTACCAAAAGCGTTAGCAAAAGCGAATTTAACTATAGAAGAAATTGATTTTTTTGAATTTAACGAAGCTTTTTCGGTTGTTGGAATTGCTAATGCTAAAATACTTGGCTTAGATAATAATAAAATAAATGTAAATGGAGGCGCAGTATCATTAGGCCATCCCCTTGGATGCTCTGGAGTTCGTATTATTGTAACACTGCTCAATGTACTAGAACAAAACAATGCTATATATGGCGCAGCTGCTATTTGCAATGGTGGCGGTGGAGCATCAGCATTTGTAATCGAAAGATATATTTCATAAGTAGATATTATTTGTTTTTTATAGGAATATGGCATCGCCAGACTTTCATTGGCGTTTACGACATCTTCTTTCATGCGATTTCATAGCTATTTAATTCAAATAAATATAAAATATTAAAAAATACAATTTGAAAATGACTATTTTTACAGCCATCTTTGATTTGTATTTTTTTTTAATTCTAATTTATATAAATGTTTGGAATTTGTAATTTAGCCATGATTCCTCTTCGCGCGGAAGCTAGTGACAAAAGCGAAATTGTATCTCAAATTTTATTTGGGGAACATTTTGAAGTTTTAGAACAAAACAAACAATGGACCTACGTTTTAACACAATATGATAATTATAATGGCTGGATAGATAGCAAACAATACCAAGCAATTACAGAATCAAATTACAATCAACTATCTTCGGATGCTATTATACTAAATGCTGATTTAATTGAATACATAAGCACTCCGAACAACATATTAATACCAATTCCACTAGGATCTTCATTATCTTTTTTAAACTATCCAGAAATAAACACTTCAAAATTCAATTTTGAAGGAACTAAAGCTAGTGGGCAAAAGCCGAAAAATAAAATCCTTGAAACTGCTTTTATGTATTTAAATGCTCCATACTTATGGGGAGGAAAAACACCTTTCGGAATTGATTGTTCAGGCTTTACACAGATGGTCTATAAATTAAACGGCTATACACTTCTGCGCGATGCATCTCAACAAGCTAAACAAGGAGAAGCATTAAGTTTTATTGAAGAAAGTGAACCTGGTGACTTAGCATTCTTTGACAACGAAGAAGGAAACATAACTCATGTAGGAATAATTATGGAAAATAATTATATCATCCATGCAAGCGGAAAAGTAAGAATTGACCGCCTGGATCATTTAGGCATTTACAATGCTGAAAACAATAAACACACCCACAAACTGAGAGTAATCAAAAAAATAATATAAAAAAAATGCTAGAATTTAATCTAGCATTTTTTTTATATTATTTTTTTTAAGTAGTTTTTTTTACATACTAGTGGATTTTAAGGCATTATAATCATCTGTCATATCTAACGATCTATAAACCCCCAAAAGCGATTTAATAACATCCAGATTTTTAGGTTCTATTGCCAAAGCTTTTTTCAAATATGGTATAACACTTTTAACTAAATCATCCTTTTTTGTTTTCAATTTATCATATTGTTCCATTTCTTTCGGAGTATTTCCTAATGCATTCATCTCATCCATTATAGGTTTTTTACCTTCTAATTTTAAATAAGCCATATTTATATACCCATCTATATATTTAGGATCAAGTTCTAAAACCTTAGTATAATAACTTTCAGCTTTGGCCAGATTATTTTTTTCAAGATATAAAAAAGCTAAATTTTTATTAATCTCCATTTTCTTGGAAGGTGAATCTTCGTTTCGAGGTTTCTCATAAAGCTCTGACTTTAAACTAACTTCCCTAACACTTGGCGAAATAAATCGTTCTTCTAATTTTGTTTTTTTATTTGTGGCATAATAAGAAACTCCCTTTCCTGAATATTTAAGTTTATCCAACTCTTCATAATATTTAATAGCAGAATCATAATCTTTAACTAACATAGATGAAGATGCAGCATAATATAAATTCAAAGTATCCTTTTTATCTAACAAATATACTTTGTAGCTTTTTTCAGCACTTTCTTTATACTTTCCAATTTTGTAATCATCCGAAGCACCATTCACAAGAACAGACTTCATATCGCGTAAAGCTATATTGGCTTGTAAAGTATATTTAAACTTACCTGATTCACTTTCGGCATTTATCAATTCTTGATAAGCCTCAGATGCCAATGATAAATTATTTGCTACATCAATTTGTTTTGAGGCAATATCTTTTAAAACATTTCCTTTTAAAAAATAAAAATCGGACTTCTCTTCATCTGTTGAATTAAAAATAAGGTATTCTGTCTTTTTTAAAACTACTAAAGCATCTTGAGAATTTCCACTATTAAAAATTGCTTGTGCATTTTTAATTTGTTCTTTTTGAGCAAAAACGCCAACATTTATCAATAACACTATTGATAGCATTACAAATTTTCTTTTCATTAGGTTAAGTATTAATATTAATTTTTGGGTTTGGTTGTGTAAAAAATCTTTAAATAATTGTTATTTATAAAATGATTTTCAAAATATATATTTTATTTTAATTACGATTTTAAGATCAAACATATCATTATTCAATTACGAAATCATATTTCTAAATAATTAACAAAACTTAACATACAACTGTTTTTAAGATCTGTTTTTTAATTAATCATGATACTAATTTGCATCTAAAATAAAATATAAATTTGATTGAACAAATATTTTTAAGACTTATTTCAATTTAATTACAACGATTTCGTAAATCAACCAATATTCAAGTAATTTTTTAATATAAAATGAATTATTACTATCTTCATAGTCATTATAGTTATTAAAAAAACAAATAATTTAAAAAAACATATTTTAATTCTAAAATTCATATTTTTCTTAAAAACTATATTACAGATTAAGAATTCATACAAAAAAAATACAACCCTTAAATCAGATCCATTTTAATATCTATTTGTATTAATTTTCATAATTAATTAAAAAAAACCAATAAATGATCTGTAAAAAAAATCCTGCAGCGAATTAAATATCGTGCAGGATTCAATTTAGTCTTAAATTATCAACTACATTTTTGCTTTTAACGCTTTGTATTCAGTTGTCATTTCTAGAGCACTATAAACATTCAATAATGTTTTCACTACATCTTCATTTTTAGGCTCTAATTCAACTGCTTTTGAAAGATAAGGAATGGTGCTTCTAAACAAGTCTTCTCTTTTCTTTTTCAAAACATTATATCGTTTCATATCGTCATTAGAATTCCCCAATTTATTCATTTCATCAATGATTGCTTTTTCATCTTCTAATTTTAATGCTGCCATATTTATGTAAGCATTAATATATTTTGGATTTAATTCTATTACTTTGTTATAAAATTTTTCAGCTTCAATATTGTTTTTAGCACCTGCACTTACAACACCTAAGTTAAATATCAAATCAACATCGTTTGGATTTTTTTCTAATGCTTCAGAAATCAACTTTTTGTATGTAACCATATCTTTGGATTCAAGATATAAATTAGCTTCTGTTAATATTAAAGAAGTATCATCAGGATTTGCAATTCTAGCATCCGAAACTGCTTTTTTTGCTAGGTCCATTTTTCCTTCCTGAACATAAATCAAAGCAATATTTTTATAGATCTCACCTCTTTTTGAAGGCACATTTTCATTTCTTGGCTTTTCATGAGTTCCCATTTTAACCATACGATCTCTATCAGCAGCAGTAGTAAAATAGTCTTCTTGAGCATTTACTTTATTAACAGCATAAAAATAAGTAGCTTTTCCAGAATAGTTTAATACTTTTAACTCTTCATATAATTTAAGAGCACTATCATAATCTTTAGCATTTACATAAGTAGATGCAGCATAATACAAATTAATAGTGTCTTTTTTATCCAACATATATGCCTCATATAATTTTTTAGCGCCATCAGCATCTTTAGAAGCTTTGGTATCAGCAATTGCAGAATTTATTAATTTCCCCTTAATTTCAGCAATTGAGGTAGCTGCCTGAGTGGAATACTTAACTTTACCCGAAGCTTTTTCTAATTCTAATAATTCTTTATATGATTTTGCTGCAAGACTCAAATTCTTACCTTCTTCTACATTTTTATTAGCCAAATCCAAATAAGCATTCCCTTTTACAAAAAAATACTGTGCTTTTTCAGCATCTTGAGCATTGGTAATCAAATATTCCGCACCATCCAAAATTGTTATAGCTTCTTGCGAATTCCCTCCCTTAATAGCTTTTTCAGCTGCTTTTATTTCATTTTTTTGAGCAAAACTTGCTACTGATAAAAATAATGCTGACGCTATTATTACATATCTACTTTTCATATTAATCTATTTTATATTTATTATTCTAATTATTTAATTACGCCTCATCATCTGAATCATCTTCTTCCAAAT
The DNA here is from genome assembly GCF_027111095.2 of Flavobacterium sp. IMCC34518. Classification (NCBI taxonomy): domain Bacteria; kingdom Pseudomonadati; phylum Bacteroidota; class Flavobacteriia; order Flavobacteriales; family Flavobacteriaceae; genus Flavobacterium; species Flavobacterium sp. IMCC34518. The sequence continues at coordinate 3,583,789 of NZ_CP114284.2, read as the reverse complement.
CATCTTCTTCAACTTCTTCTTCATCCTCATCCTCGTCTTCATCAGACACTCCTTCATCTTCTAAAACCTCAAGTACAGGCTTCACTCTTTCAATGGTTTCAGCTTCTATAACATTACCGTCTTCATCAAGAACCACTTCAACAACATCATCTTTCATAACTTTTGTTACTGCAGCAATAGAATCTTTTCCTTTAAGGTTTATTAATTTAACCCCTTGAGTAGCACGTCCCATTACACGTAGATCTTCAATCGCCATTCTAATGGTTAATCCTGACTTATTAATAATCATTAAATCATCAGCATCAGTCACAGCGTTTATCGAAATTAGTTTTCCTGTTTTTTCTGTTATATTAAGCGTTTTAACACCTTTACCCCCACGATTAGTGATTCTATAAACATCTTCACCATCTTCATCTACTAATTTAGTACGCTTACCATATCCGTTTTCAGTAACCACTAAAATTTGAGAATCGTTTACACTATCTTTTTCAACTGTAACCATACCAATAACTTCATCAGTATCATCTTTTAAAGTAATACCACGAACTCCTGATGCGGTTCTTCCCATCGGGCGCGTTTTTGTTTCTTCGAAACGAACTAATTTACCAGATTTTACAGCTAAAATTATCTGACTTTGACCATCTGTTAATTTTGCTTCTAATAATTCATCACCTTCTTTAATAGTAATTGCAGCCACACCATTGACTCTAGGCTTAGAATATTTCTCCAAAGAAGTTTTCTTAACCTGACCTTTTTTGGTCACCATTACAAGATTATGACTGTTTATATAGTCTTTGTCTTTTAAATCTTGAGTACAGATAAAAGCTTTTACTTTATCATCACTTTCAATATTTACAAGATTTTGAATAGCCCTTCCTTTAGCAGTTTTACTTCCTTCTGGAATTTCATAAACCCGCATCCAGAAACATTTTCCTTTTTGAGTAAAGAACATCATATATTGATGATTTGTTGCAACAAACATATGCTCTAAGAAATCTTGATCTCTTGTACCAGCACTTTTTTGTCCAACTCCTCCTCTATTTTGTGTTTTGTATTCAGACAAATTCGTACGCTTGATGTATCCTGCGTGCGAGATTGTGATTACTACGTTTTCATCAGCAATTAAATCCTCAATACTTACATCTCCACCAGAATATTCGATTTGAGAACGACGTTCATCACCGTATTTGTCACGAATTTCTGTTAACTCTTCTTTAATCAAAGCAATTCTTAAGTTTACATCTGCCAATAAAGCTTTTAAATGCTCGATTAACTTCATGATTTCTTCATATTCTGATCTTAACTTATCTTGCTCAAGACCCGTTAATTGACGCAAACGCATTTCAACGATTGCACGCGATTGAATATCTGATAAATTAAATCGCTCTATTAATTTTTCTCTTGCCTCTTCAGTACTTTTAGATGCTTTAATTAAAGCAATTACTTCGTCAATATTATCTGAAGCAATAATCAAACCTTCCAAAATATGCGCTCGTGCTTCCGCTTTTTTCAATTCAAATTGCGTTCTGCGCGTTACCACATCATGACGATGCTCTATAAAATAATGAATCAAATCTTTTAGATTCAACATTTGTGGACGCCCTTTGACGATTGCAATATTATTTACACTAAATGAAGATTGCAATTGTGTAAATTTATAAAGCGTATTCAAAACTACATTTGGCGTTGCATCACGTTTTAAGATGTAAACAATACGCATACCGTTTCTATCCGATTCATCACGGATATTCGCGATACCATCTATTTTCTTTTCATTTACTAAGTCAGCAGTACGTTTAATCATATCCGCTTTATTGACTTGGTATGGGATCTCAGTAACAATAATTGATTCTCTACCATCAACCTCTTCAAAACCAACTTTGGCGCGCATAACTACCCTACCTCTACCGGTTTTAAAAGCTTCACGAACTCCTTCATAACCATAAATAATACCTCCAGTTGGAAAATCTGGGGCTTTGATATGCGTCATTAATTCATCAACCTCAATGTCATTATTGTCCATATAAGCCAATGTACCATTGATCACTTCTGTTAAGTTATGAGGAGGCATATTTGTGGCCATACCTACTGCAATTCCTGTTGCCCCATTAATTAACAAGGTAGGAACACGAGTCGGCATAACCGTAGGCTCTTCTAAAGTATCATCAAAATTTAATTTAAAATCAACCGTCTCTTTATCTATATCAGCCAAAATTTCTTCCGAAATTTTGCGCATTCTAGCCTCAGTATAACGCATTGCAGCTGGACTATCACCATCAACAGAACCAAAATTACCCTGACCATCTATCAATAAATAACGCATACTCCACTCTTGAGCCATACGAACCATGGCATCATATACAGAGGTATCTCCATGTGGATGATACTTTCCTAATACTTCTCCAACGATTCTTGCGGATTTCTTGTGAGCCGATCTAGAGTTTACTCCTAAATCATGCATTCCAAATAATACTCTTCGATGTACTGGTTTCAAGCCATCTCTAACATCTGGAAGTGCTCTGGATACAATAACTGACATCGAATAATCGATATAAGCTGTTTTCATTTCATCTTCAATGTTAATAGGAATTAACTTTTCTCCTTCAGACATAATATATTCTTAAATTAAAATTATTTTGTTTTAAAAAATCCCGCTAATATAACCTTTCTCAATATGATTTCAGGTATAAACAACCAGAATTTTATTCATTTTATTAACAAATTAACATTGCCATTTAGTTAATAAATTAAGTTCGTTTTAACTGTATGTTCATTATTTTTTTTGTCAATTAGCTTTAATCGATTTTAAAGGTATGATTTTTGCTTTTAAACATCTTATTCACTAAATTTACAATAACAATACATAATATTATGGATGATAATTTTTCACCAAGAGTAAAAGACGTTATTACCTATAGCAAGGAAGAAGCATTGCGACTTGGCCATGATTTTATTGGTACTGAACATTTAATGCTCGGCATTTTAAGAGATGGCAATGGAAAAGCAATTCATATATTGAATAACCTTGATATAGATCTAGACCACCTTCGGAGAAAGGTTGAAATTCTAAGTCCTGCCAGTCCTAATGCTGAAGTAAGTATTGAAAAGAAGAATTTACACCTAACACGACAGGCAGAACGCGCTTTAAAAACTACTTTTTTAGAAGCAAAAGTTTTTCAAAGCTCTTCAATTAGCACTGCACACCTACTATTATGCATCTTACGAAATGAAAATGATCCCACAACCAAGCTATTGAATAAACTTAAAATTGATTACGATGTAGCTAAAGAACAATACATTAATATGACTCCAAACGAAGAAGAATTTTTAGAAAACTTGCCAAAAAACGAATCATATAATGATGATTCAGGACAAGATGACAGTCTTAAAGAAGGGAATTTTAATAATCCTGCCAACAAATCAAATAAAAAATCTAAAACCCCAGTACTTGACAATTTTGGGAGAGATTTAACAGAGATGGCTGAGGAAGGAAAACTTGACCCTGTAGTAGGACGTGAAAAAGAAATCGAACGTGTTTCTCAAATTTTGAGTCGCCGTAAAAAAAACAACCCCCTTTTAATAGGAGAACCCGGAGTTGGTAAATCAGCAATTGCCGAAGGACTTGCTTTACGTATCATTCAGAAAAAAGTTTCCCGCATTCTTTTTAACAAACGAGTGGTAACACTTGATTTGGCAAGTCTTGTTGCTGGGACGAAATACAGAGGTCAGTTTGAAGAGCGCATGAAAGCAGTAATGAATGAATTAGAAAAAAATGATGATATCATTCTTTTTATTGATGAAATTCATACTATTGTAGGTGCTGGCGGAGCGACTGGTTCATTAGACGCTTCTAATATGTTTAAACCCGCATTATCAAGAGGGGAAATTCAATGTATCGGAGCCACAACATTAGATGAATATCGTCAATATATTGAAAAAGATGGAGCACTTGAAAGACGATTCCAAAAAGTAATTGTCGAACCAACCACTGTTGAAGAAACAATAACAATATTAAATAACATAAAAGATAAATACGAGGACCATCATAATGTAACGTATACTCCTGAAGCAATTGAAGCCTGTGTAAAGTTAACAGATCGATATATGTCAGAACGCTTTTTGCCAGACAAAGCAATTGATGCTCTTGATGAAGCTGGTTCCCGTGTTCATATAACCAATATTGATGTACCGAAACAGATTTTAGACTTAGAACGTCAATTGGAAGAAGTTCGTGAATTGAAAAATTTAGTTGTAAAAAAACAAAAATACGAAGAAGCAGCAAAACTTAGAGATGACGAGAAAAAAATAGAAAAAGATCTTGCAATTGCTCAAGAACAATGGGAAGAAGATTCAAAAAACAATCGAATTCTTGTTAGTGAAGACAATGTTGCAGATGTCGTTTCTATGATGACTGGAATTCCTGTAAATCGTATTGCACAAACCGAAAGCAACAAACTGGCTAAATTACCAGAACTTATTCAAAATAAAGTTATTGGACAAAATGAAGCCGTGTTAAAAATAGCTCGCTCTATACAACGAAATCGAGCAGGATTGAAAGATCCAAATAAACCAATTGGTTCTTTTATTTTCTTGGGTCAAACAGGTGTTGGTAAAACACAATTGGCTAAAGTTCTTGCTAAAGAATTATTCGATTCTGAAGACGCTTTGGTTCGAATTGACATGAGTGAATACATGGAAAAATTTGCAATCTCCAGATTGGTTGGGGCACCTCCAGGATATGTAGGCTACGAAGAAGGAGGACAACTCACAGAAAAAGTTCGAAGAAAACCATATTGCGTAGTATTGCTTGATGAAATCGAAAAAGCACATCCTGACGTATTCAATATGATGTTACAAGTTCTTGATGATGGTTTTTTAACAGATAGTTTAGGTCGAAAAATTGATTTTAAAAACACAATTATTATCATGACCTCAAATGTTGGCGCACGTCAATTGAAAGATTTTGGACAAGGAGTTGGATTTGGAACCGCTGCCAAAGTAGCACAAGCAGATGATAATTCTAAAAGCATTATTGAAAATGCATTGAAAAAAACTTTTGCTCCTGAATTTTTAAACAGAATTGATGATGTTATTGTATTTAATACTTTAGAAAAAGAAGATATTAATTTGATAATTGAAATCGAATTGAAAAAATTAGTTGATCGTGTAAAAGAATTAGGATATCAATTAAATCTTTCTGACAAAGCAAAAGCTTTTATTGCAGATAAAGGATTTGATAAACAATTTGGAGCAAGACCACTTAAAAGAGCAATTCAAAAATATGTAGAAGATGCACTTGCTGAAGAAATTATCACTTCAAAAATCACATCAGGTGATGAGATCTTTATGGATATCGAAGAGGGTTCTCAAGAATTGACTGTAAAAGTTCACAAAGCTGAAGAACCTAGAAATCAAGCTGAAGAACCTACAAATCAATAATTTACAACAATTTATAAAATTACAAACCCGTTACGTTTTAATAACATAACGGGTTTATTCTTTATATAAATTTGTTGTATTTTTTAAAAACAAATATTTACATTTGATAATTATATAAAAGTTCAACAAAAATCAATTTATGCTTCAAAATAAAGTTATACTGGGTAGTGAAGAATGGTGCTCTTTTCCAGAATTAGGAATTCCTACAATTAAAGCTCGCGTAGACTCTGGTGCCAAAACATCTGCTTTGCATGCCATCAATATAGCTCCATTTATAAAAAACGATGCCAATTGGGTAAAATTTGACATTAATCCAATACAAAACAACATAAAAACGGTGATTCATTGTGAAGCGCCATTGGTAGATAAAAGAATCGTAAAAAGTTCAAGCGGATTTAGAGAACATCGCTATGTTATCCAGACCAATCTAGCTATAGGGGATTCCAAATGGCCTATTGAGATGACATTGACCAATCGAGATTCGATGGGTTTTAGAATGCTTTTAGGACGTGAAGCAATGAGCGGAAGAATATTAGTTGATCCTGAACAAAAATATCTTTTGGGACAACCAACCCCTGAAAGCCTTAAAGAATTGTATATTAATTCTGAAAAAGCCAGTTCAGGATTACGAATTGGACTTTTGGCTAGCAATCCTGAACTTTATAGCAACAAAAGAATCATGGAAGCTGGAGAAATGCGCGGACATGAAATGCACTTTTTAAACATCAAGGAATGTTATATGAAACTGGATGCCAAAACTCCAGAAATCCATTATCGTGGTGGAAAAATACTAAATCAATTTGATGCCATAATTCCTAGAATTCGGCCTAGTATCACCTTCTATGGTTGCGCTTTGACCAGGCAATTTGAAGCGTTAAAAGTATATTGTTTAAACTCCTCAACTGCTATCACACAATCTAGGGACAAATTATTTTCATTACAACTTTTATTAAATCATGGAGTAGATATCCCTACTACGGGATTCGCCAATTCTCCCTTAGATACCGATAATTTAATCAAAATGGTTGGAGGTTCTCCGCTTATTGTAAAATTATTAGAAGGTACTCAAGGAAAAGGAGTTGTATTGGCAGAAACCAAAAAAGCAGCAGAAAGTGTAATTAATGCATTTAAAAGTCTGAATGCAAATATTTTGGTTCAAGAATTCATCAAGGAAGCAAATGGAAAAGATATTCGTTGTTTTGTAATTGATGGTAAAGTAGTCGCTGCCATTCAAAGAGAAGCCATGCCAGGAGAATTTAGAGCTAATATTCATTTGGGAGGTACTGCATCAATAATTAAAGTTACACCTGAAGAAAAAAAGATAGCAATTAAAGCAGCCAAAGCTATGGATTTAAAAGTAGCTGGTGTAGATATCATTCGCTCTGCAAAAGGACCTTTATTGCTTGAAGTAAATTCTTCTCCAGGTCTAGAAGGAATTGAAGGTGCCACCAATAAAGATATTGCTGGAGAAATGATAAAAGCAATTGAGAAGAATTTTAAAATTAAGTAGCCTATTATTTTTGAACACTAAAAACAGACGGAAGATCGAAAAAACAATTTAAAAACTTAGCGTGCTGTTTAGCTTATTTAATTTGAATTCAAAATCCGAAATCCGAAAATATGAATCCCTACCTTGATGTAATTATCCGAAGTGCAGCTGTATATTTATTCATGGTTATTGCCTTACGTATTTTTGGCAAAAAAGAATTATCACAATTGAATACTGCTGATGTTATTTTGATTTTATTGATTAGCAATGCAGTTCAAAATGCAATGGTTGGAAACAACACAACACTTTTGGGTGGGATCGCAGCTGCAACCGTATTATTCACAATTAATTTCACTTTAAAAAAATTAATGTATCGCTTTAAAAAATTCAGCGATTTTATGCTCGAAAAACCTGAAATTCTCATTCATGATGGCACTTTGGATTTTAAAATCTTAAGCAAACTGAACATCACATCGGATGAATTAAAAGAAGCGATGCGGGAACATGGAGTTGAATATTTTGCTGATGTAAAATTGGCTATGCTTGAAATTGATGGTAATATTAGCATCATAACTGGAGATAAAATGCTAAAACAAACCCATTACAAGCGAAGAAAAAATCATAAAAACTTAATTCAAGGAATGTAAAAGCTTTTAAATTCCTAATAACTTTTCTTTCGATTGTTTTCTATCACTAACCATTAAAGATTTGATCCAGCTATTATTTTTTTGAGAAAGTTGAATAAATCACTAAATTTCTAAATTAGGTACTATCTTCAATACCTAATTTATTTTGGTTAATTTTTATATATTTGTTACACCGAGAGGAAGCTTCTTGCGATTATTCACTGGATGTTTACCTTGTGTAGCCTCAATTTTTATGTTGGGGCTATTTTTTGCTATTGTGTCTTCTTCGAAGCCAATTGCCCGAGAGGTCAACTTTTGCTCCTCTTCTTGGATATTTAGCTGATAAATAGCATCGTAAGCTTCATTCTTTTTCCATAAATGATAAATCATTGTCAGTATCTTTTTTTGAACCGCCACATAACTTTTCATTTTTATTCCATGTTTTTCATAGGTTCTATCATATAAATCTTTGAAGGGTTTAACTTTGCATTGAATAACTACCAATGACGGCATATGTAAGGCGCGTCTTATTCTTGAATTCCCTCTTTTTGATATTTTGGTTTTACCAACACGCTTTCCTGATTGTGCTTCAACTACGTCATAACCCGCATAAGACACTAACTGTTTGTAATTCGTAAATAATGTAAAACCGTTGGTTTCAGCCAAAATAGTACTCAATGTTAAAATTCCTAATCCTTTCATTTTCAATATATTTTCAGTCTTGTCATAAACTTCTTTATTAGATTTCAAATGAATCTTTATTTCTTTGTCCAACTCTTTGAGCTGTGTCTCAAATAAAATTATGGTTTGCTCTAATTGATTTGTAACTGAATCCAAATGGTGCATTGCAAAACTCAACGCATCTAATTGGTTTTTTAAAACCGTTTTCAATTCGGTAACATTTTGATGTTGCCTTGTCAACAATCGTAATTCATAGAAAAAGGATCCCATTGGTTGCCATAAATCTAAGCACTGTTCGGCTCCCATTTGTGATAATCCTTTGGCATCAATGCTGTCATTTTTTGATTTGAGCCCAATAGCTTCCAAATATTTTTTTGCTTTATTAGGCAAAATTATAGAAACATCAAATCCTTTCCCAAACAAACAATAAGCACAATTCTCATGATAAATCCCTGTAGCTTCCATGCAAATTACCACAGGAATAGTTTCCTTTTTATGCTTTAAAATCCACTCTTCCAAAGAAGAAAATCCTTTTAATGTGTTAGAAATAATGGTACTTGACTTTACAGTTACCTTTTGTTTTTCATCAATAACACTAATACAAGCATTAATTTTTTTGCTTGAAACGTCTAATCCAACAGAATACTTTAAATTCATAACTCTTTGATTTAGAATCAATAAACAAAATATTACATAAATCTTTGCTCATTTTTTATACAAGATCCAAATTAAATTCTGGTCTTTAAGTACTATTGTGACTCGAAATGTAATAAAAACGAAATGGATTAACCTAATGTCTACAATATCATCAAAAGATGTATTTCGCCCCGATAGAATTTGGCCATTTCGTTTTGCTTATCAATTGTTGTATTTCAAAGATACATTTCATATTTTTAACATAGTCAAAGATATGAGCCCCGATAGAAGTGGCATCTCCCGATTTAGAAAAACAAGGCTTTTTTTGCCGTAGTTTTTGTTAATTGGGAATATAACGGATAGCGGGACTTTTGGTCTTCCTTACGCAACGCTGTGCTCCTAAAAATACTATTTCAAATTCTGATTCTATGTTAGACTTCATGACGAATTCAAAAGCAGAATATCTGGGTTTTAAAAATTTTTCTTTTGCATGTAAAAAAAAACCATTCTATTACGAATGGTTTTTTTTTATAAATTTTGACAGTGAAAAATATTACAAGAAAATACTAAGAAAGTAGTAGCAGATAGCAGCTAATAAAGCTGAAATTGGAATAGTTAAAACCCAAGCCCAAATTAAACTAACTGTTACACCCCAACGAACAGCTGAAATTCTTTTAGTCAAACCTACACCAATAATAGATCCGGTGATTGTATGCGTTGTACTTACTGGTACTTTGAAGTGTTCTGTGATATATAAAGTTAATGCTCCAGCAGTTTCTGCCGCTACACCTTCAAAAGAAGTCACTTTAGTTATTTTTGACCCCATTGTTTTTACAATTTTCCAACCACCACTAAGTGTTCCTACTGCTATTGCAGTATAACAAGCTAATGGTATCCAATCTGGCATTACACCTTTGATACCTTTATCGTCGTTAGCAAGGGTTACTTGTAACCAATCCGGTAGACTTTCTATTGCAACTCCACTTGTTTGAATATAAACAGCAACTGCAGCTGCAATAATACCCATAACTTTTTGAGAATCATTACCTCCATGTCCCAAACTAAAAGCAGCAGAAGAAACCAATTGCATTTTCTTTAACCATGCATTGGCTTGGTGCAAATTAAGACTACTGAATATCAAACAAAACAAACTTACTGTTAGTATGATAAAAGCAACCAAAAACCATTTTATGTTATGTGATTCAAAAACAACACTCCAGAAATGTGAAACAAAACGAGGTTTTTCAATATCTGCAAAGCTCACCATTTGACCTTGAACAAACCAAATAGTTAAAATCATTAAGGCCACCGTAAAAATCTTTGGAAAAATACTTTTTCGAGAAGCATTTAGCAACCAAATTGAAATTAAATATGACATCAATGCACCTAATAAAGGAGCCAATACAATGAAGGCAATAATAATAAGCACTCCTGATGGCATTCCACCATCTTTTCCTGCCTTATACCAGCTTACAATATTGTACCAATGATGAACATTTCCATCTATAGTGTAATCAGAAAATCCATGTACAGCAAAAGCATGAGCCAATGCAGCACCAGCAAAACCACCAATTAAAGTATGGGATGAACTTGAAGGAATTCCTTGCCACCAGGTAATTAAATTCCAAATTATTGCCGCAACAACACCAGCTAGAATAACAACAAGGTTAATCTCACTTGCTTCGGCTGTTTTTGCAACCGTATTTGCCACTCCCAAACCAAATACCCAATAGGCCAAAAAGTTAAAAAAAGCGGCCCAAAGTACTGCTTGAAAAGGAGATAACACCTTTGTCGCTACTACTGTAGCAATTGCATTGGCAGCATCATGAAAACCATTAATATAATCAAAAATTAATGCTAGTACTATAATAATTATGAGTAAAGTCATATCTATATCTTAGATTGATCGAATTAAATTAAGAATGTTTTACTGTAATGGATTCCAAAACACTGGCAACACTCTTACATTTATCGGTTGCTGATTCTAAAACTGACAACACTTCTTTGTATTTAATGATATTTTTGGCATCGGTTTCGTTTTCAAAAATCTCAAAAACGGCTTTATTGTAAACCATATCCGATTTATTCTCCAATTTATTGATTTTAGCACAAGCATTGGTGATGGTTTTCATGTTTTCTAAGTTTTTCAACTCTTTAACAGCAACATCAATGTTTTGACAGGCTTCTAAATTGATTTCAGTCATTTTACGAATGGACTTTGTAATTTTATCCACTTGATATAAACGCATTCTAGAAGCAGCACCATGAAGATAATCAGCTACATAATCAATTGAAGTAATCAAAGAGTGAATATCTTCTCTATCAAAAGGAGTAATAAAATTTCTACTCAATTCCAAATTGGTTTGACGAGTAATATCCTCTCCTTTTTGTTCTAATTCATCTATTTTCACAAAAAGAGCTTCTCTTTCTTTCAAAGGAAGATTTACAGCTTCGTGTAAAATTGAAGCCAATTCGATTAAATTACTAGACGCTTCTTCAAAAAGAGGAAAGAATTTTTTGTCCTTTGGGACTAAAAATTGAAAAATACTATTTAATGACATTTGTTTATTTTTTAGTAGTGCAAAATTAATTCATTATTTAAAGCCAATGTTAAGCTAATGTTAACAAATCTTCTTCTATTTGAAAACTATTTAAAAAGGAAACAGTTTTCTCAATATCATAATGCAATATCCTATCCTCATTTACCAAAGGAACTTCTTCCCTGTAGGATTTTAAAAACATTTCGATAAAGTCACTAGACTGCAAAGGTCTACGATATTCAATTGCCTGTGAAGCATTCATTAATTCTATAGCCAAAATGCGTTCCAAATTATCCATTACTCGCAAACATTTTGTAGCACCATTTGCCCCCATGCTCACATGATCTTCCTGTCCATTACTCGAAACAATACTATCTACACTTGATGGAGTCGCCAACTGTTTATTTTGACTTGCGATACTTGCAGCAGTATATTGCGGAATCATAAATCCAGAATTCAAACCAGGATTATCAACTAAAAATGCAGGAAGATTTCGCAATCCTGAAATCAATTGATACGTTCTACGTTCCGAAATACTACCAAGTTCAGCCAATGCGATAGCCATAAAATCCAATGCTAAAGCCAGCGGTTGTCCATGGAAATTGCCTCCTGAAATAATCTGGTCGCTTTCGATAAAAATATTAGGATTATCGGTTACCGAATTAATTTCAGTTTTGAACACTTTTTTTACATAATCAAAGGCATCTTTTGAAGCTCCATGCACTTGTGGAATACATCGGAAAGAATAGGGATCTTGAACATGATTTTTATGTTGTTCTATTATTTCGCTTCCATCCAAAAATTCTTTTACCCTTTTGGCTGTTGCGATTTGACCATTATGTGGTCGTATATAATGTATTAACTCATTGAAAGGCTCAATTCTACCATCAAAACCTTCTAAGGAAATTGTTCCGATTAAATCGGCTAAATAAGAAAATTTATTGGCTTTCATCAAAATATGTGCACCATAAGCACTCATAAATTGAGTTCCATTAAGTAATGCCAAACCTTCTTTGGATTTTAAAACGATTGGCTCCCATCCAAAATGCTTTAACACAACACTCGAATGCACTTTTTTACCTTCGAACCAAACTTCTCCCTCTCCTAATAAAGGCAATGACAAATGTGCCAAAGGAGCTAAATCCCCAGAAGCCCCCAAGGATCCTTGGGTATATATTATAGGAAGGATATCCTTATTATAAAAATCGATCAATCGTTGAGCCGTTTCTAACTGAATTCCTGAATGCCCATAACTTAACGATTGAATTTTAAGCAACAACATTAGTTTAACAATATCATTTGGAACTTCATCCCCTATTCCACACGAATGAGACTTTACAAGATTTTCTTGAAGCTTAGAAAGATTTTCATTGGATATTTTCACATTACAAAGAGACCCAAAACCGGTATTAATTCCGTAAATAGGATCTAAATTGGAAGCCATTTTAGCATCTAAATACTTTCTACACTTTAGAATATTTGTTTTAGCTTCTTCAGAAAGTGATATTGATTTATGATGCGAAATAATCTCTTGTAAACTTTCGAAAGAAAGTAGGCTTGTACTTATATAATGTATATTATCCATTTCATTTGATTTTAAGTGTTCAAAATTCAACAAATCAATATTAAAAAGCAATTATTTTTGAGGATAATTAAAAATATGATTTAAACCTATTTCAACTTTATTAAATTAGCCCCAATATATCTTATATAAAAACATATAAATCGAACAAAGTTTACAATTATTGTTTTAAAATTAATACCCGCATTTTTTGATTAATAATCAACATAAACCCCGATGAAAATCAATTTTAAAACAAAGATAATCTCAATAAAAGCAGAAATAAATTATGCAATATTAAATTTTATCCCATATTAAAATCAAATATTAAACTATTCGTAAAAACACTCCCAAAAGCTTTGTTTTTTTATAAAAAACAGTACTTTTGGAAAATCAAAAATGAAAAATTTTAACAGTACATATCATCCTTCGATAACAACTCAAACTAGAGTTGAACTTGCTGTTACAACTACATCTACTACAACTACTACCCCTTAGGGGTATACATTTTACATATAATCCTATTAACTGTACTTTTCTTTAAAAGAAAGAAAGTGTTGGGTGTATAAAAGACATTTGCATTTTAAAAAAAAATACTATAAAATCGTTAGACTTTGACAAGAATGTTTATCAAATAAAATAACGAAAATAAATTACAATAAAACAAATACAAACTTATCATGAGAGTATTAAAATTTGGCGGAACTTCGGTAGCCAATGCAGAAAACATAAAATTAGTTTTAGACATCGTAATAAACAAAGCCCAAGAAGAAAAACTTGTAGTAGTCGTATCCGCTTTAAGCAAAGTGACCGATTTACTGCAATTAGCAGCTTCGAAAGCAGCGGCTAATGATGAAAGCTTTAAAGACATTGTTACCGATATTGAGAAAAAACACTTAGAAGCACTAAAGCAACTTATTCCAGTTAGTGAACAAAGTGGATTATTAAGTCATATCAAAAGAATCATCAATCACTTAGAAACATTGCTTGATGGATGTTTTCTTTTGGGTGAATTATCCCCAAGAACTTTGGATACTATTTTAAGTTTTGGAGAATTACTATCGTCTTATATCATTGCCGAAGCTTTAAAACAAAAGCTAAAAAATAGCGGATATAAAGACAGTCGAGAATTAATCAAAACCAATAATCAATTTGGTAAAGCAGCTGTAAACTTTGAGGTTTCAAACCAATTAATTGCAGCTTTTTTTGCATCCAATGACAATCAAGTCGTAGTGATGCCTGGTTTTATTGCCACTTCTGAAGATGGAATTAACACTACTTTAGGTCGTGGTGGGTCTGATTATACTGCAGCAATTATTGCAGGTGCTCTAAATGCAAGTGATTTGGAAATTTGGACTGATGTGAACGGAATGTTTACAGCCAATCCAAAAATTGTAAAACAAGCACAACCAATCGCTACAATTTCGTATCAAGAAGCCATGGAATTGTCTCATTTTGGTGCCAAAGTATTGTATCCGCCAACAATTCAGCCTGTTTTAAGAAAAAACATTCCCATTTTAATCAAGAATACTTTCGAACCGCAAGCCGAAGGAACTCTAATTTCAAATGCCGTTTCAGCACAAACAAATCCTGTAAAAGGGATTAGCCATATTGACAACATTACTTTGATTACTCTGGAAGGTTCTGGAATGATTGGGGTTGCAGGTTCTTCTAAACGTTTATTTGAAGTTTTATCGAATGAAAGCATTAACGTCATTTTTATCACTCAAGCATCATCGGAACATTCAATATGTATTGGTATATTAAATTCAGATGCCGATACTGCCGAAAACGCCATCAACAAAGCGTTTCAAATCGAAATTGCCCAAAACAAAATTGATCCTTGTATTGTAGAACAAAACCTTTGCATTATTGCTTTGGTAGGTGAAAACATGAAAAACCACCAAGGTTTGAGCGGAAGAATGTTTAGTACTTTAGGAAAAAACAACGTCAACATTCGTGCGATAGCTCAAGGTGCTTCCGAAAGAAACATCTCGGTTGTCATCAATGAAAGAGACGTTAAAAAAGCATTAAACACTTTACACGAAAACTTTTTTGAAGAGAACACCAAACAATTAAACTTGTTTGTAATGGGTGTTGGAAATGTAGGAGAGAAATTCATCGAGCAAATTAACCAGCAAAAGAAATTCCTAAAAGAAAATTTAAAAATAAACCTTAGAGTTATTGCAGTTTCTAATTCTAGAAAAATGTATTTTGATGAAGATGGAATTCCATTGAAAGAATGGCAATCCCTTTTGGAAAATGGAGAAACTGCCAACAAAGAACAGTTTATTGCCAACGTAAAAGCACTCAATTTACGTAACAGTATTTTTGTGGACATTACTGCCAATGAAGAAGTATCTAAAACTTATGAGCAGTATTTAAAACAAAACGTTGCCGTAGTAACTTGTAACAAAATTGCATGTTCATCTGCGTATGACAATTACAAAAACTTAAAAAGTTTATCCCGTCAATTCAATGCACCATTCTTGTTTGAAACTAACGTTGGAGCTGGATTACCTATTATTGATACCGTAAAAAACCTGATTGCATCTGGAGATAAAGTACATAAAATTCAAGCCGTTTTGTCAGGTAGTTTGAACTTTATTTTCAATAATTTTGATGAAAATAATACTTTTCATGACGTAGTCAAAGAAGCTGGAGTTCAAGGGTTTACAGAGCCAGACCCAAAAATAGATTTAAGCGGAATTGACGTAGCCAGAAAGATCCTTATTTTGATTCGTGAAAGCGGTTACCAAATGGAAATTGATGCTATCGAAAACAAATCATTTCTTCCGGCAGCATGTATGGAAACTACCAACAATGAGGATTTTTTCACTTCATTAAAAGTACATGCAAAACACTTTGAATCAATTTTGGCTGAAGCCAATCAAAAAGAAAGCCGATTAAAATTTGTTGCTCAATTTGAAAATGGAAAAGCTAGCGTTGGTTTGCAATTCATCCCAAAAGACCATCCATTTTACAATTTGGAAGGAAAAGACAATATCGTTTTATTCTATACGGATCGTTACGTTGATCAACCTTTATTGATAAAAGGAGCTGGCGCAGGAGCTGCTGTTACCGCTTCGGGAATTTTTGCTGATGTGATTCGAATAGGTAATAACTAGTGTTCAGTGATCAGTTAATTAGTAATCAGTTAAAAACTGACTAGAAAAACTTTATGTCTTTGTGCCTTTGTGGCAAAAACTAAAAAAAATGAAAGAAATAAAAATATTCTGCCCAGCCACTATCGCGAATCTTTCGTGTGGTTTTGATGTACTCGGACTTTGCTTAGCGACTGCTGGCGATGAAATGATCGTTCGCAAATCAGACGTAAAAGGAGTGCGTATTACAAAAATATTGGGAGCCGATTTACCAATGGAAACCGAAAACAATGTGGCCGGAGTTGCTGCTTTGGCAATGCTAGAAGAAGTGGAAACCGAATTCGGATTTGAAATCGAGATCTACAAACACATCAAGGCAGGAAGCGGAATCGGAAGCAGTGCTGCCAGTTCAGCGGGTGCGGTTTTTGGAATCAATGAATTGTTGGGACGCCCTTTTACAAGAAAAGAATTGGTGAAATTTGCCATGCAAGGCGAAAAATTAGCCAGCGGTAATGCTCATGCAGACAACGTTGCCCCTGCCCTTTTGGGAGGTTTTACTTTGGTAAGATGTTCAAATCCTTTGGATATCATCAAAATTAAAAGTCCATCTGAATTATATGCAACTGTAGTTCATCCACAAATTGAATTAAAAACATCAGATGCACGTTCCGTACTGAAACAAACTGTTTCCTTAAAAAGTGCCATTACCCAATGGGGAAATGTGGGCGGATTAGTAGCGGGATTGTACACTCAAGATTATGAATTAATCGGACGTTCATTACACGACGAAATCATAGAACCCGTTCGCAGTATGCTGATTCCTGGATTTGATTTAATCAAACAAACGGCTTATGAAAACGGAGCTTTGGGTTCTGGAATCTCTGGTTCTGGGCCTTCTATTTTTGCTTTAAGCAAAGGAAAGGAACACGCCGACAAAATTGCCAAAGCCATGAGTGCCGTTTACGATCAAATGAATTTACCTTATGAAATTCACGTTTCCAAAGTGAATGACGAAGGGATGAAAATTATTTAAGAAGTATTTAGTCCTTAGTGATTAGTAATTAGTATTAATCACTAAGGACTATTCACTAATTACTATTCACTAATCACTAAGAAGAATGAAATATTACAGTTTAAACCATAATGCACCAAACGTTTCTTTTCAGGAAGCGGTAATACAAGGATTGGCAACCGACAAAGGGTTGTATTTTCCGGAAACTATTACGCCTTTGGCTCCAAGCTTTTTTGAAACTATCGAAAGTTTATCCCATGAAGAAATCGCTTTTGAAGCCATCAAACAATTTGTGGGAGACGAAATCCCTGCCGAAACGTTAAAACAAATCATATCCGAAACATTATGTTTTGATTTTCCTTTGGTCGAAGTTGAAAATGGAATCTATTCCCTTGAATTATTTCATGGTCCAACCATGGCATTCAAAGATGTAGGAGCGCGTTTTATGTCACGTTGCCTTGCCTATTTTAACAAAGACAATGCCGAAAGTAAAAATACCGTTCTAGTAGCCACTTCCGGAGATACTGGAGGAGCCGTAGCCAGCGGTTTTCTTGGTGTAAAAGGTGTTGATGTCGTAATTCTTTATCCTTCAGGAAAAGTAAGTGACATTCAAGAAAAACAATTAACAACTTTGGGTCAGAATATAAAAGCCCTTGAAGTAGATGGTGTTTTTGATGATTGCCAAGACATGGTCAAAAAAGCCTTTTTGGACGAAAGCCTGAACCATATGCAACTAACGTCTGCCAATTCGATTAATATTGCCCGTTGGCTGCCGCAAATGTTTTACTTTTTCTTTGCTTACAAAGCATTAAAAAGTCAAGGTAAACCATTAGTTTTCTCTTGCCCAAGCGGAAACTTCGGTAATATTTGCGCGGGTATTATTGCTAAGAAAATGGGATTGCCAATTGAACATTTTGTTGCTTCTACCAATGTTAATGATACGGTACCAAGATTTCTTTCTAACGGAATTTACAACCCAAAACCATCGATTGCTACGATTTCGAATGCTATGGACGTTGGAAATCCAAGTAACTTCATCCGTATTCAAGAAATGTATCAAAATGATTTGGAGCAATTCAAAAAAGATTTTACGTCATACACTTTTACCGATGCTGAAACTTTAGTAGCATTAAAAGCCATTTATAACGAAAGAGGTTATATCGCCGAACCGCACGGAGCTGTTGGCTATTTGGGATTGAAAAAAGAATTGCTGAACATACCAGACGCGATTGGTGTTTTCTTAGAAACGGCACATCCTATTAAATTCTTAGATGTTGTAGAACCTGCTTTAGGCGTAACTTTGCCCCTGCCAACTCAAATTGAAAGCGTAATGAACAAAGAAAAAGTGAGTGTAAAAATCTCAACTTATGATGAATTAAAGGCTTTTTTAGGTTAATAAAAAACATTATTTTCAAACGAAACATTGACCGAAAGGTTGATGTTTTTTTTTATTTTTTATTTTAGCAAGGCTTATAATTCGCTAAAGTGAACTTTAAGTCCTGCTAAAAAAATATTGTTACTACTATTGTGAATAAAGTAGAAATACTATTTCTAAATTAACTATTAAATTAGAGGAACAAAAGCATTCTAGATTTTCAATCAATAAAAACAACCTCATTCTTGTTTTCTAGTTTGCAACGAAACAACCGATACACCATATCCCGCCCATATACCTAAACCACCAATGATATTAGACTTTAAACTTGTATTGGCGGGGAAAATTGGATTTAAACCATTAACGATTTCATTTTGATAATCATTCCAAAAATCAAAAGCTGCCTTATCCATTGTTCTTAATTTTACAAATACAAAGTCGCCATCAGAAAAATAAGGCTTAAACTGATTACTTGTTATTAATAATACTCCTCTATTAATTTGAAAATTAACAGCCGAAGATGAAAAATTGTCATCATTTAAATTACCATAGAAAGCGGGAACATAAACAGGTTCTTTTCCATCGACTTTCGTCAAAATCTGATAATGATTTTTTTCATTAACTGGGTCAACAAATTTAACAAAAACATAACCCGTTGAATCTAAGGGATTATTTTTAACATAATTTAATTCTCGAATAGGAACAGACTTTGGAATTGTAGTAGTCGATTTTAAAATACTTCCAACATATTCGACTTTTATGCTATAGGTATTTCCTGATTTTCCAACAATAGTTTTTCCAGTGTAAATCAAAGGTGGAATCCAATTTTTATCAAATTGCGGAATCAATACTTCTGAGTTGGTTCCATCCGAAACGGTAACTTTTGCAAAGAGAAATAGATGTTTCAGAATCGACAAAGTATCAACCGTTGATCCGATAGGTACACTTGTGGATAAAACAACATGAGAAACGTCTCCTTCTTCTATATATCCCTGTAATACTATTTTTGAAACCACTTCTACCTCTTCCTTATAATCCACCGTAGTACATCCCAAAAGAAACACCAAAATCAGTACTGAATAGTTTGTTTTCATCTTTCTAAAATTTAAATTTCCAATTCAATGTAGGTAATATGCCATATATATATTTTTCTTCTTGATTAACAGAAACTGAACGCCCTTCGTTATCTATATTCAAATTAAAATGGATATAAATAGGATTTGAAATATTTAATGCATTGTATATAGAGATACTCAATGCGCTTTCTTTTTTTGGTTTTTTTACAAACCAATAAATCACAGATATATCGGTACGAAAATAGTTGGGCATCAATGCATTATTATAGTTTCCATATTCTTTAATTGGATTATTATTTATAAAATACCAAGTTATCGGCATGGTAAACCGATTTCCCGAACTAAAAACCTGGGTTATTCCAGCAGACCATTTAGAATTAAAATCATAGGTACCAACCAGAGCAAGATTATGTCGCCTATCATATTTAGAATAAAAAGGACTCCCATTATTGATTTCATCAAATTGGCGTATAGACCAACTGTTTGTGTAGCTCAACCATCCTTTTAGTTTTCCTCTTTCTTTCTTAAACATAAATTCGAATCCATAAGCCTCCCCATTCCCCACAAGCAAATCGTTTTCTAAGGTTGAAATTTCGTTAAACTGGGTTACTCCATAAGGATATTCGAGTAGATTATGCATCGATCTGTAATATCCATCAAGAGAAACATTATATTCGCTAGATAGAATTCGACTGTAGCCTCCCGAAAAAGAATTCGCCGATTGCCATGGAATCCCATTGCCACTAGCAACCCAAAAATCGGTTGGAAAACCAATGCTAGAAGTGGTTACCAAATTCAAATATTGATTTTGCCTAGTATAAGACACAAAAAAAGCATCTTTAGTTGTCGGACTATAGCTCACCCGAATACGAGGTTCCAATTGAAAATTATGATCTGAAGTTCTTGTTGCGCCTGCATAATAGTAATTGAATCTCAAGCCTACTTCGGCACTAACTGTCTCCAGTAATTTTGGTTTGGCAATAGCAAATACAGCGTAATTACTAGAATGTGTAGTAATTGATTTTCCAGTGTTCGCTATCGATTTTATATTTTCAATTTCAATGTTTTGCGGTTGTAATTCATAATAAGCACATTGAAATCCACTTTCAAAAGGTATTTTGCCAAGGGTATAATTTACTGTATTAGTAAACCCAAATTCTTTTACATAGGAAGAAATACCCAACTGAACATTCTCTTGTCTCATTAGTAAGTCATTTTCATATATAGAAAAATAAACCGAATTAACCATTTTTACTTTTTCCGAAAATGTTGATTCCCAAGAGGGTGTTAAAACAAAATTACTCCATTTTAATTTTGCATCGAGACCCATATTTGAATCCACTATTTTCAATACGTCTCCACTTATGAAAGCATCAAAAACAAATTTTTGTGTTCTCGAAATCTCTGAAATAAAGATAAAATTACCATCTGAAAAACCATAATTAAAATCCTTTTCATTGTTTTTACTCTTTTTATTTGAAGAAAATAGAGGCCCAATTATTTCATCAATATAGGTTTTTCGACCCGAAATAAACATACCTGTTTTCGTACCGATCGGGACTGCCATAGTAAGCTGAGATGCCAACATACCTGCATTTCCTTCTAACGAAATTTTGTTGGGAATCTCCCGATAAGGAGTTACATAAACAGTCGAGCTTAACCTACCACCAAATCCAGCGTATGTACTCGATTTATCAAATTGAATTTCTTGAATTGGATCGGCATTATAGAACGGGAAAACACCTAATAAATGAGCCATTCCATATACAGGAGCATTAGCATAAAGCATTAAATTGTGTCCTGGATCTCCTCCTCGAACATACAAATACCCATTAGCATCACCAGAATTTTGAACTCCTGGAGTTAACTGCAACAATTTAATAACATCAACTGTTCCTGTCAAATTAGGAACCAAACTCAACTTATGAGGGTCAAAAGATAATTTTCCGCCACTTACAGTTTTTATTTGTTTTTTAGCAAGAGTTGAAATAACAACAGTCTCTAAAACGGTGTTTTCTAATTCTAACACAAACGAAAGGGATGTGTCCTTTTGAATAGACAATTCCTGTTTTAAGCTATTATATCCGACACAAGATACATCAATATGGCAAACTCCTTTTGGTATTTTCAACAGAAAAAAACCTATAGAATCTGTTACGGTGTTAAAAATCTGTTGTTGCAATGCGATCTTAACCGATACTCCTTTGATTTCTTGCATAGTACTTGAGTATACGACACCGTTGAGTATCACTTTATTTTGGCCAAAAAAAGTGTTACCCACTAGTAATAGTATAAGTACAATTTGCTTCAATGGTTAGTTATTTTGAACCTTTAATTTACGATTTAAATATGTTAACATTTAAATAAAAACTTTTATTTAAATGTTAATTTTAAAAGAAATATTTAACAGATTTAACATTTATAAAAAACAATCCTCATTCTAAACAACAATCGAAACACATCTGAATATATTGGTTTTCAGTGTGGTAATCGATATTGTGAAATTTGTTGAATGAAATTAAGAAAGTTACTTCTCTATAGACTTAATTAACACACTGAGTAAAAATCAAATCTTAACAATGAAAAATATAACGTTGCTTTTTTTGTTCTTAAAAGTATTATTGTAAAAGAAAACTTTTTTGTAGTCTTTTTTAAGACATTCCATCTTATATGGGTTTATCTTAAAATTTGTAAAGTAGGGATACTAACTTTGGGCTTTACTTTGCCATTGCCAACACAAATAGAAAGCGTGATGAACAAAGAAAAAGTGAGTGTGAAAATCTCAACTTATGATGAATTAAAGGCTTTTTTGAATTCTAAGTAGTTTTTTCTAAAAAAAAATAAACCATATAAGTCCTATAAGATTTTTTAAAGAATTACAATCTAACCCAATAGTCTTGATTTAATGCCATTTAAGTTTTGCCAGTGATTTGTAAAATTTAAATGGTTTTTTTATACCAAAAAATATCTCTTCCCTGCTAGCGAGAGCATCACGCTCGTGAACGCCACGAAAAGCCAATAGGAAATCTAACGAGCGTGACGCTCGCGCTAGCATTTGAGAAAAAGTTTATTTCAACAAACCAGATAAATTTAATCCAGAAAACAGTAATTTTAACTTTCTTTATAATAATAAAAAAAAACATGCCAAATAAAATTACACTTCATAGAGTTTTTTCGGCACCTCCAGAAAAAGTATACAAAGCATTCTCAGACGCAGATGCAATGGTGTCTTGGATTCCTCCTTATGGTTTTACCTGCAAAGTACATAGCATGGATTTCCAAATTGGCGGAAAATACAAAATGTCGTTTACTAATTTTACTACGGGTAACAGTCATTCTTTTGGTGGCGAATATTTAGAAATTGTGCCGAATGAACGATTAAAATACACCGACGAGTTTGACGCCCCAAACTTACCGGGACAAATGATTACCACAATCGAACTCCGGAAAGTACTATGCGGTACAGAACTTATTGCCACACAGGAAGGAATACCTGATGCAATACCCACTGAAATGTGCTATTTAGGCTGGCAAGAATCCTTAGATAAATTAAAACGTTTGGTAGAACCGAATATCCCAGATGCTTAACGCAGTACAACCATATATAATTCATTTGTCATTTCAACGAAGGAAAAATAACATTACATGAGCAACTAATGAGATTTCTCCTTCGTCGAAATGACAAAACAAGCAATAAATATTCTTATTAAAAAACTAAAAAAAAGTGGCTAAACAAATTTTTATCAATTTAGCAGTAACTGACTTGCAAAAATCTATGGCTTTTTATACTGCATTAGGCTTTAAAATTAATCCTCAATTTTCGGATGACAGTGGAAAG
The DNA here is from genome assembly GCF_027111095.2 of Flavobacterium sp. IMCC34518. Lineage (NCBI taxonomy): Bacteria > Pseudomonadati > Bacteroidota > Flavobacteriia > Flavobacteriales > Flavobacteriaceae > Flavobacterium > Flavobacterium sp. IMCC34518. The sequence goes on along the minus strand of NZ_CP114284.2, from coordinate 3,560,412 downwards.
TGCATGGTTTGGTGCGAAAATATTTTTGTAATGCTCTTGACACACGAAAAGTTTTCAAACTTTGCAACCAAACCAATTGCAGACACAAAATCAAAGGTAGCAGGACTTTTTTCATTATCGACTGAAAGTGTTGATGAAGTGAACAGCATTGTGTCAAATGGATTAAAGGCTGGCGGAATAGAACCTAGCGAAATGAAAGATTATGGTTTTATGCAACAGCGGACTATCGAAGATTTTGATGGGCACACTTGGGAAATTTTCTATATGGATGTTTCAAAATTTCCAACAGCATAATAAAATAAGTCCAATAGCTAACCCTAATTGAAAACTACAAAATAACAAACCGTTATCTTGTAGTTTTTTTACATCAACTTTTCACCACTAAATTTCTCCTTCCCCGTGAATCTCGCGTAAGGGATTACCTCACATTGTATTTATTTTCATTGGAGTTCAGTGAATTTCATTTGCGGAGGTATCTCCCGATTTATAAAAACAAGACTTTTTAGCCGTAGTTTTTCTAAATCGGGAATAAAACCAAAAGCCCGACCCCAAAGTAGCAGGAAGCCGAATCATTTACGAAATCTTCTGCTTTGGGGTTACGCCCAAATTATAAAAATGGTAGGAGTTACAAAACCAATTCTTCAAACAAGCGTTGAATGGTTTTATCCAAATCTGTGCAGAAACCCGAATGCGGTCTGGAAGTTTGTATTGCCGAGCTTCGGATAGCAGTGAGCCAACGAAAACGAGACGGAATATCGAACTCGCCAATAGGCCCGCCGGATTTACCTCCGTGAGCAATTTTTTGAAAGGAAGCCAAATTCAATTCGAGTTGCTCCAAATCAAAATCTTCTGAAAATAGCAGCAACTTAGCTTCATTAACCGAATAGAGCATTTTTATAAATTTGGCGCTTTTGCAAAACAGAATTACGCCTACATTTAGGAATTCTTCGCGCTCTACCTTAGGCACAACACGAATAACGGCATATTCATATAAGTTTTTCTCTTGCATTTTGGGCTTCATTTATAAAAATTTCGGAATAATTTAATCTTGTCCACAAAAACTGAAAGTAAATAGATCTGATTTCGTCTGGAGTTTGCTTGTTGTCTTCCCAATGGAGCCAATCTTCTGGTATATAATTAACAATATCCTGCAATATTTCTTTGGTAAGTAACTTCCTGAAAGCATAATCGGTTGCTACCAATTCACTGGCTTGAGGCAACAACACATGGTCTTTTATCAGGGCAAAAGGACTTTTGGCATGTGTTTCCCATGTATTCCAAGAATGGTGAAAATAGAGTGAAGCACCATGATCAATGAGCCATAACTCTTTGTGCCAAATAAGCATATTGGTGTTCCGGAATGTGCGATCAACATTGGTAATAAAAGCATCCAACCAAACAATTTGCGATGCCAACTCAGCAGATAATTTGGTCACTACGGGATCAAAAGTAATGGCGCCAGACAAAAAGTGTAATGCTAGATTTAGTCCCTGGCTTCCTTGCAGTAAATCCTGAATTTCCTCATCGCCTTCGGTACGGCCAAAAGCTTCGTCGAGATTGGCAAATACCAATTCGGGCATTTTTAGATTGAGAACTCGAGCAATTTCACCGCCTATCAGTTCAGCAATCAAGGCTTTTACACCATGTCCCGCACCTCTAAATTTCAAAACATATTTAAAATCATCATCCGCTTCGGCAAGTGCGGGCAACGAACCACCTTCCCGCAGCGGCGAAATGTAGCGCGTAACATTTACGGTTCTTAATTCAAGTGGTTTTTTCATGGTACAATTTTACGAACTACAAACTTACAAATAACTATTCTTTTTGAAGATGCTAAGTTACTAAGAAACTAAGATGCTAAGCTTTAAGTAGGCAGTTTAAACCCGTTAAAAGTATATCAACAATTAACTATGCTAACATTTAAATAATAAACTAAAAAATGAGACATTATTAAAGTTGTTTAGAATTTCTAACCTTTGTCAAATTTTTAAACATTGACAAAGGTGGTAGACGAAATTATATGAATATAGATTTTTTGATTTACTGTTAAAATTCACCAAAACCAAACATTTTAAACAATCTTAAACCTCCAAACTCAAATAGGCTTTCCCAATATGTTCAAGAATAGACGTAGCGATAAAAGATTGATAACCTGTTTCGGGCAAAGCGATATCTGCCGTTAAACCGTGTAGGTAAACACCCAATAGTGCAGCATCAACAGGTTTATAGGATTGTGCTAGCAAACTTGTAATCATACCCGTCAAAACATCTCCACTTCCCGCAGTGGCAAGAGCGGCGTTTCCGGTAGTATTTTCATAAATATTTTCGCCGTCAATAATGTAGGTAGGCGCTCCTTTCATCACAATAATAACTTGGTTCACCAACGAAAAAACTACTGCTTTACCAAACTTCTCTTCTTCGGTGTACCATTTTCCTATTAAGCGTTCCAATTCTTTGGGATGCGGAGTCAATATTGTTCTTGGAGGCAAAAGTGCTACCCAAGAAGGATTATGAGACAGTATATTTAGTGCATCAGCATCAATAACCAAAGGCAAACTAGTTTTAGATAAAAAATCATGAAAGGCCTTTTGGGTTGCCATTTTTTGTCCCATTCCTGGGCCAATTCCTATGGCGTCAACCTCTAACTCTATACTAATATCTGTCAGGTATTTTTCGTGCTCATCGGTTACTACCATAACTTCTGGAATGGTAATTTGTAGAATTTCATAACCACACATAGGAACAAAACTGGTTACCAAACCACAACCTGTTTTCAATGCAGCTTTACTCGATAAGCTTATAGAGCCAATCTTACCATAGCTTCCACCAATAATCAAAGCATGTCCCTGTATACCTTTATGTGTGAATTTATCCAAGGGTTTATACCTTTTTAAAATTTCATTTCGATCAATCGGAATTGGAATATTCATCAGCTTATAATTTCTATTAAAAGTACGAAATTCTTAAACTCAAATTTCAATAATCTAAATTCTAATTTATTATTGTTTTATTACATTTTTCATTGGCAAAAGTTGCATTAAAATTAACCTCAGAAACCTAGGTTTGTTTTTACAATACTTATCGATACTTAATTGAAAGAAATAAAAATTTAAAAAAACCGAAACGATGTACTATATTCGAAATAATTCTAAGCACATTTTTTATGAATACTTATTGTTTTCAATACTATTTAGAAACCGAAACATATTAATAGTAATTTATTGTTAGTTTAACATTGCAAAAAATGAAATAAAATATTTTTGCAAAAAACTAATACTATTATAAAAATTAAATGAAAAAATTATTACCTATTGTTGCTGCAATGCTTTTTGCTTTTTCTTCCTATAGCCAAACTAGCAATTATGCCACTCTCAAAGTTAAAATATCAAATCAAGTAGTCGATTCGTTAGTAATCGTATCCTATAAAAATCCAAATTTCAAAAAAGTCATCAAAGCGGACAAAGATGGAGTATTGAAAGATACTCTAAATGTAAAAAGTGACAAATATTATATAAGTAACCTTACGAGTTTTTTTCCAAACGGCATTTACTTAAACAATGGTTATGATTTAAAAATAAGCATCGACGCTAAACAACCTGGAAAATCATTAGAATTCACAGGAAAAGGAGCAATAGAAAATGAGTTTGTAAATACTTTCGCAAAAAATGAAGAGGAATTCGACTATGAATCATTAATGCAATTGGATGAAAAAGATTTCTACAAACAAATAGAAAAAATACGTTTAAATTTATTTTCTTCATTGGATAAAAAGAAATATTCCTCTGATTTTGTGGTCTACCAAACAGCCTATTTGGATACATTTGTAGAAATGAAAACCCAAACCTACAAAACTATTTTAGAAAGCAAACAATAATAAACTTTCAAACCGTTTAACGCTTAAAGGAATTTACAAATTTTCAATCTGCCCCAAAAAGTTACACACTTTTTGGGGCATTTTTTTTGAAAGAAAAGTGAAGTGAACTTATGTAATTAAATTTAGAATGAGTAGAATTAATTTTAAAGAAACATTTTTCAGATAATCATCTTTTTAACCAACTGCAAAAAAGAATCTCAAATAAACTATAAAAATAACAACAACACTACTATTAAAACCCGAAGACTTTTAGTACTTTTATCATTTTATTGCAAATATAAAAGACCTAAAAAAACAATTTAGATTAAATTACAAAAACTTATAAATCAAAAACATTATACATTTTAAATGAATAATAAATTTAATACCAAATATTTTATCTTTTTTATTATTCTATTTGTGAGTTGTCTTTCCTTTGGACAAAATAAAAATTCTTTCGAAAAAAAAATTGATTCCTTAATTGAAAGTAAAACAACAAAACCTTTCAACGGAATTATTTTAATTTCGCAAAATGGTAAAGTCAAATATTCCAAAATTGTTGGTTATTCAGACCTTGAAAAGAAAACCCCTTTACAAATCAACAACCAATTTGTAATAGGCTCCATTAGCAAGCAAATTACAGCGGTTTTGGTACTACAAGAATATGAAAAGGGACATTTAAAACTAAATGAACCCTTACACACCTACTTACCCGAACTCACGCAAAAATGGGCAGATACCGTTACAATTCATCATTTATTAACTCATATGCATGGTATTGTAGCACTTGATAAACCAACAGCGTTCAAAGTTGGATCACAATTTAATTATTCCTATTCCAACACAGGTTATGATTTGTTATCAAAAATCACAGAACGAACTTCAGGAAAATCCTTTGCTATGCAATCAAAAGAATTATTTCAAAAATGTGGAATGAAAAATACTTTTCATCCCGATGATAAAGAATATAAAAACTTGGTAAAAGGATATTCTGAACAAGAGAACGGAGAGCTACTTTTTGAAGAAAATAGTTTCAGAAATGCACCCGCGGCTGGTTCTTTTGTATCAAACGCAACCGATTTGAATATTTGGAATCAGAACTTACAAGCTGGCAAACTTTTAAAACCAGCTGCTTTTAAAATAATGACTTCAAAACAAGAAGGTGCAATTAGACAACATCCATTGTCTGGAATTACCCATTATGGATATGGCATAACTATAGATACTAAAGATAAAATGACACAATTGGGTCAAACCGGTTTTGCACCAGGATTTGTATCTATGAATTTTTATTTCCCTGAAACAAAAACAAGTCTGATCATTTTAGAAAATATTGTTTATGAACCAAACTATTTAAAAAAAACATTCTTTTATCATAGTGAAATTTTAAAAATTATAAGACAGGAAATAAAATAAACCAATGCTAATTCGTCAAATACTGATACTTCAAAAAAAAATAAAATGAAAAAAATAGCTATACTTTTAAACTTATTTTTATTAGTTAACATTTCTGTTCAAGCACAAAAAAAGAACGAAATTAAAAAACCCGAATTTGGAACTATCTTGGACAGTTTGAAAGTAAAAGGAGCCATTTTAATTTATGATGTAAAAAACAACACTTACTATTCGAATGACTATGCTTGGGCAAAAACAGGAATAATTCCAGCCTCTACTTTTAAAATTCCAAATTCAATTATTGCTTTGGAAACTGGAGTAATAGCAAACGATTCGGTTATTTTTAAATGGGATGGAGAAAAACGCAATAATAAAAAATGGGAACAAGATTTGACTTTCAAACAAGCTTTTCAAGTTTCTTGCGTGCCTTGTTACCAAGAAATAGCTCGAAAAATTGGCGTTACGCGAATGAAAACCTATTTAAAAAAATTAAATTATTCTGGAATGGTTTTCGATACCCTGACTCTTAATAATTTTTGGTTACAAGGAAAATCAAAGTTCTCACAAATGCAGCAAATTGATTTTTTAGAAAGGCTTTATTTTTCTAAATTACCCATTTCCAAAAGAACTGAAAATATCATGAAAAATATTATGTTAATAGAAAAAACCGAAAGATATACTTTAAGTGGAAAAACGGGTTGGGGTATGCGAGGTGAATTGGATAATGGCTGGTTTGTGGGTTATTTAGAAACCCAAAATACAGTATACTTTTTTGCTACAAATGTCGAAATGAAAAATGCAACTATGGATAATTTTCCTGCTATTCGAATGAATGCAACCAAAGAAGCATTTAGGAAAATGAAGTTGATGAATTAAGAGTCAATAAAATTTAAACTACAGAATAATACCTAAAATTTTAAATTTAGGTTTCTCATTATTTATTATTTCTATCAAAAAAAACTGTTTTATGAACTACTTTTTAAAATAAATCCTTTTAGGCTAGAAATCTTGGAATAATTATAAGAACTTTGCACGCTTTTTGTGAAAAACAATCCAAGAGTCCATTAGAAATTATAAAATGATCATCAACTGATGAAGAAGAAAGTAGAAATATTAGCGCCTGCAAAAGATTTAATTCACGGTATAGCTGCAATCAACAGTGGTGCTGACGCCGTATATGTTGGTGCTCCGCAATTTGGAGCACGTTCCAATGCCACCAACTCTATTGAAGATGTTGCGGCCTTGGTACAATATGCCCATTTATACAATGTTCCCGTTTTTGTAGTTATCAATACCATTCTTTATGATAACGAATTGGAAACTTGTCGACAGTTAATTTGGAAATTATATGACATAGGAGTTGATGCCCTTATCATTCAGGATATGGCCATTATGGAAATGGACTTGCCTCCTATCATCTTACATGCCAGTACGCAAGCCAACAATAGAGATGCCGACAAAATGAAATTCTTGGCCGATGCTGGAATCAAACGTGTCGTTTTGGCTCGTGAATTAAACTTACACCAAATCAAAGAAATCAGCGACGCAACTGATGTCGAACTGGAATTTTTTGTAACAGGTGCTTTGTGCGTTTCTTTCAGTGGAAACTGTTATATGAGTGTTGCTAATGGAGAACGCTCTGCTAATCGTGGTTCTTGCGCTCAAAACTGCCGTTTACCCTACAACTTAATTGATGGTCATGGAGAAACATTAATCAAAAGCACACACTTACTTTCTATAAAAGATTTTGATGTTTCGAATGAAATTCCGAATTTAGTTGAAGCGGGTGTTTGTTCGTTCAAAATCGAAGGTCGTTTGAAAGATATCGTTTATGTAAAAAATAACGTTTCGTACCTTAGACAAAAACTAGATGCTTTCTTGGAAGATAATGATAAATACACTAAAGCTTCTTCTGGAAAATGTACTTTTACATTTGACTCTGCTTTGAACCGTACCTTTAACCGCGGGTATACCGATTATTTTGTTAACGAGCGACATGATACTATTGGTTCATGGGAAAGTCCAAAATCCAAAGGGCAATACATTGGTAAATTAATCCGAACTGTTGGAAATGCGTACGAAATTGAAAATGGAAACGTATTAAACAATGGTGATGGTTTGTGCTACATCAATGAAAATAACGAAGCTGAAGGAATCTATGTCAATAAATCTGAAAATGGTCTTGCTTATCCTAATGTTCTGAAAGAAATCAAAGACGGTACTTTCATTTACCGAAACAATGACGCTGCTTTTATAAAAATCGTGGAACGCGAGGATAGTGCTGTTCGAAAAATAAGTACTTCATTGTTATTATTCGAAAACGAAACTGGTTTTGAACTGCTGGCCACTGATGAAGATGGCAATACGAGTACAGTTCAATTGGTTCATCCAAAAGAACAAACCAAAAACAATCAATCCATCGAAGAAAATATCAAAACACAGTTGGCCAAAACAGGATTTACGCCTTATACAGCCGATGAAATAAATGTTCAATTTTCAGACAATTGGTTTTTACCCATTTCAAAAATCAATGAAATGCGCAGAACGGTTTACGAGCAACTAACAGAAACTCGTTTGAAAAACTACAAACGCGAAGAACGCAAAATCGAAAAAACGTCTCACCCTTACCCTGAAGAAAAATTGGATTTCATGTACAATGTTTCCAACAAATTGGCACGCAAGTTTTATGAGCGCCATGGTGTAACCGAAATCGAAAAAGCCTTCGAATTGCAATGGGATCCAGGGAAATCTCGTGTAATGACCACCAAATATTGCATCAAATACGAGTTGGCCAAATGTCCAAAATACCACAAAGACACTATGGAAACTAAACTAAAAGAACCTTTGGTATTGAAACAAGGAGAACTGGAATATAAACTGAAGTTCAATTGTAAACCTTGCGAAATGGAAATTTGGGAAAAAGACGCCGAATTTGAAATTGAAGAAGATTAAGGTCTCAATTCTATAAACTCACATACAAAAACCACAAAGTAAATTGCTATTTATTTTGTGGTTTTTTTAATGTTTAATTTTGGAGTAAATCGTCATAAAAATAACGAACACTGAATTCAGTGGGGTATTATTTAAAATCCTAAATTTGTAACAAAACAATAAAACCAAACATGAAAAATCTATTTACTCCCCTATTCATTATAGCATTTGTGTTGATTTCCTGCAAAAATGAAGCTGAAAACCAAGCTCCTAAAGTAGTTGTTCCTTTTTATCAAGTTGCCAATCAGCAGCAAAATCAAACGTTAAAAACTCCACAGCCAAACCAAAGTCAAAGTCTATACCCAGCCCCATCTGCTCAAAATACAACGACTCAGACACAAACCGTGACTGCTCCAGTGACTGTTGCAAAAGGAATGAATCCTTCACACGGTCAACCAGGTCACCGTTGCGATATTCCTGTAGGAGCTCCATTGAATTCTCCAGTTGCTACAACAAATCCATCAACAACTCAAGTTACTTCTAAACCAACTGTAACAGTAATGCCTTCTACAACTTCAGCTACTACAACTCCCACTCCAAAAGGTATGAATCCCCCACACGGGCAACCAGGACACCGTTGTGACATTCCTGTTGGATCTCCACTAAATTCTCCAGTAGCCGCCGCTAAACCTACACCGCCACCAGCAGCTTCAAATTATACTGTAACGGTTCCAACAACTAATTAGACAACAGTTCTAACACCTGCTACGACCCCTGCACCAAAGTAGGAAAGAAATTATTGATACCTATTAAATCTACCGCACTGAAAATCAATTTTACAAAACCTTTTTCATAACTTTATAAAACATAAAAATCAAATTCAGCTTATTTAATCTTTGTCAAAGTTCAAAACTTTGACAAAGATGGCTTAATAAAAAACTGGTATTAATTTAAAAATGAAAATAAAAATGAAAAAAGTATTGTTCTTAACAGGCGATTTCACCGAAGATTATGAAACTATGGTTCCGTTTCAAATGCTAGAAATGGTAGGATATACTGTTCATACTGTTTGCCCCAATAAAAAAAAGGGAGACACTGTAAAAACAGCAATTCATGATTTTGAAGGCGACCAAACGTATACCGAAAAACCAGGTCACAATTTTGCTCTAAATTATAGTTTTGATGATGTAAAAGTAGAAGAATACGGTGGACTAGTTATTGCAGGAGGAAGAGCTCCCGAGTATTTGAGATTGAACGAAAAAGTACTTGAAATAACAAAGCATTTTTTTACCACCAATAAACCCGTTGCTGCCATTTGCCACGGTATTCAGATTTTAACCGCTGCTGGAGTTGTCAAAGGTCGAAAATTAACCGCTTATCCTGCAGTAGGACCAGAAGTAACATTGGCTGGTGGAGAATTCCAATCTATTCCTGTTGATGGAGCATTTGTTGATGGAAACTTAGTCACCTCCCCTGCTTGGCCAGCTCATCCGAGTTTTATAAGAGAATTTCTTAAAATTATGGGGACCAAAATTGAAATTTAATTTCACATCAAAATAAGGCATTCCCTTAAAGTTTAGATTTAAGTAAAACAATTCAATAACTATAACAAGAAGTAATTTTGTTGTAGTTTTTTTCACCTTTGAAAATCATTACCTTTTTATACCAATACAAGATTACAATTAATTTTATGATTACAACAGCAACACTAGAAGATGTAATTTCTTTAGAAAAATTAATCAATTCTGCCTACCGTGGAGAAACTTCAAAACAAGGTTGGACCACAGAAGCAAACCTTTTAACGGGAAAAAGAATTGCTTTAGATGAATTGTCAGAAGTTATTCAAAACAAAAGCAATAGCATTTTAAAATACACAAAAAACAATCAAATCATAGGATCTGTTTTACTGGTCAATAAAAAATCCAAACTCTATTTGGGGATGCTAACCGTTTCACCAGAATTACAAAATAGCGGTATTGGAAAAATATTACTAAAAGAAGCCGAAGTTCATGCTTTATCTATGGGTTTGCCTAAAATTGTAATGACCGTAATTTCCATCAGGAAAGAATTAATTGAATGGTACAAACGCCATGGTTACGAGGACACGGGAGTAAGAGAACCATTTCCGCTTAATGATACTGATGCAATCATTTCCAAAGAAGCATTGGAATTTATAGTTTTAGAAAAAATACTGTAACAATTTTATCTCTATTGTCTATTATTTTATAAATTAGTAAAAAAAATATCAATTATGAAGACATTAGATCAATGGTTTGAAGAATACGCAGTAAGCCACCAAAACCCAAAAAATAAGGCCATACACTATATCTGTGTTCCTGCTATTTTCTTTTCAGTATTGGGTTTATTGATGAGTATTCCGAGTGGATTTTTGAATTCTATTTTTCATTTAAACCAACCTATCATTGAAAACTGGGGATTTGTAGCTTTGCTATTTGTTTCTATATTTTACATCAGATTGTCAGTTCCTATGGCTATCAAGATTATCATTTTCTCTTTTCTTTGCTTGATTCTAAATCATTACATCGGACAGTTTGTGCCACTTTGGGCTTTCTCAATTGGCGTTTTCATTATTGCTTGGATTGGACAATTTTATGGACATAATATTGAAGGCAAAAAACCTTCGTTCCTAAAAGACATACAATTCTTGATGATTGGTCCTGCTTGGGTGGCGCAAAATTTATTTTCTAAAAAATAATGGACTGATATTATTATTTTATTCATTATAGTCTTACAATAAAAAAAGAACTACTTTTACTTAAAGCTACTTGCAATACTTATTTTTAGATTGCACTATTTATAAGCAACTCTAATCTTGGTTTTTTGTTTTTGTAGAACAATAATGATTAATATTTAAATGTCAATGAAATCATCCAAAATCGAAAAACCAGGTGTTTATATACAAGAATTAAATGCTTTTCCAAATTCAGTTGTAGCAGTTGCAACTGCTGTGCCAGCATTTATTGGTTACACACCGCAAGCACTATACGAAGGAAAATCTTATAAAAATATACCAGTAAGAATCACTTCGTTTTCAGAATTTCAGGCCTGTTTTTGTTTTCCAGACCCTCCGTTTCCTGCTAGTCCTGCTAAACAATACAGTCCCGAATATTATTTAGTGCAACAAAATAGCCAACCCACAAAGGGAGATTCTATATTGATTAATGGTTCTTATTATTCTATAGTTCCAGATTCCAATACTCTTTATTATTTGTACAATAGTGTAAAGCTGTTTTATGAAAATGGCGGTGGCGATGCTTATATTGTTTCAGTTGGTTCGTATGGTCCTCCTTCCAAAAAGGCAATAACATCAGACACAACAATTGTAAATCCAAATGTGCAACTCAATGACTTATTGTCGGGACTTGCTTTATTGAAAAACGAACCTGAACCCACATTTTACATCTGTCCGGAAGCAACCTTATTAAGCATTGAGAACAACGCAACACTCATACAAAATATGCTCCAGCAATGCGTAACAATGCAAACTGCGATGTGTATTTTTGATGTGATTGGAGGTAACAATCCCGATCCCATTTTATACACAGAAGATATTTCAAATTTTAGAATGAATACGGGTTCGATTGGACTGAATTACGGAATGGTTTATTATCCTTTTATTGGAACAACCATCATGCAAAATCAGGACATTGATTATACCAACTTATTTGGTGGAGACATAAAACAATTAGAAGCCATTATTAATCCTGCGAGTAATCCCAATCCAAGCATCAACACAATTATTGCAAACATCCAAAATCCGGAGAGTGGTTTGACGGTTACCCAAAACAATAATGCTCTAATAATTGCGAGCCCAATCTATTCCTTGATAATAAAACATGTATTAAATGATGCCAATATTCTTCCTCCAAGTGGTGCAATGGCAGGTTTAATCACTACAATTGACAATCAGGTAGGACCTTGGGAAGCACCCGCAAACACTTCTATCGTTGGAGCTGTGTCATTGCCTATTTCCATTTCAGAGAGTCAACAGGGTAATTTAAATATAGATGCTGTTTCAGGAAAATCCATAAATGCCATTCGATCATTCAATGGACTTGGTATTTTGGTTTGGGGAGCTAGAACTCTAGATGGGAATAGTCAAGACTGGAAATATATTCCTGTACAAAGAACAATGATTTTTCTTGAGCAGTCTTGCAAATTAGCTGCTCAGGCTTATGTATTTCAACCGAATGACAAAAATACTTGGGAAGCTGTAAAATCAATGATAACAAACTTTTTAACAGAGGTATGGAAACAAGGCGGACTGCAAGGTGCTAGTGCATCCGATGCCTTTTCAGTGGCATGCGGTTTGGGATCAACAATGACGAGTGAGGATATCCTTAACGGATTTATGACTGTTACCGTAAAAGTTACTGTTGTTCATCCAGCCGAATTCATTGTCTTAACATTCCAACAACAAATGGCAATCCCCAGTTAATTAACTAACGAGTGAATTTTAATTTGAAAAAATAAATAATATGGCAACAGATGATGGTAGCATAGAAGGCGGAACATGGCCAATGCCAAAATTTAGGTTTGAAGTTGACTTTGGAACAGAACTTACAAAAGTAGCCTTTCAGGAAGTATCTGGAATGGATGTAGAAAACCAAATAATAGAATATCGAAGTACTAATAGTCCTTTATTTTCTGTAGAAAAAATGCCGGGCATTACCAAATACGGAAATATTACTATGAAGCGAGGCATCTTTGTGAATGACAATACTTTTTGGGATTGGCATCAGCAAATTGTAATGAATACAATCAAAAGAAGAACGATTGTAATAAAATTGTTGGACGAAAGTGGAAATGTAACTATGCAATGGACATTAAACAACGCGTGGCCCACAAAAATTACCAGCACCAACTTAAAATCAGACGGAAATGAAGTAGCTGTTGAAACCATAGAAATTGCACATGAACAATTAATTATTTCAAATGGATAATGATACTCCAATAGGATTTTATTTTAAACTTACTTTTAAAGATCAAGATATTGCTTTTCAAGAAGTTTCGGGTATTTCAAAAGAATTCAGCATTGAAGAAGTTGCAAGTGATGGTGAAAATCAGTTTAAATACCGCTTGCCAACTGTTTCCAGTAGCGAAAATTTAGTTCTCAGGAGAGCTATTGTACCACCTGATTCCTTATTAGTGAATTGGTGTGAAAGTTGCATTAATCAAGGATTGTCCAGTCCGATTCAACCCGAAAATGTGACATTAAGTTTAGTCAATGCAAACGATCAAACAATCATGCAATGGACTTTTCATAACGCTTTTCCTGTAAAATATGCTGTTTCTGACTTGAATACACAGTTAAGTGATATCGCTATAGAATCATTAGAGCTGGCCTATACCAATTTTGAAATTTCTCCAATTACAACTACTAATCTTTTTACCTAAAATAATGAGTACAACAAACTAAATATCAAGTGGTTCAATTGCAACCTATTGTATAAAAATTAACGGAAGTGCAATACCTGATGTACTATCTGTGCTATCCGTACATGTTGAAAAAAAAGTAAACCGAATCCCAATTGCCAAAATAGTAATTCTGGATGGAGAGCCCAATACTGGAACATTTGATGCTAGCTCATCAGCTACATTTCTGCCTGGTGCCACAATTAGTATTGAAGCAGGATATGATTCAAAAAATGAATTGATTTTTAATGGAATAATTACAAGCCAATCGATTCGCATTGACAATATAGTGGGTTCAGCATTAGAAGTTGAATGTCGAGATCCTGCAGTTAAAATGATTGTGGGGCGAAAAAGCACTACCTACAACAATAAAAAAGACAGTGAAATTATTTCAAATATTATAGAAAACTATCCCGAATTGTCTGCTGATGTAACGGCTACAAATACAATTTGGCCCGAACAGGTTCAATATTATGTAACCGATTGGGACTATATTTTGGCTCTTGCCGAAGCAAATGGATTAATTGTAACAACAATAAACGGGAAAGTTGCTGTTAATACACCAGACAGCAATACCTCATCTGTTTTGAAAGTTACTTATGGGGATGGCTTGATGGAATTTAATGCAAAACTGAATTCCATTACTCAACTTGAAAATGTAACTTCTAATTCTTGGGATTTTAAAAATCAAGCAATACTAAATGGTCAAGCGACTCCAAATGAAGCTGGAGCCGGCAATCTATCTACAAAAAAACTTTCTGAAGTCATTGGTCTTTCTGCCTATCAATTACAAACCTCGGCACCATTAGAAACCAAGGATTTAAACAATTGGTCCAAAGCACAAATTGTAAAAAACGAATATTCTAAAATAATGGGTGAAGCCAAATTTCAAGGTACGAGTTTAATTGACCCAGGAAAATGTATGACTTTTGATGGGCTTGGAGATCGTTTTAATGGCGATTACCTCATCTCTGGCGTGATTCATGAACTATCAGAAGGCAATTGGCTTTCGACAGTAAATCTTGGTCTTTCTCCCAATTGGTTTACAGAAGAACCCGATGTGATGGCACCACCAGCATCTGGCCTTTTGCCTGGAGCTCGAGGCCTTTTGAACGGAATAGTCAAACAACTATTTGGCGATCCTGATTCTCAATATAGAATTCTCGTAGATGTTCCCGTATTTGATGCAAACGGAGCGGGTATCTGGGCTAGACTTTCCAATTTTTATTCCACTAGTGGAGCTGGAGCCTTTTTTTTACCAGAAGTGGGCGACGAAGTGATTCTTGGTTTTTTAAATGAAGATCCCCGTTTTCCTGTGATTTTGGGAAGCTTGTACAGTAATTCGAAAATAAAACCTTTTACTGGATTAGAACCCAATGAAAAAAATTCAATAAAAGCCATCGTTTCCAAATCTGGAATTTCAATTGAATTTGATGATGAAAATAAAATTTGGACAGTGGCTACACCCAGTAAAAACACCATAATTATTAGTGACAAAGACAAACAAATTACTATTAACCTGAACTCGATTAATAATTTAGGTTGAAAACATTGCACAAAAAGGCAAAATTTAGTATATTTAAATCTCTGACAATTAAATATTTAACTAAATTCTACCTTATGATTTGTTTCGATAAAATTACTGATATTTTCTCTATTGTTGATGAGTTTTGTAAAGATTTTGACAAAACAACACAACCTTTTCTGTTAGGAAAGCCTTCCAAGCGTCCTTCAATTATGTCAAAATCTGAAGTAATTACAATTTATTTGCTTTTTCATTTGAGCGGTTTTCGTTGTTTCAAGCACTATTATATTTTTTATGTTCAAAAGCATATGCAAGATGAGTTTCCAAACACAGTTTCTTATAATCGTTTTTTAGAACTGATGCAAAGTGTTCTTTTACCAATGACTATTTTTGCAAAAACTTGTTGTTTAGGCAATTGCACCGGAATTTCATTTGTAGACTCAACACCAATAAGAATTTGTAAAAACAAAAGAATCAGTAGAAATAAAGTGTTCAAAGGCACTGCGACTACAGGAAAATCTACAATGGGTTGGTTTCATGGGTTTAAGCTCCATATAATTATTAATGACAAAGGAGAATTATTAAGCTTTGCTGTAACTCAAGCTAATGTTGATGATAGAGAACCACTGAAAAATGAGGGTTTTTTGAATGCTGTATTTGGAAAGTTATTTGGCGATAAGGGGTATATAAGCGAAAAACTCTCCCAATTATTATTTGTTGATGGAATCCAATTAATTACAAGTATTCGCAATAATATGAAAAATAATTTGATGGAAATGAGTGATAAAATTTTACTTCGTAAACGTTCAATAATCGAAACAGTTAACGATGAACTTAAAAATATTTGCCAAGTTGAACATTCTAGACATCGCTCATTTACTAACTTTCTATCAAATCTTATTGCTGGAATTATTGCTTATAACTTTCTACCAAAAAAACCTTCGTTGAAATATGAAACAGTTAAAACTAACCAATTAGCGGTGTTTTATTAATCGAGTTCAGGTTATTAAGGATCAAAACCAAAATAGCATCGTAATGTCCAGTAGCGGCATCGATATGTCGAGTCCAAAAAGCATAAACATTTCAGCTCAGGAAAAAGTAACCATCAAAGGAACTCAAGGGATTGAAATTGAATCCAATGGCGGTGATGTTGAAACAAAAGGGTTGAATATAAAAGAATCAGCAGCTATGCAATACGCCGCTCATGGTGAACAAATGGCGGAAGTATCAGGAGGAATGGAATTAACGCTGAAAGGCGCAATGGTAATGATAAACTAGACAATATGCCAGCAGCAGCAAGACTTACAGATTTTCACGAATGCCCAATGGTAACTCCAGGCTTACCTCCTATTCCGCATGTCGGTGGTCCAATCGTTGGCCCAGGAGAACCAACCGTATTAATAGCTGGATTACCCGCCGCAAGAGTTGGTGATATGCTAGTTTGTGTTGGCCCACCAGATTCAATTGTTAAAGGATCGGCAACAGTAATGATTGGCGGAATGCCAGCAGCAAGAATAGGTGATCAAACAGCACACGGTGGATCAATACTATTGGGAGCTTTTAACGTAATGATTGGAGGATAAAAATTTTAACCATCATTAATAACAACAGAGTTCCATAGCATTTTATAAAACTTAGTACCATATAAATCATACCCAAATAAAATACAACTTACTAATAATCAAATATTTAAAACATTTTTATTAATTTTATATTCCTAATAAAACAAAATAAATAAAAATGGAAACCAAAAAGATAATCACCGTATTTGGTGCTACAGGAGCACAAGGTGGAGGATTGGCCAGAGCAATTTTGGCCGATACAAATAGTGAATTTACAGTAAGAGTGGTGACAAGAGATTTTAATTCTGAAAAAGCTAAATCGTTTATTGAATTAGGGGCTGAAGTTGTCGAAGCTAATATTGATGATATACAAAGTATTAAAAATGCTCTAAAAGGCGCTTATGGTGCTTATTTTGTTACGTTTTTCTGGGAACATTTCTCGGTAGACAAAGAACTACAAGAAGTGCGAAATTTTATTGAAGCGGCAAGAGAATCCCATCTTAAACATATCATTTGGTCAACATTGGAAGACACCCGAAACTGGATGAAATTAGACGATGACAGAATGCCTACTTTACAGGAAAAATACAAAGTTCCTCACTTTGATGGAAAAGGAGAAGCCGATCATTTTTTTAGAGAGGCCGATTTGCCTACTACTTTTTTAAGAACTTCTTTTTATTGGGATAATTTCATCCATTTTGGTATGGGTCCTCAAAAAGGTGAAGACGGGAATTACTATATTGCTTTCCCAATGGATGACAAAAAGCTAGCGGGAATTGCTGCGGAAGATATTGGTAAATCTGCTTATGGAATTTTCAAAAAGGGAAATGAATTAATTGGAAAAACGATCGGTATTGCTGGAGAAAAATTAAGCGGATATGAAATGGCTGAAAAACTCTCAAATGCATTGAACATACATGTCCTTTTTAATCCTGTAAGTCCCGAAGTATATCGCAATTTTGGATTTCCAGGAGCTGATGATTTGGGAAATATGTTTCAGTTTAAAAGAGATTTTAATGATGATTTTAATGGAGCACGGAATGAAATTTTTGCAAAAGAATTGAACCCTGAACTTCAAAACTTTGATGCATGGCTTACCAATAATACTTCAAAAATTCCTATAGATTAACCCGTTAGGTGAAATTATTTTTTACCACATAGAAACATAGAATTTATAATTTTTAAAAGAAAGAAATAGACGTTTTACTATTCACATAGCTATTCTATGTGAGAAATAGTGATATTTCTATTTATTCTTAGCCTATTTAGCATTAATCTATGATTCTATGTGGTTAAATTTTTATTTTATTTGAATTTCACCAAACGGGTTATAGATTAACTTTGAAAAACAGACCAACAAAAATTGGGGGCAGTTCGTTTCATAATCACATATCTTTTTTCTTTCTTAGATTGAATAACTCAGCAAATTCTAGGCAACTGCTCCCCAATAAGTGGACTCACCACTCTTTTTCCTCCAAAAGAACTCTCTAGAATGATTTTGGCTTTTTCATCGTTGGTAACAACTCCAATTACGGATGGTTTTTGGCCCATACTTTCTAAAATTTGTATAATTTCAGTTTCAAAACCTTTGCTTGCAATGCACACAAATACTCCTTCATTGGCAACGTAAAGTGGGTCTAATCCTAAAATTTCGCAAGCGCTTTTTACTTGCTTATCAACACTAATAGCATCGTCTTTCAAAAGCATTCCAAGTTTGCTTTCGGTGGTAATTTCATGTAAAACAGAGGCCAATCCTCCACGTGTGGCGTCTCTAAGAAAATGGATTTCATTACCACAATTGTCCATTAATGTTTCTACAAACTTGTTCAGGTTACTGGTATCACTGAGGATTTCACTTTCAAATTGCAGCCCTTCCCTTTCAGACATAATCGCCATTCCATGAGAAGCTATCGGCATATTGATGATAATAGAATCCCCTGCTTGGATTCTTTTAATACTAATATTTGCATTTTTATGCAAAACTCCAACCCCTGCAGTATTGATGTAGATTTTATCTCCTTTGCCTCTCTCAACCACTTTTGTGTCGCCAGTAACAATTGAGACTCCTGCTTTGTCGGCAGTTTCTCTGATTGACTTTATAATTGCTGTGAACTCATCCATTCCAAAACCTTCTTCAATAATAAATGCCAAGGAAAGGTATTTTGGAATTGCGCCACACATGGACAAATCGTTTACGGTACCATTTACCGCCAATTCGCCTATATTTCCTCCTTTAAAAAATATCGGATGCACGACATAACTATCGGTTGTAAAAGCCAATTTGCCTTGTATATCAAGGAAAGCACCATCATGTCGCACATTTAATATTGGATTATCCAAATACTTAAAAATTACTTCATTTAGCAATCTAGTAGTGTGCTCTCCCCCGCTTCCGTGATGTAAATTGATTTTTTCCTGAGATTCTTGCATTGTACTAAAATTAAATTTCTTCGCCCATTTGTTTCAGAACTTCCATGGTGATTTTGGCTTCTTCTTCATTTATGATTGCAATGGCAGCTCCAACATGAACTAACAAATAATCTCCTATCTTGGCTTCGGGAACCAATGTCAAATTTACTTCTTTCACAACACCATCAAAGGAGACACTTCCTATTCTGAAAGTTTCGTCAATTTCTTGTGTTATTTTTTCTAATTTACCAGGAATTGCTAGGCACATATCTTTAGTTTATTATTGATTTTTTTAAAAAGTCATACCAACCTTCTAAACCTTCTCCTGTATAAGCTGAAACTTCAAAAAAGGTAAGATGAGGATTTACCTGTTTGGCATAATTTTTCAATTTTTCGATATCAAATTTCAAATAAGGAAGTAAATCAATTTTGTTAATGATGCATATTTGAGAACCATAAAACATATCTGGATATTTAATCGGTTTGTCTTCCCCTTCGGTAACCGAAATAATTACCGCTCGAGTATTTTCTCCTAAATCAAACATAGATGGACATACTAAATTTCCAACATTTTCAATCATCAAAATCGAATGATCCACTGGAGCTAATTCTTTGACGGCTTTTGAAATCATATCACTATCCAAATGACAACCTTTACCTGTATTGATTTGTATTACGGGAACTTCAAGTGCAGCGATTCTATCGGCATCATTGGTAGTTTGCTGATCACCTTCAATTACGGAGAAAACTATTTCTTTTTTCAGATCAGCAATGGTTCTTTCCAAAAGAGAGGTCTTTCCAGAACCAGGGGAACTTACCAAATTTATAGAAAAAATATTTTTAGCATCAAAATAGCCTCTGTTTCGCTCCGCCAATAAATCATTTTTATGTAAAATTTCTTTTTCTAAATCAATTTCTTTGGTTTCATAATGAAGATGCACATGATCGTGATCGTGATCATGCGTATGTTCATGATCATGAGTATGTTCGTGATCATGCCCATGATTATGCTCATGCGAATGAACGTGAGAAGTCTGTGCCTTTTTATTGTTTACGTCTATAATTTTCACCTGGTTATCATCAGGATTACACCCACAAGTTACACACATATCCATTATCTATTTGAGATTACTAATTTATTGATTTTAAATTCTTTTCCCGAAATAATACTTTTAAAGGGACTATTGCATTTGGTACAAGAATCATATATTTTTTCTAAATGATATTCAAAATCGCAATCCAAGCATTTGGCTTTTCCTTCGGGTTGAGTAATGGTGACTTTTGAATCTTGCAAAACCGTTCCTTTCGTTGCCAATTCCCAAATAAAATTTAAAGAAGCTATTTCTATCCCGGAAAGCTTACCAATTTCTAAAAAAATTTCCAAAACTCTTTCGTTTTTATCTGTAATTTCTTTTTCGGATGTTTTTATAATGGATGTCACAACAGACAGCTCGTGCATAATTACGATATTTTAGCATTACCTACAAAATAACTACAAATATAGCATCAAAAATATGATAATTATCATAAATCAACATACGAAAACGTTGTATATTTGTTTGATTTACAATTTATTAACAAATAAATTAAATGTTATGAGTCAAGAAATTAAAAAAAACGAAACCTATTATGAAAGTATTCAGAGACAGGGATACAACCGAAGGGATTTTTTAAAATTTGTGGCCTTCATTGGTGCTTATATGGGAGTAGAATCTTCTACATTAGGACAAATTGCAAAATCCTTATCGACTAAACCAAGACTCCCTGTAATATGGGAACACTTTCAGGAATGTACGTGCTGTAGCGAATCGTTTATACGCTCAGACCACCCTATCGTGGCGGATATTATTTTAGATAAAATTTCTCTTGACTATACCTTAACATTAATGGCCGCATCGGGACATCAAGCAGAAGCTGCCAAAAAAGCAACCATGGAGAAATATAAAGGAGAATATATCCTTTGTGTCGAAGGATCAATTCCTTTGGGTGACGACGGTAATTATTGTTGTATTGGTGGAAGAAGTGCGGTAGAAATTTTAAAAGAAGCTGCTGCTGGAGCAAAAGCAATTATTGCATGGGGAAGTTGTGCAACATCTGGCTGCGTTCAAGCTGCTAAACCAAATCCAACTGGTGCTGTATCCATTGATAAAATTATAACAGATAAACCGATAATCAATGTACCTGGTTGCCCTCCAATAGGTGAAGTTATGGCTGGTATTATTGTACACGTTGTCACTTTTGACAGACTTCCAGAACTTGATGACGCAGGAAGACCAAAAGCTTTCTATTCCAAAAGAGTACATGACAGCTGCTATAGAAGACCTTATTTTGATGCCGGCTTATTTGTAGAAAATTTCGATGACGAGAATGCAAAAAAAGGCTATTGCTTATACAAAGTGGGTTGCAAAGGACCAACTACCTATAATGCCTGTGGCAACATCAAATGGAACGGAGGCGTAAGTTACCCTATACAATCGGGTCACGGATGTCTTGGTTGTAGCGCCAAAGGATTCTGGGATGCAGGAAGTTTCTATTCGAGAGATTTAGCAATGGGAGGTGCAATTGAAGCCGATGCCGATACAATTGGAAAAGTAGCTTTGGGTGCCGTAGTTGGTGGCGCTTTGATACATGGAACCATTTCTAATATTGCGAAAAGGAAAGAATTAGAAAGAAGAATTAAAGACGGAATAGACGTTGAATCAAACATTGAAGATTAACAAACCAAAAATAGAACAAAATGGCAGAAAGAATCGTAGTCGACCCAATCACCAGAATTGAAGGACATTTAAGAGCCGAAGTAGAAATCTCAGATGGAACTATACAAGAAGCTTTTGTTTCTTCAACAATGGTAAGAGGTCTTGAAAATATAGTAAAAGGAAGAAATCCAAAAGATGTTTGGGCATTTGTGCAAAGAACTTGTGGTGTTTGTACCGCAGTTCATGCCACAGCATCGGTTAGAGCTGTTGAAGATGCTTTAGGAGTAAAGGTACCGCCAAATGCAGAAATGGTTCGAAACATCATGCTTGGGTCATTATACATACACGATCACGTTGTTCACTTTTACCATCTTCATGCTTTTGATTGGGTGGATGTGGTAAGTGGCTTAAGTGCTGATCCTGTAAAAACGTCACAATTGGCTCAAAGCATTTCAAATTGGCCCAAAAGTTCCCCAGGTTATTTCTCGGATTTGCAAAAAAGACTGAAAAAATTTGTTGCAAGTGGTCAATTGGGAATCTTTGCTAATGGCTATTGGGGGCATCCCCAAATGAAACTCCCGCCAGAAGCAAATCTTATGGCAACAGCCCATTATCTTGAAGCTTTGGAATGGCAAAAAGAGATTGTAAAAGTTCATGCTATTTTTGGAGGTAAAAATCCTCATCCTAACTTTTTAGTGGGAGGAATGGCCTGCGCTATCAACCTTGACGATGCCAGTGGACTCAATGCGGAGCGATTGGCTATGGTTGAAAAATTACTAATTCAAGGAAAAAATTTCGTGGAGCAAGTTTACATTCCAGATGTATTGGCAATTGCGGGTTTCTACAAAGATTGGGGAGCCATTGGTGGATTCCACAATTTTATGAGTTTTGGCGATTTTCCAATGCAAGGATACAACAACACCAATACCAATACTTTCAAATTCCCATCGGGTGTAATTCTAAATAAAGATTTAACAAAAGTTCATAATCTTGATTTAAGGGATTTAAAAACCGTTGAAGAATATGTAAATAATTCATGGTACGATTATGAAGGCGATGGAAATGCAGGTCTTCATCCTTGGAAAGGTGAAACCAAAATCAATTACTCCGGACCAAAACCACCCTATACCCATTTGGATGTAGACAAAAAATACAGTTTCATTAAAACGCCAAGATGGAAAGGCCATGCCATGGAAGTAGGCCCTTTGGCGAGAACGCTAATTGGTTATGCATCGGGAAGACCTGAATACAAAGAAATTGTTGACGCAACACTGTCTAAACTTCAAGTGCCTGCAGCAGCTCTTTTCTCCACATTAGGAAGAACAGCCGCTAGAGCTTTGGAAACACAATTAGTCGCCAATTGGAATTTGGAATTCTTTAATACTTTGATAAGCAACATCAAAAATGGGGATACTAGAATGTCCAATATGGAAAAATGGGAAACTTCTACTTGGCCATCCGAAGCAAAAGGAGTTGGATTGGTTGAAGCTCCAAGAGGTGCATTAAGCCATTGGATCGTAATCAAAGATGGGAAAACAGACAATTACCAACAAGTGGTTCCATCTACTTGGAATGCCTCTCCTCGAGATCCAAAAGGACAAAGATCGCCTTACGAAAGTGCTTTATTAAACACTCCTGTTGCTAATCCGGAGCTCCCATTAGAAATCATCCGAACGCTTCATTCTTTCGACCCATGTATTGCTTGTGCGGTGCATTTGTATGACGAAAAAGGAGACATCATCAAAGAAGTAAATGATATTTCTGTCTGTAGTAAATAAAAACCTCAAAAAATCTTTATTATGACAGTACAAGATTATAAAAGAGCCTACGTTTGGCAACTTCCAGTTAGGGTATTTCATTGGGGTAATGCCATTGCAATAGTGGTATTAATTATTACAGGGTTACTAATTGCGCATCCTCCTGGAATCATTTCCTCCAAAGAAGCATCGGCTCAATTTTGGTTTGGATACATCCGAAAAATTCATTTTATGAGTGCTTATATAATGTTTGCTTTATTAATAATGAGAGTCTATTGGGCTTTTGTTGGAAATAAATATTCCAATTGGAAAGTATTTTTCCCTTTTAATAAAAATAGAGCTGCTAGTTTTTGGCACACTATCAAACATGATATTTTTCTTTTGAATGAAGAAGTTCATAACGACAAAAATGTGCATACGGGACATAATGATGTTGCGGCTGCGTCCTACCTTGTCATGTTTTTTATGGCATTGATAATGGTCTTTACGGGTTTTGGATTGTATGCCGATAATGCGACATGGTTTCTTCCTCGATTATTCAAATGGGTTCCCGAATTTATGGGAGGTGACACAAATACAAGAGTAATTCATCATGCTACGATGTGGACCTTCATATTATTCTCGGCTGTTCACATCTATTTGGTATTATTCCACGATTGGTTGGAAGGACGAGGAGAATCATCGGCTATGGTAAGTGGTTATAAATTTGTTCGATCCGAAAGAACCAAAAAAGAAATTGAAGAAGAAATTGAAGAAGAAAAAAAACAATTATGAGAGATGAATTATTTCCGCATAAATTGGATGAATTCCATAACAATAATAATGAAATCCTAATTCTAGGAATAGGCAATTATTTAATGGGAGATGAAGGTGTAGGTGTTCATTTTGTAAATAATTTGGATGCATCCGAATATCCCGAAAACATTACAATCATTGATGGAGGAACAGGCGGATTCTTGCTGGTTCCTTATCTAGAAAGCCATCCCATTGCCATTATTGTTGATGCCACCATGGACGGAAAAGAAGCAGGAACCGTAACGCTTTTGAAACCTAAATTTTCAAATGATTTTCCATTAGCGCTAAGCGGACATAATTTCGGATTGAAAGACATGGTCGAAATTCTGACGTTGTTTGACAGAATGCCCGAAATTTACCTGTACACAGTCTCAATTGATTGCATGGACCCAATGGTTACGGAGCTTTCGCCAAAAGTGAAAGAGGCATTGAACGTAGTAAAAACTAAAGTGCTACTGCTATTAAATGAATTAAAAACAAAAAATAACCTTTTAATTGAACACTAATATTTCTGCTATTTACATTTCCGGAAGAGTTCAGGGAGTAGGCTTCAGACCTTTTATATATAATTTGGCAACAAAATATAATATAAAAGGTTTTGTTACTAATAATGAATTTGGGGTTTTTATACTTGCCAATGCAGATCCAAACGATATTGATACGTTCTACAAACAAATATCAATTCAGAAACCAATTGGTGCCAAGATAAGTTCAATTCGAATAGAAGAAATAGTTTCTAATGAAACCTATTCTTCTTTTTTTATAAAACCAACAGAACCCAACTTAGAAATCGATTTGCCACTCACTCCAGATTTTGCAATTTGCCACAATTGTTCTAAGGAAATGCTGGACACCAAAAACCGAAGATATCATTACCCTTTTACGACCTGCACTCAATGTGGACCAAGATATACCATAACAAAAAAATTTCCATTTGAAAGGGAAAACACAGCAATGCATGATTTTAGAATGTGTCCTGAGTGTGACAATGAATATAAAAATAACCTCTATACGCGATTTCATTCACAGACAAATTCGTGTCCAAATTGTGGTATTACGCTAGAAATGAGTACAAATACGGGAGAAATTCTATCGAAAGAAAATACCGAAATATTTAAAATCATTAGCAAAAAACTAGAACTAGGTAAAATTATTGCTCTAAAAAACACCGCTGGCTATTTGTTAATTTGTGATGCAACCAATGAAAAAGCGGTGCAGGAATTACGAATTAGAAAAAAAAGAGTTTCAAAACCGTTTGCCGTTTTGTTCAAAGACACTGAAACCATAAAAAAATACCTAAACACAAATAAAATAGAAGAAGACGAATTGAAATCAGTGGAAGCTCCAATTGTGATTTTAACATTAAAAAACGGGTTGGATTTGGCTCTAAATGAAATTGCTCCCAATCTAGAAACCATTGGTGCTTTGCTTCCAAATTCAGGTACTTTAAAGTTAGTAACCGAAAATTTCGAGAAACCAATTATAGCAACAAGCGGGAATTTTCATGGCTCGCCTATTTGTTCAACAAAAATAGAAGCAATAGAATCATTGCGAAATATAGCTGATTATTTTCTCCATAATTCACTTGAAATACAACATGCACAAGATGATTCGGTGGTGAAATTTTCTGAAAAATATTCGAAAAAAATAATTTTACGTCGTTCACGTGGTTTTGCGCCAAATGTCATGAATTTTAAAACACCAAATAGCAATCAAAAAATACTGTGTTTGGGAGGAGACTTAAAAAACACAATTACAGTTTTGCCCAATAATAATTGTTACGTCAGTGAATACATTGGTGATTTGGCTAACTATGATACCTTTTTGAAGTTTGAAAAAACAATCGAAAATTATTTCGAAATATTCAATTTTAGGCCAGAGGTAATATTGATAGATAAGCATCCAAAATATGAAAGTTCAAGACATTCTAAAACATTCATAAATTCAAAAAACAACATTCATTTTCAAGATGTTCAGCATCACAAAGCACATTTTTCGGCCCTACTTGGAGAGAAAAATTTATGGGATTCACCCGACAAAATAATGGGTATCATTTGGGATGGAACTGGCTATGGCACAGAAAATGAAATTTGGGGAGGAGAATTTTTCACTTACCAAAACAAAAAAATGGAAAGAATTGGACATTTAGATTACTTCCCTTGGATTTTAGGTGATAAAATGTCCAAAAATCCAAAGATTTCAGCGTTATCTATTTCGGAAGCGAATCCTGTTTTAAAGAAATATTTTGACAACAACGAATGGAATGTCTATTCTAGAAGTATCCAGAATTCTGAAATTAAAACGTCTTCCATGGGGCGATTATTCGATGCAGTGAGTTTTATTTTAGGTTTTAAAAAAGCTGTAAGTTATGAAGGGGAAGCTTCACTGTTTTTGGAGAAAATAGCACAAAAACAATTTTCTAAAAACAAAAATGCTGTAGTGGATTATCTTGAAAATATTGAATTCTTAAATAATTGCATCCCCACCAAACTCCTTTTCGATAGAATAATATCAGAAAATAATAAAAAAACAGAAGCTGCAGAGATTGCATTAAATTTTCATTACACCTTGATAAAGTCAATTGAGAAAATTGCCATTCAAAATAATTGTAATATATTAGCTTTCAGCGGAGGAGTATTTCAAAACGCACTACTTATTGATTTACTTTGGACCTATTTATCCAAAGATTTTTGCCTACACATACATGAAACTATTTCACCCAATGATGAAAATATTTCTTTTGGCCAATTAAATTATTATCTAAATATAAAAAACTAAGCTAACCTTTTTAGACTAAAAAAAATGAACATCAACGAATTATTAGGAGAAATACAAAAAACAGATGAATCGGATAAAATATCCTACTCTGCTGGAGTAATTATGGGTCAAAGCCTTAAGGATATTGGATTTGACGAAATACAATATGAGGATTATGTGGAAGGAATGAAATCGGTATTCAATGATTCTGAACCAAAAATATCTAAGAAACGAGCAATCGAGATTTTTCAAAATTATGTTGTTTTGTTACAGGAAGATTTAAAAGACAAAAATGCAGAACTTGGTCAGGCTTTCTTAGCAAAAAATGCCAAAAAATCAGGAATCATATCGCTTCCAAATGGCATGCAATATGAGATTATAAAAGATGGAGACGGAGAAATTCCAACCAAAAACAGCATTGTGAAGGTAATCTACGAAGGCTCTTTGATAGACAGAACCCTATTTGATTCTACTCAAGATACTGGAGCAGTAGAACTGGAAGTGTCCAAAACCATTCTAGGATGGCAAGATGCTTTGCAGATGATGCCCGTAGGTTCCCGCTGGAAACTTTTTATACCGCATCATTTGGCTTATGGCGAATTTGGAGCGCAACCAATGGTACAACCCAATTCGACAATAATTTACCTGATTGAATTGTTGGAAATTGTGAACTAATTGCATTTAGAAATACGCATTACATGAAATATTTAACCGAATATAGAAATCCGGAACTCGTCAAACATTATTTGTCAGAGATACAACGAATAATCACCAAACCATGGAATATCATGGAGATTTGCGGTGGTCAAACGCATTCGTTGGTAAAAAATGGGTTGATTGATTTGCTTCCAAAAGAAGTTAGAATGATTCATGGTCCCGGATGTCCGGTTTGTGTGACCCCAATTTCATTAATAGACAAAGCTATTGAATTGCTAAAACAAGGCGTTATAGTATGTTCTTTCGGCGACATGATTAGAGTTCCTGGTTCTACAAAAAGTCTGTTGCAAGCCAAAGCTGATGGAGGTGATTTGCGAATATTGTATTCTCCACTAGAAGCTGTAAATATTGCGATCGAAAACCCAGACAAAGAAGTCGTTTTCTTCGCCGTAGGATTTGAAACTACTGCCCCAAGTAATGCGTTATCGGTAATTCATGCTCAAAAACTAAACTTGAACAACTATTCCATTTTGGTTTCCCACGTATTGGTTCCCCCAGCAATGGAGGCCATTTTATCGGATAAATTTTGCAATATCGATGCTTTCTTGACTGCGGGTCATGTATGCACTATCATGGGATTGGAAGAATATTACCCGATTGCCGAGAAGTATAAAATTCCGCTTATAGTAACTGGTTTTGAACCGGTAGATTTGGTTCAAGGCATTTATCACGCCGTTCTTCAATTGGAAAACGGAACCCATTTTGTAGAAAATCAATACAAAAGAATGGTCAAAGAAGAAGGGAATTTGAGAGCAAAAGCAGTAATTGCAGACGTTTTTGAAATTGGAGATCAAGAATGGCGCGGAATTGGCAAAATAGCAAATAGTGGTTTTGTCATGACCGAAAAATACAAACAATATGATGCCAATAGGAAATTTTCTATTGAAGTAATTCACTGTGAAAAATCCAAAAACTGCATTGCAGGAGAGGTATTAAAGGGAATGAAAAAACCACACGAATGTCCTGAATTCAACAAAACCTGCAAGCCATCCAATCCGCTTGGAGCACCAATGGTTTCGTCTGAAGGTGCTTGTGCAGCTTATTATCATTATACAATTTAAAAATTATGTTAGGCATTTATATCACTGTTTACGCTGGATTGGAGCACGCTTTCGAGGCTGATCACTTGTTGGCGGTGAATAGTTTGGTTTCTAACAGAAATAAAATTAATGATGCCGTAAAAGATGGCGTTTATTGGGGGATTGGTCACACGCTCACCATTTTTGTGGTAGGTGTATTGATGATTGGTTTTAAATTTAGTGTCAACGAACAAATTTTTAGTTACTTGGAAGCTTGCGTAGGAATAATGCTAGTCTTTTTAGGAATATTCAGATTAACTAAATCTTTCAAAAAAGGATTACACAATCATACTTATACGCATAGTCATTCTAATTTAAAACCCCATTCCCATACTTATTCTCACTCCCATTTTTATGTAGTTACAAATCACAACCATTCTCATAATCTTAAAGATCACAAAGCGGCTTTTGGAGTTGGATTGGTTCACGGATTGGCCGGAAGTGGCGCTTTGGTAGTATTGGTACTTACACAAATGAAAACTGCAACGGAAGGATTAATGTATATATTAATTTTTGGAATTGGTTCTATATTAGGAATGTTTATCGCTTCAGGGTTATTCAGTATATCCTTCAGCAAATCGATTTTAAAATCTCAAAAACTTCAAATTCTCCTCGTTGTTATATCATCACTACTTTGTATATTTTATGGAAGCCATGTTGTTTATACCAATTTATTTCTTCTTCTATAAGTCAAAGAATGCCGCCCTTTTTCTAGAATAGCAATTTGTAACGAATAAAAAATACTGCTAAAACAAAAACAGCAATGGATACAGTATCACATATCGTTTTGGGTGCCGCCGTAGGTGAAACAATTTTAGGTCGAAAAATAGGTCGAAAAGCGATGCTATATGGAGCCATAATTGGAAACATTCCTGATATTGATGTACTTGGAATATTTTTTCTTAGTGATTCCAAACAATTATTATTCCATCGTGGCATTACCCATTCTTTGTTCTTTGCGGTATTAATTACTGCTTTGTTTGGTTGGTTCTGCAGGAAGCGGATAAAAAACAACTGGATGCTCTGGACTTGGATGTTCTTCGCAGCAATGCTATCCCATCTTTTAATAGATTCATTTACCTGTTACGGCATGGGATTTTTTGAACCCTTCAGCCAACATAGAATATCCTTCAATACTATTTTTGTAGTCGATCCTTTTTATACCTTACCGCTTTTAGTTTGTATGCTATTGGCTTTTAGAGCAAAGAACAAAACTCCTCTACGAAAAAAATGGACTATTACAGGATTATGGATTAGTTCGACCTATTTAGCTTTTACCATCCTAAGTCATGTGTACGTACAACACGTAATGAAACAATCCCTTGAAGAACAAAAATTGGCATTCGATCATTTTACGGTAACTCCAACCCCGCTCAATAGTTTTTTGTGGATGGGATATTCTCATGATAAAAATGGTGCATGGATGGGCTATTACTCCATTTTTGATCACTTTAAAAAAATTACTTACCACAGACAGCAACGCAATGATTCGCTACTTATTCCTTTTCAAAATAAAGAATTAGTTAAAAATCTAAAAGTACTTTCTAAAGGAAACTATTGCATTTCAAAAGAAGATTCCATTGTCTATTTCAACGATATCCGATTTGGTCAAGTGAGCGGATGGAATACCATAGCTGATGAAGCCTATGCTTTTAAATTCAACCTCAACAAAAACGCCGATAATAAAAGAGCTTTGAATAGACTAAAATATAAAGAATCAACAAGCGATTGGTTTGTCTCATTAGTCAACCGAATTAAAGGAAAATAACAATAAAACTAATGCAAGAACAAGAACCATATAGACCCATTTATCATGAAAACAGTAACTTTCAAGAAAAGATAACTCTTGTTCATAGCGGAGACGATTATTTTTTGCGCGCTAAAGACCTCATTTCAAAAGCCTTAATAGAAATTCATCTGCAAATGTATATTTTTGAAATTGATGATACGGGCATAGAAATCATCAATGCTCTAAAAGAAGCGGCATTACGAAATGTGAAAATTTTTATGCTTCTGGACGGATATGGGTCTTATTCTTTTCCAAATTCAATTATCAAAGAACTTTTGCGTTTGGGAATAAACATTCGTTTCTTTTCCCCTTTTTTATCTGGAAACAACATATATATCGGTCGGCGGCTGCATCATAAAATAATTGTTTTTGATGGCACTGTTGCGCTTGTTGGCGGAATCAACATTTCGAACCATTATAAAGGAAAAGCTATGAAAACTCCCTGGCTGGATTATGCCATTCAGATTGAAAGTTATGAAACTGCAAAGCAACTCGAACAATTGTGCCAAAACATTTATTTTAAACAAAAAAGGACTCAACGAATAAAATTTCTTTCGGTTCCCTACTTTGATAATGGAACAACAGTTAGAATACTTCAAAATGATTGGCTAAAAAGAAACAATGAAATTGCGAAGGCTTATGTAAAATCAATTCAAAAAGCGCAAAAAGAGATCCTAATTGTCGGATGTTATTTTCTCCCTGGCCGCCGTCTTACAAAAGTTTTAAAAAAAGCAGCGAGGCGAGGTGTCAAAATAAAACTCATACTGTCCGGAATATCAGATATTCCTATGATGAAACGAGCAACCTGTCATTTGTATTGCTCTTTTCTTCGTAACAATATTGAACTGTATGAATGGAATGTCTCCGTTTTGCATGGCAAAGTAGCATTGGTAGATACAAAATGGGCCACAATAGGTTCTTTCAATTTGAATCATTTGAGCTCCTATGGAAGTATAGAGACCAATGTGGAAATAGAATCGAAATTATTTGCCAAAACTCTGGAATCTGATTTGAAGAATGTAATTTCGAAATGTGAAAAAATCACTCCAGAAACTATTAGACAAAAAAGCAATACCTTTATTCGAATGGCCAACTGGTTTTCGTATCAATTTGTGAGAACAACTTTAAAAATCATGACCTATTTACCTTATAATAGGTTTATGAACAAATTCAGGGAAGAAAATTGAAAACTAAATAAAGCTTTCTATTATGAACTGGCATTTACTTCAACTTTCAGAAATCGAACAATTATTGAATTCTTCCCCAAAAGGAATGGATAGCATTACAGCTTCGGAACTTCTATTGGAAAACGGAAAAAATCAAATAGCGGACCATAAAAAGAAAACACCATTGCGAATGTTTTTACAACAATTCACAGACTTTATGATTCTTGTTCTAATTGCTGCTGCCTTAATTTCGGGTGTTTTAGGAGATTTGGTCGATACTCTTATTATTTTGGCTATCATTTTGATTAATGCTATAGTGGGTTTTATTCAAGAATATCGTGCAGAAAAAGCGATGGAGGCATTAAAAAATATGGTAGCAAGTACTGCTCGAGTTTTACGGGAAGGAAAAACAATAGACCTCGATGCATGCGATTTAGTTCTAGGAGATGTTGTCGTACTCGAAGCCGGAAATATTATCCCTGCAGACATTCGTTTTATAGAAACCCATCAAATTAAAGTAGATGAATCAACATTAACGGGAGAGTCACATAATACCGAAAAAATAGCCAAAACACTTCCTGAAGGCACTTATGGTTTGGGAGATCGCACCAATATGGGATTTAAAGGAACGAATATTACCAACGGACGCGGATTGGCTTATGTTGTGGCAACTGGCATGAATACCGAATTAGGGCATATTGCCAAAATGATTCAACAAGACGAAACAGCAACACCGCTCCAAAAAAGACTGATTGCTTTTGGAAAAAGATTATCAATTGTCATACTCCTTATTTGTGCACTTATTTTTACAATAGGTTGGTTGCGTGGAGAAGCTATTCTTGCCATGTTACTAACATCAATATCACTTTCAGTTGCTGCTATTCCTGAGGCTTTGCCCGCACTAGTGACAATTGCTCTGGCATTTGGAGCCAAACGATTGGTAAAAAACAATGCGCTGATTCGAAAACTCCCTGCTGTAGAAACACTAGGCTCAGTTACCTACATTTGTTCTGATAAAACGGGTACATTAACACGGAACAAAATGACTGTTCAAGAAACGGATGAAATTCAAAACACAAATGATTATTTATCTTTCTTTCAAGAGAATGCTTTACTGAAAGCAATGGCACTGAACAACGATATTTCGATAACTAAAGACAAAAAGTGGCTGGGTGATTCTACCGAAATTGCCTTAGTTCAATATGCATTTGACAATAATATAAATAAATATACAGTTGAAAA
The DNA here is from genome assembly GCF_027111095.2 of Flavobacterium sp. IMCC34518. Classification (NCBI taxonomy): domain Bacteria; kingdom Pseudomonadati; phylum Bacteroidota; class Flavobacteriia; order Flavobacteriales; family Flavobacteriaceae; genus Flavobacterium; species Flavobacterium sp. IMCC34518. The sequence continues at coordinate 3,527,303 of NZ_CP114284.2, read as the reverse complement.
AATATTCCCAAGAGTAGCCGAATTACCTTTTGATTCAAACCGAAAATGCATGACCACATTACATCAAACAGAAAAAGGAATACTCGTTATTACCAAAGGGGCTGTTGATGAATTGTTTAAAAAACTGGATAAAAATCAAAAAATAGTAATCCCGGAAATTGAATTCAGAGTAAATAAAATGTCCGAAAAAGGATATCGAGTGTTGGGATATGCAATAAAACTTTTGCCTTCATTACCCGAAAAATTAAGCATTGAATCCGTTGAATCCTCACTAACCTTAATTGGTTTTGCCGGAATGATTGATCCTCCAAGAGAAGAGGCCAAACAAGCAGTTGCAGAATGCAAACAAGCAGGAATTATTCCGGTAATGATTACTGGAGACCATCAGCTCACTGCAAAAGCAATTGCAATACAATTAGGAATCATTGCTTCCGAAGAGGATTTGGTATTAAGCGGAACAGAACTTTCGGCACTAACACAACCTCAATTCGAAGTAATTGTAGAAAAAGTACGCGTATATGCACGTGTAAACCCAGAACAAAAATTAAAAATTGTTAAAGCATTACAGGATAAAAATCAATTTGTAGCCATGACGGGTGATGGCGTGAATGATGCGCCAGCCCTAAAAAATGCCGATATTGGAATAGCAATGGGCATAAACGGAACCGAAGTTTCCAAGGAAGCTGCCCATATGATATTGCTTGATGATAATTTTGCAACTATTGTAAAAGCAGTCAAACATGGACGAAGAATTTTTGACAACATTCTGAAATTTATAAAATACACCATGACCTCAAATTCTGGAGAAATATGGGCCATATTTCTAGCGCCTTTTTTTGGATTACCTATTCCATTGCTTGCCATTCACATTCTATGGATAAATTTAGTAACCGACGGATTACCGGGATTGGCACTTGTATCAGAACCATCAGAATCTAATATTATGTCACGGCCTCCAAGAAGTACAAAAGAAAACATTTTTGCAGGAGGAATGGCATTGCATATTTTATGGGTTGGATTCTTAATGGGAGTCGTTACATTAGCCATGCAAGCATGGTCAATGCACTATAGCCAAAATCATTGGCAAACAATGACATTCACAGTATTATGTCTCAGTCAAATGGGACATGTTTTGGCCATTCGATCTGAACAAGAGTCTATTTTTAAAATTGGTTTACTATCGAATAAGCCAATGTTGGGAGCCTTACTTTTGACTGTTATATTGCAAATGATGATTATTTACACTCCTCTTTTCAATAGCCTTTTCAAGACACAACCGCTAACTATTATGGAGTTAGTCATTACTTTTGCTGCTTCCAGTGTGGTTTTTTGCGCTGTAGAAATTGAAAAATCATTCAAAAGAATGCAAAAATAATAGCACGTTTCATCCGTATTTCGCTGTTTTTAATTCATTAACAAAATACATTTTCATCATCCCTTTATTTTTGACCGCTACTTCTCCCCTATATTCACAATCAAAGGCATTATTGATGTATTTATAGGTGTTTTCGGAAATATTGATTTTTCCGGGAATAGAATTGGTTTCCATTCGAGAGGCAATATTTACGGTATCGCCCCAAATATCATAGGCAAATTTCTTAGTGCCTACAACTCCAGCTACGACGGGACCTGTATTGATTCCGATCCGAATTTTAAAACGTGTTTGATGGTTTGGATTCTCGGTTAATGACTCATTTACAAATTTTAAAATTTCCTTTGCAGCAAGTACAATTTTATAGGCATGATCTTCAGTTTGAAAAGGCAATCCACCAGCACACATATACGAATCACCTGAAGTTTTTATTTTTTCCAAATCATATTTCTCAATAATAGCATCAAATTTGGAGAAATAATAATCAATACTTTCGACTAATTTTTCGGGAGCCAAATTTTCTGCATACAATGTAAATCCTTCAAAATCTGTAAACAATACAGTAACCGACTCGAATCGTTTTGCGGCTACTTTTCCATTAGTTTTCAACTCAAGAGCGGTTTCTTCTGGAAGTATATTCAATAACAAATCATCGGATCGTTTTTTCTCGGCTTCAATTATGATATTGGTTTTTTGTATAAATCGGTACCTTCGGAATAAACCCAAAGCAATAAAAAACACCAGAACTAGTGAAATAATAGAAGCTATAGTTATAATTCTTTGGTTTCTTTTTTGGATTTGCATCAAATCCACTTCGGCTTGTTTTTTTGAAACTTCAAAATTCGTTCTTAAATCGGCCGTTTTTTCAATCGTTTCCAGATTGTTTATGCTATCCCGATACACAATATATTTTTTATAATAAATATACGATTCTGGGATATTTCCCAATTTTTGATAGAGTTCCGAAAGCAACAAACTAGACTTCCGTACTTGATCTTTTAACCCTTGTTTTTGGGCAATTTCTAAACTTCTTTTGGCATACGTTAGAGCTGTATTCCAATCATTCCGACTGAAATAAATATCTGCCATTGAAGAAAGGTAATCCGAAATCCCATAATAATCCTCCAGTTTTTCGAGCATAGTAATGGCTTCGGTAATATTTTTTATAGCCAAATCATCTTTACCTTGTTTGGCATAAACCATACCAGTATTCCCTAAAGTATAAGCAATACCAATTTTATATTTTTCTTTCTTAAATATAGTTCCAGCTTCGTTAAAATAATTTAAAGCCAAATTAAATTTTAAATTCTTCGAATACTCATCACCAGCATTTAATAAGGCTAACGCTAAGGAATTACTATCTGTTGTTTTTCTTAATATTCGAATGGATTTTTCATAATATTGTTCTGCATTTTTAGAATTACCCAAATTTGAATAAACGTCTGCAATACAAGTATAAGACATCCCTTCTCCCGTTACAAAATTTGCTTTTATTGCGGCATCTATACTTTTAAAATAGGAATCCAAAGCTTTATTAAAATCACCTGAAATATTGTTTTTATTTCCTTTTTGACTGTATCCTCTATACAGGTACAAATAATTTTTTTCTTTTTTGGATAACGCAATGAGCTCCTCAGCATATTGCAATGATAATTGGAGATTATTGGTTTCGTTGAAAGCTAAATTCCGCAACAATTCCATTTTATCCAATTTAGAAAGCGTATTTTTTTTATAAATTTCTGCAAGACTATCCGCTACTTTTTGGTCTTGAGCAAAAACATAAAATTGCTGAAAAAAAAACAGCACAAATACTACTCTCTTTATATTAAAAATTTCAACAAGTTGTTTTTTAGTCATAAATTCCCAGTAATTTTTGGATCAATACGAAATTTTTGTCTAAACTCCCTTTTTTCATATACACTGCAAAACATTGTATAAGTATCTTCCTTGTTGATTAATTGCAAATTTTCTTCAATTCTTGCTTTAACATAACTTTTAGGCCCTCTAGTCCCTTTTATTATAGCATTCGGAAAAAATTTAGGCGCATTAGGATCTACAATTAGTGGTTCGCTCACAATTTTGTCAATAGCTATGGAGTAGTTTTCATCTGTAGACTTACCTATCCACTTTACATTTTTATGAAGATAAACCTTTGATATAAAATCATCTATACTTTTTTTCGCTGATTTTCCTTTATTATTGTCATATAAAATACAAAAATCATTTACATGTTGCTGATCGGGTTGTTGTGGTGGAATAATCGTTTTCAAATAGTTATGAAGTCCTTTTGCGTCAGCTACTTCCAATGTAATTTTAATTTTACCTCCATTAGACAATTTGATTTTCAAAAATCCTTTTTCTGTCAAATACATTTTTACTTTTCGTTCCATTTTATAATTATAAAAAGTTAAAATTCAAAATTTGATTATCGATAGGTTTTATAAAAAAATGGTAAAATTTTAGGGGTAAAATATTGTTTCTCAAGTATTCGAAATCAACTTAGGATCAATAAGATACTTTTTGGCACTATTGTTATAATGAATACTAAACTCAATTTTATAAATATTCAAAGTTTTGGCCATATCCAATTGATCTTTAATAGTGGCCACCACTTTGCTATGGCAACCTCCGCTGCCCAAAATAGTTGTATCATCTTCTAAGAAACATTTGTCGTTGGGATCATTCAGATCAAAGTCATACACAATTCTGTCAATAGCGATAGAATAATCAGCATCTGATGACGTGCCAATCCATTCTACATTTCGCCCTAAGTACACATTCGACAAAAAATCTTGTACTTTTCCATTTTCAGAAAAACCATCATTATCATCAGACAAAATAGTTTTGGTATCTATTTCCTCTTGTGATGGATTCGACATTTGATAGAGACTGCTGGCATCAACAGTCAAAACTATCTGCACATTTTTACTCATAAGTTATAGATTTTAAAATTAATTAATTCAAAAAAATATAGGTTAAAATAAAATGTGGGACAACGTAATAAAAAACTGATTTACAGTACTATATAATCATATTTTATCAAATTTACATTTTTTTAAATCAAAAATTAACATTTAGGATAAAAATATCTAGTTTACAAGGCTTTAAAAAAAAATAAACAAAAAAGAGCAATTTAAAAGAAGTAATTTCCTTAAATTTACAACAATAACTAACTGTATCATAACAACATAAGCACTGACAGTTAGCTTTTTCGTTCTTTATAAAATGATAAAATTGGTTTTGCACTTGCAATAAATCAACATCAGAACCATTATTCAGGCCTTAGTATAAGTCAAGATTGCTATTAAAGAAGATCACCTTTTATGATAATTACCAATTAATTTTTACGCCTATGAAATTCAACCAAGAACCAATCGATTGGAAAGAAATATTCGAATTAAAGAACATTATTCTCAATTTTGTAGGAGTAGCAATGATTACGTTGGCTTTGAAAGGATTTATGATACCCAACAAATTTTTGGATGGTGGTGTTATTGGCGCATCGATCCTTATTCATGAAATATCGCATATTCCATTTAGTCTTTTAGTTTTGGTATTTAATATTCCTTTTTTATTTATAGGAAAAATGGTTTTGGGAAAAACTTTTGCGTTACAAAGCTTATTGACATTCCTCTTGATTGCAGTAAGCATGACATTTATAGAAATCCAACCGGTAACGTCAGATAAACTTCTGATTGCATTATTTGGAGGATGTTTGATCGGAATGGGAATGGGATTTGTCATTCGGAGTGGTGCAGCCGCTGATGGTATTGAGATTTTGGCGCTATTGACTACCAAAAAAATTGGTCTTAGTGTCTCCGAAGTAATCTTTGGAATAAACACTACATTATTTCTATGTGCCGCATGGTTCTTTGGCATTAGTACCGCTTTATATTCAATAGTTACCTATTTTTCGGCCATAAAATCCTTGGATTACATAGCTCACGGAATAGAACAATACACCTCTCTACATATTATTTCGTCTAAAAGTGACGCTATAAAATCTCTGATTGTGCAGCATTTTGGAAAAGGAATTACGGTTATAAAAGGAGAAAGAGGATATTTACCACACGCATTTCATGAAAAAACCGATTGTGATATCATAATAACCGTAGTAACGCGATTAGAATTACTCCGAATAAAAGAAGAAGTAAGCCAACTCGATCCGCACGCCTTTATGTACATTCAATATATCAAAGAAGCGAGAGGCGGAATTTTGAGAAACAGAGCCAAACACTAGAATATGAAAAACTGGGAATCATTATGTCATACCGTTATGGATTCATTAAAGGAGAACTTGGCACCTCATTTGACCTATCACGATTGGAAACATACCGAACACGTCATACGCATGTCCGAATATATAGCGCGCAAAGAAAACGTATCCGAAAATGATATTTTACTTATTAAAACAGCCGCATTATTTCATGATGCTGGTTTTATCACTACAATATCTGAGGGACACGAGGAAGAAAGCATTCGATTGGCTCAAGAAAAACTCCCACAGTATGGATATACAAACCTTGAAATTGAATGCATTGCTGGAATGATAAGAGCAACATCCATTCCTCAAAAACCCAATACAAAACTAGAATGCATCATAGCCGACGCCGATTTAGAATATTTAGGCACCGATAGTTTTGAACGAATAGGGAATAATCTCTATCAGGAATTGAAATACAGCAATCCGAATCTTACCTTAGCAGAGTGGAATGAAATACAAATTAAGTTTCTACAATCCCATTTCTACCACACCCCTTTTTGTTTGGAACATCGAACTCCAATTAAAGAGAAAAATATTGAAAAACTTATCCAACAAAAAGAACGTTACTTATAACTCTTGTGAATCGATTATAGAACATCACAAAAAAAAAGTACACCAATAGTTCTCAAAATTCAAACAAAAAACACTTCATTATATGATTTCATTGACCAAATTACTCCACCTTTTAAAAGAAATAGAAAACAACATCCCCAATCAAAACAGCACCAATTTACTGGTTTCAAAATCAACGGTGGGTTGGCATATCGAACATACTTTATTGACCTTAAATTTAGTTGTAAGCGCCATAGAAAAATCGGATCCTGGTTTGTACAAACATAAATTTAGTATTATTCGAATGCTCATTATGACTACAAAAAAAATCCCCAGAGGAAAAGCCAAAGCCCCAAAAATGGTTCAACCAACATCCGATTTTGATATCGTTACTCTAAAAAATCACCTAGAAAAAGCAAAAATCAACATCCGCAAATTAGACACTTTCGACACCAATAAATATTTTGAACATCCCTATTTTGGACCTTTAAAATTAAAACCAACCATTCGTTTTTTAGAAATTCATACCCATCATCATCTCAAAATTATAAACGATATAGTCACAAAACCAAAAAAGTAGATTAAAAAATATTAGGCACAAAAACAGCATTTGGGCGAGCCACCATACAGTCAAAGGGCCAACTTAGCAAACCGCTCATTCGGCCCTTTGCCAGTCTGCTGTCAGGCTGTATGCGCTACTTCGGTAGCTTGCGCCCATCCTTCTCGCGCAAGCTCATCACCTTAAGAGGAAAACTACAAATAAAACAGTAAATTCAACAGATTTAACCTATTTTTCAATCACTTTTCTGCAAAAAATTTAAAAAATCTTCCTGAACATAAAAAATAGATTCTCAATGTAATAATATTGTCTCTTTCGTTAAATTACAAGAACTAATGTCACCATTTTTAAAAAACAGAAAAAACACAACCCTTAAAACGCATTACTATTCATAAAAAAAAACCAAAACTTAATAAAAATTTACCTACCTTTATAATTCAACTATACGCCATACTGAATTATACGCCTTATGAACTGGAAAGCACAACTCATCAAACATCGTGGTGTGAGCAGAATCGCCATATATTTCGAAAAAAATCAAGAATGGATTTATCGAATAAAACTGCTAGAAGATTCCCGATGGAGCCAAACACTGGGCGTCTGGCATTTGCCTGACACCTTCGAAAACCGAATGTTATTTCAAATTGTAACATCTCCCGTACAATTACCATCAAAAGAAGGAATAGAACAAATCGAAAAATTCAAACATTGGTTATTGTCCCGTCGCTATAGCGAAAGCACGATAAAAACCTACAGTGAATCCTTGAAATCCTTCCTAACATTTTACAACGACAAACCGGTTGCGGAAATATCAAACGATGATTTAATACGGTATAATAATGAATACATATTAAACAACAAATTATCCGAATCCTTTCAAAACCAAATTATTAATGCCTTAAAATTGTTTTTTTCGTCAATAAGAGAAACAAAAATGGAAATTGATAAAATGCATCGACCAAAACGAGCCAAATTATTACCCAATGTTTTGAGCAAGGAAGAAGTAAAAATGATATTAAATGCCCATAGTAACCTAAAACATAAAACGATGTTGAGTTTAATCTATGCATGCGGATTGCGCAGAAGCGAGCTTTTGCATTTAAAACCTTCGGATATCGATTCAAAAAGAGGCATTGTAATTATTCGCCAAAGCAAAGGAAAAAAAGATAGAATAGCCCCTTTATCCGACAAGATTTTAGTCATGCTTCGAAATTATTATTTGGCATTTAGACCAAAAACGTGGTTATTTGAAGGTCATATAGTTGGAGAAATATATTCGGAAAAAAGTCTACAAAGTGTTTTAAAAAAAGCGTTAAAAAAAGTAGGCATAACCAAGCCCGTCAGTTTGCATTGGTTGCGACACAGTTTTGCGACCCATTTACTCGAAAGCGGAACCGATTTGCGATATATCCAAGAGCTTTTGGGTCATAACAGCAGTAAAACAACAGAAATTTACACGCACGTAAGTACCAAAAATATTCAACAAATAAAGAGTCCATTTGATGATTTATAAGAAATATTTTCTATTTTAGCAAAATCAAAGGGATGCCATTTACCAGACCTATCCACCCATTTTTGGGTAGATTGGCCTGACGATGTAAGACCTATATACTAGTTAGCAGCCATAGCTCCTTGGAATAGAGGAATTTACGTTATAAAAAACAATAAAACAGAAACTAATCTTGCGTTTAAACTGCTGACAAACTAAACGCAATTGAAACGGATTTTTGAAATCGAGTTTCTGAATGGATTTTGAAAATCGAGTTTCTTGTGGCTTAACTTTGTAGATTTTTTTCGTCGATTTTATATCGTATTTCAACAACTTATGCTGTAGCCGAAGATTTAGCCCTTTTCTTGTGTTTAGAGAACGGATTTTGAAAATGTCAATTCATTCGCAATTGGAATGGATTATTATAATCGATAATTGGGAGTTCTCATATTGCGTGTCACTACGCCTGCTAACACACGCTACAAGCAATTTGGGTATTTGGCTCAATTTGAAGTTGGTTTTGTATCAGAAAGATTTGGCTAATCCGAAAATAGGGCTTAATTTAGTCCCAAACTGCTTTTAGCGCGGGAACGTTACCAGTAACCCTATGACAACATTATATTACAAAAGACATTTTAACGAAAGTCGGATTGAAAAATTCGAAACTTGGGGAACTTGTGACTATTATCTTGAATCAAATCAGAAAGGAGAAATACTTCGACAAATTGAAGTTTATGAAAATGGAAAAATATTAAAATATAGTGAAGAATTAATAGAAGATGAGTTTGGATTTCTTGCAGACCAAAAAATCGACCTTTTAGAATTTGAAAAATTCATTATAAACAAAAAAGACTTTGAATATCAATGGGAAAAGTGATCAATTATATTGTAGGTGATGCTACAAATCCGAAAATAATCGGTAATAAAATCATTGTCCATATTTGTAATGACATTGGAGGTTGGGGAAAAGGATTTGTAATGGCAATTTCTAAACGTTGGGCAGAACCTGAGAAAAAATATAGGGAGTGGTTTAAATCACAAGACAACTTCTTACTTGGACAAATACAGTTTGTAAGAGTTGAAGAGGATATTTGGATTGCAAATTTAATTGGACAGCATAGAATAAATATAGATGAAAATGGTAATGCTCCAATTCGTTACGATGCGATAAAAATTGGACTTGAAAAAGTTGCCCAATTTGCAAAAGAAAATAATACATCTGTCCACATGCCAAGAATTGGTTGCGGACTTGCAGGTGGAACTTGGGATAAAATAGAACCGCTAATACAGGAATCTTTACTGAACAATGAAATCGAAACTTATGTTTATGACATTAAGTGAGTAAAAGGGCTACTGGTAACAGCCACTACAACGGATTTGGGCATTGGGCTTAATGGAAATATGGTTTTGTATTTGGATGATTTGGCAAATCCGAAAAATGATCTTAATTTAATCCCAAACCCGCTGTAGTGCCAGAACGTTAGGCAACATTATAACAAAATCAGGAAACATAAGAAATGAAGAAAACAATAAAATTATTATTAATTACTTTACTTGTTATATTTTGCTCTTGTGAATCCTATACAGCTTCGTCCATAATTAATTCTTCTGAAAGGAATCTTTATCTAAAAATACAATACGATAAAGATACTATTGAAAAATATTTGGGAATAAAAATACAAAACGATGAAGACACAATTAAAAAATTCTTAGGAGGAACAGACCCTTTTAATGCATTATTCGTCGAAGAAAATTCACAGAAAGATATGTTCATAAAAGTAGACTCTTTGAATTGCTTAATAGATGTTAAAATTACACCGAAAGATACTTTTGAAATCTGTGTAAATCGTGGTTCAGAACCAATATTTGAATACATTAAAAATATTAAGATTTTTGGCAAAGACACCATTTTACTGCAAAACAGAGAAGAAATGCAAAAAGTTTTTCAAAAAGAAAGAACAGGAAAATTTGAACTTATAATTAAATAACGTTGCCTAACAGCTACTACAACGGATTTGGGTAATTGGCTTAATGGAGAGTTGGTTTTGTATTTGGGATGATTTGGCAAATCCGAAGAATGGGCTTAATTTAGTCCCAAACCCGCTGTAGTACCAGAACGTTAGCAGATATAATCCCAAAACACAACGAAAATGATACCTGAAACATATATTCTATTTTGTGAAAACCCATTTGAACTAAATAAAGTCGATGAAGATTATGCGGATGAATTTGAAAGTGCTAAAAAAAATGGATTTAATACTTTGCTTTTCAACTTTGACGAATTAACAAGCGAAACAAATTTTAAAAATGCGACAAAAAAAATAAAACCAAACGAAAATGAATGCAAAGTAATTTATCGTGGTTGGATGTTAACACCAAGACAGTATTCAAATTTGCATAAAGATTTGCTTTCCAAAAATTATAAGTTAATAAATACAGAAACTGAATATCAAAATTGTCATTATTTACCTGATAGTTTAGAATTTATTGAAAATAAAACACCGAAAACCGTTTTTGAGAAGTTAGAAAATTCAGAAAGTATTGAAAAACTTATCATTAAAACCAAAATATTTGGAACGAAAGCATTAATATTAAAAGATTATGTAAAATCTGAAAAACACGATTGGGAAACCGCTTGTTTCGTTCCTGACGCATCAAATATTGAAAAACTAAAAAAGTCAATTGAGAATTTAATACAACTTCGTGGAAAATATTTAAACGAAGGAATTGTTGCTAGAGAGTTTATTGAACTAAAAGATTTAATTATTCATTCGAAAAGCGGAATGCCACTAACAGAAGAATATAGATTGTTTTTTTGCAACAATCAACTTATTGGAATTTATGATTATTGGGAAGAAGGCGAATATGATTTATCGAAACCTGAAACTAAAGAATTTGAAGAAATAGCTAAAAACATAAAAAGTAACTTTTTTAGTATGGATATTGCAAGAGAAAGAAATGGAAACTTAGTAATTATAGAACTTGGAGATGGACAAGTTGCAGGATTACCCGATAAAACAGATAGAAATGAATTTTACAAACAACTAAAAATTACATCTGCTAACACACGCTACAAGCAATTTGGGGATTAGGCTTAATGGGAAGTTGGTTTTGTACTTGGGATGATTTGGCAAATCCGAAAATAGGGCTTAATTTAGTCCCAAACTGCTTGTAGCGCGGGAACGTTGTAGGGCATAACTTTGAAAATCAGAACTTAAGAAACAAACTTCCAATACTAAATACAAATATTCACAATTACAAAAATGGATTTAGAAAAATTTTTCTCATCTGAATTGATTCTTGAAAACGAATCAATTTTATTGCGCCCACTATCTTTTGATGATATCGACAAAATAGAATCTATAAGCTATAATAAAGAATTAGGCGAATTTGGAGCTAAAGTAAAAAACAGAGATGATTTAATGAATTATTTTAAATTCTGCCTAAATTCAAAAAAGGAAAAAGAACTTTACCCTCTAATAATTATTAGGAAAGAAGATAATACTCCAATAGGATTGACAATGTTTGGAAATTTTAGTTTTCAAAATAAGAGATTAGAAATTGGATGGACTTGGATTGGTGAAAAGTTTCAGGGAACAGGTATAAATGCAATTTGCAAAGCACTTCTCTTAGATTATTGCTTTAACACTCTAAATTTAAGAAGAGTAGAATTTAAGATTGATGTAAAAAACCTAAAATCACAAAAGGCAATAGAAAAAATTGGAGCCATTAAAGAGGGATTTTTAAGAAATTACAACATTCAATCTTACGGAGATAGTGAAGGAACGTATGTTTATAGTGTTTTAAAAGAAGAATGGAAAAATTGATTGTTGCAAAACGTAAATAAGAAAGAACTCGTGAAGCAGAAAATACTCAAGCCAATCATTGTCTAAAAAGAAGCAATAGAAACGGAAATGGTTTGCGCATATTGTTACGCCCTACAACACACGCTACAAGCAATTTGGGTATTTGGCTTAATTTAAATATGGTTTTGTATTTGGATGATTTGGCAAATCCGAAGAATAGGCTTAATTTAGTCCCAAACTGCTTTTAGCGCGGGAACGTTAGCAAACAGCTCAACCAAAAATCCGCAGAAAACTAAAAAACGGAAAACTAGCAGTTGAAAGTGTTACTAAAAGATAAAATAATAGAAATGGAATACATACCAACAGAAGAGCAACTCCAAAAATGGGGAAAGCCTATAATTGACAGTTTAAACGGATTTACTAGAGAGGACTTAGAACCGCTATTTGAAAAATATGTTTTACCTTTTTATTATGTTGCCTGCACTTTTCCAAAAGATATGAATGTGCACTCTAAATGGAAAATAGTAAATAGAGAAACAGGTGAAGAATATGATAGAAAAGAGGCTTTTAAGAGATTGAAAATGGAAGGACTTATGTAAAGTAGTTTATTTTATTCCCATCAAAATCTTCTCCATAAATTTCACTTTCTCTCACAATAAGTTGGTCTTCATCATAATCAGTAGTCCCATAATATTCAGCATACCAAGAAACTGTGTTAGTCCTATTATTATCGTACCTAGATAAAAGTTTAATTTGCTTATTATTTGATTTAAGCCACACTATAGATGCGTTTTCAAAAAGTGAAACCTTATTAGATTTTTTAGCCATATTAGAAATATTTTTGCCAAACATACGAAAAATATTCTTAAATTGTAACCGACAAAAAAGCCGATTTGCTAACAGCGGTTTTGAGATAGTGGGGAATTAGTAATAAATTTAATGTCGGTTTTGTGTTTGGAAGAATAGTCTTAAACTGAATGTTTTTGGCTTTCTTCTCCCCACCATCACAAAGCCGCAAAACGTTGGTGGCAAGTTGCGCCGAAATTACGCAGGCAAATCCAATTTGAAAATAAACAGTTGTTTCCGCCGAATGTTTTCAAAGCAGAAGCGTGAAAATTAAAACGTGTCAACACAAGCGTGAAAAATTGAAACTTGGAAAGCGGAAGCGTGAAAATCGGAATCTGACAGTGGAAGCGTAAAAACAGAAACTTAAAAGTAGTTCGCCTAAAATTGAAAACTGAAAAGTAGCATTATGAAAGTTGGAACTTGACGTGGAAATGTGAAAAGCAAAGCTTGAAAAACATTGCGCCTAAAATTGAAAGCTGAAAAGTAAAAGTGTGAAAATTGGAATCTGAAAAGCAAAAGCGTTATAACTTTGCGGTTATTCGTAATTTCGACAGAACAACCAGCCACCAACACACGCTACAAGCAAGCTGGGCAATTGGCTTAATTTGAAAATAGTTTGTGTTTGATGCATTTGTTTTTAACCGAAAGAATACGCATCTTTAATCCCAGCCTGCGTGTAGCGCGGGAACGTTGGCGGTTATATTACCGCAGAACTTTAAAAAACAACATTTTATGAAATATATTTCAATACTTTTTACATTTTTTTCAATTGGTTTAAATGCTCAAAATATTTTAAAGTTTGACAAAACAAACGTTCAATGTGAAGATAAGTGGATTGCATACCAAATGGAAAAAGATAGTACTTATACATTAGGATTTATTTATATCGATTCACAAGCAGGATTAACATTAAACTATGAGGGAAAATTTAAAATTAAAAAAGATGGTAAATTTATTAGAATCGATAATAAAACTAAAAATGAAGTAGGTTTTATAAAAGCAAGGCTTCAACCAAACAGAACTGCAATAGCTGAAATTCCTGAAGCAAAATTTAAAGAACTAAATATTGAAAAAACACCTAGTTGGTTAAAACCATATAAAACTGATGAAAATTCTGTCGAAAGATTATATCGTTGGGGTTATATGTATAATGGCTGGAACGAATGCGAGAAGGCTTTAACTTTTTTAGAAAAAGCAGATAAAATTAATCCGAAATTTAAAGGATTACAAACTGAATTAGCATTTTCTTATAATGCTTTACAGAAATTTGATATGGCAGAAATATCATTAAAAAAAGCAATTATAGAAAATCCAGAAGACTGTTATACTTATAAAGAATTGGCTTATACTTATACAAAACTTTTGAATTTTGAAAAAGTAGCAGAAACTTATTTAACAATGTCCAAAATTTGTAAGGAACAAAATTTCATTCAAGAAACTGCATATAATTTAGCATATGAATATTTTAAAACAAAAGATGTAATTAAGTTTAATAAGTGGAAAAGTGAGGCTGAAAAATGGTCCAAATCTGAAAATCAGTACACACAAAACTTAAATAAAATGGAATCTGAATTAAATAAATAAAAAATACAACCGCCAACACACGCTACAAGCAATTTGGGGATTTGGCTTAATTTGAAATTGGTTTTGTATTTGGAAGATTTGGCAAATCCGAATAATGGGCTTAATTTAGTCCCAAACTGCTTGTAGCGCGAGAACGTTAGCAGTCATTATAAAGAAAACCGAATGAAATCAACACTAACCATAATATTAATACTTGTATTTATTGGATGTAAACAGAAAGAAAGTAAACACAAAACTTTAGATAAAACTTCTCAAAATAATGTCGTAACAACTGAAATTAAAGAGTGCAAATGTTTTAATGGTTTTGATGAAAAGCCGAACAAAATTTATACTTTTTCAGACAATAATTCAATCTCAATTTGCGGTTTTGAAGAGAACGAAGAGAACAATGAATATTCTGAATTTGGAGTATTTGATTGCAAATCCAAAAAATTAATTACGGGTTATGATGCAATTCAAACTTGCAAATTAAAATTTGAAAATGACAAATTGTATATAATCGAACTAAATAAATTGCCAACAAATGACAAATGGGAATGGAATGATATAAAAGTTGCGGAAGAAATTATAGCAGTTAAAAATAAATCTGTAATTTCTCTTGGAACAAAACCTTTAAAAGTTAAAACAACTATTTCTGAAAAAACTCAAAAAGAATTTTTAGATTTATTAGAAACCGATGGTTATAAAAAAGTTGAAGTTGAAGAAATTTTAGCTAGACTTGAAATTCTATCTATATGCGGAAACGAAAGAGCAAAAAAGAAATTATATTCAATAAAAAACGACAAAAACTACGAATTGGATGGCGCATATGAGGAACAATATAAAAATGCAATCGCAACAATTGAATGGCGGAATAAAAAACAATAACGACTGCTAACACACGCTACAAGCAAGCTGGGCAATTGGCTTAATTTGAAGATAGTTTGTGTTTGATACATTTGTTTTTAACCGAAAGATTACGCATCTTTAATCCCAGCCTGCGTGTAGCGCGGGAACGTTACAGGAGACTTGTGCCGAAATTACGCAGACAATTTCTATTTGAAATTAAGCATTTGTTTCCGCAAGAAATTGACAAAGCAGAAGCGTGAAAATTGGAATTTGCCAACGGAAACGTGAAAAATTGAAACTTGGACAGCTGAAGCGTGAAAATTGGAAGTGTGAAAGTTGGAAGTGTGAAAATTGGAAGCCTGAAAATTGGAACTCTCCTACTCTAACGAGAAAAAGTGTGAAAGTTGGAATACGCCAACAGAAAACCAAAAAAGTAGCCAAAATTGGAACGATAAATTAAAAAATAACAAGTTGAAAACTGCGAACCGAAAAGCAGAATCGTGAAAATTGGATTTTGTCAGCAGAAGCGTGAAAAATTTGCGGTTTAATGGTAATTTCGACAAAACAAGCCTCCTGTAACACACGCTACAAGCAAGCTGGGCAATAGGCTTAATTTAAAAATGGTTTGTGTTAGATACATTTGTTTTTAACCGAAAGATTACGCATCTTTAATCCCAGCCTGCGTGTAGCGCGGGAACGTTAGCGGTTATGCACACGCAGAACGAGAAAATTCAGAATCAAAAACATAATATATTTAATGACTAAGAAAACGCTTTTATTATTGATCTCATTTGCATTTTTGTCGTGCAGTAAGACAAGTAAAGTTGAAAAACAAATTGCTGACAAACAAACTGATTCTTTATCTGTAAATAAAGAAGTTCTAAAATCAGAAACGAACGTTAAAACTGAATCAAAAACTCAAAATTGGTACGATGATTTAATTGCTGATTATATTAGAAAATCAGATAATGAACTTATTAAATCGTCTTTAAAAAACAAGGAACGAATAGAATGGCTTTTAGACAGAACTGAAAAAACTGATTCTACAAACTATTATATTTTTAATATTGGTCAAAATGTATCAGAAGAAGACGGTTCTGAATCAAGATTTACCTCTAATGGATGGATATATATTGATAGTATATCTAAAAAAATATACGAATACGACCTACCAAATGATAGTTTAATCGTGTGGAAGAATAAGCACAACCGCTAACACACGCTACAAGCAAGCTGGGCAATTGGCTTAATTTGAAGATAGTTTGTATTTGATACATTTGTTTTTAACCGAAAGAATACGCATCTTTAGTCCCAGCCTGCGTATAGCGCGGGAACGTTATGCCTCAGTTTAAATAACCGAAACAACGAAAATATGACAGAAACAGAATTTGAAAAATCATTCCAAAAATCTAAACAAATTTTGTTTTTTAAATCGGAAGATTATAGCATTGAACCACCAGTAATCTCTATTGTATTTGATAAATATACCGACGGAATAGAAGCTTACGAATATTTACTTAAAAACTTAACTAAAGACGAAATAAGCCTTGTGTTTAGAGCCATTAGTAATACCAAAATAAACCTAACTTTAATCGACAAAAAAGAATCAAAAGTCTATAATATAGACAATTTGAACTTTAACAAAACCGAATATGATGATTTTAGAAATAATGGTGATTTTGGAAAATATTGTGTATTCTGTATTTCTGAAATAGTTAAAAATCAAGTTGTGTTTATGTTGACCGAAGGAACTTCGCCATTAATGGTTTCTGAACTTAATTTTTCGCAATAAGATTGATATTCTTCTTCCGAAACTATTTTAACCTCTGTCTTTTCTTTGTTCGCCCAAATAATTCTATGTCTTAAATCTGAAATATTCATAATGATTTTTTTTTAAAATGTTTCCGACTTAAACGGTGCGGAAGCTAAACCGAAAAATAAAACCGAAGGCATAACACACGCTACAAGCAAGCTGGGCAATTGGCTTAATTTGAAAATAGTTTGTATTTGATACATTTGTTTTTAACCGAAAGATTACGCATCTTTAATCCCAGCCTGCGTGTAGCGCGGGAACGTTATAGGGCAGTTGAGCCGAAATTACGCAGACAAATCCAATTTAAAAATTAACAGTTGTTTCCGCCGAATGTTTTCAAAGCAGAAGCGTGAAAATTGGAAGCGATAACAAACGTTGGAAAATCGGAATCTAACGACAAGCAAACGAAAAACTGATGTGTGAAAATCGAACTTTGCCAATAGAAGCGTAAAAGCAGAAGCGTGAAAAGTGGAACTTGCCAAGAGAAACTTGAAAAGCAGACTTTAAAGAAAGTGAACAGGAGAAGCAAACCTAAAATTGGGGCTCTCCTACTCTAACGGAAAAAAGTGTGAAAGCTGGAATTGGCCAACAGAAGCGTGAAAAATTACGGTTTAATAGTAATTTCGACTAAACAACCGCCCTATAACACACGCTACAAGCAAGCTGGGCAATGGGTTTAATTTGAAAATAGTTTGTGTTTGATACATTTGTTTTTAACCGAAAGAATTCGCATCTTTAATCCCAGCCTGCGTGTAGCGCGGGAACGTCAGGCTGTGAAAAAACCTCTTTTTCACACAAAAATCTTCAAAATTCACGATGCTACCAGTCAAATAAAGCCTTTTTAGAAGGCTCTTTTTTTTAGGCAACTAAGTTGAAATCTCTAAAAATGAAAGCGGATTTAAGCGCTATATATTCCTTTTTTAGCCAAAACAAGACTTTTGCCTTGTAGGGTGAGTTCCATTTTTGGAGTTTGGTAATGAGTTCTGGAACGCCAAGAATATTGATGCTGCGCTTGATGTTGTACACAAGCATAATTAGGCTGTGTTCGCCATTTACTTTTTCGAGTCCCGTTAAATTGGTGTGATTGTAACCCCATTGCCGCTTAATGGTGCCAAAAATGTGTTCGTTGATCTCTTGGCGTTTGCGGTACAACTGAGCATTTGCATGATAGCGTTGGTTATTTTCTTCTACCGCTTCGGCGTATTGGCTGCGGTCTATATTACGTCCCTCCTTTCGGCTTGTGCATAAGTGCTGTACTGGACAAGTTCTGCATTTAGAAGTTCTGTATCTTTTAAAGGTATAACTCTCTTTGTCGGTTTTCTTATGCCAGTGTCCTGTGGTGGTAAGGGTTTGGCCTTGTGGACAAGTGTAGGTATCGTTGATTGCGTTGTATTGAAACTTAGAAATCAAATAGTCTTCTGCTATTTTTTCTTGGTTTTTACCTTGTTCGGGTTGGGCTACGATGGTAGTAATATTGGCTTGTTTGCAGATGTCTATTTGCTTACCGTTATGATAGCCTTTATCTACAAGGGCGGTATAAGTTTCTAGTTCTAGATTCTCCTTGGCTTCGATAGCAATGGCGGATAAGGCACTGCGGTCATTCTTGTTGATAGTGTGCGTGGCAACCACTAGATTGTGTTTGGCATCTACAGCCGCCTGTATATTGAATGAAATTTCAACCACTTGTCCTTGAACCAATAAGGCTCTGGCATCACTATCGGTAGTGCTTATTTGAGGCTCGCCGCTTACTTTTAGCTTTTCTTCCAGCAATTCATAACGGACTGTATTCTGTTGCAAACGCTCTATCTTTTGTTGAATGTTTTTGATTTCTGTAGAATTCTCTTTGGTATCATTTTCCTCCAAAGCATTTAAATATTCTTGAGTTTTGGTGTCAATATATTCCAGATGTTTGTCTATTTTCTTTTGATTAAAATTGGCTTTCTTGCTATTATGTGCCCGGCTTTTGGTACCGTCAATAGCAATGGTTTCTCCCCCTATCAAATCAGCGTCTTTCAAAAAGACAACATAGAGTTTGAATAAGTTCTTTAATGCTACTGGATTGTTCTTTCTAAAATCGGATATACTGTGATAATTAGGAACAATAGATTCTAAGAGCCACTGCATTTCAATGTTTCTAAAGCATTCTTTTTCAAGTTTACGACTACTTCTTAATCCATTAAGGTAGCCGTATAAATAGATTTTTAGAAACATTTTACTGTCATAACTCGGACGGCCTTCACCTTTTATGGTTTGTATGGCAAAACCAAGTTTGGCAAGGTCTACAAAGGTCACAAATGCATCTATAAAACGTACTTGATTATCGGGTGCGATAGCGTCTTCTAAACTTGAAATACGCATCTGATGACGGGAAATTCCTGAGATATGTTGCATTCTTAAAAATACGAAAATTCCTGTTTTGACACAACTTTTTTGCTATATTTGTTCGTAAGCAAACGGAGGTTTTTTCACAGACTGACGTTGGTGGCAAGTTGCGCCGAAATTACGCAGGCAAATTCAATTTGAAAATAAACAGTTGTTTCCGCCGAATGTTTTCAAAGCAGAAGCGTAAAAATTGAAACCTGCCAACAGAAACGTGAAAAGTTGAAACGTGAAAAGTTGAAACTTGGAAAACGGAAGCGTGAAAATCGGAATCTGACAGTGGAAGCGTAAAAACAGAAACTGAAAAGTAGTTCGCCTAAAATTGAAAACTGAAAAGCAGCATTATGAAAGTTGGAACTTGACGTGGAAACGTGAAAAGCAAAACTTGAAAAACATTGCGCCTAAAATTGAAAGCTGAAAAGTAAAAGTGTGAAAATTGGAATCTGAAAAGCAGAAGCGTTATAACTTTGCGGTTATTCGTAATTTCGACAGAACAACCAGCCACCAACACACGCTACAAGCAAGCTGGGCAATTGGCTTAATTTGAAAATAGTTTGTGTTTAATACATTTGTTTTTAACCGAAAGAATACGCATCTTTAATCCCAGCCTGCGTGTAGCGCGGGAACGTTATGGGTAAGTTGTGAAGAAAATCAGATTTTTCAAGACCTTTAGTTGAAAAAAACTTGAATTTTATGCTTTGAAAATGAAAAGCAAAAACTTGAAATACAGAACTTTAATATTGGGGTTTCTGACTGAATCTGAAATGTAGAACTTGAAATTGAAAACTTGAGTCTCAGATTTTCTAAACTGAATTTAAAATTCAGAACTTGAAAAGCGAAATCGAATTTCGCAGTTTCTAAACTGAATCTGAAAAGCAGAACTTGAATATTGGAGTTTTAATGGAAATAAACAATCGTTTTGATTCTCAAATTGAAATGAAAAAGCAAAAATAAATTTGGCTGAAATTTAGATTCTGATTTGGCTTTAAATTTGCCAATAATTGGATGAAAATCGATTGAAAAAGGGAATAAAATTAGCTGGAATTTGGGCAAGAATTGGGTTTTGTGTCAGCCAAAAATAGGTTTAAAATCGATTAATAATTAGGAATATCGGCTAGAAACAACCTACCCATAACAGCCACTACAACGGATTTGGGCATTGGGCTTAATGGAAAGATGGTTTTGTATTTGGGATGATTTGGCAAATCCGAAGAATAGGCTTAATTTAGTCCCAAACCCGCTGTAGTGCCGGAACGTTATGGGTAAGTTGCGAAGAAAATCAGACTTTTAAAGGCATTTAATTGAGAAAAACTCGAAATTCATAAACTGTGAAACTTGAATTTTATGCTTTGAAAATGAAAAGCAAAAACTTGAAATACAGAACTTGAAAATTGGAGTTTTTAACTGAATCTGAAATATAGAACTTGAAATTGAAAACTTGAGTTTCGGAGTTTCTAAACTGAATTTGAAATGCAGAATTTGAAAAGCAAACTTGAATATTGGAGTTTGATGGAAATAAACAATCGTTTTGATTCTCAAATTGAGAATAAAAAATAAGAATAAAAATTGGCTGAAATTTAGATTCGAACTTGGCTATTAATTTGCCAATAATTGGATAAAAATCGATTATAAAAGGGAATGAAATTAGCTAGAATTTGGGCAAGAATTGGGTTTTGAGTCTGCCAAAAATTGGATTAAAATCGATTAATTATTAGGAATATCAGCCAGAAACAACCTACCCATAACACACGCTACAAGCAATTTGGGTATTTGGCTTAATTTAAATATGGTTTTGTATTTGGAAGATTTGGCAAATCCGAATAATGGGCTTAATTTAGTCCCAAACTGCTTTTAGCGCGGGGACGTTACAGGTAATGCACCCGAAAAATCAATAAAACAACAAAATATTTCACCAAAAAAAATATGGATGATAATCTCAACGATTGGGAAAAAAAACGAAAAGATTATTTAGTAGTTGGTATAATTTGTTTCTTTATTGGAACATATTTCTTTATGAAAGTTAAAAGTGATAGTTATATAATAAAACCATCTGACCTAATAGTTTATGAAAATCTAGTAACTACCGACAAGCCTATATTCAAAGAAACTAAAGGAAAACACAGCAGAAAATGGATTGAATTCAAATGTGCAGATAATAAAACTACTTTTGAGATTGCAAGTTTTGATTATAGGTGTGTTAATGACGATGAAGTAATAAATGGAATAAATAAAGGAGATACGATTTCAGTTAAAATTTTAAAAAATGACATAGAAAATTTTGACACAGAAACTTCTTGTGAAATTCATTCTTTAGTAAAAAACAATAAAGAATATCTAGATATTCAATGCAGAAACGAAGTGGATACTAAAGATGGTGAAAAGGGATATTTGATATTATATGCAATAACAATTATGACAAGCGTTGTATATTCTTTCACTAAAAAACCGAAAATTTTTGATAACGTTAATCCACAAGTTCCAATTTTGATTGTGATATTAATGCTTTTTTATTTTCTACGTTAAATTAAACGAAATAAGCACTACCTGTAACAGCTACTACAACGGATTTGGGCAATTGGCTTAATGGAAAGATGGTTTTGTACTTTGGATGATTTGGCAAATCCGAAGAATGGGCTTAATTTAGTCCCAAACCCGCTGTAGTACCAGAACGTCAGTCTGTGAAAAAACCTCCGTTTGCTTACGAACAAATATAGCAAAAAAGTTGTGTCAAAACAGGAATTTTCGTATTTTTAAGAATGCAACATATCTCAGGAATTTCCCGTCATCAGATGCGTATTTCAAGTTTAGAAGACGCTATCGCACCCGATAATCAAGTACGTTTTATAGATGCATTTGTGACCTTTGTAGACCTTGCCAAACTTGGTTTTGCCATACAAACCATAAAAGGTGAAGGCCGTCCGAGTTATGACAGTAAAATGTTTCTAAAAATCTATTTATACGGCTACCTTAATGGATTAAGAAGTAGTCGTAAACTTGAAAAAGAATGCTTTAGAAACATTGAAATGCAGTGGCTCTTAGAATCTATTGTTCCTAATTATCACAGTATATCCGATTTTAGAAAGAACAATCCAGTAGCATTAAAGAACTTATTCAAACTCTATGTTGTCTTTTTGAAAGACGCTGATTTGATAGGGGGAGAAACCATTGCTATTGACGGTACCAAAAGCCGGGCACATAATAGCAAGAAAGCCAATTTTAATCAAAAGAAAATAGACAAACATCTGGAATATATTGACACCAAAACTCAAGAATATTTAAATGCTTTGGAGGAAAATGATACCAAAGAGAATTCTACAGAAATCAAAAACATTCAACAAAAGATAGAGCGTTTGCAACAGAATACAGTCCGTTATGAATTGCTGGAAGAAAAGCTAAAAGTAAGCGGCGAGCCTCAAATAAGCACTACCGATAGTGATGCCAGAGCCTTATTGGTTCAAGGACAAGTGGTTGAAATTTCATTCAATATACAGGCGGCTGTAGATGCCAAACACAATCTAGTGGTTGCCACGCACACTATCAACAAGAATGACCGCAGTGCCTTATCCGCCATTGCTATCGAAGCCAAGGAGAATCTAGAACTAGAAACTTATACCGCCCTTGTAGATAAAGGCTATCATAACGGTAAGCAAATAGACATCTGCAAACAAGCCAATATTACTACCATCGTAGCCCAACCCGAACAAGGTAAAAACCAAGAAAAAATAGCAGAAGACTATTTGATTTCTAAGTTTCAATACAACGCAATCAACGATACCTACACTTGTCCACAAGGCCAAACCCTTACCACCACAGGACACTGGCATAAGAAAACCGACAAAGAGAGTTATACCTTTAAAAGATACAGAACTTCTAAATGCAGAACTTGTCCAGTACAGCACTTATGCACAAGCCGAAAGGAGGGACGTAATATAGACCGCAGCCAATACGCCGAAGCGGTAGAAGAAAATAACCAACGCTATCATGCAAATGCTCAGTTGTACCGCAAACGCCAAGAGATCAACGAACACATTTTTGGCACCATTAAGCGGCAATGGGGTTACAATCACACCAATTTAACGGGACTCGAAAAAGTAAATGGCGAACACAGCCTAATTATGCTTGTGTACAACATCAAGCGCAGCATCAATATTCTTGGCGTTCCAGAACTCATTACCAAACTCCAAAAATGGAACTCACCCTACAAGGCAAAAGTCTTGTTTTGGCTAAAAAAGGAATATATAGCGCTTAAATCCGCTTTCATTTTTAGAGATTTCAACTTAGTTGCCTAAAAAAAAGAGCCTTCTAAAAAGGCTTTATTTGACTGGTAGCATCGTGAATTTTGAAGATTTTTGTGTGAAAAAGAGGTTTTTTCACAGCCTGACGTTAGCGATTATTGCTCCGGTAACGAAAAACCGCTGAATTTAATCAGGTATTTTAATTTGGAAAAAGTTCAACAAAAGCTGAAACCGAGCTGACCGAAATCAGATCCGAAAATTGAAACTTAATTGTTGCGGACGTAAAAAATGTGAACCGCTTTTCGGACAATCGAAGGCGGAATTTTTTTGCCGATTTTTTTGAGGTTTAATTAAAGTTTGCCGAAGCTGAACTTGCCGAAGCTGAACTTGCCGAAACTGAACTTGCGAAACGGAACTTGCTAAAGCGGAACTTTGGAAGTGGAAAATAAAAAATGGAAATTCATACGCAATTGGAATGGATTATTGTAATCGATAATCAGAGGTGCTTAACGAGCGTGTCACAACAATCGCTAACACACGCTACAAGCAATTTGGGGATTTGGCTTAATGGGAAAATTGGTTTGTTTCAGAAATATTTGGCAAATCCGAAAAATGGGCTTAATTTAGTCCCAAACTGCTTTTAGCGCGGGGACGTTAGTAGCCATTTTACAACAAACGAATGAAAAAGATAATTACTTTTTTAACTATATTAATTTTTAACTTTTGTTTCTGCCAAAATGAGCAAGAAATCAAAAGTTCTTTAGAAAAAATATCTGAAGAATATTTAAGCGAAATGTATATCAATAAAAAGTATGATTCAGCCTCTAAAATTTGGGATAATGGAATGCTAGTAGAAATGCAAAGCTATTATATTAAAAGCGGTCAAGGCAATTTTTCGAATGTCGCTTTAGCCGAAAAAATAAAAACTGATATCGAAAAGTATTTTAATAAACTGAGTGATTTTAAAGTCGATAAAATATTAGACACTCAAATAGAAAATGCAAATGATAAAGTTATCGGATATGTT
This sequence comes from Flavobacterium sp. IMCC34518, assembly GCF_027111095.2. NCBI lineage: Bacteria > Pseudomonadati > Bacteroidota > Flavobacteriia > Flavobacteriales > Flavobacteriaceae > Flavobacterium > Flavobacterium sp. IMCC34518. Next base: position 3,502,549 of record NZ_CP114284.2, on the reverse strand, counting down.
TTTTTTGAATATTCAGAAACTCTAACAAATAAATCAGAAAAAACAAAAACAATGTTGACTTGTATTTCCTCAGACAATGGAAAGACTTGGAGAATTCAGGATTGGAAAATTAAAGATATTGCGGACAAAGTTAACCGAAGATTGTACTGAAAAAAAACGGCTACTAACACACGCTACAAGCAATTTGGGTATTTGGCTTAATTTGAAATTGGTCTTGTATTTGGAAGATTTGGCAAATCCGAAAAATGGGCTTAATTTAGTCCCAAACTGCGTGTAGCGCGGGAACGTCAGGCTGTGAAAAAACCTCTTTTTCACACAAAAATCTTCAAAATTCACGATGCTACCAGTCAAATAAAGCCTTTTTAGAAGGCTCTTTTTTTTAGGCAACTAAGTTGAAATCTCTAAAAATGAAAGCGGATTTAAGCGCTATATATTCCTTTTTTAGCCAAAACAAGACTTTTGCCTTGTAGGGTGAGTTCCATTTTTGGAGTTTGGTAATGAGTTCTGGAACGCCAAGAATATTGATGCTGCGCTTGATGTTGTACACAAGCATAATTAGGCTGTGTTCGCCATTTACTTTTTCGAGTCCCGTTAAATTGGTGTGATTGTAACCCCATTGCCGCTTAATGGTGCCAAAAATGTGTTCGTTGATCTCTTGGCGTTTGCGGTACAACTGAGCATTTGCATGATAGCGTTGGTTATTTTCTTCTACCGCTTCGGCATATTGGCTGCGGTCTATATTACGTCCCTCCTTTCGGCTTGTGCATAAGTGCTGTACTGGACAAGTTCTGCATTTAGAAGTTCTGTATCTTTTAAAGGTATAACTCTCTTTGTCGGTTTTCTTATGCCAGTGTCCTGTGGTGGTAAGGGTTTGGCCTTGTGGACAAGTGTAGGTATCGTTGATTGCGTTGTATTGAAACTTAGAAATTAAATAGTCTTCTGCTATTTTTTCTTGGTTTTTACCTTGTTCGGGTTGGGCTACGATGGTAGTAATATTGGCTTGTTTGCAGATGTCTATTTGCTTACCGTTATGATAGCCTTTATCTACAAGGGCGGTATAAGTTTCTAGTTCTAGATTCTCCTTGGCTTCGATAGCAATGGCGGATAAGGCACTGCGGTCATTCTTGTTGATAGTGTGCGTGGCAACCACTAGATTGTGTTTGGCATCTACAGCCGCCTGTATATTGAATGAAATTTCAACCACTTGTCCTTGAACCAATAAGGCTCTGGCATCACTATCGGTAGTGCTTATTTGAGGCTCGCCGCTTACTTTTAGCTTTTCTTCCAGCAATTCATAACGGACTGTATTCTGTTGCAAACGCTCTATCTTTTGTTGAATGTTTTTGATTTCTGTAGAATTCTCTTTGGTATCATTTTCCTCCAAAGCATTTAAATATTCTTGAGTTTTGGTGTCAATATATTCCAGATGTTTGTCTATTTTCTTTTGATTAAAATTGGCTTTCTTGCTATTATGTGCCCGGCTTTTGGTACCGTCAATAGCAATGGTTTCTCCCCCTATCAAATCAGCGTCTTTCAAAAAGACAACATAGAGTTTGAATAAGTTCTTTAATGCTACTGGATTGTTCTTTCTAAAATCGGATATACTGTGATAATTAGGAACAATAGATTCTAAGAGCCACTGCATTTCAATGTTTCTAAAGCATTCTTTTTCAAGTTTACGACTACTTCTTAATCCATTAAGGTAGCCGTATAAATAGATTTTTAGAAACATTTTACTGTCATAACTCGGACGGCCTTCACCTTTTATGGTTTGTATGGCAAAACCAAGTTTGGCAAGGTCTACAAAGGTCACAAATGCATCTATAAAACGTACTTGATTATCGGGTGCGATAGCGTCTTCTAAACTTGAAATACGCATCTGATGACGGGAAATTCCTGAGATATGTTGCATTCTTAAAAATACGAAAATTCCTGTTTTGACACAACTTTTTTGCTATATTTGTTCGTAAGCAAACGGAGGTTTTTTCACAGACTGACGTTAGGGTGTATAGCTCCGTTGAAAAGACACAGTCGACATCAACCAGACGTTTTGCAACTGAAAAGCTAATAATAAACTAGCTAGCGTGCCGACGCAAATCAGACGCAAAATTTATGATTGAAATGCGATAGAAAAGCAAATGTGAATCACTTTGCGGAAAAAAGAAGGCGGAAATTTTTTCGTTTTTTTTGAGTTTTAATGGAAAAACATAATTCTGACGACAAACAGAAAACAGAAAAGCTACCGAAATTGAAACGTGAAAAAGTTGCCGACATTGGGCTGGAAAATTGGAACGGATGAACTTTGGTGCATAGCAAACGTGTCGCTACACACCCTAACACACGTTACACGCGATTTGGGCATTTGGTTTAATTTGAAGTTGGTTTTGTATTTGGAAGTTTTGGCTAAACAGAAAAATAACGCTAATTTAGTCCCAAACCGCGTGTAGCGCGGGAACGTCAGGCTGTGAAAAAACCTCTTTTTCACACAAAAATCTTCAAAATTCACGATGCTACCAGTCAAATAAAGCCTTTTTAGAAGGCTCTTTTTTTTAGGCAACTAAGTTGAAATCTCTAAAAATGAAAGCGGATTTAAGCGCTATATATTCCTTTTTTAGCCAAAACAAGACTTTTGCCTTGTAGGGTGAGTTCCATTTTTGGAGTTTGGTAATGAGTTCTGGAACGCCAAGAATATTGATGCTGCGCTTGATGTTGTACACAAGCATAATTAGGCTGTGTTCGCCATTTACTTTTTCGAGTCCCGTTAAATTGGTGTGATTGTAACCCCATTGCCGCTTAATGGTGCCAAAAATGTGTTCGTTGATCTCTTGGCGTTTGCGGTACAACTGAGCATTTGCATGATAGCGTTGGTTATTTTCTTCTACCGCTTCGGCGTATTGGCTGCGGTCTATATTACGTCCCTCCTTTCGGCTTGTGCATAAGTGCTGTACTGGACAAGTTCTGCATTTAGAAGTTCTGTATCTTTTAAAGGTATAACTCTCTTTGTCGGTTTTCTTATGCCAGTGTCCTGTGGTGGTAAGGGTTTGGCCTTGTGGACAAGTGTAGGTATCGTTGATTGCGTTGTATTGAAACTTAGAAATCAAATAGTCTTCTGCTATTTTTTCTTGGTTTTTACCTTGTTCGGGTTGGGCTACGATGGTAGTAATATTGGCTTGTTTGCAGATGTCTATTTGCTTACCGTTATGATAGCCTTTATCTACAAGGGCGGTATAAGTTTCTAGTTCTAGATTCTCCTTGGCTTCGATAGCAATGGCGGATAAGGCACTGCGGTCATTCTTGTTGATAGTGTGCGTGGCAACCACTAGATTGTGTTTGGCATCTACAGCCGCCTGTATATTGAATGAAATTTCAACCACTTGTCCTTGAACCAATAAGGCTCTGGCATCACTATCGGTAGTGCTTATTTGAGGCTCGCCGCTTACTTTTAGCTTTTCTTCCAGCAATTCATAACGGACTGTATTCTGTTGCAAACGCTCTATCTTTTGTTGAATGTTTTTGATTTCTGTAGAATTCTCTTTGGTATCATTTTCCTCCAAAGCATTTAAATATTCTTGAGTTTTGGTGTCAATATATTCCAGATGTTTGTCTATTTTCTTTTGATTAAAATTGGCTTTCTTGCTATTATGTGCCCGGCTTTTGGTACCGTCAATAGCAATGGTTTCTCCCCCTATCAAATCAGCGTCTTTCAAAAAGACAACATAGAGTTTGAATAAGTTCTTTAATGCTACTGGATTGTTCTTTCTAAAATCGGATATACTGTGATAATTAGGAACAATAGATTCTAAGAGCCACTGCATTTCAATGTTTCTAAAGCATTCTTTTTCAAGTTTACGACTACTTCTTAATCCATTAAGGTAGCCGTATAAATAGATTTTTAGAAACATTTTACTGTCATAACTCGGACGGCCTTCACCTTTTATGGTTTGTATGGCAAAACCAAGTTTGGCAAGGTCTACAAAGGTCACAAATGCATCTATAAAACGTACTTGATTATCGGGTGCGATAGCGTCTTCTAAACTTGAAATACGCATCTGATGACGGGAAATTCCTGAGATATGTTGCATTCTTAAAAATACGAAAATTCCTGTTTTGACACAACTTTTTTGCTATATTTGTTCGTAAGCAAACGGAGGTTTTTTCACAGACTGACGTTATGCGGGAGTTATGCCGAAATTACGCAGATGAAAACAATTAGAAAATAAATTGGTTTCCGCAAGAAGTTTACAAAGCAGAAGCGTGAAAATTGGAATCGCCAACAGAAGTTGGAAAGTTGGAATCTGACAAAATTATTGATTACAAATTAAGTAACTAAAGTAAATATGATTGCACCAAATATTTTACCACTTTTGATTTTAACAATTTTTGTGTTATTGACCTGCCCTATTCTAACAACTATGTTCATCTATTATCGATTTGAATTAAGAACTAAATCGAAAAACCAAAAAATACTTGTTTCTTTTCTTTGTCCAATTTTGACACTTATATTTATGTTTATTCTTCAAAAACAATTTCCTTTTACGATTGGAATTTATTTTATCTCATATTTTATAATAATCAGCATACTAACAATAATTGAATATAGAAAACAAAAGAAAAAAACTCAATTGTTAGAAATAAACATTTAAAAATCAAAAGCGTGAAAGTTGGATTTTGCCAACAGAAGCGTGAAAAATTTGCGGTTAAATCGTAATTTCGACAAAATAACCCCCGCATAACAGCCACTACAACGGATTTGGGCATTTGTCTTAATGGAAAGATGGTTTTGTACTTGGGATGATTTGGCAAATCCGAAAATAGGGCTTAATTTAGTCCCAAACCCGCTGTAGTGCCAGAACGTTATGCGTCAGCTTCGTTGGAATCTGCTAAAGAAAAGCATTTGATATATTGAGGATTCACGCTTCTGTTTTTGGATGTGTGAAACTGCTCATTAAATCTGTAGCAAACTATTTCTTCTGCTTTTCCATTATGAAAGCAAGAAACTAAATATTGATTTTTAGGGTTGAACCTTGCAAAAAAATGTCTGCATTGTTCGTTTTCTAAAGTAAAATTTGGTTGTTTTTGTACATACTCAAAGAATTGTTTTCTTTGTGATTTAGTCATTTTGTGATAATGAACCTCTGAAAAGTCATCAAAACATTGTGACCTTGCAATTGGTCTTTCAGGAATTACAGATTCCGACAAAAACATAAGCTCAAAAAAATCTATTGTGAAATTTGACATAATTAAAATATTAAAATTGTGAATAAAAAGCCGAACGCATAACAGCCACTACAACGGATTTGGGCATTGGGCTTAACGGGGAAATGGTTTTGTATTTGGATGTTTAGTGATAACCGAAAAATAAATCTTAATTTAGAACCCAAACCCGCTGTAGTGCCAGAACGTTATAAGGCAGTTTGGAAGAACCGAAGTGCGAAAAAAGATGTAATGTTTTCATAAATAATAAAACTTTTAAAGATGAGTAACGAAGAAATAATACACGAATTATTGTTGAAGTTTAAAGGACTAAACAAAGGTGCTAAAACACATTTAACCAATACAATAAGACGTGATATTGTAAAAGATTTACGTTTTAATACAGACGAAGTAACTATTTCTATTATTAAAAGTGGATATTTCAACTTACACGCCCACGATGCAATTAGCCTTACGGACGATGGTTTTGAATATGCTAATCGGAATTAGAATTATAAATCTGTTCGCCTTTAATGACAAAGAAAGAAGCAACGTCTTCTCTTTTTTTTAAAACCTCTAATGAGTGGATGTAAACATCATAATCAGGAGCGATTAAAAAGGTTGTTGTGAAATCAAAAAGATTAATTATAAAATGATATTCTTGGTTTTCTATTTCTTGTGACATAATAAATAAATTTAAAAATGTGTTTCACTTAATATCGGTGGAAACACGAAACCGATAATAAAACCGCCTTATAACAGCCACTACAACGGATTTGGGCATTTGGCTTAATGGAAAAATGGTCTTGTACTTGTGATGATTTGGCTAATCCGAAAATAGGGCTTAATTTAGTCCCAAACCCGCTGTAGTGCCAAGACGTTATGCCGTATTGCTCCGTTGAAAAGAAACAGCTGACATCAACCAGAAGATTTAGCAGAAAAGATAATAATGAACTAGCGAGCGAGCCGACGCAAATGAAGCTCGAAATTTGACACTGAAATGCGAAAGAAAAGCAAATGTGAATCACTTTGCGGAAAACAGAAGGCGGAAAACAGAAGGCGGAAAACTTTTCGTTTTTATTTTGAGTTTTTAATGGAAAAACATAATTCTGACGACAAACAGAAAACGGAAAAGCTACCGAAATTGAAACTTGGAAAAGTTGCCGACATTGGGCTGGAAAATTGGAGCGGATGAACTTTGGTGCATAGCAGTCGTGTCGCAACCCAGCATAACAGCTACTACAACGGATTTGGGTAATAGGCTTAATGGGAAAATGGTTTTGTACTTGGATGTTTAGTGATAACCGAAAAATAAATCTTAATTTAGTCCCAAACCCGCTGTAGTACCAGAACGTCAGGCTGTGAAAAAACCTCTTTTTCACACAAAAATCTTCAAAATTCACGATGCTACCAGTCAAATAAAGCCTTTTTAGAAGGCTCTTTTTTTTAGGCAACTAAGTTGAAATCTCTAAAAATGAAAGCGGATTTAAGCGCTATATATTCCTTTTTTAGCCAAAACAAGACTTTTGCCTTGTAGGGTGAGTTCCATTTTTGGAGTTTGGTAATGAGTTCTGGAACGCCAAGAATATTGATGCTGCGCTTGATGTTGTACACAAGCATAATTAGGCTGTGTTCGCCATTTACTTTTTCGAGTCCCGTTAAATTGGTGTGATTGTAACCCCATTGCCGCTTAATGGTGCCAAAAATGTGTTCGTTGATCTCTTGGCGTTTGCGGTACAACTGAGCATTTGCATGATAGCGTTGGTTATTTTCTTCTACCGCTTCGGCGTATTGGCTGCGGTCTATATTACGTCCCTCCTTTCGGCTTGTGCATAAGTGCTGTACTGGACAAGTTCTGCATTTAGAAGTTCTGTATCTTTTAAAGGTATAACTCTCTTTGTCGGTTTTCTTATGCCAGTGTCCTGTGGTGGTAAGGGTTTGGCCTTGTGGACAAGTGTAGGTATCGTTGATTGCGTTGTATTGAAACTTAGAAATCAAATAGTCTTCTGCTATTTTTTCTTGGTTTTTACCTTGTTCGGGTTGGGCTACGATGGTAGTAATATTGGCTTGTTTGCAGATGTCTATTTGCTTACCGTTATGATAGCCTTTATCTACAAGGGCGGTATAAGTTTCTAGTTCTAGATTCTCCTTGGCTTCGATAGCAATGGCGGATAAGGCACTGCGGTCATTCTTGTTGATAGTGTGCGTGGCAACCACTAGATTGTGTTTGGCATCTACAGCCGCCTGTATATTGAATGAAATTTCAACCACTTGTCCTTGAACCAATAAGGCTCTGGCATCACTATCGGTAGTGCTTATTTGAGGCTCGCCGCTTACTTTTAGCTTTTCTTCCAGCAATTCATAACGGACTGTATTCTGTTGCAAACGCTCTATCTTTTGTTGAATGTTTTTGATTTCTGTAGAATTCTCTTTGGTATCATTTTCCTCCAAAGCATTTAAATATTCTTGAGTTTTGGTGTCAATATATTCCAGATGTTTGTCTATTTTCTTTTGATTAAAATTGGCTTTCTTGCTATTATGTGCCCGGCTTTTGGTACCGTCAATAGCAATGGTTTCTCCCCCTATCAAATCAGCGTCTTTCAAAAAGACAACATAGAGTTTGAATAAGTTCTTTAATGCTACTGGATTGTTCTTTCTAAAATCGGATATACTGTGATAATTAGGAACAATAGATTCTAAGAGCCACTGCATTTCAATGTTTCTAAAGCATTCTTTTTCAAGTTTACGACTACTTCTTAATCCATTAAGGTAGCCGTATAAATAGATTTTTAGAAACATTTTACTGTCATAACTCGGACGGCCTTCACCTTTTATGGTTTGTATGGCAAAACCAAGTTTGGCAAGGTCTACAAAGGTCACAAATGCATCTATAAAACGTACTTGATTATCGGGTGCGATAGCGTCTTCTAAACTTGAAATACGCATCTGATGACGGGAAATTCCTGAGATATGTTGCATTCTTAAAAATACGAAAATTCCTGTTTTGACACAACTTTTTTGCTATATTTGTTCGTAAGCAAACGGAGGTTTTTTCACAGACTGACGTTACAGGAGACTTGTGCCGAAATTACGCAGACAATTCCAATTTGAAAATAAGCATTTGTTTCCGCAAGAAATTGACAAAGCAGAAGCGTGAAAATTGGAATGTGCCAACGGAAACGTAAAAAATTGAAACTTGGAAAGCTGAAGTGTGAAAATTGGAAGCGTGAAAATTGGAAGTGTGAAAATTGGAACTCACCTACTCTAACGAGAAAAAGTGTGAAAGTTGGAATCCGCCAACAGAAAACCAAAAAAGTAGCCAAAATTGGAACGATAAATTAAAAAATAACAAGTTGAAAACTGCGAACCGAAAAGCAGAATCGTGAAAATTGGATTTTGTCAGCAGAAACGTGAAAAATTTGCGGTTTAATGGTAATTTCGACAAAACAAGCCTCCTGTAACACACGCTACAAGCAATTTGGGGATTTGGCTTAATTTGAAGTTGGTTTTGTATTTGGAAGTTTTGGCTTATCCGAAAAATAACGCTAATTTAGTCCCAAACTGCTTGTAGCGCGGGAACGTCAGGCTGTGAAAAAACCTCTTTTTCACACAAAAATCTTCAAAATTCACGATGCTACCAGTCAAATAAAGCCTTTTTAGAAGGCTCTTTTTTTTAGGCAACTAAGTTGAAATCTCTAAAAATGAAAGCGGATTTAAGCGCTATATATTCCTTTTTTAGCCAAAACAAGACTTTTGCCTTGTAGGGTGAGTTCCATTTTTGGAGTTTGGTAATGAGTTCTGGAACGCCAAGAATATTGATGCTGCGCTTGATGTTGTACACAAGCATAATTAGGCTGTGTTCGCCATTTACTTTTTCGAGTCCCGTTAAATTGGTGTGATTGTAACCCCATTGCCGCTTAATGGTGCCAAAAATGTGTTCGTTGATCTCTTGGCGTTTGCGGTACAACTGAGCATTTGCATGATAGCGTTGGTTATTTTCTTCTACCGCTTCGGCATATTGGCTGCGGTCTATATTACGTCCCTCCTTTCGGCTTGTGCATAAGTGCTGTACTGGACAAGTTCTGCATTTAGAAGTTCTGTATCTTTTAAAGGTATAACTCTCTTTGTCGGTTTTCTTATGCCAGTGTCCTGTGGTGGTAAGGGTTTGGCCTTGTGGACAAGTGTAGGTATCGTTGATTGCGTTGTATTGAAACTTAGAAATTAAATAGTCTTCTGCTATTTTTTCTTGGTTTTTACCTTGTTCGGGTTGGGCTACGATGGTAGTAATATTGGCTTGTTTGCAGATGTCTATTTGCTTACCGTTATGATAGCCTTTATCTACAAGGGCGGTATAAGTTTCTAGTTCTAGATTCTCCTTGGCTTCGATAGCAATGGCGGATAAGGCACTGCGGTCATTCTTGTTGATAGTGTGCGTGGCAACCACTAGATTGTGTTTGGCATCTACAGCCGCCTGTATATTGAATGAAATTTCAACCACTTGTCCTTGAACCAATAAGGCTCTGGCATCACTATCGGTAGTGCTTATTTGAGGCTCGCCGCTTACTTTTAGCTTTTCTTCCAGCAATTCATAACGGACTGTATTCTGTTGCAAACGCTCTATCTTTTGTTGAATGTTTTTGATTTCTGTAGAATTCTCTTTGGTATCATTTTCCTCCAAAGCATTTAAATATTCTTGAGTTTTGGTGTCAATATATTCCAGATGTTTGTCTATTTTCTTTTGATTAAAATTGGCTTTCTTGCTATTATGTGCCCGGCTTTTGGTACCGTCAATAGCAATGGTTTCTCCCCCTATCAAATCAGCGTCTTTCAAAAAGACAACATAGAGTTTGAATAAGTTCTTTAATGCTACTGGATTGTTCTTTCTAAAATCGGATATACTGTGATAATTAGGAACAATAGATTCTAAGAGCCACTGCATTTCAATGTTTCTAAAGCATTCTTTTTCAAGTTTACGACTACTTCTTAATCCATTAAGGTAGCCGTATAAATAGATTTTTAGAAACATTTTACTGTCATAACTCGGACGGCCTTCACCTTTTATGGTTTGTATGGCAAAACCAAGTTTGGCAAGGTCTACAAAGGTCACAAATGCATCTATAAAACGTACTTGATTATCGGGTGCGATAGCGTCTTCTAAACTTGAAATACGCATCTGATGACGGGAAATTCCTGAGATATGTTGCATTCTTAAAAATACGAAAATTCCTGTTTTGACACAACTTTTTTGCTATATTTGTTCGTAAGCAAACGGAGGTTTTTTCACAGACTGACGTTATAGCTCATTTTAAAAACCGAAAGCAACTATGAAAAAAATCATTGGAATAATTTTAGGCTTATTAATAATTTTAATTACTTACAATTTTGTTTCACATTTTATAAGTCAACCTAGAATTAAACATAGAACGTTCGGAGAAACATCTGAAAATATTAAAACTTCAAAACAATCAGGATTTTACATAGGTAACTACATAACTTCATTTGATACAATCCGATTAAAAAACTACAACGAGAAAATTATCATAACAAATGTTTGGGTTGAAAAATCTTGGTTCACAAACACTTACGATTACCCTTCTCCTAAACTCGAAAAAACTGATGGTTATAATATTGTTCTTGAATTCAACACTACTAACAAAGATTTTATTTTTGATTTAATGCCTGTAACAAATGATAGGTTTGGAAAAGATTCATATGGGATTTTTGAAAATAAAAAAGAAATGCGTTTTGAAAAATTACCCAGCAAACTCAAAATAATTGTGGAAGAACGAAATCCAGACAAAAGCATTGGGTGGGAAAAAAAAGTTACAACAGACACAATTGTTTTGAACCTAAAGAAAAACGAGCTATAACAGCCACTACAACGGATTTGGGCATTGGGCTTAATGGAAAAATGGTCTTATATTTGGAATATTTGGCAAATCCGAAGAATGAGCTTAATTTAATCCCAAACCCGCTGTAGTGCCAGAACGTCAGGCTGTGAAAAAACCTCTTTTTCACACAAAAATCTTCAAAATTCACGATGCTACCAGTCAAATAAAGCCTTTTTAGAAGGCTCTTTTTTTTAGGCAACTAAGTTGAAATCTCTAAAAATGAAAGCGGATTTAAGCGCTATATATTCCTTTTTTAGCCAAAACAAGACTTTTGCCTTGTAGGGTGAGTTCCATTTTTGGAGTTTGGTAATGAGTTCTGGAACGCCAAGAATATTGATGCTGCGCTTGATGTTGTACACAAGCATAATTAGGCTGTGTTCGCCATTTACTTTTTCGAGTCCCGTTAAATTGGTGTGATTGTAACCCCATTGCCGCTTAATGGTGCCAAAAATGTGTTCGTTGATCTCTTGGCGTTTGCGGTACAACTGAGCATTTGCATGATAGCGTTGGTTATTTTCTTCTACCGCTTCGGCGTATTGGCTGCGGTCTATATTACGTCCCTCCTTTCGGCTTGTGCATAAGTGCTGTACTGGACAAGTTCTGCATTTAGAAGTTCTGTATCTTTTAAAGGTATAACTCTCTTTGTCGGTTTTCTTATGCCAGTGTCCTGTGGTGGTAAGGGTTTGGCCTTGTGGACAAGTGTAGGTATCGTTGATTGCGTTGTATTGAAACTTAGAAATCAAATAGTCTTCTGCTATTTTTTCTTGGTTTTTACCTTGTTCGGGTTGGGCTACGATGGTAGTAATATTGGCTTGTTTGCAGATGTCTATTTGCTTACCGTTATGATAGCCTTTATCTACAAGGGCGGTATAAGTTTCTAGTTCTAGATTCTCCTTGGCTTCGATAGCAATGGCGGATAAGGCACTGCGGTCATTCTTGTTGATAGTGTGCGTGGCAACCACTAGATTGTGTTTGGCATCTACAGCCGCCTGTATATTGAATGAAATTTCAACCACTTGTCCTTGAACCAATAAGGCTCTGGCATCACTATCGGTAGTGCTTATTTGAGGCTCGCCGCTTACTTTTAGCTTTTCTTCCAGCAATTCATAACGGACTGTATTCTGTTGCAAACGCTCTATCTTTTGTTGAATGTTTTTGATTTCTGTAGAATTCTCTTTGGTATCATTTTCCTCCAAAGCATTTAAATATTCTTGAGTTTTGGTGTCAATATATTCCAGATGTTTGTCTATTTTCTTTTGATTAAAATTGGCTTTCTTGCTATTATGTGCCCGGCTTTTGGTACCGTCAATAGCAATGGTTTCTCCCCCTATCAAATCAGCGTCTTTCAAAAAGACAACATAGAGTTTGAATAAGTTCTTTAATGCTACTGGATTGTTCTTTCTAAAATCGGATATACTGTGATAATTAGGAACAATAGATTCTAAGAGCCACTGCATTTCAATGTTTCTAAAGCATTCTTTTTCAAGTTTACGACTACTTCTTAATCCATTAAGGTAGCCGTATAAATAGATTTTTAGAAACATTTTACTGTCATAACTCGGACGGCCTTCACCTTTTATGGTTTGTATGGCAAAACCAAGTTTGGCAAGGTCTACAAAGGTCACAAATGCATCTATAAAACGTACTTGATTATCGGGTGCGATAGCGTCTTCTAAACTTGAAATACGCATCTGATGACGGGAAATTCCTGAGATATGTTGCATTCTTAAAAATACGAAAATTCCTGTTTTGACACAACTTTTTTGCTATATTTGTTCGTAAGCAAACGGAGGTTTTTTCACAGACTGACGTTATGGGCTAGTTGCACCGAAATCACGCAAGTAATATTCCAATTCAAGATAACGATTTAAAAACAAAAACGTGAAGTTTAATTTTTTTAGCAGACCAAAGCGTTGGATAATAACTAACCTAAAACAAACATATTGAAATCAATAATATTTTTTTTGTTTTTTTGTATAACTATAAGTGCACAAAACAAGCCAATTGGTAAATTTGAGCATAGATGGTTTTCAGATTATTGTGATCCTGGTTTTGGTTGTATCGGACAAATTCACACTCTTCAATTAAATCAGGATAATACTTATGTTTTGGTCGAAGAGATTGAAAGCGATGTACTTGAAGAACCCAACATAATTGTTGGATTATATACTTATAATAAAAATATATTGACTTTACAAACACCAACTATTCGGGTATTTAAAGTAAATAGAAAAATGACAAAATTAAAAGCTATCGAAAAAACTAAAGCATACGGAAAAAAAATCAGGGAAATCTATAAAAAAAATTGATTGAAACTTGAAAACGGAAAGTTCAAAGTTTGCTTTTAAAATTATAATATCGACAAAAACAACCAGCCCATAACACACGCTACAAGCAATTTGGGTATTAGGCTTAATTTGAAATTGGTTTTGTATTTGGAAGATTTGGCAAATCCGAAAATAGGGCTTAATTTAGTCCCAAACTGCTTGTAGCGCGGGGACGTTAGCGGTCAGTTTACAGCAGAAAAACAACTAATTACATAAATGAAAAAATATCTTTGGTTAATAATCATACTCTTTACTTTCGACTTATATTCTCAAGAAATATTAACTAAAGAGGATATTTACATCGAAAATAATTTAGCTTATAAAGTAGAAAACAAACAACTTTTCACAGGGAAAATCCAAAGCTTTAAACACAAAAATCATTTAGTTTTAGAAATTGAATTTGTAGACGGAATTTTGCTAAAAGGGATTGTCTATTTTAACGGAAAAGAAAAAATAGTTTCAGATGAAACTTATTACTTCAAAATGAGCCGGCAAATCGAAAAGAAAATTAAATATTCAATTGACCATAAAACAATTTGGACCGTACATTTTGACGAAGATGGAAATAAAAAACTCGAAGAAGATTTTAAAGATGGAATAATAATTTATAGTTGCCCCTATAGCAAAAACAAAAAACACGGAAAATCATTTTCTATAAATGAAAAAGGAGAAAGGAATGAATGCGTTTTTGAAAATGGAAAATTAATAAAGTCCCAATAAGAAAAACCGAACCGCTAACAGCTACTACAACGGATTTGGGTAATAGGCTTAATGGAAAGATGGTTTTGTATTTGGAAAGATTTGGCAAATCCGAGGAATGGGCTTAATTTAGTCCCAAACCCGCTGTAGTACCAGAACGTTACTGGCTAGTTATGCCGAAATTACGCAGATAATTTCGATTTGGATTAAAGTTTGCAACTCGCAGAAACTTAAAAAGCAGAAGCGTGAAAGTTGGGATCGCCAACGGAAACTTGAAAAGTTGAAACCTGAAAAGCGAAAGCGTGAAAATAGAAACTTGCCAACAGAAACTTGAAAATTGGAATCTGAAAAACAGAAACGTGAAAGTTGAAACTTCCCAGCAGAAACTTGAAAAGCAGAAACTTAAAAAGTTTTGTTCATAAATAAAAAGTGACTAATTGAAAATAATACGCCGAAAATTACAAGCTAAAAAACAGAAACTTGAAAGTTGGATTTAGCCAACAGAAGCGTGAAAAATTTGCGCTTAAATTGTAATTTCGACAAAATAACCAGCCAGTAACACACGCTACAAGCAATTTGGGTATTTGGCTTAATTTAAATATGGTTTTGTATTTGGAAGATTTGGCAAATCCGAATAATGGGCTTAATTTAGTCCCAAACTGCTTTTAGCGCGGGGACGTTAGGCGTCATTTTGGCGGAACGAAAGAAAAACTACTAAAAAAACTTAAATTTCTTTGATGGAAAATTGGATTGAATATATTGATTTGAAATTTTCAGAGTTTGAACAATTTAATTCTCACGAAAATAAAAATGGCTTTTATCCAACCAGAACTTATAAAATAGATGGAACTTATATTGAATTTGAGTTTGATGGAATAACTAAACTAAAAAAAATAGAATGTGGAAAATATTGGATAATAAATAGTGCGGAATATATTAGTAATGTAAAAGCAGTTTTTGAAGATTCAGAAAATAATTTTGTTGAATACTTACAAACTTCTTTTGACGGAGAAAATGGAACTAAATACGAGCTAAATTTCACTTCCGAAAACATAAAAAAATTAGACCATTTTTTAAAATTACCAGTAGAAAGTGGATGGATTGAAAAACTATATAAATACAAAAATGGCGCATACAAAATAGAAATAGAAAACTTATCGCAAGATTTTAAAAGTAATAATTGCGAAATTATTTTATTAGATATTGCAGAACAAGATTTGCCTTTTTTTGGTGATAAATTATCTAGAAAAATTAATGCTTTTCTTATCGACAAGTTTGTAAAAAAAGAAAATATTGAATTAGAAATTACAGAAGTAAAACCAATACAGAGTAAAAAAACGAACGCCTAACACACGCTACAAGCAAGCTGGGCAATTGGCTTAATTTGAAAATAGTTTGTGTTTGATGCATTTGTTTTTAACCGAAAGATTACGCATCTTTAATCCCAGCCTGCGTGTAGCGCGGGAACGTCAGGCTGTGAAAAAACCTCTTTTTCACACAAAAATCTTCAAAATTCACGATGCTACCAGTCAAATAAAGCCTTTTTAGAAGGCTCTTTTTTTTAGGCAACTAAGTTGAAATCTCTAAAAATGAAAGCGGATTTAAGCGCTATATATTCCTTTTTTAGCCAAAACAAGACTTTTGCCTTGTAGGGTGAGTTCCATTTTTGGAGTTTGGTAATGAGTTCTGGAACGCCAAGAATATTGATGCTGCGCTTGATGTTGTACACAAGCATAATTAGGCTGTGTTCGCCATTTACTTTTTCGAGTCCCGTTAAATTGGTGTGATTGTAACCCCATTGCCGCTTAATGGTGCCAAAAATGTGTTCGTTGATCTCTTGGCGTTTGCGGTACAACTGAGCATTTGCATGATAGCGTTGGTTATTTTCTTCTACCGCTTCGGCGTATTGGCTGCGGTCTATATTACGTCCCTCCTTTCGGCTTGTGCATAAGTGCTGTACTGGACAAGTTCTGCATTTAGAAGTTCTGTATCTTTTAAAGGTATAACTCTCTTTGTCGGTTTTCTTATGCCAGTGTCCTGTGGTGGTAAGGGTTTGGCCTTGTGGACAAGTGTAGGTATCGTTGATTGCGTTGTATTGAAACTTAGAAATCAAATAGTCTTCTGCTATTTTTTCTTGGTTTTTACCTTGTTCGGGTTGGGCTACGATGGTAGTAATATTGGCTTGTTTGCAGATGTCTATTTGCTTACCGTTATGATAGCCTTTATCTACAAGGGCGGTATAAGTTTCTAGTTCTAGATTCTCCTTGGCTTCGATAGCAATGGCGGATAAGGCACTGCGGTCATTCTTGTTGATAGTGTGCGTGGCAACCACTAGATTGTGTTTGGCATCTACAGCCGCCTGTATATTGAATGAAATTTCAACCACTTGTCCTTGAACCAATAAGGCTCTGGCATCACTATCGGTAGTGCTTATTTGAGGCTCGCCGCTTACTTTTAGCTTTTCTTCCAGCAATTCATAACGGACTGTATTCTGTTGCAAACGCTCTATCTTTTGTTGAATGTTTTTGATTTCTGTAGAATTCTCTTTGGTATCATTTTCCTCCAAAGCATTTAAATATTCTTGAGTTTTGGTGTCAATATATTCCAGATGTTTGTCTATTTTCTTTTGATTAAAATTGGCTTTCTTGCTATTATGTGCCCGGCTTTTGGTACCGTCAATAGCAATGGTTTCTCCCCCTATCAAATCAGCGTCTTTCAAAAAGACAACATAGAGTTTGAATAAGTTCTTTAATGCTACTGGATTGTTCTTTCTAAAATCGGATATACTGTGATAATTAGGAACAATAGATTCTAAGAGCCACTGCATTTCAATGTTTCTAAAGCATTCTTTTTCAAGTTTACGACTACTTCTTAATCCATTAAGGTAGCCGTATAAATAGATTTTTAGAAACATTTTACTGTCATAACTCGGACGGCCTTCACCTTTTATGGTTTGTATGGCAAAACCAAGTTTGGCAAGGTCTACAAAGGTCACAAATGCATCTATAAAACGTACTTGATTATCGGGTGCGATAGCGTCTTCTAAACTTGAAATACGCATCTGATGACGGGAAATTCCTGAGATATGTTGCATTCTTAAAAATACGAAAATTCCTGTTTTGACACAACTTTTTTGCTATATTTGTTCGTAAGCAAACGGAGGTTTTTTCACAGACTGACGTTGGCAGTAATACTATGATGAAGAATTACAAATACATATTTATATTATTATTGACATTGATTTCTTGTGAAAAGAAACCAACATATAACTATGGAAATAAATTAATAGGCGAATGGATTTTTGAAAAAGAAAATCCTGCAAGAAAAAATTACTTCTATACTGACTTTAGCTATTCTTTTGACAAAAATGGAAATTGTGAAAGCAAACCCGGGTATTTCAAAACAAAAGAAAAAACCGAAAAGGAAGAACGAAAAACAATATTTTACGGAACAAAAACAAAATATAAAATTGAAGATGATAGTTTATATATCTTTAATTTGATAACTAATAAATGGGATGCGTCTAAAATAGTTGGAGTAAATACAAAAAAGTTAAAACTCAACTTTAAAAAAAATACCATTTTAGAATTTTCAAAAATAAAATACAAAGAGAATCAAAATGAAAACTTTGACAAAATAATAATTTCGAAATCTCCTTGTTTTGGTAGTTGTCCAATAAATGATATAGAAATAAATAAAAATGGAAATGTCAATTATTCTGGTTCATATTATAATTCAAAAAACGGTTTTTTTAAATCAAAAATAAGTTCTAATCAGTTCAATGAAATTGAACTGAGTTTTAAAAAAACTAATTACTTAAATCTAAAAGACAAATACTCCGCAAATTGGACTGATGACCAAGAAGTTTCTGTAACATTTGTAAAAGATAATAAAATCATAAAGTCAATAACTGATTACGGAAGACAATCACCAAAACTATTCCTAATAAATTTAGAACCATTAACTTTCTTATATCAAAAACTAAAATTATCTGAAAGTAAAACAATAAAAGACTTCCAAAATATACGTTATTATAGATTTCAAAAAGGAAATCAAATTATAAGTTTAACTACTTCCGAAGTTTTTTATTTATTTAATTTGTTAGATAATTCTAAAACAACAAACAAAAAGTTTAAAACACTATATATAACAAATTACGATGTTGACTTTGACGTTAATAAAATTGAAACTGACGGAAGATTTTATAAAATATTCTCAAAAGACAAAAGTTCAAGAACTTTAGATTTAGGTTTTAATTTTATTGAGAAAAATGAATTAACAAAAAGACTGAAATTAAAAACAAAATACGACTAAAAGTACTACTGCCAACACACGCTACAAGCAAGCTGGGCAATTGGCTTAATTTGAAAATAGTTTGTATTTGATACATTTGTTTTTAACCGAAAGATTATGCATCTTTAATCCCAGCCTGCGTGTAGCGCGGGAACGTCAGTCTGTGAAAAAACCTCCGTTTGCTTACGAACAAATATAGCAAAAAAGTTGTGTCAAAACAGGAATTTTCGTATTTTTAAGAATGCAACATATCTCAGGAATTTCCCGTCATCAGATGCGTATTTCAAGTTTAGAAGACGCTATCGCACCCGATAATCAAGTACGTTTTATAGATGCATTTGTGACCTTTGTAGACCTTGCCAAACTTGGTTTTGCCATACAAACCATAAAAGGTGAAGGCCGTCCGAGTTATGACAGTAAAATGTTTCTAAAAATCTATTTATACGGCTACCTTAATGGATTAAGAAGTAGTCGTAAACTTGAAAAAGAATGCTTTAGAAACATTGAAATGCAGTGGCTCTTAGAATCTATTGTTCCTAATTATCACAGTATATCCGATTTTAGAAAGAACAATCCAGTAGCATTAAAGAACTTATTCAAACTCTATGTTGTCTTTTTGAAAGACGCTGATTTGATAGGGGGAGAAACCATTGCTATTGACGGTACCAAAAGCCGGGCACATAATAGCAAGAAAGCCAATTTTAATCAAAAGAAAATAGACAAACATCTGGAATATATTGACACCAAAACTCAAGAATATTTAAATGCTTTGGAGGAAAATGATACCAAAGAGAATTCTACAGAAATCAAAAACATTCAACAAAAGATAGAGCGTTTGCAACAGAATACAGTCCGTTATGAATTGCTGGAAGAAAAGCTAAAAGTAAGCGGCGAGCCTCAAATAAGCACTACCGATAGTGATGCCAGAGCCTTATTGGTTCAAGGACAAGTGGTTGAAATTTCATTCAATATACAGGCGGCTGTAGATGCCAAACACAATCTAGTGGTTGCCACGCACACTATCAACAAGAATGACCGCAGTGCCTTATCCGCCATTGCTATCGAAGCCAAGGAGAATCTAGAACTAGAAACTTATACCGCCCTTGTAGATAAAGGCTATCATAACGGTAAGCAAATAGACATCTGCAAACAAGCCAATATTACTACCATCGTAGCCCAACCCGAACAAGGTAAAAACCAAGAAAAAATAGCAGAAGACTATTTAATTTCTAAGTTTCAATACAACGCAATCAACGATACCTACACTTGTCCACAAGGCCAAACCCTTACCACCACAGGACACTGGCATAAGAAAACCGACAAAGAGAGTTATACCTTTAAAAGATACAGAACTTCTAAATGCAGAACTTGTCCAGTACAGCACTTATGCACAAGCCGAAAGGAGGGACGTAATATAGACCGCAGCCAATATGCCGAAGCGGTAGAAGAAAATAACCAACGCTATCATGCAAATGCTCAGTTGTACCGCAAACGCCAAGAGATCAACGAACACATTTTTGGCACCATTAAGCGGCAATGGGGTTACAATCACACCAATTTAACGGGACTCGAAAAAGTAAATGGCGAACACAGCCTAATTATGCTTGTGTACAACATCAAGCGCAGCATCAATATTCTTGGCGTTCCAGAACTCATTACCAAACTCCAAAAATGGAACTCACCCTACAAGGCAAAAGTCTTGTTTTGGCTAAAAAAGGAATATATAGCGCTTAAATCCGCTTTCATTTTTAGAGATTTCAACTTAGTTGCCTAAAAAAAAGAGCCTTCTAAAAAGGCTTTATTTGACTGGTAGCATCGTGAATTTTGAAGATTTTTGTGTGAAAAAGAGGTTTTTTCACAGCCTGACGTTGGCAGTAATGTTGCCGCAGAAAACCTAAAGCAATCAACTTAATTATTATATTTGTAAAAATATATATATTTATATGAAAATTTTAAATTTAACATACGAAGATAAAGCTCTAAAATGGAGTTTGGAAAAAGCTAATTTTGACAAGCTCACACTTTTAGTAGGAGCATCAGGAGTTGGTAAAACTCAAATTCTAAATTCAATAATGAAACTGAAAGCAATTGCTGACGGTAAATCAATCAGCGGTATTAAATGGAATATCGAATTTATAACTTTAGAAAATGAGCTATATAATTGGAGTGGTGAATTTGAAAATAAAGGCGATGAGGATTTTTCTGATGATGATGATGATGATGTGAAAAGAAATAAACCATCTGTTTTATCAGAAACATTATCGCTTGATGGTAAATTAATTATTGAAAGGAATTCAGAAGCTATCCTTTTTAATAATGTTAAAACTGTTAAACTCCCTAATCAGCAAAGTATAATATATTTACTAAAAGAAGAGGAATTAATAAAACCATCATTTGAGAGTTTTGGTAAAATTCTATTTAGTGACCAAACTGACTCTACAAGAGAAGCTTACAGAATAAAATTCTCTGACACAAAAAAACTTTTAAGCTCAAATAATACATTAGATAAAATACAAGAAAGCAAAGAAGATATTAGAATCAAACTTTATTTAACATATAAGAATGTTCCTAAAATATTTGAAACTATTAAACAACGATACATTGATATCTTCCCACAAGTTGAAGATATCAAAGTTGAACCTATAGATTATGAGGATGACGATTTACCATTCTTTTTTAAGGAATATCCATTTATACAGATAAAAGAAATTGGTGTAGATAAATGGATTAAACAATCGAACATATCATCAGGGATGTTTAGAAGCCTAATACATATTAGCGAAATATATTTATGTAGTGAAGGAAGTGTTTTTTTAATTGATGAGTTTGAAAATAGTCTTGGTATAAACTGCATAAATGAATTAACAAATGATATTTTATCTTCGAAAAGACAAATACAATTTATTATTACCAGTCATCATCCTTATATAATTAATAATGTTGATTATACGAAGTGGAAATTAGTAACCAGAACTAAAGGCATTGTTAAAACACATAGTCCCGAAGAATATAATATTGGTAAATCGAAACACGATGCGTTTATGCAACTTATCCAATTAGAACAATATCAAACTGGACTCGAAATATGAATTTATACATAATTGTAGAAGGTCGAAGAACAGAAAAAAAAGTTTACCCAATATGGCTTAACCACTTACTTCCAGAACTAAAAAGAGTAGATTTTGCTTTTAAAGCAACAAAAAATAATTATTATCTTTTTAATGGTAATGGCTTTCCAGCATTACTCCACAACCACTTGAGAAATTCAATTGAAGAAGTTAATGAATTGAAACAGTTTAATTATATAGTCCTTATTTTAGATGTTGATGAAGCAACAGTAGAAAGTAGAAAAAATGAAGTTGACAAATTTATAAACGACAATAATTTATCTTTGAGTAGTTCAGAATTAATTGTTATTGCACAAAATAGATGTATCGAAACTTGGTTTCTTGGCAACAAAAAAATATTCAAAAGTAATCCTCAAAGTGATGAACTTGCAAGTTATGTTAAGTTTTATAATGTGAAGGAAAATGATCCAGAACTTATGGGTGTATATCCTAACTTTAATACACATTCTCAATTTCACGCTGAATATTGTACCGAGTTTTTAAGAGAAAGAAATATCAAATATTCTAAAAATTTTCCAAATGGAGTAACGGAAGTTGACTACTTGAATAGTTTAGTTCAAAGAGAAAATGAAACTTCACATTTAGAAACATTCAAAACTTTTATAGATTTTTGCGATAAAATTAAATCCGAAATATAAAACACTACTGCCAACACACGCTACAAGCAATTTGGGTATTAGGCTTAATTTGAAATGGTTTTGTATTTGAAAGATTTGGCAAATCCGAAAATAGAGCTTAATTTAGTCCCAAACTGCTTGTAGCGCGGGAACGTCAGGCTGTGAAAAAACCTCTTTTTCACACAAAAATCTTCAAAATTCACGATGCTACCAGTCAAATAAAGCCTTTTTAGAAGGCTCTTTTTTTTAGGCAACTAAGTTGAAATCTCTAAAAATGAAAGCGGATTTAAGCGCTATATATTCCTTTTTTAGCCAAAACAAGACTTTTGCCTTGTAGGGTGAGTTCCATTTTTGGAGTTTGGTAATGAGTTCTGGAACGCCAAGAATATTGATGCTGCGCTTGATGTTGTACACAAGCATAATTAGGCTGTGTTCGCCATTTACTTTTTCGAGTCCCGTTAAATTGGTGTGATTGTAACCCCATTGCCGCTTAATGGTGCCAAAAATGTGTTCGTTGATCTCTTGGCGTTTGCGGTACAACTGAGCATTTGCATGATAGCGTTGGTTATTTTCTTCTACCGCTTCGGCATATTGGCTGCGGTCTATATTACGTCCCTCCTTTCGGCTTGTGCATAAGTGCTGTACTGGACAAGTTCTGCATTTAGAAGTTCTGTATCTTTTAAAGGTATAACTCTCTTTGTCGGTTTTCTTATGCCAGTGTCCTGTGGTGGTAAGGGTTTGGCCTTGTGGACAAGTGTAGGTATCGTTGATTGCGTTGTATTGAAACTTAGAAATTAAATAGTCTTCTGCTATTTTTTCTTGGTTTTTACCTTGTTCGGGTTGGGCTACGATGGTAGTAATATTGGCTTGTTTGCAGATGTCTATTTGCTTACCGTTATGATAGCCTTTATCTACAAGGGCGGTATAAGTTTCTAGTTCTAGATTCTCCTTGGCTTCGATAGCAATGGCGGATAAGGCACTGCGGTCATTCTTGTTGATAGTGTGCGTGGCAACCACTAGATTGTGTTTGGCATCTACAGCCGCCTGTATATTGAATGAAATTTCAACCACTTGTCCTTGAACCAATAAGGCTCTGGCATCACTATCGGTAGTGCTTATTTGAGGCTCGCCGCTTACTTTTAGCTTTTCTTCCAGCAATTCATAACGGACTGTATTCTGTTGCAAACGCTCTATCTTTTGTTGAATGTTTTTGATTTCTGTAGAATTCTCTTTGGTATCATTTTCCTCCAAAGCATTTAAATATTCTTGAGTTTTGGTGTCAATATATTCCAGATGTTTGTCTATTTTCTTTTGATTAAAATTGGCTTTCTTGCTATTATGTGCCCGGCTTTTGGTACCGTCAATAGCAATGGTTTCTCCCCCTATCAAATCAGCGTCTTTCAAAAAGACAACATAGAGTTTGAATAAGTTCTTTAATGCTACTGGATTGTTCTTTCTAAAATCGGATATACTGTGATAATTAGGAACAATAGATTCTAAGAGCCACTGCATTTCAATGTTTCTAAAGCATTCTTTTTCAAGTTTACGACTACTTCTTAATCCATTAAGGTAGCCGTATAAATAGATTTTTAGAAACATTTTACTGTCATAACTCGGACGGCCTTCACCTTTTATGGTTTGTATGGCAAAACCAAGTTTGGCAAGGTCTACAAAGGTCACAAATGCATCTATAAAACGTACTTGATTATCGGGTGCGATAGCGTCTTCTAAACTTGAAATACGCATCTGATGACGGGAAATTCCTGAGATATGTTGCATTCTTAAAAATACGAAAATTCCTGTTTTGACACAACTTTTTTGCTATATTTGTTCGTAAGCAAACGGAGGTTTTTTCACAGACTGACGTTAGCGGATAGTGTACCGCATGCGACGTCCTAAAATAGGTTGACTAAAAATTAAACACCTTTAGCAACCAATGGAAACACCCGAAAATCAGCCTGTCCGAAGAAGAAACGGCAAACAAGTAAGTTTTGAATACAAACTTTCTGTAATTCAACAAATCAACAATGGGCAAATTTCTTTAAATTACGCTTCTAAAAAATACGATATTTCTAAAAGCACAATCGAATACTGGATGAAGAAACTAACCAATTACGAGCAAACCAATAAATCTATTAGTAAAGACGATGAAATTCGTATGCTAAAAAGTAAAATAGAAGATTTAGAAGGAATTAAAGCATTTCAACAAGAGGTAATCATTGAATTTGAGTCCGTTACTGGGGAGGAACTTTCAAAAAAGTACTTGCCCGATTGGTTAGCAAACGAAATTCAGAAAAAGAAGAAAAAGCTTTTAAAATAAAATGGATTTACGAATCAATCGGGATAAGTAAACAAGCTTATTATCAAAGAATTGAATCCTATAAAATCAAAGAAATACGCAATAACACTGTAATCGATTTTGTATTGGAAATACGCGAAAGAATGCCAGGAACAGGAACAAGAAAACTCTTAGATCACTTAAAAGAAAAGCTTTTTCAAAACAACATAAAAATGGGAAGGGATGCGCTTTTTGACTTGCTCAGAGTTAGAGGATTATTCATCAAGAGAACCAAACATTTTCATATCACAACCGACTCTAAACACTTCTATTACAAGTCTCCTAACAACAATTGTTCCTAAAAAATAGCTTGCGAGTTACTAATGTATTTTAATTAAAGTTATGATTTCAATCAAAATATTTATGTTTATATAAAATAGAAAAGACCATGTTATATAAAAAGAAAATTATACTATTCCTTTCAATTTTAAGTATCGGAATAACAACTTCATACGCACAGCCATTTATTCATTCTGGAATTTGGGTTCACCCTGGCGCTGCTGAAAGTAAAAAGGAGCTTGATTTTGTAAAAAAACAGATTAAAGCTGGCAAAGAACCTTGGAAAAGTGAATTTCATAATATGATTCAATTTGAAATCAAAAATGGTTACACCAAAACTTCTGCCCCGAAAGATTTAGGTAAAGTAAATGAAAATGATCAAAAAGAAGATGCAAAATTAGCTTATGCAAATGCTCTTGCTTGGTACTTTACTGACAATGCAGCTTATGCAGAGCAAGCAATTAAAGTTTTCAAGACATGGTCATCTACTTTTGAAGGTTATCGTTATGCTTACCCACTGAATGAAGCAACCAATCAAAGCCAACTAGATTGTGCTTGGATTGGATCTATTTTGGGTCCAGCTGCAGAAATATTGAGAATATATCCAGGATGGTCTTCCGAAGATATTGAGAATGTTAAAACTATGTTCAGGACAAAATTTTATCCTAATTTAAATCTGTTAAATACTTGGAACGGAAATGAAGATTTAACACAGATTTATGCAATGATAAGTATTGCTGTTTTCTTAGAAGATGAAAAAGAATTTAATATCGCACTTGATAGACTAGAGAAAAGAAACCCATCTTACTTTTACCTTACCTCAGATCCCGTTTCCTCAAGAAACTATGCAACTCGAACTTTTCCAAACGATTGGTATAAACCCCAAATTATTAAAGATGGCTTAACTCAAGAAACCTGTCGTGACAACAATCATCACGCACAATTTGCGATGGCTGCTGCATTAGCAACTGCCGAAGTTGCTTGGCATCAAAGGATAGATATTTACAAGAAAAATGAAAAACGTTACATTGCAACTATGGAACTAATGGCGAAACAAGTTCTAACTGGTTCAATGCAAGAAATGTGTACTAATAATGCTACAACTACAGAATTATTTGATACATGGGAGATTGGATATAATCATTATCATAACCGTATGGGTATTGAGTTGCCCTATACCAAGCAATTACTCGAAACCCAAATTCGAAACCCAAATACTAAGTCAGATTGGAATATATTTTATGAGACACTAACCCACGCAAATATTCAAGAAAATTAACAATTGAAACACTAACACGCCTTAATGTATTAAGGATTTCAATGGTAAGCTAAAGATTGTAGAGCGTTTTGGCTTTTTGTGCAACTTTATATGAAAATCATACAAAATTCCATACGAATCAAACTTCAATCCATAAATGTTTAAAGATGGTAATATTTGATTTGTTTTTTTTTTGGGAGTATATCGGTAAGATTAAAAACACATTATTGATTTTAAAAGCAAAAAGAGTCCCTAATAAAGTATTTCGTCAACTTTTATATAAAGTTTTAAACACAAAATACAACAAACTGATTAACTATAACTTAATGATAAAATGAAATCATGGCAAAAAACAGCAATGTGGAGCAATTAAAATTATTGCCACAATTTAAAGATCTTTTTATATCTAGGATGATTTGGCAAATCCAAAAAATTGACTTAAATTAGTACCAAACGTACCCTTTGAAAGGATTATTCAACAGCAATTTACTCTGTCAAAACCAAAAATAGAAAGATTTAATAATTAACTATAGATCTAAAATGCAAACAAAAACAATTATTATTTATTCATCTGTAGATGGTATGACCAAAAGAATTTGTGATTACATAGAGAATATTTTAATTTTAAAAAATCAAATTGTCGAAAAAATTTCGATTAATAATTTTAACCATAAAATCACAGAATTTGACAAAATCATTATTGCATCAAGTATAAGATATGGAAAACATAACCAGCAAATAGTAAATCTTATAAATGAAAATTTTAAACTTTTAAATTCTAAAAAAGCAGCATTTATTTCTGTAAATTTAGTCGCCAGAAAAGTTGAAAAAAGCAAAGCAGACACAAATCCTTATGTAAAAAAATTTTTAAATTCAATAGAATGGAAACCTACAATTGTCGCTGTTTTTCCAGGAAAATTAGATTATAAACTTTATAGTTTTACGGATAGAATTTTAATACAATTAATAATGCTAATTACAAAAGGACCTACCAATTCAAACACAGTTATAGAATATACAAATTGGGACAAAGTAGAGGAATTTGCAAAAGAGTTTGCAGAAATTTAAAATTCGAATAGCAAATAGATAAATTAATCTACCATAAATAACAAAAAGTAAGATCCGATCAATTATATCATATTTCACTTTGCCTTCCTAAATTTTTTAAATATAAAGCAAAAAAAAACGCATCTTGTTATAAAGGACATAGTACACTTTTCATAAATAAGAATACTAAAAAGAATTCGTTTTTTTTGTTCCATTTTAGAAATAAATAAAAAGAACATAAATTATTTAGGCTTTAAAGTTACTCGTTTTTACAAAACTAAACTCTTTTCAAAATACCCAAATAAGGTCTTTAGATATAATTAAATTTCAATGTTTATTGACTTTGTCACACAAAATAAAAACTATAAATTAGCACTTTAATAATTATTATAAAAAAGACAATGAAAAATACTGCTTTAACGCACATACATGAGGGTTTAGGAGCGAAAATGCTACCGTTTGCGGGTTACAATATGCCTATTCTTTATGAAGGTGTAAATGCTGAACATGAAACGGTTCGTAATTCTGTAGGTGTTTTTGATGTGTCTCACATGGGCGAATTTTTACTTTCGGGTCCAAATGCTTTGGCTCTTATACAAAAAGTAACTTCAAATGATGCAAATACATTGACAATTGGAAGAGCGCAATATTCTTGTTTACCAAATAATGAAGGTGGAATTGTAGATGACTTAATTGTTTATAAAATAAAAGAAGAACAATATTTACTAGTCGTAAACGCTTCCAATATTGAAAAAGACTGGAATTGGATTTCATCTCATAATGATTTAGGTGTAGAAATGAGAAACCTTTCAGATGAATATTCATTATTGGCCATTCAAGGACCAAAAGCGGTCGAAGCAATGCAAACATTATCATCTATTGATTTATCTACAATTGCTTATTATCACTTTGAAGTAGCAGATTTTGCAGGTTTTGAAAATGTCATTATTTCAGCAACTGGTTATACAGGTTCAGGCGGATTTGAAATTTATTGCAAAAATTCAGAAGTAGAAACAATTTGGAACAAAGTTTTCGAAGCAGGATCTGCATACGGAATAAAACCAATTGGATTAGCTGCACGTGATACTTTGCGTTTAGAGATGGGATTTTGTTTGTATGGCAATGATATAAATGATTCGACTTCACCACTTGAAGCTGGATTAGGATGGATTACAAAATTCAATAAAGATTTCACCAATTCTGATAATTTAAAAAAACAAAAAGAAAAAGGCATTTCTAAAAAATTAGTAGCTTTCGAAATGCAAGAACGAGCTGTTCCTAGACATGACTATGAAATTGTAAATGCTTCTGGAGAAGTGATTGGTATTGTAACCTCTGGAACAATGTCACCATCAATGAATAAAGGAATTGGATTAGGTTATGTTACAACAGCAAACAGTACTATTGATAGTGACATTTATATCCGAATTAGAAAAAATGATGTTCCTGCAAAAGTAGTAAAACTACCTTTTTATAAAAAATAACCAATCAATGAAGAAATTCACACTAGTATTTCTGTTTTTAACATTTTCTCTATTAGCTCAAAATAGCGATACTGATTGTGAAATTTTATTCAAAATAAATAATTTGCTACAAAAAGAGCATTTTAATCCAAAGCCGGTAGACGACAGTTTATCGGCTTATGTTTTTGATGAACTCTTGCGTAATTTAGATTCTTCCAGAAACATTTTTTTAAAATCTCAAGCGGATTCTCTTTCAAAAAAATACCGCCTACAAATTGACAATCTTTTATTGAATAAAGATTGTTCATTTATAGATGCTATAAAAAAAGAATATAGAAAAGGGCTTTTAAGAAATCAGATTGTATTGGAAAAACTTAAAATCCGAACTATTAATTTTGACACATTAGATACCATTAGATTCAAGCAAAAAAGTTTTAGTTTTTACCTAAAAGAAAAAGATGTAGAAAAAGCTTGGAATAAAAAAATTAGATATGAAATATTCAATGATATTTCAAGTAAAAGTAAAAATTTAGATTCACTTAAACTCAATTTTAATTCGATGAGTTTAAAATCAAAAAAAACAATCATAGACAATAACCTATGCAAAACCAACGCTTTACTATCTAATGATAAATCTTTTGAAGACAATCTTTTTAATATCTTTTGTGAATATTTTGACCCACATACTAATTTCTTTAGTAATGATACCAAATCTAGTTTTGTATCCACTCTTTCCAAAGAAAAACTTTCATTAGGATTAAATGTAACACTAAACGACAAAAATGAAATAATAATTGAGGAAATTGACCCTAATGGTCCTGCTTTTAAAACTGGAAAAATAAAAAAAGGAGATCAAATTATTGCTATTTCCAATCAAAAAGAGACATTGGAAGTATCTTGTTATTCTATTGAAGCTATTGCGGCTTTAATGGCATCAGAATCAAATACTCTTATAACACTAACTATAAAAAGAAATTCAGGTAAGAGTTTTAAAGTGAGTATTCAAAAACAAATTTTAAAAGATGAGGAAAATACCGTTTATAGTTTTATTATCGAAAATGAAAATAAAATAGGATATATAAAAATACCAAGTTTCTATTCTGATTTTGAAGGCGAAAGTTCCAAAGGTTGTGCTCAAGATGTCGCCAAAGAAACCATCAAGTTAATGAAAGACAATATCAAGGGAATGGTACTTGATTTAACAGATAACGGTGGCGGATCGATGGAAGAGGCCGTAAAGTTAGCAGGACTTTTTATAGATTATGGTCCAATATCAATAGTTGTTGATAACAAAAAAAGACTCTCCGTTATTAATGACCCCTACAAAGGTGTTATTTACAAAGGTCCAATTGTGATAATTATCAATGGAAATTCAGCTTCTGCAAGCGAGTTTTTTGCTTCAATAATGCAAGATTACAACAGAGCACTTTTGATTGGAAGTACTTCACTTGGTAAAGCAACAATGCAAACTATTGAACCACTTGAAAAAGGCGATTTCGATCATTATATAAAACTAACAATTAGTAAATTCTATAGAATTACAGGAAAAAGTCATCAAGCAGTTGGAGTTATTCCTGATGTACAAATTCCCACTATTTATCAGGATGTTTTACAGAAAGAAAGTGAATTTCCAACGGCTTTAAAAAATGACAGTTTAAACACACGTGTTCGTTTTACACCTTATGTAAGCGACCAATTAATAGAATCACTCGCTCAAAAAAGTAGGGATAGAATTGCTCAAAACTCGTATTTTAACTCGATTAAAACTTTTAATTCAAAAATTGATTCTGTGTTAAAAAAATCAAAAATTGAAATTCCAATGACCTTGGATGCTATTTTTGATAACCAAAACAATTTATCAAATTTATCAGAAGAAATAAACAACTTTAAAACGGATGAATTGAATTTGAATGTTACCAATTCTGAATACAACAAATCATTATTACTCATTTATCCATCATTAATAGTATACAATAAAATTCAACTCGATAACTTAAGATCCAATCACTATCTTAATGAAGCGATATCCATAATTGCCGATTACAAAACTGTAAAACAAAATAAAACAAAATAATTATACACTATTTCACAAAAGATTATCCATAGCCTTTTGGAAAAATAAGGAATAGCTGTATTTTTGCAATTCAAAATAACAATAAGAAATGGGAAGAGCATTTGAATTCCGAAAAGGTAGAAAAATGAAAAGATGGTCAGCAATGGCCAAAGCCTTTACTAGAATTGGTAAAGATATTGTAATGGCGGTTAAAGAAGGTGGTCCAAATCCTGAGGCAAATTCAAGATTAAGAGCTGTCATTCAAAATGCCAAGGCTGCAAATATGCCGAAAGATAATGTCGAACGTGCCATAAAAAAAGCTACTGATAAAGATACAGCTAATTATAAAGAAGTATTATTTGAAGGCTATGCTCCACACGGAATAGCCCTTTTGATTGAAACTGCTACTGACAACAACAACAGAACAGTTGCCAATGTTAGAAGTTATTTCAACAAATGTAATGGAACTATGGGAACTCAGGGTTCAGTAGAATTTATGTTTGACCATACCTGTAATTTCAGAATACCTAAAGAAGGTATTGATCCAGAAGAATTAGAATTAGAACTCATTGATTTCGGTGCTGAAGAAGTTTTCGAAGACGAAGATGGCATTCTAATCTATGCTCCTTTTGGAAGCTTTGGAACTATTCAAAAAGAACTAGAAAGCAGAAAATTAGAAATATTATCCTCTGGTTTTGAAAGAATCCCACAAATCACTAAAAAATTAACCGAAGCTGAAATGGCTGACGTAGAAAAGTTGATAGAAAAAATGGAAGAAGATGAAGATGTCATGAACGTTTATCATACCATGGAAGAATAAAAACCAAATTTAAAACAAAAAAAGCTCTAGAATTCTAGAGCTTTTTTTGTTTTATATCGAAATACAAAATGACACTTTATAAATATATTTAAAACTTATTTGACTGTTAATTTTTTAGCATTTTCATTCTGGTTCAAATTCGTCACTTTTAGCAAATATGTCCCTTCAGGAAGTGCACTAATATCAATATCATTTTTATTACTTGAAATTACTTTTTGACCTTGAGTAGAAAAAATTTCTGATGATTTTACGACTACTGTTTCTACTGGTGTAGCTAAAATTATTTCTTGTTTTGTTGCTGTAGTCTTTGTAGAACTACCTGTTTTCACATCAGCTATCTTATTAACCGTAGTTATTGAAGCAATCTTTTCTACAACGTCATTTGGAGCTAGAACAGAACTATATTCATAAACATTTAATACTTCTTCTGGCGACAATGCTACATCATAAATTTTCAAATCATCTATATCAGCATTAATACTAACTGATGTACCCATTTTACCAATTGTAAAAACATTCCCTGAAGTTAATTTCCTAGGGGTAATCGAAGATCGAATCAAGGTACCATTTCTATAAATTTTAGAAGTCAAACCATCAAAAGTAACCGTATAATTATACCAAGTATTTATTGCGATAGTAGTAGTAACAATAGCATCATTTGCTGGCCCCCAACTCGCAAGATTCAGATCCGATTTTGCTGTTAAAGTACTTTGCTGAACTAAACCAAAATATTGCGCATTAAAAGAAGATCCATAGCCCCAAATATAATTTGGTATAGAAATATCATTATATTTTACCCAAACAGAAACCGATCTGGCTTTATTTGAAACAGGCAAATTAGGAATAGTAATCTCCATAGGACTATTTACAATTCGAATAGCATTATTAGCATTACCAACCCTATCAGCTACAAATTTAGAAATACCTAGAAATGAATTACTATTTTCCGTATTACTTCGGTTACCATTAAAATTAAATTCTTCAATAGGTTTTGTTTGTGCATTTATCTGAAAAGTTATTATAAATGCAATTAAAAGTATATTTTTTATCATATGAATTGGGATTAAATTTGAAATAAACAATGTGGCTTTATTTACTTTTATCAAATTTAACACTACTTGAATACTAAAACCTAAACTTCTCGATAAACAACACAGATAATCGATTAATTTACAAAAAATATATTTTTTATTCAATATTATATGCAGTTCAACAGATAGCAACATTAAATACACATTGATTTAACAAAATAATCAATAATATTTTAACCTCAATATTTTAATTTAATTCAAACTTTAATAAAAAAATACAATTTTAAATATAAACCTAACAGTCAAAACATTAGATTCATTCTTATTAAAAGTCAATTATAGTAGCCATGGTTAGGTTGCTCTTTATAATAATTATGAAAGCAAAAAAAACTCCAGATTTCTCTGGAGTTTTTTTTATTATATATATAAATTGAGTGTTATCTATTTTATAAACTCAATTTTTTGTTCTTCTTCTTCGTTTATACTATCAAAAAAACCTTGATCATTCATCCATTCATCACTAAACACTTTACTCATATAACGAGATCCATGATCAGGAAAAATGGCAACCACATTACTTTTATCATCAAATTCACCCTCTTCAGCATATTGTTTAATTGCTTGCATTACAGCTCCAGAAGTATACCCCACAAATAACCCTTCTTTTCTAGTCACCTCTCTTGCAGAGTGGGCACTTTCCTCATCAGAAACTTTCATGAATTTATCTATGATATCAAAATCAGTCGCAGATGGAATCAAATTTTTTCCTAAACCTTCAATTCTGTAAGGATAAATTTCATCATTATCAAATTCTCTGGTCTCATGGTATTTTTTCAAAACCGAACCAAAAGCATCAACACCTAATATTCTAATGTTTGGATTTTGTTCTTTTAAATATTTTGCCGTCCCAGAAATTGTTCCTCCAGTTCCGCTACAAGCAACAAGATGAGTGATTTTACCATTGGTTTGTTTCCAAATTTCTGGTCCAGTCGACTTATAATGAGCATCAACATTTAATTGATTAAAATATTGATTGATGTAAATCGAGCCTTTGGTCTCTTCGTGCAAACGTTTTGCAACATTATAATAAGAACGATCATCATCTGCAGACACATGAGCAGGGCAAACATAAACTTTGGCCCCCAAGCTCCTCAGCATATCAATCTTATCTTTTGAAGATTTTGAACTCACTGCAAGAATACAATTGTATCCTTTAATGATGCTAACCATTGCCAAACTAAAACCTGTATTACCAGAAGTTGTTTCGATTATGGTATCACCTGGAGATAAAATTCCACGCTTTTCTGCTTCTTCAATAATGTATAAAGCAATTCTATCTTTGGAAGAATGTCCTGGATTGAAGGATTCTACCTTTGCGTAGAAGTTTCCCTTTAAATTCTCAGTTACACTATTTAGTTTAATAAGTGGAGTATTACCTATTAATTCTAAAATATTATTATAAGCATTTATTTCTTCTTTCATAAAAAAATAGTTTATCTAAGAGCTTTTTTTTAATTAACCCCGATATCATGCAAATCTAACAAAAAAAATCTAATTAGTTTTCAATTTTCTCTAAATCTAATAAAAAACTATACTCTTTTGCCAATTCCTTGATAGCTTCAAAGCGACCAGATGCTCCACCATGTCCTGCATCCATATTGGTATCCAAAAACAAGAGATTATTATCGGTTTTTAAAGCACGTAATTTAGCTACCCATTTAGCTGGTTCCCAGTACTGTACCTGAGAATCATGAAGACCTGTTGACACATACATATTTGGATATTTTTGAGACAAAATATTATCGTAAGGAGAATAGGACAACATATAATCATAGTATTTTCGAATATTAGGATTCCCCCATTCATCATATTCTCCGGTCGTAAGCGGAATACTATCATCAAGCATTGTGGTTATAACATCCACAAAAGCGACTTGTGCAATAATTCCATTATATAATTCAGGCGCCATATTTACAACAACTCCCATTAATAAACCACCGGCAGAACCGCCTTCGGCATATAAATGCTTAGGTGAAGTGTATTTTTCAGCAATTAAAAACTTCGAACAATCTATAAAATCAGTAAATGTATTTATCTTTTTCAACAACTTTCCATCCTCATACCATTGCCTTCCCAAATCTTCACCTCCGCGTATGTGTGCAATGGCAAAAATAAACCCTCTATCCAACAAAGTCAATCGTGTCGATGAAAACGTAGCATCCATAGAATGTCCATAAGAGCCATAAGCATATTGAAGCAAAGGATTAGTACCATCATTCTTCAAACCCTTCTTATACACCATCGAAATAGGTATTTTAACACCATCCGCAGCTGTAGCCCAAACCCTTTCTTCGGTATAATTATTTTTATCAAATTTTCCACCCAAAACTTGTTGTTCCTTCTTTACCTCTTTGACTTTTGTCTTCATATTAAAATCAATAATCGATGAAGGTGTAGTCATAGATTGGTATCCATAACGCAAAATATCGGTGTCAAAATCAACATTTGAACTTGTATATGCCGTATACGTTTCACTTTCAAAAGGAAGGTAATACTCCCCTTCTCCACTCCAAGGCATAATTCGTATTTTATTCAAACCATTTTCTCTTTCTTCTACAACCAAAAAGTCCTTAAAAATCTCAATATCTTCCAATAAAACATCTTTTCTGTGCGCAATAACTTCAACCCAATTGGCTTTTGAAGTTTTGTTTACCGAAGTTTTCATCAATTTAAAATTCTCGGCCTTATCTTTATTGGTCATAATATAAAAACTATCCCCATAATGATTGATGCTGTATTCCAATCCTCGAACGCGTTTTTGGAAAATCTTAAACTCTCCATCAGGATCATCCGCATCCAGAATTTGGTATTCTGTAGTAAGGGTACTCCCCGATTCTATAGCCAAGTATTTTCTAGATTTGGACTTCGCAATTTCCACATTAAACGTTTCGTCTTTTTCAAAATAAACTAACACATCATCTGCTTGTTTTAAACCTAATTTATGTTTAAAAATTTTATCCGAACGCAAAGTCTTTTCATCCTGATCCGAGTAAAAAATAGTTTTATTATCATTTGCCCAAACCGCACTTCCAGTAACATTTTCTATTTTATCCTCTAAAATTTCGTTGGTTTCTATGTTTTTTACTTGAATAGTATAAATGCGTCTCCCAACAATATCATAACTAAACAAAGCCAACTTATTATCTGGACTAATACTCAAAGCTCCTAATTGAAAATAAGGCATACCCTTAGCCATTTCATTGCAATTGAATAGTATTTCTTCATTTGCCGAAAGGCTTTCTTTTTTTCGGGAATAAATAGGGTAATCTTGCCCTTTTTCAAAACGGGTAATGTAATAATACCCATTATACAAATAAGGAACCGACTGGTCATCTTCCTTTATTCGGCTTTTCATCTCTTCAAAAAGGGCAGCTTGAAAATCTTTGGTATGAGCCGTTTGTTCTTGGTAATAAGCATTTTCTTGATTCAAATAATCAATAACCTCAGGGTTTTCTCGGTCGTTTAACCAAAAATAATTATCGATTCTTACTTCACCAAACTTCTTTAATTTCTTAGGGATTATTTTAGCGACTGGAGTTGAACTATTTTCTGGCATTGTTTGCGAGTGGTTTTAATATTTAAAATGCAAAAATAACACAAAGCGATTTTAAAACGAATTCGTTTTTTATCTTATTTAACGTAAATAAGCTTCAAATTCAGTAATTTTGCTTTTCAATAATTTAAAAATCATCAAAATGGATTTAATGGGAATGATGGGTAAACTTAGAGAAACCCAACAGAAAATCGAAGATACTAAAAAACGTTTAGACAACGTACTAATTGACGAACAAAGTACTGACAATTTATTAAAAGTGACTTTGACTGCCAATACCAAAATAAAATCAATCACAATCGATGATTCATTATTGGAAGACAAAGAACAACTGGAAGATTACTTGATTTTAGTTTTGAACAAAGCCATTGAAAAAGCAGCAAAAATCAATCAATCTGAATTGGACGCCGTTACCAAAATGGACATGCCAATGATTCCGGGAATGGAAGATATGTTTAAGTAAAAAGGGGTTTAGTTTGTTTAAAATAGTTTAAAGTTTAAATCCGTTTTATAGCAAAAAATGAATGCTCTTTAAGTAAACAAAGCCCAGATCCTGTATCAGAATCTGGGCTTTGAATTTTATAATAAACAATTATTCGTATTTTATGAAAACGTCTAAAACAACTTTAAACTTTCTAGAAAACAATCTTCTGCAAGGTTTCCAAAACATAAGTGTGCATCACTTCCTTATAATCCAGATGTGTCACTATTCGGAGTTTTCCATGCCCTAATGCGCTAATTAGTATGTTTTTCTCTTTTAATTTTTCTATAAAAACTTTTTCATTCAAGCCTTCGCGAAGTGAAAAAATTAAGATATTCGTTTCTACTGGCTCGATTTTTCCTATCCAAAGTTGGCGCGACAAAACTTCGGCAATTTCTCTCGCCCTTCTGTGATCATCAACCAACTTGGCAATATTATTATCCAAAGCAAAATTTCCTGCCGCAGCAAGATACCCAACCTGACGCATACCGCCACCCAATATTTTTCGGATACGCAAGGCTCTATGAATAGTCTTTTTATCCGACAAAAGAACTGACCCAATAGGCGCTCCCAATCCTTTGGACAAACAAACCGAAATCGTATCAAACAAGGCTCCAAATTCCCTCGGATGTTGTTTTTTGGCCACAATTGCATTCCAAATTCGGGCACCATCCAAATGGTATTTTAAATTATTGGCAACACAAACCGCTTTTATTTTCTTTAATTCTTCCAGATCATAACAAGCTCCACCGCCTTTATTCGTGGTATTTTCTACACACACCAAACTCGTCAAGGGACTGTGATAAAACTCAGGATCATTTATCGCCCCAGCCACTTGCTCGGCTGTAATCATTCCTCGATTTCCGTCTAGCAAACAACATGAAACGCCACTGTTAAACGAAACACCGCCTCCTTCATAATGATACACATGCGCATATTTGTCAGCAATTAACTGCTCTCCTGGCTGCGTATGCAACTTAATCGCCGTTTGATTCGCCATAGTTCCAGATGGAAAAAAAAGCCCCGCTTCCATACCAAACATCGCCGCCAATCGTGCTTCAAGAGCTATTACCGTAGGATCTTGCTTGTACACATCGTCCCCCACTTCGGCATTAAACATGTATTGCAACATTTCAACCGATGGCTTAGTAATCGTATCGCTAATCAAATTTATTTCCATAATCTAAAAACTAAATCCTATTTTTGCATTCAAAACTAATGAAATTATTAGAAGCTAATCCTGCTATTCGTTACAATCTTTTCTATTTTTTAAAGAAAAAAATAGAAAAGGATTTTCACTACTATCAGGGCTAAAAAAGTGCTAACCCAATAATTTTCGAAACAAAATTACTATAAATTTATGACAACTACCGAACAAATTAAAGGTATTGTGGAGCGCCTTGGTGCGTTGAGGAGGTATCTTTGACGTTGATGCCAAACTTATCGAAATAGCCAACGAAGAAGAGAAGACTTTTGCTCCCGACTTTTGGAACAATGCAAAAGAAGCCGAAAACATTGTAAAAAACCTAAGAGGTAAAAAGAAATGGATCGAAGATTACAACAAAGCTGTCGATATGACAGACGAGTTGCAACTTGCTTATGACTTTTACAAAGAAGGAGAGCTAACTACCGAAGAACTAGATAATCAGTACGATTTAACTCAAGCTCATATTGAAGCAATAGAATTCAAAAATATGCTTTCGGAAGAAGGTGATTCTTTGAGTGCTGTCCTTCAAATTACAGCTGGAGCCGGTGGTACCGAAAGTTGCGATTGGGCCGAAATGCTCATGCGCATGTACATGATGTGGGCCGAAAAAGAAGGATACAAAATCAGGGAACTGAATTTTCAAAAAGGAGAAGCAGCCGGAATAAAAACCGTCACCCTAGAAATAGAAGGCGATTATTCTTTTGGATATCTCAAAGGCGAAAATGGAGTTCACCGATTAGTTCGTATTTCCCCTTTTGACAGTAATGCCAAAAGACATACTTCTTTCGCCTCGGTTTATGTATATCCATTGGTTGATGATACCATTGAAATAGAAATCAACCCCGCCGATATCGAAATCATTACGGCTCGTTCCAGTGGTGCTGGTGGTCAAAATGTAAACAAGGTAGAAACCAAAGTACAACTGACACACAAACCAACCGGAATTCAGATTCAGTGCTCCGAAACGCGTTCGCAACACGATAACAGAAATCGAGCGATGCAAATGTTACGTTCGCAATTGTATGAAATTGAGTTAAAAAAGCAGCAAGAGCAACGTTCTGATATCGAAGCTGGAAAGATGAAAATCGAATGGGGTTCACAAATACGCAATTATGTAATGCAACCTTATAAACTAGTCAAAGACGTTCGTACTGGACAAGAAACTAGCGATGTTGATAGCGTAATGAACGGAAACATAGACGGATTCCTAAAAGCATACCTCATGATGATGGGACAGCGCGAAGAGGAATAAATCACTTCTATGTATAACAAAATAACATTAAAAATGCCTTTCAAAACTTCTGAAAGGCATTTTTTTATCAATACAATTTAACAATCGTACTACTAACCAATAATTTTTAAATAAATATTTATGTAATACACTCCTGTAATTATAAAAGTAAATCCAGCAATTAACCGCATAACTTTCTCCACTTTTCGGATAGCATGAAAGTACTTTCCTAATTTCTCCAAACTAAAGGCAATCACAAAAGCAAAAAACAACACTGGCAACCCAGTTCCCAAAGCAAATACAATTGGCAAAGCCAAACCTTCGTTTGCCGAAAGTGTCATCGGAATAAGCATTCCAAAAAACAAAGCACCACTGTAAGGACAAAAAGCCAAAGCAAACAAAGCACCTAAAAGAAAAGAGCCAAAAACACCTTGGTCCCTAAATTTTTCAGATAATTTTTCGGTCAGATTTGTATTAGATAAAAAATTCAATTTAATAACATCCAGCAATACAAGACCAATTACAATCATTATTGGGCCTATGAATTTTTCTCCATTTCCTTGAAGTAATTTGGCAACTTGAAATTTACTTAGCCCAAAATAAACAAGAGCTCCAATTGAAGTATAGGTAAAAACCCTTCCAAAAGTATACAGCAATCCGCTCAAAATCACCTTATATTTACTGTTTACAGTTTTGGCAATGTAGGCTGTAGCAGTAATATTTGTTGCCAATGGGCAAGGACTGGCCGCCGTAAGTAAACCCAATGCAAAAGCAGCCAAGAGCGGTACATCATTGTTTTGCGCCAACTCATTCAGCCATTCCATGTTATTTGAAGGATTCTATTTTTTTCTTCAACTCTTTGACAAATTTATCCTTATCGCCTGCATTCATAAAAGCCAAATCTGAGACATCTTGTTTCTTTAGGGTTTTAGGATTATACAGAAATAGCGCCGTACCTGAAGCTTCAAATTGAGTAGCTATTTTTTCATTCTTCTTATCATCAACATTCACTAATAAAAAAGGAACATTTGGAAAACTTTTTAACGTTTCAAGGGTTAATTCCTCAATTTTAATACAAGTAACGCAACGATGTTCCGAATGAAATTGAATAATTTCAATTGTTGCAGGAGCTTTGCTTTTTGTTGTAACTGCTATTTTACCTTGAGCAACTATATTTACAGTTACAAACAAAAGTATTAAAGTTAAAAAAACAGGCAGTAAGATATTCTTTTTCATTTTTATTAGTTTTTATATGTTGCTGAATTAATTATCGTCATTGTTATTCTCATTGCTCTTAGACTCATCGTTTGACTTCTTTTTCTGAAATTGAAGTTTATAAACAACCCAACCAAAGCCTACTATAATATGGAGCAGTACGATTCCGAAAATTATTTTTTCCATAGTACTATTATAAAATTATATTGAATAAATAACCTGACAAAATCATAAAGAAGGCAATAGTTCCAAAATAAATAGCTATCATTTTTAAATTCATTACTTTTTTAAGCAGCATTGCTTCTGGTAATGATAAGCCAATTACCCCCATCATAAAGGCAATAGCCGTTCCAAGAGGAACTCCCTTTGCAACCAAAACTTGAACAACCGGAATAACACCTGCAGCATTACTATACATCGGAACACCAATGATTACGGCCAAAGGCACAGCATACCATTGTCCTTTATTAATGTATTGCTCAAAAAAACCTGTTGGCAAAAATCCATGCATTAATCCGCCAATGGCAATACCGATAATAATATAAAGAGAAACTCCTTTTACAATAGCAAAAGCTTCTTTTAAAATAGCAGGAAATCGTTGTACTAATGTTAACCTATCTTCTTCTAATTCGTCTTCTGTTTGAGCGTTTGCTATTATATTTTGAACCCAAGGCGATAATTCTTTTTCCAATTTTAATTTACCTAAAGTAAAACCGCCTATTATCCCTAAAACGATACCTGAAATAACATAGATTGCCGTTATCTTAAATCCAAAAGCGCCTAAGAAAATAGCAATTGCCACTTCATTTACTAGTGGAGCAGTAATCAAATAGGTAAAAGTAATCCCAAGTGGAATGCCTCCTTTTACAAAACCAATAAATAATGGAACGGATGAACACGAGCAAAAAGGAGTGATAACCCCAAAAGCAGAAGCAAACAGATATTCTAATCCGTACAATTTATTTCGACTTAAAAAATTCCGAACTTTATCGACTGGAAAATAAGAATTCACAATACCCATTACCGTTGTGATTACATAAAGCAATAAAGCAATTTTTAAGGTATCAAAAACAAAGAAATTTAGAGCATCTCCAAATTTGGTATGTTGTTCAACTGAGAACAGTGAATAAATAAGCCAATCTGCGAAATTTTGTAACCAGTCAAACATAACAAGTTATTTAAATTAACAACCAGAGCACGAACAAGAATGAGAATTACCATTAATCAACACAGAGGAGGCATCACCTATAGTTGGAAATCCTTTTTGTACCCAGCGAATGATACCATGTTTCATATTAACTACTTGGTCATAACCGTTATTTATCAAAAAGGCCGCAGCTCTTAAACTACGCACACCACTTTTACAAACAACCACTACTTCCCTATCCCTTGGAATTTCAGCAAATCGTTCTTCGAATTCGGTTAGTGGGATATTCACAATATTAGGCACATTGTATGCCAATTGAGCAACTTCTTCTCGTTCTCGAACATCTACCAACAATGCTCCGTTTTTAATCCACAACAGTGTTTTGGTTGGGCAAATTTCTTTTATTAAAGTTTGATTTTCCATTGTATTCTTATTTTAAAAATTCTTTAATCTCATCAATCTGCGCAATCCTTCCTTTCACTTTGACAACTTCGTCAATCATTAAAACAGGAGTTGTCAAGATATTATACCGCATCATTTCTTCAATATCTTCAATTTTGATTACTTCAGCTTCAATACCTAATTGTTTAACCGCTTCTTGTGCATTATTAAATGTTATTTTACATTTAGGACAACCAGGCCCTAAAACCTTAATAGTTTTCATTGTTTTTACTTTTACAAATCATTCGTAAAATTACGAACAATTATTTTACTATTCGTTCTTTTGCGAATAATATTTTAGCAATTTATTTTAAGAAAGAGATAAAGAGTTTTTTAGCCAAAAGCCAATTTTCTTTGTTTATACAATATTTAACCGTAGGAGGTGTAATATCTCCCTGAATAAGACCAGCGTCTTTCAATTCATTCAAATGTTGGGACAAAGTAGATTTTGCAATAGGCAATTCTTCGGCCATATCACCATGATAACAGCAAGACTGAGTATCCAATAACTCTAAAATAGCAATACGAACGGGATGTCCCAAAGCTTTGGCAAAACGAGCCATTTGTTTCTGATCTATTGTAAAATAATCTTCTTTTATATTTTTTTCCATCAATTAATTTATCAATTCGCAAATATACGAACAAA
Source organism: Flavobacterium sp. IMCC34518 (assembly GCF_027111095.2). Taxonomy (NCBI): domain Bacteria; kingdom Pseudomonadati; phylum Bacteroidota; class Flavobacteriia; order Flavobacteriales; family Flavobacteriaceae; genus Flavobacterium; species Flavobacterium sp. IMCC34518. The sequence goes on along the minus strand of NZ_CP114284.2, from coordinate 3,460,131 downwards.
ATAAAAAAAATCATTTATATCTTACTAGATTATCAATGCTCTTTATTGCCATTCAATTAATGAAACTCCAACACCAACTGTCGTTTGATCGTGATTATAATCAATCAATGAATTTCCATATCCGTGTGAAACCTGCAAATAACCTCTCAGATTTCCTTTTATAGGATAAGCCCAAGAAAAAGTGGAACTTCCTCTCATTTTACCATTAAAACTAAAATTATGACTTCCAATAAATGTATAAACACTTCGGTTTTTAGAATAAATAATATTTACGTCAGCGTTCCCTATGTAGTTTGAAATATCCGGATTATCACCTTTGGATTCAGGAATTACATACCAAGGTCTTACATAAATATTCCAATTTTTCCGTTCAAATCCCGTCATCAATATAACTCGGTTCCAACTTCTTGTATACGGAAAACCTTTACCATTAGATTCATGATCAAACGAGACGCCAATCATTCTGGTTTTAAAACCAAAAACATTAAACTTAACTGGAAAATTTAATATAATTTCCGGCTCATAATTTATTTCACGGAATGGACGAGATAATTTTTCATTATAAATTTGCCAATGTGATATTTGAGTGTAAGCTACCCATAAATCGGCTTTTCCCCATAAAAAACCTTGTAGAATTTTGGTTTTGAAACTCAATTGAAATTTCATTTCTACTACATCATAATCGACTTTTGTTGGCGGAATATATTCTGGCGAGGTATTTCCTGAATGTGGTTGCTCATTTGGATTACTTGTCCACACAAATGGCAAAACATAAATTGCTTTGTATGGTGTTACCAAAAAAGTTCCTCTTGCAGCAGTAGAATCTAATTCCCAACGCGCAACCATCGTTTTTAGTTCAACTTTATCATTAAACAATGCTTGAACTTGAGCATTTGATGCAGAATAGAAAAGTAGAAAAAGGAATATAAACAAATATAGTTTTATAGGTGTTTGCACAGTTTTAAATTTTAAATAAAAATAGTGCCATTACAAACCAAACTGTTATATATTTAGTTTAATATATTGCATAATTCACATATTTTACTCTTCGATCCCCTTTATAAAATAAGAATAATTTATAAATCACAATTACAAAAAACTCTTTTCGTATAAATATCCAATTCTTTTATATATTATGTCATAACTAAAACGATATCGATTAAAAAACTGATAAATAACACATTACAATCTAAATATATATCCTTAAAAAAACGGTATTACATTCAAATTCTTTAAATTTGTTAGGTATCAAATTTTAAACACTACTACTATTATGAGCAAGAATTTACCAGAAAAATACAGACACCCCTATGCATTTGACAAAAAATACAAAAAATCGGCAGTATACTTCTCTATGGAATTTGCTATCGATCAATCCCTTAAAATTTATTCTGGAGGGCTAGGTTTTCTCGCAGGGTCACACATGCGCTCTGCATATGATTTAAAACAAAACTTAATCGGAATTGGGATTTTATGGAAAAAAGGATACTATGACCAATATCGAAAAGAAGATCTCTCAATGGGATCTCTTTTTAGAGATAAAAGTTATAGTTTTCTAGAAGACACCAACATAAAATTCACAATAAAAATAAACAATCACGATGTTTGGATCAAAGCTTTTTTCTTGAAACCAGAAACTTTCGGGACTGTTCCAATGTTTTTTCTTTCCACCGATCTACCGGAAAATGATTATTTGGCAAAATCAACCACTTTTAGATTATACGATTCTGATCCAAGTGCGAAAATTGCACAAACCATGGTTTTGGGATTGGGTGGTGCCAAATTACTCGATGCATTGGATTACGAACCCGATATTTATCATTTAAATGAAGCACATGCCGTTTCCTGTGTTTTTCATCTATACAACAAATTCAAAAGTGTTGAAAAAATTAGAGAGAAAATGGTTTTCACCACGCACACTCCGGAAGAAGCTGGTAACGAAAAACATGATATCAATTTATTGAACAGCTTGAGCTTTTTTGATGGAATTCCACTTGAAAAAGTACGAGAAATAACTGGAATAAAAGACAATACTTTCAATCATACTATGGTTGGATTGAGATTAAGTCACAAAGCAAATGGAGTCTCCAAATTACATGGAGAAGTCTCTCGGGATATGTGGAAAGAAGTACCTGGTGTTTGTTCAATTGACCATATTACCAATGCCCAAAACAAGAAATATTGGGTAGACCCTTGGCTTGACAATGCTCACGCTACCAAAGACAGAGAAGCATTAATCGACAGAAAAAAGAGATTGAAAACCAAACTTTTTGAATTGGTAGCCGATCAAACTGGTAAAATGTTTGATCCTGATATTCTCACCATAGTTTGGGCGAGACGATTTGCAGATTACAAAAGACCTGATTTGATTACTCGAGATTATGAAAAATTCAAAAGGCTAATGAATAACAAAGAAAGACCGGTCCAAATTATTTTTGCAGGAAAACCATACCCAATGGATTATGGTGCTATTCATAATTTTGACAATCTTTCGCACATGAGCAAAGACATCAAAAATATGGCCGTACTTACGGGATACGAATTAAAATTATCCCGTCAATTAAAAAAAGGATCAGATGTTTGGCTGAACAATCCAAGAGTAACAAGAGAAGCTTCTGGAACTTCCGGTATGACAGCAGCAATGAATGGATCCATAAATTTCTCTACCAATGATGGATGGATTCGCGAATTCAAAGAGATGAACAAGACTCAAAATTCTTTTGTATTACCAATTGTCGATCACAATTTACCAATTTACCAACAAGACCAAATGGACTTGGATAATTTATATCAAATGCTAGAAAACGAAATTCTACCCTTATATTATGATACTCCAGAAAAATGGTGGACTTTAGTAGAAACCAGCATGAAACAAATTGTACCCTATTTTGATTCGGCTAGAATGGTTGATGAATATTACACTAAAATGTACAATTAAAATTCAATGCCAAAATTAAATCAAACATTGACTTAATAAAAAAAACAAAACCTCGTTATTTACAAAAATACGAGGTTTTTATTTTTATATAATTTTAAAGAACATTAAATTGCTAAAAATTTAAAAATGACGATTAAAATGCAATAATTTCAATCGTTTTCGTAAATTAGCATTTATTACAAAAAAAAACATCTCTAAATAAGCATGGATTTAAACTTCAACAAAAACGAAGATCATAATAAACTTTTACTATCTGAATTGAAACAAAAATTCGCCAAAGTCAAACTTGGGGGTGGTGAAAAAAGAATCGAAAAACTTCATGCCGAAGGCAAAATGACAGCCAGAGAACGCATTGATTATTTACTGGATGCAAACGCAAAATGTATTGAAATCGGAGCTTTTGTAGGTAAAAAAATGTATGCAGAACATGGGGGATGTCCATCGGGAGGTGTAATTGTAAAAATTGGTTACATCAAAGGAAAGCAATGCATTGTTGTAGCCAATGATGCTACTGTAAAAGCAGGTGCTTGGTTTCCTATCACAGCAAAGAAAAATCTAAGAGCTCAGGAGATTGCAATGGAAAATCGACTGCCTATCATTTATTTAGTCGATAGTGCTGGAGTTTATCTGCCTCTACAAGATGAAATTTTCCCAGACAAAGAACATTTTGGACGTATTTTTAGAAACAATGCCATAATGAGTAGCATGGGAATTACCCAAATCGCCGCTGTTATGGGTAGCTGCGTCGCAGGAGGTGCATACCTTCCAATTATGAGCGATGAAGCATTAATCGTAGACAAAACTGGAAGTATTTTTCTAGCAGGAAGTTATTTAGTCAAAGCAGCCATTGGAGAAAGTATCGACAATGAAACTTTGGGTGGGGCAACAACACATTGTGAAATTTCGGGAGTGACAGACTACAAAGCCAAAGACGATAAAGATGCTTTGGACAAAATAAAAAATATTGTTGATAAAATCGGTGATTTTGACAAAGCAGGATACAATCGCATAAAATCTGAGAAACCAGCTTTGGACGAAAAAGAAATCTACGGAATTTTGCCAAAAGCCAGAAACGAACAATACGACATGATGGAAATCATCAATCGATTGGTCGATAATTCCGAGTTTGAAGCGTACAAAGAAGGATATGGTCAATCATTGATTACCGGTTATGCCAGAATTGACGGTTGGGCAGTAGGAATTGTGGCGAATCAAAGGAAAGTAGTAAAGACTACCAAAGGCGAAATGCAGTTTGGAGGAGTTATCTATTCGGATTCTGCAGACAAAGCAACTCGTTTTATAGCTAATTGTAACCAAAAGAAAATACCATTGGTCTTTGTACAAGATGTCACTGGTTTTATGGTAGGTTCCAAATCCGAACATGGTGGCATAATAAAAGACGGCGCCAAGATGGTAAATGCCGTATCCAATTCGGTTGTACCAAAATTCACAGTAGTTGTTGGTAATTCTTATGGCGCAGGAAACTATGCTATGTGCGGAAAAGCATTTGACCCACGATTGATATTTGCATGGCCAAGTGCTGAATTGGCAGTCATGGGTGGTACGCAAGCCGCAAAAGTATTGGCACAAATTGAAGCTTCATCCTTAAAAGGAAAAGGGGAAATTGTCGATGAAGCCAAAGAAGCCGAATTGTTTGCCAAAATTAAAGCCCGCTATGACGAGCAAGTTTCGCCTTACTATGCAGCAGCTCGCTTGTGGACAGATGCCATAATTGATCCATTAGAAACTAGAACTTGGATTTCTATGGGTATAGAGGCGGCTAACCACTCTCCTATCGAAAAGAAATTTAATTTGGGTGTGATTCAAGTATAAATCACCTTACATTAAACCAAAAAATACATTTTACTTTTTCCTAATTTTTAATGAGTTGAATAGGAATTTTCAATTAAGTAATACTATTGCATTTTGGTTTTAAAAAATGTATTTAAGCCCCATTTTAAACAAAAAAAATCAATTGAATTCAGATACAATAGATTTAAAATATCAATTCTAGTTTAGCAATGAATTCGTAAAATCATATCTATTATCTTTTAGATTTTTTCGCATTAGAAATTAAAATATATTTTCTGTTAAATGCAACAAATTAGACAGTTTAAAAGATCGCTAGGCAGTTTAAAATTAAACCAATAATCCTGTGTTTATATAAAAAAAATGACTAAATTGTAATAGATCCCCAAAGTGCTTTTTTTCGGTTTTTAATGAACAGAACTTCAAAAAGACCCAGTAAAGATGGAAGCAAAAAGAAATCTATTCTATCTTATATATGTAATGTTTTTTATTACTCATTTGATGTTGGCACAAAATGAAGCCAAAAAATATTTTTCATCAAAAGACTACCAAAAAATATATTTTCAGACCGGAATTAATCTATCAATTCCGGCTCATGACGATTTAATGCGTACCCATTTATTTGCTATTGGAATTAATATAAGAATAGCAAAAATAATTTCAGATAAATTAGAAGTTGGTGTTCGAATGGATTACGACTACAGATTTTCTAGAAAAAATATTCCTGATTCAATACCACTATTTAAAGCTGCTCACCGTAATTTTAGTATTGCCAGTTTTAAACCAAACTTACAATTAAATTTGAAAAAAAATTGGTATTGGGGTTTAGAAACAGGAATAGGATTTGTGTTTTCAGATGAAGATAACAAAACAGGTTTTGGATTTGTTGAAGAATACGATGGAAATACCCGAATTGGATCTTGTTCTGCACTATATATTGGTAAACATATTTCATTAGACACAAAAATCAACAAACTTGATTTGTCTCTAAATTGGTCTAATTTTTTTACTGAAAAACATGCTGAAAATTTTGCCTGCATAAAATTAAATTACAGTTTTGATAAAATAAATAATCATTAAAATTCAATTATGCTAAAACAAAAAAAGATAGTAGAAATTTATAAAATCTCATTTATTATTACAAAAAAATAACAATCATTTCATAGGAAAATCTTATTATAAAATATAATTATTACTTGTTTTAAAAACATATATCATTAATTATTAATAACTTAGTACTTAAATTTCAAACTTATATATTATGAACAGCGTAAAACATTTAAATAAATGGGCCAATGCGCACACTTATTTACCAGTTGATTTATTTCGGATGGCTTTGGGTGTTTTCTTATTTATTAAAGGAATTATTTTCATCACAAACATCCAGTATTTAGTTGAATTAATATCGCCAATTGACAATATTAACAAAGGAGTCTTTGGATGGTTTATCATTCATTATATTGCTTCAGCACATTTTCTTGGAGGAATCTTAATTTTCTTTGGATTGCTTACACGATGGGCTATAATAGTACAATTGCCAATTCTTATTGGCGCAGTAGTGATAAATTTTATGGGGGACATGCACCATCAAAACTTACTTTTAGCCATTCTTACTCTTTGTGTATGTATTCTTTTCTTAATTTATGGTAGTGGTAAAAATTCGGCAGATTATTTTTTTAAAATGGAACAGTAGATCCTACTGAAAACTATTAAATAAAAAAACTTCAAATGGTTGAAACCAAAAAAAAAGAGAGGACAAATCCTCTCTTTTTTATATCATAGAACATTAAAATACTATTTTTATGCTACCAATTCTTTGCTTTCGGTTCTCATTATTTTCCCAGTTGCAGTTTCTTTAAACTTAGGAATAAATACAATATCCTTTGGTTTTTCATATCTGTCTAAAACATCAAAAATAGAATTATCAATATTTATAGGTTCTCCCTCTACAAATAGCACAACTTTTTCACCTAAATTTTCATCTTGCAATCCATCAACAAAATAGCGTCTTGGAATCAATGTAGACAATTTACTTTCTACTTGTTCGGGCATGATTTTTATACCTCCACTATTGATTACATTATCATAACGTCCTAACCAAATAAATTGAGTATCAGAAATAAGTTTAACAATATCATTAGTAACGATTTTTTCATTTCCAATATTTTTAGCCAAAATTTCTAAACATTGATTTTCATTTTTAGAGACCGTAACATTAGGCAATGTTGTAAAAGCCTCTTGACCCACTTTTTTTGCAGCAATATGAGTTATTGTTTCTGTCATACCATAAGTTTCATAAATCTCTATTGGTAATTTCACCAATTCTTGTTCTAATGACTTATGAATTTTAACTCCACCAATAATTACTTTTTTGATATTCGTTAATTTATTTATTGAATTTTTTGCTTGAAGTGGCACCATAGCTGCAAAATCATACTTTTCATCATTATTTTCTAATGGATAAGAACTTGGTGCTACAAAATCCATATCCAACCCTAAAATAAAAGAGCGCACAAACATCATTTTTCCAGCTATAAAATTTACAGGTAAGCAATGTAATACCCTGTCTCCTGGCTGTAAACCAAAAAAATCACCTGTAGAAATAGCTGATTGCACCATGGCATTTTTTTCTATTCTTATTGTTTTTGCATCTCCAGTTGTCCCAGAAGTATACATATCGATATATGACTTGTCATCAAACCAATCTAAAAGAAAATCTCCAACAGCTTGTTCAAAATCTTCACCTTCTTTAATAAAACTATAAGCAACTCTGCATAAATCTTCTTTTGTCAAATGATACCCATTTAATTTAAATTGGTTGTGTACATTTTTGTATGTTACTGTATTCATGATAATTATATTAATTGTTTTTAGATTATTATTTTCTTAACTATACTATGGATCCCGTTAATTTTCCTTTCCAATCCGACCATCTGTATTTTAACCCAAATATAATTAAAAGTAAAGGATAAACAACAATTACAGGAAAGATAATATCAAATCCTGCTTCAGGTTTTGACACATCTTTTAGAATAGAATAAGTTTGAAAAGCTGACCAGTCCGATGTAACTAACAATGCGCCGATTAAATTATTAGCTGCATGAAACCCCAATGCTAATTCCATTCCTTCATCCATCAAAGTAAGAATTCCAAGAAAAAAACCAGTACCTATATAGTATATCATAATAACATTTCCCATTTTTAAAACTTCAGGATTGGATAGATGCATTAATCCAAAAATAATGGAAGTCATCAATAAAGGAAACCATTTATTCATGGATAAATTTGCAAAACCCTGCATTAAATATCCTCTAAAAACTAATTCTTCAACACTAGTTTGTATGGGAATTAATAATGTAGCCACAACAACCAAAATCAAAAAGGGAAAGAGTTGAAAATTAATCTTAAAATCTACTGGAAACAAATAATAAGAAACGATTGTAGAAATTAAAGTAATTAATGTCCAAACCCCAAAAGAGAAAAATACTCTTTTCCAATCGATTTTATATCTAGAGGTAACTATCGAAAGGAGTGATTGATGATGTAAAAAACGAACAACAAAATAAATTCCGATTAAAGCAAAAACAAACGAAATAAGCAATAAGAATAAATTCAAATTAGGTTCGAAAAAATGAAATAGTTCTTCATCATTTTTAGGATATACTTTCCCTTTAAACATCGTTTGGTATAATAACGCTAAAAACATGGGGATTTGCCCTATTAAAGAAGCAATAATTATAATAATGGATCCTAATAGATACTTCCCAAATTTGTTGTTTTTATCAATCCCCTGTTCTATAAACATTTAATATTTTTTCAATAATTATTCTTGCTTTCTTTTTGCAAATGGTATTTTTGTTGGCGCTAAAATAGTGTAATATTTCAGTTCAAACTAATTCCAATATTAAAATGATACAAGTTTACCATAATCAACGTTGCGGAAAATCAAGAAATTGCTTGCTTTTTTTAAAAGATTCAAACACTCCATTTGAAATCATCAACTATCTAGGAACCCCACCTAATGCTGAAAAATTAAAAGAAATACTTCAAAAATTGAATTTTTCTGCTATTGAATTAGTCCGTCAAATAGAAAAAATTTGGATCGAAAAGTACAAAGGAAAAATTTTAACTGAAGATGAAATCATTCAAGCCATGATAGAAAACCCAATTCTTATCGAAAGACCTATTTTAATCAAAGAAGACAAAGCAATCATAGGTCGTGATTTGGAAAAAGTTAATTCGTTTTTATAAACATTAACAAAAGATTAAGATTCTAACTTTAAACTATTTTTCTTTTCCATCATCTTATTTGGAAATCTTACTCAATACTAATGAAAAAAATTAAACTTACTGCACTGCTTTTATTTCTATTTATTGGACTTTCAAACTTTGCTCAACAAGGCCCACCAATAAGCAACAAAATTAAAGTAACTGGAAAAATTGTTGACAAAAAAAGCAATCAACCACTTGAATACGCTACCATTACATTAAAAAACATCAAAAATATAAAGGCCTTAACTGGAGGAATAACAAACAGCAAAGGTGAATTTGAAGCTGATGTTATCCCTGGAATTTACGACATTACAATTGAATTCATTTCATTTAAGCATGTCGATATAAAAGGGAAAAATATTACCGAAAAAACTTCATTAGGAACCATAGCACTTGAAGATGATGCTTCACAATTAAACGAAGTTGTTGTTCGTGCCGAAAAATCATCAGTAGAAATTAAGCTGGACAAGAAAGTCTATAACGTTGGTCAAGATATGATGGTAAGAGGCGGAACTGTGAGTGATGTTTTAGACAATGTTCCTTCTGTTTCAGTTGATACCGAAGGAAACGTTAGTTTAAGAGGAAGTGATAATATCCGAATTTTAATTGATGGAAGACCCTCGTATGCAGTCAACATTGCTGAAGCGTTAAAACAACTTCCTGCAGATGCCATTGATAAAGTAGAAGTTATCACCAATCCATCTGCACGATATGATGCAGAAGGTGGTTCAGGAATAATCAATATCATCCTTAAAAAAGGTAAAAATCAAGGCTTCAACGGAACTATCATAGCTTCAACTGGTATTCCAGAAACGTATGGTTTAAGTGCCAATGTGAATTACAAAACAGAAAAATTAAACTACTTCACTACTGCAGGTTATAATCATAGAACAAACGAAGGTGGAGGTAAAACCAATTCAGAATATTTTAATAATGACGGTACCATTAAAAACTTCTTAAATGAAGATCGCAACACAAAGAGAACCAGAGATGGTTTTAATGGAAGAGCTGGTATTGAATGGACAATTGCGCCAAATATGTATTGGACAAATGCCATCAATTATGAAAAAAATACTGGTCAAGACAATGATTTAATTAACTATAACAATTATGATGCGGCTCATAATTTTACAGGTACAACTTACCGTTTAAATAATGGAGATACCGGTAGCGAAAACACCTCATTTACTTCAAACTTAATTAAAAATTTCAACGACAAAGGGCACAAACTTACCATTGATGCTTCTATTTCAAGAAATACGGATGATAGCCAAAGTATTATTACAGATTCTAACAATTATAATAATACTTTAAATAATCAAATTCAAAAACAAGCACAGTTACAGGCAGATTACGTTCTTCCATTAGGTGAAGGAAGTCAGTTTGAGGCTGGATACAAAGGAAGTTTTGGAGATTTAAACAACGAATATTATGTTCTTGACGATCAAGGAATCAGAATCAATAACTTGTCTAATACTTTAGAATACAAAGAAAATATCAATTCACTTTATACCCAATATGGTTTCAAGAAAAATAAATTCTCTTATTTATTTGGTTTACGTTGGGAAGACACCAATGTTCAAGTAAATTTATTGGATACCAACGATTTCAACACTAAAAAATACAACAACTTTTTTCCGAGTGCTTTTATTAGTTATGAAGTTTCAGATCAAAGCAACATTACTACAAGCTACAGTAAACGTTTGACAAGACCAAGAGGTCGTTTCATGAATCCAGCTGTAAACTATTCCAGTAACGTGAATATTTTTCAAGGAAACCCAGACCTAGACCCTTCTCTAACAGACAAATTTGATTTTGGTTTTATCAAGCGTTGGAAAAAAATAACATTCAACACTTCTGCTTATTTTGAAAGCACAAAAGATGTTTTCAGCTTTGTACGATCTCCTACAGGTGACATTGTAACGCCTGATGGTAAAGTAGTAACGCCTATGCCTGGCGAAGTAATTGAAGGTATTCCTGTTATAAAAAGCAAACCAATTAACTTAGGAAAAGAGCAAAAATATGGTTTTGAGTTTACATTAAATTACAACCCTTTTAAAATATGGAGAATAAATAGTAATTTTAATTTGTATAATGTAAAAACAACAGGAGAACACAGTTACACGGATACAAAAGGAAATTTGATAATACAAAATCTTGACAACCAAGCCAATACTTGGTCTGCAAGAGTTAGTTCAAAATTAACATTACCTTACAAAATCGACTGGCAATTGAATGCTAATTACAATGCCGAACAAAAAACGGCACAAGGAAAAAGTTTAGATCAGTTTAGTATGAACACCGCTTTTAGCAAAGATTTACTAAAGGATAAAGCAACATTAGCTTTTAATATCAGTGATATTTTCAATACTAGAAAAATGAGGTCATACACCTATCTTGATAATCAATCTTCGTATGGTGAAATGCAATTTCGTAAACGTCAATTCAATTTATCATTCACTTACCGTTTTAACAAATCGAAAAGTGAAAAAGAAAAGAATGCTCAACCTAAAAATGAAGGTGGTGGAGATGGTGGATCAGATTTCCCAGGATAATCTCAAATTAAGTATAAAAAAAAAGGATTCGTAATTACGAATCCTTTTTTATTTTGACAAAGTAAAAAAAAGACTAAGCTTCTTCTTCTTTTTGTTTTGCTTTCTTTTCTTTATAAGCTTCCCAAGTTGCTCCACCTACCCAATAGGATACGAAACCAACTAAAAAAAACATTAACCAAAATCCCATTGTAAGGATGGTTAAGAAAAGTAAAAAGCCTAAATACTGTTGAAATTCAAACATGTTTTCCGGAATTTTTGAATGAAGCAACAAATATATGTTTTTATATCTTTTTGTACCAATAAAAAATACAAAAAGTATAAAGCTATTTTTATTGGTTAATAGCTTTGTATGTCAAAATCATTTCTCAAAATGCATAATTCTATTTTTTATGAAACAATAGATTTCTAACAATACTTTAAATCGGCTGCCCATTTTTACCCTAAACATTACCAAATTATCATTTTTAACAGAAATTTTCAATTTTTATACATTAATTAATAGCTATATTTGTTCATCAAAAAAATAAATTTTATGGAAGAATGCATCTCTGTTTTTGATATGTTAAAAATTGGTATTGGGCCATCAAGTTCTCATACACTTGGTCCTTGGAGAGCAGCTGAACGTTTTTTAAAAGAACTACGAAATGAATATGACATCCATACAATAATAAGAGTAAAAGTTGATTTATATGGTTCCCTTTCGTTAACGGGCAAAGGACATGCAACCGATTTAGCAATCATGCTTGGCTTAAGCGGTCAAGATCCTGAATACATTCCTGTTCAAAATATTGATGAAATTATTAAATCCATTGAAAATAAAAATGAAATTCATTTAAGCAATCAATTTCACATTCCTTTTAATGTACATCAAGACATCGTTTTCAATAAAAACTTTCTTCCTTTTCATGCCAATGGACTCACCTTTACAGCTTACTTTAATGATGAATCCGAATATAGTTCTACCTTTTATTCTATTGGTGGAGGATTTGTAGTCAAAGAAGAAAGAGAAAATGCCCAAAAGAAAGAAGCAATTAAATGTGCTTTTCCCTATCCGATTGATAAAGCTACTGAGCTTTTAGTTTATTGTGCAAAAGAAAATAAAACCATTTCGGAAATCGTTTATGAAAACGAAAAATCGATGCGAACAGAAGCAGTTATTAATCACGAATTAATACGCATTTGGCACACTATGTTAGAATGTATGTATATTGGTTGTCACTCTGAAGGCATACTTCCGGGTGGATTGAATGTACGCAGACGTGCTTTCGATATGCATCAAAATTTGATTGGTTTGTCTAATTATTCCAATCCACAAGAATGGTTAGAAGAAATAAGAAAAACCGAAGTTAAGTTTCGTCAAATTCTAAAATGGGTAAGTTGTTTTGCCTTGGCCGTAAACGAAGTAAATGCAGCATTAGGACGCGTTGTAACAGCTCCAACTAATGGAAGTTCAGGGGTTATTCCTGCCGTATTAATGTATTATTTGGTTATTGAAAATCATCAAGCAGGTGAAAAAGAGATCAAACAATTTTTGATGGTTGCAGGTGAAATAGGCAGTATTTTCAAAAAAGGATCTACTATATCTGCAGCAATGGGCGGTTGCCAAGCCGAAATTGGTGTTTCTAGCGCAATGGCCGCGGCCGCATTATGCGAATTGATGGGCGGGACACCAGACCAAGTTTTAATGGCTGCCGAAATAGCGATGGAACATCATTTGGGATTGACCTGTGATCCTATTGGTGGCTTGGTTCAAATTCCTTGCATTGAAAGAAATACCATGGGCGCTATAAAAGCCATTAATGCAGCTGAACTAGCCTTAGAAACCAATGCGAAAAATGCAAAAGTATCTTTGGACAAAGTAATAGATACCATGTGGCAAACTGCAAAAGATATGAATTCTAAATACAAAGAAACTTCGGAAGGAGGACTTGCAATTGCTGTAAATATGGCCGATTGTTAAGAAAGTTTTATGTCGCAGTAAGAGTTTCCGAATAGCTGAAATAAAAACAGAATATACATGAATAAAAAAATCAGATTAAGATGCCATAACATCCAATCTGATTTTTTTATTCCTTTCTGAAAACGAAATTATAATTTATCCTTATTTCAGAAAACAAAAATTAAAAAACTAATTAACCACTTTTCGTTCCAAATCTAATTTAGCAATAGGTTGATAAACGATTGGAATTTCTTCAATCACAACATCACTTTTATCTAGACCAAAAGCTCTAGTATCCGAGAGTGACATGTTTTTTAGTATGTAGTAGGAATTCAATAAAAGACCATCTCTTACAGCAAATTCATTTTCTACCGACAAGAATTTTTCAATAATTACAAATTTAAAATCAGGTTCAGGATTGTATTTTGTTGAACCATCAGCACGAATATGTAAATTCAGTTCTTTGTTGTCAACTAGATTTTGAACAATTCTTTTGAAATACAATTCCACTTTTGGTTGAATTCTGAAACCAATATTTAATACAATTTTGATCACTTTATCATCCAATAATTCAATAACTTCATAATTCAAATCAAAAGGAGAATTGGTTCTATTGATATGGAAAAACCAATACACATCGGCTCTTTTTGGCTTTTTAGAAAAGATTGAATTCAATATTTTCTCTTCAATTTCATAATTCCGGTCTGCTTTTGACAGGTAAATTAAATGAGTAGAATACTTCGGAATGGAAACATCATTACTTAATTCCTCAAATCTCGTAGTATATTCCGTTAAATTGGTGAATTTTACAAATTTATTATTGATTTTTCGAGAAAAGAACCAAACATACATGGTCATAAATATGAAAAGCTCAAAAAACAAAAACATCCAACGTTCTTTGATTTTTACAATATTGGCCACAAAAAATGCAATTTCAATAGCTGCAAAAACGGTGATGATCACACCAATAAGAATTCTATTCATCTTTTTGATATAAATCAAATAATAATTTAGAAGAACAGTGGTCATCAACATCGCTATGGTTATCGAAAATCCATAGGCAGCTTCCATGTTTGCAGAAGTTCTAAAATACAAAACCATCAAAATACAACCAACCCACAAAATGGTATTCACCGATGGAATATAGATTTGACCTTTCAAGTTGGTTGGGTTTTTCATTGTAACTCTAGGCCAAAAATTAAGGGAAACTGCTTCGTTAATTAAAGTAAATGATCCACTAATCAATGCTTGAGAGGCAATAATGGCAGCAAAAGTAGCTATTATAACTCCTGGTACCAGAAACCATTGTGGCATAATAGCATAAAAAGGGTTTTTCCCTTCCAAGAAATGATTACTTTGATTCATTAACCAAGACGCTTGCCCTAAATAATTAACAACCAATGCTACTTTTACAAAAGTCCAAGTAACGCGAATATTTTTTTTACCACAATGCCCTAAATCCGAATATAAAGCTTCTGCCCCTGTCGTACAAAGAAAAACAGCTCCTAAAAGCCAAAAACCATGAGGATATTCTACTAATAATTCATAAGCATACATGGGATTCAAAGCGGTTAAGATAGCAGGATGCTGCAAAATCTGAGTAAATCCTAAAACAAAGAGCATAGAAAACCAAACCACCATGGCCGGGCCAAAAAAGAATCCCACTTTTTGAGTACCAAATCGTTGAAAAAAGAACAGACCCGATATAATTACGATGACAATGGGCAAAATTGGAATATTTGGCACAACATCCCCCAATCCTTCAACGGCCGAAGTAACAGAAATTGGAGGTGTAATAATTCCATCTGCCAACAACGTTGTTGCTCCTAAAATGGTCGGTATAATTAATTTTCCTTTACCAAATCTTTTGACCAAAGCATAAAGAGAAAAAACGCCTCCTTCACCATGATTATCTGCCGAAAGTGTTAGCAAAACATATTTAAAAGTGGTTTGAAAAGTTAGTGTCCAAAAAACACAAGAAATTCCACCATAGACTAATAATTTTGATATTTCTCTTTGCCCAATAATGGCTTTCATTACATATAGCGGACTGGTCCCAATATCTCCGTAAATAATACCGAGTGCTACTAAAAGTGACGCTGCAGTTACTTTTTGAACTGTTGATTTATTCATTTTATTCTATTATTTATTCATTTAATTCATTCCTTTTAAGCCAAAGCAAACCCCATACAGGATGCTTTGAACACTCCATATCACAAACTTGTAAAGTCTATTTATTTGATTTTAACTTGTATTAAATCGGTATCCTACCCCCGATTCGGTGATAATAAATTTAGGTCGGTTAGGATCCTCTTCAATTTTCTTTCGAAGTTGCGCTACAAAAACACGTAAGTATTGTGTTTGATCTGCATAACTATTTCCCCAAACCTGTTTCAACAAATATTGATGGGTTAATACACGTCCTTCATTTTTTATAAATATAGAAAGTAAGTTGTATTCGGTGGTAGTAAGTTTTAAAATCTCATTATTCAATCTTACAATTCTAGACGAAAAGTCAATAGAAACAGACCCAAATTCGATTATAGGATCCTTTTCAATACTGACCAAATTTCGTAGAGCTGTTCGAATTCTAGCTAGTAATTCTTGTGTACGAAAGGGTTTAGTCAAATAATCATTTGCACCGTTGTCAAGAGCTTTTACAATTTCATCTTCGGTACTTTTAACCGTTAATATTATTATTGGATTTTTGTACCATTCTCTTAATCTTTTCAAAACATCTTGTCCATCTTCATCAGGCAAACCCAAATCCAGAATGACCAAATCAGGTTGATAATTGGCAACCATAGCCAATCCTTCTTTTGCATTTACAGCAAAAATTGTTTTGTAATCATTAGAATTTAAAGTGATTTCAAGTAGTTTCCTGATTTGAATTTCATCATCAATTACTAATATTTGAGCATTATTATTCATTTGAAATATCTTTGGTATTCATTGTTAATGTCTGAAAACTAAGTGTGAAAATAGAACCCCCTTCTTCTCTATTTTCAAGTTTTACTTTTCCATGTTGGGCTTCAACAAAACCTTTTACGATAGACAAACCTAGTCCTGTACCGCCCGTTTTAGAGTTTTGCAATCGGTAGAATTTATCAAAAACTTTATCAATTTCATTTTCTGGAAACCCAATTCCATCATCGGTAATAGTAATCACACAGGGGCATAATTTATCAGGATTGTAATCAAAATCGACATCCAGATTATAAGAAACCTTGATTTCTATTTTAGCGCCTTTGGGTGTGTATTGAGAAGCATTAAAAACCAAATTAAAAATTATCTGTTGCATCAATCCATAATCCAATTTAAAAAGGGGTAAATTTTCGTCTGTTTTTACAACCACTTTATGAAATTTTAAATCATCTTTTAGGTGATCCAAAACATTATAAATTAATTCTTCAAGATCACACCAATCCATTTTGGGCTGAATAACGCCCGATTCCAAACGAGACATGTTGAGTAAATTCTCTACTTGGTGATTCAATCGCAAGGAAGCTTTTTCTATTTCTGCATATAAATTTTCTTTATTTTCTTCCGAAATAGGTACCGATTTGCTTTGAATGGTATCAATAGCTCCCATAATTGTAGATATCGGAGTTCTCAATTCATGCGATAAAGAATCGAGCAGCGCATTGTAAAGTTTCATCGTATTAACTCTAAGTTCTTTTACCTGTAAAATCTTTTCGGCTCTTCTAATTTTATGGGTTAAAACCGCATTTACAAGAGTAATAATGAAGAATAAAACCAACAACAAAGAGTCTTCTGCATCACTAATATGAAAAGTATAATACGGTTGAATGAAGAAAAAATTTAATATCAATGCACTCAAAATAGCGCTAAGTAATAATGGTTTGATGGCCAAAAACATGGACAACACTGAAACAACCACCAATAAAATATAACCAACAATTTTAAAATCTAAATAATCTCTGGTAAACAAACACAACAAAGCAACAATCCCAACCGACAAAATGCTTATTAAATATTGGTTTTTAATTTTAATTTGATCCAAAATACTACTCATATCCTTGTGTTAATTTGTTAAGGCAAAGTTAAAGGATATGATGTAAGTATTTTATAATATATCAAACTAGGATATAAAGATTTTATAAAGATTTAATTTTTACTCAAAACCAGTTTTTTGTTTTTTAGAAAATTAAATTATAAACTTTTTTTTTAAAAGAATATCTTAAAAATATATTAGTAAAATAGCAATCTCATAATTTCAACAACCTAATTTTTGATATTCCTTATAAAAATTCAATTTAAAAAAATTCAATTTATTACTTTTACAGTCTCAAATTAAAATCAATACCGAGCGTTTCGGAATTAAAATCATAATCACAATGTCTGCAATAAAAAAAGATTACAAAAGAATTACTACTAAGTCCTTAATTGAGATGAAATCTAATGGAGAAAAAATCTCTATGCTAACGGCTTATGATTATACTATGGCCAAAATTGTGGATACTGCCGGAATTGATGTAATTCTAGTGGGAGATTCGGCTTCAAATGTTATGGCGGGTCACGAAACGACTTTACCTATTACATTAGATCAAATGATTTACCATGCTTCATCTGTGGTTAGAGCTGTCGAGAGAGCTTTGGTAGTGGTTGATTTACCTTTTGGAAGTTACCAATCTGATTCTAAAGAAGCTTTACGCTCTTCAATCAGAATTATGAAAGAAAGTGGTGGTCATGCTGTAAAATTAGAAGGTGGTAAAGAAATCAAAGAATCGATCAAAAAAATCTTAAATGCAGGAATTCCAGTTATGGGACATTTAGGATTAACCCCACAGTCAATCTATAAATTTGGAACTTATACGGTACGCGCCAAAGAAGAACAAGAAGCCGAAAAATTAATTGAAGATGCCAAATTATTGGAACATTTAGGATGTTTTGCATTGGTCCTTGAAAAAATACCAGCTCATTTAGCCAAACAAGTTGCAGAAAGCATTTCGATACCAGTAATCGGAATTGGTGCTGGTGGAGGTGTAGACGGACAAGTATTGGTAATTCATGACATGTTGGGAATGAATAACGAATTTAGCCCTCGTTTCTTAAGACGTTATATGAATTTATACGATGGAATGACAACTGCTATCAGTCAGTATGTCGCCGATGTAAAATCAGAAGATTTTCCAAATTCAAATGAACAATATTAAGACTCCTAGCCCCCGAATAGGGAATCTATAATGAAAATAATTTCAAACAAATCCAATCTCCAAATTCTACATGAAGACAATCACTTAATCGTGGTTAATAAGCGTGTAGGTGATATTGTGCAGGGAGACAAAACAGGAGATAAACCTTTGAGTGATGTTGTAAAAGAATACATCAAAGATAAATACAACAAGCCTGGTGAAGTTTTTCTAGGCGTAGTTCATCGTTTAGATCGTCCTACCTCTGGAATTGTTGTTTTTGCAAGAACTAGCAAAGCTTTGACACGTATGAATGAGCTATTTAGCAATAGAGAAACTCAAAAAACCTATTGGGCTGTTGTTAAAAATAAACCCTCCAAGAACGAAGACAAACTGGTACATTATATCAAAAGAAACGAAAAAAAAAACACTTCAAAAGCCCATCTCAAAGAAGTACCTGACAGCAAGTTGGCTAGTTTAGAATATAAAATTATCAAAGAGTTAGACAATTACTTTGGCCTCGAAATTCTTTTACACACAGGAAGACACCACCAAATACGTGCACAACTCGCTGCTATTGGTTCTCCTATAAAAGGGGATTTAAAATACGGTTTTGATCGTAGTAATCCTGATGGAGGAATCCATCTTCATGCCAGAAAACTTGTCTTTATTCACCCAGTTACAAAAGAGAATATAACTATAATAGCTCCTACTCCCGAAGATGTAATTTGGAATGCCATTTAATTTTTGAAGAAAAATACATTTATTTGAATTTTAAAATTTATATTGCATTGTACTTACAAACTTCTTTACAATGAATTACAAATCAGACATTCAGTCCAGAAAAGAATCCCTTATTAAACTTTTGGATGTCATAATCAAACATGAAAATGAAATCATCCAAGCTTTATATGATGATTTCAAGAAGCCTAAATTTGAAGCTATAGCTACTGAAACGAGTTACATTATAACAGAATTAAAAGATACTATAAAAAATATCCATAATTGGTCTAAACCAAAAAGGGTAAGACCATCTCTACTAAATTTTCCTTCCACCGACTATATTATTAAAGAACCTTATGGAAAAGTATTAATAATAGCGCCATGGAATTATCCTTTTCAACTGGCACTTTGCCCAATGATTTCAGCTGTTGCAGCAGGTAATCAAGTGGTTTTAAAACCCTCAGAATTAACCCCAAAGACTTCTGCAATAATTCTTGAAATTATAGAAAAAGTATTCCAACACGAACAGGTAACAGTAATAGAAGGCGGTGTAGAAGAAACACAAAATTTACTAGCCCAAAGATGGGATTATATCTTTTTTACGGGAAGTGTAGCCGTAGGTAAAATTGTAGCCAAAGCAGCAGCAAAACACCTTACTCCTGTAACTCTTGAACTAGGCGGAAAAAACCCATGTATTATTGACGAAACTGCCAATTTAAAACTCGCCGCTAAGCGAATTGTTTGGGGTAAATTTTTAAATGCAGGACAAACATGCATTGCACCCGATTATATTTTGATACAAAAAGACATGAAAAGTCATTTTGTCGATTTTATGAAAAAAGAAATCACAAAAGCATTTGGAATAAATCCAATAGATTCTCCCGATTTTGCCCGAATTATAAATGAAAAAAACTGGCATCGATTGAGTAGTATGATCGAACCTCAAAAAGTAATTTTTGGTGGTGATACTGCCATTAAACAATGTTATATAGCGCCAACTCTAATTGATGAGGATAACCTTGACAGTTTATTGATGAAGGAAGAAATATTTGGTCCAATTTTACCAATCATAAG
This sequence comes from Flavobacterium sp. IMCC34518, assembly GCF_027111095.2. Lineage (NCBI taxonomy): Bacteria > Pseudomonadati > Bacteroidota > Flavobacteriia > Flavobacteriales > Flavobacteriaceae > Flavobacterium > Flavobacterium sp. IMCC34518. Next base: position 3,439,668 of record NZ_CP114284.2, on the reverse strand, counting down.
CTATAAAGAAGAAATAGAAATCTCTAAAATTATTTCAAATTATGAAAAACCTTTAGCGCTGTATGTTTTTTCAGATGATAAAATATTTGCTAAAAAAATGGTTTCCACTTTTTCATTTGGTGGAGGTTGTATAAATGATACTGTCAGTCATTTTTCTAATAAAAGATTGCCTTTTGGAGGTGTTGGTCATAGCGGAATGGGAGCTTATCATGGGCAATTGAGTTTTGACCTTTTTTCCCATCATAAAGGAATAGTAAAAAAAGCAAATTGGTTGGATATCAAACTTAGATATGCACCCTATACAAATAAAATAGAAACACTAAAAAAATTATTGAAATGGCTATAACAAATGAAAAATCAGTAAGCGAAGCCATACAATATCGTCGCTCCGTAAGAATTTTTAAAAAAGAACCATTAGACGAGCAAAAAGTAAAAGAGTGTATCCATTTAGCGACATTAGCAGCTACGAGCAGTAATATGCAACTTTGGGAATTCTACCACATAACTACCAAAGAGATAATTGACCAAATTGCTAGAGCCAGTTTTGACCAAAACGGAGCAAAAACGGCACAACAATTGGTTGTTGTAGTAGCTCGAAAAGATTTATGGCGCAAAAGAGTTCAATCCAACATATCCTTTTTAAAATCACAATACGGCAACAAACCAGAAACCGAATATTCTAAAAGAGAAAAATTTGCTTTAAATTATTATAAAAAAATTGTTCCAACTATTTATTTCGATATTTTTGGTGTTTTAGGCTATATAAAATATTTTGCCTTTCAAATTATCGGGCTTTTCAAACCAATCTACAGACAAGCTAGGGAAAGCGACATGCGCGTTGTTGCTCATAAAAGTGCCGCACTAGCCGCCCAAAATTTTATGATTAGCATGGCAGCCATAAACTACGATACTTGTCCAATGGAAGGATTTGATTCATTAAGAGTCAAAAAAATAATAAATTTACCCAATAGTTCAGAAATCACAATGATTCTGGGTTGTGGCATTCGAGATGAACAAGGCATTTATGGAGAACGTTTCCGAATTCCATTTGAAGATGTCTATCATAAAGTATAATTCAACATAATAAATTAACCCCAAAAAAAATGAACCAAACTTTAGAACAATTAGAAAATATTGAAAAAAATGGATACCAATTGGATTTTGGAAATGTATTCAATCATGCCTTTGAAAATTATAAAAAAATAGCGTTATATGCTGGATTAGTACTCTTTGTTTTCTTTGTATTTCTTACAATTCTTATTGCTGTCTCTTTAATTTCGTTTATGGGAGTTACAGCAATGACTCAAGAATTCAATCCTGAAAAATTGAAAATTGAAAATTTTTCTGAAACCAAATTATTAATTTTCGGTTGTGTTTCTACATTTGTTACTTGCATATTAGCTCCTTTTAATGCGTCTTTTTTAAAAATGGCAGCATGCGGAGAGAACGATCAAGAATTTCATATTTCGGACTTATTCAGTTATTATAAACTTCCTTATTTTACTGGAATCTTTGGTAGCACTTTTATAATTTCTTTTACTGGTTTGGCAATAAGCCTTTTTATGAATTATTTAAATTTAAGCTTTTTAGGTACATTAATTCAATGGTTTATATCATTTATCTGCATCCTTACAATTCCACTAATTATTTTTGGAAAACTAAAATCTTTTGATGCTATTAAATCCAGCATACGTATTGTTTTCAAACAACCCATAGTTTTATTAGGATTAATGATTGTAGCCATTATTGGTTCATTCGTTGGTATTATGGGGTGTTGTATTGGTGTCTTTTTTACTATTCCATTTGTTTTCTCAATGAATTATGCAATATATTCTTCAATTATTGGAATAGATTTACAAAAGGAAAACTAAAATTCGACTCTATATCAAACTGTACTTCTTATTAGTAAACAATCTATTGTAACGGTAAATTTTCAATCCTTAAGACATGTTCTTATATTATAACATATTTTCTTTTTTTAAAACTACTAAACTATGTTTGGCAAGCAAGAGTATGTTTTTAAATAGGATAAAAATCGACATGAAAGAATTATTTCACAGCAATTTATTTTTATTAATACTATTTCTATTTTTAATATATGGAATGTTTTATGCTTATACTAAAACATATACTATTTTAAAAAACAAAGACAACGTTTCTAGTGATGATTCTGAAAAAAGAGAATACCAACTATATTTGTTGTTTTTTGGATTAGTAATCCCATTCATAGAGATAGTTTTTGAAGTATCTCATGTTAGACCAAAAAGCTTATTAATTAATAATTTTGGAATTGGACTTTTCTTTTTATTATTATTTTTATTAAGTGAGAGATCAACGTATTTATACAATAGAATTAAAAGCATTTATATGTTCTTATTCTATGTCTACTTTATTTTAATTGGATATAATATCATCCAATTACCAGAAGATCCAATTCCTTCTTTTGCTTTCATAGTAGCATTCTTCTTTTCGTACATCATCATAAAACCTGTAAAAAAGTATTTAATTTTTTCAGGATTAATTTTATGTTTTTTGATGACAATTTATGTTTTTGATTTAGTCAACATCAAAAAAATTGCTACCCTTTTTAACTACTCCATTTTAGCATTTATTATAAATTATATCAGACATGTTTCGTTAACTAAAATTCAAGAGAAATATAATTTTACAAATGAAATTGTAAACAAAGGAAACTCTCTTACCATTGCTACAAACAAAAAGGGTGAAGTTTCTTTTTGCAGTGAAACCATTACATCCATTTTAGGTTATACACCAATTGAAGTTATGGGAATGGGATTTTGGGAACTTACAGAGGACCCAGAATTTATAGGATTAGATTATCATAATAATTTCATCGACAATCGTCTTTATGTTCGAAAATTAAAATGTAAAAATGGAGAATACAAATTTATTCAATGGATTGATAAAAAGTTCGATGATGATTCTATTATCGGAATTGGGCAAGACGTTACAAATGAAATTAACATTAGAAAACAATATGAAAACTTGGTTCAAGCTGCCAATGATATCATATATGAAGTAGACAATACTGGAACATTTACTTTTGTTAATGATTATACTATAAAATTACTCGGTTACGCAAAGGAAGAATTTCTTACAAAAACTTTTCCATCCATCATCAGTAAAGGCTATGTTTATAATACAATGAGTTTTTACAGAAGGATAAAAGATATTGAAGAAAATTTTACTACTCTAGAGTTTCCAATTATAAAAAAGAATGGCGAAGAAGTATGGATTTCTCAAAACGTATTTATTAGAAAAAACAGTTTTGATGAAATCACGGGTTATTCCGGAATTGCTAGAGATATCACCTTGTTTAAAAATCTTGAATTAGAAAACTATAAAAGACAACAAAAAGTTGAAAAATATAGCAAAACTTTAAAAGAAATTGCAGTATTAAATCACTCTAATCCCGATAATAACGAACTGACTTTTGATAAAATTTTAAAAGAAACATCTAAAACTTTAGATGTGAATAGAGCTAGTTATTGGGAATATGAATCTGAAAATTTTGTTTGCAAAAAATTATATGATTCCAAAACAAATACTTTTGACAAAGGTGTTTTTTTTGGTAAAAATGAAAATTTAAGTTATTTTGAAAAATTAGAAAACAAACTTCAATTTGTAGTTTCAAATATTAGATCTCATACTACAAACAATAAAAAAAATCAAGATTACATCTATAAAAACCACATATACTCAACAATCGATACACCAATTTTTATCGATGGAAAACTAAAAGGTATCTTGTCTTTCGAATCAACTTATCAGATAAGAGAATGGGACAATGAAGATATCAATTTTGCAAAATCCATTTCTGATTTAATTGTAATTGCTTTGGCTTCACAAATGAGAGCAGAAATAGAAAGAAGACTAGCTTATAAAAGTGAGCTCCTTTTAATTATCAATGAAAATACTAATCAATTTTTATTACAAAAAAACAATAAAAAACTCATTAAGAAAATTATAAATGAGGTTGGAAAAATAACAAAGTCAGAACGCATTTCCTTTTTTCAAAAAAACCCAAAAACCAATTTATTTGATCAAAAATGCATGTGGATTAATGCAACTCAAGATTTTCAAAATATACATCCTAATTTAATAAACATCGAATTTTCTGAATTTGAAAATATAATAAAAGATATACCATCACATCAATTTTTTGAAAACATTAAAGATAAAATCCAAAACAAAAACATTAAATCATATTTAAACCAATTGAACCCAAATTCAATGTTGTTTTTTCCTGTTTTTATAAAAAATGAGTTAGATAGCTTTTTTGTTTTTGATGATTCTGCTAAAGAACGTATTTGGAATAACGATGAAATTTCTATTTTACAATTATTAGTAAAAAACATTTCGGCTTCTATGGAGCGAAATATAAATGAATCAATCATTGAAGAAAGTGAAGAACGCTTTCGATTATTGGCAAACAACATACCTGGAACCGTTTATTTATCTAATTATGATGAAAAATATTCAAAAATCTATTTAAATGATGAAATTGAAAAACTAACGGGTTACCCTAAATCTGATTTTCTAGAAAACAAACTATTTTTTGTTGATTTGATTCTCCCTGAAGATTTTGAAAATGTAATTTTAAAAAATAAAGATGCCTTAAAAGAAAAAAAATCTCTACATATAATCTACCGAATTAAACACAAAAACGAATCAATTGTTTGGGTCGAAGAATTTGGAGATTCCATTATCAAAAATGGAAAAATTGCTTTTATGGAAGGAATTCTTATTGATATTACTCAAAAAAAGAAAAATGAATCTATAATTAAAGAAAAAGAATTGGCCGAAGCAGCTAATAAAGCAAAATCAGAGTTTCTAGCAAATATGAGTCACGAGATTCGAACTCCATTAAACGGGATTATTGGTTATACCGATTTATTGATGAATTCAAAGCTTGAAAATACTCAAAAAAAATACATGAATACCATCAATCAATCAGCCAATTTATTGATGGAAGTAATTAATGACATTTTGGATTTTTCAAAAATTGAATCCGGAAAACTTGAACTGAATATAGAAAAATATTCTATAAATGATATTGTTACTCAAATTAAAGAATTAATTAATTATCAAGCCAATTCAAAAAACTTAGAAATAAGTTACACCATAGACGAAAACGTACCAAAATGTGTATGGGTAGATTATATTCGTTTAAAACAAATATTAATAAACTTATTGACGAATGCTGTAAAATTTACAAACGCAGGGAAAATTGAGTTATTGATTTCAACAGTTGAAGCACAAAGAAACTATTCAACACTTCGTTTCTCTGTTATTGACACAGGAATTGGAATTAGAAAAAGCAATCAAAAAATTATTTTCCAAGCTTTTTCTCAAGAAGACAGTTCAACTACCAAAAAATTTGGAGGAACTGGATTGGGATTAACAATTTCCAATCAATTATTAAGTTTGATGAATAGTCATTTACAAATCAAAAGTCAATTCAATGTTGGAAGTACCTTTTATTTTGATATAAAATTAAAAAGTTCAAACAAATTCAAAAACGAAAAATCAATTGAAGTTACTTATCCTGAAATACTAAATCCTATTTTAAAATTCAACACCCTAAAAACTAAAATATTAATCGTAGAAGATAACAAAATAAACATGTTATTAACTAAGACATTATTAAAACAAATTATACCAAATTGTATTATATTTGAATCGGAAAATGGTGAAATAGCTATTGCAAAAACATTTGACATTCGTCCAGACATCATTTTTATGGACATTCAAATGCCTATTGTAAATGGTTATGAGGCCACAACAAAAATAAGAGAATCTAATGATCATAAAAACACATTAATTATAGCGTTAACAGCAGGTACTGTTGTTGGGGAACGAGAAAAATGCATAGCAGCAGGCATGAATGATTATCTTTCTAAACCAATTATAAAAAAAACACTCGAGGATAAATTAGAAAAATGGCTAATAACTAATAATAGTATCTTATGAAATGGATTGGCAGACAACAAAGCGATAATGTAGAAGACCGTAGAGGAATGTCCTCTGGAGGCAAAACAATTGTAGGTGGAGGAATAATAGGTATTATTATTTTACTTCTCAATGTTTTTGGTGGTGAAAATGCAAAAATGATAACACCTGTTTTAGAGCAATTCAACCAACAACAAACCACTCAAACAGAATCAAGACCTTTGACAGAAGAAGAAGAAAAACTAAGTGAATTTCCAAGAGTTGTTTTAAAAGATACTGAAATTATTTGGACCAAAATATTTGAAGAAAACAATATGCAATATACCAAACCAAAAATGGTTTTATTCACTGGTTCTGTTGAAACAGCTTGTGGTGGTGCATCATCAGCCTCTGGTCCTTTTTATTGTCCAGGTGATCAAAAAGTGTACATGGATTTGGGCTTTTTTGATGAATTACAAACCAAATTTGGAGCCTCAGGAGGCGATTTTGCAACAGCGTATGTGATAGCTCATGAAGTAGGTCACCACATTCAAACTTTATTAGGGACATCAGCTAAAATGCGTCAAGCCCAAGAAGGCAAAAGTGAAGCAGAAGCCAATAAATTATCTGTAGCACTAGAATTACAAGCCGATTTTTATGCAGGAGTTTGGGCAAAATACAACCAAGAAAACCTCGATATTGGCGATATTGACGAAGCATTGAGTGCTGCACAAGCTGTTGGAGATGATGCCATCCAAAAAAGAATGCGGGGGCATATAGTTCCTGAATCTTTTACACATGGAACATCAGAGCAACGCAAATTCTGGTTTATGAAAGGATACACAACTGGAGATATCAAACAAGGAAACACTTTTTCTGAGCTAAATTAAAATAGGTTTTCAATGATTATTTTGGAACATTATTTAGTCCACAGCAATGATTTATAATAACATAAAGTATCCCATTGCCTGTCTATAAATAAACAAAGTACTCCAATCAAAGGTACATCGAATAAATTAGCAGTACCTTTGCGCCAACTTAAAAGGAGTAAACTAAAAAATAGGGTCTACTTCATAAACACAATTTATGTCATTTCAATCATTAGGCTTATCTGATGCTCTATTAAAAGCAGTCAGCAAAAAAGGATATACAACTCCTTCTCCAATACAACAAAAAGCAATTCCACCAGTCTTAGAAGGCAAAGATGTATTAGCATCTGCACAAACGGGAACAGGAAAAACAGCTGGTTTTACATTACCCATATTACAATTATTATCCCAAGGAAAACATTTAAGTCACAGACCAATTCGTGCCTTAATTTTGACACCTACAAGAGAATTAGCCGCTCAAATATTAGCGAATATAAAAGAATACAGCGAATTTTTAGACATACGCAGCACAGTCATTTTTGGTGGTGTAAATCAAAACCCGCAAGTGAGTCAATTGCGTCAAGGTGTTGATATTTTAGTAGCAACTCCTGGTCGATTAATTGATTTACAAAATCAAGGTTTAATCACTCTTTCAAAAGTAGAAATCTTAGTTTTAGATGAAGCGGATCGCATGCTAGATATGGGTTTCTTGAGAGATATCGAACGCATTCTAAAAGTTTTGCCTACCAAAAGACAAAACTTGATGTTTTCGGCAACCTTCTCCAAAGACATCAAAAAATTGGCAATGGGCATTTTGCACAATCCAGTTCATGTAGAAGCAACTCCAGAAAACACAACGGTGGAAGCTATTACTCAAAAAGTATATCCTGTTGCAAAAGAGAAAAAAACAGAACTGATCATTAAACTAATTACAGAAGGAAAATGGCAACAAATATTGGTATTTACCCGTACCAAACAAGGTGCCAACAAACTGACTGAAAGCATGATTAGTGCTGGAATTAAAGCAGCAGCAATACACGGTAATAAAGGACAAGGCGCACGAACCAAAGCTCTAGCTGGTTTCAAAAACGGAAGTCTAACCGCTTTGGTCGCTACAGACATTGCAGCTCGAGGTTTGGACATTCCATTATTACCGCATGTTATTAATTTTGAATTGCCTAATATTCCCGAAGATTACGTTCACCGTATTGGTAGAACCGGTCGAGCTGGAGCAAGTGGAGAAGCCATTTCATTATTTAGTCCAGACGAAACTGTTTTTTTACGCGATATAGAAAAATTGGTTGGTCTGAAATTACCTAGAGAAACTATCAAAGGTTTTGAACCAGACCCAAATGCATCTACCGAACCCATTAAACAAGGTCAAGGAAGACAGCAACGCAATTCGACTCCTAAAAAAACTACCACAACTACTTCTAGCAGAACTGGAAATAATAGTTTTGGCCCAAGACGTCCTAGTCAAAATAACGACAGACGCTCTACTAAATAATTACATTTAAAAACTGGATTTATTTTTTATTAGGAGCAGAGAATTTTCGTTTCTTTTGAAGATTCCTCCCGCTATCCACTACAAACGAAGTTCACTGAACACCAATTAAAATAAATACTAAGTGAAGTAATCTTATGGGGGCAAAATGCAAGCCCCCACAAGGATTTTCGTTTCTATCGGGGCTAGAAAATACGTTTTTTACTTCTTTCAAATTTTCTGAAATCGAAAATATTCGACCACAACCATTCAACCCGATCCAACAGATATATCATCGCAACGATAACGTGGATATGCACACGAACGAAGTGAATTGACAAAGTAATCCATGCACATACAGCACATCGACAAAGTGAGAAAAGGGGAAAAGGAATGATTAAAACAAATTGCTATTGATAATTGAAATGGGCACGGATTGCACCCGAGCGAACGGACGAAGTAAATCCGCGCGATCAGGTACTGCAATTGTACATCAAAATAATACTACTTTACAATAACGCAAAGTAATCAGCAGTAGCAATCAAGGGGTCCGATGACCGTAAAAGCCCATCCGAAGCAGAAAATTACTTATCCGTAGCTTGCAAATGGCAAACTGAAGCCTGCAACAGGTATTCCGAAGCCTGTAACAGGCATTCCGAAGACCATATCAGGCATTCCGAAGCTCGTATCAGGGCATTATTTTTTCTACAGTTGCCCTATTTTACTGGGCGGAGCATAAAAAGGGTTGAAATGAATAAAATTTAGGTTTTGTAAGTTTGTGATTATTATTATCTATATTTGAAAGAAAACAATAAAGAGGTATTTGACAGGTCAAGCTACCGAAATTTGGTTAGATTGGAGTGATTTTATCTATCCTGTAAATGAGTTATAGGTGATTTCGACTCCAAAACAAAAATTTCACATTCAATAAGTTTCACTTTAGTACAACTTACGTATATTTGTATTATGGATAAGCAACGAACAATCATTTTTTACAAAGATTACTTTGACGAATTCTTTGAAAAACAACGAGAAAAAGTCAAGGCGAAAATTATCTGGACGTTAGAACTAATTCAAGAATTGGATAGAATTCCTGAAACGCATCTTAAACACATTGAAAATACGGACGGGCTTTTTGAAATTAGAATTCAACAAGGAAGCGATATTTTTAGAATCTTTTGCTTTTTTGATCAAGGACAATTAATAATTCTAACAAACGGATTTCAAAAGAAAACGCAGAAGACTCCAAAAAAAGAAATTGAAAAGGCACTTAAAATCAAACAAGACTATGAAAACGAAAAATAATAATATCAAAACACTAGACCAATTTAAAGATAAACATTACGGAAAAATTGGAACTGTAGAAAGGGACGAACTTGATGCTGGATATAAAAACTTTAAAATTGGCGCAATGATTCAAGAAGCTAGACTTCAAAAAGGTTTAACACAGGAAGAACTTGCTGAAAAAGCTGGAACTACAAAATCCTATATCTCTAAGATTGAAAACAACATTAAAGAAGCTAGATTTTCAACTCTGCAAAAAATTGTTGAACTTGGTTTAGGTGGACATTTGGAACTATCAATTAAACTTTAAGGAATCAAAAGAAACCACCTATAACAGCTACAGCGGATTTGGGCATTGGGCTTAATGGGAAGTTGGCTTTGTATTTGGGATGATTGGGTAAATCCGAAGAATGGGCTTAATTTAGTCCCAAACCCGCTTTAGTAGCGGGACGTTGGGCGACATGCGAAAAACGTAACCATAAAATTTATATCAAAAAAAGATATACCTTTGTGATATCAAATTAAAACATATGAAAACAATATCACTTAAAATAGATGATTCGATATTCGGAGAAACTGAAAAAATTCTTTCAAGAATCAGTATTCCTAGAAATAGGTATATAAACGAAGCAATCGAATATTATAACAAAGTTCAGAAAAGACAAATTTTAGAAAAAAGACTAAAAGCGGAATCTGAATTAGTCAAAAAAGAGTCAATGAAAATTTTAAAAGACTTTGAAAAAATTGACTATGCAGATTAATCAATTTGAAATTTGGATTGCCGACTTAAATCCTCAAATAGGAACTGAAGCAGGAAAATCTAGGCCAGTACTAATTGTTCAGACAAACTTATTAAATAAAATATCACATCCATCTACAATTGTTTGTCCAATAACTACAAATGTCCAGGATGATTCTGATATTTTAAGAGTTCATCTTAAAAAAGGAATGGCGAATTTACATGAGAATTGCGACATAATGATTGATCAAATTCGAGTAATTGACAATAAGAGGTTAATTAAAAAAGTTGGAAAATTACCGACTGAATTAATAGAAAAAATAAAAGAAAACATATCGATAATTATTGATCTAGAATAAGCACGATCGCCCAACACACGCTACAACCGCTCCGCGAAGTCTCATGACTTTGCGTTTCATTAAAAGTTCCTGAAAACCATAAATACGATAAAAGTCTCCCGACTTTTTGCATGAATATCTTTAGAACTGTTTGGATTTCAAAAGCTACAAAAAACCACAAAGTATCAGTCCGGTTCTTTCGTGGTTTTTTATGTTTTTATTTTAAGGCAGAGCGTTTTGAATTATTAGCAAACGTTTTGAATTTATAAGATATTAACGAAAAAAGTCGGGAGACTTTTATTAGATTTATAGCTTTAAAAGAAAATTTAAAAAAAGTTCGAAGTCGGGAGACTTCGAAGAGGTTTTTATTTTGTTTAAGAAATGTATTTTTACAATTAATAGGAGTTTTTATGACTATTTTTGTAAATAAGAGAATAATGAATGGTGTTATGTTTATATATAAATAAGCGGTAATTATAGCCAATAACACTAAAAAACTTAATATAACATTATATGAAAAAAATATTTCTATTTGCTTATTTATTAATTAGTTGTTGTCAATTTACTTTTAGCCAAACAGTAAATAGTTTAGATTTAAAAAATGGTTTTAGACAATTTAAATTTGGCACTAGCCCCCAACAAATAAAAAATATTATTAAAGACGATAAATTAGATAATCATTATGGGAATCCTAATATAAAACATTACATATATATTGAGAATGATATAGAAAAATTAGCTTTTGTAAAAATTGAAGCAATTAATCTGAAATTTTATAAAAATAAATTAGTACATATTGGTGTTGATTTTGGAAATTTAGACAATGAATTTAGATATGATGAATATGAAAAAATTTTAGATGTGCTAGAAACTGCATATGGTACCAATTGGACACAAGGGAAAGATAGAAATGACCAAGTTTTAAATGCAGCTATTTGGGAAGGTAAAAATGTGATTTTAGAATTAATTAGGATTGATTTTACTAAACACACACTAAAGGATAAATATAATAGTATTAAAGGTTATTTACATGTTTATGATAAAAAACTAGATGCTGAAATGTATAAAAGCCAATTATAAAAGCAATATTTTTTTTTGTAAAATATTGGTTTACAATGTTTTTATTTCAAAATATATTACTATCACAAGTTAAGAATAAATCAGATAATCATGAACCCAATTATTTTAAAAGTAAAAGAACTTAGTAATTTATATGATCAAGTTAAGATTATAAATGAAACCCTCACACCGTTTGAGAATGAAAATAAAAACTCAGAAAACATTATTGAACGTGGTTGTAGAGTATTACTTAAAAATAATGATGGTACTTCAATTGAAGGGAGGGTTTGGCGCATTAAATATAACGGAGAAGTCGAAGTAAATCGTGATGGCTATGAAAGTTATATGAACTGTAAACTACAGGACTTGACAAATTTATCAATAGGAACTATCGGGAATTTAGAGAAGCAAAGATGGATTAAGCAACAAAGAATGAAGTCATTAAGCATGGATATAGATCATACAAGTTTAGATTTTATTGAATTTGATTTAGACTTAAATAAGCTTCAAGAATCTTTAAGAATTGAAGTCTTAGATATTAAAGAAATAAGGAATACAAATGCGAAATTTATTACACTACGAAAAGAAAACAACAATACTTTGTTCAAAATAATTAGTAGCCATGCTATTATAGCTAAATTAACACTAGGGACATACACTTTCAATTTTTATAGGAGTGTGCTTATTAGCATAACATAAAAAAACTGCAATTAATAGCTGCTATAAATAATTAATTTTTGATAATTACTTTAATTTTATATAAAAAAAGAGGCTGTCCGAAAAGTAAGGAAAGCCTTTTTTTTGCTTTTTTTAACCCCAATCTCGCGGATATGTCATCACAACGACAGCCCGGATTTGAAATCCGTGCACAAACAGCACATCGACAAAGTGAGAAAATGAGAAAAGGAAAGATTAAAACAAATTGGTCTTGATAATTGAAATGGGCACGGATTGCACCCGAGCGATAGCGAACGGACGAAGTAAAGCCGCACAATCACGCTTCAGTCCTGGCGATTTCATACTTTTTCAAATCTAGATTAAGAATAGTACCTACTCTGCTAAACTCTTCATTAATCTTTGCATTCAAGATTAGTTGCTTATTTGTAATTGGATGATTAAAAATTAACTGATGTGCATGTAGCATCATTCCTTTCAGGTCATAATTCTCCAACCATAATTTATTTTGTTTGTTACAACCATGTGGACGACTTCCTAAAATGGGATGAAAAATATGTTTGAAATGTTTTCGTAATTGATGCATACGTCCAGTTTCAGGAATCGCTTCTACCAAACAATATCGGGACGTTGGTTTATTGTTAAATTCTAACTCAATTTCGGTACTTTGCAAACGATGAAAATATGTTATTGCATTTTGTGTAACGTCATCATCATTGGTTAAATCATAATCTATCGTAAGTTCTTCAGGTGACCAACCACGTAAAATTGCTAAATATTTTTTTTCGACTTCGCGTGTGGCAAAACGATCATTCATAATTTTCAAAATCTCTTTGTCTAATGCAAATAACAAAACACCAGATGTTTTGCGATCTAACCGATGAATAGGAAAAACGTGTTGCCCTCCTATTTGATTTCTCAGTTCTTGAATAGCATAAACTTTTGCATCGCGTGCATAAAATGATTTGTGAACCAACAATCCACTTGGTTTATTAATTGCAATAATATATTCGTCTTGGTAAAGAATTTCTAACATCTGGCAAAAATAAAAGAGATTTCTTTTGAAATCTCTTTTATGACGTATTTATTTCTCTACTTTTCTTTTTTCATTTCAGACTCGATCGAGCGGATATCTCACCGGAACAATAGCACAGATCTCAATACGAACGAGGTTAACTACCGAAATAACCCGATTGCGGATTTACAATCCGTGCACACACAGCACATCGACAAAGTAAGAAAATAAAAAAAGAAATGATTAAAAAAATTGCTCATGATAATTGGAATGGACACGGATTGCACCCGAGCGATAACGAACGGACGAAGTAAATCCGCGATCAGGCATCTGAAATCTGCAAACCGAAATCTAAAATCTTCTACCCCTACGCTCCGCATAGTCTTCGACTTTGCGGATGTGATAAAAGGTCTCCGACCTTCGTTACCAACTATAAATAGTGCTAATCGATTGTAATTTTAAAACGTCTATTACTGGATTATCAACTTTTGTAATTGCTATAATTCCATTATCTTCCACATAATTGGAAGCACTGGAATAAACATAATGAGAAGCTTTGGCAACAATTCCTGCTCGAACAGGATTCAAATGCATATAATCCAATTTCGACCAAAAGAACTTTTCTGAAAAAATTTCTTCTGGATGATTTCCATATTGCCAAAACTGATGTTTTTCATTTCGACTATGACTTTTACAAGCAAATTCAAAACGTTTCAGCATCCAATCAGCCCTGCTTTCTGGCTCAGTTTCTATTTTATTCAAAATGGTCTTTGCCGTAAACTTCTTAAAATCCCTTATCAAATCGGATAACGTACTGTTTTCTGACTGAATGATTAAATGAATGTGATTGGACATAATTACAAATCCATACAAAATCATTCCTTTATTTTTTATACAAAAATCAAGACTTTCGATGATACAATCTTTATAGGTTTTTCTAGAAAAAACATCAACCCAATCCACAACCGTTGCTGTTATAAAATGGGCTTTGGATTGATCTCGAATTATGAATCCTTGTTTATCATCTTTCATATTGTTTTTTTTAAGGTCAGTCAGAGACTGAAAATCACTACCTCAAAGTCGGTCCCGAAAGCTTTCGGGATTGTGGAGCATTACTATAAAAATGAACACTGAATACTAAAAACTAACCCAACCAACCATCACGATCCAAACTTCGATATTGAATGGCTTCGGCAATATGCCCAGAACCAACCACTTCTACTCCCTCCAAATCGGCTATAGTTCTAGCAACTTTCAGGATTCTATCAAAAGCACGGGCCGAAAGGTTCAATCTTTCCATGGCAGTTTTCAACAGTTGTAACGAAGCGTCATCCAATTCGCAATGCACTCGTATTTGTTTCGAATTCATTTGTGCATTGTAATGAATGTGCTCCATTTCTTCGAATCTCTTAGACTGAATCTCACGGGCGGCTGTAACTCGTTTTCTAATTTCTACACTACTTTCCCCATTTCTTTTCTCGGTTAATTTGTCAAAAGGTACTGGTGTAACTTCAATATGAATATCAATTCTGTCCAACAAAGGTCCAGAAATCTTACTCAAATAGCGGGTCATTTCATGAGGAGATGAAGTGTTAGGAGAATCTGGATCATTAAAAAATCCGCTTGGGCTCGGGTTCATACTCGCTACCAACATAAATGAAGAGGGATATGTTATAGTAAATTTCGCCCTCGAAATGGTTACTTCTCTATCTTCCAATGGTTGTCGCATTACTTCCAGCACTTCTCGCTTGAATTCGGGCAATTCATCCAAAAACAAAACTCCATTGTGCGCCAACGAAATTTCGCCAGGTTGGGGATAGCTTCCCCCGCCTACAAGCGCCACACTCGATGCGGTGTGATGCGGACTGCGAAACGGACGCTGATTCATTAATCCCACATCCTTTACTTTTCCGGCAACGCTGTGGATTTTGGTTGTTTCCAAAGCTTCTTTCAAAGTCATTGGAGGCAAAATACTTGGCAATCTTTTGGCAATCATTGTCTTTCCTGAACCTGGCGGACCAATTAATATGATATTATGTCCACCAGCGGCCGCTATTTCCATGCAACGTTTTATGGATTCTTGTCCGCGAACCTCAGAAAAGTCAAATTCTGGAAAATCCAAGGTTTTGTAGAATTCATCCCGTGTATTAATAACCGTAGGTTCAATTGTTCCTTTTCCTTCAAAAAAATTAATGACTTCCAATACATTTTCCACTCCATAAACGTCAAGACCAGCGACAATAGCAGCTTCTTTTACGTTCTGTTTGGGCAGAAAAAAACCTTTAAAACCTTCTTCTTTGGCTTTAATGGCAATTGGAAGTACTCCTTTTATAGGCTGTAAACTTCCATCGAGCGAAAGTTCACCCATGATGATGTATTTATCGACTTCATCGGATTTGATCTGTCCCGATGCGGCAAGAATTCCTATGGCAAGTGTCAAATCATAAGCAGAACCTTCCTTTCGTAAATCGGCAGGAGCCATGTTGATGGTTATTTTTTTTACCGGAAGATTGTAACCATTATTTTTTAAGGCAGCGGCAATGCGGTAACTGCTTTCTTTTATAGCATTATCCGGCAAACCCACCAAGTGGTAGCCTACACCTTTATCAATATTGACTTCAACAGTAATAGTTGTTGCTTCCACTCCAAAAACTGCACTTCCGTAAACTTTGATTAGCATATAAAATAGTTTGGTTTAAATGTAAATACTATTTTACTTTAAACCAAAAAATACCAACAATTTTCTTACTTGATTAAAAAAAAGTAAGAAATCAATCGAATTCTAATCCAATTTGAGTTTTTACCCCGCTCCGAAGTCTCATGGGCTTTGCGTTTTATTAAAAATTCCTAAAAACCATAAATAGGATAAAAGTCTCCCTAAAGTTCTTGTGTACTTGCGTAAGGGATAGGAGCAAGTTACCTTGTAACGCATTCTATGATAAAAAACAAATAATTTTAAAATATTAACAGGCAAATTTATATGTATTTATATATGGTGTTTGTCTGTTAATTACAGAGAAAACACGTCCTATTATTTTGCATTTTACATTGTTTAAGACTAACATAGCATTTTTGCCTTCTCCTTTTTTTCTTTCATAATATTCTTTGAGTTGCGGATCGTGTTTTACCGCTGTTAAAGCACACATTTGTAATATTGATTTCATTTTTTTATCTGCCATATGATTGACTTTGGTTCGTCCTTTTATACTCGAACCCGATGTATGTTCAAAAGGTGCGGTTCCAGCGTAACAAGCCAATTTTCTGGCATTATCAAATGCTGTAAAGCCTCTTGTAACAATTAGCATATAGATAGCCGTTTTATCTCCAATGCCAGGAACACTTTTAATCAACTCAAATTGTTTTTTCAATTCAAAATGATTACATATTATTGCTTTCATTTCCTTCTCAATAGATTTTAATGTTGCTTTTAAAAACTTCACTGTTTTATTATTTATTCCTTTAATTGATTGATAAACTTGTTTTGGTGTAAAATCAGCATTCTCTTTTGTCCCTTCAAAAATTTTAAATGATTTCATTACTTTTTCTCTTTCAGTGAAAAGCAATTTTAATTGTTGAATTACTGTTTCTGGTAAAGTAGACAGTTTTAGTTTGTCAATATTTCGAATACTGTACAAAGCAATGTCTTTGGCATCTGCTTTGTCATTTTTACCTCTCGAGATCCCTTTAGATCGTTTGATTTCAATGGCCGGCACAACCCAGAAATCAAGATTGTTTTCAGATAGACAGCTGCTTAAAGGGAAAGTATAAACCCCAGTGTTTTCACAGCAAAATAAAACAGCACTTAAATCTATCTTCTGTTTTATTAAGTTTTTAAAAATTTCCTTAACGCCTTTTAAATTGTTTTCGACAATGAAATGATTAGTTACATTAGGTTCTTCTTTTTTTAAAAGAACCACATCCAATTTTGATTTTGAAATGTCAACGCCTACATAAAATAAATAGTTTTTCATAACTTTGAATTTAGGATAAACAAAAATGTTGAACTTCTTTAGAGCCTTTATTAGACCTTGATGTCTATCATTCTATTTGAAGCAATTCAACGGGATTCAAGGAGAAGACAGAGGACTAATGCGCTACATAAGTCACAAGCTTGGCGGATAGCATAGTTCACCTCTGTTTTCCTTTGAATAAATTTAGTGTTATATTAAATACAAAGTAAAGGCGGAGAGCCCGACCGCATAAGGGCAAAAGGCCGAATGAGCACAATACAAATGAGGCCTTTTGCGCTTATGGGGTTACGCCCAAATTACTTTTTTAGCAATCTAAATTTGTTATTAAAAAATCAGGTTTATTTGCAAAATCATTATTTAAATGTAACAAAATGGTACTTTTACCTACACATTATAACAGTTATGAGTTAATTATCATAATTTAGCCCAACTAAACAAAACCAAAATGAGAAGAACCCTATTAGTATTATTTCTGTCTGTGTTTTTACCCCAAATACATGCTCAAGATTACTTTCCTAACAGTGAAAGTGTTCAGAATAAAAACAACAATTACACCGCTTTTACCAATGCCAAAATTTACGTTTCTCCAACTCAAATTATTGAAAAAGGAACTTTATTAATTCAGAATGGAAAGGTAGTTGGCACTGGAAACTCAATATCTATTCCAAAAAACTGTACTGTAATTGATTTAAAAGGAAAAAGTATCTATCCTTCGTTTATTGACATTTTTACAAATTTTGGTATCGAGAAACCAAAAAGAAACAACTATTCGGATGATGGACCATTATACAACACCAAAAGAGTGGGTTTTTATTGGAATGAAAGCATTAGAGCTGAAGTTAATGCGTACGAATCATACAAATATGATACCGCAAAGGCAGAGGATTTATTAAAGGCCGGATTTGGTATGGTTCTCACCCATTTTCCTGATGGAATTGCTCAAGGTTCTGGAACTTTACTCGCTTTAAACAACAACGTAAGTACAAATCGTGTGGTTTCAAATAAGATAAGCAATCAACTGTCTTTTTCAAAAAGTGCTTTGACAAACCAAGCGTATCCAACTTCTTTAATGGGAAGTATGGCGCTACTTCGTCAGATGTATTTGGATATGAATTGGTACAAAAATGGAAATTCAACTACCAAAGATTTGTCTCTGGAAGCTTTGATTGAGAATCAAAAACTCATTCAGATTTTTGATGCAGGAGACAAACTTAACAGCCTTCGTGCATCCAAAATCGGAAAAGAATTTGGTATCAACTACATCATAAAAGGAGCTGGTAATGAGTTTGAAAGAATTGATGAAATCAAGAAAACCGATTCAAAATTCATTATTCCTATAAATTACCCAGAAGCGTATGATGTTTCCAATCCGTACTTAGCCAATCAAATGGATTTGAAAGATTTAAGATATTGGAATCAAGCGCCAAGCAACCTAAAAGTTTTATCAGACAACGGTATAATTTTTGCTTTGACCACTGATAAATTAAAAAAGACAGAAGATTTTAGACCTAACTTATTAAAAGCAATTAAATTTGGTTTTGACAAAACAAAAGCATTAGAATCATTAACAACTATTCCAGCTTCATTACTGGGGAAAAGTGATGAAATTGGAAGTTTAAAAAATGGAAGTCAAGCCAATTTCATTATCACTTCGGGAGAATTGTTTGACGAAAAAACTATTGTTCACGAAAATTGGGTTCAGGGAACAAAATTTGTAGTTAACGAAATTGTACCAAATGACATTCGAGGGAGTTATGATTTAGTAATTGCAGATGACACTTACAAATTGAAAATAGAAGGCGAAATATCGGCTCCAAAATCAGAAATCACAACAAAAGAGGACCAAAAAGTAAAGTCGAGTCTTACTCTAGAAAACAACTGGATTACCGCTTTGGTGAAATCAAAAGACACTATTAATCCTAATTTCATTCGACTAAATGGTTTTGTAGAAAACACGAATGTACTTTCTGGAAAAGCCATATTGGCTAATGGAAATGAATCCAAATGGACTGCTACAAAAACTGCCTCATTTGAAATCAAAAAAGATTCTACAAAAGCCGAAAAACTAAATCGAATCATTCCGATTTCTTATCCAAACATCGCTTTTGGAAATCAAAAAAAATTAACCCAACAGACATTATTGTTTAAAAATGCTACGGTTTGGACCAACGAAAAAGAAGGCATACTTGAAGAAACAGATGTGCTTGTCAAAAATGGTAAAATTGCATCAATAGGCAAAAACCTATCGGATGGTTCCGCTACAGTTGTAGATGCCAAAGGCAAACACTTAACATCGGGGATAATTGATGAACACTCGCATATTGCTATTTCTGGTGGTGTGAATGAATCGGGACAAAACAGTTCGGCAGAAGTTACCATTATGGATGTTGTTGATTCTGAAGACATCGACATTTATAGAGATTTAGCAGGAGGAGTTACTACATCACAATTATTACATGGTTCTGCAAATCCGATCGGAGGTCGTTCGGCAATAGTAAAATGGAAATGGGGACTTACAGCTGATGAAATGCTATACAAGGATCAACCAAAATTTATCAAATTTGCTTTGGGTGAAAATGTAAAACAAGCCAATTGGGGTACAGACAACCCAACCCGTTTTCCTCAAACCAGAATGGGTGTAGAACAAGTATTTACCGACTATTTCCAAAGAGCTAAGGAATATGAAGCTACTTGGAAAAACTACAATTCGAATGCTAAAAAAGACAAAACCAAAGCTCCAAGAGTGGACTTAGAATTGCAAACTTTGGTAGAAATTTTAAACAAAGAGCGATTCATCACTTGTCATTCTTATGTGCAATCAGAAATACTAATGATGATGGAAGTAGCTGAGAAATTCAATTTTAGAATAAACACTTTCACTCACATATTGGAAGGTTACAAAGTAGCTGATAAAATGAAAGAACATGGTGTAGGCGCTTCGACATTTTCGGATTGGTGGGCTTATAAATTTGAAGTTAATGATGCCATTCCTTATAATGGACCAATATTACACAATCAAGGTTTAGTGGTTGCCTATAACTCTGATGATGCTGAAATGTCAAGACGTTTGAATCAAGAAGCCGGAAAGGCCGTAAAATACGGAAACATTTCTGAAGAAGAAGCTTGGAAATTTGTCACTTTGAATCCAGCCAAATTATTGCATTTGGATGATAAAATTGGAAGCATAAAAGTAGGCAAAGATGCCGATATTGTGTTGTGGAATAACAATCCGTTGTCTATATATGCCAAAGCAGAAAAAACAATTATTGAAGGTGTAGTTTATTATGATTTGCAAAGAGATGAAGCACAAAGAATTGCAATTGCAAATGAACGAAATGAAATAATTGCTCAATTATTGTTGGAGAAAAACAAAGGAATGATCACACAAGAGCCTAAAAAGAAAGAAAAAAAGGAATATGAATGTGATACTTTAGAACAATAAAAATAAACAGAAAATGAAACACAAAAATATAGCAATCGTTCTTTTGGTTTTACTTTTATCGATAACGACAAAAGCACAACAAATTACGGCTCCAAAACAAAGCAAATCAATTTTAATACGCAATGCAACGGCCCATTTAGGCAATGGAAAAATTATAGAAAATAGCGCTATCGGATTTAAAGATGGTAAACTAATACTTGTTGCAGATGCTACCACGATTCGTTTGGCAAGTGGCACTTACGACATCACAATTGACGCTAGTGGAAAGCATGTTTATCCCGGTTTTATTGCACCAAATTCCACTCTAGGATTGGTAGAAATAGATGCCGTAAAATCATCGGATGATGAAGACGAAATTGGCTTATTCAATCCTCATGTACGTAGTATTATTGCATACAATTCTGAATCTAAAGTAATTGAAACAGTTCGTCCGAATGGAGTTTTGATTGCTCAAATTACTCCTCGAGGTGGTCGTATTTCTGGAACTTCATCAATTGTTCAGTTAGATGCATGGAGCTGGAAAGATGCACTTTTAAAAGAAAATGATGGTATCCATTTGGATTTTCCTTCTAGTTTCAAAAGAAGTGGAAGTTGGTTTGAACCTGGAACAAAGGAACCAAACAAAGATTATAAAACTCAAATCGAGGAAATTAATTCTTTTTTATCGAATGCTAAAGCCTATAATTTAGATACAGCAAAAGAAAGAAACCTCATTTTAGAAGCCACAAAAGGATTGTTTGACGGAACTCAAACCTTATTTATACATGCCGATGAAGAAAAGCAAATTAGAGACGGGATTCAAGTAGCCCTATCAAATGGGATATCAAAAATAGTTATTGTAGGTGGATATGACGCCTATAAAACTACCGATTTACTTCAAAAAAATAACATTGGAGTACTCCTAAGACGTGTTCACGATATGCCTTTAAGTGACGATCAAGATGTGGATTTACCTTTTAAAATGGCAAAACTATTGACGGATAAAGGAATCCTAGTTGGTTTGGAAAACAGTGGAAGTCATGAAAGAATGAATACCCGTAATTTACCTTTTTTGGCAGGAACTTGCGCTGCTTATGGTTTGGACAAAGAAATAGCATTACAATTGATAACTTATAATACCGCAAAAATTTTAGGAATTGATAATTTATGCGGAACTTTGGAAATAGGTAAAGATGCCACTTTGTTTATCTCCGAAGGGGATGCATTGGATATGAGAACAAATAAATTGACTCAGGCTTTTATACAAGGAAGAGCAATCAGCTTGGAGACGCATCAAAGTCAACTGAATACTAAGTTTAAAGAGAAATACAATCAAAAATAAAACCAAATTATGGGACTATTTAATGCAATTTTAGGAAATGCTTCAGAAGTTAATAACGAGAATCTTTCGAAAGAATTTGAACCCCTATTAATTGAAGGAGAAACTATTGAGAAAGGGTATAAAGTAATAAAAGACATGTTTGTTTTTACCAATAAAAGATTGATTTTGGTCGAAAAACAATTGGTAGGCAGCAAAGTTGATTACCTTTCGATTCCGTATTCATCCATTAAAAAATTCTCAAAAGAAAGTGCTGGAATACTTGACATGGATGCCGAATTGAAGATTTGGTTAACTGGTGAAGATGCTCCAATTTCTAAACAATTTGGCAAAGGCGGAAATAACATCAACGAAGTGTATCAAATCCTGAGCCAGCATATTTTGAAATAATCGTAGCTTTTCAATTACTGATTTTAATTATTAGAGAAAAGAAGATAGAGAAAAGAAAACAGATTGTAAGACGTTGATTTTAGAATACAGAATTTAATTTTAGTACTCTAACTATTGAATATTTATTCTTCTCTTTATTCTATATTCTTTTCTCTATTTTCTATTAAAAAAATCTTAAAACCCACTCTTATGAAAATCATTATTCGAACTTTTAAGCTAAAATTAAAACACACCTTTACAATTTCTAGAGAATCACATGATATTCAGCCCACTTTGATTGTTGAGTTACAAAGCGACGGATATTCTGGTTTTGGTGAGGCTACTTCGAATCCTTACTATAACATTACGGTGGATTCTATGAGAGCCAATTTAGAAGCGATCATTCCGTTTATTGAATCTCATAATGATGAGACACCCGAGGAATTTTGGAATAGCGCTTCGGCATTATTAAAAAATGACATGTTTGCTTTATGTGCTTTAGATATGGCTTACAACGATTTGTATGCCAAGAAAAAGGGCAAGAAACTATACGAACTTTGGGGAAATTCTCCATCGCACAACCCAAAAACCGATTACACTATTGGGATTGACAAAATAGACAAAATGGTCATGAAACTCAAAGAGATGCCATGGCCTATTTATAAAATTAAATTAGGTACAAAAGACGATATTGCTATTGTAACAGAATTACGCAAACATACTGATGCTCGGTTTCGAATTGATGCCAATTGCGGTTGGACAGTTACAGAAACGATTAACAATGCTGTTGCATTAAAAAAGCTAGGAGTCGAATTCCTCGAACAACCCATAAAAGCAGATCAATGGGCGGCCCACAAAGAAGTTTTTAAACATTCTGTCTTGCCAATTATTGCCGACGAGAGTTGTATCATAGAGGAAGACGTTGCCAAATGTCATCATCATTTTCACGGTGTAAACATAAAATTGGTAAAATGTGGAGGACTTACACCAGCCAGAAGAATGATAGCCGAAGCCAAACTCTTGGGTATGAAAACTATGGTGGGATGTATGACAGAATCCTCGGTTGGAATTTCGGCTATTGCCCATTTATTGCCACAATTGGATTTTGTAGATATGGATGGCGCTTTGTTATTATCAGAAGATATTGCCTCCGGAGTAACAATTACTGATGGAATTATACATTATGCAGATTCTAATGGAATTGGAGTTACACTAAATTAAATAACATGGATGTAAACGAGATTCCAAATAGAGTGTTTTATAAGGATGGAAAAGAATATCTATATTTTGGTGGTACCAATTATTTAGGAGTTACTACCCTACCAGAATTCCAATCAATACTTTGGAAAAGTTTGAAAAAATGGGGAACAAGTTATGGAAGTTCGAGATCAGCAAATATTCAATTAGAAATTTATAAAACCGCCGAAGATCTACTGTGCAAATTGATGCGTACGGAAGCTACTGTTACCGTTTCATCTGGGATGTTGGCTGGAAAACTGGCATTAGAACAATTACAACACACCACTGATTTAATTTTTCACTTCCCCAGTACTCATCCTGCTTTAATACATCCTTCTTCTTTGCCGTTACTTCTAAATGGAAAATTAAATCCATTTCTTTTTGACAATACTGTTTTAAAAATAGGAATAGTTGCCGATGCGATTCCTTCATTAGAGGCCACTCCTATTGATTTAAGTATTATAAATAAAATTCCAAATGAAAAAAAAATAACGTTACTACTAGACGAATCTCATAGTATTGGAATAATGGGTAATGAGGGCCAAGGTATTTTGAAGCAATACGAGTTACCAAACATTATCCAAAAAATAGCCATTGCATCCTTTGGTAAAGCCTTAGGGTTATCAGGCGGATATATCTCAGGTGATTTGGATTTTATAAATGGAATAAAAAAACTACAAAATTGTATTGGCGCTTCAGGAATGAATCCAGCATTTCTAGAAACTTTTGTAAACGCACAAGAAATCTACCAATTGCAAAGACAACTTTTAAAGCAAAATATAAAGCATGTTGCTGAAAATTTAATACCAAATCCAGCTTTTACTTTTTCAAAAGAATATCCAGTAATCTATTTTGACAATGAAGAAGTTTTACAATTAGTATTAGAAAATAATATAATACCAACCTGTTTCCCCTATCCCACTTCCTCGGGAAAATTAAGCCGAATTGTTATCTCCGCCCATCATACAAAAGAAGACTTAGATAAAATGATTCAGCAATTGAATATTGCAACAAAATTAGCTTCAGATTTTGAAGGCGATATCCGATTTGTGTTGTAATTTATGAATCAGCATTTTTCAAAGTGTATACTTAAAAGTATAACTGCAAAGAATTATGCACTTCAAACACATTAAACTTAAAATGCATTTTTAACATTAAACAACATTCTTATTTGATTTATAACATATCAATATATTTTGAAACAATTACACTGATTTAAAAAGAAAATCTGACACAAATAAGCTTGTATAATTACATAAAATTATACATTTTTCGATTTAAATACGAATTTAAACAAATGACCCCTAATTTAAGGGGGTCTAAATGAAAATATCATAAAAATTAAAAACCAACACCCATTTTAACTACCGCTTATGAATGATTTTTTATTTTTGCAAAAAAAATTAATTTTTAAAACAATGCGAAAAATAGTTTTAACTGTGATTCTAGTCACAATTTTGGTATTAACCTATTTCTCTAATTTTTTCCTGACCAACAACACAATAAACCCATCCGAAGTTGCTAAATTCAACACAGGCGATATTGCATGGATGCTTGTAGCCTCTGCTCTAGTATTATTAATGACACCAGGACTAGGTTTCTTTTACGGCGGAATGGTTGGAAAAAAAAATGTTATTAGTACAATGCTCCAAAGTTTTATGGCAATGGTTATTGTAACCGTATTATGGGTTCTTATTGCATTTGGATTATCCTTTGGCCCATCAATAGGAGGCATAATCGGTAACCCATTACCTTACATACTATTTCAAGGGGTAGGAATTGGAACTTCCTGGAAACTTGCCCCTACAATTCCATTTTTATTATTTGCCTTATTTCAAGTTAAATTTGCAATAATTACGCCCGCAATAGTAACAGGTGCTTTTGCAGAACGCATTCGTTTTTGGGCTTACATGCTATTTATGGTTTTATTCATATTATTTGTATATGCTCCACTTGCACATATGACTTGGCATCCAGACGGAATATTATTCAACCTTGGTGTACTTGATTTTGCCGGTGGAACGGTAGTACATATGAGTGCAGGATGGGCAGCATTAGCAGGCGCAATGTTTCTTGGAAAACGTAAAGTTCCCAAAGCAAATCCAGCGCGTATCACTTATGTGCTATTAGGCACAGGATTACTTTGGTTTGGATGGTTTGGTTTTAATGCAGGTTCAGCTATGGGAGCTAATGGTCTTGCTGCTCAAGCATTAGGCACAACAACAGTAGCAGCCGCAGCCGCCTCAATGGCATGGGTATTTATTGATAAAATAATGGGCCACAAACTTTCAGCAATGGGAGCTTGTATAGGTGCTGTAGTAGGTTTAGTAACTATTACTCCAGCTGCAGGATATGTTAGCATGCCACATGCAATAACAATAGGCGTATTAGGAAGTTTAATCAGTAATATCATGGTAAGTAAATTCCCAAAAGGAAAAATCGACGATGCTTTAGATGTTTTTGCCTGTCATGGCGTTGGAGGAATGGTAGGAATGGTATTAACAGGCGTCTTTGCTTCAAAAAATATAAATCCAGCAGTAGTAGATCAAGGTTTAGCTTTTGGAGAAACAAAGTTATTCACCAACCAAATGATTGCATTAGTAGGGGTTTCAATATTTGCATTTACAATGTCTTACTTCCTTTTCTTTATTGTTAATAAAATAACTCCTTTAAGAGTTTCTGAAGAAAGAGAAGAATTAGGACTCGATATCAGTCAACATGGCGAATACCTATAATACTATTAAATTTTAATAATTCTAAGCACTCTAAAAATCATTTTAGGGTGTTTTTTTTTACCAGCAATACTCCTAACTACAATTCCACAAAAAAAACAACATATTGAATATAATATCAATTTCATCATTCAAAAGATATGATAGATATTAAAAACAATATTTCATATCATTTAGTCTAAAGATTTCCCTTATAGTATTCAATTATAACTAAAATATTTGAAACACAAAAACATAAAGTAAGCTTCATACAAAATGCAATACTGAATAAAAATTAAGTTAACATTAACATTTTTACCGTTCAATTACCCAAAAAGTCGATAATCCCAACCAATACTTGCTTATTTAAGAATAAACTATCAAAAAATACTTAACTATTCATTAACACATTCTATATTTATCATTCAAAAAATATTTACCCCTCAAAATTCATGGGTATATAATTATAAATTCATAAAAATACGCCATCACACCCTATTTTTTTTGCACGTGTCAATACATTTAATACTTTTATAAAAAAATTAAAACCAAAAACTATGCGAAAAATTATTTTAGGTGTGATACTAATCACCATTCTGGTATTATCAATTTTCTCAATTCATTTCTTTGTAGAATCTCCAACATTAGGCGCTCATGTTGTCGAATTAAAATTAGACACAGGAGACACTGCTTGGATGATAGTTGCCTCAGCTCTTGTATTATTAATGACTCCAGGATTAGGATTCTTTTACGGAGGGATGGTTGGCAAAAAGAATGTAATTAGTACCATGTTACAAAGCTTTATGGCAATGGTTATAGTAACTGTATTATGGGTTATAATCGGATTTGGATTGTGCTTCGGACCTTCTATTGGAGGTATTATTGGAGACCCAACTTCGAACATTTTCTTTCAAGGTGTTAGTGCAAATACCGCTTGGGAACTAGCACCAACAATTCCATTCATTTTATTTGCACTATTTCAAGCAAAATTTGCAATCATTACTCCTGCATTAATAACTGGAGCATTTGCTGAACGAGTTCGTTTCTGGGCTTACTTATTATTCATGGTATTGTTCATTTTATTTGTGTACGCTCCATTATGTCATATGACTTGGCATCCTGATGGATTATTCTTCGGATGGGGAGTATTAGATTTTGCTGGAGGTACCGTGGTTCACATGAGTGCTGGTTGGGCTGCTTTAGCTGGAGCTATCTTCTTAGGAAAAAGAAAAGTACAAAAAACAAATCCTGCTCGTATCACTTATGTTTTATTAGGAACTGGTTTATTATGGTTCGGATGGTTTGGTTTCAACGCTGGATCTGCTGTAGGTGCAAGTAGTCTTGCTGCTCAAGCATTAGGAACCACAACTGTTGCTGCAGCTGCCGCTGCCATGGCATGGGTATTTATGGATAAAATCCTTGGACATAAACTTTCTGCAATGGGAGCTTCCATAGGAGCAGTAGTAGGTTTGGTTGCCATTACCCCTGCAGCAGGATTCGTAAGTATTCCTCACGCAATAGCCATTGGTATTATCGCCAGTATCATAAGTAACTTTGTAGTGAGTAAATTCCCTAAAGGCAAAATTGATGATGCCTTAGACGTATTTGCTTGTCATGGAGTTGGAGGTATGGTAGGTATGCTTTTAACTGGTGTATTTGCATCAAAAGCCATAAACCCAATTGTAGGTGATAACCAAGGTTTAATTTTTGGTGATGCTACATTATTTTTAATCCAATTGAAAGCATTAGTTATAGTTTCTATATTTGCTTTCACAGTATCATATGCATTATTCTTCATTGTAAATAAAATCACTCCTTTAAGAGTTACCGAAGAAAAAGAAGAATTAGGATTAGACATCTCTCAACACGGAGAATTCCTTTAAAAAAAAAACCACTAACCAAACCATTTTTCAAAAACACTCTAGAATTTATTTTAGAGTGTTTTTTTTTATAAATAAAAACATATTTTACCATAATAATGCCTTAGACTTTCCAATGAAACAGGATTATTCTATAAAAACAAGGGTTCACAAACTATTTTTAACGAAGAGAACAAAATACAGTGAATACCAGAACAAATAGCAACCAATGAACTATTACTTTTATCTATTGATTTAATAAATAAAAGTATTTTTTTGCTTTTAAAAAAGAATTCAGATATCGTAAATTTTAATACGGAATCAAGGATTAAGCAGCTTTAAATACCAATTTTAAAATTTAAAACTAAAAAACACATGCTTTTTCGTTCAATTATTTTCAACGCAAGTAATAAATATTAACAATTTTACAATAATTTATATTTTATTTGTAAAAGAAACAAATATTCATTTATTTTATAAAAATTTTACATATTATCATTTTATAAAATAACTCTATATGAATATTTCCACATGTCCTGAATTCACAACTGAAGAAGCTTTATTGGTATTAAAACAAAACTGGGGAATCACAGGATCCTTAAAGCCATTAGACAGTTATTTGGATCAAAATTTTCTAGTAAAATCAACAGAAGGAAATAAATATGTGCTTAAAATTGCCAATATAGAAACTCCAGAATCCTGGTTGGATCTTCAAAATAAATCACTAAATCATCTACAAGGAATAGCAATTCCCCAAATAATTAATTCTAAAGATGAAAAACAGATGCTTTTTATCCAATCACATTGGTGGAGAGTTTTAAATTTTTTAGAAGGCACAATGTTATCTACGGTTCCTTATCGGTCTCAAAAACTATTACAAAATATTGGAACTTTTGTTGGACAAATTTCAAATCAACTAGCTACTTTTTCACATGAAGCTGCCGAAAGACCTTTGCAATGGGATTTACAACAATCGGCTTCATTATTAGAAAATTGGGTCACTTTTGTTGAAGATAAAAAAACAAAAAGTACAATATTGTCTATCATGGAAAATTGGAAAAGCAAAGTTCCAGAAATTAGTAAAGTCCGCAGAAGCATCATCCATGCCGACTTAACCCGTTACAACCTTTTACTCGATAATTCAGGAAGTCAAATACAAGGGATTATTGATTTTGGTGATGTTTGTCTTTCCTGGACAATCGGAGAATTAGCCGTTTTAATTTTAGAATCAGCTATGACGGGAAGTCCAACCCCATTTGCCGATGCCTACGAAGTAATAAAAGCGTATCACGAAGTCTTTCCGATTACAAAAGAAGAAGTCCAACTGTTATATCCATTAATTCAATTGAGGTCTGCAACCATTGTAAGTGCATCGGCCAGACAATTATCTATGGAACCCGATAATGAATATGTTAAAAAACAAGCCATAGCCGATCGCGAAATGTTTCAGCAACTTTCTTTAGCGAAAAATGATTTTGCAACTGCTCTTTTTCTAAAAGCCTGCAATTTAGAAAGTGAAGTAGTGGAGAAATTAAACACTTATTTTGAAACCACAAAAATAACTTCTCTTTTTAAAGAAGCCATAAACTTTAAAACAATTGACATTAGTCCATCCTCCGATATTTATAATGATGGGGCATGGACAAATCCTAAAGCTTGCAAAGAAAACATCAAATCAAAGCTGAAAAATGGTTTCGGAATTACTGCAGCATATACTCCAATTATACAACCATACACAAATAGTACACAAGAAACCGAAACTATATCTTTAGGAATATATACTTTTGCACCAATTGAGACTGTAATTTATGCACCAACAGACTGTACTTTTATAAAACAAACCACCGAAAAACTGATTTTTAAAGCCAGTGATTTTTACATTTATATTTCTGGAATTACCTCCAATTTAGAAATCGGCACTAATTTAAAAAAAGGCGAAATTTTAGGAATAATAACATCCGAGAAAACAGATTCACCATTTCCTCCTCATGTTTTTATACAATTAGACGCTTCTGGAAATGCACCAAAGTATTGTCTGCCTAGCGAAAGAATGGGTTGGGAAATTCTATGTCCTGATCCTGTAGTCTTTTTACAAATAAAATCTAAAAAAGATGTTATAAACAACCAAACATTAGAAACACGCAGAAGCAAAATTATTCAACAAGCTCAGGAATACTATTATCAAAAACCGATGAATCTTGTGCGTGGTTGGCAGCAATACCTCATTGCAGATGATGGCCAAGTCTATTTGGATGCCATAAATAATGTGGCACATATTGGACATTCTCATCCAAAAATAGTGGAAGCAGCCACCAAGCAACTTCAAAAACTGAATACCAATGCTCGCTTTTTGTATGAAGACAACATCAATTATGCTGAACGTTTATTACACCATTTCCCAGAATCTTTACAAGTGATTTTCTATACTTGTACTGGAAGCGAGGCCAACGATCTCGCTTTACGATTAGCAAGAGCATACACCAATCAAAATGACATACTAGTTATTGATGGTGAGTACCACGGAAACACAACCGCTGTAGATGAAATAAGTACCTGCTTGATGGATAATCCCACTGCTTCCAAAAGCATACGACCCTTTACACATCCGCTACTACAACCCAATACATTTAGAGGAAAATACAAAGCTGACACTCCTAATGTAGCTGAACTTTATGCGCAAGATGTCGATGAAAAAATAGCCTATATTCATTCTCAAGGACGTGGTGTTGCCGCTTTCATATCCGAATCTTTATTGGGTTCTGGTGGTGGTGTAGAAATGCCAAAAGGGTATTTAAAAAAAGTATACGAATTTGTTCATCAAGCGGGTGGCGTATGCATAGCAGATGAAGTACAAATTGGTTTTGGGAGAATGGGAAGTCATTTTTGGGGTTTTCAAAAAGAAGAAGTTTTGCCAGATATAGTTACTCTAGGAAAACCCATGGGGAACGGGCATCCTATTTCGGCAGTGATTACAACTCGAAAAATTGCTGATGCCTATAAAGAAAAATATACTTATTTCAACACCTTTGCGGGTAATCCAGTTTCTTGCCAAATTGCGAATACTGTTTTGGATGTTATAGAAAACGAAAAATTACAACAAAATGCTGCAGAAGTAGGCCAATTCTTAAAACAAGAATTAGAAAAACTAATTGACGAATTCGAAACTGTAGGTGCTGTTTACGGACACGCTCTGTATTTGGGAGTAGATCTGGTCAAAGATAAGGAATCAAGAACTCCAGATAGTCAAAAAGCATTATGGGTGTCGGAAGCGATGAAACAAAACGGTATTATAATTTACCCTACAGGAGATTATTACAATATTCTTAAAATTAAACCGCCAATGTGTTTTACCAAAGAAAATGCAACTTTTCTGGTCGAATCTTTACGAATGATTTTGACAAAAATGGAAAATTAAAACACTTACGTTCGATACAAAAAAACCCAATCTTTTAAAGGATTGGGTTTTATATTTATTTTTTAAAATTGGCTATTCCTGTTTTTAACCAACTAAGATATTCTTCAACTGAAACATAACTTATAGTAGGCTGTTTTGTATTTAAAGAGTTTCCCTGTAAATCAGTCAAAACATACAATGGCTGCGTGTTGGTATTGTATTTTGTGATCATAAAATCAGTCCATTTATCTCCAATTGTTTCAATTTCTGAACCTGTTGATTTTGAAATAAATTGTTCCGATTTTGGTAATGGCCTTTTATCATCTACATATAAAGAAATAAGTACCACTTCATTATTCAATATCGGCAAAATACTTGCATCCGACCAAACATTGTTTTCCATTTTTCGGCAATTTACACAGGCATGTCCAGTAAAATCGAGCATAATGGGTTTATTTACCGTTTTGGCATAAGCCAATCCTTTGTCATAATCATCAAACACAACAATTTGATGCGGACCCAATTTGGCCCCATCTGGCAAAATAGTTGTTGATGTACTGGCTACATTTACACTACCAACACCCAGCGGACTTTCACTATATTCCATTGGAGGTGGAAATGCACTAATTAATTTAAGAGGTGCACCCCAAAGACCAGGAATTAAATAAATCGTAAAAGAAAGAACAATCAAACCCAAAGACAATCTCCCTACTGAAATATGACTTAAAGGACTATCATGTGGTAATGTAATTTTTCCGAATAAATAAAAGGCTAATGCTCCAAAAATAGCAATCCAAATTACCAAGAACACTTCTCTTTCCAATAAATGTAATTGCAATACCAAATCTGCATTCGATAAAAATTTAAATGCCAAAGCCAATTCCAGAAATCCCAAAACCACTTTGACTGTATTTAACCATCCACCCGATTTTGGCAATGAGTTTAACCATCCAGGAAACATTGCAAACAACATAAATGGCAAAGCCAAAGCTAATGAAAAACCAAGCATACCAATTATAGGAGCAATTCCACCTTTGGAAGCCGCTTCTACCAATAAAGTACCAACTATTGGTCCGGTACATGAAAATGACACAATAGCCAAAGCTAAAGCCATGAACAATATTCCAATAATTCCACCTCTATCTGCTTGACTATCTACTTTGTTTGCCCAAGAATGAGGCAACATAATTTCGAAAGCTCCCAGAAATGAAGTTGCAAAAAACACAAGTAAAACAAAGAAAATTATATTAAACCAAACGTTGGTTGACAAAGCATTTAAAGCGTCAGCCCCAAAAATCCAAGTCACTAAAAATCCTAATAACACATAAATCAATATGATGGAAACCCCATAAATAATGGCGTTTTTAATTCCTGCCGCTCTAGTTTTGCTTTGTTTGGTAAAAAAACTTACAGTCATTGGAATCATAGGAAAAACACAAGGAGTCAATAAAGCCGCAAAACCAGAGAAAAAAGCAATAAAGAAAATCGACCACAATCCTCTTTTCGAATTAGATTTTGGTATTTCTACTCCCTTTTTTTCGACCGTAGTTGCTGTTTCTGCTTTTACAACTGCAACAGTTTTTGAAGTATCTACTTTGGATGAATCCAATTTTACCGAAGCAGAACCTGGTGTTGTAGCAGAAATCGCTGTTACAACAGGTATTTTGAACGTAAACTTCTTTTCCAGATTGATGCAAACCTCTTTACAAACCTGATAGTTCAACTCGGCTTGAATAGAAGTAACCTTCTGGTTTACAATTACAATCTCTTGTTGAATTTGGGCTTTATCATGAAAGAACGTTTCATTAACCCCAAAAATATCATTAAAAGCAGTAGTTGTTTTACTTTCTTTGGCTTTGCCAACTAAATCAAAATTTCCTTTTTGATCCTTAAAAACAATTTCTAATGGCAGCGGTCCCCCGTCAGGAGTAAATTGAGAATACAAATGCCATTCTTTTTCAATAACTCCATTAAAAGTTAAAATGTAATTAGTTTCTGATATCTTTTCAACTTTAGTTTTCCATTTTACAGGATCTAAAAGCTGTGCATTTCCTTTGGCGAAAGCAAAAAAAGCAAGAAGTATAAATAGTAGTTTATTCATTATATAAATCTAAATTAATTCAATTTTTAATATATTTTTAGTTGAATCTGTAATTCTAAAACGGTTATCAGCTCGTATTCCAATTACCCAAACAATTTGATCATTAGAACACAAAATCCAAACATTTTCTTTTTCAAGAAGGGATAATTTTTCGTCTTTAAAAAGTTTACTGACTTTTTTTGACTTTCCGTCCATTCCAAAAGGAATAAAAATATCACCATTTTTCCACTTGCGTATCTTCAACGGAAAAACCAATTGATCAGCGTCGACAAAGATAGTTTTATTTGTGGCAATCGAAATGTCAGATACTTTACAAAACGTGATATTTAAGGGAATCTTAACTTCTTTTTGGCATTCATCAATATAAAAATCCTCCTCTATTTCCGAATCTTCAATTGGTACCAAAACCAACGAATCTCTATCTTTGAGTAATCGAAAACCATTGGTGAAAATCTGTTTTCCCGATTGGCTTTCAACCAAATCATAAATATCGTCCCATGCAGTAAAACCAAATTCTTTCAACCATTGATACAAATACGATTTATAATTTGGCAATTGCAACAATTTAACCAAATCAAAATAGATTAGATCTCCATCTTCTTTTGCCACTTGCTGATAGACCATAATTGCAGCATCTTCAACCATTACCAATGATTCCTGCAGATAACTTTCGGTTTTCAAAAAGGAAGTTATAAAACTGGGATTCAATTCTTTCAGTACAGGAATTAAATGATGCCTTATTTTATTTCTTAAATATTTATCCGATGCATTACTACTATCTTCTCTCCAAGAAATAGTCTGCTCTTTGGCATAATTGTCAATTTCGTTTCGAGAAAAATATAATAAGGGCCGAATAATTTTGTCATTTTGCTCAGGAATACCGGTTAATCCCTCCAATCCAGTTCCTCTCGTAAGGTTAATCAAGAAAGTTTCCAGATTATCATCGGCATGATGTGCTGTCAGCACATAATCATAATTCTCCGTATCCATCAACTCATAAAACCAATTGTAGCGCAATTCTCGAGCAGCTACTTGAGTCGATAACTTATAATCTTTGGCAAAAGCAATGGTATCAAATTGAGTTACATAAATAGGAATCGAATGTACCTCAGCATAATCTTGAATAAATTTTTGATCTCCAAAACTTTCAATACCTCGAAGCTGAAAATTACAATGTGCTATTGCAATTTCGTATTTTAGTTCCTTAAACAGATGCAACAATACCATACTATCTAACCCTCCACTTACTGCTAGTAATAGTTTTTTTTGTTTCAAAAAAGGAATTTCTGTATCGATATGATTTTGAAGTGCATTTTTCATTTATCAAAAATACTCATTATTATTAAGATTTAAAATCGGACTAAGCTTGAAAACAAAAATCAAAATACCTTGAAATAAAACCGCTCTATTCTTGCAAAACTTCCAGCATTGCTTTGGCTTTAAGCAGACATTCTTCATATTCTTTTTCTGGAACCGACAATGAAGTTATTGCACTTCCAACTGAAAATGAAACGTATTGATTTTCTTTATTATACAAAATACTTCGAATTACTACATTGAAATCAAAATCGCCGTTGGGTGCAAAATACCCAACCGCACCAGAGTATAATCCGCGTTTGGTTTCCTCAAGCCCTTCGATAATTTTCATAGTGGCATATTTAGGAGCTCCAGTCATACTTCCCATCGGAAATGTAGTTTTCAAAGCATCAACAGCGGTATATTGTGGATCCATTTTTGAAGTAATCGTAGAAATCATTTGATGCACTTGTAAGAAAGAATAAATTCCACAAAGCTCTTTTACCGTCACCGTTGCTTTTTGAGCTGTATGCGATAAATCATTCCGAACCAAGTCGGTGATCATAATATTTTCGGCACGCTCTTTTGGATCTGAAGCCAGATCATTTTTAGATTTTTCGTCTTCCAGCGGATCCAAAAATCGTTTGGCTGTTCCTTTTATTGGCTGAGAAATTAAGTTTTCTCTTTCTTTTTTCAAATACCGTTCTGGAGAAGCTGAAAGTAAATATTGCATATTATTTTTAAAAAAAACAGCAAACGGAGCTTTAGAAATAGCATTCAGTTTAATGAATTTATCTAAAGGATTAATACATGCATTTTCGGCATAAAACTCCATACAAAAATTGGCTTCATACAAATCCCCCTGATGAACATGACCCAGTAATTTATCAACTTTTTTAATATAATTCTCTTTTGAAATACGCTGGTTAATAGTTAATTTACCTTTGCTTTCACCTTTTGATATTTCCCTTTTGACAATGTCATTAAAATCAGCTTCAACTTCATCATCACACATGTTGAGATATTTAATTTCCAGTTGATTTCCTTTGCATAAAAAAAGTTTTTTAGGCTGGAAAAAGAATAAATCCGAAAAATCTAAACCATCATAATTATTGGATTGCAAATGCTCCACATCATTTTTCAAATCATACGACAAATAACCAAACAACCAATCTTTAGTGGTTTGTTGGTATTGTTTTAAATCTTCAAAAGCACTGTGGTAATCGGTTTTTATTGAAGTAAATGCATCGACAGCTAATACGTAATCATAACTTGAATATTCGTCTGAAAATGAATTACTATCCAAGAAAGTTATTTCACGAAACTGTTGTGCCCAAGCTATAAGTTGTTGCTTAAACTGCAAGGGTTGCTCAATAAATTTGTATATGGAGGTTCTCAAAAAATAAACTATTTATGGACTTCAAAATTACAATAAAAAAAGTCGCTTCTCAACAAGAAGTTTCATAAAACTATTGCTCTGTTGAATAAATATAAAAAAAGAGTAATCATTAAAATTATTCCTTTTTTTTATTAAGTAATATTTAAAATCAAAGTAAAACACATACTATTAAAGAAACAAACAAATATCGTTTGGTAATTTCTTTTTCATTAGTATTAATTAAAAATTAAATTTGGTTTAAAAAAGATAATTTTTCTAAAAATAAAAGACATTAAACTGCTTTATTGCAATATGTTATAACAAATAAAATCATTCTAATTACTGAAAATTTTAACAAAATTACTTATATTTGATAGTGAAATGGAAATAGCTTTTATTCAGAGAAAGCTATTAA
Organism: Flavobacterium sp. IMCC34518; assembly: GCF_027111095.2. Lineage (NCBI taxonomy): Bacteria > Pseudomonadati > Bacteroidota > Flavobacteriia > Flavobacteriales > Flavobacteriaceae > Flavobacterium > Flavobacterium sp. IMCC34518. Next base: position 3,402,761 of record NZ_CP114284.2, on the reverse strand, counting down.
TAGTTTTTTTTCTATACAATTGTCAAAAAAAAAAATAGTTCTCTAGACATTTAACCAAAAATAATTTTGCTATGAAAAATGTTATTCTTTTTTTCCGAATCACACTTGGTCTAATATTGATCTCTTTACCTGTTTGTTACTTTTTCAACCTAATACCTGAACTCGAAAACACAGGGAATTTTAAAGCAATTGAAATCGGATTAATTCCTTCGACATACCTAACGCCAATCACCAAAGTTGTTGAATTCATTTGCGGTCTATCCTTTCTTTCAAAACGATATGTAACTTTGTCCAATATTATAGTACTTCCCGTTACGATAAACATTTTATTCATTAATTATTTTACTGCATCACCAATTGGATTTGCCATCTCTATTTTTATATTTTCAGGAAGTTTAGTCATTTTTTATGCCTATTGGAAAAATTATAAACATCTTTTTGTTGCTTAAACAATATATTAGTAGCAAAAAAAAAAAAAAAAATTATAATACTGCTTACTATATCGACTATCAAACAAATTCTGATTGTATAATTTATAGCACTTTAGAATCCTTCTTTTAAAAATCAAAAACCCCAATAGTGCATAAAATCTATTGGGGTTTTACAATATAAAATCAAAAACTATACGTGTAAAGCTCTATTATCCGTAGCTGCCAATGCTGCTTCTTTTATCGCTTCCGCAAAAGTAGGATGCGCGTGTGACATTCTGGATATATCTTCGGCAGAGGCTTTGAATTCCATTGCAGTAACAGCCTCAGCAATTAAATCAGCTGTTCTGGCACCAATCATGTGTACTCCTAGAACTTCATCGGTTTTGGCATCAGCAAGAATTTTTACAAATCCGTCAAGATCTCCACTTGCACGAGCACGCCCTAACGCTTTGAATGGAAAACTTCCTACTTTGTATGCTACTCCAGAGGCTTTCAATTGTTCCTCTGTTTGACCTACAGCAGCCACTTCTGGCCAAGTATAAACTACACCTGGAATCAAATTGTAATCAATATGCGGTTTTTGACCCGCTATAATTTCAGCAACCATAGTTCCTTCTTCTTCGGCTTTGTGAGCTAACATTGCACCACGAACCACATCACCAATAGCATAAATATTTGGTGTAGAAGTTTGCAAATGATCGTTTACCTCTACTTGTCCTCTATCGGAGATTTTTACTCCAGCTTTATCGGCATTCAATCCATCGGTATACGGACGACGACCAACAGAAACTAGAGAATAATCGCCCTCTAGAGTAATAGTTTCTCCTTTTGCGTTTTCAGCTTGTACAATCACAGCATCACCATTTCTTTCTACTGATTTCACTTTATGCGAAACGTAGAATTTCATTCCTTGTTTTTTCAAGACTTTCGTCAATTCTTTAGACAAAGCACCATCCATCCCTGGAATGATTCTGTCCATGAATTCAACAACCGAAACTTGCGCTCCCAATCGTAAATATACTTGACCTAATTCAATACCAATAACCCCGCCACCAATAATAACAAGGTGTTTAGGAACTTCCTTCAGAGCTAATGCTTCTGTCGAAGTGATGATTCTTTCTTTATCAATTTTAATAAAAGGCAAAGAAGATGGTTTTGAACCAGTCGCTATAATAATAGTTGCAGCTTCAATCGTTTCAGAAGTTCCATCAGCTTTTGCAATGGCAACATGAGTAGCATCTACAAAAGATCCTAAACCATTAAAAACGGTTACTTTATTTTTGTCCATCAAGAAATTAATCCCTCCTGATGTTTGATCAACTACGCTTTGTTTGCGGGCAATCATTTTCTCCAAATTTACTTTTACTTCTCCTGAAACTTCAATTCCATGATCAGCAAAATGTTTAATTTCTGAATAATGATGAGAAGATGACAACAATGCTTTTGATGGAATACATCCAACATTAAGACAAGTACCACCAAGAGTGGAGTATTTTTCTATAATGGCAGTTTTGAAACCCAATTGTGCACAACGAATAGCTGAAACATATCCTCCTGGCCCAGAACCTATAATGACTACGTCAAATGAACTCATAGTATCTATTTTTTATTTTTAGTGTTGCAAAATTAAGGAATAAAGTTTTGTTTAAACTTTATTTTTTGAGGTTTTTTGTTCGAATTATAACGAATACAGTAAGGATAATCTATAAAGTCATTAAATAATACAATAAATCAAGATTTCAAATCAAACTACTTTTTTTAAAAAATGTAGTACTCTTTTTTTAAGCTAATCAACCTTAAAATACAATTAAATTGAAAAAAAACTATCAATACCGCTTATGCATTCTATATAATCCAATAAAAATAAACTATTTATACTATAACTGCATTATATTATTTGGCTTTGGACTTTTAATTACAAATAAATTACTTATGCATCTAAAATTAAATTTAAATCCGATGTTTCGGTTTTAAATTTAAAACAGTATTCATTTTTTTGTTACAAAAAATAAAGTTACAAACACTATAACGTAATAGTAATAATCTAAAAAACAAAACTTACAAATAATATGTTAATTTTTTTAATTTTATAAAAAAAAGACCCCAAAAAACTATCAAATACCAAAAAACCATGAATAAAAATTTACTACTACTATTTCTGTTTTTATCTACTTTTTTTTGCGCACAAGCTCAAGTTCATACATCTTATCTTTGGCATTTGCACCAGCCAACTTACTGGGGAGACATCAGTAAAAAAAATCCAAACAGATACCAAATTGTCAAAGAATCGCAAGATTTAAAAATATCTGGAGCGAATAATGACAAAAATGGATTAGCGCACCCTACAAACAACTTACAAGAGATTTTTGGTGCAGGAGACCGTGTGGCAGCCTATCAATTCGCTCCAAAAAATGCTATCAATTCCATCAAAGATTTACCTGAGGCCGGAGCACAAATCACATATGGAGGTTCCTTATTAGAAAATGTAAATGAGCTTGCACAAGCCAATCAGTGGGGATATAGTCCAGCTTGGATTCAGAATATAAAAGACGCCAAAAGCTGGAAAACATCCGGTGGTTTTCCACGTATGGAAATGGTATCTTTTACAATGCACCACGCCCTATCTCCTTTGTTAAGCGATGAATCATTAAAAAAAGAAATTTTAGCACACCAATATTACTCCACTCAATTATTTGGTTCACATGATTCAAAGGGGTATTGGCCTGCAGAATGCGCTTTTTCTGAAAGAATAATAAAAACATTAACTGAATGTGGCATTGAATGGTCTGTAATTGCCAATAGTCATTTATCGAGAACACTTTCAGACTATCCTTTAAAATATGGTACCGGCGGTACCATGTGCGACATTCCCAACAAAGCAGATCAAGTAGACACAAAAGGAAACGACTGGCTTTCTGCTCAAAAAGATGCACGTGGAGGGCAATTTGCAATCCCATATAGTTATTTACCATACAAATCAAAATATATTGATCCAGAAACTGCACAAGAATACAAAATAACTGTGGTGCCTATGGCTGATTATGAAAGTTATGAGGACGGTTACGCCGCAATTGGCACGACATTAGTAGATCCAATAGTTGCAAAAGCATCTTCTTCCCCAAGACCTCCTCTTGTTTTGTTTGCCCACGACGGAGATAATGCTTGGGGTGGCGGATCTTCGTATTATGATGAATCTGTAAAAGGCTTTTCTCATGCTGCGTCAACAAAAGGAATAATCCCTACAACTATTCCACAATATTTGAAGGATCATCCCGTAGCTGACTCTGAAGTAGTACATGTCGAAGATGGAGCATGGGTAAATGCTGATGGTGATTTTGGTCATCCTCAATTTACAAACTGGTTGTGGCCATTTTACAACACAACAACCTACAAATTCAATCCAACGGGGTGGACAGAAGACATGATGAACCAAGCTATAACTACCGCTGGAGAAAATCATGCAATCATGGCAGAACAATTAGAAGGGAATGCGCTTCGCATGAGTGAAATTGTAAATCCAACAGCTGCAGTAAGCCCAGCCGAAAAAGCATGGCATTTCCTGATGGCTGGTTACGATAGTGGAAACGCTTATTATGGTCTTGCTGAAGATTTGGAAATAAAAACCACACTTGCAGTAAACCGATGTGTAGAATTTGCTAAACCAACCATCGATGCCCATCCAGGTGTAGATAACACAAAACCTTCCGTATTTATTCCACAACGTTGGCCATATAATCCTGGAGAAATGGGTTTTGGAGCACCATATGCCTACAAAGCATTTCTAAACTCTGCCGATTTTACCGTTTATACTTTTGCTTATGATGTCAGCGGTATTCAAAAATCGGAATTAAAATACCGTATTGATACAGATGGTAAAAATAACCCAGGCTCAAATCACAACGAAATTTATGCAGGAGGTAACGAAGTTGGGAATTGGATCACGTTACCAATGACCGAAAGGGTTTTTCCAAAAGGAAATATAACAAGCAATACTCAGGCTGATTTATACATGCTTCCAGATGTTATTGCCAATCAATATTCTGCAGAAATTGCTGGTCTATCTGAAAAGCTTGTTGATTATTACGTAGAAGTAACCGATAAAAAAGGGAATATCACAAAATCTAAAATTCAACATGTTTGGGTTGGTAAAAATTTAGACGTAGCGCCAAAAGTAACTTTTGCACCTAGTACAAATTACTCGGCAATACCATTAGATGTTACTATTGCGGCTACTGATTCTACAGATCCTAATCCAAAAGTATATTACACGACAGATGGAAGTACTCCAACAACATTATCTGCTACTTTTACATCGACAAAAACCATAAATATTACCACAACCACTACGTTCAACGTTTTGGCAATTGACATAGAAGGTAATCAAACTACGGCCAGCCAAAAGTTCACAATTGGAGGAAACATTACTCCTATTACAATTTATTTTAAACCAACAACCGCTTGGGGAACTCCAAAAATCTATTATTGGGCTGCAGCACCAACAGGTAGCGTTCCAACAATTACTTGGACACAATCTGAAGCCATGACTGCAACAACAGATGGATGGTTTAAATATACTTTTCCAGGTGTTACATCAATAAACCTAATTTTAAGAAACGAAGCGGGTAACGCACAAAGTCCAGATTTAACAGGAATAACATCAGACAAATGGTATGATTCATCCTATAAAGAAGTTGTTCTTTCTCAAAATGAGAATGTATTGATTAAAGAAAATATAAGCCTTTACCCTAATCCTACTTTTGGTACAGTACTAATTCAATCAAAAGAAATAATTAAGGAAGTTGGAATATTTGATATGAGAGGCACTTTGGTTTCGTTTCAAGCCATAGACAATCAAAAAATAGAATTAGGAGATTTGCCGACAGGAATTTACAATCTAAAGATGATTACTGAAGATAAAAAAACCATCTTCAAACAAGTGATTAAAAAATAACCTTTTTGCCCTGAAAAAAGAGACAAACTTTAATTAGTTGTCTCTTTTTTTTTAATGTTTATTTTAAATGACTGTGAATACTTTTAAACAAAATTTTCAAAATGAAATAGTTGCACTTTAAAGAAAAACACTGCTCCTAATCCCAATACCATTAAGTTAAGGATTTCTTACTAGGGTTTTTAAAATATAACTCTCGCAGAGACGCGAAGACGCTAAGTTGACATTGTCCCAAACCCCTCTAATGAATTAAATTCGATTCTACTAACAATCAACATTTGCTGGTTTATTGAGTAAATAAGACGAAAAATTAATAGAAAAAACATTAAATATTACACCTCAACAACTGTAGTGTATTTTACTTCGCTGATCATAAACGTACTGTGTGTACTACCAATATGCTGCAAAGTAGTCAATTTGGTAACCAAAAATTCGCGATAGGCCTCCATATCTTTGACCACAATCTTTAAAATATAGTCATAATCACCGCTTACATGATGACATTCCAATACTTCCTTGAGTTTGACCACTTCGCTTTCAAACTTGGATATAAATTCAATGGTGTGTTGAATCAATTTGAGATGACAAAAAACAACAAATCCCTTTTCGATTTTTGAATGGTTAAGCAAAACCACATATTTATCTATAATCCCTTCTCTTTCTAATTTTTTTATCCGTTCATAGACAGCTGTTACAGAAAGATTGAGTTTAAGAGATAATTCTTTTGTGGTTTGTTTGCAATCTTTTTGCAATAAATGCAATAGTTTTTTGTCGGTGGAGTCGAGTGTCATTTTTTTTTGGTTTTGAGTTATCGGTTTTGGGTTATGGGTTATGGGTTATTGGTTATGAGTTAAAAATTATGAGCTTTGTTGAATTCTCAATTTTAGCTTTCTGATTATTGCTTCTGATCATACTACTGAATACTGACCACCGACCACTGTCTACTAATCACTAATTAAAAAATGAAATAAAATCTATCTGCCTCTTATTTTAATAACAAATTTAGAAATATAATTTAAATAAATGATTTTCAATAGTTTTATAATCTAATATTTACTCCATGTATTGACTAATTATCTAAACTTTTTTTATTTTGAAGTAGAATTAACAACGAAAAGCCCTAGCCCCGATAGTAGTGAAAATCCTCCCGCTTTTTTTCGGGAGATTGCAACGGATAGCGGGAATAGCTCCAGATTACTACATACCTAGTAATGAAATAATTAAATAAATAAAAACATGAAAAATTTCAATCCAGCAGACAATATTCAGGATTTGCAATACTTTGGTGAATTTGGCGGGGTAAATCCTTCTATCTCGGATTCATCAACCTATACGTTTCTTTCGGCCAAAACCATGTTTGACACTTTTGAAGGCAATATGGAAGGCTGTTATTTGTATTCTCGCCACTCGTCACCAAGTAATTTATATTTGGACAAAGCTCTTGCCGCAATGGAAGGAACCCAATCGGCCAATGTATCCGCTTCGGGAATGGGCGCCATTACTCCTACTCTTTTGCAATTGTGTGGTGCTGGGGATCATATTGTTTCGAGCCGAACTATTTATGGTGGTACATATGCTTTTCTTAAAAACTTTATTTCACGATTTGGAGTCCAAACCACCTTTGTAGATATCACAAAACTAGATCTAATAGAGGCAGCAATTACTCCACAAACTAAAGTTTTGTATTGTGAAACAGTCAGCAATCCATTACTTGAAGTAGCCGATATAGCTCGTTTATCTAAAATAGCAAAAAAACACAATTTGACTTTTGTAGTAGACAATACATTCTCACCCTTATCGGTTTCTCCCGCACGATTGGGTGCCGATATTGTGATTCATAGTTTGACTAAGTACATAAATGGCAGCAGCGATACATTGGGTGGCGTTACCTGTGCCTCTAGAATATTTATTGACAGTTTGAAAAATGTTAACTCTGGTGCGAGTATGTTATTAGGCCCAACAATGGACAGTTTGCGCTCGGCCAGTGTAATGAAAAACCTGCGAACCTTGCATATCCGAATGAAACAACACAGCTACAATGCCCAATTCTTAGCCGAGCGATTCGAAAAAGACGGAATCAAAACGGTGTACCCTGGCTTAAAAAGTCACCCAAGTCACGAATTATATGCTGGTATGATCAATCCCGAATATGGGTTTGGAGGCATGATGACGCTTGATGTTGGAACTTTGGAAAAAGCCAACGCGGTAATGGAGTTAATGCAAGCGCGCAATCTAGGCTACCTAGCAGTGAGCTTAGGGTTTTATAAAACATTATTTAGTGCACCCGGAACATCAACTTCATCCGAAATTCCATTGGAAGAGCAACACGAAATGGGATTGACAGATGGATTAATTCGTTTTTCTATTGGATTGGATAATGATATTGAACGAACTTACCAAATGATGAAAGCGTGTTTAGTGGAACTTACCGTTTTGTAGGCTAAGACAGAAAAAAGTAAAAAAAAGCTGCATTATTGAAAATGCAGCTTTTTTTATTAGACAAAACAGAAAAAATCTATTTTGTTTTCATTGGCGGTAAGTCAAATGCTTTTGCATCATGTTCAAAACCATTACGATGTGAACCATCACAAAAAGGTTTATTGGCAGATAAACCACAACGACAAAGTCCCAATGTTTCTCTTCCTTGCAAGCCATAAACGTTCCCGTCTTGGTCTACTATTTCAAAATCTCCTTCAATTTTCAAAGAACCATTTTTATTGATTGTCAGTTTAGTTTTTCCCATAATCGTATTTATTTGTTTAGAGTTCAAAGATTGCAAAATATATTTTGATAGTTTAGCAATAATAAACATTTTTATCAAAACATCTTATTTATTCTTTACCCCTATTTATTTAAAACAAATTAACTCAAAAAAAAACCGTTCCAAAATAAATATGAAACGGAGATTAATTTTTAGGTTTACTACGAATTGTGTGAGTTTTTAAATTTAAGATTAAATTTAAAACTCTAAACAATTAAGGAATTAAGATTCATTAAGCCATTGTAACCTTTATGAATCTTAATTCCTTGATTTGTTTTCTTTTAATATTTCATTCTTAAATAAGTCCTATTTGATAAAACCCAAACAATTGGTAGTGCCAATTTTTGTAATTATCTTTCGATTATGATTCTTGAATGTTTAATTTACTGTTTTTGCGACTGAAACTAAAGTAAATCACTAAACCTATCATTAACCAAATTCCAAAGTATATCCAATTCCAAACGCTCAATTCCGCCATCATATACAAACAACAGATTAAACCCAAAAGCGGAATTAAAGACAAGTTCTCTTTGTAGGACCAAAAAACCAATCCAACAATTACGAAAAGGAAAATCCACATTGGAATTTTATGTTTAAACAAATCAAAACCACTTTCATATTTTATAGAATCAGAAATAGGCAATCCAGCAACAACTGATTCATATTTAGCGTCATCTTCTTGATATTGACTTAATAAATGCTCCACATCTAGTTTTTCAGTAGCATTAGTTTTACCTTCAATACTTACTAAATAATTGTATACTTTTTGAGTTTCCTCTTTATTTAAAGAAGTAATAATAAATTCAGAATCATTGGTTTTGGTTTCGTTGGTAATAAAACCCATTGTTGCTTTTTTATTATATCCAAAAGAAAAGATTAATGCAACAACAATCAACAAAGGAAAAATATATTTTGAATTGATATAAGGTGTTTTAAATTTACCCCTTGGAATATCGGTTCTATTTTGCAAAGCCAAAACACCAGCACAAACCAAAACAAAGGCAAATAATGTTCCTATACTACATAAGTCTGTTACCATAGTCAAATTCATAAACAATGCAGGAACAGCAACTACAAAACCTGTAACAATTGTAGCATAAGAAGGAGTTTTGAATTTTGGATGAACCGTTGAAAAGCGTTTTGGCAACAAACCATCACGACTCATGCTCATCCATATACGAGGTTGTCCCATTTGAAAAACCAATAAAACACTAGCCATTGCAACAACAGCACTTACTGCAATAATTCCTGACATCCATTTTAAATCCAATTGATCAAAAACAAAAGCCAACGGATCACCAACATTTAGAGTATTATAACTGACCATACCCGTTAATACCAATGAAATTGCAATATATAGAATCGTACATATAATAATTGCCCACATCATTCCACGAGGCAAATCACGTTGTGGATCTTTACATTCCTCGGCAGTTGTCGAAATAGCATCAAAACCAATATAAGCAAAAAACACGGCAGAAACCCCTTTTAAAACTCCAGAAACTCCATTTGGCGCAAAAGGGTGCCAATTAGTAGTATCTACATAAAAGATTCCAACAGCAATTACCAATAGAACAATACACAGTTTAACAACAACCATGATATTACTCGCATTACGCGATTCTTTCATACCGCGATAAATAAGGGCAGTAATCAAAACAATAATCAGTAAAGCAGGTAAATCGGCAACAAAATGAAAAGAACCAATAACTGGTGAAGTAGTCCAAGCGGTATAGGCATTTTGCATTCCTGAGCTTAAATTTTCAAATGTTTTACCAGCTTCCATTAAAGCAGTAGCATCTTTAAAACCATTTGAAGCCGTTAAGTAATCCATTTGCACCCATTGCGGCAAATCGATACCACCACTGGAGAGCAATCCGGTAAAATAATCACTCCATGAAATTGCTACCGTAATATTTCCGACAGAATATTCCATAATAAGTGCCCAACCAATAATCCAAGCGATTAATTCGCCAAAAGCTACATAAGAATAGGTATAAGCACTTCCAGACACGGGAACCATCGAAGCAAATTCGGCATAAGCAAAAGCAGCAAAACTACAGGCAATTGCAGTAAACAAAAACAAGAAAATTACAGCAGGCCCACCATCAAAACTAGCCTTCCCAATTGTACTAAAAATACCTGCTCCAACAATAGCAGCAATACCAAACGCAGTTAAATCTTTGGCAGTTAAATGTTTTCCTAGTGCATCATGCCCATCTAAATTGTTTTTCTCGACTTGTTTTAAAATATCTTGAACTGTTTTTTTTCTAAAAAGCCCTTTTAATGCCATGTTGTAAATTTTACCGTTAAAAACTATTTTTTTGTATTATTTGCAATATTTTTTTAATAAAAAAGAAAAAATATTAAAGTTCAAATATATAAAACAAATTCAATCTTTAATCTTAAGATTTTAATTTTTTATAAAATTGGGATATAAATACAATATTTCTCTTTTTTACCTTAAAAAAAGTCAAATATACATTTAAAAAAGACTATAAAACAAAATTAAATTCAAATTTTACTAAAAAACAAATAAAAATTCTATATTTTGTAAAATGAAACTTAATAAATACGAAAAGAGAATACCGTATTAAGCGAATATTTTTATTGTGTTAAGAAAAAAGTGTTTGTTTTTAATATTATATTAATTCAAGAGGCAGGACTTATGTTATCGATACAGGACTTCTCAAAATAGATAAACCAGACAATCCCATTGTTGATGTTTTGAATCCCAGTTCTTTTACCAAATACAATTTGTATTAATTTTATTGTTCATTTTTAAAATTCCTGAAATACTTTAGATTCATCATATGTTCACGGAAAAAGTCGGGAGACTTTTATTAGATTTACTGCTTTAAAAGAACATTTAAAAAAAGTACGAAGTCGGGAGACTTCGCAGAGCGGGAAAATCAAATTACTTTAGACGTAACCTATGTTGAAAATGGGGTTACAAAAACAAAAACAATTATACCTGACAATCTCATACAAATAGAGGTGGGTGGAATAAAAAAATATAAAGTAATTGATGCCAAAACAGCCAAAACAGATTTAGTAAACAAAGCCGACCTAACAAGTACCTGCACCCAAAACCAACAACCAATATATAAAATGATTGATGACAATGCCACAGCTGGAAAAATCACGAAAGTTGAAATGAGAGGCAAGCAGGCAACAGATGCTTTTGGTTTTGAAGATTTTGTAAATGGGAAAGCTCAAATTCAATTAGAAGCTAATGTAGAATTTTGGGTAAACAGCTCTACTACTGATTTTACTCAGTATTTAATAAGACCAAGAATAAAATAAATATGAATTACAGCGAAGTAAAAAAAGAATTAAAAAAAGAGTTTGAAAATCTATTAAAACCGTTGGGATATAAATCAAAGTCTGAAAGTCAAGGTTGTGAATTTTCTCTAACTAAGGATATTCAATTTTTCAGACTGGGTTTTGGGGTCGCAAATTATATAGATGAATTTAAAACTTCTTGCTCTATCGGACTTGGTATTTTTCCAGTTCAGAAAATTTTATTCAACGCATTAGATGAAATACCTATCATTCCGAATGATTACGGAAGTACTTTGGGTGTTAGAATTTCTGATTACTTTGGAGAAACAAATTATAATTACAAAATCAAAACCCAAGAAGATATTGTGGAGTGGGGGAAGATAGTCACAAAGTTTTATCAAGAATATGCTGTACCATTTTTTGAAAAATATAATTCTGTAGATGCAATTGATAAGTTACTAAATGAAAATCCAGCCGAAAAAGTAATTTATTGTGATGATCTGGGTTGGAGAATTATAAAAGGCTTAATCTCTGCCAAACTAAATCAAAATTCAAAATACAATTACTTACGAGATTATTATAAAGGTGAGGTAGAAAGTAAGTTTCAGGGATATTTTATGTATGAAAAATGTATGAAAGTAATTGATTTTTTAGACAGTCATAGCTTCGAAGAATTGAATAAGATTGCAGGAATTAATCAGAATATCGTAAAAACAGAATTAGAAAAAAAACTAGAGGAATTAATAATACTACTTAAAAATAGTAATAAACCTGCTTATCAATTTTTTGAAAACATTAAAGCAGAATTAGAGACTAGCAACAAACAAGAAGCATTAAATAAATTAAAAACATCTTTTGCAATCACACAATATGCGCATTTCAATTTTAATGAAGAAAAATTATTAGATGAAATAATTGAGATTGCTAGTTTGTAACCAGCTCCGCGAAGTATAGTCACTCTGCTCAGGCTATAAAATTAGAACAGCAAATGATTAAAAATTCAGATGCTATAAAGTTACCTCAAAATATAAATTCAATTCAATCATATTAAAATGGAATACAGCTATTATATCTATAATTATAATGGAATAGATACATTATATAGAATTACAGGCAAACTACATGGTAACGTTTCAACTTTAGAGGCTTATTATGATGGAAATTGGAGTAAAGAATCTAAATTAATAAACCCCCCCGCTCCGCGAAGTCTCATGACTTTGCGTTTTTTAAATGTTCTTGAAAACCGTAAATATGTCAAAAGTCTCCCGACTTTTACCGTGAATAGTAGTTGTACCATTTCCCAAATACAGAAAATAATAGTTACAAACTTCCAAAACGTAAATTGTATTCATTTCAACCCTTTTTATACTCCGCCCAGCAAAATAGGGCATCCAAAGAAAAAAGTATGCCCTGATACGAGCTTCGGAATGCCTGATACGAGCTTCGGGATGCCTGATACGGTCTTCGGAACGCCTGATGCATGCTTCGGAACCCCTGTTACATGCTTCTGAATGCCATTTGCAATCTTCGGACAAGTAATTACCTGCTTTGGATGGATTTTTACAGTCATCGGACAGCTTGATCACTACTAATGAGCCCCGCTCCGCAAAATCTCATGACTTTGCGTTTTCTTTAAAAATTCTTGAAAATCGTAAACATGCCAAAAGTCTCCCGACCCCCATGCTCCGCGAAGTCTCATGACTTTGCGTTTTTTAATAAAGTTCTTAAAAACCGTAAACACGTCAAAAGTCTCCCGACTTTTTCCGTAAATGTCTTCAGAATGATATGCGTTTCAAATCATCATAAAAAACTACAAAATAACAAACCACCAGCTCCACGAAGTGTAGTTGCACCCCCCGCTCCGCGAAGTGTAGCTGCTCCGCGAAGTCTCACGACTTTGCGTTTTTTTTAAAGTTCTTAAAAACGTAAACGTGTCAAAAGTCTCCCAACTATTTCCGTAAATATCTTTAGAATAATATGCATTTCAAAAGTTATAAAAAGCTACAAAGTAACAGTTCTATTATTTTGTAGTTTTTTTATTTTTATTTAAAGTGGGAGCGTTTCGATTTATAATAAAACGTTTTGAATTTATAAGATGTTTACGGGAAAAGTCGGGAGACTTTTATTAGATTTACATTTTACAAGAACATTTAAAAAAAGTTCGAAGTCGGGAGACTTCGCAGAGCGGGGACTTCGCAGAGCGGGTTTCAATGAAAACAACTACAACTAAAAATGTTGATAGTTGGCTAGGTACTAAAGCTGTTAAAGATAATATTGAAAATTTGAGTGGAAATATGGGAACAGCTCCCAATAAAGGGATTAGCTGGAATGGTAAAAAAATAACTTATAAAAAAGCCGAAATTCATATTTATATGCCAAAAACAAATATTACTCCTGAATTAGAAACTGAATGGATAAAAAAATTATCACAGTATAATCCTGATATAACATATAAAATTAATGCATTGGAAAATTTCATTAAATAAAAGGTTATGAAACTAAAAAAACTGAACGCTATCAAAGACCCAGATATTGCAATGGAAAAATATGAACAGTCACGCCTAATCAAAACTAAACTTGATTATAAAAAGTGGATTGAATATGTTGATAGTAATCAAGATTATTATACTTGGTATGAGAATACACAAAGTGGCATCGAGACTAAAAACAGAATAGACGAGGTGCCGGAAGATTTTAGAGATGGGGTGATAGACAGTTTAAATAAAATGAAAGTTTGTGCAGAATATAATAGTAAGAAAGGTTGGTATGAAATTATAATAGATTTTCATATAGATTATGGAGTTATTCATACTACTTTCATGAAAAAAATCACTAAAGAACATTTAAAAAGATTGCTTGATATGGCAGATTATCTAAATGCATATTTACTAAATAGTAGAAAAACAATAATTGACAAAAAAGTTATAGATGAATTAGAGTAACACCCGCTCTACGAAATGTTCCCCGCTCCGCAAATGTAGATGCTTCGCGTTTATTTTGTTGACTCCCCAGCTCCGCAAATGTCTCTGACTTTGCGTTTTTTTTTTAAAGTTCTTAAAAACCGTAAACGTGTCAAAAGTCTCCCGACTTTTTCTGTGAATAGTAGTTGTGCCATTTCCCAAACATAGAAAATAATAGTTACAAACTTCCAAAACGTAAATTGTATTCATTTCAACCCTTTTTATACTCCGCCCAGCAAAATAGGGCATCCAAAGAAAAAAGTATGCCCTGATGCAAGCTTCGGGATGCCTGATACGGTCTTCGGAACGCCTGATGCATGCTTCTGAACCCCTGTTACATGCTTCTGAACCCCTGTTACATGCTTCTGAATGCCATTTGCAATCTTCGGACAAGTAGTTACCTGCTTCGGATGGATTTTTACGGTCCCCAGCTGCGCAAAGTGTAGTTGCTCCGCAAAGTCTCCCGACTTTGCGTTTTTTTTAAAGTTCTTAAAAACCGTAAATGTGTCAAAAGTCTCCCGACTTTTTCCGTTAATATTTTTAGAATTAAGCATTTTTAAAATAAACTAAAAGTTCCATCAATGCACCAATGCCCCGCCCCAGATAGTAGCGGCAGCCCCGAGAATTGGAACACTATTTTTTACAGCCGATACAGAGCGACCGCAGGAAGCTCCTGTAGTGGCTAGTAAAAAAAGGGTTGCAATCGAGGGCTATAGCGGATAGCTGGATCAGGCGCATAAAGATTCTTTTTAGCAATACTGCAAAACCAAAAAGCAAATCCGAATTTTATTGGTAATTAATTTAATAAACTTAGCTAAAAAAACTACTTTTGAATGCTGGATAAAAAGAGTAAAAATGATTGTAAAGAAGTCCCTGTTATTCCCAACTATATACCTTCTGTTTTTTGCTGTCATTGGACAGGCCCAAAAAAGGGAGATGCACCCCAAAAACGAATTCAGAGCCGTATGGATTGCCACGGTGGTCAACATTGACTGGCCTAAAAGCAGTACTGACTCCGTGGAGAAACAAAAAACCGACTTCATCGAGATTCTAGACACTTATCAAAAACTGAATTACAATGCGGTGATTGTGCAAATTCGTTCTGTGGGTGATGCGGTATATCCAACGATGCTCGCTCCATGGTCCCGTTATCTGACAGGAAGAGAAGGGAAAACGCCTAATCCTAATTATGATGTACTCGAATGGATGATTACCGAAGCTCACGCTCGTGGTTTTGAATTTCATGCCTGGCTCAATCCTTACCGTGCCACTTTTGATTTGAAAACCGAAACTTTGAGTCCCAACCATGATTTTTACAAACATCCCGAATGGATGATTGAATATGGTGGCAAATACTACTACAACCCTGCCCTGCCCGAAGTGCAGCAACACTTAACCTCTATTGTGGATGAGGTGGTCATTAAATACGATATTGACGCGATACATTTTGATGATTATTTTTATCCGTACAAAATAAAAGGAATTGAATTTAATGATACTGCTTCCTATCAAAAGTTTGGAAACGGGCTTTCATTGGCGGATTGGAGACGATTGAATGTGACCACTTTTGTCAAAAATATTTCTGCTAACATCAAAAAATTAAAACCTTGGGTACAATTTGGAATCAGTCCGTTTGGCGTTTGGCGTAACAAATCGGTTGATCCTAAAGGTTCCGATACATCTTCAGGACAAACCAATTATGATGATTTATACGCCGATCCCGTTGACTGGATGCAAAACAATTGGATTGATTACATCGTGCCACAATTGTACTGGAGTATTGACCACAAAACAGCTTCGTATGCCAAATTAATCAAATGGTGGTCTGAGAATGTACCGAGCAACACCGCATTATACGTAGGAAACAGCTCTTATAAAATCAAAGCCGATTCAGACAAACATTGGAATAATAAATATGAAATTCCAAACCAAATTGACCTCACCCGCAGTTATGATAATGTACAAGGAAACGGATTTTTTAGTGCCAAATGGTTTATAAACAAAAACCAAGATGTGGTCAAGGTGCTTCAAGATTATGAATACAAATATCCAGCACTTCCTTTACCTGTACCCAACTTCAAAAAAGCGATTACAGAGAGTTTATTGATCAATTCCATCACTAAGGATACCAGCAGTTATTATGTTTCGTTTCAGAAACCAAAACAGTTGGCAAAAGTTAGATATATAGTGGTGTATGGCGCCAAAGATGTTTCGAAAATCAACATCAATGATGCCAGTCAAATTCTAGACAAAATTGCCGTAACAGAAGAAAATGAAGCATTCAACATCGAAGTAGCGGATTATAAAATGATAGGAAAAACGGCTTTTGCCTTCACCTTCGTAGATTATTATGCCAACGAAAGTCCAGAAACCATAATCGATTTGCAAGTAGAAACACAAACAAAATAAAAGTTTAAAATGGTTTAATTACTAAGCCGTTTAGACAATCAAAATTTTAATGGTTATTTAAAAAAGAAACATTAATAAAGTCTTGATGAATCTCTAACCTTTGTCAAAGTTTTAAACTTTGACAAAGGTGCTAGACGAAATTATATGATCCTATAATTTTTGATTTACAATTACTATTTGCCAAATCCAAACAATTTAACAATTTAACTTTAAACAATTTAAACGATTAAACATTATAAAAAAATGAAAGACAACAAACCGTGGTATTGGATTCCGTTTTTAAATTTTGCTTCGGGTTTTCCGTATGCCATTATTATTTCGGTTTCGGTAATTATGTACAAAAGTCTAGGGGTTGCTAATGAAGACATTGGCGTTTACACCAGTTTATTGTACTTGCCTTGGGTAATCAAACCGCTTTGGAGTCCTTTTATCGATTTGTATGCCACCAAAAGAAAATGGTTCCTAGCGATGCAATTGGTGATTGCCATTGCATTCTTGATTGTGGGATTGACCATTCCGATGAATCATTTTTTTATGTTGAGTTTAGCACTTTTTTGGGTAGCGGCATTTGCCTCGGCATCCAATGATGTGGCGAGTGATGGCTTTTATATGTTGGCTTTATCCAAAGATCAGCAATCCTTTTTCTTAGGGATTCGAAGTACGTTTTACCGCCTTTCGATGCTTACTGCCAATGGATTGATTGTAATTCTTGGAGGTTTTTTGGAGCAAAAATTTGGCGACAAAACTAAGGCTTGGTCCTACACAATGATTGTTGTAGCGTTGATTATGGCTTTTTTAACGATATATAACTTTTTTACGACACCTAAAGTGGAGGAAATCACGGAAGCTGAAGTAATTCACAAGGCTAGTTTTGGTGAAGTGTTTGCTACTTTTTTTCAAAAGAAACAAATTGGTCTTGTATTAGCTTTCATATTACTTTTCCGATTGGGAGAATCGCAATTATTAAAAATGCTGACTCCTTTCTTGATTGATGAAAAAGCCAAAGGAGGAATGGGATTGACCACCGAAGATGTGGGGATAATATACGGAACATTTGGAGTAGCAGCACTTGTTGTAGGTGGAATTTTGGGCGGAATAGCCATCTCCAAAGGAGGATTACGAAAATGGATGTTACCGATGTTTTTGGCCATGCATTTACCTATAATTGGGTTTGTTTTATTAGCTCATTTTCATCCAGCTTCTGTTCACTATATTTATGCCACAGTTATTGCAGAACAGTTTGGATACGGTTTTGGTTTTGCGGCCTTTATGATGTACTTAATTTATGTTGCTGAAGGAGAATCAAAAACTTCTCACTACTCTATTGCAACAGGATTTATGGCTTTGGGAATGATGCTTCCAGGTATGGCAAGTGGTTTTATACAGCAATATTTAGGCTATGGCAATTTCTTTATTTGGGTGTTTTGTGCCACTATTCCTGGATTGATTTTATCGCAGTTTTTGATTTATCCAGCGGAATTTGGTAAGAAAGTGAAGGAGAATGATTCGTTATCCCAAAAAAAGTAAATAGAACACAGATTTCACAAATTTGCACAGATTTTTTTTTATAAACTATAAAGTCTATATGAATATATTTATAAGGAAGGGCTTTAAAACAGAGCGAGTTCTTCCAATAAAGTTTACGCAACTTCAATTTCGTCAACACAGTTGACTAAATTGAAATTAATGAGTCAAATAGATTCAATTACGCAGAAGGCTTCTGCGCAATTACAAATTAATGATAATCAATTCAACTCAAAACGACAGAAGCCTTCTGTCGAATTAAGATTTATTAACTTTTTACCAAAATTAAATTGAACATCGATATCCTAAATTGAAAAGTTTTACAGATTATTTCGAGAATTTAATCTGTGTAAATTTGTGAAATCTGTGTCTCAACTTTAATCTAATATTCATTTCAAAATGACACTAGAACAAAAAATAGGACAATTCTTTTTCCCTGCCGTTTTTATCAACGACACGGAAGAGAACATTCAGGAAACAGAGCGATTAATCAAAGAACACAACATTGGTGGATTGACTTTTTTTCACAGCAGAGCCAGTGCGGCTACTAATTACGAATCTAAGAAAAAAGTGGAATTCAACGACGATAGTTTTCAGCGATTGAAAGACCTGATTGTGCGCTATCAAAAATGTGCCACCACTCCCCTATTGATGAGCATTGATGCCGAATGGGGATTGGCGATGCGTGTCGAAAAAACGCCGCAATATCCGTATGCCATTACTCTTGGCGCTTTGCCCGAAAGAAAAATAGATTTGGTTTACGAAGTTGGAAAACAAATTGCATTGGATTTAAAATCGGCAGGGATTCATTATAATTTAGCCCCATTGGCTGACATTAATAACAACCCCAAGAATCCCGTAATTGGGTATCGTTCGTTTGGATCCAATAAAGATAAAGTAGCTCAATATGCTATGGAATACCTTCGCGGAATGTCTGATGTTGGAATTTTGGGCTGTCTCAAACACTTTCCTGGACATGGCAATACCAGTGTCGATTCGCATTTAGGATTACCGGTTTTACAGGAAAGTCTCGAAGAATTACTCGAAAATGAATTGGTACCATTTATAAAAGGAATAGAGAATCATGTTGACTCTATTATGATAGGACATTTGGCTGTTCCTTCTTTGAATGATGGAAAAGAAACCTCCGCCACATTATCCAAAAATATAATTGAAAAATTACTGCGTCAGCAATTGGGTTATGATGGTTTGATTATTTCGGATGCTTTGAACATGCATAGCGTTTCAAAATTATATGATGTTAAGGGGCAACTGGAATGGGAAGCCTTCAATGCTGGAAACGATGTGCTGTGTTTTGCCGAAAACGTAGCAGAAGGCATTCAGGAAATCCTCAAGAATGCTACGCCAGAACGAATTGAAGCGAGTTTGAATCGTATCCTGAAATGCAAACAAAAAGCTGGTCTTTTTGAAACAGAACCTATCATTACTCGTGATTTTGACTTTAAAATTACTTCTGATTTAAATCGAAAAATAGCCGATTATTGTATTACTGATCTTAAAGACAATAATAGTTCTGTCGTTCTTTTTGATGCTAAAAATAGAGAACGCTTGGCCAAATTGAGTGTCTACAAAACCATTGATAATCCATTTTTTAAAAGTTTAGCTTCTATCTTGCCATCACCTGAATATGCTATAGAAAATGCAAATGACCTTTTTGAAACTACTTTAATTGAAGATTTAAAGCCTTTTGACACCGTACTGATTTCATTATTTGTCCCAAAAGCCAAACCACTTAATAAATTCGAATTAGAGGATTCTATCTTAGCATTTTTAGGACAATTATTTCAAACCAAAAAATGTATTTTATACGTATTTGGAAATCCATATGCTTTGCAAGTCATACCAAACTTAGATCAAACCAACGGTATTGTAGAAATGTATCAAGATTTTAAAGAATTCCAAGAAAGTGCAGCCGAACAATTATTAGAAGACAAAAAAGGAAAAGGCAGCTTACCTGTCTCAATTACCGCAATTTAACCCGTCACTATAGTTGTTTGCTATTGTTAAATAAATATTAATAATTAATATTTATTTAATCAACCTTTTAATATGCCTTATATTTGCAGCAGTTAAAAAAACAAACCATTAAAATTTATAAAACATGTCATTAGTAGGTAAAAAATTCCCAAGTATTGCAGTAGACGCTATCTCAGAAATGGGAGATAATTTAAAAATCAACATTTTTGAAGAAGCTACAAAAAACAATAAAAAAGTACTTTTGTTTTGGTACCCCAAAGATTTTACTTTTGTATGTCCAACTGAATTACACGCTTTTCAAGCTGCATTACCAGAATTCGAAAAAAGAAATACAATTGTAATCGGTGCTTCTTGTGATACCAACGAAGTTCACTTTGCTTGGTTGAATACTCCAAAAAACAATGGTGGAATCGAAGGTGTTACTTATCCAATTCTTGCTGATACCAACAGAAACCTATCTAACATATTAGGAATTCTTGATATTGATTCAACTGAATATAGCGAAGAAACTGATTCTGTTATCATTGAAGGTTCAAATGTTACTTTTAGAGCTACTTACTTAATTGATGAGACTGGTAAAATCTTCCACGAAAGTGTAAACGATATGCCACTAGGTCGTAATGTAAACGAATACTTGCGTATGGTTGATGCATATACACACATACAAGAAAAAGGTGAAGTATGCCCTGCAAACTGGGAAGCTGGTAAAGAAGCGATGAATGCTGATAGAAAAAGTACTGCTGAATACCTAAGTCTTAACTAATAATATCAATGGCAATGACAATGGCAATTTCAATAGTTAAGAATTGCCATTGTTATTGAAATTGACATTGAAATTTAAAAATCTATGTTAATCGAATTAAACGAAGATACGTTAGGGGCTTTAATAGCCCAAAACGAAAAAGTGGTAGTTCAATTTTCGGCCTCATGGTGTGGAAACTGTAGAATCATGAAACCAAAATTCAAAAAATTAGCTTCAGAAAACGAAGCTTTGACATTTGTTTTGGTCGATGCCGAAAATTCTCCAGAATCACGAAAACTAGCCAATGTAAGCAACTTGCCTACTTTTGCCACTTTTGTGAACGGAAAATTGGTCAACGAGACCCAAACCAATAAACAAGAAGTTTTAACAGAATTGGTACAAGAAATACTATAATTAAGTTAGAGGTTAGATTTTAAAGGAATTACATTATTTCTAACCTCTAAAATCCAACCTCACAACTTATGAAGTTACCCGTAATAAAACACTTAACCCAATTCATACAAGAAAACGATCAAGATTACATCATCGAAACTATCGAAGTATTGGAAGCCATGACCGAAATTGCCTCATTAAAAGATGAAGAACTGGATGTCATAGGAGAATTAATTTCAAATATGTATGGTGCACTTGAAGTTCATAAATTGATTAAAGACGGAACCGACAAAAAAGAAGCCTTAAACACTTTTATGAAAAGAGTTCTTGGTTCTATCGATAAATAAAATCATTTGACAAGCATAGCAAAACGTACTCCATTTCAGAGTGCGTTTTTTTTATTTAAGAATAATTTCCTTCGTCAGTTCGCAAAAGTTCGTTTGGGCGAGACACCAAAAAGAAAAGTGGCCAAATCTAGATACCGCACATTCGGCCACTTCCCTTTATGCTGTCAGGCTGTATGCGCTACTTCGGTAGCCAGCTTCCATCCTTCTCGCAAAAAGAAGAACTTTTTTGATCAAAAATCAAGTTTCTAGTTTCAAAGACACACACAACCGAAAGCTCAAAACCCAAAACCCAAAACCCAAAACCCACAACTAACAACAAATTCTTTCAGTTTCAAATATTAATCCTTACTTTTGAACCTCATTAAAAAACAAACATCATGGCTACAATAACATTAGGAGGAAATCCAATACACACTTCAGGTGAATTACCAAAAGTAGGTTCTAAACTTGCTGATTTTAAATTAGTTCAAAATGATTTATCGGTTGCTGATTTAAGCACTTTTGCAGGTAAAAAATTAGTTTTGAATATTTTTCCAAGTATTGACACAGGAACTTGTGCTACTTCTGTTAGAAAATTTAATGAAAGTGCAAGCAACTTGGCAAACACAACCGTTTTATGCATATCTAGAGATTTACCATTTGCACAAAAACGTTTTTGTGGTGCGGAAGGTCTAGAAAATGTTGTCAACTTATCTGATTTTCAAGAAGGATCTTTCGGAAAAAGCAATGGTTTAGATATTGTAGACGGTCCATTGGCTGGATTGCATTCTCGTGTTATCATTGTTGTTGATGAAAACGGAGTAGTAACTCATACAGAACAAGTAGGTGAAATTGCAAACGAACCTAATTATGAAGCAG
Organism: Flavobacterium sp. IMCC34518; assembly: GCF_027111095.2. Lineage (NCBI taxonomy): Bacteria > Pseudomonadati > Bacteroidota > Flavobacteriia > Flavobacteriales > Flavobacteriaceae > Flavobacterium > Flavobacterium sp. IMCC34518. The sequence goes on along the minus strand of NZ_CP114284.2, from coordinate 3,380,105 downwards.
CTTTAGCCGCACTTTAAAAAAAAATATGGAATTCCAAAAAGACAACACTTTATTTACAGGCCGATTGAAAAGCATGAAATTTGCTTTTCAAGGCGCTGTAAAATTAATTACCACCGAGCACAGTATTATGGTTCAATTTTCTATTGGAATCATTATGACCATAGCCGGTTTTTATTATCATATTACCACTACCGAATGGCTTTTTCAAACCATGGCAATTGGTCTAATAATGAGTATTGAAGGATTGAATACTGCAGTTGAAAAAATTGCCGATTTTATTCACCCCAATTACCATGAAAGAATAGGTTTCATTAAAGATATTGCTGCTGGGGCTGTATTTTTTGCAGCATTGACAGCAATTGCAATTGGTCTTATTATTTATATCCCAAAATTTTTATAGGCGCAATTTAATTTAAGAATGGCAAAATCTACAAAAAAGGAAACTTTAGACAAAAAAAACGAAGCAGAATCTAAAGGTATAAGGTCATGGAAATTATCCAAACAACACCGAATTGTTTTGGGTTTTTTGTTGGTATTATTTTCAATAGCTTTATTCGTTGCCTTTGTTTCATTTTTCATTTACGGACAAATTGATCAAAGTGCGGTAACCGAATTATCGAATAGAAAAGAAATAGTTCAAAACTGGCTAGGTAAATTTGGAGCGTATTTATCAGATTTTATAATATATAGAGGTTTTGGAATCGCTTCATTTCTTTTTGTTCGTTTATTTTTCTTAACTGGTATGTACTTGATTTTGGATTTATCCATAATGAAACTCAAAGGTGTTTGGTTTTGGGATTTGTTTGTCATTATAATTCTGTCGGTATTATTTGGATTTTTCGCCACTTCATTGCCAGAATTGGGAGGAACTATTGGATATGAATTGAATTTATTTTTCCAAGATTATATTGGAAAAACGGGAACTTTATTGATTTTAGTTTTTGGATTAATTATTTATATTATTTTCAAACTTCAAGTTTCGCCAGAAAAAGTACAATCCTTTTTTGAAAAAACTAAAAATGAAATCAAAGAAGATTTGACAAAAAGTCCTGTACTACCATCAAATGACAGCGCTTACAATTTAGAAGAATTTGCAGTAGAAGAACAGGATGAAGAATTGGATGAAATACATTTGAAAACAACCGGTTCTCAGTTTGAAATCAATAAGGAAGCCTTAAAACCAACCATTTCAAATTCATCACAAATCAATTTAGAGCCTACCTTAAAACCTATTTCTATGGAGGTGACTCCAATGGCTGAACCTGAAGTTTCTCATATCAAAGAGGAAGCCTTTGTAATAGAAAAAGCGATTGAGGAAGACATCATAGAGGACAACTTGGCTTCGCGCCTAGTTTCAGACTTTGGATTGTTTGATCCTACGTTGGATTTATCCAATTACAAATACCCAACCATCGATTTATTAAAAGAATATTCGACTGGCGGTATTACAATCAACCAGGAAGAACTGGAAGAAAACAAAAACCGAATTGTAGATACACTCCGCAATTACAAAATAGAAATAGCGCAAATCAAAGCGACTGTTGGTCCTTCGGTAACGTTATATGAAATTGTGCCCGAAGCAGGAATTAGAATTTCAAAAATTAAGAGTTTAGAAGATGATATTGCATTGTCTCTTTCGGCATTAGGGATTCGAATTATTGCTCCAATTCCCGGAAAAGGAACAATTGGTATTGAGGTGCCAAACAAGAATCCAACGATGGTTTCTATGAAAAGTGTGATTGGTTCTGCCAAATTTCAAGAAGCCGAAATGGAATTGCCTATTGCGCTAGGAAAAACCATCTCGAATGAAACCTTTGTAGTTGACCTTGCGAAAATGCCTCACTTATTGATGGCGGGTGCTACAGGACAGGGAAAATCAGTTGGATTGAATGCTGTATTAACTTCGCTTCTATACAAAAAACATCCTGCAGAAGTAAAGTTTGTCTTGGTAGATCCTAAGAAAGTAGAACTTACCCTTTTTAATAAAATAGAAAGACACTACTTGGCAAAATTACCAGATACCGAAGATGCCATCATTACTGATAATGCCAAGGTTGTAGCCACTTTGAATTCACTTTGTGTAGAAATGGACAATCGTTATTCTTTATTGAAGGATGCGATGGTAAGAAATATTAAAGAGTATAATGATAAGTTTAAAGCTAGAAAATTGAATCCTGAAAATGGGCACCGCTTTTTACCTTATATTGTTTTGGTAGTAGACGAGTTTGCCGATTTGATCATGACTGCAGGTAAAGAAGTAGAGGTTCCTATTGCGCGTTTGGCTCAGCTGGCTCGTGCTATTGGTATTCATTTGATTATAGCCACTCAAAGACCTTCGGTAAATGTAATTACCGGTTTGATTAAAGCAAACTTTCCGGCTAGAATCGCTTTTAGAGTAACCTCAAAAATCGACTCAAGAACAATTTTGGATACCGCTGGAGCCGATCAATTAATAGGTCGTGGAGATATGTTATACACAAATGGTAATGATGTGGTTCGGGTACAATGTGCATTTGTAGATACGCCAGAGGTCGAAAAAATCACTGAATTCATTGGTTCGCAAAAAGCATATTCTACCGCGTATTTGCTTCCTGAATTTATAGGAGAAGATGGTGGAATAAGTTTGGAAATGGACATATCTGATAGGGACACATTATTTAGAGAAGCAGCAGAAGTTATCGTAAATGCTCAACAAGGCTCAGCTTCTTTATTACAACGAAAACTAAAATTAGGATACAACAGAGCGGGTCGATTAATCGATCAATTGGAAGCAGCTGGGATTGTAGGTCCTTTTGAGGGCAGCAAAGCTAGAAGTGTAAACATACAGGACATGACAGGGTTGGATCAGTTTTTTAGTAATGAAAGTTAGAGGTTAGAGCTTAGAGGTTAGAAGTTAGAAGTTATAAAATAGATTACAGAAAGCTGTTTTCGATTTAGAGAATTGACAATATTAGTGGATTTCAAAGTCCCTTTTGATTTTTTGTTTTTTATATTTTTTAAATTTTCATAAATAAAATAAATTTATTGATTAACGTACATGCGTGAGGGATAGAAGCTAGCTACCGAAGTAGCGCGAATAGCCCGACTCTTTTTAGGAAAGGGGCTAATAGCGACAATGAATGTTAGCCCCTTTTCTAAAAAGAGTCACGCCCAAAAAGCCATAATCTACTACTGAAGATTTCATATCTAAATAATAAACAACAAAAGAGTACTTTTGCAGCAAATAATTATTAAATGACACCACAATTCAAAACAACAATGAAACAATTTATCAGCCTTTTATTCGTTTTTTTTATTGGATTTTCGGCACAATCGCAAGATAAAAAAGCTAAAGATTTGCTAGACAAAGTAACATCTAAAGTAAAAAGCTACAACAACATCACTATCGATTTTAAATACTCCTTGAACAATGCAAAAGAAAACATTAATCAAGACAGTAAAGGCAAAGTGGTAATGAAAGGGAATCAATATGTACTGGATTTTATGGGTATCAAGAAAATTTTTGACGGAAAAAAAACGTACACAATTGTTCCTGAAGATGAAGAAATTACTATTTCAACCGTTAATGAAAAAGATGATTCGGCAATAACTCCATCAAAAATGTTGACTTTTTTTAATACGGGTTATAAGTTTAATATGGATATTGTTCAAAATGTAGGCGGCAAAAAAATACAATATATCAAATTGATTCCGACCAACCCAAAAGACCAAAGAAAAGAGATTTTACTTGGCATCGATTCTAAAACAAACGCAATCTATAATGTAATTGAAATAGGCAAAAAAGGAACTAAAACAACTTTAACCGTTAATTCTTTTAAAACAAATCAACCATTACCGAAAAATCAATTTACATTTACCGCAAGCAAATATCCCAATTATTACATCAATACATTAGACTAAATATTTAGGTGAAGATTCTAGACAAATACTTATTAAAAACTTTTTTGGGCACATTTACAACGGTATTTGTGATCCTTTTTTTTGTGTTCGTTCTGCAAACCGTTTGGCTATTTATTGCTGAACTAGCTGGGAAAGATTTGGATATTTTCATGGTATTAAAATTTTTAATACTTGCAATGCCAAGAATTGTACCTTTGGTGCTCCCACTTTCTATTTTATTGGCAGCCATTATGTCTTTTGGAAGTTTATCCGAACATTATGAATTTGCAGCAATGAAATCTTCTGGAATTTCGCTACAAAGAGCCATGAGAAGCTTGACGGTTTCTATTGCCATATTGAGTGTTATTGCATTTTTATTTGCCAATAATGTAATACCTTATGCCGAATTTAAGTTTGTTAATTTTAGAAAAAACATTGCGCAAGCTAAACCTGCACTTGCTATTGCAGAAGGACAATTTAGCGACGTTGGTTTATACAATATCAAAGTCAATAAAAAATCGGGAGAAAATGGGAATCATTTAACTGGAATAACGATCCATGAAAAATCACAAAACGGTGACGGAAGTAAAACAGTAATCAAAGCCAAAGATGGAGAATTGATTAGTAGCGACAAATCGAGTATTTTACAATTGGTGCTTAATGACGGAAATTATTACCAAGACATTGTTCCAAAAAAGTATGAAGATCGAAGCAAGTTGCCTTTTGCCAAAAGCTCTTTTAAGAAATACCGTATAAACATAGATCTGTCTAATTTGAATAAAATAGACAATGACCAATCTGTTTCTACAACAAACAATATGCTTAATGTAAGCGATTTGAAATACACACTGGATTCCTTGAGTAAAAATAGGGATACTGAAATTATTTCATTCTCAGAAAATAGCGCTGCTAGACTAGGCATTTTAACAGATAATAAAGCCCCTGAAGTTGCTAAGAAAAAAACTATAACTAAAAATTTATTATCTCTATTTTCCAACAAACAAAAAACAGAAATTCTAAATGCTGCCAGTAGTAATATTCAAAGTTTAATGTATTCAATTGATGCCACAAAAAGCGAACTGGATAACAAAAAGAAAAATATAAACAGCCACATATTATCCTTAAATGATAAATTTGTAATCGTTTATGCTTGTTTTTTGATGTTTTTTATTGGGGCCCCATTGGGAGCTATCATTCGAAAAGGAGGGCTTGGACTACCAATAGTGTTTGCTGTTTTGATTTTTATATCCTTTCACTTTATTAACACATTTGGGAAAAGGATTTCTCAGGAGGATGGATTATCCCCATTTTTAGGCTCTTGGATGTCATCTATAATACTGACCCCATTAGCCATTTTATTGACCTATCGAGCCACGAATGACATTGGTTTGATTAATATGGATGTATTACTTGCTCCAATTCAAAAAGTATTTCAAAAACTGTTTCAAAAATTAATTCCATCTCAAAATAAAGAATAAGATGTCTACCAACAAAATACAACTCAACACTATAGAAGAAGCCATTGAGGACATTCGTCAAGGCAAAATAATCATAGTTGTTGACGATGAAGATCGCGAGAATGAAGGTGATTTTCTGGCTGCTGCTGAGAAAGTAACACCCGAAATGATCAACTTTATGGCGACACATGGCCGAGGTTTAATTTGTGCGCCGCTTACTGAAAGCCGTTGTAAAGAACTTGGATTACATGTGATGGTAAGTAACAATACCGACCCTATGGAGACAGCATTTACCGTTTCGGTGGATTTAAGGGGTAATGGGGTAACGACAGGAATCTCAGCTGCCGATAGAGCCAAAACAATACTTTCATTAGTAGATTCAAATACCAAACCGCATGACTTAGCACGTCCAGGCCACATTTTTCCATTGATAGCCAAACAAGGAGGTGTCTTGAGAAGAACTGGGCATACCGAAGCAGCAATTGATTTTGCAAGATTGGCCGGATTCAAATCTGCTGGAGTGATTGTCGAAATAATGAATGAAGATGGAACAATGGCTCGTTTGCCACAATTGGTAAAAGTCGCTAAGAAATTTAATTTAAAATTGGTTTCCATCGAAGCATTAGTGGCGTATAGAATGCAACACGACAGTTTGATTGTCAAAAAAGAAGATTTTGATATTGAAACCCGTTTTGGTTCATTTAGATTAAGAGCGTACCAACAAACCACCAACAAACAAATCCACATTGCTTTAACCAAAGGAACTTGGAATATAGGTGAAGCGGTATTGACACGAATCAACTCTACTTCGGTTAACAATGACATATTAGGAACGTTGACCAATGATGCCAATAAAAAATTGGATGACATGTTTCAATTGATTAACCAGGAAGGTAAAGGTGCAGTATTATTCATTAATCAAGAAGTGGCTTCAATAGATTTACTGAACCGCATATCCGAATTAAAAGTTTTACAAGCACAAGGGGAATTCAAAGCGCCACAAATCAAGATGGACAACAAAGATTTTGGTATAGGTGCTCAAATATTACATGATATTGACATTTCAAAAATTCGATTATTATCAAATACCGAACAAACGAAACGCGTAGGAATGATAGGATACGGCTTGGAAATAAAAGATTTTGTGAAGTATTAGTTTTAGTAACTTTACTATTTGCAAAAATGAATAAAATCATCCTTCTGAAATATATTTAGAAGGATTTTTTTATGCTCTTTTTTGATTGAAACCAAACCACTCTGCACTGAAAGCACATAGATTTGACGGACCATACAGAATCTGCAAGGTAAAAGCACTCATTTATAGAATACAAATTACAGAATTTAGCACAAATTATTACCGATTACTTATCCGCTATGGTCCAATAAAAATAGAGCATTTTTATACTCTATCAGTATTTTATCGCTAGTAATAGGACAATTTAAAAAATTAGAGATAAGACATGTAAAAAATTGTTCGATTTGTAGCTAATAATGTTTTGGAGGAAAAGAAAACACATTATTATATATTGCTTTAAACTATATCTAAAACCAATTAAAAGTATAGCTATTGGAAATACAATATCGTTTTTTATAATTAGCCCTCACTCCGACTCCATCCGAAAGAGATAAAACTGGATATTAATTTATTTCTAAATGGTATCATAGCATCATTCAAAGCCAATTATCAATCACTTTTCACTAATCACAAAATGGCCACTAAACTTTTTTGAAAATTATTTTTCGCCTAAAGCAAAGCAAATGAAACAATTAAAAAAATCCTTAAAAAAAAGATGAATTTTTTCTAAAAATACACTTGCACAACCAAAAAAGGTTCTTATATTTGCACTCGCAATCAGCAATGATAGCAACATACTGGAGAAATGGCAGAGCGGTCGAATGCGGCAGTCTTGAAAACTGTTGACTGTAACAGGTCCGGGGGTTCGAATCCCTCTTTCTCCGCCAGTAGAAATACTAAAAAGGCTAAAACGCTGTAAATCTTAAGATTTACGGCGTTTTTTGCTTGGTGGCTATACCAATAAAGTTCATTAAATGGTATCCTTTCAGTGTCCTATTTAGTGTCCCATTCTGAAAATCTCAAATGGGTCATCAAAAACCGCTGGAGCACTTGTATAATAAGGCGTTCACGGGTTGAACATCTTGTTTTAAGTGTTTAAGATGAATAATTTTATCAAACTTAAAGTCACCACATTATGAACAAAACATTCAACCTACTTTTCTTTATCAAGAAAAGTAAAATCAAAGCCAACGGCACCGTTCCTATTTATCTGCGAATCACCATTGATGGTGTTCCGAAAGACATTGCTTCCAAAAGATATATTGTGCCCAACAAATGGGACAACAAACTCCAAAAGGTTACTGGAGTATCAGAAGAAGTAAAATCCCTAAATAGATACCTCAAAACACTGGAACAGGAAGTTTACGATGCGCATCATTCTGTAATGAAGGACAAAACAAAAGCGACCTCAACGATTCTAAAAGCCAAACTTCAGGGAACCGACCAAAGAGCCAGAATGTTGGTTCCGATTTTTCAAGATCATAACAACAAAGTGGAAACTCTGGTGGGCCAAGAATTTGCTCCCGGAACATTGGAGCGTTACAAAACATCCCTGAAGCATACTATTGAATTCATACAATGGAAATATTCCGTTTCGGATATCGACATTAAAAACATTGACCATTCTTTCATAACAGAATACGAATTCTTTCTGAGAAGTGTTCGCAAATGCGCCAACAATACTGCTGTAAAATACATCAAGAACTTCAAGAAAATAATCAAAATCTGCATTTCAAATGGATGGCTAGACAAAGATCCCTTTGTTAATTATAAAGCAAAAATTCGTGAAGTCGAAAGAGAGTATCTAACTCAGGAAGAAGTCCAGGATATTTATTACAAAGAATTTGCAACCGAGAGACTAAACCTGGTAAAAGATATTTTCGTTTTCAGCTGCTTTACTGGTCTGGCTTATATAGATGTCAAAAACTTAACGATATCAAATATCAGTATGGGTATTGACGGCGGGAAATGGATATTTACCCATCGCCAGAAAACAGAAACCGCTTCTCGCATTCCACTTCTCCCAATTCCGGAAGAGCTAATTCTGAAATATGGCGATCATCCACAATGTGTAAATGAAGACAAACTATTACCGGTTTTGACCAACCAAAAAATGAATAGCTATTTAAAGGAAATAGCAGATGTTTGCGGTATTAAAAAAGATTTAACCTTCCATATTGCCCGTCACACTTTTGCGACGACTATAACCCTTACAAATGGCGTTCCCATAGAAAGCGTGAGCAAAATGTTAGGACATAAAAGCATAAAAACCACACAGCACTATGCTAAAATCCTAGATAAAAAAGTGAGTGAGGATATGGATTTATTAAAATCAAAGTTGAGCAATTTTAAGGCTCGCAATGTCTCGAATGGAACTAATGAATAAAAAAATCTTTAAAGACTATAAATTAAAATGTTTGTTATTTCAGACAAATAAGTCGATTTTGTCTGTAATAACGAACATTATAAAAATAAGTAGTAAAAAAAACTTCTTTCCTAAGTATCAATAGGTACTAGTACAGATGACAAAAATCAGTTAGACTTGAATATAGATTAATATTTGACCTACGGAATCCTCTTATTCTTTATAATTCAAATTGAAATTCATCATTAAAAAATGTACAATCGTAATTCCAATTAGAAAGAATAAATTTACCTATTTTTACATTCACTGAATAAATCAAAATAAAAAAAACACAAAAATGGCAGATAAAGAAGAACAAAAACCAGAACCAAGCAGACCAAGAACTGTTACTGACGAAACATCTTATGAAGTAAGAGGAACAGTTACCGAACCAAGTACCAGTACGCAAACGAAATCAGAAAGCTAAGCGGCAAACTAAGCATAATATAAATTGCCCAAGAAAGCCTTCTGTTTCTTCTATTATTAATTGTAATATTAGAAGTTATTTTATTTTGATAAGTTTCACACACTTGAAGAGCCAAATTTAAATACTGTTCATTATCCGGATAATCATCGACAAAACGGGTATTAAGTATAAATCTTGGTTCTTCACCTTTTGTGCCAATTTTATATAAAAATAAATTTTTAACAAGATATACTAGCGACAAAATGAGTATTAGCATCATTGCAAACAAGGAAATAGAGAGATAACTATTTAGAATCTTCTCCAATCCTTTTGAAGTTAAATATCCTAATATAGCAGTAATAATGGTTATATTGAGTGCAAGTAACTTATCATTTCTATCGGTTATGTTCTTTGCAGTCTCAACTGTTTCATCAAGTCTGTTTTCAGCTAATGTGATATATAATTGCGCTGCGCTTTCCGAAAGCTTATTCCATTCTATGATATCAGTTGACCATTTTTCCATTTTGAGTAGAATTTTAATTATACTGTAAAGTTAAAATAACAATCTGTAATTAAATATTTTATTTATCTCATATCTTGCTAGAAATCCATTCTACTAAGGGTCATTTTAATCAATACGTGTCCTACTAAATCTCACGATTTTGTTTCAACGACAACGGATTTGCGACACTAATTTGTAAACAAAAACTACATTGAGAAAACATTTTTCTCTAGTTTTTAGGTTATTTCCCGTTTTGAATTAATTGTAAGTTTGTAGCAATGGATAGTAAATCAAAATACATTCATTGTACAGCATAAACAAATGATTCATTACAATAACGAGACATTCGCATTAGCAAAATGGTCTTAAAATATCACTGCTTTTTTGTGTCCTTTTTCTATCTAAAGCCATTATATACCTTTGAAACATTATTAATTTAAAATCATAATTATGTACTTAAAGGACATCGAATTTAAAATTGCTATAAAGCTTGAGAATAATGGTAATTACCTACACTCAGAGTCAATTAAACTTTGTGAAGCTGCACAAGCATGTGTTGATATTCAAAAAAAGCAAAAAAAGGAAATACAGAATCTTAAAGAATATGTATCTAGACTCCCAGACCCTTATGGATGGAACAGAACCGCTAATGTAAAGGATTTGCAAGAACTTATTGTATGCCTGAATATATTAAAAGAAATCATCAGACAATAAATTTTGAGTTGGTTCGGAAAAATCAAAAACAAGCCTCAGTTAAAAGAACATAACCGAGGTTTGTTTTTATATTATTTTTCTTCATTTCGTTTTAAAAAAAGCTGTACAACGGTACTGCTACTAGGAAACTCTTTTTTCGATTTTTGGATATTTTTCGTTTATTTCATTTGCTAAACATTTTATGTAGATTGGTACTTCTTTAAAATACTTATTTACTTTATCTACCAATATTTTTCTATCAAAATCTCTAAACGATTTTAGTTTCAATGTTTTACTTAGACTATATTCTTGAATATAAGAATGTTTTAAATCATTGCTGATCTTTCTAATTTCAAAAACGCTATGATAACCTGAAATTCTTGATAAATAAATATTTGATTCTTTAAATTTAGTTTTACAAAAATCAAATGTCGGGCTTTTTGACAAGTCGATTTCAAAATCATCAGTTATATGTGCAATAAATTCATGATGATAAACCTCGATTATTCGATTTAATTCAAGTATTGAATATTCGACTGCATTTAAATATAAATAGTATTCTTGAACTTCAATTTTTTCACTATCGGTAGAACTTTTTTTTGCAGTTTTTTTCTCCTGATCATAAATTTGTTTTTCACCTTTTTGTGTCGCCAAAACAAATTTTGATAAATTAGTTATTCTCAAACTAATCATCATTGAAATCATTCCAATTGGCAATTCTGAGCGAACTATTTCAGTCCAACCGTCATCATCATATCTTCTTAATTTAGCTTTTTTTAATTTCACTATTTTGTGATTATTTAAAATGTTTGCCAACTTATATGATACCAACTATAAGGTAACTACAGTCTTCGCAGACATGATTAATTTTGTGTTTAAAATGGCTACATAAACTTTGGCTAATATATTATTTTAATAATAATTTATGTAACCTAATCTTCGCCTGATTGCCTTATAATTATTAAAATTCATTAGTGAGATCAAAAAAAAACGCGCTAAATAACCATAAACATATAATATATTATTACTACCAATATGAATCATTCTATCAGGTCTCTCTAACTTAGACTAACAAATTATAGGAGAGCTTATTTCCTTTCATATCGCAAAAAAAAATAGTTTTTTTTTATATTGTAGGTTATTTTTTTATGAACATAAACATTTCATTTAGCTTATTGATTGATTACTTTTGTTCCTCTTTATTTGCGGTTTGATAATTTTAAAATATAAAACCACATGAAAGAGAAATTGATTTTGGAAATAAAAACCGCAATGACAGAAATAGTAAGCCAACAACAAATGGAATTATTAAATATAGTTCTTATTAGGAGTCTTGATAATCTGTGTATTACTGAAATTGATAGTGAAATTAAATGCTCCAAAACCAATAATCAGAAAATCTTGTCTTTTTTTATTGCCTCAAAAAAAGTAGAAGGTTGCTCCGATAAATCATTGAAATATTATATCAATACGATTGAAAAGATGCTTCAAAAAATAAACAAATCAGTCATAGATATTTCTACTAACGATTTGAGAACCTACTTATCCGAGTATCAGGAATTAAAAAAATCCAGTAGGGTAACAATCTATAACATGCGACGAATTTTTTCCAGTTTTTTTTCTTGGTTAGAAGATGAAGATTATATTTTAAAAAGTCCTGTAAGGCGTATCCATAAAGTAAAAACAGGCCGTCTTATAAAAGACACTTTAAGCGATGAGCAACTCGAAATACTTAGGGATAATTGTTCTGAAATCAGAGATTTAGCTATGATAGAATTGCTTACTTCTACCGGAATGCGTGTAGGAGAACTGGTGAAAATAAATAGAACAGATGTCGATTTTTACGAACGACAAATTGTGGTTTTTGGCAAAGGAAACAGTGAACGAGAAGTCTATTTTGATGCGCGCACTAAAATTCATCTGAGAAAGTATCTTGAAACGAGAACAGATGATAACATAGCATTGTTTGTTTCTTTAGCAAAGCCTAATGACAGACTTTCTATTGGAGGAGTTGAAATGCGATTACGCACATTGGGTAAAAAGGCTCAAATTGACAAGGTACATCCTCACAAATTTAGAAGAACACTAGCTACAATGGCGATTGACAAAGGCATGCCAATAGAACAAGTGCAAAAACTACTCGGGCATGTAAAAATTGACACCACGATGCATTATGCCATGGTAAACCAAACGAATGTCAAAAATTCTCATAGAAAATTTATAGGATAAGATGAAAAAGATTAAATTAAAGAATGTCGTTTCTTATTCAAAACTACGATCCAATCATAAAGATCTTAGCTTAGAAACCTATATTACTACCGATAATTTATTACAGAATAAATTAGGTATTAAAATTGCCAATAGCTTACCACCAAATGGAGATTCATTTCCTAAGTATATAAATGGGAATATTTTAGTTTCTAATATTAGACCCTATCTTAAAAAAATATGGTTTGCAAACAGAAGTGGTATTTGTTCTGCTGATGTTTTAACTTTTGAAACACAAACCGAATTTTCTTCAAAATTCATTTATTACAATCTTTTCCAAGATGCGTTTTTTGAACATATGATGAAAGGAGCAAAAGGCACAAAGATGCCTCGTGGGGAGAAAAACCAAATATTAGAATTTGAAATACCTGATTTTCCTTTTTCTGTTCAAGAAAAAATTGCTGAATTTTTATCGGCAATAGATAATAAAATACAACTCAACAATAAAATAAATGATAATTTAGAGCAGATGGCAAAAACGCTTTACGATTATTGGTTTGTGCAGTTTGATTTTCCAGACGCGAATGGGAATCCTTATAAAACTTCGGGAGGTAAAATGGTTTGGAACGAGGAATTGAAGAGAGAAATTCCGGAAGGTTCAGAGGTTAAACCTTTACATAAAGTAATAGAAACTATTTTAGATCACAGAGGAAAAACTCCAAAAAAACTTGGAAGTGATTGGACTGATGATGAAAATGGCATAATAGCTTTATCAGCAAAAATTGTTAAAGGAGGAAAATTAAATAATCTTAGGCAAGCAAATAAAGTCAGTAAAGAATTGTACAACAAATGGATGCCAACAAAACTAATTAATGGTGATATTTTGATGACTTCTGAGGCTCCAGCTGGTGAATTTTATTTTATTCAAGGAAAAACCGATTATTGCATGAGTCAAAGACTTTTTGGTATAAGAGCAAATCAACTGAAGATTATTTCAACTTACTTGTATTATGAATTATCAAAAGGAAATGGATATTCACAGATTATGGGAAGTCTTAGTGGTAGTACTGTATTTGGAATTAGACAAGATGTGCTTCGAAAAATATTAGTTGTTATTCCTAATCTAGAAATACAAAAAAAGTTTAATAAAATTGTACTTCCTCAATTGAAACAAATCAAACAGTTGGACGAGCAAAACCAAGAACTCGCTTCGCTTCGTGATTGGTTGCTACCTATGCTGATGAATGGACAAATAACAGTGAAAGGTTAATAAAATGAGAGGCAAATAAAATTTAATTTCTCTTCGATAAATTATCATTTATCTTATACACATCATTGAATTTTGCGATTTTTGACATGCATGTAATCTATCTTATTCTCGAAAAGCATAATCTTATCTTGAACAACATTTAATACCCAACTCTTCAAGAGTTTCTGACCTCGAAACTATAATTCAATTTACTTCATTTCGGTAAGAACTATTTTACATCAATTATGACCAAATGAAACATTAGTTTTCTATTTTTGTTAAATGCTATTGAAAAACCTACATACAATATACACCATCCCAGATATTAAGTTAACCATCCAGTCTGGAGGAAGCATTGAATTTGTAAAAACAGGAATTCTTCCAGAGTTTTTAGTATTTCATTCCCCACAGCTCCACAGAACTTGGCGTTTAAAACTGAAAGAAGATAAGCAAAACGGTGTTTTGAAAGTAAATGGTCAAATTGCGTTTCATTATTTTTTTGACGGTTTGGGCTGTAAAATGCAAAGTGTAAACGTGGGAGTTGTTACTGGCGAATGGGAGATTGAAGAGATTATGACGGAAATGCGGGATTAAGTGTAATATGCTCAACAACCCACCTCGTTTTGCTATTGGTTATTACCTATATTGAAGTATAGTCGGGTAAGTGTGGGAGACATAGATGAGGAATTGGGAATGGTTACGGAGGAGAGAACTGAGTATAAATTAAATCGAAAACTATAATTCACAAGATGACAATTTCATTAAAAACAAAACAAGAAATTTTTAAAACAGTACTTTTAAAAGAGGATCCATTTGGTTTTAGCGATTTCGATAATGGGTTGATACCTTTTCTTGAAAATATATGGGATTTAAAATCGATGCCTTCAACAGATGGTAGATTTAATGATGCTGGAGGTGATATTTATCAACACATGATTAACAATAACGATTGGGATTATGAATATTTGTTTATAGAAAGATTAAAATTGTTCTCAGATGAAAATATATTTAAAAAGTTTATAGAAACGTTAGTTAATCCAAGATTTAGAAAAGATGAAAATGATATTTTTCAATACGCAATCCTAATAAATTCTTATCTTGAAAAAGAGAAATTAGAATTGGTAATAACAGACTATAATGAAAATGAATTACCTGTTCATGAAATTATTGAAAAAAGTGGATTTAGTCCAATCAAAACAAAAATAAACAATATTCCATTTTACATTCTAAATTTTGAAAAAGCAAATATAAATTTAAACGACAATGGTTTACCTAAACTTTTCCCGAGCTTTGTTTTAGATTTCAATCACGGTTGGAATGATTACAGTTTTAGAAGTTCATTCAGGCTATTTTATTTTAACAGTGATGCTATAAAATGTTTCATCGGAGATGTCAAAATAATAAAATATGAAGAAGACACTTTGATTGAATATTTAGAAGACTCATTTACAATGTTAGATGATAGTTTTTGTTCACTGGGTCAAAACATAGAATACTACAATAATCTTAAAAGATATTTAGGTAAAGATTTTGAAGCTGTTTTATGGGCGATAAAAGACGTAGGTTTATATAGTGAAATTTTAGAAAAATTTGAAAATACTTATTATTTTAAAAACTCAATAATTAGGGGTAATAATCAAGAAAGACTCTTAAGAGAATTAAAATACCTAATCTACAATTATGATCTTTCAAACTTATATAGTTTTAAATATACCTTTAAACCAAAGTTTGCAGAGAACACCCTAGAAATAGATTTTGATTTCAAAAACAGCATTTATCTGCCCAATCGTATATTTGCTCTTATAGGTAAAAATGGTACAGGAAAAACACAATTAATTACTTCCTTACCCCATGATATTGCAAATAATGAAGATGAATTGTTTTTTCCAAAAAGACCATTATTCAGCAAAATAATATCGGTTTCTTATAGTTCTTTTGATCGATTTAAAATTCCGAAAAAAACGGAAAACTTTAACTATGTTTATTGTGGTCTTAAAGATGATAAGGGAGAATTAATTACAGAAAGAGGCTTAATATTAAGATTTCATAATACTTGGAAAAGAATAAAGGAAATCCAAAGAATGAATCAGTGGAAGAGCATACTTGAGAATTTTTTAGATGAAGAAATTATTAATGAATTTATTAAATTAAATGCAGTTGGAGAATTAAGTGTTGATCTAGATGGTTTTGGCAAGATCAGAAAAGTATTAAGTTCAGGACAAAGTATAATTCTTTTTATTATTTCAGAAATCATTGCTAATATCCGTTATGATTCATTAATTCTTTATGATGAGCCCGAAACTCATTTGCATCCAAATGCAATTTCTCAATTAATTAATACAATTTATAATTTAGTAAATGAATTTCAATCTTATTGTATTATTGCAACTCATTCGCCTCTAATAGTTCAAGAATTATTATCCAAAAACATTTTTGTAGTTGAGAAAGAAGGAAAAATAGCTTCTGTTAGAAAAATCGGAAAAGAAACATTTGGAGAAAATCTAACGGTTTTAACAGAAGAGATATTTGGTAATAGATCAATCCCGAAACAATACGAATCGATTTTAAAAAATTTAGTTAGTAAAAATTTGACATTCGACCAGATTAAAAGTAAATTAGAATCTGATAATTTACCATTAAGTCTTAATACTATTTTATACTTAAAAAGCCTTTTTTATGAAAAATCTTAATCCTTATGATTTGTCATCAATAGATTTTTATGATGAGTTATTATTAACAAAAAAAAAAATCGATCAAAAACCCTAACTACAAAGCCCGATTAGTTACTTACAAGACCAATATTGGTATTAATTTTATTCAATATGATACAAATTATAATGACAATAGTCTTACTTCAATGATTCCAAGCATTTCTAACGCTCAACAAACTACAGACCTATTAAATTTATATTCATATAGCAATAGCATAATTAGCAAGTTAAAAATAAAACTAACAACATCTGAATTCAATAGAGTTGAAAATACTTGTCAAAATTGTACAATTGGAGAAGTAAGTTCTTTTGATCATTTTCTCCCTAAAGATGAATTTCCTGAATTTTCAGTTCATCCAAAAAATTTAATTCCTAGTTGTTCAAAATGCAATGGCAAAAAAAGTGTTAATTGGAGAAATGGGTTGAATAGTCTTTTTCTAAATTTATATTTAGATAATTTGCCTGATACACAATATTTATTTGTCAATGTTGATCATAATCTTGATTTCACATTTATCATTGATAACAGAAATCACATAGATCTTGATTTATTTAGTGTTATTGAAAGTCATTACATTAAACTTGATTTAGTAAATCGGTTCTTAGAAAATAGCAACAAAGTAGTTTCTGAATTATCTAACACAATTAATTCGTTTAAAAACAAGTTACCGAGGGCGGAAATCATTGATAGTGTAATTGAAACAGAAAGTTCAAATAGAGTCCTTTATGGCTCAAATTACTGGCAATCAATATTAAAATTAACATTGGTAAACAATGCTGTTTTTATGAATAATTTTTATACTTAATATATGGTATTCAAACCAAACGATATAACAAAAGAACATGTCCTCAAAGCTATTGAAAAAATAGGTGAAGAAAATATTGAATTAATACCACCAACACGTTGGGAAGTAGAGATCAACGGTAAAAACTATCCGCCAAAAGAAGTAATGCGGTATGCCCATCAACAAATGAACGGTGAAAAGGTATGGAATTATGGTGGTGGTGAAGCTACAAATAAGTATCTAAAAAAAATGGCTTTTCAGATTATTGATACACATGATGATCCTATTAAAGAAATTATTAGAAAATATAAAAACCACATTCGTGAAGGTGGTTTAAAAGATGAAGTTTACAAATGGAATTTGATAGCCCAATTTAAAGGAAGACCAAATCCCAATGCTGCTGATTTTTACGAAGAAATTAAAAGTATAAACTTCGCCAATTTAATTTATCCAATCGGTCAAGCTGTAATCAAACACATTGCACAAGATAGAACCGAACCGTATAAGGAGTGTTTCAAAGTGTTATTTGATGAGAATATAGATTTGATAGAAAGAGTTAAATATTTTAACGAAGAAACGCTTAAAATCTATCGTCAAATTGTACCGGAAGAAAAGTTCTCGCACCATCAGGATGAGAGAACTATGGCAACTTTTTTAACTTATCATAATCCTGACAAATATACATTATACAAACATTCATTTTATCAAAAATATTGTGCCCTTTTAGGAATTAAAGCTAAAAAGAAAGGACAAAAATATGTTCATTATCTTGAATTATTAAATGATTTTATAGATGATTATGTAAAAGATGACCAAGAATTGATCGATTTAGTCAAAAGCAAAATTCCCTTAAATTCATTTGAAGATATCAATCATAAAATGTTAGCTCAAGATATTTTATATCAATCATTAGATAAACAGCTTGGCTCTGAAAAAAAATATTGGAGAGTAGGTACCAAAGACGACCATCAAAGTTATTGGAAAATAATGAAAGCAGATGATAAGATAAGTATTGGTTGGTCTGAAATAGGAGATTTAGATAATACAACAATAACCTCAAAAAATCAAATTATACCATTATTAAAAGGACAAGGTTTTTTTCATAATGATAATTTAAACCTAAGTAAGAAGGCAGGCGAAATTTTTAATTTCTATAGTAATATTAAAATTGGAGATGTAATTTTAGCACAAGATGGGGAAACCATCTTAGGTATTGGAGTTGTCAAGGATAATTATTATTACAATCCGAGCGATAAATTTTCACATCAAAAATTGGTGGATTGGAAAATTTTCAAACCCAATTTAAAAAATAGCCAGGGTAACCGGACAACAGTTTATGAGGTTACGAATTCAAATATGATTAATAAAGTTGAAGCTCTTTTGAATAATACAATTACAACAACAATGACAAATCCTAGTTACCAAAAAGATATTCCATTAAACCAAATTCTATATGGCCCTCCAGGAACTGGGAAAACATATGCTACCATAGAAAAAGCGATAGCTATTGCAAATCCTAACTTTGATTTCAAACAAGAAAGAAAAGAAATTAAAGCTGAATATGATAGGCTAATTGTTGAAGGTCAAATTGTATTTACTACTTTTCATCAAAGTATGAGTTATGAAGACTTTATTGAAGGAATCAAGCCTGAAACTTTTGAAAATGAAGTCGTTTATAACATTAAGAATGGTATTTTTAAAAACATTTGCCAAGCATCACTTACTCCAAATCAACTCGATTTTAATACTGCTTATGACCATTTAAAAAAAGAATTAAGCGAAATAGATCAAATAACTCTTAAAACGCCAACAGGTAAAGAGTTTTCAATTTCTTTAAATTCAAATGATAATCTAACATTACATACTGGTGTTAATAAAGAAAAACAAGGAACTTTAACAAAAGAGAAAATCCAAAAACAAATAAATGGTGAAAATCAATTTGTAGGGTGGGAAGGTTATTTTAAAGGTGTAGTTGGTTATTTAACAGCCAAATACAATTATACATATCAATCAATTAAGAATACTCAAAACTTTGTTATCATTATAGATGAAATAAACAGAGGAAATGTTTCCCAAATCTTTGGGGAATTAATTACTCTTATTGAAGAAGATAAACGTTTGGGGGAAGTAGAAGCTCTGGAAGTTACGTTGCCTTACAGCAAAGATAAATTCAGTGTTCCTGCTAATCTTTATATCATCGGTACCATGAACACAGCAGACAGAAGTGTTGAGGCTTTGGACGCCGCTTTGAGAAGACGTTTTCATTTTGAGGAAATAAAACCTAAACCCCATCTAATCAAAACAGAAAGTAAGTCCGGTAAAGTAAATGGCGTAGTTGACGGGATTGATTTAGAATCTCTTTTAACTACAATTAATACTAGAATAGAAAAACTGATTGATAAAGATCATAGAATTGGTCATTCCTATTTTTTAAAAGTTAATGACTCAGTTTCTTTACTACATTCATTTAAGAACGAAATTATCCCTTTACTGGAGGAATACTTCTTTGGTGATTTCGGAAAAATTGGTTTGGTGTTAGGCTCAAGCTTTGTAGAGAAGGTAAATGGCAATTTTAGTTTTGCCAAATTTGAAGAATATGACAATGATATACAGGAAGATTTAAAGCAAAGAACAGTGTATAAAATCAAAGAGGAATCAGAATGGAAATTTTCTGAAATATAGGTTATGAATAGACTAATCCGTGTTTTTGAGCATGATAAATTAACTTCCAAATCGCACTGTGTCAAAGGTGAAGAATTGGGAGATAAAATCATTGATAAATTGTGGCAATACAATGATGCAAACAAAAATATCTATTTTGATGCAATTAGACACGGTGTGAAATTCAAAAACTATGTTGGGGTTATCCAAATTGGAAATACCACAATTGAAATACTGCCTAAAGCTGATAAAAACAATACTTCTAGCGAAGATGAAAAAGAGATATGGCACAAAGTATTGCTAAAAATGCTAGCCCATTGCAAGAAAATCAAAGTGGATGCGGTATCAGAAGCATCATTAAAAAAAAGGTATCATTCATTACTCGATTTGTATTTTGAAATATTTCTCAATGAAGTCAGTCAATTACTTCAACATGGCTTAATAAAAAAATACGCTAAGAATAGTGGCAATGTTACTGCATTAAAAGGACGATTGGATTTTGCCAAAAACATCCAACAAAATCTAATTCGTCAAGAACGATTTCATACAACCCATCAAATCTATGATTGTGACCATTTGATTAATCAAATTCTATTCAAAGCATTACAAGTTTTGAAAACAATTACGACTAACACTTATCTAATTGATGGCGTTAATAGATTACTATTGAACTTTCCAGAAGTAAAAGAAATTCAAATCAACAAGTCTCATTTCGATAAGATAATTTCCAATAGGAAAACAGTCCCTTATAATGAAGCGCTTAAAATTGCTAAAATGATTTTGCTTAATTATTCTCCTGATATAAAAGGCGGTGATGAAAACATGTTGGCATTGCTATTTGATATGAATAAACTCTGGGAAGAATACATTTACAGAATGCTTTTAAAAGTAGATGATTCAGGTATAAAAGTTAATTTTCAAAATCAAGATAAATTTTGGAATAATAAACTTATCAAACCAGATATTGTGATTTCTAAACCTTTCCTGAATGATGGTGCAATAGAAATCAAACATTTTGTAATTGATACCAAATGGAAAATCAAGGAAGTTGCCGAATCTGATGATGATGATTTAAAACAAATGTATGTTTACAATATGTATTGGGAGTCAGAAAAAAGCATGTTACTCTATCCCACAACCAATATTAAAAATACTTCTTTTGGAAAATTTCATAAAGGAAGAGATGGTGAGAATCTATGTAAATTAGGTTTCGTAAAAGTGATGAATGGAAAGGATCTTAATTTAGAAATTGGAAAGGAAATTTTTCTTTTATTGGATATAAAAAGCCCCCCTTAATATTTTAAACAACTAATCTCTTCATACTACCTATAATATGAAAATCCAATATTGCTCCGACCTCCACTTAGAATTTTTAGACAACCGTAAATGGGTTCTGAAAAATCCGATTATCCCAAAAGGAGACATTCTAATTTTGGCGGGAGACGTTGTACTTTTTAAAGAAATACACCAACATCAAAAATTCTTTGATTATGTTTCCAATCATTTTGAACATACTTTTTGGATTCCTGGTAACCACGAATATTATAATTCGGATATTGCCCAAAGAAGTGGTTCTTTTGAAGAAAAAATCAGAGACAATGTAACTTTATTGAACAATACAGTAAAAACCATCAATGGAGTAAGACTTGTATTTTCAACCTTATGGTCACAGATCTCGGCTGATAAGCAATTTCTAATTGAACAAAGCCTTTCGGATTTCAGAGTAATTCGAAAAAATGAAAAACGATTAACCGTCCAAGATTACAATCAACTCCATCTGGACAGCAGATTATTTTTGGAAGAAACATTACAAACTAAAACAAATAATCCAACTATTGTTGTTACTCACCACCCACCAACTTTTATCAATTATCCTGATAAATATGCCCATAGCAACATCAATGAAGCTTTTGGAACAGAAATGTCATCCGTTATAGAAAACAATGAAATAGATTATTGGATTTATGGTCATCATCATTGTAACGTAGAAGATTTCAACATTGGTAAATCCCAATTAATTACCAATCAATTGGGATATGTAAAATACAAGGAGAATGAAAACTTCAATAACGGTCGTGTGTTTTCAATATAAACTACTAAACACAAATATAATAATCTGCTCTTGAAAATCTCCCACTGCATGAAACTGAAAGTCATCTATTATGCTGAATTTATGACAAGCGTATATGGTATACAAAATACATTTTACATGAATTTTTAATAAAAATACTTGCAACTAAATAGTATTTCACTAACTTTGTAACCATGAATAAGTTACAGGAATTAAAAAAACATTTAAAACGAGGAAAAGTATACCGCAGGGCTGATTTGTCTAAATGGTCCAAATCGGTTGACCGCCATCTTGAAGAGCTTGTAAAGGACGGCACTTTGCAAAAGCTTTCACAGGGACTTTACTTTTATCCTGAGTTAACCGTTTTTGGTGAAACACCTCCCGAAGAAGAAGTACTAGTGCGCTCATTTCTCAAAGACAAGCGCTTTTTGGTTACTTCCTTAAATGCTTATAATGCATTGGGGGTAGGAACCACACAACTCTACAACAGTAAAACCGTTTATAACCACAAACGCCATGGCGATTTCAATCTCGGTGGAAAAATATTTTCTTTTAGGGTAAAACCACATTTTCCACTTAAGACCACACCCGAATTTCTGTTGGTAGACCTGCTCAACAATTTGGATCAGCTCGCGGAAGATTCAAAAGAAGTACTCGAAAAAGTACGGTTTAAGGCTACTACCATGGATACTAAAAAACTGAGGTATTCGCTCAGGGAATACGGGAACGCCAAAACAAAAAGACTGTTAGAACCATTTATAGCAGTCCAGTATGCCTGATTACCTTCATAACCATAAAGATTTCGCTGCATTGCTGCGAATTGTAGGTAAGGAGTTGGGCATTGAACCTGGTCTTATCGAAAAAGATTATTGGATAATGCACACCCTATATGGTCTAAAAAAACAGGGGTATGAGTTCGAACTCAAAGGGGGTACCTCCCTCTCCAAAGGCTACGAAATAATTCAACGCTTTTCCGAAGATATCGACATCCATATAAAACCTCCTGCAGAAATGGACATAGACGAGAATCCAAAAAAAGAGAAGGAACCAAACATCAAAGCTAAAAAACACTTCTATGATTGGCTGGCAGCTGACATAAAAATTGACGGGATTATAGCTGTAAAAAGAGACACTGCTTTTGACGATACCAGATATTATCGCAGTGGTGGTATCAGGTTGTATTATGATGATATATCGGAAGTAATAGAGGGTGTCAAGGAAGGAATTTTACTTGAGGCAGGTTTTGATACAGTAACTCCCAACAATAGTCTCACTATTTCTTCATGGGCTTACAATAAAGCTGTTCAGCAAGAGGTCGATATAATTGACAATCGGGCAAAAGAGATTGCATGTTACCATCCTGGTTATACTTTTGTAGAAAAATTACAAACGATAGCTACTAAATTCAGACAGGAACAGGAAACTGGCGAAGAACGTCAAAACTTAATGCGCCAATATTATGACGTATATAGCCTATTAGGAAATAAGCAGGTTCAGGCCTTCATTGATACAGAAGAATACCAAATACACAAAAGGGCTAGGTTTCCCAAAACAGATTACAATATTCCTATTGCAGAAAATGAGGCATTCCTACTAACTGATAAGGAACGTAGAAATCGTTTTAGACAACGATATGAAAAAACAGCAGCACTTTATTATAATGGCCAGCCGGATTTTGACAAAATGCTCACCGAGATTGGCAAGTGGGTTGAAAAATTATAATAAAGCGCAAAAAAAGCGTAGTAATTTACATCTGAATTATAAATAGATAACATTCAACTGTGCTATAGGATTCATTCCCCTAGCTAATGAGAATTAAGTAAAACGAGCGCTAGAGCAATGCGTTCTACTTCTACACAAGCCGAGTATATACATTTTTATACGCAATTACATATAATTTGCGATTTTTATTCTTTTTTATATGCAAAAACATATAATTAAGTGGTTTTTATTACTTTTATATGCAAAACCATATAAGATGAATGCAATAGCAGATTTTGTAAAAAAGAGACGAAAACAAGCAGGGCTTACACAAGAAGAATTTGCCATGAAATCTGGTGTAGCATTAACGGTTATCCGAAAAATTGAACAAGGTAAGGACAACTTAAGTTTATCTAGAGTAAATCAAGTATTGAAAATGTTCGGACATGTTTTGGGGCCCATAAACGAAAAACAATTAGGTGACAAGCCATAATAAAATACAACAACTTTAAATCTGCATTTTAAGAGAGTTTGATAGCGAAGAATATGAAATTGGAGTATTCTAAAAATTACATTCAAAACTATCTCTATTTATTTATAACGTTCAACAGGCCACTCCATCTCTTCGTGGTCTCCCAACCTCGGATTTCTCTTGTAACACTGCCCATATTATTTTTGTTTCAAACAAGAAACAAAACTCAAATGTTTATTATTTAAAACATATAAGCAATTTATGTTCATCAACAAAAGTATTTATTTTCTAAACATCATTAGGATAGAATCATCTTTCAATAAAATAGTTTCAAGAATTACAGCATAGATAAAATTTATTTCCAGTTGAACTTTTTCGTCAAACATCACTGGTAAACTAAAAAGATTATATCCTGCAATTTCCAGCAATCCACTTCAAAAATATAAAACAGTCGGAAAAAAAAACAACAAGAATATATTAATTTTAGACCGCCTTTTTTTGTCGGAGTAAACCATTACTTTAGCTAAAAATAAACAACCCATTATGGCAAAAGTTGGATTTTACAAACGCTATTTATACATCGTCGACAGACTAAGATCAGTTCCGAGCAATTTTCAGGATTTACAAGAACATGTAATGACTAAATTGGAAAATGATGATTTGTATACTAAAATAAAAAATACTAGTACATTTTTCGAATTTTCAGCTCGTACATTCGACAGAGATAAAAAGGATATTTTAGATTTGTTTGGCATTCTGGTCCAATACAATCGAAAGGACAAAGTCTATTATATCGATGAAGAAGAAATAGAAGACCAATCCGTAACCCGAATGATGGATGCTTTTTCGATTCATCACGCACTGCAAAAAGGAAATAAATTGTCGCCAAGTGTGTTTCTTGAAAAGCGAAAATCATTGGGAACCGAACATATTTATGGCATCATTCACGCCATACAAAATGGTTGTGTTTTACAATTTACGCATCAAAGCCATTGGAAGGATAATAGTACCCAACGTGAAGTAAAACCAATCGCTATCAAAGAATCCCAACAACGATGGTATTTGGTCGCTTTGGACAAAAAAAATGACACTGTAAAAACTTTTGGTTTAGACCGAATCTCCAACTTAAAAATCACCGATACCAAATTCAAACCCATTGTTTATAATGTAGAAAAAGAGTTTCAACACGCTTTCGGAGTCGAGACTTATGAACCTGCCGAAAAAGTGGTTTTGCAATTTCCAAAACAACAAGGGAACTATATTAAAACTTTTCCGTTACACGAATCCCAAAGCGTTCTGGATGAAAATGAGAATATCGTCATATTGGAAATGTACATTCATACCACCAATGATATTAAAATGGAACTTTTGAAATACGGCAGTGATGTAAAAGTAATCTCTCCTATTTCACTTCAAAATGAAATCAAAAATAGAATTTCGGAAATGTCAAATCTTTATAAATAATTATGGAAAAAGAAGAGTTTGTGCGCTTGTTTTCAAAACGCATTGATAAGCTAGAGTGTACTTTTAAGGAAAAATTCCCTGATGGGATAGATGATAGATCAACAGCGTCTATTCCACTGGGGTTTATGAATCGATTAGTAATTGATGGTAGATTATATAAGATAGAAATTACAAGAATGAATATTACAAATTGTAATGAATAGCAATTAAATTTATGGATACTTTTACGGCTTTAGATTTTGAAACGGCAAGCGGATATAGAAACAGTATTTGCCAAGTTGGATTGGTTAGAATGGAAAACGGAATTATAGTCAAAGAAATTAACATACTAGTTCAGCCCCCTGATAATTATTATTGGAGCCGTTTCACAGACATTCACGGAATTACCGCCAAAGACACTGCAAATGCTGCAAAGTTTGACCAAGTTTGGTGTCAAATCGCTCCTTATATCGAAAACCAAAATGTAATTGCTCACAATGGTTTTGGATTTGATTTTCCTGTTTTGGCTAAAACACTAGAATACTATAATATACCTATTTCTAATTATAATAAATTTTGCACCTATAAAATTTATAAGAAAAATTTAGCTAAATTGTGCGAAGAACATAACATTCTGCTGAATCATCACGATGCATTGAGTGATGCTAGGGCTTGTGCGGAGCTGTATTTTAGACATTTAAATAGAAACAAAAGATGATTTATATCAGGATAGGTAGACAATGATTTACTTAGCTTTAAACATGAACTAGAAAATAATATTCCGATGTGGTATTTCAATGCATTGTAGATGTAAAGACATATTCGGAGTTGTATTTAAAAACCTTAAGAAAACAGAAAACTTTTATAAATAACAATATATGACTAATTTATCAGAAAAACCGATAGCAGAACTATTGGGAATTAATTTTTTTATCCCATCATACCAAAGAGGATATAGATGGACAGAAAGGCAAGTTGAAGATTTATTGGATGACATTAATTCTTTCACACCTTTGTCTATTTGTGATTCAAATAAAAAAACTTGGTATTGTTTGCAACCCATTGTTGTAAAGGAATGTGATGAGCAAACAAAAATTGAAAATAAGCTACAAGGAACTTGGTATGAAGTTATTGATGGACAACAAAGATTGACAACAATATTCCTTATTATTCACTATGCAAATGAAATGTGGATTGGAAAACAAAAAATTAATGAATTTAATTTAAAATATGAAACTAGAGATGAAAGCTTTGAATTCCTAAAAAATCAAAAAATTGATGACGAAAAAGACGAAGCTATAATTAACAATAGTAATATTGATTTTCATCATATTTCAAAAGCTTATGATACAATCCATAAATGGGTAAAAAAGTATAAAAAAAGATTCAATATTGAATTTGACAATAATAATTTCCAATCAAAATTAAAATCAGATTCTAAAATAATTTGGTATGAAGTTGCTACCACAAAGGATACTATTGAAATTTTTACACGCATCAATATGGGAAAAATTCCTTTAACAAATGCTGAATTGATTAAAGCTCTATTCTTAAATAGCTCAAACTTTAAAGACTCAGACAAAGAAACAATTAGATTGAAACAACTAGAAATTGCTTCTGAATGGGATAGAATTGAATATTCTTTGCAAAATGATGAACTTTGGTATTTCATAAAAAATTCCGAAAATGAGTATCCAACACGAATTGAGTATCTTTTTCAAATTATGGAAAATATCCAGGATGTTCAAGGCATAAAAGACAAAAATTCTACCTTTCGCTTCTTTTCTGAAAAATTCAAAACAAAATCTAAAGATGAAATTGATGAGAATTGGATAGAAATAAAAAGAATATTTCAAACAATTGAAGAATGGTTTTCTGACAGAGAATTGTACCACAAAGTTGGTTATTTGATTACAACAAATACAAATATTAAAGACTTATTAAAAGAAGTTAAAAGCAAAAAAAAGAATGAATTTAAGACTTTTATTGATGCAGAAATTCAAAAGAAAGCAAATGTTGACTTGGCTAATTTAGAATATAAAAATGGTCCAGTAAAAAACATATTGCTACTCCACAATATCCAAACAATGTTGAATTTAAAAAAAGAAACAAGCAGATTTCCTTTTAATAGATTCAAAGACAAAAAAATTGGGTGGGATATTGAACACATTCACGCAATTGCAACAGAAGTTAAAGTAAAAAAGGAAGAACAAGTAAATTGGTTAAATCTCAATTTTATTAAAACAAGCCTTCATACAAAAGCTGAGCTTAATAAACAAATTGAAAACATAATAACAAATGAGAAGCCTATCGATGAATTTGAAGAAATCATTAACTATGTTTTAGGAGAAGAAGATAACAATATCAGAAATCTTTGTTTATTAGACAGTGGAACAAATCGTTCCTACAAAAATGATTCTTTCAAAGAAAAAAGACGTAAAATAATCGAAAATGAAAAGAAAGGAGTATTTATTCCTATCTCAACAAAAAATGTATTTATGAAATATTATTCTGAAGAACTAAAAGATTTGGAATTATGGAATGAAACAGATAGAACCTCATATTTCAAAAATATAGAAAATATAATTTTTTAAACCAAAAATCTAATTAAGATGAACGAAAATATAATAGAAAATGGAATAGGTTTTTGGCAACTAATTTCAAAAGATAAAATTCAAATTGAAATCCCCATAATCCAACGTGATTACGCACAAGGAAGAAATGATGAGAAAACTAAAAAAATTAGAAATAGTTTTTTATCCAGTATAATTGAAACTTTAGAAAGTGAAAATAATTCTTTAGAATTAGACTTTGTTTATGGAAATATTGAAGGTAATATTTTGCAACCCCTTGATGGACAGCAACGCTTAACAACACTTTTTTTGTTGCATTGGTATCTTAGTTTAGCGACCGATAATCTAGCAAAAAACAAAAGTACTTTGCTGAAATTCACGTATGAAACACGAATTTCATCTAGAGAATTTTGCAATGAATTGGTTAAAAAAGGGGATGATTTAGGAGAAGGGGAAAAATTAAGCGAAAGAATATCCGATTCAAAATGGTTCTTTTTATCTTGGAAAAAGGACCCAACAATCAAAGCAATGTTAACAATGCTTGATGCTATTGAAGAAAAATTAAAAGATAAAAAGCAAGAAAATTTAATGCTGTTTTTACATAAGTTTATCTCAGAAACCCCACCAGTCACATTTCATTTCAAAGAACTCAAAGATATCGGTTTAACTGATGACCTTTATATTAAAATGAATGCTAGAGGTGTACCATTAACTGATTTTGAAAACTTTAAAGCTAGATTTGAGAAACATATTGAAGAAAACAAATGGCAATCAAATGACCTTAAACCTACAGAAAAATTCTCGCATAAAGTTGATACAATTTGGACAGACTTATTTTGGAAACATCGTGGTAATGATAATTTAATTGATAATGAATTTATTAAATTTATTTCTGGCATTGCAATAACTAACTATGCTAAAAATAAAGAGATTATTGAGAATGAAAATGATATTCAAGAAACTAAAAAATCACTTCACGAAAAAGGGAAATCTAGTTCTGTCGACGCAATTAATAGTGAAATAATTGAACGTAGAATTCAACAACTTTTTAATAATCCAAACGAGGTAAATCCGAAAGATTTTCCAACAAAAAAAGCTTTTGATTACTTAACTAGCTGTTTAGATATTTATTCAAAAAATAATAATGACGAAATTACATCATTTAACTTACCTCTTTGGGATTATTGCAAAAAAGGAATCGTTGAAATAAATAGTGACACAAAAGTAGAAAACAATTTATTTGTAGAGTTTGTCAAAAATAGCGAAACAACATACAAGCAAAGAGTTTTATTCTTTTCACAAACATTATATTTATTGAATTCTAAAGAGTTTAATCACGAATTTTTCTCGGAATGGATGAGAGTAATACGAAATATAGTCCAAAATGAAACAATTGATAGCGCTTCTAGATTTATTCGTGCCATAAATTTGACAAATGAATTATCACAAGGAGTTGAAAATATTTACAAATATTTAGTTGAAAATAAAATTGAATCAGATTTCGCTAAAACTGAAACTATAGAAGAGGTTTTAAAATCTTCAATTATTACAAATTTTTCAAATGATAAAACATCTATTTTCGCAATCGAAGATTCTAATTTCTTTAAAGGTAAAATCAAATTTGCGCTATATTGTATAGGCTATGAAAACAAAGAGAACGTGTTCGATGCTGTCAAATTAAAGTCGATTTATAAAGTTGTTAGCGAACATTTAAACTCTGATAACATATCAATCAAGTTTAGATCTGCTATGCTTACAGTTAAAAATAATGATTTTTACGATTATTGGCGTACATGGAGTTATGGGACGGATTCTCATAAAAGATGTTTAATAGAGGATACTTCAGATTTAAAGAGGAATTTTACAAAAGGTTATTATATTGACTACCTGAAAGAATTATTACTAAAATTGGTTGACAAATCTTTAGATGAAATCATAAATGAATATTCTTGCCCTGAAGAAATGCCTAATTGGAAACGTAGGTTAATTAAAGAGCCTCAATTACAAGAAAAACATTGTCAATCACATTATTTTGGTTTTACAAATGACCACAAATCCGCTTTGCTTTTTTATAATAAAAAGCGACCAAGTAGTCGTCAAGAATGCAAAAAAATTGAATAAAGACTACCTTTAAATTCATTAAACGACACTCCCACCTGAGTGTCGTTTTTTTTATGGAGATATTTTCTACAACGACACATATTGACATCATCGATTAATTACTTTGTATAATACAAAATAATCCAGTTATGAAAATAAACAAAGAACTCGAAATAGATTTAGGGTTTTGCAAACGTTTGGTGGCTGAATCAAGCTTTAACAAAGAGGAAATAACTTTTGCATTAGCTATGACATTAATCGAAAAACTAAAAAACTAATATGCACGCTGAAGTAATACTTATTGAAGTAAAAAATGCAGTCACTAAACAATGGGAATTTCTCCCAGATTCAAATTCTGCATTCGGGAACAACAATATGGGTATCCCGGAAAAAATAAACCAGAAGCTTAATATTTGTGATTGCGAACTATTTGATTGCTGTAGTTCTTATTTTCATGAATTGTTTTCTGCAATAGAAAAGAAAGCTAATACCTCATCCATTTTTAAAGGCTTACCGGTTGATGTTTCGAAAAAAACAGCTTTTCAACATAATATATGGTTCGAAGATATCAAAATGGGACAGGATGCTTCTTATCTATATTTACAGGATTTAATGGCATTTGAATATAACCAAACCATCGATAAAAAATCAGGTTGGGAAGAAATTAGCGGCGTACATTGTACACAATCTTGGTCAAGAGTAATTAAAAATTCACATGATGAGAATCTTACATACAGAAAAGTACTTGGAGAAAAATTCTTTACCGATTTGGGCTTTTTGCAAACCATTGGCAAGCCCGATCAAGTAAGAATCGTTTATTGGTTTTGGAACAATACTAATAATGATCCTGAAATAGAAGATATCCTGAAGGACTGGACATGTTAGCTTTATCTCAAAAAGCTTCTAGTTTATAAAATTCTATCGGCAACAACTTGGCTTTTTTATAAAAACAAATTTCAGCCCGACACATTCTGGCGTTGACTACTGATAAGTTTGTATATCTAGTAAATTAAAAATTAAAGAAAGATGACCACAAACGAAATTAAAATCATAGGAGTTGGCGGATGCGGAATCAACGTCTTGAAGTCCATTGCACCAGCTAATATCAAAAATGCAGATTACATTGTATGTAATACCGATGCCCAGTCTTTGGAAAATAGCCAACTGCAACATAAACTACAGATAGGGACTGCAACGACAAAGGGGGCCGGAACTGAGGGAAAAATTGAACTCGGAAGACTTTCAGCAATAGAAAGTAAACAGCAAATTAAGCAGTTGTTTGATGAGAATTCGAAAGTGGCCATTTTTATTGCTGGCTTAGGAGGAGGAACCGGAACCGGAGCCACTCCACTCATGGTACAGATTGCCAAAGACAAAGGGCTATTTACCATTATAATCGTTTATACACCATTTACGTTTGAGGGCAAAAACCGTGATAAAATAGCAGAAGAAGGAATTGCAGAACTACAAAAACAGGCTGATTTTACATTTGTCATACACAATAATAAAATTTTAAAAGCCTATGGTAATCTTGGTTTTAAAGCAAGTTTTGGCAAACCAGATAGAGCTATTGGACAATTACTAAAATTGTTGATACCATCTGGCTCTTCAAAGATTGATAGTATTGATTTGAAAATCATTACAAAAAAAATACAGCAAGGCCAATCTGTTTTCTTTGGATTTGCAGAAGCTCATGGGGAATACAGGGAGAGAAAAGCAATTGATGAAGCTTTGAAAAATGCTTTATCTGATAGAGAAAATATTTGTGGTGTCAAAAATATCTTTGTCAATTTTGGTAGTGGCACAACCGAAATCACTATTGATGAAATAGCTGAAATCAACGAAGTTATTCAGCACAATGTAGGAAGCAACGCCAATATAAACATGTCGGTTGAAGAAGATATCACTCTCGGCGATTCTATTTCAGTGGCGATAATTGCTTCTTAATTGCGTTCAATACTTGAATCTTTTTAGAAAAAAGTTCTTTGTTTTAACCACCTAACACAATTAAAACAAAGATTGCTTTGTAGAAAGAGATAGAACAAACGAGTTTTTCACAACGTAATCTTTGAATCTTCACAAAGCTTCTTTCTACTCTACGACTTTCAATTTTTGACTTATATTTTTTCTCTCTGTCCTCTCTTGGCAGAGTAACAAGATACTTTTGCTGTACTAATAATTTAAAAACACTATTTTATGGGACTTATGATTTCCAGGGGAAAGGAACTAATCCGAATTAACCCTGCCAACAGACAAAAATTGGAGTATTCAACCAATGAAGGTAGAAGCTGGATGCTTCGTCATTCTGGTTCCTCCAACGGAGATTTTATCGAACTAAATGACAACGGCAAAGAAATTCTGGCAACCACCACAAAGGGAGTTTACTATTCCACTAACGACGGTAGAAGCTGGATGAGGAGAGGATAATCCAATATTCTTTTGAGAGAATATGTTATTGTAATAAAGTCCAAATCGTCATAATATGCTATTGCGGCGGTTTGGCTTTTATATGATTTTTAAATAAATCATTGACTACCATAACTAGGCCAGCATCACTATAATATTTAGTTTTATAAAGCCTTTTTTATTTCAACCCATAATTTCAATGCAAAACCTCAAAATCAATCTTCACGGGGAAAGTTGGACTCTAAAAAAATTCGAGTGCAGTGCAGATGATTTAAACGAGTGCTTAAAAGTAGCATCTAGAATGAAAGTTTCTTTGGCAGAAGCTTTATTAGACCCATTTTTCTATTACAATCTTAAAATTAATACCATTCCATCGGTTGAACATTTACCGGGTAATATAATTAGTGGCTTATTAAACTCTCCTAAAAACCAAATCGAAATAGTACTAGATGGCAAAAAAATAAAAAAGCTTCACTTCAAAGACCTAAACCAAGAATTATTGCTTTTTCCATTGTACAATATCCACAAAACTGAAATTATAGAAAATTACAGTCCTGGAATGTATGTAGAACAAAAAGCTATTGGGTTTATTGCCAGCTATGAAATAAAACTGGATAGTTTTGATATTGAGAATTTGCAATTTAATTTGTTACAATTCAAGGACAAACAGTTATTGCAACAACCAACCTATCAAAATAAAAATTTCCGCTTTAGAAAAAAGGAAACATTACTTATTTATCAAAACAGTTTTGAAATCCTATAAATAACAAAACACCATCACGTATAACATCACGGGCAATCAAGCGGTCTCTCTCCGGTCCTTCGCTTTGTTCCGTTCGGCTGTTCCAGTCGGTCGTCGGCAGAAAAAGCCTCCTCCCTCCATTCCACTGTCCACTTGTCAGCATAGCATCGGCCAGCCCGGAAAAAGGGCAGGCCGCCACTACGCTTCCTCGCCCTCATCTCCACACGCTCTCTTCCTGCGTTCGGCGGGGCTATCACATCCACAATACAGCTTCATTCATTCCGCTTCACTCCGCGTGCCCGCTTCGTAAACTACGCAGTCACACTCCGTTCAGCTCCATTCATTCAGCAGTATTATGTCTGTCGCCCCTAGTTTTTTCAGCGGTTGCTCCTTCGCACAGCCATCGGGGTTGGCTCCACTCCCTACGACTGCGTTTTTATTATCTCAGGATATTATTGCAAAAATAAAACCGATTTGAATTCAATGATACTTTCGTTCGCAGTCGTAGCTCGCTTTGCCCTAAATCAAGGAACGCCCCGCAGAAAAAGCGGGGCTGATTATATAGTTACCCCGCCGTTTCACGCTCATATCCGCTTCGTTTCGCTCCGTACCTCCGCTGTACTCCCGCGTCTATGGTGGCAGTTCGATTGCCGCAACCCCGCCACTGCGCTCCTCGAAAAATAATAATTTCCGCTATCGCTACAATCATTATTTTCTGCGGTGCTTGGGGGTGTTTGATTGCCGTTTCCATAAGAACCCCCTCGAAAAGTGCTAAACAACAACATGAGTCTTCGAAAAAAAATAAAAAAAGAAAGTAAAGGTAAGTTCCGGTTTTATAAAAAATACAAGTTCAAGCCCTACGGGTTTTAGAAAAAATCTCCACCCTCAATCAAATTTCTGCATTCCATAGTGTCAATCGGTTCGGGTAGTATTTTTTCTAAAAAACTCGATTTTTTAAAAACCTCCATTAGAGCGACGACTTTCTTTTTTTCTTTTTTCTTTTTGAGAAAATTTTAGGAAAGGCGGTTTCGATAGATTCAGCATTTCGAAAAACGGAAAATTGAAGAAAAGCTAATTTTTAAATTCCGAAACCATGCTAAATTTTATTATCAAAACCCACCAAAAAGAAACGATTTATAAAGGGAATCAAATCTTTATTCTCAATAAAGGGATGAATAGTGGGAAACCCCAAAAAGAGCCATTTACGAACAGTTTTGTAATTCAAATTCCAAATGAAGAAGATACAGAAACAATATATTGGTTGGCCTACAGTCTTTGGAAAGCCAAATTCTGGCACCAATCACTTTTCGGTTCAGTAATTCCATTTTTACGAATTCGAGATTTCAAAAAGGAATTTTATTCTAAAGTCAATGAAATGCTACAGGATTTCGAGCTGCACAAAAAACAGATCCAGGCACTGAGGTTACTGGAACAAAAAGAGGACCAGTTGCATAAAAACATATCACTTATAAATGATATGAGAAACATTATTCTACATCGTTACTGTAAGAAATAATTTAAAATAAAAGTTCATACATAAAATAATAAAGATATTTTCTTATTTTTGGTCGCTCTGAAAAATCTTAATTTTGAATTTGAAAGATGAATTATAGGCTCGGGATTTATCATAAAACTAAGTAAAATACGATTATTAATAAGTTTAATAAAGAAAAAAATATGAGTTATATTGTAGTTGATATAGAAGCAGACGGACCAATACCGGGAGATTATTCGATGATTTGCTTTGGTGCTGTTATAGTTGATGAAAATCTTAATAAAACCTTCTATGGTCAGTTAAAACCAATTTCCGAGAATTTTAATCCCGAAACATTAGCAATTTCAGGTTTTAGCAGAAATGAAACTTTAGAATTCAACGACCCCGTTAATGTGATGCTGGCGTTTGAAGAATGGATTCAAAATAATTCCAAAGGAAAACCAATCTTTATAAGTGACAACAACGGATTTGATTGGATGTTTATATGTTGGTATTTTCATCACTTTATCAAAAGAAATCCATTTGGTTATTCATCAAGAAGAATCTCTGATTTATATTGTGGATTAGTAAAAGATACTTTTGCACAATGGAAGCATTTAAGAAAAACGGCATCCACTCACAATCCAATTGATGATGCCAAAGGGAATGCAGAGGTAATACTTCATTTGAGAAATGAGATGGGACTTAAAATAGCTCTAAAATAATAACAAAGGAATTTGTTTTTTATAAAAAATGCCCAATCCAACGGGAAAGGGCATTTTAAAGGTTTAATTCTAGGTCACCACAACTCGAATTAAACTATTTTTTGTGCTTCTTGATAAAAAATTTAAGTGCCATTGATAATGCAAAACTCACTATTGCTCCAATTGAAGCCAATAAAACAGTTTTCAAAATATCTTCCGAATGCAAATTCGGAACAACACTTAAAAACGTACCACCTGCGGTACCAATTAATGTTGGACTACTGGATTGCATTTTTATGATCGTTGATTGTCGTAATCTGACTTACTGCAGATAGTACACCACCAGCAACTGCCAAATAGCCTCCAATTGAACTTACCACAACGGGTAAAGCAATTGGTGCAGCCAAAACAGTTCCTCCTACTGCTGCCAAGGCTAGTCCAATATTTCGAAGCACTTTGAAAAATTTTGGAGTTGGAGCTTTCACTCTTTTAACTATATTCATAATTTATTTACTTGTTTTTCAACCTTGTCATCCTGAGCGGAGTCGAAGGATTAGATTGAACAATTAATGAAACCGTTTCTGAACAGTCCAAAGTTTTATAAACCAAATTTTTTAATTTAATAAAAGCTTGTTTGGATTGAAGACCTAAACCAGGTCCAGAAAGTTTCGTTACGGGAGCAATACAGCCATTCAATTCTTTTTGAGCATTATTGGCAGGATGCAACAAAATAAAACTTCTATTTTTTACATCTACCACCTCAATATGCCACTGAAATTTCCGACTGTAACGCTTTCTTAATAAATATTTCCCTTCTGGAATGCAGGAAACCCTTTTCTCGTTATTTATCCAAGGCAATTCAATAGTACAACAGATGAATTTGCCCTCACATTCGAGTTTTCCGTTAGTTCCGTCAGAGAAATAAGTTCTGGATAGTACTAAAACCATCTTACAATCCGCTTACTTGAGCCAATGCCAATGGATTATAAGATCCATTTTTCAACGGATACATTCTACCATTTACCTCTTGGTAATACTCGACTCCAAGAGCCAAAAACAATGGGCTTACACTGTTTGGTGTTACCGTATTCAAATGATTGATCACAGCAGTTGGAGTCATATCCCAAGGGAGAATAGCCGTTTCAGAACTGGAAACAACAAAGGTTTCTGCCTCAAAATCAATTTCTGCACCTGCAGATATGATTTTGAAATGAGTTGTTCCTCCTGGAGCGGCTATCATATTAGCAGGAACAAACGATGCCAAATCAACTGAGATTTCGCCTGTTACTCTATCAATTGCCCCCACAAAAGGAGCAAATAGGGTAGTACCCAATTTACCTTTGATATTAAAATCAAATCCTGTAAGTAATTCCGCTTCTCCATCAATCACATTACGTAAACCACGAACATTAGTCAAATCCGCCTGGATAACTTTGACCATGGCTTGAGTCAATCGGCTTACCATTCTACTGTCCGCAGAATTCAAAAGCAATGTTCGCAATGCCGTTCTTAAAGTTTTGCCCGCCTTACCCGCTCTACCAAATTCAGAACCGTTTTCACGCGTTCTTTGAAACGCTGGATCACTTGCAATTCTACTCGCGTCTATGCCTCCTTTTTCTCTGGCCAAATGCCCGTCTTTTGTTTTGTAAAAGGTTATATCTCCGATAGTCCCTTTTAATTTAATTATGCCTTTCTGTCTTGCCATAATTCCTAAAATTTAGATTAATTTTTCACTTAAAACTCTTTCAATCATCATCCTGTTGCAACATCTTTCGATTGATTATGAAACAAATTTTAGTCAATTAAACCAGATAAAAAAATACGATTATACTAGATGTCGCGTATTGCCATAAATGACAGAAATAGGTACTTTTGTCACACATAAAAGGGTAAAATAGAAATAAATAGCAGATTAAAATCAAATGAGAATATTTACTATTTTTATTCCTGTAATAGTACCAATCAAAAGTTACTCAAAGCCTACCCATAAGTATAGATAATGTATGAAAACAGAACCAAAGAGAGTGTGCATCTACCCAAAGGACATACAGCGCATAACTGGTAAAAGTTATCGTCAAAGTATCAGATTGATGCAGAATATTAGAAAGGACTTTAATAAGCTCGAAAAAGAGTTTGTGAGCATAGAAGAATTTTGCCAATATACCAGTTTAAAAATGGAACTAGTTCAGCCATTAATTATTGGTTAAATTACTATATCTAATTCATTTTTTGAACCAGTTAATCAGTTAAAATTCTTATATTTGTACTATAAGATTTGTCTAAAAAAGAACGTCTTTTTTGAGGTTTAAAATCGAGACCCTAGAATATTATTTTGCTAAACCCCTATAAAATATAGGCTGAACGAGGATTTTCGAATCCCTCTTTCTCCGCAGAATAACTTTCAAAAGTTATCAAAACCTCGAAGATCTTATGATTTTTGGGGTTTTTTCTTTTAAGGAACTTTCAAATTAATCATTAAATGACAAAGTTCAAGGAGTCTATCAAGGAGTCACCTAGGATCAATTCTAAAAAACTTTTATTTTTTACATCTACTATCCCAATTTGCCATTGAAATTTCCGTCTGTAACGCTTTCTTAATAAACATTTCCCTTATAGAATGCAGGAAACCTTTTCTATTGAATTGACATGAAATAAATTCAAAACCAATTAAAAAATACTGTTACTTCCTTTTTTTAACAAATCAACAACAAACGATATTCCCCTTCCATTTCTATTGGCGCTCTGTGAATACAAGGTAACACCTGTTGATTGGGATGATCTACCGCCAAACGCCAAAGATGTCCTAATCCTAAATTAATAGGTATTGAATGGGGTTTGGCCTGATAATGCAAATCAAAATAATTTTCCTTCAAAAAGTTTTCAAATTCCTCAACTGGTCCGTTATGCAATTCATTAAGCTTTTTCCGAATTTCAGGTATTAGAATTTTTTGCTCTACATGATCATTTGAAATAATATCACTTGCTGCTCCGTGATACGTACATAAAAAGGTATCTGTAGCGATGGGTGAACGATCTACATGATAGGAATACACATCTGTGGAGATGAAATCAAATTCATCATCGCGTTCATAGCATTTAAGTAAATTAAGAGAGGGAGAAGCTCCAAAATCGGTTAATAATTGTAAATCATTTAAAATAATTTCCCTTGCAATATTCCCCTTTTCTGATAGCTGAAGTGCCACTAGATCTTTAGGATAAACCTCTGTTATATTTTCTTTTAGTTGCAGTTGACCTACGATTTCTTTAAAATCGCCTTCCAAATTTCTGTACCAGCATAGGGCATTCTTTTCTCCCTTAAAATCCGTTTGTACAAGTTCAGAAAAAGTGGAGATCATTCCAATTTGACTGTAGTCAGAAAATGTATTGCTCATAGTATGTTATCAAGAAACTAGTTACTTCGTGTACTACAAAAATAAGGAATTGCAAGCAGCCGCAGCAATTATATAACTATATACTTTAGACTGTAATAGGTTTTCAAAATACCAACACTTTCTAAAACCCACTAGCGATGCCCTAATTTTTTCACACAACGTACACATTACCGAATGGGCACAAGTAAAAATATAAGCTTCAAAAATATTATAATACAAAATAAAATTTGAATTCTAATCACTTTAATAAAATATAAAGAGTATGATTTATATTGTAGTTGATATAAAAAAAACGGAACAACAACAAGAAATTAACTACAATTAATGCAAGCAATCTATGTTTCTTGATAACTATCCATTTTGTTTGAAATCTATATGCAATCTGAAATTTTGAAACCCTTACATTTTAAACTGCAAAAACATTATAATTAATTATATTCCTATCATCCAATCCGAACCAAATTCACAATAAAATTTCAGCAATATAAGTTGGAATTCATATAAAAGTTGGGAAACATTTTAATAATCAAAGAACAATTTTCAATTAAATTTGTATTCATGAAGGAACGTTAAGGAATTACGGGAAAGTGAATATAAAATATCCAAGATGAAAATTGAAAAATTAACTAAAGAATTAAATGATATACTGCAATGTATCATTGAAAATGAGTCAAAAATAGATCAAACCATCTCAGGAATACACGAAAATTATCGATTAAGTGCAAAGAATTTATGTCGTTATTTAATCTTGCGTAGTTTTGATTTAAGAAAATACCACAACAGTCTTTCTGATTATGGAGTGTCCTCTTTGGGAACATCCGAAGGATATGTATATAGCAATCTTTATAATGTAATCAAAAATTTAAAATTAATTCAAGGTCTTCCATTTCAAGAAAAATCAAAAATAGAAATCATTGGCTACCAAAGAAGTAAGAAATTAGTAAAGAAAAATGCCAATAAATTATTTAATGCCGTAAGGAAAAATCATTTTACGGAAATAATGGTTACGCTCCCGAACGAAGCTGCAGAAGACAAATGTATTATTGAACAAATGGTTCAAAGTGGAATGGAAATTGCAAGAATAAATTTGAGTCATGGTGACATTACTATTTGGACAAAAATGGTTCAATTTATTCAAGAAATCAAAAAAGAATCTAAACAAGAAATTAAAATTTACATGGACTTATCGGGTCCAAAATTAAGAACTGCCTCTATTGAAATACCTAAAAAGAATGGTGCTATAAAAAACAGTATTCCAATTAGAGTTGGCGAACATATCATCTTGACCAAAAGAGAAACTTTAGGTAAAAAATCAAAATTCGGAAAAAATGATATTCAACTTTCAAAAGCAGAAATCGGTGTATTACTTCCCGAAATAATCGATGATGTCCAAATAAACGACACCGTCCTATTTGATGACGGCATGATAAAATCGATTGCCATTTCAAAAACTGAAGATGAAATTGAACTTCTTATAACCAATTGTTATAAATCAAAATTATCAGCTCAAAAAGGGATAAACTTACCTGACACTAAATTAAATCTCCCTGCTTTAACCGAAAAAGACATTGAAAACTTACCATTTATTTGCAACAATGCTGATATAGTGGGGTATTCTTTTGTACGAACGGCAAAAGATGTTCACTATTTATATGAACAATTAGATCAAAATAACGCAAAGGATTTGGGTGTTGTTTTCAAAATCGAAAATAAAGAAGCCTTTGAAAACCTACCTTTTATACTACTCGAAGGCATGAAAAGAGACAAAATAGGCGTTATGATAGCAAGAGGTGATTTAGCCGTTGAAATAGGTTTTGAACGAATTTCGGAAGTACAAAATCAAATTCTATGGCTATGTGAAGCCGCTCATATTCCGGTAATTTGGGCAACTCAAGTATTAGATAATCTTGCCAAAACAGGAATTCCTACTAGAGCAGAAATAAGTGATGTCGTTCAAGGATTACAAGCAGAATGCATAATGCTAAACAAAGGACCTTATATAAATGATGCGATCAAAATGTTAAAAAACATTTTGATCCGGATGGAAGCCCATTCTTTCAAGAAAAAAAATGCTCTAAGAGCTTTAAACATTGCAAAAAATGCATTAAATCAAATAATTGGCGATAATAGTTCTACTCCAAAAAGTTAAAAACAATCCTGATTAATTTTAATTATAATTCACTAAACTAGACCCATCTCATAGTAGTATTGTATAAAAAATGGAAAACAGTCAATTTATTTTCTGCCTCGAAGCCGTTCCTGATATAGAGAACACTACCAAAACTGCCGTTATCAAAAACCTCGAAAACCTAGTTTTTGAAGAAGGTATCGCCAGTATTTACAAAACTTGCGATACTATAGAAGGTTTAGTAGATGGTTTAAATGCCTTACTTTATGACGACCATAACTTCAAAGATTATGAAATCATCTATTTTGTTATGCCTGGCGAAAGAGATTCTATTTGCCTGAATGACTATTATTATAGTTTTCAAGAATTAGCAGAGCTTTTTGAAGGTAAACTCAAAGGAAAAATACTGCATTTTGCAAATGCCAAAATTGTAGATTTAAATGAAGATGAAGCCCAATATTTTTTGGATATTACTGGTGCGGCCGCAGTTTCTGGCTATGGAGTGGAATTCAATAATGTTAGCAGTAATCCTTTAGACAAAGCATTTTTTAGTTTATGTCAAGAATATGATGATGTCACCGAAATTGTAGAAGAATTACATCAAAAACACTACGCTCTTTGTAAATTATTGGATTTCAGATTGTATTATTAAAAGGAAAATTACAACGGTCAAATCATCCTTTTAAAGTACCTTTATCACTAATAAACGTTTGAAAATATGATTCTATATATCAAAAATATGGTTTGCAACCGATGTAAAATGGTAGTCAAATCTGAATTGGAAAAACTAGGCATGGTCATTCAAAAAGTCGAATTGGGCGAAGTTACGATTGACAAAGATTTAGATCATACCGAAAAAGAACAACTAGACCATGTACTTAAAGAATTAGGCTTTGAATTAATTGATGATAAAAAAAGTAGGTATATTGAAAAAATAAAATCTTTAATTATCGAATTAATCCAAGAGCAAAACAATAATTTAAAAATCACCTTATCCGATTATTTGAGTCAAAAAGTACATCACGATTATTTCTATCTTTCGAATCTTTTTTCAGAAATTGAAGGTACCACTATCGAGAAATATTTTATTGCCCAAAAAATTGAAAAAGTCAAAGAATTATTAGCTTACAAAGAATTGTCTTTGGGCGAAATTGCATTTCAATTGAACTATTCGAGTGTAGCACACCTAAGCAATCAATTTAAAAAAGTAACAGGCCTTGCTCCTAGCCATTTCAAGAACATACGATTGGGAGGTAGAAAATCTTTGGATGAAGTATAAATGAATAAAAATTCTGCTATTGCCTATTTTTTTTATTACAAAGTATTGCAACACTTTTACAAAAAGCTGTAACTTCTTTGGATAAAAACTCCTGAACTTTGACGTGTAAATCAAATTTATACAAAATGACAACTGATCAAAGAATTACATTTCATATTCCATTGGAGAATGTAGAAAGCGAACATTGTGCGCTTATCGTCGATAAAGGTCTAGATAAAATAAAAAGTATCAGTTCCCATAAA
This sequence comes from Flavobacterium sp. IMCC34518, assembly GCF_027111095.2. NCBI lineage: Bacteria > Pseudomonadati > Bacteroidota > Flavobacteriia > Flavobacteriales > Flavobacteriaceae > Flavobacterium > Flavobacterium sp. IMCC34518. Next base: position 3,337,348 of record NZ_CP114284.2, on the reverse strand, counting down.
GTGGAACTTAACAATAATAGAGCCATTATTACAGCAACAAAACCCGAAGCGTTGTTTGACGCTGTTGCTGCAATTCGGAATTTAGGATATGGCGTGACTACCCTAAAAAAAAACATCCCCGTTCTCGAAATGAGTTGCGCTTCCTGTGCAATTGGTGTAGAAACGGCTATAAAAAATCAACACGGAATCGTTAGCGCGTCGGTCAATTTTGCCACAGCTACGGTAGCCATCGAATATTTGCCCAACATAATTACTGTAAACGAAATTAAGAAAGCAGTCCAGTTGGCAGGTTATGATTTATTTATAGAAGAAGGAAATAAAGAACAAGAATCGCTGGAAGAAATACACGAAAAAAAATTCAGCCAGTTGAAATTGAAAACCTTTTGGGCTGGATTGCTTACAGTACCATTGGTAATCATTGGGATGTTTTTTATGGATATTCCGTACGCAAACGAAATCATGTGGATTTTATCAACTCCAGTAGTCGTTTGGTTTGGTCAAAACTTCTTCATCAACGCCTGGAAACAAGCCAAACATCGTTCGGCTAATATGGACACCTTGGTGGCATTGGGAACAGGAGTCGCCTATGTTTTTAGTGTATTCAATACTGTATTTCCAAATTTTTGGCACGAAAGAGGTTTACATGCCCACGTCTATTTTGAAGCCTCAGCAGTAATCATTACTTTTATTTTACTGGGAAGGTTACTTGAAGAAAAAGCCAAAGGAAACACCTCTACAGCGTTAAAAAAACTTATGGGATTACAACCCAAATCGGTTACTGTGATAACCAAAGATAATCAACAAATTACAATTGCAATTGATAGTGTAAACGAAGGAGACATTATTCTCGTCAAACCAGGAGAACAAATTGCAGTTGATGGCATCGTAACCAAAGGAAACTCTTATGTAGATGAAAGTATGCTGAGTGGGGAACCTATTCCTATCTTGAAAAAAGAACATGAAAAAGTATATGCTGGAACGATTAACCAAAAAGGAAGTTTTCAATTTTGTGCAGAGAAAGTTGGTTCCGAAACGATGTTGGCTCACATAATTAAAATGGTCCAGGAAGCACAAGGCAGCAAAGCGCCTGTACAAAAACTAGTCGACAAAATAGCAGGAATTTTTGTTCCTATTGTAATTGGGATTGCAATAATCACATTTGTTACATGGATTATTTTTGGCGGTACAAATGGTTTCTCTCAAGGATTGATAGCTTTTGCTACTGTTTTGGTGATTGCCTGTCCATGTGCCTTGGGATTGGCAACTCCTACCGCAATTATGGTTGGAATTGGTAAAGCTGCCGAAAAAGGAATTTTGATTAAAGATGCTGTGAGTTTGGAATTGGCACATAAAGTGAATGCTGTTGTTCTGGACAAAACGGGTACAATTACTGAAGGCAAACCAATTGTAACCAATTCACATTGGATAAACGATACAACAGCTCTAAAACAAATCTTAGTCAGTATCGAAAAACAATCCGAACATCCATTGGCGGAAGCCGTACTACACCATTTTGATGACAACAATAGTATTGATTTAGAACATTTTGAAAGCATCACTGGAAAAGGAGTTGCTGCAACTGTAATGGGCAAAACGTATTTGGTAGGAAACAAAAAATTATTGCAGGAAAAAAATATTGAAATTTCAAATGACCTTATTGCAAAAGCAAACGAATGGAGTGGCGAATCAAAAACTGTAATTTGGTTTTCGGATGATACTCATGCAATTGCAGCTATTGCCATTGCCGATAAAATTAAAGAAACCTCTATAGCTGCTATAAAACAATTACAAGAATCTGGAATAGCCATTTATATGTTGACAGGTGATAATGAAACTACGGCATCGGCAATGTCTAAAAAAACAGGAATTTCGAACTATAAAGCCGAAGTATTGCCCGAACAAAAGGCCGCTTTTGTAAAACAATTACAAAACGAAGGAAAAATTGTAGCAATGGTTGGAGACGGAATTAACGACAGTACCGCTTTGGCACAAGCCGATGTCAGTATTGCAATGGGAAAAGGTAGCGATATTGCAATGGATGTGGCCAAAATGACCATCATTTCATCAGATCTCAATAAAATCCATGAAGCCATTATACTATCCAAACAAACCGTGGCCACGATTAAACAAAACTTATTTTGGGCATTATTTTATAATGTGATCAGTATACCAGTTGCGGCGGGAATTTTATATCCCATCAACGGATTTCTGCTGAATCCCATGCTTGCAGGAGCAGCAATGGCGTTGAGCAGTGTAAGTGTAGTGAGCAACAGCCTTAGACTAAAATGGAAAAAATAATACAGCTTAAGGTCAATAGTAATTATACCTGCTAAAACTAAAAAAATTAAAATAACAATAAATTAAATAGCAATGAACATTAATCTAAACGAAAAAGAAACCACATTTCATTTCAAAACAAATATAAAATGTGGCGGTTGCATAACTACAGTAACACCTTTTTTAAATGCTGCAAAAGGAATTACTAAATGGACAGTAGATACTACAGCTAGTGACAAAATACTTACTGTAACATCCAATGGTATTTTGGAAAGTGAAATTATTGAAATAGTTCAAAAAGCAGGTTTTAAAATTGAAGTTTTAAACTAAAGAATGTTTTTTCTGTTATCGAAAAAATGAATTGGTTTCCGACTCATTGGATTAAAAATAAGTGGTTTTAGGGCTTCACTTGTAGTAAATTCTATTTTAGGAGTTACACGCAATTTGGCTCTAAAATGATCTTTTAATTCCTGCATAAAAACAGGTGTTGGATTTTTAACCACAATCTTTATCAGAATTTCATCTGTTCCCAAATCATTGGTCGAAATTTCGATAATGTAACTTTCAATGTTATCAAAATCGTTCAAAACATCATTCATCGCAGGCGGATACAAAGTTGTTCCTTTGTATTTAATCATTTGTTGTTTTCTTCCAATAACGGGTCCCACTCGCATTGTTTTTCGACCACACAAACAAGGTTCGGTATGCAATTGTACAATATCACCTGTTTTAAAACGGATCAACGGCATGGCTTCTATTCCCAAAGTGGTAAATACTAATTCACCAGATTCACCATTTTTTACTGGATTATTTGCAGCATCCAGTACTTCAATAATAATCAATTCGGGATGATGATGCCCTCCTACTCCATGTTCACATTCTGTAAAGGCTGTACTCATTTCGGTAGAAGCATAGGTTGAAAACAACTTGATGTTCCATTTATCCGTAATTTTTTTGGATAACACATTCATGCTGAAATCTTGATTTCGGAGAGGTTCTCCAATACAGATAGCTCCTTTTACACTCGAATTATTCAAGTCAATACTGTGATTTTCGGCATATTCGATCATTTTTAATAAAAAGGAAGGAACAGTAATTAAATACGTAGGTTTGTATTTCAAAATAGAATCCCACTGCAATTCTGGAATTCCCGCACCAACACGAATCACTCCTACTTTCATTTTTCGAAGACCCAAGAAATAAGCCAATCCTGCCATAAAACGGCGATCAATAGTGGTCATTAGTTGTACAACATCGCCTTCTTTTATACCCGCACAATCAAATGAAATGGCTTCGTTATAAGCCAATCGGTCCAAATCATTATCGGTCAATCCAAAAGTAACAGGATCGCCCAAAGTTCCAGATGTAGTGGCATAATCTATAATTTTATTTGCAGAAACACACAAAAAATCGTCATTATGCTTTTGTAAATCTTCTTTTTTGGTAAGGGGCAAAAGCGATAAATCCTCAAGGGTTTTTATACTGGAAATATCAATATTTTTTTTAGAAAAAAGAGCTTTATAAAAAGGAGAATTGCTATTGACATAGTTTAATATTTCTACTAATTTTTGCTCCTGAAACGATTTTATTTCGGTTGTAGTGGCTAGTTCTATCTTTGGAATCATAATCGTTTTGTTTTTATTTTCTTAATATAATGGCTAATCTTTTCTCTTTCAGGAAGTGTGGAAATCTCTTTGGTCAATGTTTTTTCAAATTGTTCTTTAGCCAAAGTATATTTTTTATTTTGATAAAAGTACAATCCAACTTTATAATAAACAACCCAATAATCAGGATTTAACGATTGATAATAGTTGATATAATCAGGAGATAATTCTTTTTTGTTTTCTAAAAAAAAGTCTATTTTTTTATCTTCTACCCGAAATTGTTCATAGTTTTTGTATTCGACTGTTTCTAAAAAAGGATCAGCAGCAATATTTTTAATTTCATCTTCTAAGGAAACTAAGTTGCCATTTGCATTGCTGTTTTTAAAAATAGCAGACAAATCATAACAGACAAATTCTCCCAATTGATAAGGACTAGACGAAACCCAAACTAATTGTTTTGCAGGCTGAAAGACAATTCCATGATGAGCTAATAAATGATTTAAAGCCTTATCATTCCCGAAGCCCAAAGGTATATTATTTAGTCCCTCTTTGTTTCGTAATATATCCACTGCAATTTGAGGAGTAATTTTTGAACTTTGATCCAATAACTGGTTCATTCGATCAAAACGATATTGGGAATGACTATTTTTAATTTGATTTTTATTACGTTTATTCTCTTTTAAAACATCACTTTGAAAATGATTGGTACTAACCAACTGTGCGCCATTTGACACTTCAAAAACTTCCAAATTATCAGGTGCAATTTCAATCAAAACAGCCTTATTATCTATGGCACTGCCCACCATAATTGATTCTGATACAAATACTTTTTTCTTTTTTGCAATTGCAATTGCTTCATCAATGCTTTTAGCATATTGCACTATTTCTCGAGTCAAAATAGAGATTGGAGTTTTGGCAATCAATGGAATTTTTGACTTACCCGCATTTATGGTTACTGTCAAACCTTCGACATTCATACCAGAGCAGACTCCTATCATTCCAGGCCAAGTTAGCATCATAAAAGGGTAGCCGTCTTTTGGATTGACAAATGCCACTATTTTATCTTTTGCGAAAGCATCACCAACATAAAAATCAAAATTTCGTCCAAGAATTAAATTTCCATCTTCGGTTTTATCTCCCCAAGCAGCAAATGATGAACAACCTACTAAAGCTAAGTCCTGAACAGCATGACCAATATCATGAGCACCATGCAAATACAAATCTCTTAAAAAACTTGGAGCAATATAGTTTAAATCCTGAGGTGAATATTGTGAAAGCCCATAAATTTCGGCTTGAAATTCATTTTCTACATTTAAGAATAACTTCCGATTGTACCAATTTAAAAAGTCAACCATTACACGTTTTTTAAAATTGGAAGGAACCAAATCATTTACTTTTTCAAAGAAAACATACTCTTGTTTTTTTAATAAAGAATCCGTCAAACTGCCAATAGCCAAACCACGCTCCAGAGGATCTCCTTCAACGTAGAGTTCCCACAATTTTTGTTTGTTTTTAAGTAAAAAATTATGACCTGTATAAAAAGCAGTATTGGACTTTTTTTCAACAATGGGGATGGTGCTGTTGTAATTTGCGATATTAGGTTGGTGTCGCATCGATTTTGAAGTGCCACAAGAAGCAACCATAAAAAAGAGAAATACAATATAACAAAGATGTTTTTTCATGCACTTTAAACTAATGTCATTAGGCGTTTTGATTGATTTTATTGACCAAATATGTTTTTCCTAAAATCTCTGAGCAAGTAACAACAGCACCTATTGTGACTCCCAAAACACCGTGCATATTAACACTTTGACCTGTAAGATAAAGATTATCTAACTTTGTTTTGGAAGGAATAAAAGTTTTCATCGGATTATTGGAATCCTTTTCGTAACCATACATATTTCCGTTATGCCCTCCTATATAATCTCTATAGGACAAAGGTGTCGAATTATGTACTGATCTAATACAAGTTTTAATTCCAGGAAACTTTTGTTCTATTGCTTCCAAAAAACGATTTGTTTTTCGAGTTTTGAAAGCTTCATAACTCTCCCCTCGGTCATTTTCATTTGCAACAGTATTGAATGTTTCTTTCCAAGAATCCATCTCAGAAAATTTCATATAAGTTATAAATGTCATTCCCTCTGCCCAACCATCATCATTTTTTGAAGCATTCATCGAAGCCATAAATGCTTTTGGCCAAGTATCCTCCGTATAGTCCTGTGCTGTCCAAACCTCGTCACTATGTGTAAAATGGTAATAATTTCGATTGGAATACTTAAAAGTTTTTGGTTTAAATACGATATACAAACTAAAGGCTGAAACTCCTCCTTCTAAACTAGAAATTCTATTAACGAAGGCTTTCCTAAAATGATCTTCACCTGCCATTTTCAAGGTGGTTTTAGGATCCACATTAGATATGAAATACTTTGCAGAAACACTCGTACCGTCTTTTATTATAGCTTTTGTAACAGCATTATTCTCAATGGCCAATTCTTGTACTTCTTTATATTTAAAAACTACTCCACCGTGTTTTTTGAGTTGTTTTAATAATTGTTTTGTTATTTGGCTACCTCCATTTATACAACGCCATGCACTTTGCATATAACTATTCACCGTCAATGCATGTACATAAAATGGGGATTTATCGCCACTCCCGGCATATAGAAAATTACTCCCCGAAAAAACGGATCTCAACAATTTATTTTCAGTTAATCCGTCAATAAACACTTTGGCATTTACCCCCAAAATATCAGTATCATATTGCCCTTCCGATCTTAAATTATAAAGTGGAAAAGAATTACAGGTTGCTATTATAGCATCACAATATTTGCGTATTGCTTCTTCTTCCTCAGGAAAAAAATGAGCCAATTGTTGTATAAAATTTTGATAGCCTTGCGCATGAGGAAACTCCTGACTTACATCACCGAAAGAAATCATATCATGTCCATTCTCGTCTAATTTCTTTAAATTTAAATCATCCATTATTCCAATATATTTGAAATAGCGATACAGATTCTGACCTTCACTTAAACCACCGATGTAATGAATACCGGTGTCAAAAATAGTTTTGTCCCTTACAAATGTTTGCAGATTTCCACCATACTGATTGTTTTTTTCCAAGACACAAACACTATAACCTTCTTTGGCCAAAATGATAGCCGAAACGAGCCCGCCCAATCCGCTTCCAATTATAACGACATCATAGTGTTTCTTTATTCTCATTCTACTTTTTTCTTAAGAATAATTAAATTTTCCATCTCAAATTCAATGCTAAAACCAAATTTCAATATTGTCGGTTTTAGATTATCTGCTTTTAATAATAGGACTGTTGATGCTAAATTGCAAATGGTTTCCAAATTGTAATTGTCAATTGAACTTTCATCTGAAATTAAAACAATATCATATTTCTTTAGAACAATTAACTCCATTGGCGCCCCATAAAGTATCTTTCTTTTCCCTACAATATAATTGGTTTGGGCAACAGCACGATTTTTATCCGAAACGAGTATCGCATCAATTTTTCTCTGTGGTTCCTGCAAAGCTAATAAAACGTCTAATTGCCCATAATCATTGGAAAAATGAACTATTTTAGCTTTAGCATCAATCCATTTATTTAGATCATAGTATAATTCTAAAAACTGATCTAAGTCTACTTTTACCGCTTGTATAATTTCAGATTCTTTGAAAGCATAACTATTGATTAACTTTGCTCTAAAATAATCCTTTCCTTCTAAATCCAAACGTAATTGTTTATAATGTAACTTAAAAAAAGTACTTATTTTTTTGGTACGTTCTGCCAAATTATTTCCAAAACTGGTATCATTAAATGAAATACGATCCAAAATAGTCACAGTTGTAACACCTCCGTTAATTACAAAATCCCCTTTGGGCAAAACCTCCGAATAGCCATGAATAACTATCGGTACAATGTCTAATTGCAATTGTTCTGCCAAATAAAAGGCTCCTTTATGAAAACGTTTAATCGAATTATCTTCAGATCGTGTCCCTTCTGGAAAAACCATAATAGAAAATCCTTCGGCTACTTTGGTTCGTAAATGTTCTATTCCATTATCCATTCCGCTGGACACTGGATAAAATCCTGCCAATCGAACTCCTTTGCCAAAAACAGGTGAGTTATACACCCAATCACTGACCAAAAAAATGATTTTTGGGTTCAACATACCAATGGCTAATATATCCAGAAACGAACTGTGATTGGCAATAATTACAGCTGGTTTATCAAACTTTTCGTTAGAAGCGTTTGTGATTTTGCGTTTTATCGAAGGATAAGTCATCAAGACTGAATGCATAAACTTGGATAAAACAAAATGAAAGCCTCTGCGTTTTGTTTTATCCGAAAAAGGAATAATTCGCATCAAAATCCAACTGACCATTGACAATAAAAACCCACCTAAACCAAAGTAAGAAAATGACAAAACCGAATGTAATAATCGTCTGATTTCAAAAGGTGCTTTTCCTTTTTTTACTTGATTGGTAACAAAAAAATGAAACACCAAAGGTTGTAGAATAAAGGTAATCATCAATGCCGAAAATATTCCAATTATCGCAATTAAAGAAATGGATTTTAAGGCGGGATGATGAGCAAAAATAAGTACACCAATCCCTAAAATTGTCGTAGCTACCGATAATAAAATTGAGGTTCTATAACTAGGCAATTCAATTTTTCCAAAAGTATATTCCTTTTGCAAAGCCGAAGTCATAAAAATGCTGTAATCAACTCCTATTCCAAATATCAAGGTACAAACAATGACATTGACCACATTAAATTGCAAACCAAAGATTCCCATTAGCCCTGCTGTAAATATCCAACTTATCAAGATTGGAATAATGCTAATAATAGCCAATTCTACTTTTCTAAATGCCAACAACAATACAATAAACACGGCAATAAAAGAATAATTAACCAAATCTTCAAAATTTGTTTTTAGCGTACCCAGAAATGTTTCATTGGTTTGTTGTCTATCAATAACAACTAGATTGGGTTGTTTTTTAACTTCGTTTACAAACCAATCCCTTTTTTCAACAGGAACTTTCACCAAGGTAGAAATGGTATAAAATCCATTCTTTTGAGCTATAAATTCATCCAAATAAAAAGATTTCACTCTAAGATATTCTTCAATGGTTATTGGCTTAAAACTTTTATTCAATAACTCATAAAAACCATCAAATGTAGTGGCTTTAAAACCATATCGACTGCCTTCGCTTTGTAACGATTGAGTTAAACTGGCTTTTTTTTGGGTGTCCCAGAAAGTATTCCACTCTACAATTTTTTGTTTTTGCACTTCGGCCGAAAAAACAATTCCACCTATCGAGCTAAAATTTAAAATTCCGTTTGCTTGTTTGTCTTTTACCAAAACTTGGAAAAGAGTATTATTATTGGCTACGACTTCATTATAACTTTTTCCATATGTTGCTAAATAAATGGATTTTGAGGAGTCACTATTGGCAATATGGTCCAATTGTTTCTCAGCCATTTTCAATTTAGGTGTCATAAAATTCAAAGCAGAAAGATCATTATTGAAAGTCACTTTTGAATAAGTAAAAAGCGACACAACCAACAACAATAGCATGGAACCAATCAATACTTTATTTTTGTGATAGGAATACCCTCCCAATGTATCAATTATATTTTGCCCTTTTGCCTCTGAAAATAAAAATTGATGAACTGAATTAGAATTTGATAGCTTTACAGCTGTTTCGATATTTTGTTTTGAAGATTGCGGACGATACAAAATTGGTATCAATACCAATGAAAACACAGATGTTGAGACCACGCTTAAGGCTGCAAAAATCCCTAAATCTTGTAAAGCTTCCGATTTGATAAAAAACAAACACAAAAAAGTAATCGACGTTGTGATTCCGCAAAGCAACAATGGTTTTGTAATGTCTTTATATAATAATTTGACATCTTTATTATTTCTCAAATGTGTCAAAACATAAATAGAATAATCTGTAGTTTCTCCTAATAATATCGAACTTATTCCCAATGAAATTGCCGAAATACTACCTTTGCAGAAATACAAAACAGTCAAAGCAAAAAGAGCTCCGAGTAATGATGGAATGAAAATAATTATTGGCGTAGACAAACTTCGATAGAAAAAAGCCAAGAGCAAAATCAATGTAATTCCAGCAAAAATGGAAGTGTTTTGCACATCAGCTTTGATTTGAGTGGCGTTGGCAACAGCAACAGGTGTTGACCCAAAATAAGTCATTTCAACTTTGCCTTTGAAATGTTCATTCAAATTTATTCTAATTTTTTCCAGTTTTGAAATGAAAATGGAATTTTTATCTGTTTCATTTGTAGCCAATTTTGGAGTTAGAAAAAGTAATAAATGCTGTTTATCCTTGGTTAACACAAAACCATTTTCAATTGCAAAATTATCTCCAATGCTGAGTTGTTGCATTTTCTTCAATGCAATAAACGAAATACCAAGCGGATCACGAAGAATAAAATCTTTGGAAACCAATCCCGCAGGAGAAATTAATGATTTATAATCGCTGGCAACGCTATTTGCAATACTATCCTTTTGCAATTTATTTTGAATTGCCACATAATCCTTTTGATCTAAAAATAACGGCAAATTGGCATACACAAAATCAAAAGTCTCTTGTATATTTTCTTCTTCAATTTTACCTTGCACTTTGGCCACAAAAGGCTTACAATTTACATCTAGACTGTCTTTAAAAGTATTGGCAAATGCTGTTAAATCCTCGGTCGAACCCTGCTTCTTATTGGAAATAATAACAGTGATTTTATCAGCAAAATTAACCTGATCCAATACTTTTGTAGTTATACCAGATGTATCGTTCGAAGGAATTAATTGATTTATATTCTCCTGAAATGAAATTTGGGAAGCAAAGAATCCCAAAAACAAAACTATAGCAACTGCTATACCAATTGAAAATAATTTTCTCTTGGCGATGAATGAATTTAAAAAGAATAGATATTGGTGCATACTGCTACTTTTTATTTTTTAAATTATCCATCAAAGTGAGTAACAAATAACTCGTTAAGCCGAATAAAATAGCCATAAAAGTAGCTAGAACAAAACTACCAACAACGTATTGCATAATATTCTTTTGAATATCTGCCAATGTCATATTCATATTAAGAATCAATGGTTTTTCATTTGTTATAAAATAACTGCCGATTGTTAACGATGCATAAATAATAAATGGAATGAAAGGCGGGAAACTCACATTGGAAAAAGCAAAAGCAATTGCTTTATTCAACTTTAACAAAACAGCCAAAAACAAAACTAGAATCGTTTGAAATCCCCAAAAAGGTGAAATCCCAATAAAAACGCCTAATGCTATTGAAAATGATTTACGGGCATTTGAATCATTGCTTTCTAGTACATTTTCAAGGAAAAATTTCTTAAGTCCTTTTTTTTTTAATTTCTGAACAAAATTTCGCGGTTTTATATAAATCAAAGTAATAGTTACCAAAACAGTATTGAGAATACTAATTCTCGTAAAATCCTTGAAAGGTCTAAAATGAGAAACTCGTTCTACGGGGTCATACAAAACCTGTACCGGTATGTTCTTGACAGGAATATTTTTCCAAGCTGAACGTACGATTATTTCTATTTCAAACTCAAATTTATTGGTAAAAAAACGATTTGGGATTTTTTGCAAAGGATACAATCTAAAACCCGATTGGGTGTCTTCTAACTTATTACCAGTTTCAAACCAAAACCAAAAATTAGAGAACTTATTACCAAAACTACTTTTTTTGGGTACATTTTCCTGAGTCATATTGCGACTTCCTATCAAGAGTGCATCGGCATCTTTTTCAAGAGCTGCGATAAAACTGGGAATATCCGAAGCAAAATGCTGACCGTCTGAATCTATAGTTATGGCATAATTGTACTTCAATTCCAATGCTTTTTTTATACCATTCCGTATCGCCCTTCCTTTTCCAGTATTTTTAGTATGGTGAATTTGTTCCAAATGCGAGTAAACTTCCAAAATTTCATTCGTGCTATCGGTAGAGCCATCGTTGACCACAATAACATTTGAAGTATATTGCAAAACCGAATCTAAAACACGTTTCAATGTTTTGTGATTATTATAGGTCGGTATAATAACACAAACTTTTAATTGCTCCATTCGTTCTGTTTCTGGAAAACTAGCACTCATTTACTCTTTCTTTAAACTTTTTAATCCAATGTTGTTTAAGTTACAATTTTACTTCTTTTGTAAACAATCAAAATATCTGCTAAACCTAGATTGCGATCCATTTGAAGACTTCAGCTATTTATCAAATAATTATTTTACCAAAAGTTTTTCGGTAGCTGTAAAACTTTTTGATTGCGTAATAAAATCACCAATATAGGTTTTCAAAGCTCCTGATTGTTCTTTAAAATGGTCTAATAGGAACTTTTTATCTTCCTTTTTATTTCCTCTATAATTTACAATCTTAGGTACATTTTCCTGAACACTCAATCGGATCATTCTAATTTCTATTGAATTTGGCTCATTTGCAACAGCATATGCAATTAAACTTGAACCTTCTTTAAACTTCTTAGATTTATCTGAAATCTTTTTTTCTAATTTAGAAATAATTGCCAAAGAAGCTCCTTTGTATGCAACCATCGTTTTACTATCTTCTTTGCCTACCTCATTTAGTTTTGCGGCAAACTCTTTAGCATTAATTTCAGAATCAGTAGCGGTTGTATATAATTTCCTGATTTCAGTTATAGAAGGAGTACTGGAAAGAAATAAAAAAAGAAATAAAAAAATAGTTTTCATATGTAGATCATATTTGTTTTTTATAGGAATATGGTATCGCCAGATCTTCATAGGTGTTTGAGACAGCTTCTGTCATGGCGATTTCATTTTTATAAATTAAAATTTCATAAAATTATACATTGATGACCAATTATTCTCTAAGACAAAAAAAAGTTTGTTATTTATCTCGAAATAACGAAATGACATTAAGAAAAAAAATCATTACTACATAAGTATCGAGAGGTTATAAAACTAAACTTTTCTATATACACTGCTTAATTTCAAAGCCACAGTTTCACCAAAATAACTCACATTTTTCACTTTTATCAAATTATCTTCTGTAGCGGTGACATCCAAATCCAAAAGTAATTCTGGTGTATTAAATGGATTAATCAAAGCCATGAATTTAACATTTGATAATGATTGCATAAATAGTGCACTTCCTGTAATTTGCTCTGTCAGTTCTTTTATAATTTGCATCATACAAACTCCAGGCATTATCGGATTTCCAGGAAAATGTCCTTTGAAAACTTCATGCTTTTCATTGACTAAAATTACAGCTTTGTATTTAGAATCTGCAATGTTTTCCAACGAAATTATAGTATAAAAATCTTTTAATAACATAGCTTATTTTACATCAAAAGTATAAGTTCCTCCTAAAGAAAAAACGACATTAGTATGGTTCTCATTAAAATCAGCAACTGGAATAATACCTTTTTTTACTCTAGCTTCTATTCCAAAATTGGGTGTCAAATTTAATCCCACACCTAATACAAAAGCCATATCAAAATTGGTATCTGTATCAAAGTTTTTATTTGTAACAAAATCAAGTGTTGGACCTAAATGCACGTTGAATCGATCTGCAAATGTAAATTTATTTACTACTCCTATCGATAAATAATCAACATCTAAAGTAGTATTCGTATTTATTGATCTATACTTTGATCCTTGAGCAGAATAATTGATTTCTGGCTGTAAAGTATAAAATCTTGAAAGTTTTATTGCACCATAAAAACCAATATAAAAATCTGTTTTTGTATCAAACTGAATATTCGTTGTACCTAGATTTGATGGATTATTAAGGTCAGTATAATAATTGTCTCCTTTTGTGAAGTGGCTAAAATTGGCTCCTCCACGTAATCCAGGTCTGAAACTCACTTGAGCATGCGCTTGAATTGTTCCAAAAAAAGTAAAAAGTAAAATTAATAATCCTTTGGCAATTTTCATTTTAGAATTCATAGTAGTTAATTGTCTTGTTGGTTAAAATAATTTAGTGCAATTGTTAATTTAATATTTTTATGTTGGATGCTAATTTTTTCAGCAAAAATATTGTTTTCCGAACTAAAAAAAAGGTTTATTATTTCTTTTCTTTTAGATGCATGTACAATTTTACTTAATTTATTTGTTGATTTGGAAAAGAACAGATAATTCATTTTAGTTTTATCTAATGATAAATAAACACTATTCTCAGCATTTTCATATTGTTCGCTAATCGTGTAATGACATCTTAAAAGCAATCTAAAATCAGTTATTAATGTATTTATCACAATATTTCTATCCAATTCCTCCAAAATATAATTGACTTTGAAATCATTCTCTGAAATTTCAAAATCCATGAGTTTATTGCCAAATTCTGTTGTAAAAACGACTCTGTGCGTACTGTCATCAATTTTTTTTGCGATAAAAATACCGGTTAATTCTTTTCCATAAACTGTTATATTAGCCTTGTAAACATAATCCAATTGAGAATTAGAAAAATAAGGCACTTCCAAAAAAGTTTTTTCTAAAGCTACAGTTTTATATTCCTTCAACACTTTATTTGTAGAACAAGACGACAATACAAGAACCAGAATACTACTAATTTGTAAAAGAAGCTTCATCTACTTTGGTATTGATTATTTTGTTCTTAAATACAATTCGGGTAAAATCTGCTGAGGATTCCAATAACTTAACTTGTATAACCGTTGCATCGCCTTTGTTAAAAGTCAATTCTATTTGTTTGATATATTTCTTTAGTGTCGCCTCTTTTGGAATAAACTTGGCTGTATTTTGGTCTTTATTTTTAAAGTATGAAATAGAAAATTCCTTATCATCAAATAAATCTCCACTCACACTACCCACAATTAGCTTATTTATTTTTCCGAATAATTTACTGTTTCCAATATCTACGGCGCTTTTCTTTCCTTCATCATTAATCAATATTTTTCCGTTTTTAAAAACTATCGAATAATTATAGGGTTTTTTGTACTGCCAAAGCAATAAATTAGGTTCTTTGAAAACCATTTTACCAGATGTTTCAATGTCTTTCGAAAGAAAATCAAGATGCTTGTATTGAATAAAATCTGTACTTAAAGTGTTGATTTTTTTAGAAACAACAGCAACAGATTGTTTGAAAGCAGCAATCTCACTTTCGCTCATTTTTTGCTCTTGCGCCAATGATTTAAAAGGACTGACACTCAAAAATAGTAATAGCAGAAAAAATTTAGTTCGCATAAGCTTTTATATTCAGGAGTTCCTCTAAGGGAACAACAGTGTAATTATTTTTTTGTAAAAACGACAACAATTCTTCTAAGACGCTTACCGTTTGACTCGACGTATCGTGCAAAAGTACAATTCCTCCAGGTTTAATTCTTTTTACAATTCGATCCAAAAGAAACTTTTCGTTTTTGATAATTCCATCCAATGATCGAATATTCCAACCAATCGTTTGGTGCTCGGTTACCTTCAATGCTCTTCGAATGGAAGGATTGGTAACTCCATAAGGCGGTCTGAATAATTTTGGTTTCAAACCCGAAACAGATTCAATCAAAGCATCGGTTTGTTTGATTTCTGAAATTACTTGATTTTTTCTGTAAAAATCAAAAAAAGGAGAATGACTATAGGAATGATTCCCAATGGCATGCCCTTCCTTTATCGTCTTTTTTAAAATATCGGGGTGATTTGCTATATTTTTTCCAATACAAAAAAAAGTGGCTTTAGCATTGTACTTCCGTAATACATCTAAAACCGTAAGTGTCATTTCATTTGGGCCGTCATCAAAGGTAAGTGCAATTTTCTTTTCGTTTTCCAATGGATTACTGCAGTAGGTTTTGACATGATAATTGGAAGCCACAAACGTAGAGCCACAAAATACAATCAAAAACCAAAAACAAGCAACAATAATAAAAAAATGGACATCTATTACTACAAAGAAGCTAATCAAAGTGAGTAGTATTAGAAACAAAATAAAAAAAACAGTTACAATTTTATGTTTCAACAGCTTGATATTAAAGTAAAACTATGATCTTTTCCATTGCGTTGATTGTACAAAAGTATAGTTTTATACGTTGCTTTATCTAGTGCATTTATTTTTACAATATCGGGAATATTTTGCGTTTGGATAATTTTTGAACCAACCCATAACCCAAATGCAGAAGCAGTATCATACTCCCCACTTAAATGTTTGTAATATACTTGTGGGATGTTTGCAAAAGTAATTTTTGAAAGATTTTTATAATACAAATCAGATTCAACATCGCCATTATATCCTAAAATTATAGCGTCCATTTCATTAATTTTCAGATCATTTGAAGCTAAAAAAGAAATAATCTTTCCTTCAACCTCGGATACATCCAATTTATTCAGGATTTCTACATCTAAAATTTCGGCAATTGTATTTTCTTTTATTTCATTTTCTAAAGCAAAAAAAGTAGCCCCTTCCCCAAAAACAACTCCATTAGTGGTTGATTCTAAAACGGAATAAGGTCCTTGATTTTCCTTCTTTAAAAATCCAGCCAATTTAAACAAAGACATCGTATAATCAGCAGTTTCATCAATTCCTCCAACTAATATAGAAGATGCTTCCTGTTCTTCAATCTTCATTTTTGCATCAAAAAGAGCAGATTCAAAAGATACAGAACCGTTTACATAGGTCAAATTATACGATTTGCATTGCAAGCCCAAAGCAATTTGTCCTCCAACCGTATTGTGTGTCGATTGGATAAACGAAGTGGGTGTTAAAAACTGTTCATCATTATCTAAAATAGCTTTCAAAAATTTTTCAGAATCTTCAATACAACCCATTCCGGTTCCAGTTATTATGGCATCAACAGTTTCTAACTTGGCTTCACGCAATGCAAGAGTCGAAGCTACAATTCCGTTTTTGACTCCTTTTGCCATTCTTCTAATCGCAACAGGAGGAATAAAATCTTTATAAATGGGACCTTTTAAAGCAAGAACAATGTCATTCTCGTTTAATTCTGCTTCTTCCAAAAAAATAGTATCGAACGTTTTTTGAGCCGAAATACAACCTAGTCCGTTAATATATGTCTTTTTCATATTGAAATACTATTCGCTTTTTGAAAATATAAGAGTCGAACAATTTCCTCCAAATCCAAAAGAATTAGAAAGAACATGTTCTATCTTTTTATGTTTTAAAGTAGTTTGAGGTATCAAATTGAATTCCTCCATTGGTGTTTTAAAATTCAGATTTGGAAAAACCACATTGTTTTGTATTGCCAATACGCTATAAACCGCTTCAACAGCCGCTGCGGCCGCTAATGTATGTCCGGTAAAAGGTTTGGTTGAACTAAAATCTGGAGCGTTATTTTCACCAAACAATCTAACAATCGCTCTTCCTTCGGATAAATCATTATTGGGTGTTGCAGTACCATGAACATTGATATAATCGATTTGTTCTGGTTTTAATTGGGCTATTTTAAAGGCTTTTTCCATTGCCAAAAAAGCACCGTCTCCATTTTCGGAAGAGGCAGTTTGATGAAAAGCATCATTTGCATTTCCATAACCAGAAACTCTAGCCAATACTTTTTTATTTTCTTTTTTGACCAATTCCTCCGATTCCAAAACCAAAAAAGCAGCAGCCTCGCCTAGATTCAAACCCGTTCTTTCATTATCAAAAGGTTTGTTGTAACCATCTGATAAAATCATAAGTGTTTTAAAACCATTAATGGTAAATTTGGATAAAGCATCGGTTCCTCCAACAATAACACGATCGAGTTTTCCAGACTTTATCAATCGAGCGCCTAACATAATTGCATTTGCGGCAGAAGAACAAGCTGTACTTATCGTAGTTACCATGCCTTTCAATCCCAATTCATGCGCCATTTTATCGGTATTATCTCCGGCATTGTGACTGCTAATGTATTTTACAACTTCTGGATTTTCAAAGTATTCATGATAATAACGTTCCGTCATATCCATTCCGCCGACACTCGTAGCCGAAATCAATCCTGTTCTATATTCATTTATTGAAGTTATACCAGCATTTTTCAAGGCTTGTTTCGCTGCGATTGTACCCAGCATAGCCGTTCTTGTAAAATTATTGTCTTTGTCTAATTGCAATTCTTCAATTAACTCCTGATTGCTTTTTTTTATTTCACCAACCTTTATTACATCAGCATGCACTGTAGTAATATTTTCGATAGTGGTGATCCCAATTTGACTATTCAATAATGCATTGTAATTCTCCTCAACCGTATTACCGATTGAAGAAATAATACCCATTCCTGTTATGGCAACTCCTTTAGACATTTTAGATTTTAGATTGCAGATTTTAGATTAATTTTAGACTCCAATTGATCTAAAATCTATACTCTAAAATCTTAAATTATTACTTAACTCTGTTTTCAGAAATATAAGCAGCCATAGTTTCTATAGACTTAAAAATAGTTTTCCCTTCTTTTGGGTCAACCAATTTGATCCCGTAATCTTTATCCAACATTACAATAAGTTCCAAGGCATCAATAGAATCCAGCCCCAATCCGTCACCAAATAAGGCATCATCATCATTTATATCTGCTATTGCAATATCTTCCAGGTTTAAAACTTCAATGATTTTACTTTTTAATTCTTGCTTTAATGCTTCCATAATTAATGTTTGTATAATTTTTTTAATAATTCTTGATTGTGTTCTAATTCACCTTTGGTATCTACTACATACAGAAAGGCTTTATACTCTTCCTTATAATATTCAACCCAACCGCACAAAACTTTATCTGCTTTTTGGGTTTTCAAAAGTATGTTGCTGTACTTTTCCATAAATTCAGGATTGTAATCCGCAAATATAAAGAAAGAATTTTCGCTTTTCAATTGATGTTTGATACTAATTTCGCCTAAACAAATATTCGGCAATGTATAAACAAATACCGCTGGACTCGGATAATAATTTTCGGTGTCAGAAATTGAATTTTGATATTTCACATCAGTATCCAAACTTGATGATTTGTTGGCAAATACCAATGCCGTATTATTCTCTTTTGACGATTCAACTTCAGTTCTCAAAAGCAATTCTGCTCCTAAAAAAGCCAATTTACTCAAATTATCCATTTTAAAAAATTTAGGATAATTCATTTCCAAAAACTGATAGGCTTTCTTTGAAAAATCGGTAAACACAGTCTGTTCCGTACCGAAAACAGTTTCACCATTCAGTGAAATTTGATTATTCTGAATCGTACAAAAGGATTTTATATAGGTTTTGTTTGCTGCCATTAGTTTACTTTTTCGAATAAAACTGCTGTATTGCAACCACCAAAACCCGAAGCTGTTTTTAGAAAATAACGAATATTTTTATCCTCATTTTTTTCAATAATATGAATTGGCTGACTCACTCCAATAGTGTCAAATCCCAAGGAAACAAACAATTTGCTTTCCTGTACCGATTGAATTCCGATAACGGTTTCTAATAATCCCGAAGCTCCCAACGTATGTCCATAAAATCCTTTCAGACTATTGACTGGAACATTTTCTAATCCTAATATGTTCAAGGCTATAGCTTCCATTTCATCGTTAAAAAGAGTTGCTGTACCATGTGCTGAAATATAATCAATTTGACTGCTGTTTATTTTGGCTTCCGCCAAAGCACTTTGAATGCTTCTAAAAAGACCTTCGCCAGTTCTAGATGGTCCCGAGATATGATTCGCATCATTGATAGAGCCATCTCCTATTACTTTTATTTTGGCGTTTTCTTTATTCGAAGAAACCAAAACCGCAGCAGCAGCTTCGCCTAATGTAACTCCAGTTCTGTTTATTGAATAAGGCTTACACGGCAAATCACTCATGGCCTGAAAAGAGTTGAATCCTGATAAAATAAATTTCGAGATTTCATCACCTGCAACTATGAACACATTGTCATAGGCATCCGCCTGAATTATTCTTTTGGCTACCGAGACCGCCAATATTCCGGAAACACAAGCATTGGAAACCACAATAGGCTCTGTTTTGAATTCAAAAAAATCAGCAATTGTTTGGGCTAATTGATGTAAATAAGCAGATTCTATATTTTGATTTTCTAAAGCCGTAATATTGCCTTTTGTAGTTGATAATATAAAAGCCGTTCGCTTATTTAAATCAACTTTGGACTTTTTAACGATTGGTTCCAAAGCCAAAATCATCATTTTTTCCAATCTTGAATAGTGAGTGGCTGTGGTAATTTTGGCGAAAGCTAAATCCAAATCGGCATCATCAATTATAGAAGCGTAAAATGGCACATGAAACAACTTTGGTTTATCATGCAATTGAATACCAGAAACTTCATCACCAATATTTTTTATATTGGAGGTCACATCAAACCCTATGGGTGTAATGCAATTCGTTTCGGTTATGTAAACTTCTTTTATCATTTTATTTTATAAGGCCTACTTTTCGTTTCCACTCTTCAAAAAAAGGAGGATTTGTTAGCATTAATTCTCCATCTTTATCCAAAAAAACCTGAACAGTTTCTCCTGAACAAGCAATTTCGTTTTTGGCATCAAATATTTTGTATCTGTAAATCATTTTTGCTGCAGGAGTATCAACAATAGTAGTTTCTATTCTAGCGACATCACCATAACGCAATGATAGTTTATGTTCACAAGTCGATTTTACAATTGGTGTTGTATAGCCACTATCAAAAATATCCAAATAGGAAATCCCGTGATGACGACCAAAAGCCTCTCTCCCATCTTCAAAATAGGTAATATAATAGCCGTGCCAAACTATTCCAAGCGGGTCGGTTTCATTGAAACGTACTCGAATCTCTTGTGAAACGGTTAAAGCGGTTGCTTCGTCAAACTGCTCTTTTCTTCTTTTCATACAGCAATGCTATCGTTGTGGTAACTATAAAAAATAAAAATAACAAACTCAATTCTGGAACTAAATCCCAAAAGGATGCGTTACGCAAAAGTACATCATAAAAAGCTTCAAGTCCCCAGTTCATTGGTGAGGATTGCGCAATAACTTGCATTATTTTAGGCATGGCAAATACGGGAACCCAAACGCCACCTATAGCTGCTAAAATAATCACGGCTGTAGCACCAAAAGGAGCCGATTGCTCTTGTGTTTTGGCAATAGTACCCAATAAAATACCAAAACCAATTGCCGCTAATCCAGAAAATAAGGCTACAACACTCATCAATAATAGATTTCCTTCTACATTCAGAGCCGGTAATCCCAAATGAGGAAATAAAAATATAGCAACTGCAATCATCATATAAAACTGAATCAAACAAATGATTAAATACATAACTGTTTTACCTCCCAAAACAATCATATTAGAAACTGGATTGGTTCTTAAGCGAATAAAAGTTCCTTGCGTTTTTTCCTTTACTATATTGATTGACAATGGAATAACAATGAAAAATATAGCAAAAAGTGTCCAAGCTGGAACATTGTGTTGCACAGAATTTGGTTTATTATCTTTATTGTTGATTTTAGGAACGATTTCTTTGAATGTAATAAAACTCTTTTGTTCAAATTTACCATCTCCTTCTCCTAATTGATCTTGAAAAGTACTGTAAATGGATTTGGTTTCAATTTGAGAAATCATTTTATCAATGCCATTCATAACGCCATTTTTAAAACTCAATTGCACTGCTGGATCAAAATAGAGTTTGACTTCTTTTTGATCAACTAGTTTCCTTTTTGAATCGGTTGTCAAAGAATCGGTAAAACCCAAACTACTGACAATTTTTTGAACATTTTGATCGATCTTAGCTTGTAAATCAATACTTAAATGGGATGGAATAATAATTGCCATCTGATATTTTCCTTTAAAAACAGCTTCTTTGGCTATAGCCTCAGTAATCGGAATTTTATCTATGGTTGTAACTACACTAAAAACGTTGTTTTTTTGTAAATTATCAAAAATCGTTTTGGAAACATTTCCTTTGTCATAATCAACCAATAGTATTGGGATTTTAACCTCTTCACCTTTTTTATAAGTACTATCCTGAATAAGTGTAACTGTTATAATTAATACCAACGGCATCAAAAACAATGTCACAACCCCTCCCATATCTCGTTTCAGCAACAAGAATTCTTTATAAACTGACATCCAAATTTTATATAGCATCTCTCAATTCTTTTCCGGTTAATGAAATAAAAACATCTTCCAGATTTCTGGCATTTGGTGTAGCAGTAATTAAATCCTTTGGCGTTCCCTCAGCATATATTATACCTCTATCTACTATGGCAATGTTGGTACAAAAATCCTGCGCTTCGGATAAATGATGTGACGTATAAATAATGGTTGTACCCGTTTTATTAAGTTCCTTTAAATAATCAATAATAACATTTTTAGAATGTACATCAACGCCTACGGTAGGTTCATCCAGAAAAAGAATCTTGGGATTGTGTAGAATTCCAGCAATCAAATTGACGCGGCGTTTCATTCCTCCCGAAAAAGTTTCGATTCGTTTATCTGCAAACTTCAATAATCCTAAAAAATCAAGATTGTTAATTACTTTTTCTTTAAGGTCATTCCCTTTTAAACCATACATACTTCCAAAATACAGTAAATTTTCCCTTGCGGTTAATGTTGGATATAAAGCATATTCCTGTGGTACAACTCCAATTATTTTTTTTATACCATTGGCATTTTTTGCATACGTCAAATCATCAATGGTAAAAGTACCCGAAGTAGGTCTAACCAATCCACAAAGAATTGAAATCAGAGTGGTTTTACCAGCTCCATTTGGACCAAGTAAACCAAAAATCTGCCCCTCTTTTATATCCAAAGAAAAATTATCCAAAGAATACATTTCGGCATCTTTGTACATTTTGGATAAATTTGATATTTGAATGATGGATTTCAAAATGATATTTTTTTAGCTTATTGCATTTTTCAACTTCTTAAAAAAAACTTCTTCTTTATCGGCAATAGCCAAAAGCTCGTCCGAAAGTGTATTGTAAACATCAACTTTGGTGCTTCTATTTTTATAAACACGAGACGCTTCTACAGCAAAATCCCTCCACATATCACCAATAGCAGTCATTTCCAATGATAGGGTTTGGAGTTCGTCGTTTTCTAATATAACAGCAGCTTCTTGTAAAAAAGCGGCATATATAAATCGAAAACCACCACCACCAGTTCCTATTTCTTCCTGCATTCGAACAATTTGCGCCAAGTAATGATTGGCTTTCTTAGTTCCTTCTTTTACTGGCCATTTCTTAATTAGTTTGGCCACATATCGAATGCCTCGCACTCCAATTATTGGCATTGGTGCCAGCATATCGCGACAAGTATTTTTTATACCTTTTAAAATTGCACCTTTCAAATCTACATTAACAGGAATCTGAATAGGATAATACATTTGGCCTCTTGGAGCAAAGGCCCCTTTTGCAAAACGTACTTTATTTAATTCGGCATGCGTAAGTGTCGTTACGTTTTCCATAACGGGATCGCTAATCAAATAATCGGTTTCCGTTTTACCATAAACCACTAAGTTGTGGGCATTGAAATGAAAACGATATTCATCTGGAAAATAAGTCAAATTATACACTCCTACCTGCAATCCAGAAGGAATATTATTCTTTAAATTTTCGTCTAATGCTTTGATGGCATTGGTTTCGCTAGAGAATTTTTGTCTTTTGATTTTTAATCCCAAACGTTTCGCCAACTTATTAAAAATTAAACCTGGCATGGGTCTGTAACTGATAGCAGGAGCGTAATTTACTTTTAGAAATGGGATATAAACAAAGAAAAGTCCTGAACCGATTCCAAAAACCATTGGTTCACTAATATTCAATCCATTATGTTTTAACAAATTGGAAGCAACTCCATTTTCACAATGAGCCGATTGATGATGTGTAAAATTTGTTTCCATTAACTTGTTTTAATCTGTTTTAATTCTGCAATAGTGATATTGAAAGTTTCGGCATATTTTTTCAAAACAGATTCGCTTAAACCAGCAAAAACTTTGGGTTTGAAGTGTCTTTTCACCCGCCATTGCCACATCCCCACATAACTGGAAAGTACACCAATATCCATTCTACATAATTCCATATAGTAACAAATAGGGCTAACTTCATTATTCTCGACTTGTAATTTTGCAATTGCAATTCGCTCACTTATCTCTTCAATAGAATTTGATAACGCAATAGTTTTGGGCTCCCAACCTGTACTCAAAGCAGTTGTATAATTGCCTTTTTCGTCTGTGGCATATACCAACTCTTTCATGTTTTTGTTGGAAAGATTGCCTTTATCTTGGGGAACTTCTTCTGTTTTCATGGTATCTGTCTATGATTTATTTTCTTGAATAAACAAAGTAATCTCGCCTTCTAATAGCAATTCATCTTTATTAAAACTTTCACATTTCATCGCACATAAACTATATGAATCAGTAATAAATTTTGAAACCAATACTGCTTTTGTAAAAATAACATCATTCACTTTAGGTGAAGAATGGATTTTTAATGTTTTGATACCACTAATGAAACCAACAACGTATACACCTGTTTTGTCCTTCTTATTTTCATCAATAAAATAATCTTTTGCAACAACAGAGGAACATGTTTGCGCCATATTTTCTACCAAACCTGATTCAGTAAGAAAACCATTTTTAAGAAAAATATTATCTTCTTTAATTTCAAAAATAGTTTCGACTTTTTCGTCATCCATTTCCAAAATCATATCCACCATAAGCATTGGTGCACGATGAGGCAAATATTTTTTTATATCAACCAAATTTGAAGTTTCTTTATAATTCACGTTGTTCTAATTTATTTAGCCAAAACAGTCTTCATTTGACCTTTGGCTATTTCAACATCGTTTAACGTGGTCACAACATCAACCAAAGTAATACCGGCAAACTCCTGTAAAATAGAAACCGTTGTTCTTATTTCATCCTGAACTTTGGGCAAAGCTATAATTTCGATACTTTTTATGGAACCAATGTAACCAGTAGGAGCTTGTTCTTTTCTTAAATAAAACTGATATCCAGTATGTAAGGCTACTGATTGCGCCATGTGTTCTATTATCCCAGACTCAACAAAGGATTTATTTTCGAAAAAAATTGCCTCTTCTTGTATCGTAAATCCAGAAACCAATTCTGTTTCGGAATAGGAGTACAATTTATCAACCATTACAAATGGAAACTGTTGCGGAATTAAAGATTCGACAAAATCTTTATCTCCTAATAAATTATTTCCAACCGTTCCCATTAACAAACCGTTAAATAAGCATACGCATACGAGAAACGTCCACTTTCTGGAACCGATAAAAGAATTTTATTTCCTTTTATTAATTTACCTGAATTCATCAATTCCTCTAAAGCTAAATAAATGGATGCTGCACCAACATTACCAACATGTGCCAAATTCATAAACCATTTTTCCATAGGAATATCCATTCCTCTTTCTGCCAATGATTTTCTTAATCCTTCAACAAAATAATGTGATGATACGTGTGGCAAGAAGTAGTCAATTTCATCTGATGAAATATTGTTTTTGGACAAAGCATCACGCATACTTTCGGCTCCTTTCACCAAAATAAATTCGTCTAATAATTTAACATCTTGCTTGAAAGCAAATAATGATTCATTCAGCCATTGATCTGGTTCGTAGTCATTCCAAGGTTTTATTTCGCCATTTTCTAATTTATCCCCACCAGCATACATACAAGTTTCTAGTTCGAAAGCATATGAAAAAGCTTCCATCCATTCCATCTTTAAAGAAATAGTACCACTTGGTTTATTTTCCAACAAAAATGCGCCAGCACCATCAGATAACATCCATCTCAAAAAATCTTTTTTGAAAGCTAGAATTGGTTGTTCTTCTAAATTTTTTAAATTAACCACTTCATTTTCATACTTTTTGGCTAACATCCAATTAGATATTTTTTCTGAACCTGTACAAACTGCATTTTGAGTATTACCAGACTTTATAGATAAAAAACCAAATTTTAAAGCATTCATACCTGCACAACACACTCCTGAAGAGGAATTTAATTCTAAGCTTTTATTTTTCAACAATCCGTGCACCATTGCAGCATGAGAAGGTGCTAAAACATCTGGAGTGGTTGTACCACAAGATAATAATTCCATGTCTTGTGGCCCAAAACTATCATCAAACAATCCTTGAATAGCATTAGTAGTCAATTCCGCATTATTATGAGTACTTTTCCCTTTTTTATCTAGAGCATAATACCGGCTAACAATCTTGTTGTTTCTTAGTATTAGTCTTCGGGCTTTGGACGCGGTTTCATTTATTAACCCTAAATAACCTTCCATTTCATCGTTAGAAACAGCGTCATTTGGTAAACATTTAGCCGCTTTTGTAATATATACATCAAACATAATAATCTAATTTACTCCTTTATAATATTCTAATTCTTTTCTTATTTTTTGGATCTTTAATGGATAAGTAAGAATGTGCAATATATAAACTATTGGTGAGATTAACCAAATAGCTAGTAACAAATACACTTTAAAAACTTTCAACCAAGTTTTTCTAGATTCTCCCTTTTTTATGATCAAATTAGACCATTTATTAAAAATCTTATTTGCAGTTCTATCAACCGTTACCAAATAAGAACTAACCCTAACTGCATCAATACTAATTAATTCTGATTGTAAATTATCTAAACTATTTTGTTTCAAATTCGATAAAATTACAGCTCCAAACTTCGAAGATTCATTAATATCTTTATCTGAAACTCCAGGTAAAGGAAAAATACCAAGATATTTCTTTTTTATTCCTGAAAACATCCACTCTACAATAGTAATAACACTAATTAAATTACCCGCTCTATCGACCAATGCTATATTTCCTTTAAGCGATGCATTGTTAAGTTTTAATAATCCTTTCACTTTTTCCTGAGCCATAATCCACATGTTTCTTGAACCATTTATGGTAACAACTGGGGTATTATTCAATAAAATTTTAGCTTCTGAACTTTTCAAAAAAGAATTTATAGGAATAGATGGTGTTAAATACCAAACTTGATAATTCAAAAGAATTAAGTCAAATTTTGTGTTCATTATTTCTTTGGAAACTGGCAAAAGTGGCGCAGGAATTTGCAAAAATGTTTCAGGAAAAGCACCAAAAAAAGCTTCATTATCCCATGGAAATGGAAAAGGCTTTTCTAATTGAATTTCATGAAAAAAAACATTTACGTTGTCAGAATCTAAAAGTGGTTTTGCAATATTTCTAGCAATAGACTCCAATTGTCCCGATTGAGAATAGTAGATTACGAGGACGTTTTTCATTGCGGTTTTCGATTTAAAAAAGCGAAAATAACCTAAATTTATAATTTATACTAATAGTCTATTATTTCTTTAATGACAAAAACTAGCCTAGTTAAAAATAAAAAAAGTATCATTTTACTTTAACTATCTGTATATCAAAAATAAATAAAATAAAATCAAAAATTAGGTAAATAAAAATTGAGTTCCATTTACAAATCAACCTTTTTGTTTTTATTTATAAAACAATAAAAATCAAACTGTTAGCATTACAAACTTAACAACCTCCCTTAAAATGAAATAAAATGTAAATAAATTGTTATTAATCTTCGATTTGATTCCAGAAATCAAAATAATTAAACCATTGCAATGGGTATTTTTTAATCATACTTTCAAGGCTTTGAGTATATTCTCTCAACAATCCTTTTTCATCACGATGTTTAACTTTGGCTTCAATCGTATAAAGATGATAATGCAAATTGGGTTCCTTCATGACATATACAAAAACAACCGGAACTTTTAATCGAGAGGCAATTAGAAACGGACCTGATGGAAAAAGAGCTTCCTCACCTAATAGATTGTCGCTTAATGCTTTTACTCCCTCAAAATATCTGTCTCCTGTAAAACAAACTAATTCGTTTCTTGCTAGAGCCGAATTAATTTCAAAAATATGAGACATATCATTACTAATGAGTATAAAATTTATTGTGGGCTTTTCGGTAATACTTTCTAGATATTTTTTAATGGTCGAATGTTCCAAATCGGTAGTGACCAGATTTATTTGAAAATTAACATCTAACTCACTAAAAAAATGTTCTGCTATTTCAAAATTTCCAATATGGGCACTAATAAGAACACCTCCTTTTTTTTCTTCCAAAAGTTTGATTAGAATTTCTCTTCCTTCATGCTCATAAGTAAACTTACTTTTCAATCCGGCACCAATAGCAATTTTATCTATAATCGTTTGCCCAAAAGTGTAATAACTATTAAAAACCATTCTTTTTGATTTAAAATAGGAATACCCCAGTCTTTTCCTAAAGTAATAAAAGATGGAGGCATTACTTTTTTTTAGAAAAATAAAATAATAGCTAGCAACAAAATAAAGAATGAGATAAGCTGATTTGACTCCTACATTTTTTATAAAAAAAACAAAGATTTTATATCCTAAAACAGTGCCTTTAGATTTCCCATCCCATTGACTCATTTTAAATTTTAGATTTTAGATTGCAGATTTTAGATTAATTGTCACATCTAAAAAATATAAATTATGCTTTAAGTTTTAGTTTGTTTTCTATTACATCATAAAAAGTTTGAAATGTAGAAACACCAACAAAATCAGCCTCTACTAATTTTACACCAAAGTTCGATTCTATCGAAACAACTAGATCAACATAGTCTAAACTATCCAATCCTAAAGTATCTTTTAATATAGCATCTGACTGAATATCATCACCATCCACCTCAAATTCATCAATTAAAAAACCATTAATTTTCGCTACGATTGCTTCCTTGTTCATTACTTTTTTTATACTTTTTAACTACTAATGCTGAATTCGTTCCTCCAAAACCAAAGGAATTCGACAAAAATATGTCAAATTTTTTATTTAAAGTGGTTTTAACTAAATTTAATTTTGCGGCATCTTCATCTGGAGTTTCCAAATTTATATTTGGAGCGATAAAATCATTTTGCATCATTAAAACGGAATAGATTACCTCACTGGCTCCAGCCATCCAACATTCATGACCCGTCATTGACTTTGTAGAACTTACATAAGGATTGCTTTCGCCAAAAACTTGAAAAATAGCTTTCGCTTCGTTTTCATCACCTACTGGAGTCGATGTTGCATGTGCATTGATATAGTCTACTTCACTAGGCTGCAATCCTGCTTCATCCAATGCCCGTTGCATTGCAATAGAAGGACCATCAACATTTGGAGTAGATATATGCCCCCCATTTGATGAAAATCCATACCCAACAACTTCGGCCAAAATAGTTGCCCCTCTCTTCATAGCTGATTCGTAGGATTCTAAAATCAAAGTAGCACCACCACCACTTGGAATTAAACCATCACGATTAATATCAAAAGGTCTCGACGCTTTTGTAGGTTCATCTTCTCTAGCAGAAAAAACACCCAAACCATCAAAACTACTCATGGCATATTTATTGATTTCTTGTGCACCTCCACAAATTATGATATCCTGAAACCCACTTTTTATCAAAAAATAAGCCAATCCTATGGAATGAGATCCGCTAGCACAAGCTGCACTAACTGTCAAATTAATCCCCCTTAACTTAAAAATTGTTGAGAGATTCATCGTAACTGTAGAATTCATGGATTTGAAAATAGCTCCTGAACCTATCAAAGTAGTATCTTTTTTTTCACGAATAATATCTGTGGCTTCAATAACAGCCTTAGAAACACTATCGTTGCCATACATAATTCCTACTTCGTTTGTTTCAAAAAAAGCATCGTCGATATTCGCATTTTTTAATGCCTCTACCGTCGCCATATAGGCATATTCTGTTTCTTCCCCTAAACTTATTCTTTGTCTTCTGGTAAGTAAATTTTTTAAATCTGGTTTTGGAACCATACCGGTTAAAGCGGATCGAAATCCGAATTCTTTGCGTTCTGTATCAAACGAAATACCAGATTTTCCTTGGTACAAAGACTCTTTTACCTCATCTAATGATGTTCCTATACAAGAATAAATTCCCATTCCTGTGATGACAACTCTCTTATTCATTCTCTTTATACTATTTTATGAATAAATTCCACCATTTATATTTATAATCTCTCCCGTAATATAGCTTGATTTTTTGGAAACTAGAAAACTAACCAAATCCGCCACTTCTTCTGCTTCTCCAAAACGATTTACAGGTACCATCTTTATTAATTCTTTTTCGTCTAGAGCACTAGTCATATCCGTTCGTATAAAACCTGGCGCTACCGCGTTTACAGTAATATTTCTTTTGGCCACTTCTTGTGCCAATGCTTTGGTTGCAGCGATTACGGCTCCTTTTGCAGCAGAATAATTAGTTTGTCCAGCAGTTCCTTTTACCCCTGAGAGCGAAACGATATTTACAATTCGACCGTATTTATTGCGTAGCATTTTTTGCATAAAAAAGTTGGTCACATTAAAAAATCCGTTCAAACTCGTATTCACAACACTAGACCAATCTTCTGGACTCATCCACATGAACAAACCATCCTTTGTTATTCCTGCATTATTTATAATTGCTTCAACAATTGCTTCTGGATTTGCTTCTTGCCATTGTGTCAATACCGATTGTACTTCATCAAAATTGGCTACATCAAATTGAATGATTTCACCAGTAGCTCCATTTGCGATTACTTTCTCTAAAGTTTTTTCGGCAGCTTCTTTATTGGAATGATAATTAATCAAAATATGATAACTGCTATCATGTGCTAATTTTTCACAAATAGCGCTACCAATTCCTCTAGAACCTCCTGTTATCAATGCACATTTCATACTTTTATTTTAAATTACTTCGTCAGTTCACCCTTTGGATTCCTGTCTAGATTTTAGATTATTATGGAGGGATTAGTTATTAATCAAATATTCTTTTACTTTTTGTACAAAAGGATACATAACCTGATCTTTTTCAAACTTTGGAATAATGACACGAATATCATCGTATATTTTTCTGGTTACAGATGAAATTTGATCTTTTTGTTCCAAACAATCGATTGCTTGAACAATGGTTATCAATTCGATAGCTAAAACTTCAAATGCATTTTCAATCACTTTTGATGTAA
This sequence comes from Flavobacterium sp. IMCC34518, assembly GCF_027111095.2. NCBI lineage: Bacteria > Pseudomonadati > Bacteroidota > Flavobacteriia > Flavobacteriales > Flavobacteriaceae > Flavobacterium > Flavobacterium sp. IMCC34518. The sequence goes on along the minus strand of NZ_CP114284.2, from coordinate 3,306,499 downwards.
TTACGGCAGCATTGGTTCCCATACTTACAATATCCTGATTGTCATTGTTATTTGGAATACTATGAACATACATCGGATTCGACAACATCTGATTTTCTGCTGTTGTTGAAGTGGCTGTAAATTGCACACCTTGCATTCCAAAATTAAATCCTAAAGTTCCCAAATTCACAAAAGGAGGTAGAATTTCGTTTATTTTTGAATTCAGCAAATAATTCAATTGACGTTCAGCAAGCATTGTTAACTTGGTAATTACGATTTTCAATTTATCCATTTCCAAAGAAATATAATCACCATGGAAATTTCCACCATGATAAACGTGCTGATTTTTTACATCAATAATTGGATTATCATTTGCAGAATTGAACTCTTCTTCCAAAATAGAGGCTACATTATTTATGGTTTCAAGCACTGGCCCCAAAATTTGAGGAACACAACGCAACGAATAATACTCCTGAACTTTTTCTTTAAAAATATCTTCGGTATTTTCTCCAGAATACAAATGATCTTCTCTCTTTCTGATTAGAGTACTGTCTTCAAGGTTTGTTCGCATTCTTTGCGCTACTTCCCGCTGACCATTATGGCGTTTTGTATTGTTTAATTCTTCTGAAAAATGATCGTCATACGCTTGCACGATTTCATTTATTGCGCAAGAAAATTTAATCGACCAATCTAATAATTTATTAGCATGATACACATTAACAACACCAATCCCTGTCATTACCGAAGTTCCATTCATTAAAGCCAGCCCTTCTCTAATTTCAACTTGAATTGGTTCTAATTTTTCTATGGCAAAAACCTCTGATGTTGGTCTTCGTTCTCCTTTATAAAAAACTTCTCCTTCACCAATAAGAACCAAAGCCAAATGAGCCAATTGCACCAAATCACCACTTGCGCCTACTCCACCATGTTCAAAAATTAAAGGAGTAACATCTTTATTAATTAATTCTTTCATCAACAGAATCAATGAAGGATGAACTCCAGAATTACCTAAAGAAAGTGTATTAAGTCTAGCTAAAATTGCTGCTTTAACACAAGTTGCATTCAAGGGTTTTCCTGTGCCAGAGGCATGACTTCTAATTAAATTATATTGTAATTGTATGCGATCTTCATCTTTTATGCGGTATTGAGCCATTGGTCCAAAACCTGTATTTACACCGTAAATAATTTTATTAACTGAAAATGCTTTTAGAAAATCAAAACTTTCATTAACTCGATCTAAAACAGCTTCACTTATAGCTATTTTTTCATTATTAAAAATTACAGTTTCAAACTCTTTTAGACTTAAATATTCGTTTATAGTATTCATTCAATTCGTATTGTTTTTTTACAACTAAATAAATTAAAAATTTATTTTTATTTAGAATATAATTTGGTTAATTTGAATAAACAAATGTAGCATAATATCGCTAAAATTTGTAATTCAAAATATTTTTGTTTTCCTATTATCAAATACACATTTAACTACAATAACTACAACAACTTACAACACAATTTAAAATAACAAAATACGAATGAAAGATTTTGGTTCTGACAAAAAAAATGTTATTCAAGCTAATTTAGATGCTCAAAAAATTGCTTTTGCCCCAATTATGTTTCAAGCAGCAAAGTCGCTAAGAAATCTTGGAATTTTGGAATATTTATTCAACAACAATAAGGCAACTATTGAAACTATCGCAACCGAATTGAATTTATCTGTTTACGGTGTAAAAATTCTACTCGAAGCTGGACTTAGTCTAGAGATGGTGTACTTAAAAGACAATGAATTCTTACTGACAAAAACGGGCTATTTTATCTTAAGAGATAAAATGACCAATATTAACATGAATTTCACGCAAGATGTCAATTATCTAGCAATGAATCATCTTGAAGAATCCATTAAAAATGGAAAACCTGAAGGATTAAAAGAATTAGGAAATTGGGATACCGTTTATATTGGCTTATCTGAATTACCCGAAAAAGTCAAAAAAAGTTGGTTTGACTTTGATCACTTTTATTCTGACTATACCTTTCCGGAAATTATGCCTATTTTATTTGGAAATAACCCTAAATCGCTTTTGGATGTTGGGGGAAATACCGGAAAATTTGCATTACAATGTGCCAAATACGATCCAAATGTAAAGATTACTATTCTGGATTTGCCTGGACAAACAACAGTGGCGCGAAAAATCATTGCCGAGGCTGGTTTTGAAAACAGAATTAATACAGTAGACATCAATTTATTAGACAATTCATCAACAATTCCAAAGGATTTTGATATTATTTGGATGAGTCAGTTTATTGATTGTTTCTCAATGGATGAAATTTTCACTCTTTTTAGAAAAACATACGATGCTATGAATGCCAATACCAGTTTTTATATTTTGGAAACATTTTGGGACTTACAAAAATTCCAAGCTTCGACATACAGTTTACATGCCACCTCTTTATATTTTACAGCAGTTGCCAATGGAAACAGTCAAATGTATCATTCTACAGATATTATAAAAGTTATCGAAAAAGCTGGGTTTATAGTAGATGAAATTCACGAAATGATCGGCATGAGTCATACTTTGATTAAATGTAAAAAAAGAATTATATAAATTGATAAATCTCTAAATTTGCATTTTATACAACGTATTTCTAGTATTGACTATAAATCATTGTTCAAATCTTTACAAAACTTTAATTGCAATACATAAATGTTACAAGAATTCGTAGATGTTTTAATCATAGGGGCTGGACCATCAGGATGTGTTTCTGCTTCTTATCTTCATAAAAAAGGAATCAAAATTAAGGTCGTTGAAAAAACAAAATTCCCTCGAATTGTTGTCGGCGAAAGCCTAATTCCCAGAGTGATGGATCATTTTGCAGAAGCCGAATTGTACGATTGTTTGAACGCCATGAATTACGAGAAAAAACTGGGTGCACGATTTATACGAGGCGAAGAAATTTGTGTATTTGACTTTAGCAATAAATTTTCCGAAGGTTGGGACTGGACATGGCAAGTACCAAGAGCCGATTTTGACAATACAATGGCTCAAGAAGTAATCCGAAAAGGAATTGATTTAGAATTTGAATCGGAAGTGATTTCGGTTACTTTCGAAGGAAAAAATTCGACAACAGTTGTAAAAGACAAAGACGGGAATTTAAAAGAAATCCACGCTAAATTCATCATAGATTCTAGTGGTTACGGAAGAGTACTCCCTCGCCTTTTAGATTTAGACACCCCTTCAAAACTAGATCCCCATTCTTCTATTTTCACTCATGTTGTTGATATCAATCGTCCCGCAGGCGAAGAAGGAACAATGATTTCTTTTGACATTCTAGAAACCGAAGTTTGGTTGTGGGTAATTCCATTTTCGAACGGCAATACCAGTCTTGGAGTTGTGGGGCCTACTCATTTCATCAATTCTCTTTCAGAAAATAAGGATAATGCCGAAGCATTAAAAAATGCCATTCAACTTTCAGATTATTATATCAAGCGATTTGCGGGAGTGGATTTTTTATTCGAACCTATCAAATTAGAAAATTACTCCAGATCTGTAAAAAAAATGTATGGAGATGGTTTTGCTTTAACAGGAAACAGTTCTGAGTTTTTAGATCCTGTATTTTCATCGGGTGTAGCATTTGCCACGGAATCAGGAATGCTTGCTGCCAAGTTATACTTCAAGGAAACACAAGGAATCGCAGTAGATTGGGAAGCCGAGTTTACAGCATACATGAAGAGAGGAATTGCTGTTTTTACGACTTATGTAAAAGAATGGTACACAGGAAACTTACAAACTTTATTCTTTCACCAACCTGAAAATCCAGATGTAAAAAGAAAAATATGTGCTGTTCTTGCTGGGTATGTTTGGGATGAGAGCAATCCTTTTGTAAAAAAACATGATAATCTAATCAAAAATATGGCTCACATACTCCAAATGGGAGGCGAATAAACATTAAGACTCCTAGTTCTGCTAGGAGTTTTTTTATTTAAATTGTTTGCTTTTCTTTCAAATTGCGTTATTTCATCAATTCATTGGCTATTAAATAGTTAAATAGACATAACCATTTAAAAATCGTCCATTTTTTTATATCTTTATATTTCGTACAAAACAAACAATTAAATACGATCATTTATGAAAAAGAAACTTTTTATCACAGCCGTTCTTCTATTAGGAAGCTTTTCATTTGCCAATGCACAAAGCTTAGGAGACATTACAAAAGCAGCAAGCACCGCCAACAAAACAGCTGCAGCAGCCTCAGCCACTTCGTTTGATGTCGGTAGCATTTCCAATCAGGTAATGGGAGTATTATCACCAAAATTGAAATTAACTGATGCCCAAAAACCAGCAGTGAATTCACTGGTTAGTGAAATGCTAAACAAAAAGAAAAACATTTTACCGACTATGGCTACAGACAAAGCAGGCTACACTTCAAAAATGACAGCCAACAGAGAGTCCTTTACTACCAAAATAAAAAAACTAATTACTCCAGCTCAATTCAAAACACTTACACCTTTGTTACCTAAATCGGCTCAATCTCTTTCGCCTTTAGCACAAATGTTATTTTAGCACCAAGAAAATACCTGATACTATTTCTTGAAAAGCAAAATTTATTCGATTTTGCTTTTTTATTATCAATCTATATCGTAATATTGCAATATAAATATATAACAATGGGCGCGACTAAAACAGAACATTTTACAGACGAGCAAAACGAATTGGCAATTTTAGCAAAAGCATTAGGTCATCCTGCCCGAATTTCCATTATTGAATACCTGATTAAAGTCGAAAGTTGTATTTGTGGAGACATAGTAAACGAATTGCCTCTCTCACAACCAACCATATCCCAACACCTGAAAGAATTAAAAAATGCAGGTTTAATAAAAGGAAACTTCGAAGGAAACGCCATCTGCTATTGCTTGAACGAAGTGGGATTCGATAAAATAAAAGGCTTTTTTCTAAATGTAAACACATATCTCGATAAAAGAAAAGACCGTTGTTGCTAAAAACTTTAAACTATTAAACTTTCTTCATCATGAAACTATCAGAAATTAAAAAACACTTAAGCACTGCTACGGGAGTAACTTTTCAGTTGCCAAACGGCACATTTGTTCCAGAACATTTCCATGTAACTGAAGTTGGAATGATTACCAAAAACTTCATCGATTGTGGTGGAACCGTTCGCAAAGAATCGGTTGTGAATTTTCAATTGTGGGATGCCAATGATTTTGACCACCGTTTGAAAGCTCAAAAACTATTAAATATCATTGCTCTTTCCGAAAAAGTATTGGGACTTGAAGATCTTGAAATAGAGGTCGAATACCAAGATACTACTATCGGGAAATACGATTTGGATTATAATGGTGAGACTTTTTTACTGTTGAACAAACAAACTGCTTGTTTGGCATTAGATCAATGTTGTCCTCCACAAGAAAAACAAAAAATACAACTCTCCGAAATAGGAAACGAAGCCAACTGTTGCACTCCTGGTGCAGGTTGTTGTTAGAACACTTCCTCCTACAAGGTCTTTTTCCAGACCTTGTAGGTGTTTTTGCACTTAGCAATATCCACAAGTTAAAAAATAGCCGACATATGACGCGGATTAAACGGATTGGCGCGGATTTTTAAAAAAGATATTTAATCTGTGTGAAATCAGTTCAATCGGTGTTATCAGTGACAAATATCCACCTTACAAGTAATAAACCAATAACCAATTCCAAATGACCCAAACCAAAAACACCCTATTCGCTCCCATCCAGAGCACCATCAATACTCTAGATTTCAAAAGCATTTCAGCCGAACGCTTAGTCATTTTGCAACCGCTTATCGATTTTATCCAATCCAAAGTAACAGCAGAACAAGATATTCGACTCAATTTTATCTGCACCCACAATTCGCGCAGAAGCCATTTGTCCCAAATATGGGCACAAACCGCAGCCGCTTTTTACAACATCAAAAATGTATTTAGTTATTCGGGCGGAACCGAGGCCACTGCTTTATTTCCAATGGTAGCACAAACATTAACGAATACTGGTTTCCAGATCAAAACCCTTTCTGAAGGTAACAATCCAGTCTACAGTGTAAAATACAACGAAAACGATCATCCGTTAATTTGCTTTTCCAAAACGTATGATGATGCTTTCAACCCACAAAGTGAGTTTGCAGCGATTCTAACTTGCTCTTCCGCCGATAGCGGTTGTCCGTTCATAGCAGGAGCCGAAAAACGAATTCCAATCACCTTCGAAGACCCAAAAGCCTTTGACAACACCCCACAACAAGCCGAAAAGTACCAGAAACGTAGCATCCAAATCGCAACCGAACTGTTCTATGTATTCTCTCAAATAAAAAAATAAATTTAAAATTATAACCATTAAGATATTAAGAAAAATAAGTTTTAGAGTATTGTAAACCAATACTTAACTAATCTTAATATCTTAATGGTTCAAAAAAAAATAAATAGTAAAAAAGATTAACCATTAAGAAATTAAGAAAAATAAGTTTTAGAGTAGTGCAAAACAATACTTAACTAATCATAATCCCTCAATGGTTCAAAAAAAAATAAATGGTAAAAAAGATTAACCATTAAGAAATTAAGAAAAATAAGTTTTAGAGTATTTCAAAACAACTTAACTAATCTTAATCCCTTAATGGTTCAAAAAATAAATGGTAAAAAAGATTAACCATTAAGAAATTAAGAAAAATAAGTTTTAGAGTAGTGCAAAACAACTTAACTAATCTTAACCCCTTAATGGTTCAAAAAATAAATGGCAAAAAAGATTAACTATTAAGAAATTAAGAAAATTAAGTTTTAGAGTATTGGAAACCAATACTTAACTAATCTTAATCTCTTAATGGTTCAAAAAATAAATGGTAAAAAAGATTAACTATTAAGAAATTAAAAAAATAAGTTTTAGAGTAGTGCAAAACAACTTAACTAATCTTAATGCCTTAATGGTTCAAAAAATAAATGGTAAAAAAGATTAACCATTAAGAAATTAAGAAAAATAAGTTTTAGAGTATTTCAAAACAACTTAACTAATCTTAATCCCTTAATGATTCAAAAAAAAAAATGGTAAAAAAGATTAACCATTAAGAAATTAAGAAAAATAAGTTTTAGAGTAGTGCAAAACAATACTTAACTAATCATAATCCCTCAATGGTTCAAAAAAAAATAAATGGTAAAAAAGATTAACCATTAAGAAATTAAGAAAAATAAGTTTTAGAGTATTTCAAAACAACTTAACTAATCTTAATCCCTTAATGGTTCAAAAAATAAATGGTAAAAAAGATTAACCATTAAGAAATTAAGAAAAATAAGTTTTAGAGTATTTCAAAACAACTTAACTAATCTTAATCCCTTAATGGTTCAAAAAATAAATGGTAAAAAAGATTAACCATTAAGAAATTAAAAAAAATAAGTTTTAGAGTAGTGCAAAACAACTTAACTAATCTTAATGCCTTAATGGTTCAAAAAATAAATGATAAAAAAGATTAACCCTTAAAAATTAAAAAAAATAAGTTTTAGAGTAGTACAAAACAAATTAACTAATCTTAATCCCTTAATGGTTTAAAAAAATAAATGGTTCAAAAAAAAATAAATTATGTCTGCAAATAATTGTGCTCCCGCTTTAGAGCGAAAAAAATTAGGCTTCCTTGACCGAAATCTTACGCTTTGGATATTTCTGGCCATGGCTCTAGGCGTTTCCATCGGCTATTTCATTCCGTCGAGCAGTGGATTCATCAACTCGTTTTCGAGCGGAACGACCAATATTCCTTTAGCCATAGGACTAATCCTAATGATGTATCCGCCACTGGCCAAAGTCAAATACGAACAAATGGGCGAAGTTTTCAAAAACACCAAAGTTCTGGGGGCTTCTCTCTTTCTAAACTGGATTGTCGGCCCTATTTTAATGTTTACCCTCGCTTTACTTTTCTTAAACGGTTATCCCGAATACATGATCGGCGTTATCCTCATCGGCCTCGCGCGTTGCATCGCCATGGTCGTAGTTTGGAACGATCTAGCCGACGGAAACCGAGAATACGCCGCGGGTCTAATTGCCCTCAACAGCATCTTCCAAGTATTGCTGTATAGTGTTTATGCCTATGTTTTCATCACCATCCTCCCACCCTATTTTGGCTACCACGGTTTTGAAGTCAACATCAGTATTGGACAAATTGCCGAAAGTGTCGGAATCTACCTGGGAATCCCTTTTGCACTAGGAATCATCAGCCGCTATGCCTTGATTGCCATAAAAGGAGCCGAGTGGTTTGAGACCAAATACGTGCCATTCATTTCTCCTATCACCTTAATATCCTTGCTGTTCACCATTGTATTAATGTTCAGCCTCAAAGGCGAATTAATCGTTCAAATTCCAATGGATGTGGTGCGCATCGCAATTCCGTTAGTGATTTATTTCGTCATTATGTTTGTCATGAGTTTCTTCATTGGCAAGTATTTTGGTGCCGATTATTCCAAGTCAACCGCCATTGCTTTTACGGCTACGGGTAACAATTTTGAGTTGGCAATCGCTGTAGCCATTGGCGTTTTCGGTATCAATAGCGGCCAAGCTTTTGCAGGCGTCATTGGCCCCTTGGTTGAAGTTCCCGCATTAATCGCCTTGGTCAATGTCGCCTTTTGGTTCAGAAAAAAATACTACGGAAGCAAAGAGTAGTAATATTGGGAGCTAATTCCTGCTATCCGCTTGTATCTTTTTTAAAGCGATGGAAAAATCGCTTTAAAAAAGGATACCACTTCTATCAGGGCTCATATCTTTGACTATGTTAAAAATATGAAATGTATCTTTGAAATACAACAATTGATAAGCAAAACGAAATGGCCAAATTCTATCGGGGCGAAATACATCTTTTGATGATATTGTAGACATTAGGTTAATCCATTTCGTTTTTATTACATTTCGAGTCACAATAGTACTTAAAGACCAGAATTTAATTTGGATCTTGTATAAAAAATGAGCAAAGATTTATGTAATATTTTGTTTATTGATTCTAAATCAAAGAGTTATGAATTTAAAGTATTCTGTTGGATTAGACGTTTCAAGCAAAAAAATTAATGCTTGTATTAGTGTTATTGATGAAAAACAAAAGGTAACTGTAAAGTCAAGTACCATTATTTCTAACACATTAAAAGGATTTTCTTCTTTGGAAGAGTGGATTTTAAAGCATAAAAAGGAAACTATTCCTGTGGTAATTTGCATGGAAGCTACAGGGATTTATCATGAGAATTGTGCTTATTGTTTGTTTGGGAAAGGATTTGATGTTTCTATAATTTTGCCTAATAAAGCAAAAAAATATTTGGAAGCTATTGGGCTCAAATCAAAAAATGACAGCATTGATGCCAAAGGATTATCACAAATGGGAGCCGAACAGTGCTTAGATTTATGGCAACCAATGGGATCCTTTTTCTATGAATTACGATTGTTGACAAGGCAACATCAAAATGTTACCGAATTGAAAACGGTTTTAAAAAACCAATTAGATGCGTTGAGTTTTGCAATGCACCATTTGGATTCAGTTACAAATCAATTAGAGCAAACCATAATTTTATTTGAGACACAGCTCAAAGAGTTGGACAAAGAAATAAAGATTCATTTGAAATCTAATAAAGAAGTTTATGACAAGACTGAAAATATATTGAAAATGAAAGGATTAGGAATTTTAACATTGAGTACTATTTTGGCTGAAACCAACGGTTTTACATTATTTACGAATTACAAACAGTTAGTGTCTTATGCGGGTTATGACGTAGTTGAAGCACAATCAGGAAAGCGTGTTGGTAAAACCAAAATATCAAAAAGAGGGAATTCAAGAATAAGACGCGCCTTACATATGCCGTCATTGGTAGTTATTCAATGCAAAGTTAAACCCTTCAAAGATTTATATGATAGAACCTATGAAAAACATGGAATAAAAATGAAAAGTTATGTGGCGGTTCAAAAAAAGATACTGACAATGATTTATCATTTATGGAAAAAGAATGAAGCTTACGATGCTATTTATCAGCTAAATATCCAAGAAGAGGAGCAAAAGTTGACCTCTCGGGCAATTGGCTTCGAAGAAGACACAATAGCAAAAAATAGCCCCAACATAAAAATTGAGGCTACACAAGGTAAACATCCAGTGAATAATCGCAAGAAGCTTCCTCTCGGTGTAACAAATATATAAAAATTAACCAAAATAAATTAGGTATTGAAGATAGTACCTAGGGCATCCGTTTTCATAAAAACATTTGTTTTTAAAAATCACACAAACTGCAATTCCGTTTTTTTTCGGAGTTGCAGTTTTTTTATACAATTAAAAAAAAGACAAATCCTTTTCAAGCTCCCATAATCTCATTTTTTAACTTTAGAAAACCATCTTTATAATGCTCTTGATTCAATGTTATAGAACGAAACAGATATTCGCAACTCCTTAATATTAAATAGTATACGATTTTTTTTTTGTAACTTTAAAAAAGTGTAAATGATATAACTCTTTACAACAATTATATAAGGTATGATTAGTCAAAAAGAATAACCTTTAACCTATTGTGAAAACTCATTCACAGGTTGAAAAAATATGCAATGGAAAATAATCAAGAGTTAGTGGCCAACATTCAAAACACTATCAGAAAAGAAAAGTTATGGAATGCAACAATAAAAAACTTTGAAATCAAATCCTTAGTCAAAAAAATTGAAGTTACATTTCTAAGTCAATTGACAATCGTTTTTACTGAAATTTCAAACAAAGTCATGGTCAATTTAAAATCCAGCTGGTTACTCCCCGAAAACAAAGCTACCGTAAAGGTTCAAAATGGATGGTATACTTTAGAAAATGAACTGATAATTATATACAATTATGCTACTCCTTACTAAATCTGACCTAAGCAAAGAAAGCAAAATGCCAATGCTTTCTCTCGGTAACAAAAAATTATCTTCCTTTTTGATTTTTATATTCTTCTTGTCTACAACAATCGCTATGTCACAATCCCTTCAAACAGTACCTTATGTCGATTTGAAAAAATATGCAGGAAAATGGTATGAAATTGCAGCATTTCCGCAATGGTTCCAAAAAGGCTGTTATTGCTCAACAGCTGAATATACTTTGACCGACAAAGGTTTTGTAATTGTTGAAAACAACTGCAACAAAAACAGCATTAACGGAAAACAATCAAACATTAAAGGCAAAGCATTTGTTGAAGAAAATAGTGGAAACGCAAAACTAAAAGTACAATTCTTTTGGCCGTTCAAAGCCAAATATTGGATCATTGATTTGGCAGACGATTACAGTTATGCGGTCATTGGTCATCCAAACAGAAAATACTTGTGGATCCTTTCAAGAACGCCAACTATGGATGATGCAATCTATCAACAAATCATTTCTAGAATAAAAGAGAAAGGATTTGATATTTCAAAAATTAAAATGACCAAACAACAATTAAAAAAGGCATAAAACAATGCTATGAAAGCTAAAAAATTGGACTAATGAAACGATTAGAAAACAAAATTGTATTTATCACTGGTGGTAATTCGGGTATCGGAAAAGCATCAGCTCTCGAAGCAGCGAGAGAAGGGGCAACAATTGTAGTGGCAGATTTAGAAAAAAACAATCACGAACAAACAATCAAAGAAATAAAGGCTTTAGGTGCTGAATGCCTTTTTGTTCCAATTGATGTATCGGATGTAAATACTGTAAAACAAGCAATAACAACAACAGTTGAAAAATTCGGAAGGTTGGATATTGCTTTTAATAATGCTGGTATTGGTGGTGTTTATTCTGGAATTCATGATTTGCCAGAATCCGTTTGGGACCGCTTAATTGCTGTAAATCTTACTGGCCAATTTTATTGTGTGAAATATGAATTGCAACAGTTTTTAAAACAAGGTGGTGGGGTTATTGTAAATATGTCATCACTCGGTGGCCTGAAAGCGGAACATGGTTTAGTACCCTACACTGTTGCTAAACATGGCGTAATAGGAATTACAAAAAACATTGCGGTTCAATATGGTGCTCAAAATATCAGAGCCAATGCAATTTGTCCTTATTATGTCGAAACACCTCTTTTGAGTGCTGCCCCCGAAGAAGTGCACAAAGCCTGGATTGAAGGAACTCCTGCAAAACGTCTTTGCACACCCGAAGAAGTGGCAAAGGCATTTATTTATTTGGCCTCAAGTGATTCAAGTTATTGCAATGGAACGCAACTCATTTTGGATGGTGGTGTAATGGCGTAATTAAAAATGGTTCTACCATGAATTGTGTTGGTAAGAAAAAAATAAAGAAAAATTTTTACCATTAAGAGATTAAGAAAAAATAAGTTGTCTAGGACTTAATGAACCTTAATGACTTAATGGTTTAAAGAAAAATTAAATTTTTAATTTTTAAAACCCAAACGATTGAATGTAGAACCTCAAAAACAAACAAAAATCGAATATTTTAAAAAAATCATAATCATGAATAAAGTAATTCTATTAAACAAGCGTCCTTTTGGAAAACCAACACTAGATGATTTTAAAATCGTTAATGAAGAGATTCCCATTGCAAAAGATGGTGAAATTTTACTAAAAACAACCTATGTGTCGGTTGATCCTTATTTGCGAGGCAGAATGAATGACAGCAAATCGTATGTACCTCCATTTGAATTAAATAAACCCATACAATCTGGTATTATAGCAGAAGTTGTAGAGAGTAAACATGCAAAATTTAAAACAGGTGACTTTCTAACAGGCAATTTAGAATGGAAAGAATACCAAGTTACCACTGGACAAGGACTTTATAAAGTGGATGAAAACGAATTTAAACTGTCGGCTTATTTGGGCGTTTTAGGGATGACGGGACTTACCGCTTACTTAGGACTTACAGAAATTGGATTACCAAAAAAAGAGGAAACCCTTTTTGTTTCTGGAGCTGCTGGTGCTGTTGGAACAATAGTGGGTCAAATCGGTAAATTACTTGGTTGCAAAGTTGTTGGAATTACTGGCTCTGATGAAAAAGCTGCACTACTTACTTCAAAGTTTGGCTTTGATCATGCCATCAATTACAAAACATCACCGGATTTAAAAGAAGCAGTCAAAAATGCAAGTCCAAATGGTATTGATATCTATTTTGACAATGTGGGTGGTGAAATTTCCGATGCTGTATTAGCAAACATAAATAAATATGCACGATTACCTGTTTGTGGAGCCATATCTCTTTACAATACCACTACGATAGATCTTGGCCCTCGATTACAACCTATTATTTTAACCAAAAGTGCCACAATGCGTGGATTTATAGTAGGCGATTTTTTTGAAAAATTTCCAACAGCTACCAAACAATTAACACTTTGGTTAAAAGAGAATAAAATCACCTTTAGCGAAACTATTGTTGAAGGTTTTGATAATATTCCTCAAGCATTCATTGATCTATTTGATGGAAAAAATGAAGGGAAAATGATTGTAAAAATTTAATAATTATTATAAAAAATAAAAAAATGAAAATACTAATTGTATTGACTTCTCATAGTGAAATGGGAAATTCAGGTGAAAAAACCGGTTTTTGGATAGAAGAATTCACAACACCTTATTATGTATTGTCCGATGCAGGAGCCGATATTACCATCGCTTCTCCAAAAGGAGGTCAGCCACCAGTTGATCCAAAAAGTGAATTAGCCGATGCGCAAACTCCCTCAACAGAAAGATTTTATAAAGACAATGTCCTTATCGACAAAGTGGCGTATTCCTTCAAACTGAGTACTATAAAACAAGAGGATTTTGACGCCGTTTTTTATCCGGGCGGACACGGACCGCTATGGGATTTGGCAACAGATAAAGACTCCATCCAATTAATTGAAGCCTTTTACAATCATCAAAAACCAATTGCATTTGTGTGTCATGCCCCTGCAGCTTTAGTAAATGTAAAAACAAAAAATGGAGAATCCCTTGTCAAAGGAAAAGAACTAACTGGTTTTTCAAATACCGAAGAAGAAGCTGTCAAACTAACAAAAGTGGTTCCTTTTTTATTGGAAGATGAACTTAAAAAACACGGTGCTTTATATTCAAAAGGGAATGATTGGGCTTCATATGTAAAACAAGATGGGTTATTAATTACCGGACAAAATCCTGCTTCTTCGGGAGCGGTTGCCGAATTACTTTTAAAAACACTAACCGATAAAAAATAAAATCATGGCAATTCAAACAATCAATCCAACAACCAATAAAGTTGTAAAATCATTTGATGAAATGACTGTGACTGCTGTAGATAATGCAGTAGCAAACGCAGCAATTGCATTTGACGAATGGAAGCAAACAGACTATCAAACAAGAGCTCAGCTATTATATACTGTGGCGGGCTTATTGCGAGCAAAAAAGAAAGAGCTTGCCAAAATGATTACATTAGAAATGGGTAAACTCCTTTCTCATGCCGAAGGAGAAATAAAATTGAGTGCAGAAATATTTGACTATTACGTCAAAAATGCTGAATCTTTTTTAGCTGATAAAATGCTAAATCCGGTACATGGAAAAGCTTTTATAAGATATAGTCCCATTGGTGTCCTTCTGGGTGTACAACCTTGGAATTTTCCGTTTTATCAAGTGGCTCGTTTTGCGGCACCAAATATTATGATTGGAAATACCGTATTAATCAAACATGCTTCCAATGTGCCACAATGTGCTATTGCCATTGAAAAAATATTCATAGAAGCAGGAGCACAAATAGGGCTTTATACCAATCTGTTAGTATCTGGTCAAAGGGCTACTGAATTAGTAGCCGACAAAAGAATTAGAGGAATATCACTAACAGGAAGTGAAACCGCAGGCGCCAGTGTAGCTTCTGAAGCGGGGAAACATATCAAAAAATCAGTTCTAGAATTAGGAGGAAGCGATGCTTTTATTATTCTGGAAGATGCGGATATAGACAAAGCCGTAGAATGGGCAGTGGTTGGACGAATTAACAACAACGGTCAGTGCTGTGTCGCCTCAAAACGATTTATAGCCGTAGAAAGTATTGCCGATTCATTTCTTGAAAAATTCAAAGCAAAAATGGCGGAACTGGTAGTTGGCGACCCTATGGATGATACTACAAACTTAGGTCCTCTTTGTTCAGAAGCAGCTGCGGTAAATATAGCCGACCAAGTGAAGAGAGCTGTAAATGGAGGAGCAAAAATAGTGTTGGGAGGCAAAAGAGTGGACAGAGAAGGCGCTTACATGGAAGCCACTATCTTAACCAATATATTGCCCGAGAATCCTGTTTTTTATGAAGAATTTTTTGGTCCAGTCGCACTTTTCTTCCAAGTAAAAGATGAAGCAGAAGCCATTGCATTAGCCAATAATTCTCCATTTGGTTTAGGCGGTTCCGTGTTTACAAAGGATATTGAAAGAGGTAAAAGAATTGCCAATCAAATTGATACCGGTATGGTTTTCATCAATCACCCAACTTGGACTCAAGCCGATTTGCCTTTTGGAGGTACAAAAAACTCGGGTTACGGAAGAGAAATGGCCGAATTTGGATTGGATGAATTTGTAAACAAAAAATTGATCCGAATAAGTGAATTGAGTGATCCATTTTGATTAAAAAACAATACCAATGAAAGTATTTATCACTATAGCGTTACTGCTTATCGGAATATTCATTCTATTTCAAATCTACATTACTATGTCTAGCAATAAAACAGAAACTCAAGCATACAAAGTTATTCGGGTAGAGGAAAATTTTGAAATTCGATACTATCCATCTGCAACGATGGCAATGATTTCTTCTACTGCAAAATCATATCGCGATTTGGGACAATCAGGATTTGGAAAATTGGCAAAATATATTTTTGGAGGAAATAGCGAAAAGAAACAAATTGCGATGACATCGCCCGTGCACATGGATATTGGTGATGCCAAGTCTACAATGGCATTTGTACTTCCATCGACATACAACGAAACTAATTTACCAACACCAAATGATTCGAGTATATCCATTGTAACTTCAGAACCTGAATATGTTGCTGTCATACAGTTTGCAGGTTTCGCTTCTAATGAAAGTATTAATGAACATCGGATTATACTAGAAGAATCCCTAAAAACTAAAGGATTGTCCTACTATGGTGATTTTCGCTACTTGGGTTACAATCCTCCTTATCAACTGTTCGACAGAAGAAATGAAGTGATTGTGGCTTTAAATGCAAATCAATTTGACTAAAAAAAGGTTAATCCAATGTACTTTAATTGTTTATAAAAGCGTTTCATTAAAAACTAAGTTTAAAATTCTAATAAAATACAAATGAAAAAATACAAATTATTTAGTCCGATTAAAGTAGGTGCAATAGAATTGAATAATCGCATCGTTATGGCGCCAATGACGCGTTGCAGAGCTATTGATGCTATTCCAAATGAACTCATGGCAACCTATTATCAGCAACGCGCTTCGGCTGGTTTAATAATCACCGAAGGTACTTCTCCTTCTCCAAATGGTTTGGGTTACGCACGTATTCCTGGCATTTTTAGCGAGGAACAAATACTCGGTTGGAAAAAAACAACAACCGCAGTGCATAATAGCGGTGGAAAAATAATAATTCAATTGATGCACTCGGGAAGAATAAGCCACAAGCTGAATATGGCTGAGGGAACGCAAATAATAGCCCCTTCTGCCATAAAACCAGCCGGTCAAATGTGGACAGATGCCAAAGAAATGCAAGACTACCCTACTCCCAAAGCAATGACTGCCGAAGATATAGTTTTGACCCAAGCCGAATATGTAACTGCTGCAAAAAACGCAATTGCAGCCCATTTTGATGGTGTTGAACTACACAGCGCAAACGGTTATTTGCTGGAAGAATTTTTGTCACCCGTGAGCAATGTGCGAACTGACCATTATGGAGGCAGTATTGAAAATCGCTGTCGATTTGTTCTTGAAGTGACAAAAGCAGTCGCATTTGCCATTGGAAAAGAAAAAACAGGTATTCGTTTATCGCCTTATGGTGTAGCGGGTGATATGGCCAATTATCCAGAAATAGATGCTACTTATGATTATCTCACAAAAGAGCTCAATAAATTGGGGATTGCTTATATCCATTTAGTCGATCATTCTGCAATGGGAGCCCCAGCAGTGCCTGTTGAAATAAAAAAAATGATTCGCAAAAATTTCAATAACATCCTTATCAGTTGTGGTGGCTATACCAAAGAAACTGCTGAAACCGATATTGAGAGCGGTATGTGTGATCTTGTTGGATTTGGACGTCCCTTTATTAATAATCCTGATCTCGTAGAAAGATTAGAACACAATCAAGAATTAACACAAAACCTCAAAATGGACTTATTCTATTCGGCAGGCGAAAATGGGTATACCGATTATCCCAATTTTAAAACATCCGATGTATATTAATAAAATAAATCATTAAAAAAATCATATTTTGTTTAGCAATAATGAAGGCTGATTTCAATTTTTTACTGCCAATATAAAATTGATTTATTATGATGTAGCATTCCGTGACAATGATTTACGAACCAGTAAATGGTTTGATGCGGATAAATTTTCAACACTGAATTTTAAAAGCACTTCATTTACCAAAATCAAAGGAAAAGTCTATAAACTCAAAGGCTTTTTAACAATGCATGGTATCACAAAAGAAGTGGCCTTTGATGCAATCTTTAACGGTTGGGCGGTTACAATGACCAAAAAAAATACCGCTGGATTTACAATAAAAGGAAAGTTACTTCGCAGCGATTATAACTTAAGGAAATAACCGTTTTATAAGGAGCTATTTCCTGCTATCCACTTGTATCTTTTCTAGTCCCGTTAGAAAAAAACGGGACAAGAAAAGGATACCGCTACTATCAGGGCTAGGGCATTAGTTTTCATAAGAAGATTTCAATACTATCAAAATAATAGAATAATTAATACAACAACTTCTTTCAGAAAAAACCTCATCGTAAAAGATATTATTTTGGCTCAAAAATATTCTTGTAAACAAGTGATTTTTGATTCTTTCTATTGGCAATCATTTCGTCTAAAGTCTTATCATAATTCATTTGCAATATAGCTGGTTCTAAAATTCGAACATTATACATCCATTGAAAAAGCCATCCCATTAATTCTCTGTTAATACCGCATTTCATTGTCATTATCCAATTCCCTTTTTTCTTTTCAAAATGTTGCGAATGATGCCAAAAATATTTTGAAACCAATGCTCCAGTGACAGAAGTAAATTCCAAAACAATTTCATACACATCATCAGTCATATTTTTTGTAATACCAAAACGTTTGTCAAATTCATTTTTTATCCTATTTGAAAATTGCTCATAATTATACCCTTTATCAAGTATCTTAAAGTTCTTCAATTGTCCGATTTCATAAATTACAGCTTCTTGATTTTTGCTTTCAATTCCAGCAATTAAAAATGCTCCACGATGATATATTATTGCGACTGGAGCAAAATTAACACTATCCGTTTTAAACTGATGGTTGTCTACAGTATAGTCATTAATCAATTCAATTATTTTTATATATTTTCTATTGGTTACAGCACTAATTAATTGATTTATGTTGGCATTAAAAATAGTGTCCTTTGTAATTTCATAAAAATGTGTATTTATTAATTGGCTTTGATTTTGAGTGATTGACAATTGATTTTCGCTCTTATTAATTGCCTTTTGGAGTAATTCACGAAACAATTCAATATCAGGCAATCTATTTTCCATCAAGATATTTGGACTTACCAACATTGCCAAATACAAGGTATTTATAGTGCTTTGATTGAATTTAATTTTTTTATCCGAATTTACAATTTGCCATATTTTTTTTCGATGTTGTCCTATTTGAACAAAAAGCTCTTCATTGGGCTGTATGAAAATTTTCTCAACCTCATTAAAATCACGTTGTAATTGCCTAAGACTAATTTCAGCATCATTGGTTTGTAGAAATTCTAAAATGGCTCTTGCATCAGCAGGAGTTTGCTTTAAAAAGGTATAAATAACTTTAAGTCTTTCGGTTTGTTTGAGCATAATTTATAGGTTGAAATACGAATATACTGCTTTAACACGACATAAAACGCCTATACAATTATAGATTACCACAAATTGATAAAATTTTTTAATATGTTTGAAGTAATAAAAAATTAATCATTATATGGAAAACATATTCGAATCAATTATCCAACATTTTAATAAAAATGATTTAATAACTCTGGAAAGACGAGGTCATTTTTACACATTTATAGGAATTTCAACAACCAAAATAAATGGAAAAGAATATAAATCGATAACGTATAAAATAAGCGATATTAATCAAAAAAGGGTTACAAAAGAATTAATTGAAAAAACTTATAGGTATTATAAAATTCATGAAGAGTTTCCTGATATTAATTGGTACAGAAGAGAATTTTCAGATGAAATAAAATCGAGACCTTGCAATAAATCTGTGTCAATAGGATTAATAAAAATTATCATTAATACCAAACATTGAATACAAACAACGTTATTATAGCTTAAATTTATAATTATTATGAAAATCCCATCCTATTTATCATTACTAATCACTTTTATTTCTTTTTCCACATACTCACAAATAATTGAAGAAAAAAAGGAAGGAGATATTATAATAAAAAACTATCTAAATAATGATTTAGAAATTATTAAGATTGAAAAAATAAAAGAATCGAGAATTATAGAAAGTTATGAATACCTACCAGGCGGTAAAATAAAAAACGGAAAGTTTTTTAATATAATTGATGGTTCGGGAACATATGAAAATGACAAAGTTAAGGAAGGTACAGTTTTCTATTACGCTGATATTCCTAATTTGTCTGGAGCATATTTCTTTTGCAATTTAAATATATCAGATTTTAAAATTAAAGGGGAAGTTGAACTGTTATATGATTTTAGAAAAAAAGGATATATAAGTGAGAGAGAAAAAAAAACAACAACACTTGCTTCGTTAAATTTTAATGAAAATGGATTATTAGATGGAAAACAATTTTACGATGATACTAAATATATATATTATTTAGAATACAAAAATGGCAATCCAATTAAATATGTTAAAAAAGATAACGAAACATTTGTTGATAGTATTACTTTTAATAAAGACATAACTAAAAATGTTACTTATCTTTTAGATAGAAATGTTTATAATAGGGAACAACCAAGATTGATTTTTAACCCATTTAATTTCTTTATTCGTCTTAATGATGATTGTTACAACCAAACAATAAACAATTCAAATTATGAAGATATACCTAATTCAGGATACTCTAATAATTTAAAACAAATATCTTTAAATTATAACATAAATGCAGATTGTGAAAACCGAAAAACTATTCTTGAAGGAATAAATGTAGTTTTTGATTTAAACAGCGTAAATTTTATTGACAAAATATCAAAATCAGATTATTCATTTCTTCCTGTTAGACTACAAGATAAAACCCCAAAGAAAGACATTGCAAGCATTGAATATTTGTTTATTTCTGAAATATTATTAGGACGAAATAAACATGAAATATTAGGAAACAATTATGGCACTTTTGGTACTGTATCTACAGGAAAAAGATATGATAACAATAATTATTTATTACATTATTACCTAAGAAAAAACACTGATTCGGAACACTCTATTTTATCAAATTTCATTTTTAGATTAACAACAACAGGTTTCCCTATTAACTATGGCTTAATCAATTATGATACAAGGCAAGAGTATTCAGAATCAATAACCGAAAACATAAATCTTTTTAAAGATATCAGTTATTATTTTAACAGTGATTTATTTTACAAAATAAACTTCGAGAATTCTGATTTAGTAGAAATAAAAAAAATCACTGATTTAATGGAAAAACATTCTAAAGTATTTAAATACTTCAATACATTAACAAATGTAATTTTAGATAAAATCAATCCAGACTTACTAGTTATTAAAGAAGATGAAACTGAAGAAGTAGATATTAATAATGAAAAAAATAAAAAATTCTACCAAATAAAAAAGGGAAAGCCTAATAAGTATGAAATAATAACCTTTTTAAAATCGGTATCAAATGATACTTTAATATCTACTGATACTGATAAACAATAAATCATATAAAAAGAATTCCCTCATGAAAATCAAGACCCTGCAATAAAGTTGTAAAAGGATTAATAAAAAGCATCATTTTAAACCAACTAAAACAATGAAAAAAAAAAAAAACATTATTATCAAAACACCTACATGCATAGTATTAGTTTTTAGTCTGTTTTTTGTAATTACAGGTTGTAAAAAAAATGAAAATTCTTCAAATGATGGATTGGACTTTAGCAGTATTTTTAGCAAAAAAAGAATTCTCCAAAAAGAATTAGTTAAAGAAGGAGGTTTATTCTATTATGATGGCAAACCATTTAATGGAATTGTTTATAAAATGTATGATGAGAAACAATTACAGTCAGAAGTAAATTATACAGATGGAAAGGAAGATGGTTTGCGAAAATTTTGGTACAGTAACGGACAATTAGGAGAAGTGGTTTGTAGAAAAAACAATAAAAAAGAAGGAAAATATACTTCTTGGTATGAAAATGGTCAAATTGAAAAAGAAATTAATTATTTGGAAGGAGAAAGAAGTGGTTTAGCTAAAGGTTGGTATGAAAACGGAGTGCAAAAATTTATTGGGAATTATATTATTATCAAGGAGAAAAATTTAATAATAGCAGAAACTAGTGCGAACGACGGCCCTATAAAAGATACAGTTATTGATACAGGCACTTTTTATAACTTAAGTGTAAATATTGGAGAATACAAAGAATGGTATAAAAATGGTCAATTAGCTTTAAAATGCAATTATAATAATAAAGGGGAATTAGACGGCCTACAAACAAGGTGGTATAAAAATGGTAAAATTTATGAGAAGATAAATTTTAAAAAAAATAAAGAAACAGGTGTAGTTCAAAGATGGTATGATTCTGGACAAACTGCATATGAAAAAAACACTGCAAATGACAATCAAGCTAAAACTTCTGAAGCAAAAATCGAAAATAAAAAATTACCAGCAAATTTAATTGGAGATTGGGGCAACGACGATGTAAATGGGACTTTACATATTTCTAAAGAAGAAGTTTCATTTTGGGGAGGCCCTTTTTCGGAAAAGTTGACAACCAAAATGGTTAGCAATACTATAGAGTTATATTTTCATTCAATAGAGGGTACGAATAGTTTTAATGCTGCTACAAATAATGATGAACAAAAAAATCTAAAATGTAAAAAAATAGTTGGCAAATGTTATTTCAAAAACAATGTTTTGATTTTGGAAGGTTTTGGAGATGATTGTGGACAACTACCGAAAGGTACCTTTAATTTAGAAAAAAGATAAAAAAATGACATATAAAGAAATTCAGAAATATTATAAAACCAGCTCCGCATTCTATGATGACTTTTGCTACACGCGCTGAGCATCCATCACAGATCAGCAACTCACTTAAATGAACTTATATTTCTTATATGGTTCAAAAAAAGTCCATTTTCTCAACGCAAATTATGTTTAAATTTAAGTTCCATACCCATCTCTTCGAAGTATACAATAGTCCTTGGTCCCAGCTCCTCGAAGTATACAATAGTTAATGGTCACGCTGCGCAAACGTCTCTGACTTTGCGCCACACGCTGAGTAAGCAAAGTAAATCTACAATCAAAAACCAAAAAGTAAAGCTCTATTTATTTTGTAGTTTTATACTATTTGCTATACAGCCAAAACATTTCTAAATCCCTCCCGAATAGCTACTATTGCAATTATACCAACTATTTCCAAAGTGTTACTATATTTCGAACCTGATATATAACCATAAAAAAACCGTCTTTCTCGGACGGATTAATATTCAATTGGTTCTCTACTGGTATGCCTAACTCTTAGTATCCTAATTTGTGTTTCGGTAATTTTGTAAGCCTCTCTATATTTAAATTTTACAAAAGCCCTAAAACTTCCATCATTATCATACTTAAATCGATCTTGCTCAAAAATATAAGGATTGTCCAATAATTCTTTTGTCGTTTTCAAAACCGAATTTTTTATTCGATTAGCATAACTTAAATTGCCTCCCATTTTTAACGAATCGTACATTTCTTTTAATTGGTCAAATGCAAGTTTATCCCATACCAAAATTCTATTGTCTACCATTGACCAGTAATTTTGTCCACTTCTTCACTAGAATAAAAATCTCCGTCATCAATTCTTAAGTTCGCTTGATTTAATTCGATGTTGTATTGCTCTAAAGATACTGATTTTGAGCTTTTTTTGGACTCTAAAATCTGCTCCAACTTGTCAAACAAATTTTCATCTACATCAAATAATCGTTGTATAAAATTATATTTTCTTGTTGCTAAATCCATAATGCGATCCTTTTTAGTGTTCTACAAATGTACAAAATCTGTTCCAAAAATTTATGTTTTATGACATCGGATGAAAAGTACGGATCATTACATGCAGGTTTTCCAAATCACCAGACCCTTCAAAGTTCACCATAATTCCTACTCACGCTGCACAATCCCGAAAACTTTTGGAATTAAATTTGAGTCATTCCCTACTATCCATATTCATAAGAAAGTTGATTTTCGCACATACGATAAACTGTAATTCATATATTTTTGGGATTAAAGTTTTTTTTATGACTAATAAACAAACAAAAGTTATTCAAAATGATTTAAAAATAAACTCTTATAAAACAAAAAAAGAGAGCCAAAAGCCCTCTTCAATCATATGTTGCATATTATAACTAAACCGTTTCGGCTACATATTCCGGATCAAATTCCATTGTGTCTTCAACGGCAACCGCTACAGGTTTTGAAGCTTTCAGTGCATTGAATCGTTCTAGTTGTTGTGTTTCTCCTTCTTCACCACTGAAATAAGGAAAAACATCCATAATTGGAGATTCTGATATTGCTGGTATAGAATAGTCTCCCATAGTAGTGCTCATAACATGAGTCGTGTTGTCATACGCTTCTTTCACATCATTGGCTTGTACCAAAAGATACATATTTGACCTGCGTTCTTTACCACTTTCTTCGTCATACGCCATTAAGGAAACTTTTGATTTAAACCAACGATCCGCATTTTCAAAAGGGTGAATCTCAGCGTAATTAGCCACTTTTATATTCGTAATTTTAAATTCTTCACTAATGTAAGCCGACATTTCTTCATTGATTCTGCTTTCTGCTTCTGTATAAGACAAAGCATCTACCAAATACGGTTCTGTCGTAACCTTTTGTCCACCAGTTTCATCTGTTTTTCTATATTTTACTTTGCATTCGTACCAAATTGTGCTCATCTGTCTTTTTTTTAAGGAAGCCAAAGATAGATTTTACAGCAAATAAAAATCACAATTTAGAAAATAGATATTCACAATTTATTTCTGCCGAACCCAACATTCTGTAATTCAAATAGGTCTTCGAATTCTACAACTATTTTTTTATGCTGTCAAATGCGTGAGATCAATGTCATTACGTTAAGCTTTGTTTTTTCTCGCCAAGACGCAAAGGCGCAAAGTTTAGAGCCGATTTCTTTGGGGCTTCGCGTCTTTGCGAGAGTTCCATTTTGAAAAAGCGTAGTGAGAATTCCTTAACATAATGACATTTTGCGTGAAGGATGGAAGCGGCATCTCCCGATTTAGAAAAACAAGGCACTTTCTGCCGTAGTTTTTGTTAATCGGGAATATAGCGGACAGCCTGACCTCGTTGCTCCTGAATTGTTGTTGCAAACCCAAATGCTGTGCAACGAGGGCACGCCCAAAACCAACTACTTATGCAATACCGCTTTGTCAATGCAAAAATCCTCTCTATCTTTGCTTGTAAAAACCGAATATAAATTAAAATCCTATGGCTACATTTAGCAAACAGCTGTCCTTTCGTTGGTCTGATTTAGACCCCAATTTTCACTTGCGTCACAGCGCTTATTATGATTTTGGAGCGCAACACCGTGTGGAGATTCTGGCACAATTGGGATTGACCCTGAGAGTCATGCAAAAGGAACATGTTGGTCCTATATTATTTAGAGAAGAATGCGTTTTTAGAAAAGAAATCAATCTCTCTGACGAAATAATCATGCAAACCAAAATGGCCAAAATGAAAGATGATGCTTCACGCTGGTCTATTGTACATGAGTTTTACAGGGAAGAGGTTTTGTGTGCCGTGATCACTGTTGATGGGGCTTGGATGGATACCAAACTTAGAAAACTTGCCTCTCCCACTCCACAAATTGTGGTTGATGCGTTGAGTACTTTTCCTAAAACAGCCGATTTTATCGCGTTATAATTAATCCAAATTTTATCTCATTATGTTTACCATTGCTCAAATAAAAGAAGCCCATTCTAGAGTTCAATCGGGAGCCGACTTCCCGATTTACATTCAGGAATTAATTGCATTAGGTGTTCTTGGCTATGACACTTTTGTCAATGATGGTCACGTAGAATACTTTGGTTCCGATAACTTTCGAGCGGTAGCCACCGAAACGTATCCCAATATCTCTATTGCTCCGTTTGCCAACAAAGAACGCTTCATTGAATTTCTGGTAATGCACCAAGGCGGTCAAACCGATTACCTTACATTCTGCAATCATGCTGGACAATGTGGTATTGCAAAATGGAGCGTGAATATTGTTGAAATGACTTGTACGTATTTGGATCATTCAGGTGCTGCAGTTTTAATTGAAAAAATTCCGAGTTAGATTTGCAAAAAAAACAATAAAAAAGGTGATCTGTTTCGAGATCACCTTTTTGTTTTTAAAATAGTCGTATTAAGCTAAATCAAAGCGATCCAAATTCATCACTTTGTTCCAAGCGGCTATAAAATCGGTTGTGAATTTCTCTTGCGAATCCGCACATCCATATACCTCAGCGATAGCGCGAAGCTCTGAGTTGGAACCAAAAATAAGATCGACACGCGTTCCTGTCCATTTCACAGCTCCAGTTTTACGATCACGTCCTTCGAATACTTCTTGTGATGCTGAAGAAGCTTTCCAAGTTGTACCAAAATCAAGCAAATTAACAAAGAAATCATTCGTCAATGTTTCAGGACGATTGGTAAATACTCCATGTTTAGACTCATCGAAATTAGCATTCAGAACACGCAAACCACCTACCAATACAGTCAACTCAGGTACCGTAAGTGTTAAAAGTTGTGCTTTATCAATCAGCATTTCCTCTGCCGAAACGGTGTATTGAGTTTTTGCATAATTTCGGAATCCATCAGCTTCTGGTTCTAGAACAGCAAAAGACTCCACATCTGTTTGTTCTTGAGTTGTATCTGCTCTTCCTGGTGTAAAAGGAACGGTACTATTTCCCGCTTTCTCAATTCCAGCAACTCCTGCCAGAACAATCAAATCGGCTAGTGAAACTTGCTTTCCGCCAGATTGAGCGCTATTAAAAGCTTTCTGAATTCCTTCAAGAGTTGCTAAAACTGTTGCAAGTTGAGTTGGATTATTGACTTTCCAATCTTTTTGCGGAGCAAGACGAATACGAGCACCATTGGCACCACCTCGTTTATCAGACCCACGGAAAGTTGATGCCGAAGCCCAGGCAGTAGAAACCAATTGAGACACAGACAATCCTGAAGCCAGTATTTTGGATTTTAATTCGGCAATATCATTATCATCAATTAATTGGTGTGTTACTGCAGGAATTGGATCTTGCCAAATCAATTCTTCTTTAGGAACTTCTGGACCCAGATAGCGCGCAATGGGTCCCATATCACGATGCGTCAACTTGAACCAAGCACGAGCAAAGACATCAGCAAATTCATCTGGATTTTCAAGAAAGTGTCTTGAAATTTTTTCATAAATAGGATCGGCTCTTAAAGCAAGGTCAGCGGTAAGCATCGTTGGTGCGTGACTTTTTGAAGGGTTGTGAGCATCGGGTACCGTTCCCGCACCGGCTCCGTCTTTGGGTTTCCATTGATGTGCACCGGCTGGACTTTTTGACAGTTCCCATTCGAATTTGAACAGGTTTTCAAAATAATTATTGCTCCATTTATTGGGTGTTGTTGTCCAAGCGCCTTCAAGACCGCTGCTGATGGTATATTCTCCATTTCCAGTTCCAAAGGTGTTTTTCCAACCCAAACCTTGCTCCTCAATTCCAGCAGCAGCGGGTTCTGGGCCAACGTAAACATTTGGATCGGCAGCACCGTGGGTTTTACCAAAAGTATGACCACCCGCAATAAGCGCCACTGTTTCTTCGTCATTCATAGCCATACGGGCAAAAGTCTCCCGAATGTCACGAGCCGATAAAAGCGGATCTGGATTACCGTTTGGCCCTTCCGGATTCACGTAAATCAATCCCATTTGGACAGCTGCCAACGGATTTTCCAATTCGCGATCACCTGAATAGCGTTTGTCGTCCAACCACTTCCCTTCGGACCCCCAATAGATATCTTCATTGGGTTCCCAAACATCGGCGCGTCCTCCACCAAAACCAAAAGTCTTAAAGCCCATGGACTCTAGCGCACAGTTTCCGGTAAGAATCATTAAATCGGCCCACGAAATCTTCTTGCCGTATTTTTGTTTAATAGGCCACAATAACAAACGAGCCTTGTCTAAGTTCACATTGTCTGGCCAACTGTTGAGAGGTGCAAATCGTTGCATACCTGCTCCCCCGCCTCCACGACCGTCTGCAATACGATACGTGCCGGCGCTATGCCACGCCATTCGGATAAAAAACGGTCCATAATGGCCATAATCTGCCGGCCACCAATCTTGAGAGTCGGTCATTAAATCGAAAAGATCTTTCTTCACCGCAGCTAGATCAAGGCCCTTGAAAGCGGCAGCATAATCAAACGCCTCACCCATCGGGTTCGACAATGAAGAATGTTGACGAAGGACACCTAACTTTAACTGATTGGGCCACCAATCTGTATTTCTTGTACCAGATCCAGCACTTGGTTTTGATCCACCTCCTGAAAACGGGCATTTGCCTTCCCCGTTAGCAGTCGTTGTGCTTTGATTTTCATTATTTTCCATAATATGATGATTTTTAAAAAGTTACCTACGAATTTACCACATTAAATCTTATCTAAATTATTTTTTCAATAGATAAATTCTATAGTTGTAGTAAAAAACCGCAGTTTAGAATAGTTCTTTACTTGACTGAAATATCTTTTTTTAGTTGTATTTTCGTTTAGCAGAAAAAAATCAAATTCTAAATATTCTGATCTAAAAAAGTAAAAATAGCAGCTACATACCAATTGAAAATTGACCCATGAAAACTGATTTTAAAACCGTTGACGAATACATCACCACTTTTCCAAAAGAAACGCAACTTCTTTTGGAAAATGTTCGCGCTGCAATTAAAAACAAAGCTCCCGTAGCCATTGAAAGCATATCGTATGGAATGCCAGCCTACCAAACAAACGGAAAACCATTGGTCTATTTTGCAGGCTATAAAAACCACATCGGATTCTACGCCACTCCAACTGGACACACCGAGTTTGCCAGTGAACTATCGAAGTACAAACAAGGAAAAGGCTCAGTACAATTCCCTATTGACCATCCAATTCCATACTGGTTGATTGAGCAAATCGTTGTATTTAGAGTAAAAGAAAACGAACAGAAATTTAAGAAATAATAAAAAACATGGAACATAAAGCAAAATCAATCAGACCATTTATAGGTTCCAAAGACTTTGGAATATCACGACGTTTTTATCAAGACTTGGGTTTTAAGGAAATTATCTTGACACCCAATTTCTCCTATTTCGAAACCGAAGGAATTGGCTTTTATCTACAAGATGCCAACGTCAAAGATTGGGTAGACAACACTATGCTTTTTTTGGAAGTCGAAGATGTAAATCGGTATTGGGAAGCACTCACGAAATTAAATTTGACCGCCAAATACAAAAGTGTAAAATTGGTCCCCGTTCGCGAAATGGATTGGGGCAAAGAATGCTTTATTCACGACCCATCTGGAATCCTTTGGCACATTGGGGAGTTTTACAAATAATTAGGAGCTAGTTCCTGCTGTCATTCCAATCTTTTTTTAGGCTAAAAAAAATAGCCTAAAAAAAGGATTTTCCCTTCCATCAGGGCTAGGGCATCAGTTTTCATTAGAACATTTGCTACAAAAGAACTATAAAAGTTTAAAAACAAAATTCTGCTTAAGTATAGTCGCAATAAAAAAATAATTTAACTAAAATCAATACCAATTATTACAACCCCTAATCCTTTTTATAATTACTAATTTAACCTTAAATTTATAGTATAATACTGAAATATAACACAAAAAACACATGATAGATAACCTTTTTTTGTATGTTTATAAAAAAATGAAATGAAAAAAATACTAGTTGCATGTTGCATTCTATATACATTTATCTCCTGCGACATTCAATATGATGGAGAAACAAAACTGGTGGTCACTGGAAAATTAATAGATAACAAGGGAGTTCCCATTCCTGAAACTAATGTGGACATTCTTATTAACGGATTGGGAACATATTCCAATTCAGACATAATAAGCTACGGAAAAACAGATATAAATGGTAATTTCACCTATATCTTTCCTGCTCCAGGCTCAGAAAATGAAATCAATATTTCAATTAATAATTTCATTTTAAATTACAATACCAAAAACGCAACAAATGAATTTCAGAGTAAGCAAATTATTGCACTCCTAAAAAACTTCAAGAATTATAAATTAAATTTAAACACTATTACATTATATCGTAATGAAGATATTACACAGTTGCAAATTATTTTAAATCCAAAAACAGATAAAAAACAATTATTAGACGTTACTTTAGATGGAATTATTATTACTGATTTTTCTAACTTAAATCCACTCGCAACTCCAAACTACACTCCTCCTATTGAAACAAATTATTCAATATTAAAAAACCAAACCTTAATTTTAAAATATAAAGTTGTTGATTACTCTTCGGGAACATCAATTACAACAGAAAACAATATTTCCATTCCTGTTTCCAATGAAAAAGTAATCTTTACCTTAACCTATTAATTATGAATAAATTATTTTTAGTTATTGTATTTTGCATTCAATTTTCATACAGTCAGGAAAAAAAACAGCAATTGAAATTTCATTTTGAATCTAGAGTAAGTGCAATACTGCCATTTAATGTAGGTAACAATTATTTAGCAAAATCTAATGAGGCAAGTTTAGGTGTAGATTTGTCTTTCAATTTTATAAAAATGTACAATTTTAAGCTTGGTGGCGGATATAATTTCATACCATATTCAATTACGGATATATCAACTGGCGGCAATATTAACAGCAGTCGATATAATTCAATCTTTGCAAATCTAGCTTATGAAATTCCTATATTTAAAAAAGTGAAATTAGAACCTAATATTGGAATAGGTTCTTCAAAAATAAATTTAAAAACCGGTAATCAAAGATTTGGACATCAAACTGGAACAGATTTTCGAATTGGCTTTAATTTAGATTATGAACTTAACGACTATTTTGCTTTTTTTATTGGAACTGCTTATGTCAAAACTAAGTATGACGTAAACACCTCTCCAGAATTTGTGTCTTTTTATGATAATTCCAGCTTAATTCAGATAAACTTTGGAATGAAATTTAATTAATCTCCTTTTCAGTAATGATGGCATTCATTTAATAAAAAATTTAAACAAACAAAAAGAAGCAATTGATAACATTGTTTCATAACCCTCATACATGTATTCGCTTGCAACTAGTACAAACTTATTACGCATGCACACTAATTTAAGTGTATACAAAACGGCTATTTTACGACAAGATTTTAATATTTGCATTTCAAAAATTCAACATTACCTGACTTAATGCAAATTCATTTTCGAAATTGAAACGATTTTGAAAATCCGATAATCGAGCTCAATTTAGTCGCAAAACTACATTAGTAATAGAACCTTTACATTCAGACTATGACATCTAAAATGTTAAATTTAACTTTGACAAAATGCTAAATAGAAGTTTACCACCAATAATACTCTCACATAGGTACGAAAAAACCCAATAAATAATATCTTACTTGCACCATACCAAGAAAAAAAACGATTTTGGAGTTTTGATGGTATGGGGTGCGATATATCTACTAGTTAGCGGTAATAATTTGACGAATCGATTTTAAAAGATATTTTTGTTTAAATTTGTGGTATGGAGATTATTGACAACAATATAGATAACTTAAAAAAGCTTTGTGTAATATACAACGTGGAAAAAATGTATCTATTCGGTTCATCCCTCAATTCCAGTTTTAACGAAAAAAGTGATGTTGATTTATTAGTTAAGTTTAAGCAAATTGAACTTTCAAAATATTTTGATAATTACATAAACTTCAAAGAAAAACTAGAGTCTTTATTTGGTAGAGAAGTTGACTTACTTGAAGAACAGACTTTAAAAAATCCAATCTTAATTAAATCAATCGACAACTCAAAAGAACTAATTTATGGATGAAAGGATTCTTAAATGGTTGTTTGATATAAAAATGTCCATTGATGAAATAAACGAGTTCTTCCATAATGAAGAGAAAGATTTTTTCAAATATCGAAACAACTTAATGCGTAAAAGGGCTATTGAAAGAAATCTTGAAATTATAGGTGAAGCAATCAACCGAATTATTACTCGAGATGATTCTTTTGTTAAGAAAATATCAAACGCAAAAGCAATTATTAGTCTCAGAAATCATGTGATTCATGCTTATGATAATGTTTCTGACGAGAATATTTGGTCAATCTTAATCAATCACTTACCGAAATTGGAAATAGAAATTGATAACTTAATCCAAAAAGAAGAAAAATAACTACTGCCAACAGACGCTACAAGCAATTTGGGTATTAGACTTAATTTGAAGTTGGTTTTGTATTTGGAATATTTGGCAAATCCGAAAATAGGGCTTAATTTAATCCCAAACCCGCTTTAAATATTCAACGTTAAAAAGCAACTACAATGAAAATAATATTTTTCACTTCAATTATACTTCTTTCTACAATCTTAAATGCTCAGGTAAAAATTTCATTGAAAAACATTACCGGAGAAAGGATTGACTCTCTTAAAGTTGAAAATAGGTTTTTAGGCATAATTGAAAAAGATTCCACAAAAATCGTAACACTTCAAAGAATTGCCAGTGATAGTGGAATTCCAATAATTGGCATTTCAGGGAATATAGGCATTACAAGGTATAAAAACGAGAACTTTCTTATTTGCGGAACTTTTATGAAGAACATAACTGAGGGAGAATATAAAAGGAATATTATTTTACTTCCTATTCCAAATGGGAACAATATTTTAATAGTTACCGAAAAATAAAAGATGCAAACAACTAATACAACAGATTTGGGCAATTGACTTATTGAAAAAGTGGTTTAGTTTTTGGAAAATCCGATAATCGGCTTAATTTAGACTCAAACTCGGGCTATTATACCCGACAATTTTGACGAATTTAACTATGACAAAATGGTAAATAGTAGTTTCAAATCTTTCCCTATTTTGACAACCGAAAGGCTAACTCTTAGACAATTATCTAGTGAGGACGGACAAGCTATTTTTACTTTGCGCTCTGACACAGAAATAAACAAATATCTTAACAGACAAGCAAGTAAAACAATTGAAGATGCCATAAACTTCATCAACATGATTAATGATGCTATTAAAAAAAACGACTCGATTTATTGGGCAATAACTTTAACAAATAGCAAAACTTTCGTTGGTACAATCTGTCTATTTGACTTTTCAAAAAAAAATAGTTGTGAAATCGGGTTTGAACTTATAACAAAATTTCAAGAGCAAGGAATAATGAAAGAAGCAGCACAATTAGTCATTGACTATGCTTTTCATACTTTGAAGTTTCAAAAAATACTTGCTGTTACTCATTATGACAATCAGAATTCAACCAAACTTTTGACAAAATTTAATTTTGTAAAATCAAATGAAACGGATGTAGAAAACCCTGACTTAAATATTTTCACTTTGACACCATAAATTGGCAACAAGAAATCAAAACTTATTAGCAACAAAGACCGAATACACAATAGCTATTCCTGATTTGGTCAATTGTTTTTTCCTCCCTGAATCTCATTCGCAACGATCACCAATTTCAATCTACTTTAAAACACAGCTTTTACAATCTGTATACTTTATACGTACTGCTAAAGTTCTCTTTAAATACTTAGATTTCAATCCACAAAATTCTCTTTCATGAAGTCACTCGCGTGAAGGATGGAAGCGGCATCTCCCGATTTAGAAAAACAAGGCTTTTTTGCCGTAGTTTTTGTTAATCGGGAATACAGCGGACAGCCTGACCTCGTTGCAACAATACTGCTCTTGCTCACCAAAAATACTGTGCAACGAGGGCACGCCCCAATCCAACTCTATATATTCGAAACCGAATTACTGTTTATTAAAAATGAATCTATTTTAGAAAAAAAACAAATAATTAAGTACTGTAATTAAGTATTTATACGTATGTTTGCGTAGTAATACTTAATTAAAAGCTTATGATTAATGTGATAGTAGTCGGAAACGGCATGGTAGGTTATAAATTTTGCGAGAAATTCATTTCGAAATCTAGGCAAGAAAAGTATCAAATTACAGTATTTGGTGAAGAGCCAAGACGCGCGTATGACCGCGTTCACCTGAGTGAATACTTTGCTGGCAAGACCGCCGATGATTTATCGCTATCCACCACATCATGGTATGAAGAGAACAATATCATTCTCAACACGGCTGAATTAGTTTTAAAAATTGACACTACAAACAAAATCATAAGTACGCATTTGGACAAAACGTATGCGTATGACTACTTAGTTTTAGCTACAGGATCGGCAGCTTTTGTCCCTCCGATTAAAGGAGTCGAGAAAGAAGGCGTTTTTGTATACCGAACCATCGAAGATCTAGATGCCATAATGAGCTACGCAAAAAAAATACGAGCCAACGGTGCTACCGAAGCTGCAGTTCTTGGTGGCGGTTTATTGGGACTTGAAGCTGCCAAAGCCGTTCGTGACTTAGGATTAAATCCTCACGTAGTAGAGTTTGCGCCTCGCTTAATGCCAAGACAACTCGATCAAAGCGCGAGCGATATGCTGCAATCCAAAATAGAAGAATTGAATATCGGAATCCATCTCAATAAAGCAACACAATATATCGATGGTGAAGAAAGTATAAAGGGAATGATGTTTGCCAATGATGACTTGCTGAAGGTTGATATGTTGGTTATATCTGCAGGAATTAAACCGCGTGACGAGCTCGCTAGAGTTTCAGGATTAGTTGTTGGAGAGCGTGGTGGAGTTGTTGTAAACAATCAAATGCTAACATCAGACCCTTACATCTATGCCATAGGCGAAGTAGCCTTGTACACAGGAATGATTTACGGACTTGTGGCTCCTGGCTACGAAATGGCCGATGTGGCCGCCGAACAAATCTTGAATGGGGATAAAACGATGAGAGATACCATCGATATGTCTACTCAATTGAAATTAATTGGAGTTGAAGTGGCGAGTTTTGGTGATCCCTTTATTGAAAATGAAAATGTGACCGCCATTGTTTACGAAAACAAATTCAGCGGCATTTACAAAAGAATCAATGTCACCAAAGACGGAAAAACATTATTGGGAGGAATCCTTGTAGGCGATTCATCGGATTACAATGGATTGTTCCAAATTTATGCCAATGCGCTAGCTTTACCCGCAAATCCAGAAGACTTAATTCTAGGTTCTCGCGGTGGCGAAGGATCAACTTTAGGTAGTGCAGCCGACTTGCCTGATACTGCCGTAATCTGCTCTTGCGAAAACGTAACTAAAGGTGCTCTTTGTTGTTCACTTATTGACGGAACAGCCAGTACTTTTGGCGATGTGGTAAAATTAACCAAAGCAACAACCGGTTGTGGAGGTTGCAAACCAATGGTGGTGGATATTGTAAAAGCCACGCAAAAATCACTTGGAAAAGAAGTCAAAGATACTATTTGTGAGCACTTCCATTATACCAGACAAGAATTATTTGATATTGTAAAAATCAATAAATACAACAATTTTTACGAAGTAATTGATCATCACGGAAATGGTGATGGTTGCGAAGTATGTAAACCAATTGTAGCTTCTATTTTCTCGAGCATCTACAACGATACGGCCAATAAACACGTTACCACCCAAGATACCAATGACCGATTCTTGGCCAATATTCAAAGAAACGGAACCTACTCGGTAGTACCAAGAGTTGCCGGTGGCGAAATCACTGCCGAAAAATTAATCGTGATTGGTGAAGTAGCCAAACAATTTGATTTGTACACTAAAATCACTGGTGCGCAACGTGTGGATTTATTTGGCGCTCACTTGGATGATTTGCCAAAAATTTGGAAAATATTAATCGACAATGGTTTTGAAAGTGGTCACGCTTACGGAAAATCGTTAAGAGCTGTCAAAAGTTGTGTAGGTAATGCTTGGTGCCGCTACGGAATGGACGATAGCGCTGGTTTTGCCATCGAACTCGAAGATCGTTACAAAGGGATTCGCGCTCCTCATAAAATTAAAGGCGGTGTTTCGGCCTGCATTCGTGAATGTGCAGAGGCTAGAGGAAAAGATTTTGGTTTAATCGCCGTAGAAGGTGGTTGGAATCTTTACATCTGCGGAAATGGTGGTGCCAACCCAAAACACGCTGTATTATTGGCTGAACAAATCGACAAAGCTACTGTCATTAAGTATTTAGACCGTTTCTTGATGTACTACATCCGTACTGCAGGGCCATTGGTTCGAACAGCCACTTGGTTGGACAAACTGGAAGGCGGAATGGATTACTTAAAAGAAGTTATCATCTTTGACCGATTGGGAATCTGCGAAACACTGGAAACCGAAATGGAATCGCTAGTTGGCACTTTTGAATGCGAATGGAAACAAGTATTGGAAAAACCAAGATTATTGAAACGTTTCAGTCACTTTGTCAATACTGACGAGAAAGATGATAACATTGCGTTTGTTCCGTTAAGAGAACAAAAAATGCCGAGACCTTGGTAAAATAAGACCCGAGCGAAGCGAATGGTCGAAATAAATTAGCAAGAATTAAAAACCTGATTTCATTTATAAGTTTGGAGCAGAAAGATTTGGCTTTTTTGAAAATATCGTCCCGCTATTCGTTGCAATCTTTTTATTTTTAAAGGAAAAATAAAAAGGATTTCCACTTTTATCGGGGCTAAGAGCTAGCATTCTGTCTTATCAGTCATTATCTAAAAAAGAAAAAAAATTAAATAATATTTCTAAACTTGGCTTCGCTACTCCTTATGGTGGGACTGGGTCCAGAAAACAAAACTAAATCCCATGGAAGAACTATTAAATCAATACGAAACCGTAAATGCAACCGCAGTAAAAATTTGGTTCAAAGCCGGAACCATAAAAGATTTCCCAAGTAATAGAGGCGGTTGCATCAAATACAAAAACAAGCAAATTGCTATTTTTAACTTCGAACGAAGAAATGAATGGTATGCGTGTCAAAATGCCTGTCCGCACAAAATGGAAATGGTTTTATCAAGAGGAATGACGGGTTCTGCAGATGGCGTTCCAAAAATCGCTTGTCCGATGCACAAAAAAACATTTTCGTTGGTAGATGGTTCCAATCTAAATGGGGAGGATTATAAAATTGCCACTTATCCCGTAAAAATTGAAGGAGATGAAGTATTCGTTGGCTTTTTAGAATAATCTACGTATATTTGAATATATACTATTCCAAATGAAAACTATACCATTTTTAAACGCCAGCGCGTGGATTGATGCCGAAAACGAAGCCGATCCAAACAACGAAATATACCAAGATGTAACCTATCCAAAGGAATTATTATATTCGGATAGAATGTACGAAAGGCTAATGACCTTTCAGCCTTCTGCTTCAGAAGCAGTTCAAATTGCAACCAAAGCGCAACACATTTGCCGTTGGAAAATGCCAAGGGAATCCTATCCAATGGATCGCGTGGGGTATTTGAAATGGAGAGAAGATTTAAAAAAATTCCACGCCAAAACCACAGCCGAAATTCTAACAAAAGCAGGTTATGACCAAACCTTTATAGACCGCGTTTCCTTCTTGATTGAAAAAAAATTACTCAAAAAAGACGAAGAAACGCAACTTCTGGAAGATGTTATTTGTTTGGTGTTCTTAGAGTTTTATTTCGATGCTTTTGCCTCCAAACATGATACCGATAAAATGAAAAATATCATTCAAAAAACGTGGAACAAAATGTCAGACAAAGGGCATCAGGAAGCATTAAAAATAGACTTCTCACCAGAAAACCTTCAGTTGATAAAAGACGCATTGGGGCTTTAGTTAAAAAAAACGCTTAATCTATAAGGTTGTACCTTGAATTGTGTGGGTAAGAAAAAAATAAAGAAAAATTTTTACCATTAAGAGATTAAGAAAAATTAAGTTTTCTAGGACTTGATGAACCTTAACGACCTAATGGTGCAAAGAAAAATTAAATTTTTAATTTTTAAGACCCACACGATTGAATTTAGAACCATCTATAACAGCATCATACACTTAAATGATCTTATATTATATGGTTAAAATTTAATGCAGTTTTTTATAAAATAAAGCAAAAAAACGAAGACAAGAATTCAAGTTAAAAAAATTTGCGCCCTTTCGCCTTTGCAGTAAAAAAAATTTTGATTGTCCGTAATCACTCATAATTAATAAAAAGTGTTATATTTGATAAAAAAAAGCGATGAATTTATTCAGTTTTACAGCAAATTTCGGGAGTGAAGAATCTTGTAGACTTCATTTTAAAGAGGAAAGAGATAAAATCGGAGTTCAATGTAAATGCGGATGCAAAGAACATTTTTGGATAAAAAGCAGATGGAGTTATGAGTGTAAAAAATGTAGAAGTAGAATATCATTACGAAGTGGTACGATAATGCAAAGCTCTAATTTGTCATTTTTGATTTGGTACAAAACCATGTTCTTATTAACGGCAACTAAAAAAGGTTTTTCAAGTAAAGAAATTCAAAAACAATTGGGATTGAAGCGATACGAACCGGTTTGGTCTATGGTTCATAAGTTGCGAAAAGCAATGGGCAATAGAGATGCGCGTTATACTTTGGAAGGGATGATTGAATTTGATGAAGGATATTTTACAATTGAATCTACCGAAATAGAACAAGAAAAAGGAATTCGTGGACGTGGTGCTGTTGGTAAATCTAACGTTGCAATTATGGCTGAGTCGACTGTTTTAGAAGATATTGAAACTGGTAAAAAATCAAATCAATGCAGGTATTTTAAAGCAAAAGTTTTGACTGATCACACATCAGAACTGATAAATCAAACAATTCAGGAATCCATTTCGGAAAAAAGTATTCTTTTTACAGACAAAAGCACATCATATATAGATATTGCAGATTACGTGGAAATTCATATTACTGAAAAATCGAATAAAGAAACAACTACGGAAACTTTAAAGTGGGTGCATATTGCAATTAGTAATGCTAAAAGGAATTTTCTAGGAAATTATCATAAAATTAAAGGCAAATATCTTCAACTGTACCTAAATGAGTTCGTCTACAAGCTTAATAGAAGATATTTTGAGGAACAATTATTCGATAGGCTAGTAATAGCAAGTATTACAGGGTTATGACTAAAAACGGACAATCAAAAAAAAATTAGTTTTGAAAAAAAAATCCAAAGTATCTTTTGATAAAATTTCATTCATAAAATTAAGGCGGATGTATATATTCGCCTTAATTACCATTGCTGTAACCGTACTTTTGAGTCAGCTCTTAATTCAATACAACCTCTACAGTCAACTGAGCGATTCGAGAATTATAAATACTTCTGGAAAACAAAGAATGCTCAGTCAAAAATTAACCAAGGAAGTTTTAATTCTGAATTTCATTACTGATTCTTTGCAAAAAAAGAACCAAATAAATGTTATATCCAAAACCATTTTACTCTGGAAATTCAATCATTATTCATTGGTAAATGGAAATGACAGTTTGGGTTTCCCCAAAGAAAAAAATCCGATCCTTACAAAGCATTTCGAAAATATAAAACCCAATTTTGATATTATAATTAAGGCTACTCATTCTTTTTTGGAGAACAAAAGTAAAAATCAAAACGAGCAGGAAAATCAAAAATTAGTTCAAACTATACTCAAAAATGAAACTGTTTTCCTTTCGAAAATGAATCAAATTGTTAGCGAATATGATTCTGAAGCACTAGAAAAAGTAACCCTGCAACGCAAAACAGAATATGCCATTCTAGCCTTTACATTATTAGTATTGTTATTGGAATTTTTATTCATTTTCAAACCTACCAACAAAAGGATTGAATTACTCATTCACAACCTTTTATCTTCCGAAAGAAAAGCGTTGAAATTGGCGCAAGACACTGAAATTATTAGCGAAGCAAAAGAAAATTCGGTAAAAGAATTGAAATCCCTCAATTATGCAATGGAGAATACTCTACTCTATTGCCGAATTGCGACTGATGGAACCATCATTCACATTGGTGAAAAATTCGCCAAACTACTGCAATATAACCCCTTTCTTTCTGATAAAAAATTTGGACAAGTACTAACTCCTATCGAAAAAGAACAACACATTATCGATCGGATCGTTCTCGAAAACCACGGCAGAGGCTGGCAGGGGGAACTAAATATTACCACCCGAAACGAACAATCGCTTTGGTTGGATTTGTCGATGGTTCCAGTTACGATAAAAAAAGACGAATCGGAACTTTTGATTATCTGTTTTGACATCACCGAACGTAAAAAAGCAGTAAAGGAAGTGGAGCGTTTGAATGCCGCCAACATCGCCAACAAACTGAACCAACAAAAAGTAATATCGAGTAAAATTGTCGAAAACCAAGAAAACGAACAAAACCGAATTGCCCGAGAAATTCACGACGGAATAGGACAAATGTTGACTGGATTAAAATTCAGTCTCGAAAGTATCAATCTAGATGATAAAGAAAAAGCCGCATTAAAAATTGATTATTTAAAACAATTATCCCTCGACATTATCAAGGGAGTTCGTACCGCAACTTTCAACTTAATGCCACCGGAATTGAGCGATCACGGCATCAATTCGGCTCTTGCCAAATTAACTTCAGAACTTTCTAAACTCACCGGAAAGAACATTCTTTTTTACAACAAAACCGATTTCAACAACCGATTGGATTCGTTAATCGAAATCAACATTTATCGATTGACACAAGAAGCCATAAACAATGCCATCAAATACGCCGATTCGACTCATATCATAGTGCAACTTTCACATAGCGCCACACTCTTGAGCATCACAGTTGACGATAACGGAAAAGGATTTGACATCAATGCCGTGGAGAAAAAGCGCAACAGCGAATCTGGAATGGGACTGCTCTTTATGAAAGAAAGAATCCAGTACATAAACGGTCGTGTTTTCTTTAATTCTATTCCAAACGAAGGTACGAGAATCACCTTTAACGTGCCTATTTAAAAAAAACAATGGCAATGGCAAAGGCAATAAAAAAATAATAAAAAGGAATTTGAGTACTGCTATTTAAAATACAATTCTACAAAAGTATTACCGTAATATTCTCAACCTGAAAAAAGAAGGATATTGGTGAAAATATTTTACGCAGTTTTTCTACAATTCTATCACAATCTATATACCTCTATAATGATATTAATCAAGTTCTGGAACTTCGAATTTTCACATTGAAATTAGCATTGAACTTGATTTTTACAATTGAAATTACAATTGAAATTGAAAATTACGTATCTTAGCATCTTAAATTAGATGAATCTACGTAAAAAGTAGAATTGAACAATACGTATATTATGAATAATACAATTCGAGTAGTTCTTGCAGACGACCATGTATTTGTGAGAGATGGTATAAAATCATTATTAGAGAACGAAGCCAATATTACTGTTGTAGGCGAAGCTACTGACGGTCTTGAGGCCTTAACTTTAATAGACAGTCTCCAACCCGATTTATTAATTCTCGATATCAGAATGCCAAATCTCACTGGAATTGAAGTGGTTGAACAACTTCGCAACAAAAATAATTTGGTAAAAATTGTTATGCTTTCGATGCACGAATCTGAGGAATACG
Organism: Flavobacterium sp. IMCC34518; assembly: GCF_027111095.2. Taxonomy (NCBI): domain Bacteria; kingdom Pseudomonadati; phylum Bacteroidota; class Flavobacteriia; order Flavobacteriales; family Flavobacteriaceae; genus Flavobacterium; species Flavobacterium sp. IMCC34518. The sequence goes on along the minus strand of NZ_CP114284.2, from coordinate 3,265,582 downwards.
TATTAAAATCGATTCAAGCTGGAGCTGACGGATACTTACTTAAAGGATCCAGCAAAGAAGAATTTCTAAAAGCACTTCATACCGTTGCCAACGGCGGAAAATATTTTAGCGGAGACATTTCATCTATATTAATTGGACAACTAACTAATCCAACATTTACTGCAGAACCGAAACACTCATTGGGCGAAGAACAATTAATTACCAAAAGAGAAAAAGAAATTCTAAAACTTTTGCTAACCGGAAAAGGAAACAAGGAAATTGCAGAAGCATTAGACATTAGCAAAAGAACTGCCGAAGTACATCGATTCAATTTGATGAAAAAATTAAAAGTAAAAAACCTAATGGAACTTTCGAACAAAGCTACAGAGTACTCGCTTTTGTAATGCTTTCTATCTAAAAAAAACAATTAGTCGCTCCAATAAAGGAAGGTGGCGACCATACTTTTACTTCAATTTCATTACTTTTTAAAAAAAATCACCTACATTAAAAAATTCTCTTAATAGGATAGTGCTTTACCACCACACCAACTATCAAATCTAGTCTAATATCCCACCTTTTTATCTTTTTCAGTTTGTCAGATGCTGATTCTGATAACCTTAGCAAATACAGGCTGTTCGTACTGAAAAACAACTCATTTGCAAACCGATATTCCCATCTCATTTTACTATTTTTTTTATCTTTTATTACATTATTCATACTATTTGTTTGTTCAAAAAAATACAAATCTATTACTAAACTTTTTGAAAGAATTTCTCTGTATTTATAATACTAGTTTCCAATAAATTACGTAAATTCGAAGGTTATATTATAAAGCATTTTTTACATTATTTTTCAATTTAATTATTCTTAAATATATATTTTTATGAAAAACAAGGTTCAAAAACAAATCGTTACAAAATTAGCTTTCATTGCAATTGCATTCCTGTTTGCCTCTTTTGCTTCAGCACAACATAAGGCACCTTGGAATGCTCCCAAATCTGCAATTAATATGAAAAACCCATTTCCAGCAGATATCCATTCGCTTGAAAGAGGAAAGCATTCCTATCAGATAGATTGTGTACGATGCCATGGAAAAGATGGTAATGGAGATGGATTAAAAGCTGAAAAAATTCAAAAAAAAGTTACCGATCTGGGTTCTGAAGCAATTCAGAAACAAACAGATGGTGAATTGTTTTGGAAAATATCTGAAGCTAGACGACCTATGCCATTAAAAGACATTACAGATGATCAGAGATGGGACATTGTCAACTATATTCGTACTTTTAAGAAAAAGTAATAGTATCCGACAAATAAACCAAAAGCAGGCATTTTAACCTACTAGCAAATGCCTCTAAATTTATACAACAAGTAAACTATTCAAAAACCTTGCTAAATAGGAGGGCACTGAAAAAGTCCCTATTTTCAAAAATCATTAAAAAAAGCGATTAAATAAGGCTTTGATTTTATTTAATCGTCTTTTTTTAGTCAAATTTAATCTTCTTAGATTACAAGGGGCTTATAATAACTAAAAGGAGCGAAACCATAGTGTTTTCGCTCCTTTTCAGTTATTTTCATTTTCCTTATTCGAGAGACTTTTTCAGTGCCCTCGCTAAATAGCGAGGTTTTTTTTTGATAATTAGCTTGCATATAAAACCTATGTCATTATCCCAAGACTTTTTAGAGCTATGGAAAAGAATTAGTTTTATGCCTTTTTCAAAACTTAAATCAACATTTTGAAACACAATTAAATTCCACTTTTATAATTGTAAATAGAAATTTGACTACCAAAAATACTTAGCTAAAATAATTAAATACGTATTTTTACTTAATTTATTTCTAAAAACTGCGTTTTCGCAGGTTTTAAATACGATATACTACTTAATTTTGTAAAAAAAATAAGATTTATGTCAATAACAAACTCCCTTTCACAATCCCACCGTATTTTATTTTTAAATACATTAGCATTTACGGTATGCTTTGCCTGTTGGACGCTCAATGGCGTTTTGGTCACTTTCTTGGTAGATAATGGAATTTTTAAATGGGACGTTGTCCAAGTAGGATGGCTATTAGGAATTCCAATATTAACAGGATCCATTATGCGCTTGCCAATTGGAATCCTAACCGATAAATATGGAGGTAAATACGTATTCTCATTGTTACTTCTACTCTGCTCTATTCCATTGTTCTTGTTACCCTTTGCAGATAGCTTTTTCATGTTTGCATTACTTAGTTTTCTGTTTGGTATGGTTGGAACCAGTTTTGCTGTTGGAATAGGCTTTACCTCTATTTGGTATCCAAAAGAATGGCAAGGAAGAGCATTGGGAATATTTGGAATGGGTAATGCTGGTGCTGCTATCACCACGTTTTTGGCACCATCTTTATTAAATGAATTCTCTATTTCAGATCCTCAAAATGGTTGGAAATTACTACCTGTAATTTATGGTGCTGCATTAGTCGTAATTGGTGTTATCTTTTTAATTTTCACCAAAAACAAGAAACAAGAAAACCAAACCAAGAGTGTTCCTCAAATGCTGCAATCCTTAAAAAATGCCAGAGTTTGGAGATTTGGCGCCTACTATTTCTTAGTCTTTGGTTGTTTTGTAGCTTATTCGCAATGGTTATTGCCCAACTTTATGAATGTATATCAAACTAGTTTGGTCATGGGCGGAATGTTTGCCACTATGTTCAGTTTGCCATCAGGAGTGATTCGTGCTTTTGGCGGTTACTTATCGGATAAATTTGGGGCTCGAAAAGTGATGTATTGGGTACTGAGTTCTTCTGTAATCCTAAGTGCTTTATTAATGGTGCCAAAAATGGACATTACAACCTCAGGTCCTGGAGTTATGGCTACCAAAAAAGGAATCATCACTGCAGTAACAAGCACATTGGTGAAAGTGGGAGAAAAAGAATTTCCAATCCATTTAAAAACTAATAAACCAATAGAAAACACCATATTCCCAACACGTAATTCTTGGCAACAAGTTGTAGTAAGCCAAAATCAAGAAGTAAAGAAAAAAGAATTGATTGCCAAAGGAGTTACCGCAATTCATTTTAGCGCCAATATGTGGGTGTATTTAGTTTTGGTGATCCTTATTGGAATTTCTTGGGGAATTGGTAAAGCAGCGGTTTACAAACACATTCCAGAATATTTCCCAACCGAAGTAGGTGTTGTAGGCGGAATGGTAGGAATGATTGGCGGTCTAGGCGGTTTCTTTGGACCAATCATCTTTGGTTATTTATTAACCTGTACTGGAGTTTGGTCTAGTTCTTGGATTTTTATACTTCTTTTATCTGCTGCATGCTTGATATGGATGCACATGACCGTTACCAAAATCATGAACGAAAAACAATCTATCTTATCAAAAGAAATGGATAGAAAATAAAAATCTCCTCAATTTAATTACTTGTGTATTACTGCTCTTCAAATTGCCATTTGGGGAGCAGTTTTTTTTATAAAATCCAAAATTTCTTTTAAAACGAATAAGTTGAATGATTACGGTTTTGCGTGAGTGATGGCAGTGGAGCTCTTTTTTGAGAGGCTTTTTTCTAGCCTATCAAAAAAAGCGGGAACGTACAGCACGACCCGCAGGGACACGCCCAAACTTGCAAAAACACAATTATTAATCCACAATTGCACCCAATACTTGTAATAATTCAAAAAAAAGAACTGTTTTTTAGCATTCTAGTTTTTGTGCTCAAAACATCAAAATTAAATTAGTTCTATACGTATTTATACTTAATTATTACTTATTTTTGTTTTCGTACAATTTTTATTTCATGCTTTCAAGACTACTTTACCAATAAAGATATACCTAATGCAAAATACAGAAATCAAAACTACGTGTTCCTATTGTGGAGTAGGATGCGGAATTATTGTGAAAAATGATTCTAAAAATGGAGTGACGGTTACAGGTGACAAAGACCATCCCGTAAACAAAGGAATGCTTTGTTCTAAAGGGATGAACCTGCATTATGTGGTTAATGATACTTCGGATAGAATTCTGTATCCGGAGATGCGATGGAGCAAGTCTCACCCAAAAGAAAGAGTGAGTTGGGATACTGCTTTGGATCGTGCAGCCGCTGTTTTTTCTTCCATTATAAAAAAACACGGGCCAGACAGCGTTGGGTTTTACATCTCAGGACAATGTTTAACCGAAGAATATTATTTGGTTAACAAACTCGTAAAAGGTTTTCTGAAAACCAACAACATAGACACCAACTCCAGACTTTGTATGAGTTCAGCCGTTGCTGGTTACAAGAAAACCTTTGGTGAAGACTCGGTTCCTGTTGCTTATGCCGATATCGAACTTGCCGATACTTTCCTGATCACAGGGGCCAATCCTGCTTTTTGTCACCCGATTTTATTTAGACGAATTGAACAACACAAAGAGAAAAACCCAAAAACTAAAATCATTGTTATCGACCCGAGACGCACCGACTCGGCTATGGCTGCCGATTTACATTTGCAAATACTACCCGGAACGGATATCGTTTTGTACCACGCCATCGGGAAACGCTTGATCGAAAAAGGCTATGTGGACTCGGATTTTGTAAAAAACCATACCGAAAACTACCAACTGTATAAAGAAATGGTCTGCAACAGTTCGTTCGAAAAAGCGTCCAAATTATGTGGCGTTTCAGTACCAGATATCCATTTGGCAGCAGATATTATTGGCAGAGCCAAAGGATTTATATCGATGTGGGCCATGGGATTGAACCAAAGTGCTATAGGAGTTGATAAAAATACCGCTTTACTAAATCTTTCATTGGTAACGGGTCAAATAGGTAAACCAGGATCAGGACCTTTCTCTTTAACTGGACAACCCAACGCTATGGGCGGACGCGAGGTAGGCGGAATGGCAAATTTACTAGCGGTTCACAAAGAATTAAACAATCCAGAGCATCGCAAAGAAGTTGCCGACTTTTGGGGAGTGGAATCCATTTCGGAAAAACCCGGATTGACGGCAACCGAAATGTTTGACGCTTTAGAATCGGGCAAAATGAAGGCCATTTGGATCATTTGCACCAATCCGATAGTGAGTTTGCCTGATGCTCGAAGAGTAGAAAAAGCTTTGGCTAATGCCAAATTCGTAGTCGTTCAGGACATCTCTCACAATGCCGATACAGCTAAGTTTGCCGATTTATTATTACCCGCAGCTGGTTGGCTGGAAAAAGAGGGAACGATGACCAACTCGGAGCGACGTATTTCGTATCTGCCAAAAGGAATTAACGCTCCCGGTGAAGCATTATCAGACGTGGAAATCTTGTTGCGTTTTGCCAAAAAAATGAAGTTTTCCGGTTTCAATTTTAATAACACCGAAGCGGTTTACAAAGAATACTGCCTGATGACCAAAGGCACCAATATTGATATATCGTATTTAAATTATTCCAGACTTAAAAACGAAGGTACTTTTCAATGGCCAGTTCCCGATTATGGGCACCCGGGAACACCCCGATTATTTGCTGATAAAAAATTCTTTACACCTTCGCAAAAAGCAATTTTTAATATTCCGACGAGTATCGAAAACACTTCGGCACTACCTTCGGAAAAATATCCTTTTATATTGACCACGGGGCGTATTCGCGATCAATGGCACACCATGACCAAAACAGGAAAAGTATCCCGATTGATGACGCACACTCCTAGCCCAGTTCTGGAAATCAACCCTATTGATGCATACAAATGGAATATAAAAAATGGTGATATTGTTGTGGTAAGCAGCAAAAATGGTGAAGTTCGGGTGAAAGCCAAAGTAACTGAAACGATCAAAGAAGGCGTTTTATTTTTACCCATGCACTGGGGAAAACAATTGGATAACGATTTGAACAGAACCAACAATCTGACCAATACCATTGTCGATCCAATATCCAAAGAACCCGATTTTAAATACACCACGGTTACGGTTGCCAAATACGTAAAACCATTCCAGAAAATTGCTGTTGTAGGCGCTGGTGCTGCTGCTTTCCGTTTTATTCAAAATTATAGAGAAATCAATACTACCGATGAAATTATAGTGTTTTCCAACGAGGAAAATCCATTTTACAATCGCGTTTTATTGCCCGAATATGTTACAGCCGAATTGTCGTGGGAAAGCCTTTTGAAAATAAAAGACGAAGCGCTAGGCCAATTAAATATCACCATGAAATCGGGCGTTGCCATTGAAAATGTAAATGCAACCGACAAAGTAATAACCGACAGTCAAGGAAATATTCATCTATTTGATACCTTAATAATGGCAACCGGAAGTCGTCCTTTTATACCCGAAAATGCCCAGTTGCATCTTCCGGGACGTTTTACCATCCGAAAGAAAAATGATGCTGATCGATTAAAGGACTACTTAGACGGAACCAATTTACCCTCCGAAGAGCAACACGTAGTAATTGTAGGTGGTGGTTTATTGGGACTGGAACTCGCTGCAGCGCTGAAACACAAAAAAGTCAAAATAACGATTATACAACGAGCCTCCCGATTAATGGAACGCCAGTTGGATCGTATTTCCAGTAAATTATTGGCCGAAGAAGTACAATTGCGAGACATTCAAATCTATTTTGATAACGAAGTCAGCACTGTATTCGAAACTGAAAATGCCAACGAACTGGAAATCGCTCTAAAAAGTGGCCGAATCATTACCGCCAATGCTATTGTTTACACCATTGGAACCATTCCAAACATCGAATTGGCCAAAGAAACAGGACTCGCTTGCGGACGTGGCGTAAAAGTCAATCAATATTTACAAACCTCCAACCCCGATATTTTTGCCATAGGTGAAATAGCCGAATTCAACAATATGTTATTCGGAATCACCTCTGCAGCCGAAGAACAAGCCGATGTTTTGGCTAATTTTATTGCCGGTGACATCAGCAGTTTTTACAAAGGATCGGTTTTGATGAATATTTTAAAACTAGAAGACATCAATCTCTGTTCTATTGGTCAAATCGAAGTGCCGGAAAATGACTATTCCTACGAAGAAATTGTTTTTGCCGACTTAGGAAAACGCTATTACAAAAAATGTATTGTCAAGAACGATTTACTCATAGGCGCTATCCTAATGGGAGATAAAAATGAGTTTGCCGAATTCAAAACGATGATCGAAAGTAAAATCGAATTGGCCGACAAACGAAATACTTTACTAAGAGGAAGCAGCGCCGAAGCCAAACCGGTACTAGGAAAACTCGTTTGTTCCTGCAGCCAAGTCGGAAGCGGCAACATCGAAGATTGCATCAAAAGTGGCGTCACCAACTTTACCGAATTGTGCAAAACCACCGGAGCGGGACTCGGCTGTGGCAGCTGCAAAACCGAAGTGAAGGAGCTATTGGCGAAGGTGAAGTAGGTTGCAGAAGGCAGAATTCAGAATTCAGAAGGCAGATTTTAGAAAATAGAAAAACGGAAATTCATAATTCACCACTAACGACTCACCATTGACTATTCACTACTAACTATTCACCACTAACTATTCACTTCTAACTATTCACTTCTAACTATTCACTTCTAACTATTCACTATTAACAACTCAAAAAAAATGGAATTAACAAGACTCATAGTAAAAGGTGGAGTATTATCACCAGGGGAATTACGAGAAATTGTAAATATGGGACTCGAGCAAGGTCTTGACGCTATCTCTTTTGGTTCCAGACAAGACATTATATTTCCAAAAGGATTTAAAAACAACACCCCCGAGAAAATCGGAAAACACCATTTTGTTTTACCCAACGAAAAAAGCGGTAACAACATCGTTTCCTCCTATGTTTCGACCGATATTTTCAGAAATACGCCTTGGCTTACCGGAAATAAATTTCTGTATATTTTAGAACAATTCAAGGAACAACCCCAATTAAAGGTCAACATCACCGACCCCAAACAGCAGCTCGTTCCCCTATTCACGGGGCACATCAACTTTATCGCTTCGCACCACGAAGACTATTGGTTCCTGTATGTGCGCTTACCAAAGTGGGACAAAATGGAACTTTTCCCAGTATTGATCTACAGTTGGGACATTGGCAAAGTGTATTACGAAATCGAAAAAATCCTTCAAGAAGAGCCCGATTCTACCGAAATGATTTTCCAACTCATCAGCGATTTGGACACCAACAACAGGACAATCGACCAACCCCTCAATATTCCTTTCTACCCATTTCCGTATTACGAAGGAATGAACCGACTCGGCATCGACCAATACTGGCTTGGGCTATACTGGCGCAACAACATGTACGACCTCGAATTCCTAAAAGAAATGTGCGATTTGTGTTTTGATTGCAAAATCGGAAAAATATGCATCACGCCTTGGAAATCCTTCATCATCAAAGGAATCCCCAAAGAACGCAAACTCGATTGGGAAAAATTCTTGGGCAAAAAAGGAATAAACGTACGTCATTCGCTGCTCGAACTCAACTGGCACTTGCCTGTAGCGATGGAGTGGGCTTTGAATCTGAAAACCTTCCTCGTGCGTACCCTCGACCAGTTCGACATCAGCACTTATGGACTTACTTTTGGTTTATCCGACTATAATCGCGAAGGTCATTATTTCACCTCGGTTATTGTCGAAAAAAACGAATCACCAAAGGATCTCGAATCCATCAAAATCCGAGACACATTCAACGTTTTGTACGCCAAAAATTTCGACCCCAACACCAAAGAATACATCGTACACGCACAAGATGTCGACAAACTCGAATTACCCAATATCCTGATCGAATTGAGTAAAAAGTATTTCGAAGAACTCGGTAACAGCGTACTCGAATTTGAAAATACCGCTACCAAAAAAGAAACCAAAGCACAAGACATTCACCAATGCCCAGAATGCTTGACAATTTATAATTCAGATTATGGCGACGTCATTCAAGGCATCGAAAAAGGAACGCTTTTCAAAAACCTTCCAGCCGATTACTGTTGTTCGTTATGCGAAGCCCCCAAAAGCAGTTTCACACCACTGACAGAAGCTACCGTTTAACCAATTCCTTTTGCATCATCGGTTCACCAAAGATCTTTTGGGCGAGCCACCATAAAAAAAATGGGCCTACTTATCGTTGTGGTGAGTCGGCCCATTTCCTTTATGCTGTCGGGTCATCCGTGCTACTTCGGTAGCTTACTCCTACCCCTCTCGCGCAATGTCATTAAGTTAAGAGTTTCTCACTACGATTTTTCAAAATATAACTCTCGCAAAGACGCGAAGACGCCAAGAAATCGGCTCTTAACTTTGCGCCTTTGCGTCTTGGCGAGAAAAAAAAAGCTTAACTTAATGACATTGCCCTCTCGCGGGCTTCACGATACATCAGAACATATTTCATTAGTAATTTCAAATTCATCAAAACAAAAGCATATAAAATTCACTCCTCAAAACACAAATAAACTAGCTAAAAATAATAATCTTTTAAACTAAATTAACAAGTAGTATTGAGTAAATTAGCGATTATAAAATTTTGAAATATATTAGATTTATTTGCTGTTTAGTGATAATGCCCTATTAGTTCTCGTGCCTAATCCTCCAAAGCAAACAGCAGAAAGTTAAAGTGTAATTAATATATAAAGGAAAAACAATATATTATAAAAATTTAATTTTCAAAAAATAATAAAAGCGCTAGTTTGAATCTTAAATTTAACTAATATAAGTGACATCTTACAACTATGAAACAAAAAAATCACAACCAAGTTCTACGTTTAACAATAGTAGTACTTTTAATTTTAATTTTTGCCACAAGATTTCTATTATCAAATAGGTTTTCTCTAGAATATGGAGAATTGATTTTTTTAATTATTGTAGGCTTATCGATGATATTTCTTTATAACTTATTTAAAAAAAAGTACAGTGGAATGTGTTTTTTCTTTACTCTCTCTTTTCTACTAATTGGTTTATTTCCCTTTCTCCATTATTTATGCTATTCATCTAACAGAAATAATTATAGTTTTAATACTGATTATTTAAATCAAAGAGTTCTTGTTTACAAACAAGAACTTAAATACTATAAAGATTCAACGGAAATAAAAGAATTGTTTAATAAAGTTAATAAAACTGAAATAAATCTAAAATTGGATTATTCATTTATTGGTAAAAAACAAACTATTGGAGAGTATACTTTCATTTTAAATAAATTTAATAAAAAATGGTATCAAATCTCAGGTTTACCAAGACCTCCAAATTATCCAGAAGGCACAACAAATAAATTTGAAATTTATAAGGGAAATAAAAAATTCAACTTTGAAATAATAAATGACGACCTGAAAAGTGAAGTAATTTATTTTCTTAGTCAAAAAAAACAATTAGAAAATAAAATAAAAAAACCAAAACAATTTGTTCCTTTTTCTGATATTTGGTTAGATTCAGTTACAGGTTTCATATTTGCTTTTATAAAACCTTTATCAAAAGTTTCGCAAATAATAAGAATATTCCAATTGATAGTAGCATATTTTCTTTTTCACATGATTTCTAGTTGGATAAAACAATCAAAAGGATTAAATATTGAAAAAATAGAAAAAGACTATTCCTAATAGTTGTACTAGTGATCTAGTCAATTGCCTTAATTTGAAAATGGTTTTGTATTTAAGATAATTTGTTTCGCCTGTTCGCTATCGTTCGCATGGCAAACCCCAGAATAGAGCTTAAATTAATCTCAAACCCAATGCAGTACTGGGAAGTCAAGAGTGACTTTTACACAAAAAAAAATTGATTTCAATACCAATTATTGGTATATTTGGTAAAAATAAAAATTATGGCACGAAATACATCAATCTTATTAGGAGACTATTTTGAAAACTTTATTAATGAACAAATTTCTACAGGAAAATATAGTTCAGTAAGTGAAGTGGTTAGAACTGCTTTAAGAGTTTTTGAGCAAGAAGAAAACAAAACAAAATCTCTAATCAATGAACTAAAAATTGGCGAAAAGAGTAGTAAAATCAGCAATTTTGACCGCAATAAAAATCTTGAAATGCTAAAAGCTAATTTTCAAAAATAATGCCAGAGTATATAATTAGTGAAAAGGCATTAGAAGATATTAATACCATTTGGATTTATACTGCGGAAAATTGGTCTGTTGAACAAGCTGATCGATATTATAACTTAATCATTGACGAAATTGAATATATCGTCAATAATTTAGATATGGCTCATGACTTTGGGAGAATTCGAAAATCGTATAGATATTCAAAAGTAAAATCACATTTAATTTTCTTTAAAAAAGAAAAAACAAATGAAATTGAAGTCGTTAGAGTTTTGCACGAAAGAATGGATATTGAAAACCGATTAGCGGAATAAATAAAAATCAACTACTAACAGCTAGCACAGCTACTACAACGGATTTTGGCAATTGGCTTAATGGAAAGTTGGTTTTGTATTTTTAATGATTTGCTTCGCTTGTTGACTAGCTCTCGGGTGGCAAGAAAAAAACAGGGCTTACTTTAGTCTAAAGCCCAATATTCCCAAAACATAAAATAATTATAAAACACCACTTTTCAATAAAAGACCAATACCAAGTTTACTATTTTTAAATGCAAAACATGAAAACAACAATTCTAACATTTACTCTTTTTATCTTCTTTTATACAGCACATTCACAAACCAATCCTGAAATAACCAAAATCGGAATTCCTATTGAAATGCTCTTTCCGGAAGGTAAATCCAAAGCACTGATTTTAAGTTATGACGATGGTCGTTCCGAAGACAGACGGTTGGTAAAACTAATGAACCAATACAAACTAATAGGAACTTTTCATCTCAATTCAAACAAACTGGGACTTCCAAATTACCTCAACAAAACAGAGATAAAAGAGCTTTTTACAGGACATGAAGTTTCGGTTCATTCGGCAAATCATCCGTTTTTAAATACATTATCCAAAATTGATATTGTTTACGAAATTGCCGAAGATCGCAAAGAATTAGAACGACTCGTCAACTATCCCGTAAGAGGAATGGCGTATCCCTTTGGTAATTACAACGACTTTATAGTTGAAACCATCAAAGGATTAGGCATTGAATATGCAAGAACGGTTTATGATTCTTATACTTTCAATATTCCTGAAAATTTCCTGCAATGGCGGCCTACGATGCATCAATTTTCCAAAGCCTATTATGAACCGAATAAACCCGAAAATGATAAAAAAGAATTGGACCTTTTTTATCAAACCATAAACACCTTTATTCAAACCAAAGATTTGGCTTTAATGGATATTTGGGGACATAGTTATGAAATGGGATCTGATGAATCTAAATGGATTGAAACAGAAAAATTTTTCAAGATGCTAGCCAACAATCCAAACATTCATTATGCCAAACAAATAGACATCGTGGATTACATCAATGCCTTTAATAATTTAAAATTTTCGGTCGATAAAAATAAGGTTTTCAACACCAGCTCATTGACTATTTATTTCAAAAAAGAAGGAAAAACATATTCGGTGCTTCCGGGGAAAATGTTAATTATTTCAAATTAAAAATAGCATTTCGCTGTAAACCAACAAAATACCGTAATTTTATATCTGATTATCAATTCATTAGATAGTTTTAAGTTTCTAAAATATGGTGTTAAATGAATTTCAGCCCAGTCCCCATTTAAAAGAATTTGTACGGGTTTACAGAGTGATTCGTTGTGTCTTTGATTCTAATTCATCTTTGCCATTCAAACCGTATGCACCAAAACCAGAACATTGCCTTAGTTTTTACCCCAGAGACACCGAAACGGTTGATTATACTAAAAGTAATAACAAAATATCCAATCTTTCCGCAGTTATTTTTGGCCAACAAAGTGAAGTAACCCATCGATTTATTGGCAAAGACTTTTTGGTTTTTCAGATTGTCTTTCGACCTGGAGCTTTATACCGTTTGACTGGAATACCATCCTCTGAATTAACCAATAGTTTCCTTGATGCCGAAATGATTTTTTCGAAAAATTTGATTCAAGAGGTAAACGAGAAACTTTTTTATACTGAAGACTATCCAAAAATGATTGCTATAGTCGAAGATTTTTTAAAAAATCAATTTTCGAAAATCAAAATAGAGAAACATAAAATCGATTCCATTTGCGATATTTTGTTATCAAATAAAGAAAACATTTCCTTAGACTGGTTTGCCAAAGAATCCTGTTTGAGTATGCGACAATTGGAACGTAAATTCCAAGAACGAATGGGAGTTTCTCCAAAATATTACAACAAAGTGGTGCGTTTTGAAAATGCCTTTCGGATGAAAAATGCAAACCCCAATTTGGATTGGCTGAGTATTGCCATTCAATGTGGTTATTATGATTACCAGCATTTGGTCAAAGATTACAAATCATTTACCCAACAAACCCCCATTGAATTTCACTTATTGGATCTAAATTCACCAGAGCGAAAATTTGGTGAAGCGGACACCTACTAAAATGTCGTTTTTTTACCAATACCAATTTTCATAATTATTACAATTTTGTATATCAATAACTTAAACAACTTTTAAGATGCAAAATGTAATTAATAACCCAGCGAACATTGACCTAAAAAAAGGTTTTGTAGTAAAAACAAATGAAAGTCGATTTTCTGAAACTACCAAAATTGGAGGTGTAAATCCAAATGATATTAAAATTTCATCAAAAGACACTAGTGGAAATCTCAGCATGTTTGAATACCAAGGCAATGAAAAAGGAGGCCCACCATTGCACGTACATCCCTATCAAGACGAAGTGTTTTATATTCTAGAAGGAGACTATCTTTTTCAAATTGGGACCGAAAAATTCAGTTTAAAGCAAGGTGACACCATTTTTTTGCCACGGCAAATTCCACATACATTCGCTCAACTTAGCGAAAAAGGTAAAATGGTATTCTTTTTTAATCCCGCTGGAAAAATGGAAGACTTTTTTAGAACTCTTGGAAATCTTCCTGGCCCTCCAACTCCTGAAGAAGGTGCCCAAATATTTGAAGCCCATGAAATGATTGTTGTAGGACCACCATTAGAGTATTGAAAAGTATCAAAACGTAGACTAAAACTTAAAACCCTATACAAATGAACAGAAAAATCATTTGTACAGGGTTTAGTAGCTTTTTAAAACAACAATTTAAATTTACCTCAATTGAGCAGTATCAACTCTTGAAGGAGTATCTTTCCCACTTATAATACTAGAAGAACTTATAGCTATAGCTTTAATAATTTGTGTCATATTGTTTATGTCTAAAGTTCCAATTTCGTCACTGGCTTTGTGGTAATTGGCTTCATTATCCATTTTTGAAGTAGAAATAGTGTGAGCAGGAACACCCAATTTTGCAAGCGTAGCATTATCCGATCTGTAAAATAATTCTTGCTCTGGATAAGGATCAGGATAAAATTTAAAAGCAGAGCCTTCTAAATTTTTCTGTAAAATGGAACCCATATCCGACTTCTCAAAACCAGTAATATATGCTGAATTCTTTCCCCATTTGGATTCTGTTCCAATCATTTCTAGATTAAACATGGCGATAACTTGCTCAGGAGCTAATTGTTTAGAAAAATATTTAGCACCATAACCTCCTAATTCTTCGGCTACGAATGTGGTGAAAATGATAGTTCGCTCATTATTATTCTTCTTTTTAAAATACTTGGCCAACATAATTACAGCTGTACTTCCTGCTGCATCATCATTGGCACCATTATAAATAGAATCGGTTGCATCATGTGGCACCCCTTCTTGTGGAGAACCTATTCCCAAATGATCATAATGCCCAGAGAAAATTACATATTCATTCGGTTTGCTTTTACCAGGCAACACTCCAACTACATTATTCAATGATTTTTTGGTAATGGTATTGGTCAGATTGATTGTAAATGTAGTAGCATCGATTACCCCAAATACAAACAGAATCGTGTTTTGACCAGGATTTGCAGTAATTCTATCAATCTGTTGAATATTAGGTAATACATTTTTAAAAGAATCATCAACTAAGACCAATAGACTTTTGGTACTGTTGTAATATTCGTTGAATTTTTTACCAATATTATCACCTTTGTTGATACTAACAACAGTAATATCACTCTTTTCGGTCAACGAAACTTCGGGCAGATATGAAAAGGTTACAACTTGATTATTAAATATTTCCTCACCGTTAATTGTAATTTTTGATGAAACTGCTTTGGAGGCCGTCATAAAAAACTCTTGTCTAAAATTGGTTGCTCCATTAAAAGGTTGCAATCCAATCCCTTTAAATTCGGATTCTATAAAGGCTGAAGCTTTGTCAATCCCAGAAGTAAAGGTTCTTCTGCCTTGCATATCATCTGCAGATAGTACCGTTTCTATTCGCGTTGCTTCTTTTGGAGTAATTAATTTATCTATGCTTTGAGCTACAACAGTAAACTGAATCGACAAACTAAGAACAAGAAAACTTAATGCTTTTTTTTCCATATTTTTCGTTATATTAAAAACTATATATTGAGTAAGACAAAATTTCAATCATTTTGTTACACATTAAAATTAGCATTAATTTCAGAAATGGTCATCAATATAATGAAACAAATTGGCAGAGTGTTAATTTCTAAAGTTCGTCTTTTCTTTTTACAACCGCAAAATCAAAACTATCCAGATTTTGCAATATAAATTCATCCTCTAAAAAAGAGTCCTTTGGGAATTCATTTTTTAAATATGAAGTTAGTTTTGAAATAGAATGAACCACTTCACCAATGATGATAATCGCTGGAGAAGCCAATTCGTTGTCTTTTACCAATTGTGCAATTGTACTAATAGTTCCAATTACTTTTTTCTCCGTATTTTTTGTTCCATTTTGAATAATAGCAATAGGCAAATCATCGGTTCGATTACTTTGATACAGAGAAACAATTTCGTCCAGTTTGTTCATTCCCATCAAAATCACAACAGTGGCTGAAGATTTAGAAGCCAAAGCAACATCCTTGGACAATTTATGATCCGAAGTTGTTCCGGTGATTACCCAGAAACTTTCGGCAATTTTACGTTGGGTTAAACTTATCCCATTAGATGCTGGCACTCCCAAAGCAGAGGATATTCCAGGAACAATGGCCGTTTCAATATCAAATTGTTGTGCAAAATCAATTTCTTCACTACCTCTTCCAAAAACAAAAGGGTCTCCCCCCTTTAAGCGAACTACATGTCCATACTTTTGAGCCATCGATACAATTAAGTCATTAATTTGGTCTTGAGAATAGGCATGACAGCCAAAACGTTTCCCTACAAAGACAATTTCAGCCTGATTGGCATATTTTAGTAATTCTTCATTGACTAAAGCATCGTACAATACAACATTTGCATTTTCAAGTGCTTTTATAGCTTTCAAAGTAATTAATTCTGAATCTCCAGGACCCGCTCCTACTATTGTTAATTTTGGCTTATTTACATGTTTCATATTTACAACAATAAAATTACTTAAGTATTTTTACTTATTGCAAATATAAGTATTTTATTGTTTAAAATATTTTTTTAAGGCTAAATTCATAGATATTATTATTTACTGTATTATAATTAAAATTAAACTCAAAATAAATGTTAATTAATTTTATATTCTTTAAAACTACAAATTAAAGACAGCATGAAATGAAAATATTAACTTTATTTTCCGTTTTTTTTAGTTAAATTAAACTAAATACAAGTTTATTTTAGTCATATATAACTTTTCATTCGTTTTTTTCAATATTAAAATAATAACAATTTATTATTTTTTATCATTAATTAGTTAATATAACACATTTATACAGTGATTAAAATAAATTATTCATAATAATTAAGCTATAAAAAGATTTTTTATAAAATAATATTTTTTATTTAACAATATATTATGATATTTGACCCAACTAATCATAAAAAATCTAAACATGAAAATTAATTTTAAGTGTTTTTTTAGCCTTTTATTTGTACTTTTTGTGCAAATTGCAAGTGCTCAAGAAATTAAAGTGACCGGAAAGGTTACGGACCAAGCTGGAATTCCAATTCCTGGAGCAAACGTTTTAATAAAAGGAACCAAATCAAGTGTTGAAACTGGATTTGATGGAGAATTTACTTTAGACGCCAAAAAAGGAGACAAACTTATTGTAACTTTCATTGGTATGAAAACTGTTGAAGTAGCTGCTGCTTCTACAATAACTGTAAAATTGGCAAATGCTACAAATGAATTAGAATCTGTTCTTGTAGTAGGATATGGTACTTCTACAAAAAAGAAATCAACTGATGCAATTGTTAGAGTTACAGCCAAAGACATTCAACAAGTCCCTGTAGCGAATGTTCAAAACGCATTGGTTGGTAAATTAGCTGGGGTACAAATTACTCAAACCAACGGTAAAGTAGAGGGCGGTGTAAGTATAAGAGTTAGAGGCGCTGCTAGTATAAGTGCTGGATCAGAACCGTTATATGTTTTGGATGGTATGCCTTTGATTACTTCAGACGAATCCAGCAATGGAGCACCAACAAATCCTTTATTAACTTTGAGCCCGAGTGAAATCGAATCCATAGATGTATTAAAAGATGCATCATCGGCAGCAATTTACGGAGCACGTGGAGCAAACGGTGTTGTAATTATTACCACTAAAAAAGGAAAAACAGGAAAAGGCACTTTTTCTGTCAATCTATCACAAGGTGTAAGCCAAGCAACACACAAAAGAAAATGGCTAAATGCAGCACAATATATTGAATTATTTAGTGAAGCTGCTATAAACGGTGCAGATGGAGATGGAACTGGTGACATTACAGATGTAACAGATGAATTTGATTATTTAGCCCAAGGAACAGATTGGAAAAATGGTGAAGTTGATACTAATTGGCAAGATCTTGCTTTTCAAAATGGAACAACTACAGATGCCGATTTTTCAGTTTCTGGTGGTGATGCAAAAACAAAATATTTCTTTTCGGCAGCCTACAACAATACCAAAGGAATTATTGTAACCAATGCATTAGAAAGAATTACTGCAAGAACCAATATCTCACATCAAGTCTCTAATAATTTTACTGCAGGTATGAATTTAAGCTTTTCAAGAGCTCAAATTGATCGAGTTCAAGATGACAATGCATTTGTAACTCCATTACAAGCTGTTGCTCAATCTCCTTTATCTCCTGCACGATTAGCTGATGGAACAGCGAATCCAAATACAGAATATGCAAACTTTTTGTTAGCAATTGACAACTCTTATTGGAAAACATTAGTTAGAAGAGTAACAGGAAAAGTATTTGGAGAGTTAAAAATTGTACCGTCGTTAAAATTTAACTCAGATTTTGCATACGATTTAATGTCCCAAACAGAAGATAGTTGGACAGGAAGTAAAGCACCTTTTCAATCAACAGATGGAGAAGTATTCGCTTCATCAGTAAATAATGAATCTTATATTTTTAGTAATTATTTGACATTTGACAAGACTTTTTCTGAAAAACACACTATTAATATAGTTGCAGGTACTGAGTTTAACAAATACAATCGTAGATACCAAGATGTAACAGGAATAGGTTTTCCAAATGATTCCTTTCAGACAGTTGATGGTGCTGCAGAAATATTAAATGGTGCAGGAAGTGAAACAGACTATACTTTTGTATCCCTTTTTGGAAGATTCAACTATTCATTTGACAATAAATATTTGTTTAAAGCAAGTATTCGTAGAGATGGATCTTCTCGTTTTGGAAAAAATGAAAGATATGGAATATTTCCAGCTTTTTCTGCTGGATGGATTATGTCACAAGAAAATTTCCTAAAAGACAATGAAATTGTATCCTTTTTAAAACTAAAAGGTAGCTGGGGACAATTAGGAAATGCTGAAATTGGAAATTTTGCATCTCGTCAATTATACGCACAAAATTCATACAATCTTAAAACTGGACTTTCTTTTACTCAGGCAGGAAATGATGACCTTACATGGGAGAAATCAAGCCAAGTTGATTTAGGAGTTGAAATTGGTTTTTTAAATCGATTTAATATAGACGCTGATTATTATAACAAAAAAACAAATGATTTACTTTTTCAATTACCTATTCCAATCAGTTCAGGTACATCAACAGTTAATCAAAATATTGGAGATATACAAAGTTCAGGATTTGAGTTTACATTAAATTCTAAAAATATTGACAACGATAATTTCAAATGGAATACAAGTTTCAATATAACAACAAACAAAACGGAAGTTATAGCACTAGCTAATAACAAAGATGTTGTTGGGGCTTATACCATAAATAGAGTTGGCGAAAATGTATCCACATTCTATTTAAAAGAATATGCCGGTGTAGACCCTGCAAATGGAGATGCATTATACATCAAAAACACTGTTAATTCAGATGGAACTATTGACAGAAGTACAACAAATGATTATTCTGAAGCACAAAGAGTAGTTACAGGTAACCCATTCCCTGAATTAATGGCAGGATTAACCAATGTTCTTAATTACAAAAACTTCGATCTTTCTTTCACTTTTCAAGGAGAATGGGGCGCAAGTATCTACAATTCTGCAGGAAAATATCAATCGGTAAATGCAGATTATTTTGACAATCAAACCTTAGATCAATTGGACCGTTGGCA
Source organism: Flavobacterium sp. IMCC34518 (assembly GCF_027111095.2). Taxonomy (NCBI): domain Bacteria; kingdom Pseudomonadati; phylum Bacteroidota; class Flavobacteriia; order Flavobacteriales; family Flavobacteriaceae; genus Flavobacterium; species Flavobacterium sp. IMCC34518. Next base: position 3,246,153 of record NZ_CP114284.2, on the reverse strand, counting down.
AAAACCAGGAGATATCACAAATGTGCCTCAAGCCCGATTTGGTGGTGGTAATGGAGCTGGTGAATCAACACGTTTTCTAGATAGTGCTGATTTCATTCGATTAAGAAATCTTACATTAGGATATACTTTACCAACTCAAGCACTTAAAGAAACAGGCTTAAGTTCTGTAAGATTATACTTCACAGGGGTTAACTTATTAACTTTTACTGATTACAAAGGATACGACCCTGAAGCAAGAAGAGACGATCAAGGAGTTGGTGAAGAATTCTACTCTGCACCGCCTGCTAAAACAATGGCATTAGGTGTAAATATTAATTTTTAAATTTAAAAAAATGAAAACAAATAAATTAATCCTATTTATAATTCTAGCTTCATTTTTTGTAAGTTGTGAAAATGAATTAGAAATTGAACCTAAAAATTCAAAAGACGCAGTAGAGATATTAAAAACCGAAGCAGGTATAATTAATATTTTAAACGGAACATATGCTCAAGCAGCTGCAGGTAGTGGCTACGGCGGAAGAATATCAATTGTTTCTGATTTATTAGCTCAAACAGGAAAATCATCTTCTGAATGGAGATTTAGAGGTACAACTGGAAGCTTAAGAAATATATTCACAAAATCTATATTGGTAGACAATACTGCTGTAGAAGACATCTATACTAATAGTTATGCTATCATTAACAGCACTAACACGGTAATTGAGAATATAGATAAAGTAACCGATACAAATTTGCAAACTAGAATGATTGCAGAAGCAAAATTCCTTCGTTCATTAGTTTATTTCGACTTAGTACGATTGTTTGCCAAACCCTATATTGCAGGATCTATAAACAATCAATTGGGGGTTGTTATTAGATCAAAAGCGATATATGATTATAAAGCAGATTTATCTAAAGAAAGAAGTACTGTAGAAGAAGTTTATGCTTTAATCATTTCTGATTTAAAAGATGCATATGCAAACCTACCTGATACAAATAGTTATTATGCTGACAAATATGCTGCTCAAGCAATTTTAGCTAGAGTTTATTTGCAACAAGGAAACTATGCCGAAGCAAGAGATGCTGCAAATGATGTAATTTTAAATAGTGGAAATGAATTAATGAAAAAATATTCTCAAGCTTTTAATCATGACACTGATCAATTAGAAGATGTATTTGCTATCCAAATGACTAAACAATCTGGTTCAAATCAATTAGTAAATTCTTATGCTTCTGAAGTAAACGGAGGTCGCGGGGGTGATATTGTAATCAATTCAGCATACATCAATAAGTTTGAGACAAACGACGAAAGAGGTAGTTTTGTATATATAAATCCAGTTAATAATCGAAGACTTAGTTCTAAATACACAAGTGAATTTGGAGACGTTCCTTTAGTTCGTTTAGCTGAAATGTATTTAATTCGTGCAGAATCTAATTTTAGAGAAGGAACTGCTGTTGGTGATACCTACACAAATGACATCAATTTGTTAAGAAACAGAGCCAAAGCAACTCCATTTGCAAATCCAACTCTAACTGATATTTTAAGAGAACGCGAACTTGAATTAGGAATGGAAGGGTTTAGAATACATGACATCAAAAGAACAAAAGGATCTATTTCAGCTTCTTTACCTTGGGATTCTGATCTATTGGTTTTCCCTATTCCACTGTATGAAACCAATACTAATAAATTAATAACTCAAAATCCTGGATATTAATAACTTTTATTCTTGATTAAACTAAACCATCCGCCTCATCGGATGGTTTTTTTTTGACTCATTTCTATAGCAAAAATCAAAGATGAACCAAAAGTCCAAAGATTTGATTGAGAAACAAAAGATATTCAAGGGTACAATAACTATTTATTATCCAATGCCTTGTCCTTAATGATTGGCTTTTGTCATTCCGACGAAAGAGGAATCACATTATGTGTTCATGTAATCTGAATTCTCCCGCTGGACGAATTGAAAAACTAAACGAATATAGTTCGCGAGCTCCTTAAGTAAATGATAATGATTCATTATCCATAAATCACTCCAAACTAAATTATGATTAGTTAAAGCTGAAGTATTACAGCAAATTAGACCGAACGGAACCTAAGCGTCAAAATTCACTAATTTTTAAGCAAAAAAAAAGCCTAAAAACAAAAATATGTTTTCAGGCTTTTAACCAAATTCAAAATATGTATAACCAAACTAACTTATTACTCAATAGGCAAAACTAAATTTACCGTTATGGCTTCTAAAACCTGAAATGCGGTTTCTGCCATTTTATTCCCTTTGGTATCCAAAAGTGGATTTACTTCAACCACTTCAAAACAAACCACTTTTTTAGATCGAATAATTTGATTAATGATTTCAATAATCTCATATTGATCAAACCCTCGAGAAACGGGAGTTCCTGTTCCAAATGAAATTAAATCACAATCCATAGAATCGACATCAAAAGAAACATATAAAACATCACAATGTGATAATTTTGCCAAGGCTTCATCTACACAAATCTCTAAACCTCTAAAACGAATTTCATCTACTTTGTAATTACGGATTTTCAATCTTTCAATCTGTCTGTCTTCTGCTTCTTCTGTATCGCGAACACCAAAATAAATCAAGTTTTCAGGCAAAACTTTAGCGCCTTCAATACCAATATTCTTCATTTCGTTCCAATGTTCCTGAGTGTCTACAGCAACAGAATTTACTTGACAATCTATATTATCATCTGCAAGCGCTGCCGCCAATGGCATACCGTGAATATTACCTGATGGCGTTGTATAAGGCGAATGCAAATCGGCATGGGCATCTATCCATATTACACCAACAGTTTGATTTGGATAAGCTGCTTTTACACCGCTTATAGTTCCTAATGCTGAAGAATGATCTCCAGACAGAACTATCGGAAAATAATTAGTATTCAAGTTTTTTTTGACCGAATTACTCACACGTGTACATTGTTCTACAACATGTTCAATTCTTTTGGCTACAGAACTACGGTATTTGTCATATATGGATTCGTTATGCGTTTTAACATCTTCAAATTCATATTCATTAAAATATTCACTATTTTTATTAATCGCTGCTATTTCAATGGCATCAATCCCTAAATCCGAGCCTCTGGTTCCAGCTCCGATATCGGATCTGTTTTTTATTATTTTAATAGCTTTTTGCATGGATACTATTTTTGACTATTAGAGCATTAGACTTTATAAACTTAGAATCTCAGAATCTTAGAATCTCAGAATCTTATTTAAAATCATTTAAAGCTCTTTCGATAATAGCCAAACACTCTTGAATTTGAGTTTCTGTAATTACTAATGGTGGTGCAAAACGAATTTTGTTACCATGAGTTGGTTTTGCCAATAATCCATAATCTCTAAAACGAAGACATATATCCCAAGCCAAATCTGAATCTTCTCCACAATTGATCACAATAGCATTCAATAATCCTTTTCCACGAACCAATTCGATTAATGGATTTCTTTCTGCAATTTCATTCAATCCTTTTCTTAAAATAATACCTAATCTTTCTGCATTTTCAGATAAATTTTCTTCGCGAACCACTTCAAGAGCTGCAATAGCAACAGCGGCAGCCACAGGATTTCCTCCAAAAGTAGAACCGTGCTGTCCTGGTTTAATGACATTCATGATTTCATTATTGGCCAATACTGCCGAAACTGGATAAACACCACCAGAAATTGCTTTACCCAAAATCAAAATATCTGGTTTTACTTCAGGTCTATTTTCGCATCCTTTTTCACAAGAACAATTACCACAAGTTGCCAATAGTCTACCTGTACGAGCAATTCCGGTTTGAACCTCATCTGCAATAAACAAAACATTGTGAGCTTCACAAAGCGCTTTGGCTTTGGCCAAATAACCTTCAGTAGGTACATAAACGCCCGCTTCGCCTTGAATTGGCTCCACCAAAAAACCTGCAATATTCTTTGACGATTTTAATACATTTTCTAATGCTTCAGTATCGTCGTATGGTATTTTTATAAAACCTTCGGTAAAAGGACCAAAACTTTTACGAGCTCCTTCATCATTAGAAAAAGATATAATAGTAGTAGTACGACCGTGAAAATTATTTTCACAAACTATAATTTGCGCTTGATTTTCGGCAATTCCTTTTACTTCATACGCCCATTTTCTACATAATTTCAAAGCGGTTTCTACTGCCTCAGCACCAGTATTCATTGGTAATATTTTATCAAAACCAAAATAGTTTGACATATACTCCTCATAAACACCCAATTGATCATTATGAAAAGCACGCGATGTTAAGGTTAATGTTTGCGCTTGTTTTATCATTGCACCAACAATTTTTGGATGGCAATGTCCTTGATTTACAGCCGAATAAGCTGATAAGAAATCATAATATTTTTTTCCATCTACATCCCATACAAAAACACCTTCTCCTTTTTCTAAAACAACTGGTAGAGGATGGTAATTATGAGCCCCATATTTATTCTCTTTTTCAATTAAAACTTCCGATTTTGAAGAAAGTTCTTGTGCTGTATGTATCATGATTCAATAATTAATTAAAAAACTTTACACAAAAGTAACAAATATTTTTTATTTACCAAATAAAATACTAATTTTGACTTAAATTTAATCTAAATAAAGAAAATATTTTTTAAATTCATTTTAAATAAAGTCATTTTGGCCAATTCATAATTCATTTTACAGATTAATATAGGATATGAATAAAAAATAATTACTTTTATAACTCTAAAAAAAAGTGATTTTAACTTAAAAAACCAGATATGGACGTATTAGATGAATTTGACATCAGCATCATTAAAGAATTAGAAAAAGATGGTAGAATGGCCTTTTCGGCAATTGCGAGTAATCTTAAAATATCAAATACTATGGTGCATCAACGCATCAATAGACTAATAGAACAAGGAATTATTGTAGGAATCAAACCCGTTTTAAACGAAAAAAAAATAGGTTATGATTGGGGTTCTTTTACTGGAATCACTTTAAACAAAGATCAAGATTCTGACAAAGTTATTGAAGCTTTGAAAAACATACCCGAAGTAACCGAATGTTATTACATTACAGGATCTTTCACACTATACATTAAATTGATAGCAAAAGATCACGAACACATGAGAAAATTACTATATGAAAAAATAGATAATATACCAGGCATTGCCAAAACCGATTCTATAATCGAGTTAGGTTGTGCTTTTAAGCGAAACGTAACTTTATAAACCACTATAAAATGTCCTCAGATTTATTCATTAAAACAATCCGAAAATTAACACTTGCCATTACTTATTTTAGCTTAACATTTACACTTTTATCTTGTGATAGTAGTTCAAATGAACCAAGCCCCTCTCCTACTCCAAAACCCGTTTTTAAACTACCATCATCAATTGGTATTGTAGGAGACACGAGTAATGTAAATGCACCGTCAAGTTTTGGTACTGTTTTAATGGGTGGATCGACAGATGTTGACGCTGCCATGAAATGGATGATCAACAAAAGCAAAGGCGGTGATGTCATTATTCTAAGATCAACTGGCGGCACAGGTTACAATCAATACCTTTATGACTTGGTTAAAGTTGACGGAAAAAGCCAAGTAAATTCGGTTGAAACTTTATTAATCAACAGTATTGAATTGGCCAATAATCCAAAAGTAGCTGAAAGAATCAAACAAGCCGAAATGGTTTTTATTGCTGGAGGAGATCAATCCAATTATATTAATTATTGGAAAAATACTTTAGTTGAAGATGCCCTAAATTATTTAATTGCGACAAAGAAAATTCCAATCGGAGGAACAAGTGCTGGTTGTGCCATTATGGGCGAGGCCTTGTATACCGCCGAAAAAGGTTCTGTAACTTCGGACCAAGCACTAACAAATCCTTATAATGTCGACATGACGCTACAAAGAGATTTTGTAAACAACCCGTATTTAAAAAATACCATTACAGATACTCATTACAACAATCCAGATAGAAAAGGCAGACACTTTACTTTTTTGGCTCGTTTGATGAAAGATTTTTCTATTGCAACTCCAAAAGGAATTGGTGTTGAAGAAGAAACAGCTGTATGCATAGATGAAAATGGTAAAGCAACTGTTTTTGGAATCGGTTCCGCTTATTTTTTAATTGCAAAAGAAGGTGCCCCAGAAAACTGCACTACAAATACCGCTCTAAATTGGGTTTTGAACAAAAAAGCTGTTCAAGTATATACCATTGTTGGAAATTCAACTACTGGCAACGGAAATTTTGACCTTACCAATTGGACTGCCGTTTCAGGAGGAACTACTAAAAATATGTACAGTACAAATGGTGTACTTACTATTGAATAATTTTAAATCCTTCTAATACAAAACAGTTATGAAAACTACCCTTTTTACTACTACAACTATTTTCAAATTATTCACACTATTACTACTACTTTTGTTTTGTAATTACAATCAAGCCCAAACTCCTAAAGGGAAATTATTCATTATTGGAGGAGGAAAACGCTCTGATAAACTAATGAGTCAACTTTTATCCATTTCGAGTTTACAGAAAAAAGATTATATCGTCGTCCTGCCCATGTCAAGTGAAGAACCAGACAGTGCTTATATTTATTTCAAAGAACAAGTACAAAAATTGACTTCCAACCCAATTGTAATGCTAAATTTCGACAAACAAACGGCAACAAATCCAGTTTTAGTTGACTCCTTACAAAAAGCAAAAATAATATTTATTAGTGGTGGAGACCAAACACGTTTTATGGGAGTGGTAGCTAATACTCCCGTTTTCAAAGCCATTCATCAAGCCTATCAAAATGGCGCCAGCATTGCTGGAACAAGTGCTGGAGCTGCGGTTATGTGCGAACACATGATTACAGGAAATCAAAAATTAGAAACCAAATATACCGAAACTTTTGACAACATTCGATATAACAATCTAGAAACTGCCGAAGGTTTAGGATTGATTAAAAACGTAATTATAGACCAACATTTCCTTAAAAGAAGCCGCTACAATAGACTCCTTTCCGGTTTAATTGAATTCCCAACTCACATCGGAATTGGTATTGATGAAAGCACCGCAATAATTGTACGCAATAAAGAAATTGAAATTGCGGGTGAAAGCGAAGTTATTGTGGTACAAAATCCAAAAGAAATTACAAAAGGACCAAGAAATAATACGATAGGAATAAAAAGTCTTGAAATGGGTGTTTTTTATGAAGGTCAAAAATTTAAAATCAAGTAATATGCAAATCTTTAGAAGAAATATAAAAGTTGGAATTCTATTTATTTGTTTTTCAACAATTGGTTTGGCTCAAAAACTGGATAGTAAAGAAATAAATAGACTGAATAAAATTGCTCAACAAGTTACTATTATCAGAGACAATTGGGGAATTGCTCACATTTATGGAAAAAAAGACTCAGATGCAGTTTTTGGGATGTTGTATGCACAATGCGAAGATGATTTCAAGAGAGTCGAAATGAATTATATAGACAAACTTGGTCGACTTGCCGAAATAAAAGGACAATCTGTTTTATATAATGACTTAGAGACCCGTTTATTAATTGATGTAGACGAGGCCAAAGCCGATTATAAGAATGCAGCTCCTTGGTTAAAAAAATTACTAAACAGTTATGCAGATGGTATTAACTACTACTTATACAAACATCCTGAAGTAAAACCATTAATGCTTACTCATTTTGAACCTTGGTTTCCTTTACTTTGGACAGATGGTAGCATTGGCGCTATTAGTACAGCAGATTTATCAAACGCTGAATTAAAATCCTTTTACGGAAGTGATGACAAATTTGCTTATATCGAAAAAGTAAAAGACATGCAAACAGGTTCCAACGGTTTTGCTATCGCTCCTTCAAAAACAGCCAGTGGAAATGCTATTCTGTATATTAATCCACACACTACTTTTTATTTTAGACCCGAAATACAAATCAATAGCGAAGAAGGTTTGAATGCTTATGGTGCCGTAACTTGGGGTCAATTTTTTATCTATCAAGGATTTAATGAAAATTGTGGTTGGATGCATACTTCATCCAATGTTGATGTTGCCGATATGTACGCCGAAAAAATAGTAACAAAAAACAAAAAACTTTTTTATCAATATGACACCAAATTATATCCAGTTATAGAAAAGAAAATCACCATTAGTTATCTAGAAAATGGCAAATTAATTCCAAAAACATTTACTACTTTTTTTACCAATAATGGTCCAATAATGGCCAAAAGAGATGGGAAATGGATTAGTCTCAAGTCCAATAACCGTTCCATGAAAAGCTTAGAACAAAGTTGGGTTCGTACAAAATCCAAAAACTTTGATGACTATAAAAAAGCAATGGAATTGAAAGCCAATGCTTCAAACAATACGGTTTATGCCGACAATAAAGGAAATATCGGATACTGGCACGGAAATTTTATTCCGATTCGGGACAAAAACTTAAATTGGGCAAAAGTAATGGACGGAACTACTTCAGCAACACAATGGAAAGGTTTTCACAATCCATCTGAAACAGTACACCTTTTTAATCCACCAAATGGTTGGCTGCAAAATTGCAATTCGACACCCTATAGCGTTGCGGGAACAAATAGTCCAAAAGAAGAAAATTACTTGCCGTATATGGCACCCGATGGCGAAAACTTTAGAGGAATAAACGCCGTCCGTATTTTAAGCCCGGGAAAAAATTATACCTTAGATAAAATAATTGCTGATGGATATGACTCCAAACTTTCTATTTTTGAAGTTTTAGTCCCTGCTTTGATTGCGAGTTTTGAAAAAAACATACAACCCGAAAATCCAATTTATACTGAATTAATAGAACCTATAACTTTATTAAAAAAATGGAACTATTATGCCAATGAAAACTCTGTTGCTACAACTTTGGCCAATGAGTGGGCGTACAAACTTAATCCGATCATTCAAAAAGTCTATATCGATGAAGGTGAAATGGACCAAGTTGAAAATACCATTCAATTTGCCAAAACTGCAACAGCTGACCAACTAATTCCGCAATTGCAAACTGTCGTAAATGAGTTAAAAACAAAATTTGGTACTTGGCAAATTCCTTGGGGCGAACTCAACAGATTTCAGCGCTCCTCTGGCGACATAGATTTAACATACAATGACAACCTTGAAAGCTTACCAATTGGCAACGGATCTGCGCTGTGGGGCAGTTTGCCTGCATACAAAAGTGCGTATCAAAACAGTACCAAAAAACGGTATGGTTATAATGGAAATAGCTTTGTTTGTGCAGTAGAATTTGGAACAAAGGTAAAAGCAAAATCACTTTTGGCGGGAGGCAATAGTGGCGATCCAAAATCGAAACATTTTATGGATCAAGCAATACTGTATCAAAAAGGACAATTCAAAGATGTATTATTTTACAAAGAAGACGTTCAAAAAAATGCTGAACGTACTTATCACCCTGGTGAATAATTTCAAAATTAATCAATCTCATAGAACCTTGAAAGAAGTAACTTTCAAGGTTTTTTTATATCATTATTATTCTGATATTTGTAAAAACTAAAGCCATGAAAAATTTAAAATTTTTACTATTCTTCTTATTATCAATTACAAATCAGACTTTTGCACAATTAAAACCCGTACAATACAAAGATGATAAACAAATTCTAAATGGTTTTAAAATCGCCCCGACAAAAAAAAGCACAGAAAAACCAGGGATTTTAATTTTACCAGCATGGAAAGGAATTGATAAACTCTCTAAAGACACTGCTGATAAACTTTCAAAAATGGGCTATTATGCCTTTATTGCTGATATTTATGGAGAAGGAAATTATCCAAAAGACAACAATGAGGCTGGAAATAATGCAGGATTTTACAAAAAAAACTATGAAGCTTATCAAAAAAGAATCTCATTAGCTTTAAACCAATTAATACTTGCTGGAGCCAATCCAGAAAATATTGTAGTCATTGGATATTGTTTCGGAGGAACTGGAGCACTTGAGGCAGCTCGCGGCCATCTTAATGTAAAAGGTGTTGTATCTTTTCATGGAGGTTTAACCAAAGACGAATTTCGTGCCACTGAACCAATTACCGCAAAAGTTTTGGTATGCCACGGAGCCGATGATCCTTATGAATCTACTGAAGAGATTTTAGCTTTTCAAAAAGAAATGCGAGACACAAAAGCCGATTGGCAAATGATTTATTACGCCAATGCTGTTCATTCTTTTACCAATCCAGAATCTGGAAATGACAATTCAAAAGGAGCTGCTTATAATGAAAAAGCTGCAAAACGATCTTTTGAACATTTCAAATTATTTTTAAACGAAGTATTAAAAAAATAAAATAACAAATTTAACTCCTCCAATTCTAAATGAAAAAAGCACTTGCTATAATTGCGTTTATCTCAACATTTTCCTGTTTTGCTCAAAAAAAAGAAGCTAACATTGACCCCACAATCCAATACATGAATACTATTACTGCAGAGAAACTAAAGACAAGACTCTACATAATTGCTTCTGATGAAATGGAAGGCCGAGATACAGGATCCAAAGGCCAAAAAAAAGCTGGAAAATATCTAATTGAACAATACAAAAAAAGTCAAATATCTTTTCCAAAAGGTGCTAAAAACTATTATCAACCAATTCCTGCTGCCTACTTAAATGCTAAGCGAAACGAAAACTTACCCGATTCTGAAAACATCTGGACCTATATTAAAGGATCCGAAAAACCAGACGAAGTAATAGTCATTTCTGCTCATTACGACCATGTAGGCGTGAAAAATGGTGATGTTTACAATGGTGCCGATGATGACGGTTCAGGTACTGTTGCAATCCTACAGATTGCAGAAGCTTTTCAAAAAGCTAAAAAAGAAGGTCATGGTCCTAAACGTTCTCTATTATTCTTGCATGTCACTGGCGAAGAGCACGGTTTACATGGTTCTCGTTTTTACTCAGAAAACCCTTTGTTTCCAATTTCAAATACTGTTGCCGATATCAATATCGATATGATTGGTCGTCGCGATGTAGAACATACCAATACCAATAATTATGTTTATGTAATTGGTGCCGATAGACTGTCAACCGATTTACACAACATTACTGTTGCACAAAACGAAAAATACACAAAACTTGATTTAGATTTCAAATTCAATGACCCGAAAGATCCAAATCATTTCTATGAGCGTTCAGATCATTATAATTTTGCAAAAAATGGTATTCCTGCTGTATTCCTTTTTAACGGTGTACATGCTGATTACCATCAAAAATCAGACGAACCAAACAAAATTGAATATGATGCTTTGGCAAAAAGAGCACAACTTGCTTTTACAATTGCTTGGGATTTAGCCAATAGACCAGACAGAATCGTAGTCGACAAACCGATTCAATAGTTGAATTGGGGGTGATTCTCTACTTACAATTAATTAAAAAAAGAGTTTTGAAGCAATTCAAAGCTCTTTTTTCATTACATTACAGCCATAATTACAGATAATAGTCTTTAAAAAAAATAGTCTATCATCAAAATTCTATTAAACAATATCCATAATAGTTTTTAGTTTCATTAAATACTAGGCAGCATCTTTTTAATTCACTTAATTGGAACCGAAAATTTAGAAAATTCTTAAATCAAATGATAACAGAAAAGTTCAATTCAAATTTAAATCCTAACAACAACTATATTTTCGAACATTTTTTCGAACTTTCTGCTGATTTGTTATGCATTGCTGGCTTTGATGGTTATTTTGTAAAAATAAATCCAGCTGTTTCTAAATTATTAGGGTATACCAATGAAGAATTATTTTCTAAACCAATTAATGAATTTGTCTATATTGATGACAGACATTATACCACTATAGTTCGAAATGAACTTCTAAACAATAAACCGCTTTTGAATTTCGAAAATCGATATGTAACAAAGAGTGGTGAAATTGTATGGCTCTCATGGTCATCCATGCCAATCGCAGAAGAAAAATTAGTTTATGCAATTGCCAAAAATATAACTCACAACAAAAAACTGGAAGAGGAAAGAAACTTGCTACTTTCAAACATAACAAAAATTAACAAAGATTTAAAAAAATTAAGCTATACTAGCTCACACGACTTAAGATCACCTGTAAACAATCTTCTGTCAATTTTTGACATACTAGATCTTTCAAAAATTGAAGATCAGGAAACACTACAATTTATAGAAATGCTGAAATCAACCAGCGAAAATTTAAAACTTACTTTAAATGATTATGTTGATCTTTTAATTCAAGAAGACAACATGACTATACAAATTGAAGAATTAGACCTAGGTGAATCTCTAAATTTAGTCATAAAGTCAATTAGTTCTTTAATAAAAATTTCAAAAGTCTCCATTTCTATAAACTTTAGTGAATTAGAAAAAGTCTATTTTAATAAAGCCTACTTAGAAAGTATATTTCTAAACTTAATAACAAATTCCATTAAATATGCCAAACCGGGTTGTTCTCCCACTATTTCTGTTTATTCTAAAAGATATAATGATACAGATCAATTGTATTTTTCAGACGAAGGGATAGGCTTTGACATGGAGCTTGTAAAAGACAAAGTATTTGGTTTGCATCAAAAATTCAACAACCATATTGATAGCAAAGGAATCGGTCTTTATTTAATAAACAACCATATTACTAGTTTGGGAGGTAAAATTGAAGTGGAGAGCCAAATTAATGAGGGCGCAAAATTCACAATATCCTTTAAAAAAAAGGATCAGAACCAATAAAACAAAAGAATAAAAGTTAACGTAACAAAAAAAGCCTTGAATTTCTTCAAGGCTTTTGACTTTTGGGTGGATGACCGGGTTCGAACCGGCGACCCTCGGTACCACAAACCGATGCTCTAACCAGCTGAGCTACAACCACCATTTGCGCTTAGCGGTTGCAAATATAGAACAAATGTTTACTTCTACAAACAAAAAATCAAAAAAAATTCAACAAATTTACATTAAATCTCCTAAACTATTGACTACCAAATACCTTTCAACAGTAAAACCTTCGGCATGTTCTACTCCAGTTAACCTTCCTAAATCCCTAGAACGATAATTCAAGCTTTCCATAAAGTTTTTACTCGATATGGGTGACTCTGGCTCATTTGAGTTTGGATCATAAAACTGGGAGCGATAAGCTAAAATTGAATCCATTTTTTTATCCGTAAAACCACTTATATCTACAACAAAATCAGGTTCAATATTCTTCCATTGCATATAATGGTATACCACTTTCGGTCGCCACGCTTTCTGCATCTCGCCATCAAAAACAGTTTCAATTTTCAATAAACCAGATAAAAAACAAGCATCCGAAACCAATTTACTCCCTTTTGCATGATCAATGTGTCTATCATCAATTGCATTGCATAACACAATGTCGGGTTGGTATTTTCGAATCATTTTTATAATTTCTAATTGGTGTTTTTCGTCATTAACAAAAAACCCATCTCGCATATTCAAATTCTCTCGAACAGAAACTCCTAAAATTTTGGCTGCGGCATTTGCTTCTTGATCTCGAATTTCAGCAGTTCCACGCGTTCCAAGCTCGCCTCGGGTCAAATCAACAATTCCAACTGTTCTTCCCAAAGAAACTTCTTTTAGGATCGTACCAGCGCATCCCAATTCTACATCATCGGGATGTGCACCAAAAGCTAGTATATCTAATTTCATCTGTTTTATTTTAATGTTAAAAAGAGAAAATTTAAAATCAATTCTCTATAATATTTTTCTAAATTCTAAATTCCGCATTCTAAAGCCCCCTCTTCATTGTCATTGACTTGTTTAGACTTTCCTCCCATTCTTTTTCGGGAATACTATCTTTGGTAATACCGCAACCCATAAATAAATTGACCTTTGTTATGCTGTTTACCAAATTAGTCTCAATTTCCATACAACGCAAATTCACAAATAAATCAGAACTGTTTTCATCTTTTGATGAACTACTATTCATTTCCCCTAAAAAACCAGTATAAAACCTCCGATCGTAAGGTTCATTATCCAAAATGAATTTTTTCGACTCAGCTTTCGGCAAACCACAAACGGCGGGAGTTGGATGTAATAAAGCAATCACTTCTTTCAAATTTCGGACAGAATTTAATGCTCCCGAAATATCCGTTTTTATATGCCAAATGCTCCCTGCTTTTAAACTATATGGATTTGAAATCTGAATTGATTTTGAAACCTTTCTCAATTCAGAAACAATAAAATCTGTTACAAATTGTTGCTCTTGTTTTTCTTTATTTTGCCAAACTACTTCTTCATTACCAATACTTTTTTGCGTGCCTGCCAAAGCCATAGTTTCAAAAAAAGCACCTTTTACTTTGATCAATTGCTCTGGTGTAGCGCCCATCCACAATCCTACTTTAGGATGAAAAAAACAATAAACAAAAGTCGCTGGATACAATTGAACTAATTTTTCAAAAGTTGAAACCAAATCAAAATCAAATATGTCAATACTTTCTTTTCGGGACAAAACAACTTTTTGAAAAACATCATTCTGTATTTCTTCAATTCCTTTGTTTACTAATGCTTCAAAATCTTCTTTTACAATTTTATCTGGAGTAACAAACTTCATTTCAATTTCCGAAAACTCCTTTTTATCAATAATAAAATATTCTATAACAGAATTTTCTTCTAGGATTATATATTTTTCATTTCCATCAAAAGGAGCAAAAACAAAACCTTTCTCCGTAAAATCGATAATTTCACTTAAAACATCATTTTGCTGAAACATACCAATTACAGTATCTGAATTGGGTTTGCAATACATAGCAAATGGAAGTTTTTGCTCTAGTTGTAGAATTACTTTTTCAAAAAAATCATTCATAATTACTTAGTCTCTCGTGTCAAAACCATATTCGTCAATTTGCAAAGTGAAATTAAATTTCCCGCTTCATCTGTGATTTTAATTTCCCAAAGATGCAAACTTCTACCTTTATGAATGATACGCGCTGTCCCAAAAACAACACCTTCACGAATACTCTTCAAATGGTTAGCCGAAATCTCAATACCACGCACTTCTTGATTTTTATCATTAATAAAAAAATGGGATGCAGCACTTCCCACACTTTCTGCCAGCGCCACTGAAGCGCCTCCATGCAATAATCCCATAGGTTGATGAACAGCCGAATCAACAGGCATCTTGGCAACAAGAAATCCCTCTCCTGCATCTATAAACTCGATTTTAAGCGTTTCCATCATAGTGTTCTTGGAAAAGGCATTGCAATATTCGAGCATTTTATCTTTGTCTATTACCATATCTTGAATTTAAAGAATGTAAAATTACGCTAATTTGATAATTCAAAAAAGAAATAAATGGAATGCTAAAGAAACTAAAAATCTATTTTATTGCTATTTTTACAAAAAATAAAAATTATGCGCCACATCACCTTGCTTTTTTTAATTGGAATCCTATTCTCTTTCTGCTCTTGTCGCTCTGATTTTGAAACCATTCCAAGTTCTGGTGATTTGACTTTTTCTAAAGATACTGTTTATTTAGACACCGTTTTTACTAATTTGAGTTCAAGCACCTTTACCCTCAAAGTTTATAACCATTCCAAAAATGACATCAATATTCCCCTTATTAAATTCGGTAAAGGATTAAACTCAAAGTATCGGATGAGTGTTGATGGCGCACAAGGTAATCAAGGCAAAATATTTGAAAATGTTACGTTGTTAGCCAAAGACAGTTTGTATATTTTTATAGAAACCACTGTAGAGAGTGACAACACTACCCCTTCTGAGTTTTTATACACAGATCAAATCGAATTTGATGGAGGCACTAATCTTCAAAAGGTAGAATTAGTAACTTTAGTTCAAGATGCTATTTTATTATACCCCAACCGTAATTCAGATGGTACGACAGAAACGCTACCGAATGGAAATGAAAAAATAAACGGTTTTTATCTGGACAAAAACGATCCCATTCATGGCAATGAACTCCTTTTTACCAATAAAAAAGCCTATGTTATTTATGGTTATGCTGCAGTACCAGAGGGAGAAACAGTAACTTTTGAACCCGGTGCAAGAGTTTATTTTCATGCCGATTCTGGGCTAATTGTACCTAAAAATGCTTCAATTGAGATCAACGGAACCAATTCAACTACAGATAAACTGGAAAATGAAGTCATTTTTAGCAATGATCGTCAGCAACCTGATTTTGCTTATATACCAGGCCAGTGGGGAACAATTTGGTTACAAAATGGAAGCACCAATAACAAAATCCAAAATCTTACACTAAAAAATGCAACAGTTGGATTATTAATCGACGGTAATAATGGCAGCACTACTTCTATAAAAAATACACAAATTTACAATTGCACACATTATGGAATTCAAGCAAAAAATGCTTTAATTGAAGCCGAAAATATCGTCATTAATTATACTGGGCAAGCAAGTTTGGCTTGTACTTATGGAGGGAATTACAAATTTACCCACAGCACTTTCAACAACGACTGGTCTAGTCCAGAACAAGTTGCATTATACATTAGCAATTATAATACTGGAGCAACTCCCGAGACAAAAGACCTTAATCAAGCAACTTTCAACAATTGCATTATTTATGGCTCTTTTTCTAACGAACTTCTTTTGGATAAAAAAACAGGAGCTGCTTTTGAATATCAATTCAACAATTGCTTGATTAAATTCAACAATACCAACAATAAATACACAAAAGACGCAGATTATCAATTCGATACAGATCCGATTCATTACAATGCAATAATCCTCAATAAAGACCCAAAATTCTTTAATTCAAATATTAATAATTTTAACATAGACAATACTTCTTCCGCTTTCGCAAAAGGGAATTCGACGTATTTAGTTCCACTAGATATTATTGGAATTACAAGGGTTCTACCACCAGATTTAGGAGCATATCAAAGCAAACCCTTTCCTAAATCAAAATAGTTAAAAAAGATTCATTGACAATAAACCCTTAATAATCTTATTTAAAAAAATCAGAAAAAACATAATTTTATTACCTTTTCTTAACCTTTTATAATACAAAAAATTATATTTTTGTTTTTAAAAAACAAATACTAACCTGACAATCAGGCTTATATTTATTACCACAACACTAATAACCTAATTTTTTAAATTATGAAAAAAATTTACTCTTTATTATTTTTATTGTCCTTTGCTATAGGAATTGCGCAGATTCCAAGTG
Source organism: Flavobacterium sp. IMCC34518 (assembly GCF_027111095.2). NCBI lineage: Bacteria > Pseudomonadati > Bacteroidota > Flavobacteriia > Flavobacteriales > Flavobacteriaceae > Flavobacterium > Flavobacterium sp. IMCC34518. Next base: position 3,229,068 of record NZ_CP114284.2, on the reverse strand, counting down.
GTTATTACACAACGGCAACTGGTACAGGCTATACTCTAAAAACCCAACTTTACAATATCATTAAAGGGCATACTGATAATGGTTATGCAGGTTTATATACTACTTATCAAAGTTCTGATATTGATAATTTTTATGAAAATGACGGAACAATTTTAGATATGTACTCCGAGAAACCATCTGCAACAGATCCGTACAATTACACTTCGGGATCTACTCAAAGATGCGGAACCTATTCTACAGAAGGAGATTGCTATAACAGAGAACATATAATTCCACAATCGGTATTTAATTCGGCTACGCCAATGGTTTCTGATGCCCATTTTATTACACCTACAGATGGGAAAGTAAACGGACAACGTTCCAATTATCCACATGGTACAGTAGGAACTGCAACTTGGACATCTTTAAACGGAAGTAAACTAGGTTCAAGCTCGGTTTCTGGATATACAGGCACTGTTTTTGAACCGATAAATGAATTCAAAGGTGATATTGCGAGAATGTATTTCTATTTTGCAACACGTTATGAAAATACGGTTTCTGGCTATTCTTATGCCATGTTTAACGGAACTTCTAATCAGGTATTCACAACTGCATTTCTAAATTTACTTTTAACTTGGAATACACAAGACCCCGTGAGTGCAAGAGAAATTGCAAGAAACAATGCCATTTACACCAAACAAAACAACAGAAACCCTTATATCGATCACCCAGAATACGTTCAAGCTATTTGGGGAGGAACTACTCCAGTTTCAGACACACAAGCGCCAACAACACCATCAAGTTTAGCAGTCACTACCAAAACAGCAACTTCGGTTTCATTAAGTTGGACTGCTTCTACAGATAATGTTGGAGTAGCCAGTTATGATGTTTATATGAATTCTGTTTTGAAAACGACTGTTGCCACATCAACTGCAACCATTTCAGGACTAACAGCCTCAACAGCATATTCTTTTTATGTAAATGCAAAAGATGCAGCAGGTAATGCATCTGCATCTAGCAATACCGTATCTGCTACAACAAACAGCAGCGGAGGAACAGCAGCAGAATTACTTTTCTCTGAATATATTGAAGGTTCGTCTAACAATAAAGCTTTAGAAATAGCCAATATGACTGGTGCTGCAGTTAACTTATCAGTTTACACAATCAAAAAACAAACCAATGGAGCTGGAGCTTGGAGTACAGGTTTAGCTTTATCTGGCACATTAAACAGTGGAAGTAAATTTATCATTGTAAATAGTTCAATAGCCTCAAGTTGTTATTCAATAAGTTTAGCCAATATTTCTACAGCAGCAACCGAATTAACTTTTAATGGAAACGATGCAGTAGGTTTATTCAAAAATGGAGTGCTTATTGACGTTATTGGAACTTTCAATGGTGGAACCGCAAACTTTGCAGCCGATGTTACTTTGAGAAGAAAATCAACTGTTACTTCACCGAGCACTACATTTAATTTATCTACCCAATGGGATTCATTTACCACAGATACTTGCACTAATCTTGGCAGCAAAATAAGCACCAAAGTAACAAAAGAGGAAATTGTTACGGAAGCCGATGGAATTGCTTTATACCCAAATCCATCAAATGGTGAATTCACCGTTTCCTATACCAATTCTAACAAAACTTATACTATCGAAATATTTTCAATGTTAGGTCAAACTGTTTATAGTAAAGAAAATATAAAGCAATCTTCAGTACAAATAAGCAATCTTCCAAAAGGAATTTATCTCGTTAAAATTACCGACGATTCTAAAACAACCAATAAAAAGATAATAATCAACTAATTATAAATTTAGCATCTTAAAAAAAAGCGACACAATTGTCGCTTTTTTTTTATTCCTTTTTTAATCTTAATTAACTAAATTTGCACCTTTCAATACAACAAACTACACAACAATGATCCATTTCTTTGAAAACCAAAGCAAAACTGTTTTTGCAGTACACACGCAAAACGAAATTTCGGCTCAAGACATTTCAAAACTCAACTGGCTTTTTGCCGACTCCAATAAAATAGAAAAATCCGTCTTGTCGGATTTTTTTGTTGGACCTCGTGCCACTATGATAACACCTTGGAGTACCAATGCAGTAGAAATCACTCAAAATATGGGGATTTCTGGAATCATTCGTATTGAAGAATTCCATAAAGCTACTGCCGATTTCAATGATTTCGATCCAATGCTTTCGCAAAAATATACCGAGCTGAATCAAGATATTTTTGCCATACACATTCAACCCGAAGCGATTTTAGATATTGATGACATTGCTGCTTATAACCAATCCGAAGGGTTATCGTTGAGTGCTGAAGAAGTGGAATATTTAGATAATTTAGCCACAAAACTGGGTAGAAAATTAACGGATTCAGAGATTTTCGCCTTTTCACAAGCCAATTCAGAACACTGTCGTCACAAAATTTTCAACGGAACTTTTGTAATTGATGGTGTAGAAAAAGAAACCTCTCTTTTTAAATTAATCAAAAAAACATCTCAGGAAAACCCTAACGATATCGTTTCGGCTTACAAAGACAACGTGGCTTTTGTAAAAGGACCAAGAGTACAACAATTTGCTCCAAAAACTGCCGACAAACCTGACTTTTATGAAATAAAAGAATTTGATTCGGTTATATCTTTAAAAGCTGAAACACATAATTTCCCAACAACAGTGGAGCCTTTCAACGGAGCTGCAACTGGATCGGGAGGAGAAATTCGTGACCGTTTAGCAGGTGGACAAGGTTCATTACCAATGGCAGGAACTGCTGTTTACATGACTTCCTATTCTCGTTTAGAAGAAAATCGTCCTTGGGAAGATGCTGTAGCCGAAAGAAAATGGTTGTATCAAACTCCAATGGACATCTTGATAAAAGCTTCGAATGGAGCATCTGATTTTGGAAATAAATTTGGGCAACCGCTTATTACCGGTTCGGTTTTGACTTTCGAACACGAAGAAAACAACCGCAAAATTGGTTACGACAAAGTAATCATGCAAGCAGGTGGAATTGGTTACGGAAAATTAGATCAAGCCATAAAAAAGAAACCACAAGAAGGAGACAAAATTGTTATTCTTGGTGGAGAAAATTATAGAATCGGAATGGGTGGAGCAGCAGTTTCCTCAGCTGATACTGGAGCTTTTGGTTCTGGAATCGAATTGAATGCTGTACAACGTTCCAACCCGGAAATGCAAAAACGTGCTGCCAACGCCATTCGTGGTTTGGTAGAAAGCGATAATAATCCAATTGTTTCTATTCACGATCACGGAGCTGGAGGACACTTAAACTGTCTTTCGGAATTGGTTGAAGAAACTGGAGGATTAATTGATTTGGACAAGTTACCTGTTGGTGACCCTACCCTTTCGGCAAAAGAAATCATTGGTAACGAGTCTCAAGAAAGAATGGGATTAGTTATTGGTCAAAAAGACATCGACATTTTACAACGAATTGCAGATAGAGAACGCTCGCCAATGTATCAAGTGGGTGACGTAACTGGTGACCACCGTTTTACTTTCGAGTCAAAAACTACAGGTTTGAAACCAATGGATTATGCTTTGGAAGATTTCTTCGGAAGTTCTCCAAAAACAGTTATGACCGATACCACTATCGATTACAACTATGGTGGTTTAACGTATGATAAAAACAATATTGACACCTATTTAGAGCAAGTTTTACAACTAGAAGCCGTTGCTTGTAAAGACTGGTTAACAAACAAAGTAGACCGTTGTGTGGGTGGAAAAGTAGCCAAACAACAATGTGCTGGTCCTTTGCAATTGCCATTAAACAATTGTGGTGTTGTAGCTTTAGATTATTTAGGAAAAGAAGGAATTGCAACCTCAATTGGACACTCTCCTATTGCTTCCTTAATTGACCCAGTTGCTGGAACAAGAACTGCCATTGCCGAATCCTTGTCTAATATTGTTTGGGCTCCTATAAAAGACGGAATGAAAGGGATTTCACTTTCGGCCAACTGGATGTGGGCATGTAAAAATGCAGGAGAAGATGCTCGCTTATACGCAGCCGTTGAAGCGTGTTCGGATTTTGCAATCGAATTAGGAATCAACATTCCTACTGGAAAAGATTCGCTTTCGATGAAACAAAAATATCCAAACGACGAAGTTATTGCACCGGGAACGGTAATTATTTCTGCTGGTGGAAATTGTATCGATATCAGAAAAGTAGTGGAGCCCGTTTTACAAAAAGACGGTGGTTCAATTTATTATATCAATTTATCCCAAGACGACTTTAAACTAGGAGGTTCTTCTTTGGCACAAACCATGAACGCTATCGGAAACGAAGCACCAACAATTAAAGACGCTGCTTTTTTGAAAAATGCATTCAATACGTTACAAGAATTGATTTTAAACAATCAAATCTTGGCAGGACACGATATCGGAAGTGGTGGTTTGATTACTACTTTATTAGAAATGTGTTTTGCAGATGTGAATTTGGGAGCTAAAATTGATTTCTCTTTATTTGAAGAAAAAGACATTATCAAATATCTTTTTGCCGAAAACATTGCAGTAGTTTTCCAAGCCAAATCAGACGAAACTGTTGAAGCTAAATTAAAAGCAAATGGCGTTTCTTTCTACAAATTAGGAACAGCAACAACCGAAGCTACTTTAGACTTTGGCCCTTGTAAATTAGACATTGCCAAATACAGAGATATCTGGTTTAAAACTTCTTTCTTATTAGACCAAAAACAAGCCAAAAACGGAACTGCCCAAGCGCGATTCGATAATTACAAAAATCAAGCATTAAACTATACTTTCCCTGCACACTTTACGGGTAAAGCACCAGTAATAGATAATTCAAAACCAAGACCGAAAGCGGCAATCATTCGCGAGAAAGGAAGTAATTCTGAACGTGAAATGGCCAATGCGATGTACTTAGCAGGTTTTGACGTGAAAGACGTTCACATGACCGATTTGATTTCGGGACGTGAAAATCTGGAAGACATTCAGTTTATTGGAGCTGTTGGTGGATTCTCGAATTCGGATGTTTTGGGTTCTGCCAAAGGTTGGGCCGGAGCATTCAAATACAATGAAAAAGCAAATACAGCATTGAAAAACTTTTTCAAAAGAGAAGATACTTTATCAGTTGGAATCTGTAACGGTTGTCAATTGTTTATGGAATTGGAAGTAATCAATCCAGAACATAAAGTTCACGGAAAAATGCTTCATAATGAAAGTCATAAACATGAAAGTATTTTCACGTCAGTAACGATACAAGAAAACAAATCCGTAATGTTATCTACATTGGCTGGAAGCACACTTGGAGTTTGGGTTTCGCATGGTGAAGGAAAATTTAATTTACCTGAACCGGAAGAAAACTACAATATTGTTTCCAAATATGGTTACGAAGGCTATCCAGCAAATCCAAACGGATCTGATTATAACACTGCAATGATGTGCGATGCAACCGGAAGACATTTGGTAATGATGCCACATATTGAGCGTTCTACCTTTCAATGGAACTGGGCACATTATCCAAAAGACAGAAACGACGAAGTTTCTCCTTGGCATGAAGCCTTTGTGAATGCAAAAAACTGGTTAGAAAAAATATAACTTTTTTTTGATTATAACTTTTTTTAAAAAACTCATTCGAATAACCGAATGAGTTTTTTTTATCTACAATTCAGTTTGTATCTTAGCCAATTCAAACACCAATTTGTACTTTATAATAGTATTAATGGTATGATCCTCAGCCCAACCCTCTTTGAAGCAGAGGAAGATAAAATTAAATTATTATATATTTCGAAATAATTCAATCCTAACTTTGGTTTAAAAAGTAATGCCCTTTGCTCTTTAAACTTTTAAAATTAACCTACATTCATGAAAAATTTTTACTTATTGGCTGCTGCACTTGTGATAAGTGCAACAAACTCTTATGCTCAAATTAAAGTTACCAAAATTAAAAACAGCAACAAAGATCATTACATTGCCACAGTAATCGGTTATCCAATAACTGGCCTTTATACTTATGTAAATCAAATTGAACCTACAACACTACTCAACGAAGACGGTACAGGATTCATTCAAAATGAAGACCTCATAAAAGAAAACATCCTTTGGGGAATTGAATGTTCCGAATCGGGAATTCCAATTTTCAAAGAAGGCTTTAACAGTGCTTCATATTCCTTTTGGTATAGAAAAAGTGATCAAAACAATTCAAAATCAAATGATCAAAATGAGTGGGAATTAACTTCATTTTCCATTCACTACGATAAAAAGAAAATATATATTTCGGGAGAAAGATTCAAAGAATATATCGAGTAATAAACAAATCGTAATAACCTGAACACCTTATTATTCCGATTTATTTTAGTAGAATTCATTCAAATACAAAATATTTAAGAAATCGATTTCGTTGATTGTCAATTATGTAATTATATTTTTGATATTTATTCCTTGAAAAAAAATAAATATTAATAATTTTTATTTAATTTGCGACCTAAACCAATAAATATACGATGACAACGATCACCCGTCTCTTTGATTTTCCATACTTTCAGTTAGAAAATTATGACAAACAAGATGCTTTAGTAACCAAGCAAAATGGGGTTTGGGTGAAAACCTCTACTCAAGAATATATCGATAGCGCGAATGCTATTTCTAGAGCTTTGCTCCGAATGGGTATTCAAAAAAATGATAAAATAGCGATCATTTCAAGCAGTAACAGAACCGAATGGCACATCATGGACATTGGTATTCTGCAAACTGGCGCGCAAAACGTTCCTATTTATCCAACTATCGCTCAAGAAGATTATGAATACATTCTCAATCATTCTGAGGCAATGTATGTGTTTGTCTCGGATATTGAAGTATTGAATAAAGTAAACAATATAAAAGCGAATGTACCATCCTTAAAAGACGTTTATTGTTTTAATGAAATTGAAGGCTGCAAAAATTGGAAAGAATTATTAGTTCTTGGAGAAGATAAAAGTAATCAAGATGTAGTTGAGGATCGAAAAAACAACGTAAAACCAGAAGATTTAGCAACAATCATTTATACATCAGGAACCACAGGAAGACCAAAAGGTGTCATGTTATCCCATAACAACATAGTTTCTAACGTTTTAAATAGTGCTCCAAGAATCCCTTTTGAAGCTGGAAAAAGTGTGGCTTTGAGCTTCCTTCCAATCTGTCACATATTTGAAAGAATGATTTTATATTTATACCAATATTATGGTGTATCGGTATATTTTGGAGAATCAATAGATAAAATCAGTGACAACATAAAAGAGGTAAAACCAAATGTTATTACTGCAGTTCCAAGGCTTTTAGAAAAAGTATACGATAAAATTTACGCCAAAGGACTAGAATTAAAAGGAATAAAAAGAATGTTGTTCTTTTGGGCCATCAATTTAGGTTTGCATTATGCACCTTATGGAGCCAATGGTTTTTGGTACGAATTCCAATTAAAAATTGCCCGTAAATTAATTTTCAGCAAATGGAAAGAAGGATTGGGCGGTAATTTGGATTTAATGGTTTCCGGAAGTGCTGCGCTTCAAAAAAGGTTAGCCCGTGTTTTTGCTGCTGCCGAAATTCCAGTAATGGAAGGCTACGGATTGACCGAAACCTCACCGGTGATTACAGTAAACGACATGCGAAATCGAGGTTTCAAAGTGGGAACTGTAGGGAAAGTGATAGATAATGTAGAAGTTAAAATTGCCGAAGATGGCGAAATACTTTGTAAAGGACCAAATGTAATGATGGGGTATTACAAAGATTCTGAAAAAACAGCCGAAGCTATCATCGATGGATACTTCCATACGGGAGATATTGGAAATCTTGATGAAGAGGGCTTTTTAACCATTACCGATCGCAAAAAAGAAATGTTCAAAACCTCTGGAGGAAAATACATAGCACCACAAATTATCGAAAACACCATGAAACAATCCCGTTTCATTGAGCAAATTATGGTCATTGGTGATGGCGAAAAAATGCCTGGAGCTTTTATTCAACCTAGTTTTGAATTCATAAGAGAATGGGAAAAATTACACGGAATTGAAGTGGGTAAAACTAATCAAGAAGTAATTGCCCATCCAAAAGTAATTGCCCGTATTCAAGAAGAAATTGATCACCTAAACCCAAAATTCGGAAATTGGGAACAAATCAAACGTTTTGAATTGACACCCGATGTTTGGTCGATTGAAGGAGGACACCTTACCCCTACTTTAAAATTGAAACGAAAAATTATATTGGAAATTTATAAAAACCTATACATAAAAATATACGGTCATTTCGAATAAAAACCAATTAAATTAAAATTCACAAGTCCTGATAGCTACTATCGGGACTTTTGCATTTAAAAACTTCTTATCTTCACAATAATTTTGAAAAAAAGTTTATAAATCAATCTTTCGCAAAGACACTAAGACGCAAATAGAAGGGTTCTAAACTTTGCGTCTTTGCGTCTTTGCGAGAAAAAAAATTGCATGATAACTGCCTTAATCCATTAAAAACAAATACTATCAACCTATGAAAATCAAAATCTACACCCTGCTTTTCATCAGCCTCTTTTTAATTGCAGGCTGTAAAGAAAAAACAGAAGACAGCGTAAAAGCCAATTATCTGAGTTTTGCAAAAAGAGACGATCAATTTACGGGTGGTATCAAAATGATTCCGATTACCACTCCAAAAGGCACTTTCAAGGTTTGGACAAAAACGGTGGGCAATAATCCAACCATCAAAGTATTGTTGCTTCACGGAGGTCCTGGACTTACCCATGAACTGTACGAAGCTTTTGACGGCTATTTTCCAAACGAAAGTATTGAATACATCTATTATGACCAATTGGGTTCGTATTACTCCGATCAACCGAATGACAATAGTCTGTGGACCAACGAACGTTTTGTGGAAGAAGTGGAACAGGTTCGAAAAGCACTGGGTTGCGACAACACCAACTTTTATGTTTTGGGACAATCCTGGGGCGGAATCCTTGCGATGGAATATGCTTTGAAATACCAAAAGAATCTCAAAGGACTGATTATTTCCAACATGATGGCCAGTGCACCTGCGTACAACAAATATGCCGAAGAAGTACTAGGACCCAAACTTCCAAAAGCTGTTTTTGATCAAATCAAAACATTTGAAAAAAACAAGGATTACACCAACCCAAAATACACCGAACTGCTGTTTAAATATTACTATACCGAGCACATTCTGAGAATGCCTGTTGATCAATGGCCAGAATCCATAAACAGGGCTTTCAAGCACATGAACCCGTCTGTGTATGTGTACATGCAAGGCCCAAGTGAATTTGGAATTACAGGAAACGCCACTTTAAAAGATTGGGATGTCACGGCTCGACTCAAAACCATTACCGTTCCTACGCTTGTGATTGGTGCCAAATTCGATACTATGGATCCCAAACACATGGAATGGATGTCCCACGAAGTACAAAACGGACGCTTTTTGTTTTGCCCGAACGGAAGCCACCTTTCGCAATACGATGACCAGAAAAACTATTTCAAAGGCGTGATTCAGTTTTTGAGAGATGTGGATAGTGGGGATTTTAAGAAAGGGTGAATGATATGAAAAATTTTAGAAATATAAAAGCGTCCTGAATTGGGACGCTTTTGATTTATAATAATGATTCGAAAATTAATTCTGAATATTTATAAAATCACTTTTTCAATTTCGAATCCTTTAAAAAAATCTAACAATTGTTTTTCTTCTTCTTCATCAGAAACTAATCTAACACAAATCAAATTTTTAATGGTTCTCGAACAAGCAACATAAAAAAGTTTTTGATTTTTTGATTTTTTAATTAAATCTTCCTCATCAACATCATAAATTGATTTAAAATTATACTTATTCCAAAAATATTCATCCATTACAACCATTACATTTTCAATACCTGAACCTTTAGTTTTATGCATAGTAATATAATCGGATACTATATTCTCATCAATATAATTATAATAATTTAAGACTTCAGCAAATTTTAATTTCTCAGAAAATAAATCATTGTAGAATGTTTTTCTCTTAATATTTTTTTCAAACTCTACAAACTCTTCATCAGAAATGGAATCATCCTTTGCAATCATTCTCGTCGACGTATTTCCTTCATCAATATATAAAGACTCTAAGTATTGGAATCTATCGTCTTTTTTAAAATTTGCGAGAAAAGCATCTTTATTTGAAATATATTGTTTGTATGAATCTGATTTATTAATCAAATTGCTTTTAAATGCTGTATCTAAGACATTATTAACAGACTCAGTAGAACTTAACAATTCATTGAAGATTTCATTAATCTTAATCTTGTCTTCTAGAGTTTTAAGTTTAAAACCATTTTTTTTCAATTTGGTAAGAACAAAATTATAATTCTTGCTTTTATAAGCAGAACAGAGTTCATATAATTCTATTAATTGAATCCTTGCTAATGTTTTTTCAATTTCCTCTTTAACTTCTGTATATCTGTCATTAAATATCTGATAAAGTATACTAAAATTTAACTCACTTGAAATAGATTTATTAGTTAACATCAATTTTTTAACTTCTGCATTATTAGTTGAAACTTGAGTTATTAATCCATTAAGAGTATCAAAGTAAATGTTTTTGTCTTCACTACTACTGAAAGCATTTGGCTTCTTTCCATAAATAGAATAATACAATTTCACTTCTCCTTTTCTATCATCTACAGTTTCTAAATCTTTTAAAGCTAATTCTTGTTTTAAACCATCATTTCTAATTGTGTTTATAAAATCAATAACTTTATCAGAACATCTAAAATTATCTTCCTTTTCAATTTTAATTAATTTCTCTTCTGATATTTCTCGTTCTACATCTCCAATCCCATCATCATAAATTCCTTGCATAGAATCACCGAAAAAACCAATTGTTGTTTTATTATTTTTAGGTATTGAATTTAAAAAAATATCAACTATTTTTTCATTTGTATCTTGATATTCATCAATTAATATGAAGTCAAATTTATCACTAACAATTTTCCCTAATAATTCATGTTTTTTAAAAAGTAAAGAAGCAATATGTAATAATTCATCATGCCCAAAAGACAATTCTTTAAAATTATTATAACGTGTTTCATTATATCTTACTTTGTTATAATCTATTGAATTAATTTCTGCTTTGATTATTTGATTTAATTTATCTACTTCCGTATTTAGATCATTATTGAATTTTATTGGTTCTTTATCATATTCTCTCTTGCCTGTAACTTTAGAGGTTTTCTCTCCAGTTGTTGAAAATAGCATACCAGAATATTTCCCATATAATTTCTTAAACTTTTCATGTTCATTTTTATTATACCCTTTTTCGTCATCACCAGTAATCAATACTTCTCTTATTATTTTCTCAACTTTAAAAATTTCAAAAATTACCTCGTGAATATTTTTTTTATAATCTTTAATTAAGTCATTTAAAAAAGAGTGTATTGTTGATACTATAAAGTTGTTTTTCTCTCCAACTCTTGCCTTTATTTCTTCAACTGCTACATTAGTAAGTGTGATACAAACCCCTTTTTTATCAGGATAACTTTCAGTAATAAATTCAAGTATTTTTTTTAATGATTCTGTTTTACCACTTCCAGCACCTCCTTGCAAAACAAAATTTTCAAATTTTAACTGAGGATTTTGATTATTATCTATAACCTCTTTTATTTTTTCAATTGCTATCATTTAGCTATCCATTTTAATCCTTCAACAATATATAACGGAGTTTTCCATTCTGCTTTACCCGTTAATGCTAAATACAAAATCGAAGAAGCAAAATCTGATTTTCCATCATCTTTTAAAATTTCTTCAATTAGCTTATAAAAATCAGTTCGCGAATCTATTAGCTTATCCTTTTTCTTGAGTCCCGAAATATCACCCTTAAAATCAGCTATCTTTTTTAAATTGATACTTAAAAAAGCATCTTCAAAACTTCTACCATGATAATTTTCTTCTTTAATCTGATAAGCTATTTTTATAAAATAATCATCATCTTGTAATGAGTTTGATTTCAGCGCTTCGAACCATTTTGTAAATTCAGTACTGTCTAAAGCTGGCTTACATAAAAATTCTGCTATCGAATAATTACTTGTATTTTGACTTTCTGATACCTCACAAGCTTTGAAACTTGATTTTTCTTTTTCTGTAGTCGTTTCAGGTGTAATAACTAATTTAGTAGTATCAATATCTGTAATAATCAAAGTCTTAATTTCTAAAAATTCTAAAAAATGTTTAAATACTTTTGAATTAGCCCCGACTTCAATTATAGAAATATTCTGTGATGATATTTTGTTTTCCGGAGCTACGACTAATTTATCATATTGACTAATAAAGTAAGGTAATAACATTTTTTCTGTAGTTCCTTCAATAAAAATAATTTTTTCAGCAAAGAAAAGTTCAGAAGAATATAGAGTCAAATATTGTTTCAAAAATTTAAAATATTCTTCTTCGCCTTTATATTTAACTTCTAAATCTGTGTAAAAATTTTTTATATTAATATTTCCGCCCTTGAGTTTAAAATAACGCAAATCTGAAAAATCACATTGAGAAACTATGTGTGAAGAATGTGTAGATATAAAAGTTTGTAAATTAACTTTTTCATTAATCTCTCTTATTATTTCCTGAATTTTTTGACTAAAAACATATTGCATTTGAGGATGAGTATGTGCTTCCGGTTCTTCAATAAATAATAGATTTATATCTTTTTTCTCATCCAAAAAATATTTTTTCTTTACTTCAATTTGAAGCAATAAATAAAGAATATTTAAATAACCTAAACCGTTTAAATGTTCAGGTAGATTATTTGAACCGTCACCATAAACAATTTTAGAGTGATTAGTAAATAATTGTTTAGATTCTAAATCTGAAACAACTCTTAAATCCTTTATATCAAGAAATTTTTTAGCATTTTCTAAAAATGGTTCAAAATGTGTTTTATACTTTTCATCTAAAGTAGAATCCATAGTAGCTATTGCATCATTAATCTCAAAAAAATCAGCAGATGATTCTTTATTCTCTTTGTTAAAATACTGAGTAGTCATTTCTGACAAAGCTCTTTTACCATTACCTGTTGTTTCAGAACTTGAAACATTTCTTTTTGCATGAATAACTTGAAAATTTATTAAATTTCTAATACTAGAAATATCTTTCTTAACTAGATTTCCTCTATTAGCTACTTCTAAATCAATGTCATTTTCAAAAACATATATATCTTTATTAATTAAATAGTCTGACAAATTCTTTTCAATAAACTTCTCCTTCTTACTTGTTACTTGTAATAAATCCTTAACCAGTTTATCTTTATCAATTGAACATTCAAATAAAATCTTAACAACATTTACAGCAGGATCTAAGTCTAAAATAAAATCAGATATATTTTCTAAAGAATCTTTAACATCATATTTTATTTCAAGAATCATCTGAATAGATAAATCCTCAATAACTGTAGTATCATCTATCTTAAAAATTTTATCTCTTAGTGATGTAGAAAAATCATAGAAATTAAATTTAAAATTATCATTTCTATAAAACTTATCAAAAAGCATTATAAATGAAGTTTTACCACTATTATTTCTCCCAATTAAAAGTGACAATTCTTGCTTTTCATCTTCATTTAGTAAAAGTGTAGTATCTCTTAATAATCTAAAGTTTTTAATTTTAATTTTGCTTATATACATAATCTTATTTATTTCCTCAAATATAATTATAATAAATTTCTTAAAATTACGACAAACCGTAAAAAGTGAATAAATCGGATTATCGGTTGTCAATCAAATGCAAAAAAGCTTGGAAAAATCGCTTTTGAGTACTCCAAATCAAATTTTTATCCCTTTTTATTCAAAACTCAAAAAAACATCCTTTTTGTTAAAATCACGAAATACTGCGCATGCATAATATTTTCTAAAGTCCTTATTTCAAAGGAGTTTTTTGTCTATATTTATAAAATATTAAAAAAAAACGAAATTTATTATGCGTGCATAGTATTTTTTTTATTACTTTTGAAATCGATATAGTAGAATATGAAAAACAAAACAATAGATTATATCCTAAGAGCAACTTGGCAAGCCGTATCCAGAATGTACAACGAAGAAGCTCATAAATATGAAGCCACAATGGCCACTGGATTTGCTTTATTAAGCATTGATAGAGAAACAGGAACACCATCAACTGCCTTGGGACCCAGAATGGGAATGGAAGCCACCAGTTTGACCAGAACGTTGAAATCGATGGAAGAAAAAGGGCTAATCACCCGCAAGAAAAATCCGGAAGACGGCAGAGGCGTTTTGATTTATCTGACCGATTTTGGAAAAGAAAAAAGAGAGCTTTCGAAGAATACCGTTTTGAATTTTAATGAATCCGTAAGAAAACACATTTCGGAAGAAAAGATAAACACTTTCATAGAAGTGGCAGAAATAATAAACGAACTAATTCAGAATAAAAACATATTTAATCAACAAGAAAACAGTAATGATGAATCGAACCATTAAAAAAGTTGCAGTAATTGGATCCGGAATTATGGGTTCAGGAATTGCTTGCCATTTTGCTAACATTGGTGTTGAAGTCTTACTTTTGGACATTGTACCAAGAGAATTGACTGATGCAGAAGCAAAAAAAGGATTGACTCTTGAGAGTAAAATCGTGAGAAATCGTTTGGTAAATGATAGTTTAGCTACGGCTTTAAAATCAAAGCCCTCTCCTATTTACAGTCAGAAATTCGCCAGCCGAATCACCACTGGAAATACTACGGATGATATGGCGAAAATTGCCAATGTAGATTGGATCATCGAGGTAGTTGTGGAGCGTTTGGACATCAAAAAATTGGTTTTTGAGCAAATTGAAAAATTCAGAAAACCAGGAACTTTGGTTACATCAAACACTTCTGGTATTCCAATTCATTTCATGAGCGAAGGACGTAGCGAAGATTTCCAAAAACATTTCTGCGGTACTCACTTTTTTAACCCGGCTCGTTACTTAAAATTATTCGAAATCATTCCTGGTCCACAAACTTCAACAGAAGTATTGGATTTCTTAACGATATACGGAGAAAAATTCTTGGGAAAAACTTCCGTTGTTGCCAAAGATACTCCAGCATTTATTGGAAACCGTATTGGTATTTACGGAATTCAAAGTTTGTTCCACTTGGTAAAAGAATTGGGATTAACTATTGAAGAAGTAGATAAATTGACTGGTCCGGTTATTGGACGTCCAAAATCGGCTACCTTCAGAACTGTAGACGTTGTTGGATTGGATACTTTGGTGCATGTTGCCAACGGAATCTACGAAAACTGCCCGACAGACGAACAACACGAATTGTTCAAACTTCCAGAATTTGTTAACAAAATGATGGAAAACAAATGGTTGGGAAGCAAAACAGGTCAAGGTTTCTACAAAAAAGTAGACAGAGATATTCTTTCTTTGGACTTGGATACTTTGGAATACCGTCCTGCCAAAAGAGCTTCTTTTGCTACTTTGGAATTGACAAAAACAATTGACAAACCAATCAACAGATTTAAGGTTCTGGTAAAAGGAAAAGACAAAGCAGGTGAATTCTACAGAAAAAGTTTCTCTGGAATGTTTGCTTACGTTTCCAACCGTATTCCTGAAATCTCAGACGAATTATACAAAATAGACGATGCCATGAAAGCTGGTTTTGGATGGGAAAATGGTCCATTCGAAATTTGGGACGCCATTGGTGTTGAAAAAGGAATCGAAATCATGAAAGCCGAAGGTCTTGCCCCAGCCCCTTGGGTTACCGAAATGTTAGCTTCTGGAAGTACTAGTTTTTATACTATTAAAGAAGGAGCAACTTATTTCCATAATATTCCAACCAAATCGCAAACTAAAGTTCCAGGCCAAGATGCATTCATCATCCTGAACAACATTCGCGAAAGCAAAAAAGTTTGGAGTAATAGCGGTGCTATCATCCAAGATTTGGGTGACGGAATTTTGAATTTAGAATTCCAATCCAAAATGAATACTATTGGAGGTGATGTTTTAGCTGCGATCAATAAAGCGATAGATTTATCCGAAAAAGAATACCAAGGTTTGGTTATTGGAAACCAAGCAGCGAATTTCTCTGTTGGTGCCAATATCGGAATGATTTTTATGATGGCAGTGGAGCAAGAATACGATGAGTTGAATATGGCTATCAAGATGTTCCAAGACACTATGATGCGTGTGCGTTATTCCGGAATCCCGGTTGTAGTTGCTCCTCACGGAATGACTTTTGGCGGTGGTTGCGAAATGAGTTTGCATGCTGATAAAGTGGTTGCTGCTGCAGAAACCTATATGGGATTGGTTGAATTTGGTGTTGGGGTTATTCCTGGCGGTGGTGGTTCGAAAGAATTGGCCTTACGTGCATCCGATTTATTCCGTAAAAATGATGTCGAACTGAATGTGTTGCAAGAATACTTTATGACTATCGCTATGGCAAAAGTATCGACTTCAGGTTACGAAGCATTTGATACTGGACTTTTACAACATGGTAAAGATATTATAGTTGTAAACAAAGACCGTCAAATTGCTGAAGCTAAGAAACATGCTTTATTAATGGCCGAAGCCGGTTATACACAACCGATTCGCAGAACAGATGTAAAAGTCTTAGGAAAACAAGCATTGGGAATGTTCTTGGTAGGAACCAATCAAATGGTTGCCGGTAAATACATCTCGGAACATGATCTAAAAATCGCAAACAAACTAGCTTATGTTATGGCTGGTGGTGATTTATCTGAAGCTACTTTGGTGTCTGAGCAATATTTATTGGATATTGAAAGAGAAGCATTTTTATCACTTTGTACTGAGAGAAAAACGCTAGAAAGAATTCAGTTCATGTTAACCAAAGGGAAACCACTCCGCAATTAATTTTAAATTATAAATTATGAATTTTAAATGCCCTTTGAATTAATTTAAAATTCAAAATTCAAAATAATAATTATGAAAACAGCATATATAGTTAAAGCGTATCGTACTGCGGTAGGTAAAGCGCCAAAAGGAGTTTTTAGATTTAAAAGACCTGATGAGTTGGCTGCAGAAACCATTCAATACATGATGAATGAGTTGCCTGATTTTGACAAAACACGTATTGACGACGTTATGGTAGGAAACGCCATGCCGGAAGCAGAACAAGGTTTGAACGTAGGTCGTTTAATCTCTTTGATGGGATTAAAAGTAGATGACGTTCCAGGTGTTACCGTAAACAGATATTGCGCTTCAGGATTGGAAACAATCGGAATGGCAACTGCCAAAATCCAATCAGGAATGGCACATTGTATCATTGCCGGTGGAGCCGAAAGCATGAGTTTTATTCCAATGGGAGGTTACAAACCTACTCCGGATTATGCTGTTGCAAAAGCGGGACACGAGGATTACTATTGGGGAATGGGATTGACATCCGAAGCGGTGGCGAAACAATTCAACATATCTCGTGCAGACCAAGATGAATTTGCTTTTCAATCACACAACAAAGCATTGAAAGCTCAAGCTGAAGGTAAATTTGACAAACAAATTGTGCCTATCACGGTAGAGCAAACTTTTATCAATGAAAACGGTAAAAAAGAAACCAAATCATACGTGGTAAGCAAAGACGAAGGTCCAAGAGTTGGAACTTCTTTGGAAGGATTAGCAGGTCTTAGAGCTGTTTTTGCTGCAGACGGAAGCGTAACTGCCGGTAACTCTTCGCAAATGAGCGATGGTGCGGCATTCGTACTGGTTATGAGCGAAGAAATGGTAAAAGAATTAAATCTTGAACCAATAGCTCGATTGGTAAACTTCGCCTCTGCAGGTGTTGAGCCAAGAATCATGGGAATTGGGCCTGTAAAAGCGATTCCAAAAGCGTTGAAACAAGCAGGATTAACGCTGAATGATATCGATTTAATTGAATTGAACGAAGCTTTTGCTTCACAAGCATTAGCAGTTACTCGTGAGTTGAACTTAAATCCAGATATCATCAATGTAAATGGTGGGGCGATTGCCTTAGGTCATCCTCTAGGTTGTACCGGAGCTAAGTTATCTGTTCAATTGTTTGACGAGATGAAACGCAGAGGAAGCAAATACGGAATTGTGAGTATGTGTGTGGGAACTGGACAAGGAAGTGCTGGTGTTTTTGAATTAATTTAATTTTATTATAAATTTTGAATTATAAATTTTAAATGAACGTGCATGAAGGAAAATATTATTGCAACAAAAACATTTGATTTTGCACTATCGATAGTAAACCTTTTTATTCAGCTTAAAAAAGAAAATGAATTCATAATTTCTAAACAAATCTTAAGATCTGCCACAAGTATTGGAGCGAATGTTGAAGAAGCAATTGCTGCACAATCAAGAAAAGATTTTATTCATAAAATGTCCATTGCTTCAAAAGAAGCTAGAGAAACTAAATATTGGTTGCGATTATTAGATAAATCTGATTTAACAACAATTGAAATTAATCATTATTTAATCGAAGTTGAACACATAATTAATATAATAACCAAAATCATTAAAACATCACAAGAATCAAAATAATTTAAAATTTAAAATTCATAATTTAAAATAATAAAGCAATGAGCGACAAAACAAGAGGTGGTCAATTCATCGTAAAAGAAACAAAATGTGAAGATATCTTCACGCCAGAAGATTTCAATGAAGAGCAATTAATGATGCGTGACTCTGTAAAAGAGTTCGTTGACAAAGAATTGTGGGCACACAAAGATCGTTTTGAGAAAAAAGATTACGGGTATACACAAGAGTGTATGAAAAAAGCGGGAGATCTTGGTTTCTTAAGCGTAGCAGTACCGGAAGCTTATGGTGGAATGGGAATGGGATTTGTAAATACTGTTTTGGTATGTGATTATATTTCGGGAGCAACGGGTTCATTCTCTACTGCTTTTGGAGCGCACACCGGAATTGGTACCATGCCAATCACATTGTACGGAACAGAAGAGCAAAAACAAAAGTATGTACCAAAATTAGCTTCTGGAGAATGGTTTGGAGCATATTGCTTAACTGAGCCAGGTGCTGGATCTGATGCTAATTCTGGAAAAACAAAAGCTGTTTTATCTGAAGACGGAAAAACATATTCGATCACTGGACAAAAAATGTGGATTTCGAATGCAGGATTCTGTTCTGTTTTCATTGTATTCGCAAGAATTGGTGATGACAAAAATATTACTGGATTTATCGTAGAAAACACTCCAGACAATGGAATCTCGATGAATGAAGAAGAACATAAATTAGGAATTCGTGCATCTTCGACTCGTCAGGTTTTCTTCAACGAAACTAAAGTTCCTGTAGAAAACATGTTGTCTGAAAGAGGAAATGGTTTCAAAATCGCAATGAATGCTTTGAACGTAGGTCGTATCAAATTGGCAGCAGCTTGTTTGGATGCACAACGTAGAGTAATCAATGGAGCCGTAAACTATTCTAACGAAAGAATTCAGTTTAATACAGCAATTTCTCAATTTGGAGCTATTCGTTCTAAATTGGCCGAAATGGCAACTTCTTGCTACGCAGGTGAAAGTGCTACATACCGTGCAGCAAAAGATATTGAAGACAGAATCACGGCTCGTGAAGCTGAAGGTGTTTCGCACCAAGAATCAGAATTGAAAGGTGTTGAAGAATATGCTATCGAGTGTTCTATCTTGAAAGTAGCCGTTTCTGAAGACGTTCAAAACTGTGCCGACGAAGGAATTCAAATCTTTGGTGGAATGGGATTCTCTGAAGACACACCTATGGAAAGTGCATGGAGAGACGCTCGTATTGCTCGTATCTACGAAGGTACAAACGAAATCAACAGAATGCTTTCAGTTGGAATGTTGATCAAAAAAGCAATGAAAGGTCACGTTGATTTACTTGGACCTGCTTCTAAAGTACAAGAAGAATTAATGGGAATTCCATCTTTTGAAACTCCTGATTATTCTGAATTGTTTGCTGAAGAAAAAGAAATGATCACCAAATTGAAAAAAGCATTCCTAATGGTTGCCGGTGGAGCGGTTCAAAAATACGGCCCAGACTTAGATTCTCACCAACAATTATTGATGGCTGCCTCTGATATCTTAATCGAAATCTATATGGCCGAGAGTACTATATTGAGAACCGAAAAATTAGCTAAAGCAACTGGTGAAGACAAAGTGAAAGAACAAATTGCAATGGCAAAATTATACTTATACCAAGCGGTTGACATCATCACTCAAAAAGGAAAAGAGAGCATTATTTCTTTTGCTGAAGGCGATGAGCAACGCATGATGTTAATGGGACTTCGTCGTTTTACTAAATACACCAATATGCCAAATGTTGTTGGATTAAGAGAAACGATTACTACAAAATTAGTAGCAGAAAATACTTACTGCTTCTAATTCATAATTTTTTTTAGTTTTTTATTTGTTTAAAAAGCCGCAATTGTCCCTGAATGACAAAGCGGCTTTTTTATTTTGTAAAAAAATTAAAAAATACAATTTTGAATAAGAGAGAACCAGTAAAGGTATTTTGTACAATAATTAAAAAGTTTCCCCTGCATTAAGATAGAACCCTTTAGAATGATTCCCAACTGCATAATCTAAAACCAAATTCGTACGAGTGGCCTTATCAATTAAAATTCTCAAACCCAAACCAAAAGCAGGTTGAATATATTGCAAAAGTCTAATGTTATTAATTTCATTACTAGCCGTGGTTAAATTTGTAAAAACTGTTCCACTAAGGAATTGATTACAAGTTATAGGAAAACGCAATTCAGCTTGAAAATAGGCTAAACTATTTCCTCTAAAAAGACCTTGAGTATACCCCTCACCGCTTCGGCTTCTTTGGTCCCAACCAATTGAAGGTAAATTCAAATACGGAACAACTCCTTTGGTCACAAACTGCCCATAAGCCCAAATACCCAATACAAAATTTTCCTTTTTGGAATCTAATGGAAGAAAATATCGCAATTCCGAATAAAGAACATTACTAGCGCTTTGTTCGTTAAATAAATCAGCATTAAATCTATAATTTAATTTTGCATACCAACCTTTTCTTGTATTAATTTGATTATCTCTAGAATCATATATCAAATTAAGACTCAAGCCATTTACAAAATATTCATTTGTATTAAAGCCATATAAAATACTATACTCATAATGGTTGGTATAAATTCCGTTATTAACATCTAAGTTTGTATCAACTATTGTAGAATACCAATCCAGTTCTATTCCGCCTCCTACATAAAAATGTTTTTTTATTTCCCAAGAAGCCGTTTGATGAAACTTAAAATAGTTATAATCCATAGGTTCTTCAATCGATTTAATATCAAAATCAGGATCTTTATTATATTTTGGAATATTGTTTGTCCCTAACCCATAATTGGGTTGTGTAAAAACATATAATCGATAATCTCCACTTAAATATAATTTATTATCACTTAATAAAATATTATTTTTAACATTCAGTAATAATTGTTTTTTGGTTGTAAAAATCAAACCAAGATTAGTGGATGAATATTTATCTAAAACATCTCTACCTTTAAAAGTATATTGAATTGCTGCTCCAAAATTTAATCCCGTTGCAGGTTGAAATCCAATAACAGGCATTACTAGCAAAAAACTATTCTTTACTGGTTTTACCATTAAAATAGAATCTTTTTTATTAAACAATTCAAAAATAGTTTTGGGAGTACATGAATTGTCAATATCTGTAGCTATTTGAGCATAAATAACATTCTGATTCAGAATAAAACAAACAAAAAAAGAGATTAAATATTTAATCATATCGTTCTTATTTAAACAATTACAAACTGAACAATCTACTACGGAATTATTGTTGTAAATAAATAGACTGAAAAAATAACTAACAAAACAACCCCTTGTATCATCGTGGTTTTTCCAGTGCGCAATGAAAGTGACAATACAAAAAGAGATAAAACAAATAGAACAGTAGATTTGATATCTATTCCCAAATAAAGGGGCATATCAAAATAAATGGATACAAATGCAACTGCAGGAATTGTTAGTCCGATACTGGCTAATGCAGAACCTAGAGCTAAGTTTAAACTAGATTGCAATCTATTTTTACGAGCTGCATTCAAAGCCGATATCCCTTCAGGCAGTAATACGACCATTGCAATGATAATTCCAACTGTTGATTTTGGAGCTCCAATTGAATCAATACCGGTTTCAATACTAGGAGACAATGCTTTAGCCGAAATAACGACTGCTACTAAACTAATTAACAATAAAACAGAACTTACAATACTAACCTTTAAAGTTGGGGGTGTTTCATGAATCTCTTCTTGCGCATCAGCATTTTCCGGCAAAAAATAATCGCGATGTTTGACTGTTTGCATCAATAAAAAAGAACCATAAAGTAACAATGAAATAATTGCTACAAAAAACAGTTGATTTGTATTGAATTCCGGACCTATAATACTAGTGGTATAATTTGGCAAAATCAAAGTCAAAACAGAAATCGCTGTCAAAACCGTCAAGGCTGCACTAACCCCTTCCAATCCATAACTTTGCTCTTTAAATTTCAATCCTCCAATTAATAAACAACCACCTACAATACCATTTATAATAATCATTTCGGAAGCAAAAATGGTATCTCTAGCCAAAACTGCTGTTTCTTTACCACCTGTAAGCATTAATGAAACAATTAAAGCTACTTCGATTGTCGTAATTGCTAAGGCTAAGACCAAAGTTCCCAAAGGTTCTCCAACACTTAGTGCTATCACTTCTGCAAGATGTACTGCTGCCAGAATACAAACTATCAAACTTGAAGCTAGAAAAAACAAATACCAACTTCCAAAATTAAACGAAATTCCAGCATACAGTAAACAAGTTAAAATTGGGGCAACGACTGACCACAAAGGAAGATGAGAATTGATTTCTTTTTGCATAAGTATTTTATTTTATAAATATTTTAAAACAATTGTTGCGTCTATTGCTGTTACTTAAGAAAAAACTCAACTTAAGAATCTCCATCATTATCGTTCAACCTTTTTTTGTGTAATTATAATTTTAGATAATTATACTAAACATAAAAAAACCAACTTAATTGACTTTAATTTGGTCTACACGCCCTAGATAATTAATTGAATTTCGATTGGAAGAATTTATTGTTAATGATGCATTTCCTTCCAAAAAAACAATTAAAGTAATACTGTAATAATCTGAATTGTCTTTTACTTTTGCTAAAATGGTATACCTTTTCTTGTCTTTAGTTATCGAATAATCTTGAATAGGCCCTTTGAAATCCAATCCCCCT
Organism: Flavobacterium sp. IMCC34518; assembly: GCF_027111095.2. Taxonomy (NCBI): domain Bacteria; kingdom Pseudomonadati; phylum Bacteroidota; class Flavobacteriia; order Flavobacteriales; family Flavobacteriaceae; genus Flavobacterium; species Flavobacterium sp. IMCC34518. The sequence goes on along the minus strand of NZ_CP114284.2, from coordinate 3,205,912 downwards.
CCTTTTCCAAAACCTATTCCAGCATAAGCCCTACCAAAATAGGGCATTTCACTAAAAATAGAATCTTTTTTAAAACGCAAATAATTAGGATTTGTAGTCAAATCAATACTTCTAGTCCCTAGAGGGTAAGCCGTACTAGCTACAAACTCATATTCTTTTGAATCAACAAGAGCTTGAATTTCATTTTGCTTTACAATTATTTTTTCTTGTTTGATTTGCTGCTTTGACTTTTCCTGAGCAAAACCAATAAACATTGAGAAAAAAAGTAAAAAAGTAACAAAAACAGTTTTCATGATTTGAAAGTTCAAATTTATATAAAAATCAATCGTCAATCTTGATGGGTAAATCGCATCATAACAACGTCATTCATCAAAAAATTCAATGTTTTTCCTTCATCTGTAATCGTATAGGAATCAATCTTCTTTAGTATTTCCATATAAACAGAATCTCCATTTCCTTCACAAGCCATCATTGTCATACCCATTTTAGCATCTGCAAAATTAATTTTGGAACCATCTACAAGTAAAGCACCAAAATATTGATTACAACTATTGTTTCCTGCAACTTTATTTTCTTTTAAATCGAAGGAAATTGTCGGTTTATTATTAGGAAACAAACCATCAAAAGCAATTCTGGGGCCAGAAATATAATTCAATTGCCAAGTACCTTCCAATGAATACGATTTTACAGCAGATTTTGGAGTACCACAAGAAGCAAAATTCGCTCCTATAAACATAAATAATAATGCTATTTTTCTCATAATCTTGTAATTAAATTTATAATTGTTTCTTGTAAAAATAAGAAAAATTACTAAGATAAAATATGTTTTGAATTCCTATTTGTTTTTTATAAAGGGTATTATTATTTTCGTAAAAAGATAAAAAATCATGATTATACTAGGAATTGGTTCTCGAATAGAACATCCCGAATACGGAAAAGGAGTAATTACCAATGTTTCATCCAAAGAATATTGGGTGACATTTATTGAAAACGGATTAGAAACTATCGCAATAGACGATGCGTTCAACGTTATTGAAGCTACTGTTGACGAAGTGGATACCGTTAGTTTTTCGGAAGTGGAACAAAGTTTAAGAGACCTTTTGAAAAAATGGTCTGATGTATCCGAAATAGTTCCAATAGGCGACAAATGGAAAGGTGGTAAACTTATTTTAGAACCTGGACAAGCTGGGTTGGCCTCCAAAGAAATTCCAATTGATACTTTTTTCCATAAAATTATAATGGTTCGAGATCGACTACGCGTAATGGAACAAAAAATAAATAGCAGCAAAATAGAAGAATTAGAAAAGATAGAATTACAACAATACCTTACCCGTATTTATGGTAGTTTGACATCTTTCAATATTTTGTTTAAATCTCCGACAAACCATTTTGTGGGTGAAAAATCAAAATAGAATTTAAGAAACAATTAATTTTAATACGCTTTTTTATACGTATTTTTATAGTCCAATTAAAATTTTAAATTATGAAAAAAATCGTCTTTTCTATCGTTATTATTATTGCTGTAATTATAGGTTGCAAAACCAAAGGTAACGCAAGTGATTCCAAAAGTTTAAACCTGATATTTGAATCCAAAAGCAATAGCAATGTAACAGGTACAGCTACATTTGTGGAGAAAAATGGCAAAGTAACCTTTGTGGCAAAAATTGCTGGGTTACAACCAGGAATTCATGCCATACACATACATGAAAAATCAGATTGTACAGCTGCTGACGGAAGTTCTGCAGGAGGACATTGGAATCCTACTTTCAAAAAACATGGAAAATGGGGCGTAGGAGAATATCACAAAGGAGATATTGGCAATTTTATTGCAGATGAAAAAGGAAACGGTACTATTACTTTAACTACAGACGAATGGACTATCGGCGGTGAAGATCCTACCAAAAACATTCTTGGAAAAGGACTTATTGTACACCAAGGAGCAGATGATTTTACAACTCAACCTTCTGGTAATGCTGGGGCTAGAGTAGCTTGTTCTGCAATTATCAAATAATTTTTTTTTGGCCTTGAAAGAAAAGGAACATTATTACTTTAAAAACACAACAGCTTGGCGGGAATGGTTGCACCACAATCATCATTCGTCAGCTGGTGTTTATTTAATTTTTTATAAAGTAAATAGTCCTTTCGAAAGCATGCGTTGGGAAGAAGCTGTTCAAGTTGCCATTTGTTATGGATGGATCGATTCTACTGTTAAAAATATTGATGAACACAGCCGCAAACAAATGTTTACTCCTAGGAAACACAATAGCGTTTGGAGTAAACTCAACAAAACCTATATTGAAAAATTGATTGCAGACAATCTGATGCATGAAAGTGGATTGGCTAAAATTGAAATAGCTAAACAAAATGGATCTTGGACTTTCTTGGATGCTGTCGAAAATTTGCTACTACCCGAAGATTTAAAATTAGCATTCGAAAAAAATAAAATTGCTTTCGATAATTACAAAAATTTTAGTCCTTCCTATCAAAAAAGCTATCTGTACTGGCTCAACCAAGCCAAAAGAATTGAAACCAGAAACAATCGAATTACAATAATAATTGAACATTGTAAGCAAAATAAAAAATCTAGGGAATAAATTTATCAAAAAATTGAATATTCAAGACACTTAACAATAGTGATGATTTTCTATTAAAAAAAACCTTTTGCCAAATCTTAATTTACTTTACTTAAAAATTGAAGATTTCATAAAAATAGAGTGTACCCCATTTTATAAACCCTAGAAACAAACATTGATTCATAAAAATACATAGCTTTGCAAATCAAAACATAGCAATGATTAACCCTTCTGCACCTGGTTGGATAGATAAATTCTTTATTAAACTAAAGTTATCAGAACAAACTGTCTCTGAAACGGAAGATGATTTTTATCAAAAATTAAGAAATACCGGTTTCATATATGGTCACATCATTTCATTTGATATTCCTTTCAAAATTGAAACTAAAGGTTGGTTTCAAGAAGAAATTTCAAAAATCGCATTATTAAATGCTTTATATGGTGTATTTACAGAAACCAAAAAAGAAAAGGACTCAACACTTTTTATAGAACAAGTGAATGCCTTTTATAAACAGATGCATCCAGAAGGATTCAATTTATTCAAAAAGATTTTACCAAAAAGCACACCTTCGTTAACACTAGAAAAAATAATAAACCAACGGGTACAGACGAATGACAATATCATCAATAAAAACTTTTCCCATTTAGTTACCAATGCTCTTTTATTCATAGATGTTTTAGCTTTTCGCCAATATCTTATTCATGGTAATATTCCTGAAAAGTACCTAAAAAAGATCGAAGAAACGATTATTAATATTGTTACATTGGCTTTGAAAATAAAAACAAATAAATCTCAATACGATGATTTATTAATAAAATTATTTGAAGCTTCAATTCGGTATAGTAAATTTTCTAAAAACAAAAACACAACCCTAGAGACATTAGAACTTCATTACTTTACTGCTGATTTAGAAAAAAAATACCTTATTGATATTGCAGGAATGGCATTATGGAGTGATGGTGTTTTAGAAAATAACGAAGCCTATTTTTTATATACTTTGGCTCATACTTTTGCAATATCAAATGAATTTGTCTCACAAAGTATTTTGAGTACAGATGCATTTATTTCAAAATATAAAAAAGAGATTCCGTATTTTAACTTTTCCAATCCTGTTAAACATTTTTACGACCAAACGACCCAAAGTGTCGTAACACTTGTTTCAAGAAACAAAACAAGACTAGTAAAAGAAATCATTCAAAGTAAGGAATTAATGCTTCTTTTGGCCCATTCTACCCACAGAGATTTAGATGAAAAAGAAAAGAAAAAAGTCAAAAAACAAATATTAGACATTTGTAAAACCATCCCTTCTTTAACAATATTCTTACTCCCGGGAGGTAGTTTGTTATTACCAATTTTAATCAAATTTATACCTACATTACTGCCATCGGCATTTAATGAAAATTTAAACAATGATGACTAAATACAATAAAAGCTACCAAAAAAGTAACTTTTATTGTTTTATAGGGATTTATATTATTCGAAATTCAATTGATACACTCCTGTCAGATCTTTGTTTGAACTAAAATTAACTCCTAAATCCGTAACAAAACCAGAATTTAGCCCATAAACCCATCCATGTATAGTTAATTCTTGTCCCGATCTCCACGCTGATTGCACTATTGACGTTTTAGCCAAATCATAGACTTGCTCTTTTACATTGATTTCAACAAACTTGTTAAATCGTTCCGTTTCATCTACAATAGAATCCAGATACAAATGATGCAAACGATAAACATCTTTGATATGTCGAATCCAGTTATCTATAATACCAATTGAAGCATTTCCCATTGCTGCTTTTATACCTCCACAACCATAGTGACCGCATACAAGAACATGTTTTACTTTGAGAACATTTACAGCATAATCCAAGACACTTAACATATTCATATCCGAATGGACAACCATATTTGCAATGTTTCGATGTACAAATACTTCTCCAGGCTTAGCACCAATAATTTCATTTGCAGGAACTCGACTATCCGAACATCCAATCCACAATAACGGTGGTGTTTGGCTTTTGGCTAAATCCTTAAAATATTCAGGATCATTATTCAATTGATCTTCAACCCACTTTTTATTATTATCTAATATTTTTTTATAAAAATCACTCATTTTAGATGTATTATTTTTTTAGTAAATGTATATAGAAAATTTACAGACAGTAAAGTAAACCATTTTTACGCTGATTATCCAAAAAATACAACAAACTTAATCAATTTGAAACTCTTATTTCAATAGGGATTTTTTCTATAATCACCCTTTAAAAAAATTAAACCACTGTCGATTTAAAGTCCTTAGATTGGTTTGGCAGACTGAAAGTCTTCGATGTTGAAAAGTAAAATCTACCACAAATTCACAAATTTAAAGACTTAGAAAGAAAAAATATCGCGAATTTGCGGTGGATATTTTTAGAACCTGAAAGAAAAATGCACTAAAGTACATAGTTTTAACTATTTTTGAGACCAATAAATACAATTAACAATTGAACCATAATGATAATTTGTAACGCTATTCTCAAGTGCTACTTCTTTCTTAAATCCTGCTAATTTAAATCTCAGTTTACTATTTTTCGATACTGTTTTTAATTCCAGTATAAAATTAAAACAAACCCATTTATAAAGATTAGATTCTAAATATAAAATGCCCACTTGATTTTAAACATCAAATAGGCATTCCTTTTTTATTATCAAATAGTAAAGTTTATTCTAACCAAGCATTCATCATCCAAATGGTTTTTTCCTGTTCTACAATAAAATCACTCATCATAGAAGAAGTACCTTCATCGTTAATTGCAGAAGCCTTTTCTAAAATTGTTCTTTCAATTTGTAACAATTGAGAAAGAGAGCTTACAATTAATTGAATACTAGTTTCATCATTTGAAATATTTTTACCAACTGCTAATTTATTGAATTTCAAGTAATCTTCAAAAGTATGTAATGGTCTACCACCCAATGTCAACACTCTTTCAGCAATTAAATCAATTTTTAATTGGGAATCATTGTATAATTCCTCAAATTTAAGATGCAAGTCAAAGAAACGTTTTCCTCTTATATTCCAATGCATCCCTCTTAAACTTTGATAATAAACTTGAAAATTTGACAAAAGAACATTCAATTCAACTATTATAACTTCTGATTCTGCTACCGGTAATCCTATTGCATTTAATTTCATCCTTGTTTAATTTAAAGTTTACTCTATTTATAAACCAGAGTAATTAGTTATTTTATTTAACAAATTTACAGAATAATTAAAAAAATTTACCATAAGTTAAATTGATTGTTTTTATATTTGCATAAAAAATTACTATTTCATGACTATCACACAACTTAAATACGTATTGGCTGTAGCCGAACATAAAAATTTCACTCAAGCTGCCGAAAAATGTTTTGTAACGCAACCAACATTGAGTATGCAAATTCAAAAAATTGAAGAAGAACTTAGTATTCAAATTTTTGATCGCACCAAAAAACCAATTCAATTAACCGATATAGGCCAAAAAATTGTCACTCAAGCAAAAAACATTGTAAATGAAGCTGATCGAATTCAAGATATTGTAGAACAACAAAAAGGTTTTATAGGAGGAGAATTTAGACTTGGAATTATTCCGACGATTATGCCAACATTACTTCCTATGTTTTTGAATAATTTTATAAAGAAATATCCAAAAGTTAAACTTATTATTGAAGAACTGAATACTGAAGAAATAATTACAAAATTAAAAAATGGGCATTTGGATGCTGCCATAGCCGCAACTCCATTGGAAGATGAGAAAATCAAAGAAATTGTGTTGTATTTTGAACCATTTGTTGCTTACATTCCAGAAAACAATGCTATTTTTCAGAAAGCAGAAATTGAAATAGATGATCTTAATATTAATGAAATTTTGCTATTGCAAGATGGGCATTGTTTTAGAGATGGAATTTTAAATTTATGCAAAAATCGTAACGAATCAGGCCTTAAGTCATTCCAAATAGAAAGTGGTAGTTTTGAAACTCTAATCAAACTAGCCGATGAGGGATTAGGAACTACATTATTACCCTACTTACATACATTGGACTTGAATGAGTCAGACAAATTAAAATTAAGACATTTTAAAGAACCAAAACCAGCAAGAGAGGTTAGTTTAATATATCCCAAAAGCGAATTAAAAATTCAAATCATCGATGCTTTAAGAAGTACAATTGCCGGAGTTGTAAAAGGGGCAATTGTTTTTCAGAATGTACAGATTGTAAGCCCACTGTCAAAAAAATAATTAAATAAAAAAGGAACCAAATTACAGTTCCTTTTTGCCTCTTTTTTAGTTTTTGATTTTGGACTTATTGAATTTAATATATAAAAAATATATTCTTAATTCTGGTTTATCTTTTGTGTAAAAAAACAACCATTTTTTTAAATTTTCCAACTCAAAAGGTAATAAATTTTTAGCAGCTATTTTTATCTCTTTAGCGAAAAGTTTGGGATCAAGACTCACTCTTTCGAGCACCATTTTGGTATAATCGTATATCATCCTAGACATAACAAAAACAGCTTAGAGGTTAAGTATAGTAAACATACTCAAAGTTAAATAAAAGTTTTAATTTACGAACAAAAAAAATCTATTAAATTCACAAATAATCGACAAAATACACATTATAAAATATTTTTGTAATTTTTTTTTTATATCTTAAAACAAGAAACAGCCAAAATAAATAATTCGAGTTCTTACTAAAATAGTAATTCTTACCTGTTGGGTGCAATTATTTTAAACACAAAGAAACATAGATTTTCTAGGCTCAAAAAAGAGGCGTTTGACCTATTTGAAACACACATAGTGCTCTATGCGAAATAAATATATTTTTTTTTGATATTCTTTTTTAAAATAAAGTTTATATTCCTCCTATGTTTTAAAAAAATTTTATGAATTACATTCAGTAAATTAATTCCTATAAAATCACTCTTCCCTATTGTCTTTCGTGAATACGTATACTTTTGAGAAAGTGTATTTTATTTTTACAATTTAAACACAAAGAGTCATGCCCAAATAAAAGAGGTGAATTCAATTTTTCTAATATTAAACATTGTTATCTATTATGTAAAAATGGCTATAAAAAAAGGAACCAAATTCATGGTTCCTTTTTATTATTTATTTACAATTATCAAACATTGCTTTAATTCTGGTTTTTCTATTGTGTAGTTAAACAACCACTCTCTTAATTGATCCAGTTCGAAAGGCAGTAGTGTTCTTATAGCTTTTTCTAATTCTTTACAAAACAATACTGGATCAAAACTTACTCTTTCCAACACAGATTTTGTGTAATCAAACATTATTTTAGACATAATAAATTAAGATTTTTGGGGTTAGATCTTGTTTTTAATGTGTTGTAAATGTACATTATTTTTTAAATATAAATTATAACTTTAACATAGAAATTAAGAAATTTATGATTTTTAAAATAATTATTTATCAGCTAAAAATCAATAAGTACAATTATTTTCTTGCTCTAAACATCTCTCGTTTTCCTGGGGGACCTGCAAGCTTTTCGACAGTAAAACCAACCTCTATCATGCTTCTTTTTACAACACCACGAGCTGCATAAGTCACTAATACTGAATTAGTTTTTAAAGCTTTATACATTTTTTCAAAAATTGCAGTACTCCATAATTCGGGTTGAACGCGATACCCAAACGCGTCAAAATAAATCAAATCAAATTTCTCAATATCATCAATTGATTCAAAAAACTGTTTTCTTTTTGTTAAAGAAAAACGTTCAGACAATTCCATTTTTTCTTCCCAATTTATAGCATGCATCTTTTCAAAAACAGCCTTAGAATCTGATGCTTCCAATTCTTCTAAATAGTTCATCGATTGTAGTTCTAAATCCGATATCGGATACGCTTCAACACCAACATAATCTATTGTTTGACTAAGTTTCTGAGCTTCCAAAAAAGTAATAAAAGCATTTAAACCTGTACCAAAACCAATCTCTAAAATAGCTATTTTTTGATTTGGAAATAATGCCAAACCATTTTTAATAAAAACATGTTTTGCTTCTTGTATTGCACCATGTTTTGAATGATAACACTCATTCCATTCTTTAATATGGATCGTTGTTGAACCATCCAATGTCTGTATAATTTCTCTTTCCAAAATATTTTTTTTGAAGCGATTTAGTTTTTTAAATCCCAATAATATTCCCAAAATTAATTAAAAGTATTTCTTATCGCTATTTATATCATAGAATATTTAAATATTTAATAGAATTTCATCTGAATTACTAAATAAATTTATACTATAAACAATTCACAAATAACCATTATAATTAATGATATTTTAGCAAGTATTTATATGATTTTTATTTAATTTTGCAAACAATATCTCAAGCAATAGAACGTATTTTTATTGCAACCGTTTTATTAACTAAACAACTATATATCTCAAAACAATTCAAGTAATAATTATGAGTACCACTCAAACCAACAAAATAGAAATAATAAAGGCTGCTACTTCAAAAATAAATGAAGTTGATTTTGATAATTTAAGCTTTGGAGCAGTATTTACTGATCATTTATTAGAATGTGACTACATTAATGGAGAATGGCAACAACCTGTTATAAAACCTTATGCTCCTTTTTTATTAGATCCTTCTGCCAAAGTATTCCATTATGGCCAAGCTATTTTTGAAGGCATGAAAGCTTACAGAGATAATAAGAATGATTTATGGCTTTTTAGACCCGATGAAAACTACAAACGTTTTAACACTTCGGCTGTAAGAATGGCCATGCCTGAAGTTCCTGAATATGTATTCATAGAAGGTTTAAAACAATTACTTAAATTAGATGAAGCTTGGGTAAAAAACGACAATGGTAGTACCATGTACATAAGACCTTTCATGATTGCAACCGGAACTGGAGTTGTCGCAAACCCATCCGAAGATTATAAATTCATGATTTTATTGTCTCCTGCAAAAGCGTATTACTCTGGAGAAGTAAAAGTATTAATTGCAGAGCATTACAGTAGAGCAGCAAACGGAGGTATTGGTGCGGCCAAAGCGGCAGGTAACTATGCTGCACAATTCTACCCAACAACATTAGCAAATAAACAAGGATTCCAACAAGTAATTTGGACAGATGACGCTACACATACCAAACTTGAAGAAGCAGGTACAATGAATGTGTTTTTCAGAATAAACGATACTTTAATTACAGCACCTGTAAGCGAACGTATTCTTGATGGTATTACAAGAAAAAGCCTTATAGACATGGCCAAAAAAGAAGGAATATCAGTAGAGGTTCGCCCAGTATTGGTTTCTGAACTAGTTGAAGCTTCTAAAAACGGAACTTTAAAAGAGATTTTTGGAGCTGGTACTGCTGCCGTAGTAAACCCTATTGCTGGTTATTCCTATAAAGATGTTTATTATGAGTTACCAAAAATAGAAAACTCTTATGCATCCCAATTGAAAGAAAAGCTAACAAACTTACAAAACAAACTAACCGAAGATACTTTTGGTTGGACAGTTAAAGTATAGTTTACAATTTTTAGATATAACAAAAAAGCGATTTTCATTTTGAGAATCGCTTTTTTTATGGATAATTACAAATACTAAATCAACTTAGAAAAATCAGGTTTAAAATAATTTGGCCCTTTCATCACTTTACCATCTTCACGATAAATAGGATTACCGTCTTCACCCAATTTACTCATATTAGACCGTTGAATTTCATCAAACACTTCCTCAATTTTATGCTGCAATCCGTGTTCGATAATGGTACCACAAAGAATGTACATCATATCCCCTAGCGCATCAGCAATTTCTACCAAATCATTATTTTGCACTGCTTCGAGATATTCTTCATTCTCTTCTTTCATCAAATTATAACGAAGTTCATTTTTGGCTTCGCCTAAACTAGCAATTGGAGTTTCGCTGTGTCCTATCCTAAATGCTGTATGAAATTCTTTGACAGCGTTGATTTGTTTTTGCATTCTATTTAATTATTGATTTGAAATGGAAAATTAACAACTATTTCTAAACTATTACCTAAATTTGTCAAAAAATATTTCAACATGTTCAGCCAAGGCCAACTAATATTTGCAGTTTGTTTTTTCATCGCTTTTGTAATAGCAATGATTTTTGCTTATCGAAAAGATGCTAATTTACATAAAGTTTTTTACAAAGGAAATTATAAAATCTTGATTGGTTTTTTGGTTTTTATAAGCTTATTATTTGTCATCAAAATTTACTTTAAACATTAATTTTTAAAATAATAATTTTCTATTATCCAAACAGAAGATTTAACCTGAGATTTCATATTATACGATTCCCAGTATCCCAAAAAAGAAAAACGTCCAACAATGTGGACGTTTTTCTGTTATAAATTTTCTATGTTCTAATTCTCTAAAGGAAGAAAACCATAAATTTTAGAATAGTTCAACATTTGCTCAGCAAATGTTTTTGGTTGCTCAATTGCTATCGAAATTATCGCTCCTTTTGCATTTACTTTTGGCACCAATACTGGATTTACAAAACCATTATAAGGAGCATCTGGAAATTGTTTATTCCGTTCCAATACTTCGGCATGAAGTATTTGATCCACTTTTACACCATAATTCTCAACCAAAGCTTTTCCTGCTTCAAAATCACCTTCCGATTTAATACGCTGTACTTCTTTTAATAACTGTCCAAATAGTTCGTGCAATTTATCATAATCTGTGATATTGAAATAGGTTTTCCCATTACGGGTAATTTTTTCGATTACATTGTCTTTTTTTCCTTTTTCAAAAACCCAAGAACTCACCATCTGGCGGTTTCGCATGTGGGCTTCCTCAATATCAGCTCCTAATTCAATTCGTACCAATTGCGTCATTAGTCCATTTCGAATATAATTATCATAACACTGCATCCCCAAATCTTTCCAATTATCAACCAAACCAATTTCTTGAATTTTTGGATTATATAAATAATACAAACCAACCAAATCAGCTCTTCCTTCTTCAAGAGCAGAAGAATAGTTTTTTAATGTTTGCTTTGGAGTCCCTACACCAGGATTAATTTGACCCGAAGCATGACCTACTACTTCATGTAAAGAAGTATGCAACTTACCTCCTAACTCTGCATATTTCTCGGCCAAACGTATTTCATCTGTATCGTTGGCAAACTCTTGCAATTTTCCTTTTCCACCAGCTTTAGAATAAGCGTCTATAATATTTCCTAATGAAACTGATTTAGAACCATAATCTGCACGAATCCAGTCTGCATTTGGCAAGTTTACACCAATTGGAGTACTCGGAGACGAATCACCCGATTCTCCAGCAACAACTACCGTTTTATAAGATACCCCAACTACATTTTTCTTTTTATGTTCCGGTGCCAATGGTGAATTATCTTCGAACCATTGCGCATTTTTAGAAACAACTTCCATCTTTTTAGACATATCAAAATCCTTTATTTGGACAATTCCTTCATAAGAACCTCTATATCCCAATGGATCATTATAAACTTCAATAAAACTATTAATATAATCAATATTCCCATCTGTAGCTTGCAGCCAAGCAATATTATAATCATCCCACGTTTTGAGGTCTCCAGTTTTATAATACTGAATTAAAAGCCCAATAGCATCACCCTGCTTTTTATTTTCGGCAACTGTTTGTGCTTTTTCCAACCAAAAAATAATTTTATCGATTGCAGCTCCATACATACCTCCACTTTTCCATACTTTTTCTTCTAATTCTCCTTTTGAATTTCGAACTAATTTTGAATTCAAACCAAAAGAATATGATTTCTTTGGATCTGGACTTTTCTTTAGAGCATAAAAAGCTTCAACATCTTGTTGAGTTATCCCTTTGTCATAAAAATTTATCGCTGAACCTTCTAATAAACCTTTTGAGGCATCTAGATTCACTCTTTTTGAATCAACGTTATTGAATAAAATTTCAACAATCTCAGGAGACAAAGACGTTTTAGTAGCTTTCAATAACGCATTAAAATAGACTATGGAAAAATCGGGCTTGATTTTTTCACTTGAATAATGATGGTGTATTCCGTTTGAAAACCAAACTCTTTTTAAATAAATTTCAAAATTTTTCCAATCATTTGAACTTTTATCTCCTTTATAATTTTGATAGATATTCTCTAATGCCTTACGAATTTTTAAGTTATATTTATAATGTTGATCCCACATTATATCACGACCAGAATTTCCTGCTTGAGTTAAATAATACACTAACTCTTGTTCCTTAAGAGTAAGATTTTCCCATCCTGGAATTTGATAACGTAAAACTTTTATGTCTGAAAACTGTTCCACAAAGAAATCAAATGGTACACTTTCATTAACTTTCATTGTTGACTTTTTATCATTTTGTGCAATCCCAACAATAGAAATTGCAAAAGTCATAGTGAGACAGGCTATTTTAATTAATTTCATTATTTTTTTATTAGATGTTAAACAAATAAATACACAACAAATATAATGATTCTTTAAATAAATAATAAAAACACAATTAAGAACAATTGCAATTATAGACAATTCGCAATTTAGAAAACACAGTTCAACAAAAAGACTTTAACAATTTATGAATTGATGTTGTAGTATAATTAATTAAATTTCTAACTTTACAACAGAAAAAAATCAAACCCAATTATGAGAATTATTAAATATCTTTTTCTTTTGTTTCTATTAAGTCTTGTGGCAATTACTGTATTTATTGCTACACAAAAAGGCAATTTTACAATTGAAGGTAATAAAATAATTCATTCTCCAAAAGCAACCGTTTTTAATTATGTCAATGATTATAAAAATTGGCAAAATTTTTGCTCGTGGATCTCAACAAACCCTACAATAAAAACTTCTTTTTCTCCAATTACATTCGGCAAAGGAAGTACGTTAAATTGGGAAAGCCCAAGCAATACAGGTAATCTTAAAACTTTATATACTAAAGGAAACGACAGCATTGTACAAAAAATGGAATTTAATGACGCTTCTTTTGATGTGTTTTTATCTTTTAAAGATACGCTAGGCGGTACAAAAGTGAGTTGGAAATCTAATGGTAAAATGGATTTTATGATGAAAGTAAATACATTTTTAACAGGAGGCACACAAAATTCCTTAACAAAACGCTTTGACAAAAGTTTAGCCAATCTTGATAAGACTCTTAATTTCGAAAACAATACGTTTAATGTAAAAATAAATGGTATTGTTAAAAAATTGGAGACTTTTTATTTAAGAGAAGCTTTTACCAGCAAAATTTCGGACATTACTCGAAATGCTAATGTAGTATTCCCTAAAATAGAAACCTTTTGCAAACAAAATAATATTGTTTTGAATGGTAAGCCTTTTATCATATACCACACTTATGATACAATACATAATTTAACTAAAGTTTCTTTTTGCATTCCTATTAAAGAACAAATATTTACAAGTCAAGGAAGTGAAATATTATCTGGAAAATTAACTGCTTTTGATGCTTTAAAAGTAAGCTTAACTGGCAATTACACCTATAAGGATAAGGCTTTAAAAGAAGCAACAACCTATTCAACCACTCACAATATCAAAACGGGATCAACATTTACCCATTTGGAAATATTTACAAGAGGCCAAAACGAAACCAAAAGTATTTCAAAATGGCTAACAGAGATCTATTTCCCATTACAGCCAAAAATTATCCCAAAAACTTTTAGACCAATAGTAAAAGACAGCCTTAATACTGCCCCTGCCCCAATTATCAAAGAAGATAAATCTGAATTTTAATTTATTCAATTCCCGATTAAACCTTTTGTATTTATTTGCATCTAAGTTTAAAAAAAGAACAAATTGCTGGAAGAAAAGGAATTCATTACTAGTTTATTGAACCCGAAAACGCAAAACGAAGCGTTTGAATTACTCCTACGCGATTATCAAAAACCGTTATACAATCATATACGAAACATCGTTTTAAATCACGATGACACCGATGATGTATTACAAAATACATTTGTAAAAGTATTTCAAAACCTGAAAAATTTCAAAGGTGAAAGCAAACTGTTTTCATGGATGTATCGTATTGCGACCAATGAAGCACTTACTTTTTTAAACCAAAAAGCAAGAAAAAGTGGGATTACATCAGTTGAATTACAAAATAAAGCAATAGATAATCTAAAGGCTGATATCTATTTTGATGGAAATGAAATTCAAATCAAATTACAAAAAGCAATAGCAACATTACCCGAAAAACAACAATTAGTCTTTAAAATGAAATATTTTGAAGAATTAAAATATGAAGAAATATCTGAAATAGTGGGAACATCGGTAGGTGCATTAAAAGCATCTTATCATCATGCAGTAAAAAAAATAGAAGCATTCGTAACCCTAAATTAAACCTTTTGAATACGAATTAGTCAAACGAGTATTATGAAAACATTTAAATTAGAAAACCAACCCAAAATAGAAACTGGATTTAAAACTCCAGACCATTATTTTGAGAATTTTTCAGCAAATATTATACAACAAATAAAGGAAGAACCGGTTACCAAAAAGAGCAATGTCATTTCTATTTTCAGAAAAAGAAAAAATACACTAATGGCTGTTGCTGCAGTTTTAGTATTCGGCTTAATGATTCCTGCTTTTTACCAAAATAGCACGAAAAATACTGAAATAGATTTAAATACTTTAGAAAACTATTTAGCAGAGGAAACACCAATAAATCAATACGAATTAATTGAAGATATTGAAACAAAAAAATTAATTGCAAACGAAAATAGCCTTGAAAAAGAAACACTGGAAGACCTATTAATTACCAATTCAAACCTTGAAAATTTGATCATTGAAAATTAAAACAAACAAATTACAAACTCTTCATACCAACATATTATGTATTTAAAAAATATTTACCCGATACTGCTTTTTATATTGTCCTTAAATATTCATGCACAAGGCGAACGTCTAAGAGAGAAAAAAGAACAAATAAAAGCAATGAAAGTAGCTTTTTTGACAAGTGAACTAGATCTTTCATCAAATGAAGCAGAGAAATTTTGGCCTATATACAACACTTACGATGACAAACAATTTGAATTGAGACATCAAAAAATGAAAAGCTATTTCAAAAGAATGGAAGAGGACGAACTCAATAAATTATCTGAAAAAGATGCTGCTATCCTTTTAAATCAGATAGAAAGCAATGAAGAAGATTTATTTAATTTAAGAAAAAAATTCATCATTAGCCTAAAAGGAATTTTACCTTCAGTAAAAATAATCAAACTTAGAAAAGCAGAAGAAGGTTTCAATAGAAAACTCCTTCAACAATACAGAGACAAGGCTCCAAAAAGGTAGTTTCGTTATTTCAACAAAAAAGTCCCGTTTTATAAATACATTATAAAACGGGACTTTTTTACTTAAAACGAATTCGTATCAATTTATTTCGACCTGCTGCAATTGCGACAGTATCGGACAAAAAACGAATAGTATATAAACTTGGATCTTTAGAAAATTGAATCCAATTTATACCTCCATCCGAAGAGTAATACAAACCAGAAGCTCCGACAACCACAATTCCTTTACTATCACTTTTTGGAACATATTGAACACAAGAAGCATATCCAAATCCCCCTCCGTTTCCTATAAGACCCCATGTTTTACCTCCATCTTTTGTTCTTGCTTTATTTTCAGTATTTTGATTCAATAATTCATAGTTCCCACCAGCAACAAAACCATTCTTTGCGTCATAAAAATCTGCCGTAAAAATTCCAGTCATTTGTTTACCTTGAACAATTGGTGTATCATAAACCGTCCAAGAATTCCCTTTGTCTGGAGAATAAAAAACCCTTGATTTCTTCCCTCCCGAAACAATCCATGTATCATTGCCTTTGATAACGATATTGGTATTACTAGCCGCAAAATGAGCTTCTCCTTCAGCAACTTTAGGTAATTTATCATCAGGTATTTTACGCCATGAATTACCTCCATCATTAGTTATAAGCACAGAAAGACAATCCTTTATAGGATCTCCAACAGCAATTCCCTCTTTATCATTCCAAAACTGCATGCTATCATAGAAAACTTTTTGATCTTTTTCTTGATAAACAAGTTTTACCTTTTTACCGTCTTTAGTGATTTGATAGAGTAAACCTGGATTAGCCACACTTAACACATAAATATGGATGGATGTTTTTGTAATACTTCTAAATTCTATTTCTAAAGCATCTTCAGTAATCGAATTCTCAAACTTTTGATTGGTTTTCAAATCAAAAAAACCAAATCTATTCTTGTCACCAGCATACCAAATTTTATCTTTATCCACCACAATTGCCCTAAGACTAATTTTATCTTGAAAAAGAGTATCAATTTTAATAGACCGAAAACAATTTTCTTCAATTTTTTTTTCATTTAAATTTTGAGCGTGTAAAAAATGCAAACCACTAAACAACAATGTACTTGCAAATATTTTTCTTATCATATCTTGATTATTTATTTTAAATATATAATATTATTAAAAAAACGTTGCTATAATTATTAATTTCTGGCACAGTTGTTGCTTATATCTCAAAACAAACCATTAACTCAAATTCGCCATGAAAACAAAATTACAATTAGCCGCCATTATCGCTTCCTTTTTTGCCTTTCAAATGAGTGCACAAAATAGAACAACTATAAATGCAATGAATTCTGAAATTAGCGATAATTTAGATTTAACAGCAGTATCGTCGATCTTTGGTGAATCTCAAAACTTAAGTGATTTCGAGAAACGCTTAAATGATCCTAAATTACAAATTTCAAATCTAGACTTAAATAACGACAATCGTGTTGATTATTTAAGAGTAATAGAATCTATAGAAAAAAGAACGCATATTATAATTATACAATCTATTATTGGTCGTGATTTATATCAAGATGTAGCTACTATTGAAATTGAAAAAGACAGACGCAATAATATTTCTATTCAAATAGTTGGTAATGCTTATATTTATGGACAAAATTACATTTACGAACCAGAATATTGCTATACTCCACAAATATTTACAACATTTTGGGCAGGCTTTTACAAACCGTATTATTCTAGCTGGACTTGGAATTATTACCCAACTTATTATTATGCTTGGAATCCATTTCCTGTTTACAGATACCAAAAAAACATCTATGGATGTGTAAATTACAACAACACATATAACTATGTAAGCTACAGAAGATGTAACAGGGCTCCATATATCTATAACTCATACAGCTGTAATAGTTATGAAAAACAATATCCTGAATATAATTTTTCAAGAAGAAACAGTAAAATATCAAATCGATATGAGTTAGATCAAAGAAGAACATATAATAACAACGGATTAAGAAATGAGCTAACTTATTCAAGAAATTATTCTGGTAATTCAAGAAACAACGGTAATTACAATTATAACAATAACTCACAAAGAGACTATTCTCAAAATAGAACTAACAATTCAAGAGAGATCAATACGCAAAGTGCATCACCGCAAAGGGATTATTCACAAAGTAGAACTAACAATTCAAGAGAGATCAATACGCAAAGTGCATCACCGCAAAGGGATTATTCACAAAGTAGAACTAGTACTTCAAGAGATGTTAACCCACAAAGTACATCAACGCTAAGGGATTATTCACAAAGTAGAACTAGTACTTCAAGAGATGTTAACCCGCAAAGCACAACATCGCAAAGAGATTATTCACAAAGTAGAACTAGCACTTCAAGAGATGTTAACCCGCAAAGCACAACAACTCAAAGGGATTATTCACAAAATAGAGCAAGTTCAACAAGGGAAGAAAACACCCAAAGATCAGAACCTCAAAGAGGTAACAATTATTCTTCAAGAAGCACAAACAGAAGAATTTAAATAATTATCAACATTAACAAAAAGGCTAATTATAACAGAATTAGCCTTTTTTATTATTTTAAAAATAAGTCCTCTTATTTTATTTAATTATAGTAAATTTGACGTGTTTTTATAAATAATATACATGAGCGCAACGCACAAAGACCTCCATAGCAAATTAACTTTAGGTGGTTTATTAGTTTCTTTAGGAATAATTTATGGAGATATAGGAACTTCTCCATTATACGTAATGAAAGCCATACTTGGCGATTATATTATCAATGCAGATGTAGTTTTGGGAGGCATCTCCTGTGTATTTTGGACTTTGACACTGCAAACTACAATCAAATACGTTTTAATTACATTAAGTGCAGACAATCATGGTGAAGGCGGAATATTTGCCTTATATGCCTTAGTAAAAAAGACCAAAATTAAATGGCTGATAGTCCCCGCGATTATAGGAGGTAGTGCTTTATTAGCCGATGGAATTATAACCCCTCCAATTTCTGTTTCTTCAGCAGTTGAAGGTATGAGAAGTTATTTCCCAGAAATAAACACTGTACCAATTGTTATCGGAATCTTGGTAGTACTTTTTACTATACAACAATTTGGCACAAAATTGGTAGGTAAATTTTTTGCGCCTTTGATGCTTATTTGGTTTGGAATGCTAGCCATTTTAGGCATTTACCAAATCACAATGCATCCTGAGGTATTCAAAGCCATTAATCCTTATTATGCTTACAATTTATTATCCATTCATCCAGAAGGTTTTTTTGTTTTAGGTTTTGTTTTCCTATGTACCACAGGAGCGGAAGCACTATATTCGGATATGGGACATTGTGGAAGAAAAAACATACGTATAAGTTGGATTTTTGTAAAATCTGCTTTAGTACTTAATTACTTTGGACAAGCCGCATATCTAATTCATCATGAAGGCGTTACTTTAAAAGCATTAGGTGGTGATTTTGCGAATCCTTTTTATTTAATAATGCCTTTATGGTTCAAACCTTTCGGTATTGTTATTGCTACAATGGCTGCAGTTATAGCTTCACAAGCTCTTATTTCTGGTTCATTCACACTAATAAATGAAGCCATGCGCTTGAGTTTTTGGCCTAAAGTTAAAATTAAATACCCAACAGAATTAAAAGGCCAATTATACATCCCTTCCATCAATTGGTTACTACTTTTGGGTTGTATTGGAATCGTATTGCATTTTGAAGAATCAAGTAATATGGAACATGCTTACGGTTTAGCGATTATTTTATGTATGATAATGACAACAATTTTGCTAAATTATTATTTAATCATGAAACGAGTAAAATGGTATTTCTTTGTGCCTCTAATTTCCATTTACTTATGCATTGAATTAAGTTTTCTAGCAGCAAATATCACAAAGTTTGCCGAAGGTGGATACGTAACACTTTTAATAGCCCTTATCCTAATTGGTATAATGACCGTTTGGTACAGAGCCAAACAAATTAATAAAAGCTACACTAAATTTGTGAAAATTGACGATTATAAAAAAGTTCTTAGCGAATTAAGTGCCGATTTATCTATTCCAAAATACGCAACCCATTTGGTTTATATGACAAATGCAAATCGCTCTGACGAAATAGAGGAAAAAGTAATGTTTTCTATATTACAAAAAAGACCTAAAAGAGCCGATATTTATTGGTTTGTTCACGTAAATATTTTGTCTGAACCCTATAAAACCGAATACAAAGTAAAAGAAATCTTAAAAGACGATTTATATAGAGTTGACTTTAATTTAGGATTTAGAGAACCTACAAAAATAAACCTAATGTTTAGGGAAGTTATTAAAGATATGGTGAAAAATGGCGAAGTTGATATCACAAGTAGATATGAATCCTTGAATAAAAACAACATCATTGGAGATTTCAAATTTGTATTGTCAGAAAAATTTCTTTCCAATGACAGTGATTTATTATGGCATGAAAAATTGATAATGAACTCCTATTTCTTTATTAAAAAATTAAGCCTTTCCGAAGAAAGTGCTTTTGGATTAGACAGTAGCTCTGTAAAAATCGAGAAATTCCCAATGGTGCTGCATCCACCAGAAAATATTGGACTAACGAGAGTTTATGTTAAAAACTAAAAAAATAAAAACACTGTTTACATGCAGTGTTTTTTTTTGATTAAAATATAAAACTTAGAATTAATCAATAAATAGTACCTTTGCAATTCAATTATTTAAAATGAGATTACACAGAAATTTAGTTTATACTACTATCGACGCCCTGAATGCTATTTTTAACGAAGGAGAATATGCAGACAAAGTAGTAGCACGATCCCTAAAAAAAGACAAACGTTGGGGAAGTTCAGATAGAAAATTTGTAGCAGAGACCATATACGAAATCGTACGTTGGAAAAGGTTATATGGCGAAATTGCAGAAGTCAAAGAACCTTATGACAGAGACAATCTTTGGAGAATGTTCTCTGTTTGGGCTGTATTAAGAGGATATCCTATTCCAGATTGGAGACAATTAGAAGGAACTCCAGAACGAAAAATAAAAGGTCGATTTGATGAACTATCAAAAGTAAGAGCCCTAAAGGAATCTATTCCGGATTGGATGGATGAATTAGGTGTAAAAGAATTAGGCGAAAAAGTTTGGGCAACAGAAATTGCAGCCCAAAATCAACCAGCTAAAGTTATTTTGAGAGTAAACACTCTTAAAACCACTAAAGAAAATCTTAGAGCTATTTTGATGGATTTAAACATCGAAACTGAGTTCTTAAAAGACCAACCAGATGCTCTAGTTCTAAAAGAAAGAGCCAATGTATTTCTAACCGATGCTTTTAAACAAGGATTCTTTGAAGTTCAGGATGCTAATTCACAATTAGTAGCGCATTTTCTGGATGTAAAACCGGGCATGAGAGTTGTAGACACTTGCGCTGGTGCAGGTGGAAAAACTCTTCATATTGCTTCTTTGATGGAAAACAAAGGACAATTGATTGCAATGGATTTATACGAAAGTAAACTAAAACAATTAAAAATTAGAGCCAAAAGAGACGGGGCTTTCAACATTGAATATCGCATTATAGACTCTACAAAAATCATCAAAAAACTTCATGAAAGAGCAGACAGGGTCTTGATTGATGCTCCTTGTAGTGGATTAGGTGTTTTAAAAAGAAATCCAGATTCCAAATGGAAATTAAAACCTGAATTCATAGATAACATTAGAAAGGTACAATCAGAAGTATTGGAAAGCTATTCTAAAATTGTAAAACCAGGCGGAAAATTAGTTTATGCAACTTGCTCTATTCTTCCTTCTGAAAATCAAGAACAAATTGCTCGTTTTCTAACAACAGATATTGGAAAACAATTTAATTTTATAAAAGACCAAAAAATATTGGCATCAGAATCTGGTTTTGATGGTTTTTACATGGCTTTGCTAGAGAGAAAGGTAATTTAGAAAGCAGTTTGCAGTTTATACACAAAATAGTCCTCAATTGAGGACTATTTTGTGTATACTTATATATTAAATATTGAAACTTTCTTATTAATCATTCATTGAAATCAAGAATTCATCGTTAGTTCTGGTTTGTTTGAAGCGATCATTTATCAAAGTCATTGCCTCAACAGGATTCATATCAGAAAGCATTTTTCGCATAATCCACATTCTTTGCAATGTTTTTGGATCCAATAATAAATCATCACGTCTTGTACTGGATGAAGTTAAATCAATAGCAGGGAATATTCGTTTATTCGCAATCTTTCTATCCAACTGCAATTCCATATTACCTGTTCCTTTGAATTCCTCAAAGATAACCTCGTCCATTTTAGAACCAGTTTCTGTTAGAGCAGTAGCTATAATACTCAAAGATCCCCCGTTTTCTACATTACGCGCGGCTCCGAAGAAACGTTTTGGTTTTTGCAACGCATTAGCGTCTACACCACCACTCAATACTTTACCAGATGCTGGTTGTACCGTATTATAAGCACGAGCCAAACGAGTAATTGAGTCTAATAAAATCACCACATCATGACCACATTCTACCAAACGTTTTGCTTTTTCAAGAACGATATTAGCAATCTTTACATGCTCTTGAGGTTCTCTATCAAATGTTGAAGCAATAACTTCTCCACGTACACTACGTTGCATATCTGTTACCTCTTCAGGACGCTCATCTATCAATAATACTATTAAATAAATCTCAGGATGATTTGCTGCAATTGCATTGGCAATTTCTTTCAACAGCATTGTTTTACCTGTTTTAGGTTGCGCCACAATCATACCACGTTGCCCTTTTCCTATTGGAGAAAACAAATCAATTATTCGGGTAGATATTGTGCTTTGTTTTTCGGCCAGTCTAAACTTTTCAGAAGGAAAAACAGGTGTTAAGTGTTCAAAAGAAACTCTATCACGAACTACTTGTGGATCATGACCATTAATTTTTAAAACACGTACAAGAGGAAAAAATTTTTCTCCTTCTTTTGGAGGACGTACAACACCTTTTACGGTATCACCAGTTTTCAATCCGAATAATCGAACTTGAGATGTAGATAAATAAATATCATCTGGAGAAGCCAAATAATTATAATCAGAAGAACGCAAAAAACCATAACCGTCTGGCATCATTTCTAACACACCTTCACTTTCTATAATACCATCAAACTCAAAATCAGCATCTTTGAAATTACTTTTTTTGTTCTTAAAATTTGGATTTTGATTGGGGTTTTGGTTGGGATTTTGATTAGGATTCCCATTTTGATTGGGATTTACTTTTGTAATTTGAGTTGGTCCCTTTTTATTCAATTGGCCTACTTCGCCAGTACGTTTGGATTCGTTTGGATTCCCTTTTTTTTCTGGAGTAGAACTTTCAACTTTTTCAACCGTTACTTCTATTTTACTATCCAAAGAAGTTTCTTCAACAACAGCAGTTTCTTTCAAAGCTTCCTTTTCTCTTTGCAAGGCCATTTTTTTCTCGTAGGCTGATTTACTAAACTTTACGACTTTTATATCTTTCTGGGGAGCTGGTTCACTCTCAGCAACATCACTTGTATCATTCGAAATAATTTTTTCCTTTTTTTGAGGTACCACAACCACTTCAGGTACTTCTATATTTTCATCATTTACGAATAAAGAAGGAGAATCTTTTTTTGGAGTGATTCCCTTTTTTACAGCCGTAATTCGAGCTCTTTTGGGTTTATCTTCCTCATTATTATTTTCTGATTTTTTGTCTATTATTGATTCTGATTCAACAGTAGCTGCTTGATGTTCTAAAATCTGGCTAATCAAAGTCTCTTTTTTAACACCGTTGAATTTTATAGTTTTAGCCGCTTTAGCTATTTCTTGAAGCTCAGCAAGCTTCATTTCTTTTAATACAGAAATATCAAACATGAATGTTCTATTTGTTTAATTAATTTGGAAATAATACAAAAGATTTTTTTTAGGTAGTATCTTATCTAAATGACCCGCAGTATGAAGTGCTTACGGAATTGTCATGCAATAATACAAATAAATTTTATCATACAATAGTATTTATTAAAAAGAAAATATATTTTTGTAAAACAATAGAAAGACATGATACAAAGAATTCAAACTATATATTTAATCCTAACCTTTTTGATAATAGGAATTTTGCCATTTATTTTTCCATTATGGGTATTAAAAGATGGCAAAGAATTTTATTTTATGCAAAATCAATTTTATGTGATTTTGTTAGGATTAAGTACTGCAATTACAATTTATAGTATAGTATCCTTTAAGAAAAGACAAACTCAATTTGTTGCTAACAGATTGAACATAATATTAAATTTGATTTTATTAGGATTATTTGTTTATCATTCACTAAATTTATCTGGAGAGACAGTAATTGTTTCTGAGAAAGGTATTGGGATGTTTCTACCTATCTTGGCTATCGTTTTCTTAGTTTTAGCAAACAAAGCCATCAAGAAGGATGAAGATCTTGTAAAATCTGTGGATCGATTGAGGTAAACCTATAAAATTAATTTATTAATGTGCGAAGAGAACCCGAATGAAATATTCGGGTTTTTTTATTCAAAAAACAATTTTAGAATATTTGTTAAATAAAAAAATTAGTACGTAATAAGAACCTTTTTTTTTATAAATTTGAATACAGTAATTGATAATATGACAAAGAATATTAGAATTCACCTCGCAGATGATCATCAAATAATTATCCACGGAATTCAAACCTTACTCCATACCGTCCCAAATTTTGAAGTAGTAGGTTTCTCTCTTAACGGGACTACTATTTTTGAAGATGTAACTAACAACAAAGCAGATGTTTTGGTGCTAGACATCAGTATGCCAGAAAAAGACGGCATTGAAGTAATTAAAGAATTTGCAGAAAAAGGTTTTCCGTGTAAAGTAATTATACTTTCAAGCTATGATGACTTAAAATTAATCAAAGAAATCATGGATTTGGGAGTTAGTGGTTATTTGACTAAACAATGTGCTGGCGATAGCATTATCGAAGCCGTGCAAGCTGTAGCTAATAATGAGGAATATTTTTGTGAATCCATTAGAGAAAAAATCTTTAGCAACGCCACTAGAAATAACCCAAAGTTAAATACATATAAACCCAATGTCAATCCATTATTAACAGAGCGTGAAATAGAAATCATCATTTTGATTGCTCTTGAATATAGTGGAAAAGAAATAAGCGAACAACTTTTCATAAGCACCAATACGGTAGAAACACACAGAAAGAATATTATGAAAAAATTAAGAGCAAAAAACACAATTGGGATTGTCAAATATGCCATGAACAATCATTTGATAATATCATAATTTCTTTAAAAAAAACTAATTTTTCATTTTTATTCATTGCAATTACTGTTTATGTTTTTAACTAGATTTCGATTATTTACTTTTATTATAATTCTAACCTATTTTAGTTCAAATTTACATGCTCAGATAAAAAATCTTTCTAAAAAAGAAATCACTACCTTAATAAAAGACGCTAATAAAAATTTAAACAATGGAGAATTTGAAGCTTCTTTATTAAAATTAAGGGTAGCATTAGAACAAGCCAACAAAATAAAAGCCAACGACTTAATTGCCAATGTTTACCTAAATATTGCTGCAAATTTTGATGAATTATCAGATCCAAACAAAGCTTTATTTTACTACAATTTAGGACTACATCATGCCAAACAAACAAAAAATAATTGTTTAAAAAATCAATTTTACAACAATCTTGGTAACATATACTGTTTTGACAAAAAAGAGTACAACAAAGGAATTTACTACTACAAAAAATCATTATTACACAGTCAAAAAATTTTAGATCGAGAACAATTACTTATTACGAATCTAAATTTAGCTTGGGCTTTTTTTGACATCGGTAAATTTGAAGAAGGCCTAACTCACCTAAATTACATCAACAAATACCAATCAATTGACGGAGATGATTCGACTATTGTAGCTTTGCATATGCTAAATGGCATTTATAATAGCTACATAAATAACATAGAAAAAACAAAATATCACTTTGACAAAGCAATAGAACTCGGAAATAAGGGGACAGAAAAATCAGATTTATCATATTCTTATCAAGAGTATTCAAAATTTTTAAATAAAAATAATGAACCTCAAAAAGCTTACAACTGTCTTTTGAAGTATAACGAAATCACTACTCAATTAAACATCGAAGAAAAACTAAATAAAGCAAATATAATAGGGATTAATCTTGAACTTGACCAATATAAAAGAGAAATAGACAAAATTGAAACTGCATATAAATCAAAAGAAAATATCCTACTAGAACAACAATCCAAAAACAAAAAAATAGCAATTGTTATTATAGCTTTACTGTTAAGCCTAAGTATTTTCTTTTATTTTTTTGTACAAAATGTACGCTTGAAAGAAAAAAATAAACTCAAAGACATCCAAAGCAAAGTGCAAGAAAACATAATAAATGCTTCGATTGATGGGCAAGAATTAGAGCGAAAAAAAATTGCTGCGTTTTTGCATGATAATATAAGCTCATTACTTTCTTCAGCAGGCATGCATCTTCATGTTTTTTCGTCCAATCTAAATACTCAAACAGAAGAAGTCATAAAGACCAAAAAATTACTAGAAGAAGCGCACAAACAAATCCGAAATTTATCACATGAATTAATGCCTTCGCTACTAGTTCGATTTGGATTACTCTTTGCCTTAGAAGACTTATGTGAAAAAATTTCTAATTCAAAACTCAAAATAGATTTCAATTCAACAATTCATATTAAAAAAAGATACAATGAAGATTTTGAAATGAAACTTTATTTTATCATCACAGAATTAATTAATAATATCATTAAACATAGTAATGCCGAATATGCTATAATTAACATAGATGAGACAAAATCTCATTTAATCATAAATGTCGAAGACAATGGCAATGGTTTTACAAACAATCAATTTGAACTGTTAGAAGGCTTTGGAATCAATCAAATCCGAGCTCGAATAAATAATATGAAAGGAGAATTTAATATTAATTCGATACTCAATAAAGGAACTAGTATTAGTTTGAAAATTCCTTTTATCAATCCGCAACCTTAAGCTTTTTTATCAATCTCTATAATTTCCATATTTTTAATAGCATCACCCTCTATTTCAAAACGAAGCATGGTTCGCACTTGATGAAAACCACTTTTTCCAGCAGCTCCCGGATTCATGTGCAACAGATTATTCTTCTTATCAAAAATCACTTTTAGAATATGCGAATGCCCACAAATAAACAACTTTGGAGGATTTAATGACATTTCAGTCTTCAAAGCGGGATTGTATTTCCCAGGATAACCTCCAATGTGTGTAATCCAGACATCGACACCTTCACAAAAAAAACGATTGTGCAAAGGAAATTCCAAACGCGCTTGACTATCATCAATATTCCCGTACACAGCGCGCAAAGGCTTCAGCTTTTTTATAGTATCCGTTACTATTAAATCACCAATATCACCAGCATGCCAAACCTCATCAGCTTGATTAACATACTTTAAAATAGTGTCATCAATATGACTGTGCGTATCGGAAAGAAGGAGAATTTTTTTCATATTTCTAAGGAGCTAATCCTGCTATCCGCTTGTATCTTTTTATTTTTAAAGAAAAAATAAAAAGGATACCGCTTCTATCAGGGCTATGGCATTTGGACAAAAATAGACATTCTCTTTTAAATAAAAATATGTTTTCAATCCAAAAAACTTTGCTCCAAAGCCTATTCATGACAAAAAAATTAATAAGTATCTTTGCAACTTCAAATGATAAATCTGATTTCAATCAAAAAAATCTGAAATCTAAACTTTAAAATTCGACCTTGAGGTATTTTATAAAACTAGCATACAACGGAACGCATTATCACGGTTGGCAATACCAGCCCAATGCTGCATCTGTACAAGAAACAATGAACAAAGCTTTTTCGGTTATTCTCAACAACGAGATTAACCTTATGGGTGCAGGCCGAACAGATACTGGAGTTCACGCCAAAGAAATGTATGCGCATTTTGATTTGGAAACCCTATTTGATATTCCGAATACAATACACAAACTGAATTCTTTTTTACCGAAAGATATTGTTATCTACGCCATTTTACCAGTTGCTAATGAAGCGCACAGTCGTTTTGATGCTACCAAAAGAACGTATGAATACCATATAAATACTTTTAAGGATGCTTTTCTTCAAGAGAAAAGTTGGTACTTTCATCAAAAATTGGATTTGGATTTAATGAATGAAGCAGCGAAATCATTGCTGAATCATACCGATTTTCAATGTTTTTCCAAGGTCAATACGGATGTAAATACCTTTGATTGTAGTATATTTGAAGCCTATTGGAAACAAGAGGATGATAAATTAATTTTCACCATTTCGGCCAATCGTTTTTTAAGAAACATGGTACGATCCATAGTAGGAACCTTGATTAATATTGGCTTGTACAAAATTACATTGGATGATTTTGAAAAAATTATCGAAAGTAAAAACAGAGACAAAGCTGGGTTTTCGGTTCCGGCACATGGGTTATATTTAACCAAAATAGCATACGATTACATTACACCATAGCCCCGATAGAAGTGGTATCTTTTTTATTTTTTCTTTAAAAATAAAAAAATACAAGCGGATAGCGGGAATAGCTCCTAAAAAATAAATGAAAGCAAAAGCATTTGATACTCGATTATTCAAGAGAATATTAAAATACACCAAACCCTACCAATGGCGTTTTAATGGTGTGATTATTTTTGCCATTTCACTGTCGGTATTTGCGGCACTTCGCCCCTATTTGTTGAAACAGACGGTAGACAGTTACATTCAACCCAAAGATCAAAATGGTTTATTACTGTATATCACTTTGATGGGAATTATACTTTTATTGGAAGTTTTCTCTCAATTTTTCTTTGTGTATTGGGCGAATTGGCTGGGACAAGATATTGTAAAAGACATTCGAGTAAAACTGTTCAAACATATTTTGAGTTTCAGGATGAAATATTTTGATTTGGTTCCTGTGGGTCAACTTGTAACGCGTTCTGTATCAGATATTGAAGCGATTGCCCGTATTTTTAGTCAAGGATTATTTATGATTATCAGTGACTTGATGAAAATGCTAGTAGTTCTAATTTTTATGTTTTATATGAACTGGAAATTGACGTGGATTGTGATTGTTGCCATGCCAATTTTAGTTTTCATCACAAGAATCTTTCAAAAAAAGATGCAAGTTGCCTTTGAGGAAGTACGAACACAAATTGCCAATATGAATTCTTTTGTACAAGAAAGAGTGACGGGTATGAAAAT
Source organism: Flavobacterium sp. IMCC34518 (assembly GCF_027111095.2). Classification (NCBI taxonomy): domain Bacteria; kingdom Pseudomonadati; phylum Bacteroidota; class Flavobacteriia; order Flavobacteriales; family Flavobacteriaceae; genus Flavobacterium; species Flavobacterium sp. IMCC34518. Next base: position 3,176,801 of record NZ_CP114284.2, on the reverse strand, counting down.
AGTTCAGCTGTTTCATCGCGAAGATATTGAGGCCGAAAAATTCAGAGTCATCAACGACAAACACAACAGGGCGTGGATAAAAACGATTTTGTACAACTCAATTTTCTTTCCAATTGCCGATATTATTTCATCATTAACACTTGGATTTATCGTTTTGTATGGTGGATTTAATATCTTGCAAGGAGATACGACAACTACTTTTGGAGATTTATTTTCGTACACGATGTTTATTGGAATGTTATTCAATCCTTTGCGCCAAATTGCAGATAAATTCAACGAGATGCAATTGGGAATGATTGCCGCCAACCGTGTTTTTGACATATTGGATACGCAAGACCAAATTCAAGATACAGGAACTATTGAAGCTCCTTTATTTAATGGAGAAATCCGTTTTGAGAACGTTTATTTTGGCTATATTCCAAATGAAGAAGTCATCAAAGGAATCAATCTCGAAGTAAAAGCAAGTCAGACTATTGCTATCGTAGGTTCTACAGGAGCCGGAAAATCGACTATAATCAATCTACTGAATCGTTTTTATGAGATCAATAGCGGCTCAATATTTATAGACAATCAGAATATTGAGAATTACACTTTAAGTTCGCTGCGCAAGCAAATTGCGGTTGTTTTGCAGGATGTCTTTCTTTTTGCCGATACCATTTACAATAATATCACCCTCAATAATCCTGAAATCACTAGAGAACACGTTTTGGCTGCTGCCAAAAAAATAGGAGTCCACGATTTTATCATGAGCTTACCGGACAATTATGATTTTGATGTAAAGGAACGTGGCGTAATGCTATCCTCAGGACAACGCCAATTAATAGCTTTCCTGCGTGCGTATGTGAGTAATCCGAGCATTCTTATTCTGGACGAAGCAACATCTTCAATCGATACCTATTCGGAAGAATTAATTCAGCGCGCCACCGAAACTATTACCAAAGGAAGAACATCGATTGTTATTGCACATCGTTTGGCTACCATTGTCAATGCTGATAAAATTGTAGTTATGGACAAAGGACTCATTGTAGAACAAGGAACGCATCAGGAATTAATCAACCAAGAAAAAGGATATTACAAAAACTTGTATGATTCGCAGTTTTCGGTTGCCAATTAATTTAAATTAAGAAAATTACCTTATTATCTGCAATTATCTCATCAAAACTCCAAAGAAAAACCTAACAAACAATCAATTAACACATTAAATACTTTTATTTAAATATCTTTGAATATCTAAATTCAAATTCAAATGCCACAAATTAGAATTTACCCAAACGAAAAATTTAAAGAAATAGAAATTGAATATCCTTTGAAACTTCGACATGCTATTTCAAATAAAGGACGATTAATTAGCTTTTCAGAAAACATGGAAGATTGTCGTCTTTTAAAAGGATCTATAAGTGATGGTTATCCAACTTTTTCATACCAAATAAAAAGAGACGGCAAAAGGAGTAGCAAATGTTTATTTCTATATAAACTAGTAGCGCAATATTTTATTCCGAAACAATCTGAGGATCAAACGTATGTATTACATTTAGACTACAGTCGTAATAACGATGATGTCAATAATTTACGTTGGGCTACCAGAGCTGAAATGATTGAACACAGGAATAAGAGTCCAAAAATAATTCAGGCCAGAAAAGATCTAATCGAACACAACTTAAAAGCTGACGGAAGAAAATTAACGATTACCAAAGTCATGTTAATCAAAACGATTTTATCTCGACCAGAACAAAAAACACGCCTAAAAATGATTGCCAAACAATTTGGTGTAAGCGAAATGCAAATCAGACGTATTGCATCTGGTGAAAATTGGGGACATGTAAAGATTTAATTATACCGTTGGGTGAAATTAATTATTAGTTTTTAAACAATTAACGATCGATGTTATCTCCACAAGCAACCTATAGTTATTTTTTCTATATAAAAAATTCCTTCACTTGTTTATAATTTCACAAGTTTCCAATTATTATAATTTATAACCAAAAGTATATTCTACAATTATTGAAAACGAAATCTACTACTATTTCGAAAATAAAAAATCAAAGTCAGATCTATCAAAAAATAGAGAAAAACTTTGTCCTAACTAAATTTTTCAATAATCAAATAAATCCTTAAATTCGCACTCTCAATTTATTATTTTAAATAAACATTAAAATGAAACGTGGTATTCATGTTCCATTTTTATTAATTAATAACAAATACAAAATGAAATACGATATTATAGTTTTAGGAAGTGGCCCTGGAGGATATGTTACCGCAATTAGAGCCTCACAATTAGGATTTAAAGTTGCCGTAGTAGAAAAAGAAAACCTTGGTGGCGTATGTTTAAACTGGGGATGTATTCCAACTAAAGCATTATTAAAATCGGCTCAAGTTTTTGATTATTTAAAGCATGCTTCTGATTACGGATTGACTGTTTCATCATTTGACAAAGACTTCCCTGCAGTAGTGCAACGTAGTCGTGGAGTTGCCGAAGGAATGAGCAAAGGAGTTCAATTCTTGATGAAAAAAAATAAAATTGACGTTATTGATGGTTTTGGAAAGCTAAAAGCTGGTAAAAAACTAGACGTTACTGATAAAGACGGAAAAGTAACTGAATACAGTGCCGACCACATTATCATTGCTACTGGAGCTCGCTCTCGTGAATTACCAAACTTACCTCAAGATGGTATTAAAGTAATTGGTTACCGTCAAGCAATGACATTACCAACTCAACCAAAATCGATGATCATTGTAGGCTCTGGAGCTATTGGAGTAGAATTTGCACATTTTTATAACTCAATGGGAACGGATGTAACTATTGTAGAATTTATGCCAAACGTAGTTCCTGTAGAAGACGAAGACATTTCAAAACAATTTGAGCGTTCTTTGAAAAAAGCGGGTATCAAAATCATGACCAACTCATCTGTTGAACGTATTGATACTACTGGTACTGGAGTAAAAGCGTTTGTTAAAACAGCAAAAGGTGAAGAAGTTTTGGAAGCTGACATTTTATTATCAGCTGTAGGTATCAAAACCAACATCGAAAACATAGGATTAGAAGAAGTGGGTATTGCTACCGATAGAGACAAAATCTTGGTAAATGCATACAACCAAACAAACATTCCAGGATATTATGCTATTGGAGATGTTACACCAGGTCAAGCTTTGGCTCACGTAGCTTCGGCTGAAGGAATTAACTGTGTGGAAAAAATTGCAGGTTTACACGTTGATCCTATTGATTACGGAAATGTTCCTGGATGTACGTATGCCACTCCCGAAATTGCTTCTGTTGGATTAACAGAAAAACAAGCCAAAGAAAAAGGATATGAATTAAAAATTGGTAAATTCCCATTCTCTGCTTCAGGAAAAGCAAAAGCTGCTGGAACTCCAGATGGTTTTGTAAAAGTAATTTTTGATGCCAAATACGGCGAATGGTTAGGATGTCACATGATTGGTGCAGGTGTTACCGATATGATTGCTGAAGCAGTTGTTGCACGTAAATTGGAAACAACTGGACATGAAATCCTAAAATCAATTCACCCTCACCCAACTATGAGTGAAGCAGTTATGGAAGCCGTTGCTGATGCTTATGGAGAAGTGATTCACTTGTAAAATAGTAGTCCTTTTGATATTCACTACATTGGATTTCAAATATATACTACTACAAAACATATAAACAAAAAATACCCCGATAGAAAATATTTTAGATCGGGGTATTTTTACAAGTAAATCTCTATAATTTTTATAGAATTAATATATTTATAATTTTGAAAATAACATTTTCTATCATATATTTACTCAAATAAAATATACAAACATGGTACACAACAACATATTAGAAACTATTGGTAATACACCACACGTAAAAATCAATAAATTATTTGGTCCAAACGCAAATGTTTGGGTAAAACTAGAGAAAACAAATCCAGGCGCCAGTATCAAAGATAGAATCGCATTATCGATGATAGAAGATGCCGAGCAAAAAGGATTTTTACAAAAAGGGAGTACCATAATCGAGGCTACATCTGGAAACACAGGAATAGGTTTAGCAATGGTTGCTGCTGTAAAAGGGTACCGATTAATCTTGGTAATGCCAGAGTCTATGTCTATTGAAAGACGTCGTTTGATGAGTATTTACGGTGCTGAGTTTGTTCTTACACCTCGCGAAAAAGGAATGAAAGGAGCCATTGAAAAAGCACAAGAATTAACAGCCGAAATTCCACAAGCTTGGTCTCCTCTACAATTTGAAAACCCAGCAAATATCGACATCCACAAAACCACAACAGCTCAAGAAATCATTAAAGCCTTTCCAAATGGTTTAGATTATTTAATAACTGGTGTTGGTACTGGCGGACATATTACTGGTTGCGCCGAAATACTAAAACAAAAATTTCCAAACCTAAAAGTTTTTGCTGTAGAACCTGAAGCCTCTCCTGTCATCAGTGGTGGAGCCCCTTCACCTCACCCTATTCAAGGAATTGGCGCTGGTTTTATCCCAACCAATTTACATACTTCAATTCTTGACGGAACGATTCAAGTAAGCAAAGACGAGGCATTTGAATTTACACAAAGAGCAGCCAAAGAAGAGGGTATTCTTCTGGGAATTTCTTCTGGAGCTTCGCTAGCAGCGGTTGCCAAAAAACTAAAAGAGATTCCATCCGATTCCAAAATACTAACTTTTTGTTATGACACTGGAGAACGCTATTTGAGCATTGAAGGTTTATTTGAATAAAAAATTAAAACCCCAACAACAAACCGATTTGTGAAAGCAAGTCGGTTTTTTTTGTTTTACAAATTAAAAGCAAAATCGTTTTTTATTTCTTCCATTACAAAAGAACTTTGCACGTTAGAAATCCCTTTGATAACCGATAATTTATCGATGACAAACTTTTGGTATTCATTCATATCATTGACAGCTACTTTCAATAAAAAATCATAATTACCCGAAACGTGAAAACAGCCTGTAACTTCTGGCAATACAAGAATATGTTGTTTAAAATCATCTATCAATTCCCGGGAATGTATTGCTAAAGTCACTTGACAATACACACTGATAGATTTTCCAATTTTGGTAGCATCCAGCAAAGCCACATATTTCTGAATATATTTTTTTTGCTCCAACTTTTTAATTCTCTCAAACGTAGGCGAAACAGACAAGCCCACTTTCTCTGCAATTTCTTTGGTATTTTGTTTCGCATCTTGCTGCAAAAGCATCAAAATTTTTTTGTCTATGGCATCCATTTCAGAATAATTATATGGTTTAAAAAACTACAAATATCAAATACAATTCATAAAAACTGTTTTTATATACAAATCTAGAATTATATTTTGAAAACGACAACATATAAAGTTTTTTTAAATCATTAAAACTACATTTACGGTAAAATATAATACAATGCTACCTGTTTCAGAATCATTATCACCACAAGACAATCAACGATTATTCGAGCTAAATCAATACATAGAAAATGCCAGAGATAATTTCTTGGGTTATCCAGTATCCAAAGATTTTGACTATTCGGAAATCAATCATTTTTTTAAATATCCAATCAATAATCTCGGCGATCCTTTTGAGGATTGTACCTATAAAGTACAAACCCATGAATTGGAAAGAGAGGTGGTTGGCTTTTTTGCAAAATTATTTCGTGCCAATCCAAAAGACTATTGGGGCTATGTCACCAATGGCGGATCGGAGAGTAATTTATACGGATTGTATCTCGCTCGAGAATTGTACCCAAAAGCTATGGTTTATTACTCGGAGTCGACTCATTATAGTGTTCGCAAAAACATTCATTTACTCAATATTCCAAGTATTGTAATCCGTTCTCAAGAAAATGGGGAGATCGATTATGTCGATTTTGAAAACACCCTAAAAATGAATCGCCACAAACCCGCCATTGTACTTACTACTTTTGGTACAACTATGAAAGAAGCCAAAGATGATGTTTCAAAAATTAGAAACATTCTAAAAGGATTAGCCATACAAGACAGTTATATTCATTGTGACGCAGCCTTATCAGGCAGTTACGGCGCTTTTATGGAACCTCGTTTACCCTTTGATTTTAAGGATGGAGCAGATAGTATTTCGATAAGCGGACATAAATTTATAGGCTCACCGATTCCAACCGGCGTTATTATTACGAAGCGATCCAATAGAGACCGAATTTCAAAAGGAATATCCTACATTGGCTCTTTAGACACCACCATTACTGGGTCTAGAAACGGTCATTGTCCATTATTTTTATGGTATGCTATAAAGAAACTTGGAGTTGATGGTTTAAAAAACCGTTATGAACACAGCTTAGAAGTAGCCAAATATTGTGAACAAAGACTTAATAATATTGGAATTCCGGCTTGGCGAAATCCAAATGCCATTACGGTTGTTTTTCCAAAGACTACGGACGAAGTCAAAACAAAATGGCAATTGGCTACAGAAGGTGATATCTCACATATTATTTGCATGCCCAATGTAACAAAAAACCAAATTGACCTTTTTATAAACGATATTGAAAATTGTATTGAAAACCCGGAAGAAATAATGGAATTTAGTTTTTAGAATTCTAAATGATTCCAAAAAAATTTCATCCTACTTATTTATTTTTAATTCTAAAATCCAGTCACAAATTGAATTTATCTTAATCAATTTGTGGCTTTTTTATTAAATATTAATCCACAAATTGAAAATATATTAATAAGCTTGCAGCCAATGTCATGATAATCAAAGCAACAAATCCTAAAACATTAGCTATCCAACCATTCACAAATTCACCCATAATTTTTTTATTATTGGAAACATGTAAAATGATGGCAATTAAAACGGGAGCTGTCAGTCCGTATAAAATTGCTGTATAAATTAGTGCTTTGACTGGTGATATTCCAATATAATTAAGCGATAAACCCAGCAATAATGAGATCGCAATAATGATATAAAATCCTTTTGCTTCATGAAATTTTTTATCCAATCCTTCTTCCCACCCAAAAGTTTCAGTAAAAATATAAGACAATGAACCACTCAATACTGGAATTGCAATAAGCCCAGTTCCTATCACACCTATTGCAAAAAGCAAGTATGCCATATTACCTGCCAAAGGTTTCAAAGCTTGTGCAGCTTGTTCTACTGTATCAATTTGATGAACTCCTCCTTTGAACAAAACTGTACCAGTTGTTAGAATGATAAAATACATCACCAATCCAGAAAACGTCATTCCAAAATCGACATCCTGCTTCATTTCATGGATAATTTTTTTATTTACCATCAAATGTTTCCTCTTATGTTTCATTTCCTCAACTTCAACAGAAGCTTGCCAGAAAAATAGATAAGGAGAAATAGTTGTCCCTAAAATACCAACAAGAATAGCAATAAAATCCTTGTTCCATTTAATACTTGGAACAAAAGTAGCTTTCATAATAGCTACAAAATCTTGTTTGTATAAAAAAGGAACGATAAAATAAACCAACATTACAATACATAAATATTTAAGGACTGAGGCTATTTTTTGATAAGGCAAATAAATAATGAGTCCCAAAAGCAAAATTGTAAAAAATACACTAAAAAAAGAAGCATCAATAGCTGGAAAAAGCAAGTTACCAACCGCTCCCATTCCAGCAATATCAGCGCCAATATTCATAATGATAGCAGGAAAACTAAACAATAACATTAAATACAAAACGGGTCTTGGATAACTTTTCTTTAATGTCCCAGTTAAACCTTGACTGGTTACCAAACCAATTCGAGCGCACATTTGCTGAATAGCCGCCATCAACGGGAAAGCAACAATTGATGTCCATAAAGTGGCAAGACCGTAAGCTGCACCCGCCTGAGAGTATGTAGCAATTCCGGAAGGATCATCGTCGCTGGCACCCGTTACAAGTCCTGGCCCGATTAATCGCCAAAAATGAGAAATTCTATTTTTTAATCCTTTTCGATTATACATTATACGATTTTACAATTTCAAAAAACAATTTAACCAACTTATAGTCAGAACTATCATGCTAATTTACACATTTTAAACGATAGATCTTTGATTCCAATTTTATTTCAATTCAAACAAAATATAATGTATATTAGTTTATAATTTGAATAAATCCTTAAGCAAGAATAAATGAAAAAATTTAAATTTAAATATCTACTATCCCTTTTTATAATTATCATGGCAGGAAAAGCAAAAGCACAAGATTGGGCAAATCTAAACAAATACAAAAACGAAAACACTATACTTACAACTCCTGTATCTGGAGAAAATAGAATTGTCTTTTTTGGCGATTCCATTACTGAAGGCTGGGAAACAATTTCTCCAGAATTCTTTAGTAGTGCTCCATATATCAATCGAGGAATAAGTGGACAAACAACATCACAAATGCTATTGCGTTTTAGACCCGATGTTATTGAACTAAAACCCAAAATTGTTTTAATTTTGGCTGGAACCAATGATATCGCAGAAAATACTGGACCTATAACGCTCCAAACCATTCTAGGAAATATCATATCAATGTGCGAATTGGCGCATGCAAATAACATAAAAGTAATTCTTTGTTCTATTCTTCCTGCCTTTGATTACCCATGGAAAAAAGGAATGAATCCTGCTGCAAAAATTGAAGCATTAAATACAATGATAATACAATATGCCAAAGCGAACCATATTGACTATGTAGATTATTATTCGGCAATGGTCGATGACCAAAAAGGTTTAAAATCCATTTATAGTGAAGATGGAGTTCATCCCAATAAAGAAGGATACCTTATAATGGAGAATATCGTTCGAAAAAAATTGGCAAAACACAAATAATATGATATAATTTTCTAAAAAATAATGATTATGCTACTGCAATACAAACTTCCTTTATTCGATAGATGTTAGGTTAATTCTTTAAGCAATCATTGCTGTTTTTCCTGAAAAACACCTTACTTTTATCCCTTCAAAATAACAATTCAATTTCATAATCATGACCAAAGATCTGATTGTTCAAAATATTAGTGCCTCTAAAAGTCATTTTACTATCAATTATAGCATAAAGACCAAAACAGAAGCCTTTACCGAGAAACTGTTTTACACCTTATTCGATTCTAATGCACCACTAGATGAAAGCATTAACGAATTAGAAAAACAATTTAAAGAGATTGCGTCTATTGCTTGCAAAAAAGCACATGATTCTTGTGATTCTGCTTGGGATAAATTTTTAGAAAAACTCCCTTCCGTACTTGAAAACTTAAACAAAGATGCTTCTTACATCTTAGAAAATGACCCCGCATCGAATGGGATTGAAGAAATTTATCTTGCTTATCCAGGATTTTATGCCATAGCGATTTACAGATTAAGTCACGAACTATATTTGTTGGATTTGATGCTTTTTTCAAGATTAATGAGCGAATATGCACATCGTATTACAGGTACAGATATTCACGCTGGAGCAACAATTGCATCGCCTTTCTTTATTGATCATGCTACTGGAATCGTTATTGGTGAAACCGCTGTTATCGAAAAAAATGTAAAAATATACCAAGGTGTAACTTTGGGAGCATTAAGTGTGAGCAAAGACATGAAAAATTCCAAAAGGCATCCTACAGTCGAGAAAAACGTTTGTCTTTATGCCAATGCTACGATATTGGGTGGAACGACAATCATTGGCAAAAATAGTATTGTAGGTGGAAATTCATGGGTAACCAAGTCAATTCCTGCTGATTCAATCGTGTTGAATACCACTACAACCGAAGTTAAAATAAAAGAGAAGAAGTAAAATGAAGACCTTTAAATTAGTAGAATTAATCGGAAATACTCCACTAGTAGAAACAACCCGCTTAATTAAAAACAAAAATGTAAAACTCTTATTGAAACTCGAAGGAGATAATCCTGGCGGAAGTGTAAAAGACCGTGCCGCTTACAATATGATTGCCTCTGCTGTTGAAAGAGGCGATATCAAAAAAGGAGATAAATTAATTGAAGCTACGAGTGGAAATACCGGGATTGCTCTAGCTATGATAGCGCAATTATTCAACATAGAAATCGAATTGGTTTTACCTGAAGACTCCACTATTGAGCGTACACAAACCATGCAAGCTTATGGCGCAACGGTTATTCAAACTCCTGCTAGTTTGGGAATAATAGGTTCAAGAGATTATGCCGATAAAAAAGTAGCCGAAGGCGGTTATGTGATGTTGAATCAATTCGCCAATGATGACAATTGGAAAGCGCATTACAAAACCACGGGACCTGAAATATGGAATGACACTGATGGAACGGTAACTCATTTTGTATCGGCAATGGGAACAACGGGAACTATTATAGGAACCTCAACATACTTGAAAGAAAAGAATCCAAATATTCAAATCATAGGGGCACAACCGAGTGAGGGCTCACAAATTCCGGGTATTCGAAAATGGCCGCAAGAATATTTACCCAAAATTTTTGATGCCTCAAAAGTAGATATTACTCTTGATGTCAGCGAAAAAGAAGCACGCGAAATGACCAAAAAATTAGCCCAAGAAGAAGGTATATTTGCAGGCATGAGCAGCGGAGGATCGGTGGCAGTCGCCGTAAAAATCGCCAATCAATTGGAATCTGGAGTGGTAGTTGCCATTATCTGTGACCGCGGAGACCGTTATTTATCTTCGGATTTATTTGATTAAGAACAAGTTGCTATGTTCCTGAGAGACTAAGTTGCTAAGTTTTTTTTTGACTTATTAATCTCAAAAATTTAAAAATTACGGCTTTATTCTATGATTAACAGCATTAAATTTTAACCATATAAGCCATATAAGTTATTTTTTACTGTGCTTTAAGCGAGCACCCTAAAGAGAATATAAGTTAAAACCCTTGATCCGACTACGAGCTTTGACTTAAATGAACTTAATTTTATGCGCTTTCTTAAAAAAGAAAACTTATATGACTTATATGGTCGAAAAATAGTAAACAAATGCTGTTGTTTATAGAATTAAGCGGAAATTACCATCCAATATTTTAGAAAAAACCTCAGTGTCTTAGAAACTTAGTCTCTCAGAAACTTAAAAAAAGAAAAAATGAACTATCGTAAACTAGGAAAAACCAATTTCAATATTTCAGAAATAGCACTTGGAACATGGCAAGTGGGCGGAAAATGGGGTTCTCCCTTTAATGACAAAACCGCAGACGAATTGATCAATACCGCCATTGATAACGGAGTGAATTTTATTGACACCGCCGATGTTTACGAAAACGGAATGAGTGAAACTGCTGTAGGAAGAGTGGTTCGTTCCCGTTCTGAACGTATTTATGTAGCGACAAAATGTGGCAGACACATCAATCCACATATAAATGAAGGATATCAGCCCAAAGTTTTGCAAAAATTTGTAGAAGACAGTTTGAAAAGAATGGGATTGGAAACAATCGCTCTTATTCAGTTGCATTGTCCTCCCAACCAAGTATTCTACCGTCCAGAAATTTTTGAAATGTTTGACCGATTGAAAGATCAGGGAAAGATTTTGAATTTGGGTGTTAGTGTAGAAAAAGTGGAAGAAGCATTAAAAGCTATCGAATATTCTAATGTAACTACCGTTCAAATTATATTCAATCTCTTTCGTCAGCGTCCATCAGAATTATTTTTTAAGGAAGCTCAAAAAAAAGACATTGGAATTATTGCCAGAGTACCTTTGGCCAGCGGATTATTAACTGGTAAATTTGATGCTAATTCTACTTTCGACGCACAAGATCACCGAAACTTCAATCGTGATGGAGCTGCTTTTGACAAAGGAGAAACGTTCTCTGGTATTAATTATGAGTTGGGTTTAAAAGCCGTGGAAGAATTAAAAGCATTATTTCCTGAAGCTTCAAACTTGGCACCTATCGCACTGCAATGGATTCTGAGTTTTAATGAAATAAGTTGTATTATTCCAGGTGCATCCAAGCAAAGTCACGTTGTATCTAATCTTTCGTTGTATGATTTACCAAAACTAACTCCGGAAAAAATTGCTGCAATGAATGCCATTTACGAGCAATACATCAAACCGCAAGTACATCAGCTTTGGTAATTCATCAAAAGGAACTATGAGAGAATTCATCAAAAGAAATATAAATGGTAAGACTGTATTATTGCTTTTTATACTTTGTAATATCGTCTACGCCCTAATGCTTATCGTAACCATTCCTGAAATAATGCACTATTCTGGTGGAATGAAAATTCTCGATATGATGCCAACGGGTTATGATACGCAATATGTCAACACGCTTTTTAACACTTTGGGAACGGTCGGAAGAGATGTATATTTGTATCATCAACTTCCGTTAGATTTGATATATCCTTTGCTTTTTGGAATTAGTTCCTGTTTGGTACTCGCCTTTTTTCTAAACCAATTAGGAAAGCTAGACAGTTGGTTATTCTATTTTTGTTTGATTCCATTGTTTTCAGGATTTTTTGATTACTGCGAAAATTCCGGAATCATAAGCATGTTAAGAATATACCCAAATATTAGTGAATTTAAAGTTCAAATCACAAGTGTATTTACGGTTTTAAAGAGCATTTTAACTACACTATATTTTATTAGCCTCATCATTACTTTAATGGCATTAGCCAAAAACAAATTATTTATTAGAAAGGTTTAAAAACTAAAACCTTTATTCTAATTCTCTAAAAAAAATACAAATAAATGTTCAATAAAGCCAATTTCAAAGAGTGGTTCGATCGCTATAAATATTCAGAGTTAGCCGCTACCACCGCCGCTTTGATTGCTTCACAATTCAGTAGAATTTTTAGTGGATTGGTTACAGCCTATCTAATAACATTTGCCGAATATTTTGCTTTTTATGGCGTTATGATTTACAGGTCATATAGAAGGCATAAACTCCACAATGACAAAACGACTCTAAAGGGGATTTTGTACTTAATCCGAAATTTATTTCTCGAATTTGGTTATCCTGCGGCACTAGATTTCTTTTTTATCCGACCGTTTTGCATGTATTGGATGCCAATCCTGACAGGGAATTATTTCGTTGGAATTATTTTAGGTAAAATTACTGCTGATTCCTTTTTTTATACTTTATCCATTGTGAACTACGAATTGATTAAGAAGAAAGAATAACCTTTTAATAAATAGCTTTACTATAATACAACCATAAAGATTGTAAAAAAATTAAAGCGCAATGAACACAAAACTTTGCTTTCATTGCGCTTTTTTATCATAAAACATATTTTCCTTTTGCGTTCCTTGAGGTTAAACTCAAAGTTGCATTTTTTAAGCCAAAGTAGCTGTTGTCGTGATTTCGGCTGTGAAAAGTTTAGAAATCGGGCAATTTTTTTCTGCTTTAGTTACTAATTCTTGGAACGTTTCATTGGATATGCCACTTATTTTGGCATTTACCGTTAAATGAGAACCAATAATTGTTCCTTCTACCAAATTGATATCGCATTTCGTTTCTATGCTTTCAATTACAGCACTCGTTTCACCAATAAAAGCAGTAAGCTGCATGGTAAAACATCCCGCATGTGCAGCGGCAACAAGTTCTTCGGGATTGGTGCCTACTCCTTCCTCAAATCGGGATTTGAATGAATATTGCGTATTGTCTAAAGTTTTACTTTGTGTGGTTAATTTACCGGCTCCTTCTTTCAGTGAGCCATTCCAAACTGCGGTTGCATTTCTTTTCATATATCTATTTAATTTATAGTTTTTAGCTTACTCAAATTTAGTTGTAAATTGAAAAAAAAAGTTTCAAAACTTATTTATTTAACTAATATTTAATAATGATTTTGATCAAATAAAAAAGTCTTCCTGTTTTTTTTTGTATATTGTATGTAAGTTCTTTATGAAGCACATTACTAATACATTTATCTCAGCTGTTAAAACAAAATTCAAATGGCAAAAATTCAAATATCCCCCTCTAAAAAAGGAACGACCCTTGAAATTTTACAATATTTATTTATTGCTGTAGTTCTTATGTATTTTGGAAGATCACTATTTATTCCATTGAGTTTTGCACTGCTTATAAGTCTTATACTTTACCCAGTTTGCAAATGGATGGAACGGAAAGGAATTAACTTTAATCTAGCAATTGGAATTTCTTTAATTGCGGTAACCTTTTTGTTGGCATCCCTATTCTTTCTTTTATTCTCCCAAATTTTGGAATTTTCTAATGAATGGCAAAGTTTAGAAACAAAATTAGAGGGAACTCTAAACCAGCTGAGTATATTTCTAACCGATCAATTTGGTATAAACGAAGAAAAACAATTGAGTTATATTAAAAATGCACTTAACAACTCTGGTTCGCAAATATTTTCTTTACTTAAAGACACACTCTATTCTTTATCAGAATCATTATTTTATCTTTTAATTGTTCCTGTTTTTTCAGCATTGATATTGTTTTATCGTCAATTATTGGTTGAGGCATTGTACCATCTTTTCCCATTGGATAAAACAGAAATGATTCACGAAATCATTGTTGAAACGATTCATGAATACTACAAATTCATAAAAGGAATGCTTGTCGTTTACATAATAGTAGGAATTTTGAATAGTATCGGACTTGCTATTATTGGCGTTCCTTATCCCTTTCTTTTTGGGTTTACCGCTTCCATACTAACTTTCATTCCTTACGTTGGTATTATGGTTTCGTCGCTTTTGCCAATTACAGTAGCTTGGATTACTTTTAATTCTATTTGGTATCCATTGGGAGTGATTGCGGTCTTCACATTGGTACAAGTACTGGAAGCTTACATTATTTTTCCTTACGCCGTAGGAAGTCGCTTGAAGATTAACACACTCGCTGTATTAATTATGATTATTGCTGGTGGCATTCTTTGGGGAGCAGCCGGAATGATTCTTTTCATTCCTTTTATTAGTATTGTAAAATTAATAGCCGACCGAACAGAAGGTCTAAAATCATTATCGTTGTTACTTAGTGATGGGAAACAATTTCAATAGTAATTACAATGGCAATATTCAAATAAAAACCACTGCTCCCCTGCCCCGATTGCAGCGAAAATCGGGATTAGACTCTAATAATGAATTAATTACACTTTATTTCACTAACTTACGTTCTTATTGAAACTTATAGTATCATGAAAAAAGTAATTATAATATGCTGTCTATTGGCGTTTATTGGCTGTAAAACCAAAACCGTTAATGGAAAAAAAATGGGTAAAAGTATTGAGCCGACGGAAATGAATGCAGAGGAAGTAACTCAAAAAGCCAAAGCTTACGAATTGGGAAAAAGAATTTTGACAACCTGTAATAATGTAAAATTTAAGCCTTTTACACAAAGTGAAGCCACCGATAAAGTCATTGCCAAATCTACTCCTGAAAATATCAAAAAAATATGTGTGAAATACAACCTAAAGTATGGTCTTTTTAAAGATCTTGAATTTGTGGAAATGATTCCGAACAAGACTGATTATACAAATATCTTCCGATTTAAAGCCCTTTTTGAGTATGTGAAGGCCAATAAGGAACTTCGGGTGACAATGAACTCCGAAAATAAGGCTTCGGCCGTCACGACCAAAAACTGGAAGGATGAATATGAGTGAATTTTAAGTTTTCACCCGTGCAATGAGCAGAGAAAAGTTTTCAGTCCGAGTCGCAGTTTTCAGAGTTAAGACGAGTCAAAAAAAGTTTGCAGTACCGCTTGAAAATATGAAATATCAAAAACTCTGACAGAATACTGAGACTAGACACCAAATACTTCTCATGATTTTATTAAAAAAAATTAAAATTAAAATCCATAAATAAATTCAAAGCCTTATTTTTGCGCTATGGCAAAGAAAAATACAGACAAAGTTGTCTTTCATCAAATAAAAGTCCTTGATGCTGGTGCAAAAGGCGTTTCGGTGGCAAAAGCTCCCGATGGAAAAGTAGTTTTTATCCCAAATGTAGTTCCTGGGGATGTGGTTGATGTGCAAACTTTTAAGAAGCGTAAGGCTTATTATGAAGGCAAAGCAGTTCTTTTTCATGAATTATCAGAATATCGAGTTGAACCAATTTGTGAACACTTTGGTGTTTGTGGCGGTTGCAAATGGCAAAACATGAATTACAGCCAACAATTGGTTTTCAAACAAAATGAGGTAAAAAACCATTTGCAACGCATTGGAAAAATTGAACTCCCTGAATTTGAACCCATTTTAGGTTCTGAAAAGCAGTTTTTTTATAGAAATAAAATGGAATTTTCGTTTTCGAACAGCCGTTGGTTGACTGAAGCCGAAATTGGAAGCGAAGAAGATTTAGGTAATAGAAATGCACTTGGTTTTCACATTCCAAAAATGTGGGATAAAATATTAGACATTAACAAATGCCATTTACAGGAAGATCCATCCAATGCTATACGTAACGAAGTTCGCGCTTTTGCCAACGAGCATGGTTTGACTTTCTTTAACCCGAGAGCGCACGAAGGTTTACTAAGAACCTTGATGTTGAGAACGGCTTCGACAGGAGAAATCATGGTTTTGATTCAGTTTTTTGAAAACGACAAAGCCAACAGAGAGTTAATTCTAGATCATCTTTACGAGAAATTCCCTCAGATTACGTCCTTGCAATATGTGGTAAACAATAAAGCAAACGATACTTTGTATGACACCAATATCAAATTATACAAAGGAAGAGATTACATCTTGGAAGAAATGGAAGGACTAAAATTTAGCATTAATGCCAAATCTTTTTACCAAACCAACTCGGATCAAGCGTATGAATTGTACAAAATAACCAGAGATTTTACTGGACTTACCGGTAACGAAGTCGTTTATGATTTGTACACTGGAACAGGAACAATTGCCCAATTTGTATCTAAAAATGCCAAAAAAGTAATTGGTGTAGAAAGTGTTCCAGAAGCGATTGTTGATGCCAAAGCCAATGCAAAACGCAATGAAATTACCAATTGCGAGTTTTTTGTTGGAGATATGAAAGTGGTTTTCAACGAAGAATTTATTGCACAACATGGCAAACCCGATGTGATTATTACGGATCCACCAAGAGATGGAATGCACAAAGACGTAATCGAACAAATTCTAAAAATAGAACCTTCAAAAGTGGTTTATGTGAGTTGCAACTCGGCTACACAAGCTCGTGATTTGGCTTTAATGGACGAAAAATATAAAGTTACAAGAGTGCGTCCTGTGGATATGTTTCCGCAAACGCATCACGTAGAAAATGTTGTACTTTTAGAAAGACGATAAGCCGCCACTCCCTAACCCCCAGAAGGGGGAACAAGAAAAAATATGAAAAAAATAATTGCATTTTTACTGATTCTTGGTTTCGCCTCATCCAGTTGTGAACCGGATGATATTTGTGACCCAAATACTCCCACTACACCAAGAATGCTTATTCAGTTTTATGACATTTCAAATCCTTCCGTTAAAAAGAATGTAACCAATTTAAAAATTATTGGAGAAGGAAAAACGGAAGGTGTAGTTTTAAACACAAGCAGTACAACTGAAACAAAATATTTATCAAATGCAGATACTGTTTTGTTGCCATTAAACACTGAGACTGATGTTGTAAAATATAAGTTCATTTTAAACTTTGGCAATTCAAACCCTTTATTGGTTAATGAAGACAATTTGGAAATTAAATATACTCGTGAAAATATATATGTTTCCAGAGCTTGTGGTTTCAAAACCAATTTTAATCTAGATCCAATTTCACCTCTAATACATACCGACGCTTCTACAGCAGATGATAAATGGATGCAATACATATCCGTCGCAAAAAATAACATAGCAAATGAAAATGAAATTATCATTAAAATATTCTTTTAGTATTTGCTTTTTGTTGTCATTATTTTTTGCTCAAGCACAAGAAAAGACTACAACAAGCAAAGAGCAAGGAGTTACAATAACCGAATCTAAAAGTATAGTTACTTCTAAAAAGAAAGCTGATAAAAAACTTGAAGTAGTTGAAAAAGACAGCATCAAACCCAAAACGGATCGTTATGGATTGATCGTTGGTGTCGATATAAATAAAATCGCACGATCACTTTATGATACTGACTACAAAGGAATTGCCTTTACAGGAGATTATCGATTAACTAAAAACTATTATTTATATGGTGAACTTGGAAATGAAAACATCACTGTAGATGACCCACAATTAAATACTACTAGCAAGGGGTCATATATTAAAGTAGGATTTGATTATAATGCGTATACAAATTGGTTGGATATGGAAAATCGTATCACTTTGGGAATGCGTTATGGCTTTGGAACATTTAGTGAGACATTAAACAGTTATGAAATTTACAATCCTCATCCTTATTTCCAGCAATCTCCAAGCGTAACATCTGGAACTACCTTTGATGGTTTAACAGCAAGTTGGGCCGAAGTAGCTGCTGGAGTAAATGTAAAAGTTTTTAATAATATTTATGTAGGCTTTAGTCTGCAATTGAAAATGTTAATTACAAATTCCGAACCTACAAACTTTGAAAACCTATACATTCCAGGATTCAATAGAACGTATGATGGTAATTTTGGAGCTGGATTTACCTACAGTGTTTCTTATTTTATTCCTATCTATAAAAAGAAAGTTACTGCCACCAAAAAAGTAGCGCCAAAAAAATAAAAGTATAACAAAACCCAATAAAAAAGGAGAACAATTGAAATTTAAAACTCAATTGTTCTCCTTTTATTTTAGTTAAAAACTAAACTGCTATTTATCCGATTTCTTTAATCCCTTTAACAAACAACCAAGACATGAAAAGCTTTTCACCATCTTTGGTTTTTACAGCTTGAAATTTTGGCGCCAATATAGTACCTGCAATAAATGCGGTCATCGGAATCCAAAAACCAGTTAAATTGGTGTAATGCTCTACCAAATAACGAAACAAGACAAACAATATTGCAAAGCATCCTAAATTGTATAGAAACGCTCTTACCTGTAATTTTGACATTTTTTTAAATTTAAAATATAAATTCAAAATTAATTCAAAATCTAGATAATTCTCCATAAAAACAATTATTTATTTTACCTCATTGATAAGCTTTTTAAAATACAAACCAATCAATTACAATTTTAATAATTAACTTTACTTTTTTTCGTATTGATTTATGTATTAATTTTATCAAATACCAAAAAATAAAAACGCCAACTTTTTGACTACTAGCAAAATACACTTTACTAATGAATAAATTAATATTGAGAATTATATTTTTTATTGTAAAATACGTCAACTCAAATTTATTTCGATTCCAAATGCAAAACGTTAAACTATCAAGTTGAATGTTTTTTCAAAAAATAGAAACCTATTAATTAAAATAGAATAAAAATATTAATCCACCTTAAGCCATCCAATTATGGAAAATGAAGTTTACTTAATTGAAAAACGAGAGAATGAAATTTTTATAACTGTAACTGTTTCAACACACGGTATTGCAACTACAGAAATAAAATTATTCCAAGATGGAAGCATCATTAATAAAGGATTTTCAAACAATGGAGCCGGTTTAATCAGCAAAACAAGCTTAGGAATAGACAGTAAACTTAATGGTGCAACAGTAAAAATAGAAACAGATATTGTGTTGACAAAAGTGCCAAAATCGGCTTGGGAGAATTGCTTCAAAAACTTAGAGATTCATTATTATTTGGAAGGTGGCAAAGCCAATCAAAAACAGCCAATAGAATTACTTGTGTCCGAAAAAAAGAAAAGTAGTAGTGGAGAAACTATTGTTGCCATAAAAAGGATAGACTTGCTTTTGGGATAAATGATATTTCAATAAAATAAAATTCAACCAATCTATTTTCTGATGAAAAATAATATACTGGCTATACTAATACTCTTCTGTTCATTTCCATTATTTGCACAAGATATTGAAATTAAAGATCTAAAAACACTGAATGCGCCTGGATTTCAAATTCTTGACATTGCGCCCAATACTATTGATAAACCTTCAAACCCAAAAGCGTTTGCAGCAAGTCTTATGAGTTTAACAAGCAATGGAACAGCACTTCCAAAAAACGTTGCACTTGAAATTTCACCTTATTGGTATTTTAAAAATAAAAATGCAACCGTTTCTCAATATTTAAACATCCAAGAAAATAATAAATCAAATTCATTCTCCGGGTTATTCAACAAAATGAGTATCTCAATTGCATCGGTTTTGAATGATTCGACTTTAGGAAGTTTAGTGAAAAACACAAACTATATTGCTTTTGGCGTTAGAACAAATGTGTTTACTTTTCGAAATGAGAAACAAAATCAGAAATTAAGGACAGCATTAGCTAATTTTTCCAAAAGAGTAATTGAATTACGACCCAACCAAAAAGACACTGATTCCCTTGAGATTCTACTCAATGCAACATCATATAAAATCAGAAAACTTTACGATGAACTAATGACTGCAAATAACGATTCATTAAAGCGGGTCATCAATGAAAAATACATAAATACCATTTCTCAAAAAACACTGATTAAAAAGAAATTAGATGATTTAGAAAATCAAGCTCCTGATTTATTAGAAACCAACATAAAAAAAGACACGCTCAGTCAAAATTACCTTAAAGAACTAGATGATCTTCCTTTATTTCAATTAGATGCAGCCTTTGCTTATTCAGAAGCCTTTCCAGAAAATAAAACAGAAAACAAACGCTTCAACAGAAGTGGTATATGGATAAATGCAACACTAAATGCGTTCAGTTTTGACCATGAAGAGCTGAATGATAATCTTTCGCTCATGATGTGCTCCCGATTTATCAGTGACAATATACTAATAGAAAACACAGTGAATGAATTTGACAAACAAAATGCTTTTGATTTAGGCTTCAAGATAGAATATTCCATAAAAGAATTATCCCTTTCCTTTGAATATTTAAAAAGAGACTATTCGAATAACAGCAACTTGAATAGCGAAAGAAGAGTTGGAACATTACAATACAAAATCAGCGACAATTTATACCTCACAGGATCTTACGGAACCAATTTTGGCTTTGACAAATCGCTATTTACAGTTTTTGGTATAAACTACGGGCTTGGAAAATCTGATTTAAAGTCAAAATAAAAACAATCAGAATCTAGGTTTAAAAAAACTCAAATAAACTCGAAAAAAAAATCCAACAATTACACTTTTTAAGTTGCAATTATTGGAATCTATTTTAAACTAAGATTTTAAATACTATGACCTACTAACTTATATCCGAATTCTGATTTTGAAACTTCGTTCTCTTACTTCCTTCGTACATTTCGTATTTCACTAAACGGGCTTCAAGGCTTGCATTAAAAAGTTTTATTTTTCGAGAAGGTTTTAACCCTACATATTTCAGCGCTTCTAGGTTTGCTGTAATAAACCAAGCATTTGTACCCGGATAATTTTTTTTCAAGGTATCTCCAATACTTTTATAAAATTCTTCCATGTGAATATCCAAACGCTCATCATATGGCGGATTGAAAACGATATGCAATTTCCCTTCTGAAGTTTTCTCAGTATCAAAGAAGTTTTGCTCTTCTATCTTAATGTATTCATCAAGATTGGCATTCTTAATATTATCTCTTGCTTTTTGAACTGCAGATGGAGCTTTATCATACCCTTTTATAGTATAATGAAATTCGCGAACTCGCTTCAATAAACTATCTTGAATATTATCAAACAAATCGTTGTCCCAATCGTTCCATTTTTCGAAAGCAAACTCCTTACGATTTATATTCGCAGGAATATTACAGGCGATCATTGCTGCTTCGGCAAGAAAAGTTCCAGAACCACACATGGGATCCAAGAAATCCGTTTGGCCATCCCAACCCGAAAGCAATAAAATACCCGCTGCCAAAACCTCATTTATAGGAGCAATGTTCGTAGCCGTTCTATACCCACGTTGGTGCAATGAATTCCCAGAAGTATCCAAAGCTACCGAAACCTGATCTTTATCAATATGAATATTGATTCTCAAATCAGGAAAAGCCTTGTCAATACTTGGTCTTTGTCCCGTTCTTTCACGAAATTGATCTACAATAGCATCTTTACATTTTTGAGACACAAACTCCGAATGATTAAAATACTCCGAATGTACCGTTGCATCAATCACAAAAGTCTGATTTGCATTGATATATTTAGACCAATTTGTACCTCTTATTCCTTTATATAACGTTTGCTCGTCTCTTGCTTTAAAAAAATAAATCGGTTTCAATATCTTCAAAGCTGTACGCAAGGATAAATTTGCTTTGTACATAAATCCTTTATCCCCCTTAAAACTAACCATTCTCACTCCCTGCTCTACATCCTGTGCGCCCAGTAATGTCAACTCTTTTGCTAGTATTTCTTCAAAACCAAAAAAGGTTTTAGCAATCATCTTAAAATTCTCCATATCACCCTAACCCCCAAATGGGGGAATTGTTATCATTAATATTCAGCAAAAATACACTAAATTTGCGGGACTTAAATTAATTGAAAAAGAATAAATGCCAGATTTAAACAATCCTAAATCAAATAACAGTATCCAGAACGCAACCAACGGTACCAATTCCGATGGGAAAAACTGGTTTGCATCATGGTTCGACAGTCCTTATTATCATATTCTTTACAAAGAAAGGAACTATAGAGAAGCGCAATTGTTTATGGACAATTTAACTCATTATCTTAATCTTCCCGAAAAAGCCAAAGTACTTGACCTTGCTTGTGGAAAAGGCCGTCATTCTATTTACTTAAACCAACTGGGCTACAATGTTATAGGAGCCGATTTATCCGAAAACAGCATTCTAGAAGCGCAAAAAAACAGCAATAAAACCCTGCATTTTCAAGTACATGACATGCGCGAAACCTTTGAAGATAAATTTGATGCCATTTTCAATTTGTTTACCAGTTTTGGATATTTCGAAAACGATGAGGACAATCTCACCACACTAAAAGCCATTAAAGAAAGCTTATCCGAATATGGTTTCGCTGTAATCGATTTTATGAACGTACCCAATGTACTTAATACTTTGGTTCCAGAAGAAGTAAAACAAGTTGATGGAATTAATTTTCACATCAAACGTTACCTAAAAGAAGGTCATATTTATAAAGAAATTGACTTTGAAGACCAAGGTAAAAAATACCATTTCACCGAGAAAGTAAAAGCACTTACATTAAAAGACTTTGAACAAATGATGGAAGAAACAGGCATCTTTTTATTGGATATTTTTGGAGATTACAAACTAAAAAAATTCCATAAAACGGAGAGCGAAAGATTAATTATGATTTTTAAGTAATTGGTTCTACAACAAAACAAACGATTAAACAAAAAACATGAATTATCTTTTGCCTTTACTTTCCGTACTTATTGGTTATATTATTGCTTTGTTTCTAAAGCCAAAAAGTAAAACCAACCTCAAACTTTTACTGGCTTTTAGTGGTTCGTTCTTGCTATCTCTCACTGTAATGCATATTTTGCCAGAGGTATATGAAAGTAAAAACCACAACATCGGCCTTTTTATAATGTTGGGTATTTTGTTCCAAATTATTTTAGAGTTTTTTTCCAAAGGTGCCGAACACGGTCACGTACACGGACATGCCAAAATGTACCAAATTCCTTGGTTATTATTCATCAGCCTTTGCATCCATGCTTTTCTTGAAGGATTTCCGGTAAGTCATCATCACGATTTAGCCATAGGAATTGCAATTCATCATTTACCCATAGCCATCATTTTGACCTCCTTTTTTGTGAGTTCCAGTCTTAATAAAAATGCTATTTTTTTATTCATGGTCACTTTTGCAGTTATGACACCATTAGGCACCATAGTATCAGAATATATTCCTCAATTAAACACCTATTACTCAGAGATTACTGCGATCGTTATTGGTATATTATTCCATATTTCATCCACTATCATTTTTGAAAGCAGCGAAGGACACAAATTCAATATCGCCAAAATATCCATGATCGTAATTGGAATTCTATTGGCATACTTAATATAACTAAAATACATCTTTGGGCGTGACCCCATTAAGCAAAGGGGCTTATTTATAGTATCGCTCATAGAGCCCCTTCGCTCAATGCGGTCGGGCAATCCGCGCTACTTCGGTAGCTAGCTCCTGTCCCTCACGCAATTCACGTATCAAACAACTTTGATCTTCAAAAAACACCCCAAATTGGTTTTATTTAATTGCACTTTAAAAGGTTAATTAATAATGAAAATATCTTGATTACACACAATTAATCCAAATAATTTGCATTATCAAAAACAATACTGTTAATTTGTCGCAACTTATTAACTGAGAAGTTTCTGTCCATAGTAGAATTGACACAAAAACAGTACAAAATTTAACCAACAGGAAAAAGATGAAAAAAAACAAAAGAAAAACGATAACGAGTAGAAATACAAATGTTTAGTATTTTCAAAAAAAAGCAAAGAGCATATTCCAAAATTGAAAATCATATTTTCGGAATAATTACCGAGTTGCTAAAAATTGGAGCAACCGATATTAATTGCGACGAATTGGGTGGAAAATACTATTTAAGCAATGAAGAACAACACTTTAGAGTTACAATATTTAGTAATGAATCTGTAATACGATTGACCAACACACGAGATTCTGTTGCTGAAAAATACGATAAATTTTTTGTAGAAAATGTTCTAAAAGCAGTAAAAGAAGAAAAACATCGTCGAATGGAATTGGTGTGCGATTCAATTACAAATAGCATCGAAAAGATGGCAGAACGTTTGCATAATGTCCTTATTGAGAACAATGAAGAAGAAGAAAACAAAAAGGATGAAATTTATAAAATTCATAAAATCGAAGAAGAACAAAGAGCTAAAATTGTTTGATTTTGATTTTAAAGTAAATTCAACTTTATAGAAATAGTTTCTTTATTTTTTTTAAAATTTACTGTAATTGCAAAAAATGAAAGTTGAAAAAGCAACAAGCAATGATAATGAAATTTTGACTGAAATAACTAAAAAGTCAAAAGCCTATTGGGGATATTCAGAAGAACAAATTTTACAGTGGATTGACAACCTAACCATTTCCAAAGAATATATTGAAAATAATCCAGTCTTCAAATTAGTAAATGACAATACAATTATCGGCTATTATTCGTACCTCATTAAAGACGAAAAAAACATAAAACTGGACAACTTATTTTTACTCCCTGAATATATTGGAAAAGGATTTGGAAAATATTTGATCAACGATTTTATAAATCGAATGAGAATCGAAAAATTCGAAAAAATAATATTGGATTCAGAACCAAATGCAGAGGAATTCTATCTGAAAATTGGATTCAAAAAAATTGGCCAGTTTGAAACTTCCATAAAAAATAGGTTTATGCCAATTATGGAAATGATTCTTTAAAATCCTTCATATTTTTCATCTATCAGAGAATAGATAACTTTTAAAATTCCCTAACTTTACCAACCCACAAAAAGTTGTCAATTTTAAAGCAAAACAATGAACTTCACAAAGACTACCGAACAATCTTCCAAATACGAACATTTGGAAAAAATGTCCGTTCAAGAATTACTTTCCAATATCAATAAAGAAGACCAAACCGTTCCTTTTGCTGTAGAAAAAGCATTACCGCAAATAGAAACATTGGTTACCGAAATTGTAGCCAAAATGAAATTAGGTGGACGCTTATTTTACATTGGAGCAGGAACCTCAGGTCGTTTGGGAATCTTGGATGCTTCAGAATGTCCTCCAACTTTTGGAGTTCCTTTCGATTTGGTTGTTGGAATTATAGCAGGAGGTGATACCGCTATTCGCAAAGCCGTAGAAAATGCCGAAGACAACGCAACACAAGCTTGGGAAGATTTAAAAGCATTCCATGTAAACGAAAATGATGTGGTTGTTGGTATTGCCGCTTCTGGAACAACACCTTATGTTATAGGAGGCTTGCAAACCTGCAATGCCAAAAACATCAGTACTGGAAGTATTTCCTGCAATGCTGGAAGTCCACTTTCGCAAACGGCAAAATTCCCCATAGAAGTTATTGTTGGACCAGAATTTGTGACAGGAAGTTCCAGAATGAAAGCTGGAACTGCACAAAAATTAGTACTGAATATGATTACGACTAGCACAATGATTCAGCTTGGAAAAGTGAAAGGAAACAAAATGGTCGATATGCAATTAAGCAACAGCAAACTGGTTGATCGTGGTGTAAAAATGATTATGGGTGAAATTCCTGTTACCTACGAAGAAGGCTCCGAATTGCTAAAAAAACACGGAAGCGTGAGAAAAGCAGTAGATTTTTATAACAACAAATAGAAAATAGTCTTTAACAAAAACTATAAAACACAAAAATGGCAAACAAAGAACACTTAGCAAAAGGAATCAAATATTTAACGGGTGCTTTACCCCTTATATTTATAGGGCCATCAGTGATTTATAATGCATTTATGAATCAGAAAAATGATTGGCACTATTTGGTTTTGGCCATTGGAATCATTGCGTGTCTAGCATCGATGGTTTTAATGTTTGTGGGTTTGAAAATAATAATGAAAGGCATATTTAACGACTAATTTGTATCTTTACAAAAAATGCAATTATGGATATTCAAGCAGAAATAAATTGGATTCATCAAGAAATTGACAAAGTAAAAGACCCCTCTTTTATAGAAAAAATGAAACACCTATTGCAGTCTATCAATTCCACTTCGGAAGATACTGCAATTGAATATAATCTTGATATTGATAATGCATTAGAAAGTATTAAAGACGGACGTTTTTATTCAGAAGAAGAAGCTAAGGAAATTTCAAAAAAATGGGGAAGAAAATAATCTGGTCTTATGATGCATTAGAACAGTTGGAGGATATTCATTTTTATATTTTTTTTGAAAGCAAATCAATTCGAATTGCAGATAAAGTAACTGACACTATCTTCGAAAGTACCGAAATCCTAAAAACTAATCCCGAAATCTACAAACTCGACATTCAAAAAGTCAATAACGACGGGAGTTTTAGAGTTTATTATATTTACGACTATAGTATTTCCTATCGAATTACTGATAGTTCCATTCAAATTCTCCGTGTGAGACATACTGCACGCAAATCCAAAAAACTCCCATGGAAAACCTAATTCACGTTCAAAAAACATTCGAAAAAGTCATATATCTTGACAAAAAAATCAACAATCGGGAATTTGAAGATTGCATTTTCAAAAACTGTGATTTCTCCAATAGTGATTTCTCCTATAATACCTTTATGGATTGTGAGTTCATTGATTGTAATTTATCAATGACACAATTAGGAGGAACAAGTTTAAAATCGGTTAGTTTCAAAAACTGTAAACTTCTAGGCATTCAATTTCAGAGCTGTGAAGATTTCTTGTTCAATGTTCAATTTCTGGAATGTGTTTTGGATTATTCTTCGTTTGCCAATAAAAAAATGCCCAAAACCAAATTTAATTCGTGTTCGATGAAAGAAGTAACTTTTATTGGAACCAATTTGACCAATTCGGTTTTTGAGAACTGTAATTTGGATAATGCCATTTTTAACGATACTCTTTTGGCCGGAGTCGATTTTACAACTGCTTACAATTATAAAATAGATCCCGAATTCAATCCGATGAAAAAAGCCAAGTTTTCCAGTCAGGGAATTGTTGGACTTTTGGATAAATATGATATAAAAATTGAATGATGATCCGAATCAAATTAACACCTTTGTCAAAGTTTTGAACTTTGAAAAAGGTTCACGAAAATAAGCATCTGTTGTTACAATTTAATTTACCGTATGGAACTCCAAGAACAATTTTCACACATAACGACGCTCCTATCAAAAGCAAAAGAGAATGCTTTCCATGCTGTAAACAAGGAATTGGTAACTCTTTATTGGCATGTTGGGGAGTATGTAAGCCAGCAAGTAGAGAAGAAAGCTTGGGGTAAATCGGTAGTAAAAGAACTGTCTCTTTTTATTCAGCAGTCAGAACCCAATATAGTTGGGTTTTCTCCTCAAAATATATGGAGAATGAAGCAATTTGTTGAGACCTATAAAGATTTTCCAAAACTCGCAACACTGTCGAGAGAATTAAGCTGGTCACAAAATAGACTGATTTTACCGCTTAAAAGTCCAGAGGAACAAGAATTTTACTTACTTTTTTGTATCAAGGAAAAATGGTCAGTTAGAGAACTTGAAAGACAAATCAATACATCTTGTTTTGAACGTATAATGCTTGCAAATGAAAAACTCGCCACACTGTCGGGAGTTTTTCCAAAAGAAGTAACAAACACTTTTAAAGATACATATGTATTAGAATTACTTCAATTACCTGAAAGTCATTTAGAGAAAGATTTAAGAAAAGCAATTACACAAAACATAACCAAATTTCTATTGGAATTTGGGCGAGACTTTGCTTTTATGGGAGAAGAATATCCATTGCAGGTAGGAAATCAAGATTTCGCCATTGATCTTTTGTTTTATAACAGAACCCTAAATTGTATGGTCGCTATTGAAGTGAAAATAGAAAAATTTAAACCCGAACATTTAGGACAGCTTAATTTTTATCTTGAAGCACTAGACAGAGATATTCGCAAACCACATGAACAACCCAGCATTGGTATATTGTTGTGCAATGGCAAAGATGACATTGTTGTAGAATATGCTTTAAGCCGAACAGTATCGCCGACATTAGTAGCCGATTATCAAACAAAACTTCCTAGTAAAGAACTACTACAGCGCAAGTGGAAAGAGATTTTAGAGTCACTCGATACGGGATATAGTAACGAACAAGAAATATTTTAATTTATGAATGCAACCACATCCTATCTTGAAAGCGTAAAAAAGCAATTTCTCTACTATAAAATGTTGGGAGAAAAAGCCATGGAGCAACTAGAGCCGGAACAACTTTTTGTATCTATAAACAAAGACACCAATAGTATTGCCGTGATTGTAAAACACCTTACGGGAAATATGGTGTCACGTTGGACCGATTTCCTAACTACAGATGGTGAGAAAGAAACAAGAAACCGTGATACTGAATTTGAAAATGATTTACAAACCAAAGATGAGTTATTGATCTCTTGGAATGCAGGTTGGGATTGCTTTCTCAGCGCTTTAGACGGTTTGCAAACAGATCAACTTTCGGAGATAATTTACATCAGGAATGAAGGTCATACGGTTATTGAAGCCATCAACAGGCAACTGGCGCATTATCCGTATCATATTGGTCAAATTATTTTTTATGCCAAACAATTAAAAAATAGTGACTGGAATAGTTTATCCATTCCAAAAAATAAATCGAATAGTTATAATGCCGATAAATTTGCACAAGAGAAATCGATTAAAAATTTTACGGAAGAAGAATTTAGAAGATTGAAATAAGACAACGAACATCACTGCCCCAGATGGAAGTGAAAACCCCGCAGGGCTATACCCTATTTTTTCCTGCTCCAAAAGAGCGACCAAAGGAAGCTCCTTTTGGGGCATTGGAAAAAAAGGGGATAGCACGAGGAGTTGCAACGAACAGCTGGACAAGGCCCAAATAATACTTAAAACGACTTGAAATGAAAAAAATAATAATGCTTTCTCCACTATTACTCTTTATGTCCTGTTATAATACGGATCGCAACTGTGCTGACTTTAAAACTGGGAAATTTAAATTTGAATATGAAATTGACGGAATTAAAAAAACTACAGTCTTTGAACGTAATGACAGTATTGAAATTGAGACTTTTGAGGGTAAAACGGACACTTCAACAGTACGTTGGGTGAATGATTGCGAGTATGTTTTGCAAAAAAAACATCCTAAAAACAAGGCCGAAGAGAAGGCAATTGACATGAAAATCTTGACAACTACAAAAAATTCCTATACCTTTGAATTTGGAATGATGGGTGTTGATGAGAAACAACGCGGTACAGTTACCAAAATTTCAAATTAAGAAACACATACTAAACCTCTAAGAATATAAAATGGAAGTATTTTTGAACCCCGATGCTTGGATTGCCTTATTAACATTAACGTTTCTCGAAATTGTTTTAGGTATTGATAACATCATTTTTATCTCTATTGCAACTGGAAAATTAGCAATTGAAGACCGTAAAAAAGCTACTAAAATAGGAATGTTTTTAGCCATGTTCATGAGAATTGGGCTTTTGTTTGGAATCAATTTTTTGATCCAAATGAAAAAACCCTGGTTCACGATAGATTGGGCTTGGTTACATGCTGGAATTACGGGGCAAAGTGTTATTTTATTATTAGGGGGCTTATTCTTAATTTATAAAAGTACGAATGAAATACGTGAAAAAGTAGACGAAAGAGGTCATGAAGAAAAAGAATTAGGCAAGGCTGCGGCAAAATCTTTTCAAAGTGTAATACTTCAAATTATAATGATAGACTTGGTTTTCTCTTTTGACAGTATTTTGACTGCTGTTGGTATGACCAATGGCGTTGAAGGTGCTTTGTATATAATGATTACTGCAGTAGTTATTTCGGTTTTGATTATGATGCAATTCGCGGTTCCTGTTGGAAATTTTGTCAACAAACATCCATCTATTCAAATTTTGGGTTTATCCTTTTTAATTTTAATTGGGTTTATGTTATTGACCGAAAGTGCCCATTTATCTAACGCCCTTATTTTTGGCAGTCATGTGACTCCTGTTCCAAAAGGGTATTTGTACTTTGCTATTTCATTCTCCTTATTTGTAGAAATATTAAACATGAAAATGACCAAAAAGAAAAATTCATAATAGGATTCAAAGAATCCAGTTACCAAAAGTAGCTGGATTTTTTTTTACATAATTTATTATCGTTTCAGTACAATGAAAAATACTATTTCCCATAGAGTTGCCGATTTTTTAAAAAACTTCCCTCCTTTTACCTTTTTGAACCAAAAAGATATCGAAATCCTTTCGGAACAAATTTCTATCATCTATAAAGAAAAAGACAGTGTTATTTTTTCAGAAAATGAAGAAACACATCATTCATTTTATGTGGTTCATAAAGGAGCTGTCGCACTAAGGAAAAGTCCAAAAAACAACATTATCGATATGTGTGATGAAGGGGATGTTTTTGGTTTAAGACCACTTATCGCCAATGAAAACTACAAAATGGAAGCTAGAACTTATGAAGAAAGTATTCTTTATGCTATTCCTATTTCAATTTTTAGACCTTATGCACTAGAGAATAAAGATGTTGGTAATTTTTTGATTCAAAGTTTTGCTTCAAATACTCGAAATCCGTATTCTAAAAGTCATAGAGGAAAGCTATATGGAGAAACTTTAGCTGGAGAAATTCTGGATACTGATACCAAATTATTTGATATTCAACCCGTAAAATATTCTAAAAAAATAGTCACTTGTTCGTCTATAACTTCAGCAAAAGTAATAGCCCAAATTATGACCAAAAAAAATGTTGGCGCAATACTTGTTGTAGAAGATAAACTCCCCATTGGAATCATTACCGATAAAGATTTAAGAAACAAAATTGTAACTGGTGAATTTCCAATCACAACATCGGCATCAGTAATTATGACAAGTCCTGTAATTACTTATCATAAAAAACTGACTACCACGCAAGCACAAATGGCAATGATGAAAAGTAACATCAGTCATATTTGTTTAACAAAGGATGGTACTCCAAACACAAAAGCGGTTGGAATCCTTTCTAAACATGATGTGATGGTTTCGCTAGGAAACAATCCAGCCGTATTGATAAAAGCGGTAAAAAGAGCCAAAAAAAATAAGGAAATCAAGCCCATAAGAGCCAATATCATGCAATTATTACAAGGCTATTTGGATCAAAATATCCCAATCACGCTGACATCAAAAATAATTACAGAATTGAATGATGTGTGTATTCAACAAGTAATTGAAATAGCATTAAAAAAAATGAGTACCCCGCCACCTGTTAAATTTTCATGGTTGGCCATGGGAAGTCAAGGGCGCAGTGAACAATTATTACAAACGGATCAGGACAATGCTTTAGTTTATGAAGATGTACCAGAAGAATTAAAAGAGAAAACTAAAAAATATTTCTTGGAATTAGCCACTCATGTCAACAAAGGATTATTTGAAATTGGTTATGATTATTGCCCTGCCGAAATGATGGCGTCTAATCCTAAATGGTGTTTGAGTCTTGATGAATGGAAAAAACTTGTACACCATTGGATTACAAATACTGGAAAAGATGAAGTCCTATTATCTTTCATTTTTTTTGATTACAGTCTTTCGTATGGCGATAGCGAACTGGCAAACAAGCTATCCGATTATATACTAGAAGATATAAAAGCAAATCCTGTATTTTATCTTCATTTGGTGAGTGGTGCATTACAAAGTCCTTCTCCAACAGGATTCTTTAGAGAATTTTTATTAGAACAAGATGGGGCTAACAAAGATTTTTTTGATATAAAAAGAAGAGCTTTAATGCCATTGAGTGATGCCGCAAGAGTTTTGATTTTATCTCATTCCGTAAAATCCATCAGTAATACTCCAGAACGTTTTGAAAAATTAGCGGAATTGGAACCGCAGAATAAAGAATTGTACCTAGCTTGTTCTTATTCCTATAGAGCATTATTAAAATTTAGAACAAAACAAGGACTTTTGCATAATGATTCCGGTCAATATATTGCTTTGGGAGATTTAACCAAATTAGAAAAAATAAAACTCAAGAGTACCTTTAAAACTATTAAAGAAATACAAGAAATTATTTCTATTCGCTTTAATCCATCAAATATTTTGTAATGGTAAATTTTTATATAAAATGCAAAGCAATTGTATTTAGTTTTCTAGAATACTTTAAAAAACCAATTGACGAATCCTTATTAAAAACAGTCGAAAGCACTCGTTTTGTAGTTTTAGACACCGAAACTACTGGTTTTGATTACACCACTGACAGAATACTTTGCATTGGTGCTGTCACTTTACAAAATGGAGTAATCGCTATTCCAGAAAGTTTTGAAATTTTTATAGAGCAAGAACATTATGATGAAAATACGGCGAAAATACATGGGATTCTAAAAGATTGGATCATTAAAAGACCGTCAGAACTGGAAGCTTTAGAACAATTCCTGACTTTTTTGGATGATGCAATAATTATTGCCCATCATACTTTTTTTGATATAACAATGATTAATTGCGCTTTAGAAAGAAACAATCTCCCTAAATTAAAAAACAAAACGTTAGACACTGCTTTTCTTTATAAAAAAACACTAATTATATCCAATCTTTTGGAACGAAAAGAACATTACACATTGGATGATCTTGCCGATAAATTTGATATTTCAAAAAAAGACCGCCATACTGCAATGGGAGATGCTTACATAACCGCTATCGCTTTCTTGAAAATTGTAAAAAAGTTGAAGGATAAAAAAGGTAAAACCGAATTTACTTTAAGAGATTTATTTAATTAAGAAAAGCTCCTTTTGGAGCTTTTCTTGATTCTAAAACAAAACAACCTGACCATCATCTTCCAATTGAATGTCCGAATCGTCAATATTAGTATCTCCTTTAACTTCTAATTCTTCTGGAATAATTTCCTCAGGAACTTCGTAAGGCAATGGTTCTAATAAATTTACTTGTTTCAGTTTATCGGTAGTCAATTGATTTCCTAGTGCTTTAAAACCTTTTACAGCTATAAACGACTCAATATCTACAGTCTGATTTTCTTTTTGAACTCCTTTTATTTTAGGAAAAACGAGTTCGGCTACAGGACGATAATCTGTTGCTACGATTTCTAATCTTGAATTAGGATGTTCTGTGATAAATGATTCCTCTTTATTTTCGGTTTCTACCAAGAAACGTTTGATGTAATAACGCTCTTTTTCACCATCATAATAAATGGCCGAAATTGGTTTTTTAGGAATCCATTTCTCCAAGACAATCATATCTTCATCAAAGTGTGTAGATAACTCCGGCGTAATGACTTTGATTTTTCCCGCTTGTGATACCACCAAAATTTTATCACTTGGTCTAAATTCGCCCAACAGTTCTCCTCTTGCATCAACATTCAATCGT
Organism: Flavobacterium sp. IMCC34518; assembly: GCF_027111095.2. NCBI lineage: Bacteria > Pseudomonadati > Bacteroidota > Flavobacteriia > Flavobacteriales > Flavobacteriaceae > Flavobacterium > Flavobacterium sp. IMCC34518. The sequence continues at coordinate 3,143,028 of NZ_CP114284.2, read as the reverse complement.
TGAACCGTATCATCAAACCAAACCTTTCTTGGCAATAAAGTTGAAATCCCTTTCTCCTTCAATTCAATTTTCTTAATCGGATATTTAGAAACTAAATTCCCTTTGGAAGCCCTACCTTTAATTGCTAAAGAAGCAAAATCAATATCAAATTTCAATTTCTTTATACTTCCCACTTGTCGCAATAAAATAGTAATCACCTCTGCTTCTCCATTTGGGTTACACGAAAAATACAAAATTTGTGATCCCGCAGTTTCATTCGTTAAATCATATGGTTTGTCACGTGTAACACCCGTCACATTAAATCGCTTGATATACGATGGACCCGATTTTCCATCACGATAAATCATATTATAAATGGTTCGTTTGTCACTTTTGTCAAAAATAGCAATATGAATAATATCTTTTCCAACAAAGGTTTTGGCATCGACTTTGGTAATCATCATTTTTCCGTTTCTTAGAAAAACAATTACATCATCAATATCAGAACAATCGGTAACGTATTCGTCTTTTTTCAAGCTTGTCCCAACGAAACCTTCTTCCCTATTTACATATAATTTGGTATTTCTTAAAACCACTTTTGTAGCTTCGATATCATCAAAAATACGCAACTCGGTTTGGCGCTCTCTACCTTTTCCGTACTTCTCTTTTAATTTTGAAAAATAGGCAATCGCAAAATCAACTAAATTAGCTAAGTGATGCTCTACTTCCTTCATTTCTTCTTCTAACTTAGCAATAAAGTCATCAGCTTTGTCAGAATCGAAACGAGTAATACGAATCATTGGTATTTGAGTTAATCGATGCAAATCATCATCATGAATATCTCTAACAAATGATTTTTTGAAAGGCTCAAAACGATCATATAAATAGACATACAACGACTCTCTATCTCCATACAACTTGAATTCAATGTACATTTCTTCACGAATAAAGATTTTCTCTAAAGTCGAGAAATGCCATTTATTTTTTAATTCTTCTAATTGAATTTCCAACTCTTGTCGAAGCAAATCAACCGTTCTGTTAGTCGAAATCTTCAACATATCCGAAACCCCAATAAACAAAGGTTTATTATCCTCAATTACACAGCCTAATGGCGCCACCGAAGTTTCGCAGGCCGTGAATGCAAATAAAGCATCGATCGTTTTATCTGGAGAAACCCCAGGGAAAAGATGAATTAATATCTCAACCTCAGCGGCCGTATTGTCTTCAATTTTTTTGATTTTGATTTTACCTTTATCGTTGGCTTTCAAAATACTGTCAATCAAAGTCGTCGTATTAGTAGAAAACGGAATTTGAGTAATCACCAACGTATTTTTGTCAAGTTGACCAATTTTGGCACGAACACGAACACGTCCACCACGCAATCCATCATTATAATTGGACACATCTGCAATACCTTGTGTCAAGAAATCCGGATATAAGGTAAATGGTTTTCCTTTTAAGATTTTAATGGATGAATCTATCAGCTCATTAAAGTTATGAGGTAAGACTTTGGTCGAAAGACCTACTGCAATCCCCTCCGCTCCCGACGCCAGTAATAATGGGAATTTTACCGGTAAATTATTCGGTTCGGCACGACGTCCATCATAAGAAACACCCCAATCGGTAATTTTTGGAGAATACAAAACTTCCAAAGCGAATTTTGACAAACGCGCTTCGATATAACGAGAAGCCGCAGCTCCATCACCCGTCAAGATATTCCCCCAGTTCCCTTGGCAATCGATTAATAATTCTTTCTGCCCAATTTGTACCATTGCATCACCAATACTTTGATCCCCGTGCGGGTGATACTGCATGGTGTGACCAACAACATTGGCAACCTTATTGTAACGACCATCGTCCAACTCTTTCAAAGAGTGCATAATTCTTCGCTGTACCGGTTTGAAACCATCCTCAATAGCTGGAACAGCACGTTCTAGAATTACATAAGAAGCATAATCCAAAAACCAATCTTTGTACATTCCTGTAACTTTGGTAATGGTATCGCCTTCCTCATTATCATTCTCATAAAAATGCCCTCCTTCAAAATGTTTGGCTTCTACGTCAATAATTTCATCGGAATCAGTATCATCCTGATTTTCATCATTTGATTGATCTTCCGAATTATTTTCTTCGTTTGCTGGGATTATGTTATCGTCTTCTTCGTCTTTCATTTATGCTGAATTTATTTCAGTTTATTCTTTTATAAAAAATTTTACCAACTCTTTGAATATGCTCAATTAAACTTTCCGATTTCAAATCATTATAAATTGAAATATCGAATTTATACGGAATAAAGCTATCATCTAGTTTGTGCCACAACTTATTTAAATCTTTTTTATCGACATTTCCCTTTAGTGTAATATCTATATCCGAACCCTCTTTAAAATTTCCCTTGGCTCTGGAACCATATATAACAACCTCATCAATAGAAGAACAATCTTCAATTATTGATAAAATCTCTTCCCAACTTTTAGGATATATTCCAAACATTACAAATAAGTTTTCATTTTATTTTCAAAATCTATAAAAACAGGAAAATAATCATTTAGAATAATTTCTAAAATTGCTAAAACTTCACTTTCATCGTATATGTGAGAAGTCAAATTTCTGCTTTTAATCATATCAAACCAAACATCACCATTTGAAATAAGTCCAACATTAAATGCTTCTTTGACTGCAATTTTACTCCCAAACAAATCTGTTTTCCCTTGGTCTTCCAGGAAGTCTTTCATCACTTTCCATGACAATTCTTGCGAAACTTCAAAAGCTTGTATCACACCTTGTAATTCTAATTCAGTGTAATCTCGTTCATTTTTTAACTCTTTGGCTTTTTTTAATTGCCTAAAAGCTTTTACAAAATGCTCAAATCTTTGCTTCCAACGAATATCTTGATTTTCCATAGTTTCAAATTACAAAATTAATTGTATTAAATCTTCTCTGCTTGGCAGAATTGTTTTGTATTTACTGGCAAATATTTGCTCGTTATTTTCAGGTAAAGTATATTCTACAACCAAATCACTTTTGTTTTGGCAAAGTACAATTCCAATGGTTTTGTTTTCATCTTCCAAACGCATTTCTCTGTCGTAATAATTAACATACATTTGCATTTGTCCTAAATCCTGGTGTTTTAATTCTCCTATTTTTAAATCAATTAGAACAAAACATTTTAATATTCGATTATAAAAAACCAAATCGATTCGAAAATGTTTATCATCAAAGGTAATTCTGTTTTGTCTAGCTACAAAAGTAAAACCGTGACCCAATTCTAATAAAAAATGCTCTAATTTATTGATAATTTCTTCTTCCAACTCCGACTCAGAATATTGATGCAATTCAGGCAATCCTAAAAATTCCAAAATATAGGGATCTTTAATAAGGTCTTTTGGTTTCTCTATAATCTGGCCTTTCTCAGAGAGTTTCAAAATTCCTTCTTTATCTCGGCTTAAAGCCAATCGTGTATAAAGTGCCGAATCATATTGCCGTTTTAATTCCCGAACGCTCCAATTGTATTTTTCGGATTCTATTTCGTAGAAACGTCTTTCGTTTAAGTCATCAATTCGCATTAAGAAAACATAATGTGTCCAAGTTAGTTTGAAAAACGAAATTGGTGATTGCGTTTTTTCATCTTTAAATTCCCCAGTCAGTGACTCGGAAATTTGTATTTGAGATTTCGTCATCACTGATGACGAAATTGAATATATTTTATAAAATTTCCTCATTCGGTCAAGATTTTCAACAGAAAACCCTTTCCCAAACTCCTTTGTCAATTGCTGAGAAAGTCCTTTTAATAATTGCTTCCCATATTCGGCCCTGTCTTTTCCGTTTTGTTCTTCTTCCACAATCATTCTTCCTATTTCAAAATAGGTGTAAACCATTGTTGAATTTACAGTACGCAAAACCTGTTGACGAGCATTTTGCAATAGTTCGACTACTTGAGAAAATAAAACTTTATTTTGAAGATTTTCTGACACTAGCAAATCTATATTATTTCACTTCTTCCAAAACATCAATCTCTACCTTCAAATTCTTGATAATAAAATCTTGTCGGTCTGGAGTATTTTTACCCATATAAAACGACAATAACTGTTCGATTGAAGTGTTTTTATCCATCATAATAGGATCAAGACGAATAGTTTCTCCGATAAAATTTTTAAACTCGTCTGGTGATATTTCTCCCAATCCCTTAAATCGAGTGATTTCTGGTTTTGGTTTTAGTTTTTCTATGGCGTCTTTTCGCTCTTCTTCCGAATAGCAATAAATGGTTTCTTTTTTGTTTCGTACTCTAAAAAGCGGTGTCTGCAAAATATACAAATGTCCTTCTTTGATTAATTCTGGGAAAAACTGCAAGAAAAAAGTAATCAACAGCAAGCGAATGTGCATTCCATCGACATCGGCATCGGTTGCAATTACGATATTGTTGTAACGCAATTTTTCTAATCCGTCCTCAATGTCTAACGCCGCTTGCAGTAAATTGAATTCTTCGTTTTCATACACAATCTTTTTACTCATCCCGTAGGAGTTCAAAGGCTTACCACGCAAACTAAAAACCGCTTGGGTATTTACATCACGAGATTTGGTAATCGACCCCGAAGCCGAGTCCCCCTCGGTAATAAACAAAGTACTTTCTAAACTCTTAGGGTTTTTGGTATCAGGAAGATGAGCACGGCAATCTCTTAATTTTTTATTGTGCAAATTGGCTTTCTTTGCACGATCTGTAGCCAATTTTCGAATCCCTGATAATTCTTTACGCTCGCGTTCGGCTTGAAGAATTTTTCGCAATAAAGCATCTGCTGTTACTGGATTTTTGTGCAAATAATTGTCCAGTTTTGTTTTCACAAAATCATTTACAAAAGTACGAACAGAAGGCATTCCTGGTTCAGAACCCATATCTGTAGATCCCAATTTGGTTTTTGTCTGTGACTCAAAAACAGGTTCCATCACTTTGATACTTATGGCACTCACAACCGATTTACGTACATCCGAAGCTTCGAAGCTTTTGTTATAAAACTCTCTGATTGTTTTTACAATTGCCTCACGATAGGCCGCGAGATGCGTTCCTCCTTGTGTGGTATTTTGTCCATTCACAAAAGAGTGGTATTCTTCGCTGTATTGGGTTTTACTGTGGGTCAAAGCCATTTCGATATCATCGCCTTTGAGGTGAATAATCGGATACTCTAAATCATCAGCGTGTATGGTTTCTTCCAGTAAATCTTTTAATCCATTTTCGGAATAATATTTTTCGCCATTAAAAATTATAGTCAGACCATTGTTTAAGTAACAATAGTTTTTGAGCATTTTGATGACATACTCATATCTGAATTTATAGTTTTTAAAGATGGTCTCATCTGGAATAAAAGACACTTTGGTACCTTTTCGTTTTGTAGTTTCAATAACATCTTCTTCGAGAACTAAATTCCCACCTGAAAACTCGGCAGCTTTTTGTTTTTCATCACGAACAGATTCTACACGAAAAAAATGAGACAAGGCATTCACCGCTTTTGTCCCGACTCCATTCAAACCCACCGATTTTTTAAATGCCAATGAATCGTATTTACCACCGGTATTCATTTTGGACACCACATCAATTACCTTTCCTAATGGAATTCCACGGCCATAATCACGAACGGTAACTGTTTTGTCCTTAATGGTAACTTCGATGGTTTTACCAGCACCCATTACAAATTCATCGATACAGTTATCGAGAACTTCTTTTAATAAAATATAAATACCATCGTCTGGCGAAGAACCATCCCCTAGTTTTCCGATGTACATCCCAGGACGCATACGGATATGTTCTTTCCAGTCGAGAGAACGAATATTATCTTCGGTATATTGATTTTGATCTGACATTTTGGAATTTTATCGAATTTAACTGCGTTCTGTTTGATCCTTGCTTTTCACACAGACCTCGAGTGTGCTAATGTAGTGTAATCTGATAAAATTTAAAAGAGGATTACCGCAAAGTTATCAAAAATAATATTGACAGATTTGAATGTGAATTTTAGTATTCTGGTTATTTTTAATTTAGAATTGATTTGGCCAATTAACATTTACAAACCAGCAACAATCTCTTTTAATTGATTATCTAATTCAACGTTTGAAATAACATTAGCTTCAATATCAAAATTTTCATTAAAACTTGGCAGTGAGAAAACTGCTTTAATATCGGCAGTAAAACGAGGGAAATTATTTTTGGCAATTTCTAAAACACTAGCTCCACCTCTGGCACCCGGTGAAGTAGCCATCAATAACATGGGTTTATCTTGAAAAATTTTTCCGTTTATTCTAGAACACCAATCCACTGTGTTTTTGAAAGCGGCACTGTAATTACCATTATTTTCGGCAAGTGAAACTACCAAAACATCGGCCGATGCAATTTTATCCAAAAAGGCTTTCGCCAAGGGGTGTTGACCAATTACAATTTCCTTGTCAACGCTGAATAACGGCATTTCAAAATCATTTAAATCCAACACTTCCACTTCAGCATTTTTAAATAAATCCGAAGCATAAGTGGCCAATTTTTTATTTATGGAATTTTTACTTGGACTTCCGGCAAAAGCTATGATTTTCATATATTCATTTTTTAAGTTTTATCTATTTCAAAAATTTCTTTTTTTATTTCGACAGAATATTCATTTGGAAATATTTTTTCTCCATACGTTTTGGCATACACTTTAGTGAACTCAGCACCAAAGTAAAGAATTATAGCCGAATAATATACCCAAACCAAAATAATTATTACCGAACCCGTAGCACCATATATAGAACCAATAGTAGAATTCCCAAGATAATAACCAATGCCAAATTTACCTACCATAAACAATATTGCAGTACAAGCAGCTCCAAAACAAGCATCTCGCCATTTTATAATCCCGTCTGGCAATGTTCTAAAAATAATGGCAAAAAGCAATGTGATTATGCTAAAGACAATTACCGAATTAATGACATAAAATAAGTAAATCGTACTTTCTGGAAAATATAATTTCAACCTTGAATTTACAATATCTAATATAACATTTACCAATAAACTCACTATCATCAAAAAACCCAATGAAACAATCATTGAAAAAGACATCAATCGATTTTGAATAAACTTTTTAAACCCTTTATTCGGTTTGGCACGCAGTCCCCAAATATAATTGATTGAGCTTTGAATCTCCGCAAAAACTCCTGAAGCCCCAATTAGCAGCATGACAACTCCAAATACAGTGGCAAAAACAGTATTCCCAGACAGTTCAACATTTTTTATAGCCTCCTGAATTTGAACAGCGGCATCGTTACCAACCAAAGATTTTATTTGTCCATAAAGCTGCCCCGTGACGGCTTCCTCGCCAAAGAAAAAACTACAAATTGTAATAATAATGATTAAAAGTGGCGGAAGAGCAAAAATGGTGTAATATGCCAAAGCAGCACTTAGTTTTATAGCATTATCATCGATAAATTCTAAAGTTGTAATTTTAAGCAAAAACCAAGATTTTGACATAGAGTCTTTATTTAGCATACTATTTTAATTGAAAATTTAATCAAAGTTATACCAACCTTCTTACCAAAGTTTTACATAATTATTTTTATTTTTTACAACTTTAAAAATACTTTTTAAATTAAAATTCTATCTTAAATTAATTATTAATCCAAAACAAATCAATAAAAAAACCTGCAAAATGACTCTTGCAGGTTTTTATCTATTTTCTTTATTCTTTTCTCTATTTTCTAGAAATTACACATTAAATCTAAAATGCATTACGTCTCCATCTTTAACGATATATTCTTTTCCTTCTACTTTGAATTTTCCTGCTTCTTTGCATTTGGCTTCTGATCCATAATGTACAAAATCTTCGTAAGCAATTACTTCGGCACGAATGAAACCTTTTTCGAAATCAGTGTGAATTACTCCCGCAGCTTGAGGTGCAGTTGCTCCAATATTGATGGTCCAAGCACGAACTTCTTTGACACCACAGGTAAAATAAGTTTGTTGTTTTAATAATTTGTAAGCTGTACGAATCAAAACTGATGCTCCTGGCTCCGTAAGTCCCATATCTTCTAAGAAAACCTGACGCTCTTCGTAGCTTTCCAATTCGGTAATATCAGCTTCAGCCCCTACCGAAAGTACGATAACCTCCGCATCTTCATCTTTTACCAATTCGCGAACTTGATCCACGTATTTATTTCCAGTAACTGCTGAATTCTCATCTACATTACAAACGTATAGTACAGGTTTTGCTGTAATCAATTGAAATCCTTCTAACAAAACTTCCTCATCATTATTTTGAGGAATTACGGTTCTAGCCGATTTTGCTTGCAAAAGTGTTTCTCTAATTCTGTCTAAAAGTGCTTTTTCAGTTTGTGCTTCTTTATTACCAGTTTTGGCAGCGCGATTTACTTTCTCTAAACGTTTTTCTACGTTTTCAAGATCTTTCAATTGCAATTCGATATCAATAGTTTCTTTGTCACGAATAGGATTTACATTTCCGTCAACGTGAACAATATTATCATTATCAAAACAACGCAATACGTGAATAATAGCGTTACACTCTCTAATGTTTCCTAAAAATTGATTTCCTAAACCTTCTCCTTTACTAGCTCCTTTAACCAATCCAGCAATATCAACGATATCTACTGTCGCCATTTGAACACGTTCTGGTTTTACCAACAATTCTAATTTTTCAATTCTTGGATCGGGTACATTTACCACACCAATATTAGGTTCGATGGTACAAAAAGGAAAGTTAGCACTTTGCGCTTTTGCATTTGATAAACAATTGAATAATGTTGATTTTCCAACATTTGGTAACCCTACAATTCCTGCTTTCATAGTATATATGTTTACAAATAACAGTTTTCTGTTATCTGTCTTTTAGTAATTCCTTTTTTAAAGTTTGCAAATATAAGATATAATGACGTTACTCCACAAGTATTAAGCCCTCGTTTTCATCCTTACCGTTTAAACGGATACTAGAAGTACTAAAATCACAAGATCATAATAAAAAATAGAATAGAATCCTGCTATATCTATTCATTTAATATGAATGTATTTTTTAGTCTGTCATCTAAAAAAACAGAACTTTTTATATCACTACAAATATAAACTGCAGTAAAATAATCTCAATTAAACCAAGAATATTTTAGATTTCCTCTTTAAATTATTTTATACAAAAAAAAGAAAATCATAAAATAAACCCCAAAAATTATCGATTACTTTTTTTACAATAAATAGGATTGCATCAAATTACCATATTAGCAAATACACCTTACTTTTTAGATAAAAAACAACATTACACATATTTTATGTTAATATTATGTTATATTTGACACAATACTAATTAACCAATAACCAAACCAATACCTAATTATGAAAAAAATCACACTGCTATTCTTTTTATTAAATGCTACTTTCCTGCTAGCTCAAAAAGAAATTTCCGGAGTTGTAAAAGACAAAACAGGAACACCACTACCAGGCGTTAATGTACAGGAAAAAGGAACAAAAAATGGAGTTTCTACTGATTCAGAAGGAAGCTACAAACTAACGGTAAACGAAGGAGCCACCATAATCTTTAGTTATATAGGATATACAACGGTTGCCAAGCCTGCAAACGCAAAAATTATAGATATTGAACTGGAAGAAGACAATGCTGGCCAAAAACTGGATGAAGTTGTTGTAACAGGAACTCGTACTGCCCCTAGAAGTAATACAACGAGTGCTTTACCAATTGATATTTTATCTTCAAAGGATTTAGCAGCAACAGGCCAAGCAACATTTGATAAGGCATTACAATATAAGATTCCATCCTTTAATACAGTTCAAACTCCAGTAAATGATGCAACATCATTATTAGATCCGTATGAAATTAGAAATATGGGGCCTAGTAGAACTCTAATCTTAATTAACGGCAAACGTAAAAATTTAAGTTCATTATTGTATGTTCAAACCTCTCCAGGTCGTGGTGAAACAGGTGCAGATATTTCCGCCATTCCTACAGACGCCATCGAAAGAGTTGAGATTCTAAGAGATGGAGCTTCTGCTCAATACGGATCAGATGCAATCGCTGGTGTAATGAACATTATTTTAAAAAAGAATAGCACAGATGGATCTGTTACTTTACGAACAGGTATTACAGCTGAAGGAGATGGTGAAATGCTTGGAATAACAATAAATAATGGTACTACTGTAGGGGATAATGGTTTTTTAAATTACACTATCGATTTCTCTAAAGTTAAGTTAGCCAATAGACCAGGAACAGTTGATGCTGAGGGCGATTTCAACGATTTCTTAAAAGTAAATCCGGATAGTTCTTCTAGCTATATAAATGATGACAATACACTAGGTGGGACAGATTTAACTGGATTAAGTGATGCGCAAATAGAAACTGTTTTTGATGGATACAAAGGATCTCCAGATTACAATGCTAAATTAGCTACAATCAATCAAGGTAATATAGACGGAAAAAAATCAGTAGATGATTTTCTAAAAGAAAAACCAGACGGCGGAAATATAAATGGTTCACCTGAGACAGCAGCTGCAAAATTCTCTATAAATGGTGGAAATGACATAAATGAAACTACTCAAATGTATTATAATGCTGCTTATGTTTATAAAAAAGTTAGCTCATTTGCAAACTATAGAACTCCATATTGGAGATCTATTAAAAATCCTTTTGAAAATACAAGTATCCCAAATTGGGGAATTGGATCAACTTATCCTACTTACTTAAAAGACTTTTTTAGTAATGGTTCTGCTGCAGCATATAGAGGTTATGTACCTACTTTTGTTGGAGATTTAAATGACTACAATGCGACTTTAGGTTTCAAAACTACAAAAAATGGATGGAATACAGATGTAAGTATAACAACCGGCGGAAACAGTCAAACTTACACAGTCGAAAATTCTCAAAACAGATCTGGAATTATAGATCCTGACACGGGTGAAAATGTTTATCAAGAAAATAGTCCAATTACCTTCAAACCAGGAGGAACTTCATTTAACCATATCGTTGGTAATATCGATATTTCTAAAACACTTTCAGACCACATCAGTATAGGCTTTGGATCAGAGTTTAGAACAGAAACTTTTGGGGTGCAAGCAGGAGATCTAGCTTCGTATGATGGTTTAGGCGCAGATTCCTTTGCAGGAAATCGTCCAGAAAATTCTGGAAAATGGAATCGTTACAATTTGGGTCTTTATCTAGATGTAGCCTATGATGTAACCAAAGACTTTTTAATAAACGGAACCGTTCGTTATGAAGACTACAGCGATTTTGGAGATGCAACAGTATGGAAATTGAGTTCAAGATATAAGTTCCTAGATGATAAAGTAACTTTGAGAGGATCACTTTCAACTGGATTTAGAGCACCAACCTTACACCAAATTTATACTCAAAAATCACAATATTCTTTTGTTCCAGGACAAGGAATTCAAGTAAGCGGAATTATAAATAATGTCTCACCTCAAGCACGTCAATTAGATATTCCTGAATTATCTCCAGAAAAATCAACAAACATTACAGTTGGTTTAGGATCAAAACCATTCAGAAATTTCAATTTCACACTTGACTATTACAACATCAAAGTAGAAGACAGAATTGTATTAGGAGACAAACAAAATACAAAATTTGGAACTGTTGCATGGTTTTCAAACTCATTCGACTCAAGAACTTCAGGATTAGATGTCGTAATGAATTATAATAATTTAGGTATCGGATCAGGTAAATTAGGACTGGCATTATCTGGCAATGTAACATTTCAAAATGAAAGAATTTCCGGCATACGACCTGGAGATAGCTTCAGTCCAACTTTAGACGCTTTAATGTTTACCTCAAGACCAGAAACTAAATGGATTTTGGGAGCTAATTACGAAATAGGGAAATTTGGTTTTTCTCTTAACAATACTTATTTTGGAAAAACTACTTTCCATCAAGATGGTTTAAGTGATGGTTTGAATACTCAATTTATCCCTAAAATTGTTACTGATTTAGGAATTAACTTTTCAGCAACAGATAAGTTGACTATAGCATTTAATGTAAATAACATTTTTAATGTCTTACCAGAGTGGGAATTCATTACTGCCGATGGAAAAACTTTTTCAAAAAATGATCCTAGTTTAAAAACTGCTAACAACTTAATTACTTTCAACGGTCGTTATGATACAACCACTTATGATGGATCTCATTTCAGTCAATTGGGAACCATGCTTAATCTATCATTAAACTATAAATTCTAATTTGAATTCCTATTTTCAAAAGAGCTATCTTCGGGTAGCTCTTTTTTTATTGCATTTAATTATCTAAATTTATACTCATCAATTCTACAATTATGGCAAATTTATTTACTGGTAAAATGGCCGCAATATTTGATGCCATGTACCAAACGTTTATCGATTATGACGAAGAATATGAGTTCTACAATACCTTAATACAGGAAGAAAACTGTAAATCAATTCTTGAAATTGGCAGTGGAACCGGTAATTTGGCCAAACGTTTTCAAGAAAACAATCAAGATTATACAGGACTCGATTTTAGTCAAAGCATGATAGCTATTGCGCAAGAGAGAAACAAAAACAGCCTATTTATTCATGGAGATATGCGTAAATTTGACCTCAAAAACCCTGTAGATGCTATTATAATCACCGGAAGATCTACGAGTTACTTGATCAATAATGACGATATCAATAGAACTTTCGAATCGGTTTTTAAAAATTTAAACCCAAATGGTGTTTTGATTTTTGATTTTATTGATGCCAATCGTTTCATACCATTTTTAAAAAAGAATGAAATTATTCTTCATGAAGCTTCCTATGAAGGAATCAATTATATTCGAGAAAGTCACTGGGAAATAACACCAATGGAAAATTTTTTATTGGAATGGAGTGCACAATATTTTAAAATCACAGATAATGAAAGGGAAATTCTCTTAGATGATTTCTCAACTGTTCGCGTTTTTACGTTAAACGAAATAGAACTTTTTCTGTATCTTAATAATTTCGAAATCATAAAAACCATTGATAGAAAAACATACGCCTATGACACCTATGTTATTATGGCTCGAAAAATAATTTCATAAAAAAATCCCAAGTGTAGTACTCAGGATTTTGATATCAATTATTTTGTCAAAAAGACTATTCGTTGTGTAGAAATGCTTGTCTATTTAATAAAGTTTCTTCAGTCTCAACGTGATTATCATCTGGAATACAACAGTCTACTGGACAAACAGCAGCACATTGAGGTTCATCATGAAAGCCTTTACATTCTGTACATTTACCGGGTACAATGTAATACACTTCATCAGAGATTGGTGTTTGTGCAGCATCCGAATCTACTTCAGTGCCATCAGGCAAAATAACTTTACCCACAAGTTTTGTACCATCTTTATATCTCCAATCATCAGCTCCTTCGTATATTGCAGTATTTGGGCATTCTGGTTCGCATGCCCCACAATTGATACATTCATCAGTTATTATTATTGCCATCTTTTTAGATTAGAATTTTGAAGTTTGAAATCAGAAGTAAGTTGTTTTGCAAATTCACTTTTGACTTATAACTAATTAAAGCTTATTTTTGCGCAAAATTACAATCAAAACTTTTCATAAACAAACATTATGACATTAGAAACAAAAAAAAGTGTTTTTGTTGAATTAGGCAAATTTTTAAGTCAATTCAATGAAGGAAATTGTGCAAAACGCGAAAATGTATTCGGTAATGATTTATTTTTTGAAAAATTCATTGATTTAATTCAACTTTCTCAATCGCATAATGGCTGGTATACTCCTGAGCAAGTTTATTTCTCCATACAATCTTGGGCCGAAGCATTAACAGTTGATAATTTAGAAAAATGGCTTTCTAATTATGACTTACAAGACGTAAAAACCAAAAAAGTGGCACTTATTTTGGCAGGCAATATACCACTAGTTGGATTTCATGATTTTCTATCAGTTTTAATTACAGGGCATGAAGTTTTAGTAAAAACATCTTCAAATGATCAGCATCTTTTACCGTTTTTGGCAAATTATCTAATAGCAATTGAATCCGATTTTAAAAATAAAATAAAATTTGCAGATGGAAAACTAGAAGGATTTGATGCTGTAATTGCCACAGGAAGCAATAATACGGCACGTTATTTTGAATATTACTTTAAAGATAAACCTTCAATTATAAGAAAAAACAGAAATTCAATTGCTGTACTAAATGGTAAAGAAACCAAAGAGCAGATGACTGCATTGGGCGAAGATATATTCAGGTATTTCGGATTAGGATGCCGCAATGTTTCCAAACTTTTTGTCCCGAAAGACTACTCTTTTGAACCTTTTTTTGAAGCTATTTTTGAATACCAAGATGTGATACATTATGAAAAATACGCCAATAATTACGATTACAACAAAGCTGTTTTCTTGATGAGTAATTTTAAATTACTAGACAATGGATTCTTGACAATAAAAGAAGATCCGAGTTATAGCTCGCCAATTACTAGTGTGTTTTACGAATATTATGAGAATTTAAAAGATTTAGAAAACCGTTTAGAAAACGAAAAAAATCAAATTCAGTGTATCGTGAGTAGCAATCTTGTAAAAAACAGCATTGAATTTGGAACCACACAAAAACCAAATTTATGGGATTATGCAGATAATATTGACACTATCTCGTTTTTGTCAACAATATAGTGCAATGCATTTATATTATTACGAATAATTTAATACTTTTTCAGCACTTATTCCCGAAATTTGCACTTTGTGATTTTAAAGACAAATTACAATATGAAATCGTTATGGGTCCTAATTCCAAAATAACATGTAGACCAGCGATTTCGTCCAAAAATGAATTGGAACAAATAAAAAAACAAATAGTAACTACACCATGAAAAAACACAACTACAGCGCAGGACCTTGCATTTTACCACAAGAAGTTTTCGAAAAATCAGCTCAAGCCATTCTAAATTTTAACGATTCTGGCTTATCACTTTTAGAAATTTCCCATCGTAGTAAAGATTTTGTAGCCGTTATGGAAGAAGCTAGAGAACTTGTTTTAGAACTTTTGGATCTAAAAGGAAAAGGATATCAGACGATATTTCTTGGCGGAGGAGCAAGTTTAGAATTCTTAATGGTTCCGTATAACTTAATGAAAGAAAATGGAAAAGCTGCCTATTTAGACACTGGAACTTGGGCATCTGCTGCCATAAAAGAAGCCAAAATCTTTGGAGACACTACTATTGTTGCCTCTTCAAAAGAACAAAATTACAACCATATCCCAAAAGGATACACTATACCCGCTGACGCAGAATATTTCCACTGCACTAGTAACAATACCATTTTTGGAACTCAAATAAAAGAATTTCCTTCAACAAACATACCTGTTGTATGCGATATGAGTTCTGATATTTTTTCAAGAAAATTAGATTTTTCAAAATTTGATATTATTTATGCTGGAGCACAAAAAAATATGGGACCTGCAGGTACCACTTTGGTAGTTATCAAAGAAGAAATTCTAGGTAAAACAGGACGTACTATTCCGAGTATGTTGGATTATGCCAAACACATCAAAGCTGACAGCATGTACAATACTCCTCCGGTTTTTCCAGTTTACGCCTCTTTATTAACCTTACAATGGTTAAAAAAATTAGGCGGAATTGAGGCTATCGAAAAAATAAATGATGCAAAAGCCGCTTTACTTTATGCCGAAATTGATAGAAACCCACTTTTTAGAGGCACCGCAGCAATTGAAGATCGATCAAAAATGAATGCAACCTTTTTATTGAACGATGAATCACATGCAGCTAAATTTGACGAAATGTGGAAAGCTGCAGGAATTTCTGGTTTACCAGGACATCGATCTGTTGGAGGCTATAGAGCTTCGATGTACAATGCACTTCCATTAGAAAGTGTACAGGTACTTGTCGACGTAATGAAAGAACTAGAAAGTAAAATATAATCAATTAATCGTTATCGAAAATAATCAATATAACGAATTGATTTTAAAGTAATAATTTATGTTAACCATCATTTAAATAATTAAATGGTTGACCAAATAAACTCAAAATGAAAATATTAGCAAACGACGGCATTTCAAAAAGTGGTATTACTACTTTAGAAAAAGCCGGTTTTGAAGTTATTACAACAAAAGTAGCACAAGAGCAAGTAGCTAATTTTGTAAACAAAAATAACATAAGCGTTCTATTAGTTCGTAGTGCCACAAAAGTTCGCAAAGACATTATAGATGCCTGCCCCAATCTTAAAATAATTGGTCGTGGTGGTGTCGGAATGGACAATATTGATGTTGACTATGCCAAAAGCCAAGGAATTCATGTTATAAATACTCCAGCCTCATCATCAGAATCCGTTGCTGAATTAGTCATTGCCCATTTATTTACAGGAGTACGGTTCTTACACGATTCCAATAGAAATATGCCACTTGAAGGTGATACCAATTTCGACGGTTTGAAAAAAGCGTATGCAAATGGTATCGAATTAAGAGGGAAAACACTCGGAATTATCGGTATGGGGCGCATTGGTAAAGCAACTGCAAAAATAGCCATTGGTCTTGGAATGAAAGTAATTTATAGTGATACTCATATTCCTAAAAAAGATCTCAAAATTTCATTTTTTAACGGTCAATCTATAACACTATCTCTTGCTTCTGAACCTCTAGAAAATGTATTCGCAGACTCAGACTTCATATCCTTACATGTACCCGCACAAGATGGCTACGTCATAGGTGAAAAAGAGATAAAAATGATGAAAGATGGAGTTGGAATTGTCAACTGTGCAAGAGGTGGTGCAATTGATGAAGTGGCATTAGTAAAAGCCCTAGATGAAAACAAAGTTCTATTTGCAGGATTGGATGTTTATGAAAATGAACCTAATCCGGAAATTACCATTTTAATGAATCCTAAGATATCTTTAACTCCTCATATAGGTGCTGCTACAGAAGAAGCACAAGACAGAATAGGTAATGAACTGGCGCAACAAATCATTAGCTTTTTCAATAAGTCACTAGTACACTGATATAAATCATTGATTTTTAACAATATAACGGTATTTTATTAATTAAAATTAATAGAATACCGTTATTTTTTTATTAAATTTGAAATCTAATTTTAACTTTTAAACCTATGTTTGAACAATTGACACAATTAGTACAGCAGTATGGACAAGAAGTAGTTGTAAATAACAATGCAGTCCCAAATGAACATAACGAAGGAGTTATGAATGAAGCAGGAAATTCAATTTTTTCGAGCTTACAAAAAATGGCTTCCGAAGGAGGTATAGAACAACTAGCAGGATTATTACAAGGAAACAATGCCCAAAATCCAGAAAACCCAGCTGTTCAACAAATTACTCAACAACTTACAAGTAGCTTGGGAGAAAAATTTGGTTTAAGCAGTAATGTGTCCCAAGAAGTAGCAGGAAGTATGATTCCGCAAATTCTTGGTGGATTAGTAAACAAAGTAAATGATCCAAAAGACAGCTTTCAAATAACCGATTTAATTGGAGCAATTACTGGAAGTGGTACAGAAACCTCTGGAATTATGGATACTATTTCAAAATATGGAACACAATTTGGTTTAGACCAAAATGCCGATGGAAAACTAGACCTGAATGACGCTATTGCAGTAACAAAAAGCAGTGGTGGCATTAGTGGATTTCTAGGGAAACTTTTTGGAAAATAAAAAAATCTCAATTTTAAAATAAAAAAGGCATTTACAAATCAGTGAGTGTCTTTTTTTTTAATACAAAAAACATAAACACCACATTATCATCACAAAACATTTTTTTTTATATAACTTTATGATTATTATTTTTTTTAAATTATTCAAACATCCATTATTATGAAAAATATAATTTACATAGTAATCATTCTTTTGACAATTATTGGATGTAACACTTCCAAACCAAAATTTTCAAATGATGAAAAACAAAAAACAGGAAGCAATGACACCATAAAAATTGCCAATGAAGAATTGAATTATGAAATAATTATCATAGAACCTGGTTTTGATTTTTGGCTACATTCAACAGCATATCCACGAGGATATAATTCCCAAACTTATTTAGAAAACAAAAATAATATCTTTGTTATGGAATGGAATAATCGAGTTAGACAACCCCAACTCTACCCTCCTAATTTATATGAAATGATAATAGATTATTCCCCTAATGTTAATTATGGTTATGAAGTTAATTATCTGCTTTATAATTATATGATATATTTTCAAAACAAATACAATCAAAAATTAAATGGATATGTCCCACTACGATAATGTATATAAAACTGATTACCATAACATTATAGCCTCATGAAATAGAATTTTATTTATACTTAAATCCATCTTACGCACAATTAGTCAATTTACCTAAGCATAGCGTTTAATGAAATCAATAAATTAAAAGAGCATCGCATTATACAATATCAGTCTATAAAATAAGATTAGGGCGTGCCCCATTGCCTCGTCCAAAAAGACGAAACAATGGGTCGTGCTGTTCGCTCCCGCTTTTTTTTGATTCCGTAAAAAAACGAAATCAAAAAAAGAGCTCCACTTCCATCACTCACGCAAAAAAGAAGTAACAAATCAAATTTATCCAAATAAAAAAAAGAAATTAGAATAAATTCAACCATTAAAACCTGTTATATTTGCAAAAAGGAATTAATTAAAAATGAAGCGATTAAAACAACGTTGGGGATTAACATCCAATTGGCAATTAGCCATAATATTTGTTGTTTTTGCCATTACAGGATCAGCTTCTGCATATTTGTCTCGACCTTTTTGTATATGGTTGGGAATTGGAAAAGAGGAACTAGGCCATTGGTATACTCCCATTCGATTATTGTTGATTTTTCCTATTTATCAAGTTCTATTGGTTTCTATAGGTTTCCTTTTTGGTCAATTTAAATTCTTTTGGGGATTCGAAAAAAAAATGCTAAAAAGTATGGGATTTGGTTTTCTTTTCAATGATAAATAAGGACATTTGAATTATCGGTTATCAGACAATTTTGAATACTCCGATAAATAATTCAACTTACTATTTTAAAACTTTTTTCGTATTCAATTTTCTACATTCAAAAAAACATAAAATATGACCACATTAAAAAAAGGAGATAAAGCACCAAAATTTTCAGGTACAGATCAAGACGGAAAAACACATGAACTTGCTGATTATACAGGCAAAAAATTAGTTATTTTCTTTTACCCAAAAGCTTCAACACCCGGTTGTACAGCAGAAGCTTGTGATTTAAGAGATAATTTTGAGCGTTTTCAAGCCAATAATTACGAATTGCTCGGCGTAAGTGCAGACAGCGCCAAAGCGCAAGCTAAGTTCAAGGATAAATATGAATTTCCTTTTCCTTTATTGGCCGATGAAGATAAAACGGTTATCAATGCATTTGGGGTTTGGGGTCCCAAAAAATTTATGGGAAAAGAATACGATGGCATCCATAGAACTACATTTGTTATTGACGAAAACGGAATTATAACCGATGTGATTACAGATGTAAAAACCAAAGTGCACGCAAATCAGATATTGAAATAAGAACAAATGATTCTCAAAATAAAAAAAACTCCAATAAAAAACAATTTGTTCTTTTTGGAGTTTTTTTTTATATAAATAAATCTACTTTATATCTATTTGCTTATTTAGCTTCTATAATTGAATTAGGTTGATATCCAAAAAGGCGTTTTTCTTTAATAATTTCAGGTACTCCATCAGGTAACATCGATTCCCAACCTGGTTTACCAGCACTAATCATTTTTAGTACTTCACGTGAGAATACCTCTAGTATTTCAGGATTGTAATCCTCTATATCCACAACTTTTCCATTGAATTTAAAGAATTTGTAAAGTTCTTTCATTCTAGGATGCACTTTTAAATTTTCGGAAGTAATGATTTCTCCTTCTTCCCCCAACATTGGATATAAAAATACTTTCATATCACGATAAAATAATTTACCAAAAGCCTCCAAAATTCCTCCACTTAAATGGCGGTAATATTTTTCGTCGAATATATCCACTAAATTATTAACCCCCATGGCAAGACCCATTCTGGCTTTAGTATAATTCGAGAAATATTCAACAACTTTGTAATATTCTTGAAAATTAGAAATCATTACGGTTTGCCCAAGAGAACAGAGTAATTCGGCACGATCCATAAAATCTCTTTCATCGATTTCTCCGTCGGAACGAAGATTAGACAATGTAATTTCAAAAATGACCAAAGTATTTTCTTTTTCTACTTTATTCTCTTCCAAAAACATTTTAAGAGATTGTTTGTACATGTCCATATTCACTTTGGTAACAGGACGAAAACTACCTCTAAACGCAAGTATGTTTTTTTTATAAAGAATAGATGCCGGCAATATATTTTTGCCTTGTGGATTAAACATTACCGCATCAGTCATTCCGTTTTTCACCAATTGCAGACTCATTAATCTATTGTCTACATCTGCAAAACGAGGACCTGAAAAATTGATAGTATCTATTTCAAGTTGATCTTTATCTAAATGATCGTAGAGGTATCGAAGTAATTTCTTGGGATCATTGTATTTGTAGAATGCACCATATATCAGATTCACTCCCAAAATACCTAAAGTTTCTTGTTGCAATCGTGAATCCGTTTCTTTGAAACGAATATGGATGATGATTTCGTTATAAGCTTCACTTGGGTCTAGTTGGTATCGAATGCCAACCCATCCGTGACCTTTGAATTGTTTAGCAAAATCGATAGTTGCAACAGTATTGGCATAACTAAAAAATAATTTATTAGGATGTTTAGTTCTGCTAAGTCGTTCTTCTATTAATTCTCCTTCAAAGGTTAGCATTTTTTTAAGTCTGCTTTCTGTTACATAACGACCGTCTTCTTCTATACCATAAACAGCATCACTAAAATCTTTATCATAGGCAGACATTGCTTTTGCGATGGTTCCAGAAGAACCTCCTGATCTAAAAAAATGTCTGACTGTTTCTTGACCAGCTCCAATTTCAGCAAAAGTACCGTATATATTTTCATTCAAATTAATACGAAGTGCTTTATCCTTTAAAGAAGGAATTTGCTCAATAACTTTGTCCCCTTTTAGTTTTATCTTTTTGGCTTCCATTTTTTTTCGTTTAAATTCGGCGATTATGTTACAAAGTTAATTAATTAGGCTTCTAATGAAAGAGAATTAATTCTATTTTTGTAAAAAAAAGAAACACAATTGAAAGTATATTTTTTAGGTACTGGAACATCTCAAGGTATTCCAATTATAGGTAGTGATCATGAAGTATGCAAAAGTACTGATCCTAAGGACAAAAGGCTCCGCGTTTCGGTATGGATTTCATGGAATGACTACTCCTACGTAATCGATTGCGGTCCTGATTTCAGGCAACAAATGTTAGCTTCGAATTGTAAAAAAGTTGATGGAATTTTATTTACTCATGAACATGCTGATCATACGGCTGGATTAGATGATATTCGGCCATTTAATTTCAAACAAGGAGCTATTCCAATTTATGCTCACAAAAGAGTATTGACTAATATTGAAAAACGTTTTGACTATATTTTTGAAACCGTTAATAGATATCCTGGCGCTCCTTCTGTAGAAAAACATGAAATAAAAAACAATACACCTATTTCTATTGGAAATAAAACAGCTATTCCAATAAATGTTATGCACGGTGACCTTCAGGTTTTTGGTTTTAGAATAGATGATTTTGCGTATTTAACTGATGTAAAAACAGTAGAGGAAGTAGAAATCTCCAAACTAAAAAACCTCAAAGTACTAGTGGTAAACGCATTACGAATTGAGCCTCATAAAACACATTTTAATTTGCAAGAAGCACTCGATTTTATAGCTTTGCTGAAACCGGAGAAAGCATATTTAACCCATATTAGTCATATGCTAGGCTTTCACGAAGTGGTTCAAAAACAACTTCCTTCAAATGTTTTCTTGGCTTATGATAATTTAGAAATTACAATTTAATAGCATTTTTATGAAACAATCATTTTTCCTTTACGCCTTAATTTTGTCTTTGGTATTTAACATTTACACTTATATGTATTTGAGCAAAGAAGTGACCTTTGAACAAGAAAAATACAAAAAAACAACAACTAAATTAAAAGATAGTTTAGTATCTGTTACCAATAAATTATCTGATGTAGATTATTTTTCATTAGAAAAAAATGAAAATGCCCAAAACTACTTTGAAACGGCTAAATCTGAAAAAATACGAAATTACACAACATTAATTCCGTATGTTACGGCACAATTATTAGACTTGAATGCCAATCCAAAAGGGAATCCATATACAGGACAAGTACAATTGGGAGCTACTAAATTTTCGATAAACAAAATAAAGGTACTAAATAACCGCTGGATAATTGCTGATTACAGTGACGGAGAATATTGGGGAGAAGTATTGTTGAAATACTTTATCAACGAAGATGAAAGTGTTTCATTCGAAGTTAATCAAACATTTTTATACCAAGCCCCCTAATTCCAAAAGGGGGATTGTTGTACGAAAACACATTTAGGTTATTCGGTTTTTGTTTCCCCTTCGGGGGTTAGGGGGCTAAGCCAGTTTTTTAAATCATAAAAATTTTGAGGAGCTACTCCATGGCCCACTGGATATTCTTTGTATGTGATTGCAATTCCAAGTTTCTCTAAAATACCCGGTGTTTTCCTAGCCCATTCAATCGGGATAACCTGATCAACTGTTCCATGAGATGCAAATACTTTAAGTTTGCTAAGGTTGTTTTTTAAGTAATCATCGGTTATGATATCCAAATTGACATATCCGCTCATTGCTATCACCTTATTGATTTTTTCTGGATACGAAAGTGCCACAGCATAACTCAAAATTGAACCTTGACTGAAACCTAATAGATTGACATCATTGGCATCTATTGGATAATTAGCCACCAATTCATCAATGAAATTTGAAATTAAATCTCTTGAAATTCGAGCTTGATCATTATCTGAGAATTTGTTTTGGTCAGCGTCAAAATTGATAGCATACCAAGCATAACTTCCATATTGAAGGTCATAAGGAGCTCGTGCTGAAATAATATAATATTCGTCCGGTAATTCTGGTGCAAACGAAAACAAGTCAGCTTCATTACTACCGTATCCATGAAGCAATAGCAACAATGGATTTTTGTCAAGAATCACTTTAGGTTCTCGTATTTTATATTCTAAGGATAGTTTCATTTTGTGTATTTTAGTCCCTTAATTTATGGGGCAAAATTTAGAATTCAGATTTTGAAATGTATTTTTAAGAAATGCTTTTAAGCCATTTCTGAAAGTATTCTCCAAGTAATGGAACAGGTTTTGTTTCCCCCTTGATGGCGCTAAAGACTCCGTAGGACCATAATACCGAAATGAAAATCCACATTGGTGCAGAAATCATCAAACTATCAAAATTGCTTATTATTAATCCCAAAGAAATAAAAGTAAGCGTTAGTCCTAATCCTTGACGAATATGAAAGGAAGCAAATTCATTTTTGTCTTCACTATTCATGGACATTGCAATTAATACGCCAATTCCTAAAATATAACTGGTAATTGCTGCTGTTTTTCCAGCTTCGATTGTGTTGCTCATTATATTTTATCCTAAAATTAATTTCCCTTGATTCAAAATTCCGTATGCTTTTCCTTTTAGATTAGTACCTAGAAATGCAGAATTTTTTGATTTAGAAAGTATGTTTTCTTTAGTGAATACACTGTTCCCTTCGGGATTAAATAAAGTAATATTAGCTATTTCACCTTCGGCTAGGCTATTATTAGGAATACTGAAAATTGATTTTCCAAGAGTCAATTTCTCGATTATAGTTTCTAATGGGAGTACGGTCATCAATGCACCAAATGCACTCTCTAATCCGATAGTCCCGTTTTTAGCCAAATCAAATTCCATTTTTTTGTGTTCAATATCTATCGGATTATGGTCGGAAGTAATTAAATCAATCGTTCCGTCAAGAACTCCATTGATTAAGGCTTGTCTATCAATTTCGGTTCTTAATGGTGGTGTAACTTTATACCTTGAATCAAAACTTTCTAATTTATCATCTGTTAATACCAAATGATGTACCGTAGCGCTACAAGTTACATTTAAACCTTTTGCTTTCGCTTCTTTAATCAGTTGCACTGATTTTGCAGTAGAAATTGTTGGTATATGCATTTTACCACCAGTATATTCTAATAAAAATAAGTTTCTGACTATTTGTATTTCTTCGGCTAAATCTGGAATGCCTTTCAGCCCCAAACGAGTAGCAACAACACCTTCATTTGCAACTCCACTACCTTTTATCTTATCATCTTGTGCAAAAGCAATAACCAATCCATCAAAATCTTGCACATATTGCAAAGCTATTTTTAATAAATTGGCATTGTCCAAACTTTTAGCATAATCTCCAAAAGCAACAGCACCAGAATTTTTCATATCAAATAATTCAGCCATATCTTTTCCTTCACTTTCTTTCGTTAAGGCCCCTATCGGAAAAAGCTGTGTAGCAAAACCATTGGCTTTATTTTTTACAAAATTAACTTGCGATTGATTATCTATTACAGGCAAAGAGTTGGGCTGTAAAGCAATGGCAGCAAAACCACTTTTGGCAGCAACATCTAAGCCATTTGCAATAGTTTCTCTATCTTCAAAGCCAGGTTCCCCAAGTGAAACACTACTATCAAACCAACCTTGTGAAATATGTAGATTTTCTAATTTTAATTCTTCAGAATTATCTGTATTTAAAAGTGATGTTCCGATTTTTTTCACAAAACCATCTGCAACTAAAACATCAACAGTCTGATTGTGAAAAGAACTATTTGAATCGATTATTTTGGCGTTTCGGATGATTATTTTCATGTGTTTTGTTTTTTTTTTATAACTAAAAGGTTATTTCAAAAATTTGATAATTGCTATTTCTATTACCAAAAATAACAGTGCAAAGATAATAAACCATTTCCAAATTTGATTGTCACTTCGGCTGGTTTGTAGCGTATCAAAAATAGTTGAAATGGAATCACTTGTTTTATAATCGGATAGAATATTAAGATCGACTTGATCAAGATTACTTTCGGTTCTTGGATAGTTAAAACTGATGTTTTCGATTGCTTTTTTAGCATCATAAATGACATAATTCCCCGCTTTATCCGGAGAATCATCAAAGAACAACTGTACCTTATTGCTCAATAATTGTTGTACTGGAATAAAACTGTTTTCTTGGTTTTTTACTGTCAGGATTTCATCTTTAGATAATAAAACTGGAACAAAATATGAAGACTTATTTCCTATCGTAAAGGCATTAATTCCGTTATTTTGCTTGCTTAAAGCCATTTTATAAAATACAGGAACAATTAAAGGTGATTGCTGAAAATTTGAATTTGAAATATTTAACGGCGCTGAAAACACATAAACTGATGAAGTTTTAATTCGGTCAGCCATTAAAAAAGGAGATTGATCCTCATAGTTCAAAACAGCTGAACTGTTAGTTGTTATTGTAAAATCTTTTTTGGTTTTAGGATATTGAAAATTATTGGTCTTACTTTCAAAAACTCCTGAAAATAAAGGATGACTAAAATTGATTTTGGTAATCTGTTTTTCATTTTCCTCTAATGAATGCAATTGTGTAGCGCCAAATTGTTTCAAAAATGAGTTAAGATTTACAACTGAGCTCTTTTCAGATGGAATTACAATTAAATTTCCACCTTTATTAACAAAGGATTTCAAAGTGGTTTGCAAAGCTTGGGGAATTTCGTCCAACTCATTCAAAACAATAGCATCTTGCTTGTCAATACTGTTATAATCCAAAGTACTTAATGAACAAGAAGTGTAATTGAATTCATCTTGAGTATAAATTCGACTTAAGAAATTATTTTTTTCAGGTACACCAATAGTGATGATATTTGTTTTTTTTATGTTTGAAATACTAAAAAACAATCTATTATCATATGTCAAATCGTTGTCTTCTATTGATACAAAACCGTGAAAAGATTCTTTTGGTATGGTAAAATTGACTGTTTCTTTTTTGTTTTTAAAATTTAAAATAGTTTTAGCGATCAATTTGTTTTGATTGTATAAAGCTACTGGAACAGGTTTAAAATCACTACTAAAATTAGTGGTATTAATACTGACCTCATAAAAATCATCCAATGTTTGACGAATAAAGACACTATCTATTGAAACATTGTTTCTTTGTTCAGCCTTTGGAACAATAAAATACGGAATAATATCAGTCCCTATATTTTTTAATTGGTTTGATGTCAAACCAACAGCATCAGTAATAATTACAATGTCTTTTTTGAAAGCGGATTTATGTGCTTTTATTTTTGCAATACTATTATCGATTTGAAAAGGAGTTGCACTGTATTTAAGGTTTTGCAATTCACTGCGAATGGTTTTTATATCCGTATTCCAATAATTATCAGTATTGGTCAATAAAGAAAAATTAGTGCTTTCTGGGGTTTCTTCAAGTAATTCCTGAATGGCTCGTTTTAAAAGTTCACCTTTTTTTCCTTTGACTTGCATACTAAAGGAATTGTCAAGAATAATATACATTTCATTACTTGCATTTTTACTGTCTTTTGATTCAAAAAATGGTTGAGCAAAAGCTAGAATAATAGCAGTAAGCAATGCTATTCGAGTAGCCAGAAGCAACCATTTCTTGATTTCGGAGCTTTTTCTGGTTTGTATCGAAAGGGCCTTTAAGAATCGTACATTCGTAAAATATTCTTTTTTGAATCGTCTTAATTGGAATAAATGCACCAAAATTGGAACAATCAGCAGGAATAGAAAGTAAAGAATTTCGGGTTGTTTAAAATGCATTCTAAAGGTTTGTTTGCTTCAAAGATTTATTATGAAAGTATTCAAGGAATTCCTCCGTTCAAAAATACAAATTTGTAAACAGTTTTATAGGAAGTTGTAATTATTTTTCAAAACAAATAACAAAACATCACTTTATTAAATTAATTACGTAATTTTACTTTTGTAGCAATACCACTACAGTCAAATACATATTTTTTTTAATCTAAAATTGATTCAATATAGTAATATTCGATATCAACTTTTGAAATGGATATATACCAAAATTAATTTCAACATGAATAGCAGTACAAATATCAAATTCAATTAAAGCTTATGAAGCACACCTACCTTATTATTCTGTTGATTGTATCCTTTTTTACAATGCAGGCTCAGAAAAACAAACTTAATCTTGTCGTAGGAACCTATACTAAAACTTGTGAGAGTAGAGGCATATATGTGTATGAGTTTGATAGCAATAATGCCAATATTAGATTAAAAAAATCTTCAGACAGCATAATAAATCCTAGTTATTTATCGCTTTCCAAGGGAAGCAAGTTCATATATGCGGTTAAAGAAAATGGAAATGAAAGTGAAGTAAGTTCTTTTGGATTTGATCCACAAAGCGGTAGAATGAATTTGATTAATAGTGTAAATTCTAAAGGAGCTGATCCTTGTTACCTAATTAATGATGATACAAATGTAATTGTTGCCAATTATTCAGGAGGAAATATTGCTGTGCTTGGCAAAAATGCCGATGGTAGTTTAACCGAAGCCAAACAAGTAATTCAGCATTTTGGGAAAAGTGTCAATAGCGAGAGACAAGAGAAACCCCATGTACATATGGTTTATTTTTCGCCAGATAAAAAATATGTATTGAGTAATGATTTAGGAACAGACAAGGTATTTTTGTATGCTTATGAACCTAATGCAAGTACTGAAATTTTAACTTTAAAAGACAGTGTTTCTGTAAAAGCAGGAAGTGGACCAAGACACTTAATATTTAGTAAAAAAGGTAAATTTGTATATATATTGCAAGAATTAGATGGTTCTTTGACAACATTCAAATATAAAAATGGTACGCTAACGCAAATCCATGAAACAACAATTTTACCAAATGATTTCAATGGAACCACTAGTGCTGCGGATATCCACATTACACCAAATGGACGTTTTTTATACGCTACAAATAGAGGAGATGCCAATACAATTTCAATTTTTAAAGTTTTGAAAAATGGAAAATTAAAATCCAAAGGACAAACGAGTACTTTAGGAAAAGGTCCTAGAAATTTTGTAATAGATCCAACGGGTAAGTTTCTATTGATAGCACATCAATACTCAAATGATATTGTGATTTTTAAAATCAATAAAAGGAAAGGTACATTAAAAGACTCTGGGCAAAAAATAGAATTATGTTCGCCCGTTTGTTTGGTTTTTAGTGATGAGAAAAAGGAAAAATAAGAAGTAGCATTGCGTGCTCTTTTTCGATTTTCTACAAAAACACTAAGGAACACACTACTTTAAAAAAGTAGATTAACAACTCATTTACTACCAAAAAAAATAGCCTAGAGTAAACTTTAGGCTATTTTTTTTTACAAATTGAAAACTATTTATTTTTGTCTTTTCGTTTTTTATCTCTGGTTTTCAACATATTTCTATTTACAGAACCATGTGTTTTTTTCTTGGTAACTCCAGGCCCTCCAAGATTTACTTTTTTGTTCTTTTTACTTTTCTCTTGAAAAGCACCATCGCCTTCCAATTTTTGTTTTTTCATCAAAAACTTAATTGGCTGTCTGTCTTTTTCGGGTTCGATTAGTTTAGCTGATACTTCCACTTCTAGAGGAAAAGTTTCAATGGGCAATTCGGTATTCATTAATATTTCGATCGCTACTTTGGATTCCTCTTCCCTAGGCGTAATAAAACTTATAGCGGTTCCTGTGGCATCTGCACGTCCTGTTCGGCCAATACGGTGCATGTATAATTCGGGTAATTCAGGCATCTCGAAATTGATTACATGCGTAATATTCGAAATATCCAAACCTCTGGCCATAATATCCGTAGTGATCAAACCACGAAGATTTCCTTCTTGGAAAGATGCCATAGTACTCAAACGATAATTTTGCGATTTATTGGAGTGAATCACACCAAACTGATCCTCAAAATCTTCTTCGATACGTTCGTGAACCATATCCGAAATCTTTTTATTATTTACAAAAACCAATACACGACTCATGTCTTCATTGTTTTGCAATAAATGTTTTAAAAGATTGATTTTGGTATTAAAATTTGGAACAAGATAACTTGATTGTGAGATATTTTCTAAAGGTGTTCCTGATGCAGAAAGTGTAACTTCTTCGGGATAATCGAAATAATCATTCAAAATCGCATCGACCTCATCCGTCATTGTTGCTGAGAATAATATGTTTTGACGTTTTTTTGGCATCATAGCCAAAATTGCGGTTAATTGAGTACGGAAACCTAAATTCAGCATTTCATCAAACTCATCGATAACTAGTTTTTGCATTTCCTCAAAACGAATCACATTATCCAATGTTAAATCCATGATTCTACCTGGAGTTCCTACAAGAATATCGCAACCTTGATAAACAGTTGTCTTTTGGGTGTTGATATTTACTCCACCAAAAATTCCAATTGTTCGAACCGACATGTATTTGGTCAATTTTTCAACTTCTTCTACAACCTGAACTACCAATTCTCTTGTAGGTACAAGAACCACAATTTTTGGAGTATGTCCAGGAGTAAATTTATATAATTTTAATAAAGGTAATAAATAGGCAAATGTTTTACCTGTACCTGTTTGTGCAATTCCCATCATATCACGACCAGACATTATCACAGAAAAAGTTTTTTCCTGAATTGGAGTTGGAGTCGTAAAACCTAAATCATCTATTGCTTTTTGGACAGATTTAGGGAGATTGAATTGTTCGAAAGTGCTCATTGTATGTAAATTTTGTGCAAAGATAGGTTTTTTGAAACTAAGGATAGAAAGGTCTTGCTAACTTTGATCGTAATTGATTTTGAATTAACAAAGAACATCGTTATACTTTGTCTGAACTAAATTATATAAAAATGAAAAAAAGCAAAAATAAACAAACCCCTATTGACTACTTTTACAAAAAGCATATAGAGGTTTTATAGTATTGAAAAGGAACATTAAAAAGACTTATGAAATATTACAACTCAGATTCGCATTAAAAATTTGCTACATCTGGTTTCTTCAGTAAAACCAAATACTTACACCTATTTTTTAAAATCAAAAACACAAAAATATTAGATACTTGATTACTATTTATTTTTGGCATTCACAGAACTTCATTTCCTTCTTGAAAAATAGTCTGTTCACATTGTTATTATCGAATAATCGAGCTTCGTAACGAAGCTTAAGCACTAATACTTACGGGCATTTCTTTTTGTTTTAAAATGTGATTATTTAAGGTAAACAAACGTTTTACTCTAAGCAATAACTCATTAGGATTAAAGGGTTTTGAAACAAAATCATCAGCACCTAAACGAAAAGCTTCAACCACTGTCCCTTCTTCTTCTCCTAGTGAAGAAACTACGATAACAGGTATATTTTCAAAAGTCTCTTTGGAGTACCCTATTATTTCTAATCCAGATCGAAAAGGAAGCAATATATCAGTAATTATCAAGTCAGGAATAAGTTCAGGAATTTTTTCTATGGCGCTCAAACCATCCTTGCAAGAAGTAACTTGATAGCCTTCTTTTTTTAGAATGAATTCAAGGATTTTAACCATCAACTCATCATCCTCTGCAATTAGTATTTTTAAATCTGAATTCTTTATGTTGTTATTTTTATTCATCATCTTTTAGATAGACTCGTTTTATTGAAATTTTTTTTTCACTGAAAAATGAATGTGTGATAAATCATTTTACTCACCTTTACAACAATCGTGCCAAAACACCTAACTATATTTTTAAAAAGAACAAAACCTTCGATAAAGTCAACAAAAACGGCATAAAAAAATCGACCGTGGGTTAAAATTATTTTTTAACTTAGGAGAAACAAAGACTTTATAATGTGTAAAAAAGTAGCATAGACCTTTTACTTTTCAAACAGCTACGCTATGTGAACAATAGTGCCGTTTTCTATTCATTCTGTACTGAATTAGATTAAACCCAACGAAAAAATAGAATATGACAATTAAAAAAAGAAAATTGTTTTAAAGTAAATAGAATTACTTATTCAGTTAACAGGATTTAGCAGAAATGATTATTTGTTATAAAGCTCAATTTCATCAAGCATTACCATTGGTTTTTTGTTTTTTCGCTTTCTCCAATACGGCAATTCTTTTACGTTTTCGACTTCAATTTTCAGAGAACTGCATTGGTTAAACGTATCTGATTTGAATTCCCATTCTTTAATAGTTACTTCGCTAATTTCGGTGAGTTCATCACTTTTTAATCGAACAATAAGTTCCCACTTGTCTTTTTTGAATCCGTAGATGCTAATTTTTTGGGGAGTAAAAATCCAATGCCTTTGATCATTTAAAGTATTAATTCTAATGGTATTAAAATTCATTTTATGGGTGCTCAGTTGAACTTTGGGATTTGTACCATACCACCCAATCCAGTTTATAGCGTAGTTTTTGTATCCACGAACCCCGTCTACCAATCCATAAGTTCCTTTGCCTTTGTTTCCATCGGCTGGAGGAGTCAAAAATTGAATTTCCATATTTTCTCCTAAATGATTGCAAGCATTTTTTTCTATCGCCAGCCATTCTTCATAATATTGGTCGGGTGAAAGTCCTCCTTCACTGAGTTCGTATATACCAAATTCATTACACGTTTTTGTAAAATTCAAAACCCGTTCTCTTAATTTCTTACCTTGATCTTCCTTGTTTTTTCCAGCAAACATTCCGTGCTTGTCTTTGCCATAAAATTTGGATTGCTCAAAATAAACATACTCCAAAGCGAGCCTCAATTTTAAAACTTTTTTTGCCAATACAGCATCATCATGAACGGCATTTTCGGCTTGACTTATGATTTGATCGTATTGATCCATAGCTTCGGGCGTAAGAAAGGTGCTCCTACTTTGAATTGGATCTGAATAAATATCCAAATAACGATCCATATTCTCCTGATTTTGAGTAAGTAAATCAATATATTTTTTAACAAAAGGAGCTGCATTCCCATAAAAACCTTTTAGAAAATCATTGGTAACTGCTTCAACATCCATTTTTGTGTTCCAAATTA
The DNA here is from genome assembly GCF_027111095.2 of Flavobacterium sp. IMCC34518. Taxonomy (NCBI): domain Bacteria; kingdom Pseudomonadati; phylum Bacteroidota; class Flavobacteriia; order Flavobacteriales; family Flavobacteriaceae; genus Flavobacterium; species Flavobacterium sp. IMCC34518. Next base: position 3,111,069 of record NZ_CP114284.2, on the reverse strand, counting down.
TTTTAGCCAAAAGATACTGCCTTAACTCATATAAATCCCCTGGAACATCAGCATATCCTTGTACAAAAAGTCCTTTTACCTTATTTTGTTCATACAGTTTAAAATTTTTTGAAAAGGTATGCAAATTGGGAAACGGAGAAAGGTAATTGGTGAATTCTACCGTATAATCCCACAAATACAAATGTGGTGCCGTTGCACTCCAATTGTTTAGGATATTTAGAAAGTTTTTGTTGTTTGGGGATTCAACAATGGCTTTACCCCTATTCATTTCAATCGGGCAAAAAAGGGTATAAATATTGGACTCGATTTTTAGGTTTTCGGGAGCACGGTACGTATGCAGGTAAGCTAATGTAGTAATTTTGGTTTTAGGAAATTGCTTTGCTATTTTGTTCAGGAAATAATAAAAAGAACCTTGTGGACCTCCGTGTTTATCATTAAAAGCTTTGCAATTGCTACATTCGCAATAAACTACATCATCATTTTGGCTGATGGAGAAAAAGCTAGCATTGGGATTTTTGGCAATAATTTCGCCCATTTTTTTGGCAACAATAGCGACAACCGTATCATTTGTCATACATAGCGACTCGCTATTTCTTTGTCCTTCGTAAAGTGCAAAAAACGATGGATTGGATTTGAAATAAGTTTTGGCACTCAATAATTGATAGAACGAATGTCCCCAAATTCCGAAATCATTGATATGCCAATCCAGTTTGTGCCAATCTCTAAAAGCTTCATCATAACAATCTGGGTAAAACAATGCTCTATATTCAAAAGAAGGTTTGTAGGTTTGACTCGTATTTTTGGGAAATGTGATATATTTTAGTTTGGGTATAAAGCTATCTTTTGCAGTATATTTTCGAAATCCCCATGTTTCTAAAACAGTATAAATAGCATATCGTACCGTTTTTTCATTAGAACCAATTAAAGTGATATTTTTTTCATCGCTTTTGATTATAAAAGAATTTTCGTCAACTGTATTATCTGCAATTTCAAGAATTATTTTGGCGTTTTGATTCCTTATTTCTTTCCCAAATTCAATACGAAATGGATTTTCAAATGCTTGATCTAAAAAGGTTTTTAAAAGCGTTGCAGCATTATTGGTTCTATCACTTGTGGAAAGGATAATCACTTCCTGTCCTTTTGAATTTGCTAAAGTTAGAGCGTTTTGTGCCATCATATTGCCGTTAAAAAAGAATAAAAAAAGAATAATTGCTGGATAGATTAGTTTAGTTTGCAATTTATGTATGTATTAGTTCACTGAAATTATATTGGCCTTTAAAGTGTTTTAAAGCACTTATTTTCTTGTTTGCAGTCGCTCGCGTGAGGGATTGCAGTGGAGCTCTTTTTTATTTTTAATTGTTACAGGTCTAAACCTGTGGCAATTGAAAATAAAAAAAGCGGGAACGGAAAGCCCGACCCTCAGTCTCGACTTTTGGGACGAGACTGAGGGTCACGCCATCATTAAAGTGTTGTTTTTAAAATTGATATTGAAGCAGCAATGCAATTTCGGTTTCTATTTGTTTTACCCCAGGGGCATATTCTTGGTTGTTAAATGACACTTGTATTCCTGTTACATAATGGTCATTTATCAATCGATAATAACCACCTCCAAGCCGAAAGGAATCGAGCGAAAGTCTATTTTGTATTTGTCCGATGGTGGTTCTTTCGTCTGGCGAAGTTCCGTATCCTGCAATTAGGGTTAGGTAATCAAATCGGGTGTTGAAATAATACCTGCTTGTGAATGTAAATGCTGGATAAACCGAACTGTTATCAAATTGAAAATAAGACCTTAAATTGAGCCAATAGGAGCCTAAATATTTACCAATTCCGAAAACTGCAGTGGTAAAATTCGTCGCTTCGGTGTTAATATATCGAATTCCTAAATCGCCTTCCCACCCTTTTTTAAAATCATGAAAGAAAGAATAACCGAGTCTTACTTTTGGGAATATTGGGTCACTACTATAGCCTGCGCTGATGTAGGAGTAGCTACTTTTGCTTGTAAAAAGGTACGTTTCGGCTTCATATTGAATACCGTCGATTACACTTTTACCATTTGCATTGCGATTGGAATAATTGATTCTAGCAATGGCTGAGCCCCAATTTCGTTGTTTGATGTATTGCATACTAGCAAAATTCCAAGGACCATATCCTGACCTATCAAAAAAAGTATAGTTATAGTTTACTCCAATGCGATCCGACTTGAATCGGCTGTCTCCTATAAAATAATGCAATTTGAAATAGGAATCATTGGGATACTTTGCTTGCATTTCGTTTAAATATAATTCTCTCTTTTCTTTGTCGTCTTGCAATTCATAAATTGTAAGTTTTTTGTATCTAAAATCTTTATTTTCAGGATGAAAAACAATGGCTTTATCAACAATTATTTGGGCATCATCATAGTTCTTTTCTTCGATTTCCATATTGATTAAATATGTAAAAGCATCTTCATACACCGGTTTTTTGTCAATAATATAATTGTAATAATATCTAGCACTATCTTTGGCATTTGTTAATTGATATATTCGGCCGGTCAACAAATGAAAATCCAAATAATCAGGAGCTAATTTCATTCCCAAATGGGTGTTTTTCAATGCTGATTCGTAGTTTTTGTCCTTGTTTACTTCGTTTAGGGCAACATTCAAAAGACTGTCAACATCAATTTTTTGAGACCAAACCAAATTATTTTTTGCCATTCCTAAAACTAGGAAAAGAATAAAGAATATTTTTATGTGGTATCTATTTATCATAACAATTTAAAGTGTTTAAATTTTGGATTTGCCTTTCACTTTTTAATTTTTCTTAGTACTGAAACCTTGTCTTTGCATGTTTCCCCAGGATTGCTCCTTTTGTCTAAAAAAATGATAATACCCTTTTAGCGAAGCATACACATTTACAGGATGATAACAAAATGGTTCTATAATTGCCATTACTATGAGAATAATAATTTCCTTGGTATTGGCATAATTTTTATAAATAATATCATCTAACAATATCGAGATAAATGTTACGATAAGATAAAATAAATAAACGACTAACGACAAATAAAAAAAATTGATATAATTTACATCCAAAATAAAAAGCCCCAGAATCAAAACTATTACACCTGTTACCTCAAGAATTGGAATTAAAAACTCAAAGAAAAAGAAATAAGGAAATATCAAAAACCCTGTTTTTTCATATTTAGGATTAAAGAAAATATTTTTATGCATATACAACGTTTGAATCAATCCACGAGCCCAGCGTACACGTTGTCTGATCAAAACTTCTCTTGTAGCAGGAACTTCTGTCCAACATAAGGATTCTGGAATGTATTTTATAGCAAAAGGTAATTTATTGTCATACATGTATTTTCTCATACGCGTAATTAACTCCATATCCTCACCTAATGATTTGTGCCAATAGCCACCTGCAGCTACAGCAATTTCCTTGTCAAACATACCCAATCCTCCAGAAACCAATAACAAACCATTAATTTGACTCCATGCCATTCGGCCAAAAAGGAAAGCGCGAACATATTCGAGTTCTTGAAATCTAGGATACCATCCTTTTGGAAAATGGATTTTGACTAAAAAGCCTTCTTTTACTTCACAGGAATTTGATATTCGGATTCCTGCTCCAGTGGCTATGACTCTTTTTTTAGCTTCAATAAATGGTTTAGCCAATTTTATAATAGTATCATTTTTCAAAATACAATCCACATCAGTACATAAAAACAAAGGGTATTTTGTTGAATTTATTCCCGCATTTGAGGCATCTGCCTTGCTTTTTCCATTCTCTTTATCAACCACTAGCAATTTTGAATAGAGTGGGTTTTTGGATTTATAATGACCTCTAACCGGTTGGGTTTTAATTTTTTCCTGATAATAAAAATCAACTTTCACCAATTCAAATTCATCGATTAATTGTTGCAGCGTATCATCAGTACTCCCATCATTGACTAAAACAACTTGGTATTTTGGGTAAGACAGAGAGAGTAATGATTTTACATTATAAACCACATTGGGACCTTCATTATAAGCGGGAGCAACAACAGAAACACCTGGCAAGTAGTTGGATTTTAAAACAACATTATTTGGGATAAAATACTTGTTGTTTAAATACGTTTTTATGGCATAGTAGGACAATATTGCCAATATGCAATACCAAAGAATATAAACCATTGAAAAAATGCCTATACAATTAGTATATATATTTAGAATATCATTTATCATTATATGTTTGGAATTTTTACATGTTTAGCCATTTTTTGTATCTCTTTATTATCTAAAAAATGATTTTCAAAAAAATGGGGATTTATTTTATAGAGAGAATATACGGCGTCAAGTTTTATAGTTTCATCTGTTTTTTTTAGCAACAATTGGGCAATGAAACTCTCGGAATCGTTGCCTCCAATTTCAGAAAGTGTATTGAAAATTTCTAACTTATTTTTCGTGTCTTCTTTTTGAAATTGTTCTATCAAAACTTGTTCCGCTTCAAAAATAAACAAAAATCTAACGGCTGATATTGCAACATAACGCACTGATTTACTTGGATGTTCTACTAATTTTACAATCGTTTCATTCTCATTAGTATAATTATAAAACACCATTAATTTTATTCCTAATTTAACAATAGATACATTCTCTGAATTAATCCATCGGTGCAAATTTGCAGGTATTTTTGTTTTTTTATGATGTAGAATATCTAAAATATTGATTTCTTCGGCAATGGTAATTTGATGAGAAAAATCAATTAAATCTTCTAATTTATTCGGTTTTAAAGAAATTAAAGTTAAAAATGCTTTGGATTTTACACTTTTGTTTTTGTGATTTAACAACGGAGTTAAATAAGAGATTCCTTTTTTATAAACCAGTGCTTCGAGTTGGTACATTCCTAAACACTTTAAATAAAAGTAATTGCTTTTTAGAAGTCGTTTGGTATAATCAAACAATTCAAATTCTTCGTATAAGAAATGAAAGGTATTCGTTATTTCCCCCTTTAGATTCAAATTCAAAAAAATAATTTCATTAAGTAACAGTTTTTTGCACCATTTTTTCTGGAAAGGAATTCTTTTTTTGAATTGTTCAATTTCTAATTTAAAAAAAGTTTCCTCAAAGGGAGAAAAAATTAAATTGGTAAGAAAACTGTCAATTTCGATTTTTGTAGCTTCAAATTTTGGTCTAAATAAATCGAATCTATATCTATTACCGATTAAAATGATGATTAATAGAAAAAACCCGCAAATTAAAACAGGTAAAATGATGAGTATAAAATAATAAATTAATACATCCATTAATAAGTGTTCCGTTTTAAATACTTTTTAATAAATAAATGCAGGATAGTATTCTTTTTCATATAAAAGAATCTAGATAAAGATAATGATTTTTCTAAAATATCTGAATAAAATAAATCCAAACGGTTTATAACATACTTAAAAAGAGTTAATTTGCTTATAAAAACAAATTGAGTTACCTACTTAAATACCAATATTAAGTCTAATGAACTCCATCTTTCCTGTTGTTTATTTTTATTACTGTGAATACTTGAAATCAACATTTTGAAAATGAAATAATTCCAATTTAAAGAAAAAAACAGCCCTAACCACTCGCAAGAGGTGAATTCGCTTCTGCTACTATTAAACTTCTAGTTGTTTATAAAGTAAATAAGTCAAAAAAAAACGAACAATTCATACTGAAAGTTTAAAACTCGGAAATTGATTTTATTTACTAAAATCCCTCAAAAACCCCTAATCCAAATAAAGCAAAATCATATTTAACAGGATCAATTGGATCGAGTCTTCTTAAATTTAAATCCAATTCGGCTAAAGCTTTGCCATCATTTTGTTTCCGGGTTAGCAATCCCAATTTTCGGGCTACGTTTCCAGAATGGACATCTAATGGACAAGAGAGAAGAGCTGGCGAAATGGATTTCCAAATGCCTAAATCGACACCTTTATTATCTTGGCGAACCATCCATCGCAGGAACATGTTAATCCTCTTGGCAGCGGATCCCTTTAAAGGATCTGAAATATGCTTTTGGGTTCTATTAAGATGTTGAATTTCAAAAAAAAGCTGTTTGAATTTATGGATACTATTTTGTAAATCGTCACTTTTTATATTTTGACTAAAGACAGGTTCTAATCCGCCATGATTTTGATATATATGCTGCAAACCTTTTATGAACCCCATAAAATCTTGTCCATTAAAGGTTCTGTGTACAAAAGTATCCAATCGCTCTAAGTCGGTTTCTTGATGGGACATTACAAAATCATAAGGCGCGTTGCCCAACAAATCCATCATTTTGTGGGCATTTTTGATAATCATTTTTCGATTACCCCAAGAAATAGTGGCGCTTAGGAAACCAGCAATTTCGACATCTTCCTTTTGAGTAAATAAATGCGGAATTTGCACGGGATCACTCTCGATAAAATCGGTATTGTTGTACAAAACAACTTTCTCGTCAAGAAATGATTTGAGTTCAGAATCGGTCATGATTTGAAAATACTTAGAAATGATTAAACCCAACTTTTAATAGGCAAAAATAAATCGTACTTGGATTACTGACCGCTAATTTGCCCGTCAACCATAACTAATTTTCGATCCGCCATATTGGCCAATTCTTCGTTATGGGTAACAATCACAAAAGTCTGTCCAAATTCATCACGAAGCTGAAAAAATAATTGATGCAAATTTTCGGCAGAATGCGTATCTAAATTTCCGGAAGGTTCATCTGCAAAAATAACATCTGGTTTGTTGATTAAAGCTCTTGCAACAGCAACACGTTGTTGTTCTCCGCCAGATAGTTCATTTGGTTTGTGATGAATTCTATGGGATAAACCTAAATATTCCAGTAATTTTATGGCTTCTTTTTCGGTTTCAGCTTTGGATTTATTAGCAATAAAAGCTGGGATACAAACATTTTCTAAAGCAGTAAATTCCGGCAACAATTGATGAAATTGAAAAATAAAACCCAAATTTAAATTTCTGAATTTAGACAATAATTTATCGCTCATTTTTAGAATATCTTCCCCATTTATGCTCAATGAAGCTGAGCCTTTTTCGAATTCAGTTCCTCCTTTTGGAGAAATGGGAGCACTTGGTTTGTCTAAAGTCCCCAGAATTTGTAAAAGTGTAGTTTTACCGGCGCCTGATGCTCCAACAATAGAAACAATTTCCCCTTTTTTGATGTGAAGATCTACTCCTTTTAAAACTTCGAGTTGATCATAATATTTATGGATATTTTTTGCAAGTATCATTTCAAACTGTTTTTACAAAGAAACAAAGTATTTACTAATTATACTTCTCATAGAATTTTTTTATGGCCTTATAAATTATAAATTATTGTTAAGTTGTTATTTTTGTTTAATTAATATGTAGATTTGTTAAACAAAATAAAATATAGCATTATGTCAATACTATTAGAAAAAGAAATTTACGATTTGATTGGGGATAATCATCAAATGACTTCTGCTGAAACGCCATTGCGTCTAGACGCTTTTGTTAAAACAGACGAACAAAAGATGAATACTATTGAAAAGCATTTTCATATTATTATGGAAGAAATGGGATTGGATATGACTGATGACAGTTTGAAAGGAACTCCCCATCGTGTTGCAAAAATGTTCATTCAGGAAATTTTCTCGGGTTTAGATCCAAAAAACAAACCGAAAATTTCAGTTTTTGATAATAGTTACAATTATGACAAAATGTTAGTAGAAGCCAATATTAGTTTTAATTCTACTTGCGAACATCATTTTTTGCCAATTGTAGGGAAAGCACATATCGGTTATGTTTCCAGCGGAAAAGTTATTGGGTTATCAAAACTAAATAGGATCGTAGATTATTATTCTAGACGACCACAAGTTCAAGAGCGATTGATTATGCAAATTTTCAATGAACTCAAAACAGTTTTAGAAACAGAAAATGTGATTGTAGTGATGGAAGCCAAACATTTGTGTGTTTCAAGCAGAGGAATAAAAGATGAATCCAGCTATACCTCAACAATACAATATGGTGGTATTTTTGACGAAAAAGAAAACCGAAATGATTTTTTCAATATGATTAATTCTGAGAAATAATCGATTAGCTTTGTATTTTTATACAAAGCTAATCTAGAATATGGAAAATAAAATCGAAATTATTGAAAATAAAAATGCCAAAAACAAGAAATTAATTTTAGGTATTTTGTTCGATGCTATTGGAATGTTATCTTTCACGGTCCCACTTATTGGCGATTTTACGGACGTCGTATGGGCTCCACTCGCAGGATTTTTGATGACCAAAATGTATGAAGGCAGAGTTGGAAAAGTAGCTGGAGTTTTGACTTTTGTCGAAGAAATATTTCCTTTTACAGATATCGTTCCCTCATTTACCCTAACTTGGATGTATACCTATTGGATAAAAAGAAACAAAAATATAATAAGCGATAAAAAATATTAAACACTGGCGCTGTTATTACCCATTAGTATAAAATTGAAATTGAGTTTGCTTTTGTATTTGCCAATGAAAATGCTTTTCTTTACCAATCAAATCTTATGAAATGACGAAGCAGGAACGGGTATCTTTTGTAATAAAAACTTTAAAAGAATTATATCCCACTATAACAATACCACTGGATCATAAAGATCCTTATACATTATTGATTGCGGTTTTACTATCGGCACAATGTACCGATGTAAGAGTAAATCAAATCACACCTTTACTCTTTGCAAAAGCAGATAATCCATACGATATGATCAAAATGTCTGTAGAAGAGATTAAAGAAATCATTCGCCCTTGTGGATTATCCCCTATGAAATCAAAAGGAATACATGGATTATCTCAAATTTTGATTGACAAACACAATGGAAAAGTTCCGCAAAGTTTTGAATATCTCGAAGAATTACCAGCAGTTGGGCATAAAACTGCGAGTGTGGTAATGTCGCAAGCTTTTGGTGTACCTGCATTTCCAGTAGATACCCATATTCATCGATTAATGTACCGTTGGAATCTTACCAATGGAAAAAATGTAATCCAAACCGAAAAAGATGCCAAACGTATTTTTCCAGAAGAAATATGGAACGATTTACATTTACAAATTATTTGGTATGGCAGAGAGTATTCTCCAGCAAGAGGTTGGGATTTAGAAAAAGATATTATCACCAAAACTATTGGAAGAAAATCAGTTTTGAATGCAATTCTTACCAAATAGTGAAAAAAAAATTCACTAATCTTTAATAAAATTAGTGAATTTTTGATTTTTGATTTATATGCTAAGTTGTATCAGTTATACATCCTAATTAACGATTACTTCGAAAACTTTTTCCTCTATTTTTAAAACTTTCAAAGCTTTGGAATAGTTTAATAAAAAAGACACCACTTCCTTATCGGGTTTCATCCTTTTAGTAATTTTTAATGTTTTAGAGTAATTCTTTTCCATATTAATATAAATTTTAGTTTACATTATAACGGAAGATATATTGATTTATTGTCAATTTGTTAAAACTATTTGATGTTTTTCAATTATTTTTCTCAAATTCATTATCGCATAACGCATTCTGCCCAATGCTGTATTGATGCTAACGCCTGTAGTTTCTGAAATTTCTTTAAAACTCATATCTTGATACATACGCATGATTAATACTTCTTTTTGGTCCATTGGAAGTTCATCAATTAGCCTACGAATATCAACATCAACCTGATCCGCAATAATTTGATTTTCAATAGTTAAAGAATCATCAGACATAATAGAAAAAATAGAAAACTCTTCTGTTTCTCTGAAAAGAGGCATTTTTTTTGATTTTCTATAAAAGTCAATGATTAAATTATGAGCAATTCGCATGATCCAAGGTAAAAACTTACCTTCTTCGTTATAAGAATTGGTTTTTAAAGTTTTGATAACTTTAATGAAAGTATCTTGAAAGATATCATTAGATACATCTCTATCTGCAATTTTAGAATAGATAAAACCATAAATTTTAGATTCATGTCTTTTGATTAATATAGATAAAGCACTTTCGTCGCCTGCTATATAATCGTTTACTAATAAAGCATCAGATTTTTGTAAATTTGCCATAGTCGTTCCTTTTTAGATTTGGTTAGTTTGGGGATCTTCTAAAAAAGTAATTTTTTACTATAGGCTATGGTTGGTTAATTAAGATAATTTTTATTCAAATTTAACAAATAATTATTAATAGTAGCAAGAAAAAAGTTGACAAATATCATTTTAATTTTAATTTCCTTTAAACATTAAACATAAGAACGGTTAATTTTTTAAACAAAAACTTACTTTTTAATTATTTGAAATAAAATTCACTCAAAATAAAATAACGCTCTACAATCAATGTTTTAACTAGCTTAATAAAAACAACTTACAAAACCAATTAAAAAAGAATAATTTAATCTAAGTAACAACCAAATTTTGATCTCATTTTTTAATGAAACCAAAAAAACAAAACAGATTTCAAAGAGGAGCTCAAATTAATTAGTCATAAAACTTAAAAATTTTTTAAATATGAAATCTATAGCAACAACTCTTTTTAGTACCAATTGAAATAATTTGTATTGAGAAAATTTATCTTTCCAATCATTTAATTTGCTTATTTTTCAAACATAAAATGAGCAATTCAATCTGAAATAAAACGGCTTAACTCATTAAAACAACCTCTAATTCTTCTAATGATTTACCTTTAGTTTCAGGCAGTAATTTCAAAATAAAGAAAAGTCCAAAAAAAGCGAAAAGTCCAAAAAGTAGAAAAGTCCAAGTAGTACCTAATTTTGACAATTCCCATGGAAAAAGAAGTTGAACTAGAAAACTGACAGCTGAATTGACAAAACCTACTAGCGAAATAGCAATACCCCGAATTCTATTTGGAAAAAGCTCTGAAAATAATACCCACATTACTGGCCCCAGCGATATGGCAAAAGAAGCAACAAAGCCTAAAATGCAAAACAATATTAAGGTAGCATTCATTTCAATCGCTGCTGATATGATTTCTGATTCATACCTATTGGCAGCTTGAATTCCGATAGTTGATCGTACCGCTTTTTTAAATTCAGTATCCGTGTTAAAAGTTTTATCTTTTAAAATCAACAATTGATCTTTATTTATTTCAATGGGTAGCTTAGCCATAGCCGCAGTTGTAAGCGTATAATTTGCCGCATTAAAACTATAAGACAAAATAAACATACTTAAAGCTATACCACTAACACCTATAATTAGCAAAGGTTTCCTGCCTAGTTTATCTATTAATGACATGGCAACCAAAGTAAAAATAACATTTATAATTCCAACCAAGATAGCTTGTATAAACGAGGCATCTGTTCCTATCCCAGATTGTTCAAATATCATTGGAGCATAGAAAAACACACAATTGATCCCAACAATTTGTTGTAAAATTGCAATACCAATACCTATAGTCATAACCAATTTCATAGAAGGGTCAAATAACTCTTTAATCGATATTTTTTCTTTTGGGATTGCATCCAATAAAATACTTTCTTGTATTTCGGCTACTAATTTATCTGCTTCCTTTTCATCCCCAACACTTTTCATAATATCCAGTGCCTCATTTAATCGGCCTTTCAAGATAAGCCATCTTGGACTTTGAGGAACCAAAAACAATAAGAAAAAATACAATACTGCAGGAATAAATTCGATACCCAACATCCATCTCCAATTGTATTCTCTAATTTTAAACGTTTCAACCCATGAAGCATTTGAATTGCCTAAGTGAACTATAAGGTAATTTGTAAAAAAGGCTACAGAAAGTCCAATTACAATATTCAGTTGATTGAAAGAAACCAGCCTACCTCTCTTTTCTGCAGGAGCAATTTCGGCAATATACATCGGGGCAATAATTAAAGAAATTCCGACTCCGATCCCAGCTAACATTCTTGCTAGAACCAATATAAAAAAACTCGGAGCAATGGCTGATAACAGTGCAGAACAGACATAGAGTATGGCAGAATATTTTAAAACTACAATCCTACCAAATTTGTCGCTAATTGGTCCGGCAACCATCATAGCAGCTGTAGCCGATAATGATAAAGAGGCTACAGCCCATCCCAATTCAATTTTTGAAAGTTGAAATTCGGGTTCAATAAATTTTATTACTCCAGAAATAACAGAAGCATCAAATCCCATTAAAAAACCACCCATAGCAACAACAAGAGCGATTAGAGTTACAGAACTTTTTTTTGTTTGCATAGTAGTAATGATTTAATAAAACGGTCTTCTTTGCATTTATTTATTAGTGATACCCCGTTGGGTGCAATTATTTTAATCACATAGATTTTCTAAGCTCAAAAAAGAGGTGTTTCACTTATTTGAAACACACATAATGCTCTATGAGAAAGAAATATATTTCTTTTTGATATTCTTTTTTAAAATAAAGTCTATGTTTCAATGTGTTTTATAAAAATTTTTATGAATTACACCCAACGAGTTATTGACAATATATTACTGAATAGTTTAAATCCTAGATTTCTCCTTTTCTAGTTGCTAATTCATTTTTAATATCTCTTGCTTTTTCTTCAGTTAAGTCATAATTTCTCATTATCCACATAGCAATCAAAGTGCCTAAAATTGGAATACCTGAGTAAAAAAGTCTCAAACCAGTAATTGCTCCCTCAGTTTGGGTTGCCGCATCTGTATTGAATCCAACTAAAGACATAATAACTCCCGTTAATAATCCCGCAATAGCAAAACCAAACTTTACCATCCACCAGTAAATGGCGCCAAAGATTCCTTCTCTTCGTTTGCCAGAGGTCAACTCATCCATATCGCAAACATCTGCAGTCATAGACATCATCAGTGTAAACAAACTTCCAATACCAAAGGAAAAGAAAGGCAATGCGAATAAAAACATGTAGGGTTTACCAGGAATAAAAAGAAACCAAAGTAAAATGTAACCCAAAACAGAAATTCCTTGACAAATTAAGAAAGCATTCTTTTTTCCTGTTTTTCTAGACATCCATGCTACTATTGGTATTACTAAAAATGTTGTTGACAAAGCTCCAACACAGCCAAAAAGGGTAGGCCAAATACCTGCAGCCTCCGTACTTCCATTAAAAAGATAATACACTACAATAAAAAACGAAAAGGCAGCTACTGTATTAAAAGCGTTAAAAATCAAAAAAGTAGCAATACATAATTTTCTAAAGGGCTTACTTATAAAGGCTTCTTTGAAACTAATAAAAATTTCTTTAAGGCTACCACCAATAGTTTTGAACGTTAGTGGTGCAAAACTCTCTTCATTTTTGGTTGATTTACTTGTAATAAAAATAGCTGGAATCATCGCCAATATCATACACGAAACCCCTACCCAAACGGCTAAAGTTCTAGTGGCTGTATCTGCATTAGGGAACCATTTTGGATCATACATAACCACCCAAAACCAAGGTGCAATTACCCATGCCCACTGTCCAATCCATTGTGAAATGGCCATAATATTGGTACGCTCATGAAAATCATCACTCATTTCATAACCCATAGCAACATAAGGAACACTAAAAATCGACAGTCCCAAATAAAAAACAAACGACCACAACAGGAAGAAGATAAAATTATAATCCAATCCATTTTCTCTATACAATTGCCACATTACAACAAAAGAAACGCCCATAATAATAGCTCCAATAAAAACATAATGACGTCTTCTACCCCATTTAGAGCGAGTATTGTCTGATATAAAACCCATTATTGGATCTATAAAAGCATCGAATATTCTAGGCAAGAAAAACAAAATTCCCCACATCCAAGCTGGAAAACCTAAATCCTGCACTAATACAACCATGAAAATACCTAGAGCCGCAGGAAACATTTGATTCGCTAACATGCCTAAACCAAAGGCGATTTTTTGCCCCATAGGAACCATTTTTTGGGGATTTATATTAACACTTTCCATAGTAAGAGATTTTGGGTTATTTGATTTTGAGTATTTAAAATTTATTTATTTTTGAACTTGTAAATTTATTTTATAGCTATTTTTAATGTTTTCATTCTACAATTAATATAACTTGTAACCCGTTGGGTGCAATTATTTTAAACACTTAGAAACATAGATTTTCTAAGCTCAAAAAAGAGGCGTTTCACTTATTTTAAACACACATAGTGATCTATGTGAAAGAAATATATTTCTTTTTGATATTCTTTTTTAAAATAAAGTCTATGTTTCTATGTGTTTTATAAAAATTTTATGAATTACACCCAACGAGTTAACTTGTATGCTTTTTTATAAATTAAAATTTATCGGTATTGGTTATTTTTTTCAATACTGTAGAAGGCGTTTTAACATCCAACCACAAGGATTCTTCTTTACCATTGTATGTTTTAGTAATGGGTTTTCCATCACGGGTTAAGCCATTAAAAATGCCTTTGTCAACCATTTCCCAAAGCGCAAATTTTGCCTGACCTTGAAGATTGATTAATCCAAAATGATTTTCTGAACCCAATGTATTTTTATCTTTCCACTGCTCATCAAAAGCTTCGAAATAAAAAAGAGACATTTTCTCTTTATTCGTCCATTCTCTCATGAGTTTGTAATACACTGCCGATTTGTATTCGTCTGTTGCTCTAGAACCTGAATCTCCATAAAACTCATTAGATACCGTAGCCCAGCCTGTTTCACCAATGTGAATGGGCTTATTTACACCTAATGATTTCATGTAATTCAAAACCCCATTGTATTGAGCAATACTATAATCTCTTGCTCGAATCATAGCTGCATTAATTTTTTCACGTTCAGACAACTGTGCTTCGACATCTAAAACTCCCCAAAATTGAGGGTTGTAATGCGTGTCATGCATAGGATAGGAATGCATTGAAATATAATCAACTGCTTTTATGAGTTGATTCAAATCTTCAACATGGTATTCATTGCTTCCACCACCCCAAGAGGCAAAATTATCGGAACTTGTTATCCAAACATTTTTGTCTAATTTTTGCTGTTTCTTTAAATCTTGCAAATAATTTACCCATTTCAATATAATGCTTGGTTCGACATAATAAGCCCATGCCCATTTAACCATTGCTTCATTTCCAACAGAAATAATCTTAACAATATCTGGGTATTCATTTGCTAGTTTTACAGCTTCGGCAATTTCTATTGGGTTGCGTTCACTGTCTTCATTTCGGATAAGCGGATTTGATGTCCAAGAATTTTTGCAATCAATCCAAGCTCCTAACATTACATACATTTCAAATTTCGGATTCTCTTTCTTTACAATTCTAATCGCTTTCAACAAGTTAGAGATTTCAGTATGATGCACATTATAAGTTCGAAGCACTTTGATATTCATAGCCGAAAGGATTTTTAAATCATCGGTTATTTGCGAAACGGTAGGCTCAATATCCCTGGTATTGTCCCGATAGCCACCGTAGCACATGGCTTGATAATTAGGATTCCCCAGTATTTTCTCGGCCGTCATTTCAGTAGGAACAGCATTCATACTTTTGCAATTGCTAAACAAAATAGCCAATAAAAAAAGGACCAATATGGCTTTGATTTTTTTCATTTTACAAATTGTTAAGACAAACTGTTACTTGAATGATTTCGCCTGTACGATTGAATATTTTTTGACTATTTTCATGACTTAAAGTCAAAGTAGAAGCAGTTTCGGTTTTACCATCTTTGTATTTTACTTCAACTTGATTCGCATTTCCTTTTTTATAAACAATTGGCACTTGACAAACGGTAAACGCTAGACTTCCTTTATCTAAAGTTATTGAATAAGGTTTGTTACCAAAATCTATAAAACTCACAATTTCCTCTTGTTGCAAAAATTGATTTTCATTGAGGAAAGTAGGTTCAAATGAAAGTTGACCATTTTTTATTTTTACACCCAATTCACCTTTTCGAGTAAGAACATCTTCTTTAACTTGTCCTGTCATTCCGGGTTGTTGCGCACCTCTATGCGAAGGAGTATGTGAGTAAGGATCCGTTGGGAAAGCACCATATACTTCAGGAGATTTATGCACACCAATACCGTCTCCAATTGCAGCATAATGTTTGGACAATGCTAGAATTACGTTATCATCAGCATGATCAGTATGCGCTTTTTCAACTACTTCTTGTACTGCCAAATGAAGTTTGGAAACCATGTGCCAGTAAATAGAACCTAAGCCCTCATAACCAAAGAATGTCCCGGATCTACCCGTAAAAGCTTTGTGATTGAATACATCTTCAAATATTTGAAGAATTTCATCTGCTTCATTTTTGGCCATAACTTTAAATTCTTCGTTATTTTCAAGTTGAACCAAAGCCTCTTTTAAGTCATTTGCATTGTGGAAATTTCCATTAAAATGATAATCTCCTTTTACATCTCTATTGATAATTGCATTGTTTGAAGTTGCAATTAATGTTGTTAATAAAGTAGATTTTTCTACACTTTCTTTAGGAATGCAATTTTTTTCTAAGAATTTTGGTAATTCTTTGTTTGGATACAAAATATAACTGTTTTGATCTGGACGATACAAAGCACTGTTTCTTAAAGCATGTATTATTTCTAATGAGGCTTTTGCATCTAAATATCCTGAACTCAATACAGCAACCTGACCTTCCAGCATTTCACTCAGGTTCGAAACTACTACTCCATCATTTTCAATAGACATTAAGTTATAAGCGTGATACAATTTATCTGGCCTTTGATTGGCCTGAATCGAATGATCTATGTACGCTAAACTCACTTTAGAAAATTGTTTTAAACCTTCAATTGACAACGTTCTTTTTTTGTCTGAAAATCCATTTTTATAAATATTCAATCTATATTCTGAAGCGGCTAAGCCTAATTGATCTAGGATTTTCTTGCGTTTTTTATCGTCTATTTTACCCAAAAGAACACTCTCATTTGCTAACAAACACTCTCGAATACTTTGATAAAAACTAACCATTTCGGTTGAAATATTTACATATTCTAGTTCAGATTTTTCTAGAATATTTTCGAATGTTTTCAAGAACCTACGCAAGTAACAAAGTGTAACCATTGAAACTCCATTTCCTACCAAAGCATTATTAGCATCATTCCACTCTGGTCTTTGGGTGTTCATCCAAATTCCACCTTCTGGGATAAAGTTTGACATCTTAGCCAAAACAGTTGCTAAAATTTTTTCGATAAAATTTACATGATAAATTTCATTATTGGCATTTACGATCAGTGCACCATCTGCACCAATTTTTCCTCTTTGTTCATTTATTTTTTTCTCCCAAGCATAATTGTATTCTATAGTATCTTTTGGATTTTTCAAGATCTCTTGATACGCTTTTATGGTGTAAGGAACAGCAGCATATACAAAACAATCTTTATCAAAATAAGAATTTAATTTTCCTGGATAGAACTTTTCGATAAACTCTAAAAACTTCAATAAATAAATAATTTGGTGATCCCCCCAATAGCCAATATACGACCAAGGATTATCGGGTTCAATTGCTTCCCAATCAAAACCGCCTTTTGTTACTCGGTATGGGTTATATCCATCAAATGTCGAAGCATTCAAGAATTTAGAAATCATTCCTTCAATAAAATTGGGATATGCATAAGCTAAAGCTTCCCAGTTTTGAAAAATATCTCTCCAGTTTCCTTCGTAATCCAAAATTTTAGAATCGTCTACTTCACTACGAGTATTGATCGAAA
Organism: Flavobacterium sp. IMCC34518; assembly: GCF_027111095.2. Taxonomy (NCBI): domain Bacteria; kingdom Pseudomonadati; phylum Bacteroidota; class Flavobacteriia; order Flavobacteriales; family Flavobacteriaceae; genus Flavobacterium; species Flavobacterium sp. IMCC34518. Next base: position 3,093,481 of record NZ_CP114284.2, on the reverse strand, counting down.
ATTTATTCCAAGGACGGCTTGGATCTCCGTGTCTGCGGCTAAATTTTAATGGTAAATATTCCGTACAAAGTCTTATCAAATCTTCATCTTCTTGATTTTGAATCAATTGAAGAAGTTCGATAGAAGAAAACTCATTATTTAAATTATTTAAAAACACCTTATTTTTATCAAACACCTCAGCATTTGCTTTGGCTAAATATTGTGCAAAATCTTTTTTACCAATTTGATAATTTTCGTCAAAAATACCACCACGCATTATATTGAAAAGCGTATTGGCGAAATGGCGCGTATCGATTAATTTATCAGCCGTAAATTGCAAACCATCTGCCCCTGCATTCAAAGCAATCAGGTTATGTTTACCTAATTCAACATCATCAATAAGTTGTTGTTCAAGCGTTTTATCATGTTTAATTGACTCACATAGCTGAATCACTTGAGATTGATTTTGATTGACATTGGCAATAATTTTCCAATCTTTAGAGCTGTTATGGGTCAAATACAACTCATTTGAAATAAAATAAGCTCCTTTTTCGCCTTTTACGTCCGTTTCTCCAGTGATTTTTTGCAACTTTCTAAAAGCAGGAAGTTGTTTTGAAGACAATAAATGTGTTGGATTGTTCATTCCCAATGACCAAACAATATTAGCCTTTAGTGCTTCACTTGGCTCAGCTCTATCAACGATAATGGCGCTCAGAGCAAAAATCCCTAAACCACTTTCGGCATTCAATTCGCTTCTTTTATAAGCATCAACTAGATTACTGGTACTATTTTGTAAATCACTGCCTACTCCATGTGGTAGTATATTTTGAATACCGTCTAATACTCGAATAGTATAATCAATAGAAGAGTTGTTTATGATCTCCGATTTTTTGACAAATCCAAAAAGGTTACTAGAACTCCATTGGTATCTAAAAGTCAGTTGCAAATCGTTATGAATCTCTTCGAAAATGACTTTGTTCCCATAGAAGTTTTTGTATAAATTTCGGGTAAGATTGTAGTTTTCATTAAAGCGTTCTGTAAAGGGTTCCCACATCCAAACTTTGCCTTCGTGAAGAACCTGAAAAATAGTTTTACTTCCAGTAATATCAGCAAATTCGGTTATTTTATCATCAGTATAATAGGGAAAAAGAGCAAAATCTGCGTTTTTTCTACCTGCTGTAAGTCCACCATTACTTGAAATAAACAACCAATGATTGGAATCACTCACGATGCTCATAAAAAAAGGTCTTATTGTATCGTGGTTTTCGATTTTATAATATTTCTCTCCTTCTAATTCGACTATCTTCATGTTTTTATGCTTTTATATATTTTTATTTCGTGTTTTATAATTACTTATTCTGCCTTTTTTGAAGTTTCAATTATTTTAATTTTCTTAAAACTATTTTGAAGCTTCTTTAATGAATTGCTGTTGCTATATGGATTAAGTTGATGTACTTTTTTTAATAAATAATAAGCTGATCTTGGTTTTAATTGATACATTCCGTTTTCAGTTGTTGGCCCTTTGGCACAAATACCGAACCATTCTTCATTCATATTATTTTTGCCTTTTTCAAAATCAAAAACATAACCACCATTACCCCAAGAAGCGCTTGAATCATGAATGTCTAGATTTGTGGTTTGTCCCATTTTCCACCAACCATCGCTAAATTGAAAAGTAAAACCACCAATACAATTTCCGCTTTTGCCAATACCCGCAGCATTTTCATAAATTTCTTGCCAGTTTCCTTTTAGAATAGTTGCCTGTGCCTTTTGATCTTCTTTATTGGTTATGGCATTAAAAGCATCCGAACCAAATTCAGTAAACAAAATAGGTTTTCCATATTCTTTTTTCACCCTTTCGAATACATCACCAAAAGAGATTCCGCGATACACATTGATTCCAAAAACATCTACATCTGGGCAATCTTTTGCTATTAAATCCAGAAAAAGAAGATCACCATTACAAATTGCAATTGGATGCGAATTATCAATAGTTTTCATGACAACGGCAGCCTCATTAAACAATTGGTACAACGCTTGAGCACGGGCAGTAGATTTTCGGTCTTGCACTGGAATATTCTCTGTTTCGGCACCTTCCCAAAACAAACCGTAATTATTTTCATTACCCAACAAGAACAATAGTAAGCCTTTGGTGTCTTTATAATCTGTAGCTAATTGTTTGACCTCATTCAAAAGTACTTCGTGAGTACTGGTGTTTGAATATTCGGTATTGGCAATCCAAGTTCCATTAATTGACAAACCATATCGGCCAAATGAATGATTGAGCATCGTATAAATGCCGTACTTCTTATTAATATATTCAATCCATTTTTTGGGAATACCAGTGTAAACTCGAATGGTATTTACCCCCATATTTTTTAATAATGGCATTTCATTGTCCAATGCCTTTCTGATTATTTCCTCTGGCTGTTCCCAAAGGATATAAGTATAATTTTTGCCAATGGGGAAATAATCCCAATTCATTCCATTGACAATAAAATCTTGTCCGTTAACCTTGAGTTTAAATCCTAATTTACTTTGATTTATCGTAACCTTATCTGCTTGAGAATAAATAGTGGTTGTACAATTCCAAAAGAGAAGTAAAAAAATAATTTTTCGCATAATTATAGTTTAATTTGAACGTTTTTTAAAAATGAAAATCAGAATCTAAAAAACATTAAAATTGGTTTAATTGAGTGTTTAGAAAAAAATACTAGTTTAGAAATTTATGGTTTTATACAATCTTAATTCTTTCTTGAAAATTTGAACTGAGGTTCGATAATTTCGTATAATGGATTATAAATTGAGATTAACTTTATAAATACAATCAATGTACAAGTAAGTTAGCCTGAGCCAACCTACTTGCAATTGATGCATTTCATTAATTATTTATTGATATACTTTTACGTAATCTACAATCATTGCTGATTGTGTAAAAGCAGGATCAATTGCTCCACCAAGATTTCCGCCCATTGCCACATTTAAGATCATAAAGAAGTTTTTGTGAAATGGTAATGAAGTATCTGAATTGTCAAATGTGAAGTACAATGCTCCGTCTAAATAAAAACGAATGGTTTTTGGAGACCAAATGGTTTTGTAAATATGATACTCGGTATCGGCATTTGCAATTACAGTCGTTTTTACCTTAGCATTACCCCCTGAATTATTAGGATAATGTAGAGCAGATTGTGTTTGAGTTGGTTTTGCTCCCACAAACTCCATAAAATCGATTTCTCCAATTTCTGGCCATGTTCCAGCCGAAGCACCAAGTGACCAGAAAGCAGGCCATGTTCCAGCGCCTTTAGGCATTTTGGCTTTCATTTCGATCGTACCATATTTAAAATCGTACAATCCTTGTGTTTTGATACGAGCCGAAGAATATTCTTTTCCACCAGAAGCTTCTTTTATTGCAGTAATGATAAGGTTTCCACCTTCAACTTTTACGTTTTTAGCTACATTCGTATAGTTTTGAGCTTCATTATTTCCCCATCCATTTGAGCCTGTTCCTAAGTCGTAAGTCCATTTTGCAGGATCTGGCGCACCATCTGTGCTGAACTCGTCTGACCAAACTAGGTTGGTATAAACGGTATCATCAGCAGCAACGGGAGGCGAAGTAGTAAATATTTGGTACCAAGCCAATCCAGTATTATTTGCTTGTACAAAACGAACTACCATTCTGTTTTCAGTAAGTGATAAAATCTCATATTGAGTTGCTCCTGCATAATACCCCATGAAACCACCATCAGAAAAATTCATCACCGTTCCAGTTGTTTGTTTGGCCGCTTCAGGATTTTTAGAAACAACAGAAGTCGAAGGACTTAGCGCTACAATTTTAGTTCCGGTTGCATTGTAAGGTAAACATTGGTCATCACCTCCATTAGTACCACCACCAACACTTTTGTACGAATTTTGGAAAAAAGTATTCCCTTTATTATCGTGTTTGTATTCAATTTTACCCCCTACTAAAGCAAAAGTATAATCACCATCATAGAAACAAGTAGCCGATTTCTCAAAAGGACCTGCTTGATAATAATTGGCATAATAATTTTTAGCCGCATCACCATCATTTTGACCCACACCAAGATGACCTTTTTCTCCAGCAGCCAAATACCATTTTTTCCCAGTAGCAGTTCCACCTGTTAATAAATTAGTAGATTTTTCATCGCTAAAATTACTCAATACTTTTACATCAACTGTTGTATTGCTAGTCACTCCACCTTTTCCAGATGCAATTATGGTTACCGTATAAGTGTTTACCCCAACCGTTGTAAAAGCGTGCTCTGCAACTCCACCAGGAGAAGTTTCGTTTACACCATCTCCATAAATATATTTATAAGATATCGCATTATCTGCTTTTGTAATAAACTTCACTTTACCTGAACCGTCTCCAAATGGAGCTTGATCTGTTACACCTACTATTTCTGCAGTTATTTTTAGATTAGAAGGTGCAACTAATGCCCCGAAAGAATAATTATCTTCCTGACAATTCACCATCAGTAGCAAACTAAAAATGGCTATTATATTTAAAACTATTTTTTTCATGTTCCTTTAATTTTAGAATTGTTTAATATCATCAAAATAATAAGTAGAACCAGCTCCCGCTACTCCAAAATCTGGAAATAAAATTACTCTGTCATACGAATTTGCAGAATTGAAAGATGCTGCACTAGTAAGATCGAAGGTTAATACTTCCCAAGCATTGGCAACAGTTGTAGTAGCTTCAACTTCTACATTAATAGTTGGGTTTCCATTTCCGTCTTTTGGCGAAGTTGAATCTTCCATTTTGTATAAAATCTTAGCGCCTACTTTTGGAGACCAAACGGTCACTTTAATTTTGGTTCCTTTTGCAAAATCTACTTTAGAATCCAAATTCAAACTTGCACCTGCCCATACTTGAGCACCAGAAGGCTTATCGATTTTGACAACTTTATTGGAAACATTAGCGCCTGATTTGTCAGGATTTGTGATCAGTGAAACTGGAATTGGCCCAAAATCAGCAGCTCCAAAACCGGTCCAAGCATATGTCAATGTACTAGATTCAAAATCAAGAGGCAATTGAATTAATTGAGATGGTGCTTTATAAAAATAAATATTATCAATAAAAACAGACCCTGTAGCCCAAGGGGTTCCAACAAATTTCAATTGAAAGATATCTGCAACTGTTAATCCTTGAGACGTAAATGCTGAAATTGGAATATCAATACTATTCCATTGACCTGCCACTAGATCTTTCACAACTGGTTTTTCTCCATTTGTTTTACTAATTAAAGAAGTTTCAAGTTTTTGCAAATCAGCTGTCCAAACATCCATGTGAAGAAATTCCATTCCAGAAACATCAATACTGGTATTATCGGCCAACGCAATTCCTTGGTAACTCAATTTGATATAATTCAGCATTTTATCACCATTCAAATCAAATTCAGTCCAACTACTACCTTGACCCCCTTGTCCCCAATCTGGGAAATAATTAGTTCCAGCAACATTCGTATATTTTGAACTGTAAATAGAAATCACGTCACTAGCTTGTCTGTTTGGCGGCGTTGCTGCAGAAGCAGAAGGTTTGTTTACAACCGTTACAGTAAAATCTTCTGTGTATTCCGTTGTTTTAATAGCCGCACTTTTAGAAACCACACGAATAGTGTAAACTCCTGCATTTTGATATGTATACGAAACGGCATCGCCATTGTTTGCAGAAATAGGATCTGGTTTTCCAGCTTCGCCAAAATACACATCATAAAATAATGCAAAATCAGCTTTAGCAGTTACCGTTACTTTTTTGGAAACGGCCAAATCATTTGTAATTGTCACTACTAAATTTTCTGGCGCTTTAAACGAGACTACTACTTCTTGAATTACTTCAGTACGTTTTCCGTTTAATGTAGTCCCAACAATTTTAGATTGGTACACCCCTTCTTTATACACATGAGAGACTGTTTCTCCTGGATTAACCATTGCTGGAGTTGTAGTACCATCTCCAAAGTAGATTTCATATTGAGAAACCCCTTCTCCTTTTGGTAAGAAAGTAACTTTACCCGTATTATCCTGCGTAACTGTTGTCAAAGCAGAAATATTGGTTGGTGCTGCTATAGCATCCAAATCAACTGTACTTGTATCTTCTGAACAACCCATAGCGATTGCCAGAACAAAAAGACTTATAATAAAATGTATTTTTTTCATAATAATAGTTTTTTAATATCCAGGGTTTTGACTCCAATTTCCACTTGAAAATTGTATTTCCTGCAAAGGAATAGGGAATAATTCATGTTTACCAGCTACAAATCCAGGGATTGTACCTGCAGCTTTACCTGTACGAACTAAATCGAAGAAACGAAATCCTTCACCAACAAATTCAGATCTTCTCTCTTTCCAAATTGCATCTGTTAATGCAGGTCCAGTTGAAGAAATTCTATGATCGGTATCGCCAAAAGCACGATCTCTTACTTGATTCAAATAGCCTTGCGCTTTGGTATCATTTATACCACCTCTATTCAAAGCTTCGGCCGCCATTAACAATACATCTGCATAACGAATCGCTCTATAATTGTTTGGATTAGTTAAATTTAAATCCCCTTGAGCATTTGAACTCCTCAATCTTGGTAAGTATTTTTGATTGAAATAACCCGTATGCTCATTCCCTTTACCATAAACAGTATTATTGGCAGCTGACCAAGCGACAATATCCAACAAGGAAGCATTTAATCTAGAATCACCTACTTCAAATGAATTGTACGTTTCTTTTGTCGGCACATTAAAACTAAAACCAGAAGTATATTTAGGCCCCGGTGTTCCATCAGCTGATTCATAACCTCTTACACCACTAAATCCAACAGCAACGTTACCATCAACACATTGTTTACAATCAAAACTTGCTCCTTTAACATCCGTATATTGTACTTCAAAAATAGATTCTGCTCCGTTTTCACCTGCCATTTCGAATATAGAAGCATAGTCTGAAACTAAAGAATATTTAGACGAAGTAATTACTTGTTCTAATGCAGCAGCTGCTTCTGGAAATTTATTTTGATACAAATAGGCTTTTCCTAATAAAGCAAGCGCAGCACCTTTTGTAGCTCTTCCTGTTTCTGAAGCAGTAGGTGATAAATTTTGAGAAGCATAAATCAAATCGGCTTCGATAGAAGCGTATACTTCTTGAACTGAAGAGCGAGGCACTTTAGTTTCATCTCCTGGTATAAATCTTTTATCTCCATTCATTGGTATTGCTCCAAACCATTTAACCAATTCGAAATGGTAGTAAGCTCTAAGAAAACGAGCTTCTCCTATAATTTGTGCTTTACCTTCAAAATCCGTTTTGTCTTTAAACTCTAGAATGTAATTGGCTCTTTGTACACCAGCAAACATCCAATCCCAAAGATTTTTAAGATTATCATTTACGGGAGTATGCGTCATATCATCAATTTGTTGAATACCTGGAGTATCAGTAGAATTTTCTCCTCCAGCCAAAGTGTTATCCGATGCTATTTCCCCCATCAAGACATTAATATAACTAGATTGAAGCAGGTCATAAGCAGCTATAAGTGCCTTGTCATAATCGCTTTTAGAATTAAAGAAATTCTCTGAATCTATGGAATATTCAATATCACGCTCGATGAAATTATCGCTACAAGAAACGAAAATTGCAGAGAAAAGCGCTAAACTTGTAACTGTAATAAATATATACTTTTTCATTTTTTTACTAATTAAAAATTAACGTTTAAACCTAATAAGTACGTTCTTGGAATTGGATAAAAACCGTAATCGATTCCTCCACCAATAGGCCTACCATTCGAAGCCCCTGGATCATACCCTTTGTATTTTGTAAAGGTGTATAGGTTATTTACTCCCGTGTAAACTCTAAATTTAGAAATTCCAGCTTTTGCAAAATAAGCAGGATCAACAGTATAACCCAACTGTACATTCTGAATACGAATAAAAGATGCATCTTCTACAAAATAATCAGAGAAAACATTATTGGAAGTCGCACTTGTTGTAACTCGTGGTACAGAATTACTTGTACCTTCACCAGTCCAACGATCTAATACATAATCTAGACGATTTACATCTGTAAGTGTTCTTTCATAATTACGAACCATATCATTTCCTACTGAAGCGAAAGTATAAGCAACAAAATCGAAGTTTTTATAATCCAATTGTACATTGAAACCCATTGTTGCAGCAGCTATTGGACTACCAATATCAGTTCTGTCAGACGTATTAATTACACCATCACCATTTACATCTACATAACGAATATCTCCTGCTTGTGCTTCGGCACCTAATGCTATTTGAGAAGGAGCTGCATCGACTTCGGCTTGGTTTTGAAAAATACCATTGGTTTTGTATCCAAAGAAATAGCCCATTGGTTTTCCAACTTGCATTCTAGCAGGAGCAGGTTGGCCAACTCCAAATGCACCATCCTCAATAAAACCAGTTCCATTTTTTACTTCTGTTACCTCATTTTGAATGAATGTTACATTATACCCTAAACTCAAGGAAAGCTTATTTGAAAACGTATTTTTATAATCTATAGCAAACTCAACTCCTGTATTTTTTACATTTCCAGCATTAATTGTAGGGGCACTTGCTCCAGGTGCAGCTGTTCCTAATATTGCAGATACCGGTATTCTTGGAATCAATAAATCAGCACGGGTATCTATAAAATAATCGGCTATGATATTGATTTTATTATCAAACATTTTTAAATCAAGACCCAAGTCAAATTTTTTGGCTTGTTCCCATTTTAAATTTGGATTCGGAATTTGACCAGTTGCTAACCCAGATGTCATAGTATTGTTAAAAACATAAGTAGCTTCACCATTTAATTGAGAAATGTATCCGTTGTTTGGAATTTGATCGTTACCAAGAATACCATAACTACCTCTTAATTTCAAGAAATTAACAATTCCATCAGTGCCTCCAAAGAAACTTTCATCTGAAACTATCCAACCAGCAGTCATAGAAGGAAAGAAAGCGACTCTATTATTTGGACCAAACTTGGTAGAAGAATCTCTTCTTAACATGGCAGAAAAAAGGTATTTCCCTTTAAAATCATATTGCAATCGTGCAAAATACGATAATCTTCTTTCGTCATACGTATAAGAAGTATTTGGTGCTACAGTAGGCAAACCATTTGCCAAACTGATATCTGCAAAATTCCATGAATTGTAAGGAACATCAAATCCAGTAGCCGAAAGTTGGTTTCCGTATTCTTTAAAAACAGTTGTACCCAAAGTACCAACTATATTATGATCACCAATTTTCTTAGTATAATTTCCATATATATCCAATGAATAATTATTATCGAATGTAGCTCTTTGAATCACAGAGCTTCTGTTTACATCAAAAACTTTTCCGCCATAAGATATTTGTTTTGCAAAAATTCTTTCTTGAGAGTTTTGATTATTGAATCCTAAAGTTCCTGTTAATACAAATGCATCCGTAAACTTATAATCTAAACCAACAACTCCGTTTAGTTTTGTCAGTTCATATTCATTAAAAGTATTCGCTATTTGAGCTAAAGGATTGATGATCTCGATTCCCAAACCAGCAGATTTTGGCACTAAAGTGTAATCTCCATTGCTATCATAAGGACTTTGGGTAGAAGGCACATTCAAAGCATTAAACAAAACAGATCCTAAACCATTATCATTTATAGTTTTTCTGGATTGCAAAGTATAAGTCGCGTTAGTTTTAAATTTTAACTTATCAGTTATATCTGCACCTAAGGAAATCCTTGCCGTATTTCTTTCAAATCCAGATTTATCGCCACCGATGATACCTTCTTGACCTAAGTGAGAGGCACTGAAAGCATAAGTAATTTTATCAGAACCACCAGATATTGACAGATCATAATTGATAATAGGTGCTGGATTAAAAATTTCTTTTTGCCAGTTTGTTCCTTCACCTAATCCTGAAACGTTTGGATAAGGCAAAGCTTTTCCACCATTAGCATAGCTTTCGTTTAATAACAATGCATATTCGGTAGCGCTTAATGTTGGTAAAATTCTACTGGATTCTTGAATACCTGTTGAAGAATTGAAAGAAATTTTAGCTTTAGAATTCTTTTTACCACTTTTAGTAGTAACAAGTATAATTCCATTTGCACCAAGTACACCATAAATAGCCGCTTGAGCATCTTTCAATACTGTTAATGATTCAATATCACCAGGGTTTAATGTACTTATATCCCCTTGATATCCATCAATAATCGCTACTGGTTTGTTTTCTCCATTTGTTGCTATACCACGTATACGCACACTAATGTCAGCTCCTGGTGCACCACCAACAGTGGTTACATTTACTCCAGCAACGGTTCCTTGTAGTGCTTGTTCAACTTTCACTGGTCTTAGTGCTTCAATAGTTTTGCTATTGACCACACTTACAGCTCCTGTTACTTGTTTCTTTTTTACGCTTCCGTAACCAATTACTACAACTTCATTTAAGGTCTTCGCTTCGTCTTCTAAAAAGATATCCACTTTAGAATCGTTTGCTGTAGTTTTATATTCTCTTGTTTTGTAACCTACGTATGAAAAAACTAGAGTAGATCCAGGAGTAACTCCTTTGAGCAAAAATTTACCGTCAAAATCGGTAGAAACCGTATTCCCAGAATTCTTGTCTGAAATATTTACCCCGTATAAAGGAATACCGGTATTTCGTTCTTTTACTGTTCCTGCAATATCCTTCTTTTGAGCAAAACCAAAAGCTGAAAAAAGCAAAAAGATAATTAATAAATGATTTGACTTCATAATTCAAATGTTTAAGTTAGTGAGTAACAAACTTATTAAGAAGTACTATGAAATCTATAAAAACAACCTCAACAAAAAACATACAATTTAAAAATATTTGCTTTTTTTTACGAATTCCTTATAAAATGCCTTTTATACAAGAGAATATAAAAATAATAATTTCACATAAATCCAAAAAAATACCACAACTATCACGTTAATGTTGTGGTAATGTATAGGTGTTTTTAATAAAGAAGTATATACCTATACCTCCATTATATACTCTACAAGTCCTTGATCATGCAACAAATTCATTTTTTTACGCAAACGATATCTTTTTATTTCAACACTACGTACAGATATGTTAAATAAAGGAGCTACTTCCTTAGAAGTTAGGTTCAATCTTAGATAAGCGCATAATCTCAAATCGTTCGGAGTTAGCGTAGGATGCAATAGTTTTATTCTTTTTAGAAAGTCTTTATCCGCATTATCAAAAGCTTCTTTGAATACACTCCAAGAATCTTCTTCGCTAATGTTTTTATTAATGGTACTAATCACCGATTTTAAATTATTGGTTCCATTTTCGGGCGACTTTTTCAAATCTTCTTTGATAAAGGCTAATAGTTCATTTTTACTATTCAAACTCATCGTTGAAACGGCTAATTCTCGATTTTTAGAATCTACATCTAATGAAAGCTGGTCATTTCTTAATTTCATCATTTTTTGCTCGTTTTCTAGCTCTTGTATTTCTAATAATAAATTATTTTCTTCAATTAGTTTTTCTCTTTGTTTTCTATAATAATTTAAATACGCTTTATTTATAAAATGAGCCATAAACAACAACAGAATAAAATAAATAAAAACAGCCAAATTAGTGCTGTACCATGGCTTTAAAACCGTAAAATGATAAACTCCTATTTCTTTTAAAATTGAATTGGCAAATTTCGCCCTTACTTTAAAAGTATAATCGCCTGGAGATAAATTTTTAAAACTAACAACTGTTTTAGTGCTCCATCCACTCCAATCCTCCTGGAACCCCTCTAATGAATATTGATATTCCGCATTGATAAACTTATTATATTCCGGAATAGAATAATTAAAAGTAATGTTATTAAAATCGTGATCGAAAGTCCCTTGGTCAATTAAGTTTCCGAATATAGGATTTTCATTTTGCTTATTAACCGATACAGAAGTTATTGAAACAGCATAATTTTTAAAACTAAAATCATCCAAATTCATCATATAATAACCATCTGTAGTTCCTATTAAATATACTGAATTTGAAATTCGAGAAATATTTTCAAAACCCAACATGGAGTTTGTTAAAGAAGCAGGAATTGGTATTACATTTTTTTTAAGCTGATTGCTCATTTTGCTCAAAGAAAAATAATGAATGTAATTTTTAGAGAAAAGCCAAATTTTATTAGAATTATCTACAATTAACTTACCGGATGTGTATTGATCATTTTTAAAAACAGAACTCAGCAAATCATCTTTTATAAAAAGTTTAGTTTTGGGATTTAATTTAAAAATACCTTCTTTATTTGCATAATAAATTAAATTATTAAACTGAATCAAACTGGCATTTTTTCCTTTTCTTGGAGATTCATAAGAAAAAATAGTACTTGCATTTTTCAGTTCTTTATCCAATTGAAATCGAAACACACCTTGATTTTCATGACTCACATAAACTTCTAATGCATTGGTAATTTCTAAAAATCGGGAAGAGTAATCAAATCCTTTGACTTTATTTCTAAAAACCCACTGATTATTAACTTTTTCTAATACCGATATTCCATAATAATTACCCTGCAGCAATAGATTATCATGATGAGGTACCGTCTCTAATTTCCATGTACCTGAATTTGAAAAAATACATTTAGCCGAAGCATTATCAATTAAAAAAGTACCAGAATCATGCCCACAAAAAAGAGTCCCTTTATATTCAAATAAAGACCAAACTTGACCTTTGGTTCCATTTATAAATGTAAACTCTTCTTTGCTATTGAAATTTTTATAAAACAATCCTTGATTGGTTCCAATGTAAAGTTTATCCTTATATAAAATCGAAGCATAAACAGCCCCCAAAACGCCAGTATCATCTGTTAAACTTTTTATTGGAGAATTCAAATTGATACAATTAATTCCATTGTCCAATCCTACCCATAGATTTTCATCTACGTCTTCAAACAACGATAATGCAGTATTATTGCTTAAACCTTTGTTTTGAGAAATATGGTATTGCAATTTTCCTTCTTTAGATAATATAAATACACCATTCGATACTGTTCCTATGGCAAATCTACCATCTGAAAGTATTAAACTACTATACACACTACTGGTTTCTATTTGAGAATCTGCTTCGGTATTAAATTTTGATACCGAGTTTCCTACAACTTTATAAAACCCATTCAATTGGGTTTGCACAAGTAACCCATCACTTATTTCAAAAACATTAATAATTCTGTTTTTTATTAAAATTGGGTTACTTGAAACCAAATGTGCTGTTCCGCGTTCTAATTCAAACAAACCTTCGCCAACGGTTTGAAAAAAAATGGAATTATTTGTACCGTATGATTTAGTTATAAAACTTTTCGCAGTAATAATTTTAAACGTTTCTGTTTTAGAATCATAAATATAAATACGATTCAGAGATTGAAAAATAACCCACTGATCGTAATTTAAGATATTCCAAAAATTCTCATCATTGAGCATTTGTTTTTTCATGCCCTTACTCAGCGAAGTATAGTTCAATCTACCATTGGTTTGTCGTGTCCAAAAACCAAATTCCATATAGCAGCCAGTATAAATTCGATTATTTATAACTTTCACAGATCTAATAATGGTTTCGTTTGGAGAAGGATACAATTGCCAATTTGCTCCATTAAACTCTAATAAACCAACATTATTTGCCGCATAAACAAATTGGTTTGGAGATTGTGAAATCATCCAGTTTTGATTTCCAGCCCCATAAAAACTAGGAGCAAATTTCAAAATTGGAGGCAATTCTTGCGAAAAAATCACAGAGAATATAAAAAACAACAGAAAGGAGTATTTTGTTTTCAAAGAAGATGTGGTATTTAGATTAAAGACTACTTATTGAAAATAATAACATTTTAATAAGTTAAATAATAATTTGGCACTAACTCAACTATTATTAAAAATACAAATCACTAAACAAAAATAGGATAAAAAACCAATAATCGAATAGAATATGTGCTATTTAATAGCATAAGCTTAGTTTAACCCATATTCTGAATTAGAAATCCACTACATATAGATCCTTCATCAAAACCAATTGCTCACTTCTATTTTTAAAACCGAAAGACAAAAGTGTTTCATCTTTAAAAAATAGTTCGTCAGCACTTGTTATATATTGAAAAATTAAGTATTGTAATGAAGTCTAACACAGAATCTGATTTAAAATAAAAAAAAGCGTCTCGGGAATCCGAGACGCTTTTAACAAAACAATTAAATGTAAAAAAATTAATTCGTTCTAAATCTCCAAGTTTGGCCAATTGTTTCTCCTCCTTTATCATCCTTAACAACAATTTTCCAAAAATATTCTTTTGAAGCCACTACATTTACATCAAGAATTGTAGCATCTTGATTTAAACCAACTTTTTCTGTTGGAGGATTCGTTGTTCCAAAATAAACATCATAAACAAGTTTGTCCTTAGTATCTACATCCTTTGCTGTCCATTGCAACTGAACCGTTTTTGAGCTCAAAACTGAATTTAATTCTGGCGAAACAAGATCTGGTGCGAAAGGTAAATAATTAACCACACCATCTCCCGATGTATAAAAACTAAAAATAGCGGAATAGGTACTTGATAAATTTTCATTATCTGTTGATTTCACTCTCCAATAATAAGCAGTAGCTTTTTCTAAAGTAAAGTTTTGATACGTTGCTGAACTCTCAGCTGTCATTACAATATGAGCAAAATCTTTATCTTTAGCTACTTGTATTTGGTAAATTACCGGATCATTATTTGAATCTACAGTTGCATTCCATTGAAAACTAACAGCATTGTTGGTGCACAATTTATTGTTTACCGGTGAAACCAATGTTGGTGTTGTAGGCGCTACATTCACAGTCTCTGAAGGAGCGTCTTCATTTCCACAAGAGATCAAAAATGCACTAATGACAGATAAATATATAAACTTTTTCATCTTTATTTTTTTATAATTTTTAAATAGGAAGGAGTATCTAAATATACTTTTACAATATAAATACCAGCTGTTTGCCCTTCAAGACTCAATCTTACAACTCCATTTTCTAAAGGATACGATTTGCTAGAAATAAACACAGAATTTAAAGTATATAAATCAATAACAACCTCTTTTCTAATAGTTGGAATCGCAATTTCAAAACTTCCAGAAGTTGGGTTTGGATATGCCGAAGATGAATCCAATATCCCTTCTATATTCTTAGCATAAGTCCCTTCACATACTTTAGCCGTTTTTACTTCTAACAAACTTTCCTTGTTTACATCTAAAGTAAAAGTAGAAAAAGGGGTTTCAAATTGTTCTTCGCCATCCAAATAAACTTTATATGGAGCAGTACCTTCAGTCATTACAACCTTAAGTTTGTTGTAAGAAGATTTACTGGTTTTTCCTGTAATAGTAGACCCTTGTGGGACAACCGCAGTAAAGCTTTGAACAGAAGATTCTCCTTTTACAGAAATTGAAATAGTATAAATTCCAGGAGCAAGATTAAAAACTCTTAAACTGTTTGTTGTAAACTCATAGCTTTTATCATTAATAATTGCTATATAAGTATGCGACTCTACAGCTTTAATATTAATTTCTCCATTTTTCTCTCCCAAACATGTTTCTCCAGTTGTTTCAATTGTGAAATTATTTGATTTAAAATCACGAACAACTTTCAAACTTATAGTAGTACTTCCACTTCCTAAACTATTTGTACCTGTTACGGTATATAGTGTTGACTGAGTCAATGTTGATGGAGTACCACTAATTGCAGCTGTTGTAGTATCAAAACTTAATCCTGCTGGTAAAGCTGGGCTTATACTATACCCATTTACAGGTACTAAACCGCCACTATTATTGATTGACAAAGGATAAATTGGTTTTCCTAATGGGTAGATTTGCGCTGTAACACCATAACTTAATACGGGTTCCTTAGCAATTTCTACCATCTTAACATCATCAAAATAATAGATTTTCTCCGTTCCATTTGAACCAAATCCGAAGAAAATAGTTGCTTTATCATAATTATAAGCAAGATTCATGGCAGCAGTTCCTGAAACAGGTTTTGCAAAATCAAATACTATTGTTTCCCAACCTTTTGCATTGGTAACAGTACTTTCTGTTTCTATAGTGTGGTTTTTATCAGCATGATCTTCAACTTTTAATCGAACGATAGTTCCTGCATCTGGAGACCAAATACGAACGCTCATTTTGGTTACACTAATTGAAAAAGGAATTTTATTTTTAAATCCTAAACCTGCAGCAGCAGAAATAGTTGTTCCTGCCCAAGTCTCTGATACAGCAGGTTTCACTACTTTGGCCACTTTGTTTGTTGCCAATGTTGGGTCAATTACAACGGTAGAACCTTCAGCACCACCAAATCCTAGTAATGAATAATCTACAGTAGCATTATCAAAAGTAACCGGTAAATCCATTTGTGCTAACACTGTTGCCGCGTCTTTCCAGAAATAAAAATTATCTAAAAACACATTTGAACCTTGTTTTTCAGAAGTTAACTTCATTTGAAACACTTTAGACAGATCAACGCCTGGCATAGTAGTGGAGTTCAAATCAACATCAAAACTGTTCCATCCTGTTTTAGTAGGTGTGAACTTGAGAGCAGCTTCTACACTTCCACCAGGCGTTTGTTGAACAAGAGCTAGGCTAATTGATTTTGCATCATTAAACCATAAATCAATATGAACTTTATTCATATCCAAGACATTGAAAACTTCTCCATCAGGAAGTGTAATCCCTTGGTAAGTGAAATTTTCTAATTTTCGCACTTTATCACCAGCTACAATTACCACATCCGATACTACAGTAGATTGTCCCCAACATTGACACCAGTTTCCTTCTTTGTATACTGCATAAGAATCACTAAAAATAGATTTAACTTCTGCTGCATTTCTTACAGGAGGTATTGGAGCAGCAACCGTTGGGTTGTCAACTGGAGGAGCTACATAGTTAGGATCAAAAAGTTTTTTGGCAGAAAATTTAATATCGTCAAAATACAAAACTACATCTGCATTTCTAACTGGATCAGTATCTGATTTGAAATCAGGAAAAACAACAAATTTGTTAATCTGAGTGGCATCACCGCTTTTAATAAATGGCGAAATATCAAAAGTCATTAACTCCCATTCATTAATTTTTGTATTATTCTTTTTAATTTCGAAAGTTGTACCGTTATAGCTTGTAGCCATTTTAATTCCAACTGGACTAATAACCGATTTGTACACCATCATGGTTACTGTTGTAGATGTAGCATCTAACTCCCAAGTCCCAATACTTCCTCCTGTCGTTTCACATCCAGCCCAACGTTGTCCTGTTGGAACAGCTGTAAATTTACCCACCTTGTCTGACGTATTTATTCCAGTTTTTGAAGGGTTGCTCGCAAATTCAAATCCAGTTTGACCCGGGTTTTCAAAAGAATCCCAAGTACCTACAACACTACCTGTTTCAAAAGAAACCAAATAGTTAGTAGATGGCGCAACTGGAATCGAAGCTTGTTTAACATCATCAAAATAATAAGTCGAATTGGCACTTCCGTCTCCAATAGTTCCAAAATCAAATATGAAAACCATAAAATCGGCTACATTATTGGTCCCTACTTTTGTAAAATCAAAAGTTAATTCTTCCCAAGTATTGGCAGTAGTTACCCCTGTGGATTCTTGTTCAAAATTTCCAGCCGTACCTTCAAATTTTAATAAAAGTTTTTTTCCAGCAACTGGAGACCAAACTTTTACTTTAAATATTTTATTGGTTGAGAAATCTACTGGTGTAGCCATTTTAATTTTGCTACCTGCCCACATTGCCCCAGCACCTTTCACCATTTTGGCAACATTGGCACTTGTATTGATACCGTTACTTTGCGGATTAGTTACTTTAGTTGTTACACCACCATCAAAATCAACAAAAGCATAAGTAGCTGCTTCAAAATCTAATGGAAGAGTAGCTCCTGAAACCGCAACCGAACCGGCTGATTGTGTGATTTCGTCAAATAGATATGTTGAATTGGCGCTTCCATCTCCTGCAGTTCCCAAATCAAATATAAAAACCATATCTGAAGCCGTATTGGTTGTACTCACATTCGAAAAATCAAACGTTAGTTCTTCCCAAGTATTTGCAGCTATTACTCCTGCTGATTCTTTTTCAAAATTACCATTAGGACTTTCAAATTTTAATAATAGTTTTTTACCAGCAACTGGTGACCATACTTTTACTTTAAATATTTTTTTAGTCGAAAAATCTACTGGAGTAGCCAAAGTAAGTTTACTTCCTCCCCATGGTTGACCAACCCCTTTTACCATTTTGGCAATAGTAGCTGTGGTGTTAATTCCTGTTTTGTTAGGGTTAGCTATTGTAGTAGTAGCACCACCATCAAAACCAACAAAAGCAAACGTTCCTGTTTCAAAATCTAATGGAAGCGTTGGCCCAGTTACCACTGGCGGTGTAGTAACGGGTTGAGTAATTTCGTCAAAATAATAAGTCGAATTAACACTTCCATCACCAACGGTGCCTAAATCAAATATGAAAACCATATTATCATTCAAGTTATTTACACCGGCAACTCCTGTATAATCAAACGTAAGTTCTTCCCAAGTATTAGCAGCTGTAGTCGCCGCTTCTTTTTCGAATGCTGCTCCAGCGCCTTCAAATTTTAATAATAGTTTTTTACCAGCAACTGGTGACCATACTTTTACTTTAATTATTTTCTTTGTAGAAAAATCTACTGGAGAAGCCATTTTAAGTTTACTTCCAGCCCATGGTTGACCAGCTCCTTTTACCATTTTAGCAACTGTAGTTGTAGTGTTGATTCCTGTTTTGTTTGGGTTTGCAACTGTAATAGCGGCACCTCCGTCAAAATCGACAAAAGCAAATGTTCCTGTTTCAAAATCTATTGGAAGCTTTGGTCCTGTTACAATTGGAGGTGTACCACTACAAGCAGTTCCAACTTCATATTTAATGTATTTGGTAACCGATTGACCTCCTGCATAAGCGAATTTACAAGCATAACTAATCAAAGAACCCGCCTTTTGACCCGTTAATTTTGCTTTGAATATTTTACTTCCAGCAGGATCGTTAACCATAGCTGTCTCTTCAAAAGGGCTTTCTTTCCATAAACCAACAACTAGGCCATCTTTTGCATCCAATAACTCAAAAGCAATATTAACATCTGTTCCAACAGTTTCAAAATTAGCCTTGTAACCAGTTGTAAATGAACCTTGACTTGCTTCAGTCAAAACAGCATCACAAACAAGTACTGGTGAAGGAACAGAAGTTTTCGAGAAAGTAATATTGTCAAAGTAAGAAACATTTTCAGTAGATCTAGCTTGATAATCCAATGAAATCATCATTGTTACTATATCTGTCGATTGAATTTTTCCAATTTGATTGTAAAATTCAAACGATAGCTCTTCCCATTCATTGATTTTCGTGTTTTTTACTTTAATCTCTCCTAGCGAACCTCCATCCGCTACAGCAAATTTTAATGCAACATCACTTATAACGGTTTTGTAAACCATAATTTTTACTAAAGAATTTTTAGTATCTAAAGTAAACTTTCCTATATCATTCGTTTTACATCCTGCCCATGGAGCACCTGCAACAGTCGCTGTGTATTTACCAACAGTTGCTGATGTATTAATTCCTGAAGCATTAGGATTAGTCACTTTTTCGTATCCTTCAGGTCCAGTGCCATTCTCAAAATTTGCAAATGTCCAAGATGCACCATGCTCTCCAGTTTCAAAAGTAACAGGGGCATTCATTGCCATTGAAGCATCTACTTCTTTTACAAAATAAATATTATCTAAGTAAACAGTTGTTCCAGCAGTTACCGATTCAAATTTTAACTCTTTAATACTTATTTTATCTACACTCGTATAGTCAGATAAAATAATATCAATTGAATTCCAACCCGTTAAGGAAGGATTCACAGTTACGCTTTGTTCAGCCCCTGTTGTAGGAACTAAAAACACTTTCAAAGCATTACAATCTGGAGACCAGACATCCAAATGAAGTTTTGTCATTTTGGAAACATCAATTGGACTTTGCAATACAACTCCTTGGTAATTGAAATTAGAGTATTTTTTAGTAGCATTTCCAGAGACAAGAACCTCTTCATATACGGTTGATTGCCCCCAACCTGGATTCCAATTGGTTCCTGGTAAATCGGTATAAGCACCACCACTAAAAAGAGAAATCACGTTAGCTGTAGCGGCTGTTGGTGTTGCAGCAGCTGCAGTTGGACTGGTTGGTTTAATTCCATCACAATAGCTACCTACCTCATATTTTATGTATTTTGTTACAGACTGTCCCCCTGCATAAGCAAATTTACAAGCATAACTTATTACATCACCAGGCGTTTGTCCAGTAATTGTTTTAGTGTAAATTTTAGAGCCAACAGGATTGTTTGTCATTGGTATATCCTCAAAAGGAGTTTCTCTCCACAATCCAACAACTAATCCATCTTTTTGATCTAGTAATTCAAAAGAAATATTCACATTTGTCCCTACTGTTTCAAATTTTGTTTTGTAGCCAACAGTAAATGAACCTTGTTGAGCATCTGTTAAAATAGCATCACACGCCACAACTGGTGGAGCAACCAAAGATTTCGAAAAAGTTATATTATCAAAATAGCTAATACTTTGATCTGTTCTATCTCTAAAATCCATAAAGAAAACAATCTGATCAATTGCTCCAGAAGTGGCTTGACCAATTTTTCCTGAAAAATCAAAAGTTAATTCTTCCCATTCATTAATTTTGGTATTTGCTACTTTAATCTCTCCTGTAGAACCTCCATCAGCTACAGAAAATTTTATACCAACATCACTTATAACCGATTTGTAAACCATTATTTTTATGGTACAATTAGAATAGTTGAGTTTAAAAGTACCAAGATCCGCAGCATGTTTAGATTCACAACCGGCCCATGCGGCAGCTCCTGCCGTAGTGGTTGACAAAGCAGTAAATTTACCAACTGTTGCTGAAGTATTTATTCCAGAAACACTAGGATTGGCTACTTTTTCATAGCCCTCTGGTCCAGTACCATTCCCAAAATTGGCAAAAGTCCAACCAGAGCCATATCCTCCAGATTCAAAGGTTATAGGCGCATTTTGCGAAAAACCCAATGCATAAAGCATTAAGAAAATCAACAAAGTAATTTTTTTCATATGGTTTAGTTTTAAGTTTCTCAAATTTAGTTCAGAAACAAAAAAACCTTTACAAAAACTAGTATGTAAAAACTATACCAAAAAAATAATATAAGTAAATAACCAATATTCTCTTGTATTCACAAGTCTAAATCTGTTTTTAAAAAGATTCTTTGTAACAGCTTCATAATAGGTTATTTTGTAAAAAATGATAAATGATGTAGTAATGTATAGGTATTTACGAAAACGTTGTATTAAATATTATTTAAAATTATAACACTATAAAAACCATATTTATAAATAAATGGCCTTAATTTGAAATTATCTTAATTATTTATAACAAATTATAACCAACTTTTAATGCGATTTTGTAGTTTAAAAGAACTATAAAATCAAATATCATAATAGCTAAATAAAAAATCAAGATGTAAAACACTAAACAAAAGCTATTATTAACCCGTTGCGTGAAATCATTTTTTACAACATAGAATTTATAGTTTTTAAAAGAAAAAAATAGACGTTTTACTATTCACATAGCTATACTATTTGTGAAATAGTACTATTTCAATATATTCTTTACCTATTAAGCATTAACCTATGATTCTATGTATTTAAATTTTTATTTTATTAGAATTTCACCCAACGAGCTATTATTAGTATTTAATTCGCAAAAACATGTTTTTGAATGCTATAAATAAAAAATAGTAGTGAAATTTTATGTTATAAAACAAAACTAAAAACAACTCATTGCATTTACTTCAAAACCCCATTCTCATCTATAAATTAAGTACTTTTGTGTAAAATTTACTTTTTATGCCAATTGATATTTCCAAACTCGATCCAAAGAAAAACATCATAATAAAAGGAGCGCAAGTACATAATTTAAAAAATGTTGATGTCGCTATTCCAAGAAACAAACTTGTAGTCATAACAGGGTTATCTGGTTCCGGAAAATCAAGTTTAGCATTTGACACCTTGTATGCAGAAGGGCAACGTCGTTATGTAGAAAGCTTATCTTCTTATGCGAGGCAATTCCTAGGTCGTTTAGACAAACCAAAAGTAGAATACATTAAAGGAATTGCACCCGCTATTGCCATCGAGCAAAAGGTCAATACCACAAATGCTCGTTCAACAGTTGGAACTTCTACCGAAATATACGATTACATTAAACTACTATATGCTAGAATTGGCAGGACATACTCGCCTATTTCGGGATTGGAAGTCAAAAAAAATACGGTAACTGATGTTGTCACAACTGTAAAAGATTTTGAATTGGAAAGCAAATGGTTACTCCTTGCTCCTATTCATCTTGAAGAAGGTCGCCAGCTCGAAGACAAACTAAAAGTATTATTACAACAAGGATTTGCAAGGATTTTAGTCAATAATGTAATGGTACGTTTGGATGATTTTGATATTTCTGAACAACATACTTTAGATCACAAAGACATTTTACTTATTATTGACAGAATAGTAGTCAAAGAAGAAGAAGAGTTTTACAATCGATTATCAGATGCGGTACAAACTGCCTTTTTTGAAGGGAAAGGTATTTGCTTTTTACACGAATTAAATTCAGACAAAAAGTTTTCTTTTTCTAATAATTTTGAATTGGATGGAATTTCTTTTTTAGAACCCAATGTTCATTTATTTAGTTTTAATAATCCATATGGTGCTTGTCCAGTTTGCGAAGGTTACGGAAATATTATAGGAATCGATGCCGAATTGGTCGTGCCAAATACTTCACTTTCTGTTTTTGAAAATGCCATTTTCCCTTGGCGTGGCGAAAGTATGGGTTGGTTTCGTGATGAATTGGTCAACAACGCCTACAAATTTGATTTTCCAATTCACAAGCCTTTTTTTCAACTTACTGAAGATCAAAAAGACTTGATTTGGACCGGAAACAACTATTTTCAAGGTCTAAATAGCTTTTTTAAAGAACTTGAAGAAAAAAATTATAAAATTCAAAATAGAGTGATGCTTTCACGCTACAGAGGCAAAACCAAATGCCATGTCTGCAAAGGAAAACGCTTGAGAATTGAAGCTTCGTATGTGAAAATCAATGGCAAAACAGTATCCGATTTGGTGGATTTACCAATACAACATTTGGTTACTTTTTTCGAAAAAATTGATTTGGATGTGTACGAAAAACAAATAGCCAAGAGATTATTAATCGAAATCAACAATCGATTGTCTTTTTTAACCGAAGTAGGTTTGAATTATTTGACTTTAAACAGAAATTCTTCAACACTTTCTGGAGGAGAATCGCAACGAATTAATTTAGCGACTTCACTGGGGAGCAGTTTAGTGGGATCGATGTACATTTTGGACGAACCAAGTATCGGTTTACATCCAAAAGACACCGAACGATTAATTAAAGTTTTGCTATCTCTACGAGATTTAGGCAATACTGTAATTGTGGTTGAACATGATGAAGATATAATGAAAGCGGCCGATATGATCATTGATATCGGACCCGAAGCAGGTACTTTGGGAGGTAATCTAGTCGCTCAAGGTACGTATGATGAAATACTCAAATCAAGCTCGCTAACTGCAAAATATTTGAATGGTGAACTTGAAATTGCTGTCCCAAAAAAACGCAGACCATTCAAGAATTTTATCGAAATAATGGGTGCTAGGGAAAACAATCTACAAAATATAGATGTTACTTTTCCGCTCGATGTTTTAACGGTAATTACAGGAGTTTCTGGAAGTGGAAAAAGTACTTTGGTCAAGAAAATACTTTTCCCTGCTATGCAAAAAAAACTGGACAATGCAGGAGAAAAAGCGGGACAATTCAGCGAAATTCCAGGCTCATTTTCGCAAATAAAACATATTGAGTACGTAGATCAAAATCCAATTGGAAGAAGCTCTCGTTCCAATCCTGTTACGTATATAAAAGCTTACGACGATATTCGCGAATTATATGCAAAGGAAAAACTTTCGAAAGTAAGAGGGTATCAAGCCAAACATTTCTCTTTTAATGTAGATGGAGGTCGTTGCGAAACCTGCAAAGGAGAAGGATCAATAAATGTAGAAATGGTATTTATGGCAGATGTGCAATTGCCTTGCGAAACCTGTAACGGAAAACGTTTCAAAAAAGAAGTTCTCGAAGTCGCTTTTGATGGCAAAAACATTCACGACATTCTAACAATGACCATTGATGATGCTATTGCTTTTTTTGAAAAAAATAAGCAAACAAAAATCACTCAAAAGCTACAACCGTTGCAAGATGTTGGTTTGGGTTATGTACAATTAGGACAATCCTCATCTACACTTTCGGGAGGAGAAGCACAACGTATCAAACTTGCCTCTTTTTTAGTTAAAGGAGCGACCAAAGAAAAAGCCCTTTTTGTATTTGATGAACCTACAACTGGATTACACTTTCATGATATCAAGAAATTATTGAAGTCTTTTGACGCTTTGATAGAAAAAGGACATTCTATCCTTGTGATCGAACACAATCTTGACCTTATAAAATGTGCCGATTGGGTTATTGACCTTGGTCCAGAAGGAGGCGAAAACGGAGGTTTATTACTCGCAGTGGGAACTCCAGAGGAGATTGTGAAAAACAAAAAATCGATTACAGCCAAATATTTAAAAGAAAAACTATAAAATTAAAATCTAATTTATTTCAAACTAAAAAGCCACTGAACAATTAATAAATTATCGTGGCTTTTTATGTATTATACCTTTATATAATATTCCTTTAAAATTTATGATTCTTATCCCAAATAACAATTTTCTTCAAATACTTTACCATCCTCATCTATAGCTATCAAAATTTTTTTATCCTTTGCTGCCACTTGAGATAAATATAGCCATGGCAAAGACCACATTCCTAATGTTGCGCAACAAACTAAAAAATTCAACTTATGATTTACTTTCATACCTTGTTTATACAAAATGGTAAAAGGCATTTTATCATTTCGTTCTACAACCACAAAACCATCTTTAATTTTGTTTGAAATCACTTTAGTAAAGAGATTCAACCTTTTTTGATTAAGTAATTTACTTTTCATATTTAGTATATCAATTTTTATTATGCATTAAACAAATACTTGAAAACATTGCAAATTTAAAGCCAACATAAAAACTACACAATACCCACTTTTGGTGATATTAAAATAATAAAATACTAAATTACTCAAAAACAATAGGTTACAATCAACAAAAACAACAACAGGTCAATATACTCGTTGGAATGTCTATAAAATGAAAATAAAGAATAAATTACTTGCAAAAAAAAAGAGTACAAATTAAATATTAACACGTATATATGTGTTAAAAAAATTATTTTTCAGATTTAAAATTAAATGAAGGAGATTCATAGTCTTTATTCAAATAGTTGCCAGGTATAGTAGTTTTATTCCCATCTCGTAGAGAATTATAATGTGGTGACATAATTTCAATCCCAGCTTCATTAAAACAATCTTGAATATTTTGGTGCAAATTGGAATAAATTAATGGTTGTTGGTTGGGATGTTTAGTATACACATTAATTTCATAAGAAACATAAAAATCATCTAGACTGTTTTGCAAAACAAAGGGGACTGGAGTTTTCTCTACTAAATCTGTTCTCAAAGCTGCATCAATTAGCGCTTTATGAATTTCCTTCCAAGGACAATCATAACCAATTGTTACATTGGTATGAATCAGTAATCCATTACCATTTTCATAGGTATTTGCAGAATAATTAACACTGGAGCTTGACAAAACTGTTGCATTTGGTATTGTAATATCTTCCTGTTTTGCAGTTCGAATCCTTGTTACCAAAGTAGTTTTTTCAATTACAGTTCCTTTAACATCCCCAATTTTTATAAAATCTCCAATTTTAAAAGGACGCATATAAGTAATAACCAAACCTGCAATCATATTGGCAATCGCATTTGAAGAACCTAGAGAAAATAAAACTCCAACAAAAACTGATACCCCTTGAAATACAGGAGAATTAGAACCTGGTAAATAAGGAAAAATAACAACAACCATAAAAGCATAAATCAATACTCTTATAATATTAAAAGTTGGTTTAGCCCAATCACTATAAAAACCTTCAATTTTTATCTGACCCTTCTGTATCTCATCTACAAAAAATTTAATAGCTTTTAACAAATAATGAAATAACCCTACAATAACCAAAATCGAAAATAAATTGGGCAGAAAATCAACAAATCCTATTAAAGCAGCCCTGGCAGGAGAAAAAATCCACTTTAAAAGAGTAGATGCATACGCTTTTGTCTCAGGAAAAACACTAAATATAGCAGGCAAAGAAATATAAAAAATAAAAAGTAAAACCAGCAAACGAATCAACAAAATGAATTTTATAACAAATTCTAATTCTTTTTCTGGTGTAAAAATATAGGATTCCTTAATTTTAATTCCCGCAAAATAACGCTCTTTTCTCTTTCTAAGAAAAAATTGAATCCATCTAAATAATTTATTGATTGCAAATACGATTATTCCAACAAACACAACTAATAACAAAACAAGTCCAATTCGTCTTAACCAATTTTCAGCAGAATTGTTTTCTTTTTGAAAAAGAATTGATTTCTGGATAATCGAAAGATTTTTTTGTGCAAGTTTAAATTTTTCACTCCCAACAGATTTAGCATCTAAATCTGTTACCGACATCACTACAAAATCATCATTATAAACAATATCAACGCTGATATCAGATTTTATCAATACTATAGAATCGGGATAAAAATAGGGTTCGTTATACAAGGATTTTATTCTTTCACTGATTGCTTTTGCGCGTTCCTTGGCAGTAAATGAACCAATTTTATTATATATTAAAAACAGAGTGTCTTTAAATGGTACAACTGGATAACCACTTAATTCAGGATTTATTTTTTCTTTTTCTATGCTATCTGTAACAGTTCCTTTTCTGATCTGATTTTGAGAAAAAAGAACTGTCGAACTAATAAGTAACAAACAAATTAATTTTATTATAAATTTAATCATCGCTATAATATATTAGTATTAAACCCTAAATAAGTATCCATTACAATAGACACATATAAGAAACATCCTTACAAATATAAAAAAACTAAGCAACTAAATTTAAAAAAACAACTAGAAGA
Source organism: Flavobacterium sp. IMCC34518 (assembly GCF_027111095.2). Classification (NCBI taxonomy): domain Bacteria; kingdom Pseudomonadati; phylum Bacteroidota; class Flavobacteriia; order Flavobacteriales; family Flavobacteriaceae; genus Flavobacterium; species Flavobacterium sp. IMCC34518. The sequence goes on along the minus strand of NZ_CP114284.2, from coordinate 3,066,337 downwards.
TATAATAATCAATTAGTTAGTTATTTGATTATTCTCAATTTTACAAGTAATTTATCAAACGTTTGATTAATCTCAGGCGAAACTACCATTTTATAATTGATAAAACCATATACAATTGTTACCAGAATAGATTTTAACACTATACCAACGATTGGATGCAAAGGAAACTGCCAAAAGTAAAACAGCAAAAATACGAACAAAGAAATTCCAGCTGAAATAAAGTTTTGTTTAGTAAAAGGAAACAAATGCATGCGTTTTACAACAAAAAGCAATTTAGCTAAACTATAACATGTTATCGATAATAAAGTAGCGAATGCGGAGCCAATAATTCCAAATAACGGTATAAAAATCATATTCAAAACTACTGTTAAAACTACTAAACCTACACCCAAAAACAATACGGCACGATAATATTTTGAATTAAAGATGATCGCATTATTATTGCCTAATATCAGATCAAAATATTTTGAAAGCCCAATCATAAACACTACTAAAATTCCACCACAATACTCTTTCGGCATCATTTCATACAATTGATCGATATTAACAAAAATACACAACATAACAAAACCTCCAACAATTTGAAGATTAATCGAAGTTTTTTTATACAAAACATTTAGTTCATCATGCTTGTTTTCATGCATCAGTTTTGCTGTAATAGGATATACAATTTGGTGCATCGCTCGACTTGGCACCGAAATTACTAATGCAATATATGTGGCTACAGAATAAAAAGCAATGTTCCCAATATCCATATATTGATTAAGCATTATTTTATCGCCATCAAGAAGCAAATTGGCAACACTACCCGACAAAATAATATACGAAGTATACACTAAAATTTCTTTTACATTCCAAGGTATTGTAAATTGAAAAACAGGCTTTTTTATCCTAAAAGCATAAAACATGGTAACCAAAAATGCTACAAAGTATATTCCAGCAGTCAAATAAATAAAGTCAACAACTGTAATCCATTTAAAGTATATTCCCAAAAGAGCGATTAATGAAAATAAACGTAATCCTACCTCTTTTATAAAGTTGCCAAAAACGGAAAACATATGTACCCTAGCCCAAGCATAAAAAATCTCAAAATAAGCCATACAGATACCTACAAAAGGAATAAGCCAAATAAAATCTTTTACAATTGGATTTTTCTTTGTTACAAAAAAGGCAATTTCATCATAAAAAAACAATCCAATTAAAAGGATTGGAATAATTAACAAAATAGGGAACAAAACCGTAAATGACAGAAACTGATTTTGCTCTTTTTCAGATTTGCATTGCGAATAAAACTTTACCAATGTATTTTGCATTCCAATTGCAAATAATGGCATAATTACATTGGCACATGATAAAATATAATTAGACAATCCATAAAATGTTTTACCTAAAATTGGAGGAAACAAAAACAGTGTACTTATTCCCCCTATTGCAAAACCGATATAGGTTATTATTGTATTTTTTAAAGACTGATTTAATACTATACCCATTAATAGGAGTTTAAAAGTTTAAGGTTAAAAAAGTTTAAAGTTGAAAACCTTAAACCTTTGAATGTATCAATTTTGATAATTCTTTGGTTAAATTTTTTCTGGAATATTTTTGCAAACCTACACCATAAGATTGTAATTTCCCTTCCAAAAATTGATTGTAATACGATTTAATGGTGTGTTTTAGTTTTTCCTTCTCTGTATATTCAAAAAATACACCTGTATTGGTTTCTGTTATGATTTCGGCAAAATCAGAATCTTTTGGGCCAATTGCAATAATTGGTCTGTTGGAAACCATATATTCAAATAATTTTCCGGGAATAATACTTTTGGTTTCCGCAGAGTCAATTTCGATAAGTAACAACACTTGTGAATTACGTTGATGCGCCACCGCTTCCGAATGGGAAACATATCCTAAATTATTCAAATACCTTTCCAAATTAAATCGTGAAATAGTATCTAACACTTCCTGACTAACGGCTCCTATTAATTTAAGTTCCAAATGATTTTTAAAATCAGGTATTTCCTGAAGCAATTCGGTTAAAGATTCCCACAATATAGTTGGATTTCGTTCTGACAAAAAAGAACCTATATGCGCCAAACTGAATTTAGAATCTAAAGTAACGGTTGTTAGGGGCTCTGTATCAAATCCATTGGTGATAACAGCGATTGGTTTATTGGTTATTGCTCTAAATTCAGATTTAGTTGTTTTACTGGTGACAATAATAGTATCGGCAGTATTCAAGACACGAAATTCCAATGCTTTGTGTTTGTTTTCTGCTTTGGCTGATAATTTTAAAGATTTATGATAACCGATAGTTGTCCAAGGATCCCTAAAATCAGCAAACCAAGTTACTTTTAATTTTTGCTTTAAAACCAATCCAATTAGATGTAAACTATGTGGAGGCCCAGAAGTAATTATGGTATCAATTTTATTCTCAACAATGTATTTTTCCAAGTACTTTACAGATGGTTTAACCCAAAAAACTCGTGCATCAGGAATAAATAGATTGCCGCGAACCCACAACATAGTCTTTTCCAGAAAAGTTTGTTTCTTCTGATTTGGAATAATACCCGAACTAATTTTTTTGGTTTTATTTTTAGAAAAAACCGAAGCCAATTGATACGGTTCAAAAATTTTTTGCTTTAAAACAATCGCTTTATCCGATACTTCTTTTCCTAAATTGGCATCAACAATTGGATAAGTTGGATTCTCAGGAATATAAACAATGGGCTGAATATCAAAATCCGGCAAATATTTTACAAATTTAAGCCAACGCTGAACACCAGGCCCTCCTGCTGGTGGCCAATAGTACGTTATAATAAGGATTTTTTTTGTATCCAAAATGATAAGGATTTGTATTAAATAATTAAATCAAGAATCAATTCCGAAAATAATCGGGAAGTTAATTCATGTTCTTAAATCCATTCTTTTTCTCAAAGTACAATCCGCCAACTAAGAGAAATAACATTCCAATACAACTGACAAGCGTAATTGCACTTCCTGTTTTCACTACTTGAGGTTCAAATTTAAATTCTATAGTATGTTTTCCTGCTGGAACTACAATAGCTCTCAAAGCATAATCAGCTCTCATGATTGGAGTCTCTTTACCATCAATTAAAGCTTTCCAGCCTTTTTCATAATACATCTCAGAGAAAACAGCTAAACCTTCATTAGAATTGTATGATGTATATTTCAATTTATTAGGCTGATAGTCATCCAAGGTTATGGTAGCCGAACTGTCTTTGACGAAAGCCTTATTCTTTATTTCCGAAAATTCATTCCCATTGATAATAGCTAGGTTTTTAGAATTCACTTTATCCAAAGCTTTCATTTCTTCATCTGGATTAGTCACCAATTTAACTCCACTTACAAACCAAGCGTTTCCATTGGCATCTGGATTAATAATCGGGTATTCCTTCCCTTCTTTATCCAATTGAATCACATACTTTACATTCAACATATTAAGTATTTCCACATTATTTTTGGCAATTTGATAATCAAATAATTGTTGCATCCTTTGAGGCTTGACAGCACTATATCCTCCAATTGCTTTATGAAAATAAGAAGTTCGTGCTTGCATTAGACCTTGTATATCAAAAACACGATAATTAGTAGTATCTTTTAGAATCTCTGTATCAGTTGGTGTTTCTTGAAAAGGCACTTCAACTTCTCTGGCGCTTATAAAATCTTTGTTCGAAACATAATTTTTGTCCACAAAAAATAAATCAGAAACCATAAATAAACCAACCAAAATAATAGCCGTATTTTGGGCAACTTTATTTTTAACGAACAGCCATAAAGTACCAGCAGCTATCAAAATAAAAAAACCAGAACGTAATAAATCTGCACTATACAATGATCTTCTATCTGCTTTTAAGGCATCTACAAAACTCGGCCCATAATTTTCAAGAAAAGAACCATCATTTGCACCCGAAAAAGTGAATAAACTTTTGGACAAGAACAGAATCAAAATCAATCCTAATCCAATTGCCCCTGATTGCAACAACGGTTTCAATTGCTTATCTTTTTCTAATTTAAAAAAAGATTGCAACCCCATAATAGCCAAAACCGGAAAACACAATTCCAGAATAACTTGAATAGACGATACTGCTCTAAACTTATTGTACATAGGAATATGATCGATACAAAAATCCGTCAAAGCAGGAAAGTTTTTCCCCCAAGAAAGAATTAAAGTAATTAGAGCTCCACCTAAGAATGCATATTTAATTTTCCTTTCATCAATAAACAAAGCCAAAATTCCCAAAAAGAAAACCACTGCTCCTATATATGCTGGCGCAGATACAATAGGCTGATCCCCCCAATACGTAGGCATACCCGAAACAAAATCGGTGGCTTGAGCTTCTGGTACTCCCTGTGAAATCATGAACTCAAACATTTCACTATCTGTTCCTACCTTTTCATTATTAGATCCTCCAAATAATCGAGGTGCAATAAGATTAAAACTTTCCGCGATACCATAACTGTATTCTGTAATATAGTCACGAGACATTGCAACATCAGTAGTTCGTTTTGAACCGTCTGGGTTAAAGCTTAAATCGCTTTTTCCACGTGTACTAAAATTGGCATATTCGACCGTCGCCAATAAATTTGTTGCGTTGGAACCAATGGCTATAATACCAGCACCTATTAGAGTTCCTATCGAATACAATAAAGACTTATATTCTTTTGATTTAATCCCTTCATAAATAAAATATCCTGAAAGAATCAATAACAAAATCAATAAATAATAAGTCATTTGAAAGTGATTGGCATTTATTTCTAATGCCAAAGCAATCATGGCGAGCAATCCACCTAAAATATATTTCCGTTGAAAAACCATTACAAAACCAGCCACAACCATCGGCATATAGGCAATTGCATGCGCTTTGGCATTATGTCCAACTCCAAGAATTATAATTAAGTAAGTAGAAAAACCAAATGCCAATGCACCAAAAAAAGCTTTTAACGGATCCGCTTTTAAAACCAACATTAAAATATAAAAACTAAGAAAATATAAGAATAAATAATCCGCTGGTCGTGGCAAAAAACGCAATACATCATCAATGGCGCCTACATAATCGTGAGGATATTTAGCCCCCAATTGATAGGTTGGCATTCCCCCAAATGCAGAATTTGTCCAATAAGGTTCCTCGTGATGAGTTGCTCTAAAATCATTTTGCTCTTTGGCCATTCCAGTATATTGAGCAATATCTGATTGAAAAATCTGTTTTCCTTGTAATACTGGAAAGAAATAAAGTGTAGAAACTAGAATAAAACCAAAAATGGCTAGTGCGTGCGGAAAGAACTTTTGAAGTTGCTTCATTAATATGGGTTTTGGATTGTGGGTTTTGGTTTGTAAGTTATAAAAAGTAAAGCTATTTTAATTTAAATTTAAACTATCAACACTTTACAATTCCCCCTTTGGGGGTTAGTGGGCTAATCAATTTCTTCATAATCGACATAATCACCCACTTTTTTGGTCTCACGTGGGTTTTTACTATTGGCAGTGTCAATTATAATTTCATCATTGTTGGATGTTTTCTTCCAAGTTGTTTGCTGAGTGCGCTGTTGCTGTTGTTGCTGAAAATTTTGACCAGCCTTTTCTACAACTTTTTTTACTACTATAGGTAAAAATAGTTTGGCCAAAAATTTAAATATATAATAGAAAGCTATCATATAAAATATCATTTCTATAAAACCCGAAAAAGAGGCTGTTTGCATAATCCAATAATTTTTAGGCAAAATTAATAAATCAATATGGAAACTTCGGAGCATTTTAAAAATATCATTCTTAAAGAAATGATAAAAAATGAAGAAAAGGTGCAAAAAACAATTAAAACCCAATCACTCTAACGCAAATTAAACTCAACAACAAATTGTAATACAAATTAAAAACATTTTTTTATTCCTTTTTTTAACAAAAAAATAAAATTCAAGACATAATTTCACAGTAAAAATCAAATTTAAAAATCAAAAATCAAATTTAATATTATAATAAACTGATTATCAAAAGCTAATAAAAACCCAATTCTTAAAATACCATTAGTTTATATGGATTATAAACAGTAATTTTGCACCCTATTTTAAAAATACATATGAATAAATTTGAACAATTAGGATTGAGTGAATCGTTACTGAAGGCGATTTTAGATCTAGGATTTGAGAATCCGACCGAAGTACAGGAGAAAGCGATTCCCCTATTATTGGAAAAAGACACAGATTTAGTTGCGTTGGCTCAGACAGGGACAGGGAAAACGGCAGCATTTGGTTTTCCAGTTATTCAGAAAATTGATGCCAACAACAGAAATACGCAAGCATTGATTTTATCTCCAACACGTGAATTGTGTTTGCAGATTACCAACGAACTTAAAAACTACTCTAAATACGAGAAAGGTATTAATGTGGTAGCAGTATACGGCGGGGCTAGCATTACAGAACAAGCGAGAGACATTAAGAGAGGCGCACAAATTATAGTAGCGACTCCGGGTAGAATGCAAGATATGATTAATAGAGGATTGGTAAACATTTCTCAAATTAACTATTGTATCCTTGACGAAGCAGACGAAATGTTGAACATGGGTTTCTACGAAGACATCGTAAACATCCTTTCTACAACGCCTGACGAAAAAAGCACATGGTTGTTTTCTGCAACTATGCCTGCTGAAGTGGCACGAATTGGAAAACAATTCATGACGGATCCTATTGAAATTACAGTAGGTACCAAAAACTCAGGTTCTGCTACCGTATCACACGAATTTTACTTAGTAAACGCTCGTGACCGTTACGAAGCATTGAAACGTTTAGCAGATTGTAATCCTGATATTTTCTCAGTAGTTTTCTGTAGAACAAAAAGAGACACGCAAGCTGTTGCCGAAAAATTAATCGAAGACGGATACAGTGCTGCTGCATTGCACGGAGATTTATCACAAGCACAACGTGATGGTGTAATGAAATCTTTTAGAGGAAGACAAATCCAAATGCTTGTAGCTACTGATGTTGCCGCACGTGGAATTGATGTTGATAATATTACTCACGTAGTAAATTACCAACTTCCTGACGAAATCGAAACCTACAATCACCGTTCTGGTCGTACAGGTCGTGCTGGTAAATTAGGTACTTCTATCGTAATCGTTACAAAAAGCGAATTGCGTAAAATTTCTTCTATCGAAAGAATTATCAAACAAAAATTCGAAGAAAAAACAATCCCTTCTGGAATTGAAATCTGCGAAATCCAATTATTACACTTAGCTACTAAGATTAAGGATACCGAAGTGGATCACGAAATCGACAACTACCTTCCAGCAATCAATAATGTTCTTGAAGATTTATCTAAAGAAGAATTGATTAAGAAAATGGTATCAGTTGAATTTAATCGTTTTATCAACTATTACAAGAAAAACAGAGACATCTCTAATCAATCTTCTGGTTCTGAAAGACGTGATCGTGACGATAGAGATGGCGCTCCAAGAGAAAACAATAATGGTGGTGCTACAAGATACTTTGTAAACATTGGTTCTAGAGACAATTTTGACTGGATGTCATTAAAAGATTACTTGAAAGAAACATTAGACTTAGGTCGCGATGACGTTTTCAAAGTAGACGTAAAAGAAGGTTTCTCTTTCTTTAACACGGATCCTGAACACACCGATAAAGTAATGGAAATATTGAACAACGTACAACTAGAAGGACGTCGTATCAATGTTGAAATTTCTAAAAACGATGGTGGCGGAAGACGTGACCATAACGGAAGAAACTCTGGTGGTGGATTCGGTGGTGGAAGAAGTTCTGCTCCAAGAAGAGAAGGAAGTTTTGCTCCAAGAAGAGAAGGATCAGGCGGATTTAGAAGCGACAGAGGTTCTGCTCCTAGAGAAGGTGGTTTCAGATCTGAAAGAAGCTCAGCCCCAAGAAGAGAAGGCGGTTTTTCATCAGACAGAACTCCAAGAGAAGGTTCGTCTGACAGAGCACCAAGACGCTCTGAAAGCTTTGGTGATGCACCAAGACCAAGAAGACCAAGAAGAGACTAAAGAAAATAGAGGTTAGAGGTTAGAGGCAAGAAGTGAGAAGTGAGAAATAAGATTTAAATCGTATTTTTCTAATTTCTAACTTCTATTTTCTGACCTCTAATTTTTTTTCGATTGTTAATTTTCTTATAATTATACAAGAACTACAAAATATTTAATACCGTTTTACTACTTTTAAAGTTTTAAATCAGTTTATGAAATATTTTGTAGTTTTTTTATTTTTAGTCACATCCATAAAATCAATTGCACAAACAATTGATACTCCAACAAAAGTCTCTGGTTCTATAATCAGCGATAATACCGGCACCCCATTAGCCAACGTAAACATCATCAACATCAATCAAGTCACAGGAACCACCACAGACAACAAAGGTAATTTTGAAATTGCTGTAACACAAAGTGACACTTTACACATAACACTTTTAGGCTACCAATCTTTACGTGTAAGAGTGACCAATGACTGGATTAAAAATAAAAAAACAACCATACAACTTACCCAAAAAGCTATCCCTTTAAACGAAGTTGTAATCAGCCCATACTATCTTACTGGATATTTAGAAATCGATTCCAAATTAATTCCAATAAAAGAAGATTATCGCTATAGTATTTCGGGCTTAGGACAAGGATACGAAGCAGGCCAATACGCTCCAGAAGCATTTGGAAAAGTTTTAGGCTCTATCTTCAACCCTGCAGATATGCTCTACAATTTCTTCGGAAAAAAACCCCAACAACTCAAAAAATTAAAAGAGATGCGAAAGGATGATACTGTTAGGAATCTACTGGAAACCAAATACGACAGAGAAACCATCTCGCTGCTTCTTGGCGTTTCACAAGATGAAATTGCCGAAATATTAGGCCGATGCAGTTACTCAGAAGCTTTCATAAAAACCGCCAACGACCTTCAAATCATGGACGCCATAAGCGGTTGCTACGAACAATACAAAGTCTTGAAGAAAAAGTAAAGTTAGTTTTCAACGACAACTTTAAACATCATTTGGGCGTGTCACCATAAAAAAAAGGGACCAACTAATCACACTAATTAATCGGTCCCTTCTTTTTATGCTGCCGGGCTATCTGGGCTACTTCGGTAGCTTCCGTCTATCCCTCACGCGTATTTTCGTAATCTAACAGTTTTAGTATAAATACAGAAAATGAATTTATATTAAAGCAATAATTCAAAAACTATTATAATTATTTTTAGGTCAAAATCAAAGATTTATCTAAAAAATGATCGAAACATATTTGAAAACATTCAAAATCAATCTTTTTTGTGTTGTTGCTCTATGTGATTTTGATTACCGTTAATCATAGTATCACCGCCATTCATACTGTTTGACATTCCAACCATAAGCGCCGTAATAACAAGAATAATTTTTCTTTTTAACCAAAGAATAGGGCGTTTAGATTCCTCCAAACGTGTTTTGTTAGGTTTATACATTTTGTAAATGATAAATGATTAGACATTATAATATCATCTTATGTATTGAGTTGCATAAATGCTTAAAAAATATTTTTAAGCTATGTATAAATTTTTATAAGTTATTCTAGAAGTAACCATCTCATTTATAAAGATGGATTGAGATAAGATTGAACTTACTTCTTGATGAAGCAACTTCTGAGTTTTTAAAAGAACCCAAATTTGAAGACTATAACTATCTTTAAATTCGAGGCAAGCAAATAAAATTGGAGACGAACCCTTTTTAGATGAATTTACCTCACCGAACACATATAATTTGGAATCTTTATTATTCGATTCTCCTCTAAGAATTACGCTCGAAAATTGATAGTAATCTACTGAATTGGATTGAGAATATAAATCACAATCATTAACCATCAGGCCAAAAACCAGAAAAAGAGAAATCAGATATTTAAAACATTTTTTCAATCTATATAATTCGAATTATCAATTTTGGCAAAACTGGAAACTGTATCGCTTAGTATTTTTTTCCTAAAAGAAAATACAAATAAAACTAACAATACCACACTTAAAATTTCAATGGCAATACTAAAATGTACTTCAAACTAAAACAGCTTTATAAGTTTTAGAATTTGTAATTGCCCTTGAAATTGAATTTGCATTTGAAATAGAATTTTAAATTTGTGGATTCTCTTCATAATATCTTGCTTCAATCCTCTTTATATCTTTAATAGACTTTCTCGCCCAATCCAATCTTTTTACCAAAATCTCTTCTTCAGTCAATTGCCAATCAATATCCGAATTACGCAAACGATTCGTTAGATTCTGAATAATAATCGATGCCGAAACAGAAATATTCAAACTCTCTGTAAAACCAACCATCGGAATTTTAAGAAAACCATCCGCTCTCCTGAGAATCTCTTCTGACAATCCATCTCTCTCGGTTCCAAAAAACAAGGCGCTTGGTTTCGTGATATCAAAATCCTCCATCAAACAATCATTCTCGTGTGGTGTAGTCGCAATAATTTGATAGCCTTTATTTTTTAACGTATCAATACAATTCGTAACACTATCATAAGTCGAAATATCAACCCATTTTTGGGCTCCCATTGCAATTTCTTTATCGATTCGTTTTCCATAACGTTCCTCGATAACATGCAACTCCTGAATTCCAAAAACCTCACAACTGCGCATCACCGCACTAGCATTATGCATCTGAAAAACATCTTCAACCGCAATGGTAAAATGTTTGGTTCTGTCTTTCAAAACTTTCAAAAATTTTTCTTTTCTATTATCTGTCAAAATATTTTCAAGAAAAGCAAGGTAATCGAGATCAATCATTGTATATTAGTTTTGGTAAAAATACTAAAAAAGAGTAGTTTTATTTTCTATAAAAATTTCAAAAAATGAAAAAGAAATTAGTTGTTCTTACTGGCGCTGGAATTAGTGCCGAAAGCGGCATCAAAACATTTCGTGATAGCGACGGATTATGGGAAGGCCATAACGTAATGGATGTTGCAACTCCAGAAGGTTGGTATAAAAACCCTGCATTGGTTCTTGATTTCTACAACCAAAGACGACAACAACTAAAAGAAGTACACCCCAATTTAGGACATCAGATTTTGGCCGAATTAGAAAATAATTTTGACGTTTATATCATCACCCAAAATGTAGATGATTTACACGAACGAGCTGGAAGTTCAAAAATTACTCATTTGCATGGCGAATTATTAAAAGTACGAAGTTCCAAAAACGAAAACTACATCTTGGATTGGCCAAACGATTTAAATTTTGGCGACGTTGACCAACAGGGTAATCAGCTTCGTCCTCATATTGTATGGTTTGGAGAACAAGTACCCGCTTTGGATGAAGCGATAGAAATCACAGAACAAGCCGATTATTTTGCAGTAATTGGTACTTCATTACAAGTTTACCCAGCTGCTGGCTTAATCGATTTTACCAAAAGAGAAACACCCATCTATTATATCGATCCAAAACCCATAAAAATTCCAAATCTTAGAAACCCCCTTGAAGTGATCCCAAACATCGCTTCCGAAGGTGTTCGTATTTTAAAAGAAAAACTACTCGCTAATCCATAAGGACTTTATCAAACGAATTTAACAGACCCAAATCCAGAATGGTGCTTTTGTTATTATCACTTCGAGTATACATTGGTTTAAATTTGGCACCATAAACGACTTCTTCAAAAGTATAGGATGTGCGAGTTGCAACCGTAGTACTGAACATGTCATCAAAAGTTTTAATAATCACAATAATTTCACCCAAAATCGAATCATAATCAGATGAAACTAATTCCCACAAAGGACTTTCACTGGTTATTGGATGAACCAAAGTCCAACTCAGTGCTAGCGAATTTATTCTTTGATATTCCAAATCCAAAGTGTAAAATTTATTGGTCATCACTCCATTTTCTTCAATTCGCATTCCAAGAGTTACATTCACTTCGGCATCAATATAATTGGTATTTTTATAAGGAGCCAACCGAAACATTAATGCTTTTCCGTCATTAAAAGGAGCAATGACCGCATTTTTTGAAAATTTTAGAAAAATAGAAGGCTTGCTAAATCTCCCAAAAAACAAACCTGTCGCAATAGCAAAACTCAATAAACCAATTAGTGCTTCTGCCGAGGACAATGCGCTGGTATAAAATCCTGTCGGACTAATATGCCCATAACCAACTGTGGTAAACGTTTGCGCACTAAAGAAATAAGCCTGCCCAAATTGTACCCATTCATTATCGGTAGTTGCAATTCCATTAAGATGTTCAATCCCAATTGCAAAATACAGCAACGCAAACACAAAATTAATAGTAACATAAAACAACAACAGTATCGAAAGGAATTTCCACGAAGACATATCCAGCATCGTATGATACCAACTAATTCTATCTAGAGCACCAACTCCCTTTTTCACCGCATTGACCGAGCCATCTTTATTAATAAATCGCCCACCATAACTCGATGCACTGCTACCAAAGCCCGTATTTACAAGTGATTTTGCCCTCAAATTTAAACGATTAAATAATGCCATAAGATTGATAACTAATAACCTGCAAATTAGTCAAAAAATCCGAAACTCTAGTCTGCCATAATACTTTGGGCGTGACCGCGTTGAAAAAGGGGCTTACTTATAGCACCGCCCATTAAGCCCCTTTCTTCAACGCGGTCGGGTTATCACGAGCGCTTTGGCGCCTTGCTCTACCCCTCACGCAAACCCGTATCTCAAGATCAGAATTATACTTTTCAAATCAAAACGAATGACAACAAACTGAACAAAAACAGAATGAAAATTAGCATCAAAAAAGTTGAAAAATACTTCAAAATAAGAAACTAAAAACAAGAAAAATAAATTATGTTTGTAATCTAAACCTTAACCACTATGCTATTTTTTCTTACCTACTGGTGGATATTCTTAATTGTATTATCCTTTCTTTTTTACAAATTTGTTTTACGTGTTTTCTTCGGAATGGTTATCGTTCCAGAAAACAAAATTGGCTTAGTTACCAAAAAATTCGTGCTTTTTGGCGCTGATAAATCATTGCCAGACGGCAGAATTATCGCAACCAAAGGAGAAGCTGGTTACCAAGCCAAAACGCTTGCCCCAGGATTATATTGGGCGATGTGGCCATGGCAATTTTCGATAGACATGGCATCCTTTACTATTATTCCAGAAGGAAATATCGGATTGTTACTAAGTAAAGATGGAGCCGAAATACCAACTGGACGAATTCTTGCTCAAAAAGTGAGTTCAGACAATTTTCAAGACGCCACTCTATTTCTTGACAATGGCGGACAAAAAGGAAGACAATCTGCTTTTATTACAACGGGATCGTATCGTATCAACACCCATTTGTTTGAAGTGGTTATTTCTCCTCAAATAGTCATTTCCGAAAACATGGTCGGGATTGTAACCGCAATGGATGGAGAACCTATTCCGATTGGACAAATTGCCGGTAAGTTTGTAGACAACCACAATAACTTTCAAGATTTTGATCAATTCTTAAAAAACGGTGGAAACCGTGGATTGCAACCGCAAGTAATGCTAGCTGGTTCTTATTATATCAATACATGGGCAATTCAAATTGAACAAACCCCTATGACAGATGTGCCTATTGGTTATGTAGGTGTTGTTATATCTTACATTGGAGAAGACGGGCAAGATGTAACTGGCGATACCTTCAAACACGGAAATATAGTGTCAAAAGGACAACGTGGTGTTTGGATGGAACCTTTTGGCCCTGGAAAATATGCACTTAACAAATATACTACCAAACTTGAACCAGTACCTACGACTAACTTGGTATTAAACTGGGCAGATGCCAGAAGTGAATCTCATAACTTGGATCAAAACCTTTCAACAATTACGGTGCGTTCCAAAGATGGTTTCCCTTTTAATCTGGATGTTTCACAAATCATTCACGTTCCTGCAAATGAGGCACCAAAAGTAATTGCCCGTTTTGGAAGCATGAACAATTTGGTTTCTCAAGTATTAGAACCAACGATTGGAAATTATTTTAGAAATTCGGCACAGGAAAGTGATGTAATTTCATTTCTTTCGACTAGAAAAGAACGTCAGGAATCAGCAAAAAATCACATCAAAGTCGTTTTGGACGAATACAATGTTAACGCAGTTGATACCTTAATTGGAGATATTGTTCCACCTGAATCGTTAATGAAAACATTGACAGATAGAAAAATTGCCGAAGAAGAGCAAAAAACCTATCAAACTCAAAAAATGGCGCAAGAGCAACGTCAAGGAATGGAAAAAGAAACCGCCATTGCTGATATGCAAAAAGAAATCGTAAAAGCATCTCAAAGTGTTGAAATTGCACAACGAACAGCCGATGCAACCGTTAAAAAAGCAGAAGGAGACGCAACAAGTTTAAAACTTAATGTAAATGCCGAAGCAGAAGCTACAAAAATGCGAGCCAATGCAGAAGCTGAAGCTACCAAAGCAAGAGCAGGTGCACAAGCCGAAGCAACCAAATTGACTGCCAGTGCCGAAGCCGAAAGAATCTCTAAAACGGGTCTTGCCGAAGCCGAAAAAATTATGGCAATTGGTAAGTCAACAGCAGAGGCCTATCAACTGCAAGTTTCCGCAATGGGTGGAGATAATTTTACAAAATACAAAATCACCGAAGAAATAGGAAAAGGAAAAATCAAAGTCATTCCAGATGTCCTTATTTCCGGAAGCAACGGAACAGACGGATCTATGAGCGGATTATTGGGTCTAAAACTCATGGAAATGATGGATACTGAAAAAAGCAAAGTAGTTGTCAAAAAAGAGCTATAAAAATTGCAATTCTATTTTTAAAAATCTGCTGTAAAAAGCAGATTTTTTTATTTAATAAAAACACCTTTTTTAATTTTTTGTTATTAAATAAAATAAAATCCTATAATACATAGTTTAATTGTAAGACTTGTAAATTAAAAAACATATAAATTTAAATTTTAACCAAATTTAAAAATAAAACACACATAAAAAGTTAAAAAAATGAAAAAAAAGTTATATTTGTAAAATCCAAAATTAACCATAACTAACCAAATACCACATTATTATGAATATAAAGGTACCATTTGCAATTATTTTTCTTTTACTAACACAAACTTTCTTTGCTCAAGAATCCAAAAATGAAACTGTAAGTTCCGAAAGTTCTACAGCAACAACAACTGCTCCAATTGATTTTAAAAAACAAATGCAAGATTTAAAAGATCAAGAAAAAGCATATTTAGCAAAAATTGAAGCCGAAAAAAAAGCAGTTGCAGAAGCTAAAATAGCCGAAGAAAAAGCGGCTAAAGCAAAAGCCGAAGCAGACAAAAAAGCAGCAGAGCAAGCAAAAATAACTGCGGCAAAAGAGGCTGCCATAGCTGCTAAAGTAAAAGCTGAAGCTGAAGCTAAAGGTGCCGCTGAGGCAAAAGAAGCTGCAAGAGTAGCTGCCATCGAGGCAAAAGCAAAAGCCGAAGCTGAAGAAAAAGCAGCAAAAGAAGAAGCAATAGCATTGAAAGCAAAAGCAGAAGCCGATAAAAAAGCGGCTGATGAAGCTGAAAAAATTTCTAAAGAAAAAATAGCGGCTTATGAAAAAGAAGCTGGGAAAGCTAAAGATGCACAAGAGAAATTAATCAAAGATGTTGAAAAACTAAAAAAAGAAAAAGCAGAAGCTGACGCAAAACTAGCAGAATCTGCGAAATTAGCTTTACAAAAATCTACAATGCTAGATGAACAAATTGCAAAAGCAACAGCTGAAGCAGAGAAAAAAGCTGCTGCTGAAGCAAAAATTGCTGCTGAAAAAGCTGTTAAACCAAACTAAACATTGCTCTGAAATAAACACTAATACCCAAACAATAACATAAAAATATCCATTGAAAAATGGATATTTTTTTTTCTTTTTTACGAGCTCCAAACCAAGAACTACAGTTTTTTAAAAATGTTTATATTTGCTCAAAAATAAATACCATGCAACATATAATTGACCGTTTCATAAGTTATGTAACAATCGACACTGAATCAGATGCAAATTCAAGTACCACTCCAAGTACTTCAAAACAATGGGATCTAGCCAATATACTAGTTGAAGAATTAAAAAACATTGGTTTACAAGATGTAACCATAGACGACAAGGCTTATATAATGGCAACATTACCCAGTAATGTAGATCATGATGTACCAACAATTGGTTTTATTTCTCACTTTGATACCACACCAGATTTTACAGGTGCGAATGTAAAACCACAAATTATTCCAAATTATGACGGTAAAGACATTGTTTTGAATGCTGCACAAAATATAATTTTATCACCTACCTATTTTAAAGATTTACTACAATACAAAGGACAAACCTTAATTACAACAGACGGAACGACTCTCTTAGGTGCTGACGATAAAGCGGGAATCACCGAGATTGTAACCGCAATGGAATTCTTAATCAAGAATCCTGATATCAAGCATGGCAAAATCAGAATTGCTTTTACACCTGACGAAGAAATTGGCCGAGGAGCGCATCACTTTGATGTGGAAAAATTTGCCGCAGAATGGGCTTATACTATGGACGGAAGCCAAGTAGGTGAATTAGAATATGAAAACTTCAATGCAGCAGGAGCCAAAATAACCTTTAAAGGAAAAAGTGTTCACCCAGGTTATGCTAAAGGAAAAATGATCAATTCAATGCTAATCGCTAATGACTTTATCAATGAATTACCAAAAGACGAAACTCCACAGGAAACCAAAGGATATCAAGGTTTTTTTCATGTGCATCAGTTAACAGGAAGTATTGAAGAAACGGTTTTAGAATTAATAATCAGAGATCATAACAAATTAAAATTTGAAAAACGAAAAGATTTAATTGCTAAAATCGCAAAAAAAATCAACAAAAAATTTGCCAAACAATTTGGTGAAGATATTGTGATTGCAACTGTTAAAGACCAATACTATAATATGAAAGAAAAGGTAACTCCCGTAAAACATATTGTTTTTATTGCAGAAAAAGCGATGAGAGAATTAGGCATAAAGCCACTTATAAAACCTATTCGTGGCGGTACTGATGGCTGTCAATTATCATACAAAGGATTGCCCTGCCCTAACATTTTTGCTGGCGGACATAACTTTCACGGAAAATACGAATATGTTCCAGTAGAAAGCATGCAAAAGGCAGTAAATGTCATTATAAGAATTGCAGAATTGACTGCCAAAGGTGAATATTTAAATAAAGAAATCATATCAAGAAAAAAATAAATAAAATTATATATTCCTATAAAGCCTATCTATTTAAAGTTTAATTAAAAGTTTACACTTGACCCCATTGCATTTTAAACAATAAAAAAAACTTTTAATCATCATAAATAAGAGTAAGCGCTTTATTAGAAAATGAATTTAGCTATAGTAGATTTCTAATTCGAAATCTATGTTTAAATACAGGCTAAAAATGAATTTAAAACAAAAAAGAGTTTCGAAATTAATTAGATTAATTTTGAAACTCTTTTTTGTTAAAATATGTATTTAGAATCACCATAAAAATTATACCTCCTAAACTAAACACACAAAATAAAAAATCAGCAAAACCTTAACATTACAACATTCATATATTCATTATATTTGTTAATGTAAAACTAACAATTTATTAATATTGAGATATTTACAAACCACTTCCTGATTTTACAAAAATACCAAAATAAAAATAAAACATTAACAATATACAATTATGATAGAAAAAAAAGATGAAAATGTAGTGACTGAGAAAACAGAGAATACAGACATTTCAAAAACCGAAAAAACTGAAATAGTAAAACCTGCAATAGCAAAACCATCCGCCGTTAAATCGACAACTGCAAAGACAGCTGTTACTAAACCAACTGCTGTTAAAGCAATCAGTACAAAACCAGCTGTTGCAAAACCAGCTGTTGAAAAATCAGCTGTTACAAAATCAAATTCTACAAGGACCACTCCAAAATCCAACAAAACAAAAATTCCATCTACATCAACTGGAGTTATAGCTAGCGCAGCTAATGAGCCAATTATTGAAAAAATTAAAACTCAGGATAAAGCAATTATTTCTGAAGATGAAGAAAAAAAGAAAAGCAAAAAGAAAAAATCCAAAATGAAAGAAAAAGAAAAAGAAAAAGAAAAAGCTAAAAAGGCAAAAGCAAAAGAAAAAGCGAAAGCAAAAGCAAAAAAAGCTAAGAAAGCCAAAAAAGACAAAGCAAAAAAAGCAAAGGTAAAAGCGAAAGCCAAGGAAAAAAAGATGAAAGCAAAAGCAAAAAAGAACAAAAAAAATAAAAAAAACAAAAAGAAATAAGTTTTTTATTTTAAAAATAAAAACCCCAAATTTCAGTCTGAAACAGACAGAAGTTTGGGGTTTTTGTTATTATATCGAATAAATTATGCCTTTTTATTCAAAGTAGCACTAAATTCCATTGAAATAGAAGAACGTTCCATTTTTATTTTTCCAGCCATAGTTTCAATAATTACCGTTGAATCACCTAGCTCAGCTATCTTACCATGAATACCACTTTTTGTAATGATTTTATCTCCTACTTTTAATGCGCTTTCAAATTCTTTTTCATTTTTAGCTCTTTTTTGTTGTGGTCTTATCATAAAGAAATAAATGACTACGAACATTAATAGAAACGGCAAGAACTGTTGTAATTGTCCCATAATTTAAATATTTAGTTTTTATGTTAAAAAATTATTGCGCAATTCCTATTCTCGGAATTACGTTTGCTTTTATGTTTAAAATTTCAGTACCTTTTGTTGTATTTGCTGTAATTGTAACAGATTTATTTTGTATCCCTGATCTATTAGTAGAATTAAATAAAACTTTAATACTACCGTTTTCACCAGGCTTAATGGCATTTTTCGGAAATTCCGGAACTGTACAACCACAAGATCCAACAGCGTCTGTAATTATTAAATCCACATTTCCCGAATTTGTAAACTCAAATTCTGTACCTACTTTATCTCCTTGATTCACGGAACCAAAATCATGCATTTTTTCTGAAAAATTCATATCGGTTACTGCACTATCTCTATCTAAAACATTACTGCTCTTTTTACAAGAAAAAATGGTTATCAATACAAAAAAAAGTAGTGTGGGTATTGCTTTTTTATCCATTATAATAGAAAAATTAAAATTACATCAATCCTCTTCCTATCTTAACAATTCTTTTATTTCCTTCAAGTTCTTTAACCAAATTATCCAATATTCCATTAATAAAAATACTGCTTTTTGGAGTTGAATATTCTTTAGCCAATTCTAAATACTCATTCAAAGTTACTTTTACAGGAATTGATGGGAATTTCAAGAACTCACAAATGGCCATCTTAAGGATAATCGTATCGATTTCAGCTATACGCTCACTATCCCAATTAGGTGTTTTATCTACATATTCCTTAGCCAATTCGGTTTCGTTTAGAATTGTTTTTCTAAACAAGTCTTTTACATAAGCTTTATCTTCATTGTCTTTGTATAATTTCGGAACTCTAAAATTATCATCTTCACCTTGCTTAATTGCTTTTAGTTGCTTAACAATATGAGTATTTACCAAAGGAATATCATCAATCCAAGTTAATTTATCGTCTTCTAAATAATCATACAACTTTTCGTTAGGAACAATAACTTCCGAGAAAATGTCAACAATAAATTCTTTATCTTCTTCAAAAGTAGAAGCAGGATTACTCATGTATTTTGCATACAATTCACTTTCCTTTATTGCATTTAGCAACAGAATTATATAATCATCATTTAATTCCCAATTATTGATGGAACGATTTTCAAGTGCAATGCTTAAAGAATTGTTTTCGGCAAGAATTTGAAAAATTCTGTTTTTGATGAATTTTTCATTTGGGTTACGCTCTTCTTTTGTTGCCAAATGTTTTTGGCTTGATAAATGTAAAAAAACTGTTTCTTTTTTACATATCTCTATCAATGAAGAAAGCATTATTAGGTATAAATCTTGAATAGCGTCAATACTATACATGAGGAATTTCTCTTCCTTTTCTAGATTGTCAGAACCATTTTGATGCATTGCATAAATGGATTGCATGACTTTAACGCGAATGTGTCTTCTATTTACCACCTTGTAAGAACTTTTAAAATTAGTTGGCAAAAATAAGAATTTCATCTATTAAATGAAAATTTATACCTGCTTTATTTGAGAAAATAATCAGTGATCAGTGGTCAGTTTTTTAGTGATCCGTATTTGCACGAAAAAAAAGTGTTCAGCATTTTCAAAATAAAAATACTGAACACTCTTTCAAAACTGAATACTAAGAAACTGAATACTGACTACTTCTTTTCGTTTTCTATTTTTCTTAAATCAATACGATTTTGTGCAATTGTCAACGCTGCTTGATGCGTTGTAATTCCATTTGCAACAGCATAATCAAAAATCTCTAATGTCGTATTATAAATATTTTCTGTTTTACGCATAATTTCTGCTTTGTCATAATGAGCCAATTCAGCATACACATTGATAATACCACCAGCATTGATCAAGAAATCTGGCGCATAAAGAATTCCTCTTTCTTGCAAGATCAAACCGTGAGTATTTTCGTTTGCCAATTGATTATTTGCAGCACCAGCAATTACTTTAGCTTTAATTTTGTTTACGGTAATATCATTTATGGTTGCTCCCATAGCACAAGGTGCATAAATATCGACATCAGCACTATACAAATCGTCGCCTGTAAAAATTTGAGCATTATATTTCTTTGCTACTTCGTATAATTTCTCTTCATTAATATCAGCAATAAATACAACAGCTCCTTCTTTTGTTAAATAATCTACCAACGTCTCCCCTACGTGTCCAATTCCTTGAACCAATATTTTTTTACCTTCTAAATTATCGGTTCCAAATTGCTGTTTCGCAGCAGCTTTCATACCCATATAAACTCCAAAAGCAGTAACTGGAGAAGGATTTCCCGCACCACCTCTTTCTTCAGAAATCCCAGTGACATAAGGTGTTACATCTCTAACCAAATCCATATCTGAAGTTTCCATTCCAACATCTTCAGCAGTAATATATCTTCCACTTAAAGAGTGAACAAATTCGCCAAATTTACGCATTAACTCAGGTGTTTTCTGTGTTTTTGCATCACCCATAATAACAGCTTTTCCACCACCAATATTCAATCCCGTGATTGCAGCTTTATAGGTCATTCCTCTAGAAAGACGCAAAACATCATTCAAGGCATCCCATTCATTTGCATAATTAAACATACGAGTCCCCCCCAATGCTGGTCCCATAACCGAATTATGAATACCAATAATTGCTTTTAATCCTGTATCTTTGTCATTGCAAAAAACAATTTGTTCATGATCATTAAAAGATAATTGTCCGAAAACAGGATCCATTTTTTGAAGTTCTTTCCCCGTGGTAACAGTAGCATTCATAGTACTATTTGTTTTTAGTTAAAAATTACGAATTTATCAAAAAGACATCTCAAACATACGTAAAAAATAAATATACTTTATTAAAATTATTTAAAAATAAATATATCACAACAAAAACAAAACTACAAATTGACAAAACAATTGTTAAATTTTAAACATTAAATAAATAACAAAAACAATTCAATACTGAATATATCAAAATATGAAAGAATTACGCTATTTAAACAAATATTTCATCAAATACAAATACAGCTTTTTACTTGGAATAATTATCACAATAATCGCACAAATATTTTCATTATTTACACCTAAACTCATCAGTAAATCATTTAATGAAATTGAAGCTTTTTCAAAAAGTAAAGCAGTTGATACCAGTATAATAAGTCAACAATTGATTTCAAATATTTTATTGATAATTGCCACTACAATCGTTGCTGGATTTCTAACATTCTTGATGAGACAAACACTAATCGTGATGTCTCGCCACATTGAATTTGATTTAAAGAATGAAGTCTTTCGTCAATATGAAAATCTTTCTCAAAATTTTTACAAACAAAACCGAACAGGTGATTTGATGAATCGCATCAGCGAAGATGTTTCTAAGGTACGTATGTACGTAGGACCAGCTGTTATGTACACCATCAATACTTTTATTCGCTTTTCGATCGTAATTGGCTACATGTATAATGTATCTCCGCGACTTACTTTGTACACTATTTTACCTTTGCCTATTTTATCTTTTTGTATTTTTAAATTAAGTTCTGAAATCAACAAAAGATCTACAACTTTTCAGCAGTATTTATCAAAAGTTTCCAGTTATACCCAAGAAGTATTCTCTGGAATACGCGTTATAAAAGCGTATTCACTGGAAGACCAAAATCAAACACTTATAACCAATTTAGCAAACGAAAGCAAAAGCAAAAGTTTAAGTTTAGCCAAAGTACAATCACTATTTGGACCACTAATGCTTGCACTTATAGGAATAAGCAACTTAATTGTAATCTACTTTGGAGGATTAATGTATATAAATGGAACTATAAAAAATATTGGAACCATTGCTGAGTTTATTTTATACGTAAATATGCTGACATGGCCAGTTGCTTCTCTAGGATGGGTCTCGTCAATGGTTCAAGAGGCTGAAGCATCACAAAAAAGATTGAATGAATTTTTGAAAATTGTGCCCGAAATACAAAACAAGAATACCAATAGATCTAAAATCGAAGGAAGTATTTCGTTTGAAAATGTGAGTTACACGTATGAAGACACTCATATAAAAGCACTTCAAAACGTAACTTTTACAGTTAAGAAAGGAGAAACCTTAGCTATTTTAGGAAAAACGGGGTCTGGAAAATCAACTATTATATCTTTAATCTCCAGATTGTATGACACTACCACCGGTAAAATTTTGATTGACAATAAAGAAATCAGCCAACTCAATTTATTTGATTTACGAAACAGTATTGGAGTAGTTCCACAGGATGCTTTTTTATTTTCAGATAGCATCAAGAACAACATCAAATTTGGAAAAGAAGATGCAACTGATCCAGAAGTGGAAGCTGCCGCAAAAAGCGCTGTTGTTCACGACAATATCGCTAATTTTAACAAAGGGTATGACACCATTTTAGGAGAAAGAGGCATAACGCTTTCCGGAGGTCAAAAACAACGTGTTTCGATAGCAAGGGCGATCATAAAAAACCCGGAAATATTACTTTTTGATGATTGCTTATCCGCGGTTGATACTGAAACTGAAGAGGCGATTTTGAACAATCTCTACCAAATTTGCAAAAACAAAACCACCATAATTGTCAGCCATAGGGTCTCATCAGCAAAAAATGCGGACAAAATAATTATTCTGGAAGATGGCAAAATAATCGAACAAGGTTCTCATAATCAATTAATAAACCAAAACGGACACTATTCTGCTCTCTACACAAAGCAACTTTCAGAAAAAGAATTGCTTTAATTGTTGTATAATACATATATTTTTATGATTTTTGATTGCTATTAAATAAAAAAAATGACGAAAAGATTATGAGAGAAAATGATATGTTAGAAAAAGAAGAAATATTTTCAAAAGTTTTAAGAGCTGGCAGAAGAACCTATTTCTTTGATGTAAGAGCTACTAAAGCTGATGATTATTACATTACAATTACCGAAAGTAAAAAATTCACTGAAGAAGACGGTTCTTTTCATTTCAAAAAACACAAAATCTATTTATATAAAGAAGATTTTACCGCATTTTCAGAAATTTTAGAAGAAATGACTTCTTATGTTTTAAACCACAAAGGCGAAGAAGTAATCTCTGAAAGACACCAAAAAGATTTCAAAAAGGAATATGCTTTAGACAAAACTAATGAAGATATTATTCCAAGTACCTCTAGTTTTACCGATATCGAATTTGACGATATTTAAATCCAAATTAAAACAGAAATAAAAAAAGACCGAGAGAAATTAACTTCTGTCGGTCTTTTTTTATTTATAGTAAATAGAAACTCTATGCTTATAGCGCTTTTCGAAACGTTTTTCTTCGACAATGAACTACTGGATTAAAGTTTTTCCATAGCAACTGAATAGCAATATTGTCTGCCAATTCTGGAGTCCTAAAACAGTTTTCAATTCCTTTTTCAGTAAATGTTTTATGGTATTCATTAAAAATAATAGCCGTAACCCCTTTGTTTTGATAATCTGGATGCACTCCGATAAGGTAGAAAACAACATCTTTACTATTGCGTCTTGCATTCAATAAATGAAGAAAGCCAAAAGGAAATAATTTACCATTAGCTTTTTGAAGTGCTTTTGAAAAACTCGGCATCACAATGGCAAATGCCACTAAATTTCCATTTTTATCTTCGACATATTTTATGTATTCCGGATTGATGAAACTGATGTATTTTTTCTTGAAATATTCCTTTTGAATGTCGGATATTGCTACAAAAGAAGACAAATTCGCGTAGGATTCATTAAACAAATCAAACATTTTATCTACATATGGCATTACCGCTTTGGTCGATTTGAAATTGATGGGTTTGAGTTGGTACCTTGTTTTGACTAACTCATTTATTCTTTCAAAAAATTCTGGTTTAGCATTAGCGAAAGGAAATTTATTTTCAACATATTCTTTTTCGGTCACATACCCCAATTGTTCAAAATGCGTTGCATAATACGGATGATTGTACCATGTTATCATGGTTCCAAGTTCATCGAACCCTTCTGTCAAAACACCTACTTTATCTAGATTCGAAAATCCCATCGGACCTTCAACATATTCTAAATTATTTTTTAGACCCAATTCATATACTTTCTCGAGCAACGCTTTGGTCACTTCGATATCATCAACGACATCGAACCAGCCAAAACGAACTTTCTTTTTTTGTTGGTAATTGACTTCGTCCCAATTTATGATTGTAGCAATTCTACCCGCCATAACATTGTTTTTATATGCTATATAAAAATTGGCTTCGGCACTATTAAAAGCTGGGTTTTTTGTTTTATCAAAAGTTTCCAACTCATCCGCAATTATAGGAGGAACCCAATACGGATTGTCTTTGTATAAGGCAAAAGGGAATTTTATAAATTCTATTAACTCATTTTTGGTCTTAGCTTCTTGTATGGTAATCATTTTTATTTATTGGGAATTGCTATTACTTTTTATTAAATATTCTAAATCCTTTTTTGGTTTTTGTTTTTTTTGCCATTTTTTGTGCGGCCTGCTCTTCTTTGGTCAAAAGTTGGACTTCTTTATATCGGCCATCCCATCGCCAAGACATTCCAACCCCTCCATAAAGAATAGAGGGTGTATCTTTAAAATTAGTACTTATAGAAGCATCAACTTGCAAATTCTTGTTGATTAAATAAGCTGCTCCACCTCTTACAATGGCATCACTATAAAAATCACTTTTAATACCTTGATTTTCCACAAAGGCAGACCATTTATCATTAATTCCTTTAGTCAAAGTCAAGATATAACTCAAACTTGGATAGTCCGTAGTCATATAGTTTGAAATAATATTGGTTACAAATACCCAAGAACCATCACCCAAATGATTTTGCAAAATGATAGCCACTTTTGGAGAAATACTCGATTCTGGAGAAAAATAAAATGGATTGTCAGCCCCTGTAAAATTGGCTCCGGCAAAAACAGCGACAGCTGGAATTACTTGATGCCAATTGAATTTATGGTTGGCATTCCAACTGTATATATTCACCTCTTTTTTATACCCTTTGTTGGGATCATAAATCAGGTATTTGGCACCAATAACAGATTGCTTAAAATCAGCTCTATCATCCACTCTCATTGGATAAGTAAATCTTTCATTTACAAATTGAACATCCGCAATGAATTCTAAATTCTCAAGGAATGCGCCATATCGCACTTCAAAATCTATTCCAAAACCATTGGCATCATATTTCGATAAGGTATGACTTTCCTGAATTCCAAACACTCCTGACTCTATTTGAAGTACCGTTTTTCCAACAGCAAAAGCCGACATAGATTCACCCGGTCTATTCGAATTGATCTCGTCTGTGTGTTGACTATAATGAATTGTTGGAATTAAAAAAAGAGATACTGCAACTACTGTTTTAACATTGAACATACTGAATTATTTGAGTGAAAAGCTATAACGCATTTCAAATGTACTATATTTTATTGTAACTATCATTTGATTGAAAACTTCTTGATTTGCTCTTTACACTAATCTTCATATTTATTTAAAAACGCAATTAATTCCTGAGTCGCTTTTCCTCTGTGACTGATTTGGTTTTTTGTCTCTAATGACAATTGAGCGAATGTTTCTTGATAGCCTTGTGGTCTAAAAATGGGGTCATAACCAAAACCTTGATTACCGTTTTTTTCTAAAGTGATTTCTCCTTTCGCAATTCCTGTAAAAAGATACTGCTCCCCTTTTAGATTTAAAGTAATAACGGTTTTAAATTGGGCAACTCTATCGGTCTTACCTTCAAGATTTAAAAGCAATTTATCCATATTATCTTCGGAAGAACGTTGTTCGCCAGCATATCGCGCGGAGTAAACTCCGGGTTCCCCATCTAGAGAATCCACTTCAAGTCCAGTATCATCAGCAAAACAATCGTAACCGTATTTCTCAGTTACATAATTGGCTTTCATGATGGCATTTTCTTCAATAGTATCCGCAGTTTCTGGAATATCTTCTAGACAACCAATACTTTCTAAACTAATAATTTCTATACTTTCAGGAAGCATACTTTGAATTTCGAGAATTTTATTTTTGTTATTAGTTGCAAAGACAATTTTCATCAGCTAATTTTTTATATGATTAAAGTTTGCAAATATATCAGTTTAACATTATCAAATTGATTAAATATTCCATTTGAAAAAAACAAAAATAAATTAGTAAATTCAAAAATAAAATCATTAATACACACCTCGTTAAAACAGAGTTAAAAACCTAAAATTAAGCATTTTATACGTAAATAAACTGTAAATTTGATTGTGGTTTTGATTAATTACTTGAGCATATAATATCACAAATATTTCAATATTAGAAAAAGTATCTCAATAGTCAACTATACGACATATAGTATAAGTTTGATAATGATAAATCAGAACTTACAAATTAGAGGGTCTTGAAAAAGCCCTCTTTTTTTGCTTTAATTTTAAGTGTATCGCAATCGCACATATACGTGTTTGATGCCTTTTTTATCCGAATCCCTTTCGTCAATTTCCAAAATATCGGTTAACGATTTAAGCATTGGAGTAAGTTTGGTAAAACCATAACTTCTTGGATCAAATTCGGGTTTATTTTTTACAATTAGATTCCCCACATCACCCAAAAATGCCCATCCAGCATCATCACAAATAGCATCAATGGCATCTTCAATTAAATCGATAGTCGGATTGTCTATCTTTACGGATGGTTCTTTTTCTGGGATCTTTTTGGCATCTTTAGTTTCAGCATTAGGATTAGTAGTAGTAGGTTTAGGTTTTTTCTTTTTGATAGCACCATCCAAAACTTCAATATAAATAAATCGGTCACAAGCTACAATGAAGGAATTCGGTGTTTTTTTCTCGCCAATCCCAATCACTTTCATTCCCGATTCTCGCAAACGAATAGCCAAACGTGTAAAATCACTATCACTGGAAACAATACAAAAACCATCTACTTTGTCTGAATACAACAAATCCATGGCGTCAATAATCATCGCCGAATCAGAGGAATTTTTCCCTACGGTGTAACTGTATTGTTGTATTGGTGTTATAGCATGTTCGAGCAAAACCGATTTCCAACCGTTGGCATTGGGTTTCGTCCAATCAGCATAAATACGTTTGGTGGTAGGTGTTCCATATTTGGTGATTTCCTCCATCATTCCTTTGACATTACTATAAGGAACATTGTCGGCATCAATAAGTACAGCAAGTTTTAGTTCTTTTACTATTTGAGACATTTCTTTTTATTTTAGACTTTGGATTGTAGATTTTAGATAATTGATTTTATCCTTTTTATATTACTATTTAACCTGATTCAAATATACGTGTTTTTATTAAAGAAAGTTGTTGCATGTGTTTTAGGTACTATCTTCAATACCTAATTTATTTTGGTTAATTTTTATATATTTGTTACACCGAGAGGAAGCTTCTTGCGATTATTCACTGGATGTTTACCTTGTGTAGCCTCAATTTTTATGTTGGGGCTATTTTTTGCTATTGTGTCTTCTTCGAAGCCAATTGCCCGAGAGGTCAACTTTTGCTCCTCTTCTTGGATATTTAGCTGATAAATAGCATCGTAAGCTTCATTCTTTTTCCATAAATGATAAATCATTGTCAGTATCTTTTTTTGAACCGCCACATAACTTTTCATTTTTATTCCATGTTTTTCATAGGTTCTATCATATAAATCTTTGAAGGGTTTAACTTTGCATTGAATAACTACCAATGACGGCATATGTAAGGCGCGTCTTATTCTTGAATTCCCTCTTTTTGATATTTTGGTTTTACCAACACGCTTTCCTGATTGTGCTTCAACTACGTCATAACCCGCATAAGACACTAACTGTTTGTAATTCGTAAATAATGTAAAACCGTTGGTTTCAGCCAAAATAGTACTCAATGTTAAAATTCCTAATCCTTTCATTTTCAATATATTTTCAGTCTTGTCATAAACTTCTTTATTAGATTTCAAATGAATCTTTATTTCTTTGTCCAACTCTTTGAGCTGTGTCTCAAATAAAATTATGGTTTGCTCTAATTGATTTGTAACTGAATCCAAATGGTGCATTGCAAAACTCAACGCATCTAATTGGTTTTTTAAAACCGTTTTCAATTCGGTAACATTTTGATGTTGCCTTGTCAACAATCGTAATTCATAGAAAAAGGATCCCATTGGTTGCCATAAATCTAAGCACTGTTCGGCTCCCATTTGTGATAATCCTTTGGCATCAATGCTGTCATTTTTTGATTTGAGCCCAATAGCTTCCAAATATTTTTTTGCTTTATTAGGCAAAATTATAGAAACATCAAATCCTTTCCCAAACAAACAATAAGCACAATTCTCATGATAAATCCCTGTAGCTTCCATGCAAATTACCACAGGAATAGTTTCCTTTTTATGCTTTAAAATCCACTCTTCCAAAGAAGAAAATCCTTTTAATGTGTTAGAAATAATGGTACTTGACTTTACAGTTACCTTTTGTTTTTCATCAATAACACTAATACAAGCATTAATTTTTTTGCTTGAAACGTCTAATCCAACAGAATACTTTAAATTCATAACTCTTTGATTTAGAATCAATAAACAAAATATTACATAAATCTTTGCTCATTTTTTATACAAGATCCAAATTAAATTCTGGTCTTTAAGTACTATTGTGACTCGAAATGTAATAAAAACGAAATGGATTAACCTAATGTCTACAATATCATCAAAAGATGTATTTCGCCCCGATAGAATTTGGCCATTTCGTTTTGCTTATCAATTGTTGTATTTCAAAGATACATTTCATATTTTTAACATAGTCAAAGATATGAGCCCTGATGGAAATGGAAAGCCTCGACGGAATAAACCTATTTTTTCTTTTGACGCAAGAGCGACTGGAAGAAGCTCCTTGCGACACAATAGAAAAAAAGGTTTATGACGGAGAGCTTGTAATGGACAGCAGGAAATAGCTTCACCTTTCGACTTCGCTCAGGATGACAGCATTGCTATTTATAATGGATTGGTTTTAGAAAAATAAATATACTTTCAAGATGTTAATACATTATAAATATTTATTTTTGCAACTTCTTAAAATTAATAGTAGTACAGACATATATTATGGTAAAAGATTTATTCGAAAGAATTCAAAACAATAAAGGACCATTAGGAAAATGGGCGTCACAAGCAGAAGGTTATTTTGTATTTCCTAAATTAGAAGGAGACTTAGGACCGAGAATGAAATTTCAAGGAAAAGAAGTTTTGAACTGGAGTTTGAATGACTATTTAGGTCTTGCAAATCATCCAGAAGTACGTAAAGCAGATGCCGATGCAGCTGTAGAATATGGAGCTGCTGCCCCAATGGGAGCACGTATGATGAGTGGTCACACGAAATACCACGAACAATTAGAGAACGAATTGGCTGCTTTTGTAAAGAAAGAATCGGCTTATTTATTGAATTTTGGTTACCAAGGAATGGTGTCTATTATTGATGCTTTGGTAACTCGAAATGATGTGATTGTGTATGATGTAGATGCTCACGCTTGTATCATTGACGGTGTTCGTTTGCATAGCGGAAAGCGTTTTACATACAAACACAACGACATCGAAAGCATGGAGAAAAACTTGGATCGTGCTACAAAACTAGCCGAAACAACTGGCGGTGGTATTTTGTTTATTACTGAAGGTGTTTTTGGAATGCGTGGCCAACAAGGAAAGCTGAAAGAGATTGTAGCCATGAAAGAAAAATACAATTTCCGTTTGCTTGTTGATGATGCGCACGGTTTTGGTACACTTGGTGAAACAGGTGCTGGAGCTGGTGAAGAGCAAAATTGCCAAGACGGAATTGATGTTTACTTCTCTACTTTTGCCAAATCAATGGCGAACATTGGTGCTTTTGTAGCGGCTGACAAAGACATAATCGATTATTTAAAATACAACTTACGTTCTCAAATGTTTGCCAAAGCATTGCCAATGATTCAAACTATTGGTTCTTTGAAACGTTTGCAGTTGTTGCGTGACAACCCAGGGTTGAAAAACAAATTATGGGAAAATGTAAACACTTTACAAAATGGTTTAAGAAGCAAAGGATTTAATATTGGAGACACTAATACTTGTGTTACGCCAGTTTACTTGGAAGGAAGCGTACCAGAAGCGATGGTAATGGTAAATGACTTAAGAGAGAATTATGGTATTTTCTTGTCAATCGTAATTTATCCAGTTATTCCAAAAGGAATGATTTTATTACGTGTTATTCCTACTGCTTCCCATACATTAGAAGATATTGCTGAAACACTTACTGCTTTTGAAGCGATTCGTGAGAAATTAGTAAACGGAACATATAAAGAAATTGCAAGCAGAACTACAGTAGATTTGGACGCTTAATAGTTAGCAGTTCTTTTGAATATAGAAAATCCATTGGTCGAAAGGCTGATGGATTTTTTTTTGGAGCAAACCACTGGTATATCGCATCACGTTCAGTCCCGCTGTCCGTTGCAATTCCCGATCAAGAAAAACTACGGCTAAAAAACCTTGTTTTTCTAAATCGGGAGATTTTCCCTCCCATCGGGGCTCATATCTTTGACTATGTTAAAAATATGAAATGTATCTTTGAAATACAACAATTGATAAGCAAAACGAAATGGCCAAATTCTATCGGGGCGAAATACATCTTTTGATGATATTGTAGACATTAGGTTAATCCATTTCGTTTTTATTACATTTCGAGTCACAATAGTACTTAAAGACCAGAATTTAATTTGGATCTTGTATAAAAAATGAGCAAAGATTTATGTAATATTTTGTTTATTGATTCTAAATCAAAGAGTTATGAATTTAAAGTATTCTGTTGGATTAGACGTTTCAAGCAAAAAAATTAATGCTTGTATTAGTGTTATTGATGAAAAACAAAAGGTAACTGTAAAGTCAAGTACCATTATTTCTAACACATTAAAAGGATTTTCTTCTTTGGAAGAGTGGATTTTAAAGCATAAAAAGGAAACTATTCCTGTGGTAATTTGCATGGAAGCTACAGGGATTTATCATGAGAATTGTGCTTATTGTTTGTTTGGGAAAGGATTTGATGTTTCTATAATTTTGCCTAATAAAGCAAAAAAATATTTGGAAGCTATTGGGCTCAAATCAAAAAATGACAGCATTGATGCCAAAGGATTATCACAAATGGGAGCCGAACAGTGCTTAGATTTATGGCAACCAATGGGATCCTTTTTCTATGAATTACGATTGTTGACAAGGCAACATCAAAATGTTACCGAATTGAAAACGGTTTTAAAAAACCAATTAGATGCGTTGAGTTTTGCAATGCACCATTTGGATTCAGTTACAAATCAATTAGAGCAAACCATAATTTTATTTGAGACACAGCTCAAAGAGTTGGACAAAGAAATAAAGATTCATTTGAAATCTAATAAAGAAGTTTATGACAAGACTGAAAATATATTGAAAATGAAAGGATTAGGAATTTTAACATTGAGTACTATTTTGGCTGAAACCAACGGTTTTACATTATTTACGAATTACAAACAGTTAGTGTCTTATGCGGGTTATGACGTAGTTGAAGCACAATCAGGAAAGCGTGTTGGTAAAACCAAAATATCAAAAAGAGGGAATTCAAGAATAAGACGCGCCTTACATATGCCGTCATTGGTAGTTATTCAATGCAAAGTTAAACCCTTCAAAGATTTATATGATAGAACCTATGAAAAACATGGAATAAAAATGAAAAGTTATGTGGCGGTTCAAAAAAAGATACTGACAATGATTTATCATTTATGGAAAAAGAATGAAGCTTACGATGCTATTTATCAGCTAAATATCCAAGAAGAGGAGCAAAAGTTGACCTCTCGGGCAATTGGCTTCGAAGAAGACACAATAGCAAAAAATAGCCCCAACATAAAAATTGAGGCTACACAAGGTAAACATCCAGTGAATAATCGCAAGAAGCTTCCTCTCGGTGTAACAAATATATAAAAATTAACCAAAATAAATTAGGTATTGAAGATAGTACCTATGCTACAACTTTAAATTTTCATAAGAGCCAATGCAAACAACATATAAAAAATCTGTATTTTTATGATTTCAAAATAAAACCATAAAATGAAAAAAATAGTCCTTTCATTAGTACTCCTGTTGTCTGTAACATTAGTTTCTGCCCAAAAAACAGAATATACCACCGTTAGCAATATCCATTATTACAACGAAGCAACAGCCAATAGTGATGCGTACATCAAAGAACGTTGTGTTCTCGATATCTATTACCCAAAAAACACCAAAGGATTTACCACTGTAATTTGGTTTCATGGTGGTGGTTTAACCTCAGGCAGTAAAGAACTTCCAGAAGGACTCAAAGACAAAGGATTTTGTGTTGTTTCTGTAAATTATAGACTATCCCCAAAAGTAAAAGCACAAAAATGTATTGAAGATGCAGCAGCAGCCGTAGCTTGGACATTCAAGAATATTACCACTTACGGCGGAGATGATTCACTGATTATTGTTTCAGGACATTCGGCGGGTGCGTACTTATCATTGATGGTGGGATTAGACAAAAAATGGCTGAAAGCTGACGGAATTGACGCCAATTCCATAGCAGGATTGATTCCGTTGAGCGCTCAAACCATAACCCATTTTGAAATTCGAAAAGAAAGAGGCATTCCAGACACACAACCCATAGTTGATGAGTTTGCCCCTTTGTATCACGTTCGTGCTGATGCACCACCGTTATTGCTAATTACAGGTGACAGGGAAAAGGAAATGTTGGGGCGCTATGAAGAAAACGCCTATATGATGCGAATGATGAAAATTGCCGGCCACAAACAAACGACTTTGTATGAATTACAAGGTTTTGGACACAATATGACAGAACCCGCTTTTCCGTTAGTTATTCAAGAAATTAAAAGAATTACAGCTTTAAAAAAGAAATAAAATGACACCACACTTATTAATTATACCAGGACTTGGTGATTCTGGCGAAAAACACTGGCAAAGCTTTTGGTTACAAAAATTCAGCAATTCGACCAAAGTCACACAAGACAATTGGGACGAACCTCAACTCGACGAATGGCTGGACCGACTTGACAATACCATTCAGAAAATTGATGAACCGATTATTTTAGTGGCTCATAGTCTAGCGGTTTCCCTAGTGATGCATTGGGTTTCCCAAAACAACAATCCAAACATTGTGGGTGCTATGCTTGTCGCTCCCGCAGATGTGGATTCGCCTGAACATACACCTGATTTCCTAAGACACTTTGCTCCCATTCCAACCCAAACTGTTCCTTTTCCGTCGCTGGTTATAGCGACCGAAAACGACACGTATATGTCTTTGGAAAGAGCACAAGAATTGGCAACGTACTGGGGAAGCGATTTTATAAACGTTGGTTTTAAAGGACACATCAACTCCGATTCCAATCTGGAATACTGGGAAGAAGGGCAAACTTTTTTACACCAATTAATCGCAAAAATAAATTAATTCTATAAATAACGCTATTCAGTCAAATACATTGACAAACATAGAAGTCATATAAGTTTTTAATTTAAAAAATCAAGTTAAATCAAAAGTTCATTTAAGTAAAATTACTTAAACTACGAAATTTTTTCAACTTATATCTCCTTTAAAATCTATGTTTTAACAAACTAATAACTTTATACTTATATGACTTATATGTTTAAAATTAGACACTCTTTATTTAGAATATAACAACAAAAAAACTTTAAAAATGACAAATCCAATAGTTTCCGCAGCCTGGCTTCAAGAACATTTGAATGATTCAAATCTAATAATTCTCGAAGCTCGATTAGACCAAAACCAATCTAACTTAGAGAATCAAAATTCCGATTTACAAATAAAAGGTGCCCGCTTATTTGATATCAAAAATAATTTTAGTGACACCAGCAATCCGTTACCAAACACTTTTCCTTCTGAAGAAAAATTTACAGCGGAAGCCCAAAAATTAGGTATCAACAAAAATAGCATCATTGTCGTTTACGACACGTTAGGAATCTATTCCAGCCCGAGAGCTTGGTGGATGTTTAAAGCAATGGGACATTCTAATGTTTTTGTTTTAAATGGAGGATTGCCGGAATGGATTAAAGAAGCATATCCAACAGAAAAACAACAACCTAGAACTTATCCGAAAGGAGATTTTGAGGCAAAATTTCAACCCGAATTAATCAAAAATAAAGAGCAGATTTTGGAGAACATCACCTCCAAACAGGCAGTATTGATGGATGCCAGATCTTCCGACCGATTCTATGCCAACAACGAAGAACCAAGAGCAGGTTTAAGAAGTGGACATATCCCTGGTTCCATAAACATTCCTTTCACTCAGTTACAACAAGACGGAAAGTTCAAATCAAACGAAGAACTAAAACAAATCCTAAAACTAAACGATCAGCCTTTACTTTTTACCTGTGGATCTGGAATTACCGCTTGTATTGTTTTATTGGCCTGTGAATTGATTTCGGACAATCCAAAAGCCGTTTATGATGGTTCTTGGACCGAATGGGGTTCTAGTAATTTGCCGATTGAAAAATAGACAAATCGAAAACATTGATAACCTGAACGCTATTAATCATTAATCTTTTATTCTTTGAAAGTCCTGCAAGGTTTTTTTAACCTTTTAGGTATAATCACTATTGACAAAATACCTACAAGGTCTCGAAAAAGACCTCGCCGGAATAGTAAAGCACATAATTTACTATCCATTTTTTATGCAACCTTTATCGAGCTAAGGTTGATAGTTTTTCACTTTGCCCAACACTACCCAATTCGCAATCCGTTTTCTATTTTAAAATCAGGAGCCAACAAAATAACATCTCCCTCCTCGCCTACTGCGCCAAGCACTAGACATTCGCTCATAAACTTTCCGATTTGTTTTTTGGGAAAATTGATAACCGCCACAATTTGTCTTCCAACCAAAACTTCTTTGGTATATCTTTTGGTTATTTGCGCAGACGTTTTCCGAATTCCAATAGCGGAACCAAAATCAATAGTTAATTGAAAAGCGGGTTTTCGGGCTTCAGGGAAATCTTGAACTTCGAGTATCGTTCCTACACGCATTTCAATTCGTTCAAATTCTGTCCATGTTAATGGAAATAGAGTTTCAGGAGCCATATTTTTTTTAAAAAATAAAAATAATTATTTTAAAAATAATCAAAAAAGAGTTTTGTAAAAATAAAAAATAAATTATAATTTTAGAAAGAATCTTAAATATTTAATTATGAGTAATTTACAACAATACCCTCGAGTATTTTCACATATTGGAATTTCTGTTCCCAATATCGAAAAAGCGATTGAATTTTATAAAAATGTGATGGGATGGTACATTATTATGAATGTCACTACAGTAAATGAAGAACAAGAAACTGCAATTGGTCAAATGTGTATTGATGTTTTTGGAACAGGATGGAAAACATTTAAGATTGCACATTTATCTACAGGAGATCGTATTGGAATCGAGTTGTTTGAATTTCCACAAAACATAAAACCGCAAGCTGAATTTGAACCATACAAAACTGGTGTTTTCCATTTTTGTGTTCAAGACCCCGATGTAGAAAGTCTTGCCAAAAAAATTGTTGAAGCAGGTGGAAAACAAAGAATGCCAATAAGGGAATATTATCCAGGCGAAAAACCGTATCGAATGGTCTATATGGAAGATCCTTTTGGGAATATAATCGAAATTTATTCTCATTCGTATGAACTACATTACGGAGCTGGAGCTTACCAACATGACATCAGTTAGAATCAAATACAATCTTTTCAAAGATTAATTAAAAGATTTCCGAAGAAACATCATGCTGTCATTTTTTAATATTTAACAATTGAATTAAAAGTCATACTTCTATTTTTTTTAAAATAGTCTATTTTATCTGTTGGAGTACAGTCGAGAAACAGTTGTACATATCAAGTGCGCTCGATAATACAAAAATAGGATTGAACTATTTTGAATTCATTGGTAAAAAAAATCCCAAAACGTTAATAAAACGTTTTGGGATTCCTGTTTTTAGTCTTACATACTCGGACCATAAAATAAGGTCCAGTAAAACTTTTTATTTCACTTCCATCAATTCAACATCGAAAATCAAAGTAGCGTTTGGTGGAATAACGCCACCCGCTCCTGCTGGTCCGTATCCTAAATCAGATGGGATCACAAAACGAGCTTTGTCTCCAACTTTCAATAGTGCAATACCTTCGTCCCAACCTTCAATTACCTGACCTTGACCCAAACGAAATTCGATTGGTTTTTTTCTTGGGTACGAAGAATCAAAAACTTTACCGTTCTCCAATGAACCTTCATAGTGAACTGAAACAGTTTTACCACTTTCTGCTTGTTTTCCTTCACCTCTTTGGATGAATTGGTAACGCAACCCACTTTCTGTTTTTTCAAAACCAGCTGCTAATTTTTCCATTTTAGCTTCAGATTCTGCTTTCAAAGCGGCTAATTTTTTCAAACGAGCTCCTTTTAAACCAACGAAAGCTTCAATAGCATTCCATTTTTGAGCTTCTTCACCTACTCGGATGATTTCAACTGAATCTAATGAATCTCCTTGAGCAATTGCATCTACAACATCTTGTCCTTCTACAACATTTCCAAAAACGGTATGTTTGTCATCTAACCAAGGCGTTGCAATATGTGTGATAAAAAATTGAGAACCATTAGAACCTGGACCTGAATTTGCCATAGACAAAACACCTGGTGCGTCATGACGCAAATCTTGATGGAATTCATCATCAAACTTGTAACCTGGATCACCAGTTCCAGTTCCTAGAGGACATCCCCCTTGAATCATAAAATCTGGAATAACTCTGTGAAAGTTTAAACCGTCATAGAATTTTTGACCTTGAGGTTTAATTTTGTTTTCCATATTCCCTTCGGCAAGAGCAACAAAGTTACCAACTGTTCCAGGAGTTAAATCGTGTGTTAGTTTTACCAAAATCGCCCCTTTTGCGGTGTTGAATTTAGCGTATATTCCGTTTTCCATTGTGTATATTTTTTATTGAGGTGCAAATTTACGAATAAAATTATAGAATGAGAAAATTTGAGGATTTGATTGCTTCAAATGTATTTTTCCTAATTATTTTTAAAAACATTGATTAAACAAAATCCGATTTTAAAATCGAGTACAAATTCAAATCAATAAAGGTATCATACAGCAATTCACCTTGTCGAATCACTCCTTCTTTGGTAAAGTTTAATTTTTCGGGAATGGTTTTACTTTTGAAATTTTCGGTTCCGCATTTAATTTCGATTCTATTTAATTGCAATTCCGAAAAACAAAAATCAATAATCGCCTTGCAGGATTTGGTCACACTACCTTTTCCTTGAAATCCTTCAATAATCCAATATCCAATTTCTCCAATTTTGTTTTGACCGTCTATTTTATACACGCCTATTCGGCCAATTACTATTGAATTTTCAACAATTACAAAAGCATATTCGTTTCCGTCTTTATTTCTTTGCATCGTTCCATTTACAAAATTTTGAGCAAATTCAACAGTTTGCATTCGGTCAACGAAAGGCAACCAAGGACGCAAATGAGTTCTGTTAGCGTCAACCATTTCAAAAATGGGTTGTGCATGATTTTCGTTAATCAATTCAAGTTTTAAGGTATTATCGATGATAATTGTCATTTTACAATATTTTAAAATTATTAAAATATAAATATTTTAAATTGGAATAAACAAATTTAGAAAAAGTAATAAATTTCAAATAAATTCTCACTAATCGTCAAACCCAGATTCTGTATTAAAAATTTTCCGCATCTGAATCCAGACACTTTAAAAAAATTACTCAATATATTCCAATATATCTCCCGGCTGACAATTTAATGCTTTACAAATTGCCTCAAGAGTACTAAAACGAATGGCTTTTGCTTTTCCAGTTTTTAAAATGGAAAGATTAGACAGAGTCACCTCCACTTTTTCGGAAAGTTCGTTTAGTGAAATTTTACGTTTGGCCATCATAACATCTAAATTAACTACTATTGCCATAACTTAAATGGTTAATTCGTTTTCAGCTTGTATTTCTGCTCCTCTTTTAAAGACTTGTGCAATAACCAAAAGTATGATCCCCATAAACAACCAAACGTCTGCACCTCCTAATCGTAAACTCTGAATATCAGGCATTGTTATCCCTTTTGCAATTAACCATTTTGTATATTCAACTCCCCAGTTAGAAAACAAACCAATTCCTAATGCCAAATAAGACATATTAGAAATAAAATGCTGTATTTCGGTACTAAATGGTTGAGTTACATTTATTTTTTTGTTGTTCAGGATTTTCACAATTAAATAAAAAAGAAAGGCTTGCATGATTGCAACGATACACATTAGTGAAATTTCAGTAATAAAAAAGCCTTTATCAAAATCATATAAGCTTGACAAATCAACATGTTGCCAAAAGTTTTTTGCAGCAATAGAGTTGATCAATAATGCAAAAAAAGCATTGAATAAAACTCCACCAGCGTTTATACAAAGACCTATAAAAATAATCCACGAAAGCACATGCAGCACTTTCAACATCTGTTTTGTTGTGATTTTAATTTCCATAATTACTTTTTATGTTTAAAATTATAGAACAAAAATAACATATATTTATTGATAAACAATAAATATATAATGATAAAAAACAAAAATGTTTTATTTTTTTATTAAATATGCTCATTTATTATTTAAGTCTTAAGCCATGATTCCGCATTAGAAATCTACTGTATCTTAATTCTTCTCCAAAACAAAGCACTCAATCCTGTTTTAAAATTCGATAGAAAAAAGTCTCCTTTCATCAAATTAGTTCGTAAGCATTTGCTTTTATTGAAATATCCAACTACAGTACGAAGTCTAATACTGAATCTGGATTAAAAGTAGAATAGTACTTTTTATATTTAATTCCACTAAAGCCTAGCCCAGATGGTAATGGAAAGCCCAGAGTGCAAAAAGCTAATTTTTCTTGTCCTAAAAGAGCGACCAAAGGAAGCTCCTTTTAGGGCTTAGAAAAATAGTTTTTTAAGCGAGGACTTGAAATGAACAGCTGGATTAGCTACTGAATGGTATAACTTTTAGAGTCAATTTCGGAAAGATGAAAATAGCCAAATGGATAATCATCGGGATTGGTTTTATTGATTATATTTCCACGCAATGTGGCTGGGGGAGTTGAAAAAGGATTACCGCCCTCTGAACCTGCAATATTGATTAATTTAGACATATAATTGCTGTATTTTTCAGTAATACCTTCTACACTATAGGCTAATACATCACCTTTTTTGAGTTTATCATCTTGATAAATGGCAAACATTAGATTTCCTTGAGTAAATTCATCTGTAAGTACACCATATTCAGGATGAACGAGGTTGCTGTTTTTTACTCCTACGAGATAAAAATTATTTTCGGTTGGATTGTCTTGAAAATAATATTTGATTTCATAAATGTCTTTCCCGCCAAAACCTGGTTTTATGGTTTGTTCTGTTTTTTCTATTATTGGAGTAGGCATGAATTTGGACGAAGAGGTGTAATTTTGTCCTTTATAGGCTACACTAAGTTCATATACATTATCGATAATTGGGTTGAAATTGGTGCAAATGTATTCTCCTGTTTGCCCGTCTTCAATAAATTGATAGGTAACTGGAGTACTCAGGCTTGTATTGGTGACTGTGACAGTAGCTCCTGTTGCTACTGGGATTGTATTGGAATAAAAATCTGTAGAATTTGTTAATTTTATTTTTTGAAGACTTCCTGTGGTTCCCTTTTGCCATTGTATAGAGGCATCGATCACTAATTTTGGAGTACCTGTTTCTAAATTGACATTGACAACATCTTCACAACTTATTAGGGATATTGATGTGATTAGTATAGCTATGTATAGTTTTATCTTTTTCATTTTTTAAAATTTAAAATTATAAGAAACAGATGGGACAATTCCAAAAATG
The DNA here is from genome assembly GCF_027111095.2 of Flavobacterium sp. IMCC34518. Classification (NCBI taxonomy): domain Bacteria; kingdom Pseudomonadati; phylum Bacteroidota; class Flavobacteriia; order Flavobacteriales; family Flavobacteriaceae; genus Flavobacterium; species Flavobacterium sp. IMCC34518. The sequence goes on along the minus strand of NZ_CP114284.2, from coordinate 3,025,897 downwards.
GATAGTTTGACAGCTTCGTTTACACCTGTTTCTGCATTTTCTCTAAAACTGATAGAAGCAGCATTTTTTTGATTGTAAATGTTGTAAATACTAAAAACCCATTCGCTTTGCCAGCCTTTCTTTTTGTATGGTTTTGGGATGTAAGTAGCCGAAACATCCAAATGGTGGTATAACGGAAGGCTATTTTTGTTGCGTTCCCCATAATCGGGTACTACAAGGTCTTTGTATTCATATTGCATATTTGGATATGTCACAGGTTGTCCGCTTTGTAAAGTGAAGTTTCCTCCAAAATTCCATTTTTCATTTAAAGTGTAATTGGCTGTAACGGCTATATTATGCAATTTGTCATAGGCAGAACGATACCATTGGCCGTTATTGATTCCTATTTCGTCAGGGGTTCTTCCCGGTGTTCTTTGTTGGGATTTTGATAAAGTATAAGCAATCCAACCATTAAATTTTCCTGTGTTTTTTCGAAGTAATATTTCTAAGCCATACGAGCGCATTTCGCCATTAAGAATTACTTGTTCAATGGCTTCGTTAGCGATTAAATTGGCGCCATCTATGTAATCCATTCTATTTTTAATTTTTTTGTAGAAACTTTCTACTTCTAAGGTGTATTTGTTTGCCGAAAAATTATTGAAATACCCAATCGCTACTTGATCTGCAATTTGCGGTTTGATGTAAGAATCACTTGGCGTCCAAACATCAAGCGGAGTCGGAGAGGCCGTGTTAGAGACCAATTGAAGGTATTGCACCATGCGATTGTAACTTGCTTTTACGGATTGGTTTTCGTTTAACTCATAAGCTGCTGAAAATCGAGGTTCAAGATTGTCAAAACTGGCAATGGTTTTGTTTTTGTTGTAATAAGTAGTTCCAATGGGTTTTGCTTTTTCGTAAATTTTTAAATCAGAATCATAGAATACAGGCTGATTGTTTTGGTATAAATTAACGGTTGAATTTCCCAATCGGTTAAACATACTATACCGAAGACCATAGTTTATGGCTAATTTATCGGTTAGAATTTGTTCGGCTTCAAAATAGATCGCATTTTCAAAAGCGTATTTTCGGTCTAATTGTTTGTATTTAATATTAGAACTTGAATTAATAGGGTCTATTGTTCCAGGGTTGAAGTCATAATAAATAGAGTTGAACCCGTAGTTTAGCTTTAGCTTATTGGATAAATAATGCTTGAAATCATATTTTAAATTATAATTTTTAATACCAGAATCCCAATTAAATCCAATGAAATCAAGTGTTAATCCATAATAATAATCGCTATAGATTACGGATAAATTTGAAAATAATTTGTCACTAAAAAGATGGTTCCATCTCAAATTCAGTGTTGTATTGCCGTAAGTATTAGAAAAGCTTTTGTTTAATGAAAATATATCACGACCAAAATATCCAGAAAGGAATAAATTATTATTGGTATCGAGTTTGTAATTCAACTTTGTATTAAGATCATAAAAGTAAGCGGAATTCTTATTGTCAGTTAGTTTTAAAAACAGATGGGCATAGGATGCGCGACCTCCAATTAAGAACGAGCCTTTGTCTTTTACAATAGGACCCTCGGCAAGAATTCTACTTGAAATCAAGCCAATTCCCCCATTCATGTGAAAGTCTTTGCTATTTCCATCTTTTTGATAAATATCCAAAACCGAAGAAGCACGACCTCCAAATTTGGAAGGTATTCCGCCTTTGTATAATTTTAAATCTTTAATGGCATCGGGATTAAATACAGAGAAAAAACCAAAAACGTGTGAAGAATTGAAAATAGTAGCTTCGTCAAGAAGAATTAAATTTTGATCCGCACCTCCACCTCGTACATTAAAACCAGATTGCCCTTCGCCAGCATTTGTAACTCCCGGAAGAAACAAAATGGACTTTATTACATCAACTTCACCTAATACAACTGGCATTTTTTTGATAGTCGAAATTGATAGTTTATTGACGCTCATCTCTGGTTTTCGAATGTTAGCAGTGGTTTTTTCGGTAGTAATTACAACTTCTTTAAGTTCTTGACCAGATTCACTTAACGAATAATTTTTTTTGATGTTTTGTGTCAAAGAAATTTTTTCTGAAATACTGGTAAAACCGACATAGCTTATGACAATTTCGTAATCTCCCTTGGATAAAGTAAGAGAGTAAAAACCATATTCATTGGTAATAGCATACGACTTTGTTCCGTTTGCAATTATGTTTACACCAATCAACGTTTCATTGTTGTTTGTGTCTGAAATAGTTCCACTGATAGTGTATTTCTCTTGTGAAAAGGAATAAAAATGAAAAGTTATAAAAAGAAGGAATACGAATATTTTTTTTATTGAAATCATTGATTGGATTTTGAGGTACAAAATAAATGAATTAACATTTGTTAAGTAGAAAAACAAGTGTTAATCTAACGTTAAGATGCAAATTTTTGATTGAATACGGATTCAGCATTAGACATTATTACGCAGAGTCACACGAAGAATTCGCGAAGAATCACAAAGTTTTTTAAGCCATTCAAAGAATTCAATTTCCCTTTGCGTGTCTTTGCGAATCCTTTGCGCATCTTTGTGAAATTTTTCCTATTGCGGAATCTCGGTTGAACTTACGTTGTAATTCATTTTAAATGGGATCTGATTTTTATCTTCTATTCCAAATAATAGTATATGAAATTATGTTCAAAAATGTTAGTCAATATTAGTAGTAAAAAGTTACATTTTGAAGAAAGTAAAAAAAAAGACAACCGTTTCTGGTTGTCTTTTAAATATATAAAATAGAATAAACGAATTGAATTAAGCAATTTTAGCCAAAATACTATTGAAAGTTTCGCTTGGACGCATAGCTTTGTCCGTTAATTCTGGATTTGGTTGGTAATAACCGCCTATGTTTTGAGGTTTACCTTGAGATCCTATTAATTCGGCATTGATTTTAGATTCATTAGCAAAAAAATCGGTAGCGATTGGCGTGAATGTTGCTTTTAATTCGGCATCTTTGTCTTGAGCTGCCAAAGCTTCTGCCCAATACATTGCCAAATAAAAGTGTGATCCACGGTTGTCAATTCCTCCAACTCTACGAGAAGGAGATTTGTCTGTTGCTAAGAATTTTTCAGTAGCTGTGTCCAATGTTTCAGCCAAAACTAATGCTTTTGGGTTGCGTAAAGTTTGTCCTAAATGCTCTAATGAAGCGCCTAGTGCTAAGAATTCACCAAGAGAATCCCATCTTAGGTATCCTTCTTTTATGAATTGCTCAACGTGTTTTGGAGCCGAACCTCCAGCGCCAGTTTCAAATAAACCTCCACCATTCATTAATGGAACAATAGAAAGCATTTTGGCTGAAGTCCCAACTTCTAAAATTGGAAACAAATCGGTTAAATAATCACGCAATACATTTCCTGTTACCGAAATAGTATCCAATCCTTTGATGATTCGATCTAAAGTAAAATTGGTAGCTTCAATTGGGTTTAGGATTTGGATGTCTAAACCAGTTGTATCATAATCTTTTAAGTATTTCTGAACTTTAGCGATAATTTCTCTATCATGTGCTCTGTTGTTATCCAACCAGAAAACGGCAGGAGTATTAGACAAGCGAGCTCTGTTTACAGCTAGTTTTACCCAGTCTTGTATAGGTGCATCTTTCGCTTGACACATTCTAAAAACATCATTTGCTTCTACATCTTGCTCCATCAAAACATTTCCGTTTGTATCGACTACACGAACAACACCGTCCCCTTTTAATTGGAACGTTTTATCGTGAGAACCATATTCTTCTGCTTGTTGTGCCATAAGTCCAACGTTTGGAACACTTCCCATTGTTGTTGGAACAAAAGCACCGTGTTTTTTACAAAAGTCAATAGTTGCTGTATACACACCTGCATAACATCTGTCTGGAATAATAGCTATAGTATCTTGTTGTTTTCCGTCTTTATCGTACATCTGTCCCGATGTACGGATCATGGCCGGCATAGACGCATCCACAATTACATCTGAAGGTACGTGAAGATTGGTAATTCCTTTGTCTGAATTTACCATTGCTAATGCTGGACCATTCTCGATTGCTTTTGTAATTGCAGCTTCTACTTCAGCTTGCATTGGGTGACCTGCTATTTTTGCATATACATCACCTAAACCATTGCTAGTGTTGATGTTTAATTCTGCAAATAAAGCAGCATATTTTTCAAATACATCAGCAAAGAAAACTTCTACTATTGCACCAAAAATAAGTGGATCAGAAACTTTCATCATCGTAGCTTTCAAGTGAACAGAAAGTAAGATGTTTTGTTCTTTTGCCTCTTTTATTGTTTTAGCAACAAAAGTTTTTAATGCGTTTAAGTGTAAAACAGAACTGTCTATAATTTCACCAGATTTCACAGGAGTACTTGCTTTTAAGACTGAAGCCGTACCGTCTTTGGCAACAAATTCAATTTTGACATCTGTTGCATCATTTAATGTGATTGATTTTTCACTTCCGTAAAAATCACCACTTTCCATAGATGCTACACGCGTTTTTGAATCTGCAGACCATGCACCCATTGAGTGCGGATTGGCTTTAGCGTAATTTTTAACCGCTTTTGGTGCTCTACGATCTGAATTTCCTTCGCGTAAAACTGGATTTACAGCAGAACCTAAAATTTTTGAGTATTTAGCTTTGATTGCTTTTTCGTCTTCGCTTTGAGGGTCTTCTGGGAAATCTGGCAAAGCGTAACCATGTGATTGTAATTCGGAAATGGCAGCTTTCAATTGTGGAATTGAGGCTGATACATTTGGTAATTTTATAATGTTTGCTTCAGGTGTTGTAGCTAATTTTCCTAATTCCAGTAAAGCGTTTTCCGTTTTTTGATCTTCTTTTAAAAACTCCGGAAAATTGGCAATGATTCTACCTGCAAGAGAGATGTCTCTTTTTTCTATTTCTATATCCGAAGTAGCGGTAAATGCCTGAACAATAGGTAAAAAAGAGTAGGTTGCCAATAGTGGAGCCTCATCTGTTAGGGTGTAAAAAATTTTAGCTTTTGATGTCATTTTTTTATTTTTTAAAATCTAAATCACAATTTATAAACGGTATTTTGCCCAATTACAACGATTGAGTTAAGGCGGGCAAAGATATGAAAACAAGTTGTAATAGAGATTGAAATTGTCTATAAAAAAATAATTATACAAAGGTATTCTGTGATATTTTTAAATATTTAGAATTTGATATTTTTAACGCCTTTTAATTTCTAAATTCTAAATTCTGAGGGGGTATAATTGTCAAAAAAAAAGTCCCAATTTCGATTTTCATCGTATTGGGACTTTTTGTAATAAAGAAAATAATATAGATTATCTTCTTTTATCTCTAATTTTAGCTTTTTTACCAGTAAGTTCTCTGAAGTAGAAAATTCTAGCTCTACGTACAGCACCTTTCTTGTTGATTTCAATTTTTTGCAAAGCTGGCAAGTTAACTGGGAAGATACGCTCTACTCCAACTGCTCCTGACATTTTACGAATTGTAAAAGTTTCTGTGTTTGCAGAACCTCTTCTTTGAATAACAACACCTTTAAAAAACTGTGTTCTTGTTTTTTCACCCTCTTTAATTTCGTAGTAAACTGTGATAGTGTCTCCAGCTCCAAATACAGGGAATTCTTTTCTTGTTACGAATTCGTCTTGAACGAATTTCATTAAATCTGCCATGATGTTTTTTTATTATGGTTTTTATCAAATCAACATTCGCGGACTTCGCCAGAGGTTAATCTAAATTTGGGTGCAAATGTAGAAAAAAATGTTTAAAGTTTAAAGTTTAATGGTTTAAAGTTTAAAAAAAAATCAGGCTAGTTTTTTATTCCCCCTTCGGGGGTTAGGGGGCTTATTCCTCAAGCAAATCCGGCCTCCTATTCTTCGTATGTTCGTAAGCGGTATCTTCTCTCCATTTGTCAATTTTGGCAAAATGGCCGCTCAATAAAACATCGGGAACTTTCCAGCCTTTGTAATCGGCAGGTCTAGTATATATTGGACCCGAAAGCAATCCGTCTTGAAAACTATCTGTCAAAGCTGAGGTTTCGTCACTCAAAACACCTGGAATCAATCGAATTAATGCGTCGGATAAAACCAAAGCGCCTAATTCTCCTCCAGACAAAACATAATCGCCAATTGAAATTTCTTTGGTTATAAAATGATCGCGTACGCGTTGGTCTACTCCTTTATAATGTCCACACAAAATAATAATGTTTTCATACATCGACATAGTATTGGCCATTTTTTGGTTTAATGTTTCACCATCAGGAGACATATAAATGATTTCGTCGTAGGTTCTTTCACTTTTCAGGTGAGTGATGCAAGCATCTATTGGCTGAACAGTCATTACCATTCCAGCACCTCCGCCAAAAGGATAATCATCCACACTTTTTTGTTTGTTGGTTGTATAATCTCTTAAATTATGAAAATGAACTTCAACAATTCCTTTGTCTATAGCGCGTTTCATAATCGAAGCTTCAAAAGGACTTCTTAATAACTCAGGTAATACAGTAATGATATCAATTCTCATGTTGCTTTTTTAAGAATGGCAAAGGTATAAATTTTTTAACCGAAAGCTACAAGTCTTCAGCACACAAAGCTTGGCGAACTTAGCGCAATTCTTTGCAGGCTTTGCGGTTAGATTGAAGCTAACTAAAACTCCAATCTTTGTAACTCATTTCTTTTTGTATTTTTTCTTCTATTTTTTCAGATAGTTTATGATTGAAATCAATTCCAGTGATTTGTTCAATGGCATCAATGGTTGTGGCAAAAGTGTAAAGTGGTGCATCCGATTTTTTATTGGGAACTAAAAATGGAATCATAACCAATCCTTCATTTTGAACCCGAACCACAATTTTAAAAAAATAATCGGGAACGGATACTTCTTCTTCGCCAATAGTAATCAAGTTATCATGCAAAATGCTGCCTGTTACAATAAAAAGGGCGCTGTATTTATCAGCCCAATACCTTATTTTTTGTTCCAATCTATTCCATACACCAGCATTGAATGCTCTATTTTGAGGTGCTACATTCGAAGTTAAAAAGGTTTCTTGGTAGGCTTCTTCAGAGAATTTCATATCTGCTGCCGGAACGAGATGCCCTTTGTCAAAACCTGTATCTTTGTAGTTTTTCCAATGTGCTGAATCGGTATCGACTAACGGATCTTGTTTGAAATAAGGTCTTTCAAGATGATGTTGTGATTTAGAATTGGCTGTTAAATAATAGGCAGCCCACTCTGCTTGTTCGTGTTTTTCGGAGTACGACAGGAAAAAATGTTTATGTCTAATAATAGTCATCGACTAATTTGTTTTTAAAGAAATGTAAACTAAACTCCAAACTGTTTTAAGTGGTGATCCACATGTTTCCACATTAATTTGTCCCAATTTTCATAAGTCATTTTGCCCCAAAACGGGTGGTCTATTATTTTGATTGTTTGTGGCCCTCTTGCAAATTGACTAAAGCTTTCAATAAATTCCTTTTTGGCAATTTCAAGATCATACTGATTGGTAAAAACAAACTCTTTGGCAGTAGGGCTGTTTTTTTTGAATTCACTATTAAAAACTTTGCTTTTAAGCGTTTCGCCAAGAAAACGCATCAAGAAATTCACTTTTACATCTTGTTTGTCAAAAGCTACATTAATAGCGCTGGTACAATGTTTGCACATTTGGTCGACTGTCATTTTCCCCCATAATGCTTTAGATTCAGTAGTAAGCGAATTAATTCTGGCAATTTTAGCATCATTATCTGATTTGTTAAAAATAGAGCTCATATTGTTTCCTTTTGTTATTTTAACAAATATAGGAGATGTTATTTAAAATTTATTCTTAATTTTTTATACATACATTGTTTCGGTTCTAAATTAAGAGAATATTTTGCATTAATTATTTTTTTTAAACAGTTAAGTTCTTTATTTAGTTAATTTTATAACCAAAAATTAAACTATTATTAACTATGCAAATTTTTTCAAAACTATTTATTACTAGTTCGCTGTGTTTTGTTTTGTCGCTCCAAACACAAACAACCAGTGCTCAATCCAATGAAGTAAAAATGACAAATCCATTATTACAAAAAAGTACTTTACAGTATCAAGCGCCTGATTTTAGTCTGATTAAAGACGAACATTTCAAACCAGCTTTTGAGTATGGCCTTAAAATTCACGATCAAGAAGTTGATGCTATTGCAAATAATGTTGCAAAACCTACATTTCAAAATACGGTTTTGGCCTTAGAAACGTGTGGTGTTGACTTGACAAGAGCAGTTGGTCTTTTTTATAATCTAACAGGATCAAATACAAATCCTACATTACAAGCTATTGAAGCAGAATATGCTCCTATATTTTCAGGGCACAACGATAAAATTTATTTAAACAGTAAATTGTACAATCGTTTCAAAGCCATTGATTTGAATAAATTAAAAGGGGAAGACAAAAAACTAACTCAATATTATTTGCAACAATTTGAATTGGCTGGAGCTAATTTGTCTGATACAGATAAAGAAAAAATGAAAAAAATTAATGAAGAGTTAGCTACATTAAGTACTCTTTATGGTAATAAGTTATTACTAGCTCGTAAAAATGCTGCTGTAGTATTTGATAATGTTACCGATTTAGACGGACTTGGAGCAGATGAAATTGCAGCTGCCAGCGCAAAAGCAAAAGAAGCAGGTCTTGAAGGGAAGTATGTAATTGGTATCATGAATACTACGCAACAGCCGTTATTGTCAAGTTTAAAAAACAGAGCGTCTAGAGAAAAAATCTTTAAAGCCTCTTGGTATCGTGCCGAAAAGAATGATGAAGGAGATACTCGAGAAGTATTGGAGAAAATTGCAAAATTGCGTTTGCAAAAAGCCAATTTAATGGGTAAGAAAAGTTTTGCCGAATGGAAATTGCAAGATCAAATGGCCGAAAAACCAGAGGCTGCAATGGAGTTATTAGCCAAAATTGCTGCGCCAGCAGTTGCAAAAGCCAAAGTGGAAGCTAAAGAAATACAAGATTTAATAGATTCTCAAAATGGAGGGTTTAAACTAGAACCATGGGATTGGAATTTCTATGCAGAGCAAGTACGCAAAGCCAAATATGACTTAGACGAAAGCCAAATTAAACCGTATTTCGAATTGAATTCTGTTTTAGAAAATGGGGTTTTCTTTGCGGCCAAACAAATGTATGGTATCACTTTCAAAGAAAGAAAAGATCTACCAGTTTACAACCCAGACGTAAAAGTGTATGAAGTTTTTGATGACAAAGGGACATCAATTGCCATATATTACCTTGATTTTTACACCAGAGACAATAAAAATGGAGGAGCTTGGATGAATAATATCGTGAGCCAATCCCATTATTTAAAACAAAAACCGGTAATCGTAAACGTGTATAATTTCTCCAAACCTGTCGATGGAAACCCATCATTAATCAGTTTTGATGATGTAATTACCATGTTTCATGAGTTCGGACATACACTTCACGGATTGTTTGCCAATCAACAATATGTTACTTTATCGGGAACATCGGTTCCTAGAGATTATGTAGAGTTTCCTTCTCAAATCAATGAACATGCGGCATTGGATCCGGTAGTTTTGAAGAATTATGCATTGCATTACCAAACCAAACAACCAATACCACAAGAGTTAATTGATAAAATCAAAAAAGCAGAAACATTCAACAAAGGATATGATGTTACCGAATTGCTAGCAGCTGCAACTCTAGACATGGCTTGGCATAGTGTCGAAAAAGAGTCTGATTTCAAACCCGCTTTAGTATTCGAGAAAGAAGCACTAGAGAAATACGGATTATTGGTCAATGAAGTTCCTACACGTTACCACACGCCTTATTTTGCACATGTTTGGGGTGGCGGATACTCAGCTGGGTATTATGCTTACACTTGGTCAAAAACTTTGGATTACAACGCATTCGACTGGATGCAAGCCAATGGTGGTATGACGAGAGCAAACTGCGAACGTTTCAAAAAATACATTTTGTCAGTAGGAAACAGTGTTGATTTAAACAAAGCTTTCAAAGATTTTATTGGTCATGACATGCAAACAGAACCGTATTTGAAAAACGCGGGACTATCAGCAAAATAATTTTAAAATATTCATAATATCAAAATGACATTCGAAAGGGTGTCATTTTTTTTGGAGCAATTTCCAGCTATCCGTTGCAATCTTTTTTGGTCTCGTTAGAAAAAAACGAGACCAAAAAAGGATTTCCTCTTCTATCTGGGCTATCGAGATCCGTTAGAAAATTAACACCTTTAGAATTTAGATTTTTTTATACTTTTACAAAAAATAAAACGCATTTGTATTAACTCTTTTTTCTATCTTCTAACCTCTACCCTTAAATGTCTTCACACCATATCGTTCGCGACGACCAAGAACCCGCTTTAATAATTGCAAACGGAGCTGCTTGTCACCCAGAATTACTAGGACAATTACTCGAATGGTCTCCTTTGGTTATTGTATTGGACTCCGCTATGGAACGCGTCATGGAATTAGACATCAAAGTCGATGTGTTATTGGGTGATTTTGATAGAGGATTTGAACCCGAAAAATATCAAACCACACAATATCCAATAGAAATCATTCACACTCCTGATCAAAACAAAACTGATTTGGAAAAAGCCTTAGATTACCTAATTGAAAGACAAATCCCAGCTGTAAATGTCATTTGGGCAACAGGCAGAAGAGCAGATCACACCATTACTAATCTCACCAATATCGTTCGTTATAGAAATTTAATCAAAATTGTCATTCTCGACGATCACTCCAAAATATTTTTACTCCCCAATACCTTCGAAAAATGGTACACCGCAGGAACGCCAATTTCCCTAATTCCTATTGGTGTTGTAAACGGAATTTATTCTAAAAATTTAGTTTATCCTTTAGAAAATGACACCTTGACCATGGGTTATCGAACAGGAAGCAGCAATGAAGTTGAAAAAGACGGAATTGTAACTATTAATCATCGCGATGGTGATTTGTTGTTGATGGAATGTATAGATTAGTAAAAATCTAGAAATCAAAGCACTAAAACGGCAGTGATTTTAAACTTTATATAAAAAAAATCAATCAAATAAGTAAACTTTATTTTTATTTGAAAACATTTTTTTCAAACACATAATTCTTAACACATTTACTATCAAGCACTTTAAAATAATCATTCTAATATATACAAACAAAAACAGCTGTATATAGACGTTATAACGATAACAAAAAAGGATTGACTATCTTTGCAGCGAAATTTAGGAAATGAAATCAACAAAGAATACCGAAAAAACAACTTTACATCCAAGAAATCTACATAGATTCGGATATAACTTTGAACAATTAGCACTAAATTACCCCAAGTTGGGCGAATTTGTTTCTATCAATGAACATAATATTGAAACAATCGATTTTAGTAATCCAGAAGCGGTAAAAGCACTAAATAATGCTTTATTAATTACTAATTATGAGATTCAAAATTGGGATATTCCAAAGGATTTTTTATGTCCTCCCATTCCTGGCAGAGCAGACTATATACATTACCTAGCCGATTTATTAGCTACAACAAATAACGGAGTAATTCCCGAAGGAGAAAATGTGGTGGGACTAGACATTGGTATTGGAGCCAATTGCATTTATCCTATTCTTGGAAATGCAATTTACGGTTGGTCATTCGTTGGTACAGATATTGATGAAAATGCAATTCAAAACTGTAAAAAAATCATCGAACAAAACCCCAAATTAGTAGAAGCGGTAAGCTTACAATTACAAGTAAACTCCCGTTTTATTTTCAAGAATATAATTGAACCCGAAGACAAATTCACATTTACTATCTGCAATCCTCCTTTTCATTCTTCATCCGAAGAAGCAACAAAAAGCAGCATTCGAAAAGTTAATAATTTGACTCCAAATACTCCCAAAACAGCAAAACCAGTACTTAATTTTGGTGGCCAAAATGCAGAATTGTGGTGTGAAGGCGGTGAATTGGGTTTTATTAAACAAATGATTTTTGAAAGTGCCAAATATCCAATGCAATGTCTTTGGTTTACGACATTAGTTTCCAAACAATCCAACTTGAATACAATCTACAAAACGCTGAACAATGTAGCCGCTATTCATAAAACTATTGAAATGGCTCAAGGCCAAAAAACAAGCCGAATCGTTGCTTGGACATTTATGACCGAAGCACAACAAAAAGCTTGGAAATTCTAAAAAAAATCCCTTAACACTAAAAAAACAGAACCCAAAGATTTCGAATTTTTCAATTTTAATTTTTACCCATATTTGTGAAATCTAGGGTATAATTTAAACTGAAAACTTAACAAATTAAATCGTTTTCTTTATAAACATTAATAATAGGCATTAAAAACAAAAACCCTTCGAGTGCAAGACTTCAAAGGGTATAAAATAAATCATTTCGAACTAAAAGTTCCATATAATTGTAAAGCAAATTTAATCTAAATGGTTATACAATTTTAATTGACTACAGATTAAAAATATTACACAAATTAATTGATGATAATCCATTTAATCTGTAGTCAAAGATTTTTTTATTATAATTTAACTGTCAATCCAAGCCCTCCGGTTCCTCCTGAAGCACTTCCTCCACCAAGTTCCAAGTAAACACCCCATTTATCATTCCAAAACCATCTTCCACCAACTTGAAGCCCTACATCAATATCATTGTCTTTATTGTCATTTCCATTGTAAATTGCATAACCTGCAACTGCTCCACCATAAACATCCCAAGAACTATTGGTAATTCCAAATAAATTATCAAAATAATAATTAGCTTTAAGATGTAATGTTAACCAGTCAAGATTAAAATTGGTTGATGCACCAGGAGCAATGGTTATGTCCTTATGAACTGGAATTTCATAATTAGCACCTACAAGTCCAAAATTTAATTCCTTCCTAGCTTGACTAAATACATTAATAGTCAAAAATGCAAAAATTAACGAGCAAAATAAAGTTGTTTTTTTCATGATTACTACTGTTTAATTGTTAATACTTAGTGTTTTAACAAATTTATAAAAAAACTACTTATTAAATATATTAGTACCATTAAAATATACAAACAAAGAATGAGTTTTAGTATGTTTTAATTAGTAACTAAACTCTTTTATCAAAATTTCATTTGTAACTTTGTTTTTCGAAAAACACTAAATGAAATTCCAAGTCGTATCCGAATACCAACCCAAAGGTGATCAGCCACAAGCCATTGAAAAATTAGTTCAAGGCATTGAAGCAGGCGAACAATTTCAAACTTTACTGGGTGTTACCGGTTCTGGAAAAACATTTACAGTGGCCAATGTCATTCAGGAAATACAACGCCCTACATTGGTTTTGGCACACAATAAAACCTTGGCAGCTCAATTATACTCCGAGTTCAAACAGTTTTTCCCCAATAATGCGGTGGAATATTTCGTATCCTATTACGATTATTACCAACCAGAAGCTTTTATGCCTGTAACTGGTGTTTTCATTGAAAAAGATTTATCGATCAATGAAGAGCTAGAAAAAATGCGTTTAAGCACCACTTCCTCCCTACTTTCTGGGAGAAGAGATATTTTGGTAGTTGCATCCGTTTCTTGCATATACGGTATTGGAAATCCCGTAGAATTTCAAAAAAATGTAATTGCAATAGAAAGAAACCAAATGATTTCCCGTACCAAATTATTACACAGTTTGGTCCAAAGTCTGTATTCTAGAACTGAAGCCGATTTTACCCCTGGAAATTTTAGAATAAAAGGAGATACCGTCGAAATATATCCAAGTTATGCAGATGATGCTTTTCGAATTCACTTTTTTGGAGATGAAATTGAAGAAATGGAAAGTTTTGATGTAAAAACATCCAAAGTCATCGAGCGATTCGAAAAACTCACCATATATCCCGCGAATATGTTTGTGACCTCCCCTGATGTGTTACAAAATGCGATTTGGGAAATCCAACAGGATTTGGTCAAACAAGTGGATTATTTTAAAGAAATAGGAAAACATCTAGAAGCCAAACGACTCGAAGAACGCACTAATTTTGATCTGGAAATGATTCGGGAATTGGGTTATTGCTCTGGAATTGAAAATTATTCTCGTTACCTTGATGGAAGAGAATCGGGATCAAGACCTTTTTGTTTATTGGATTATTTTCCAAAAGATTATTTGATGGTTGTGGATGAAAGTCACGTAACCCTTTCGCAAGTACACGCTATGTATGGAGGCGACAGAAGCCGAAAAGAAAATTTAGTGGAATATGGTTTTCGATTACCCGCTGCAATGGACAACCGCCCTTTGAAATTTGATGAATTTGAAGCGATGCAAAATCAAGTTATCTATGTTTCGGCCACTCCAGCTGATTACGAATTACAAAAATGCGATGGTGTGTATGTCGAACAGGTTATTCGTCCAACAGGATTATTGGATCCTATAATTGAAATACGTCCTAGCTTGAACCAGATTGATGATTTGATTGAAGAAATTCAACAACGTTGTGAATTGGATGAACGAGTTTTGGTCACCACTTTAACCAAAAGAATGGCAGAAGAACTCGCCAAATACTTAACGAAAGTTGCTATTCGTTGCCGTTACATCCACTCTGATGTCGATACATTGGAACGAATCGAAATCATGCAGGATTTACGAAAAGGATTGTTTGATGTTTTGATTGGAGTCAACTTATTACGTGAAGGATTGGATTTACCGGAGGTTTCCCTAGTAGCAATACTCGATGCTGACAAAGAAGGTTTCTTGAGAAGCCATAGATCTCTAACACAAACCATAGGTCGTGCCGCGAGAAACCTTAATGGAAAAGCCATAATGTATGCTGATAAAATCACCAACAGTATGCAAAAAACCATTGACGAAACCAATTATCGTAGAACCAAACAAATCAATTACAACACGGAAAACAATGTAGTTCCACAAGCATTAAACAAAAAAATTGAAAGTGCCTTTACCAATAATAAATTGGTAGAATATGAATTAGGACATATTATGAATGCAGCTGCTGAACCTGAAACAGCGTATATGTCTAAACCTGATTTAGAAAAACTCATTCGCGAAAAACGAAAAGCAATGGAAAAAGCGGCAAAGGATCTAGACTTTATGCAAGCAGCAAAATTTAGAGATGAAATTAAAGCTTTACAAGCAAAAATCCATTAATTCAACTGCTCTTGAAAATGATTTAATAATACCTGAGGTGAAATTAATGCACTTGGAGATGTTTTCATTAGTTTAAGAATACGATTGGTGGCACTTGGATTCAATCCCATATTAATTGCAATTTGACGTATGGCCTCTTCTTCTTTTTGATGTAGCACACCATCAACGTGCATCAACAATGCCAAACGATAAAATTGTTGAATCCTTTCAAATTCAGATTTTATAACACCAGTTGGTAATTCTTGATGAAACAACTCGTTGAACTCTTTTTTGCTGATTCCTAATTCTTGAGCAACAATCCATACAAATTGATATTCGCGTTCATGTAATCTACCATCAACAACTGAAAATGCAATCATTTCAGACAATAAATTGATTTTTTGTTCGTGTGTATTCATACTTATCATTAATTTTAGCTAAAATATTCTTTTTTTCTAAATCTAAAAATTAAATCGCCTTGAAATTAATTTACTTCCTACCACTACTTCTTTTTATTTGCAAAACTAAGGCACAGGAAAGCACCGCGTCTAAACAAGTTTCTACTTTTACAATTGAAGCTCCGCAATTGAAAACGAGTAGAAAAATTTGGTTGTACTTGCCTAAAAACTACGAAACTTCTACCAAAAAATATCCTGTGATTTACATGCATGATGCTCAAAATCTTTTTGATGCTAAAACCTCTTTTGCAGGCGAATGGAATGTAGATGAAAAGTTAGACAGTTTGAGCGCACAAGTAATTGTGGTTGGTATTGAAAACGGAGGAGAGAAACGCTTGGAAGAATTAACACCTTATAAAAATGAAAAATACGGTGGAGGAAATGCCGATAAATACCTTGAATTTATTGTCAATACCTTAAAACCTGAAATTGACAAAAAATACCGAACCAAACCCAATGCCAAAAACACCACCATTATGGGCAGTTCTTTGGGTGGATTAACTTCTTTTTATGCCGTTGTCAAATATCCTGAAGTGTTCGGGAAAGCAGGTGTTTTTTCTCCCGCTTTTTGGATCAACCGAAAAGACATAAATGAATATATGACAAACAGTAAAAAACTAAGAGCTAAAATCTATTTCCTTTGTGGCGATTCTGAAGGAGATGATGATGACATGGTAAATGATCTCAATCACATGGAATTACTACTGAACACTAACCGTTGTTATTGCTTAAATTTAAACAAAAAAGTAATTGTAAAAGGCGGTCATCACAACGAAAAATTATGGCGGGATGGTTTTGCAAATGCCATTATTTGGTTGGGCTATTAATGACTTTCATTTATTTCCAAAAAAAAGATCTTGAAATGTGAGTGAGGGCAATGTTATTAAATTAAGGGGTTCTCACTACACTTTTTCAAAATATAACTCTCGCAAAGTCGCGAAGACGCAAAGAAATAGGCTCTAAACTTTACGCCTTTGCGTCTTGACTTGAAAAAACAAAACTTAACTTATACCATTTGTGGATGTAAAATAGTCCAAAGATGCGAAGTTATTTTTTTTTCAAGACAACGATAAAAATCATTGCATAGCCTTCGCTACGGAATTATTTTTTGAGGACGTATTGGAGAAAAAGAACAAGTAGATTGGACTATTTTATATGTGCTAATGGTATTAATGACGTTGTGCGTGAAGGATAGAAGCAAACTACCGAAGTAGTGCGTATAGCCTGACAGCATAAAAAGAAAGGGCCAACTCATCAGCACGAAGAGTAGGCCCTTTCTTTTTATGGTGGCACGCCCAAAAAGACATTCAATGAGTAAATAGTTTACTTTTTGGTTGAATATTCTTTTTCCATTTGGGTAATGATACTTTTTATGGCTTCGGAACCAATTCCTTTGGCTTTGATTACTTTGTTTTTATCCAAAATATAAATCACAGGAGTGGTTACCACATCATATTTATCTTTGAGATTATTGATATGAACGCCATCGTAGACATTGATCCAATCGATTTTATTGTCAATTATGTATTTCTTATATTTCTCAAAATCGTTTTGAGTGTAGACTCCAAAAATCTTGACGTCTTTTTTTTCTTTTAGAAAATCGTGGTACATTTCTAGAATTTTCGGCACTTCTTTTTGACAATGTCCACAGTCCACATCCCAAAAAAGTAAAATCAAATAATCGGCTTTTATGCTGGATAAAGTCACATAGGATTGTTCAATTTCCGGTTTATTATCATAGTAGATTTTGGTTATTTCTTCGCTAGTTTTGGCAGTATCAAAACCCATTTTGGCAATTTTATCATGAGTAGGAACATCTATCATGTAGAGTTCCGGAGCTATTTTTCCGAGTTGTAATGGTGCCAAAACGTTGCCTCTATCAATAATAATTTTGATCACACTATCATCATAAACCCCTTTGGCTTTGCCTGTTTTAAAATAATTATCAACCATGTACACAAAAACTTTATCCATTCCCATGATTTTTGGAATTTCATAAGTTTGGGTAAAATAGGCCAATAAAAGCATATTCATTTTGGTATCTTGTTTGGTTTTGAGCATCATTCGATCAATTTCAACACAAATAGAATCAGGATGTTGCACCACAACCGTATTAAAATATTGCTTTAATTTATTGGTAAAAAAGGGATTACGCAACATGGCATCATCTTGAAAATTGACACCGTCCCAAAAATGTTTTTTGTAATAATGATAAGCATAAATACTGTCAGGTCTGCCATTGGAAGCTTTTGGAATGTCTTTGGTTGTTTTATCCGTTTTTAAATTGATGATTTCAGAAAGATAAGTTCCTTTATTTTGACCTATAAAATTCAAATCATTTTCTAGAATTGCGTCATTTAATACTTTGAATTCTTTGGTCAAAAGTGCCGTAGAATCAGGTTTCTTTTGCTCTTTTATATTTTTTTTAAAAGCATCAAATTCCTTGTTTTTGGTAGTTACAAAACGAATATAGTTAAAGAAACTTTCGTTTTGTTTGGAATTAACCGCTTTTAAATTCTCTAGTAAATTGTTTTTATCCGAAATTATTTGTTGCTTTTGGGTCTGCTCATCAACAATAAAATCAAAATAATTTCCTTTTTCCTGACTTAGCAGAAAGTAAACTCCTTTGTCTAAATTTTTTTTTCCTTTGAAAACAATATTTCCGTTGACCACTTTTTTGCACGTATCGGAAACGTACAATTTGTCAAACTGATAAAAGGCAAGATAAGCAACTGTATCTTTACAATTGCGCAAATTAATTTTAATTTCATGACCTGATTGTGCTTGCAAAGAGGTTAGCATCAATACAAGGATAATACTCCATACCATTTTCTTCATAATTCTGAATCTTCGTAATACTATTAAGGTTGATAAATCAAATTTTATATTTTGAAATCAAAAATAAACCATTTTGAATTTATTTTCAAATTATTGGCTTTGTGTTTTTTTATTGGGAAGCAAACAATAAGAAGTAATTCACTTTGTAAATGCTTATCTTTGAAAATTAAATACAAATAAAATGACAAATAACGATATATTCAAAAAACTTCGAGTAGCCTTGATGTTACGCGACGATCAAATAGTAGAAATTTTAGAATTGGTAGATTTTAGAATTACAAAATCAGAATTGGGAGCTTTTTTCCGTGATGAAAAACATGAAAACTATATGGAATGTGGCGATCAAGTATTGCGTAATTTCCTCAATGGTTTGGTAATTCATTTGAGAGGAACCAAAGAAAACCCGAAAAACCCAAATGAAGTTTTGGCCAAACACAAAGCTCAAATTCCAGCAAAAGATAGCGATTCTAAAAGAGCAGAATTCAAGCCAAAAGCGAAAGATGAAGAAAGAGCAAGAGGTGATCAAGCCCCTGGAAAATCTAGCGCAGCCAAAAAACCAAGTAAAAAACAATTTCCAAAAGGAAATGACAAAATACAAGTGGTAGAAAAAGTGAAATACAATTTTGGTAAAGGAAAAAAACAGTAAGGTATTTTGAAAACCGCTTTAATTATAGGTAGTACCGGTCTTATTGGTTCACAATTACTGCAACTTCTTTTAGAAAGTGACCAATATTCTAAAGTTATCACTTTCGTAAAAAGAGATGTGGGCATACAACACCCAAAATTAAAACAACATATTATTGATTTTGACAAACCCGAAAGCTATCAGGATTTAGTTGAAGGTGATGATTTCTTTTGTACCATTGGAACAACCATAAACAAAGCTGGAAGCAAAGAAGCGTTTAGAAAAGTAGATTTTGAATATCCTCAGCAATTTGCAGAAATTGCCATCGAAAATAAAATCAAACAATTCCTGATTATTTCTTCCCTTGGCGCAGATGCAACTTCCTCCAATTTCTATTTGAAAACAAAAGGCGAAATTGAAAATTTTCTTAAAGCTTCAACACTTGAAAAAGTGAGTATTTTGAGACCTTCCCTACTTTTAGGCAATCGAACCGAATTTAGATTTGGAGAGAAAGTTGGTGCTTTTTTTATGAAAACATTTTCCTTTTTATTTATTGGAAAATTAAAAAAGTACAAACCTATAGAAAGTGCAATAGTTGCAAAAGCTCTTTTTGCAATAGCGCAAAAAAATAATAAAGGATTTACAATTTACGAATCGGATTGGATTCAAGAAATTGGAAAATAACAAACAATAAAGCCTGAA
Source organism: Flavobacterium sp. IMCC34518 (assembly GCF_027111095.2). NCBI lineage: Bacteria > Pseudomonadati > Bacteroidota > Flavobacteriia > Flavobacteriales > Flavobacteriaceae > Flavobacterium > Flavobacterium sp. IMCC34518. The sequence goes on along the minus strand of NZ_CP114284.2, from coordinate 3,006,188 downwards.
CATTCGGGCTTTATTATTTATTATTAAAAAATTTAATAATAAATAATAAAAATATTCTTCAGCTACTTTTCAAAAACAAACGCTATTAGATACGAAATAAAAAATCTTATTTATGATTTCTCGTAGATTCCTAAAAATAGCAATTATTGGATTTAATAGAATAACAATTCAGTTAAAGGTTCAATTTAAAAGAATGTTATTTCTTTATTAATTTGAAAATCAATTTATTTCATTCCATTTTACATTAAAATAAACCTAAAATTCCTATCGTGGATATATGTTTTTTTTTTATTTTTAATCAAAAATGGTTTTGCTATGCTACTTTTTTTTTATCTGAGAATTTAGTCATTCACTTTAAAAAGAAATCATGAACAATTTAAATAAATTTTTGCTATTTACTTTTTTATTTGTGGTATTAAACACTTGGGCACAAGGTAACCCTTCTTCAGTTTTACAAACGAAATTCCAGAAAGAGAAAAAACTAGATTCCTTAATGCAAATACTTCATGCTGAAAATTTAAAAGAAAATAGGGAAAACTATGATTTAAATGTATTACTGAGTGAGCAAAATTCGAGCTTTAACGGGATTAATCAACAAATTCAAAAAGCAAAAGTAACCCTCAAAGAAGGCATTGATTATAAAGGTTTTACATCTGAATTAGCATTACTTATTGAATGGAAAGAGAAGTGCGTTAAGGGAATAATAAATGATAAAAGCAAAATACAAACGGTACGTGAGCTTACCACTACATCAATATTATTGAATGAATTGCTTAAAAGAACTAATTTTCAATTGCAACAAATATCAGTAAACAATCAAGCACTTAGTGGAATTCAAAGACGAATTGATTCAATGGCGATAAGCAAAGTATTTTATCAAATTCCAATTCAAGAAGTTCCTAAAAAGAACTATTATCAGCAAATGGCATTAATGACTAAAGATTTAAGTTTTGCGAACCAAAACTTAAAAAATGCTATTGACAGCATACAAAAGTTAGAAGTAAAAGGGAATAAATTTAAATTTGATTTAGAGTCTGATATTGCATTAGTCAATTTTGCTAGAAAGGAATTGAATCTGAAAATGAAAAGTGGAATTTCTGATGTAGTGGAATCTAAAGAAGCATATTTGAGTTTAGTAGAGAATTTTAAACACTCATTTGTAAAAGGCTATTTGTTGTTTGTTTTTTATGTGGCCAACCAAAGTGGAATTCTTGGTCTTTTAGTATTTTTTATAATTGGTTTAACTTTTTATCTAAGAGTTATACGTTCAAAATATAAAGAAGTAAATCTTTTTGGAAATTTAAAATATCCAGTCCATGCTTTAAATTATCCTTTACTTTCAGCAATATTGATTATGATTTCAATCTTTCAATTCTTTTTGCCATCACCTCCATTTGTTTTCATGGCTTTCTTGTGGATAATTTGTGGAATTGCATTAACAATTATTTTAAAAAAAGCAGAAAATAAATATTGGTATTGGATCTGGATAGCATTCTTCATACTAAACAATATAGTATTTCAAGACAATCTTTTACTGCTTTATTCACAAAACGAAGCTCGTTTTATCGCTTTTTTAAGTCTAATTGGTATAATACTTGGATTATTTATTTTTTCAAACAGAAAAAAAACAGGGAAAGAAATTACAGAAAAAAGCCTTCGTGTAAGTCTAATCATTTTTATAGTCTTTGAGTTTATTGCTCTTATTCTTATTCTATTTAATAATTACAATTTGGGTAAAATTTTGATGGCTAATGGCTATTTTACGATTTTTATTGTTTATCAATTAAGATGGGCATATCGTATTAGTAACGATATTTTGAATTTGTCTTTATACTTTTCGAAAAGTGAGGAAGATTTAGAAAAAGATCCTAACAACGAACTTAATGCCGAAAAAAACTTAAAAGTATCAGGTTTTACATATGCATTATTTGCGGTGGGTTGGTATGTTTTGATAAGTAGAAATTCGTATTCCTTCCAAAATTTCACCGAACCTATCATTGAAAGTATTTATCAAAAAAGACAGTTTGGAGAATTTACATTTTCATTTGACAATCTCTTTCTATTCTTTTTTATACTGTTCATGTCGGGACTAAGTACAAGAATCGTTTCATTTTTAACAACCGAAAGTAATTCAAATGGTAGTAGTGCAAAAAAATCAGGTTTAGGAAGCTGGTTATTATTAATTCGAATTGCCATTATCACTTTAGGCGTTTTAATTGCATTTATTTCCATAGGAATCCCAATGGACAAAATTGCTTTAATGATAAGTGCCTTAAGTGTTGGTATCGGATTTGGTTTGCAAAATGTAATCAATAATTTAGTAAGTGGTTTAATTATTGCCTTCGAAAAACCAATCAATCTCGATGATATTGTTGAAGTTGGTGGAAATATGGGTAAAATGAAGTCTATTGGTATTCGAAGTAGTGTCATTACAACTTGGGATGGAGCAGATGTTATAATACCAAATGGCGATTTATTAAGCCAGCATTTGGTAAATTGGACAATGGGTAGTAATAGACGTCGCTTTGAAATTGATTTAGGGGTGGCATACGGTTCCGATTTAAACCATGTTAAAACGATAATAACAAACGTATTAATGGAACATGAATTAATCTTAAAAAATCCTACACCAATGGTTTGGGTAACTAAATTTGGAGAAAGTTCTATTGATTTTGTGATAAAGTATTGGGTGCCCCACTTTAATTTCGGTAACGATGTTCGAAATGATATTATTATTGCAATTGATATTGCGTTTAAAATTAATGGAATTGAAATACCATTCCCACAACAAGATGTACACATTCAATCAAATATAGGAATTGATACTGAAGGAGATACGAAAGAAACAGAGAATTAAATTAAAACTAATAAGTACACTAAATAGCTTTTTATAAATATCATAGGAACATAATATTAAACTCTTTAAAAGCATTATATCTCATCATACACAAGACAAACTAAGGATTTATTTTTAAAATTTATCGTAATTTTAAATATAGAGATGGGTAAACTAAAAAAAAAAAATAGACTGTAAAAATTTATACAGCCTATTTTTTTTGTAAAAACCAGATAGATTGAAAAGACTTTTATAAAAAGCTCTTTTTTAACTATTCAACTTATTTTTATTGATTACAGTTCGAAGAAGGCTCTATTTTGGCAATTAATTTGTTTCGACTGGTTGTTTTTAAACATTGATTGGAATTATCATTAAACCAAATTTTATAAGTATTGCCACCTTGTTGATGTGTCTTTTGAAGCTGAAAACCATTATTTGACAATTCTCCATAAGCCCAAACTGCCTCTTTTTGAGATAAATAACCGTAATTAAAATTACCTTTATTATTGTTGTATTTGTTACTATTATTATGATTATTATAGTTGTTATTATAGTTATTACCATTACTGTATCGCCCTTTCCCACAATCTTCTAAAGTGGAATTCACAATGGATTCTATACGACCGTCATAAACTTTTACAGTAACACATTTATTCTTACTACTATTGTACCAATTTTGGTAAGCACTATCACCAGATTTATCTGTTTTAATAAATTGATAACCTCTGTCTCTCATTTCTTGATCGAGATATGAAGCTTTCATATCAATTAAGCCCTTGAAGTCTCTTTGTGCGAAAGAATTCATAGTAATAAAAAACATTACGCACACACATGTCAAATTTTTTGTGATAGTTTTCATAATTGATTTTTTTTAATTTATTAAATAAAGTTACTATTTTTTTTCAACACAAAACAATAGTAATCAGTGATTTAAAAATATATCTTTAGTGTTTTTGAACTCAATAAATTATTAAATAACTAAATTGAATACAATTTAAAAAATCGAAGTTGTAAAACTTTTAATTATTTAATGAATAAATTTTGTGGTATTGCCTCTTCATTAATACATAAAAAAGTCGAAAGAGAAAACTTTCGACATAAATAAACTTTTAAACGTATTAAAAAAGTAAAATAGAGATCCTACATAGTTTTTATTTATTTTTACAACAAAACAGTTAAAATAAAAATGTTACTTTATTTCAATATCTAATTAATACCCTAAATAGTCAAATACTTTTTCTGAAAAGTCTCTATTTATTTGACGGCATTCTTCAAGTACTCCAGAATATCTTTCTGCCTTTTTAAAATCTTTTTCAAAATTTTGAAAACTGGAAAAAATAGGATTGTATTTAAAACTATAAAACTTTGAGGATATAGGAACTACAACTACTTTTTTTTCCATTAGTATCCCCCAATACATTGCATGATAACTATCCGTTACGATAGTATCGGTTTTTGAAATGAATTCAATTATGGATTCCAAACTAGAACTATTGGATATAGAAGGAAAATCTTTAAACTGTTTTTGAATCGTTTGATTTGTCATTGATTTTCGATGAAAAATTAAGCCAATTTCATTTACAACGGATGACTTTGTATCTAAAATGGGATGCATACAACTCACACATGGCACCCATTGTGCTTTCATATTATAATCACGAACTCCCACTAATCCAAATTTTGATATATCTATATTGTAGTTAGTAACTTTTCCGAATGTCTTTTTATTTTTTTCATTATGTCCAACCCCCCATAAAACTGATTTCTTCCCTTTTTGACCAAGTGCTTCAAATAATTTTATTTGGTTTTCAAAACTTGACCTATTCAATAGTCCTCCTCCTCCTATGATTAAAGAATTGTCACAAACTTTATTGATAAAATTATCCTTTGAAGAAAGATCCAATGTTTTATAATCAAAAATATCTAAGGAGTGATTTATTCTTTCAAAATAATGATGTGGACCACAATAAAAATCACCAACATTGTTTTCATCTAGACGATGAATATTAACCACCCCTGTATTACATTGACTGCTTGTTGCAATTTTTTTCAGTACAGATCTTTTAGAAAAAGATTTTAAAACAGAATTTTTAATTTTTTGTAATAACATCGCAGGAAATTTAAAGAGTAGTAATGGCTATTAAAAAAAATTGTTTTTTAATATACCACCAATGAACTCATACTGATTATTTGAAAAAATTTTAACTATCTCAATGATAAATTTATAAAATTTTATCTATAAATAAACATTTTTATTTTATTTTTTTACATTCCATTACTTATAAAACACAAATAGTAAGTTAACTGAGATCTGAAGTGTTTTTAAATATTATCAATCTCTTTGAGTTATCCAAAATAAATAAACTCTATTGAGTTTTCATATAAAAATTATCCTTTCCAGCATTTTTCTCTTAATTCCATTTTAGATGAATTTAAAAAAATATAACCTAAAGCATCTACATAATTTATTTTTGCTTTTACTCTTAATTATATTTTACCCATTACGATCTACTTTTATAAACATTGGTTTCCCCTCCTTAAGTTTATATTCCCCACCAAAAATATTCATCAGATCTGAAGTTTCTAATTTCACATCGTTTATACTTAGTATAATGTCATTAGTTTGCAGCCCCATCGCATTAATAAATTCATTTTCATTATCTGAAACCTGTGCAAGTCCTTGATTATTTTCTTTATCGATTTTCACATAAGGTTTCTTGCCTACTACAAATGCAAACATAACAGGAGTTTTCACAATTCCTTCACTAACACCTACTAATTTCAAGTATAGATTGTAATCAATTTCTTCTCCTTTTACCACATATTTTTGTAAAAACTAACCCACTTCCGGATAAGAAATTTTAGTCACAACCGAAATTAATTCATCGTCATTAAAAGACCTCTTTTACCATTTTTTTTCTTTAATTTTAATATTTACAGCCATTGCCAAAAAATTCCTTTTTGATACACATTGGGATAAATAACTTTCATTTTGGGATTTAATATATTTTTACTCATTTCAGTAAACGATACTTATTTTGGAAATTGAGATTTAGAAATACTATTTTTTTAGTCATTTAGATAAAATTTTTTGATTCGAAACAAAACCTTCATTAACTTGGAATAATTGTGCAAAATATTCTGTTTTAGATAAAACTCATAATATTTCCCAAAGCAGAGTAATGTCACTATTTTTTTTTACACTTTAATCTACTGAATTTCATAATTTTACATCTATTTATAAAAAATATTGTAATTCAATATAAACATGAAAAAGTGTTTTATCTTTTTTATAATTTGCTATAGCCTTAAAGCTCAAATACCAAATACTAAGAATGTATATAATACCGATATTGTAATTTATGGCGGAACATCATCAGCTATTATAGCTGCTGTAAAAGCTAAACAATTAGGACATTCCGTTCTGGTAATCTCGCCTGAGACTCATTTAGGAGGAATGACTTCTTCTGGGCTGGGCTACACCGACTCGGGTAACACACGTTTAATTGGAGGCTTAGCAAAAGATTTTTATAAAAGAGTATATTCAAAATACCAATCAAATACAGCATGGAAGTGGCAAAAAAAATCAAGTTTTAAAAGCAAAGCCCAATCAAATTCTGCCGTGAACAAAGAAGATAATGCAATGTGGCTTTTTGAACCCCATGTAGCCGAAGCCATTTTCGAAGATCTTGTTAAAGAAAATAATATACAAATACTTAGAAACGAATGGCTAAACAGAAAACAAAAATTAGAAAAAACAGATAACACAATAACATCGTTTTATACACTAAGCGGAAAAAAGATAACCGGAAAAATTTTTATTGACGCAACCTACGAAGGTGATTTAATGGCATTAGCAGGTGTTACATATCATGTGGGTCGAGAATCCAATACGGTTTACAACGAAACTTTTAATGGAGTTCAAAAAAACATTTTTCAACATCGTCATAACTTTCACAAATTTCATATTGATCCTTTTCGAATTAAAGGAGATAAAAATTCAGGTTTATTGCCAAAAATTGGACCAACAACTTCAGAAAAAAATGGAGAAGGTGACAATCGGATTCAAGCCTATTGTTATCGATTGTGTTTAACAAAAAACCCAAAAAACAGAATCCCTTTTACAAAACCAGTAAAATACAAACCAATGAATTATGAACTATTAATTCGTTTGTATAAAGCAGGATGGAATGAAACTTTTAAAAAATTTGATGCAATACCAAATCTAAAAACGGATTCTAATAATCATGGTCCTTTTAGTTTTGATAATATTGGTATGAACTATAGTTATCCCGAGGCTACTTATGAAGAGCGTAAAAAAATTGCCGAAGAACATGAATTATATCAAAAAGGCTGGCTTTATTTTATTACTACTGACCCAAGAATACCTAAAAAAATACAAAATAAAATGCGACAATGGGGGTATGCAAAAGATGAATTTGTTGATAATGGAGGATTCCCTTTTCAATTATATATACGCGAATCAAGAAGAATGATTGGAGAATATATAATGACTGAACAAGATGTTTTAGGCAAAAAAAGCAACTCAAGATCGATCGGTATGGGATCCTATAGTTTAGATTCACATAACACACAACGTTATGTAACCAAAAAAGGATTTATTGAAAATGAAGGAGATATTGGCGTACGTACCCCAGAAGCATATTCAATTGACATGGGAGCAATATTGCCCAAAAAACAGGAATGCTCTAATTTAATTGTCCCCGTTTGTCTGTCTAGTTCCCATATAGCTTACGGAAGTATCCGAATGGAGCCTGTATTCATGATTTTAGCAGAATCAGCCTCTCAGATCGCCAGCATAGCTATTAAAAACAAAAGTTTTGTTCAAGACGTTTCCTATGATGAACTACAAGTGCATCTGCTTGAATCAGGACAGATATTAAATAAAAATTAATTGATTTTTTAACCTAATAAACAAACCTGCTTTAAAGTTTAATTATTAGATTTTTTATAAAATTACGCCTCTTAAAAAATCTTAAATAACTTACTATAAATAGATTACACTTATTTTTTATTATATTTACTATGAAATAAAAAAATTAAAAAAGATGAAAAAAGTAATTTTAACTATACTTTGCGGATGTTTATTTTACAATTGCAATAAAAAACCAGAAGTAACGCCAAAGATTAATAATTCAGATACTATTGTTTCTACAGAAATAAAGACAGATACTGTTCCTGCTTTTACAAAAGAACTGAGCTTAAACAAAATTTCATTTAAAATAGCAGTCACTGGAAATCAAATGACTATCACTCCTATCGGATTGTCAATAGATAACAGCCCTATAGTGCAAAAAATTGATGGTAAAATTACAAACGCAGAAATAGGCGATTTGAATAGTGATACTTTTCCAGAACTTTTTGTTTATACCATTTCCGATGATAGCAACAAATATGCAAAAGCATACGGCTTTTCTGTAAATAACGGAAAATCAGTAAGCGATATCAGCATTCCTAATGTTACTGATGACCCCAAATTAAGTAAAGGTTATAGTGGACACGACGATTTTGCAATCGTAGAAGGAATTCTAGCACAACGCTTTCCTATTTATACTGAAGAAGGGGCTACTAGCAAACCTACAGGCAAAACACGACAAATACAGTATAAACTTCGCAACGGAGAAGCCTCAAGAATTTTAATAATAGACCAAACAATTGAATTTTAATTTAATATTTTACAACATGAAAAAAGTCTTTTATTTAGCCGTTTTATTCATAGGAATAAATACATTAGCAACTGCTCAAGACGATGCACTTAGTTCAATTAAAAAATTCTTAAAAACTACTTATCCGACAACACCTGAAGACAGCAGAAATTTTATTTACAATGAGATAGACCTCAACGATGATGGTAAAAACGAATATATTGGTGGTCTTATTGGTGGCGAATGGTGTGGTTCTGCAGGTTGCACAATGTTAGTCCTTACCAATGCATTTAAACTAAATACTAAAATGACCGTGGTAGAATTCCCCATCTATATTGGAGCTCCTGCATCAGCCGAAGTAACCAAAAAATATTCTAACCTTTATATCGTAAATAGAGATGGAAGTGTTGCTAAAATGGCATGGAACGGTACAAAATACCCAACTAATCCCTCTACAGCACCAAAAGTAAATAAAAAAATTATTGAAGGTAAATACAAGTTTTTAAATGAAACAGAGTTAGCCAAAAATAAATTTTAATTTTTTTTAACTATGAGAAAACTATTTTCATTTATTTCGCTAATTGGTATTTTGGGAATGACCTCCTGTAAAAAAGACGTTAAGGCTAATGAATCCATTTCAGACTCAACAGCAGTTATGATAGACACTTTACAATACAAAAAAATGATTGATCCGGATCCAACTGATTCAATTTCTGCAGATCAGTATGGTATAAATTCATCAAATCCAAAAACTGCAGAACTAGTTCGATTAACTTTAAATAATCGCTATAAAGAAGATTTAAAGAAAAATCTTATCAATGATTTTAGCAAAAAATTTATCTTTTTTGAATATGATTTAAACGAAGATGGTAAAAATGAAATTCTTGTAGGCTTAAGAGGCCCATACTTTTGTGGATCTGGCGGATGTACCCACCTTTTGCTCGATTACCAAGGAAATGTTATGACAACTTTTTCAGTATCAGGAAACCCGATTATAATTGACACAAAAAAAACCAATGGATGGAAAGATTTATTCATTTGGAGTGGAGGAAAAAATAGAATTGTAAAATTCGATGGAAAAACATATCCATCTAACCCATCTACCCTACCAGAATTAAAGTTGATTCCGGGTGATGGCTTACCAAGAGCACTTGATTTTGAAAATGAACCCTATGCTTGGTTTTTATTTTAGCAAAAACAAAACCTGATTGAATCAGGTTTTATTTATGTTATAATTCGCAAAACAAAAACAAATTAAGAACTACAGCTTAACATAGAACAGCCCACTTTATCTCTGGCCCAATCGGGTCTTTTGGCAAACCATTTTTGGCTTTCAGGTTGTTCATCATATGGTTTTTTGAGCAATTCGAAAAGTTCATTTACCAAAGAATAATCACCTTTATCTGCAGCATCAATACTCAATTGAGCCATATAATTTCGCAATACATATTTGGGATTTACCAAATTCATTTGCGCTTTTCTTTCAACATCCGTAAATGATTCTTGTTTGATTCGATCAGTATAATGATTCAACCAAGCATACCATTTGTCCAAAACAGATTTGTTACCCTCTTTTTCATTATAAAAAGCATCTTTAATGCAATCCAAAGCAACTTCTGCGTTATCGTCTTTTTGAACATTGCCCAGATTTCTAAAGAAAATAGTCATATCGGTTTCAATCAATTGAAGCAGTTCTGTCAGACTTTCGATTAAAATAGCATCTTCCTCAGTTTCTGTTTTTAATCCGAGTTTATTACGCATCATATTCAAATACTCCTTTTGATAATCACTGCCAAAAACATTCAAAATAGTTTCAAGAGGTTTAGCATCATTAATCAAAGGGTACAAAGCATTGGCTAATTGATACAAATTCCACAAAGCAACATCAGGTTGATTACCAAATCGGTATCTTTTATGTTGTATATCGGTTGTATTGGGAGTCCAATCGAGGTTGTAATCTTCCAACCATCCATAAGGCCCATAATCAATAGTGACACCATGAATCGACATATTATCGGTATTCATAACACCATGAACAAAACCGACACGTTGCCAATGCACAATCATATTTAGAGTAGTTTGAGTTACTGCTTGAAAAAAGTCTAGATATTTTTTTACACCTTCACTTTTAATATCTGGAAAATGATGTTTAATAGTATAATCGGTTAATAATTGTAGTGTACCATGATCTTTCCTGGAAGCAAACAATTCAAAATTTCCAAAACGGATAAACGAAGGTGCCACTCTACAAACAATAGCTCCTTTTTCATAAGCGGGATTTCCATTGTACATTACATCTCTTAATACTTGATCGCCAGAAAGCATTAGTGAAAGCGAACGGGTTGTTGGAACTCCCAAATAATGCATAGCTTCTGCGCACAAATGCTCGCGTATGGAGGAACGCAATACAGCAAAACCATCTGCTGTACGGGAATATGGCGTAGGACCAGCTCCTTTTAATTGCAAAGTATATAACTTATTATTATGAGTAACTTCGGTTAGATTAATGGCGCGACCGTCTCCTAATTGACCCGCCCAATTCCCAAATTGATGCCCCGCATATGGCATAGCATACGGTTTGGTGTTTGGATAAACCGTATTCCCAGAAAAAGTATTCAAAAAATCATCCGAAAGAATATCATCATTAGACAATCCTAAAAAATCAGCAACCTCAACAGACGCGTGAATCAAAGAAGGATTCGAAGGCTTTTTGGGTTCTACATAAGAAAAACAAGCTTGCTCAACCTGTCTCGGTATATTGTTTTCAATAGGATCAGCAGGTAATTCGGCGGTAAAATTATTTTGTATGTGAAGTTTCATTGAAAAAACGCTTTTATATAAACTAGTAATAGTCTTCGTAAAGATATTCGATACACTAGACATAAAAGGGTTCTTATGATAATTTTAATTTATAACCTAAATCATTTTATTTATAAAAATATAAAACAAAAAAACCTGAGCTTTCACTCAGGTTCAAATAAATATATAAATTGTACTAATTAAGAAAGCGCCGCTGTAACTTGATCTGCAGCCTCTTGAAATTCAACAGCAGATAAAATTGGCATTCCTGAATTATCAATTAATTCTTTTGCAATTGCAGCATTTGTACCTTGTAAACGAACAATAATTGGAACATTTATTGCATCACCCATATTTTTGTAAGCATCAACAACTCCTTGTGCTACACGGTCACAACGAACAATTCCACCAAAAATATTAATCAAAATTGCTTTTACGTTTGGATCTTTCAAGATGATACGGAAAGCTGTTTCTACACGTTTTGCATCAGCAGTTCCACCTACGTCAAGGAAGTTTGCAGGTTCAAAACCAGCATACTTAATTAAGTCCATAGTTGCCATAGCAAGACCTGCACCATTTACCATACATCCTACAGTACCGTCAAGATCTACGTAGTTCAATCCTACTTCTTTTGCTTCAACCTCGATTGGATTCTCCTCACGAATGTCACGCATATCAGCATATTTCTTTTGTCTGTATAAAGCATTATCATCGATATTTACTTTAGCATCTACAGCCATTATTTTATTATCAGATGTTTTCAAAACTGGGTTGATTTCAAACATAGAAGCATCAGAACCAATGTAAGCATTGTATAAAGAAGTGATAAATTGAGTCATTTCTTTAAAAGCATTTCCAGAAAGTCCTAAATTGAAAGCAATTCTTCTAGCTTGAAAACCTTGTAATCCAACAGCTGGGTCTATTTCTTCTGTAAATATTAAATGTGGAGTATGTTCTGCCACTTCTTCAATATCCATTCCACCTTCAGTAGAATACATAATCATATTACGACCTGTAGCTCTATTCAAAAGAACAGACACATAAAATTCTGAAGTTTCACTTTCGCCAGGATAGTAAACATCCTCAGCAATTAATACTTTGTGTACTTTTTTACCTTCAGCAGAAGTTTGAGGGGTAATCAATTGCATACCAATGATTTGCTCTGAAATCTCCAATACTTGATCTAAGTTTTTGGCCAATTTCACACCACCACCTTTACCACGTCCACCTGCGTGTACTTGTGCTTTTACAACGTACCAACTTGTACCCGTTTCTACAGTTAATTGTTTTGCAGCAGCAACAGCTTCTACAGGGCTATTAGCCACAATTCCGCGTTGAATGCGAACTCCGTAACTTGCTAAAATTTCTTTTCCTTGATATTCGTGTATGTTCATAATATAGAATTTGTCTGGATTCTGAATTTATTTCAGAATAAAAGTGGGACAAAAATAGCAAAATTTAATTTAATTGAAATTATTTTTAATTATAATAAAATTAATTGAGTAAAATTTAATTATTTCAACCACTCAATCGATGTAGGGAGTAAATTTTAAAAATAAAATGAAATTTTGTTATAATAATCACCTCAAAAAAGTATAGCACTATATTTATTACAAAATATGAAGGTTTTAAAATTTTGAGTTTTGTTTTTTTGACGATATATCAATTCCGAAGTGTAAAATCAATATTATTATCATTTATACATGATTTTTTTACTTTTATAGCAAAAATATAACCTAAACGACGTATTCATTCCATATATGTTATGAAATATTTAATTTTGTAAAAAAAATATCAAGCATGAGAGTTAAAGAACAAGGCCTTTATTTACCCGAATTTGAACACGACAACTGTGGCGCCGGATTTATCTGTAATTTGAACGGAATTAAGTCTAATGACATTATCCATAAAGCTCTAGACATCCTTATAAAGTTGGAACATCGTGGAGCAGTTAGCTCTGATGGACGAACTGGAGATGGTGCCGGAATCTTATTTGATATCCCACATGCTTTTTTTAAGAAGGTTTGTGATTTTGAAATTCCGGAAGTAAGGGAATATGCAGTAGGAATGGTTTTTATGCCTAAAAGCCAAAATCAAGTAGATTTTTGTAAAACTAGTTTTGAAAATGCAATAAAAGATCAAAACCTATCTATTTTAGGATGGAGAGACGTTCCTGTGGATGTTTCTAATTTAGGTCAAATTGCAGCAGAAAAAGAGCCAACCGTTAAACAAGTATTTGTTGGTAAAAACGGCTTGGATATTACCGAACAACAATTCAATGCCAAATTATATTTGGCTAGGAAAATAGCAGAACATACCATTCGTAATTCTAGAACTTCGGAAAGTCATATGTTTTACTTTTCAAGTTGTTCTACTACGACTATTATATATAAAGGACTATTGATGCCAGAAGACATCAGCAGATACTATACTGATTTATTAGATAGCGATTTGGTAACCCGTTTGGCTTTGGTACACCAACGTTTCTCTACAAACACTTTCCCTTCTTGGGATTTGGCACAACCATTTAGATATATGTGTCACAATGGAGAAATTAATACTTTGAGAGGAAACGTAAGCAGGATGCGTGCTCGTGAAGAATTGATGAAAAGTGATGTTTTCGGAGAAGATTTGAAAAAATTATTCCCAATTATATTAGAAGGAAAATCGGATTCCGCTTCTATGGATATGGTGGTTGAGTTATTATTAATGACCGGACGTTCTTTACCAGAAGTGATGATGATGGTCGTTCCTGAAGCATGGGAAAAACACAAAACCATGTCGGACGAAAAGAAAGCATTCTATGAATACAATGCTTGCATCATGGAACCATGGGATGGTCCTGCATCTATTCCATTTACAGATGGAAATGTAATTGGAGCATTATTAGATAGAAATGGATTGCGTCCATCTCGTTATACTTTAACTAAAAGCGGATTTGTTATCATGTCATCAGAAATTGGTGTTCTTGATATCAAACCAGAAGATGTTGTACAACACGGAAGACTGGAACCAGGAAAAATGTTCCTTGTTGATATGAACGAAGGCCGTATTATTGAAGACGAAGAAATCAAACATTCAGTGGTGACTAAACGCCCTTATAGAGAATGGCTTGATAAAAATCTATTGCAGTTGGCTCAAATCCCATATACCAATAATCCAATTCCAACAGAGAAAATTGATTTTGAGACCAGACAACGTTTATTCGGTTACACAATCGAGGACTTAAAAACCATTATCAACCCAATGGCTGCCCAAGGCAATGAGGCATTGAGTTCAATGGGTAACGACACTCCTCTTGCAATATTATCAGATCAACCTCAATTATTGTACAACTACTTCAAACAATTATTTGCACAAGTTACCAATCCTCCATTGGATGGTATTCGTGAAGAAATAATTACAGATACCAGTTTGGCAATTGGAGGAGATTACAACATCTTTGACATCACTGATATTCACTGTAAAAAAATTAAAATTCAAAATCCCGTTATATCAAATGAGGACTTAGATAAAATAAGAAGCATCGACCATGCTGACTTCAAATCGGTTACTATTTCTACTTTATATAAAATAGAAAAAGGTGTTAATGGATTAGAACGTGCTTTAGAAAAATGCGTGCAAGCCACTTTCAAAGCAGTATCAGAAGGATGTAACATAGTAATACTTTCAGACAGAGGAGTTACTAAAGAATTAGCACCAATACCTATGTTATTGGCTACTTCTTATATTCACCACACCTTAAACATCTTAAAAGTCCGTTCTAAATTTGGAATCATAATCGAATCCGCTGAACCACGTGAACCACATCATTTTGCTTTATTATTTGGTTACGGAGCAAGTGCCATTAATCCATATATGGTTAATGAAATCATCCACAATCAAGTTAAAGAAGGATTTATAACAGGTGTAAAAGCTGATTATGCAATTACAAACTATAATAAAGCGATTGCAAAAGGAATTCTAAAAATCATGAACAAAATTGGTATCTCTACTTTACATTCGTACAGAGCGGCACAAATTTTTGAGATTTTAGGTTTAAACAAAGCATTTACTTCAAAATATTTCCCATATACTCCGTCTAGAATTGAAGGTATTGGTCTAATGGAAATTGAAAGAGAAGTTAAGAAAAGATACCAAAATGCTTTTCCAAAATCAGAAATTGCAAACCTATTACCATTAGAAATTGGAGGTATTTACAGATGGAGAAGAAATGGTGAAAAACACATGTTCAATCCAACTACCATTTCAAAATTACAACAAGCTGTTCGTTTAAATAGCCCGGAAAGCTACAAAGAATACTCAAAAATGGTTAATGATCAAAGTGAAAACTTAATGACCATTAGAGGTTTATTTGAATTTAACAATTTGGATCCAATTTCAATTGACGAAGTAGAACCTTGGACCGAAATTGTAAAAAAATTCAAAACTGGCGCCATGTCTTATGGATCTATTAGCCAAGAAGCGCATGAGAATCTTGCGATTGCCATGAACCGAATTGGCGGAAAAAGCAATTCTGGTGAAGGAGGAGAAAACCCAAAACGTTTCCAAAAAGAATTAAATGGTGATTCTAAAAATAGTGCCATCAAGCAAGTTGCTTCTGGAAGATTTGGTGTTTCTATCAACTATTTGACAAATGCCCAGGAGATTCAAATAAAAATGGCTCAGGGTGCAAAACCTGGTGAAGGCGGGCAATTACCTGGAGAAAAAGTAGTGCCTTGGATTGCTGAAACAAGAAATTCTACTCCTTATGTAGGTCTTATTTCACCTCCTCCTCATCACGATATTTATTCTATTGAAGATTTATCACAATTGATATTTGACTTAAAAAATGCCAATCGTGAAGCAAGAGTTAACGTTAAATTGGTTGCCGAAGTTGGTGTTGGAACAATTGCTGCGGGTGTTGCTAAAGCAAAAGCGGATGTTATCTTGATTTCAGGATATGACGGAGGAACTGGTGCAGCACCATTGACATCCTTACAACATACTGGTATTCCATGGGAATTAGGACTTGCGGAAGCACAACAAACTTTAATCTTAAATGACTTAAGAAGTCGTGTAGTTTTAGAATGTGACGGTCAATTGAAAACAGGTCGTGACG
Source organism: Flavobacterium sp. IMCC34518 (assembly GCF_027111095.2). Lineage (NCBI taxonomy): Bacteria > Pseudomonadati > Bacteroidota > Flavobacteriia > Flavobacteriales > Flavobacteriaceae > Flavobacterium > Flavobacterium sp. IMCC34518. The sequence goes on along the minus strand of NZ_CP114284.2, from coordinate 2,989,786 downwards.
TAGCTATTGCTGCCTTGCTTGGAGCTGAAGAATTTGGTTTTGCGACTGCACCTCTTGTTGCTTCAGGTTGTATCATGATGAGAGCATGCCACTTGAATACTTGTCCTGTAGGTATTGCGACACAAGATCCTGAATTGAGAAAAAATTTCAAAGGAACACCAGAACACGTCATCAACTTCATGTATTTTATTGCTGAAGAGTTAAGAGAAATCATGGCTCAACTTGGCTTTAGAACATTAAAAGAAATGGTTGGACAATCACAAAAATTGAATGTTAACAAAGCGATTAAACATTATAAAGCAAATGGATTGGATTTATCTACCATCCTTTATAAACCAGAAAAAGCAAAAACAGTACCAAATCACAATACTTCAAGTCAAGATCATGCACTAGAAAACGTATTGGATTTTGATATAATTAAAGCTGCTATTCCTTCTATATACAGAAAAGAAAGAACCAGAGTTACATTCGATATCAAAAACACAGACCGTTCTGTTGGGGCCATTTTAAGTAATGAGATTTCAAAAATATATGGTGCGCAAGGATTACCAGATGATACCATACTTGTTGATTTTACAGGTTCAGCTGGACAAAGTTTTGGTGCATTTGCAACAAATGGATTATCGTTTAAAATACACGGAAACTGTAATGACTATTTAGGAAAAGGACTTTCTGGAGGTAAACTAATTATAAAAGTCCCACCTACAGCTACTTTCGTTCCTGAAGACAATATTATCATTGGTAATGTGGCTCTATATGGCGCAATTACTGGTGAGGCTTATATCAATGGAATGGCAGGAGAACGTTTTGCTGTTAGAAATTCTGGTGCAACCGCTGTTGTTGAAGGAATTGGAGATCATGGTTGTGAGTACATGACTGGTGGAACTGTAGTTGTTCTTGGAAAAACGGGTAGAAATTTCGCAGCAGGTATGAGCGGAGGTGTTGCTTACGTTTACGATGCCAAAAAGAAATTTGAAAATGGATTGTGCAATATGGAAATGGTTGCCCTAGAAACATTGGAAGAAGAAGATTTAGACAAATTAAGACGTTTGATCAGAAATCATTCAATGTATACCAATAGCCCTTTAGCAAAACGTCTTTTAGGAGATTGGGAAAACGAAAGCAAACATTTCATTAAAGTAATGCCAACTGATTACAAAAAAGCATTGCAAAGATTGGCAGCAGAAAAGCAAATTGAAGAATTAATAGCACAATAGTCATGGGTAAAATAGGTGGATTTAAAGAATATAATAGAGCCGACGAGAGTAACGTTGCTGTTCTAGAAAGAGTATCAAATTATAATGAATTTACGATTCCATTATCAAAAGAAAAAATCAAAGAACAAGGTTCTAGATGTATGGATTGCGGAATTCCTTTTTGCCATAGCTCCTGTCCATTAGGAAATTTAATTCCTGATTTTAATGACATGGTACATCAAGAAGAATGGGAAAGCGCTTTGCGTATTTTACAATCAACAAACAATTTCCCTGAATTTACAGGTCGTCTATGTCCTGCTCCCTGTGAAAAATCATGTGTATTAGGCATCATTAAAGAGCCCGTTGCTATTGAGAATATTGAAAAAAACATCATCGAAAGAGGTTTTGCTGAAGGTTGGATTAAACCACAAACTCCAGAAAAAAGAACTGGTAAAACAGTAGCAGTAATTGGTTCTGGCCCTGCAGGATTGGCGGCAGCTCAACAGTTAAATCGTGCCGGTCATACCGTAACAGTTTTTGAAAGAGACAACGCAATTGGTGGCTTATTACGATATGGAATTCCAAATTTTAAATTAGAAAAAGGAATTATTGATAGACGAGTAAAGATTTTAGAAGCTGAAGGGATTACATTCAAAACAAATGTTAACGTAGGAGTTAATTTTAGTGTTTCAGCATTAAAAGCTTTTGATTCGATCGTATTATGTGGTGGAGCAACCGAAAGAAGAGGATTGCCTACAAAAGGTGCCGATAGCAAAGGGGTTGTTCAAGCAATGGATTTCTTGACCCAACAAACCAAAGTGTTGTACGGAGAAAAAATTGAAAACCAAGTAATGGCAACTGGAAAAGATGTAATCGTTATTGGTGGTGGAGATACAGGATCGGATTGTGTAGGAACTTCAAACAGACATGGTGCAAAATCGGTTACAAACTTCGAAATCATGCCTAAACCTCCTGTAGGAAGAAGCGAATCTACTCCATGGCCTTTTTGGCCGTTACAATTGAAAACATCTTCTTCACACGAAGAAGGTTGCAATAGAAACTGGTTGATTAATACCAAAGAATTTCTTGCCAATGAAAAAGGAGAGCTTGTAGGATTGAAAACCGTAGAAGTAGAATGGAAAATCGTACCAGGCCAACGTCCTGAATTAATTGAAAAAGAAGGTTCAGAAAAAATTTGGCCTTGTGATTTGGCTTTACTAGCACTAGGATTTACAGGTCCAGAAAAAACCCTTGCAGAACAATTAGGATTAGAAATTGATGCCAGAAGCAATTATAAAGCAACTAAATTTCAAACTAATGTACCCCATATTTTCACTGCTGGTGATATGAGAAGAGGCCAATCTCTAATTGTATGGGCCATCTCTGAAGGTCGTGAAGCGGCAAGAGAAGTTGATTTATATTTAATGGGCTTTACTAATTTACCAACAAAAGGTAATGGTGACTTACCTAGTTTATAACAATTGAAATAATTTTATAAAATCCCTTGATATCATTTTTATCAAGGGATTTGTTTTTTAAAACCTATCGAAATTCTAAATTTGTTAAAACTTTAATTATTTAATAAAATAAATTTTAACGAATCAGAATTCACACAACTAATAGGCATGCATACTAAATTAATAACACAAAACCTGATTTTTAATAAAAGTTAAAAAAAAACACAAACAAGAACTATTTGTTGTATTTTAAACAATTTGTTATAATTTGTTAAATAACAACAAATTGTTTGGTCGTAATACGAAAGAATAATAAATTTGTCAAAAATAATAAGCAACAACAAGATGCAAGCAAACGATTTACTACACTTAGCAGAACAATTTGGAAGTCCACTTTATGTGTATAATGCCGAAAAAATACAATCTCAGTATAATCGATTAACGAAGGCTTTTTCTAAAGTACCTAATTTACGCATCAACTATGCCATGAAAGCTTTGTCTAATGTCGCTATACTCCAATTATTGAGAGATATGGGATCTGGACTAGATACTGTTTCTATTCAAGAAGTTTTATTAGGAATACATGCAGGTTATGCTCCCGAAAAAATATTTTACACTCCAAATGGTGTTTCTTTAGAGGAAATTGAGGAAGTACATGCCTTGGGAGTACAGATCAATATTGACAACTTATCGATATTAGAACAATTTGGTGCAAAACATCCTCACGTACCAGTTTGTATACGTATCAATCCACACGTAATGGCGGGCGGAAATGCCAATATCTCAGTAGGACACATTGATAGTAAATTTGGTATTTCAGTACATCAATTACCACATTTAGTTCGTATCGTAGAGAATACAAACATGAACATTGTAGGGATACACATGCATACGGGTTCAGACATTTTGGATATTGAGGTATTTTTATATGCCGCAGAAATTTTGTTTGACGCTGCTAAAAACTTCAAAAATTTAGAATTTTTAGATTTTGGAAGTGGTTTTAAAGTACCTTACAAAAAAGATGATATTGCTACCGACATTGATGAATTAGGTAAAAAATTATCCAAAAGATTCAATGCTTTCTGTGCAGAATATGGTAAAGATTTAACTTTAATATTTGAACCAGGCAAATTTTTAGTTAGTGAGGCAGGATTCTTTTTGGCTAAAGTAAATGTGGTAAAACAAACAACTTCAACGGTTTTTGCAGGTATTGACAGCGGTTTCAATCACTTGATTCGACCAATGCTTTATGGTTCACAACATTTTATCGAAAATATCTCAAACCCAAAAGGTAAAGAGCGTTTTTACTCAGTTGTAGGATACATTTGTGAAACTGATACTTTTGCAACAAACAGAAGAATTTCAGAAATAAAGGAAGGGGATATTTTGTCTTTCCGCAATGCAGGAGCTTATTGTTTTTCAATGTCTTCTAATTACAATTCCAGATACAAACCTGCAGAGGTTTTGTGGATGAATGGAAAAGGTTATTTAATAAGAGCACATGAAAAATTTGAAGACTTGCTTCAAAATCAAATTCCATTGCCTGTAGAAGTTAACGCTACAGTTTAAAAAATATATAAGATTCCCATTCAAATTTGAGTGGGATTTTTTTTAATCAGTGATACAAAAACTAATTAAAACATACTACAATAGTTAACTATTTTAAAATCAAACAAATAGCTTTATACTACTACTTTCTCTCATCCTTCCTAAAATGGCATAAACCCTAGCTACTTGAAATACAATATGTTTATTTTATAACGTAAATACAATTCGCATTGTTTAAAATTCAGATTTTACAAACTTCTTCTTATTTATTTAAAAAAATTGAGTTATATCATATTTATTACACTTTAAATTAATTAGTTTTACATAGAAACCTAAATAATTTAAAAATGAAAAAATTTATAATTTGGAGCGTTACAGGTATCGTAACACTTATGACTTTCATACAATGCAAACCTAATAATGAAAATCCAGAACCAATAAAGAAAATTGAAACTTCAAATTCGCACAAAATTGTAGTAAAAGAAATTTTAAATGCAACAGCATATACTTATGCTTTAGTAACCGAAGAAAACAAAGAATATTGGATAGCAATTCCAAAAGCAGAGGTGAAAATCGGAAAAACTTATGAGTATGAAGGCGGAATGGAAATGAAAAAATTTGAGAGCAAAGATTTAAAAAGAACTTTTGAATCTGTATTTTTTGTAGAAGGATTAATAGATCCGTCTATAATCCAAGCAAGTACAATTCCACAGGAAGATAAAACGAAGAAAGTAACTAAAACAGAATTATCTAAAGGAATTACTTTAGCCAAAGGGGCAATATCATTATATGATTTGTTTTCTAAAAAAGACAAATTGGCTGGCACAACGGTAATTTTAACTGGTAAAGTGGTGAAATTTATGCCAGAGATTATGTCAAAAAACTGGATACACATGCAAGACGGATCAAGCTTCAATGGAATAAATGATATTACCATAACCACTTTATCCAAAGTAAAAGTGGATGAAATTGTTACTTTTAAAGGTACTGTTGTTTTAAATAAAGACCTAGGAGCAGGTTATAAATATGATGTTCTTATAGAAGACGCTACCATTTTAAAATAGAAACAAATTATATACGAGAATTTTAATATAGACCAACTAAGAGTTTCTATTATTGTCTCCAATAAAAAAACCCATTCTACAATTAGAATGGGTTTTTGGCTTTTCAAAATTACTGGATTATTTTTTCACTAGAAGTTCTTCCAGAACTTCAGCTTCTGTACCATTAGGAAAAGTAATTTTTAACATTTTAGAAAGCGTAGGAGCGATTTTTGTAATGTATTCTTTTTTATAGGATTCACCAATAGGAACATTCCAACCGTAAAAAAGTAATGGTACATTCGTATCATAACTATTAGGAGTTCCATGTGTAGTTCCTGTAGCAATACTTTCTAAATATCCAGTACCTTCAAGAATAACAAGATCTCCATTTTGCTTTGGATCATAACCTTTAAAAATAAAATTAAGATAATAATCTTGTCCTGTAGCGGCCAAAATCTCTTCTTGAGTATAGACTCTTTTTATTTGTACTTGGGTCATCAAAAAGTCTTTAAAACTTTGCTTAACTTTTGTTAATTCCAACCCTTTGTCCTTTATAACATCCCTGTCTAAATAAACATTAAAGTTAGAGTAATTCAAAACTAAATTAACTCCATATGTATCTGTTGAAAACTTACTCAAAGAACTAAAAATATCTTTCGCTGGAACATTAGTAACATTGTATTTATGATCATTCAAATAAATTGGGTTTTCGGCAACTGCATGATCAGCAGTTAAGAAAAGTAAGTAATTGTCTTTTCCAACAGTGGCGTCCAAATAATCCAAAAACGTAGCAATTGTAAGATCCAAACGCAAATAAGTATCTTGAATTTCCATAGATCTAGGTCCAAAAGTATGTCCTACATAATCTGTTGAAGAAAAACTTACTGTCAAGAAATCTGTAATATTATCTTTTCCTAATTCTTCTTTTTCAATAGCTCTCATGGCAAAATCAGCTAATATATCATTCCCAAATGGAGTAGATTTTATAACTTCTAATCCATTTTCTTTATATATTTTATTCAAATCATAAGGAAAAACAGGTTTTGTAGTTTTATCTAATCTTCCTTCATAAGGATTATCATCAGGAAGACTTTCATTGTAGGTATCTAGAGGACGCAACAAATTCCAACCTTTCTCAACATATTTCATATATGTTTTTTCATTATTATAATCAGTTACCCAATTTGGCATTTTATCTCCATAAAAAGAACTAGAAATAAACGAACCTGTTTTTGTATACCAAAATGCCCAATTAGCAAAATGACCCGCAGGCAAAATAGCACCACGGTCTTTGATACTCAAACCAATGACTTTCCCTTTGAAATTTGTCGCCATACGCAATTCATCAGTAATAGTAGTACTCAAAAGATTTTTTGGAGACATTGCACCCTCTTTTTCTGTACCTTCAACTAGCGTCTTCACACCAGCATCATCTGTACAATACATACTTTTCCCAATTGAACGAATGTACCAATCGTTACCAATAATCCCGTGTGTTGCAGGAGTAGTCCCAGTATAAATAGATGCATGCCCAGGAGCAGTAAATGTGGGAACGTAATTATAATTCATGTTATAAAAAGTAAAGCCTTTATCCATTAACCTTTTAAAACCTTTAGTTGAAAAGTCATCCGAAAAGCGATACAAATACTCCATTTTCATTTGATCGACAACAATACCAACAACCAATTTAGGACGCTGTTGTGCTTGACCTTGAATTGAAAAAACAAATACTAAAAACAAAACAATTTTTCTCATATTACATTTTATATAGTACACAAAAATACACTTTATCCTTTAAAAAAAGAAAAAACGCAACAAGCAATGCAATTATTTAATCTATTCTTAATCAAAAAATAGTAAATCATCAAAATCATAAGGGCGTGACCCCATTTGAAAAAGAGGCCAATTTTACTATGCGCTCATTCGGCCTCTTTCTCAAATACGGTCGGGCTAACCATGCTACTTCGGTAGCTTATTTTTATCCCTCACGCTCACTGCGACCTAGAACTTTTGTTTAAAACTAGAACTTTTGTCTTCTTAATTTTAAAATAAAAAAAAGAGAGACAACATTAAAATACTCACTTTAATTAATACCATTACATTATTCTATATTCTATTTATAAAAATAAATATGTTAAATTTGATAATTAAAACACTGATTATGAATATGTACGACAACGAAAATACGGTTCAAAAATCATTTAACGACAAGTATCTGTCCGATGATTTATTACAAGCACAATGGGCTGAATTTACAGCACTCAAAAAAGCCATCGCAGAAATATATCAAAAAAAAGGAAGTCCACTCACCCTATTAGACATCGGAATAGGAAATGCTAGAATTGCACGTCACTTGAGCGCAATTCCCGAAATGTGGCAGATGATTGAACATTATGATGGGACAGATAATGCTGAAACTTGCATAAAATTAGCTAAAGACACTGCTAAAGAACTACAAATTGAAGACAAATTAAAAATATATCTACTTGAAGCTACCCATTTAGACCAATTAAGCAAAAGATACGATGTGATTATTTGCACATGGTTTACACCTGGCAATTTTTATCCTGATAGTTTTGCATTCGATAAATACAATGACAACTGTACTAGATTAGACTTATCCCACAATGAAAAATTTACGGATATTTTTTCAAAAGCTTATTCATTGCTTCATAAAAACGGAGAAATAATTCTTGGCGCCTGTTATATTGACAATGATAACACCCGAAAAAAACAAGAGCAATCGTATATTAGAATGGGAATGAAGATAATTACAAACGAAAATGATAGTTTTACAGCTACCAAAGAAAATTTTTGGTCACAACGTTTTACTGAAAAAAAAATTAAAACCTATTTACCTTTTGTAAGTCCAAAAAAAATAGATTTTTATCTGCTTGATCCCTATAATTATGCTATGCAAATTAGAATTAAAAAATAAAATACAACCTATTCAAAATTAACAATATTATAAACCAGTACTCTATCTTCATATTTGATATACAACTGTTTTCTATTTTCTTGATTTTTCCTAGTAATAATTGAAAGACTACAATCTTCACCATTGGTATCTTTACAGACAAAAGAATAAATTAAATCCGTATTTGTATTTTCTTCAGGTAAGTAATCTATGATTTCAAAAAGCTGAATTACTTCAGAATAAATAACAAATCTATTTTTATTGGTGTCTAAATTGATCAAAATATTCACCAACTTTAATTCGCTCCAATCTCCAAATTTACCATTAGCTTCTTTCAATGCTACACTCAATCCCGTTGTTTTAAATTTGTAAGTTTGACCAAAACTTTGATTCAAACCGATAAAAAGAAACAACACTATAAATCCAATTTTTAACTTATTCATTATCTGAAAATTTGTATAAAAACAAAGGTAACTATTTTAAAAATCAAATAAAACTACTTCACTCTTTGCTTGCTCAAATTCGGCTATCATTTTGTCAATTATTTCTTTTGCAGGCAAAACATCTTTAATTAACCCTGCAATTTGGCCAATCTCCAATTCTCCTTCTTTCAGATCTCCTTCAAACATGCCGCGTTTGGCTCTAGCTCTCCCTAATAATGCAATCAGATCTTCTTTAGTTGGACATTTTTCATATAGTTGTTGCACATCTTGATAAAATTTATTTTTGATTAAACGAACAGGAGCCAGTTCTTTTAATGTCAATTGTGTTCCTCCTTCTTGAACCTCTATAATAGTTTTTTTGAAATTTTCATGCGCCGAAGATTCAACAGAAGCAGCAAATCGACTCCCTACCTGCACACCATCAGCCCCGAGAACCATAGCAGCTAGCATACCACGACCCGTTGCAATTCCACCAGCAGCAATAAGAGGAATTGAAATCTTTTCTTTTACCATCGGAATTAAAGTCAGCGTAGTCGCTTCTTCTCTACCATTATGACCACCGGCTTCAAAACCTTCGGCTACAACAGCATCTACACCAGCGTCTTGAGCTTTTAATGCAAATACCGAACTACTCACTACATGAACTACGGTTATTCCATTTTCTTTCAAAAAAGGAGTCCACGTTTTAGGATTACCGGCTGACGTAAACACAATTTTCACTCCTTCGTCAATAATAATTTTCATTATTTCTTCAACATTTGGATACAACATCGGAACGTTTACTCCAAAGGGGTTATTTGTTGCTTTATGACACTTTTGAATATGCTCTCTTAATACTTCAGGATACATAGACCCAGCACCTATGAGACCTAACCCTCCAGCATTACTAACGGCGCTTGCTAATTTATAACCACTATTCCAAATCATTCCGCCTTGAATAATTGGATATTTGATGTTAAAAAGATTTGTAATTTTATTCATAAGAAGCTATTTATTGATTTTTATGGATCATATGCAATTCACATATCTTCACGGGTGTATGCCACCAATTTACTGACACACTCCTTTCGTAAAAAATCAAACTTATTGTTTTATTAGTTTTCCGGTAGTTATGGTTCCATTACATTCCAATTCATAAATATAGATTCCGTTTTGAAATGTTTTCAAAGAAATTGACGATGCAGTTTTGCTGATATGTTGTTCCATAATTTTTTGTCCCAACAAAGTAAAAACACGAATAATTCCTGAGTCAAAATTTCCAGAAAAAGAAATTGTACCTAAATCTGAAATTGGGTTTGGATAAACAAAAAAATCTTTATTTGTAAACTCAGTTACTTTTAAACCATTGGACAAAGCCAAACTAAAATCAGGAATTCCATACCCATATTGATTATTTGCACTAGCATATCGATCTGCTGATTTTATAATTAAATCTTTAATTTCAGCATTGGTTTTGTTGGGAAAAGCTTGCCACAAACTGGCTACCAATCCCGCTGTAATTGGACTGGAAAAAGAAGTCCCATTTGCAGTTATAATATTGCCGGAAGGATCAGATAAAACAGCCAATTGACCTTGCGCCATTACATCTGGTTTTATTCGCCCATCATACGAAGGGCCAATGGAACTAAAACCAGTAACTGTTTTGGTAGCATTCACTGCACCAACGGTGAGCACTGAAACACCATCTGCGGGAGCAGCAATATGCGGATTTGTGGTTGCTCCTTCATTTCCTGCAGACACCACTACAATCATTCCTCGAGAAAAAGCAATATCGGCTCCTCTAGTTATAAAAGCAGTTTTACCATCCATTTCATTATAGGTATGACTGTACGATGAATTATCATAATCAAAATAACCCAAAGAAGTATTAATGACATCTACCCCCAAACTATCTGCTTTCTCTGCCGCTTCTACCCAATAGGATTCTTCTACTGGGTTTTCGGATACAGCATCTTCTGTTCGAAACAAATAATACGAAGCATCTGGAGCTGTCCCAACCAAAGAATTTTCTTTATAGCCTCCCATTGAAGACAAAACCATTGTGCCATGAGAATTACCCGAATAAAAATTAGGACTTCGATTCACAAAATCATACCCTCCTAATATTTGATTATTATCTCTTAATCGTTGAAAGGGTTGAGTTGTATTTACTCCAGGAAAACCAGCATCTATAACAGCAATAACTACACCTAAGCCAGTATAATTTTGTTGATGCAACACATCACCATGAAGCATTTGAATTTGATTGGCAGAATTACCATAAACGAAATCAACTTTAGTTTCCAATGCTTTATTTACGGCCTTTGTTTTAAAAACAACTGTATTCTTCCTTGTAGAATTAAGTACTTTATTCGCAAAATCGATTTTATTAACAAAGGATAACGATTTCAAAGAGTTAATATCGGATATGCTCCCTCTAATATGCAAAGCATTAAGCCATTTGGATTGTGCCATAACGACAATTCCTGTAGCCCATTTTATTTGATTAATAAGATTTATATCAATAGGAATATCTTTGGAATCTAAAGGAATATTTTGTCTAACTCTTCGATCAATTGCCTTTTGCGAAAGCATTAATAAAGGATTGTCTAAATAAGCTTGAGAATTATTTTTGGTATTAAAATACACCCAAGCATCTTCTTGGGAATACCCAACAAAACAAGAAAAGAATAAAATAAAAAAAAGTATTTTTTTCATGCCATGTTCAATACTAAGGTAATAATTTAAGAGATAACTCCAGAACCTATTAATTCATCATTTAAATACCAAGCTGCAAATTGACCTTCTGTAATTGCAGATTGTGGTTCTTCGAAAGAAATATACATTCCGCTTTCAAATTGATATAAAATAGCTTTTTGCAATGGTTGTCTGTATCTAATGCGAGCCATTACATTCATCGTTTCTCCATTGGCCAAAACCAAATCTTCGCGAATCCAATGCACTTCAGATTTCTCTATAAACAAAGCACTTTTAAACAATCCCGGATGTGAACTCGACAAACCGGTATAAATGGTATTAGTCTCGACATCAGTAGCAATTACAAACAACGGATCTGTGGTTCCTCCTACATTCAATCCTTTCCTTTGCCCTACCGTAAAATAATGAGCCCCTTGATGTTTTGCCATTATTTTCCCCATCTTTGGAGTATAAGGCAGTCTTCTGGACGCAAAAAGCAACTGTTCTTCAACCGTTAATTCATCTTGCATTTCATACGCATAAACAGGATCATTTTTATCAATTTGAATAATCAAACCTTCTTTTGGCTGTAATTTTTGCTGCAAAAACTCGGGTAAACGAACTTTTCCAATAAAACAAAGGCCTTGAGAATCTTTCTTTTCGGCAGTAACCAATTCAATTTGAGCAGCAATTTCTCGAACTTCTGGTTTGGTCAATTCTCCAATGGGAAATAAAGATTTTGATAATTGCTCTTGTGACAATTGACATAAAAAATACGATTGATCTTTATTATCATCAACACCAGCAAGAAGTTGGTACACTTTATTACCTTCAACTTCAATTTCTCCTTTTCGACAATAATGACCTGTAGCCACAAAATCGGCGCCAAGACTTAATGCAATTTTCATAAAAACATCAAATTTTATCTCGCGATTACAAAGTACATCGGGATTTGGAGTTCTTCCTTTCTCGTATTCGCTGAACATATAATCAACAATTTTTTCTTGATATTGCTCACTTAAATCAACGGTTTGAAAAGGAATCCCTAATTTCTCAGCTACTAACAAAGCATCATTACTATCTTCCAACCAAGGACATTCATTCGAAATGGTAACCGAATCATCGTGCCAATTTTTCATAAAAAGACCAATTACCTCATATCCTTGTTGTTGCAACAAATAAGCAGCAACACTTGAATCTACACCACCAGAAAGACCTACAACTACACGTTTCATTATCAAAAAAATTGAATGTTTACATTTTATTCTTTTGCAAAAGTACAAATAATAAACCTAGTTCAGGCTAATTGAGATTGATGAAAACAATACTACAATAACATGAACTAATACAACATGAAATCGAGCTAAAAATTCCAATTTTCTCAATCCATTTTCTCAATCCATTTTAACTTTATCTTTTTTGAATTGTGGTTTTTTAGGTTTATCCATATTCTCTTGACTCGTTAATTTTCCATTGACAAAAAACTGCCACATACCAACTTTTTTACCATTTTTGAAAATTCCTTTAGCAATAACAAGATCATTTGGATCTTTGTAAATTGCTTCACCTTCATATTCTCCGTTTTTAAAAAAACTACTTTCTAGAACGATGCCTTTTTCAGAATATTTCTTATAAACGCCTTCTTTTAATCCATTTTTATAAATAGTCTCATCTACAATTTTACCACTTGGGTAATATACCGTTCGGATTCCCTCAAGTTTACCTTTTTTATAATTCTCTAAAGTCATAATAGATTTTGAGGACTTATGATAATATTTCCATGGACCTTCTCTCCATTTATTCACCTCCTTACCTTCGCTTACAACATTTTTATTTTGATCGTAAAAAATTGTATAACATGAATTTTCCTTCGCATTAAAGGTACGGGTTGCAATTACTGATTTCGCTTTAGTATCATCAAAAAAGTTAAAAACACCAATTTCTCGGCCATGTTCAAAAGTTCCTTCGTATCTAGGTCTTCCAGATTCTTGATAGAACCCTTTCCAAACTCCATGTTTATTACCCTTATCGTCAAGTGGATTTGTTTCTTCTTGAGAAAAAGCAGTTTGAAAGCATAATGAGACAAGTAAAACTCTAAAAATAAAAAACATACTATTTTAATTTATTATAATAAAAACACAATACCCACAATAGAAAACTAAATTTTACTATGATATATTATCATATAAAAGTACACAAATAATTTTATTTCGAATTCAATAAAAAAACATAAACTTTGATACAGTAATTTGTGAAAAAAATAAAAATTACAACAATTAAAGTATTTTTTTCATGAGAAGTTATCGCAATAAATAAATTCTAAAAAAAATATCAGGAAAAGAAAAACCCTAGATGAAATTTTTCATCAACAATATCCTATTTTTTAAAGACCTTACGTTTTTTATTTAACACTTAAAAAAAGTCATTCTATTACAATCTAGATTCTAAAACATAATCCTTTCATACTAATATAAAAAATCTATTTGTAAATCATATAAATATAAAGCAAACTAGTGAAAACTAACCCTAATTATAGCGTTATCTTTTTAATCTAAAACTATAAACACAATTTTTAAATACTGTTTAATATACTTACTATTAAAAAGAATAAAAAAACTCCAATATTACCTTTTTTACTTATATTCAATTAGTTATGTGTCATTTTATTCTATTTAAACAAAATTAAAAAAAATCATAAACTTTTATTTTTGTTTATCTTTTATCGCTTTTAAATAAACAATATTAAAATTTAATTCAATAGTTTTGTTCTAGTATTTAAAAACAATTAACAAACAAAAAACAAACAACAAAATGAAAAATCTATTAAAAATCAGAAAGTTAGCCCTTATTGTATGTATTATCGCATTCGGAATATCATGCGACAATGACGACGACAAACCTGTAACACCAGTTGCAGATACAACCATAACAGGAATTGCTGCAGGAAATAAAGATTTCTCACTTTTGGTTGAAGCTTTAACAAAAGTAGATTTAGCAAAAACACTACAAGGAGTTGGTCCATACACCGTTTTTGCACCCACAAATGCCGCTTTTACTGCATTTTTAAAAACCACACCTTACACTTCAATAAAAGACGTACCAGCAGCAGCTTTGACTCAAATACTATTAAACCATGTAGTAAGTGGAAAAGTAAAATCAACAGATTTAAGCACAGGATATATAAAAACCCTTGCCAAAGGAAGCGCATCTAGCACCAATACTTTAAGCATGTATGTTAACACCGCATCTGGAGTAAAACTGAATGGCATCTCAAAAGTAGTAACTGCAGATATTATGGCTTCAAATGGAGTCATTCATATTGTAGATGCAGTAATCGGACTTCCTACGATTGTGGATCACGCTGTAGCAAACCCAAACTTCACTACTTTAGTTGCTGCATTAACTTACAACCCTGCATCGGGCTTTGCAGGAATATTATCTGGAACAGCAAGTTCTCCTTTTACCGTTTTCGCACCAACAAATGACGCCTTTGGAGCATTCTTGACAGAAACTGGATATTCTGGATTAGCTGCTATTCCAGCAAATGTATTGGAAAAAACATTAAAATATCACGTAGTTGCCGGTGCCAATGTACAATCAAGTCAATTGACAAATGATCAAATTGTAACTACTTTTTCTGGACAAAATGTTACTGTCAAATTTACTCCAACTCGTTTGTTAGATGTAAGTGGCAGAAATTGTAATATCATTGCAACAGATGTCCAATGTTCCAATGGAATCATTCATGTACTAGATAAAGTTTTATTACCTACATTCTAAAAAAATATTAATTGGTTGTTAATTTAATTTGTTAAAAACGAAAAAGCTCCTATTTTACTAGGAGCTTTTCTATTTATATTCGATTTATTTTTTATTTCTTCTTTGCTTTTTGAGCTTCTGCCTGTTCCATTGCTTCTTGCAATTTTTGTTGGAATTTACCCGGCTTTTTAGGCTCTTTCAATTTATTTTCTTGAATTTGGGCATGAATTTTATCAGGATCAACAATGTGATTTTTGATTACAAACATAATTCCTATTGTAATTAAATTCGACATAAAGTTATACAAACTCAATCCTGCACCATATCCATTAAAGAAGATTAACATCATAAGAGGCGAAATATAAATCATATACTTCATCATCTTTGCCATATCTGGCATTCCTTCTTGCTGTGGAGCTGCCATTTGTTGGTCACCAGAAGTCATTTTCATATAAAAGAATATCGCAACAGCTGCCATTAAAGGAAATAAACCGATATGATCCCCATACATTGGAATATGAAATGGTAATTTATAAATAGAGTCAAAGGAAGACAAATCATCCGCCCAAAGGAAACCTTTTTGTCTCAACTCAAAAGCAGATGGAAAAAACTGAAATGATGCATACATAAATGGTATCTGAATCAAGGCTGGTATACATCCCGCCATAGGATTCACTCCCGCTTTATTGTATAATTTCATAGTTTCTTGTTGCTTCTTCATTGGGTCTTTTTTAAACTTCTCTCCCAATTCTGTAATCTCTGGTCTCAATACTTTCATTTTGGCCTGAGACAAAAATGATTTATAAGTAACTGGAGACATTGCTATTTTGATGATTATTGTAAAAATAATAATCGCTATACCATAGGAAATATAACTACTTAAAAAACCAAATAGTGGAATAAAAATAAATCTATTAATCCATCCAAAGATACCCCAACCTAGTGGAACTATATGCTCAATATCTCTATCATAGGCTTTTAAAGTATCATAATCAGTAGGCCCAAAATACCAATTCATTTTATAATCCAACTCACCATTTTGAAAAGCCAATGGCACCGTAGCATTAAATTGTTTAGTAAAGACTGTATCTTTAGTTTCATCTAAAACCAAATTATTTGATTTCAAACTTGCTTTATCAAACGCTTTATTAGTCAACAAAATAGTAGAAAAGAAGTGCTGTTTAAAAGCAATATAATCCACTTTTTCAGGAGTTTCTTCTTTGTTTTTCCCAGCCCCTACATAATCATATTTTCCTTCATTATACTTAAAACGTAATTCTGCAAATCTATTTTCATAAGAAACACTTTTCTCATTTCTATATGTTTTCATATCCCAAACCAAATCCAATGGTTTTGCAGTGTTTAAAACTTTATTCAATCCTTGAGAACGAACATCAAAACCAATCATATAATCGTTTGGTTTCAAACTGTATTTATATTCTAAATATTCATTGGCTCCGGCTTTCAATTTCATCGAAAGAACCTGATCAGCTCCCACTTTAGTTAATGTAGGCTCAAAATACAAGTCTTTTGTATTCAAAACTCTATTATCACTAGTTTGCAATTGAATATTCAAATCGGCATTATTGTCTTTTATCAAAGAAACCAATTGACCAGAATTCTTTTTGAATTTCTCAAAATTCTTCAATGTCGCTTCTACAATATAACCTCCTTTATTGGCAATTTTTAATATTACATAATCATTTTCGATTGTTGTAATATTATTTTTTGCAGATGGTAAAGTAGCAGAATAAGCAAAACCACCTAATGTTTTTTGCAACTGAACCAATTGAGTAGAATCACCCGCTACGATTGCAGTAGGCAATACAACTGGCTTTACCGCAGAAGCTTTTGCCAACGCTTCTTTTGCAACCAATTCCTTTTTAGCCTTTTCTGCGGCAAGAGTTGCCTCGGAAGGTTTGTTTTGGTACATCATCCAAAGAAAAATACCTATAATCAATAAAATACCTATAACCGAGTTAAGGTCTAATTTTTTTTCTTCCATTTTTATTTATAATTATTTTTCTTCTTTCTAAATATTGATGAATTAGAAATTGAATCCATTAGTCATTACAACAACTATATTGTTACATCTTGACTACATTCAATATTAATAAATCTAATTTTTATTTTTTTTTCCTTTAACAGCCGCAGCTACAAAACTCACAAAAATTGGATGTGGATTAGCAACCGTACTTTTATATTCTGGATGGTATTGCACGCCGATAAAGAAAGGATGGTCCGCTAATTCTACAATCTCAACCAAACCAGTATCAGGATTTACACCCGAAGAAATCAATCCTGCTTTTTGTAATTGATCTACATATTCGCTATTGTATTCGTAACGGTGACGGTGACGCTCTGAAATTTGTGTCTTTCCGTAAATCTTAAATGCTAATGAATCTGGGGTAATATCACATTTCCAAGCACCAAGACGCATTGTTCCACCTTTATCAGTTACATTTTTCTGATCTTCCATTAAATTCACTACAGGATGAGTAGTTTTTTCATTCATTTCGGTAGAATTGGCATCCGCATAACCGAGTATATTTCTGGAATATTCGATAATAGCCATTTGCATTCCCAAACAAATTCCGAAAAACGGAACTTTATTTTCACGGGCATAACGAATTGCTTCGATTTTACCTTCAATTCCTCTTTCTCCAAAACCTGGAGCAACAAGAATGGCATCCAATCCAGATAATTTTTCTTTAATATTCTCAGGATCTATAAATTCTGAATGTATCGAAATCACATTTACTTTGGTTTCATTGGCAGCACCTGCATGAATAAAAGCTTCTAGAATTGATTTGTAACAATCTTGCATTTCAACATATTTTCCAATCAAACCGATGTTTACAGTATGTTTTGGAAATTTCAATCTACGTAAAAAGGTATTCCAGTTTTTTAAATCTGGAGCGGCTTTTTTAGGCAAGTCTAATTTTTTCAAAGCCACAACATCTAATCCTTCTTCCAACATTAAATTAGGAACTTCATAGATTGTTGAAGCATCTATAGATTGAATAACCGCTTCTCTTTTTACATTACAAAACAAGGCTAATTTATTGCGAATTTCATCTGAAATTTCGTGTTCTGTTCTACAAACCAAGATATCAGCTTTGATACCGCTTTCCATCAAAGTTTTTACAGAGTGTTGTGTTGGTTTTGTTTTTAATTCACCAGCAGCAGCCAAATAAGGAACCAATGTTAAGTGAATAACAATTGCATTATGCTCCCCTAGATCCCAAACTAACTGACGAACCGACTCTATATATGGTAAAGATTCAATATCTCCAACGGTACCACCAATTTCAGTAATAATAATATCATAATCACCCGAATTACCAAGCAATTGCATTCTTTCTTTAATCTCGTTGGTGATATGAGGAACAACTTGAACCGTTTTTCCTAGAAATTCTCCTCTACGTTCTTTTTCAATAACAGAAAGATAAATTCTTCCAGTAGTAACATTGTTAGCCTGAGAAGTAGGAACATTCAAAAAACGTTCGTAATGTCCTAAATCCAAATCTGTTTCTGCTCCATCATCAGTTACATAACATTCCCCGTGCTCATAAGGATTCAGTGTGCCTGGATCTACATTTAAATAAGGATCAAATTTTTGAATAGTCGTTCTGTACCCTCTCGCTTGTAACAATTTTGCCAAAGATGCTGCTATAATTCCTTTTCCTAAAGAAGAAGTCACACCGCCTGTAACAAAAATATATTTCGTTTGATTCATTCTGTTGTTGTTTGTTGTAGTTGTATAAAAAACGTGGCAAAAGTACAAATTTAATTGGAATACTAAACTTCTTAGCGCACTAGATTTTAAGACTTCTTAGAATATTGGACTCCTTATTTTTTTATAATAATTAGAATTTTAAACATTTTATTTTTTTGGGCTTTATAAAATATTAGATAAGTATTGATAAAATCTTAAAAATAGATTTGAAACAATTCAAAATTCGCAAACTATTATACAATATTCTAAGAAAGAAACCAAAATTAAAAAAATCTAAGAAAACTGAAATTCTTAATTATCTACACTACGGTTTTGGATATTTCTTTTTTATGTTTCGGATCAATTCTTCGAGTCCATTGAGTTTTAGCTCGTAAATTAATTTCAGTTGATCTCCCAGTTCTCCTTTTGGAAAACCTTTGTTACTGTACCAAACAATATAATATTCGGGAATTTATTTTATTCGTCTCAATAATCTATAATAAACGACTTTCCCAGTTTGAGTCCCATCATCCAAAGTCATAATCAAATCTCCTTTCTTAGCAATGCCTTCTATATCTTTAGCAAATATATTAGTCCCCCATAATTCTTTATAGTTTTTTATTTCGGGATTATCAATAATTACAAATTGTCCTTGAATTCTGTAATTTGGAGTTTTATCTTTTGGAAGTACTTTAAAAACGTTAGATAATTCAGCTGAAGAGTATTCGCCGTTTTCGGATTTCATCATAGAATATACTTTCCCATTTTCAGTAAACCAAAACCATTGATAGTCTTGAGGCCATGGATTTATTTTATTGGCAGATTTATTAGGTAGTGGCATCATTTTCCAAAACCCAACTAATTCTTTTGCTGTCGCTGGTCCACCAGCTTCTGATTTGGTATTTTCTTCTTGACTTATAGCACTATTTGCAATAAGTAAAAAAAAGACAATTGAATAAAATGTTTTTTTGATTTGCATCATGTTTTTTATTATATGATTAAATTGTTCAAAAACGATATTTTTCAAAAATGAAAAAATTGAAAAAATATCAAGTTAAGAGTAATCTAGATTATTTTTTTAAAAGTTCAAATACTTCGCCGTCATGTGTCTCATATCTTATTAACCCTTCTTTTTTATCCCAACAAAATGATTTAGGGCTATTAATACCATATCCATTTGCATTTATACCTTCTTCAAAACAATATACCTCAGAATATGTTATATTTGTTATATTAAGTTTAATTTTCTCTAGTTTTGGAACTAGATATTCAAGGTCATTCTTTTGCAATAATCCAAAAAAACTAAAACCAGGATAACATTTTTCGTTTTCTTTATCTTTACTAATAAATATTTCTCCCTCACAATAAGGGTCATTTTGGCAAATTTTTGATTTAAGTGTAATAAACATCACATGTGGTTGTGTAGAACCAATTCCAAAATAATTACAATCTTTATTATTATGAGTTTCAATTTTTTCAACAACAAGAATAGTATCTATGTTCCCTCTATCACTTTTGAAAACAATAGTTTGCCCTTTTTTATAAGCCAAAAAATATTCTCTTTCCTCTTTTGTTAAATGTGTTTCAACACAATTGCACGAACACAAAAGGGTTAGTAATAGTATTGATAAATATATTTTCATAAAACTTATTTTTTTAATAATTTAAAAAACCTCACCATTAATGAAATCGTACCTTATCAACCCCTCTTTTTTATCCCAGTAAAAAGATTTTAATTAATCTTAAAAACCTTTGATTTTCCTATGAAAACGATTTCTATATTAGTATTCAATTTATTACCATTTAAAGATAATCTGGTGTTAATTTTAGACAGAATTAATTGAAAATATTGGTCTAAGAATATCATTACACTAATATTAGGGTTAGTTAAAAAACCGCGACCTTTACCTTAATATTAAAAAATATTTGACAAACGAGAGAAATCAGACACGGAAGAACGTGTTATTTTATTCAAGAAACATATATTAAGTGGTTTGAAAATCAAAGCAACAATTTTAACCAAAATTATAAAACTCTGAATTGTCCAAACTACGGTTTTGGATATTTCTTTTTTATGTTTCGTATCAATTCTTCGAGTCCATTGAGTTTTAGCTCATAGATTAGTTTAAGTTGATCTCCCAGTTCTCCTTTTGGAAAACCTTTGTTACTGTACCAAACAATATAATATTCGGGGATATCGATAAGAAACCAGCCTTCGTATTTCCCAAAGGGCATTTTGGTATGCGCTAGTTTTATAAGTTGTTTTTGGTTTTGATCCATTTTTTAAGAGAAAAGAAAATAGAGAATAGACGTAATGAAGAAATCTTTATTCTATACTCTGTTTTCTATATTCTTAATTTTATTTAATTCCAATTAAAAGTAATTCGTTTTTCGATATCTGTATTCAAACTCAAGAAAACTGGACAAGTCATTGCGGCTCTTTCTAGAATTGTTTTGTCTTTTGGATCGGAAATTCCAACCATTTCAAAAACAATTTCGATAGCTCCAATTCGTCTTGGTTCAGCATTCATGCTTTTGGTAACCGCTGCTGTTGAACCTTTAAAATCAATATTCATGTCTCTTGCTTTTATTCCCATAATTGTCATCATACAGGTTGCTAAAGCGTTGGCAACAGAATCCGTTGGAGAAAAAGCTTCTCCTTTTCCGTTATTGTCTACGGGAGCATCTGACAAAATTTCACTACCCGATTGTATGTGTATAGAGGAAGTTCTTAAATCCCCTAAATAAGTTACTTTTGAAGTCATTCTATTGAATTGTGAGTTATGATTTTTTTTGAATCTCAATAATTTGCTAACTGAATACTATTTTCACTTCGCTTCTTTGACGGTCAAATCAGTGTCATAATACAGAATATAAACTCCTTTATTAGCATATCCACCCTCTTCTTTTTTATAATACTCAAACTTGTTTTCTATCTGTTCGGTTATCATAGTTTCAGCAGTTTCTTGGTAGGTCTTGTCTTGTACCAAACGCATCATCGTATCAAAAGTGATATCAAAACCACGAATAGCAAATGTGCTTGGGTTTACTTTATTTTTCTTTCTATAACTCTGCATAAAAATCTGTGCTTCTGGCGAATTATTTTCACGCGTAGCTGAAGGATACATTAAATTTAATTTGGTTAAATTTTCAAAACTTATTTCATCAGTATCCAACGTTTCATTGGGCTCTAAAATGACCAATTGTACTTGAAAAGTATTTCTAACACTCAGCATTGCATTCATAGTATATTTAATCATACCTGTATTTGCTGTTTCTAGAATTACATAATTCATCTTTCCTTTGACCATTAATCGTTTAAAACTTTCTACATCCAAACCACCTGATGCCGTCAATGGCGCTATTTTAACTTCCTTTTGATTTTCAAGAATATACTTTCTGATCGTTTCTTTTTTCTTATCAATCACAGCAATCATATTCCCTTCTTTTGATTTCATATATTCAAACATTGCCGTTTTTAGAACCGCCGATTGAACTATAGATTGATACAAATTTGGCATCGGATTACCGATATCTTTTGATAATGGAGAAATTACAGGCACATTATTGGGAGTAAACAAACTAGCAGTTTTTTCGACATTACTTTGATAAAAAGGCCCTACTACAGCATCAACATCGGCAAGATTATTGTTGTTATAAATTGACACCACATTTGATGTGCTTTTTATTTCATTGGAATCAAATATTTTAACATCCAAATTAACGCCTATTTGTTTAGCAGAGTCAATAGCCATCATGGCACCCGAATAAAAATCCAAAGTCATATTTAGAAACTTATCACTGTTCAATCGATTTACCATTGAACTAATAGTATCACTACTGCTTCTACCAATATTAAATGGCAATAATAACACTAAAGTTTTTCTACTATTATTGTTTATTTTACTTAAATCCACTTTTTGTTTTACTGAATTTAGTGTAATCTGATTTGGTTTTGAAGGCACTTTCAATACCATTCCTTCTTGAACTCCACTAGATAGAATAGGATTTAGCTCAATTAATTGTTGTTGTGTTAATCCAAAAAATTTAGACAAACTATAAAAAGTTTCTTTTGCCTTTACAACATATTCGACATAACTTATTTCTTTGGGTTCTAAAGCTTCCATTGGCTTTTTAACCGACACTTTTGTTTCACTAGAAGCAACTTTGGCAACTGGTTTTGCGCCATTACCTTTAATTAGCAACTGAAAACCAACCGGTAAATTTTCTGCTATTTCTGGATTTTTTTTCTCCAACTCTTCAACAGTCATATTATATTCTTTGGCTATAGAATACTTTGTTTCTTTTGACAAAACAGTATGATAAACCACTACATTCTTAGCAGCTACAGCCGTTTTTACATTATTATTGGAAGGAATATTCAAAATTTGACCTACCTGCAAACCATTTTTTTCTAGATCTGGATTTATTTTTTTTAAAGCATCTTCACTAACATTGTATTTTTTTTCTATTCCAAATAAAGTTTCTTTAGCAAGCACTTCATGCGTTTTCGGATTCGGTTTTGTTGCATTTGAAGATGCAATCATACTCTTACTACCTTTTTTAGGAATTAACAAAATACTATTAGGTTTCAAACCCTTTTGAGCATCTGGATTGAGTTTGTAAATATCATAAGGAGTAACATTAAATTTTTGTGCAATTTGATTTACTGTTTCTCCTTTAATAACAACATATTTTTCAATTTTTTCTTGACCGAAAATTGACGAAACAGAAAACAAGATTGTACAAAAGATTATTGAAAAATAATTCATATTCGAAGTATTCATTTGTGTTTTTTAATTTCAGTAAAAATACTGTGTTTATTATAAATATCCCTTGATAGACTTGTTAATTTATTCTTCTGTAATTTTAACATCCAGAAGCAATAAAAAAACATATAAGTAATCTTAGTGTATTTTAGAAAAGCACAAATTACTTCTCTTGAACATTTCTAATTTACTTATATGCTTTAATTATAATTGCTTTGATTCTAATAAAACGAAAGGATTAATTTATTCCTTATCTAACACTTCAGGAATTACATGTGCTATATACATTTTCTCAAAAAGAGGCTTTCCTTGATTTTTAATACATTCATATTGTGCTTCTACCTTGGTTGGCAACATTTTGGAATATACTTTATAGGAAAGTACATTTATATCGTAAAAAAAGTTAGCATCCAATGAGCCTGAATCTGTTAATTTTCTAAAAAATTCATCTCTTTCACTTGCTTCTTGAAAAACTCCAACAATTAGATAAAAACCTTCTTTAACATCTTTTAAATTGTCTAAGGTTATTATTTTAATAGCTTTTACTTTAGCAGGTTGCTTAGCTAGTTCTTTTTTCATTTGATCCAAAGTAAGGGATTTTGAAACAACACCTCCTTTGGCAAAAGTTTGAGACTCATATGCTTTATTCTGATAGCTTTGATTTTTTACTTTCGCTAAATTATCGTCAAACATACGAGCTTGTTTACTATAAAAAGTAGCTTTACTGATATGCAATCTCAATTCTGCTTTGCTTTCATTGTTTAAGGAGTCCAACTTTGAAATTAATCGAATATTCTTTAAATCACGAACACGTTGTTCTACTTCCATGTTAGTCAATTCTTTTGTAGACAATTTTACTTCTTTTGCATCAGTTGGTTTCGATTTACTATTTTCACGAATACTTTTTTTGTACTCTTGATTTTCTTCAACAACAATGCGCTCTGCTTTGTCCATTAAACCAGTATACACTTTTCTGTTATCCGCTAATTGTTTTTTGAGTTGGTAAGAAAGCATATTTGTTTTTTGAATATTCTCATTTGATATTTTTTGTAAACGTACCGATTCATCTAGGTCGACTAACTCTGTTTTTTTCAAATCAATTAAATCTTTATTCATGGTACTGACTAAAGAATCTAATTTGACCAAAAGAATTTCTTGAATGTTTTTATTGGCTTCCAAAACCAATTTTAGTTTTTCGGCAGAACCTTCTTTCGTATTTTCAATCTCTTTTAGATTTATCAAAAGTCCGTTTACATTAATCACCTTTTGATTAATTTCTTCTTGCAACACTAATTTTTCTTTTAAAGTATTGATCTCTTTTGTATTGGCTTTCGATTTTTCGACAACTACTTGTTTTTCTGCTAAAGCAAGCATTAACTCTTCGTTTTCGTTGGTTGGTTTTACTTCTCTTACATTAATTGCCAATTTGTTTCCTTCGGTCAAACCACTGACAATCTCAGGATTTTGAGATTCTAATTGTTCGACTGTAATTCCAAATTGTTTGGCAATTGAATATTTAGTCTCTTTTGCTTTTACCACATAAAAAACAGTTTCGGCATTGATGACTCTCACTCTACCGTCTAAGGTTTTCTTTTTATTAGGGATTTTAATTTCCTGCCCAACCTGTAATCCATCTTTAATTAGAACCGAATTTTCTTTATCTAAATCTTCAACAGACACATTATAAAGTCTAGCAATACTAAATAATGATTCTTTAGCCTGAACTAAATGGGTGTTTTTGGAAGTTGTATTTTCTGTTTTTAGATTCTGAGGAATAACTAATTCCTGCCCTACTTTTAGACCGTCAATAAGTACAGCAGCATTAGCATTTTGAATATCTTCAACTTTTAGATTGTATTGGGTTGCTAAACCAAAAAGAGTTTCTTTTGGAGCGACGATATGTGTGATGGTATTTTTGGTTTGAGGAAGTAATTCTGGAATGGTTAGAATTTGGTTTTCTATGATTCCGTTTTGAGCTTCTGGATTTAGTCTATAAATTTCAGAAGGTGTAGTTTTGTAAATTTGGGCGATTTGGGTAATCGTTTCTCCTTTTAAAACGGTGTGATTTGCTAAAGATTGCTGTGCAAAAGACACATTAGAGACAAAACTAATAAATAATAAAACTCTTAAAAATCCTTTCATAAATATAATTTTAAAAAATTAAGTCGCTACAAATGTAACGACTTAATGTTAAAAAACTAATATTATTCCCACTCAATTGTTGCTGGTGGTTTAGAACTTATGTCATAGACAACTCTATTGACACCTTTTACTTTATTGATAATATCATTAGAAACTTTCATTAAGAACTCATAAGGAAGGTGTACCCAGTCAGCGGTCATTCCATCAGTAGATTCTACAGCACGTAGCGCAACTACTTTCTCGTAAGTACGCTCATCCCCCATAACCCCTACACTGTTTACAGGCAACAAAATAGCTCCTGCTTGCCACACTTTGTCGTATAAACCCCAAGATTTTAATCCGTCAATAAAGACTTTATCAACATCTTGCAAAATTTGAACTTTCTCTAAAGTTATATCTCCCAAAATACGAATAGACAATCCAGGTCCTGGGAAAGGATGTCTTCCTAATAACTCTGAATCAATACCTAATGTTGCTCCTACTCTACGTACTTCATCTTTAAAGAGCATTCGCAAAGGTTCAACAATTTTCAATTTCATATAATCTGGCAAACCACCTACATTATGATGTGATTTGATAGTTGCTGATGGCCCTTTTACCGAAACGGATTCAATTACATCTGGATAAATAGTTCCTTGAGCTAACCAAGTAACATCTTCAATCTTATGTGATTCATCATCAAAAACTTCGATAAATGCGTTACCAATTGCTTTTCTTTTTAATTCTGGATCAGTAACTCCAGCTAAGGCATCATAAAATCGTTGAGAAGCATCTACTCCTTTCACGTTCAATCCCATTCCTTCGTATTGATCTAAAACGCTTTGGAATTCATTTTTTCTAAGCAATCCGTTATTAACAAAAATACAATATAGATTTTTACCTATAGCTTTGTGCAATAAAACAGCAGCTACTGTAGAATCTACACCACCCGAAAGTCCTAAAACAACTTTATCATTTCCAATTTTTTCTTTCATTTCGGCTACTATTTCCTCAACGAAAGCATTTGGAGTGAAATTTTGAGGAACTTCAGCAATTTTTACCAAGAAATTCTCTAGCATTTTTGATCCATCGGTAGAGTGAAAAACTTCAGGATGGTATTGAATTGCATAAGTAGTTTCGCCTTCAATTTTATAAGCAGCAAATTCTACATCATTAGTACTAGCTAGCTTTACCCCATTAGTTGGTAATGCTTTGATACTATCACTATGGCTCATCCAAACTTGGCTGTTTTCTGAAACTCCTTCAAAGAAAACCTCACCTTCTTTGATATAAGACAAATTAGCTCTACCATATTCTCTAGTATTCGAAGCTGCTACTTCACCACCACTAAAATGAGATAAGTATTGCGCTCCGTAACAAACTGCTAAAACTGGAAGTTTACCTCTAATTTGTGATAAATCTGGATGTGGAGCATCTTCTCCTCTAACTGAGAAAGGGCTACCACCAAGAATTACGGCTTTATAACTTGATAAATCACTCGGAAAATGATTGTAAGGAAAAATTTCGCAGAATATATTTAATTCGCGAACTCTACGCGCAATAAGCTGTGTATATTGCGATCCGAAATCTAAAATAAGTACGTTGTGTTGCATGCGCAAAAATACTTTATATATTTTGATTTCAAAAATTGTATTTTGAAAAATTTTAGATTAATACTAATCAACTGGTATTTTACACAAAATAAAGCGAATTTGAAAGTGAATTTACTTACTCTTGCACAAGAATAATAGTCGCTTTAAAACCTGTACCCAGATTCCACTCACTAGCCGAAACTAGTTTTTTCTCATCATCATAAACTCTGAATTCAGCTGTATTAGGACCAGAATCGCCTTGATTTAGCGCTTCAAAATCAATTTTATTAAAACCTTTTTGCAAAGTAATTTCAAAACCTTTAAAATTACTATCCAAATATACTTGAGATTGAATAACAACCCCATTCAAATAAACCCGAATCAAATCACCATCAACATATTGAGCATCTCTATACATTACTTGCGCTGATATGGATTTAGTTTTATAGGTACCCAAACTCTGATTACGGCGATAAGCAATTCCTTCTTGACGATCTGTTTTCTTATTCAACCTTTCTTTTACTTCATCTCCAGGATTGATAAACTCATTTTTGGGAATCATAGAAATTTCACTACTAGTCCCAATTTTATAATCCGAAACAGGATTAGGAGGTGACTTTATAACATTTGGATTTTTATAAACATTGGGCGGTATTATAACCGGAAAATCGGTTGTAGGTGGCGGAACTTTCTTTTTTTCTGATTTGGGATTAGGAGGTATAGCCTTAAACTTCGTATTAAACTCACTTTGAGCATACGTAGAAGAGACAAAAGCTATTAGAAAAATAAAAAAATAAAATTTCTTCATAGTATTAAAAAAGTAGGTTTCTATTTTTAAAACGTTTTCAAAAATAAAAAAATGGCTTCTATAATATCACAAAACTAACATAATTTATTTTTTGGCGTGTTAAGAGATTCTAAAAAGCATAAAAATTTAAAAAATAATGGCATTCCAAAAACAACTCTTAACAATTTGTTACCCTTTTAATTACAATCTCTTTGAGAAACTATTCATTTTAAAATATAGATTTGAAAAAAAATTAAAAAACAAAAATGAGAACTTTTACATTTAGCATTTATACATTGCTCTTCTTCTGCAGTTCCTTTGGACAAACAAAAAATGGAATAAATTTTCAAGCGAAAATAGAAAACAGAAATTGGGATTATCTCTATATCAAAGACGCCAATTATAATACCGTACAAATTATTGACATTGATACAGATGGTTTATTCAAAGCAACATTAAACATACAAGATGGTATTTATCTGCTTTTTGATGGAGTTGAATATTTTAAAATTTACCTGAAAAAAGGATATAATCTTCAACTTACGATGAATACCAATAATTTCCGAGAATCGATTGTGTTTACTGGAATAGGGGCTGAAGAAAATAATTATTTAGCCAAAGAATCTATTTTTGAAGTGAATTATAATTATGGAATATTATCGAATGCCAAAACGCCTAAGAAAACACAGAAATTAATTGAAGAAAAGGAAAAAACCTGTATTCAAATGTTAAAAAATAATACTTCGTTTGATAAGACATTTGTTGATCTTGAGATCGGTTTCTATAAAAATCATTCAGAAGAATTAAAAAAATATTATGGTGAACTTCGCGAAATGAATTAACCGCAGAAATTAAAAGAAATCTATTATTTTGTTATAAAAAACACAATACAACCTCAGGAAGGCCTCTATTAAAAAAGAGGTCTTTTTTTTAAATCTAAATTTTATAAATTGCGGTCTCTAATAACAAAACCAAAACAATAAAAGGAATCAAATCTGACCTTTTTTTTAAAACTAAAAATTAAATTAATGAAAAGAGAAAACATATTAACAGGTTCTCCGTGGGAAGACAAAATGGGATATTGTCGTGCAGTTCGAATTGGGAACATTATCGAAGTCTCAGGAACTGTAGCTATAATTGATGGAGAAAAAGTAAAAGCTGATGATGCTTATGCTCAAACTTTCAACATTTTAGAAAGAGTAGAAAAAGTTCTTCAAGATCTTAATGTAGGAATGAAAGATGTAATTCGCACACGAATTTTCACTACCGATGTAACTACTTTTGAAGAGGTTGCAAAAGCACATGCTACCTTTTTTAAAGATATCAAACCTACGACTGGATTTTATGGTATCAATCAATTAGTAGCACCCGAGTATTTAGTTGAAATTGAATTTACAGCCATTGCTTCTGAATAATTCTGACAATTGTAATACTTTAGCATAAATATTAGTTTTTAAAAAGGTATTATAGTTCATGGATTTTCAAAAAATAAAAAAAACAATGCTTATCCTACTCAAATGGTTATCTATTTGTGGTTTGATAGGCATTTTTTCTGGATCGGCTTCTGCTTTTTTCTTGGTTGCATTAGAATATGTTACCCAAGTTAGAAATCACAATAGTTGGATTATTTGGTTTTTACCATTTGGAGGTTTACTAATCGGTTACTTGTATTATTATTTGGATGCAAGAATTACAAAAGGGAACAATCTATTATTAGAAGAATACAATAAACCCGAAAAAAAAATTCCCTTTTTGATGGCTCCAGTTGTTCTATTGGGTACATTAATCACGCATCTTTTTGGAGGATCTGCTGGTAGAGAAGGAACTGCAGTTCAAATGGGAGGAGCAATTGCCGATTTATGTACTCCTCTTTTCAAATTGAACGATCCCGAAAGACGAATCCTAATTATACTTGGGATAAGTGCTGGTTTTGCATCTGTTTTCGGAACGCCATTAGCAGGAGCGTTATTTGCCTTAGAAGTTGTGTTTTTCAGTAAAATCAATTTCAAAAGTATTATCCTATCTTTTACAGTTGCTTATGTTGCTTATTTTACAGTTGAATTTTGGAATATAAAACACACCCATTATTCTATTCCTTTACAACCCGAATTCAATTTTACTTCTTTGTTTTGGATACTAAATGCGAGTATATTATTTGGATTTGCCGCTTTGCTTTTTTCCAGAACTACTCATTTTTGGGGAAAATTGTTTTCTAAAACAATAAAATATCCTCCATTAAGACCTTTCATTGGCGGAATAATAATAGTTTTGGCGGTCTATTTCTTAGGAACTACAAAATATATTGGATTGGGAGTTCCCATGATTGTTGAAGCCTTTTCTATACACAATGCTCCTTACGATTTTCTCTTAAAAATTTTATTTACTGGCTTTACACTTGGAGCTGGATTCAAAGGTGGTGAAGTAACCCCTCTTTTCTTTGTAGGAGCAACATTAGGTAGTGCTTTATCTCTAGTAATCCCTTTACCAATTGCTTTTTTGGCAGGATTAGGATTTGTAGCAGTGTTTTCTGGCGCTACACATACTCCAATCGCTTGTACCGCAATGGGAATAGAGCTCTTTGGGTTACACAATGGATTTTACATCGGATTTGCTTGTATCATCGCCTATTTTTTCTCAGGATCAATCGGTATTTACAAATCGCAAATTGTAAAAGGTCCCAAATCTATTTTATATCAAAGCATTCGAAAAAAAGGATTGAAATATTTATAAAACTATAAAACTTATAATTTCATAAATGATTTCAACTTTTAGTTTAAAAAATGTAATTTCGCAAACTATGAATACACTAGACATACAAGCGATACAGTTGTTATTATCAACTCCAAAAAAAATTGCCATAATTCCGCATCGAGGTCCAGACGGAGACGCCATGGGTTCAACATTAGCATTATATCATTTTTTATTAAAAAACAATCATAATCCTATTGTGGTTTCTCCTAATGATTTTCCAGATTTTTTAGCCTGGATGCCAGGATCTGAAACAGTAAAAATTTACGAAAAAGACAAAGAAAATTGCACAAAAATTCTACAAGAAGCTGAACTTATTTTCACTTTGGATTTTAATGCACTTCATCGAGTTGGTGAAATGGAACAAGTTTTAGAAAAACTCACTGCACCATTTATCATGATTGATCACCACCAGAAACCAGATGATTATGCAACTTACACCTATTCTGATATTGCATTTGGTTCTACTTGTGAGATGGTTTATAATTTTATTTCTTTTTTGGATAAAAAACAAGATTTAGACAAAACTATTGCAACCTGCATTTACACAGGAATATTAACAGATTCTGGCTCATTTCGTTTTCCAAAAACAACAGGAACAACCCACAGAATTATTGCAGAGTTAATAGATCTTGGCGTAGAAAATACCGTAATTCCAACATTATTATTTGATAACAGCTCCTACAATCGTCTGCAATTACTGGGAAGAGCATTGCAAAATATGAAAGTAATGATGGATCACAAAACATCATACACCTCATTGACGCAAGAGGAATTAAATTCATTTGATTATATAAAAGGAGATACTGAAGGCATTGTCAATTATGGATTAAGTATAAAAGGCATTGTATTTACTGCTATTTTTATCGAAAACAAGGAAGAAGGAATTATTAAAATTTCATTCCGTTCTCAAGGTAATTTTGACGTCAACCAGTTTGCCAGAGACCATTTTCAAGGTGGAGGGCACAGTAATGCTGCAGGAGGAAAATCTGAAGTTTCTATGGAAGAAACTTTAACTAAATTTGAAAGTTTAGTACACAATTTAAAAATAGAATAGCCCATGAAAATTTTTAAAATCTTAGTAATTCTAATTTTTACAACCTTGTTTTTTTCGAGTTGTAAACAACAACAAGAAGCCAGAAGACCTATATCGCAATCATCAGGAAGCTTTATGAAGCAATCAATTGCCCGAAACAAGAAAATGATTGCTGGAGAAGAAGATCAAATTCAAGCCATTATAAAAAGTAACCCAAAAATACAATATGTAGCATCCAAAAAAGGGTATTGGTATTACTATGAATCTAGAAATTTAACAGATAGTCTAACTCCTAAAAAAGGTGATATTGCTTTTTTTGATTACGAAATAAAAGACTTACAAGGTAATATCATTTACTCTCAAGAAGAATTAGAACCGCAAATTTACAAAGTAGACAAGCAAGAAATCATGATGGGATTGAGAGATGGAATAAAATTAATGCGAAAAACAGAAAAAGTAAACTTTCTTTTTACCTCACATATGGGATATGGTTATCATGGCGACAACAACAAAATAGGCACGAACCAACCTTTAATTTGCACTGTAACGCTAAATGATTTCATGCCTGAATCTAAGTATACTGAGCAAATCCAAACCAATACTGTAGCAAAAATCAATACTCCTATTAAAGTAAAAGCTATAAAAAAAGACACCATAACTAACTAATAAGAATAAAAAACTAATAGTAACTAAACATGAAAAAGAATATTTTATTTGCACTACTACTAATTACATCATTCTTCTCTTGCAACAAAGAACACAGCAATTTACCTGACGGGTTATATGCCGAAATAGAAACAAATAAAGGAAGTATTTTATTAGCATTAGATTATAAAAAAGCGCCAGTAACGGTAGCTAACTTCATAACATTAGCTGAAGGTGAAAATAATTTTATTGTAAATGACACTTTAAAAGACAAACCTTTTTATAATGGATTGAAATTTCACAGAGTTATCAAAGATTTTATGATTCAAGGAGGAGACCCTTTAGGTACAGGATCAGGAGATACTGGTTATAAATTCAAAG
The DNA here is from genome assembly GCF_027111095.2 of Flavobacterium sp. IMCC34518. NCBI lineage: Bacteria > Pseudomonadati > Bacteroidota > Flavobacteriia > Flavobacteriales > Flavobacteriaceae > Flavobacterium > Flavobacterium sp. IMCC34518. The sequence goes on along the minus strand of NZ_CP114284.2, from coordinate 2,956,950 downwards.
ATGAGATAACTGATTTAAGATTTGACAAAGGTGGTATTTTGGCTATGGCCAATAATGGACCTGGAACCAATAGTAGTCAATTTTTCATAACCCATTTAGAAACACCTTGGCTTGATGGTAAGCATACAATTTTTGGCCATGTAGTCGATTATAATCTTGACGTAGTAAATAAAATAGAACAAGATGATTTTATAAAAAGTGTAACTATCATTAGAAATGGAGAAGAAGCTAAAAAATTTAACGCTAAAAAAGTTTTTTCAGACTATTTCAAAATAGAATCGGAAAGCCAAAGACAAAAAGTAGAAGCTGAAGCATTGGCAAAAAAAGAATACGAAGCCAAATACAAAGCAGTTTGTGAAGAAAAAGTAGCCTATTACAATTCTATAAAAGGAAAATCTATTAAAACTTCAACTGGCCTTCAATATGTAATCACCAAAAAATCAGGCAGCAAAAAGCCTTCTATAGGATCAACTATATACATTCATTATGCTGGATTCTTAGAAAATGGAACATTATTTGATTCCAGTCTTGAAGATGTTTCCAAAACTTTTGGAAAATTTGACCCAGCACGAGCAGCTGCAAACCAATATATCCCAATTCCTTTTCAGGCTGGAAAAAAAGATGGACTGATACCCGGTTTTATTGAGGGAATAGAAAAAATGGCAATCGGAGACAAAGCAGTTTTATTTATCCCATCCCATCTTGCCTATGGAGAAGCTGGAGCTGGAGATGTAATTCCTCCAAATTCAAATATTATTTTTGAAATTGAATTATTGGATAAAATGCCTAATTAATGCAACGAGGCTAATAAACTAATAATCTTAATGTCTATTTAACATCAAAAATGAACCCATTAAATTTTAAAAAAAATGAAATCTAAATTCGTATTATTACTCTTTTTAGGGCTATTTAATTTACATGCACAAAATGCGAAGAAAACCGTAACTGCAAAAAAACCGAGCACAAGCCTTAAAGCCACTGTTGCAGATGGAATTTTTGCAACAATCGCTACCAATAAAGGCAACATTACTATTCAATTATTTTATACAAAAGCACCTATTACAGTTGCCAATTTCATAAGCTTAGCAGAGGGTAAAAATCCATTTGTAACAGTTGAAAGATTAAAAGGAAAACCTTTTTTTGATGGTTTAAAATTCCATAGAGTTATAAAAGACTTTATGATACAAGGTGGAGACCCAGACGGCAATGGATCTGGTGGACCAGGTTATGCTTTTAAAGATGAATTTAACGATTCTAAATTTGATAAAGCTGGAATTCTTGCCATGGCCAACTCAGGTCCTGCTACCAATGGAAGTCAATTTTTTATTACTCATAAAGACACACCTTGGTTGAATGGAAAGCACACAATTTACGGACAAGTAACTCAAGGAATGTCAGTTGTAAACAGCATTGCTCAAGATGACGTTATCACAAAAATCACTATTGTAAGAAAAGGCGAAGCCGCTAAAAAATTTAATGCTGCAAAAGTTTTTACTGATTATTACGCTAATAAAGCAACTGAAGAAAAAGCCAAATTAGAGAAAGAAGACAAAGAAAGATTAGCTGCAAATGAAATTGCACTAAAAGAATTTGTAAACGGACAAACAACTACAAGTGGTTTAAAATATATTGTTTTAAAAGAAGGTACTGGTGCGATCCCATCTTTAACAAGCAATGTAAAAGTACATTATACAGGAACCTTTACAAACGGAACTATTTTTGACAGCAGTGTTAAACGCGGAGAACCAATTGATTTTAATTTAAACCAAGTAATTAAAGGTTGGACAGAAGGCCTTCAATTGATGAAAGAAGGCTCTAAATACAAATTTTACATACCTTATACTTTGGCTTATGGAGAACGAGGCTACCCTGGTGCAATTCCTCCAAAAAGCGATTTACTTTTTGAAGTGGAATTGATTAAAATAAATCAATAAATACAAAAAAACAAACCCTTTCAGAGTTTAAAACTGTGAAAGGGTTTTTTATAGGAAATAAAAGGAATGACTACTTTTTAAACTTCCAGTCAAATTCATCTTTGGCATTTATTATAGCTCCAATTTCGAATTTAACAACTTCTTCAAATTCTGTTTGTAGAATTATCCAATTTTCTTCATTGAAATAATTTTCAAAAGTATCAAACTCTTCTTGAGTAAATTTAGTTATGCCTTTTTGAGCCAAATCTTTTTTTACTTCTGTAATTTTTCTATTGATTACTTTATTATCAAACAATTCTAAATCTGGGCTTGACGCAACAAGATATCCCAATTTCAACTCTTCCTCTTTATAGAATGTCAAACGAATTTTAAGCGCATTGTAAGCAAAAATCACATTATCATCTTCGTCTTTGTAGTTTCTATTGGGTTTACCATAAATGGCAATAACATCATTTTGTTTCATTCCAAAAATGAGTTTATCAATACCGTTTTTAGGATTTATTTTCATTGTGTACTTTTTTCTAGTTACTTTATTATTTCAGCAAAGGTATTCTTTTTTTAAATAAAATATATTCTTAAACTTGCTCGTTACCATTCAATTTTAAAATCCAATTACAGCCAATCTAATTATTTAAAAAACAAGATTAAAGTTTATGAAGCTTCAATAATTAAACCAGAAAGAGAAAAATTCCATTTCAACCCAGATTTCAAAAAAGGCAGCTATCATTTGTCAAGGATACTGACTTTCTTGAAATCTAGGTTTAAAAAATAACTATACTTACTATTAAATTACAAAGAATATACAATTAAGAAATTAGCATAAGGAAAGATCAAAATAGTAGTCTATTAAAAAAATTTAAAACCCTAAATTTATAATTAAAATACCAAAAGCAGAAAAAAATAATATCAACATAAACAATGCTATATTAAGATATTAAACACATAATCTTATAAAAAAAAATTCAAGATAAAGTGAAAAATTACAAAAAAGTAATTTAAAACAAACTAAACAGAAAATTAGGATTTAAATTATAAAGAATAAATTATAAGCATAAAAATATAGATAATTTGATCAAAAAATGAGGAGGACAAATGTTCTACTTTTATATTAATTTTAAACATGCTATTTCATAAATTAGTGTATTTTTGAAAAAAATATAATTAATGATTCAAAAAATTACCCTAATATTCCTTTTCACTTTCCTGTTTATCATTACTCAAGCCCAAAGTCAAAATACTAACACCAAGACAATTGATTCTTTAAAATTAGAATTAAAAAAAACAAATAGTATTTCAAAAAAAACAGATTTATTATTATCTATTTCTTCCTATCCTGATTATATTGATACTGATGAATCATTAAATTATGCAAAAGATGCACTTATTTATGCAAAAAAAGGCAATAATCTATTAAAAATGGGAGATGCCTATAGTAAAATGGGCATTGCTTATGAAATCAAATCTGATTTTGTTAGTGCATTAAAAAACTTTTATAAAGCACAAGTTATTTTTGAAAAATTAAATGACACAAAAAGACTTGTCGGTTTATACAATAACATTGGACTGATATATGTTGATCTCAAAAATTACAATCAGGGCCTTTATTTTTATGACAAAGCACTTCAACTAAGCTACAAATCAAAAGTTCACCGTAACATTTCTTTATTATTAAATAATATTGGTGATGTTAATTTACAGAAAAAACAATATAATAAAGCGCTTAATTATTTTTACAAAGCGCTAATTATGAATAAAAAATTGAATGATATTGAGGGTATAAGCTTAAATCTGACTAACATCGGTATTTGTTATGTAAATTTGAAAAAATACGATAAAGGATTGGAAATGATAAATCAATCTGTTTTGACATACACGGATAAAAACAATTTTTATACAACCTATAATACTTACGAACTTGGTAGAGTTTATTACTTCAAGTCGCTAAAAGAACAGAATAAAGTTGACAAAAAAAAATACATTGAAAAATCTATTGGCTTCTTTAATCAAACACTAGTCAATTTTAAAAAATATAAATCTTTAAAAGACATTCAAGACACCTACTTTTATTTAGCTAAAGTGAATAAAGAATATGGCAATCCAGTTATTGCATTAGACTATTATGAAAAATATTTTGCCATAAAAGACTCTTTGTTTTCAAAAGAAAGTGAAAAAAGACTAGCTAATCTAGAGTTTCAAAGAGAAATTGATTTAAGAGACAATCAAATTGAAATTCAGAAACTAAAAATAAATAGAAATTCCAGACAAGTTTATTTTCTTATTACAATAACAATTTCAGTACTGTTACTTTTGATATTGCTATTATGGCTGTATTTATCTAAAAGGAAAGCAAATAAAATAATTTCGAATATTAATACACAAAAAGACCGGTTTTTCTCCATAATTGCACATGATTTAAGAGGTCCTTTTAATGGTTTTCTGGGTTTAACCGAATTAATGGCTGAAGAAATTGAGAATATGTCTTCAGAAGAAATAAAATTTGCCGCAATAAATATGAGAAGTTCTGCCAAGAATCTTTTTAACCTGTTAGAAAATTTATTGGAATGGTCTCGTATGGAACAGAATTTAATTCCATTTGATCCAAAAAATTTAGAATTAATCCCTCTTTTATCTGAAAGTATACTAACAATGTATGACAATGCTTTTAAAAAAGAAATAACCATAAATACTGATATTGAAACCGTTAAAACAATTCATGCAGATAAAAATATGTTTCAAGCATTAATTCGCAACATTGTAATGAATGCTATAAAATTTACGCCTAAAAAAGGGAGTATTGATATTTACACAAAAGAAAACTTTACTGACACCATTATCTGTATTAAAGATTCTGGAATTGGTATGAATCCGAAAATATTACATAATTTATTTAAACTAGATATTCAAAACAATCGAATAGGGACAGAAGAAGAACCAAGTACAGGGTTAGGATTGATTTTATGCAAAGAATATATTGAAAAACATAAAGGAAAAATCTGGGCTGAAAGTATAGAAGGAAAAGGAAGTACTTTTTATATTAGCTTTCCAAAAAAGTAATAAATCAAGATTTTGATTCCATTTCACTTCATGCTATAACTTTCGTTTTAAATTTTCTTTTACCTCATCAAACCATTCTTTTTTGAGGATACTCAATACAATACTATCTCTACGAATATCACTATCTAGCGTTGGCATGTGACTTCGAAGAACTCCTTCGATTTTGCAACCAATACTTTTCATTGCCGCAATACTTCGCTGATTGTTGTTATCGGCACGAAACTCTACGCGCTCCATTCCAAGGGTTTCAAATGCAAATTGTAACAATAGGAATTTGCAATGTTTATTAAGACCAGTTCCCCTAAAGTCTTTTCCGTACCAAGTATATCCCAACTGCAAGGTTTTAAATTCCAAATTAATATCATAAAACCGAGTACTTCCAGCATATTTTTGCGATTTTTTATCAAAAACAATAAAAGGGAATTCCGTTTGATTCTCTTTATTTTTTATGGCTAACTGAATATAGTTTTCTAGATTTTCTTTCCCATTGGCGCGAACTAAAGAGTATTCCCAAGTTTCGGGCTCATGAAGTGAAATATCCAGAAGATTATTGACATCCGTTATTTGAAGTGGACGAAGCAAAACCATTTCGTCTTCGAGTATAGTATCTTGAATGAAAGGAGAAGTTGTCATTATTCTTTTTTGGGCTAATGTATAAAAATAAAGACAAATCACAGCCTTTTTTGCTATTGTTCACTGATGCCATAGCCCAGATAAAAATGGAAAGCCCACAGTATAAAACACTAATTTTTCTTGTTATAAAAGAGCGACCAAAGGAAGCTCCTTTTATGACATAGAAAAATAGTGTTTTATACGCGGACTTGTAATGGATAGCTGGATAAGCTCCTGAAAATATTATTCACTCATTTCATCATAACGCTCGGGAACTTGAGGGTCATATAGCGGGCATTTGAATTCGGCCATGGTATCTACAAGAAGATTCATGGTTTTTCCTTCGGTCCCGTAACAATCTATTTTGATGCTTTGTGGTGTTGTTTTTATTTGAAAAGCGCCTTTGCCGCTGGTGTTTTTCCAACTATTGTCATCTACTTTTTCCCATTTTGAAAAAACGGTATTGAATCTATTAAGAATTACCTCAATTGGAAGTATTTCCAGACCTTCAACTTCTAGTTGCTCATCGATGGCTTCATACACTTCATGATGGTTTAAGTACACTTCTTCTAAGTATTTCCAAAATAGTAATTCGTACATTTTAAAAAAGTTTAATGGTTTAAAAGTTTAAATCGTTTAATCTATAATACAGTTAAACCTTTAAACGATTTAACAACTAAGCAATTTAATATTTTTTAATACTCAAAAGTACCGTATTCACTTGTAATTGTAAGTTTTTTTGAATCACAAGCTTCTACCCTACCTACTATTTGTGCCTCTACATTGAATGATTTTGAGATAGCAATAATGTCCTGAGCAATGGATTCCGGTACATAAATTTCCATACGATGACCACAGTTGAAAACTTGATACATTTCTTTCCAATCAGTTTTGGACTGTTCTTGTATCAATTGAAACAAAGGCGGAACTGGAAATAAATTATCTTTTATGATATGCAGATTTTGTACAAAATGCAAAATTTTGGTTTGAGCACCACCACTGCAATGTACCATTCCGTGAATATCTTTGGACGTATATTTATCTAAAATTTTCTTGATTATTGGTGCATAAGTCCTGGTTGGAGAAAGCACTAATTGGCCTGCATCAATAGGTGAATTTTCAACAGCATCGGTCAATTTTACTTGTCCGGAATAAATTAATTCACTAGGAACTGCCGCATCAAAACTTTCTGGATATTTGGTTGCTAAATATTTTGAAAAAACGTCATGGCGAGCAGAAGTTAATCCGTTACTTCCCATTCCGCCATTATATCCTTTTTCGTAAGTTGCTTGACCAAAAGAAGCCAATCCTACGATGACGTCTCCTGCTTTTATATTTGCATTATCAATTACTTTGGAACGTTTCATTCTAGCTGTTACGGTAGAATCTACGATGATCGTTCTGACCAAGTCGCCCACATCGGCAGTTTCACCACCTGTGGAATGAATGGTAACGCCAAAAGAATTTAACTCTTGGATCAATTCTTCGGTTCCGTTGATAATTGCTGACAAAACTTCACCGGGAATAACATTTTTATTTCTTCCAATAGTTGAAGAAAGCAAAATATTATCAGTTGCTCCTACACACAATAAGTCATCAATATTCATAATTAAAGCATCTTGAGCAATACCTTTCCAAACCGAAATATCTCCAGTTTCTTTCCAATACATATATGCTAAAGAGGATTTGGTACCAGCGCCATCGGCATGCATAATCAAGCAATAATTTTCATCCTGCGTTAAATAATCAGGAACAATTTTACAAAATGCTTGAGGAAATAATCCTTTGTCTATATTTTTGATGGCATTGTGTACATCTTCTTTGGATGCCGAAACACCGCGTTGTGCATATCTTTTTGAAGTATCTGAACTCATTTTTATGTTGTGTAGTTGTGGGACAAAGATAATTTTAATGTGACAATTAAACAATTATAAAAGGAATCAATTTCAATGGCAATTATTATACCAATTTCAAAAGTATAATTTATGAAATCTTAATTCCACTATCTAAGATTCTGCAATCTGAAAATTTCTTCTAATTGGCTAAGATTTCAATCTCAACTCGACGATTTGATTCCCGTTCCGGCTCTGATTTTTCGGGCAAAGGAAACAATGGTTTTGAGCTTCCAAAACCTATAAATGTCATTCTACTTTTATCAATTCCGTTGAATTCTAAAAACTTATAAATGGCTTTAGCTCTTTGGGTACTTAAATCCCGAATATCTTTTTGTACACAGCAAATATGTCCTTGAATTTGAATTTTTAAATCGGGACAACTTTTCATTACGGTCAATAATTCGAACATAACCGACCTGGATTGGGGCATAATGGCAAAAGTATCAACAAAAAAGTTCATACTCTCCAATTTAAGTTTCTCCCCAACATTGGCAACGCTAACCTTTTTCATAAAAACAGTGTCGATTTTTATATTTAATAGTGATCCGTCTGGATTTTCATAAACATAAACATCTGAGAATTTAACTTTAGGTCTTATCTTTTCAACTACAACTTCTTTCTTTTTTGCAATTATTTTTTCTTCATTTACAAAATCTTTTGGCTGAATGAAGTAAAGTGTAACTTTTCTATTTTCAGCTTTAACAGCGGAGGAAGTATGCAGTTCCCCAAAATTTATTGTTTTGAAATCTGATCTAATTTTCACTCTGTTTTTTATGATACCAAAAACGTAATCGATTCGTTTTTTGGCCAAAGTATCATTGTACCCAACGGATCCTTCTTCATCACAAAAACCATATACACCTATTACTTTAATGTCTTTATTAACAGTCAACCATTTGTTTAATTTTGATAATTCTTCTTTTTGCAATACAAACTTATTACTTTCAAAAAAATACGAAACTTGTTCTTGTGCCATAACACAAGAAACCGAAAAGCAAACGAACAAAGCGATAAAAAACTTCATAATTTGAGTATATTTTACTCAAATTTACAATAAAATTAATTGAAAAATAATTGGCCATAATAAAATTCAATTTTAGCTCTATTACTAACCAAAAAAGAAATACGTCTAAATTATTCTTGACTGCACAAGAAAAACTCAAACGTATTCCAACCTTTATATTCTAATAATTTAAACTATATTTACTTCCATTCCGGCATAGATCCTCCTGTAAAAAGTGTCGTTCTACTGTTACTTGTATTCCCACTACTGGAAGTTGATGTTTTCAAAATATTTTTTATGGATATTCCGTCATTCGATGTGTTTGTAAAAATGACTTCGGCTTCATTTGGCGAAAACTTCACATCCAAATCATTATATCCATTTGCTTTACTGCTATTTAATTCCGTTGATGTATTTGTTGCTTTATCATAGATAAAAATCCTTGAATCAAACCTTCTGTAGGTTGAATTTTCATTACCCGAAACATCTCGTGTATACACAATTTTCTGCATATTAAAAGACATATTCAAGCCACTTACGGCACCCGTTATTCCTGACAATACACTATATAAAACTTGACCATTCCACTTAATTACATAAATTTCTACATTATAACCTGATATATCATTTACTTTTAATACAATTTCTTTACCATCTTGACTCCAATCACATTCTGAAATAAATTTACCATTTGGTGTTTTAAACATTTCAATTAAACCACCACCATCAATATTTATTCGGTATAATTTATCAAAATTGGGATAAATAATCTGACTTCCATTCGTACTCCAACAAAAGTTAATATTCTCCATATTGAAGCCTGCGATAGGAACCGTATTTGTAATTTTCTTTACACCAGAACCATCAAGTTCCATGGTATAAATTTGATTTTGAGATCCATCGGAACTGATATATGCAATTTTATTGGTTTGCAAATTTTTTCTTGGTCTATAACTATTTACAGAAGACGAAGTCAATTGCAATTCATTACCTGCTTCATCAGCTGTAAAAATCACATTATTAGTGTTTACTTTTTTGATATATAAAAACCTAGGGTTTGGAAAAGGTAAAGTTGTAAAAGAACTTGTGAGACTATTAGTTGGAGTATTTATCGCATCAGATGAAGCTACTTGCCAATAATATTTGGTACTGTATTTTAGGTCTTTCAATTCCAAACTTCTTGTTGTTAAATCTTTATACGTTTTAATTTCGTCTGTAGTTCCATTTTTAACTGTAACTACATAGGTTAATGAATCTTTATCCACATCGGTTGCAGTCCAAGTTAACTTTAGATTTATGGCTTGATTTTTTGATAAATCTGTTGGCGAAGTCAAAACTGGAATATCTGGCGGCCTATTATCGGCAGTAGAAACTTTCAATTCAAATATAATTTGATTGGTTTTATTCAACTCTACAGTTGCAGCTTCAAACTTAGCAATGTATTTATCTTTTCTGGCTTCAAATGTGTATTTTCCAATTGCTATTTTATCAAAAGTAAAATAGCCATCTTTATCTGTAAAATAGGTACTTGTTGAAGGATTTGAAGAAATCCTTGCATTCTCAATAGGTGCAAAAGTAACAGCATCAACTACTCTTCCTTTTACAGTACCAGTTCCGCCATCTGAAATTTTTTCTTCAGAACAGGAAGTTACGATAATTAAGCATATTAAAATTCCAATTTTTAACTTTTCCATTTGTAGGCTTTTTATAAATAGTATAGACTTCACTATAATCGAATTACAATCACTTTACTTAAAAATTCTATTTGCTTATCCTTTTGCTAATTCGCTGCGGTAAATAATAGCTCAACCCTAATCCGAAACAATAAAAATAATCGTCTCTTTTGCCAGCTTTCATATAATCAACATTGTCTGAAAAACACATATTAAACTCGCTATATGCATTAATACCTAAATTATTTGTAATTAAATATTCCAAACCTAATCCACCTTGTATTTTGCCTTGTATATTTTCGTAAGCACTATTAAAAAAAGTACCAGTTCCTACATAAACAAAAGGACTAAAACTATCAAAAGGGAGAATTAAAAAATTTAGGTTAATGTCAATTGAACCATAACCAACATCCAATCTGTCTTTATTTCCAACACGAAAAACACTGGCAGCTCCATTAATGCTAAAGTTTGGGGTAAAAAAATATTTGACACTTGCTTTTACTAATGGTTTAGGAACAGGATTAACATAATCACCATCGATATAGGCAGTACCTCCATCAATTTCGAATCCTACTTTACCTCTTTTTTCATAACGATCACGGCCATAAAGTAATGCCAAATCTGCAGCTTCTTTTTCTTTTTCATACGCTGTTAAAAAATCTGTAACTTCTTTATTTGTAGCTTTAACTTCCCAAATTTTATCTTTTATACCATCAACAACTAGTCCTTCAACCGCTTTTTCTATAGCTTCAGTCACTGCAAGTTGAACCGGTTCATTTCTGGTAAATCCAGTTTCAACTTCTAAAAGCCTATTGAGATTTACATATCGAAACAAACTAGCATCAATACTTTGGGAAAGTATAGTCTTAGAAACATACACAGTGTTAAGAATTTTACCGTTTGATGTTGATACTAATCGAAGATAAATAGAAACTCGATCTTGCCTGTATTGTGTAGAAGCTCCCGCGCCAAAATATCGTGCTCCATATCCCCCCGTAATAATATTGGAATCATAGGATATAATTCCTCCTTCCAATAGTACTCCCGCAAATAATAGAGGTGTTAACGGTGCATCTTTTGTATTGGCATCTGTTGCATATTCTTGACGAGTAGACCGAATTATATTTCTCTCATTTAAGAGATTACTCAAATTCTCTCGCTCAATAGGAACAAACCAATTTGAATCCTGAAGGGCTTTAATTAATATCGAAGTCGCTCCTTGAGTTACTGCTGTACTAAAGGTGCTTCCTATCTCTGTAGGTTTATATTGACCCGTTTGATCTTTAAACTTATAGACACCAACAACTACTTGTTCTTTTGGTGGTGGTAAATTTTTTAAAGTAATTGTTGCCGGAGTGTTTTCTCCAAAAACAGCTTTTTGAACTCCAACAGGCTGATTAAAGTAAGCACCACAACTTGTTAAAAGAAGTACATAAAAATACAGTATAATAATTTTTTGTTTCATGAATAAGGCTATTAAAAATGAGGCTATAGAACAGTATCTTAAATATTCATAAATTAAAAAATCAATTACCAGGAACAATCACCTGTGTTTGTTCTCCCGTTTCTATGTCTAGAATATCCACAATCAATCCTAGATTTGAAGGATAAACATCAACAGATAATGTTCCAAAATCATAGGTTCCTACGGAAATTCCATTACTTCCAAACTGTTCATCAAATAAAGAATTTGAAATTTTATTCAACAACTGATTGTTTAAATTTTCTTTGAATCGTTCCAATTGCGTGGGCTGTTTGAATCCAGAATTTGCGGTTTCTTTAAAATCATTCTGAGCTTCAGCCGAACTCATTAACATTTGATAATTAAATGTATCACCTCCAAAATTTGGATTCATCGGTTTATACACTAAAGCTTGAGCATTTACATTAAAATAGAATCCTAGAATACAAACTAAAAATAAATATGCTTTCATGATATTCTGATTAAGTAATTAAAACAATACTAGTTTTTATATGTGAGTTACTATTTTTCAATACCTCATTATCATTTTATTTTGTTTCTCAATATTTTTAAAATATTTAAAAACATCAGAAGAAACTGTTTCCGCCATGTACTTCAAGTAATCTTCATCAGGTCTTGAAATAAACTCATTGATAACTTCACCATCCACCAAAACCATTATTTTTGTAGTTCTACCAAATGTTAATTCTTCCTGAACAGCCACTATTTTACTTGAATTTAGCTTTAGCTTTGTGTATTCTTTATAAAATAATTCATAAAAATCATTCCCTAATTTTGTCTTAGTGTCATTGGACACAATACCCATCATTTCTAAACCATCTTTAGGCTTAGTTTCTCCAACTTTAGATTCATCATCAATTCCTATTTCAATTCTATCTTTCCCAACAATCGCATTATTCTCATCATAGATAATCAACAGTATAATAATTTGATCGTCTTTACTTTCATTTATTTGTGTTTTTGATAATGTTACTTTTTGTTGCGGATCTAAAATTACTCTCCCATCTTGAGCATTTTTCGAACTATTTGAATTGAGTTTGTTTTTTTTAAACACGGTCAACTTATAAGATATACTCTTATAAACAGTTTTTAAATTCTCTGCAGTTCCACGTATAAAAAGAATATTTTCAATTTTTTCTACTTCAATTTTGGCTTTAACTTCTTTATAAACAACTTGAGAATAACTAAATTGGCAGCAAAATAGTAAAGCGAATAAAAAATATTTTACTTCAAAAAGTTTCATCTTTTATCTATTATAAATGTAAACCGTTCCAGAATTTCCTGTTTGATTGATTTGCAAGTTTTTAGAAATTGAATTGGACCCATTACTAATAATGGTCAAATTATTACCTTCTTGATTGTATGTGGTATTTATTGGATCTTCTGAATACATAGAAAAATCACTAATAAAATTATTGTTACCGGTTTGAATAATATTTTCATTTAATTCATATGCATTTTTATAGACAGATGCATAATTATTGTTACCAAATTGATTGACATCCACACTCCCATTATAGGTACGGACACTTATATCAGCATAATTGTAATTACCAATTTGTTTGATTTGAACTAAATTATTATTTTGAAGAAATTGGTTGGTATTTTGAGACTTATCTAAGTATATTTTATTTTGATTATCCAAGTATTCTTTTGTAATCAAATTTGTTTCGTTTAATGAAGTACGAATAATTTCTTCTTGTGCATTTATTTGAAATGTACAAAAAGCTAAAAGAAAAAATAAGATTATTTTACATTTTAATCTCATGACTTTTTATTTATCTAACAGTTTTTATTTATGATTTAAAAAAAACCACAAGCTTTATATTATTATTTTAAAGTATTCTTCAAACATTGTATACTGTAAATATTTATTAAAATCCTGTTTTATCTGTTTTTATAAAATTATTAAAAACAAAAAAAGGTAGAACCTATACAATTCTACCTTTTTTCTACAATTTTAAATTAGTTTGATTGATAAACCAATGCATAATTACCTTCACCAACTTGAGTAATAGTACTTACATGACAATCTCCATATTGAAGTGTCAAAGCATTATTATCCATTCCCCACTGAGTAACTTCAGAAAAGTTGTCAGTACCAAATTGACCAGTACCTGCTCCATTATCTTCTCCAGTTTGAGAGATGTTTGATGTATTAAACCAATCTCCTTGCAAAGAATAAGCATAATTACCATCACCATCTTGTACTATTGTAGAAGAGTTTCCTACCCAAAATTGTAATGAAGTTGCATCATTATCATTTCCAGTTTGAGTAATAGAAGAATAGTTAAAACCTCCTAATTGGCCTATAACTGCATCATTGCCTGTACCAGTTTGATCAATCATTGCTAAGTTTGCCAATCCTAATTGTCCTACATAAGCATCATTTGAAGTTCCATCTTGAAAAACTGCAGCTGCATTAAACAGACCACCTTGATTAATGTCGGTTTCATTTGAATCTCCAGTTTGATCGACCAATGCTAAATTTGCAAGCCCCATTTGCAATATATCAGAATCATTCATAGTTCCTACTTGAGAAACTGCTGCTCCGTTAATAAAGCCATACTGACTCACATTACTTACGTTTGCTTGTGCAAAACCTACTACTGAAACGAGCATCGCGGAGATGCTTAAAATAACTTTTTTCATAATAAATATATTTAATTGGTTGTTAATACAAATTATTATGTAGGTTTTTATATAATAAAAATTGGGTAATTTTATTATAATACAAGTAGGTTTATGAACAATGAAATTGGGTTTTTCACTATGGTAATCTTAACTATAAAATTGCTTTTATCGAATTATTACATGACAAATTTATAAAATGTTTTGAATAAAAAGAAAAGATAATATGCTATTTAATAGATAGTTATTACTTTTTCGATGAAGTGCAAAACTAAACCGATGAAGGGTTAAAGCATCAAAAATAAAAGTAATCATTACCTTGTTAATGCATTTGGTTTGCAAAAATAAAAAAAGAGGCATTTCTAAAAACACCTCTTTAAAATTATAAATAGAAATTATTTAGTCAATAATAGTTCTCGGTATTTTGTTAATGTCCACAATTCATTATCTACCAATAATTCTAGTTTATCACAATGGTTTCTAATAATTTCGAAATATGGTTTAACATTATTGCAATACGCTTCGGCCATTGCTTGAGCATCAGTCAAATTATTGGCTTTTTTTCTTTCTTCAGTCATTTCTTCTACTTTAGAATTGATGCCTTCTATATGTCCTGAGATTTCTTTAATCAATACAATTTGCTCTTTGGCAATAGATTCAAATTCAGAACCAAAAATATCTTTTAATCCTTTTACGTTTTCAATCAATGTATTTTGATATTTGATTGCCGTTGGAATTACATGATTTTTAGATATATCACCAAGAACTCTACCTTCAATTTGAATTTTCTTAGTGTATTCTTCCAATTCAATTTCATATCTCGCTTCAACTTCAATATGATTCATAATACCCATTTCACTAAACAAATCGATAGCTTGTTTAGATGCTCTTGCCTTCAATGCTTCAGGAGTGGTTTTAAAGTTGCTCAGTCCTCTTTTGGCTGCTTCCTTTTGCCAAGCTTCGCTGTATCCATCTCCTTCAAATAAGATTTTCTTTGATACTTTTATATATTCTCTTAAAACATTAAAAATAGCATCATCTTTTTTCATGTCTTTAGATTCAATCAATTCATCAACTGCCACTTTAAAATCTCTTAATTGTTTTGCAACGATAGTATTCAAAGTAGTCATGGCGTTCGAACAGTTGGCAGAAGAACCAACAGCTCTAAACTCAAATTTATTACCGGTAAATGCAAATGGCGAAGTTCTGTTTCTATCGGTATTGTCCAAAAGAACATCTGGAATTTTACCTACTACATTTAGTTTCAAATCTGTTTTTTCTTCTGGGGATAACTTCCCAGTTGAAACACCTTCTAGTTCTGCCAATACTTTTGTTAATTGTTCTCCAATAAAAACAGAAATAATTGCTGGCGGAGCTTCATTGGCTCCCAATCTGTGGTCATTACTTGCTGTGGCAATAGAACCTCGCAACAAAGCTTCATAATCATTTACCGCTTTTATCGTATTGATAAAGAATGTCAAAAACTGCAAATTAGTCATTGGTGTTTTGCTTGGACTTAACAAATTAACCCCAGTATCCGTAGCCAATGACCAGTTATTGTGTTTTCCTGAACCATTTACACCTTTGAAAGGCTTTTCATGAAGTAAAACTTTTAGATCATGACGCTCAGCTACTTTTTGCATGATATCCATTAACAAACAATTATGATCTACTGCCAAATTGGTTTCTTCAAAAATAGGGGCAAATTCAAATTGGTTTGGAGCCACTTCGTTGTGACGCGTTTTTACAGGAATTCCCAATAACATACATTCTTGTTCCAAATCTCTCATATAAGTTAAAGCCCGAGTTGGAATTGAACCAAAATAGTGATCATCAAGTTGTTGCCCTTTTGCAGAAGTATGCCCTAACAATGTTCTTCCTGTCATTACAATATCGGGACGAGAATTTGCCAATGATTTATCAATAAGAAAATATTCTTGTTCCCATCCTAAAGTAGCTGTCACTTTTTTGACATTTTTATCAAAATATTTACAAACCTCTGTTGCAGCCTCATCCATTGCAGATAAAGCTCTTAACAATGGAATCTTATTATCTAATGCTTCACCGGTATACGAAATAAAAATTGTAGGTATACACAAAGTTGTTCCAAATATAAACGCAGGAGATGTAGGATCCCATGCCGTATATCCACGCGCTTCGAAAGTATTTCGAATACCTCCATTAGGAAAACTGGAAGCATCTGGTTCTTGTTGAACCAATTGAGCTCCACCAAATTTCTCCAATGGATCGCTCCCATCATAAGAAGTCTCAAAAAAGGCATCATGCTTTTCTGCCGTAGTTCCGGTCAGTGGCTGAAACCAATGTGTATAATGAGTCACACCTTTAGACAATGCCCACTCTTTCATCCCCATGGCAATATAGTCTGCTAATTTTCTATCAATTTTAGTACCATGTTGTACTGCACCTTGTACTCCTTTAAAAGCATCTGAAGTCAAATAATGCTTCATTGCTTTATCATTAAAAACATTATTCCCAAAAAGAATTGATTTTCTACCTGATTCATGAAAATCGATTAACTTTCTATTGGAAGCTTCTTTTAAAGCTTGAAAACGAATTGACGACATAATTATATAATTTTTAATTAATACAAATTTCAAATACCCTCACAAATATAATTCATTCTTTTTATAAATAATGACACTTTGAAATAACTCAAACTTAGTTTTTTAAAACTAAAGCGGAATAACATTTAAACACCATTAAAAAGCACAACTCAAATAAATTAGCAATACAAATCTTAACTTTTTATTAATATATAAAAATTTACTATTATGAATTTAATTTTATAACCCCTCTAAAATTATATTTTTTTACAATATACCCCACCTAAAATGCAGTAATGTCAAAAATAACAAAGAGTATAATAAAAATCACCCCCTAATTTCTAGACCTAAACAAAATATTTTATATTTGCAAAAGAAAAAAAATCAAAAAACAATTTATAATATTATGGCTAAAATAAAATTAGAATACCTTTGGTTAGATGGTTACGAACCAACACAAAATTTAAGAAGCAAAACTAAAGTTGAAGAGCATGAAAATTTTCAAGGAACTTTAGCAGAAATAGGAAACTGGTCTTTTGACGGTTCTTCTACAAGACAAGCAGAAGGTGGTTCATCTGATTGTTTATTAGTTCCAGTTGCTATTTATCCAGATCCAACTCGTATCAATGGTTACCTAGTAATGACTGAAGTTATGAATGCAGATGGTACTCCGCACCCTTCAAACGGTAGAGCAACTATCGAAGATGATGGAGATTTCTGGTTTGGATTCGAACAAGAGTATTTCATCATGGATACTAAAACTTTATTGCCATTAGGATTCCCAATTGGAGGCTACCCAGCACCACAAGGAATGTACTACTGTTCAGTAGGTGGAAAAAACACACACGGAAGAAAATTAGTTGAAGAGCATGCAGATTTATGTATCGCAGCAGGAATCAACTTTGAAGGAATAAATCAAGAGGTTGCTTGTGGACAATGGGAATTCCAATTATTCGCACAAGGAGCTAAAAAAGCGGGTGACGAAATCTGGGTTGCTAGATATTTATTAGACCGTTTGACTGAAAAATATGGCTACTATATTGAGTACCACCCAAAACCACTAGGAGATACTGATTGGAATGGTTCTGGAATGCACGCTAACTTCTCTAACAATGTATTAAGAACTTGTGGTTCTCAAGAAATTTATGAGAAAATATGTGAAGCTTTCCGTCCAGTTACTGCAGAACACATTGCAGTTTATGGTGCATACAACGACCAACGTTTGACTGGTAAACACGAAACTGCTTCTATTCATGATTTCTCTTACGGAGTATCTGATAGAGGATGTTCAATCCGTATTCCATTAATGACTGTTCAAAAAGGATGGAAAGGATGGTTAGAAGACAGAAGACCAGCATCTAATGGTGATCCATACAAAATTGCTGCAAGAATCATCAAAACTGTAAATTCTGCATTATAATTGTAATCAAACAATACTAAAAGTGCCTTCCAAAAAGAAGGCACTTTTTTTATACAAATAAATCTATCAAATCTTTACTCATTTCTATAGTAATTTAGAAAATCAAATCTACATTTGCACTACATATATAAAAAATACAATTATGACAGTTTGGATCTTATTTATAGTTTTAATTTTAATTTTTCTAGCCTTAGATTTAGGAGTATTCAACAAAGACCCTCATATTATAAGCTCCAAAGAAGCCAGTAAATGGACTGCCATTTGGTTTACCTTATCCATGCTATTTTCAGGCGTAGTGTATTGGCTTTATTCAACAGATTATGTTTTAAATCCAACGCAAATAAAGCCATCTGTAGCTGCGATGAAGTTTATAACTGGATATCTTATAGAATTGTCTTTAAGTATTGACAATATATTTGTTATAGCATTAATTTTTGCTTCATTTAAAATTCCAAAAAAATACCAACATCGCGTTTTATTTTGGGGTATATTGGGAGCGATAGTCTTTAGAGGATTAATGATTTATTTTGGCGTTTTAATCATTAATAAATTTACATGGGCAACCTATATATTCGGAGCGTTCTTGTTATTTACCGCCATAAAAATGCTTTTCACAAAAGATGATGATGAATTTGACCCAAAAAAATCTATAGTATATAAGATCCTAGGAAAAATAATTCCAATCTCGACACATACAGAAAAGGAACATTTTTTTACAAAAACAGAAAGAGGCAATGCAGCCACCCCTCTATTTGTTGCTTTAATAATTATTGAAGTAATGGACGTAGTTTTTGCGGTAGATAGTGTGCCTGCTATTTTAGCCATCACCTCTGATCCTTTTATTGTATTTAGTTCTAATATCTTTGCAATTTTAGGATTGCGTTCCTTATATTTCTTTTTAGCTAATATGCTAGAGAAATTCAGTCATTTAGAGTATAGCTTAATTGCTATTTTGAGTTTTGTGGGCTTGAAAATGATATTCCACGATTACATTGAAGTTCCCGAATGGGCTTCATTGGGTTTTATTGCTTTGTCCCTTATTATCGGAGTAGTTGTTTCTTTACAAATTAGTAAAAGCGAAAATAACTTAGAATAGGAAATTGTTTGAAATCTAATCTATATGCATTTTATAAAAAAAAGGAAATCTCTCGATTTCCTTTTTTTTATTCTAAAAATCGGGTATTATAGATCAATTTTTTGAATTTGACTTTCACTTATTTTTAAAACTGACATCACTTCATTATAATTATTTTTATTAACAGCTGCTGCTAAATTAGAAGGAATGATTACAACTCTAAAAGTTTGATTATTTATATAACTTGGAGTATTCAACAAATTATAATTCCCCCTAGCGGTAATTATAAAATCTACTTTACTAAAATCATAATCATAATCCAATTCATCACCATTACTAAAATAAATTGTTCTTGGAATCAATTGCCAAATCGGGGTATTTGAATTAATAAGACCTGTTAGTCTGTATACCAAAACTGTTTCATCATCAAATAAATTTCCTCCAATTTCAAATTGAAAAGTACTTTTTAAATTATACTCATTATCAGCAACCTTCCCTAAATTAAGATTTTTAATTTCGAAAGCTTCTGGCACTAATGCATCCGATCCCGGAGGCCCTTCTGGTCCCTCACAACCTTGAAAACCAAACATTCCTATAACCGCTAAAAGTGTAATTATTTTTTTCATCTTATTTATATTTTAAAGTTCTATAAAGGTATTTCAAAAATCAAGCCAAAAAAATTATTTTTTAGAATTTCATTCAAAATAATTCAATATTTTTTTATTTATAAATACAATAATGAGTCAAAACCTAGAATTAATTATGAAAATGGTTTTTGGTAAAACTCCTTTTTTATTTGTAACTAATTCATATTTAACATTTTAAAATACAAAACTATGAAAAATTATGCTTTTCAAAAAGTAACTTCTTAATTAACAACAACTCCATTACTTTTTAAAATTTTTTTGATTGTCCGTAATCACTCATAATTAATAAAAAGTGTTATATTTGATAAAAAAAAGCGATGAATTTATTCAGTTTTACAGCAAATTTCGGGAGTGAAGAATCTTGTAGACTTCATTTTAAAGAGGAAAGAGATAAAATCGGAGTTCAATGTAAATGCGGATGCAAAGAACATTTTTGGATAAAAAGCAGATGGAGTTATGAGTGTAAAAAATGTAGAAGTAGAATATCATTACGAAGTGGTACGATAATGCAAAGCTCTAATTTGTCATTTTTGATTTGGTACAAAACCATGTTCTTATTAACGGCAACTAAAAAAGGTTTTTCAAGTAAAGAAATTCAAAAACAATTGGGATTGAAGCGATACGAACCGGTTTGGTCTATGGTTCATAAGTTGCGAAAAGCAATGGGCAATAGAGATGCGCGTTATACTTTGGAAGGGATGATTGAATTTGATGAAGGATATTTTACAATTGAATCTACCGAAATAGAACAAGAAAAAGGAATTCGTGGACGTGGTGCTGTTGGTAAATCTAACGTTGCAATTATGGCTGAGTCGACTGTTTTAGAAGATATTGAAACTGGTAAAAAATCAAATCAATGCAGGTATTTTAAAGCAAAAGTTTTGACTGATCACACATCAGAACTGATAAATCAAACAATTCAGGAATCCATTTCGGAAAAAAGTATTCTTTTTACAGACAAAAGCACATCATATATAGATATTGCAGATTACGTGGAAATTCATATTACTGAAAAATCGAATAAAGAAACAACTACGGAAACTTTAAAGTGGGTGCATATTGCAATTAGTAATGCTAAAAGGAATTTTCTAGGAAATTATCATAAAATTAAAGGCAAATATCTTCAACTGTACCTAAATGAGTTCGTCTACAAGCTTAATAGAAGATATTTTGAGGAACAATTATTCGATAGGCTAGTAATAGCAAGTATTACAGGGTTATGACTAAAAACGGACAATCAAAAAAATTTTACTAAAAAACAAAACTTGATAGGACAACGCATTTTCCCAATATTCCCAAGTGTGTACCCCAGGGCGCTCTGTGTAATCATGAGGAACCTTGTTATACACTAATCTTCTATGCAACTCTCTATTGGACTCAATAAGAAAATCATCAACTCCACAATCGATAATCAATGCTAGTTTATTGTTCTTAATTTTATCAATCATGCCAAGTACAGCATTTTGTGTATACAAATCTTGATTTGTGCTTTGCTCGCCAAAGACTGGCTGCATTAATTTTACAACTTGGTCGTTTGGCTCTCTACCCAACATTGTTCCCATATCCACAGCTCCACTCATGCTTCCTGCTGCGCAAAACAATTCGGGGTGTTTAGCAGAAAGAGACAAAGCGCCATGACCTCCCATAGAAAGTCCAGCAATGACGCGACCTTTTCTATCATTTACCGTTCGATACGTCTTGTCAATCTTTTGGATGACTTCTTCTGTTATATAGGTTTCAAACTGACTTCCTTTATTTACAGGACTATTGAGATAAAAACTAAACGTTTCTCCTTCAGGCATCACAATAATAATATTATATTGGTCGGAAAGATTTTTTACGGTATTCTTATTTGGAGTACTTGACAACCAATCCGAAAAATGTCCATAAGCACCATGCAAAAGATAAAGTACAGGGTATGTTGCCTTTCCCTTTACATATGAATTAGGAAGTACTACCGCAGCCTTATAGGTTTTATTCATGGCAATACTAGGAATTTGCAAAGTATCAACTGTTGAAGCGTAAGACAATATTGTATTGCAAAATAAAAATGCAACACACACAATTAGTATTTTTTTCATAACAATCATTTATATTGATGAATTGTAAATATACAATTTCAAAAAATGAAAAGATAGCATACTCCTTTTTTGATTTCAAAACAAAAAAACAGTAACATTCTAAATTACAACACCTTCCTTTAAAATTGATTTGTTTTTGTAGTATAAAAAATTTGAAACCTAAATTCTATTTCATTTTAAGCTTTTCCTAAAAAACATATTAGATTAACCCAATGTGGTGCAATTATTTTTTAACACCTATAATTTTTAGTATTTAAAAGAATAAAATATGGATATAACAATTCACATAGCTACTCCATGTAAGAAAAAAAGCTTATTCCCTATTTATTCTTTACATTTTTAGATTAAATCTATACTCCTATGTTATTTCATTTTTTTTTTAATTTCAACGAACGTGTTATGTTACTACAAAATTAGTTCATAAAAGTTTTCAATTCTTGTCTGTATTGAGAAGCGCTTTTACCGGTATACGCTTTAAACGATTTATTAAAATGACTAAAATTATTAAATCCGCTTTCAAAACAAATTTCAGTTATACTTTTTTTATTCTCTGCCAAAAGTTTTGAAGCATGAACCAAACGGTATTCATTGACAAAAGTGGTAAATGTTTTTTTTGTGATTTTTTTAAAATAGCGACAAAAAGAAGGGGAAGTCATACTCACCATTTCCGATACTTCATCCAAATGAATGGGTTCTTGAAAATGGTCTTTTACATGATTAAAAATAACATTAATTCGATCATTATCCTGGACTTGCAATTCCAAAGAAAACCCATCTGCGTTCAAAATAGTATATTCGTTGGTTGTTTCTAAGGTATTGAGCACTCTAATCATTCTCAATAATCTATCAAAATGAGATTGATTTTCCATGTCTTCCATTAAAGTTGCTACAAGCTTTTTGGTATTAGGTCCAAAAGCAATTCCACCTTTAGCTTTTATTAATAGATTTTGAATGTTTTTTAATTCTGGGATACTCAAAAAATCATTTCCTAGAAAATCAGGAGGCATCTGAATTACGGTTTCATTTTTATTACCCGTTTGCTCATTTGTAAATCCACAATGTGGCAAATTACTCCCAATAAGCACTAAATCACCATCTGAATAATAAGAGATATGACTACCTATTTGACGTTTTCCCGAGCCGCCATTTACAAAAACCAATTCGATTTCAGGATGGTAATGCCATAAATCGGATTTGCAATTGGAGTTTTCGACAAACCTTGAAAAAGAAAATGAACTCCCAAAAGTAGGAGTAATAACTTCGAGTGTTGGATTCATTTTTTTCATTTGCACAATTTTAAAACTATTCAAATTTAGCTAAAATAGAATCTATATTATCATATTTTAACATACAACGTTTTCGTAAAGACAAAATAACACATAAATAGGAAAAAACAGTTGTGTTATCAATTGAATATAGTCTCTAAGTTTGTATCAGAAATTTAAATACAAATTTAAAACAACAGTATTATGAAAACGATCTTAAAATTAAGTCTAGCAGTATTAGTAGGATTGACTTCTATTAATGCTTTTGCAATCAACGGTGATTTTTTACTAAACGTAAAAAACGGAGCAAACAACGAAATTAGTTTTTCAGTAAATGAAATTCAAAAAGCTAATATAACTATCACAGATAAATTTCATAATGTAATTTATACTGAAATAGCAACTGGAAAAGGCGGAATATTAAAAACATATAGCCTTGAAGAATTTCCAGAAGGAGTTTACTTTTTGGAAGTAGAAACAAATTCAAAAAAAGTAACACACGAAATTGTTGTATCTAAAGAAAAATCAATATTATCAAGAAAATCTGTAGCTGAAGTACAAAAAACAGATTTAAAAATGAAAAATCAAAACGTAGTTATCAACTAATAAAATATTTTCCACTTACTAATTCAGGAATATTTATAGTTATTAAAACAGCTCCAATAACGGAGCTGTTTTTTTTTATACAGTATTGAAAATTTTAATATTTAAAAAAAATAACACCAAAAAACAGTCTTAAAAATTACTAGCCCATAAAAAAACACATTCAGTCAACCATTAGTCAACCAAATGTGTTTTTTGAATATAATTTCGATCCCATAAAGTAACAAACATTACTTTATCATATAAATAATCAATTTTACATATTCCTTCTGTACTGCCCTCCTACTTCAAACAAAGCTTCGGTGATTTGCCCCAAAGAACAAACTTTAGTTGCTTCCATCAAGTGTTCAAATAGATTTTCGTTTTTAATGGCTGCTTCCTGTAAAGTATTCAAATGTTCAATCACTAAATCCTGATTGGCTTTATGCAAATGATCCAACATTGTAATTTGGTATTGTTTTTCTTCTTCGGTGGCGCGAATTACTTCGGCTGGAATAACCGTTGGTGAGCCTTTTGAACTCAAAAAAGTATTTACACCTACAATTGGGAATTCCCCAGTATGTTTTAATGTTTCGTAGTACAAACTTTCTTCTTGAATTTTAGAACGTTGATACATCGTTTCCATGGCACCAAGAACTCCACCTCTTTCTGTAATTCTGTCGAATTCCAATAAAACTGCTGCTTCAACCAAATCTGTCAATTCTTCTATAATGAAAGAACCTTGAATAGGATTCTCGTTTTTGGCAAGCCCCAATTCTTTATTGATAATCAACTGAATCGCCATAGCTCTTCGAACAGACTCTTCTGTTGGAGTTGTAATCGCTTCATCATACGCATTGGTATGCAATGAATTACAGTTGTCATAAATTGCATATAACGCTTGCAAAGTGGTGCGAATATCATTGAAATCAATTTCCTGTGCATGCAAAGAACGTCCCGAAGTTTGAATATGGTATTTCAACATTTGGGCTCTTTCATTAGCGCCGTATTTATTTTTCATGGCTTTCGCCCAAATTTTACGAGCTACACGACCAATAACGGCATATTCAGGATCGACACCATTCGAGAAAAAGAAGGATAAATTTGGTCCAAAATCATTGATATCCATTCCACGACTCAAATAATATTCCACATAAGTGAAACCGTTGGAGAGTGTAAATGCCAATTGTGTGATTGGATTAGCACCCGCCTCTGCAATATGGTATCCTGAAATAGAAACCGAATAAAAGTTTCTTACTTTTTTGTCAATAAAATATTCCTGAACATCTCCCATTAATCGCAAAGCAAATTCGGTAGAAAAAATACAAGTATTTTGAGCTTGGTCTTCCTTTAAAATATCGGCTTGAACCGTTCCTCGAACTTGCGAAAGTGTTCTAGCCTTGATATCATTATAAATGTCAAGAGGCAAAACTTGATCACCAGTCACTCCCAGTAGAAACAATCCCATACCATTATTCCCCTCAGGTAATTCACCTTGATAATGTGGTCTTTCAACACCTTTTTTCTTGTAGATTTGATTGATCTTTTCAGAAACCTCATCTTCTAGATTGTTTTCTTTTATATAATATTCACACTGCTGATCAATGGCTGCATTCATAAAAAAACCAAGCAACATAGGTGCTGGGCCATTAATTGTCATACTTACCGAAGTCATGGCATGAACCAAATCGAAACCGGAATATAGTTTTTTGGCATCGTCCAAGCAGCAGATAGAAACTCCTGCATTTCCGATTTTTCCATAAATATCAGGACGAATGTGAGGATCATTTCCGTATAAAGTCACACTATCAAAAGCGGTTGACAATCTTTTGGCTGGTAATCCTGCACTTACATAATGAAAACGCTTGTTGGTTCTTTCTGGACCGCCCTCACCTGCAAACATTCGTGATGGATCTTCTCCTTCTCTTTTAAAAGGATACAAACCAGAAGCATAAGGAAATTCACCAGGAACATTTTCTTGTAAACACCAACGTAAGATATCACCCCAAGCTTTATACTTTGGCATGGCTACTTTTGGAATTTGAGAATGCGAAAGTGACTCGGTATGCGTTGCCATCTTAATTTCTCGATCACGAACTTTAAACGTATAAACTGGATTTTTATATTTATTAACTTTTTCATCCCAAGTTAAAATCATTTCCCAATTATAAGGATCCAAATCCATTTTTACTTTATCGAATTGATTCAGTAAAAGATTTAAAAAGATTTTATTCTCAGCTGCACCTTGCTTTTCTAATTCTAAAGCATTTGGCAAAACCGAATCTTCATCAATACCCGCTTTAGTAATCACAGGAATTTTTCCAGAAACACTTTCTATGGTTTTGAAGATTCCGTAAAGTTTTTGAGCCACTTGTTCTTGACCCAAAGCCGTAGCATCGTATTTTCTGTTGCTTTCGGCAATCTCAGATAAATAACGTGTTCTATGTGGCGGAATAACGTAAATTTTCTCACTCATTTCACGAGTGATCTGAAAAGTTGATTTCAAATCAGAATCCGTTTTCTCCACAATTTTATCCATAATAGATTTATACAACGTATTCATCCCGGGATCATTGAATTGAGAGGCAATGGTTCCAAAAACTGGCATTTCATCTGGATTGACATCCCAAAGATTATGATTGCGCTGGTATTGTTTTTTTACATCCCGAATAGCATCGAGAGCACCACGTTTGTCAAATTTGTTTAAGGCTACCAAATCGGCAAAATCAAGCATGTCAATTTTCTCCAATTGGGTTGCGGCACCAAACTCCGGAGTCATTACGTATAAAGAAACATCGGAGTGATCCATAATCTCCGTATCGGATTGACCTATACCTGAAGTTTCAAGGATGATGATATCGTATTTAGCCGCTTTTAAAACCTGAATGGCTTCCGCTACGTATTTTGACAAAGCCAAATTGGATTGGCGAGTTGCCAACGAACGCATATAAACTCTAGGATTATTAATAGCATTCATACGAATTCTATCACCAAGTAATGCTCCACCTGTTTTACGTTTTGATGGATCGACTGAAATCAATCCGATGGTTTTTTCAGGGAAATCAATCAAGAAACGACGCACCAGTTCATCAACCAATGATGATTTTCCTGCGCCACCAGTTCCTGTAATTCCAAGAACTGGAGCCCCGACAGCCCCCCCCGCCCCCGAAGGGGGAGCTGCTGATAGTGGTGTAAAAAATTTATGGAAATCTTCTGGATTGTTTTCTGCTAATGAAATTAATCTTGCAATTGTATTTACGTCTTTTTTAAGTAAATTATCCGCAATCTGAGAAACTCCCCCTTCGGGGGCTGGGGGGCTGGTATCAGCTCTTTGTACCAAATCATTGATCATTCCTTGCAATCCCATCGCGCGACCATCATCTGGCGCATAAATTCTGGTGATTCCGTACCCTTGCAATTCGGCTATTTCCGAAGGCAGGATTACTCCTCCACCTCCACCGAAAATCTTGATATGACCCGCTCCTTTTTCTTGAAGTAAATCATACATGTATTTAAAGTATTCATTGTGTCCGCCTTGATAGGAAGTCATAGCAATGGCATTGGCGTCTTCTTGAATGGCGGTATTGACCACTTCTTCGACACTTCTGTCATGACCCAAATGAATTACCTCAACTCCTGTGGACTGAATAATTCTTCTCATTATGTTAATTGCTGCATCGTGACCATCAAATAGCGATGCGGCAGTTACAATTCGAACTTTATTTATGGGTACATACGGTTTTACTAATTCCATTTTATGAATATGATAATTTATGGGTGCAATTTACATAATTTTTAAAATAAAAATCACTAATAACAACATAAAACACAAAATATGATAATGATGTTTTTTATGTTAAAAATAAGCTTAGTTTTCATAAAAATTTGGTATTTTCGAGGAATAGCCCCGATGGAAACGAAAAGCCCGGAATGGGTAAAATTAATTTTTCTTGGACCAAAAAAGCGACTAAAAGAAGCTCTTTTTGGGGCTTAGAAAAATAGTTTTACCCATGAGGACTTGCAGTGTACAGCGGGATAAAGCTCCTAATTATTTTTTAGAAAACTTAAACAAATGCAAAAGATTACGATACTTATCCATTGTGAAGACAAAAAAGCAATTATTGCCTCGGTGACCAATTATATTGCTTCAATAGATGGAAATATTATTTACCTAGACCAACATGTGGATGCTGATGAAAATGTGTTTTTTATGCGATTGGAATGTGAATTCAGTAAAGCCACTTGGAATCTAGAAGCCATAAAAGAACATTTTCAGGCCAATCTTGCAACTCCCTTTAATATGACTTGGGCAATGTATCCACAAGCACAAAAACCAAAGATGGCGTTGTTTATCTCGAAATATGACCATTGTTTGTATGATATTTTGGGACGATATTGCGCAGGTGAATTACCTCTTGAAATCCCTTTAATTATAAGCAATCACGAAGATTTGAAACCGATTGCTGAGCGTTTTGATATTCCGTTTTTTCATGTTCCTTTTACCAAAGACAACAAAGAAGAAGGCGAAAAAACCCAAATTGAATTATTAAAAAAATACGACATCGATTTTATTGTTTTGGCGCGCTATATGCAAATTATCACGCCCAATTTGATAGCGCTTTACCAAAACAAAATCATCAATATTCACCATTCTTTTTTACCGGCTTTTCCAGGAGCCAAGCCCTATCATTCAGCTTTCAAGCGTGGAGTAAAAATTATTGGTGCTACTAGTCATTATGTTACAGAGGGTCTAGATGAAGGACCAATTATTGAGCAAGATATTTCGAGAGTTTCGCACAGCCATTCGATAGAAGATTTTATTATGAAAGGGCGCGATCTCGAACGTATGGTTTTGGCAAGAGCAATAAAACTGCATGCAGAGCGAAAAACGATGGTGTACAATAACAAAACGGTTGTATTTTCTTAGGGATATGGCCGTTTATTTTGTCCGATTCCGTAAAAAACTGAAAAACATTTGCATTTTTTTGGGAAAATTTCAAATAGACAGAACCCTTCATTTCCCTACTTTTGAAAAAAATTAAAACCCAAAATGAAAAAAGCCTTAATCCTACTCCTTATTCTTCCTGCAATAA
This sequence comes from Flavobacterium sp. IMCC34518, assembly GCF_027111095.2. Classification (NCBI taxonomy): domain Bacteria; kingdom Pseudomonadati; phylum Bacteroidota; class Flavobacteriia; order Flavobacteriales; family Flavobacteriaceae; genus Flavobacterium; species Flavobacterium sp. IMCC34518. The sequence continues at coordinate 2,927,938 of NZ_CP114284.2, read as the reverse complement.
GCAATGCACAATTCAAAAGCATTCTGACAAAAGCTAGCGAAAAAATCAATTCGGTTTCAAAATCCAATAGTAGTCTAGATATTGCAGCTGGATTAAAAGAAGCACTTAACAAAGGAATCACCGAGCAAGTTTCCAAACTAACCGCCACCGATGGATTTTACAAAAATGAAGCCGTGAAGATCCTAATGCCCGAAGAATTAGCCAAAGTCGACAAAACCCTTCGAAAAATAGGAATGTCAAAATTGGCCGATGAAGGCATATTAGCATTGAATAGAGCCGCAGAAGACGCTGTAAAAGAAGCAACACCCATATTTGTATCGGCTATCAAAAACATAACAATAACGGATGCCAAAAGCATTTTGCTTGGAAAAGAGAATGCCGCAACAGCATATTTGCAAACAGCAACCACAACACCTCTTTATGCAAAATTCAGTCCTGTAGTCCAACAATCCATTGGAAAAGTTGGAGCCGATGTGGTTTGGACAACAATTATCAAACAATACAATACAATTCCTTTTGTATCCAAAGTAAATCCAGACATAACCGATTATGTTACAAACAAAGCACTGGATGGTGTCTTTAAAATGATTACCGTGGAAGAAAAAAACATCAGAACCAACTTGAATGCCAGAACATCGGATGTTTTAAAGAAAGTTTTTGCGATGCAGGATAAGAAATAAAAGGAGAACCCATTTTTAATACCAATTTCCAATCTTTAGGAAACACAATAAAGGACCGAAAAAAGAATAAACAACTATCAATCAAACAATTAAGCAATCATATATCTAAATGTTAAAATTGATTTGCAAAACTTAACTTTTTTCAAATAACTAATAACAATTCCTTAACAACAAAAATTAAACATTATGCTGATCTTTGCAATGTAATAAACTGGTTATTTATTACTTTGGTTTTGGTTAGTTATAAAAATGCCTGCTATCGTTAAGATGCAGGCATTTTTTAGTTGGTGTAAATTGTATTTATTTAGTGGTATGTATAAAAGATAAAACAGCCGAATTAAAAGCATTGGGTTGCTCCACATTGACTACATGTCCACAGTTTTCAATTACAAATAACTTTGATGATTTATAATGACTCTCCACCACTTTGCGAACTGAAGGCAAAAACATATAATCTTCTTCTCCCATGACATAAAGCGTAGGGATGTTCAGCTCTACTTGTCGGAACCATTTTAATACTGGGTTAATCTCTGCTGTGAGTTTAAACCATTTGATAAATTCTTTTTGATATAATTTTTTGGCTTCGTTTATAAAAAGTGAGCGGGATTGTTTGTGACTTTTTTTGGGCATGATCACAAAAGCGAAAAACTTGTATAAAACCAAATAAGGCAATACATATTTGAACGTATTTCCCAAACGCATTAATATTTGAGATCTAAAATTCATTTTCAGGATAGCCCCTCCCAATATCATACTTTGCACTCTGTTTGGATACATTTCTGCCAATTGTCGGATAAGAATGGTACCTAATGAAATTCCAACAAAATGTGATTTTTCAATTTTAAGATGATCCAAAACCTCCAGAATATCATTGGCAAGAGCCGAAAAAGTATACTTTTGTTTGAAGGCCGTTTTCAAAGTCGCTTTGGATTCTCCATGTCCTCTTAAATCCAATAACAAAATATTGTAACTTTTTTTAAAATCTCTAATTTGTTTGAACCAAATAGATGAACTTCCACCTGCGCCATGCACAAAAGTGACCCATTCCGTACTATTTTCGTTCTTATATATTGTGTAATTAATCACTTAGCTTTTTTTTATTCGACAAATATAGTTTTTTTTCAGACTTAATATCGACTTCTTCGTTTTTTAGACTTTAGGATTTGATTGACTAACTATCAATATTTGATTCACTTTTTTGCTATTTCCAATATTAAATACTCGTATGCAAATATTTAAAATAATCAAAAGCTTTGAGCAGCCTACTTCCATACCAAGAAAACATTTCACCATCTACTAGAATCGTTCGGGTATTATTTGTGTAACTGGCAATTTCATAACCGTCATCGGCTTTAAAAGGATACGGTTCTGAGGAAAGTAAAATTAAATCCAAAACACTTTCATCATCCATTTTTTCAAGATCAATTTCAGGATAGCGCTCTTGGTTTGAAAAGTGGTTTTGAAAATGATTCAATCGTAATAATTCGTCAATAAAAGTCCCCGAACCAGCCGCCATATATGGATTTTTCCAAATAAAATAAGCAACTTTCTTAACTGGAATGTCTTTGATAAAATGTTTAAAATCGCTCAGGGCAAAAGTCAATTTGTCGTTCCATTTTCGAGCTTCAATTCGCTTATCAAAAAGCTGACCGAAGTCGGTTATCATTTGGAAATTATCCTCGAGAGTAAAAATATCGGTTACCCAAACTGGACAAATTTTACGCAACTCTTCTACTATTTCCTGTGTGTTTTCTTCTTTATTGCAAATGATAATATCGGGTTCTAGCAAACGGATTTTATCATAATTAACCTTCTTGGTCCCTCCTACTATTTTCTTGGTTGACTTGAGATGGTAGGGATGCACACAAAATTTAGTGATCCCCACTATATTTTCTTCTAAGCCTAAATCGTATAACAATTCGGTTTGGGATGGCACAAGAGAAATAATTCGCTGAGGCGAAGATTCAAAAGAATGCGAAGTTCCAAGTTGATCTATAAATAGTTTCATTTTTTTTTACCGCAAAGAGCGCAAAGGTTTTACGCAAAGTTCACAAAGCTTTAAATTATTTCGTTTAAAATTCAATACAGAACTACTTTAAACAATTTAAATTCTTAAAACTTTAAACCCGTTAAAATCTCCTCCATCTCCTTTTGCATTTTCAAGGCTTCGGCTCTCGCTACTTCGGCATAATCGGTTCCATTGGAAGCATAAATAATCGCTCTTGAAGAATTAATCAACAAACCTACAGTATCATTCATACCATATTTACACACTTCCTGAAGACTTCCTCCTTGCGCTCCAACTCCCGGAACAAGCAAGAAACTATCCGGAACAATTTTACGAACTTCGGTAAAATATTCGGCTTTGGTCGCACCAACCACATACATTAGATTTTCGGAATTTTTCCAAGTTTTGGATGTTTCTAGTACCTGTTTGTACAATTCTTTACCATTCACTTGTAACGTTTGAAAATCAAAAGCACCTTCATTTGAAGTTAAAGCCAACATAATGGTATGTTTATTTTCGAATGCCAAAAATGGCTCCACTGAATCTTTTCCCATATAAGGAGCGACAGTTACGCTATCAAAGTTTAAGTCTTCAAAAAAAGCTTTCGCGTACATTGACGAAGTGTTTCCAATATCTCCACGTTTAGCATCGGCAATGGTGAAAATCTCTGGATATTTTTCATTGATATAGTTAATGGTCTTTTGCAATGACATCCATCCTTTTATCCCATAGGCTTCAAAAAATGCAATATTGGGTTTATAAGCAACCGCCAAATCATGTGTGGCATCAATAATAGCTTTGTTAAACTCAAAGATTGGATCTTCAGTTGCTAATAAATACTGTGGAATTTTATTTAAATCTACATCTAAACCAACGCATAGAAATGATTTTTTTATTTTAATTTGATCGATTAATTGTTGTGTAGTCATTTCTATATATGTTAAATGCTATTATTTTACGAGAATTGGTTCTCTTTTTGAAAGCATGCAAAAATAAAAAAAGCCATTCAATAATGAATGGCTTTTTTTTAGAATTAAAAACAAATTTACAATTTGCCTTCATATATAGTTCCTACGTGTATCACTTCGGTTCTTCTGTTTTGGGCTCTTCCTTCGGCAGTTTTATTATCTGCCACCGGCTTAGTTTCTCCATAACCAACATAGGTTAAATTTGCTGGGTTAACTCCTTTGGCTACTAAAGCGTCCATTACCACTTTGGCTCTAGCTTCAGAAAGTTTTTGATTTGCCTTGTCATTTCCTACACTGTCGGTATGCCCTTCAATAGAGAATTTTGCATTTGGATAATTTTTGATAATATCTTTAATTGCATCCAATCTACCATCTGTTTCTCCTTTGTCAGCCGTTTTCAAAATTGCTTTTCCAGTTACAAAGAATACAGCTCTTGCCTGAATCTTAAGTTCTTTCAACACTTCTTGAGTTACTTCGGGACAACCTTTATTACTTACAGGACCAGGAACAGTAGGACATTCATCCTCTTTGTCTACTACACCATCTTTGTCTGCATCATTTTCTGGACAACCAAAATTAGCTACCAATCCTTTTTCGTTTGGACATTTATCGTCTTTATCCAAAACCGTATCTCCATCCGTATCTGGCCATGGGCATCCTTTGTTTTCAACTGGCCCTGCAACAGTTGGACAGGCATCAACATTATCCATCACAGTATCTTTGTCGGCATCTCCCCAAGGACAACCTTTGTTCTCAACTGGACCAGCAACGGTTGGACATGCATCATCTTTATCAACTACAGTATCCGCATCGGTATCTGGCCATGGACAACCTTTGTTTTCAATAGGTCCTGCAACTTTTGGGCAATCATCATCACTATCCAAAATACCATCCTCATCGGTATCTTTAAATTTATGCTGATATACTGGGATTTTCAAACCAAAATACACATCTGCTCCTTTTGATTCTTTCGAAAGCCAGTTGGTAATTACAGAGCTTGAACCCACAAACATTGGTCCAAATCGCAAACCTGTCCCTACTTGCATTCCGCTATATTCCATGTAATTTACTGGAAGCGAAAACGTAAACCATTTGGTTTCGTATCTTGGTGTTAAAATATAAGTATTTGCTGAACTGGTTTTACCCATAGCTGATTTGTCTACCATACTAATATTCCCATTCAAGTTCAAATAGAATTTTTTGTACATATTCCAATCTGCATCCAAATGCAATACGGTTGGCAAATTGGCTTTTATATTTTTATAAACCGTTACAGGAGTTCCATAATGAAGTTCCAGAAAATCACCAAGATTATCTGCGTCATCAATTTCTTGTTGAGTAACCACCCCATTAATAGTATACAAATCTTCTTTCGAATTTTTATATGTAATAGAACCAATATCTGTAATAGACAAACCAAAACGCAATTTGTATTTGTTTAGGTCTTTAAAATTATTGTCTACCGCTTTGGCATTATTCAAATCATACGATGCATAATCCGGTCTCCATTCGTAAATAAAACCCAAATCAGCTCCGAAACCAGTTGAGTTTGTATCAAATTTATAATCTGCATCTCCAACAATAACATCCTGACTGCTTCCTATTGTAAGAGTCCCTGTTGTAGCCAAAAAACTTGTCAAAGGATTGCTTGTCTGAACAAATGCTGATGTTACATTACTCCCTTTTACATACGAATTAAAGCCACCGATCAAATATTTCGCAGTCAAACCACCTTTTAGAAAATGTTGATTATTTTGCCATAGAACAGCTGCATAAGAAGCACCAACCTCACCCCATGTTTGACCTGCCGTATTTGGGCTTCCTACATTAATATTAAAGCTATTGGCATCATCCAAACCATCTTTTAATTGATTGTATAGATCCCCATTGATATCCGTTGCATTCACTACTGCTCTAGCTCTAGTAAAAAAAACAATCGCATGTTTTGGCGCAATATTAAACATGAAAGAAGGTCCCATCACATCTGAATACAAAATTCCTCCATTTTTTTTCAAAGGCGTTTGAACACCGTCTTTATTGGCATCATAACTGCTTTTTGACAAATCAAATAAGCTTAGCCCATAAAAATCATTGTTTAAGGAACCGCTAACAGAAAAAATATTAATGTCGGTTTTAAAACGAGAATCTACAATAGACGCTGGGTTAAAAAGTACGCCTTGCACTCCAGCATAATTATCCGTAATATAACCCATATACGACTGGGCATTTATTTGCAAAACTGAAAATAGAACGATTAAAAAAAGTAATGATTTTTTCATCAAGTTGATTTTAGGTTAATTTAGATTTAATTTTGTAATTTATTTAGTAGGAATTTATACAAAATGAACAAAAAAAACACTTAATTGATTTTTTCTTCAATTAAGTGTTTGGTTTGAATACGGCTTAGCATTAAAAAACTTCGCTCGCTTCTTTTAATTTTTCCATGTTGTTCACCAGTTGTAATTCGTCAACAATTTTCTGAATATCACCATTCATGATGTTACCCAAATCATATAATGTCAATCCTACACGGTGATCTGTTACACGACCTTGCGCATAATTATAGGTACGAATTTTAGCCGAACGGTCACCAGAACTTACTTGCGAAGTACGTTTTGTGGCATCTTCTGCTTGTTTCTTGGCTAATTCTTGTTCGTATAAACGGGAACGCAATACACCAAAAGCCTTGTCTTTGTTTTTGTGTTGCGATTTTTGATCTTGACATTGTGCCACCAAACCAGTTGGAATGTGTGTCAATCGTACTGCCGATTTCGTAGTATTTACCGATTGTCCACCAGGTCCAGACGAACAAAAGAAATCCACACGTACATCATTCATATCAATTTGTACATCAAATTCCTCTGCTTCCGGAAGCACCATAACCGTTGCTGCCGAGGTATGTACACGCCCTTGCGTTTCCGTTTGAGGCACACGTTGCACACGGTGCACACCAGCTTCAAACTTCAACGTACCGTATACATCTTCTCCTGTAACCTCAAAGATCACCTCTTTGAAACCACCAGATGTTCCTTCGTTCATATCCACAACCGAAGTTCTCCATCCTCTGCCTTCACAATATTTAGTGTACATTCTAAATAAATCTCCCGCAAAAATACTTGCCTCATCGCCACCAGTACCTGCACGAATCTCTACCATCACGTTTTTAGCATCTTCCGCATCTTTAGGAATCAACATAAATTTGATTTCTTCTTCCAATTTTGGCAAACGTTCTTTGGCTTCTTCCAATTGCATTTTGGCCATTTCGGTCATATCCGCATCACTACCATCGGCAATAATTTCGTTGGCTTCGTCAATATTGGCCAGTAACAAAATGTATTCTTCTCTTTTATCTACTAATGCCTTAATACTTTTGTATTCTTGGTTGAGTAGTACATAACGTTTTTGATCCGCGATCACATCAGGCTGAATAATCAAATCTGATATCTCGTCGAAACGTTGTTTTGCATATTGAAGTCTATCTAACATCTTTATAAATCTTTATTTCTTCTAAAATATATTTTTTTAGCCAAAAGGCTGAAGGAACCTCGAATAGGATTTTCTTATATTCATTACATAAAAAACCCTAATTCAGTTCGGACTGCAAAAGTACAAAAAAAAGCTTTCCTTTTATAGTGTTCTTTTCTGGAAATTTAGCAGGCCAAAACACCCCACTTTTTTTAAAGCTCAAGACAGGAAACCGTTTGCCATTCCTATAAAATCTGTTGCAATTTCAATTTCAAAATCACATAAAAAACAACTTAAAACCGCAACTTCTCATTCCGCACATCACATAACTAAAAATTAAAACACCCTTTTTTCGACACAATCAATACCAAAACAACAATAAGGAGCTTTTTCCCATCATCCGTTGCAAGCTTTTCGGTTTCAAACCCTTTTTCTAGGCGCTGGCAGGAGCTTCCGTTGGTCGCTCTGCCACCACCAGAAAAAAGTGGTTTTCAACTCTCAAAGGCTTTCCACTACTACTGGGGCTAGGCATTTTTGGTCAAAAACAACATTTTAAAAATATCAAAATCAGAAAATTTAAAAGGTGCTGTCTAAAAAAAACAAATGAACCCCTTTAGACAATCGTCATTAAATTATACCTTTGGAGCAATGCAAAAATTTTAAAATTTAGTGATCGTAAAACAATTAAACTCAACATCATTATTTTACAATTAAACTCAACATCATTTTAATAAAAGGCAATCCAAATCAAGAAAAAACAAACAGGAAGTGAAAAAGGTAAAAAATTCAGCCACAAGCTGGACTATTTGTCCCGAATGTCAGGGACGCGGCAAAAAAAGTCGAGGACTCAGCAGCAAAGCACGCCGCCAATACCAGATAGCATTCGAGCAATTTGAAAAATCGAATGGCGAAGGAACTGCACCCGTTCGTCCAAAAGGACACCTGCACACCTGCACAAACTGCTCCGGATCTGGATTGATTCCTACCGATAATCCCACACTGGCAGACAAAGAAAACTACCCACACATTGCCATCATTGGTGGCGGCATCGGAGGAGTAGCTTTGGCTGTGGCTTGTTTGCACCGCGGAATCCCTTTTACCCTTTATGAACGCGATACCCATTTTGAGGCTCGATCTCAAGGCTACGGACTTACTTTGCAACAGGCCAGTAAAGCAATCGAGGAATTGGGAATTTTTTCGCTTGAAGAAGGAGTCATTTCGACAAGGCACGTAGTTCATACAACAGAAGGAAAAGTAATTGGGGAATGGGGAATCCGAAAATGGATACAGTCGGAAGTAAAACCAGCTCCCAAACGCACAAACATACATATCGCTCGGCAGTCCTTGCGTTTAGCTTTGCTGGAGCAACTCGGCGGGCATACCGCAGTACAATGGGGACATCAACTACTCGGTTTTGAGGAACGGAAGGGTGACGGTGTTGATTTGAGTTTTCAAGTCAACGGTACAATAAAGAGCGCCAAAGCAGATCTTGTGGTGGGTGCCGACGGTATTCGGAGTTCGGTGCGAAAATTACTGATTGGTGATGACAGCACCCCATTACGTTACCTAGGATGTATTGTGATTTTGGGTATTTGCCCATTGCAAGCGCTTGAAGAATTTTCTAGTTCTTTACTGGATTCGGCCACTGTATTTCAAACGGCCAATGGCCATGAGCGCATCTACATTATGCCTTACACGTCAGACACAGTGATGTGGCAACTGAGTTTCCCAATGCCAGAAAAAGAGGCCAAAGCCTTAAGCGCCAAAGGCCCTCGAGCACTCAAGGAAGAAGCATGTCGGAGAACGCAATGGCACGAGCCTATCCCGGCCATTTTGACCGCAACTTTAGAAGCCCAAATTTCGGGCTATCCGGTGTACGATCGCAAATTACTGACTACCGATTTATTGGCAACAGCAGGACAAGTGACTCTGATTGGTGATGCGGCTCACCCAATGAGCCCCTTCAAAGGTCAGGGAGCAAATCAAGCATTGCTGGACGCGCTCTCACTGGCTCGTGAAATTTCAAAAGGATGCAACTCTTCATCGCATTGGCGATTGTCCGGAATACGAAAAAGTGTCTTAACCACATTTGAATCCGAAATGGTCGAGCGTTCTGCTTCAAAAGTAAAAGGTTCAGCAGAAGCCGCCGCATTCCTGCATTCCGAAATCGTGCTATATGAAGGTGACGAACCCAGAGGACGCTGCATCACGAAAAATGAAAATGAATAAGGCTATAAAACTACTACTACAGTTTCCCGTAATCTCCTTAGAACAAAAGGACTGATTTTTTTAAAAAAACAATTCAGTATTTCCCACACTGGTATTCGTTCGCAACTCGGATACTTTGTCCTAAAATTTAATACGTTCAGTTTTTTTTATATTTAGAATATAATGTTATAAAAAAACTAGAGTATTGTTTTTAAAACACTTAAACTGTAGTGAACTGCTTTGCAAACACTACAATTTATCTTTACAATTTATACAGGTACTCTCTGCACAAGTCACCAGAAAAAAAGAACAAAAGATTACTAGTCTGAAGTATATCATTCTGAATTTATATGAAAAACATTTTTTATAGCATATTCTTATTGTAAAAATGTATTTTTAAGTTAGCCAAAAATAAAAAGGTACTCGTATTAAACGAGTACCTGAGTGAGCTTAATAAAATTGCAGTGTAATTAATCCAATTCAAAAGTGATTTTTAGATTTACACGAAATTCAGTTACTTTTCCATTTTTAACTGAAGCACTTTGATCTTGTACATAAACAGAGCGGATGTTTTTTACAGTTTTTGATGCTTTTTCAACTGCTGTTCTAGTTGCATCTTCCCAGCTTTTTTCTGAACTAGAAAGTACTTCGATAACTTTTAATACTGACATAACTTTTTGATTTAGAATTAGAACATTAAATTTAAATAAAAAAAATAAATTATTAGCATTTTTTCAACCTAAATAACTACTATTCAATACGATGCGTTTACCCCTGCTGCTGCAACGGATACCTATTTCAATTAAAAGTTAAATCATTATATTAATAAAGTGGATCGCTAAAATAGAAGTGTTTTTAATAACTATGCTTCTATTTGTCATTTTTTCATAAATACTACATTTAAAATAAGACAATATTAGAGAACATAGCACTTTTGCTCCAAATTAAATATCTGGAGAATACCAAGATTAGCATACAAAAGGAAATTGCTATTCTGTAAAAACGAACAGTAGAGGAAGAATTAAATTTTCCCTAAATAAGATAGTCCTTTTTTAAGGCAAAAATTTACGTTGACTCAGCATCCAATTGTAAATTTTGTCTTCTCTAAAAAAACGTTCTACACTACCGTGATTACCGCCTTTAACAATGGTAAAAGTAAGGTTAGCATCGGGCTTGCAGGTCTGAATCGCTTTGACCATTTTTTTGGATGCCGAAATTGGTACTATGTAATCTCTGTTACCGTGAATCACCCACAAAGGAAGTGTGGCCAGATTGCAAGCATCTTTTGTGTTACCGCCTCCACAAATTGCGACTGCAGCAGTAATTTTGTCGGGATATTTCCCTGCAAAATCAAAAGTACCGTAACCACCCAAACTCATTCCGCATACATAAACGCGAGACAAATCGGTATTGTAGTTGTTCTGCACATATTCTAAAAGTTTCAAAAGCTTGTCTGGATTCCAAGCTCCCGACGACACTTGTGGAGCAACGACTATAGCAGGAATTTCTTTTCCGCTTTCGATGGCTCGAATGACCCCGTACCGTTTTACACGATTCAAATTTGTGCCAGACAAACTTTTCCCGTGCAAAAATAAAATGATAGGCGCTTTGTTATCCAAAACCTCCTGATTGGGCAAGTTAATCCAAAAAGGATAATCGGTCTTATCTGTAATTGCTTGTAATTGCGCTTGGACTGTAGGAATGGAACCAAGGATAAATAGGTAAAATAAAAAATAAAATCGCATTAATTTGGGTTGTTATTTTGGTTTGGGTGCGCAAATTAAGTTTTTATAATCAATGGCACCAATTTTTTTGAAATTTAATCCGGATAAACAGCGTATACCATCGCTAATTTTTCCAAAGGTGGTGTCTAATTTTATACATAGTTGTATTTAAACATTGTAATGTTTGAGTTTGATTTATTGCATTTCCTATCCCAATTATAACGTGCCGCTTCTCAAAATATAATTTATCCAATCGATTTCATATTGTGGATTATCGCTTTTTGAGGACTATAAGATTTGATATCAAAGACCAACAATTATTTTATCTTTAAAAAAATATTTACTTATCCCCGTTCATAACTCCATTAAATTTCATTTCAATACCAATTTCTAAATTCCTAATTTGCGGCTTCAAATAAGAAGTAAAAAATGAAGGTCTGTATTGCCGAAAAACCAAGTGTAGCACGCGAAATCGCATCCGTTTTGGGAGCCAATACCAAACACGATGGCTATTACGAAGGCAATGGCTATCAGGTCACTTATACTTTTGGGCATCTTTGTACCTTAAAAGAACCGAACGATTACAAACCCCACTGGAAAAGCTGGGACTTGAACAACCTGCCCATGCTTCCCGACAAATTTGAAACCAAAGTTGTCGAAAATTCAGGAATACAAAAGCAATTCAGAATTGTAAAATCTTTATTTGATAAAGCCGAATTGGTTATTAACTGCGGGGATGCTGGACAAGAAGGAGAACTCATTCAGCGCTGGGTTATGAATGAAGCGAATTACAAAGGGGAAGTAAAACGCTTGTGGATTTCATCCTTAACCACCGAAGCCATCAAAGAAGGTTTTGACAACCTAAAACCATCTGCCAACTACGATAATTTATACTATGCAGGGTTTTCCAGAGCCATTGGCGACTGGTTATTGGGTATGAACGCCACGCGTTTGTATACCGTAAAACATGGTGGATACAAACAAGTGCTGTCTATCGGACGGGTGCAAACGCCAACCTTAGCCATGGTGGTAGACCGCTTTTTGGCCATTGAAAATTTCAAACCTCAACCCTACTGGGAATTACAAACTTTATACAGAGAAACACTTTTTAGTTATGAGGAAGGTCGTTTTCTAAATAAAGAAGATGGTGAACTTCTCGCCGATAAAGTTAAAGAAAGTGACTTTGAAATTGTTACTGTCGAAAAAAAGAATGGTAATGAGTATGCCCCTAAATTATTCGATTTAACAGGTTTACAAGTATATTGCAATACCAAATTTGGTTTTACAGCAGATGAAACACTAAAAATCGTTCAGACATTGTATGAACAAAAAGTAGTCACTTACCCGAGAGTCGATACCACGTTTTTACCAAACGATATCTATCCAAAAGTACCTGGTATTCTGCAAAATTTAACCAATTATGCCGCATTAACGCAGCCACTTTTGGGAAAAAAGATTAAAAAATCGCCTAAGATTTTCAACGACAAAAAAGTAACCGATCACCATGCAATTATCCCGACTGGCATACAATCCAATTTGCAATACAATCAGCAGCAAGTGTATGATATTATTACAAAACGTTTTATTGCGGTCTTTTATGATGATTGTTTAGTAGCCAACACTACTGTAACTGGAAAAGCAGCCGATGTATTATTTAAAACCACCGGAAAAGAAATCTTAAAAAAAGGATTTCGAATTGTCTTTGAAGACCCAAACGCCAAAGAAAAAGAAGCCGATATTCTGCCAAGTTTTGTTGTGGGTGAAAAAGGACCACACGAACCCTCCTTTTTAGAAAAAGAAACCAAACCACCCAATCAGTTTACCGAGGCTACCCTATTGCGTGCCATGGAAACTGCTGGCAAGCAAGTCGATGATGAAGATTTGCGTGAACTAATGAAAGAAAACGGTATTGGACGACCATCTACACGGGCCAATATTATTGAAACTCTTTTTAGACGCCAATACATCATTCGAAACAAAAAACAAGTTTTACCAACACCAACAGGGATTCAGTTGATTGAAACCATTCAAAATGAATTAATAAAGTCGGCAGAGCTTACTGGTTCTTGGGAAAAACAATTGAAAGATATTGAAAAAGGGGAGTTTACCGCTGGTGCATTCATAAACAATATGAAACAGATGGTAGAAGCCTTGGTATACGAAGTACGAAGTGAAACTAAGCGTGCCAATATTTCGCATGCAGGAAGTATTCAAAAACAAGTTGCCACCATAGAGAAAAAGAAAGCGGCCGGAATTCTGGCGGAAATCTGTCCGAAATGCAAAAAAGGAAGCTTGATAAAAGGGAAATCGGCTTATGGTTGCAGTGAATACAAAGCGGATTGTAGTTTTGTATTGCCGTATAGTTTTGCCGAGAAAAAAATATCAGAGAATCAATATTTGAGATTGCTTCAAAAAGGTTCTACCGTAAATTTAAAAGATTTCAAAACCGATATCGGCACTGTGGAAGGTTTGCTCCGTTTTGATGAAAATTTCAAATTGATATTAGAACCAAAGAAAACTGCCCTAAAACCAACACCTGATGAATTAACGTGTCCGAAATGCAAAAAAGGAACAGTTCTAAAAGGAAAAACGGCTTATGGCTGCGGCGATTATAAATTGGGATGTGATTTTAAAGTGACTTTTGATGTAGTTAGAGAAAAACTGAAAGACCAAAAACCAACTAAAGAACTGGTTTACAAAATTTTAATAGACAACATTTAAAACATATAAGCCATATAAGTAAAAAACAAGTTTGTTAGATTATCCAAAAGAAAATAGAAGTGAATACCTTGATTGTAATAGGTAACTTTTATTAAATGAACTGTTTTTACCTTTATTCTATTCAAATTAAAAACTTATATGACTTATAGAGTAAGCCTTTGATTCAAAAATTTAAAGACATCACTAATCTATTTTTTCTTAATTTAGCCTTTCTAACAACATTAAATAGTTACTCAAATGTTTCAAAAAATAACCCTTATATTGCTTTTATTAGCCATTGTTTCCTGTAAAAACTCGGAATCAAATGAAAAAGACAAAATAAAATCGGCCAACTGGTTGCTTGGAAAATGGGAAACCAAAACCGCTGATGGCACGCTTTCCGAAAGCTGGAAACAACTCAATGACAGCACTTTTCAAGGAGAATCTTTTTTTATCAAAAACAAAGATACTTTGCATTTAGAGACAATAAAATTGCAACAAAAAAGAGAAGAATTATTTTATTACGCCAAGGTAAAAGGACAAGACAATGATAAACCTGTTCCTTTTAAAATGACAATTGCAACCGAAAAACAACTGGTTTTTGAAAATCCTAAACACGATTATCCGCAAAAAATCAACTATAACCAAATAACAAAAGACAGCATGATTGCTGAAATTTCTGGAGTTCAACTCGGGAAACCAACTTCGGAAAAATTTGGAATGAAGAAAATAGAATAAAAGACAACTTTTTAATCCAGTACCAAAACGCAACTACAAAACACTGTTTTTTTTTATAAATAAAATTAAAAAGACGTTTATGTATGCTTTTTTATTTTTTTTAAAACCTTTTAAAATACCTTCTTATTTTAAATCACTTGTTTTTAGTTAAAATTAACTCGTTGGGTGTAATTCATAAAATTTTTATAAAACACATAAAAACATAGACTTTATTTTAAAAAAGAATATCAAAAAGAAATATATTTCTTACGCATAGATCACTATGTGTGTTTAAAATAAGTGAAACGCCTCTTTTTTGAACTTAGAAAATCTAAGTTTCTAAGTGTTTAAAATAATTGCACCCAACGGGTTAAACTTAGCTTTCATTAATGACAAACAAAAAATGCAAAAATTGTTTTTAAAATAATTAATAAAGAACAACCAAATTACCAATAATTCCATTACAACTTTAAACCTTTTTATTTTTTAGTAGTCCAAAACAAAAAATTAAACCCATAAAACAATTGTCAATGTATTATTTATTTTTACATTTGTATTATTTTTATTTATTCTAAATAAGAATATTATCGATTTAATTTTTTTCAAACAAAGAAGAAAACCCATTATATGAGCTATCTCAATTAAGGGCAATTCTTCAAAAAAAATAACTCTTATGAAAAATATTTTTTTAATTTCTTTTTCCATTTTCATCGTTGTATTTGCAAATGCGCAACAAAAAAATACGCTTTTGGAACAATCCTTTTGGAAAACGTCCCCGGATGTTGCAACAGTACAAACTGAAATCGCAAAGGGCAACAATCCTTCTGCATTAAATGACAGATCCTTTGATGCAGTAGTCATGGCAATTAACAACGATGCTCCTAACGCCACTATAAAATTCTTATTGGAACAACCTGGAAATGGAGTCAATAAATCGACACACGATAATCGTATTTACTTGCACTGGGCCTCTGGAAAAGGAAATCTAGAAATCATAGAATACCTTATCGCCAAAGGTTCAGATCTTACTTTAGAAGACAGTCACGGTGCCTTGCCAATAACTTCCGCAGCAAATAATGGCGTAAACACTACCGCTGTTTATGAAGCTTTTTTTAAAGCTGGGGTAGACCCAAAGAAAAAATACGCCAATGGAACCAATTTGTTACTAATGGCTATTCCTTTTGACAAAGACTTAACACTTTCCAACTATTTCGTTTCCAAAGGAATGTCTTTCAAAGATATAGACCAAGATGGCAGTACAGCATTTGATTGTGCTGCAAGAACTGGAAACTTAACTTTATTAAAATTAATTTTAGAAAAAGGGGTTCAACCAACCGATAATGCAATACTATTTGCTGCTCAAGGTTCACGAAGAGATGCTAATACATTAGAAACCTACAAATACCTGATTGAAGACTTAAAACTTAAGCCAACTGTTACTAACAATGACGGACAAAATGCACTTCATTTTTTAGTAACAAAAGCCAAACAAACAGAAATCATCAATTACTTTCTAGCAAAAGGAATTGATGCAAACAAACCTGATAACGATGGCAACACACCGTTAATGATTGCCGCTTCGGGAAGAGATTACAATGGAACTTTAGAGCAATTCCTACCGATTATAAAAAATATAAATGCACAAAACAAAAAAGGAGAATCGGCTTTAACTAAAGCCATTCAAACTGGAACTCCTGAAAACGCATCGCTACTTTTGGATAAGGGTGCAGTTATAAATGTTTTGGACAAAAACGGTAATAATTTAGCCTTTTATCTGATTGATTCGTATCGACCACAAATGGGAATGGGCCGAGGTCCTGAAACTAGTAATGGTCAAAAGCAAGATCCTTTTACTTCCAAAATAAAACTACTTCAAGATAAAGGATTAAACTTGGCAACTCCACAAAAAGATGGCAATACATTATACCATTTTGCAATTATCAAAAATGATATAAATTTACTTATAAAAATAGCTGATCTAAATATAGATGTAAATGCCAAAAACAAAGATGGTTTAACCGCATTGCACAAAGCTGCAATGATTTCTAAAGATGATAGCATTCTAAAATACCTACTAACTATTGGAGCAAAAAAAGAAATTAAGACCGAGTTTGACGAAAGTGTATATACTTTAGCAAAAGAAAATGAATCCCTTACAAAAAATAAAATCGATTTAGAATTTTTAAAATAACAATGAAAAAGTACTAAATAAAAAATACGTTCCAAACTCAAAATCCATAATTCAAAACATAAATGAAATCAATACTAAAAATAAGCCTAATTGCATTAATCTGCATTTCATCTTTCCAAGCCTCAGCACAAACCAGCAAATACAAATGCATGCTACAAATGTCTAATTATATGGGGGAAGGAGCCTATATCGTGGTTTCAATTGTTAATGCCAAAGGCGAATACGACAAAACCCTTTATGTAATGGGGGATAACAAAAAATGGTATAAAACCCTTAAGGAATGGCATAAATTCTATTCTAAAAAACCAACGGATATCAGTGCGAAAACTGGCGCCTCTGTTACTGGTGGTGACCGTAGCATTACAACTCTGGAAATTGAAGACAACAAAATTAACAAAGGATATAAATTACGCTTTGAAACAGCAGTAGAAGACAATAAATACTACACATCGGATCTTGAAATCCCATTAACTACCGAAGGAATTGCGGCAAAGACCGAAGGCAAAGGATACATCCGATACGTAAGATTGAATAAAATATAAATGTTAAACTTTTTTATCTGCTAAAATTTGCTAAATCTGAGTGTTATTGTTTTTACTAAGATTTAATAGATTTTAGCAGATTTTTTTTCCAACCAATAATTCCTAAAACACAATTTATCAATGACTCTTTCTTTTTGGCGTTATTCACACTTGGCTTTGGCTTTGTTTTCATCTTTGTTTTTGATATTGGCATCCATTACAGGAACCTTGCTTGCGCTAGATGCTATTCAGGAGAAAACACTACCCTACAAAGTTGAAAATTTCGAAAAAATAACACTTGGTGAAACCTTACCGATACTGCGCAAAACCTATCCAGAAATAACCGAATTAAGCATTGACCACAATCATTTTGTTACACTTCAAGCCATTGATCAAAACGACAATGATGTAAATGCATATATTGACCCAAGAACTGGCAAAATAATAGGCAGTCCCATAAAAAAAAGTGAATTTATCCATTGGGTTACAGCACTACATCGTTCTTTATTCCTCAAAGAAACTGGGCGGTTTATTGTCGGGGTTATTTCGTTTCTGTTAGCTCTCATTTCTATTTCGGGATTTGCATTACTACTTAACCGACAAAGAACTATTCGCGGGTTTTTCTCAAAAATCATAAAAGAAAACTTTGCTCAATATTTTCATATCATTTTAGGAAGATTATCTCTTATTCCTATTCTGATACTTGCCCTTTCGGGAACATATTTAACCCTAGAAAAGTTTAATTTCTTTATCGAAAAAAAAGAAACCAATTCAGAAGTCAAAACTATTGATTTAAAAGAGGCTCCTGTTCTCAATAGTATCTTATTGGCAGATATCCAGAAAATAGAATTTCCTTTTTCAGACGATCCCGAAGAGTATTATAATATTAAATTAAATGACCGTGAAATCGAAGTCAATCAAATCACTGGGATAATCATTAGGAAAACAACATCTCCCATTACAACTCAATTATCAAACTTGAGCCTTGATTTACATACAGGTAGAGCCAGTATTTTATGGGCTATACTTTTAGGAATAGCGAGTTTAAATATTCTCTTTTTTATCTACTCCGGTTTTGCCATGACCCTAAAACGAAGGTCGAATCGCATTAAAAACAAGTTCAAAGCCGAAGAAAGCAAATTCATTTTATTGGTTGGTTCAGAAAACGGCATTACACTTCGATTTGCAAATGCCATTCAAAAACAATTACTGGCCTATGGAGAAAAAGCTTTTATTGCGGAGTTAAATGCTTATTCGTCTTTTCCAAAAGCAGAACATCTTCTCCTATTTACCTCGACACATGGATCGGGAGACGCGCCTTCGAATGCAAGTAAATTTTCAGAATTGCTTAACAAAATTGAACAAAAGCAAAAAATCAAAGTTTCAGTGATTGGTTTTGGTTCAAAAGCCTATCCTGATTTTTGCGGTTATGCTCGTGAAATTGACAACTTGTTGGCTAAACAAATTTGGACCGAACGCATTTTAGAATTACAAACGATAAACGATAAATCGGCTGTAGAATTTGTAAGGTGGGTTAAATTATGGAGTGCCAAAACTGGAATTTCACTTTCTACTACCCCGTCAATATACAATGATGTTCCGAAAGATTTGGAAAAATTGGTGGTACTAGAAAAAACAACTATTGCAAGTAACGGATTTACCTTTATACTAACTCTTAAAACGAATAGAAATACAAAATTTGAATCAGGTGACTTACTGGCTATTTATCCAGAAAATGACTCCCGAGAGCGTCTCTATTCCATCGGAAAGAGCAATGGCAACATACAATTGGCAGTCAAACTGCATCCTTCTGGTATAGGTTCTGGCTATTTATACAATCTCGAACCCGGTGAAGTCATAAAAGCTAGAATCATCAAAAACCCCACTTTTCATTTCCCAAAAAAAGTTACCAAAGTAGCGTTGATTTCAAACGGTACTGGCATCGCACCATTTTTAGGAATGATTGATCAAAACAAGAAAAAAACAGAAATTCATTTGTATTCTGGGTTTCGAAAAGCAACTGAAACCGTTTTAGGGTATAAAAAGTTCGCCAATAAAATGATTGAAAAACAGCAACTCAAAAGTTTTAATTTGGCTTTATCCCGAGAAGAAGAACATCACTATGTAATGGATTTAATAAGACGAGATACCCAATTTTTTATCGATTTGTTAATGAATGGTGGTATTGTAATGCTTTGCGGATCGCTTGCTATGCAAAAGGATGTGGAATCTGTACTTGATGAATTGTGTTTAGCCAAATCAAATACTGGAATTGCATATTATAAATCAAATGGACAAGTGCTATCGGACTGTTATTAGTTTTAAAAATATTGCCACAGATTTAAAATATACTTTATGTCAGTCAAACACCAATTTCTATGTCTTTTTTTAATCCTTTGCTCCTTCACAAGCAACTGCCAAGTCTTACGTAAAAGAACTACCTTACTCATGGGCGGACGATTCGACATTACGATTGTAGCCCAAGATTCGCTTTCGGCAGAACAAAATATAGACGAAGTTATTGCCGAAATCACCCGAATTGAATATGTAATATCCGATTGGAAATCGACCACCCAAATATCCGAAGTAAATCAAAATGCGGGAATTCGTCCTGTGAAAGTAGATCGAGAAGTTTTTGAATTAACACAAAGAGCCATTCATTTTTCTGAAATTACAAATGGAGGCTTCGACATCAGCTTTGCGGCAATGGACCAAATCTGGAAATTTGATGGCTCGATGACCGAAATGCCTTCTGCGGAAGCGATTCAAAAATCGATTGAAAAAGTGGGATATAAAAACATCATATTGGACAGTGATCATTCTACTATTTTTTTAAAATTAAAAGGCATGAAAATTGGATTTGGCGCCTTAGGAGAAGGATATGCAACTGATAAATGCAGAGCTATCATGCGGGAAAAAGGAATCAAAGCCGGAATTATAAATGGATCTGGAGACATGAGCACTTGGGGAAAACAGCCTAATGGAAAAGATTGGAATATTGGCATTACAAATCCCTTTAAAACTGATAAACTTATTGCTATTGTTCCAATAAATAATGGTGCAGTTACCACCTCAGGAAACTATGAAAAATTTGTGGTTCTTGATGGGAAACGCTATTCTCATATTATCAATCCAGCAACTGGCTACCCAGCAACAGGCCTATGTAGTGTGACAGTTATTGGTCCAAATGCTGAAACAGCAAATGGCTTAAGTACTTCAATAATGGTATTGGGGAAAACTGCAGGTTTGGAATTACTCAACCAATTTCCAGATTATAGTTGTGTAATGATTACAGATGATGGAAAAGTAGTAAAATCAAAAAACTTCCGCATCAAGAAATTTAAGGCAAAACTTTAATATTCGCTTTATCTACTTTCTGTTTTATAGCTTATACTGAATCAAAGATTAAACTAAAATAATCTTATTGTTCAATCTCAATAGAACACCTTTAAAAAATCCTTTTGGTCTTCAGTAAAACCCAGAAGTCACATCCTAACCTTTGATAGGTATTATTCACTTTTTTTTATTGAAAATCATATAAAAAAAGTCTATCTATTAGTAACTACTTTCCTTAAATATTAGAGTTTTGAAAGTAAAACTCCAAAAAATAAAATGGCCAAATATTGAAATTCAACAATACAATTTCAATCACACCTCTCATATCCTTGAATTCAAAGCTCAAAAAAAAACACAATATCCTGTTTTTCAGTAAACTAAATAATTTATAAAATATTATTAATATTTAGTCTAAATAAGTTTGCTGAATTAAAATGTAGGTTTTATATTTGCATTATTATTTTTACTTATTCCAAATAAACGATATGAAATATATTTTACTACACACCATTTTAATACTTTTTAGCTTTTCTCTACAAGCCCAAGAAGTAGCAAATAATACTTCCAAATCCAATGATAATGAATTGTATTATTTCTCAAATGATAGTTTAAAATCAATTAATGATACTGTAAAAAACAAAAAAGGAAATCAATTAAAAGAAGTTATAGTTACAGCAAACAAACTACCAAAACCAGTTAGCGCAATTCGTTCCGGTTTAAAACCAATGGACACACCACAAAGCGTACAAGTAATTGGATCCGAAATTATCGAACAACAGCAATCTATCCGCTTGAGTGAAGTTTTAAAAAATGCCAATGGAGTTTATGTTGGTTCCGCACGTGGTGGTGCTCAAGAATCATTTTTTTCAAGAGGCTACGACATGACTGCTAACAACATGTTCAAAAATGGTTTCCGATATAATGCAGGGTCTATTCCAGAAGTTTCTTCCCTTGACAAAGTAGAATTTCTAAAAGGGAGTTCGGCTTTATTATATGGAAATGTTGCTCCGGGAGGCATCTTGAATTTGGTTACCAAAACACCTTCTTTCAAAAGTGGTGGCGAAATTACAATGCAGTCAGGAAGCTATGCTTATTACAAACCTTCAGTAGATTTTTATGGTCCTTTAAATAAAAATATTGCATACCGTTTTACGGGTTCATACGAAAATGCAGAAAGTTTTAGAGATGTTGTCAAAAGTGAGCGTATCTATTTTAATCCTTCATTTCTTTTTAATATTAGTAAAAAAACACAAATTACATTGCAAGGTGATTATTTAGATGCCGATTGGACACCTGATTTTGGAACTGGAATTATTGGAAAAGAAATTTTAGATTTACCAAGATCAAATTTTTACGGAGCGCTTTGGTCAAATGGAAAAACTAAATCATCAAGTGCATCAGTATTGTTAAATCATGATTTTAATAAAAACTGGAAACTAAATTTTAATAGTTCTTTTCAAAATTACGATAGACAATCAAAATCGACGGCACAATTATCTGGTCTAGAAACTTATCCAACCCCAGGTGACTGGAACAGATCATTAGTTCAGAATAAAAACTTAGAAAAAATATTTGGTAACCAATTAAGCTTACAAGGCACATTCAAAACTGGAGGTATAAATCACCAAGTATTTACTGGTGTTGATTATGAAAATTCATTTGCTACTGCTTATACTTTTCTTTTTGATGAAAAAGCAGTAATGGTTAATGGAAAATATGTTGCCAATCTTTATGACACCATTAATCTTTATACTTTCGATCCTTCAACACAAAGAAACGATATTCCAAATGCTAGAGTTTCAGCAATAGCAAACACAAACACAGATCGTTTTGGTATTTATTTTCAAGATTTAATTTCTTTTTCTGAGCAAATCAAACTTTTAGCTGGTATTCGTTGGTCTTGGCAAGAATCTCAAGTAATTACAGATACCTATACTATCAATCCAACTTCTGTAAAGACTGTAGAGGCTGAAAAGCGAAAAGACCAAGCCTTTACTCCAAAATTAGGATTGGTATATCAACCTACTAAAGAGTTATCATTGTTTGCAAGTTATTCTAGCTCTTTTACCCCAAATACAGGGCTTACAGTTGATGGTGATGTAATAGAAGCTTCAATAATTGACCAATTTGAAATCGGAATAAAAAAAGATTTCTGGAAAGGTATAGTAAGCACCAACGTTACAGTATATCAAATTAACAACAATAATCTAGCACAAACCGCACCTTTTTTGGCTGATGGAGTAACGGTAAACACAAATTCTGCAATTAAACTTTTAGGAGGAGAAACCAAAAGCAAAGGAGTTGAAATTGACATTACAGCCAGACCAATTGAAGGATTTGATATAGTGGCAGGATATAGTTATAATGACATGCGATACACCAAAACTTCAGGAACGAGCGGAAGTTTTGTCGAAGGAGATCGCGTAGCAAGAACGCCAAAAAATACCGCAAATTTAAGTTTCTTCTATACGCTACCATCAGGTATGTTAAAAGGTCTTTCATTTGGAGCCATTGGGAATTATATCGGTGACCGATTAGGTGGTTGGAATGACGATTATCTTTGGACAGAAAATAAACCATCAACTAACCCAAAAACCTATACAGTAACAATCAGAGACCGTGATATTCCCCTTCAAGGATATGCTACAATAGATGCAACTTTAGGATATACTTGGAAAAACATCTCTATCCTATGTAAGTTATCAAATATCACAAATGAATTGAATTATACCGTTCATGAAAATTACAGTGTAAACCCAATTGCACCACGTCAGTTTTTAACAAGTTTGCGATATAGGTTCTAAAACCTCAAGTTTAGTTATATTTTTTTTTAAACTTTTTCTGTCCCTTTCATTTTTTTGAAACACAGAAAAAGTTTTTTTTTAATATTATTTTAAAATGATTTACAATTCTCAAAGCTCAGATTCTAGATTAGACTTAACAGACAAAACTAAATTATTCAATAAATGCAATAGCTAACGGACTATTTAAAAAAAAGAAACAAAGTTCATCGAAAAGCCAATAAATTAAACCACTATAAACTTAAAGTCCATAGATTGGCTTGGCCAACTGAAAGTCTGCGATGTTGAAAAGTAAAATCCACCGCAAATTCGCAAATGTAAAGACTTTGAAAGAAAAAAAATTGCGAATTTGCGGTGGATATTTTTATAACCTGAAAGGAAAATACACTAAAGTACATAGTTTCAACTATTTTTGAGACCAATAAAAACTAATGTGTTATTACAATTGCTTTTTGAAATTAAAAACTTAATTTTGAATAATGCATCGAAGATTCCTTTTGACTAAATAAAAAAGCAAATAATTCAGTTGCAATAGATTTCCAATACAGTTCTGTATTTAATCCATAGCAGATTATAAGCCAAAAAAAATCCCAATCCTGAAAATATTCAGCATTGGGATTTTAAGTTTTAAAAAAATATAGCAACTATTTCAATCCAGCTAAACTATGCTCGATTGTCTCAATTTTTGAAAGGGCATCTGCTTCTTTTTGTCTTTCGTTTGCCAAAACTTTCTCTGGCGCACCAGCCACAAATTTCTCATTTGAAAGTTTATTTTGAACGGATTTTAAGAATCCTTGCGTATAAACCAACTCAGCAGTAAGTTTTGCAATTTCTTCTTCTACATTGATATTTCCTGTAATAGGTATAAAATATTCATTCGATTTTACTCTAAACGATAATGCTCCATCCACTTTATCCGCTACATATTCCAATGAAGTAATGTTCCCTAATTTGGTGACAACCGAATCAAAATAAGTTGAAACTTTATCGTTGTTCATCACTTTCAATTCGATAGTATCTTTAAATGGAATGTTCTTGTCCTTACGAATCGTTCTAATTCCAGAAATCACCTCGATTGTATTTTCAAAATCAGTAATTAATTGCGCATCAAACGGTTTCATTTCTGGCCAAGTCGAAACAATTAATGCTTCCTCTGTTGTTCGTTCTGCCAATATTTGCCATATTTCCTCTGTTAAGAATGGCATAAATGGATGCAATAATTTTAGATTATTTTCTAACATTTCTATCGCTTTCGCAAATGTTACACTGTCAATTGGCTGTTGGTATGCTGGTTTAATCATTTCTAAAAACCAAGAACAGAAATCATCCCAAACTAATTTGTAAATCCCCATTAAAGCATCGGAAATTCTGTATTTTTCAAAATTATCTTCAATCTCCAAAAGAGTCTGTTGCAATTTTGCTTCGTACCATTCGATAGCTACTTTTGAAGACTCCGGTTGAGAAATAGTTGCAGATACTTCCCAACCTTTTATCAATTTGAAAGCATTCCATATTTTATTGGTAAACCCTTTTCCTTGGTTACACAATTCTTCGTCAAACATAATATCATTTCCGGCAGAAGCACTCAAAAGCAACCCAACACGAACTCCATCGGCTCCAAACTTTTCGATTAACTCTAATGGTTCAGGTGAATTCCCTAAAGATTTAGACATTTTTCGACGTTGTTTGTCACGAACTAATCCGGTCAAATACACATTCGTAAAAGGTTTTTTTCCAGTATATTCATATCCTGCAATAATCATTCGCGCCACCCAGAAAAACAAAATATCCGGACCAGTCACTAAATCATTGGTTGGATAATAGTATTTAAAATCTTCACTCTCCGGATCCATAATTCCTCCAAAAACGGACATTGGCCATAACCAAGATGAAAACCAAGTATCTAATGCATCCACATCTTGTCTTAAATCAGAAACTTGAAGTTGAGAATTAGAAGTTTTCAATTTCGCTAAAACCAAAGCTTCATCAATAGTTTCTGCAACCACAAAATCTTCTTTTCCATCTCCATAGAAATAAGCAGGAATTTGTTGTCCCCACCACAATTGACGAGAAATATTCCAATCACGAATATTATTTAACCAGTGTGCATACGTATTGTTAAAACGAGCAGGATGCAATTTAACATCGCCATCTACCAATACGGATTTAATGGCCGGTTTTACTAATTCCTCCATTTTCAAAAACCACTGATCAGACAAACGTGGTTCAATCACTGCTTTGGTTCTTTCTGAAGTACCTACTTTATTTAGATGTGTTTCAGTTTTTGCCAAAGCACCACTATTTTCTAATTCTTGAGTAATCTCGGCACGAACCACAAAACGGTCTTTTCCTTGATAGTGCAGTCCAAAACTATTTAAAGTCGCATCTTCATTAAAAATATCGATAATCTCCAAATTGTGCTTCTCTCCTAGTGTCTTATCATTCATATCATGAGCTGGAGTCACCTTTAAACATCCAGTTCCAAACTCAACATCTACATATTCGTCCTCGATAATCGGAATCACTCTTCCACAAATAGGAACAATCGCTTTTTTTCCTTTCAAATGAGCAAAACGCTCATCATTTGGATTGATACAAATAGCTGTATCCCCAAAAATAGTCTCTGGACGAGTCGTTGCAACTGTCAAAAAATCTTCGCTTCCTTCAATTTTATATTTTAGGAAATATAATTTTCCTTGTTGTTCTTCATAAATAACTTCTTCGTCAGACAAAGTCGTTTTAGCTTCGGGATCCCAATTTACCATTCTATATCCACGATAAATCAACCCTTTATTGTATAAATCCACAAAAGATCGAATTACAGAAGCCGACATATCTGGATCCATAGTGAACTTAGTGCGTTCCCAATCACAAGAACATCCCAATTGTTTCAGTTGATCTAAAATAACTCCACCGTATTTATCCGTCCACTCCCAAGCATGTGCTAAGAATTCCTCACGAGTTAAGTCATTTTTATTAATTCCTTCGGCTTTTAATTTGGCTACAACTTTTGCTTCTGTAGCAATAGAAGCATGATCCGTTCCAGGAACCCAACAAGCGTTAAATCCTTTCAAACGGGCTCTTCGAATCAAAACATCTTGAATGGTATTGTTCAACATGTGTCCCATATGCAATACACCTGTCACATTGGGTGGCGGAATTACAATAGTATATGGTGTTCTATGATCAGGCTCCGAATGGAAATAGTTATTTTTCATCCAGTAGTCATACCACTTATTTTCAATAGTTTTAGCGTCAAATTGTGCAGGAATTGTCATAAAAAAGCAACTTTTAAAACCAAAATTATACTTTGGTTCGATTTTTGTTATTCATATAGAGGACAAAAGTAAATAATTAAGTACAGTATAAAAAGAGAAATAAAAGATTGTGTATTAATTAAAAGATACTATATTTACTTAGCCCACAAAAAACAACAAAATGAAAAAAATAACAGCTTTTATCGTATTGCTATTTTCAAGTAGCTTTATCTTTGCTCAAAGTGGACCAAAAATTGACATTCATCAATCTGAAAACACAGTTGACTATGGAAAAGTGTACAAGTCTAATGACAATGGAATTCGAAACTTTACTTTTACAAATACAGGAGATGCTCCATTGAACATCACTGGAATTCAGTCAACCGCTAGTTGTACCATATTATACAAACCAACTCAAGCCATTGCTCCTGGTAAATCAGATCGAATTGAAATAAAATACAATATGGTTCCGGGGCCAATTCGTAAAACTATTACAGTCGAAACTAACGCTGTGAATTACGAAGAAGGGCGTGTACCTTTAAAAATCAAAGGAGAAGTACTTACAAACTAAAAAAAAGTAAAAAACGTTTTTCAAACTAATTGAAAAACGTTTTTTTTACAACACATCTTTCAATTGAAAAGAAAATTTCAAAACTTGATTATTCCTTTCCACTTCTAAATAAATCCATTTATCCTCTTCTGTTTTAAATAACTCATTAATTTTAGACAAGGAATACAGGTAAGTTGGTTTTTTATTTATTGAAATAATAACATCCCCCACTTTTAAACCACTACTGTCTGCTGGAGAATTTTTCCGGACTTGTGCAACCTCATATATAGGTTTTAAGACAAATTTATACTTGAACTCATTGGTTATATTTTTACCTGTATTATCAAAAGTAATTCCTTTATCAACAGCTACTGTTTGCATTTGAACCGTTTCTTTTACCCACTGCAAACCATTATGTTGTATTTCGACACCACTTTCATTATAGGTAAATGGATCATTGTAATTAGCATTTTTCTTTAAATAAAGTTGTTCGTTTTCATAATCAAAAACTACAGAAAACCTTCTTAAAATTTCACCCCCAACAGAGCCAATTCGATCCTTAACCATTCTCACACTTTTAATAGAACTGGAATCTGGAAAAGCAACAATTGGCAAAATAAATTGATTATTATCAAATGAAAAACGTTTTATTCTCGCCCTTTTCCCTTCTATATCACCACTGAAACCTTTTCCCAAAAAATCATCAAAATTCTTTGTCGGTACAACAATATTTGAGGAAATATTTTGAAACAACCAAATAGAATCACTATTTCCAATATCAATTAATAACTTTACAGAAACAACTTTATCATTTAATAACACCTCCCCTTCCAAATAGGGTTTAAATCGTTCAATTTTGATTGGTGTTTTTTTAAATTTTTTATCTAACTTTTTTCGAATATCAATACCGCTTTTATAAACCACTAACTTTTTACTGGAATAATCAATTCGAATCAAATTATTTTTAAAAAATTGATATCCTATAATGCCATTCACGGGAATTCCAATATGGGACGACAGATTAAAACTTTGATCCAAAATAACATAAACGACCTGTTTTATCGACTTAACACCTGGCAATTCCAATATATTATTTGTTGTTTTCAAACCTTCGATAGCAACATCACTACCTAAGCCTTTTAAAAATATTTTTTCGGAATTGTAAAATTTAACATCCGGATTATCATTTAAACTAAAAAGAATCGTTTCCTCAACTCCAGTATCCAATAAAAAATTCAATTCTACTCCATTTACTTTTATTGGTATAAAAACTAAATTATTGATTAAGATCAGAGGAACAGTTACTTTTTCAATTCCTTTGTCAAATACAAATCCATCTTGCCCAAATACAGGGACAATTGTTAGTATTAAAAGATAAAACACACATTTTATTTTCATTTAGTTATATTTCGATAATATTACCCAATTATACGATAATAATGGATGAAAAACAACAAAATAGATACATTGTTTACAGTGATTTTCAAAAATAAATTGCAAATTTGCACCTCAAATTTTACAATCATGCCTGAAATTTCAATCAGAGGTCGAAGAATGCCGGAATCGCCAATCCGAAAATTGGCTCCTTACGCAGACATAGCTAAAAAAAAGGGTCATAAAGTCTATCATTTAAACATTGGTCAACCCGATATAAAAAGCCCAGAAATTGCAATCAAAGCGATAAAAAATATTGATTTAAGCATCATAGAATATGGTCCTTCCGAAGGATACGAAAGTTATCGAAAAAAACTAGCTGATTTTTACACCAAACAAGATGTAAAAGTAGGCTTTGAAGATATAATGATTACTACTGGCGGTTCTGAAGCCCTTTTGTTTGCTCTTGGAAGCATCATGGATCCCGGAGATGAAGTCATAATTCCAGAACCTTTTTATGCCAATTACAGTGCTTTCTCAGAAGAATCTAGTGCAAAAGTAGTACCTGTAATTTCTACTATTGAAAGTGGATTTACACTCCCTACTATTGAAGAATTTGAAAAAGCAATTACACCAAAAACAAAAGCCATCTTAATTTGCAACCCAAATAATCCAACAGGGTATTTGTATTCAGAATCTGAAATTAAACAACTGGGAGAATTGGTCAAAAAACATGATTTGTTTTTAATTGCAGACGAAGTGTATCGTGAATTTATATATGACGAAAGAGACCTTCACTTTTCTGTGATGAATCTAAAAGGAATTGAACAAAATGTAATCATGATTGATTCGGTTTCTAAAAGATATAGTATGTGTGGCGCTCGAATTGGTTGTATGGTAACAAAAAACAGAGACGTTATTGCTGCTGCAATGAAATTTGCACAAGCGCGTTTATGTCCACCAACAATCGAACAAATAGCTTGTGAAGCGGCAATTGACACCCCTCAAAGTTATTTTGACGAAGTAATAGCAGAATACAAAGAACGAAGAGATATTTTAATTAGCGAATTGAATAAAATCGAAGGCGTGGTTGTAAAGACCCCAAAAGCGGCTTTTTATTGTA
Organism: Flavobacterium sp. IMCC34518; assembly: GCF_027111095.2. Taxonomy (NCBI): domain Bacteria; kingdom Pseudomonadati; phylum Bacteroidota; class Flavobacteriia; order Flavobacteriales; family Flavobacteriaceae; genus Flavobacterium; species Flavobacterium sp. IMCC34518. The sequence continues at coordinate 2,898,315 of NZ_CP114284.2, read as the reverse complement.
TTGCACAATTGCCTATTAAAAATGCCGATGATTTTGCGCAATGGCTTTTAGAACAATATGAATTAAATGGTGAAACGGTAATGATAGCACCTGCTGCAGGATTTTACTCGACGCCTGGAGTTGGTTTGAATCAAGTTCGTATTGCTTATGTACTAAAGAAAGAAGATTTAATCAGTGCCGTTCGAATTTTGAAAGAAGCATTGACAGCATACAATTCAAAATAAAGAATAAAATTCACAATTATCAAAAGGCAATATCATTTTTAAGGTATTGCCTTTTTTGATTTGATATCAATTTAATTAATCTTTTCATCAATTATTGCAATAATTAAAAGGCGAAACGATAGAAAATGTTTCCTTTTTATTAATTATCTTTACCCCTTAAAAATAGACACCCATTATAATAGTATCTTTTAATGATAAACAACGAAGAATTTCAAGACGAAATAGGAAACAATCATATTAGTACGAATGCTCAAAATCCAGTAAGAGAGGATGCTTTTGACATTACAGATGAAGAAAAGATTGAAAAAATAAAAAAAGACGTTGAAAACATCCTGCAAACATTGGGAATGGATTTGAATGATGATAGTATAAAAGGAACGCCAAATCGTGTAGCCAAAATGTTTGTAAAAGAAATATTTGGCGGATTGAATCCAGACAAAAAACCAAAAGCTTCTACTTTTGAAAACAATTACAAATATGGAGAAATGTTGGTTGAAAAAAACATTACCCTCTACTCTACTTGCGAACACCATTTATTGCCCATAATCGGGAGAGCACATGTTGCTTATATTTCGAGTGGAAGAGTTATTGGTTTATCAAAAATGAATCGAATCGTTGAACATTATGCAAAAAGACCTCAAGTACAAGAGCGCTTAACAATGCAGATTGTTCAAGAATTGCAATTAGCATTAGGAACAGAAGATGTAGCCTGTGTTATTGATGCCAAACATCTTTGCGTAAATTCTAGAGGAATACAAGACATTGAAAGCAGTACAGTAACCTCTGAATTTGGCGGTAAATTCAAAGATCCTCAAACCAAAAGAGAATTTTTGGATTATATCAAATTGGAAACTAAATTTTAATATTTAGAAAAAATCTCATTATTACCCTAAGGCTCTAGCCCTGATTGAAGTGAAAATCCTTTTTTATCGTTTTTTTCTAACGATAAAAAAGATTGAAATGGAAAGCAGGATAAAGCTCCAAAAAAATAAATTTTATGTCTTTATATAAAAGTCAAACCTTAAAAATATACAATTCTCTTTCGGGAGAAAAAGAAACATTTACACCAATCAACGAAGGAAATGTGGGGATGTATGTTTGTGGACCCACTGTTTACAGCAATGTACATCTTGGAAATGTGAGAACTTTTATGTCATTTGATGTAATTTTCAGATACTTATTGCATTTGGATTACAAAGTGCGTTACGTCCGTAATATTACAGATGTGGGGCATATTGTGGATGATGTTGATGAAGGGGAAGACAAAATTGCCAAAAAAGCACGTTTGGAACAATTGGAACCTATGGAAGTGGTGCAACGCTACACCGTAGATTTTCATGATATTTTGAATGCTTTTAACTTTTTGCCACCGAGTATTGAACCCACAGCAACGGGACATATTATTGAGCAAATTGAAATCATCAAAACCATTATTGATAAAGGAATTGGTTATGAAGCTAATGGATCGGTTTATTTTGATGTAGTCAAGTTTAATGAAACCAATCATTATGGTGTATTAAGTGGCCGTAATATAGAAGATATGCTTTCTAACTCTCGTGATCTTGACGGACAATCGGATAAAAGAAATCCGCAAGATTTTGCCCTATGGAAAAAAGCCGAACCGCAACATATTATGCGTTGGCCTTCGCCATGGAGCGATGGTTTCCCAGGTTGGCACTTAGAATGTACCGCTATGAGTACCAAATATCTTGGGAATCATTTTGATATTCACGGAGGTGGAATGGATTTGAAATTTCCACATCATGAATGTGAAATTGCACAAAATGAAGCTTGTACTGGACATACTCCCGTAAATTATTGGATGCATGCCAATATGTTGACTTTGAATGGCAAAAAAATGGCAAAATCGACTGGAAACAATATCTTGCCAGGTGAAATTTTGACTGGAGACAATGCTTTTTTAAGCAAAGCTTTTTCAGCATCAGTAGCTCGCTTTTTTATGTTGCAAGCGCATTACAGAAGCATTCTGGATTTCTCTGACGAAGCAATTGTGGCAGCCGAAAAAGGTTATAAAAGATTGATGGAAGCAATGGATTCGATAAAAGGGCTTTCTACAAGCACAACTAGTTCGTTAGACATTGCTAGTTGGAAACAATTGTGTTATGATGCCATGAATGATGATTTCAATACGCCAATTCTAATTGCGCAATTGTTTGAAGGAGTGCGTTTTGTTAATTTATTAAAAGACGAAAAAGAAACCTTAAATACAACCGATTTAAAATTACTCACAACAACGATGGAAGCTTTCGTTTTTGATGTATTGGGATTGGAAGAAGAAAAAACCAATGGCAACACTGATAAACTAGAAGGTGTGGTAAATATGCTAATTGGTATGCGCAAGCAAGCCAGAGACAATAAAGATTTTGCATTGTCTGATCAAATTCGGGATCAATTAATAGCTTTAGGCATTCAATTGAAAGACGGAAAAGAAGGAACAACATTTAGTGTTCAGTAGTCAGTTTTTAGTATTCAGACTGAACACTAAAAACTGAACACTGATCATTTATAAAATATGTTAAACAAAATCCTCATCTATCCATTTGTATTACTCGTTCGGTTTTATCAGGGAGCTATTTCCCCTTTTACTCCAGCAGCTTGCCGATTTGAACCTACTTGTTCGAGTTATATGATTCAAGCATTGCAAATTCATGGATTATTTTACGGAGGTTATTTAGGCATAAAAAGGATTTTGAGTTGTCATCCTTGGGGCCGAAAAGGCTACGATCCTGTTCCTGAAAAAAAATGCGATCACAATCAATAAAAAGTGAATTCTTACCTTTTAGTTAACACAATTACTCAAATCAAAATAGTATTTTCACAAAAAATAAAAAATAAATGACACACGCTTTAAACATTGTTTGGAATCCTTCTGAAGGAATTGATTTAGGTTTTTTCATTATTCGCTTTTACAGTTTGATGTTCGTAATTGCTTTTGGTTTGGGTTGGTACATTATGAAACATATTTTTGAAAGAGAAAATGTTTCGATTGATAAATTGGATTCTTTATTTGTTTGGACCGTACTAGCCACATTAATTGGAGCTCGTTTGGGACATGTTTTCTTTTACGATTGGGAATATTACCGCAACAATTTAGCCGAAATTATTTTACCTTTCCGATTCAGTCCTAGTTTTAAATTTACAGGATACCAAGGATTAGCAAGTCACGGAGCAGCAATTTCGATCATTATCGCGATGTACTTCTTTAGTAAAAAAGTACTTAACAAACCGTTATTGTGGATTTTGGACCGAGTGGTAATTCCAGTAGCCAGTGGCGCTATTTTTGTGAGATTAGGTAATTTTTTCAACTCAGAAATTGTGGGTAAAGAGACGACCTCTCCATTTGGAATACGTTTTGTGAGAGATCAATTTACTCCAAACGAAGCTGTGAATGCAACACAATTAGCTACTCCAAAAGAAGCCTATAATGCTATAGCCACCAATCCTCAATATGCTAATTTACTAGAACAAGTTCCTGCTAAACATCCAGCTCAATTGTACGAAGCTTTTTGCTACATATTTGTTTTTGCAATATTATTTTTCTTGTATTGGAAAACGGATGCTAGAAAAAAAGCAGGCTATTTATTTGGTTTATTTTTAGTGCTATTATTCACAGTCCGTATCGTTGTTGAATCAGTAAAAGAAAGTCAAGGAGGATTTGAAAGCGATTTAGGAAACATATTATCAACCGGACAATGGTTGAGTATTCCTTTTATAATCGTGGGATTGTATTTTGCTATTACTGCAAAGAAAACAAGTGAATTATAAATTAAACATTCATAATACAAAAAAAAATAGCCACTGAAAATTATCAGTGGCTATTTTTTTAACCTATCCTTGAAGTCTTATATATCGTTGGTTTTTCTTCTAAGAAAAGATCAGTCTTTTGAATAAATTCCAGCAAATAAGGTTGCCTATTATGCAGATCCAGTCCTTCTTTATTTTTCCAAACCTCGTGAAAAATAAAAATATTTGGGTCATCACTATTTTGATGTAAATCATACTGTAGACATGCAGTTTCTTTTCTAGATTGGCCAACTAAGTTTACCAAAATCAACTCCAATTCTGCTCGATATTCTGATTTACTTTGAATAATTACTGTCAAATTTATTTTCATAATTAACTTAAAAATAATTGGGTTAAATGATTTTCATACAATTTTAAATCATTAATAACATCGGCGTTTTTTTCAATATCATGAAAATGCATACTTTTTAATGGAGTCATTCCGGTAAAAGCATTCATACGATGAAATCCAAATAAAGGACCATTGTCAACATTGGTTTCACCAAAGAACTCGCCAGGCAATGTAAATGCTTCTTTGGGAGCATTCCATGAAGTTGTAACCATATATTTTGTTCCGTGCAACATTCCTCCAGTCCCATAATTAATTGCTGGGTTCTTAGAGGAACGCCCATCACTTTTGTAAATACCTTTGTCATGACCTTCGGTAAATACGACATCTATGTATTTTTTAAAACCGTGAGGCAATTGAAACCACCAAATTGGAGTATGATAAATTACCACATCAGCCCAAACAAATTTTTCAACTTCTAGCGCTGGATCATATTCATCATTAATATCTGTACTTTTTACTTCAAACCCATCTTTGCTTTTAAAAAACTCAACAGTAGCATTTGTTATAGTTTGATTGAATCTTCCTCCAGAATGACCAAATTTTTGACCTCCGTTTATTATAAATATCTTTTTCATTTCTATTAGTTTAATTTGATGAGGCAAAATTACAACAGAAATCATTATTATTAAAATAACATAATTCATACCTTTGTATCATAATTATAATACTTAAATACAATGGTAAATTTAGAATGGTACCGGACTTTTAAATACATATACAAAACTGGAACCTTAACGGGTGCGGCAGAAGCATTATTTATCTCTCAACCAGGTGTTAGTTTACATTTAAGCTCTTTAGAAAGCTATGTCGGATATAAATTATTTGACAGAACCAGCCGAAAAATGATTCCAACAGAAAAGGGAAAAGTGTTGTATAATTTCATTACAGAAGCCCTCAGCAAACTAGAAGAAGCTGAAAAAAATTTCCAACGCAGCACAGAGAAAGATACACCAACAATTAGTATCGGAATGTGTTTTGAAACTTTTCAAATTACTTTAGAACCTTTTTTATCAACGTTTCCTTTTAATGTAATTATTCAATTCGGAGAATATCCAGAAATGATTGAAAACCTAGACAAAGGAATTTTAGATTTAATTATAACCCCTCAAATGATCATTAAAAATTCAATCGATTATCAAGCTTTTTCTTCAGAAACAATAGTTCTTATTGGAGGAAATGAAATAGATTCTGAAATATTTTATAATTTAGAAAAGCAAAATAACTTTGCAGCAATGGAACTTTGGCTAAAAGAGCAAAAATGGTATGGAACAACTGGAGACATGGAGCATTTGAGACGCTTTTGGCAGCTAAATTTCAACAAATATGCTGATTTCAGACCGAATTACATTGTTCCAAATTTAAACTCTATAGTGCGCTGTTTAAGCAACAGCAAAGGATTAGCAGTCTTACCAGACTTTTTGTGTAAAAATGAATTAGAAAGTGGAAAAATAAAACTTTTATGGAAGGGTAAAACTCCATTAAAGAATACCCTTTATTTTGCAAATAAAAAGAAAACTATCTATACCAATCAAATACAGTTAATAAAAGACACCTTTATAAAAATAATGTAATTTTCAACTTTTCAAATTAATCCAATTTGGTATAAAAAATGCAAATACTAAAATAAACTCTTCCAGTTATTATATATAAAAAAAAGATCCAACTTTCGTTGAATCTTTTTTTTTGACCTATTGCCAATTACTAGCTTTCTTGATGTTTTATTTCAACATTTTTCTTTTCTTCTCTAGAAATGGTATCCACCAATACTGGAGTAGCAATAAACAATGAAGAGTAAGTACCAATGATAATACCAATAAGCATAGCAAAGATAAATCCTCTAATAGATTCTCCACCAAATACAAACATTATTAATAATACCATAATCATAGTCAAAGAGGTATTAATCGTTCTAGACATGGTAGAGTTAATAGATTTATTAACAATTTCAGAGAATGAACCTTTAGTTTTACCATCCAAGAATTCACGTACTCTATCATATACAATTACAGTATCATTCATAGAATAACCAATAACAGTTAAGATAGCCGCAATAAAGTGCTGATCAATCTCCATACCGAAAGGCATATATTTCCAAAGCAAAGAGTAAACTCCTAATACGAAGATAACGTCATGCGCAACCGCTGCGATTGCACCTAAACTATATTGCCATTTTCTAAAACTAATTACTAAATATAAACCAACAATAAGCATAGCACCTAAAACAGCCCAGTATGCATTTGTTTTAATATCTTCAGCCACAGTTGGACCAACTTTTGAAGCCTGTACAATACCTAGTTTTTTACCATCGTAAGCATTTACAAACTTATCATAAGTCATATCAGAACCATAATGTTTTTTCAAGCTTTGAAACAGCATTTTGTTAACTTCTTCATCTGCAGCTCCACCAGTTTCTTGTATTTTATATTTTGTAGTGATTTTCAATTGATTGTCTTCACCAAAAATTTTAACCTCAGCACTTCCAAAAACAGCAGTTAATTCTTCTTTAATCTCTTCAGGTTTCATTGATTTGTCAAAACGAACTTGAAAAGTTCTACCTCCCACAAAATCAACACCTTGATCAAATCCATGTGTTGCAATCGATGCGATACTTACAATTGTAACTACAATAGAAAAAAGATACGTCCATTTTTTAATTCCTAAGAAATCAAAATGGAAATTAGTAAAGAAATTTTTAGAAAATTTAGTTACAAAAGATAAATCATTTTTACCAGCGATATTTTTGTCAATAAAAATTCTAGCAATAAAGATAGAAGTAAATAAAGAGGTAATAATACCAATTAACAAAGTAGTTGCAAAACCTTTGATTGGTCCAGATCCGAAAATAAATAATACAGCCCCCGTTAAAATGTGAGTTACATTCGCATCAACAATGGAACGCATTGCTCCAGTCCAGCTGTAAGAAGCTTTTACTGCTTCATCCAAAGTTTTACCTGCTCTTAATTCTTCCTTTGCTCTTTCATAAATAATGATATTGGCATCAACCGCAGTACCCATCGTTAAAACGATACCTGCAATACCAGGCAAAGTAAGTACAGCACCTAAGCTTGCCAAAATACCAAACATAAACAATAAGTTGACTGCTAAAGCAATATTGGCATACCAACCCGCTTTACCATAATAGATCATCATCCAAAGTGCAACTAAAAGCAATCCAATAACAGCCGAATTTGTACCATGATCAATTGCTTCTTGACCAAGGGATGGTCCTACCACTTCTGATTGGATTATTTCTGCAGCAGCTGGCAATTTACCTGCTCTTAAAACGTTAGCTAAATCTTTAGTTTCAGTAACATCAAAAGAACCAGAAATTTCAGATCTACCTCCAGCAATTGGTCCACTTGAAACTCCAGGAGCAGAATATACAATATCATCAAGAACGATAGCAATATTACTTTTTTGAGTATAAGCTCTACCTGTTAATTCTTCCCATTCTTTTGCACCAATGTTATTCATTTGCATAGAAACAGCTGGCTTACCCAATTGATCAAATGTATCACTAGCATCTGTTACAACACCACCACCCATTGAAGCAACATTATCTCTATTTCCTTTTAAAGCATACAATTCTACAACTTCAACTTCTTTTTGTTTTGCATCTTTAATAGTAGTTGGTTTTCCCCATACAAATTTTACATAACGTTGATCACCTGCTAATAAAATTCTGATGTCTGCCCTTTTAAAATAAGAATTAATTACAGCAGTATCTTTTGGAGAGAAAAGACCTAAAACTGGTCCACCACCTTGAGCAACAATTTTGTCAATAATAGGATTATTTCCTTTTTTAGTTGCTGTAGAATCTTTTCCGTCAGTTAACAAAGCACTTAATGAATCCTTTGCTACAGTTTTAGTTTCAACTTTAGCTATTTCAGTTTTTTTCAAAGCCTCATTAGCAGACATGATGAAATTCCCAATTTCTTCAACTTTATAAGTTTCCCAAAATTCTAATTGAGCAGTACTTTGCAATAATTTTTTGATTCTATCGATATCTTTTGCACCTGGAAGTTCTACAAGAATTTGTCCAGACTCTCCTAATTTTTGTATATTAGGTTGAGTTACACCAAATTTATCGATACGTTTTCTCAATACACCAAAAGCACTTTCAACTGATTCGTCAACTTTTCTTTTGATTACTTTTTGAACTTGAGCATCTGTCATTTGAAAAGTAACACCACCTTCACCTTGCAAACTTCTGTTAGCAAAAATATCAGGAGACGCCAATTTCACTGTTCCATTTGAATTTGCTTCAAATGCTTCGAAGAAAGCATCAAGATAGGCTTGATTTCCTTTTTTATTTGAAGTGGCATCAGCCAAAGATTTATTAAAAACTGGATTTTTCGAATTATTTGATAACCCTTTCAAAATGTCTTTTACAGAGATTTGAAGAGTCACATTGATTCCTCCTTCTAAGTCAAGACCTTTGTTAATTTGTTTATCTTTTACTTCATTAAATGTAAAATCAGTAAACCCTAAGCTAAACACTTTTTCTTTACCAATTGAATCTAAATATTTTACTTCTTTTTCTGGATTGTTACCAGCGAAAGTTTTTGCATCATTTTTCACTTTGCTAGAAACAAAAGTGAATGAAAGTTGGTAAATACTTACCAATGCAAATAGAATTGCGAAAAATTTAATAAGTCCTTTATTCTGCATTATTACTAAAAATTAATTATTTTTATTTATTTATTTTTGTTTTAAACCCTATAAAATAAGCCATTACATCATTTTTGAAAAACAAAAAAGAACTGCACGATCTATATCATTTTTTTTAAACCGAGCAAATATATAATTAACGGAAAGATTAACCAATTTATTTATTAATTAAAATCAAAAAAAAGACTGCAGAAATTGCAGTCTTCTTTCTTTATACGCAAATTATTATGCTAAAACAGTTTTCAAATCAGCATTCATGCTTTTTACAGCCTCTGCACTTTTTGCAAAAGCAGCTTTTTCAGCATCATTTAATTTAATATCAACTATTTGTTCTACTCCGTTTTTACCAATGATACAAGGCACTCCAATACAAATATCGTTTTGACCGTATTCACCGTCTAACATAACGGAACAAGCAATCATTTTCTTTTGATCATTCAAAATACTATCTACTAAATAAGCAACAGAAGCTCCTGGAGCATACCAAGCTGAAGTCCCCAATAAACCTGTTAAAGTTGCTCCTCCTACCATAGTGGCTGCTGCAACTTTTTCTAATTCTTCTTGAGATAAAAACTCAGAAACTGGGATACCATTATAAGCTGCCAATCTAGTTAAAGGGATCATGGTAGTATCTCCATGCCCTCCAATAACCATCGCAGAGATATCATTTTGTGGTTTATTCAATGCTTTAGATAAATAATATCTAAAACGTGAGCTATCTAAAGCCCCACCCATACCAATAATTCTATTTTTAGGCAATCCAGTTGATTTCAATGCCAAATAAGTCATTGTATCCATTGGATTTGAAACTACAACTACAATACAATTTGGTGAATGTGCTAATACATTCTCAGCAACTGTTTTAACAATTCCAGCATTAATTCCTATTAATTCTTCTCTTGTCATTCCTGGTTTTCTAGGAATTCCTGAAGTGATCACAACCACATCACTGTTTGCTGTTTTAGAATAATCATTTGTAACTCCAGATAAATTTGTATTAAACCCAGTATTTGTAGCACACTGCATAATATCCATTGCTTTACCTTCGGCAAAACCTTCTTTAATATCTAATAATACTACTTCACTTGCAATTCCTCTATAAGAAATTGAATCTGCACAGGATGCTCCCACATTTCCTGCTCCAACAATGGTAACTTTCATTTTTATTTGTTTTTATTAATTTCAAATTAAAAAAGAAAAATACAGTTCCTTTAATAAATTACGCATCGATATTTGCGTAAACTGCATTTTTCTCGATAAAATCTCTTCTTGGCGGTACCTCATCGCCCATTAACATAGAGAAAACTCTATCTGCCTCTGCTAAACTATCAATATTCACTTGACGTAATGTTCTGAATGACGGGTCCATTGTAGTTTCCCACAATTGCTCTGCGTTCATCTCTCCAAGACCTTTATAACGCTGTATACCAGCACTACCACCCATTCTATCATTTGCTTGATCACGCTGAACATCATTCCAAGCATATTCTTTTTTATTTCCTTTTTTAACTAAATACAAAGGAGGCGCCGCAATATAAACATGTCCTTCTTCTATTAACTCTTTCATAAAACGGAAAAAGAAAGTCAATATTAAAGTAGAGATATGACTACCATCGACATCGGCATCACACATAATAATTACTTTATGGTATCGTAATTTTGAAATATTCAATGCCTTACTGTCTTCATCAGTTCCAACAGTTACTCCAAGTGCTGTAAAAATATTTCGAATTTCTTCGTTTTCAAACACTTTATGATGCATTGCTTTTTCAACATTTAGAATCTTACCCCTCAAAGGCAAAATGGCTTGAAATGCACGATCACGACCTTGTTTTGCCGTACCCCCTGCGGAATCTCCCTCGACAAGATATACTTCACATTTTGCAGGATCTTGTTCCGAACAATCGGATAATTTTCCAGGCAATCCTCCGCCACCCATAACGGTTTTGCGTTGCACCATTTCGCGTGCTTTTTTAGCGGCATGACGTGCTTGTGCTGCAAGAATTACTTTTTGAACAATAATGCGAGCATCATTTGGATTTTCTTCCAAATAGTTCTCGATCATTTCACTTACCGCTTGACTCACTGGAGATACTACCTCACGGTTTCCAAGCTTAGTTTTGGTTTGCCCCTCAAATTGAGGTTCAGCTACTTTTACAGAAATAATTGCTGTTAGTCCTTCACGGAAATCATCTCCAGAGATATCAAACTTCAATTTATCCAACATTCCAGAAGCATCTGCATATTTCTTCAACGATCTTGTTAGACCCGTCCTAAAACCTTGTAGATGTGTTCCTCCTTCGTGAGTATTAATATTATTTACATAAGAAAAAATATTCTCCGAGTAACTTGTATTATATATCAAAGCTACCTCAACTGGAATTTCTCCTTTTTCATTATCCATCGAGATTACGTGCGCTATAATTGGCTCACGATTTCCATCAAGGTAACGAATATATTCTTTTAATCCTTCAGAAGAATGGAATATTTCAGAAACGAAATTTCCATCTTTATCCACTTCTCTTTTATCAGTGAAAGTAATTGTAATCCCTTTATTCAAATAAGACAACTCACGCATACGAGATGACAAAGTATCATAAGAATACTCTATTGTCTGAGTAAAAATCGAAGGATCTGGGTAGAAAGTTACTATTGTACCTCTTTTGGTTGTTTCGCCAATTTGTTTTACTGGATAAAGCGCTTTTCCTTTTTCATATTCCTGTTCATATACTTTACCATCACTACTATGAACAGTTGCTCTTAAATGATTTGACAAAGCATTTACCACCGAAACCCCCACACCGTGAAGTCCTCCAGAAACTTTATATGAATCTTTATCGAATTTACCTCCAGCACCAATTTTAGTCATTACAACTTCTAATGCGGAAACACCTTCTTTTTTATGAATTCCTACTGGAATACCACGTCCATTATCTTCTACAGTAATAGAACCATCTTCATTAATATCTACCCTTATCGTATCACAATGGCCTCCCATTGCCTCATCGATTGAGTTATCTACTACTTCATAAACTAAATGATGTAACCCTCTTACACCAACATCTCCAATGTACATCGATGGACGCATTCTCACATGCTCCATTCCTTCTAAAGCCTGAATACTGTCTGCTGAATAATTGTCCTTCTTGATTTCTTCGCTCATATATTTTAATCTAAAAAAATGTGGTTTTCGTCTAACACGCAAATATAGAAAATTGTTACCTATTTAACCTCTTAATTCTCGTTTTAAGCTCTTAAGTTATTAACATTTATGGTTTATATCCAACAAAAAAACGCCTTCAAAATAGAAGACGTTTTTATCATTATTTATTAAAATTAATTTCTAATTATTCGAACATTCATTTCTTCTACCTTTTTATCAGATAAAAGTGAGGGCGCACCAAATAATAAATCTTCGCTAGTTCCAGTTTTCGGGAAAGCCATCACTTCTCTAATGGATGCTTTTTTCTCTAAAATCATCATTAAACGGTCAATTCCCCAAGCAATTCCTCCGTGTGGCGGTGCGCCGTATTGAAAAGCTTTATGCATCGTTCCTACACTTTTCATCATCTCTTCTTTGTTGTAGCCCATATTTCTATATGTCGCTTCCAGAATTTCCGATTTATGCGCACGAACTGATCCTCCTCCAATTTCGTAACCGTTTAAGATTATATCGTATTGTTGCGCTATAATGGTTCCAATTTCGTCATCATCCCCTTTCATGTGCTTTTGCAAATCATAAATCGCAGGCATCGAGAATGGATTGTGCGTAAAAGTCCATCTACCCTCATCTGTTCTTTCAAACATTGGAAAATCAATTACCCAAGCTGGACATAATTCCTTCGGATTAATTAAGTGCAATATTTTACCCATTTCTTGACGAACAGCATCCAAAGCTTTGTTGGCAGTGGCGTAATCTGCTGCTGAAAAGAAAACAATATCCCCAACTTGTGCGTCAGTTGCTTTTATAATTCCAGCCGCAATATCTTCACCTAAAAACTTAATAATTGGCGATTGCAATTCATCCTCATTCACAATAATATAAGCCAATCCGCCTAAGCCGTGCTGTTGAGCAATAGCGGTTAGGTTTTCGATCTGCCCTTTAGACATACGCTTGTTTCCTTGCTCTTTGGCCGAGACTTTAATACATTTTACAATTCCACCGTCTTCAATAGGCTTACTAAATACTTGAAAAGTGGTATCTTTTACAATATGGGTAATGTCTTGCATCTTTAAGCCGTAACGTAAATCGGGTCTATCACAACCGTAGAAATCCATCGCGTCTTTGTATGTAATTACTTCAAAAGGACGTAAAATCCACTTATTGCCATATATTTTCTTCACTACTTCATTAAACATTTTTGTGTTTAAATCTATAATCTGTTGCATACTCGCATAGGCCATTTCCATATCCAATTGTGTAAATTCCGGTTGACGATCTCCACGAGAATCTTCATCTCTAAAACAACGCGCAATTTGGAAATACTTTTCATACCCACTCACCATCAACATTTGTTTGAACTGTTGCGGCGCTTGCGGCAAAGTATAAAAGAAACCAGCTTGTTTACGTGTAGGAACAATAAATTCTCGTGCACCTTCATCGGTTCCTGCACTTAAAATTGGGGTTTCAATTTCTAAAAATTCTTCTTCATCCAAAATGTCACGCAATAATTTAATTACTTTATGACGGTTTACGATTGCTCGTCGCACTTCTTCATTTCTATGATCTAAGAACTTGTATTGAAAACGAATTGCTTCGTTTGTTTTTGCCGCTCTCTTGATTTCAAAAGGTAACGTCTTCGATAAGTTTAAAATCTCTAATACTGAAGTTTCCAATTCTATTTTACCAGTACGCAATCCTGCATTATAATCATCTTCATTACGACCTACTACTTTACCTGTCACTGAAATTACCGATTCCGGTTTTAATTTCACCAACTCATCTATATTAGGGAATGATTCCCTGCTGATTCGCACTTGAAAAATTTCATAACTGGAATCACGCAAATCAATAAACATCAATTCTCCGTGGTCACGAACACTGGCAACCCAACCAGACAAAATCACTTCTTGCTGGATGTTTTCTTCGGATAATTGTGAAATTTTATGTGTTCTATACGTATCCTTTATAATAATAGGAATTTCAGGAAGCGATTCTTCTTGACTTTCTTTATTTTCTGCAATAATTTCTTTGGAAACTTTTTCGGAGGCTTCTTTCTTCTCTAAAATAGCGGCAGCACCCAATTTATCTAAAATAATCTGACGAATTACTTTACCATTCGCTCCTTTTCCAATAATTCCTAAAACTTTACCAACTAAAATACCCGCTTTTCCTTGGTCTCCAGCTTTAATATCATTGGCAACAGCCTCATTTTCTGAAATTACTTTAGCAATAACTTCTTGTACTTTATCTTCCGAAATGGTATTTTCTTCAAAGTACTTGTTGTAGTCAAAAGTTCGATCTTTCAAATAACCTGTAATCGCATTTTGAACTAAAACTGCCGTAATTTTTTCAGCTTTAAATAATTTAAAAATATCCGTTAAATGGGCAATACTATGGATTTCCGAGTAATCTTCTGCCTTAATATTGTTCGCCAAAGTTTTAGCAACAAACGAAGGATCTTTAATTTCATTATTTATTTCTACAAATATTTGCGAACGCAACTTATCTGCCGTAAAAAACTTAGCGTCTTGCGGTAAAACGCCTCCATTAATTAAAATAGACTCAACAGCATAAGGCAAAGCGCTAGTATCGACTTTAATAGCTTCAATTTCACTTTTAATATTTACAAAAGGCAAATCCGGTTCCGAAATAAAACGGTAATCGGCTTCAAATTCTTTTTTACGCATTACTTTGGTTTGCTTTAAATCAGCATCCCACAAAACCGTAGTTTGATCCGGTCTAAATTCTTTGTGTTCTATATAATAATTGAACTGTTTTTCTACTTCTTCTTTCAATGCTTCCACCATAAACTTAAACGAGTTCAAGTTTTTGATTTCCGTTCTTGGATTTAATTCGTAACTGTGTTTTTTACGTAAAGACACCGAAACATCCGATTTAAACTCTCCTTTTTCTAAATTCGCTTCAGAGATTCCTAAGTTTTGTACAATACGCTGAATGTACTGAGCATAGGTCGAAGCATCTTCAATATTACGAATACAAGGTTCTGTAACAATTTCAATCAACGGAACACCCGCTTTGTTAAAATCAACTAACGAAATTTTCTTTTCGTGCATCAATTTTGCGGCATCTTCTTCAATATGAACCTGAGTTAAATTCACGGTAAATTGAGAACCGTCATTTCTATAACAAGAAACTTGTCCGTCAGGAATTATTGGATTGTGAAATTGCGTTATTTGAATATTCTTTGGATTATCTGGATATTCGTAATGTTTTCTATCCCAAGATATCACTTCATTACTAAATGACGAACCAACGGCTTTTCCAAAATAAATTGCTTTTGTAATCGCTTCTTTGTTTAAAGCTGGTAAAACGCCCATTTGTCCCGTACAAACGGAACATATATTTTCGTTAGGTGTTTCTATTTCTTGATTTGGACAAGAACAAAACAACTTGGTTTTGGTATTCAATCGAACGTGAGTTTCAAGTCCAACTACCAATTCTAAATCGTGGGCTTTTATAGCCGCAGTTAATTGCTCCAATTCCATTATATTGTATCTTTTAAGAAGTTAGCAAACTTCAACACTAATTCATCATTATTTTTTGCTGCAGTAATTTGCAATCCGGTGCTTGTTCCTTGTGGCACGGTCAAAGTTGGCAATTGTCCCAAACTAAAACCAACAGTATAAGCATCCGATAAATACATCGCCAAAGGATCTTTCAAACTGTCTCCAATTTTAGGCGGAGTACTTGGTGTAACTGGCGATAAGATAATATCAACTTCTTGAAAATCTTTACTGAAGTTTTCAGAAATTTGGTCTCTTAAAGCCAATCCTTTTAAATATATTTCATCCGAAAAACCTTGAGACAGCACTTGGTTTCCTCCAACAATTCTGCGTTTTGTTTCTTCTGAAAAGTTTTCAGAACGAGTAACAGCGTAGGTTTCAATTAAATTCTCTGCTTCGATACGGTTTCCATAATTCGTTCCGTCTAAACGAGATAAATTGGAAGCGGTTTCAGCCATTGCCAACGTATAATAAGTTGAAACTAAAATATCCGATTTAAAGAAATCCAATTCTTTTACCGCAATTCCTTTGGCTTTCAGTTTTTCGATAGTAGCTAAGAAATCGGCTTTTATTTGAATATCAATCGCATCATTTTCAATAAAGTTTTTAAAATACCCAATTTTACCCAAACCTTTCAGAGTTTTAAACTCTGAAAGGGATTTTATTGCATCTTCACTAATTTCTGTTGAAGTGATGGAAGTTTGATCTTTTAGATCTTTCCCGCTCATTACGTTTAACACAATTCGGATATCCTCAATTGATTTAGCCAATGGACCAACACAATCTGTTGAGGACGCATAAGCCATAAGTCCAAATCTCGAGATTCGTCCGTAAGTTGGTTTGAAACCGTAAATATGATTATACCCAGCAGGCTGACGAATCGAACCTCCGGTATCGCCACCAATTGAAAACGCAGTATATTCTTTTGCTACGTTTACAGCAGATCCTCCGCTTGAACCTCCTGCAACCAATGTTGGATCAATTGCGTTTTTTACAGCACCAAAAATCGTGTTTTCGCTAGAAGAACCGTGACCAAAACTATCACAGTTTTCTTTTACTAATGGAATAGCGCCAGCATCCAATAATTTTTGAATTGCAGTGGCAGTGTAAGGTGATTTATATTTTTTTAACAAATCAGAACTTGCAGTAGCGTATGTTCCTTGCAACATATACACATCTTTTATACCAAAAGGAATTCCTTCTAACAAACCTATTGTTTCTCCATTTGCAATTTTAGCATCTACTTTAGCAGCTAAATCTAAAGCCAAAGTATCTAACAAAGAATTTACTGAATTATAGGTATTTTGTTTAAGTAAGTCTAATTTTTCTTGTACCAAAGCCGTACAAGTTATTTGTTTTGACACCAATTGTTGGTGTATTTTTTTTATCTGAGAATCCATTTTTTATCCTTCTATAACTTTAGCAACTACTAAAAAACCATTTTTCTTGTTCGGGAAGTTTTCTAAAATTATTTGTTTCTCAATAGCCGAACTCTCTATCACAACATCTTCTCTTAAATTATTTACAGACACACAATTACGATTGACATTATTTGCAGTATTGTTATTTGAAGGAAGTGCATTTTTAATTACATCAAATAATTTGTTCACGCTCTCGGAAGGCTGTGCTCCTTTAATACTCGACAATATGTCGACTGTCATCGTTTTGCTCATAATTTTATTTCGTTTTAAAATCAAACTTTTAAGGTGGCGAATTTACAAAAGTTTTATTTGGGAATCCCATTTTTTTCAATGATTTCGATAGTTTTCAGTTAAAGAACCTTACTATTTAACATTATGTTAGAATTAAATGTATTTTGTAGCACTATTGTGAAATGAACCGATGGAATGATAAAAAAATATAACAAATAAGCCGTTGAGTGTAATTATTCTCAACCTATAATGCTAAAATTTTATACCCTTAAAAATTATTTCACTTTTACTCCTTTCAAAAACACCTGACTCGGTTTTAATTTTACCATTTGCTTTTCATCAATTTTCATCAAATCCTGATCAAACAGAACAAAATCAGCCCATTTACCCACCTCAAGACTTCCTTTTTCTTTTTCTTCAAAATTGGAAAAAGCTGCCCAAATGGTCATTCCTCTAAGTGTTTCTTCTCTAGTCAAAGCATTTTCCATCTGAAAACCTACCGTTGGATAATTCTTGCTGTCCTTTCTCACCACAGCGGCATGAAAAGTGAGCATTGGATTAACCTCCTCAATAGGAAAGTCGGTACCTAATGCAACGATGCCGGCCTTTTGAAGTAATTTTTTATAAGCATACGCATTTTTCAATCGATCACTCCCTAATCGTCCTCCCGCCCAATACATATCAGACGTAGCATGTGTTGGTTGTACCGAAGGAATAATACCAGTTTTAAAATAATCGAAATCGGCTTCCTGTATTACTTGCGCATGTTCTATTTTCCATCTTCGGTCTTTTTTACCAGTCAACACTTCTTTGTATATTTTCAATAAAACAGTATTGGCAGAATCGCCAATTGCATGAGAATTCAATTGAAAAGGAGAATTGGCAATTTGCTTGGCAGTCTTTTTTAATTCTTCCACTGAAGAAAGCATCGCTCCATATTTCTTTGGACTATCCGAATACGGTTTGTGCAAACAAGCACCGCGAGAACCCAATGCACCATCTCCATACATTTTAAAAGAACACACATTTAAATTATCTGTTTTGTAAATTCCTTTTTTTAGATACAAATCAATATTCTTCTGATTAGCCGTAATCATGGCATAAATATTAATTTTCAAAACTTTTACTTTTTGCAGACTATCCATTAAATTAATAATGTCTGGATCCAAACCTGCATCATTCACTGTTGTCAACCCGTATTGAAACATCACTTTTTCCGCATCTAATAATGCAGCAATTTGTTTTTTACGATTAGGCTTCGGTATTATTTTAAAAACCAATTCCATTGGATTATCAACTAAAACACCAGTAGGTTCTCCATTTTTCAAAACAATTTCGCCACCAACGGCTTTTGTCTTTTTTGTAATTCCTGCCAATTTCAAAGCCACACTATTTACAACAATAGCATGACCATCGATGCGATTTAAAACCACAGGAATAGTTGGAAAAGCTGCATCTAAATCTTCTTTGGTTGGAAATTTGGCCACTTGCCAATCGTTTTGATCCCATCCGTTACCAACAATAAAATCAGGATTTTTTTCATTCTGAAATTTCTTTATTCGATCGATAACTTCTGCCATGCTTTTCGTTCCGCGCAAATCAACCTCTTGCAAACTTAATCCATAACTATAAAAATGACAATGTGCATCATACAAACCAGGGTAGATAAATTTCCCTTTTGCATCAATAGTATTTTTGGAATCATAGCCTTTTGCGATTTCATCATTGGAACCAATAGCAACAATTTTACCCGATTGAATTGCCATAGCCGAAGCTTTGCCAAAATCATTGTTTACGGTATAAATAGTAGCATCAGTGATAATAGTGTCTACAGTAATTTTATTTTTTTGATTACAGGAAACCAATAAAACCAAAGAAAACAGAAAAGAAAATTTCTTCATAATAAACAGTTTAATTATTGAAGCTAATATAAAAAAAAGAGCTCCAATAAACTGTAAATTTTAGAATGAATTATTTTAAAGATTAGACTACAAAATTTCTTCTATTATATATGTAGTAGTATTAATTTCAAAAGTAAAGTCCACTTGATTTCCCATCAATTTATTTCCCAAAGGAGATTGAGGCGACAAAGCAATAACATTAATACCCTCAACATTAATTTTTGGAAGTGCAAGACTCAGGTACAAATAAATCCCATTGGCTTTGACCAAACTTCCTAAAACAATAGTTTCGGCAACTATGGAAGCGTCTATTTTATCCAAGACTGCTTTTTGTGTCAATACTTCTTTGAGTTTTGTATTGAGTTTTTCTTGTTCAATATGCATCATCGACAACGCGGTCTCATGCTTATCCCCTGCCGAACCTTTGGCATCATTCTTTGAATCCTCGGTCAAAGCTACAATCATGTCTTTGAAAACATCGATTCTATCTTGAACTAATTGATGGTATTGTTGGTATATTTTTTGTTTGAAAGTCATGGGAAGGGTTTAACCGCAAAGTTCGCAAAGATTTACGCACGGTTCGCAAAGCTAATTTAAAATTTAATAAAAAAATCCATAAATACCGTTTCCATGTATGCTTAGCCTCAAAAAAAGACAAAAAAACATAGCGCCCTTTGCGTAATTCTTTGCGAACTTTGCGGTTAATCAAATCTAGAAATCAAATTTATAATTTCCTCCCAACATCACTTGAAAACCTTGAACAGGATAATTCAACCATTTTTCATAGCCATTATTCATAATGTTATTGGCTTTTAAAAAGGTGGTAAATCTTTCGCTGTATTTGTAACGAATATTGGCATTCAAATCGAAATAACCGTCTAGAGTGATTGGTCCTGGAGCAGTAACATAAACAATATCGGTATTCAACTGTTGGTCTTTGCGTTCCCCCACATAAAACAAATTGATCCCAGCAAACCATTTGTAGGTAACGGCAAAATCAACTTTAGAATTCAATTGAAGCTCTGGTAAATTCCAGGCTTCTGATTGTGTTTTATTGGTATAACTGCTAATCGTTGCATCGGCCTCCACAGTTACTCCTTTCATTAAATCCGCTTTTATTTCTCCATAAAGACGCATAATTTTCATGTCATCATAAATCACCTGAAATGAATTCCCGAAAGCATAATTGGCATTCGTATTTTTTTCATTGTAGTCATTACTCTTGAACAATGCTTTATTTTCGTCATATATATAAGACGCTTTTACATCATAACTCACAGTGCTCGCCAATTTCCCTTTTAATCCTGCGTGAACATCATACAATTCATTTGTTGGTTTAATATATAATGTTGGCGACACGAATGTATTTCCATCCACAAAAGTTTGATAAGTATTTTGTTGTAAATTCCCAATTGCACTTGCATAAAATATCATCAAATCACCCACTACTTTATAAGAAGCGGTTACCGATGGATAGATATAAAATTTATTGGTGTTATTTTCTTTCCCCATACTATACACCAAGCCTGCTCCAATATCAATGGTCCAATCGTCACGTTTCATTACAAAACTGGGTACTATTCCCAAGTTTGTAAATCCATATTTAACATCGACAGTATTGGTTTCTAGATAATTTTTCTTAAAACTGCCATAAAGGTAATCAACTATTAATTTGGTTTTTATAGCTTCGTCCATCACGTCAAATTTAAATGTTGGTGTTAGCAAAAAACGATTCTCACTAGAACTAAAAGCATCTGTAAAATGAGTAAGCTCAAGATTAGCCTCTTTTACAATTCCTTCTTCAAACGCAAGATTTCCCCCAGCCGTAATCGTATTATACGATTGTTGTGGATTAATACCATTTACTAATGCCATACTCGCTGGAAGCGTTAATGAATTTCCAAAACCAGCAGGTAAACCATACCAATTGTAAATTTGATTTTGATAACCCAACTTTACATTCCAATTCATTTGTTGCTCATTAGACCCATAAATCAAATCGATTTTGGTATCATAAAATGAATCGGCAAGATTAACTCCTTTTATTCCGCCTTGAGAAGAATTATGTCGAAACATCCCACCTACATATTCATTATTATTAAGGTCTTCGGTAATATTCAATTCAGCGTTCAAAGCACCGTAATTTCCAACACCAAGAGTTGCATAATTTTTGAATAAACGATCTTGTTTTGTCTTTTCAACCCCTTGCGCATTTCCTTTGGAAGGAGAAAAAGTGGATGCCACTGGAAAAGGCAAAATAGAGTATTTCACAATCTCTTTTTTGGTATTTTCATCTGTTGTAATTATTGGAGCTTCTTTTACTTTGAAAGCATCAGAAATTGTTGGAGTATACGGCTTCACCACATTTACCACCTCGGTTCCAATATTATCTTTTTTGTCTTGGGCAAATGAAAATTGAGAAAATAGCAAAAGAAAAACCCCCACTATAATCCCCACCCCAACCCTCCCCGAAGGGGAGGGAGCCGAAGTCGAAAATTGCTTATTTACGAATGCTTTTATGTTTATGATTATCATCTTTGTTTTTTCTCTATTTTCTGACTTCTAATTTCTAATTTCTAACCTCTATTCTCTGCCCTCTCCTCTACACTTCCCATTCTCCTTTTGCAATAAATTGCGTTTTTCCACCAATCTTTATATCAAAATTACCCTCGGACAATTTTCCTTCAAAATAAATCCTAGAAGGTCTATTAATAAAGTCTCCTTGATGATTAACCATTTTAATTTCAGGTGAATGGTATTTCAAAAGATAGGCTTGCAAACAAGTACTTGCACTCCCAGTGGCTGCATCTTCAATCAATTGATTGTGCTCTATGCAAAACATTCTACTGTAAAGATTTCCTTTTTCAAAACAATAAAAATACAAAGCTCTATGGCTCGTTTTACAATGCCACTGTAACCATTCATTCATTTCACTCAATTCAAAACGTAAACTTTCTAAAGCCTTTATACTATTCAAAGGAACAATTACGAATGCACTTCCAGTAGTTACTTCTTGAATAGAAAATGTATCATCAAAATCAGAAAGGTTTAAATTACTAAAAGATAAAAAATCGGATTTTGAAAAAATATCCAAAAAACGAGGCTGAGCTGATTGCAACCAAACTAAATCTTCTGATTGCTGAATTGGAATTTCACCAATTGGAACTGACAATGTAAAATGCTGAACTTGATTTTCACTCATTTTATTCATCAAAACCCACGAAGTCCCAATAATAGGGTGACCTGCAAACTGCATTTCCTGAGCAGGAGTAAAAATCCTTATAGTTGCGCAATTCTTTTCAGGTTGAATCTGAGTTATAAAAGTACTTTCGGCAAAATTAATTTCGCGCGCTATTTTTTGCATCTCTTCCGTACTCAAACCATCTGAATCCCTAAAAACGGCCAATTGATTTCCAGCATATTTTTTCTCTGCAAAAACATCAACTATATAAAAAGGTATTATCATTGTATTTTCTATTTTGTTATTGATGAATTTGTTTTAGACTCTTCTAGTTTTATTCTATTCAATTCGGTTTTAGCTTCTTCCACCACATCCGAATAATCCGTGAAATTTTCGATTACATTTTCTAAAACATAAGTCGCTTGATAACTGTCTTTCAATCCGTAATAGTTTTTCGCCATTAGAATCAAACCTTTGGCACCAAAATAACGATAACTCGAATAGTTTTTGGCTAATTTCTGTATTGCGGCATTCGAAATCTCAAATTTTCCGTCTTTGTTTTTAAAGTAAGCGTCATAATATAATGCTTCCGCTGCCAATTCTCCTTTGCTTACTGTTAATAATTTTGCGTAGGCAACTTTGGCTTTGGCTTCATCACCCGATTGCATGGCAGAACGGGCAACGATAATTTGAGCATCGCTTTTTACATTCTCCTCTGCTTTGGGATTGGCCAAAACTTTATCGGCATACACCACCGAATTGGAATAATCCTTTGTTTCATAATAACATTTCATTAAATTGGCTTGTGCAAATGTTTTATTTTGGGCAAAATCAGCTTCATTTTCTAATCGAACTAAATTTGGAATTGCTTTGTCACAATTTTTATCTTTCAAAAATATCTGAGTCAATCGAACCAAGGATTGTTCTGTATATTCACATCGAGGTTGAGCAATAACATATTCATAATTCGGAACCGATTTACTTTCTGAGCCTTCTCCGTAGTACAATTGTGCCAACTGAAAATTAGCCTTAAGAATATGAACACCGTTTGAAAATTTAGTAACATAATTACTGTATCCTGAAATAGCCTGCTTGGTATTATTTAATTCTAATTGTTTTTCGGCAGCTTCAAAAGTATCATTGTCTAAGTCCAAATCGGTAACGGCTACAAAATCCAATGTGCGTACCCAAGTAGCATATTCATCTACTTTTCCATTGTCAACATAAATTAGTCGAGCAGTTGATACTGCTTCATATGCTTCGGGAGTTTTAGGGAAATCAGAAGCTACTTTTTTAAACTTAGTTATTGCCAAATCATCACGATCTGAATTATAATAAACCAATCCTTGACGCAAAATAGCCCTTGAAGTATATGAACTGTTTTTGAAGCCAATTACTAATTTATCATAGGCTTTTATAGCCAAATCTTGTTTGTTTTCGGCTACATACGTATTTCCTAATTCAAACAAAACATCGTCTTGGTAATCTGATTTTGGATACAATGTCAAAAACGCATTGAGTTCTTCAATTTTTTTGCTGTTCTTGGAAAGAAATCCATAACAAAGCGCTTTTTGGAAATAAGCATAATCAGCGTCTACACTTTTGGATTCTATTACCTTTATATAGGCATCTAAAGCAGATTGATATTTGGTTGTTACAAATCGGCAATCAGCCAAACGCAAGTAAGAATCATTCAGTCGAAATTTATCTATTTTATTATTATCAATCTGATTTTGAAAAGAATTTCCAGCAGAATCGTATTCTTTCAACTTGAAATTGGCGTAAGCAATATTATAATTGATGTTTTTAAATTCAACCGTTTCTTTGGCTTTTGCCAAATCTAAAAACTGCTGATAACTCAACAAAGCTTCTTTAAAATCATCTAAATTATATTGGGATTCTGCTTTCCAAAAAGTAGCTCGGGTAGTAATAGTAGCTTCTTTTGATTCTTTTACGGCTTTTTCAAACAATGACAATGACTCGTTATAATTTCCCTCATTATACAATTCTAAGCCTCTATAAAAAACCACTTTTTGATAAACAATTCTATTTTCTGGGGTTTTGTTTTTTTCTAATAAAACCAAAGCTTCTTTATAATTTTTGGATGAAATATAAGAATCAATCAACAATTTTTCGATAACATCGTTATTTGGATTCGTTGGATATTTAGCGATGAAACCCAACAACACTTCAGGTACACTTTGATAGGAATTCCCAATTTCGTAGCTCAATTTAGCATAATTAAAACTGGCGTCTTCTTGCAATTTTAAGTTAAAATTCATTTCGGAAGCGTTCTTAAAAGCATTCAAAGCCTGTTGTTTTTTACCCGATTCCAAATAACTTTCACCCAAATGATAATAGGCATTTTGGGATATAAAGTCGTTCCCCTCAATAATTTTATTGAATTGTGAAATGGCATTTTCGAAGTCTTTTTGAATATAATAGGCATATCCCAATTGATAAAAATCGGTATTGTTCCATTTTCCTTTTTTCCCTTTATATTCAACTAAATAAGGAATAGCTTTGTCGTATTGTTTTAAATTAAAGTAGCTTTCACCAATAATTTTATTCAATTCTGATTTTTCCTCAAGGGTTGAATTCGGCATTGCTTTTATTCCTAAATCAATGGCTTTTTGAAAATCCCCAGATTTAAAACTCATATCTGATTTGAAATAGGATAATTTCTCTGCATATTTTTGATTACCGGAAACTTGATCAAATTGCTTGTTTGCTTCGGTATAATCGTCAGATTCATAAGCCATAAAACCCATGTAATACTTGCTTTGGGTTCCGTATTCTGCTGACTTAGATACTTTACTAAAATATCTTTTTGCTTCTTGAAGTTTTTTAGCATTAAAATAAGTGTAGCCCTTTTGAAAATTAAATTTATCCCGATTGCTTTCTACTAATACGCTTTCATCAACTTTATCAAACCATTCCAATGCTGATTTATAATCCCCATGATCAAAATAATAGTAAGCTACGTCAATGAAAGCCTGATTTTGTTTCCGACTGGCAGGATAATTTTCTACAAAAGCATTGATAAGTTCTTCGGCATTTTCCTGTTCGGTACGAATGGCACAATTGGCAATATAATAGGCACAATCCGAGAGTAAACCATCAGTTGTAGCTGTTTTTTCAACTTGCATAAAAAGAGTTTGTGCCGATGAATATTGCTTGTCTTCGTATAAAGAAAGCGCTTTATCAAAATCTTTTAAAGAATAAGTGTTAATCGAAGATTGTTGAGAATAAAGGGACGTAAATTGAACAGTAAAAAGGAATAAAAAAAGCCCAGAAAGTTTACACATTGTTGTTTTTATTTTATGTTCAAATATATTTAATCTGACTCTATAACGAAAGGCTCGTTGCATTTATTATGATTTATTTTTAAACTAACTTCTGATCAACAAGTACTATTCAAAGAACAGGATAGACTGAATTAGAATTTGAAATTTAATTTTTGCATTTTACTTTTGAATTTGGATTTTATCTTTTTACTTTTACCCAATAAACAATTTCTATTATGTCACAATCAGTTCTGTCTTTAAAAAACGTAAACATATACCAAGAAGGAAAAATTATTTTATCTGATGTTAATTTAGAAGTCAACCATGGCGAATTCATTTACATCATAGGAAAAACAGGTTCTGGAAAAAGTAGTTTGTTAAAAACTTTATATGCTGATTTACCATTGACAGAAGGAGAAGGCAAAATTGTAGAATTTGATTTGGCTACTTTAAAAGAGGATGACATTCCTTTTTTGAGAAGAAAAATTGGAATTGTTTTCCAAGATTTTAAATTATTACCGGATCGTACCGTAAAAGACAATATGCTTTTTGTTTTGAAAGCAACGGGTTGGGTTGATAAAGAAGAAATGGATGCCAAAATTGAAGAAGTACTTTCTAAAGTAAACATGAAAGATTTTGCCAATAAAATGCCACACCAACTTTCTGGAGGAGAACAACAAAGAGTTGCTATAGCAAGAGCTTTATTGAACGATCCAGAATTTATTCTTGCAGACGAACCAACGGGAAATCTTGACCCTCAGACAAGTATTGAAGTGCTTGAGGTTTTAAGAAAAATCAATGCAAATGGTAAAACGGTTATTATGGCAACTCACGATTATGCCTTGCTGATGAAGTTCCCAAATAAAACCTTAAAATGTGAAGATGCTACCATTTTTGAAGTGGTACAAAGAACGGTGTAATGCTATCGATTCTTATTCCTACGTACAATTACAATGTATATCCGCTTGTATTAGAATTACATAAGCAATGTTTAGATTGTGGAATTGAGTTCGAAATTTTGTGTCAGGATGATGCATCGAATTCAAATTGGAATATAGATAATCAAAAAATAGAATTCATAAATGATTGTTCTTTTTTTATAAATAATTCCAACCTAGGAAGAGGAGAGAACATCAATTCATTAGTCAAAAAATCGAAATTCGACTGGTTGCTCATCATGGATTGCGATACTTTTCCAACCCAAAATAATTTTATTCAAAAATATTGTGCAGTCATTCCAAATACATCAGTTGTTTTTGGCGGAATTCAATATGTGAATGAAAAACCCAGCAAAGAAGAACTTTTACGTTGGGTTTACGGTAAGAAAAGAGAATCACTTTCTGTTGAATTTAGAAATAAAAATTCCAATTTCAGGGCATTAACTTCTAATTTATTGATCAAAAAAGAAATTATAGAACAAAATCCTTTTGAAGCAACTATTACAAAATATGGTTATGAAGATCTTTGTTTTTTATCCGAATTAGAAACCAAGAATATTAAAATTGCTCATATTGACAATCCAACTTTTCATTTGAATTTAGAAACTTCTATTCTTTTTTTAGAGAAAACAAGAACAGCTATTGAAAATCTAGTTTACATTGTCAATTCAGATAAATTTTCTACTATTGACAGCAAGATCAATTCGGCTTATATTATTTTAAAAAAGTTAAAATTAGTTACGATAACAACTTTCATTTTCAAGAAAACAGAATCAAAGATAATTGTTAATTTACTTTCTAAAAATCCGTCTCTTTTTCTATTTGATCTATATAAATTGGGGTACTATTGCAGTATGCAGTCCAAGTAATTATTGCTTTACCAAACTTTCAAAAAGCATTTTCCATTGTTTCATTATAATCTCTAAATCATATTTTCTTACACTCTCTTTCGCATTTTTACCCATTTTTATTCTCCAATTTTCATCATCAATAAGCAGTTCCAGTTTCTTAACGAATGAATCAACATTTCCATCTTCAATCAAAAAACCATTTTCTCCTTCATTTATAATTGCTCTTGGACCAATTGGGCAGTCATAAGCAAGGCAAGGCAATCCTGAAGCCATTGCTTCAAGCAAAACCATTGGAAATCCCTCGGAACGTGAAGTCATAACAAATAGTGCCGAAGACAAGTATTCTTCTGAAATATTTTTTACAGGTTCGATTAAATTCACATTAAATTCCAATCCTTGTTCTAAAATTGTTTGCTTTAAATCCGTCACCGAACCTCCATAAATATCCAAAATCCAATCGAAATGTTTATCTATCACTTTTTTCCAAATAATTAGTAATCGATCGAGTCCTTTCTCATAAGAATTCCGGGCAACTGCAATTACTTTTTTAGACTTTAAATCTGATAACTCTCCGTTTTGTATCCACGATGGATTAGAAATAACCAAACTATTATTCACATTCCATTCCAGCAAACCTTCATTGGACAACGCTACTAATTTCGAAAATTTATTAGCACTAAAATCTTTGAATTTATACTTGAGCGAACTTTTAAATCTTGAAATTAAATTCGACTTTAATGGTCTTTCTTCAATGTATTTTGAGCCGTGACATTCCAAAACAATTGGGATTTTAGCAAATAGAAAAAATGGAATTGTAAAGGCTTTTAAACCATTATCAGAAACAATAATGACATCGGGTTGAATGGTTTGAATTTTCGATTTTAAAGAGTTCCGATAAGAATTAAAGAAATTAAAAATCGTTCCCTCCAGCATCATATCATGAAAAACAATATTTTCGTTGAAAGAATAGAATAATGGAAAGTTCCCATGATTTTGGGTAAGAACATGAACTTCATACCCAAAATTCTCGATAAGGTAATTTAGTTTTAAAGACAAAACTCTGGCGACCCCACCTTCATTATTTAATTTAGGAACTATATACAGCAACTTCATTTTTTGGAAATCAAGAATTCATCAAAGTCTCTTATATAATCCTCTTCCAAAAAATCATCCGAAGCCAAAACCAAACACACAGCACCCGAAGAGAAATTCTCCAATTCACGCCAAATGCCCGTAGGAATCAATAGGCCAACATTCGGTTTATTCAACAAATAACGCTTCTCTTCAATTCCGTCATTTACGGTTACTTCAAAACTACCACTCAAAGCGATTAGTACTTCCTGTTGATTGATATGAGCATGTCCTCCTCTAAAAGCAGTACTTGGCACATCAAAAAGATAATAAACCCGCTTGAATTCAAAGGGCAAAAAATCACTTTGAATGATTCCTAAATTCCCTCTTACATCTTCAACAACCGGTATTTTTAATACTTGAATCTCATTTATCGTTTCCATACTAAATTGTCTTGATTTGCATTAAATCCAACCATTGTTTTCCTATTGTATCCAACAAAAAGGGAGTTACACTTTCTTTTGCATTTTGTTTACAATGTTGATATACTATTTCATTCTCCACCAATACATTCATTGCTTCGGTTAGTTTTTCTGTATTTTGGTCTTCTACGAGAATTCCATTTTTATAATTAATAATCATTTCACCTGGTCCACAAGGACAATCAAACGAAACAACTGGAGTACCGCAGGCCAATGATTCCAATATAACATTTGGCAAGCCCTCATTTTTACTACTCAAAACTAAAAATCGAGCGTTTTTTAAATAGTTGAAAGGATTATTTTGGTACCCTAAAAAGTGAACAAAATCAACCACATTAGATTCTTTTGCTACTTTTTTCAATCCTTCACTATCTCCTTCGCCCACTATTACAAGATGAATTTGTTTGTTCTTTAAAACAGAATTGGCATAACTCAAGATCAATTTGTCAAACTGTTTTATATTATTTTCATATTGTCCAATTGCAATTATAAAGTCAAAATCTACAGCAATTGGTTCATCATACTTTTCATAAATTTCGTTTGTATTAACTGGATTCGGAATGGTACTTACGTTATTTAATTGATGCTTCTTGACAATCAAATCATGCATTTTATTGGTTAGTGTCACATTGGCAAAACAATGATTGTACATTAATCGTGTTAACCATGAATTATTAGGCATATAATGGTCAATCAAAAAACTGTGAACTGTAAAAATTGTTTTAGCATTATAAATAAATCTAGCCAAAACCAATTCCTGAATGACTTTGGTTCGAAATCGAAAATCAATTATAAAATCAAAATCATTTTCTTTAAGATACTTTCTCAAGGAATCCAATCGTTTCATCTTATTGAAAAAGCCATTACTTTTATTCTTCAACAAACCCAAATTGACCAATTTCCCAGAATACGGATACGAAACTTCATCCAAAACAATGATAACATGAACATCAATATTGTTTTTAGCAAAGAAAACAGACAAATTCGCCATCACTTTATCACTGCCGCCACCACTTAATCGATAACCGATTAATGCAATTTTATGTTTTTTGTGCCGCAATATCATTTTCGTTTTGTTATTTTCGTTTCAAATATAACTATTTTAAAAAATAATGCAGAACAATCCACTCGTTACTATTATTTGTTTGTGCTACAACCACGAATCTTACGTAGTTGAGACTTTGAATTCTGTCATTAACCAATTGTATCCTTCTATTGAACTTATTATTGTTGATGATTGCAGTAGCGATAACTCAAAAACAATTATTACAACTTGGCTTGAAAAAATTCCTGAAATTCAGTTTATCGCCAATGAAACCAATTTAGGAAATACAAAATCATTCAACAAAGCGCTAAAACTAGCCAAAGGAGAATATGTAATTGACTTGGCTGCTGATGATGTGCTATTGCCTAATTGTGTGGCGTTGCAAATTAATGCTTTCAAAAATAGTCAATACACAAACCTTGGAGTTGTTTACGGTAATGTTGAATTAATTTCGGAAAAGGGAACCTTTGACTCTTATTATTTCCCTGTAAACAATCAAAAAAAAGCAATAGAAAACCGAATTACGGGAGACATTTATCAATCGGTTCTTTCTGGTGGTAATAGTATTTGTTCGGTATCGGCAATGATTAAGAAAACCGTATTCGATCGTTTACAAGGTTATGATGAAACACTTGCATATGAAGATTTGGATTTTTGGATACGGGCTTCTCGTGTTTATGAATTTGATTTTATCGACGAAGATCTTGTTCAAAAACGAATAGTTGCTAATTCACTTGGAAGTGATTTCTTTAAAAAAAGGGATAACCGAGCCAGAAAAATAAATCATTCTACTTACTTAATCCTAAAAAAAGCAATAGCACTAAACCAAACCAGAACTGAAGATTTGGCTATTCAAAAAAGAGTTCATCACGAAATTATTCACACCTTACGAATCAATGATTTTGGCTTGTTTCTAAAGCTTATCGGATTGCGGATTTTGTTGATGAAGAGGAAGTTTGTTATTTATTAGTTTGTTATTTTCAAAACAAACTTAAGAGATTATTCTTTATCTGTTTTTGTCTGATTTTTTTAAAATTAATTTCAGAAAAGAGATAAATAATAAAAAGACTATGACAATACTTTTGATAATAATTCTTGTTTGCATATTGAAATAATTAAAAACAACAGATAAAAAAATTAAAACTATAAAAAATTATTCATCAAATAAATCATAGAAACTAAATATAGATTATTTATTAAAAAAAATATTCTGACAACAAAAAAAGCTACCTAAACAATCAATATTTCATCCAAAGCACTTCTTTCCCCTTCCCAATCTCTTGAAATATTTTTTCTAATTAATTTTGCAGGAATTCCTCCAATTAGAATATTGGTTCCCCCTTTAGAATAATCTGAATTGCACAAACTATTAGAAGCAATTGTACAATAATCTGGTGTTTGGGTTTTTGACATTATAGAAACTCGATTCCCGAAATAATTGTAATTCCCTAAACTAATTGGAGCTGTAATCGGGAATCTTTCGCCTGTAAGTGCATCTATCATTTGATGGAAATTGGTGTCCATTATTTGTGACTCGGAACCAATACGGCAATAATCCCCTAAGACTATTTTTTCGATACAAATCAATTTACCATTGGAACCTAAAGACGACATATGCCCAAGTTCACAAGAAGCTTTTTCTCCTACGTAAACAAAATAATCTTTCCCAAATTGCACATGACCCTTAAAAATCATTTTCCCCTCAATAAAAACTTCGGCAATTCCTTTATGCAAGGTATTCATTTCATAAGGCTGACCAAAACCTATCATTCCACGTTTCACATTTCCTTGGATTATAATTTCTCCTTTTATTGAACTGAATTTTACTCTCCCATAGAAAAAAACTGGAAGCTTTTTTGCAATTGAAAAAGGGAATTTTTTCCAATTGAAATAAAGCGTTTTCATCCAATTTACTTTAAAATAAAACTTGATTTTATGATAAATCGTTCGCAGTTTTCGATATTTATTTTTAGCAAAATCAATCATTTTTTCTCTTAGTTATCGAATTAAATAAAAATTTAAAACCTATTTTTTTATTCAAATGATATAAAACAAATCCTAAAGACAGTAATATCATTACTGCCATCAAGCTATATTTTAAAATTGGATTTGGAATAAATCGCATAAAAAAAGTGGCAACACACATGATGATGCAAATCAAATAAGCACAATAAAATTCAGCATCAAAATAGAAATCATACCTCATCTTTGTAATTATTTTTATGGCAATTAAGTGTATCAAGTAGTAAATCAAAAAACTAAACCCCAATCCTTCTAATCCATAAAAATAATACCCAAGCATATTTAAAATAACAGACAAAAAATTAAATCCAACAGCGGTTTTAATAAATACATTCGAATCACCTTTGGCGATTAATATATAACCCATTGACCATGAAACAGCCCGAAACAACATCGCCAGTATTCCAAAACACACCATCGGTATAATCGAAACAAACTTTGAAGTGTATAAAATTTTTATGATAAGCGGAACAAAAGTCAAAAATAGAATTATTATTGGAGTTATGATAAAGATGGACATGTAAGATTGTTCCATTACGCTAACTCTGATTTTTTTGTTATCGTTACAAATTGAAGATAATTTTGGAAAATAATCGGTACTCATAACTGTAAAAACAATTCCGACATACGAATTCAGTAATGTAAAACCCGCATTATAAAAACCGACTTCTTTCAATCCTCCACTCTTTCCAATATAAATCTGAATGAGGTATGATGCCAATAAAGTCAATAATCCGCTTAATGTCAGCATTATTCCGAGTTTGATAATGCTTTTTCCCTCAACGAATAATTGAGCATTAGAAATAGCTGTTTTCTCAATTTTAATCTTTCTCGAATAATAAAAAGACACCAACAAAGAAGAAACAGAAGTTACCACAATCGTTGGCACAATAGCGTCAATTCTATAAAAGTAAAACAACGGGATGGAGAACAACAATCCTATCAAATTTCCATAAAAATTAGCTTTCGCTAATATTTTTAACTTGCGCAATCCTTGAAAGACCACCATTTGTCCAACAGACAACTGCTTAAACAACAAAGTTATTGACAAATAAATAAACAAATAGGTATAATTTGAATTCCCAAAAGTAAGCTCACTCAAACAGCTTGAAAACAATGCAACCGCCAAGGCTCCTATAATCCCAGTTACAAATGCAATTTTTTTAACTATTGCAATTATTGGCGAAACACTGTTTATATCGGCTGAATTATACTGTTCTGAAATATGTTTTATGGCGCTGGTTTCAATTCCTAAACCAGTAACACCGCTGACCATATTCAATGCCGAATTCAACAACGAAATAATTCCCATTCCTGCCGGACCAATAAATATCGCAATCAGTTTTGTCCTAACAATTGAAATAATAATATTTAAAAATTGCATTCCACCAAAAATAGAGGTTGCTTTTACAATTTGCAGGTATGAAGATTTACTTTCCGTCAAAATTTTAATATTTATTTAAAATTGTGACAACGTAACTCACCTCATCCATTGTCAAAACAGGACTTATTGGCAAACTCAAAACTTCCCGATGTATTTTTTCGGTTATGGGAAAAGACAAATCATTCCAAGATTCCATTGCCTTTTGCTGGTGTGGCGGAATGGGATAATGAATCATGGTTTCGATATTGTTATCTGCCAAATACTTTTGTAAATCCTCTCTGTTTTGGGTTCGAATAACAAAAAGATGAAAAACATGATTGCTGCTTAAATCCCAAAAAGGCAACATAATTTTATCATTTTTCACTTCAGACAAATAACGTTTGGCTATAATTCTACGCTTTTGATTATCGGAATCCAAATTGGGTAATTTCAAGTTTAAAAAAGCGGCTTGCAATTCATCGAGCCTAGAATTTACGCCAATAAAATCATTGTGATATTTAATTTCTGAGCCATAATTACGAAGTCCTTTTATTGATTTGGCAAGATCGGCATCATTTGTCACTACTGCTCCACCATCGCCAAGAGCTCCAAGATTTTTTCCGGGATAAAAACTATAGGCAGCAGCCCCCCCCGCCCCCGAAGGGGGAGCTTTTCTAAACTTTTCCATTCCTGCTTTGGGGGTTAGGTGGCTATTTGCTCCAGCCGATTGCGCAGCATCTTCGACTACAATTAAATTATTTTGAATGGCTATTTCGTTTATGGCATCCATTTCGGCCAATTGACCATACAGATGAACGGCTAGAATGGCTTTGGTTCTCTGTGTTATTTTATTTTGAATTAAACTTGGGTCAATGTTGTAAGTCTCCAACTTTGGCTCGACTAAAACTGGCACTAAATCGGCTTGAATAATGGCGAGTATGCTGGCAATATACGTGTTAGCGGGCACAATCACTTCGTCTCCTTTCTGTAGTTTACCCAGTTGAATATAGGCTTTAAAAATCAGTGTTAGTGCATCCAAACCATTCCCAACTCCAATGCAAAATTGAGCTCCACAATATTGAGCAAAATTGGTTTCAAATACCTGAACTTCTTTTCCTAAAATATACCAACCACTGGCTAAAACCGATTTCAATTTTTCTTGAAAAGCGGTTTCATAGGGTTCGTTTATTTTTTTTAAGTCTAAGAATTGTATCATTTTATGGCGCTCTCGAGTTTACTATAGTTTTTTGTGCTAATTTTTATAAAATTTTGTATCATCGATTTTGCTCCAAAACTTTCTTTCCAATAGGCCAAACCTGTATTTAAAAAACATCCGTTTTCTTCAGAACAATTTCCGAAACTTATGTATTTTTTATCAGAATATTTTTGAATAATAAAATTAAAAAGCGCATCCAAAGAGGCGGTATCATTCCGATCTTCATCACCAGAACTATATTGAAAATGAACTACGTTTTCCATTACGAAAACAACAACTCCTGCTTTTATAATTCCTGATAAGTAAGCATTGTATAATTTGATTTGATTAGGAAATAATGCTGCTAGAAGACTTATTTCAGTAAGTGTATGAACTGGTGCAACATTATACCGTGCCTTTAAATTCGGTATTAAAATTTGATTCCAAAAATGTTCATAGTCATTTTCCAATCGAACTTCGATTCCCTTTTCATTTGCTACTTTTAAAGCACGTAATCTATTTCTATTCGGTTTATAACCTTGCTCGTTATCTATTACCATATGCAAATCGGAACGATAAATTTCTCCTTTCATTAAATAAGTAACATAATCAAATTCCTCAGAAAAAGCTTTATTATAAATTTTTGGCAATTGTTTCAAATAAATAGACTCTATTTCATTTGAATTTAAAAACCGCATCAAAGTCGCTACAAGAATCAAATACTCATTTATTTTGATATTTTTTTTTATCACAATTGAACCATAACTCAAACCCTGATGGGAATAAATAACCTTACCAACTCTATTGGCTGGCAAAACCGCAACTAACTTTTTTTCCTCAAAAACCATTAGGGAATAATCCTCAAAACGGTCATTATGATAATCCATGAAATCACGATGAAACAAAAACGTAGCATTCTTGGCTCGACTGATAAAATCATTCCAAATGCTATAGTGTTCCTTTTGGTATCGTTTTACGATGTAGTTTTTCACAGGTAAAGTTTAAAGACTGGAAAAGTACACAATTAGGGTAATATTTTGAATAGGAAAAGTAAAAAACTACTTTCTAAGCACAAAATTTCTTGTTTACTTGCGAGAGGGATAGCGCCAAATTACCGAAGTAATGGCAATAGCCCAACCGCATTAAGGAAAGTGGCCGAATAAGCGGCTTGTATATTGGGCCACTGTCCTTAATGTGGTCTCGCCCAAACGTTTTTTATCGTTTATGATTTATAGGTGATAATTGCCATTTGTATTTTTTGGCTAATAAACGAACCATGATGATGAACAAAGAGGTGATTATATAAAGAATGTCATTATCTATATTCATAGTTCTGAGGGTAAAAAAAACAATTCCACCAAGAATACAGATGGTAGCATATACTTCTTTGCGAAAAATAACTGGGATTTCTGTACACAATATATCTCGAATTACGCCCCCAAAACAAGCTGTTAGGGTTCCTAATGCTATACAAATTACAGGATGAAGATTGTATTCTATTCCTTTTTGTATGCCGATAAGTGTAAAAACGCCCAATCCGATGGTATCGAATAATGCGAGCGATTTGCGTAATTTATCCAATCTTTTTCGGAAAATTATGGTCAAAAGAAAACCCAAAGTAATGACGTAAACATAATTTAGATCTCGCATCCAGCCAACTGGAGTTCGGCCAATCAAAACATCACGTAGCGTTCCTCCTCCAACTGCAGTTACAAATGCAATTATAAAAACACCAAAAGGATCTAATTTTTTGTTCATTGCTGTTAAAGCGCCTGACATAGCAAACGCCATAGTTCCTATGATGTCAAGTAGATAAAACATGGATATTTCTGTTTATAGATTGCAAATTTTGTTTTAACAAATTGTTTTTTTTTAATTATAAAAATCTGTTACATATTTTGGGTATAAAAATTATAATCTTTTAAAATTGTTTTTATAAATGCAATTTGATTTGTTGTTTGCATTTTGATACCTGTTACACTTTGGATTTTATTGGATAATTTTTGAATGGTTTCTAAATCGCCATTTTTTTCTGCAATTAAAAAAGTTTCTTTTATTATTCGCATATCGTTATCTGAAAGTTTTATCACTAATGGATAAACGGGCTGATAGGCATCTCCTATTTCTTCAAGAATTGTATTATCGATTGTCACATTATTTTTTAATGTAATCACTGCTGTACCTGCTGCAATATCACCCATACGACGTGTTTTGTCATTGACTATCATCGCTACTAATCCTATTAGTCCTCCTAGCATATTATTTTCTATAATTCTAAAAAGCCAACGAATAAGATAATCTCCAAAACTGGCTTGATAGCCTTCTATTTTTACAACTTTTATTTTTAATAATTTTTTACCGATGGTTTGCCCTTCAAAAATGCTTTCGAGGGTTACCGAATAAATCATTACTGGAAAGAAAAAAATGATAATCACCGCCATTCTAGACCACATGTCAACAGAATCCAATAATTTGGAAAAGCCCAACAAATTAAAGAAAAAATAAATAACAACAATACAATAGGCCACCTTAATGAAAAAATCCAACATACTAGCCGACATTCTTTCACCAACAGAAGCGGCTTTAAAATTTATAGCAACATTTTGTGTAGTACTTATGGTTAATTCTGACATATTTCCTATTTTAGCCTTTCTATGAGAGAAATTGCATTTATTAAAACTAACAAAAACAAATGGCTTGAATTTGAACAAGCTATTTTTGGTAAAGCTAAAAAAAATCCAGATGAAATGGCAAATTTATACATTCAATTAATGAATGATTTGTCTTATGCTCAAACCTATTACTCCAAAAGCAAAACAGTAGTTTATTTAAATTTCTTAGCATCAAGTATTTATCAAAAAATATACAAAACTAAACGAACGGAAAGTAATCGTTTGCTTTTTTTCTTCAAAACCGAAGTCCCTTTAATTGTTTATGAATATCGAAGGTATTTAGTTTATGCATTTACACTGTTTTTTGTAACCGTTTGTATTGGTATTATCTCTGCAAAATATGACGAAAATTTTGTCAGATTAATATTAGGTGATGGGTATGTAAACGAAACATTAGAGAACATCAAGGGAGGAAACCCAGTAGCAATTTATAAATCAGGAAGTAATTGGGGAAGTTTTATTGGTATTACTTTCAATAATTTGAAAGTTGGTATGACTTGCTACATTTTTGGAATATTTGGTGGTATTGGTACCTTTTATATTTCGCTGCAAAATGCTATTATGTTGGGATCCTTTCAATATTTTTTCTACCAATCAGGTGTTTTTTGGAAAAGTGTCAGAGGCATTTGGATTCACGGTTCTATGGAAATTTTCGGCATCGTGATCGAAACGGCTGCAGGATATATACTAGGAGCTTCTATCCTTTTCCCTAGAACCTATTCTAGATTTAACTCTTTTAAAATTGGTTTTAAAAATAGCTTCAAAATTCTGTTAAGCACCATTCCTTTTACAATTGCGGCAGGCTTTCTAGAAGGATTCATCACCAGATATTCTATTGATATGCCCAACTGGCTAAGCAGTTTTATAATTTTATTTACCCTAGCTATTATTTCCTTTTACTATTTAATTTATCCTTTCATTGTTTACAAAAAAAACCAATCTGCCTAATGTTTGAACTTTACAAAGAGCGTGACTTAAGCGCCAATATCTCTGACACCGTTACTTTTTTTAAATCGTTTGGAAAACACTTTTTTAAAAACTTTTTTATCATTAATGGAATATTCTTAATGATTCTAATGATTTTGATCTATTTTATTTCAAAAATATACATGGAAGTGCTTTTTTCAGGCGCCAATAACCTCAATAACAATCCAAATTATTTTTCCAATTACATCAGTGAGAATATTACTCTTGTGGTAGGAGGTTTTTTAACAGCTATTATAGTCATCGCTATTTTATCAATGCTCAACATTACTTTTCCAATTGTTTATTTGAAATTATTTGAAAAAGAAAACAATACTAATTTTTCTACTCAAGATATCAGCAAAGAACTAAAGAAAAACATTGGCAAAATGTTCGTTTTTTTATTAGGAATTACATGTATCATTATGCCTTTGGCTTTTATTGTTTTTGGAATCCTAGTTGTTCTTTGTTTTATACTCATCGGATTCCCATTGTTTATCATTATCGGAATTGCTTTTTTTTCGTGGGTAATGCTATCCTACCATGATTATATTCTAAATGATGTGGGCTTTTTCAAAGCGTTGTCAAATGGATATTACTTACTCAAACTAAAATTCTGGACTATTGTTGGTACGACTTTTTTGATGTTGATGTTAATTCAGATTATTCAAGGAATTATCACAATTATCCCTTATTTATTTACAATTGGTTCTATGCTAGTATCTACTCAAGATGGAAGTTCACAAACGGATAACTATTCTACTTTTGGTATTGTTATGGCTGTTATAATGGTCCTTTCGGTATTGATAAGCTACATCTTTAATAATTTTATTGTCATCAATCAAGGGCTTATTTATTACAGTTTACATGAAGACACCGAAAATTTTACCACAAATAACCAAATCGATTTAATTGGTACCGAAATTGAATAAATTCATAATCCTTATACTCTTTTTCTTTTGTTCCAAAATTGGAGCGCAAGACACTTTGGTTGAAACTAAAAAAGAAAAAGCAATAATAGCTCAAAAAGATATTAAAATCGATACCGCTTTTGTGGAATTGAAACCTTTTGCAAAAAATTTTAAAACAAAATATACTAGCACTCCTTTTATTTATGAATTTAAAACTCCTAAAAAAAACGCTTGGGATCGATTTAAAGAATGGTTGGCTAATTTTTTTAGTAAATTATTCGAATTCAAAAACAACAAAGCAGCATCTGATTTTGTAAACGTTTTACTTAAAATCATAGCTATTAGTATAGTTGTTGCAGTAATTTATATGATTGTAAAAGCCATTATGAATAAAGAAGGCCAATGGGTATTTGGAAAAAACTCTGATAAAAAAATCATTAATTACGATGAAATTGAAAAAAACATCCATTTAGTAGATTTTGAAAAACTAATCAACCAAAGCTTGCAATCTGACGAAAAGAGACTTACGATACGGTATTATTATCTTTGGTTGCTCAAAAAAATGTCTGAAAAACAAATCATTATCTGGGATATCGAAAAAACAAACTCAGATTATCTTTATGAAATAAAAAATCCTGTGCAAAAAGAAGATTTCGCATACGCATCTTACCTCTACAACAACATTTGGTATGGCGAATTTGAATTGAACGATGCCATTTTTGCCAAAACTCGAAAGACTTTTGAAAAATCAATACAAACAATATCTAAGACTTAATGAATAGAACACTGCAAATTTACATCTCCATTTTGGTGTTACTTCTAGTGACTATTGTAGTTATTGATAGTAATCGTCCCAAACCTATTGATTGGACACCAACCTATTCGCTCAAAGATAAAATCCCTTTTGGACTCTATGTTTTGGACAACGAAATTGGATCACTTTTGAAGAATCAAAAAATAGAAAAATTTAATAGTACTCCTTATGAATTTTTTCAAAACAATTCTTCTTATGATGATAATCAAGAACAGGGTACGTTTTTGAGTATTTCAAAAATAGACCACTTTGACAAACAGTCGGTTAACGAAATTTGTTCGTATGTCGGCGAAGGAAATACGGCTTTTATAAGCGCCGAAACGTTGCCAAATGAATTATTGGATAGTTTGAATTTAAAAATGGATAATGAATACAAGTACGCTGACAGCATATACAACTGGGTGACAAACAAGAGACTTGGCAATAAAAAATACAAAATAATTGAAGGGGTAAACAATAATTATTTTTCAAAAATTGACTCTCAAAACACCACTGTTTTAGGATGTCAAAATGGGGACAGCACTAGGGTAAATTTTGTAAAAGTAAATTACAAATCCGGTTCCTTTTATCTTCACACTCAGCCGGTGGCATTTACTAATTTTCACTTATTAAAAGGAAATCATTATGAATATGCCCAAAAAGTATTGTCTTATATCCCAATGGGGAAAGTCTTTTGGTGTATCAATGAGCAAAATGGCGAAGTGATTTCGCAATCTCCTATGCGGTATATTTTAAGTCAACCCGCTCTAAAATGGGCTTGGTATGTATTTTTAATCGGAATGATTCTTTTTATATTATTTAATGCCAAAAGAAAACAACGAATTGTTCCTATAAAAATCCCGTTAGCCAACACTACAGTAGATTTTACAAAAACCATTGGAAACTTATATTATCAAGAAGGGGATCACAATACCATTATCGATAAAAAAATCATTTATTTTCTTGAAAAAATCAGAAACGAATACTTGATGGAAACGCTTAAATTAAATGACGATTTTATACAAAAACTTCACCTTAAATCTGGAAAGAAACGAGAAGATATCCAACACGTTGTTGCATTAATAAATGCTTACCGAAAAAACAGTTTTCATAGTGTCGAAGAAGACTTAATACAAATCAATAATGCGATCGAAAAGATTGTAAATTAACAAATTATAGAGCATATATAATTCGGATTAAAATACAAAAAACACCCTCTGAAGCCAAAAAAAAATTATTAAAAAATATGGAAGAAACTACCACTCTAGAAAACACAAACGAAAATGTAAATTTTCAATCCAGAATAAATTTAGAACCGCTTTTAGAAAGTATCAACGCCATAAAAGAAGAATTAGGCACTGTTATTGTAGGTCAAAGCAAAATGATTGATCAATTGCTTGTTGCTATTTTATCAAATGGTCACGTTTTGCTCGAAGGAGTTCCTGGAGTAGCCAAAACCATAACCGCCAAACTTTTGTCTAAAACCTTGAATATTGATTTCAGCCGAATTCAATTCACTCCAGATTTAATGCCTTCGGATATTTTAGGAACCTCCGTATTCGATTTAAAAAAATCAGAATTCGAATTCAAAAAAGGTCCAATTTTTTCCAACTTGGTCTTGATTGACGAAATTAATCGTGCTCCTGCAAAAACACAAGCCGCACTTTTTGAAGTTATGGAAGAACGTCAAATCACAATTGATGGCACGACTTATACATTAGACACTCCTTTCTTGGTAATTGCCACTCAAAACCCAATCGAACAAGAAGGAACCTATCGTTTACCCGAGGCACAATTGGATCGTTTTTTATTCAAAATATCAATTGATTACCCAAAAATAGACGAGGAAATCATGATTATTCAAAGAGAACATTCGTTACAGAGCCAAGGAAAACTAGACCATATAAAAACATTGCTTTC
Source organism: Flavobacterium sp. IMCC34518 (assembly GCF_027111095.2). Classification (NCBI taxonomy): domain Bacteria; kingdom Pseudomonadati; phylum Bacteroidota; class Flavobacteriia; order Flavobacteriales; family Flavobacteriaceae; genus Flavobacterium; species Flavobacterium sp. IMCC34518. Next base: position 2,856,330 of record NZ_CP114284.2, on the reverse strand, counting down.
ATCGGATCAAATCAAATACTACCAAACTTTGGTGAAACAAATCATAGTTGAACACAACTTGCTAGAATATATTGCGAAAATTGTGGTGAATACTCGAGAGAACGCTTTCTTATATTTGGGCGCTTCCCCACGTGCTTCAATTGCAATTCTGAATGCTGCCAAAGGTTTCGCAGCTATTCGTGGACGCGATTTTGTAACTCCAGAAGACATTAAAGAAGCAGCAATTCCTGTTTTGCAACACCGAATTATTGTTACTCCAGAACGCGAAATGGAAGGAATAAGTAGTATAGAAATTATTAAACAAATTCTCGAAAGCGTAGAAATTCCAAGATAATTTTAGTCCTCAGATTCCTAAAATATGAAACTATTCAAAAGTTTATACATCAATAATTTCTTTTTCTATTCCCTTTTAAGCATAGTGGGATTGTTCATCTGTGCTTTTATTTTCCCTGCACTTTACAATGGTACTTGGTATTTATTACTTATACTTTTGACTTTTGTATTCTTAGACATCTTAATTATATTTTTTACAAAAAGCGGAATCGAAGGAACTAGAATCCTGTCTGAAAAACTATCCAATGGAGATGACAATGAAATAAAAGTTAGTATTAAAAACTTTTATACTTTTCCAATAGCTGTTAAAATAATTGACGAAATTCCGTTTCAATTTCAAATTCGAAATTTTGAAATCAAGCAAAAAATAAAGGCTTCTTCAGAAAATGAAATCAATTATTTTTTGCGACCTACTGAACGAGGCGAATACCATTTTGGTAATTTGAATGTGTATGTTTCTTCACCATTACATTTAATATCCAGACGCTTCCAATTCGATCATAACAGAATGGTTCCCACATATCCATCTTATATTCAATTGCGAAAATACAGTTTGATGGCTTTTTCTAATACTTTATTTCAATATGGAATAAAGAAAATTAGAAAAATCGGTCACACTATGGAATTTGAACAAATCAAAGAATATACACAAGGCGATGACATTAGAACCTTAAACTGGAAAGCGACTGCCAAGAAAAATGCTCTTATGGTCAATCAATTTCAAGACGAAAAATCACAGTCCGTTTATATGATAATTGACAAAGGCAGAGTCATGAAAATGCCTTTTAACGGACTTAGTTTACTCGATTATGCCATCAATGCAACACTAGTATTATCAAGTGTAATCTTAAAAAAACAAGACAAAGCGGGAATGTTTGCTTTTTCTAAAAAAGTAGAAAATCGTGTTTTTGCCGAGAGACGTTCCTCTCAAATGCAAAAAATTCTAGATTCTTTATACAATATTAAAACCGATTATTATGAAAGTGATTTCAGCAGATTGTATACCGATATCAAAAAAAATATCAACCAAAGAAGTTTAATTATTTTATACACCAATTTTGAAACAATGGATGGTTTACATCGACAATTACCTTATTTAAAAGGAATTGCCAAAAATCATTTGTTAGTTGTTATTTTTTTCAACAATACAGAACTCAATGAAATCATAAACAACAAAGCCGAAAACATTCAAGAAGTTTATGATAAAGTAATTGCTGAAAAATTTGCCTTCGAAAAACGATTAATTGTCAATGAGCTCAAAAAATACGGCATCTATTCTGTACTTACACAACCTGAAAATTTAACATTGGATACCATAAATAAATACCTAGAGATCAAAGCTAGAGGTATTTTGTAATTTTTTTTATGGCGTCCCATTTTGTTTTCGAGATTGGATTTGAAAGAGTGAGATTAAAAAAAAGGTAGTAACTTTGCTTACTTCTAACATTTCAGATCTTAAAATGAAACAAATCACTTCCGTACAAAATCCTTTTATAAAATCCTTAGTGCTCTTGCAAGAAAAAGCAAAAGCCCGAAAACAATCGGGTACTTTTTTAATTGAAGGCAAAAGAGAAATCGAAATTGCGGTAAAAGGCGGATACGAAATAGAGACCCTTTTATTTTTGCCCGAAGTTTGTTCTGAAACTGAAACTAGAAAACTTTGGAATAATGCTGATTTGATAGAAATTAACAAAGAAGTCTATCAAAAATTGGCTTATAGAGATACAACAGAGGGCATTTTGGCTGTTGCCAAAGCAAAATCGATGCAACTATCCGATTTACAATTATCCAAAAATCCACTAATTCTTATAGCAGAAGCACCCGAAAAACCAGGAAACATAGGTGCTTTATTGCGTACAGCCGACGCTGCCAATCTGGATGCCGTTATTATTGCGAATCCAAAAAGCGATTTGTACAACCCAAATGTAGTTCGATCCAGCGTAGGTTGTTTGTTTACCAATCAAATAGCGACAGGATCAACAACTGAAATCATTGCTTTTTTGAAAGAAAGAAACATCAATTTTTATTGTGCTACACTACAAAACTCGACTTCCTACCACACTCAAGATTACACCACTCCAACGGCTTTAGTAGTAGGTACAGAAGCTACTGGATTAACACAAGAATGGCGAGACGCAGCGACTCAAAACATTATTATACCTATGCAAGGAGAAATAGACAGTATGAATGTATCCGTTGCCGCAGCGATTTTGATATTTGAAGCCAAAAGACAAAGAGGTTTTTGATGACAGATTACGTATTTCAGATTTTAAAACCTGTGGTCCTAAAATCTAAAATCCGAACATTAAAACCTTGTATATTCTTTAAAAATTTCTTATTTTTAAGAATTGAACCATGCCGTTATGATAGAAATCGATATAGAAAAAGAAAATAAAGCAATTGCTCAAGAATACAAAGAGCTATTACGCATCAGTTATCAAACTTTGACTACAGAGGATAAAAAACTGATACGCAAGGCTTTTGACGTGGCTGTTGATGCCCATAAAGACCAACGCCGTAAATCAGGAGAAGCCTATATTTTCCATCCCATTGCAGTAGCCAAAATTGTAGCTTCTGATATTGGTTTAGGTGCAACTTCAATCGCTGCGGCCTTAATGCACGACGTTGTAGAAGACACCCCAATTACAGTCAAAGACATTGAAAAAATGTTTAATCCCAAAATCGCTCAATTGGTTGAAGGATTAACCAAAATATCTTTGGTACAAAAAGACCTTAATGTTTCCATGCAAGCCGAGAATTTTCGTAGAATGCTTTTGACACTCAACGATGATGTTCGGGTAATCCTCATAAAAATAGCCGATAGATTGCATAACATGCTCACTATGGACTCTATGGAAGATCACAAACAAGTGAAACTAGCTTCTGAGACTTTATACATTTATGCTCCTTTGGCACATCGTTTAGGCCTTTATAAAATAAAAAACAAACTTGAAGATTTAGGTTTAAAATATACCGATCCTGAACGATACAATTCGATAGTTAGTAAAATTAGAGAAACCAAGGAAGAACAAGATCTTTATATCAAAGACATTTCTGAAGTACTCAAAAAAGCACTAAACGAAGAAAATATAGATTACATCATCAAAGGACGACCAAAATCTATTTATTCCATCAACAGAAAAATGTTGGCGCAAAATGTAAGTTTCGACGAAGTCTATGATAAATTTGCTTTACGTATCGTTTATAAATCCAATCCTCACGATGAAAAATTCCTAGCTTGGAAAATATATTCCATCGTAACAGACCATTATAGACCAAGTCCAAGCCGACTACGAGACTGGATTTCATCTCCAAAATCAACTGGTTACGAGGCTCTACACATTACCGTAATGGGACCAAAAGGACGTTGGGTCGAAGTACAAGTTCGAAGTGAGCGAATGGATGAAATTGCCGAAAAAGGGTATGCGGCACATTACAAATACAAAAACGGAGCCACCGAAGAAAATGGTCTCGACGTTTGGTTAAATCTTTTAAAAGAAGCCTTAGAAAATTCGGAAACAAGTGCAGTCGATTTTGTCGAAGATTTTAAAATGAATTTGTACTCCAAGGAAATTTACATTTTTACCCCAAAAGGAGAAATCAAATCTTTACCCAAAGGTGCGACCTCTCTTGATTTCGCTTTCAGTATTCACTCCGAAATTGGAATAAAAACAAGAGGAACCAGGGTCAACGGTAAACTAGTCCCCTTAAATTACGAATTAAAAAGTGGTGATCAAGTCGAAATAATAACGTCTCCCAATCAAAAACCTACCATCAACTGGCTGGATTATGTAACAACCTCAAGAGCCAAAAATAAAATTAGAAATGTCCTCAACGAGAACACCAAGAAAATTGCCGAAGACGGAAAAGAGCTTTTAACCCGCAAACTCAAACACCTAAAAATAACGCTAAACGAGCAATCAATAAACGAGCTGGTTAACTTTTTTAAATTAAAAACAAGTCTAGATTTATTTTACAGAGTTGGTGTTGGATCTATCGACAACCAACAATTAAAAGATTATGCTGCTCAAAAAAGCAACACCTTAATCAACTTTTTCAAAAATAAAATCAAGCGAAACAGTAGTACAGCCGACGAAGACATACACAAGCAAGTCATCAGTAGCAACTATGATATGCTTGTTTTTGGAAAAACCCAAGACAAACTCGATTACAAACTTTCAACGTGTTGCAATCCCATTCCAGGAGACGAAGTTTTTGGATTTGTAACAATAAATGAAGGTATAAAAATCCACAAAAAAGATTGCCCAAACGCCATTTCGCTACAATCCAATTATGCTTATCGCATCATGCAGGCCAAGTGGATTGACTCAACACAACAAGATTTTAAAGCCACCATAAATATCATGGGAATGGACACTTTGGGATTGACAAACGAATTGACAAAAGTAATTTCGAACAACATGAATGTCAACATTCAAAGCATATCGCTTAGTGGGGATGCCGGAATTTTCAAAGGGCAATTATCCGTTATTGTCCCAAACATCACTATTTTGAAAAAATTAATGGACAACATAAAGAAAATTGATGGAATTGACAAAGTAACTCGTGTGTACAAAACCAACAATCACAAATAAAACTTTTACACACAATATTGTTAAAATCACAATTAAATCAAATAGTTACAAAAATCATTTGGGCGTGACCCTGTTAAGCAATGGGGCTTACCTATAGCACCGCTCACAAAGCCCCTTTACTCAACAGGGTCGGGCTATATGCGCTACTTCGGTAGCCAGCGTCTATCCCTCACGCGGTCGGACAGAAAACACAATTCACAAAAAACAATATTTTTTTAATTAAAAAGTCAACAATAAATCAAATACCACATTAGAATTAAAACTCTAATTTTTTACACATTAAAAATAAAAATTTATCTTTGCAAGATATGACACTCATTTCCACAGATAACAACAAAAATCAAGAGATTGTAAAAAACGTTTTTACAATGTATCTTGAAAACAAAGGACACCGCAAAACACCCGAACGTTATGCTATCCTAAAAGAAATATACGAAAGCGAAGAACATTTTGATATTGAAAACTTATACCTCAAAATGAAAAACAAAAACTACCGTGTCAGTAGAGCAACTTTGTACAACACCATCGAATTACTATTAGACTGTGCTTTAGTTCGCAAACATCAATTTGGACAAAATCAAGCCCATTACGAAAAATCATATTTCGATAAACAACACGATCACATAATCATGACCGATACTGGAGAAGTAATTGAGTTTTGTGATCCAAGAATTCAAACCATCAAAAAAACAATTGAACAAATTTTTGATATCGAGATAACCAACCATTCCCTATACTTTTACGGAAACAAGAAAAAAGAAAACACAGAAAATACAATAGAAAATTAACTACAAATAAAACATAGAATGACTGTAGATTTATTATTAGGATTACAATGGGGAGATGAAGGAAAAGGAAAAATTGTTGACGTTCTTACCTCAAATTACGACATCATCGCTCGTTTTCAAGGCGGACCAAATGCCGGACATACTTTAGAATTTGACGGAATAAAACACGTCCTTAGAACCATTCCTTCTGGAATTTTTCATAAAACAGCCATAAACATTATTGGAAACGGAGTGGTAATTGACCCCGTAGTTTTTCAAAAAGAATTAGAAGGTTTAGAGAAATTTAATCTAGACATCAAAAGCAAATTAATTATCTCTAGAAAAGCACATTTAATATTACCAACGCACCGATTACTGGATGCCGCTTCTGAAGCATCAAAAGGAAAAGCAAAAATCGGATCTACACTTAAAGGTATTGGACCAACATACATGGACAAAACTGGAAGAAACGGTATTCGAGTTGGAGATATTGAACTAGAAGATTTTAAAGAACGCTACAGAGCATTGGCTGACAAACACGAAGAAATGATTAAATTCTACGATGTTAACATTCAATACAATCTAGCCGAAATGGAAATAGAATTCTTCGAATCTATTGAAGTATTAAAAACATTAGATTTTATTGATAGTGAAGAATATTTAAACCAAGCACAAAGAGCTGGAAAATCTATTCTTTGCGAAGGTGCTCAAGGTTCATTATTAGATGTTGACTTTGGAACCTATCCATTTGTTACTTCTTCAAATACTACTGCAGCAGGTGCTTGTACAGGTTTAGGAATTGCTCCAAACAGAATCAAAGAAGTATACGGAATTTTCAAAGCATACGTAACTCGTGTTGGTAGCGGTCCTTTTCCTACTGAACTTTTTGACGAAGATGGCGCAACAATGGCCAGCGTAGGAAATGAATTTGGTTCAGTAACCGGAAGACAAAGACGTTGCGGATGGTTGGATTTGGTAGCCTTAAAATATGCTGTTCAAATCAATGGCGTAACACAATTAATGATGATGAAAGGTGATGTCCTTTCTGGATTTGAAACCTTGAAAGTTTGTACAGACTACAACTACAAAGGAAAAGCAATCTCTCATTTCCCTTACAATATAGAACCAGAGAATGTTACTCCAATATTCAAAGAATTCAAAGGATGGCACCAAGATTTAACAGGAATGACGACTTATGAGGAATTACCTATTGAACTAAAAGAGTACATTGAATTTATAGAAAAAGAAGTTGAAGTACCAATCAAAATTGTTTCTGTGGGACCAGACAGAAAGCAAACTATATTAAAATAAAACACCAAACGCTCTGAAATTCAGAGCGTTTTTTTATACCCTTTAAAACAAAATAATGGACAATCCCAGATTCAAAATAAAAAAAACAGAATTACTGTCAGACAATTGGTACACTCTTAATAAAGTCACTATAGATTATCAAAAAAAAGATAATACATGGGCTATCCAAGAACGAGAAGTTTACGACAGAGGAAATGGTGCTGCAATTTTACTGTACAATACATTAAAAGGTACAGTTATTTTAACACGACAATTTAGACTTCCAACTTACTTAAACGGAAATAAAAGCGGACTTTTAATTGAAGTTTGCGCTGGTCTATTAGACGAAGACAACCCAGAAGCTTGCATCATCCGTGAAACTGAAGAAGAAACCGGATACCGCTTGCATTCCGTTAAAAAAATCTTTGAAGCATACATGTCTCCTGGAGCAGTTACAGAAATCCTGCACTACTTTATAGCAGAATACGATTCAAGCATGAAAGTGAGTTCTGGTGGCGGATTAGAGCACGAGCATGAAGAAATAGAGGTAATCGAAATCCCTTTTGCTCAAGCATATGTTATGATAGAAACTGGCGAAATAAAAGATGCCAAAACCATAATGTTATTACAATATGCCAAAATTCATAATTTAGTTTAATATGAAAGTAGTTTTTAAATCAATTGTAAAATTAAATACCAAAACAACAAAGTTATAAATGAAATTGGAATACCAAAACCAATCATCATAGTACTTAACCTTGGTTTCAATCCATAAGTAGAAGCCAATATACAGCCCGTAATCATCGGCGCCATAGCGGATTCTAATATTGAGACTTTGATTGCATCCGAATGTTGATGCAAAATTATAACGTATAAAAAAAAGATAATAGCTGGAGTAAGAATTAATTTGTAAAGCAAACCTAAACTAAGAAATCCCCAATGCATACTTCTCTTTTCAAATTTTAATTGCAGTCCAACTGAAAGCAATGCCAAAGGTGTTACCCCACTTCCGATAGTCTTAAAAAATAATTGTACCCAATTACTAAAATCGAATTGGAAAACATTCATCAAACAAGCAACACAAAAAGTAATAAAAGGAGGAAAAAATGCAATCTTTTTGGCAATTTGAAAACCACTTAAATTCCCTTTAGAATAGACCGTAGCCACAAGAATTCCGAGTGTAGACAATACTACAAAAGAACCTGGCTGATCAACTAAAAGTGCTGTTTTCATACCTTCTTCCCCATACAAAGCTTCAATTATTGGAAAACCTAAAAAAGATGTATTTCCTAGTCCTGCACAAATAATCAAACAACCTGTCAGTTTTCTGGACCAACCCAATCTTTTACCCAAATAATCAAAAAAGAAACACGAAATAATAAATCCTATCCAAGCGACTCCAATAGGATACAACAATTGATTGTCCCATTTAATTTTCGGAATATGATATAATGCCAAGGCAGGAAGGCAAATATAAATGACAATCCAATTTAAAATTTTATGGGTGTTTTTGGGTATTTGCTTTATATTTTGCAAAATAAAACCAAAAAATAAAAATACAAAAATGAGAATAAAGTTGTTCATCGTATAAAATAGAAAACAAAAATACCACTAAAAAAAAATTAAACCCCAAAACCAATAGATTAAATCAATAAAACCAACAACAAAAATATCCAACCAAATAAATACATCAATTCAAAAATAAATTCTATATTTGCAATATATTTTATTACAGTATGATTTCAGGTAAGTTTGCCATAACAATACATATTCTCACATTACTTTCTAAATTTCCTGATGAGTATTTATCATCCGATTTTATAGCAGGAAGCATGAACTTGCACCCTGTTTTGGTCCGCAAGGAAATAGCAAATCTTAAAAAAAATCATATTGTAGAAAGTAAAGAGGGGAAAAATGGTGGAACCCGACTATTGAAAGCGTCATCAAAAATAACTTTGGATGCTATTTTTAAAATGACTTTTGATACCGTTACCTTAGGCTATTCAAAGAATGTGCCTAACCCAAATTGTCCTGTTGGCAAACAAATCAATAAAAACTTAGATAATTTATACAAAGACATTAATCAAACCATCAGCTTGCAGTTGAGCGACATTACATTGGAAGATTTTTCAAATAAGTTCTAATCTATTTTTTTAAACCAAACTGTAACTTTTTTTATTACTTTTAAATATAACAATTATGAAAATCGCACTTATCGGAGCCACAGGATTTGTAGGTTCCAACATTTTAAATGAATTAGCAAACAGAAATCACGAAATTACAGCCATTGCAAGAAATCCAAAAACGGGATCAAATGCAAATTGGATTGCAGCGGATATCTTTGACACAGATGCATTAGCCGAAATTTTAAAAGGGAATGACATTGTAATAAGCGCCTATAATCCGGGTTGGACAAATCCAAACATCTATGAAGATTTCATCAAAGGTTCAAAATCAATCCAGCAAGCAGTCAAAAAATCTGGAGTAAAACGATTCATCACTATTGGTGGCGCGGGAAGTTTGTTTGTTGCGCCAAATTTACAAGCAGTTGACACACCCGATTTTCCAAAAGAGTATCATGCTGGCGCAACAGCTGCAAGAGATTATTTGAACATCCTTAAAGAAGAAAAAGAACTGGATTGGGCATTTTTTAGTCCTGCATTCGAAATGCACCAAGGAATTACAACTGGAAGAACAGGTAAATACAGATTAGGCTTAGAAAATCCCGTTTTTGACGAAAATCAACGAAGTATTTTGTCTGGCGAAGATCTAGCCGTAGTCATAGTTGACGAAGCAGAAAATCCAAAACACCATCAAATTCGATTTACTGCAGCTTATTAAAAGTACAAATCTATTTGTAATAAACAGTTTCAAAGATTCGTCTTTTGAAACTGTTTTTGTTTTGATTACTTTTACTTTCAAAAATAAATATTTTGTCTGTCAAAAAAACAAATAAAAGTGCTTTAAATGAAAAAGTTGGTATTTCGCCTCCCGAAATAATCAGTTCAAGCGGTATGCAACACATCAAAGAATCCAGAAAGAAGCAACCCTCTGCACAAGAATTAATTGACGGTATTTTGGCTGGAAACATAACATCTTTAAGTCGTTCCATTACTTTAATCGAAAGTACAAATAGCAATCATTTAGCGAAAGCAAATGAAGTCATCAATAATTGTTTACCATTTGCCAATAAGTCTATTCGAATAGGAATAACAGGGGTACCAGGAGTTGGAAAAAGTACTTTTATTGAAGCTTTTGGAAAACACTTAACTAATTTGGGCAAAAAAGTAGCCGTTCTTGCTGTAGATCCAAGCAGTACGATTTCGCATGGAAGTATTCTTGGTGACAAAACCCGAATGGAAGAATTAGTAAAAGACAAAAATGCATTTATTAGACCATCAGCATCAGGAGAAACTTTAGGTGGTGTAGCTCGAAAAACTCGAGAAACCATAACACTTTGTGAAGCTTCAGGTTTTGATGTCATTCTAATCGAAACCGTTGGTGTGGGCCAGAGCGAAACAGCGGTTCACAGTATGGTCGATTTCTTTTTACTACTAAAAATTGCAGGTGCCGGCGACGAACTTCAAGGTATCAAACGTGGTATTATGGAAATGGCAGATGCTATAATAATCAATAAAGCTGATGGTGATAACATCAAAAAAGCACAGTTGGCAAAAGTAGAATTCAACAGAGCCTTACATTTATTTCCCGCAAAAAAATCAGGTTGGATTCCAACAACTGCAACTTGCAGCGCAATAACACAAGAAGGAATTGGCACCGTCTGGCAAACTATATCGAACTATATCGAATTGGTCAAATCAAATGATTATTTTTTTGAAAAACGAAAAGAACAAAATCAATTTTGGATGATGGAAACCATAAACGAGCAATTGAAAACTCATTTTTACAATCAACCAAGCATCATTGATTTGTTGGAAAAAACAAAAAAAGCGGTACAAAATAATGAATTATCACCTTTTGTTGCCGCTCAAATTTTACTGGACAGTTATTTTAAAAAATAATATTGTTTTTATAAATTGCTATAAAAAATTATCCTGATACCATTGCACCTGTTCTTTCAAACCTTCATACAAACTGGTTTTCGGGTTGTAACCTAATAATCTTCGAGCTTTTTCAATTACAGCTTTGGTTCTTAATTGGTCTCCAGTTCTAGCATCGACAATTTGTAAGTCTATTTTTTTATTTAAAATTTGCTCTACAATTTCAATTCCTTGTTGGGTTGTATTTTCTTCTTCGGTACCCAAATTGATGATTTCATTGTTGACTAAATCTGCTTTACCAATAACACTAACCACTCCATCAACAATATCCTGAACATAAGTAAAACTTCTCAAATGATTTTCACTTCCCTTAAACAACGGAAAAGGCACATTATTGAAAGCATTTGCAATTAGTTTTGTATATAACTTTTCTGGTCTTTCACGAGGGCCATAAACGGAATACAAACGTAATGAACATGCCTTTAATTGCCCTAACCTACTGCTTGCCAAAATTAATTGCTCGGCTGCTAATTTAGTCACCCCATAAAATGAAGCAGGTGATGGAACCACAGTTTCATCAAAAGTAGCATGAATTCCATAAATGGATGAAGTCGCTATATTTACAAAAAGAGCTAACTCTTTATTTTTTAATGCAAAATCAAGCAAATTCTTGGTTCCAATAACATTGTTTGACAAATAATCTTCAAAACTAGAAGTAGCAGAAATTCCAGGTTGAGCAGCAAAATGAAAAATATAATCAAAATCAACTGGCAATGTTTGAAGCTGCGCTACATCCCTCAAATCGATAGTATTAATTTTAATTCCTTTTACATTCAATGCATTGGCATTCATTTGTTTCAAAGAAACGTCATAATAATCTGAAAAATTATCTAAACCAACAACTTCATGACCAAGGGAATATAAGCGTTCTGCAGTATGAGAAGCAATGTACCCTGCGGCACCAGTAACTAATATTTTCATGTTCGAATATTTACGGTTCAAAAATAGAAATAAAAAACCCCAAATTCTAAAAGTCATCAAAAATTTTAATCCTATTTTAAGCAATTTCTTCTCAAAATGAAATACTTTTGCGTAAATTTTACCAAACTATGAGTTTTGAATTAACAATTATAATACCCGTCTATAACGAGGAAGACAATCTAAATCGTGTACATCAAGAAATGAAACAATACTTGAGTATTGCTAAAAAAAAGACAAAAATCCTATTTGTCAATGACGGTTCCAAAGACAATAGTCAATCCCTTATTGAAAATATCTGCAAAGACAACGACGAATTTACTTTTATTTCTTTTGAAAAAAATGCTGGTTTAAGCGCTGCCATTAAAGCAGGTTTTGATTACGCAGATACTACTTGGGTAGGCTACATTGATGCCGATTTACAAACAGCTCCTGAAGATTTTAATATTTTGATAGAATTTGCTGGAGAATATGATCTTGTAACTGGAGTACGTTCGAATCGAAAAGATTCTTTTACTAAAAATATGTCTTCAACTATTGCTAATGGCATTAGAAGAGCTTTTACTCATGACGGAATGGATGACACTGGTTGTCCCTTAAAAATTATCCGTACAGATATGGCCAAGAGAATACCAATGTTCAACGGTTTACACCGATTTTTACCGGCCATGATTTTATTACAAAACGGCAAAATCAAACAAACACCTGTAAGACATTTCCCTAGAATAGCAGGCCTTTCAAAGTTTAATCTTTGGAATCGATTATTAGGCCCTCTACAAGATTGCTTTGCTTATTTGTGGATGAAGAAAAAATACATCAATTATAGCGTAGCAAAACAAGGTTAATGAACAACATCATCATTTATTCGATAGGTTTTATTGCTCAAATTTTGTTTTCCAGCAGAATGATTTTGCAGTGGATTATTTCTGAAAAAAACAAAAAAGTTTTGACGCCCGTTTTATTTTGGGAAATCAGTTTGTTTGCATCCTTTTTACTGTTTGTTTATGGCTATTTTAGACACGATTTCTCAATCATGCTTGGACAAACGATTACCTACTATATTTACATTCGAAACATACAATTGCAAAATGATTGGAAAAAATTGCACGTACTAATAAGATGGTTTGTACTACTTTTTCCCTTTTTCATAATTGGTTACGGTTACAATAACAACGTCTATGATTTAGACAACCTATTGCGAAACGAAGCGATTCCTAAATGGTTGCTTTGGACAGGTATAATTGGGCAAGTTCTATTTACATTGCGTTTTGTATACCAATGGATTTATTCTGAAAAAAAGAAAGATTCTGTTTTGCCTTTAGGATTCTGGATTATTAGTTTGAGTGGATCACTTATCATATTTATTTATGCCATAATCAGAAAAGATCCCGTATTATTAGCTGGTCATGCTTTGGGCTTAGTCATTTATACTAGAAATATAATAATTATAAAAAAAGATGTCAAAATTAATTCATAATTATACTTTTTGGCTTTTCATAGTGGCCTGTCTAATGCTTTTTTCACATTTAGATGTTATAGAAGTTAATATCATGGAAGCCAGAAATTTCATTACTGCAAGAGAAATGGCAACCAATCATCATTGGATACTGACGACAATTAATGATATGCCACGATATGAAAAACCACCATTACCAACATGGTTAACAGCCATTTCTGGAATTATTTTTGGTTTTGATTGTCTTTTCGGCATGCGTTTACCTGTTGTATTCATTACCTTATTATTGGTTTTTGGCACTTTTAAACTTTCCGAAAAATTAGGTTTATCAAAAAAACAAAGCTTTCATAACGGACTTATCCTTATAACCTCTTTTTATATTTATTTTGCTGGAAGAGACAACCAATGGGATATGTACACTCATAGTTTTATGATGATTTGTATTTTGTTTTTATGGGAAGTATTGAATGAACAAAAGAAACTACTTTTCAATGCAATCATGGCCGGATTATTTTTCGGTTTATCTTTTTTAAGCAAAGGACCTATTTCAGTTTATGCTTTATTATTGCCTTTCTTAATTGCTTATGGATTTACATATAAATTTCAATTAAAGAACAAAAAACTATATTTAATACTTGTAGTGGTTTTAGGTATAATTATCGGTTTATCATGGCCACTATACGTAAAATGGGCTGATCCAGCAACCTATTTAAAAGTCACCAAAATAGAAAGCAGCCGATGGGGAAATTACAATACTAGACCATTTTATTACTATTGGAGCTTTTTTACTCAAAGTGGTATTTGGACAGTACCAGCATTTATTGCCTTACTCTATCCGTACTTAAAAAACAAAGTAAGTAATTTAAAAGCCTATCAATTTACGTTGATTTGGACATTAGCTTCTGTAGTATTATTGTCAATAGTACCCGAAAAAAAATCAAGATACTTGTTGCCAGTTTTAATTCCGATGGCTTTAAACACTGGATTCTATATTGAATACTTGATAAATAATTTTAAAAATATTAGTTTAAAAAAAGAAAAAGGAATTATTTATTTTGCTTTTGGCCTTATTGGAATCATTTGTATTGTTATTCCAGTTGGTATTTTTATTAAAGTAAAAAATGATATCGCAGGATTCGAAATTTGGTTCCTTGGATTAACTCTATCATTGTTTGGTATTGGATATGTTCTTTTTACAAACCTTAGAAACAAAAACTTTGCAAAAGTGTTTTATGCCGTAATTGCGGTTCAAGTTACAGTAGTGGTATTCGGAATACCTTTTACAAAACTCATTTTAAAGAATCCTGATTATGCTAGTGCAAAAGCAATTAGAGATTCGGAAAAAAGTTTGGCTGTTAAAACGTATGAATTAAATTCATTTACTCCTGAAATAATTTGGGATTATGGATACAGCATGCCCATTCTTTTAAATAATGAAACCAACAAACTAAATTTACCTTTAGAAAATAAATTTGGCTTATTGGTTACAGATATTGACAGTATCAATTCAATTAAAGAATTGAAAAACTATACTTTGAATAAAGTTTCAAATATTGATTTGAATCATATTCCAAAAGATTCTAAAAAACACAACATTCGATTGACTAGAACTTATTATATCGTTTCAAAGAAATAAATTATTCTTTCTCGTATCGTTCCATTTCACGATCATAAAATTCATTGGCTAAAACGATAAGACCTTCCATTTCAGCATTCAATTCGGCTTCGTCTAGGTCTTCTGCTTCTTCCATAAATTCAACTTCATCATCTTTTAGGTTGATGATAAATCTTGGATAATCCAAGTGAATGATGAAGATGTCATCTGGAAAATCGGTATTGTCCCCCAGTAAAAATTTTGGTAATTCCATGTTTAAAAATTTAGATATTAGAAAATAGAGAATAGAATTAAGAAAAACAGAATACTTTTAAAAGTCTATTCTCTATAAGTCATTTTAATTTATTTTGATTGTCCGTTTTTAGTCATAACCCTGTAATACTTGCTATTACTAGCCTATCGAATAATTGTTCCTCAAAATATCTTCTATTAAGCTTGTAGACGAACTCATTTAGGTACAGTTGAAGATATTTGCCTTTAATTTTATGATAATTTCCTAGAAAATTCCTTTTAGCATTACTAATTGCAATATGCACCCACTTTAAAGTTTCCGTAGTTGTTTCTTTATTCGATTTTTCAGTAATATGAATTTCCACGTAATCTGCAATATCTATATATGATGTGCTTTTGTCTGTAAAAAGAATACTTTTTTCCGAAATGGATTCCTGAATTGTTTGATTTATCAGTTCTGATGTGTGATCAGTCAAAACTTTTGCTTTAAAATACCTGCATTGATTTGATTTTTTACCAGTTTCAATATCTTCTAAAACAGTCGACTCAGCCATAATTGCAACGTTAGATTTACCAACAGCACCACGTCCACGAATTCCTTTTTCTTGTTCTATTTCGGTAGATTCAATTGTAAAATATCCTTCATCAAATTCAATCATCCCTTCCAAAGTATAACGCGCATCTCTATTGCCCATTGCTTTTCGCAACTTATGAACCATAGACCAAACCGGTTCGTATCGCTTCAATCCCAATTGTTTTTGAATTTCTTTACTTGAAAAACCTTTTTTAGTTGCCGTTAATAAGAACATGGTTTTGTACCAAATCAAAAATGACAAATTAGAGCTTTGCATTATCGTACCACTTCGTAATGATATTCTACTTCTACATTTTTTACACTCATAACTCCATCTGCTTTTTATCCAAAAATGTTCTTTGCATCCGCATTTACATTGAACTCCGATTTTATCTCTTTCCTCTTTAAAATGAAGTCTACAAGATTCTTCACTCCCGAAATTTGCTGTAAAACTGAATAAATTCATCGCTTTTTTTTATCAAATATAACACTTTTTATTAATTATGAGTGATTACGGACAATCAATAATTTATTTATCCGACAAAATAACCGGTGCGCTTCCTTTTCCATTCATAAAAATAATTTTAGTGTTTGGAGACGCAGCCAATTCTTTTTGGGCTTTAATTTGTTCGTATTGCAATTGTTTGTCTGTTAATCCCAAAGAGATTATTCGTTGATAATCGGCAATACCTTGTGCTTCCACACGTTTACGTTCGGCTTCTTGTTTCTCTTTTTGAAGTACGAAGGTCATTTTTTGAGCATCTTGTTCGGCATTGATTTTACTTTCTATCGATTTTTTAACCGAAATAGGAAGATCAATATTTCGAATTAATAATTGTTCCAAAACCAAACCTCTCGTTTTAAAATCTGCTTCAATATTTTTGAAAATACGATCTTGAAATTCGTTTCTTTTTGTCGAATACAAAGCTACTGCATCATAAAAAACTGCGTTGTCTCTAATACGGGTTCTCGTAATTGGTCGCACAATTTTATCTGTGTAATCAACTCCAATATTTTTATAAATCTTTGGAGCATCTATTGGTACTACACGATACAAAACGGTCAAATCAATAACTACTTCCAGTCCATCATTAGACAAAACCCGAATAGCATCATCGCCTTCTTGCGCACCCTCACCATGAACGGCAGACATAGTATAGTTTTGTGTTTGAATATCAAACTCTGTGATATCCAAAAGTGGATTTATAACATGCAAACCACTTTCTAATACTCCTGATTCAACACTTCCGTAAAGCGACTTTACCCCTACTTTACCAGCGTCAATTTGTTTAAACATAGAAGAAAAAACACCCAAGGCGATAAGAATAAAACCTACAACTCTTAATATGCCAGCGAATTTAGAAAACGGATTTGCATTATGGCTTAAAGTAAATCCAAGAATTAATAAAATTATTCCAAGAATAATAAATAGTATCATTTTTTAGTTTTTTAATTGGTACAGTGATTATACGTTAAAACCAATTATAAGTTACATTCTTACAAGTACTTTATTTTTCAGAATTTTCCAAGACCAACTTTTTAGTCAATCGAGCAAACCGAATGTACAAAAACAAAGCAGCCGCTGTTAAACCAGCCAAAAGTCCAATCCAAACTCCAACAGCTTTTAATTCTGTATATTTTCCTAAATAAAAAGAAATTGGAAAACCAATAACCCAATAAGCAACAAAAGTAATGTACATTGGAATTTTAACATCTTGAAGACCTCTCAAAGCTCCCAAAACCACAACTTGAATTCCATCTGAAATTTGAAAAATAGCAGCAATTAGTAATAATTTTGAGGTAATTAAAATTATTTCATGATTATCTATCGCTTGTGTTGAATCAGACATATTTAAAAAGAAGTGTGGCAAATAATTATGAAAAACAACAAAAATAAAAGCAAAAAACGATTCCAATATTATAGCCAATAAAAAAATAGAACGCGCTACAATAATTAAATTTTTAAAATCACCGGCACCTTTAGAATGACTCACACGAATCATTGCTGTAACACTCAATCCCATTGCTACCATAAAGGTTGAAGAAGCAAGTATTAACGCTATTTGATTGGCCGCTTGACTATTTTTTCCTAATGTTCCAGAAAGCCAAATAGCTGCTGTAAACAATGTCACCTCAAACAACATTTGCATAGCTGAAGGAAAACCAAGTCCAATAATCTTTTTTACAATTGACTTTTTTATTTCTTTAAAAGTAAAATTTTTAAAAAACTTTTTCATCACTGTATTGTGCTTCATTAGATAATGCATAAAAACCACCATCATAATTCTTGAGATAACAGTTCCAAGGGCAGCACCCGTAACTCCTAATTTTGGGAAAATCCAGAAACCATAAATCAATACATAATTAAAAAAAACATGTACAACGTTAGCCAGAATAATAGAATACATCGAGTATTTTGTCAAAGATAAACCATCGGCAAATTGTTTATACCCTTGATACATCACCACAGGAATTAAAGAAAAAGCAACCCAATCAATATATGGTGCTGCAAGTGCAACAACTGCGGGAGGTTGATCCATAAAATACATTAATTGTTTGGACAAAACCGTTACTATAAACAAAGAAATACCAAGAATTGTGCATAATAATAAACCATGATGAAAAGTAGTTCTAATTTTTTTTTCGTTTTGCTCAGCATCAGCCTCAGCTGTCAATGGTGTTATAGCAGTAGAAAAACCAATTCCTATTGACATCGCCAAAAAAATAAAACTATTCCCTAATGAAACGGCAGCCAACTCGGTTGAACCCAAATTCCCAACCATATAATTATCTACAATTCCTATCATTGTATGGCCTAGCATACCTAGAATTACAGGATAAGCTAATTTAATATTATAGGAGAATTCTTGAGTATATCGGGAAAGGTTCATTTTGTATTTATTAAGTCGGCAAAGATAAATAGAAGCTTTTAATTGTATCGATACTATTAAAAATATAACGCCCTTTTTTTAGATTTTTTTTACGTAAAAGAAGTAATTCTATAAATGTCCTTTATAATTCTATAACATATCAATCATACCCGAACGGTACATTTGCACTGTTGCTCTGATACAAATAAACAGAACAATGAAAAATTAAACAAAATTTCAATTATGAAAACTACAATGAAAATTAAAGTGTTATTTGTATTCGCAATAGCATTATTATTTGCAAACAATTCTCAAGCCCAAGAAACAAACAACTTCGATAAAGGATTCCGATTAGGAATTGGTCTTAACGGAGGTCTTCCAACAAACAACGATTTTTATAACTGGTCATTGGGTGGTGATGTTCGCCTACAATATGACTTAACTCCAAAAGCATCTCTAACGCTTACAACGGGTTTTACGAACTTATTTATTGATCAAAATGTCAAAGATTTAGGCTTCATTCCTGCCAAAATTGGATTCAAAGCTTTCATTTGGGAAGACCAATTTTACGTTTTAGGTGAAGTAGGTGGAGGTTTTGCCGTAACCAACGGTTATGATCAAAACACTTATATTTGGTCACCTGGAATTGGATATGCCAATAAAAATATTGACGTAAGTTTACGTTATGAAGGCTATACTGACTATGATACCAATCAAATAGCATTGCGTGTGGCCTATGGCTTCAAATTATAAAAATAAAATAACATCGAAAAAATGTCCTGAATTTCAGGGCATTTTTTTTGTTTTAATGTTTCAAAATAGAGCTTCCCCTTTTCCTTTCCCAACAAAATAGATTACTTTTGAAGGAGCTTAATCCAGCTGTTCGTTACAACCTTTTTCAAGAACTGCTTTTTTCTATGTCCTAGAAGTAGCTTCCTCTGGTCGCTCTGCTAGAACAAGAAAAAATAGCTGTTCTTTTCAAAAGGATTTCCACTACCATCTGGGCTAGGGCTGTCATTTTCAAAACAACTTTTCATGGAAAAATTTACAATAGAAATTCTATTTCACATCATCGGAATTGGTTCTGCTTCCGGGCTCATCTACAAAGACAATACGCTTTTTATCATTGGCGACAACAGCGGATTTTTATACGAATACAGTATCAAATCCAAAAACTTACAACGTCATGAGATTATAGAAAATGCTACAGAAAATATCACAAAAAGTGAAAAACCCGATTTCGAGGCCATCACTCATTTTGGTGACAACCTCTATGTTTTTGGTTCTGGATCTACCGAAAAAAGAAATAAAATGGTTCAAATCAATACGCTGGAGAAAGAAATTTCGACCAATGATCTCACCGATTTATATGGCGTGATGCAAAGTTTTGGCGAAATAAAACCTGAGGATTTCAATATTGAAGGTGCTATTTACACTGGAGAAGAATGGTTTTTATTCAATCGTGGCAACGGAAAATCAGCCAAAAATGTACTATTTACTGTCGAAGGCAAAAACTTGGTCAACGAGTTCAATATGCTTTCCAACAATTACAAACTACCCAAAATAAAAGGAGTCCGAAGCAGTTTCACCGATGCAGTAGTACTAGACAATAAAATTTACTTTTTATCAACTGCCGAAAACACAAATTCTACTTACAACGATGGAGAAATTCTGGGGAGTTTTATTGGCTGTATTGACACCAAAACCATGAAAATCGATTTTACTAAAAAAATTAGTGACACCCACAAATTTGAAGGGCTAACCGTTTATCAAAATTCCGCCGATACAATCGAATTTTTACTTTGTGAAGATAACGATACAGAAGCATTAGAAACTACTATTTATAAATTGACATTAGACAAAAAACATTAAAACATACTATAATGAACGACTTAAAAAACAAAAATGCATTAATTACAGGAGCTGGAAAAGGAATTGGTAGAGCAATAGCCGTTGCTTTGGCACAAGAAGGTGTAAATGTAATTTTATTGGCACGAACACAATCAGACATTGATGAAGTAGCCAAAGAAGTAAAGGCGCTAGGAGTAAAATCACTTGCTCTTACCGCTGATGTTGCCGATATCAACTCTGTAAATTCTGCCGTAGAAAAAGCCTTAGCCGAATTCAAATCGATTGATATTTTAATCAACAACGCCGGAATTGCCGCTTTTGGTAATTTTTTGGAATTGGAACCAGCAGCTTGGGAACGCATCATTCAAGTAAACTTAATGGGAACCTATTATGTGACTCGTGCCGTTTTACCAAATATGATTGAAAAACAAACAGGTGACATTATCAATATTTCTTCAACTGCGGGATTAAACGGAAATGCACTTACTAGTGCTTATAGTGCTTCTAAGTTTGCCGTTTTAGGATTGACAGACTCGCTAATGCAGGAAGTTCGCAAACACAACATACGAGTTACAGCATTAACTCCAAGTACCGTAGCAACTGATTTAGCAAAAGAATTAAACCTCACAGATGGTAATCCGGAAAAAGTAATGCAACCCGAAGACATAGCGGAGTTAATCATTGCCCAGCTCAAATTAAACCGACGCGTGTTTATTAAAAACAGCAGTATTTGGTCAACAAATCCTTAAATAATTTCAGACCTATAAGCCATCTTAGTTTTTTAACCATTAAGAGATTAAGAAAAATAAGCATAGAGCTTACTAAATCTTAATCTCTTAATGGTTTTATTTTAGCATTTTATTAAATGCCTTTATGTTTAATAATTGATTTTAAACCTCTACATTCAAAAATTCCATTCGAACGCTTCCGTCTTCATCAATTTTTGTCAAATAAATATCGTGCAAAGTGTTTACTAATTCAGGATTCCAAGGTGTTTTTACTTTCACATAATTCTCTGTAAAACCGTGAATGTATCCTTCTTTATTTTCACTTTCAAAAAGCACGGTTCTATTGGTTCCCAACTGACTTTCATAAAATGCACGACGCTTTTTAACCGATAATCCGCGTAACATTTTACTGCGTTTGGCCCTAACATTGCCAGGAACAACACCTTCCATGGTTACTGCTTCGGTGTTATCACGCTCGGAATACGTAAAAACGTGCAAATACGAAATATCCATTTCATTCAGAAAATGGTAGGTTTCCAAGAAATGCTCGTCGGTTTCACCCGGAAATCCCACAATTACATCTACACCTATACAAGCGTGTGGCATGACTTCCCGAATTTTGTTCACTCTTTCGGTATAGACTTCGCGCAAATAGCGACGTTTCATCAATTTCAAAATGTCATTACTTCCGGATTGCAGCGGAATATGAAAATGTGGTACAAAAGTTCTGCTTTTCGATACAAACTCTATTGTTTCATTCTTCAATAAATTTGGCTCAATCGATGAAATACGCAATCTTTCGATCCCTTCCACTTGATCCAAAGCCTGAACCAATTCCAGAAAAGTATGTTCGTGTTTTTTATTCCCGAATTCCCCTTTTCCATAATCACCGATATTTACTCCGGTAAGAACAATCTCTTTAATATTTTGTTTCGAAATTTCGGAAGCGTTTTTCAATACATTTTCCAATTCATCGCTTCTGGAAATTCCACGAGCCAAAGGAATCGTACAATAAGTACATTTATAATCACAACCATCCTGAACTTTCAAGAAGGCACGTGTTCTATCTCCAATGGAATAACTGCCTACATAAAAATCGGCTTCGGCAATCTCGCAGGAATGCACTTCTCCAAAATCATTCTTCGATAAATCATTGATATAATCGGCTAGTTTAAATTTTTCGGTAGCTCCAAGAACTAGATCTACTCCATCAACATCTGCCAATTCTTCTGGTTTTAACTGAGCATAACACCCTACTGCTGCAACAAATGCCTTATCATTCAATTTCATCGCTTTGCGTACGACTTGCTTGAATTGTTTATCTGCATTTTCTGTAACCGAACAGGTATTAATCACGTACATATCGGCCACTTCCTCAAAATCAACACGATCAAAACCTTCATCTTGCAAATTACGAGCTATCGTTGATGTTTCCGAAAAATTCAGTTTGCAACCAAGCGTGTAAAAAGCAACTTTTTTTCTATTTTCCATATTTTAACTTAAACTAATGAAATCGTTGTCAAAAAATTTAAGGTTGCAAATTTACGAACAAAAATCTATACTATAAAGCCGATGATTATTTATATTTAACGCATTTTCAGCAACTGAGTAAAATTGAGTGCATTTTTATTTTCTTTACATAAAAAACGATTAACTCTAATTGAAAAAATTTTTTTTAGAGGGTTTTGTTCTTATTTAATTAAGTATTAATTTCACAACTCCAAAAACAATTAACGATACTTAGCTTTAGTATATACCAAATAAAACTACCCTTTATCATTATGAAAAATTAAAAGATAATTATTCCAAAAATATTTCAATAAGAACGAAATATTAAATGATTTTATCTGTTTAATAAAATAGCGTTAATTCCGTCACAACAGAATTCGCTATGGGTTTCTTATTTACAAGAGATCAAACTTTTAAAAAAACTATTTTAAAAACTATAAATGGGATTACCGAAAACCATAAAGAGTAGGTCAATTAAATAATATAATAACAAATAAAAAAAAATGAAAACATTCTGCCTCACAATCTCCCTACTATTTATTACACTTTGCTCACAAGCACAAAATGCACCAACAATACCAACTAAAAATCCTTTCCCAACGATTGTTACATTAACTAATTGGGCTAGCTATAATTCTCAAGAAAAATTCAATCTAGACATCAGAAGTCTTGGTTTTAAATTTGAAGAAAAATCAGTTGAGGCTGCTTCTACTTCATTCACTTATATCAGAAAAGTTTCGGTAGACAACATCAATTATACGGATAGAATTGTATATCGAATTGCAAATGATAATTCTGCAAGCATTATTTCATTGGTAACTGCTTCTACCGATTTGGTTTCTCTTTACACGCCACAATTAGCAGGATATAAAACTGGTAAATGTGACAATGAAATGTCAAAAGACAAAAAAACGACTTGTACTTGTTATGATAATGGCAAATTTACCATTGATGTATGTGACGAAAGAGTAAAATTGACCATGGGTGACGGAAATAATTATTTCATTTCGGTGGCAATAAAATAATATTTAAAATTTTCATTAAAAAAATGCGTCTCTTTCCAAATAAAGAGACGCATTTTTTTTAGGAAACAAAAGTAGAAACTACGAATTCGGATTTCGCATTTCATATTAAGTTACTATTTGTTTTTTATTGGAATATGGTATCGCCATTCTTCATTCAAATTTACGGTTTGGAATCATGGCGATTTCATACCAAACTTCTTCTTCTCCATCATATTCAAAGGAATTCACATAATGCATTCCAAGTTTTTCGAGAATATGTCTAGAATTTACATTTCCAGCATCTGCATAAGCATACAGCTTTTCTACTTTCATTTCATTAAATGCAAAATCAACAAATGCCAATCCTGCTTCAGTAGCATATCCTTTTCCCCAATGCTTTTGAATAAAACGATACCCAATCTCATAAAAGTTTTGATGCTTATTTATGGTCTGTTTTATTAATTTAATTCCGGACCAACCTAAAAACTCATCCGTATCTTTTAGAATAACTGCCCAACGTCCTATTCCGTTGTCTGCATATTGCTGTCTAATATTCTCAATATAAGCACGACTTTCATCTATATGTTTAACTGGTTTATTCCCAAGAAAACGATGTACTTCGGGATTTGAATCCAATTCGAACATTCCTACCTCATCGGTTAGTTGCAGTTCTCTTAAAATAAGCCTTTTGGTTTCTATAAAGGTTTTCATTGCTTCAAAATATATCGCTTAATCACCTCGGCAACACCATGATTATTATTAGATGCCACTATAACATCTGCTTTGTGCCTCAATTCTGGAGTTACATTATCAACCCAAACCCCCAAACCTGCATATTCAATCATAGTTAAATCGTTACCAGCATTTCCAACAGCAATAATTTCAGTTTGATGAATGTTTAATTTTTCAGCTAATTTTTTCAAACTATACGCTTTGTCAATTCCGTGTTGTGCTACTTCTAGAAAAAATGGTTTTGACATGGATACACTCAAATGTGGCATAGCCAGTTTCAAATCGGCTTCAACCGTTTTGAGATACGATGGCTCTTCTAATAAAATACATTTAACTGCATTAGTTTGTACTGTTTCCTTAAAACTAACCACTTTATTATGTGGCAAACCTGTAATGTGTTTTTCAACATCAATGTATTCCGAATCGGTTTCACTTACAATGGCATCATTAATATAAGTGATGATATGTGTTTTACTTTTCAAACTGTAATCATACAATTCGTGAATTTGTTCTTTCGTCAAGGTTTGTTCAAAAAGAATTTTATCTTCCTTCAGATCGGTAATTACGGCACCATTATAAGAAAGCATAAATGAATTATAGAAATCCATTTTTAATTCTTTGGCATAAGAAGTCATCGCCGAAGTTGGTCGGCCAGAAGCCAAAACCACATAAACCCCCATCTCTTGGGCTTTAAAAATCATTGCTGCATTTTCTTCGGATATAGTGTGGTCGTCTGTCAACAACGTGTCATCCATATCCAAAACGATCATTTTGTATTGTGCTTCTTTCATTATAAAAATATTACATTATAAAAAAACCTTGACACTAAACAAGCGGCAAGGTTTTTCAAAAAAATTAAAATCAATTTACTTTAACTAGATACTTAACCTAAATTCCTCTATAACTGGATTAGCTTTTGCAAAATCAGTTTCTTGAATAAACACTTCAACTGCTGAGTCTAAGTTTGGAAAACCAGACATTCTAGCCGATTGAATGTTATTTTTAATTTCAGTTTCCACTCCCGCAGCCTCAATTTTCTCTTGTAAAGCCAGAGCCAAAATTTCACTTCCCGAAAATACTTTCATTAATCCCATGATTCTTTTATTTTTTAAATTATTTTTATCTCAAACCATTAAACTAAAAAGCGTTTAAATCTTGTCTGTTTTCTGAATTCTGCTTCTCAATTTCCCTCAACTCTATTCTTCCTCATCACCATCAATTTCTTCCTCTTCTTCTTCAAAATCATCAATATCATCGTTGTCTATTTCTTCATCAAGGTCTTCCTCATCTTCGTCATATTCTTCATCAAAATCAAACACATACGGTTCTAATAGCATTTTGTCAGCCAAAATTTCAATTCTTTCGGTCATTTGATCCGTAAAAATAATGCGCTGTGTTTTGGCAATACTGTTTGAAATTCGCATGATTTTTGTTTCGTGACGTAATTTCAAAATAGGATCTGCGTCATCAAGAATAAACATTCTCAATCGGTTTACATTATACCCTGCTGTGGTAAACATATCGCTTAATTTATTGGGAGTCCCAATGAGGACATCTATTCCGGTTGAAATATAATTTTTATCATATTCCATATCTCCTTTATCGTGAACACCGTAAACTCTAAGATTGGTAAATCTTCCGAATTTTTCAAAAAGTTCTTCCATTTCAAGTACTTTGGCTTTGTCTTCAACAATAATCAAAGCTCTAGGTGATTCTTCCCCTTCACAAACCAGTTGCTGGATCACATTTATTACAATAGTTGTAGATTTCCCAGAACCAGGAGCAGAAATAATAATTGCATCAGAACCACTTTTAATAGTCGAAAAAGTTTCTTTTTGCATGGCATTAGCCTCTGTTAATCCACAATCTATAAGGGCTTCTTGTAATACTTGATTTATTTTTTTTAGTTTCATCTTATTTAAATTGAAAAAATAAAAAGGAATAAAGTAATTTACAAACCAATTCACTTTTAAAAATTCCTGCTCTTTTTATTCTTTATATTTTTATTTTTTTTAGCTTTTTCTCTTTATTATTTACTGGCAAAGACTCGTACATCATTTTCAGAAATTTCATTTCCACCAAGTATTATCAATCGTTCAATCACATTTCTTAATTCTCGAATATTTCCAGTCCAATCATATTCTTGTAATAAAACGATAGCTTTTTTAGAAAAATTTTTGACAGTATTCCCGTGTTCCTCAGCAATTTTGCTAGCAAAGTGTTCAATCAATGCAGGAATATCAGTTCGTCTATCATTCAACGATGGCACATTAATCAAAATAACCGCTAATCTATGATATAAATCTTCACGGAAACGACCTTCGGCTATTTCTATTTTTAAATTTTTGTTGGTTGCTGCAATAACACGAACATCTATTTTAATATCGGAATCAGCACCAACTCTGGTAATTACATTTTCTTGTAACGCTCGCAATACTTTGGCTTGTGCAGACAAACTCATATCGCCAATTTCATCTAAAAAAATAGTCCCTTTATTCGCTATTTCGAATTTCCCGGCACGATCTTTAACTGCTGATGTAAAAGCACCTTTGACATGTCCAAAAAGTTCACTCTCAATTAATTCACTTGGAATAGCAGCACAATTCACTTCGATCATAGGAGCACCAGATCGATCACTTTTTTCATGTAATTGATGAGCAACTAATTCTTTACCCGTACCATTAGGCCCAGTAATTAAAACTCTTGCATCCGTTTTTGCTACTTTATCAATCATCACTTTTACTAGATTGATAGCATCGCTTTCGCCAATTATTTGATATTTTTTATTTACTTTTTTCTTTAAAATTTTATTCTCAACTACTAATTTTTTTCTGTCTAATGCATTCCGAACCGTGTTTAATAATCTATTCAAATCAGGTGGTTTCGAAATATAATCGAATGCACCCATTCTCATTGTGTTGATAGCGGTCTCCATATCTCCATGTCCTGAAATCATTACAATAGGAATTTCGGTATCAAACTTTTTTACAGCTTCAAGTAATTCAACACCATCCATTCTTGGCATTTTTATATCGCATAACACTAAATCATAGTCGTTTTCTTTGATTTTTTCAAGTCCTATAACGCCATCCACAGCTTCGTCAACTTCATACGATTCATTTTCTTCTCTAAGTATTTTAATCAATACTCTTCTTATTGAATCTTCATCCTCGATAATTAGAATTTTACTCATATTTTAATATTAATAATCTGAGAATCTAAGTTAGTAAGATTCTATGATTTTTTTAAGTATTTTAGAAATTAAGTTATTAATTATCATTTATTTACAAAACCCAACAACCCATTTTCCAATAATCTAAGAAGCTACTAATATTTGAGCCACTTATATAACTCTTTCCAACTAGGTTTTTTTCCGTACATCAAAATTCCAACTCTGTAAATTTTAGCAGCAAACCAAACTACACCAAAAAAGCTGGCAAACAACAAAGATACGGAAATTGCAATTTGCCACCACGGCACTCCAAAAGGAATACGCATAAGCATTACAATAGGAGAAGTAAGTGGAATCATTGAGAATACTACTGCAATTGTTCCATGAGGATCGTTAATTACAGTAAAAAATCCAATATAAACACTCAACATCAAAGGCATTATAATTGGCAAAAGAAATTGTTGCGAATCTGTTTGATTGTCTACTGCTGCACCAATAGCTGCATAAAAAGAACTATAAAGGAAATATCCTCCTATAAAATAAACCACAAAACCAAATAAAATACTGGCTATAGGCAAATTCCATAATTCTTTGATATACATTTGAGCAGTCCCCGAAAATTCTTGTTGAGCAACTTGCATCATCTCTGGAGACACTCTGGAAGTAGGTCCAATATTTACACCAAAAAAGGCAGAGGCTGCAAACATTAAAGACAAACCAATAACAGTCCAAATCAAAAATTGCAATAAACCAGCCAAAGACGTGCCAATAATTTTGCCCATCATTAATTGAAATGGTTTTACAGAGGATATGATAATCTCAACGATACGATTTGTTTTTTCTTCTATTACAGAACGCATGACCATATTACCATAAATAATAATAAACATCATGATCAGGTAACCAAAAGCTCCTCCTATTGCAATTTTTATTTCGTTAAGTCCCCTGATACTTTCTTCTCCAGAAGCTTTAGAAAGATGTAAAACTACTTCAGCTTTAGCATTTTTTATAGCCAAAGTATCTAAGTGTGCCAATTCTAGATTATCTTTCGTTAACTTATCGGCAATAATCCCTTGTGTTTTTTCGATAAAAATAATACTGGGACTATCATTAGATATCAATTCAATTTTATTTTCTAAACTTTTATTGGTTGCCGCTTTTGGGACATATAGTAAAGCTTCAAAATTTTCTTTAACAATACTATCTTTTAGAAACTGAAGATCAATTTTAGACAAGTCCAAGTATTTGTATTCACTACCTTTATTATTCTGAGTCAAAAATTCATTGACAAACAAACCAGACTCATCATGAATGGCAATACGTTTCGTTTCGGCTTTCATCGAACTTAAATAAGCAACAAAACCCGCAATAGCAACAAATAGCAACGGACTTAAGAAAGTCATGACAATAAATGACTTGTTTCGAACTTTGGCAATAAATTCTCTTTTTATGATTAATGAAATAATACTCATTTATATAGATAATTGGATTTTAAATTATTCGATTGTTAAATTGTTAGAAAAGTGGATTATTTAGATTTAATCCAAAATTTTAATTCTCTAAGCATTTTCTTTTGTTACTGTTTGAATAAAAATATCGTTCACGCTTGGAATTTTCTCTACAAAATGCATCACCTGACCACGTTGCGACAAAACATTCAGCAATTCATTTGGCGTGGCATTTCCTAATTGGATTTCTAGTTTTATTTCGTCATTTAAAGATTTAAAATTAGCCTGTCCTACCTTAAATTTTTGAGTAAGATCAAACATCAAACCTTCTACATTATCCGATAAAATACCAACTTCAAAACTATTGGTCTTAAATTGTCTTTTAACATCAATCAGCTTCCCTTCAATTAACTTATTCGATTTGTGAATTAATGCAATATGATCACATAATTCTTCAACACTTTCCATTCTATGCGTGGAAAAAATAATAGTTGCTCCCTCCTCTTTTAATGCCAAAATTTCATCTTTAATAACATTGGCATTAACAGGATCAAAACCAGAAAAAGGTTCATCAAAAATCAATAATTTAGGTTTATGCAACACACAAACCACAAATTGAATTTTTTGCGCCATTCCTTTAGACAATTCTTGGATTCTCTTATTCCACCAACCTTGAATTCCTAAACGATCAAACCAATATTCGAGTTGTTTTTTGGCTTCAGCTTTAGACAAACCTTTCATTTGTGCCAAATACAAACATTGTTCCCCCACTTTCATTGTACTATATAAGCCTCTTTCTTCTGGAAGGTAGCCAATATATTGTATGTGTTTGGGTTGAAGTTTTTCACCATCTAGAATGATTTCGCCTTTATCTGGCATTGTAATCTGATTGATGATTCGAATTAGTGAAGTTTTTCCTGCTCCATTTGGACCAAGAAGCCCATAAATACTCCCTTTTGGAACGGTCAATGACACTTCGTTAAGCGCTACATAGTCACCATATTGCTTTACGACTTTATTTACTTCAAGTATGTTACTCATGCTGATTTTTTAATTGGCGTAAAAGTAAATAATTTCAAAACGAAATTCTCTTAATTAACCAATAAAAAACCCATCCTTATCGAATAAAGGATGGGTTTGTATTTTTTGTTTTTAAAAAAGGTTAAGAAAACATATCTTTTACTTTTTCAAAAAATGATTTGTCTGATTTTTCAGGATTTGGAGTAAAATTATCATCCGTTAATGCTTTTTCAAAAAACTGTTTTTGTTCTTTGTTTAAGGTTTTTGGAGTCCATACATTTACATGAACTAATAAATCTCCACTACCATAACCATTGATACTTGGAATCCCTTTTCCTTTTAATCGAAGAATTTTACCCGATTGAATGCCTTCTTCCAGTTTGATTCTGACTTTTCCATTTACGGCATCAATATCTTTTGAAATTCCAAGAACGGCTTCTGCAAAACTGATGTAAAGATCATAATGAAGATTTTCGCCTTCGCGTTTCAAGTTTTCGTGTTCGATCTCCTCGATAACAACTATTAAATCACCTGGAACACTATTTCCTGGAGCGTCATTTCCTTTACCGGAAACTTTCAATTGCATACCATCAACCACACCTGCAGGGATTTTTATAGAAACAGTTTCGTCTTCTACAACCATTCCTTGAGAGTCTGCGTTGTTTGGTTTTCTGTCCAAAATTTGACCAGAACCTCCACAAGTAGGACAAGTTGAGGCAGATTGCATTCTACCCAAAATCGTATTGGTAACACGCATTACTTGACCTTGACCATTACAAGTCGAACAAGTTTTATAAGAAACTCCTTGAGCTTGAACTTTGCGTTTTACTTTTACTTTTTTCTCAACACCATTGGCAATTTCTTCCAAAGTCAATTTTACTTTGATACGTAAATTACTTCCTTTCACGCGACGAGGACCTCCGCCTCCGCCTCCGCCAAAGCCTCCGAAACCACCACCAAAAATATCTCCAAATTGACTAAAGATATCGTCCATATTCATTCCGCCATGACCGCCACCAAATCCTCCAGAACCATCAAATGCCTGATGACCGTATTGATCGTATTTTGCTTTTTTGGCAGGATCACTTAATATTTCATAAGCTTCAGCAGCCAACTTGAATTTTTCTTCTGCCTCTTTGTCGCCAGGATTCTTGTCAGGATGATATTTTAATGCATTTTTTCGGTATGCCTTTTTAATTTCGGCAGCATCTGCACTTTTTGAAATGCCTAATATTTCGTAAAAATCTTTTTTCATAATAATTTAAAGTAAATTCCAAATTTTAATCCCAAAATAGTCTGGGAGTCAAACCCAATTGTCACACCAATACGGATTTATGATTTGTAATTTGATTTTTTAGTTGCCAATTACCACTTTTGGAAAACGAATAATTTTATCCCCAAGTTTATATCCTTTTTCAAGAACATCCACAATTTTACCTTTTAAGGCATCAGACGCCGCAGGAATTTGAGTGATCGCTTCAGCAAAATCAGCATCAAATGCATCACCAGCCTTAACATCAACTACTTCTAAACCTTTACCTACCAAAGTACTTTTGAGTTTTTCATGAATTAACTCTACTCCTTTTGTCAACAACTCATCGTCTGACTTATTGATTTCTACAATAGCTCTGTCAAAATCGTCTAGCACAGGAAGCATCGCTAATAACACTTCTTGATTGGCTGTTTTAAACAATTCAATTCTTTCTTTTGTAGTACGTCTTTTGTAGTTTTCAAATTCTGCAAATAATCTCAAAAATTTATCTTTTTCTTTTGCTAAATCTTGTGTTAACTGCTCTTCAACACTTAATTCTTCAATAATAATTTGCTCTCCATTTGCATTATTTTCTAATGTCACATCATCTATTTCTTGATCGAATTCTGTATTTTCTGTAGTCATATTGCTTTTATTTTTAAAAAAATTCTTAAACATAGTTTTATTCATTAAATTCGATTGCAAAAGTACTGCCAAAACTTATAAATTGTCAAATTGTCATCTTTTTTTAGGAATAAAAGTTTATAAAAAATTACAAACTGTTATTTTGACTAAAAAATTTAATATAATTTTAAGACTATTACGTTGTAGTTTGTTTATTTTTGACTCAGATTTATATTAAATCCCCTAACGATACAACTCTACAGAATTTGAAATTAAGGTTGTCTTCTATATAATTATTAATTCAGCAATGCCTTATATTAAAAAAAGCTTCGTTTTTCTATCGAAGCTTTTTTTTTGTTTTTATTTTATCCAATTATTTTAATCGCACACTCCATTCAAAATCCATTTCAGAAACTTGGATTCCTTCTTCATTAGTTCCGATTGATTTCATCCAAAACGTTTGGCCTTCGCCATTGGCAATTGTTTTTTGAATTGCTTCTTCTATCAAATGCCCGTCTTGGCAGATAAACGTAATTCTACCCGTTGCTTTTTTAGAAAAATTAGATTTATTATTGGCAACCAACATGGATATTTTCTTGCCACTTTTCTGGATTTTATCAATCACCATTGCTCCTGTTGACAACTCTGCCGCCATAGCTTGAACGGCAAAATACATAGAATTAAAAGGATTCTGATTGATCCAACGGTGTTTTACAGAAACGACACATTTATTATTGTCAATGTGTTTCACTCGAACTCCACATATAAAAGCCGAAGGCAATTTGAAAAGCACAAATCGATTCAATTTAGATACCGTTAATTCCATATTTTATTATTTTTTTTGCTAAAATACAAAAAATACTATGCGTACATATAAAAATTCAATAATTAAAGCAAATATCCATTTCTGATTCTTAAAAGCCTACTAATAAAAGTAATCAAACTAAACCCAAACAATTTCATTTATACAATAGAACCAGTATAACCGATAAATAACAAAAGGAAAAGGCTGAGTTCAAAATTCCTGGACTTTGCCATTATAAACGCGATAAAAAACACTATAAACCATTCAATACGTTTGATATAAAAATTTCAGTATAATAACCAATTGCTATAAACGCATTGCTTTTAGAGGTATTTTCATTCAAACATAGTTGTTTTTGTTAATATTTTGTTAATATATACTACTATGCGATACAAGATACCCTCCTTAAGACATATATTTGCATAAGAAATTACTAGGTAAGTCATTTATTCAATCATCAATCAAAAAATCAAAAAAATCAAAAATGGAAACTTCAACCGAAAGAAACGCAGCAGCACTTACACACTTAAGTACTTTTAGCCAATATTTAATTCCGTTTGGAAACTATATTTTTCCAATCATTATTTGGACTTCAAAAAAAGACCAATCACAATTTATCGATCACAATGGCAAGCAAGCATTAAATTTTCAATTAAGTCTATTAATTTACTCGTTGATTTTGGCAATGATTGCTATTCCAATCTTTTTATATACTGTTTTAAAAAATGTGTCTTTCAATGATTTAGTAAACAACAATGACATTATTTTTGAAAATTTTGATTATGGCAATAGCATCGGAATTTTGACAGTTGGAGTTTTGGCTCTTTTTGGATTTGCCTGCATAAAAATAGCCGAATTCTTTTTGGTGATTTATGCTGCTGTCAAAGCATCAAATGGAGAAGAATACAATTATCCATTGACCATTCCTTTTATAAAGTAAATTACAATTCATAAAAGTTCTTATACATTCTAAATATCTCGTTTTATTGGAATCGCGTGAGGGATAGCAATAAGCTACCGAAGTAGCATGGATAGCCCGACCCTGTTGAGAAAAGGGGCTGAATGAGCGGCGCAATAAGCAAGCCCCTTTTCTCGACGGGGTCACGCCCAAATCATCATTATATTAATCAATCATCAATCAAAAAATGAACAGTTTCATCAACAAATCAACTCAACTCAAATTAAGAAATTATGAACATTGAAAACACAAAAGCCCAGATGCGTAAAGGTGTTCTTGAGTTTTGTATCTTATCGGTTTTAAAAGAAAAAGATGCTTATACCTCAGAAATATTAGATACTTTAAAAAACGCAAAACTATTGGTCGTAGAGGGAACCATTTACCCGCTTTTGACACGACTAAAAAACGACGGATTACTCAATTATCGTTGGGAAGAATCCACATCGGGACCACCTAGAAAATACTACGGACTAACCGAAATAGGACAAACATTTTTAAAAGAACTAGATGGCACTTGGACAGAATTGTCGGATGCTGTAAACTTAATAACCAACCAAAAACTATAGTCATGAACAAAACTGTAAATATAAATCTAGGTGGAATGTTCTTCCATATTGACGAAGATGCATACCAAAAATTAACTCGATATTTTGACGCTATAAAACGTTCACTATCAAAATCATCTGGACAAGAAGAGATTATCAAGGATATTGAAATGAGAGTTTCAGAATTATTGACTGAGAAACAAAAAACAGAAAAACACGTAGTTACACTTAGAGAAGTTGACGAAGTGATCACTGTAATGGGACAACCTGAAGATTACATCATAGAAGAAGAAGCGGGAACAAATTCTAGTTTTAACAATTATGCTACTCCAAGCGGAACCAAAAAATTATACCGTGACAAAGAAAACGGAATGGTTGGTGGTGTATTGGCTGGATTAGGACATTATTTTGGAATTGATAAAGTTTGGTTGCGCATATTCCTTTTAATACTAATTTTTGCATGGGGAACTGGAGTATTAGCCTATATCATTCTTTGGATTGTAATGCCAGAAGCGGTTACTACATCAGAAAAATTGGAGATGACTGGTGAACCTGTTACAATTTCGAATATCGAAAAAAAAGTTCGTGAAGAATTTGAAAACGTTTCAGAAAAGATAAAAAATGCTGATTATGACAAATTTGGTAATCAAGTAAAAACAGGTGCCGAGAAATTGGGAAATAGCTTTAGTGATTTTATCATGACCGTTTTTAAAATTTTTGCTAAATTTTTGGGAGTGATTTTAATAATGTCGGGGTTAGCTGTACTTGTAATGTTACTTGTAGGAGTATTTACATTGGGAACTAGTGTTTCTATGAATTTTCCTTGGCAAAGTTTTATAGAAGCGGGGAACTTTACGGATTATCCTGTTTGGGTTTTTGGTTTAATTATGTTCTTTGCAGTTGGAATTCCGTTCTTTTTCATGACATTATTAGGTTTCAAATTGTTGGCTCCCAATATGAAATCCGTTGGAAATATTGTTAAATACACCCTATTAGCACTTTGGTTAATTGCAGTTTCATTAGCAATATCTATTGGAATCAAACAAGCAACGGCATTTGCGGTAAATGGAAGATCGGTTCAAAAAGAAACCATTAATTTAAAACCAGCTGATACGCTTTTGATCAAATTCAAGCACAATGATTATTTTGCGAAAGATGTAGATGATAGAGATGAATTTTTAATTACTCAAGATTCCTTGAAAAATGACATCATTTATTCGAATGATGTAAGCATTAAAATCGAGAAGTCGGATGAAAAATATGCTTATATAAAAATTGAGAAAGAAGCTAAAGGAAAATCATTGTCTGAAGCTAAAAACAGAGCCAGCGCCATTAAGTATGGTTATAAAATCGTAGGTAATCAATTGATCTTAGACAATTATTTGATTACCGATTTGAAAAACAAATTTAGAGATCAGGAAGTTGAAATTACTTTGTATTTACCAGAAGGAGTACTTTTTAAAACCGACTCAAGCGTTGAAAATTACGATAGATCGGATGATGAGTTTTTTAACTTACATTATAGCTCAGATGATTATGTTTATAAAGTTGGAAACATAAAAGCAAAATGTTTGAATTGTCCAGCCGATGAAAATGAATACAATGATGTTGACACTAATGACAATGA
The DNA here is from genome assembly GCF_027111095.2 of Flavobacterium sp. IMCC34518. Lineage (NCBI taxonomy): Bacteria > Pseudomonadati > Bacteroidota > Flavobacteriia > Flavobacteriales > Flavobacteriaceae > Flavobacterium > Flavobacterium sp. IMCC34518. The sequence continues at coordinate 2,820,345 of NZ_CP114284.2, read as the reverse complement.
AACTAATGTCACTATTAATGAAGATGGTGTAACGGTCGAAAGTGATTCGACTGTAAAAACTAATAAAAAATTCAAAGAATTGAAAATCAACAAAGATGGTATAATTATTAAAACAGAATAGTCATGATAAAAGTCATCACATTAATCACTCAGTTTCTAATTGTAACGTTAGTGGCTTTATTTTTCGGATCTTGTACTAATTTGAATTCTATTACAGGAAGTGGAAACATAACCAAGGAAAAAAGAACTGTTGAAGGTAATTTTAAAAGCGTTGAAGTAAACAATGCTATAGATCTTGTTATTGAACAATCGGACAAAACAGAGATAATTGTTGAAGCAGATGATAATTTACATAACGAAATTATCACAAAAGTAGAGAATGGTGTTTTGATCATTACGTGTAAATACAGTAACTTTATTAATATTAAATCAAAAAAAGTAATTGTAAAAATGCCCGTAATAGAAGGCCTAGAAGCCACATCTGCAGCGACAATAAACAGCAATAACACTTTGAAAGGTGACAATTTAAGCATTTCTTCTTCAAGCGCTTCCTCTATTAATGTAAGTGCCGAATATGAAGCGATTCAAATTGAAGCTAGTAGTGGAAGTTCTCAAACTATCAATGGAAAAGCAATCCGTTTAGAAAGTCATGCATCAAGTGGAGGGACTATAGATGCCAGTAAACTACTTGCTAATGAAGTGGTAGCTGACGTATCGAGTGGTGGTTCAATTCAAACGCACCCAATAATCAGTTTGAAAGCAGAGGCTTCTAGTGGAGGAAGCATTAACTATGAAGGTACTCCAAAATCGATTCAAAAAGAAGAACATTCTGGAGGAAGTATTCATCAAGATTAAACCATTTAAATACTAAATATTTCAAAAATCATCCATCAAAAGTGGGTGATTTTTTTATATTTGCATCCAACCCAAATTTAACATAATGAAATTTCAACACTTACTTGTATTTTTACTACTGGCAACAAATATTACTTTTGGTCAAAACAAGGAACGCATAAAAGGCTCTAAAATAGTTGTCGAAAAACCGAAAGAAATTGGTGAATTTACAGCACTTGAAATTGAAGATAACTTGACTGTATTCTTGGAAAAAGGTTCTAAAAATGAAATAAAAATAGAAGCTGACGATAATTTGCATGAAAATATTTCTTTTGATTTAAAAGAAAAAACACTTCGAATTTATACTCCTAAAGAATCCAGTAGTTTCAAAAAATTGATAGTACGCATAAAATATACAAATGATTTAAAGTCTGTTGTTGCCAAAAACATTGCTATTGTAAATGCTATTGAAGCCATACAACTGGAAAACATTACCTTTACTTCATTGGATTTTGCCAAACTGTATTTGAATGTGAATTCAAAAAATTTCGGATTAATTGCAGATGACAAATCAAAAATTGAATTGAATTTAAAATCTGAAAAAGCAAAAGTGCAACTAAGCAAAAACGCTCAAATAAAAGCATTAATTTCTACTGTAGATTTAGCGTTTGATATGTATCAAAAAGCAACTTCAATTATAGAAGGAGATGCAGTAAATACCATTATAAGACTAGACAACAACAGCATATTCAATGGTTTTAATTTTACTATAAAAAATGCAGATACCACTACCGAAAGCAATTCCATTTGCAACATTATGACAGACACTACATTAGTTGTAGATGCAAATGATAATTCTAAAATTAACTTATTGGGAACTCCAAAAATCGAAATACGTAAATTTCTAGGTGAAGCGCAATTAACTAAAAAATTAAAATAAAATCATATCTGTTATTTTTTTCCAACAAAAAAAGTCCCAAATTAAAAATTGGGACTTTTTTTATATATAAAATACAGAATTTATTCTTTAGAAGCCAAATATCTTTCGGCATCGAGTGCTGCCATACAGCCTGTACCCGCAGCTGTAATCGCCTGACGATAAACATGATCTGCAGCGTCGCCCGCAACAAATACTCCACCTACAGTTGTTTTGGAAGTTCCTGGAGTATTCACAATATAGCCCGTTTCGTCTAACGTTATAAATTCTTTGAAAATTTCAGTATTGGGTTGATGACCAATTGCTACAAAGAATCCAGTTGCTGGAATATCAAAGACTTCACCTGTAGTTTTGTTTTTGGCTTTTACACCTGTTACCACTTGCTCATCACCTAAAACATCAACGGTATCATGATTCATTAAAATGGTAATGTTTTCGGTTTTACGAACACGTTCTTCCATAATTTTAGAAGCTCTAAATTTTTCGCTTCTTACCAACATGGTAACTTTTTTGCAGAGTTTAGACAAATAATGTGCTTCTTCGCAAGCAGAGTCTCCTGCTCCAACTATAACTACTTCTTGATTTCTATAAAAGAATCCGTCACAAACTGCACAAGCTGAAACACCACCACCCATTTTTAAATAATGTTGTTCCGATGGAATATTTAAATATTTTGCTGAAGCTCCTGTAGAAATAATAACTGTTTCACAATGCAATTCAATTTTATCATTGATCCAAACTTTGTGAATATCTCCTGAGAAATCAACCTTTGTAGCCCAACCATCACGGATGTCTGCACCAAAACGTTGGGCTTGACTTTGTAACTGAATCATCATTTCTGGGCCAGTAACTCCATCAACATAACCTGGGAAATTTTCGACTTCATTTGTAGTTGTCAACTGACCACCTGGTTGCATTCCTTGATATAAAACTGGATTCATATTGGCTCTCGCTGCATATATAGCCGCAGTATAACCAGCTGGGCCAGAACCTATAATAAGACATTTTATTTTTTCAATTGTATCTGACATGATATTTTATTTTTTGTTGTACAAATGTACTCTTTATTATAAAAATTTCACACTCTAATAAATCCTAAAAAGTGATATCGAAATAAATTTTATTTATTTTACAAAATCGCTTTGAAAAGCAGAAATAAACACTATATTTGCACTCGAATTACGGGGTGTAGCGTAGCTCGGTTATCGCGCCTGCTTTGGGAGCAGGAGGCCGCAGGTTCGAATCCTGCCACCCCGACAAAAAGCCGAACAGCAATGTTCGGCTTTTTTTGTGGAATAAACCGTTTAATACCATCATAAAAAAAACTATTTTTACAACTTCAACAAAACACTTATATTTTATGCTTATCATAGGAATTGCAGGAGGAACAGGATGCGGAAAAACAACCGTGGTACATCAAATCATGAACGAATTACCCGAAGCAGAAGTTGGTATTATTGCTCAAGACTCCTATTATAAAGAAACTCACGATCTGAGTTACGAAGATCGTTCCAACATCAATTTTGACCATCCAAGAGCCATTGATTTTGAATTATTAGTAGAACATCTTAAAGAATTAAAGGCAGGCAATACTGTAAATCAACCCGTCTATTCTTTTGTACAACACAACAGAACCGATGATGTTGTCATCACGCATCCCAGAAAAGTAATGATTGTAGAAGGCATCTTAATCCTAACAAATCCAGAATTAAGAAAACTTTTCGACATCAAAATATACGTTCATGCCGATTCAGATGAACGTTTAATTCGCCGTTTAAAAAGAGACATTGCTGAACGTGGCAGAGATATGAATGAAGTTTTAAACCGTTATCAACATACGTTGAAACCAATGCATGAACAATTCATAGAACCCACTAAAGCTTTTGCAGATATTATAATCCCAAACGACAAATTCAATACAGTTGCTATAGATGTAGTTCGTGCCGTAATTAACCAACGTATTTTATAATTTTGTTGTAATTTTATATCCTGTTAACAAGCGCTTTTTTTTCAATAACATAGAATAGAAGAGATGCTCCATAAATTGACTTCTCCCATTTAATTGGATTAAAAAATATTCCCAATGAAGAACCCATTCAAAGACAAAACATGGTTTAAATTTTTAAGTAACAAATACGTATGGGTTTCTTTGTCGTTTTTTACATGGATGGTATTTTTAGATAATTATTCTTATTTTGAACATCGTTTTTTAAACAAACAGATAGATGAACTAGAGGATAATGCTACCTATTACCAAGGTGAAATAAAAAAAGACGAAGAACACATCAAACAACTTAAAAATCCCATGCAAGTTGAAAAATATGCCCGTGAAAAATACTATATGAAAAAAGATAGTGAAGATATTTATATCGTTGAATTTAACAGTGATTCTCTTAAAAAGAAATAATACAACCACATTTTAAATTTAATTAAAAATAAAGATGGCCAAGAATTTATTCGATGATTTCAGCCCTGTTTCAGCCAAACTCTGGAAGCAAAAAATTCAATTTGAACTCAAAGGAGCCGATTATAATGAAACCCTAATTTGGAATTCACCAGAAGATATCAAAGTAAAACCTTTTTATGATAAAGAAGATTTTACTAAAAAAAATAACGTTTCAACAAAAGCGAGTCAATTCAAAATTTGTCAAAATATTTTTGTTTATGATTTGGAGAAATCTATCGAAAAAGGGTTAGATTCAATCCATCGTGGTGCCGAAAGTTTACGTTTTACTATTCCAGAAGAAAATGTGAACATTACAAAACTATTGGACAAACTTCCTTTAGAAAATATTTCAATATACTTTCATTTTACTTTTATCTCAATCGATTTCGTAAAAAAGATAGACGCTATTGCTAAAGAAAAAAAAGCAACCATATATTGCCTTTTAGACCCAATAGGACAATTGGCCAAAGATGGAAATTGGTATAAAACCCAAGAAAAAAACAATTTCGAGACAATTGAAAAACTTTTAATAGAAACCAATTCACTTTCTATAATCAGCATAAATAGCAGTTTGTATCAAAATGCAGGCGCTAATATGGTACAACAAATTGCCTATAGTATGGCGCATGCCAATGAATATTTCAACAGAGTTTCTACTATAAATCACCCAATTGTTTTCCAAATTTCCGTAGGCGGGAATTACTTTTTTGAAATTGCAAAATTAAGAGCTTTCCGAATCCTTTTCACCCATATAGCTAAAGAATACAATCATAATTTTGATTGTCATCTATTAGTGACTCCAACAAAACGCAACAAAACTATTTACGATTATAATGTAAATATGTTGCGTACCACAACCGAATGTATGAGTGCCATCCTTGGCGGAGCTGATGCAATTGCCAATTTACCTTATGATGCGTTGTATCATAAAGACAATGAATTTGGAGATCGAATAGCTCGAAATCAATTACTGATTCTAAAAGAAGAAAGTTATTTTGACAAAGTTGACAATCCTGCTGATGGCAGTTATTACATTGAAAACCTTACCAATCAATTAGCCGAAAAAGCATTATTATTATTCAAAGACATAGAGGCTAATGGTGGTTTTTTAAATCAATTGAACGATGGTTTAATTAAGAGAAAAATCCAAGAAAGTGCTGATTCCGAACAGGCATTATTTGATTCTGGAAAAGAAACATTGTTGGGAACCAATAAATACCCCAACAAGAATGACAAAATGAAGGATGAATTAGAATTATTCCCTTTTGTAAAAATAAAACCCCGAAAAACATTGATTACTCCAATAATCGAAAAGCGATTGGCAGAAAAACTAGAAAAAGAACGACTTTTGGAAGAGTAATCAGATTGTAGAATTCAGTCTTCACTAAACAATAAAAATCAATTTGGTAATAAGACAACGAAATTGATTAAAGGCTAAAAAAATGAAAAGAAAAGATTTACAACATATAAAGCTTAAAGTAGATTTACAGTCTGCAGACTACAGTTTGCAAACTAAGAACTTCCTAACTGCTGAGGGAATTGAATTACACCAAAACTACACTGAGAAAGATATTGAAGCGATCGAGCATCTTGAATTTGGAGCGGGTTTTGCGCCTAATTTACGTGGTCCATATGCCACTATGTATGTGCGCAGGCCCTGGACAATTCGACAGTATGCCGGTTTCTCTACTGCCGAAGAAAGCAATGCTTTTTACAGACGAAACCTTGCTGCAGGCCAAAAAGGACTTTCCATCGCTTTTGATTTACCCACGCACAGAGGCTACGATTCTGATCATGAACGTGTAGTTGGCGATGTTGGAAAAGCGGGAGTAGCAATCGATTCTGTTGAAGATATGAAAGTCTTATTTGATCAAATTCCGCTTGACGAAATGTCGGTTTCAATGACCATGAACGGCGCTGTTTTACCGATTATGGCTTTTTATATAGTGGCTGCCGAAGAACAAGGTGTAAAACCAGAACAACTTTCGGGAACGATACAAAATGACATCTTGAAAGAGTTTATGGTGCGTAATACCTATATATACCCTCCAACGCCGTCGATGAAAATAATCGCCGATATATTTGAATTTACCAGCAATAAAATGCCGAAATTCAACTCCATATCTATCTCAGGCTACCACATGCAAGAAGCAGGTGCAACCGCCGATATCGAATTGGCTTACACACTGGCCGATGGACTAGAATACATTCGAACAGGACTGGCAACCGGTATGAAAATAGATGATTTTGCTCCTCGCCTATCTTTTTTCTGGGCTATCGGAATGAATCATTTTATGGAAATTGCCAAAATGAGGGCCGCAAGAATGATTTGGGCAAAATTGGTAAAACAATTTGATCCAAAAGACGATAAATCATTGGCCCTGAGAACGCATTGCCAAACTTCGGGTTGGAGCTTAACAGAACAAGATCCTTTCAACAATGTGGCGCGCACTTGTATCGAAGCAACTGCCGCCGCCTTTGGAGGAACACAATCCTTACATACTAATGCTCTTGACGAAGCAATTGCTTTACCTACCGATTTTTCTGCCCGAATTGCACGAAATACCCAAATCTATTTACAAGAAGAGACCAAAATCACCAAAACAGTAGACCCTTGGGCTGGTAGTTATTATGTAGAATCTTTAACCAAAGAAATTGCCGAAAAAGCATGGAAACTCATTGAAGAAGTAGAAGAATTAGGTGGAATGACAAAAGCCATTGAAACCGGAATTCCAAAAATTAGGATTGAGGAAGCAGCTGCCCGCAAACAAGCCCGAATTGATAGTAGCCAAGATATAATTGTTGGAGTCAACAAATACCGTCTTGAAAAAGAAGACCCACTGCAAATTCTAGATGTAGACAACCAAATGGTTCGCCAACAACAACTCGAACAACTTGAACGTATTAAAGCAACTAGAAATACAGACAAAGTAAAAGAATCACTTCAAAAATTAACACTTTGTGCTCAAACAGGCGAAGGAAATTTACTGGAATTTGCCGTTGAAGCTGCAAGAAATCGCTGTACGTTGGGTGAAATTAGTGATGCTTTGGAAACAGTTTTTGGTAGGTATAAAGCACAAATTAAATCTTTTAGCGGCGTGTACAGTAAAGAAATAAAAGACGACAAGAGTTTTGAAAAAGCAAAACAACTGGCTGACACCTTTGCCAAACAAGAAGGTCGTCGTCCAAGAATCATGATTGCCAAGATGGGACAAGATGGTCACGATCGCGGAGCCAAAGTGGTAGCAACAGGATATGCAGATGTAGGTTTTGATGTGGATATTGGCCCACTTTTTCAAACACCTGCGGAAGCTGCCAAACAAGCAGTAGAAAATGATGTCCACATACTTGGTGTTTCTTCTCTCGCTGCAGGCCATAAAACATTGGTTCCACAAGTAATTGAAGAACTAAAAAAATACGGAAGAGAAGATATTATGGTTATCGTAGGTGGTGTTATTCCTACGCAGGACTACCAGTTTTTATTTGACGCTGGAGCGGTAGCCGTTTTTGGTCCCGGAACCAAAATAAGCGAAGCTGCCATAAAAATACTGGAAATTTTAATAGAAGACTAAACAAACAAAAGCGTCCAATTGAAGGAATCAAATGGACGCTTTTTCATTTACCTTTTTAGAATATACAAAGACTATAATACTCTAGCACTACTATCAGGAACGATAAAAGAAGTATCATAACCTCCAAAACGTTTCAAATAACTCCTCAAAGAAGTACCATAAGCATCTTTAAAATAACGCTTGCCTTCATAGCGGAAGTACTTTTTAACAGATCCAACACCAGCAAGGTGTGCAGCTGCCAAAATACCTGATTCAGTAATATGAGTACCGTTTAACACAGTCCCTTCATACTTCTCAATTACTTTTCTCAATTCCCATTTGTTTTTGGATAAAAGAGCAATAAAAGCTTTTTCTTGCATTTTTGGACTATTTAGGAAAGCATTACTATTGTGAACACCAATAGATTTTAAAGTTTCAATACCAAATTGGTATTTTCCTAAATAACCAAGAGAATTAATTTTTTTGTATTTTCCTTGTGACTCTTTGAAGCCGATTGCTTCTTTATAACCAATAAAAAAGTTTCCAGTATAGGGAATCTCAGAATTGGTATAATCGTTCACATTTAATGATGGTAGTAAGTAGGATGTATCATCTGTTTCATCTATTAAAAACCATGGGGTAGTTTCTAATTTGGAGGGTTTAAAACCAGAGCTTAAAAAAGCTACTACAACAATCAAACTTGTGTAAAAATACCATTTTTTTATCATAATTTAGTTTTCTTCAAAACGCTGTCCCGTTAAGAAATTTCTATGCGCAAAGATACGACTTAAAAAATAAAGCTGAAAATCAAGACTTTAAACTTATCAACTTTTCAAAATTAACATTCGTAAGTAACTAGTATTACGGGGTTTCTAGTTTTTTAAAAAAATACCAGAAAATAAAAAAACGACAAAAATCAGTCCATATTTCATAATCTTTATCTTACTTAAAAAATGCAAAAACGTCTTGAAAAAGCAAAATAACACTGCAATGATTACAAAATCTCTGAAAATACGATATCGTTTGATATAAAATTCAATGAATAAATAAGTGAGTAGTTTTTTTAGAGAGCATATCCCTTAGTCCCGATAGCTATCGGGAGGGCTGTCCATTATATTCCCGATTAACAAAAACTACGGCAAAAAATCCTTGTTTTTCTAAATCGGTAGATGCCATTTCCATCCCTTATGCAAACACATTTTCAGAACAATCTTTTTGTATAAATTCAATAAAAAAAGGCTTCAAAATTGTCCTTAAAACAATTTCGAAGCCTTTTTTAAATACTTTTTATGGCTATAAAAACCTAACGTTGTACCCCTTGACTATTAATCCAATCGGAATATTTTTTGGCATTTACATTATGTTCTGGCAAAGTAGCAGCAAATTCATGGTATCCAAAACGATCAACACTAGCGCAAAAATAAATGTAATTGTTTTTTTCTGGATTTAAAACTGCTTCTAGGGCCGTGATATCAGGCATTGCTATTGGCCCTGGCGGTAAACCAATATTCACATAGGTATTATAAGGATGCTTCATAATTAAATCATTATAAAAAACCCTCTTAATCACTTGATTAAAATCATTCGATTTCTTTTTCATCGCAAAAATAACGGTTGGATCAGCTTGCAAAGGCATTTCAAGTCTCATTCGATTCAGATAAACTCCTGCAATTCTAGGCCTTTCATCTTTTTTTACGGATTCTTTATGCACTATAGAAGCCAAAATTGTTGCTTGTATTGGCGTTAGACCTTGTGCAGCAGCTTTAGCCGTTCTTTCTTTATTCCAAAACTTATGATATTCTTTAATCATTTTATCTCTAAACTTCTCTGCCGAAGTATTCCAATAAATATCATAGGTATTTGGGATAAACATTACCAGAACATTCTCTTCGGTAAATCCATTTTCTTTCAAAAAGACAGTATCCTTAAACGTATTCAATAACGCTAAACTATCAGGCTCAATTTGAGAACCCACACGACCAGCAAAATTTTCTAAACGCTCTTGATTGTTAAAAGCCAAACTTACTGCATCATTAATCCGCATCGTTTTAACCAAATCATAGCTATTCATTCCTTTTTTGAACAAAAAACGTCCTGGTTTTACGTTTTCTGGATAACTTGTTTTTCCGGCTACCATTTCAAAACGTCCCATATCTTCAACATAAGGAGCAATTATTTTTTTTACATCCTCATAATTGGATCCTGTTGGTACATAAACGTACAACTCTTTCTCTGCAAATTTTGTGTTACCACTAAAAATTTGATACATCAAAACAAATCCGTAAATAATTAATACTGAAATTAATGCTACAGATACTAATGATACTATTTTTTTTAGATTCAAAATATAAAAATTTAAAATTACTGCGCCAGTTCGCTGTCGCTCGCATGATTATTAATTAATTGAAAAATAGCTTCGTCTTTGTAAACTCCATTGACAAAAGTCCAATCTTTTTTTACACCTATTTTTTGGAAACCAAATTTAGTAAAAAGAGCGATACTAGCGGTGTTTTCGGTTCCGATATTTGCATATAATTGATGTAAATTAAGATTGTAAAAAGCATACTGAATCAATAAGTCCAATGCTTCGGATCCAATGTTCTTATTTCTGTTCTCTTTTCCTTGAATTACAATCCCCACACCAGCTCTATTGTTCTTTGGATCAAAATCAAATAAATCAATTAATCCTATAGCTGGAAAATCTTCATCTTGACAAATAGCCAATCGCAATTGCTTGGCTTCATAAATATCCTGATGGGCATTTTCTAAATATTGCTTCACCAAAAAACGACTGTAGGGTGTATGCGTATTACTCACTTCCCAAATACTTTGGTCATTTTCGATGGCATAAATAAACTCCAAATCATTGGGTTCAAGTGCTCTTATGTATATGTTATCACCTTTTAATGTCCTCATATTAGAATTACGAATTTGAAATTATGAATTACGAATTGATTTTTGAATAGAACCTATTATTTTTAAAATCTCTTCTACATCCTTTAATAAATCATCTGACTGTTCTATTGTTAAATAATCCGAATCTCTCAAAAGTCTTATCCAATATTTTGACTCTCTAGCCTCTTTATAAGCAATTGTTAATTTCGCAAAAAAATCAGCTTTTGATTGACCTCCTATTGCTTCTTCAATATTAGCTCCAACAGAAGTTCCACTTCTTAACAACTGTTTCGACTAAACAAATTCTTTTTTCTCTTGACTTAAGTATCTATAAACTTTAACAATCCTCAAAGCGAAATCATAACTTTTATTTTGAACTACATTGTCTGACTTCATTAATATAAATAATTTTGGATTTGAAATGACAAATTATGAATTACAAATTTCGTAATTCATAATTGATAATTCGTAATTAGATCTCTATAGTTCCTTTAAACACAAATTCAGCAGGACCTTTCAAGAAAACATTTGCAAAACCATTTGGAGTTTTATCAAAAGAAACAACCAATTTTCCGCCTTCAACATTTACATTAATAGCTGTAGCGTTGGTTTGTCCAGTTGCATTCATTGCGATAGCGACTGCTGTAGCTCCTGTTCCGCAAGCCAAAGTTTCGTCCTCCACTCCTCTTTCATAGGTCCGAAGTCTAAAAGTGGTATTGTCTATTTTTTTTACAAAATTGATATTACTTCCCGCTGTTCCATACAATTCACCATAGCGGATAGCCGAACCATTTTCTTTTACATTGTAGTGTTCCAAATCTTCCACCATTTGCACATGATGTGGAGAACCCGTATTCAAAAAAGAATAATCCTTCTTAATATCGATTTCCGGAACATCAATCATTTGCAAAGAAACCAATCCATTTTCTTCAAAAGATGCGTGATGCAAACCATCCGTTGCAATGAAAGTAGTCTCATTTTCAATCACATTCAAGTCTTTAGCAAAAGCTACCAAACAACGACCTCCATTACCACACATTGAACTTTGATTCCCATCAGAGTTATAATACACCATTTTAAAATCAGTATTTGTATCATTTTCTAGTAAAATAAGTCCGTCTCCACCAATACCGAAACGTCTGTCACAAAGATGTTCAATCAATTGTGTATTTTCTTTAGGAAAAAAACCAGAACGATTGTCAACCATAACAAAATCATTTCCAGCCCCTTGATATTTATAAAATTCTAATTGCATTTTTATTTTCATTTTAGTGATACAAAAATACAAACTATTAATGAATTGTTAATCATTGTTAAAGAGCGTTAAAGCATATTGCGCGAAAAAAAAAATCCTCTAAATTCGTAATCAAATAACTAATAAAAACTTTATTGCTATGAAACAAATTTCAAATTTATTCTTGGTTTCCTTGTTGAGTGGCGCAACTACACTTGGTGCCTACAAATTATTATTTGACAACAATGGCTATTTTTCGTCCAACAAAAACGGAATTACAACACTTGCCCCTGAATCTTATGCAAGACAAACTAGTTTGGGTGCAGAAAATATCGATTTTACGGTTGCAGCAGACAAAACCATTCATACTGTAGTACACGTAAAAAACGTATCGGTACGAACCATTTCCAATCCTATAATGGAATATTTTTATGGATACGGAGGACAGCAACAACAAGAACAAGTAGGAACTGGATCTGGTGTTATAATATCAGAAGATGGTTATATTGTTACCAATAATCATGTCGTAAAAGACGCTACTGATATCGAAATAACATTAAACAACAAAAAATCATATAAAGCAAAACTCATAGGAACCGATTCTAAAATGGATATTGCTTTGTTAAAAATCGATGCCGATGAAAAATTACCGTATTCCACATTTGCTAATTCCGATTCGGTTAAAGTAGGCGAATGGGTACTCGCTGTAGGGAATCCATACAACTTGACATCGACTGTTACAGCTGGAATTGTGTCGGCCAAAGCTAGAAATCTGGATACTAAAGGAATTCAATCCTTTATACAAACTGACGCTGCCGTAAACCCTGGAAACAGTGGAGGAGCTCTTGTAAATATTCGAGGCGAATTAATTGGAATCAATACGATGATTTCGTCAATGACAGGTTCTTATGTTGGATATTCTTTTGCTGTTCCTTCTAATAATGCCCGCAAAATAATTGAAGACATTATGGAGTTTGGAAATGTACAAAGGGGTATTCTAGGTGTTGAAGGAGGTGAATTAAATGGTACTGCATCCAAAGAATTGGGTGTTTCTCAAACACAAGGCTTTTACATTAATAAAGTAAGTAAAAACTCTGGGGCTGAGAAAGCCAAATTACAAAAAGGAGATATTATCATCAAATTAGACAATCAAGATATTGCCACATTTGCGGACCTTTCGGGTTATGTAAATACCAAAAGACCAAACGATAAAGTTCAAGTAACTATAATTCGAGACGGAAAAAATTTAGTTGTTCCAGTCGTTTTAAGCAAAACTGAAAATTTCAATAGTGAATTCAAAGGAATCGAAATAGAAAACATTGATGTTGCGGACAAAAAGAAATTCAAAATAGATTATGGTGTAAAAATCAAATCAATAAACAATGAAAATTTGGCACAATACAGCGATGAATTAACTGGAAATATCATCTTAAGCATTGATAACGTCAAAGCAACAAACGTGGAAGCAGTTTCTAAACTTTTGAATAATAAAGACGAAAAACAAAGTACCCGTATCGAAATGATAAACAAAAATGGTGAAGTCATTCGAATCATTATCTAAAATGTTAAATCTATAAATCCAAAGTCGGCTTGCAATTGTGAGCCGACTTTTTTTATTCTAAAAAAAACGTAAAAAAAGTTACGAAATCGATTGAAATAAGTACTTTTGCACCAAATTTAAAAAAATTGCACTAATTCACATTTCAAATTTTCAAGATGAATAACATGGATTTATACGAAAAAGAGGTTTCGTTTCAAGCCGAAAGAAGACGTTCAGGAGTAGAGTTAATCAAAACAATTAGTGATTTATGGTATGATAAATCAATCGAATTGGTTTTGTTTCGCAACCAATTAATTGATCGAAACGTAAGCGAAATCATCAACTTGCATGAATATGCAGGTAAATTTGTAGGCAAACCCATTTCAGTTTCAGACTCAGTCGAAATTGCCAATGTTATTCTTTCATTAGACTTACCTCCTTCAAAATTAGACATCGGTAAACTTACCTATGAATACCGTTTAGAAGACGAAAAATATCCAGATGCCAGACATTTTGTCTTAGACAAATTGAAAGAAGCTAAATTTTCAGAAGAAATACAACCCAAAGATGTAGTATTATATGGCTTTGGTCGTATCGGACGTTTATTAGCTAGAGAATTAATGTCAAAAATGGGCAAAGGGGAACAAATGCGTTTAAGAGCCATAGTTACCAGAGACAAGAATGACGCTACTAGTTTAGAGAAAAGAGCTTCTTTGTTACGATACGATTCCATTCACGGCGACTTTCAAGGATCTGTTATTGCAGATGCAAAAAACAATGCTCTAATTATAAATGGAACAACCGTTCATATCATTACAGCCAACACTCCCGAAGAAATTGACTATACCAAATACGGAATTGACAATGCACTAGTGATCGACAACACAGGCGCTTTCACTACCAAAGAAGCTTTGAGTCGCCATTTAATCTCAAAAGGTGTAGACAAAGTTTTGCTAACCGCACCTGGTAAAGGTGTACCAAATATTGTTCATGGTGTCAATCAGAATGACTATAATCCAGACGAAATCGACATTTTCTCCGCCGCTTCTTGCACAACCAACGCGATTACTCCAATCCTAAAAGCGATTGAAGATACTTTGGGAGTAGTAAAAGGTCACTTAGAAACGATTCATGCCTACACAAACGATCAAAATTTGGTCGATAACATGCACAATAAATACCGCCGTGGCAGAGCGGCAGCTCTCAATATGGTTATTACAGAGACTGGTGCGGGTACTGCAGTTGCCAAAGCATTACCATCATTAGAAGGAAAATTAACTTCAAATGCCATCCGTGTTCCAGTACCAAATGGTTCTTTGGTGGTATTAAATCTTGAAGTTAAAAAAGAAACATCAGTAGAAGCCATCAATAGCATTATGAAAAAATATGCCCTTGAAGGTGAACTGGTAGAACAAATCAAATATTCTTTGAATAACGAATTGGTTTCCTCTGACATCGTAGGAACTTCGGCACCATCGATTTATGACAGCAATGCCACCATCGTTTCCAAAGACGGCAAAAACATAGTCCTTTATATATGGTATGATAACGAATACGGCTACAGTCATCAAGTTATTCGCTTAGCCAAATACATTGCCAAAGTAAGACGCTTTACGTATTACTAGCCAATAATTTACAGGTTGGAATAACTTTTTAAGTTTACTATTAGTTTTTCAGATGACGAATTCATCCAACCTGAATTGAATAAAAATCCGCCAAGTTCTAAAACAAGGCGGATTTTTTATTTTAAATAATCTGAACATGATTACTATTATCTGGAGCAGACACATTAGGCATATTAGGTAATATCGTCCCGCTATCCGTTACAATCTTTGTGTGCTGAACCCCAGCCCACAAAGGATTTTCACTTCTATCGGGGCTAAAAGAAACCATTTTATTTTTTTGTCAACATTCAAAAAAAAAAAATCATTCTAAAGTTCAAATACAGCCAATGGTTTCAACTTAATTAAAAAATAAAAATTGTTTTAAATTGGCAAAACCGTCGTACTCTTTACTTCAGAGATAATAAAAAAACTGTTTATCAAAGACACTTCAGGCAAAATAGACAATTTCATTTGATGAAAATGATGATAACTTTCCATATCCGGTAATACAATTTTTAGCATATAATCAAAACTTCCCGATACAAAATTACATTCCACCACTTCCGGCAAATTCAATATCGCCTGATTGAAACTATCCGAAATATCAAAAGTTTGTTTCACCAAGGTCACTTGACAATAAACCGTCAAATTTTTTCCGAGTTTTTTCTTATTCAAAATAGAAACATATCTTTCGATAATCCCCTCTTTTTCAAGACGTTTTACACGATCATGAACAGGAGTTAACGACAGATTAATTCGATTCGAAATATCTTTTAATGTCAAGTGAGCATCCTCCTGCAGGAGACGCAATATTTTTCTGTCGGTTTCGTCTAAAATCATAACAAAAAGAGTGATATGGAAATTAATTTATAACAAAACAATCCGATAAATTTTCTTTTTACAATTAATAAAAGGAAGAAAAAAAGAATTATTTCATGCAAAATTACTAAATAAAAATAATATTTTCTTATTTTAAATTACAATGAATAAAATTTTTCTTTATCCACTAAATTTGTATTTCAATTTTGAATCAACCACTTAATACAACTGTTATGATAATCGGTGTACCAAAAGAAATTAAGAATAACGAAAATCGTGTTGCTCTAACTCCAGCAGGTGTTGCTGAGATGAAAAATAACGGCCATAGTGTTTATGTTCAAGCAACTGCAGGTGAAGGAAGCGGTTTTGCTGATGAAGAATATGCTGCAGCTGGTGCTGTAATCTTACCAACTATTGAAGAGGTATACAGCATTGCAGAAATGATCATTAAAGTAAAAGAGCCAATCGCTTCAGAATATCCTCTTATCAAAAAAGATCAATTACTTTTCACCTACTTTCACTTTGCCTCATCAGAGCCTTTAACACATGCTATGATTGAGCGTCAAGCAATTTGTTTGGCATATGAAACTGTTGAAAAAACAGACCGTAGCTTACCATTATTAGTTCCAATGTCTGAGGTAGCAGGTCGTATGTCTATTCAAGAAGGTGCAAAATACTTAGAAAAACCATTAAAAGGAAGAGGAATTCTTCTAGGTGGTGTTCCAGGTGTTCCTCCTGCCAAAGTATTAGTACTTGGTGGTGGAATCGTAGGAACTCAGGCAGCAAAAATGGCTGCTGGTTTAGGTGCTCAAGTTACTATCATGGATGTAAGTTTGCCACGTTTACGTCAGTTAGATGATATTATGCCTGCCAATGTTATGACTCAAATGTCTAACAACTACAACATTAGAAAAGCAATTTTAGATACTGATTTAATTATTGGTGCTGTATTAATCCCAGGAGCAAAAGCACCTCACTTGATTACTCGTGATATGCTAAAATTAATGCGTCCAGGAACTGTCCTTGTTGACGTTGCAGTAGACCAAGGAGGTTGTATCGAAACTTGTACGCCTACAACTCACGAAGACCCAACTTTTATCATTGATGATATAGTGCATTATTGCGTGGCTAACATGCCAGGTGCAGTTCCATATACTTCTACATTGGCACTTACAAACGCTACCCTACCTTATGCTGTGCAATTGGCAAACAAAGGATGGCAAAAAGCGTGTGCTGAAAACGAAGAATTAAAAAAAGGTTTAAACATAGCCAACGGAAAAATCCTTTACAAAGGAGTTGCCGATGCTTGGAACCTTCCTTTAAATGAAGAGTTAGTATTAGAAAACACCGTTTGCTAATATTAAATAAGTGCTTACTACACTAGAAAAACCCGACTTGTTTTTACTTGTCGGGTTTTCTGTTTTTATAAAAAAAAGAAAACCGTCTCGATTCATGAGACGGTTTTCTTTGTTAAACCTTAAAAAACTAAAACTAGTTATTCATTAAAAAAAAATTATAAAACTTCAAACACTTTTTTTACTGGAAATTTCAAATTAGGAAAAGTAGGGCTTTCTAATTTACTTCCCTCAATAAGTGGTTTTAAACCAATGTATTTATCACCTTGCAAGACATAAATAGCTACGCTTTTAGAAACTGGATTTACAATCCAATATTCCTTAACTCCATTTTCTTCATACAAGTCAAATTTTATATCTATTTCCTTTTTAGAATTCCCAGGAGACAAAACCTCAATCATTAAATCCGGAGAGCCTAAACATCCCTTTTCATCTACTTTTGATTTGTCGCAAATAACACATAAATCCGGTTGAACTACAGTAATTACTTGATTATCGTCAGTACTCTTTTTAAAATCCACAAGACGAACATCAAAAGGCGCAAAAAACATTTTACAATCAGTTTTGTAGAAAACTTTATCTAAGGCTCTAGTCAAATTCATCAAAATATTTTGATGCGAAGTACTTGGAGCTGGGCTCATTTTGAAAACTTTTCCTTTTATAAGCTCAACTCTTTCTTTAAATTCCCAAAGTAAATAATCGGCATAAGTGTACCTCCTTTTTAAATCAAGACTTCCGATATTAGTAATAACAGTTCCCATTGGTATTATTTTATAAACTATTACAAATTTACATTTAATTCTCAAATAATCAATAATGGAAAACTTCGTTACATCCTCAAGAAAACGTATATTATTTATAAAAGCAACACCATTCTATTCAGAAATCTAAACAAAATCAGATAACCAATAACCGACAATTACTCTTCCTTAGGTTTTGATAAATAATAAACAGGAATACCCGTTAACATAATCAATACACCCCAACCGCAAGTAGAGAACTTAGTTAGCAATAATCCAACACAAATGGCAATGGCTACAATAATATAAACAAGAGGTAAAAAGGGATAACCAAAAGCTTTATAAGGTCTTTCTACATCCGGCATTTTCTTTCTAAGAATAAAAATTCCATAAATAGTAAGGATGTAAAAAATTAAAACGATGATGATCACAAAATCTAACAAATCACCGTACTTTCCTGTCAAACACAAAGCCGAAGCCCAAACACATTGAACCCACAAAGCCCAAGCTGGCACACCTGCCTTATTAATATTGGCTGCTTTTTTCAAAAACAATCCGTCTTTTGCCATCGTATAATATACCCTTGCCCCTGCCATAATTAAACCATTATTACAGGCAAAAGTCGAAATCATGATCATCAATGCAATGATAATCGTCCCCATATCTCCAAAAGTATATTGCGAAGCCACTACCGCAACACGATCTGATTTTGCGGTTGCAATTTCTTGAAAAGGAATCACTGCCAAATACATCAGATTGGTCAGTAAATAAATAATTGTTACAATCAAGGTTCCTAAAAACAAACTCAACCCAACATTACGTTTTGGATTTTTAATTTCTCCAGCTATAAAAGTTACTCCAACCCAAGCATCGCTTGAAAATAAAGAACCCACCATTGCTGCAGAAATCCCTGTTAATAAAGCAGTTCCGCCTATTGGCATCCAAGAACCACTTTCAGTATCAAAAGCTCTTGAACTCCAGGCATTAGACCAGTTAGCATTCCAAATATCAGCTTTCGCTGCCAAAACAAACCCAAAAACGATCAATCCAAAAAGTGATAAAATTTTAATTATTGTCAAAACTGTTTGCATAATTTTACTATTCTTCACCCCGCGACTATTGATGTAGGTCAACAACACTATTGTTATTATAGAAACAATTTGGGCGGCATTCAATTTAAACGAACCCAATTCATATAATATATTTTCATCACTCAAAGGGGAATACAAATAGGCGGCAAACTTAGAAAATCCAACACCAACAGCTGCAATTGTCCCAGTTTGAATTACGGCAAAGAAACTCCAACCGTATAAAAAGGCAATTAGTTTATTATAGGCTTCTTTTAAATAAACATATTGTCCACCTGCATTTGGAAACATAGCACTCAATTCCCCATAACTTACTGCGGCAATCATAGTTATCAATCCTGAAATCAACCATATTAAAATAAGCCAACCTGCTGACCCAACCTGTCGAGCAATATCAGCACTTACAATAAATATTCCTGAACCAATCATTGATCCTACAACAAGCATAGTACCGTCTAGTAATCCGAGTTCTCTTTTAAATTCTCCTGGTTTGTTTTCTTCCATTTTTATAGGTTTATTTTTTTGGTTGGCTAAAGATATACTTTTTTTTGAAAATGACTAATCACAAACATTTTTTAAGAAACTAAACAAAATGTCATTTAAAAAATAGATTCCGAATAGCACATAAAAAAAACCCTTAAGGATTCTTAAGAGTTCTTTTATAATTATTTTTATAGGTTTTTTACTTTAAAACCCGATTCACCTGCGCAAAATTTCGGTGGTAATAAGGTTCTTTTGTTGATGAAATGATCACTCCAGCATGTGTAGAAGAGTGAATGAATTTTATTTCATCATCAGCAACTTCTATTACCATTCCTACATGGTTAATATGTCTTCTTCCATTGGTTTTAAAGAAAATCAAATCTCCTTTTTGAACCTTCTCCGTTTCTATTTTTTCACCAAAACTCGATTGCTCAATAGACGATCTGGGTAATTTAATATCAAAACCTCCAAATGTAGAACACATAAATCCTGAACAATCGAAACCGGCAGTTGTGGTACCTCCACTTCTATATCTTGTTCCTATTTTACCTGATGCGGATTCTATCAATTGATTAATCAAATCTTCATTGGCTATATTAATTGTTGAAGCAACAGTGGAAGAAGTTGTATCATTTTTTATTGTTATTTCTTCTTTACTTGGTGCAAGTAAAGTATCATTTGGAACTTGAATACTCAACTTTGATCCAACCAATAATTTTGATTTTATATCGGGATTTTGATTTTCCAATACAGCTACTGAGATACCGTATTTCTTAGCAATTCCGTATTTGGTTTCTTTAGGTAAAACCTCATGAACTATTTCAGAAGTCTGAATTGCAGAATCTATATTAATTTCTTTTCCTTTATTCGCGCTTTCAGCAATGGCAGGAACAATTTCTTTGTTTTCAATACTAGTTGCTTCTTTTGTTTCCAGATTATTTTCATTAGTAACAACCTCATTTTCTATAACTTTCCCATTACTTGGAATCATTATTTCTTGTCCAATACTTATGCCTTTCTTTCCAATTTTAGGATTGGCCTTTTGCAATTCTTTTAATGAAACGCCGTATGCTCTTGCAATTACATACAAAGATTCTTTTGGTTTGACCTGATGCACTAAAGGTACATTAACATCAATGGAACTTTGCGTGGCGCTTTCAGACTTTATATTAGACAAACTTTCTATTTCTTTTTTGGACAAAGTTGACGGAATAACAATCGTCTGACCAATTTTCAAGCCTTCCGCCTCCAACTTTGGATTGGCTTTGTAAAGCAATTCTGGAGTTGTTTTGAATTGTTTTGTAATTCCGTACAATGTTTCTTTTGGCAAAACTTCGTGATTAATTTCAGTAGATTTATCTGAAACAGTACTCACAAGTTCATTGTTTTTTGAAGATTCAGTATTTGGAATCAATAAAACATGATTGAGATGTAAGGTTTTTTTAGCTTTAGGATTTAATTTGTAAATAGCAGCAATTGAAACATTGTATTTCTTTGCAATACTCGAAATGGTTTCTCCTTTTATTATGGTGTGTTTTAAACTATTATCTTGAGAAAAAACACTAATACTGGTTAAAAAAAATGTTAAAACAATTACTCTAAAATACTTCATGCTTGGTTGATTTCCACCCCATTTTTAAGAATACATGCAATTTTAAGACAGGGGATTATTAATTTTGCTGTACTTTTCTTCTCAAAATTTATTATTTTTTCGAGATTTACAAATATAAGTTTTTAAGTAGATTGGGAAGTTAAATGATTGCTAAAATTTTAAAAAATGTTATAATTATTTTCATTTCAAGCATAAATGTTATTTTACAAAATCAGCAACTCTCATAAGCTTTCAAGAATAGCCACATAATGAAATACTGTACCTAAAAGCACGAATAAATGCCAAATGACGTGAAAATAATTTTTATGCCCTTTTACGTAAAAATAAACACCAAGGGTATAACTTAGACCACCAGCGAGAATCCATAAAAACACAGACATAGGAATCACTCCCCACAATGGTTTTATGACAAAAACAATCATCCAACCCATCAACAAATACAATAAAACAGAAACAAACTTAAATCGGTCAACATAAAAAACCTTAAAAAAAGTCCCCAACAATACAATAGACCACATTATTCCTAAAAAAAGCAGAGCATTTTCTCTATTCAAATAAATAACCATCAAAGGCGAATAAGTTCCAGCAATTAGATAGTAAATACTGATGTGATCTGCAATTTTAAGCAACTGTTTCGTTTTCTCTTTTTGTGTCAAGTGATACAAAGACGAAAAGGAATACACCAATAACATTCCTATTCCAAAAGCAAAAACAGATAAAACAGTAACCAGATTATGTTCCTTGAATGCTATTACAATTAAAAATGGCATAGCAAATAAACAAAAAAACACGCCTAGAATATGCGAGATTCCATTGGCTAGTTCTTCGTTGCGGGTTTGTATTCTTACTTCCATTACAGTCTGATTTAATAGTTTTTATTTCATTAAAGATACGATTTCATCATTTAATTTCAACCATTCCGAGGCATAAGCTTTTAAAATTCTGTTCCGTTTACCCCATACCTTTTTTTGATCGTAAAATGCATTGTCGCGATACTTGCGAAAATGGCTTTGCCAATCTACTTCCATAATCTTGTCGTTCCAACAGTCAAGCAATCTTTGAAAACCCAATTAAGCCTAAGTTGACCATTTACACTTATTACAGTGATAAAAAACCCACAACTTAAAATAAACACAATAGCACTTTACCTATATATTTAACAAAATACATAAATAATGAAAGAAAAACACTATTCGAAAAAGTAAGAATAGTTTAGTTTTGATTTTGTAATCTATTATTACAATAACCAATAAAAACTATTTATGTCAAATTTGCTTAACAATCGCGTAAACGCTACTGCTACGGCAGCACAGGTAACGGCAGTCAAAGCCGCTTTCCAAACTATTCTAACCAATCTTCCTTTTTTGGTGGGTTTAACTGCCGATGAGAGAAAATCATTAATCACTGTTGATGTCAGCAACAAGGCATTTACCGAAGATGCCATTAATGCAGCGGTAAACAATCCAACGCTTGTTCCTTCCTATCTTTCGGTGGCGAATATGCAAAGTGATTTAACACTTTTTACGCAACTGGATGAAATCTCGGGATTGGCCAACCAGCTTTGTGAGCGCATTGAAGACACCAAAATGCTCACAGGAAGCGAGGCCTACAGTGTGGCGCTGGCGCTGTACAAATCCTTTGGGTCGGCAGCCGATGCCGGAGTTCAGGGTGCCGACAGCATAGTCGAGCAACTCAAAAAACGTTTCCCAAGCAATAGCGGTTCAGGAACTAATACAGCACCTCCTGTACCCGTGCAATAACAACCGTTGCGATACTAAACTGGCCCCATTATGCTATGGGGCTTTTTTCACCGAAATAGTGAATCAAAAAACGACCTATGGGGATTGTTTTATAGTATTAATAGGGGTGCAATTGGTTACTAATACACCCACAAAAATACCCTTTGCCCTCTACAAATAAGAGCTAAACCTCCCTTCTTTAGGGAGTATAGCCCCTCTTTTAAGGGAGCAACACCCCATCTTTATAATACCCCTACTCCCTATAAATGGCAGTATAGGTACTAATTTTAGGTAGTATAGGGGTGCATAATGGGGTGGTTTGATCTCTATTATCGGGTATAAACTATTTAAAAAAAGACTATTATGACAGACAACAATAAAAAACACAGCCTCGACAGGGGCGATCAGTACCCGCTAGTGGGGAATTTTATCAATTACCATATTTCGCAGCAGCTTGTAACCAAAGCAGATGTAGCCAGAGCACTGAACATACGCCCCAAAGGACTGACAGCCTATTGCAAAAGAGATACGCTGCAGTTTGCCGTTTTATGGAAACTAAGCTTGGCATTGAAACACAATTTTATCGCTCAATTGGGCGAATACCTGCCGTATCGTTTTGAAACCATTCGCGAAAAAGCCCTAAAAGAAGAACTTGCCCAGAAAGAGGCGATCATACAAAAATTGGAAATCCAGATGGAGACGATGCGGGAAATGATTAAAAAATAAAACGAATTGGAATTGTGAGGAAATCAACTATATTTGGGAGAATAAAAAGTGTGTATTATATCACATTTATACACCCGTTTTTGGGTGGATATGTGTGATTGAGTTACACATATATACTAGTTAGCAGTCATAGCTCCTTGGAATCTAGAAATTTACGTTATAAAAAACAATGAAACAGAAACTAATCTTGCGTTTAAACTGCTGACAAACTAAACGCAATTGAAACGGATTTTTGAAGTCGAGTTTCTGAATGGATTTTGAAAATCGAGTTTCTTGTGGCTTAACTTTGAAGATTTTTTTCGTCGATTTTATTTCGTATTTCAACAACTTATGCTGTAGCCGAAGATTTAGCCCTTTTCTTGTGTTTAGAAAACGGATTTTGAAAATGTCAATTCATTCGCAATTGGAATGGATTATTATAATCGATAATTGGAAGTTCTCATATTGCGTGTCACTACGCCTGCTAACACACGCTACAAGCAATTTGGGTATTTGGCTCAATTTGAAGTTGGTTTTGTATCAGAAAGATTTGGCTAATCCGAAAATAGGGTTTAATTTAGTCCCAAACTGCTTTTAGCGCGGGAACGTCAGGCTGTGAAAAAACCTCTTTTTCACACAAAAATCTTCAAAATTCACGATGCTACCAGTCAAATAAAGCCTTTTTAGAAGGCTCTTTTTTTTAGGCAACTAAGTTGAAATCTCTAAAAATGAAAGCGGATTTAAGCGCTATATATTCCTTTTTTAGCCAAAACAAGACTTTTGCCTTGTAGGGTGAGTTCCATTTTTGGAGTTTGGTAATGAGTTCTGGAACGCCAAGAATATTGATGCTGCGCTTGATGTTGTACACAAGCATAATTAGGCTGTGTTCGCCATTTACTTTTTCGAGTCCCGTTAAATTGGTGTGATTGTAACCCCATTGCCGCTTAATGGTGCCAAAAATGTGTTCGTTGATCTCTTGGCGTTTGCGGTACAACTGAGCATTTGCATGATAGCGTTGGTTATTTTCTTCTACCGCTTCGGCGTATTGGCTGCGGTCTATATTACGTCCCTCCTTTCGGCTTGTGCATAAGTGCTGTACTGGACAAGTTCTGCATTTAGAAGTTCTGTATCTTTTAAAGGTATAACTCTCTTTGTCGGTTTTCTTATGCCAGTGTCCTGTGGTGGTAAGGGTTTGGCCTTGTGGACAAGTGTAGGTATCGTTGATTGCGTTGTATTGAAACTTAGAAATCAAATAGTCTTCTGCTATTTTTTCTTGGTTTTTACCTTGTTCGGGTTGGGCTACGATGGTAGTAATATTGGCTTGTTTGCAGATGTCTATTTGCTTACCGTTATGATAGCCTTTATCTACAAGGGCGGTATAAGTTTCTAGTTCTAGATTCTCCTTGGCTTCGATAGCAATGGCGGATAAGGCACTGCGGTCATTCTTGTTGATAGTGTGCGTGGCAACCACTAGATTGTGTTTGGCATCTACAGCCGCCTGTATATTGAATGAAATTTCAACCACTTGTCCTTGAACCAATAAGGCTCTGGCATCACTATCGGTAGTGCTTATTTGAGGCTCGCCGCTTACTTTTAGCTTTTCTTCCAGCAATTCATAACGGACTGTATTCTGTTGCAAACGCTCTATCTTTTGTTGAATGTTTTTGATTTCTGTAGAATTCTCTTTGGTATCATTTTCCTCCAAAGCATTTAAATATTCTTGAGTTTTGGTGTCAATATATTCCAGATGTTTGTCTATTTTCTTTTGATTAAAATTGGCTTTCTTGCTATTATGTGCCCGGCTTTTGGTACCGTCAATAGCAATGGTTTCTCCCCCTATCAAATCAGCGTCTTTCAAAAAGACAACATAGAGTTTGAATAAGTTCTTTAATGCTACTGGATTGTTCTTTCTAAAATCGGATATACTGTGATAATTAGGAACAATAGATTCTAAGAGCCACTGCATTTCAATGTTTCTAAAGCATTCTTTTTCAAGTTTACGACTACTTCTTAATCCATTAAGGTAGCCGTATAAATAGATTTTTAGAAACATTTTACTGTCATAACTCGGACGGCCTTCACCTTTTATGGTTTGTATGGCAAAACCAAGTTTGGCAAGGTCTACAAAGGTCACAAATGCATCTATAAAACGTACTTGATTATCGGGTGCGATAGCGTCTTCTAAACTTGAAATACGCATCTGATGACGGGAAATTCCTGAGATATGTTGCATTCTTAAAAATACGAAAATTCCTGTTTTGACACAACTTTTTTGCTATATTTGTTCGTAAGCAAACGGAGGTTTTTTCACAGACTGACGTTAGTGGCAATTTTGCCGCAGAAACAACAAACATAAATGATATATAGAATTGATTCTCATAATACCAGTATTTTAACAAGGGAAGAACTAACTGTCGCTCAATGGGTAGAAAAATTTGACCAATTTATCTGTTTTAGTGCATTCATTGATGACAGTAAACTTGTCGACTCATTAAAATTTGAATTTAATTTAATTGACAAACAAGTCACTGAAATAGAAACTTTTTTAAAAAACGAAAAAGCTAGAACTTTAAGAATTCGTTGTTCAAAATATGAACACTTTAAAATTGAAAAGGTTTATCTTGACATTAAAAACAATCAAGGCAAGTTAATTTATTGGAAGGATTGGGACTATATTTTTCAAAAAATAGACAATGACTATTTTTTGTGGTGTTTTTTAGGAGGCATTGCTGATATACAACGAGAAATCAAATTAAGTGATGAACATATCAAAAAATATAACGAAATTGGAATAGCCCAAATAGACTATTTGATAGACAATATTAAAAAGTTAAATGATTCAATTGAATATAAAAATGCAATTAATGAAAATCGGCGAATAATATAAAGTCGAGTAGGTAAAGGGGAATCTCACCCCTAAACCTCTCACAGAACCGTACGTGAACCTCTCGATTCATACGGCTCTTCTTAATTCAAGTCTTTTAAGGTCTGAAGCCTTCGTATTGCCAATGTTCAAACAGGTTTGGAAAGTCTCTTGATAACTTTTGAAGATATTTATACCCTACGTACCAAGGTTTCCTTCTGAAACGACGGTATTTGTTTCGTATCCATTTGGTCAGGCGAAGATGCAGAACCTTGAAAAGTTTCCGCATTTCGCTCATTCGGAACTTGCCATAGTAATTTATCCAGCCTCGGAGTTTGAGCCTTAGTAGTTCCGCAATTTTACTTATCGGAAATTGAACCCATCGATGAAAATTCATTTCTTGGAGTTCTTTGACTATTCTGCTCCTACTCTTTTGGCTCATTGCAGGCGAAAATCCTAATCTGATTTTCCCCCGTTCTTTCACTACTCGTGGCCTAAAGGTGTAACCTAAGAAGTCGAACTTTTGATACCTTACCTTAAATGGTGGTTGGCGTTTTTGATTGCTTCGGCAATAGACGATTTTCGACT
Source organism: Flavobacterium sp. IMCC34518 (assembly GCF_027111095.2). Taxonomy (NCBI): domain Bacteria; kingdom Pseudomonadati; phylum Bacteroidota; class Flavobacteriia; order Flavobacteriales; family Flavobacteriaceae; genus Flavobacterium; species Flavobacterium sp. IMCC34518. The sequence continues at coordinate 2,793,312 of NZ_CP114284.2, read as the reverse complement.
TTTCTTGGTTTAATTCCAATTTGCAATCTCGCAATCGCTCTTTTATTGCCTGCATCAATCCCAACGCTTGCTTGATGCTTTTGCAATGTAGCACAATATCATCTGCATACCTTTGGAAAGGTGTAGTGGGACTTGTTTGGGTTATCCATTTATCAAACACTATATCCATAAAGATATTGGCAAGTACAGGACTGATTACTCCGCCTTGTGGCGTGCCTTTTCCCTCTGGGTGTTTGATGGTTCCGTCTCCTAGCTGAACTGGTGCATTGAGCCAGCGTTTTACATACATCAAAATACGTTTCTCTTGCGTGTAAAACTGTACTGCTTTTAGCAATAATTCGTGGTCAATGTTATCGAAAAACCCTTTGATGTCCAAATCAATTACCCAACTGTATTTCATACTGTTGATACGGCATTGCTCTAGGGCATCGTGTGCCGATTTATTTGGTCTATAACCAAAACTGCTCGGATGGAAGTGTTTCTCTACTATTTGCTCCAATTCGGTAGCAATTACCTGTTGGGCAACTCTATCGACTATGGTAGGAATACCCAATGGACGCATTTTTCCATCGCTTTTGGGTATCAAAACTTGTCTGACGGCTTTGGGATAGTAACTCCCACTTGCCATTCTATTCCACATTGGGTACAGATATTTGCGAGTGTTTTTGGTTACTGCTTCGATGGTTACTCCATCTACTCCACTAGCCCCTTTGTTGGCTTTTACTCTCTTAAAAGCTTCTTGTACCTGCAACTTACTTATCGGTTGCGACTTGGGTTGTTCATTAAAAATCATCCTTAAATTGCTTTAAGTTGTTATACAATAAATCAACTAATTAAGTGAAGTCCTTCGCTCGCAGGGTCATTACTCCTACTCTCTTGGATATTTTCGCTACTACGACTTCATCCGTCCCAAGAACTAAACATTGCTACTTTCTGCCTTTTCCGCTCTGGGATTTTTGACATTTTTGCTTGTCATTTTAGTCTTGGTTCTCCTGTTCCCTACTAGAGCCTGGTTATAGTTCTTGCCCTCTTTATGCCGTGTGCCATGTAGCCAGTAATCAGGTTTTCCGCTACACTCTGTCTCGCTGGGTCGCTGACCCCATAGATTTTGACACAGTAAAAGTTATTTTCGACACCTCAATAAGGGTTTGCTTGCGCTCAACTCCTATAACCGCACCATACAGCTACTCAACATACAAACGTTGGCACTGCTTTGACCTTGACGCTCAATACCAAATTCTCTTTAAATCAGCACCTCAAGGCGGTTTGAAAACAACTCCTGAAAGTCCTATCCGATAGTCCAATTCTTTACTTGTAATCCTTTGTGAGACCTCCACGCTTCTTGGCGTGGCTCGTTTCTGAACACTCATAAAGCCTATCATCTCTAATAAAGTTATGTTGCCTTTTCAAAGAACTTTTATATCTTCGTATCCTAAGGCAACGCAGGACACACAGCAGCCTATAACACACGCTACAAGCAAGCTGGGCAATTGGTTTAATTTGAAAATAGTTTGTATTTGGGATGATTTGGCAAATCCGAAAATAGGGCTTAATTTAGTCCCAAACCCCCTGTAGTGCCAGAACGTCAGCGATTATTATTCCGTTGAAATCGAGTAATTTACGTTAATAAGAATGAAAAAATGGAAACTAATCTGCTCCTACTCTGCCGACAAAAATCGAACGGAATTGATTGCGGATTTTCGAAGTCGAATTTCAAAGCGGATTTTCGAAGTCGAGTTTCAAAATGGAATTTGAAAGTCTATTTTTTTTGCGGAATTTTTTTGTCGATTTTTTTTGTCGATTTTTTTTGAGGTTTAAGAGGAATTTTATGCTCCTGATTTTTGGATTGCTTGAAAGTGTTTTCGGGACGGATTTTGAAAGTGGATAAACTTCCGCAATTGGAATGGATTATTGGAATCGATAATCAGAGGTGCTTAACTAGTGTGTCACAACAATCGCTAACACACGCTACAAGCAATTTGGGTATTTGGCTTACTTTGAAGTTGGTTTTGTATCAGAAAGATTTGGCTAATCCGAAAATAGGGCTTAATTTAGTCCCAAACTGCTTTTAGCGCGGGGACGTTGTAGGATATACGTCCAAAAAACCGCAAAAACCATCGAATCTTTTTAGAATTAGATTATATTGATTAATTTAGCTGAATGGATAAAGATGCAGAAATAGGTTTAGATTTTATAATTGATAAACTAACAAACTCAATTGAAAACGTGATTACTGGAGACAGTTTTCAGACTGAAATTTCCATTCTTCAAAACTCTGATTTAAAATCTGTAACAAAGAAAAATGGTTGGCTTTTTAATTGGAGCGAAGAATATAAAAATCCCGTTAGAGATATTTATAAACTTACAATTTCGGGAAACTCTAAAATCATTCAAGGTCTTGTCAGTTTAGAAGTCAAATCTGACCACGTTTATATGCATCTTGTTGAAAATGCTCCATTCAATAAAGGACAAACAAAAGTTTACGCTGGTGTAGCTGGAAATTTAGTTGCATATGCTTGTAAGTTATCATTTCAGCGTGGACACGATGGAAATGTTTCTTTTCTTTCTAAATCACAATTAGTTGAACATTACGAAAAAACATTAGGAGCATTTCATTTTGGTGGTAGAATTATGATAATTGAAACAAAATCAGCACTGAAATTAATCAATAAATATTTTCAAAATAAATAATTATGAAAACTAAAAAATTAGATTTAGAAATTGATACTATTGGAGGATTAAGTTCTTTAACATTGTCCGAAGAAAAAGCTTTGAGTGACTTCTTTAAAAAGAAAAAATCAACAAAAAAGGCAACGGATAAAAAGAAACTTAATACCTAAAAATGTACATCCTACAACACACGCTACAAGCAATTTAGGGATTTGGCTTAATGGAAAAATTGGTTTGTATTTGAAAGATTTGGCAAATCCGAAAGATAATGCTGATTTAACCCCAAACTGCTTGTAGCGCGGGGACGTCAGGCTGTGAAAAAACCTCTTTTTCACACAAAAATCTTCAAAATTCACGATGCTACCAGTCAAATAAAGCCTTTTTAGAAGGCTCTTTTTTTTAGGCAACTAAGTTGAAATCTCTAAAAATGAAAGCGGATTTAAGCGCTATATATTCCTTTTTTAGCCAAAACAAGACTTTTGCCTTGTAGGGTGAGTTCCATTTTTGGAGTTTGGTAATGAGTTCTGGAACGCCAAGAATATTGATGCTGCGCTTGATGTTGTACACAAGCATAATTAGGCTGTGTTCGCCATTTACTTTTTCGAGTCCCGTTAAATTGGTGTGATTGTAACCCCATTGCCGCTTAATGGTGCCAAAAATGTGTTCGTTGATCTCTTGGCGTTTGCGGTACAACTGAGCATTTGCATGATAGCGTTGGTTATTTTCTTCTACCGCTTCGGCATATTGGCTGCGGTCTATATTACGTCCCTCCTTTCGGCTTGTGCATAAGTGCTGTACTGGACAAGTTCTGCATTTAGAAGTTCTGTATCTTTTAAAGGTATAACTCTCTTTGTCGGTTTTCTTATGCCAGTGTCCTGTGGTGGTAAGGGTTTGGCCTTGTGGACAAGTGTAGGTATCGTTGATTGCGTTGTATTGAAACTTAGAAATTAAATAGTCTTCTGCTATTTTTTCTTGGTTTTTACCTTGTTCGGGTTGGGCTACGATGGTAGTAATATTGGCTTGTTTGCAGATGTCTATTTGCTTACCGTTATGATAGCCTTTATCTACAAGGGCGGTATAAGTTTCTAGTTCTAGATTCTCCTTGGCTTCGATAGCAATGGCGGATAAGGCACTGCGGTCATTCTTGTTGATAGTGTGCGTGGCAACCACTAGATTGTGTTTGGCATCTACAGCCGCCTGTATATTGAATGAAATTTCAACCACTTGTCCTTGAACCAATAAGGCTCTGGCATCACTATCGGTAGTGCTTATTTGAGGCTCGCCGCTTACTTTTAGCTTTTCTTCCAGCAATTCATAACGGACTGTATTCTGTTGCAAACGCTCTATCTTTTGTTGAATGTTTTTGATTTCTGTAGAATTCTCTTTGGTATCATTTTCCTCCAAAGCATTTAAATATTCTTGAGTTTTGGTGTCAATATATTCCAGATGTTTGTCTATTTTCTTTTGATTAAAATTGGCTTTCTTGCTATTATGTGCCCGGCTTTTGGTACCGTCAATAGCAATGGTTTCTCCCCCTATCAAATCAGCGTCTTTCAAAAAGACAACATAGAGTTTGAATAAGTTCTTTAATGCTACTGGATTGTTCTTTCTAAAATCGGATATACTGTGATAATTAGGAACAATAGATTCTAAGAGCCACTGCATTTCAATGTTTCTAAAGCATTCTTTTTCAAGTTTACGACTACTTCTTAATCCATTAAGGTAGCCGTATAAATAGATTTTTAGAAACATTTTACTGTCATAACTCGGACGGCCTTCACCTTTTATGGTTTGTATGGCAAAACCAAGTTTGGCAAGGTCTACAAAGGTCACAAATGCATCTATAAAACGTACTTGATTATCGGGTGCGATAGCGTCTTCTAAACTTGAAATACGCATCTGATGACGGGAAATTCCTGAGATATGTTGCATTCTTAAAAATACGAAAATTCCTGTTTTGACACAACTTTTTTGCTATATTTGTTCGTAAGCAAACGGAGGTTTTTTCACAGACTGACGTTGGCGGTAATACAAACTTTTGAAACGTATAAAAAATTTACAAATAAAATTATAAATGTATCAATTTGGACAATTTACTGGTAAAATAGTTTTAATCCTTTTTTTAATTCTTGTAATTTCTGCATTAGGCATTAGGAATAAAAAAAGTCTACCTCTAATTTTATTATTCATTTTTGGGTGGACTTTATATGTTTTACCTATGGAATTAAGGCCTTTTTTTAAGGGGAATTCTACTGTATTATTTTGGTTTGGTATAATACCTAGTTTTGGGTGCGCATTTGCTTTACCTATATTTTGTCTGAGAAATAAGAGCCTTAATTATATTGAGTCAAAACGTAAACTATTGATTTATAGTTTCTATACCTTTGGACTACTTTTGGCATATGAATTATTAGAACTTATTAAGGGTTTAGGAACATTTGACTGGCTTGATTTAATGATGACTATACTCGGTATTGTTACTTTGAATATAATATTCCAGAATTTAAAATCCCCAGCTCTACGAAGTCTCCCGACTTCGTACATTTTTTAAAAGTTCTTGAAAGCCTTAAACATGTCAAAAGTCTCCCGACTTTTAACGAATAGACCTTTGCAACAGCATATTTTTTTTTAAAATCATCATAAAGAGAACAAAACCATTATTATGTAGTTATATCTTAATTTCGAAATACAAAATCTAAAGCATTTTTAATAATAAAGGTATTCACGGTAAAAGTCAGGAGACTTTTAGTAGATTTACATTTTACAAGAACATTTAAAAAAGTTCGAAGTCGGGAGACTTCGAAGAGCTGAGGTCATAATATTAAAAATGACGTTATTCGCAGAAGATACAAGAATGGGATAAAAAACTTATTTGAAATTTATCTTTCAATTGTTGACGAAGTTATGATTTTTGACAATTCAGCGGGAAAACCTGAATTAATAGCGGAAAAAACATTGGAATCAGAAGTGAATATTTTGAATGAAATTAAATTCAATAAACTAAAAAATTACTATAATGAAAACTCATAAAAGAACACAAAACCAAACTAAAATATTGGAAGGAATGGACAAAGTTTATGAAAAATTAATTGAGTTCAAAAAGAAAATGAATAGTGATTTGATTATATTGAAAGATAATCAAATCATACGAATTAAACCATAAAGAAAGCACTATTGCCAACACACGCTACAAGCAATTTGGGTATTAGGTTTAATTTGAAAATGGTTTGTATTTGGAAGATTTGGCAAGTCCGAAAATAGGGCTTAATTTAGTCCCAAACCGCTTGTAGCGCGGGAACGTTAGGCGTAAGCAAAAGACACACTAAGAACATACGACAAATAAGAGATGTCAGAATTTACAAAATATGTGAACAAAGTTTCTCAGCTTTCAAAAGAAGCCGAAGAAGACCTTTTGCCCAGACTGAAATCAAAGTCTTTTAGAAAAGGACAAGTCATAAACACAGAAGGACAAATTTGTAAAAATCTATTCTTTATTGACAAAGGTTTGGTAAAGCATTACTATCATCATAAAGACAGAGTTTTTATTCTACGGTTTTTTTTAGAGACTAATTTCTTTACGGTTCTAGACAGTTTTGCTAATCAAACACCATCGCAATTCAATACAATTGCTTTGGAGGACACTGAAACCAGCACTATTGATTATGCTGATTTTGACGAATTGTGTAGAAAACATCATTCATTTGAAACCTTTTCGAGAAAACTATTTACAATGGCAGCCGTTGTAAATTTAAAGCGTATTAAAGAAATGTTTGACGCAGATGCAACAGAACTTTATAAAGAGTTTATAAATGAAAACCATCATTTATTGCAGAGGATAAGTTTGGGAGAGACCGCAAGTTATTTAGGGATTTCACAAGTAACTTTAAGCAGAATAAGATCTAAGAAATGATTTTTTAACTTAGGTAAAAAAGTATTCAGTTTTATAGTTGCAATTTTGTACCATTGATTAATTAAAATTTAATAAAAATGGACAATAGCAAAATAGAAAATCAAAAAAGACTTAACAATGCAATTAAAATCGGGTCAATAGCATATGTTATTTGGGGTGTTCTACACATTTATGTAGGTTTCATAGGTGTTAGCCAATACATTACCGACCCAAATAAAGGTTTATGGAGTGCATTACTTGGTGGAGACAAAATGCCAGCTGACAAATTCCAATTTGCCACAGACCCGATGACACTTAAAGTAACTGCAAACTTTATTTTGAATTTTTGTTTAGACGTTGCTGGTTATGGAATGCTAGGTATTTTATTAGGTGTAATGTTATGGAAAAACAGCAAACCTTGGCTAGCATATTTTATAGGATTTTTCATTATAGGATTAGCCGATTTGTCATTTTTGTTTCTACAGGTAACACCAGGACATATTAAGGGTGACTGGGGTACTTATGGCGGACCAATCTTATGGTTTATTGCAATTGTTGCTTTACCTTTTGGTTTACCAAAGTTTAAATTGAAAGAACTTTTTTAATTAAGCAGGCGACTGAATAGAATTGCCTACGCCTAACAGCTAGGGTTTCGTTGCGTGCGCAGCTCTACGAAGTCTCCCGACTTCGTACATTTTTTAAAAGTTCTTGAAAGCCTTAAACATGTCAAAAGTCTCCCGACTTTTAACGAATAGACCTTTGCAACAGCATATTTTTTTTAAAATCATCATAAAAAGAACAAAACCATTATTATGTAATTATATCTTAATTTCGAAATACAAACTCTAAAGCATTTTTAATAACAAAGGTATTCACGGTAAAAGTCAGGAGACTTTTAGTAGATTTACATTTTACAAGAACATTTAAAAAAGTTCGAAATCGGGAGACTTCGAATCTGGGTAATCTGGTTATCTACGGACAACTTTAAAAGCCAAATTACGACCGTGACCTTGCATTATTGCTAAATTTATCCACGACAATGCGAATTTTTCTAAAAGTTCTACTTTGTCGGACTTGCCAAAATCTATGCAAGAACCAAATCCTGCATCAGTTGATAATTGTAAAGCAACAGATTTTGCACTTTCTCTTTCACCTGCCATAAACATATCAATGGCTTCGCCATTGTAAATGGGATTTAACATATTTTCAAAACCTGTGGTATTGAAACATTTTACTATTTCTGCATTGGTTTTGTCTGCCAAAGCGTGATAAACAGTTTTATAAGGTTCAGGACTTTTCACAACTGAATTTGTAGCATCAATAATTGTTTTGCCTGAAACATCGCCCATTTGTTCTAGAATTTCAAAAATGGCAGTTGGTGGTGTGGCTATCAAAATTACATCTGATTTTGCAACGGCTTCATTTATTGAAAAAATAGTTGTGTTCTGATTTTTCATTAACTCAACGCCTTTAAAATTATTCACATCTTGCACACCTAAATTTATGGTATGTCCTTTTTTTGACCAATTGGTCGCTAATGCACCGCCTACGTTTCCAGTGCCAATAATTGCTATTTTCATTTTTTTCTTTTTAGTAAATAATTTCTAGTTCAAATTGTTCTATATTTTGCAAATAAAGTTTCCAATATTGTTCAGCTATTGCTTTTGGGCTATACTTTTCATCGTTGGGATTCACAAAACCACAAACGGTTAATTGAGCGATATGAACATTAGTTCCAGTTGCTTTTTTCTGAAATGCTTGAACTAAATTTCTTAAAGCTGCTTTTCCAACACTCAATGATGTTAATTGATCGTCTCCACTCAAAGCGAAACCACCATTGGTAACAAAAAGGTTCCCTTTATTTTCTTTGATACAGAAAGGCAAAACCATTTTCATTAGATTAAAGTAACCACCAACATTAACATCCATTTGTTCTCTGATAGTTTCCCATTTTTGGTCTAAAATATCCATTCCAGAAAATGCCACGGCATTGTATAAAATAACTTCTGCATGACCTTCTTTTTCTTTGATGGATAGTAGCGCACTTTTCAAACTATCTTGATTAGCTACATCTGCAACAGCATAAGTAGCATCTATTCCATTTTTAGCCAAGTCCATAACTTGCTCTTGTAGTTTGCTTTCTGTTCTCGAAATGAGAGCAATCTTGAAATTTTCTTTACCAAACTTATCAGCAACACCTTGACTTATTCCAGGTCCTGCTCCTATAATTGTAATTAATTTTTTCATACTTAAAATTTTTATGAATTAATATTTTTGTGAAACTTATAGGGGCTATTAAAAGAAATGTACACACACATTAAATAAAAAAAGGTCGAAAAAACCAATAAAACCAATACTTCACACCAAAAAAGGTCGAAAACTGGAATAATTTAAAATGTGCATTTAGCTACTATTAAGTACCGTTTTACTACCATTGAAATAGCGATTAATTACCCATATAAGCTACTAACTACCACCTACGCCTATAAATATACATAAAACTACTATTTACAAGCCTTAACGACCTTGTTTTAATGAAAAGCTTGCCTATTATGGCAGGCTTTTTTTATGCCCAAACCCCAAACTTGCCCAAAAACGTTATTTAGGTAAAAAACTCTATACATGGACAAATAGATGGACAAATAGGTGGACAAAAAACACCAAAATAATAACCCGAAACTATACCGAAACTACACAAAAAAGGTGTTTAGTACTTAAAAACACTTTGAGTTAGGGGGTGTAAATACATGAAAAACACATAAATATAAATGTTAAATCCTTGATTAATTGAGGTTTTATGTTCGTTTTATGGGCTTGCCAGCATGAATAACAGTACTACTTTGGTTTCGCTTCACATTTCCTAGCACCTGATAGAGTCTTTTTACATCATCAATATGGACATCAAAGGGTTCGTGGATTAAACGCCCGGAACTCTCATATTTTTCCTCATTAACGGAACATGCTAGCCAGTTTTGTGGCAGATCACTTTTTTGGAGTCTCTTAATAACTCTGTACTCTGTTGTTTCTATTAGATAGTCTTGACCATACACAACTAACCTTTTATTTTGAACCTCTCGCAATGCTGCAATACTTCCTGACTTGTATTCCGGATACATACTATCTCCATGTACGCGCATTGCTGCGGTAGCATCACGAAACCAGTCCCCCGCATCAATCATTTCTACAGATTCATGAGTTGGGTCAAGCATAGCCGTTTCTAGGGTTCCTGCTGTGGCCACACCATCATATAATGGGATTAGTTTTTTCTCTTCACGAGTATGATTTATAGAAGGTTCACTAAAAGCATTCAATTTTTCTTTTAGCATGGATCCTGTACCTGTTAGAAGCCAATCTAAATTCAAATCTGAAATTTCCGATAATATATTTTCGATTGTTTTTGAATTCACAGGTGTTTCACTTGCTTTTCCTCTGAAATTAGCAGACGTAACACCTATTTTTTTGTAAAATTCTTCCTTGGCAATCCCTTTATATTCAAGTAATTGAATAATTCTTTTTTTTATCATCGCAAATATATTATCGGTTATTTGTTTTATAGAAAATATATTTTCTATATTTGTAAAACAAAATACAAAATACAAGTTTTAAAAAACACTTTCAAAACATAGTATAAAAAGCAAAGATATGAAAATAAGAATCCATCCAGAATTTAAAACCCAAATGGCAACGGAATTTAAAACCAGTAAGCAAAATGTGAAAATGGCACTTGACTATTACAATAATTCAGAGTTAGCAAAAAAAATAAGGCTAAGAGCTAAAGAGCTTTTGTTGCAAGAAGCGGAAGGAATAGTAATAGAGGATTAATCTAAATAATAACGGCATACCCTACCAATGAAATTACCGAAACTAAAAACGAGACTATGCAAACCACTTCACAAATTGAGAGAAGCTTATTCTGTTTTGAAAAAACGGGTTTGTAGTTTTCTTTATTCTGACGGATTTGTTCTTGCACCGATTCCACAAGATCCTTGCCCATCCTGCGGTGCTGAACTAGCACAATGTATAGGGCTGATGTCCCAAAAAGGATGGACAATAATAGGGACAGTAGTAAAGCATAAAAAAGGAGGTTGTTGTGATATGGTGGTTTCTCTAAAGACACAAGTATTGCAAGCAAAGCACTCGCAACGGTAACTATATGTTTTAGAAAATCCATTAACAAGTCACGAATAGTTTCTTTTAGTTGGACAATTTGCTCAATAGATGAATTAATACTCATATCACTATAATTTTTAAAGGTTAGATGTTTCAAATATAGTGATTACTCCCGAGTGGCACACTCCTAGTTTCGAGTACTGGGCGGGAACAAAAAAAGACCATTTAAACCCTGTTTAAATTATGTACGAACACCATAATAACCTACTATCCATCCCTGCTAAACTTCTTTATGAGGACTGGGGATTGGTTACTTACAAAAACTATCTAAAATTATGCACCCGAGGAAAATTAGTCCGTACCAAAGAAGGACGTGGACCAGGTAATGAACCGTTTGTAAGTTTTCACGATTTACCAGTGCATCAAGGTGTTGATTTTAAAAAACTGTGCATTGAAGCTTTAGGTGAACCCAAGGAGGTTGTGGTTCGCAATAAATTAGAAAACTACATTATTCCAGACGTCAAAGCAATACGATTTTTCGCAGAACACCGCAAACCTTGTGGAAAACCTATATCACTTGAAGATCAAAGAATAAAAGCAACCAATGCCATCATTTTAAATGCCATTCGAATAGTACTTAATGATCGTTTAACAAAGTCTAAAACATTCGGGCGAAAACCAACTGAGATTTGGAAAAATATTAGTGATGCCGTTAATGCTATCAATCCAAAAAAATGGAACTTCTCTCTACCTGGAAACCCTAGACGATTAAAAGCCAAATATGAGGAGTATTTAAAAAATGGCTACGAAGTTCTTCTTCACAAAGGTGAAGGACAAAAGAATGCTCAGAAAATCAAAGATGATATTGCCGATTTTATACTTGCTAAATATTGCTTACCAAACAAAATGTCTATCCCTGAAGTATTGCAGGATTATGATAGGGAAGCTGTCAAACGCAACTGGGACACTTTGACCGAAGCAGCTATTTATAACTGGCTTTATGAACCCGAGAGAGAACGCATCTGGACACTAGCGCGCCACGGAATATCTGCCTACAACAAAAAGTACAAACACACTATCACTAGAGATAGAAGCGACTGGTTTCCTAACGCATACTGGGCGATTGACGGCACAAAACTTGACTGGATTCACTACTGGGATGAAAGCTCTAATAAAATGGGCGCAAAGCTTAAAATTGACGTGATGTTTGATGTCTATTCCGAAAAAATAATAGGTTGGGACTTATCCTTTACCGAAAGTCATATAGAGCATTTCAAAGCGGTTAAAATGGCGGTTAATGAGGCACAATGTCGCCCTTATTACCTCACTTATGACAATCAGGGAGGTCATAAAATGGATAGAATGCAATCGCTTTACGATTCACTTATGGCACTCGAAGGTGGCATACATCATCCTAATAAAGCCAAAAATCACGGTAATCCTGCCGAAAATTTATTTCAAAGAATACAACAGCAAGTTATAACCAAATTTTGGTTTTCAGACGGTCAAGGTGTGACCGTTAGACGTGACGACAATAAGATGAACACCGATTTCATTCTTGAAAATAAAGATCATTTGAAAACAGTTGACGAATTACAAAAAGCGTGGTTAGCAGCTGTCAATATTTGGAACGATAACAAACATCCACATTTTAAAATGAGCCGTAGCGAAGTCTATCAGCATGAAATGCCAATGAAAGAACCTCTTACGCTTTGGGATATAATGGATAAGATGTGGATTGAAGAAACCAAGAAACTAGTAACCTACAAAGGTTCTGGAATGAATCTAAACATTGGCGGTGTCGATTATGAATTTGAAGTTTACAATAAAAAAGGCAAAGTCGATAGTGATTTTAGGTACAAAAACATCGGTAAGAAATTTAAAGTACGGTATGATCCCGATTTTCTGGACGGATATGTCCAACTCTACTCCAAAGACGAAAAAGACAATTATGTATGGGTAGCCAATGCAGAACCGAAACGCAAACATCAAAACATACCCGCTTTAATGAAAGAAGGCGACAAAGAAAGATGGCTTGCCGATATGCAAGTTCGAAAATTAGAATTAGAACAAACGCAACGAGAATTAAAAGCACTCGAAGATCGTACAGGCATCAATAGACAATCGCTAATAGAAGACACCGATTTGCTTATAAAAATGGGTGGCAATATGACCAAAGTAGAGCAATTAATAACCGAAGCAGTAGATAACGAATACGATTTTTAACCTAACCAACACCAGCAATGACAACAGAACAAAAACACCAAATTACAAAAGAGATAAAACACCTATGCGCTTTGACATCTCAAAACAAAGTAGCGACGAAAGCAGGTGTATCATCGGCTACCATTAGCCAAATGATAAACGAGAATTGGGGATTAATAAAAGATGAAATGTGGCGTAAAGTAAAAGTGAAGCTTCGCATTGAGTTGGATTGGAAAACCGCCCAAACCACCAATCTAGAATATATCTATCGCCACGCCGAAAAGGCAAAAGAAAAGTCTATCAGCTTCGGAATATCCTACGATGCAGGAGCGGGCAAAAGCCAAACCTACAAGTTAATCGCAAGCACATTACCCAATGTTATTTATATCGAATGTAAAACATTTTGGAAATCAAAAAGCTACGCAAAAGCACTCGTTACAGCTTGTGGATTAGATGATTTTGGCACAACCGAAGATTTAGTAGAGCGGTTTATTGACCACTTAAGCGGTTTAGACAAACCACTAGTAATCATTGACCAAATGGATAAGCTAAAGGATGGTTCGATGGATTTCTTTATAGACTTCTACAATGATTTAGTAGGGCATTGTGGTTTTTTATTATCTGGAGTTCCTGCACTCGAAAAAAGAATCAAACGAGGTGTAAAAGCAGATCGCTCTGGGTACTTCGAGTTGTGGTCTAGAATTGGCAGAAAGTTTTTGAAACTAAAACCACTCACACTAGCCGATGTAAACGCTGTTTGTGTAGAAAACGGCTTAACAGACCTCGATAGAATAGAAACTATTTTCGGCAATTGCGAAGGTGATTTAAGAAGGGTCAAGCAAGATGTAGAGAGTTATTACCTAAATCAAAAAAAGGTAGCATAAAATGATAAAAGTCCCCAGAGCATACAGTTACGAAGATATTGAAAGAATAAAATTTAAAACCATAAAAATAGACGAAGAATGGAAGGAACATTTAGGCGAACCGCAGTTGGGCAATAGTCATTGGTTAGTATATGGCGGTTCGGGACAAGGAAAAACATCTTATGTGTTGCAAGTGGTCAAACAGATATGTGTGAACTCTCAAAAAGTACACTACAATACTTCGGAGGAGGGTATGAAAAAAGGGTTTAAAATGGCTTTGAAACGAAACAATATGAAAGGAGTTACAGGTTTCAATTACCATCAGGAAAATATAGTTCAGTTAACGGCAAGGTTAAGCCGACAGCGACAACCAAAGATAGTAGTAATTGATTCGGTTCAATATTTTTTTAGAAAGATGCGAACCGAACATTATTTCGACTTTATCAGCCAGTTCCAAGACACTACATTTATTTGGATTAGTGGAGCTGATGGTAAAAAACCAAAAGGCAAAATTGCCGATGACATTTATTATGATGCAGACATAGTGGTAAATGTGACAGATTATCAAGCTGTAATTGAGAAAAACAGATTTGAGGCCTACGAACCTCGCATAATATGGCAAAAAGGTTACAACGACAGACAAGTTAAACTATTAGAAAAAGGATAAGCAATGAATATAACAACCCAAAACCAAATTAAAGATTACCTACAATGGTCATCTGAAGAATACGAGGACAGACTATTATTAAGCATGATGAAATGGTGCCAACTTTATGGCCAATATCCAAGCATCGTGCAACAACTATTGGCAAATGCTCAGGTTAATAAATGGTTTATGAGCGAGTATCACAAATGTGAGCTTCAATTCTTAAAAATTGTAAATGTTATTCCTCCACAACCCGACCAACTTCAGGCACACTACAAAGCTTGTACAGCTAGAGTAATGGTAATTCATCCCAAAGCATTGTTAGAAAAAATTAAACGAAATAAGGACTTTTCAAATCTAATAGTAACTCATACACCAGTTTATTATGCCAACTAACATGACCCCACTACAACTCGAAAACAAAATTACCGAGCTAGAACAATCGCTACAAGACAATCCAAATAACCCAAACCGAACCATAATCGAAACCGATTTAAGAAAGCTAACCGAAGCTAGAACCTACGAGCGTGACACCTTCGATTTAAGAGAACATAATTTCCAAAACGTATGAGTACAGTTCAAATAATTAACCGTCACGATGATTTGTTTGCAGTATTAATCTACTGTTCAGAACAACAGATATTTGGAAAACCTGCTTGTTTTACCACATTAGAACGCATCTGCATCAATCAGGAACGGGGCGCATTGCTAAGCCAATTAAACCAAGAAACGCCCCAAAGCGAAGTTAGGCAATACCAATGCCCACCAAAATTAGAGAGCAAAATTCGCTTTATCACCCAAAAAGTAATCGACAATCACTTAATAACAAATTAAACCCATGAGTACAACAGAAATGATCCAAGAAGCAACAAAAACAGTAGATTTATTAAAAGACTTTACAGCAGAACAATTAAAAGAAGCTTTGGCAAAAGTAGAAGCAAAAAAAGATGATGATCGTCAAGCCTATAAGGATTTAGTAGAACAAACAGTACCCAAAGCCATATTTAAATTATGTACTGCATCCGAGATACTTTCAAATGCCAAAACCGAAGCCTTTCAATTTTTCGAAGATATTCTAAAGCTAAAAGCCGATGTGTACGGAATTAAAGAAAAACAGCAATCTCATACCTTTTCAAGTGATAAAGGCGAAATCACAATCGGATACCGTATTACAGATGGTTGGGACGATACAGCAAACACAGGAATTGCCAAAGTAGAAAAATTCATTACTTCACTTGCTAACAATCCCGAAACTGAGGCACTGGTAGAGGGCGTTTTTACACTGCTAAAAAAGGATGCCAAAGGAAATTTAAAAGGGAGTAGAGTTTTGGAGCTTCAAAAGCTTACCCAAAAATTCAACAATGAAGAGTTTACCGATGGTGTAGATATTATTTCAAAGGCGTACAAGCCTGTACGCTCTGTTTGGTTTGTAGAGGCGAATTTAATAGACGAAAATAAAGTAAAGACACCAATTCCTTTGTCTATGTCGGCGGTTGATTTTTCAAAAGGTTACAAATTTGAATTCTACAATGAACCAGTAATTGAAACCGATGCAGTCGATTAGTTGCACTACAGTACTGCTAGCCATTCTCCTAGCAGTACTCAACGGAAAAGCCATTCTAAACTACTTCGAATGGCTTCGATTCAAAATTAAGATTTATTTCAAACAGCTAGAAAACAATGAGA
The DNA here is from genome assembly GCF_027111095.2 of Flavobacterium sp. IMCC34518. NCBI lineage: Bacteria > Pseudomonadati > Bacteroidota > Flavobacteriia > Flavobacteriales > Flavobacteriaceae > Flavobacterium > Flavobacterium sp. IMCC34518. Next base: position 2,777,243 of record NZ_CP114284.2, on the reverse strand, counting down.
GTAACCATAGCCCCAATAACTGACCACGAAAGCTACCAAGTAAATGAACATTACGTTTATAAAGACCAGTTCAATAACTGGACAAGCAAAAGTGATCTGTCCGATAAAGAACTTAGAGCCTTCCGCAATTATGAAAAGCTCGTGATTAACAATCCAAAATTCAAAAAACACACCAAAGCAACATATAAAGGATAACAATTATGTCAAAAAAAGAACAAAAATTAGAAGTACAAATTCAGTTACAAGTAAAGATTCTAAGCGCAATTCAAACCTGTTTTGATAAAGATTCCGAAAACTATATTGATATAAATCAAATAGAGAAAGACGGAAATCTAAACGATTTATTTCACGTATTAGGCACAAGAGTGCCGCAGCACATTTTTAGCAAAATAACAGGTCAAAAACCTGACCCATTAGAGTTCAACCATATTTGTAATAAACTGATTTTTCAAGATAGAGAAGACACAAAATAAGTTGAGTTAGTCGGTGTCCCGAGTGAAAATGGCTTTTGCGGGTTCGAGTCCCGCCTCGGGAGCAAATTTAAGACAATAAGACAATGAGTAATTATACATTAAGGAACATATCAGTTCCGTCATCGAAGGCTGTTGTGATTGAAAAAGATGCCGAAACGGTATTATATATTAATCCTTATAAAATAGATCCGCTGAAATATAAAGAACTACAACAGGTAATAATCAAATTTTTAAATAATGACAGCAACTAAACCAAGAATCTACACAGGGGAAGGCTCACCCGTTGATGATTATTTCAATCCAAAGTCAACGACCCCGACCCCGAAGAGTAGCCAGAACCAAGACCAAAGCAACTGGGGATTATTCGATAAAAATAACCAACAGCACAAAACACTACTCTCGTTACTTAGACAGGCACAATGGACAATACCGCACGAAAGATGGGGTGAAGTGGCAGACTTACCAAGGCTAAGCGAGTTTTTAAAGAGCGATAAATCACCCATTAAAAAGCCTTTAAAAAAGATGGAACCGTGGGAGGTTTCAAAGATAATAGAAGCTTTCAAGGGAATAGTAAAATCAACATACAAGTAAGATGAAAGAAGAACTCATAAAAGATTTCCACTGGTTAATGTTTTGGTGTTTTACGTCAGGTTATGCTGCAGGTATTTGTACATGGTTATCATGGCCATCTAAAAAGAAATCTACCAAAACAATCTATTGCTTTCAATGTGAAATTGAAATGCCTGTTCAAGTAAAAAACGGACGCCTTTACTGTGCCAATTGCAAGTTATATCACAAACATGGAACATTATAGCATCATAGAAATATGTCCCCACGACATAGCCGAAATAGTGGTACTTGAAAGTATTGTTACATGTGAAAGAACCATACTAGTTTGTGCCGAATGTGGTGAACCATTATCAGAACCTAAAATAGAATGTTAATATGAAAATAAAACTAAAACTTAGCTCTGACGAACTAAGGGTAATTTCCGAAAAAGTGAGCCTTGTAAACACAATCAACTTACAGCAATTAGGAAAAGAAAAAAAAAGCGCTTATAGCATCTTGATTGATATTGTTGATAAAGTAGTACCAAAGGCTCAAAAATTAAGCCGTCAGTTAGCTATAGCCGACAAACCGCATGAGCTAACACTCAAATGGCACGAAGCGGAAGCCTTGGAGCAATATTTATTACACTTTGAGGAAAGCGATATTTTTTCAAGCAATTTAATTCGAAAAGTAACCAATAAACTTAATCAAAAATTAGCATAATGCCCATAAAAAGTAAAGTCCCGAAACCTACCGAGAAAGCTGAAAGTATATTTCAAACCGAAGCAAGGCTCAAAAAAGAAGCTCTTGAAATATCAAAGAATTTCAAACACACCAAACCCGTAATATTATTAGCAGCTAATGGAACTAAAAGACAACTTAATTAAAGATTGGCAAATGTTGATGACAGGAATCAAACAGATTGCTCAAAAGGTACCTGAATTTAAAGTAAAAGTTCAGCCTGATAAATACATAGTAATTAACAAATACAAAGTGATTTGCCACTTTATAAACAATGAATATGTAGAGGCTAAAGTAAGTTTTAATGATGAAGATTACTTAACAGTCCGTCATGTAAAAAGCCACGCTTCAACAGTAGAAACCATTTTAACATTTATACGAAACAATCCAAAACCATGATAAAAAAAATATACATCGCTGGTAAGGTAACGGGATTGCCATTTAAAGAAGTGGCAGTAAAATTTTGCACTACGGCCACTCAAATAAAAGAATTAGGACTTGAATTTGTAAACCCTGTTGAGTTAGTGCAAAATAACTTGTTTGGAGATGCTGAAATTCGCCAAAGTTCAGAGCGTGAAATATGGGTTTTTGCAATGAAAAAATGTATTAATGCCATTTTGGAGTGTGACGGTGTAATCCTTCATGATGACTGGATGCGAAGCAAAGGCGCAAAACTTGAAGTTGAAATATGCGACCAATTAGGCATACCCACTTTTAATAACCTTAATGATCTCCAAGAATGGAACAACTCACAACGTACCGAGCCAAAGGCAAAGAAATAGGATTAGTATTCCTATTTAAATATGATTTAAACGGCAATTTAAAGCTCTTTGAAATATCTGAAGGGGAATTGAATGAAGAACAAATAAAGTGGTTGTTTTCTCATTTTCCTGCTACCGAAAGCATAATGAAAACTATTTGGATGAGAGATAAAAAATACAAGAAAGTATTTGAGGTTGAAAAGTCACCCGCCGATCTATGTTTTGAAGCACTTTGGAAATTATACGATCATAAAATTGCAAAATTCCACGCTGAAAAGGCATTTGAAAAACTGAAAGAGGAATCGGTTATCAAATGTTTTCTATCGATTCCTATTTATAAAAAATATCTAGCACACAGCAAAATAGCACAAGCACATCTTGCCACCTATATCAATGGTAGATATTACGAAAATGAGTATAAATAATAAAAGCAAATACTAATGCCAAAACAATTTACAAAGGTTACCAAAACCTACTCGACAAAAAACAAATTACAACTCTTAATTTTAAATGAATTGCAACTAATAGATTGTATTCTTTTTACCAATAAAAATGAAGCTTCCAATTTTGTAAAACAGCTTTATGAAAATGCATTAAGAAGCTACAAAGGTAATGCAGCGGTGCCTTCGCTAAAAACTCATGAAGCAAATAAAGATGACACACTTTTTTATGTGGATGATGTCATCAGTATTTCAATGTATAACGTTCAAACTGATTTATCATGATAACAAAAAACATGGCTGAACTCGAAAGAGAAGTCCAAGACTACCAAAAAGTTGCTAAGTCTGGTAAACTGAAATGGCAAAAGAAAAAGAACAAGATGACTCATTTAACTCCTAAAAAGAAAAAGAGAAAATGATACTACCATTTAGCACACAGATCAACAGCAAGCCAACCTATTTTATTGAAAAAATATGGCTTGGACTTTTAAGAAGTCATTTAAACCTCATAGGTTATCATAGATTTAGAAATGAAGCTGCTATAAATAATGTAATTGATCAATGGGATATTCCAGACAGCATATATCCAAAGTTCAACACTATCCGAGACGATAAAAACAACCGTTGGAAAGTAGGAACAATAATTGATTTCTTTATCAATTGCCGTCAACCAAATATGTTTCGGTTTGCTCCAGTTCTGCCAGTGGTGAGTACACAAAAAATTCTCATTACATACACAAAAACAAAAAAAGCAATGGTATTCATTGATGATAAATGTTTTTACATGCAAGATTTCTCGCTAGAAAGTAATAATAAAATGCTACACTTAGCACATAACGATGGATTCGACACAATAGAGGATTTCTTTGATTACTTTAATAAAGACTTCACGGGTAAAATTATTCACTGGACAGATTTAAGGTATTAGAAAAAAAATACTACATTTGAAAACTAATTAAAAAAATAAGCAATGGATTTAACACAGGAAGAATACGAGCAAAAAAGGCGTGAGGTAATTGCTAAATTCAATAAGCAATTTATTGAAAATAATTACAGTACTGATGCATACACACACAAGGCCGTTGAGCTTTTAACTAGAGGAGTTAATCCTTATGAAATTATTGAACATTTAGTAACGGCTAATCAGGAACTCTTAAAAGAATTCGATAAACTGATTAGAAATCATACACAGCCACCCATTATATTAAAAGAAGATAAATAGAAGATAAATAACTATAAAACTAAAATTATGAAAGTATTAAAATGGGTTGGAATTGCATTTGTGGGATTAATTGTTTTAGGTTTATTATTACCTGATAGTGATAAAAAAACCAAAGCTACTTCCAACACAGTAGCCACCGAAACAGAAAAAGAAGACATTGAAGTTATTAGGCATAATGAAACTACAACTGACATGACTAGAACTGTACATGTTGAAGTAAAAAATAATACAGATAAATTATTGAGTACAGGTCTTATAAAAATAGTGTACACCGATAAAGGCAATAATATTGTTGGGACTGGTCAGGGTACTATTTTAAATCTTGGTGCGGGTAAAACCAAAGTAGTTGATTGCCTTGCAATGAGTATTGATGGCGCAACAAATTATGAGGTACAAGTTGAGCCAATGTTATATGAATAATTTAACTGAATGACCGATGGATTTTATATAATCAGTCCAGAACTTAAGTAAACACTCAAAAACAATTTAATACCATTTTACCCACTTGAAAAAGTGGGTTTTTTTATGCCATAAAAGTTTTTTATATTTGTCACATGCCAAGAGATATAAACCTACAAAATCAAAAAAAACAGGAGATTGTTGCTTATTTCAATAAGCTCTCTTCGGTAATGGATTTTGGTGTAAAAAAGTATACTATTGCATATTGCACAGCGGCGACAGCTCAAAAATTCTATTTGCGTCCCAAAACGGTAGAAACCTATATTTATCGTTAGACTTCAATATCTCCGTACAAATTGCTTTGATTGCCTACTGGTGGCACAACTTCCCTAATTACTTCCGTTTCCATTTGCTCAAACTTCATATTTACATACAAGTCTTTTGCCGAATCATCAATCATTGTTAACTCATAGCGTTGCACGTACAATATACCCGCCCCGCCTGTTTCTACGGGGTTAAATCCTGTGCGACGCATATTACTGTAGTAATTACCAAAAGTAGCGTGAAAACAGGCGTTTATTTGCGCCAAATAATCAAGAAAATTAAGGGCTTTTTGTTGCTTCTTACTTCCTTTTGACGTGTCTGCAAAGGTTTCGTAGAATAAATAGAGATCTACCTGCAGGCGTAATTCTTGAATTTTTTCACCTTGATCTTCGGTACCCAATACACGGTATCCAAAAAATACTGCAGGTGATTTAAATGGATGCTCATCGGCCATAAATGAAACTTGCTCGCTCCACAAATCTATATGCTTTATTTTTGGAATATTATCGGTAATTCTTTGCTCGTGTTCTAGGTATAAGTTTTTTAAATCTTTCATTTAAAAGGTATTTAATTAGTTTTTAAATCGTTGTAAAATCATCTTTTTAAACTTAGCATCAATCAAATTATTAAAAGCTTCGGACGGTCCCATAAATTGGCGTTTAGGTATTGTAAAGGTAAAATGTGTTTTCTTAGTCAATGCCATTCCTTTGTATTTGCCTTCGCCTGTCTGTTTGTATTTGAACCAAAAAAACTTTCGCATTTTGGCAGTTACAGGTATGTTTACTAAGCCTCCTTCATTATTAATTTTAGCATATTTAGAATCAGAGCTAGCAACAACCTGCTGAATACTACTACTTGATATTTTTACACTATCGCGCAAAGCTCCTGATTGGGTCAAAATGGCACGTCCCGAATCAGTATTGTTTTTTCGCTCCTGCCATGGTTGTATTGACGTATCAAGAAAACCTTGCCTTTCAAAATTACCCATAATGAAATTTATCATTTCAACCTCGGCAATTGTCTGTGCATCAATGATTAATTGGCGACCTATTTTATTAAAATCGGGGATTTTCTCTAACATGTTGAATATTTGTATATATTTGCACTATATAAATGAGGGCGCGGATCGGTAACGATGCAAGCCCTCTCCCTTTTTTATAGAATTCCTTCCAATTTTCCGTACTCCTTTTTTAGTATATTATCTCTGGTCAACTCCACTGCTTTACCATTTCGAATAAAGAAAACCCGATCAATTTGTTTTCCTCTTGTTGGACTAAACTTATTCGATAATTGCTTTGTAATATCCTCCAATTTTAGCTTTTTAATGTTGTCCAGGGAAAACACAATTGAGTAATGATTTTTACCTATTCCCATTTGTTTTTTAGCATTATCAAAGCTGTTGGTAATCCCTTTTATAGATTCAATGTTTTTCAAATCAGAATTGAGTCCGTTAATTTCATATTCTGGGTTTTTGCGGTCTTTTATAAACTCACTGTGAGGCTTAATTTTTACGTTTATACCCAATTCGTCTACTAGAATTTTGGCATACTTATGGTTTGACTCAATATCATACGGGTCTGCCCATGTAGACACTTCTAATGTTGCTTTTTTATTGGTATGAACTAAATTATAATCGGGTTCTGCAAGCTTCATGTTTTCAAAACTTGCCTTGATTTTTTTGGCATCGGCGGCTGGAAATATAAAGTAAGGATGTTCCTCTTCATTAAATGCCATATTAGTTTTACCTACGTTTCCATGAAAGCCTGGTGTTGGGTTTCCTTCGGGAGTTCCTTTGGTTGGTTCCGCATCAGATTGAATGGTATAACATCTACAAGGACCCCATCCATTGGGTGGATACCATTTGTCCCAATAAGGATCATCAATTGGTTTAGTAATATCATGCTGACTTTGATGCTCTGGACGTACATGATTATCTTTAACGGTTTTATAAGTCAAGTTTGGGTATAAATGCTTTTGACTTTGATATTTTTGCCATTTTTCTGCCATTGCACCCGAACGATTAGCAACTCCATACTCCTGTTTTAGGTATTGTAAATTGTATTGCTCATTCACTTTCAAAGCCTCTTTTTTGAAGTCGGCAAATGATTTATTTTTATCTAAAAAGTAATTCATCTTTGCCAACTCTTGATACGTTTTTGCACCCGAAAAGCGATACAAGTTTTGGTTGAGCTGTAATTTGCTCTTTGCATTTGTACTGTAATCAACAAAGGTATTACCGTAACCATCTACTAAAGCTCCTTTAACATCGTCCAAAATTGTGGTCAATAAGTCACTATTCAGATCAGAAGGTTTTAACGTTCCTTCGTGTAGCTGTTTGGCAACTTTCTCAATTAGTTTAGTATAATTAGTTAGTTCAACAGCTTCAAATTTATCATGTTCGTGATCACATTTATGATTGTAAAATGCTATAGTTTCGTTCTGTAAAAAGCTACTGGCTGTAACTTTTGAGACTTTTTTTTTTGAGTACCAGGATTAACCGGAGGAACTGGCAAAGCATCTTGTTTCATTCCTGTAATTGGAATTCCTGTTTTATCAGTTATGAATTTAATGTCTGGTAAAAAACCTGCATTAGCTAATTTCACGGCTGCATCAACTACTTCGATTGGTGTCATTTCTTTGGACTCATCCCAATCGAAAGTGTAGTTTTTCAGCACTCCATATATAGGACTAATCAACTGTAAACGCCAAATAAGTTCTGCATTAATTAAATCCTTAATATCCGTTTTATCGGAATCATGACGATCTTGAGAAACGTCTTGCATTACTTTTAGACTGCCATAGGTTCCGGTAGCTCCTGCATCGGTGGTACCGTCCTGACCTAAAATTCTTTTAGTCATTTCGGAGTTACGTCGTTCTATGTGCTTATCAAAAATCTCATAAGAACTAGATCCAGTCGAGTTCATTACTTCAATTTTTTCATTGCCTTTCAACACCGCCCAATGGTTGCTTACCATGTTAGCCATCATATCGGCTAATTCATTCTCACGACTTTCGCTATAGCTGTCAGTTGTAACCCAACGTGGTGGAATACCATATTTTTCAATATATTCATTCCAAGCTGCTAGAGCAAATTTCTTTGCCAAAGCATCGGGCGCAACATCTTTAAGGATACCTAAGTCTTTGTTTTTACCTATTTGAATGTAATAGGGTTTTAGCGGATCTTCTTTGTACGAGTAACCTGTTTCGTCTCCGTTTTCTTTTACAATTAATCCTTTGAGAGGTAAAACGTTTTCTTGCTCTATGGCGTTCACGTTTTCTAGTCCCATTGTTTCGGAATTCAAGTCCCAAAGTTCTACAACAGTTGTACCTCTGAATTTCGCTGTAATAGCGTGGTGAATGAATGAGTTGAACCAAGGTAGCTCAAAAAGCTTATTTATTTCGGGATTCGTTTTCCCTGAAGCATCTACAAGTTTAAAACGGGATTGCTTTATTTTTAATGTCCGGCTTTCTATAACGCTTGCTAAATGACTATCTAATAATATACTGTCGTATAAGTCTAATAAAGGCTTACGATTTGCATTTTCTGCAAGCTGCGCCAATGTCATTGCATCTTTCCACTTTTTTAGAGTTTGAACTTGCAGTGATTTGCTCTTTGGCAATATGATGTTTGACGGTCTATTGTCGTAGGTTCTACCTACTTTTGCTCCTTGTGCCATAATTATAAATAAAGGTCTTCGTTTTTACTATTGCCCCATTTTACTTCTTTACGAGTAATTTCCAGTACAGGAAAAGCGGGTGTTTCTTTACCGTCCTTAACGTCTTTTAGCCATTGCATTGCCCATTTGTATTCCTCACTAAAAGTGGTGGGAATTTTGCGAGCTTTGTTTCTCTTTACAATGCAATAGTTGACCAGGGCGCATAGCACTTTTTTAACTAATGGTTTGTCTTCATAGTCTTCACTAGTCAGGAATATTTTAGCCACATCGTAGCGGTCTCTAAACTTACCTTTCATTAGAGCTATATTTTCAAGTTCTACGGTATCGAGTATGTCTAAATCGTCTTCGATGCTATCATCTAGATAGTCCTCAAATATTTGAGCGATTAAGTCCTTCTTTTCTAAAAAATATAGTGCCATTAGTATACGTGTTTGCGTTCAACTCTTCCAGTCATTGGCTTTCCGCCTTTTGACTTTTCATAAATATGTTTTGATAAAAAGCTAATGCATTGCTCGTCAGAATCGGGTGCATCATCGTGTCCGTGATAGCCCGGTTCTATGCCTAAAAGTTGCGCTTTGCCGACCTGAGTGTCATTATGGCTTTTTAGTTTTTCGTTCCAATACACACGTCCATTTTGATAATAAGGATGTATCGATACAATTCTATCGTATTTTTTAATTCGGGGATTGTCAACTTTAGTCATTCGTAAATCAATTTCAAATGCGTCCTCAACTTCTCTTATTGTTCGCTCCACTTCGTCATTCCAGAATTGTGCTTCAAACCTCCAATGTACCCTTACGCTTTTAGGAAGTTCCTTTTCGTAGTCAGCCATAAATTCAAGCGCAGCACGCATTTTTGTTTTTTTGACAAAACAATCAATGAGGTAGAACTTTTTTTCTTTGAGCCCCCAAATCCTTACTGCATTGTAATCGGCTGTGGCAGTTCCTGCATAGGCAACATCCCAATGTGCAACTACATGCTCGAAATGGTCTAATCGGGGGAGTTTGCTCCATTGGATTAATTCCTCTGTAAAAATCTTTCCTTTTACGTGAGGCTCATTATTGTATTCAGCCAAACAAGGCAAAATGCCAATTTCCTGCTCTAAAATTTTATAGTAATCAGGTTTATATTTTTCTTTCCATCGTGGAGCATACGTTACTTTGTCGTAAGCCTTAATGTGGTGTACTTTCCATTTTGGATTTAAGATTTGTAACTTCTTTTGAATCATGATTGGAAATGCTGCATTATTTGACTGTATAAATCGTCTAATTTCGCCGTCCATTGTTGGAATCAAATCATACAAAATCCACTCGACAACATCGTCCTGACGTTTCTCATTTTTGATAGTGTCTTTAGTTTCAATATCGTCAGGAACTAAATAGTTAGGACGTTTGTCCTGGACACGCAAACCCCTTACAGATTGTCCCATACCAAGAGCCTGACCAATGAAACCGCTTTTAGTTGTGAAAAATCCCTCTTCCCAACTTCCCAGCATCTTTTGCTCCCCAAAGTCGGCTATAATTCTAGGGTTGTTTTCCAATTCTGCCCGAATATCGGCAAGCAATTGAATAGATTTTTTTTCATTGTTACCAATGATTACCAAATACATTGGCTCTTTTTTTAAATAATGTAGCCAAAAAGGAATAAGAATATCGGTTGTAACTGATTTTGCTAATCCACGGCCCCACTCTGCAAAACCTTTGAATACTTTGTTTTTGGCAACCATATTGGCAAATTCGACATGAAAATCAGCACAATCAGCAGTAGCATAATGAGGAAAGTAATAATTAACCATAAAACGATAATCCTTGCTAGCTTTCTCAATACGTACAAGTTTTTGTTCCTTTGTCTCGTTTGGGTCAACAGAACCACCCGAGGCACGAATTAAGTTTATCTTTTCAAGAAACCGTTTTTGCGCTATTTTATCAAGATGCTTCATTATATATTACCTCTAAAGCTGTGCTCTTCCGTCAATGATTTTATTTCGTTTGTTTTGAAGTTATAAGCGATGCCTACAACTTCCTTGCGTTTGTAGTTTTTGTGTCCTATTTTTTTATAGGATACTATATCTCCCACTTTGGTTTCTTTAAAAAAAGCATCTTTTAATAAAGCTGCAGCGATTTGTATTTTCCAATCGTGGGAAGTTGCTTTATTAAGCAATAATGAAATGATAAGTTTAAACATGATTTAATTAGTATTTAAGGGCTAATTCGTTAGTATGATTTTCAAAGAATTCCATAATCTCTAAATGTATTTTTGGATTGACTTTTACCAGCATATCGCTCATAATTAAGTCCATCACATTGATGTAGGTGTTATACGGAATTCGGTATTCTTTTTCGAAGCCGTCCTTTGCTTTGTTTAGTTTGGCCAGTGCATCTACAAGTTTTGTTTTTTGGTCTTGTTTGGCATCGGGGTCACTTTCCATTGCGACCAAGTTTTCGGCATACATATCAATTAGGCTATTGATGTTTTTTAAGCCGTTTTGTTGAGAGCCTAATAATGCGTTCCTTCGTTCCTTCCACTTGAATTTTTCGACCCAATCGCCCACAGTTTTTTCACTAACTCCAACTAATTGGGCAATGTCTTTGGCTGTTTTCTTGCCTTTGATGTATAAATCCTCTGCGAGCTTTTGCTCTCTAATTTTTGCCATTGATGTGCTTTTTCTAACACAAAATTGCACAATCATTACGTAATGAATTGATACTACTTTCTTAGGTCAGGAATACAAACCGCATCAACAGGAGTACACTCCTAACGTTGGATTCATGATTTTTTTTGTCCCCGAAATAATCCAAATTTTGTCATCACAATAATTCGCAACACACTATGAAAACAGTAAAAATCTAAATGAAAAGCGCCTATAAACATATATGTATCATTGGTGCTGGAGGAACTGGATTAACAGCCGCCACATTTTCCGCCTTAGCGCATGATTATCCTTTGGTAATTACGGCGGAAGCAAAAGACAATACAGCTTATCTAAGAATTACGGGATTGATTTATGAGTGGAATAATTCTGCTGAAGAAATCACAAGAAAAATAGATGAGTTTTTAGCGCAAGGAATACAGGATGTTGAAGTATATCTTAATGGTCCGGGTGGCGATGTTTTTCAGGCTGCCGAAATCGAAAACCAAATACAACGCTTTCCGGGTTCTAAAAAAGGAACTGCGGGCGCATTGCTAGCATCTGCATATACAAAGATTGCCTCTTCACTGGATGAATGCATTCAAGCCGAAAACGGACAATATATGTATCATAAACCATCCGGGCATTTATCGGGTAATGAGGATGCAATTGCCTCTGGTTTAAAGTTGCTTCAAAATATGTCTATTCAATACAAAGAAGCCTATTCCGCAAAAACTGGTATTTCTGTAGATGTTATTGAGGCCAATTGGTCAAAAGGCGATGTTTGGCTTTCTGCCAAAGAAGCTGCTGAGCTAAAATTTATTTCAGGGGTAACCAAAAAAGCTCCTATTACAAAGGAAACCAAAGCACTTTTTCAAGCTTGTGGTTCTCCGACAATTCCAAAAATTACAAATCACACAAAACCTTTAAAAACTATGGATCAAAAGATCATTGCTCTATCCTTAGGGCTTCCGGAAGATGCTTCCGAAGAAACAATCAAAGCAAAGATTCAAGCCAATAAATTGGCGGCTGAGGAAGTTGCGGGATTGAAAGCCGAAAAGGCTGCCAAAGAAAATGCGGACGCTACAGCCAAAGTAGACACTTTGATTAATGATGCAATCGCTGAGAAAAAAGTAAACGCTACACAAGGCGAAAGTTTGAAAACATGGGCGAAAACTGATTTTGCGGGTTGTGAAAGCTATATCAAAGGACTTACAGCTTTAGGAAAAGTATCGGCTGCGATTGTTCCGGGTGCTGCAGGAGCAGTAAAAGCATTTGCAGAAATGACAGAAATTGAATTACAAACAATGGCTCAGGATGATCCTGAGGCATTCAAAGCGGCATACGTTGCATCACTTGAAGTAAAAAAATAAGAAGACAAAAACTAGAGAGAGAAAAACAGGCTGCAACGCTTTGAGCCGTAGCCTGTTTTTAGTAAAAAAAAACAAAAATCAATAATAAAAAATATGAAAAAGTTAGGATTAGTATTAGTGATGCTGTTGTTATCAGTAGTATCCATAGCGGGAACTTTTAACCACAGTATTCCAAAAGAGCATAAGGTAAACTTACGTACTTGTGGTGTTTCAATTGTCGATGGCGATTTGTTGAACGAATTGAATGAGAAATTCATTTTAACCAAATTCAGAAGTTTGGGGACATGGCTTTCAGAAGTTACAAGTAAGGATGCTTGGGTGGGTAACAATACCATTAAGATTCCAAAACGTAAAGGCGATAGCGCACCAGTTGTATTAATAAACAACACTGTGTATCCTATGGTTTCCAGTGGAAGAGATGACGAGCAAGTAGTTGTTTCACTTAATAAATATTCTACCGAAAACAGACACGTAACACAAGATGAGTTGTATGCTATTGCTTACGACAAAGAAGGTGATATCAATATGGAGTTGAAAGAAGAATTGGAAATAAAAGTGACTGAACATGCTTTGTATTCTATATCTCCTGTCTCTAATTCTGCCAGTACACCAGTTCTTGAAACTACTGGACCATTAGATGGAACTCGTAGACGATTGGTAAAAGCGGATGTAATTCGATTAAAAGCAGCCTTAGACAAAGCCTCTGTACCAAAAACAGGACGTATCTGGGTAATGAGTTCTACTCATGCAAACGATTTGTTAATTGAAGATTCTGTATTTGAAAAAGGTTACCAAAACCGTGTTGATGGTGCAATCGCTATGAGTTATTATGGGTTCAAAATTTATGAAGAGGTATATACACCAACATACCACGCTACAACAAAAGGGAAATTAGCTTTTGATAGTGTAACGGCTGGTAGAACATCTTCTATAATTTTTCACAAATTAAGCTGTGTAAAAGCAAAAGGAACGGTTGACCGTTTTGCTAGAGATAGAAAAGCAGACCCAGAAAACAGAAAATCAGTAGTAGGGTACGATTTGTACTTCGGTTGTTTTGCAATCCAAGATCAAGGATTGGCCGCTATTATTGATGGTGTAGCCTAGTAAAAAGTAAAAAAGGCTTTAGTCTTGAATTGCACCGCCACAGCCTACACGGCACACAAACAAAGTGGTGTGAACATTAACATGAGCAAAAATCAAACTAAAGCCTTTTTTAAAATCTATTTAAAATGAAATTAAACGAAAGCGGATATATTTTACTTGGAGGCTTCGAGGGATCAAGACTATATCCTTATTTGTGTAGTGCAAAAGTTCCAACGATTGGTAAAGGAAACACAGTCTATCCAAACGGTAGGAAGGTCACTATGAAGGACCCGCCAATAACAAAAGCTTTTGCCGAACAAATGTTTCGCTCAACAGCTGATTTATTTGCCAAAGATGTAACTGGTTTGATAAAATCAAGTGTTACTCAAAACCAATTTAATGCATTGGTCTCTTTTGCTTACAACTTGGGAACCGACATTGATGCCGATGATATTCCAGAAGGATTAGGAGATAGTACATTGTTAAAAAAAGTAAACGCAAATCCAAATGACAAAACTATTGTCAACGAGTTTCTAAAATGGAATAAGGCAAAAGGAGTTGTGGTACCAGGATTAACAACACGCAGAATCAAAGAAAGTCAAATCTATTTTACACCATGAGTAAAGAAATCCCAAAGGAAATAAAATCATCTTTAGATCAAGCGGCGCAGCAATACGCACAAAGCCCCGCTACTACCAACGCAGGAAGGATATTGCGATTTGTAGCTCGCTTTGTAAGTGTAGATACAATTATACAATTGTTTGCCCATAAATTGGATAATACTGTTAAAACCATTTAATAACGATATAAAATGAATAAAGAAATTAAAGACGAAGCTATTGAGGTATTCAAACAATACCCACTGGCAAAAGTAGTGTTTATCACTCCAGATGTACAAGCCTTCTTAAAAGAAGATAGAGCCCGTATTCATAACAAAGACTTTGTAACGGTAAAACGTTCGGATGTTATTGAAGAGAAAAAAGAAGATAATGCCCATAAAGAAGGCAAAAAAAAGGCTGAGGAATTGATCGCTTTTGCAGCTTCTGCGGAATCAATTGAAGAGCTAGACGCTATCCTAGCCGCTGGCGAAACAAGAACTACAGTTGTTGCTGCTTTCGCGGCAAGAAAATTGGAATTAACCCCTAAACAAGACTAACGATGAGTTTTGATGGTGTAATAGTAAACAAAGGTGAAGGCGGATTAAACCGTACTGAAACATCTACCGATGCTGTAATGGCATTGGTAGCATTTGTCAATGACCCATTGACAAATACACCAGATGAAGTAATTCAACTGTTAAGTGTATTGGATGCGGAAGCATTGGGATTTGATGCGGCTTATGATGCCAATGAGGCTGTTTTGCTTCATCATCATATATCAGAGTTTTTTAGGCTCGCGCCAAACGGAACATTGAAGCTAGTGGTTACTGAAAAAACTACAGCAAAACTGTTTTTTGAAAGTGCTCAAGCCAAAGCAGAATTTAGAGCGCATACAGATGTAAAACGCATTGGTTTTGTATATAATGCTGATGTAGTTGCTTTGGACTTAGTTGCCGAAATCAACGCTTGTCAGTTATTTATAAATAATTTGTTTGCCGATAAAATTTACCTAAATGGGATTTATCTTGAAGCAAGAAACATTTCGAAAGCAGCCGTTACCAGGAGAACACTTTCTGCGGGAAAAGTAAGCTTGGTAATTGCTCAAGACCCTGCAATCGCATCACTAGATGCGGCTTATTCTCATTATGCTGCAGTTGGTTCTATTCTTGGAATGCGTGCCGTTCGCAAAGTGAATGAAAATTTAGGCTCTGTTGACATAATCACTAAACCAAATGCCCGAAAAGGTGAATTGACCTACCCGTTAACGGATAGTTTAAAAGGGTTATGGTTGTCGGCTGCTTTGAGTGATGGAACGCCAGTTTCGTCATTAACTGATGTTGAAAAACGTGCATTAACCGCGAATGGTTATATCTACGCAGGAAGCTTCCAAGGCTTTGCGGGTGTGTACTTGAATGGTGAACCAACTTGTACCAATATCTCATCCGATTACTCTACAGGAGAAAACAATGGTGTATGGGATAAAGCAGCTCTAGGTATTAGAAATGCACTTTTACCTAAAGTACGTGGCTGGTTCCAGAGAGACCCAGTAACCGGTAAGCTGAAAGACACTTCTATAACTTCTTTGGAAAATATTGGAAAGAAACCATTACAGGCTATGCTTGTAGCTGCGGAAATAAGTGGATATGATTTGGTAATTCCTGCGGGACAAAACCCAAACGATCAAACGCCTTTATTGGTTAAAACAACAGTAACACTTGGAGCAATCATCCACACATTTGAGGTTGATTTATCACTAAACTAAAATTATGCAAGTAGCAACATTAATAAACGCCTTCGGGCGTATGGCTGGTTGGAACTCTGTAACCGCGAACATATTGGGACGTGATGTAGAGGGTATAACTGAATTGTCTTATGAAGACACCATCGAAAAAGAACTAATCAAAGGCGCGGGTAGAATGCCTATTGGTGTTGGTGAAGGAGATTACACTGCTAAAATGGGTCTTAAACTGTACCAAGAAGAGGTTATCGCTATACTTGATGCTTTGCCACCTGGAACACGTTTACAGGACATTGCTCCTTTTGATGTAATTGTCCAATACGTTTATAATGCTCGTATTTACAAAGACATTATTCGTAATGTAGAATTTGTAAAAGCAGGGAGACAGGTAAAAAAAGGAGACAAAACAGTCGAACAAACTGTTGAAGTTATTTGTACACACATAGACTGGAATGTTTAATTATGGAAGCTAAAAAATTAGAAGAAATCGAAACAATTGCTGACCCAATAGGATATTTAAGCGATGCAGAAATGACCGATTTGAAAGCAAAAAAAGGCACAAAGTACATTCACGAAGTCATTACAATTGACGATGATGAGCAAACACACGCTACTTACTTTTTAAAACCAAACCTTGATCAATTGCAAATGTTAGCAGATTATGCTAAAAAGAGCGAAGAAATGGACGGTTTAAAGGTACTTTTTAATACTTGTAGAGTTGGTGGTTCTGAGGCTGTACTTGTAGATGATGAAATGAAAGCATCGGCTTATAAAGCCTTAGCACAACTTTTCAAAAGAAGGGAAGCGGTTGTAAAAAAGCGATAGCGGATGAAACTATTTCGTCCGATGATGATGCTGATTTTTACAGGCGTGGAAATGCTTTGATAAGAGGAGCTTTTCACGTAGAACCTCGAAAACTTACAATTCATAAATGGGCGCAGCTCTATCAGGAGGCAATGTATTTGAAGACATTGGATGCCGAAATACAAACTAACATTTTAGGTAAAATATTCGGAGGTAAAACCGATACAGAATAATGGCAGATCAAGAAACTAATTGGATACTTAAACTCATCGATGAAATAACAAGCCCCGTAAATGAAGTTACGGGTGCTGTTAAAAAGATGGAAACATCTATCGAATCAGTTGACAAACAAGTAACCAAACTTGGTGTTGATTCTGCAAAGTCCTTTGAAAAGTCGAATGCTTCTTTAAAACAACTCGCTGTAAATGCAGGTGCTGATGCAATTACCAATTTAGGTCAACCCTTATTGGATGGGGCGGTTGGGGCTTATGCCTTGGACTCATCCTTAAAAGAATTGAGTGCAATAACAGGAGTTACAGATGAAGCACTTTCGCAAATTAAAGTAAATGCGCGTGAAACTGCTGTCGAGTTTGGAAGCAAAGCCCAGGACAACATTAGAAGTTACACATTGTTGCTTTCTAAGTTATCGCCTGAAATCGCTAAAAACCCCGAGGCACTAGACCAAATGGGAAATAGTGTGGCAATGCTTGCCGAAACAATGCACGGAGATTTAACAGGTGCAACCAATGCAGCATCAAGTGTTATGAATCAATTTGGCGTTGATTTGAGTGATCCTGTTGAAGCGGCAAACCAAATGGATATTATGCTAAATAATATCACGGCTTCCGCTAAAGTAGGTAATCAGGAAGTTGACCAGGTTGCCGTGGCAATTGATAATGTAGGTGCGGTGGCAAAAAATGCAAATGTATCTTTCATAGAAACCAATGCAGCGTTACAAGTACTTGGAAAATATGGCAAAGAAGGTGCTGAAGGCGGTATCGCATTGCGTAACGTTTTGGCTACAATGGGTAAAAAGGAGTTTTTGCCTAAAGAAGTTCGAGAGCAACTTAAAGGAGCTGGTGTTGATATTGATGTCCTTTCAGATAAAAACAGAACATTAGCAGAAAGGTTAACAGAGCTTAAGAAACTCGGAAGTAATGATGCTTTGCTTGGCGCAATGTTTGGAACTGAAAATACAGTCGCTATAACAGGACTTTTGGGAAATGTTGAATTATTAAAAACATACACAACCCAAATTACCGAAGACCAAACAGCGCTTGCTGATATGGCTGCAACAATGGGTACAAGTTACCAGGAACAAAAAGACAGGATTGTTTCTTATTTTGATGATATTAAGTTGAGTATTTATGGAGCTACCGGAAGTATGCTACCGTTCATTGACATAGGCTTGCAGGGAATAATGGGAATCATAAACCTTGCACCTGGACTGGTGGCTCTATCAAGTTTATACACAATGCTCAAAGAGGCAACATACTTGCAAACGGCAGCACAATGGTTATTAAATATTGCCATGGATGCAAACCCAATAGGGTTAGTAATTCTTGCAATTTCGGCACTAGTTGCAGTTGTAGCCACTATCATCACTTATTACGAAGATTGGGGCGCAGCTTTATCCATTGTAATTGGTCCACTTGGCTGGATTATCAATTTGGTTCAAAGTTTTGTACGCCATTGGGACAGTATAACCGCTGCTTTCGAAAAAGGAGGCATTGTAGGAGGTATAAAACGTATAGGGTTAGTATTACTTGATGCGCTATTGTACCCAGTTCAACAGCTTTTAGGACTATTGGCAAAAATACCAGGTCTTGGAGGACTGGCAGGAACCGGAGGAAAATGGATTGCTGAAATGCGCCATAATCTAGCACTTGATGAAGCCGACCCAAAAAAGGCTAAAGAAAAAGAGAAAAGCAAAATAGTTGGTCCCGAAGGAAAACCCGCAGCAGTTCCAGCAACACCTATAGTAAGTCCAAGTAGTATTGGAGCAGACAAAAGTGGTGCAAATTCTACAGGAGGGAAAATAATCAACATGACACTTAACGTGTACAACACTTATAAAGTGGCCAAAGAGGACTTAATGAACTTTGAAAAAATAACCGAGCATGTTGTGGGTAGAATAAACGATACCATGAAAGATGCCTTAATAGCTGCGGGATGATAATAGAATATAGTTTACCACCACTGGCCAATTTATTTATGGATGCTTTCGGCATTAGAATAGGAGGCATATATAGACCAGAAGCGGCCACTGGTAATCCAGATGATCCAAACGCATTATTTGCGGGACTGGAAGTTGTGAAGGAAATAAACGAATCGTATGAGACTAGCGATATGGGTACACCGATTGTGTTTCCTATTCTTTTTTCGTCAGGAGTGTATAAAAAGTATAATGAGCGTGGCGAAATAGTCGATAAAAAGATGGGTGATTTTAGATTGCCAATTGCCTCGATTGTTTCTTTTAGAAGGGATAAGATTATGGGTGTTACCCGAATTAACGGCGGTAAAGGAACCGTAAAAGAAATTTATGGATTTGATGATTGGCAAGTCTCTATAAATGGTTTTTTGATTCCAGACGGATCACAACCTCAAGGTTTTAAAAACCCATTAGAACAAGAAAAGGAATTGATTAACTGGGATAATTTGGCAAGTAGTATAGAGGTCTTTGGTGAATTGTTCACAGTTCGAAAGATTAAGCGATTGACAATAAAAGGAGTGACTTTTGAACCAATGCGAGGTAAACCTAATATTCGAACATTCACTGTAACTGCAATAAGTGATGATCCTATTGAATTGAATACAAAAAGTAGAATATGACATTAGCAATGGTTTCAAAAATAATCTTTCCGGAAACGGCTACTCATGACGAAATTGTAATTCGAAAATGCAATTCTGTTCGTATTGAAAGTTCATGGGAACTATTAACTGATACAGCTGTTATTGTGTTGCCACGAAATGTAAAGGACTTTGACAAACTGAACGTAAAGGCAATATTTAAAAAAGGTGATCCCGTTGAAATCTATTTGGGATATGATGAGAATCTATTGTTAGAATTCACAGGCTTTATAAGTGAAGTATCGGCGGATATTCCTGTAAAAATAAAGTGTGATGATTATATGTACTTACTCAAAAAGCATTCGGTTAATGTATCGATGAAAAGTACAAAACTGGAGGACTTGATTAAGTTGATTATTCCTCCTGGTATCGAGTATGATGTTGCCGATATCAATATCGGTACCAAACGCTTTCCAAATACAACGGCTGCTAAGATATTGGAAGAATTGCAAGGCAATAATATCTACTCTTATTTTAAAGGAAAGAAGCTGATTGTTGGTAAAATTTATAGTGACGATGTGTCGGAACCGGTTGTATTCAATTTTACTAAAAATGTAATCGACAATAACCTTCAGTATAAAAACAAGGAGGACGTAATTATAAAAATAATTGCCAATTCAACACTGCCAAAAGGTAAAAAGTTAAAAGTAGAGTATGGTGATGATTTTGGAACAGAGCAACATTTATCCTATTACAATATAACTCTCGAGGCTGAATTATTAAAACTCGCAAAAGCCGATTATGATAAATTTAAAGTAGATGGATTTGAAGGTCATATAACAGTATTTGGAACGCCAAGCGTAATACACGGTATGAAAGCTCAAATATTAAGTTATCAGTATCCCGATAGAAAGGGATTGTATTTTATAAAAAAAGTGGTCAAGGAATTTGATGACAGTCCAAAATACCACCAAACTATTGATTTAGACAAAAAAGCAGAATGACAAAGGTATTAGCCGAATTTAAAAATTTAATGACCAATAAAATGAAGTCACATGTGCCATTACAAACGGAATGGGTAACGGTGAAAGAAATTGATTGGGAAGAAAAAACAATGACGGCAATCGGTTTGTTAAACGCTCTTGAATATCATGATGTATTGCTTGGTTTGGGTGCTGTAAACTATAGACCAAAAATAGGTACATCAGCTTTGGTTGGGTCAATTCATAATGGTGAAGCTTGTTTTATGATTTCCTGCGAGGAAATTGAAGAAATTGAGATTATAGATGAATCGGGTTTTAAATTGAATTTAAATAATGGTTTATTACTAATTAATGGTGAAGAGTTTGGCGGAATAGTAAATGCAAAAGAGTTAAAAACACAAGCGGATAAAAACACTTTGATTTTAGAAAATATTCAAACTGTTTTTGAAAACTGGATTCCAGTCGCAAATGATGGTGGTGCAAGTTTGAAAGCTTTGGTTACCTCATTTACCTCACTCGAACGCACAGATTTATCCAATATTGAAAACATAACAATAAAGCATGGTAATGGCTAAAGGTATCCTACTTGATGAAAATAATGATCTAAAAATTGTAAACGGAAGGTTGCAATTGGGTAATACATTGATGCAAGAAGTGGGTATTATTTTGCAAATGAATCAAGGTGAATTAAAGTTTGATCCATTACTTGGTGCCAATCTAGTTACAGAAATGAGAGGTGTTCCAAATCCTCATAAAATTGAAAGTATAATTGATACACAGCTTGCTCTTGACGGAAAAAACTACGATGATATAAAAGATTTAATAATGCAAAAAATTACTTAATGTTTGAACTTTTACGCCCCTATTTATTATTGGTTTTCACTGCTTTTGTTGGAGGTTTCTTTGGTTGGTTTTTTACTCGTAGAAAATACAATGTAGAAGTTGACACAAAAGAAATTGGTAATGGTAGTGCGGTTGTAAAGCTTTACAAAGAGGCGCTGGACGATTTGCCTATTCGGTACGAAGAAAAATTCAACTCTTTAGATCGACTCTTTACACAAAAGGAAACAATTCTAAAAGAAGAAATAAGCTTTTTAAAAAAGGAGCGGGATTTGTGGAAGCGAAAATACAATGAGTTGATGCGCATACATAAGAAATACAAATTAGATCACCCATGATAGTACAAGAAAACCAATCCTTATTTGATATAGCAGTTCAAGAAGACGGAAGTGTTTTGGCTGTTTTTGAATGGGCATTGGCCAACGGGCTTTCAATTACGGATATCTTAGAACCTGGACATAAATTGACCGTTCCAAAATCTAATTTCAACAATATTGATGTAGCTAATTATTTTAAGGGGAGAAACCACAAAATAGCAACATGCTCAATAAACGGGAATAATAATTTACCAGAACAACCAAGCGGCATTGGATCAATGATAATAGGAACTGATTTTATAGTAACAAAATGGCAAGAACAATAAAAGAAATAAAATTAGCATTCACAACTATTTTTATGGCAAATACAGTACTGCAAGAAGCATACGGTTTTGCTGAAGGCGCAATTTTTGAAAATGAGTTTTCAAAAGTTTCCCTCGAAAGTATTTTGTTTGACATTTTCGCATTTGGAGTCTTTGTTCTAGAATCACTATTCGACAACCATAAAAAAGAAATCGACACTGCACTTTATGAGCAAAAGAGTGGTACACCTCGTTGGTATCGTAACATGTCTTTGGCATTTCAATATGGCTTTGATTTGCTTACCGATACTGATAAATTTGATAATATTGGGTTTACAATCGACCAGATTGAAGCTTCAAAAATTATAAAATATTGCTCTGTTAAGGAATCAATAGAGAGTAACCGATTAACGATAAAAGTTGCGAGCGAATTAGGTGAAGACTTAACACCACTAGATTTAACTCAGATTACAGCTTTTAAAGAGTATTTGGCAGAAATAAAGTATGCAGGGGTAAAGATAAATGTAGTTAATAATCCTGCGGATAAATTGGCATTAAATATGGCTATTTATCGTGATGTATTGGTTCTTGATGATAGCGGAAATTCAATTATAAATGGTGGTAAACCAGTTGAAAAAGCAATTCACGATTATATGAAAGCATTGCCATTTGATGGCGAATTAGTCTTGAATGATCTGATAGCAAAACTAAGAGCCGTGGATGGTGTAAAGAACGCTAATATTATCAATGCCACCTCGAGTGCCTATAATAGTGCAACTGATGATTATTTGGGTTTTATGCCGATAAATGTGAAAACTATTCCAGTTGCAGGATATTTTGAAATTGTAAATTTTGACAATGTAACCTATGTGGTATGATATAGATTATAACCGATTTGGGATTTTAAACCTACCTACTTTTTTGCGAAAGCCTATTATAGTGAGTTGGGTTCAAGTGTTACTCACTCCAATTGCTAATTTGCATTATAGCTGGAAACAAAAAAGATTGTCAGATTGGTATAAAATCAATCATACGGGTCAAGTTTGCTTATTACGAAAGGTGCTGAATGATACGCTTGATGTTGCCGAAAGGCGTATTTATATAGGCGAAGGCAATTCGTTTCCGCGAAAATACATATACACCAGGGCGGAAAAGAAACCAGTGTTTTTGGGTAGAATGTATATCTACCAAAATAGCGAATACACGAATACAGGTGTTGACTTTATTGTTTTTGCTCCTGCTGAAATTATAAACACACGAATACACGAATTAAACGCATTGATAAATTTTTATAAACTGGCATCCAAAAGATATAAAATACAACCGATATGAATATATTGAATTTTAATCAGAGTGTTGGGTTTCCGTTGGAAACGAACATACTTGATGACATGCAAACAAGCTACAATATTTTCAATGCACTTGGAGCTATTGCGGGAAACTTTACCATTATCTCAGGATGCACTACAGTAGGAACCACGGTAAGTAATGGTGTAGTTTTTATTAATGGCGAAGTTCTTGAATTTAAAGGAGGCTTAGTACAACCAAATGTTATTATTATTGAAAACAGAACAGCCCTTGAATTTGAAGATGGTAACGCCCACGATGTAATTTATAACCGTCGCGCCACTTTTGGAACCGCCACTACTCAATGGCCTTGGAGTGATTTTAAACGCGGGTTTGAAACAAAGTTAATTCCAGAAGCTTTGGACGCTAAAGAAGATAAAACCACTATTGCTGAATTGATATTAAGGATTGAACAATTGGAAGCACGTCCAGCCAGCAATATACCTATAGGACTTATTGCAGTTTGGGGACAACCAGTAGCGGATATTCCAGACGGTTGGGTAGAATATACACCTCTGAAAGGGCGTATGCCTGTTGGATTGGATACAAGTATCCCTTTGTTTGATACTTTATTAGATTATGGAGGGGATTCTTCAAAAACATTATCTATTAATGAACTCCCTAAGTTTAGGTTAAAACTAGCTAGTAAAATACCTTCTAATGTTAATGATATCGACAGAGGCTCAGGTTCTTCAAATTTTTCTCTCGACAATGCTGTTGAAGCATACACAGAATATATAGGAGGAGACCAAGCTTTTGATATTATGAATCCTTATCGAGTTGTACACTTCATTCAATACCTAGGATAATGGCAATAGTAAATATAAATACAATTAAAAACTGGTTTAAAACAGGTTTAAAACCAACACAAAATCAGTTTTGGGACACATGGGATTCATTCAGACATAAAAATGATAAAATTCCAGTAACCGAAATTGAAGGGTTAAACGAATTACTAGCGGGGGTTAGCTCATCTACTATTTATGCACCAGGACAACTCTTGATTTTTAAACGATCCCCAAATACCAATACTGCAATTCTTGAATCAGGTGATTTTTGCAAAGGTTTCGTAGAGGGAGTATTTATTGAGGGAATTTATCTGGAGGGTAATCCAGAACAACTAGGAAACTTTAATATTATTAATCAAATAGACTTTTAAAATGAAACAAAAAAAAAGAATTAAAGCTCTCGAAAAAGAGATTTTGGAACTTAAAAAAATCATCAAAAAAGATAGCGTAACGCTAACAGATGAAAGTAACCCCAATCAAGTGGTGGCAATTAGTTTTAGAAATGGAGTTTTCTCTACCGATAAAATTACTACCGAAATTGTGGTTGAAACCGAAAATATTACTAACGAACAAAATTTAAATTAAGATGAAAAAGTTACTATTAGGATTATTATTTTTTGTGGCGATTGCCACGCAGGCGCAAACGTATACTATTGCCAATACCTTAAAGTTAGGAACGGTAAACCAAGGTACGGCTCACGATAGTGTACTTGTGAGAGGTGTGGATAAGATTGTGAAGTTTGTTCCTAGGAGTGAGTTTGGTGGTGGTGGCGGTTCGCAAGATTTACAAAGTGTTTTAGACAATGGTGACGTAGCTTCTGGCACTATATCTTTATTGCAAGGTGGTTCTGGTTCTAGAGCTGATTTATATGGACATGGTTTGTATTTTAATAATGGATATATAGATCAAAATTTTAGTATTCAATCTGATGGAATAAGGGGTTATAATGATGCAGAAAATAGAATTAATAAACTATTATTTTCTAAGATAACAGATGGATTTGCTAATTTTTATTTTCCTGATAAACCATCAGGCACATATACACTAGCTACAACAGATGATATACCTACGGCTAGTGTAAGTTTCCAAGCCGCTTATAATGGAGGTAGGAACTTTTCGGGTAGTAATAGAATTAATTATACAGGTACAGGAGCTTTGGATAGGTATTTGTCGAGTTGGTCTCCGGACACTTTTAAAGCTCAAGACGTTTTGTTTAACCAATCAGTAGGATTAGATCCTACTGGACTTAGTTATTTAGACACAAATATAGGTGGAGGTAATGCAATAGATTTTAGGAAAACCTCCGGAGGTTACAATTCTTATAAATTTCCAGAAAAAACTGAAGGCACCTACATTTTAGCAACCCTTGATGATATAAAAATAGGCACAACAGCTCCAGCATCATCAACTGCGACAGGAGTGACTGGCGAAATAAGAGTAGTTTCTGGTTATATCTATTGGTGCATTGCCACGAATACTTGGATTAGAGCATCTGGAACGACTTTCTAAAAAAACAAAAAATGTCAAAAATAACGCTAAACCCTTCTATTGCTACAGTCTTAGACATTGACCCAATCGCCCTAAACGAGCGGGTCAACGTTTATTTAACTGCTGACGAAAACTGGACTGGCGAATTTGAGTTTGTGGTTTACAATTCAGCCGTAAAAAATAGATTTGTAAAGCCCGCTAATGCTTTGACAGTAGTTGAAAAACGAATGACATTGGTGATTGAGCCTATTGTACAAGGATTGACGGCTACTGCAAATTACTATGAGATTGTGAGTACGAGTACCAAAAGAATAGTTTTTAAAGGGCTTTTAAACATTACAAAATGATAGTCGAAATTACAACCGATTCGCCAAATATTGTATTTGGTATCGCAGGCGAAAAAATGGTAGTTACTGTTGATCTCAAAAAAGATGGTGTTGACGGTAAAAGTGCGTTCGAATTGGCTGTTGAAGTTGGCTATACGGGTACACTCGAGGAATTTACGGCTAACTTGGTAGAGCCGGACGTCGATTTTAACGCTTATTACATACTTTCAAAAAATTAGAATATGACAACAGTTCAAAGAATTATCGCATTAGCATCGGCTATTGGTGCCGATATTAAAACTCTTACCACCAAACAGGGTGATTTAACCGCATTATCAACTACAACCAAATCAAACTTGGTTGCCGCTATTAATGAGATTTTTGCCGCAATTGGATCATCAACAGTAATCAATGATACTTTGGGGGACGGAGCGACCACAAGTACATGGAGTGCCAATAAAATCTATGACACTATTGAAACGGCAAAAATAGCCATTAAAAATGAGTTGACAGGCGGAGCGGCTGCGGCTTTTGACACACTTTCCGAACTTCAAGCGGCTTTGGGTAACGATGCTAATTTTGCTTCGACAATTGCAATGGCATTAAGTCAAAAAATTCGTTTTGATGCGGCTCAAGCTTTGAGCGGTGCTGAAAAATTGCAAGCTTGTAACAATCTTGGCATTGGTGATCCTGACTATAATTTCGTAACCGATTATAACACCGCCAAAGCGTAATGAATTTAATTGATAGAATTATTGAGTTGGCCACGGCAATAGGTACCGACGTAAAAACTATCAATAGTTCGTTGTTGTCGGTTGTCCCTGATGCGGTAGATGCCAGTTTTACAGCAGGTGTAAATACATCTGTCTATTTACCACCGGCAACACTTACGGCAAATAGAACAATAACAATTCCAGCGGGAACCAATGGTGATATTATTGAGTTTTACAACAATGAGGCGGGTTTTGTTTGGCAATTGGGTGGTGGTGGTGTATATCTGTCTGATAACATTACAGTCATTACTTTTTTGTATGCGAACACCAATTATATTATAAAGAAAATCTCTGGTAAATGGAGAGTAGTAAATTAATTATTATGAAAAAAATACTTTTATTCCTGGTCTTATTTGTCGGCTTAAATATGTCGGCTCAGGTGCAATTTGGCAATGTTCAAAAACTGGCCACGGTTACAGCTTCAGGAAATATAACCACACAGAATTTAGTTCCCGCAGGTGTTGCAACGGCAAATAGTGCTGTTGAAATCACATTGACAGGGGCAAATCTTTTGTCTATTCAAACTACCGGAACATACACAGGAGCATTGAGTGTGCAAATCACGATCAACGGAACGACTTGGGTCACTCTAGGAGGTACGCAAATTATAAATATAAATTCGCCTAATACAGGTCTAGCTTCAATTACATCGGCGTTGCAATCTATTTTTCAGTTAGAAGTTGGTGGCGCATTAAAAGCTAGAGTTACAGGGTTGGCCGCAATGACAGGAACGGCAACGGTTACAATGATAGGATTGCAAAATACCTCAATCGTTGGGCTTGATTCTGCTATACCTCCGGGTACTAATGCTATAGGAGCTGTAACGCAGTCGGGAACTTGGACAGTTACGCAGGGAACGGCAGCCGCAGCTGCATGGTTGGCAAATCCGCTAAATCCCGCCGTAGCAACTACGGGTGATGTTGGAGCAAAATCGGCAACATTCAACGGTGCAACCCAAACCAACACCACTGCCAAAGGCGTTGTCGTAATTTTTAATGTTGGTACGGTTTCAGGAACTTCTCCAACGATGGTGTGCAAGCTTCAAGGCTCTGCTGACTCGGGAACAACTTGGTTTGATTTGCCAAGTGCCACAACCGCGATACTTACAGCAACGGGAGTTTTTGGAATTGAAATTTATCCCAATATTACAACTGTAGCTGCTACAACAACTACTGGAACAACGGCACAGATTTCTAGTGTTTTGCCAAGAACATGGCGTGTTGTTTATACTATTGGTGGCACATCGCCAATATTTATGCTTACGAATGTGCAGGTTAATTATTTACTTTAAAATTCATATAAAATGAAAAACATTTTTAAAAATTGGCGTACAACATCAACTGGAATAGTGATGTGCGCAGGTGCAATTGTAGCTTTTATAAACGATAAAACACAAATTATACCTTGTTTAACGGCTTTCCTTGGAGGTATTGGTCTCATCTTTTCAAAAGATAGTAATCAAACAGGAGTAGCAAAATAAGCTAGGTTCTCAGGAGGACGGGAAGTAAAAAAAGTCCTCCGAATTTTAAAATAGGTTCGACACTAAAATTAAAATTAACGCATTGAAGGTTATCGGAGGACAATATGTCTTCAGGTACTTTCAATGCGTTTTTTATTTTAATTAGTGTCGAACTGCAAATATAGAATAATCAATCATCAATCAAAAATCGAATGGAAACAAAAAAGAAAGTTTTTACAACGGCACCTTTGCCGTTTATGGGTCAAAAAAGAAAGTTTTTAAAACAGTTCAAACCTGCATTACTTGGATATTCGCCTACAGCTACTTATGTAGATTTGTTTGGAGGCAGCGGTTTGCTTAGCCATACAGTAAAGGCAATTTACCCTGATGCACACGTAGTTTATAATGATTTTGATAATTACCGTGAACGGCTTCAAAACATCGATAAGACTAATCAACTTATCAGTGATTTAAGAGTAATCTTGAAAAATTACGTTAAAGATGGACGAATTTTAGGAGCAATTCGAGACCAGGTAATGGAACGGATATGTACCGAAGAAAAAACAGGTTATGTGGATTATATCACACTATCAAGTTCTATATTATTTTCAATGAAATATGCGCTTTCCTTTGAGCAAATGGAAAAGGAAACGCTTTATAACTGCATCAGACAATCGGGCTATGATGCTACTGGTTATTTGGATGGATTAGAAGTAGTAAGCCAATGTTACAAAGAATTATTTGCGAAGTACAAAGATTTACCTAATGTAGTTTTTTTGGTTGATCCGCCGTATTTGTCTACCGATGCCGGAACGTATAAGAGTTATTGGAAACTTAGGGATTATTTGGACGTACTGCAGGTACTATATGGAACTAAGTATTTTTATTTTACTTCAAATAAGTCATCTATCATTGAGCTGTGTGAGTGGATTGAAACGAAAACGCCTATGAGTAATCCTTTTACGGGTTCTACAACGGCTACAATGAATGCAACTGTGAATTATAATGCTAGTTATACGGATATAATGCTATACAAAAATGAATAAGTATCATCAAATATTGAATAAAATCATCACTAGAGGTAAAAAGCAACAAAATAAAAAAGGCTCAATCACTTATCTTTTAAATCAAACATTGGAATTAAAGCCAATTGACCTGTTAGAGCTATTTGAAGGGCATGCCGTGGCTCGAAAAAAGCTAAAAGATGAATTAGGTCTATTTATGGCAGGGGAACGCTCTACGGAGGCATATCGAAATGTAGGTGTAAGTTGGTGGGATTATTGCGGTCCAATTCTGGTCAATAGTTACCCTACGTACTTTGAACAACTGCCTAAGCTTATTGAGCGTATCAATAAAGAAAAGCGCACATCAAAGAATTACGTGTTATTTCTTGGTTCTAACAACACGGAGAGCAACCAACAGCCATGCCTTAGCCTTATACAGTTCCAAATAGAGAACGGAAAGCTTATTGTTACGGCATATCAACGTAGCTCTGACGCAAATCTAGGCTTGCCTGCTGATATATACCACTTGTACTTAATAAGTAAACAGATTACACTACCGTTGAAGTCTATTACGTTGTTTTTGGGCAATGTGCATGTGTATGAGAATAATGTTGATGGTACGCAGGAGTTATTGAATGGCAATGAGGTTAAGTTTGCTTTAAATGTTGTTTAAAGGGTAATTAAAAAGGCTTTACAGATGTAAAGCCTTTTGTATATTTGTTCTCAAAAAATGTACATTTGAATTTAGATTTGTGTACATTTCAATTTTTCGATTATACTTATCAGGCAAAAAATACCAAACAGGTATGCCTACGAAAATAATAAATGATAAATAAACCGAAACCAAAGCTAATGGAATAGAGAGTAAATATAAACTTGTTGAGATTAAATTACTTCTATGAACTAAAGCGTTGTATGTAATCAACTTTACTTTTACTTCTACATATCTTCTTAATAACAAAAATGCAAAAGCATTTAAAAACATTACAAAACCATAAAACATTGATGCTTGGTACAAATGAAAATGTTCCGCTAAAAACGCAGTAGGTAAAGGAATTAATGACATTGCGAAAAGCAAAAAAGCATTGTACCATACCAATTTTGAATTTGAATAGGGAAGTTTATCAAATAACGAATGATGATTTACCCAAAAAATAGCCACCACGATAAAACTCAATAAATACGCTAATAGTTTGGGGATTAATTGAAATAAATTATTCCAAACATCTTGATTTGTAAAATTCTCTTTCAGTTCGGGAATGTGTAATTCCAAAACCATAATGGTAACAATAATTGCAATTACCCCATCGCTAAATGCTTCTATTCTGTTTTTATTCATATCAAAATTCATTTCGTAAAAAAACACCTAAATTGTTAGTATTGGTATAATTATTTCTACCTAATTGAGACAAATCTAAACCTGCTCCAAATTGGAATTCTTTTACTTTTAACCCCAAACGAAAACGTTGTGTAAAAGTAAAATTGTTTTGTTCAACAGTTGGCAAAGCATTTACCAATTCAATTTGCGAAAACAAGTTTAACTTTTCAGTTAATTTTGGTGTGTATCTTGCCAAAAAGAAAAAATCTATATTGGGCCCTTTTAAAGTTTCGGCAACTAACCAACTAAAAATAGTATAGTTTTTTTTAATTTTTGCAAACTGAATACCTGCTTTTGGAAAAATTCCTCTATTTAAAATACTTGCAACAACAACAGGAGCAAAACCTTTTAGTTTTGGTGCATTGTAACTAAATGCTTCTGTAAACCCAAACTGTGGTAAGTTGGTGGTTTCTGTCATTTTACAATCTATACTTGCACGATTTCGGTTAAAAAACAAGAATTTAGAATTTTGTCCTTCTTTGTTTTTGAAATATTTGAAAAACATAATATCAACCGTTGCTTTCTTATTTCCTACAAAAACTTCCACAGGAATTTGTGCAAAAGCAATGCCTCTAAAAAGAAGCATTGATATTATTGCAAAATATATTTTAAAGTTTATTTTCATTATTTATTCAAGGCTTTAACTACTAATTCTGCTGCTGCCGCACCTGAATTTTGTTGTTGTCCTGTAATTAAATTTCCATCTTGAATGGCATACGAACTAAAAGGTGCTGCAACTTTGAATGTTGTACCTGCAATTTTTTTGGCTTCATCCTCGATTCTGTAGGGTTGAATTTTCATACCAACGGCTTTGTCTGCAAATTCTTCTTCGGCATCGGCAAAACCAGTCCACGTTTTTCCTTTTACCAATAATTCGCCATTTGATTTTTTAGCGTCTAATAATAATGTGGTTGAATGACAAACAGCTGAACTTGGTTTTCCTGCTTCGTAAAATTCAACAAATAATTTTTCTAAATCTTTATTACCTTTGAAAGTGTACATTGGTCCTTGACCGCCTACCAAAAAGATAGCATTGTAATTTTTAGCATCCACTTCTGTCAATTTTTTAGTATTTGCCAACATATCATTGAACGACTTTTGTTGCATATAACCTAAAGAAATTATATCGTGAGCAGAATAACCACTTGCATCGGTTGGATTAGAATAACCGTCCATTTCCAATTTTCCGCCTTCGGTTGAAACCAATTCTACATCATAACCAGCCTCTTGAAAAACTCGTAAAGGATGTGTTAATTCAGCCGCCCAGAAACCAATAGGCCACCCAGTTTGTTTGCTTACACTTGGCGAACTTGCCACCATTAAAATTTTTCCTTTTGCAGGAGCACCGTGAAAATGAACATAACTATTTACTTCTGTTATCATTTTTTTTGATTTTAAATTTTTATTAGATTTTTGATTTTGTGCCATTAACCCCATAGTTGATAGGAATAATAACGACATTGTGAAAATTGACTTTACCATATTTTTATATTTTTTTTAAATTATTATTATTCAAATATCAGAACTATATCTACCTTTGGCAATAGTTAAACCCAAAAGTGCGATACATACTTTTTGGTAAGTATTAATAAAATCAATAGTTTAAACAATGCCAGATTTCAAATACAACGGTAAAATATACTACAATCCAGTACAATTGGTAATGGAACAAATAGGTGGAACTTGGAAAGCTCCAATTTTGTGGCGACTGCAAGACCAAACTATGCGATATGGCGAACTAAGAAAAGACATTCCACATATTTCAGACAAAATGCTAACAACTCAATTAAGACAATTGGAAGAAGACGGTTACTTAAGCCGAAAAGTATTTGCTGTCGTACCACCAAAAACAGAATATAGCCTAACCGAACAAGGAAATGAAATAATAGGTTTAATAACAGTAATCAGAAATTATGGACTTAAAATGATGGAAAAACAAGGATTGAAATAATAACGGCGGATAACAGCGGTTTGAAGCAATTGGGGGGTTTTGGGCTTAATTTAAAGTTGGTTTTGTATTTGCAAAGTTCAGTCATTAACCGAAATTTAAGGCTTACTTTACCCAGATTACGAAGTCTCCCGACTTCGTACATTTTTTAAAAGTTCTTGAAAGCCTTAAACATGTCAAAAGTCTCCAGACTTTTAACGAATAGACCTTTGCAACAGCATATTTTTTTTTAAAATCATCATAAAAAGAACAAAACCATTATTATCTAATTATATCTTAATTTCGAAATACAAACTCTAAAGCATTTTTAATAACAAAGGTATTCACGGTAAAAGTCAGGAGACTTTTAGTAGATTTACATTTTACAAGAACATTTAAAAAAGTTCGAAGTCGGGAGACTTCGAAGATCTGAAATTCCATTAGCCAACTCTTCATTGCGATTCTGAATCCTACTTTCCATATTCTATTTATTCTGTTAACTTAATCAACCTATTTTCATTTAAAAATACTTATGTTGATACCAATTTTTCAAAATAAAGATACTATTTCAAAACCAGCTCTACGAAGTCTCCCGACTTCGTACATTTTTTAAAAGTTCTTGAAAGCCTTAAACATGTCAAAAGTCTCCCGACTTTTAACGAATAGACCTTTGCAACAGCATATTTTTTTTTAAAATCATCATAAAAAGAACAAAACCATTATTATGTAATTATATCTTAATTTCGAAATACAAACTCTAAAGCATTTTTAATAACAAAGGTATTCACGGTAAAAGTCAGGAGACTTTTAGTAGATTTACATTTTACAAGAACATTTAAAAAAGTTCGAAGTCGGGAGACTTCGAAGATCTGAAATTCCATTGGCCAACTCTTCATTGCGATTCTGAATCCTACTTTCCATATTCTATTTATTCTGTTAACTTAATCAACCTATTTTCATTTTAATATAAAACTTATGTTGACACCTATTTTTCAAAATAAAGATACTATTTCAAAACCAAATTTAACTCCTCTCCTTCTACAATTTTTTTATTAATAATTGCAAACCAAAGCGGCGGTATCAAAGCCAAAAGCATACTTCCAGGATATCCCAAGGGCAATTGCAAACTATCGTCCATGTGACGTAATATTTGATATTTACGCGTTGATTTATAATGATGATCACTATGCCGAGTAAGTTCAAATAACAAAATTCTTCCCATTTCATGATCGCTATTCCAAGAATGTTTAGGCAAAACACGTTCTGGACGACCCGAAGGCAAAATTTTACGTTGCAAACCGTAATGCTCTATATAATTGATTATTTCTAACAGTAAAACTCCAACAAAAGCAATTGCTACTGCAAAAGGAACTAATGCGAATCCAAAAAGCAAACCTACAACCAAAAGATAAAGCATTTCATAAATTGAGAACCGAATCATTTCATTGTTCCAACTCCAAATTGTTTTGTTTTCCCGCTTCAATCTGTCGTTTTCCAATTTCCAAGCGTCTAAATATTGTCCTATTATTGATCGAAAAAAGAAAGCATAAACCGTTTCATTTTTTCTGGCAGTTGCAGGATCGACCATAGTTGAAACATTTTTATGATGCCCGCGATTGTGTTCTATAAAAAAGTGTTGATACAAAACGAATAGCAAACCTGCTTTGGCAAAAAACTGAGAAACTTGATCCGTTCTATGTCCCAATTCATGAGCTACATTAATTCCAGTAGCACCCAAAACAACACCAATACTCAAGGTCAAGCCAACCAATTCTGAAGTTGTTAAAGCTTTAGTCTGAACTGTGTATAAATAGTAATACGTCAAAAACAAACAAATAGGTGCACAGATAAATAAAAGCAAATCAAAAAATACTTTTTTGGAACGATTCTCTTCTTCTTCCATTGGAACATTTATTTCAGAAGCAGGTATAATGGCATCCAAAATCGGAATAATACCAAAGGCCAAAATAACGGTTGCCCAAGACCATATTCCTCTATTTTCCAGTGCTATCCAACCAGAAAAAGGAATTATATAAGCTAGTATGTATTTTAAATCTTTCATACTAATTAGTTTTAGAATTTCGCCAAGATTGCCAAGCACCAGTTGACCATAAAGCCACTATTATAAGTACAGGTTGAAAAGGAAGTCTAGCCCAACGAGCTGCTTCGGTATCTAAACCAAAAGCATTTCTATGTTCCACCAATTGAGCAATATTTCCTGGAAAAACCAAAACAAAAAACAAAGCTACTATCCAACCCACTTTTACTCTTTGCTTCAAAACAAATAGCAAAGACAATCCCAAAATGATCTCAACAAAACCAGAAAGCAAAACCACCCAGTCAGGATCTATTGGTAACCAAGGCGGAACTTGAGCCAGAAATTCTGTACGACTCCAAGTAAGATGGCTGATTCCTGCCAAAAGCAAAAAACATCCTAAAATAATTCTACCCGCATTTTGATAAATTGAAGGTTTCTGATTTTGAACTGTTGTTGATTCGCTTTTCATCTTAGTTGTTTTTTAATAGTAAGTACACAAAGAAAAATGAAAAAAAACGGTAAAACAATAACAAATGTTATCAAAATGTTAGGCATTTTTCAATCTACTCAAATGAACCGATGAAACATTAAGATACGATGCAATATAATGCTGAGAAACTCTATTGACAATACCCGGAAAAATTACATTCATCTTGTTGTATCGCTGTAAAGGAGTTTCGGTATAAAGCGACTGAATCTTATTGCTAAAAATAAAAAAATAATCCTCGGCCAATCTTCTCCCTAACTTTTCTCCTTGTTCGAGAATTGAATAGCCTTCATGAAGTGTTGCAAAAGACATCACAACCACTTCCGTTGCTTCCAATGCTTGAATCGAATAATTGGAAGCTGTCTTTTTGAGGAAGCTTTCGTAATCTGCAGAAAAAGTATTTTCTAAAGAAAAATGAAAGGTATGTTCTTCTTCTTTTTGATCTACAAAAAATACTCTCAACAAACCGCTATTGACAAAATATATTTCTTTACAAACACTTCCAGGAGAAAGAACCATTTGATTTTTGGTAAATTTTTTTATCGTAAATTTTGGGGAATACAAATTCCATTCGGCTTCTGTAATTGTAATATAAGAAGACAAAACTTGATGTATTTGTTGGAGTTGGTTTTCGAGCATAAAACAGTGATTCTAATAAATGATCAAGTGGAAATTTGAGTTACAACTTTTATAACAATTCCAAATTTACACTTTTATTAACGATTCCTACTTTTTTGAATTTGACCTACTA
Source organism: Flavobacterium sp. IMCC34518 (assembly GCF_027111095.2). Classification (NCBI taxonomy): domain Bacteria; kingdom Pseudomonadati; phylum Bacteroidota; class Flavobacteriia; order Flavobacteriales; family Flavobacteriaceae; genus Flavobacterium; species Flavobacterium sp. IMCC34518. The sequence goes on along the minus strand of NZ_CP114284.2, from coordinate 2,741,432 downwards.
TTTCTTTTCTCAACCAAAGCTAATTATAAAAACAACTGCCCTAGCCCTGATGGGAATGGAAAGCCTTGCGAAACAGACTTGATTTTTTTCTGGATATAAAAGAGCGACCAAAGGAAGCTCCTTTTATATCCTAGAAAAAACAAGGATGTGAGCAAGCTTGAAATGACAGCAGGATTTGCTCCCTCTAAAAATTTTGAATACTACAAAAAAACTCCCAAGTTACCTTGAGAGTTTTTAATATGAAATATTTTAATGCTTATGCGTTACTAGCAGCCGCAATTAAATTTAAAGCTGAACCGGCTTTGTACCAACCAATTTGCCCTTCGTTGTAAGTGTGGTTTGCCAAGATAACATCTTTGGTTCCATCGGCATGAACAAATTCAATCGTTAATGGCTTACCTGGCGCAAAATCAACTAAATCTATGAAGTTGATAGTATCGTCTTCCTGGATTTTGTCATAATCAGCTTCGTTAGCAAATGTCAATCCTAAGAGACCTTGTTTTTTAAGGTTGGTTTCGTGAATACGGGCAAATGATTTCACCAATACCGCTTTTACTCCCAAGAAACGAGGTTCCATAGCAGCATGTTCACGAGAAGATCCTTCGCCGTAATTCTGATCCCCAACAACAACTGAAGGAATTCCAGCCCCTTTGTAGGCACGAGCTACTGCAGGAACTGCATCGTATTCCCCTGTCAATTGATTTTTAACCGAATTTGCTTTTTGGTTGTATGCATTCACGGCACCAATCAACATATTGTTTGAGATATTGTCTAAGTGTCCGCGGAAACGCAACCATGGTCCGGCCATAGAAATGTGGTCGGTAGTACATTTTCCGAATGCTTTGATTAACAATTTGGCACCAGAAATATTTTCACCATCCCAAGCATCAAATGGAGCCAATAATTGCAGACGATCTGAAGTTTCGCTTACCACAATCTTAACGCTTGATCCATCTTCGGCTGGTGCTTGAAAACCGTTGTCCTCAACATCAAAACCTCTTTTTGGCAATTCGTCACCAAATGGAGCAATTAATTTCACTTCTTCCCCTTTGTCATTCAACAAAGTATCCGTCAAAGGATTAAAGTCCAATCTTCCTGAAATAGCCAATGCAGCTACCATTTCTGGTGACGTTACAAAAGCGTGTGTATTTGGGTTACCGTCTGCTCTTTTGGAGAAGTTACGGTTGAATGAATGCACGATTGTGTTTTTCTCTCCTTTGTCTGCCCCTGCTCTATCCCACTGTCCAATACAAGGTCCACAAGCATTGGTAAATACTTTGGTTCCCATTTTTTCGAAAGTAGCGATAATACCGTCTCTTTCGATAGTGTACCGAATTTGTTCCGAACCAGGATTGATTCCAAACTCTGCTTTTGGGGTAATTCCGTGTTCTACTGCTTGGTTTACGATTGAAGCCGCGCGAGCCATATCTTCGTACGAAGAGTTCGTACAAGAACCGATTAAACCCCATTCTACTTTTAATGGCCATCCGTTTGCAGCAGCTTCCGCTTTCATTTTTGAAACTGGAGTTCCGCGGTCCGGAGTGAAAGGCCCATTGATGTGAGGCTCTAATTCTGATAAATTGATTTCGATAACTTGGTCAAAATACTGTTCCGGATTTGCATATACTTCTGGATCTCCAGTCAAGTAAGAAGCCACTTTATCGGCAGCATCCACAATATCCTGACGATCTGTAGCCGCTAAATACCTGCGCATGGAATCATCGTAACCAAATGTAGAAGTTGTAGCGCCAATCTCGGCACCCATATTACAAATAGTTCCTTTTCCTGTACATGACATATTTAAGGCGCCTTCGCCAAAATATTCGACAATAGCACCGGTTCCTCCTTTTACGGTAAGAATATCGGCTACTTTTAGGATCACATCTTTAGGAGCAGTCCAACCGGACAATTTTCCAGTCAATTTTACTCCAATTAATTTAGGAAATTTTAATTCCCAAGACATTCCAGACATAACATCTACAGCATCAGCACCACCAACACCAATGGCCAGCATTCCTAAACCACCTGCATTTACTGTATGAGAATCGGTACCGATCATCATTCCTCCGGGGAAAGCGTAGTTTTCTAAAACAATTTGGTGAATAATTCCTGATCCTGGTTTCCAAAAACCAATACCATATTTATTCGAGACAGATGAAAGGAAATCGAAAACTTCTTTTGATTGTTTATTTGCGACAGCTAAATCTGATTCAGCTCCGTTTTTAGCTAAAATCAAGTGATCACAGTGAACCGTAGTTGGAACTGCAACTGTTTTCTTTCCAGCATGCATAAATTGCAACAAAGCCATTTGGGCCGTTGCATCTTGACACGCTACTCTGTCTGGAGCAAAATCAACATAATCAACTCCTCTTCCGTAAGCTTGCCTAGCAGTTCCATCCCAAAGGTGACTGTACAAAATCTTTTCGGTTAAAGTAAGTGGACGACCAACTATTTCGCGTGCTGCATCAACACGACTTGTCATGTTAGCATACACTTTTCTAATCATTTCAATATCAAAAGCCATAATATTTCAGGTGTTTTTGTTATTATATTTTGAACATTACAAGGTACAAAAAAACAGACTACAAAAAAAAGCCTGAGTCTATTGACTCAGGCTTTTAAACTTTAATTAACTAATTATGTGAATTATTTAACTAATAACTTATGAGAAGGTGCAAACTTAGTAAGATTAATACCTTCTACTGCAGTTTTATATTCTTCTATAGTTGGTGTTCTACCAAGAATTGTAGACAAAACCACAACTGGTGTAGAAGAAAGTAGTGATTCTCCTTTTTTACCTTCAGTATCTTCTACAACTCTTCCTTGGAAAAGACGCGTAGATGTTGCCATTACTGTATCTCCTTTGGCAGCTTTCTCTTGGTTACCCATACAAAGGTTACAACCTGGGCGCTCTAAGTATAACATATTTTCGTATGAAGTACGAGCTGCAGCTTTAGGAACATTATCGTCAAATTCGAAACCAGAATATTTTTGCAAAATTTCCCAGTCCCCTTCTGCTTTTAATTCGTCAACGATATTATAAGTAGGAGGCGCTACAACTAATGGCGCTTTGAACTCTACTTTACCTTCTTGCTCATCAATGTTCTTAAGCATTTGAGCAAGGATTTTCATATCTCCTTTGTGAACCATACAAGATCCGACAAATCCAAGATCTACTTTTTTCACTCCACCGTAGAAAGATAAAGGTCTAATGGTATCGTGAGTATATCTTTTAGAAACATCAGCATTATTAACATCTGGATCTGCAATCATTGGCTCAGCAATCTGATCCAAATCAACAACAACTTCAGCATAATACTTAGCATTTGCATCTGGTCTTAGCGCTGGTTTTTCGCCTGAAATAATGGCAGCGATTCTTTTATCAGCTATAGCAATCAATCCTTTCAACACTTGATTTTGGTTATCCATTCCCTTATCGATCATGATCTGAATTCTACCCTTCGCCATCTCTAGCGATTCGACCAAAGTATAATCTTCAGAAATACAAATAGACGCTTTTGCTTTCATTTCAGCAGTCCAATCTGTAAACGTAAACGCTTGATCCGCATTAAGAGTTCCTAAATGAACCTCGATAATTCTTCCTTGGAATACATTCTCTCCACCAAATGTTTTAAGCATTTGAGATTGTGTAGCATGAACTACATCACGGAAATCCATATATCCTTTCATGTCTCCTTTGAAAGTTACTTTCACAGATTCTGGAATTGGCATGGATGCTTCACCAGTAGCCAATGCAAGAGCAACAGTTCCTGAATCAGCACCAAAAGCAACACCTTTGGACATTCTTGTATGAGAGTCACCACCGATGATGATTGCCCACTCGTTTACAGTAATATCGTTAAGTACTTTGTGAATTACATCCGTCATTGAATGATAAACTCCTTTCGGGTCGCGAGCTGTGATCAATCCGAAGTCGTTCATGAATTTCATTAATCTCGGAATATTTGCTTTAGATTTATTATCCCATACTGAAGCAGTATGACAACCTGATTGGTAAGCACCATCAACAATTGGAGAAATCACAGTAGCAGCCATAGACTCTAATTCCTGAGAAGTCATCAAACCAGTTGTATCTTGTGAACCAACAATATTTACGGTAACACGAACATCTGAACCAGCGTGTAATACTTTACCTGGAGTAGTTCCAACAGCATTTGCATTAAATATTTTTTCTACAGCTGTAAGACCTTGTCCTTCAACAGAAACCTCTTTTGACGGAGCATACACAGGAACAATATCAATCCCAAGTGTCTTTGATGCAAATGTTTGCAATTTTTTTCCAAACACAATTGCGTAAGATCCACCAGCTTTTATAAATTCAATTTTCTGAGGTGTAAATGCCTTAGAAATATCGATCAATTCTTTGTCTCCGCTATAAAGTTTTTTAGTTTTTGTGTTGATTGTAAGAACCGTACCAGTAGCTACAGAGTAAACTTCTTCAAGAATAGGATCACCACTTTCATTACGAACTACTTCACCATTAGCGTCAGTCTTTTTTACCCAGTTTTTAAGATCCAAACCAATACCACCAGTTACATCTACAGTTGTTAGGAAAATTGGAGAAATACCGTTTGTACCTGCAACGATTGGAGCAATATTAATAAATGGAACATAAGGACTAGCTTGTTTACCACTCCAAAGTGCCACGTTGTTTACACCTGACATTCTTGAAGAACCAACACCCATAGTACCTTTTTCAGCGATTAACATCACGCTCTTATCAGGATTCGCTGTTGCTAATGCTTTAATTTCAGCTTGTGCTTCAGGAGAAATTAAACATTTACCATGAAGTTCACGATCTGAACGAGAGTGCGCTTGGTTTCCTGGAGAAAGTAAATCTGTTGAAATATCTCCTTCACCAGCAATAAAAGTAACTACCTTAATTTCTTCTGCTATTTCAGGCAATTTAGTAAAGAACTCAGCCTTAGCATAGCTCTCTAAAATAGCTGCAGCAATTTCATTACCGCCTTTGAAAGCCTCAGCTAAACGATCTGTATCTGCTTCATAAAGAAAAACTTGTGTCTTTAAAACTTCTGCAGCATCTTTTGCAATAGCTATATCATTACCTAATGCTAAGTCAAGTAATACTTTTATTGAAGTTCCACCTTTCATGTGTGACAATAACTCTAAAGCAAAAGCAGGAGTAATTTCAGCAACTACTGATTGACCGAGAACGATTTCTTTTAAAAAATTAGCTTTTAAATTAGCCGCAGGAGTAGTCCCAGGAACAACATTATAAATAAAGAAATTAAGAGACTCTGCTCTATACTCGTTATTCAAATCTTTAATTTGTTCAATGATTTCGCTTAGCAATTCAGCGCCATCAATCGGTTTTGGGTGAAGACCCTGCCCTTTTCGTTCTTCGATTTCTTTAATGTAATCGCTATAAGTCATAATGATATCTTTTCAATGTTATATGGCAAATTTCTTTATTATTTCAAAATTTAAAAGCCATAATAATGAGTATTTATTTTTTTTGCCTTGCAAACTTAATAATTAAAGACGAGAATTTAAAAAAATTTAATAGAAGTCAACTTTTCAAAAATTATTATTGCAAAATAATTATTTTTCGTGAATTATAATGAAATAAAATCGAATATATCAATATTTATTGAGAATTCAATAATTATGATTTAATTTTATAACAAAACTACAACGATTGAAATGAAAAAAAACACTGTATTCCAATAAGAACAGAGTGTTTTTTAAAAAAAAGACATAAAATACTTATATCAATTTTGAAATTATCATTTCTTCTGAAATACCTTCGGCATCCGCTTTATAATTTTTGATGATTCGATGTCTCAAAATTCCGGTTGCAACTGCTTTTACATCTTCTATGTCAGGCGAAAACTTTCCATAAAAAGCGGCATGAGCTTTAGCAGCCAAAATTAAATTCTGCGAAGCTCTTGGGCCAGCACCCCAATCCAAATAATTTTTTACAAATTCATTAGAAAGTGAATTATCTGGACGTGTTTTACTAACTAAAGTTACAGCATATTCCACCACATTATCCGCAACAGGAATACGACGAATCAAATGCTGAAAATCTATAATTTCTTGAGCCGTAAACAACGCATTTATTGTTGTACTCTGATCAGCAGTTGTACGCTTGACTACTTGAACTTCTTCCTCAAAAGAAGGATACTCTAATTTTATGGCAAACATAAATCGGTCTAATTGTGCTTCAGGCAAAGGATAAGTTCCTTCTTGCTCAATAGGGTTTTGAGTAGCCAAAACAAAATAAGGCAAACTTAATTTATGATTTACTCCCGCTATAGTTACAGAACGCTCTTGCATTGCTTCTAACAAAGCTGCTTGAGTTTTTGGCGGCGTTCTATTAATTTCATCGGCCAAAATAATATTTGAAAATATTGGACCCTTTAAAAATTTAAACTGACGGTTTTCATCTAAAATTTCACTACCTAAAATATCTGAAGGCATCAAATCTGGAGTGAACTGAATTCTTTTAAAATCCAATCCTAATGCTTGAGCCAAAGTATTCACCAATAATGTTTTGGCTAAACCAGGAACACCAACCAACAAAGCGTGACCTCCAGAAAAAATACAAAGCAAAATCTGATCTACAACATCATCTTGACCAACAATGATTTTAGCAATTTCTTTTTTTAATTCATTACGTTTTTGGACTAAATTCTGTATCGCTGTTACATCCGACATTTTATATTATTTTTTTAATTAAAAAAGAGTTAGCTCTATGAAAACATAAAACTAACTCTTTTTATTTATTTAATGAAAATTATTTTTTAAGCCAATTGTTGGTAAAAGAACAATCTTTATATTCATCAACAATTTTTATATAAGTATCTTTTATTTTTGTATCAAACCATTTACCAATAGCTTTGATTTGTTTTTCTTTCAAAGCTAAATCTTTAATTTTAATATAATCTTTAGCGTAATCAGCAGTATGTTCATCTATTCTATTGGTCACAATCATAATTTTATAATCTTTCTTTCCTTGATTATCTTCAAGCAACGGCATTGATATCTCATTATCTTTCAAATTAGAAACTTGACTATATAATGACGGATCCATTTTTGTCATTTCAAAACGAGTATCTTGTGTCTTAGGATTAACTAAAGCACCTCCATTAGCTCTTGTTTCCTTTTCATCCGACATCGTCCTAGCAGCTTCCGCAAAAGTAATATCTTTGTCTAATACCTTCTTTCTAATTAAAGTAATTTTCTCTTTTGCTTCTTTCAAAGATTCTTGTGAAACAACTGGCGAAATAAGAATGTGTCTTAGTTCAATTTCTTGACCTTTAATTTTTTCTACATAAATAATATGATATCCAAATGTAGTTTCAAAAGGCTCCGAAATTTCTCCTTCAGCAAGACTAAAGGCAACATCTTTAAATTCTTTTACAAAAGGGGTTTTTCTTGTCATTTTATAATAACCCCCATTTTTACTAGATCCTGGATCTTCTGAATACAATACAGCTTTAGTAGCAAAACTAGCTCCCTCTAAACATTCTTTCCTAAAACTATTTAGTTTATCGATAACTTTTTGTTTATCCGCATCTGTAACCTTTGGCTTTATAACAATTTGAGCAACTTCTAACTCAGCTCCAAAAAGAGGCAAATCCGCTTTTGGAATTTTTTTATAAAACTCACGTACTTCTTCTGGCGTTATTTCAACTTTATCAATTATTTTATTGGTCATTTCACCAGTTAATTTCTGTTCTTTCAAAACATCAAAGAAATAAGTTCTAAAATCTTCCTCAGATTCTTTTTGATAAAACTTAACTATCTTCTCCATAGATCCTACTTGTTCCAACATATACCCCAAGCGCTCATCCATCATTCCTTTAACTTCAGCATCGCTAACAATAATACTATCCTGAACCGCTTGATGCGCATATAATTTTTGCTCTAACAAACTACCTAATACTTGACACCTAGAAACATCTTTAGTAGATCCTCCCTGACTTGTAATTTCTAAAAATCCTTTATCAATATCAGAATCTAATATTATATAATCCCCAACTGTTGCTACCACGCCATCAATCTTTAGTTTTTTTCCTGAAGGCACATTTACCTTAGTTGTAGCAGCTACACTATCTTTAATAATTTCTTGAGCATTCACGAAGGTTAAAGTAGAAAACAATAGAAAAAAAGACAACACAACTTTATTAGTTATGGATTTCATCTGAACAATTTTTAAAGGCATTTTTTATATTTTATAATTAATTATTATTTAAAAAAGAGATTGCGGAAAAATTTCATTTCACTCAATTAGAGGATCTTAAAACAAAACAAATAATTTAAATTAAATTTTCAAGAATTAAAACAATTTAACCCAACAAAAAACTTACAATTTTAATAACTTAAACCGAACAAAAATAACAATTCGAATGCATTAAACAAGTTTCCATACTACTATTAACAAAAAATTATTAAGTTCTTATATTGTGATAAATAAATCAAAAGAAGGCAACACTTTTTTATAACTATATATTTTTTTTAAATAGCATTTATAAATAGTACTTTTGCAAACTATTGATATAAAAATATGAGTTTTTTAAAAGAAATACAACGAAGACGAACTTTTGGGATAATCTCGCATCCCGATGCTGGAAAAACGACCTTAACTGAAAAACTACTTCTTTTTGGAGGAGCAATTCAAGAAGCTGGTGCAGTAAAAAACAATAAAATAAAAAAAGGTGCAACGAGCGATTTTATGGAAATTGAGCGTCAAAGAGGAATCTCTGTTTCTACTTCTGTTTTAGCGTTTAATTATAAAGAGAAAAAAATAAATATTCTTGACACGCCAGGTCACAAGGATTTTGCCGAAGACACTTTTAGAACTTTAACTGCTGTTGATAGTGTAATTGTTGTTATTGATGTCGCCAAAGGTGTCGAGGAACAAACAGAAAAGTTGGTAGCCGTATGTAGAATGCGTAAAATACCAATTATCGTTTTCATCAATAAATTAGACCGAGAAGGTAAAGATGCTTTTGATCTCATGGATGAAGTGGAACAAAAGCTGGGATTAACTGTAACTCCTCTTAGTTTTCCTATCGGAATGGGGTATGACTTTCAAGGAATTTACAATCTTTGGGAACAAAACATCAATCTTTTTAGCGGAGATAGCCGTAAAAATATTGAAGAAACTATAGCATTCTCAGATGTAAAAAGCCCAGAGTTAGAGAAAATAATTGGACCAAAACCAGCAGAACGCTTACGTGAAGAATTAGAACTAATTGATGAAGTTTATCCAAAATTCGACCGTCAAGATTATTTGGATGGTAAACTACAACCAGTATTTTTTGGTTCAGCTTTAAATAATTTTGGTGTTAGAGAACTTCTTGATTGTTTTGTTGCTATTGCACCATCACCTAGACCAAAAGACTCTGAGACAAGATTAGTTGATCCAAAAGAAGATAAAATGTCTGGTTTTGTATTCAAAATCCATGCTAATATGGATCCAAAACATAGAGACCGCTTGGCTTTTATAAAGATTGTATCTGGGACATTTGAACGAAACAAACCATATTATCATGTTCGCCAGAAAAAGAACCTAAAATTCTCAAGTCCAAATGCTTTTTTTGCCGAGAAGAAAGAAATTGTTGATATTTCTTACCCAGGAGATATAGTTGGTTTACATGATACTGGAAATTTTAAAATTGGTGATACTTTGACTGAAGGAGAAATCATGAGTTTCAAAGGAATTCCAAGTTTCTCTCCAGAACATTTTAGATATATTAATAATGCCGACCCAATGAAGGCCAAACAATTGGACAAAGGTGTTGACCAATTAATGGATGAAGGTGTTGCTCAATTATTCACCTTAGAAATGAATAATCGAAAAATAATTGGAACTGTTGGAGCCCTTCAATACGAAGTTATTCAATACCGATTAGAGCATGAATATGGCGCAAAATGCACCTATGAAAATTTCCCAGTACATAAAGCTTGCTGGGTAAAACCCGATGATGCAAAAAATGAAGAATTCAAAGAATTCAAGCGTATCAAACAAAAGTTTTTAGCTAAAGACAAATACAATCAACTTGTTTTTTTAGCAGATTCGGATTTTACAATTCAAATGACACAAAATAAATATCCTAGTGTAAAACTATTTTTCACTTCAGAGTTTGAATAAACAAAAAAACGCCAGCATTATGTTGGCGTTTTTTATATATACAAATTAAATTCAACCTTAAAATTCTAGCAAGTTTTAGTATTTATCGCTTTTTTAAGAAGCGTTTTCAATAATAAATGATTAGGCTCTCTACCGGATGTCAAAAAACTCTTTTTAGTAGAAGAATCGTTAGATATTTTACTATTTACATCTTCTTTAGTCCCCATGAACCATAGAATAAAATTAACATTTGAATTAATATTAGAAGTAGAAACCTTAATGGGAGATTCATCAATAGCAATGCTTTCTTGATAAATTGGTATCAAATCTGAGGATTTTGAAGTAGTCTCATTTTGAGCAAATGCATTAAAAAAAGTAAGAAACAAAAAAGCAATAAAAAAATACTTTTTTTCACTATAGATTGTCAATAAAACACTAACTCTATTCATTTATTCCTTTTGTATTGATTTAGAACACATTTACAGGGAACAAAACTAACTTAACGTAACACTAAGCTAAAATATAGTCGACAAAAAACACCAAAAACCGTTTAAATACATTTTTAAGATACTTTTGCTTAATAATTTAAAATAAAAATAACAATTTAGAAATAAGTTAAAAAAAAAGACTCCCTTTTATGGGAGTCTTTAAATAGAATTATGCTTGACCAGTTGGACCAAAGTTTAATGGAATTGGAGGTTGTTCTGTATCTTTAATTTCACCGTGTGAAATTTCAAAACGATGAATATTTTCTCCTATTGCTTTAAGCAACCTTTTTGCGTGTTGCGGAGTCAATACAATTCTAGACTTCACTTTTGCTTTTGGAACACCTGGCATAATGCATACAAAATCTAAAACAAATTCAGATGAAGAATGATTTATAATGGCCAAATTAGAATAAATTCCTTCCGCTATTTTTTCATCTAATTCAATATTAATCTGCTCTTGTTGTTGTTTAGAATTGCTCATAAAATTTATTTTTTTCAACAATTCTCTCTCTACAACTAGCAGAGAGAGCATTGTTGAGTAAAAGAATTAATAAATATACTCTTCTTTATTTGCCATCATATCATTATAATCTTCTCTCGAACCTACAATTGCATTGTCATATTCTCTCATACCGGTTCCGGCTGGGATTCTATGTCCTACAATTACATTTTCTTTTAAACCTTCTAAGTAATCAACTTTACCTGCAACAGCAGCTTCGTTTAATACTTTTGTAGTTTCTTGGAAAGAAGCAGCAGAAATAAATGATTTAGTTTGAAGCGAAGCTCTTGTAATACCTTGTAAAACAGGAGTAGCAGTTGCTGTAATAACATCACGAGCAACAACAAGGTTTTTATCAGTACGTTTTAGTAATGAATTCTCATCACGCAATTGACGTGGAGTAATAATTTGCCCTGCTTTTAAAGCACTCGAATCTCCAGCATCTTCAACAACTTTCATACCATAAAGATTATCATTCTGAACAATAAAGTCTTTTGTATGAATTAATTGATCTTCTAAGAACAATGTATCTCCTGGATCTTGAACTCTTACTTTACGCATCATTTGACGAATAACTACCTCAAAATGCTTATCATTAATTTTCACCCCTTGTAAACGATATACTTCTTGAATTTCATTTACCAAGTACTGTTGAACAGCAGCAGGCCCTTGAATTCTTAAAATATCATCAGGAGTAATAGCTCCATCAGACAAAGGTACACCAGCTCTTACAAAGTCATTTTCTTGAACTAGAATTTGACTTGATAATTTTACCAAGTATTTTCTAATATCACCAAATTTAGATTCAATAACAATCTCGCGATTACCTCTTTTGATTTTTCCAAAAGAAACAACACCATCAATCTCAGAAACTACAGCTGGATTCGAAGGATTACGAGCCTCTAACAACTCCGTAATTCTTGGCAAACCTCCTGTAATATCCCCAGATTTAGAAGAACGACGAGGAATTTTAACTAAAACTTTACCTGCTTTAATTTTTTCACCGTTTTCAACCATCAAGTGGGCTCCAACTGGTAAGTTATAAGAACGAATCAATTCACCTTCTTTACCATAAACTAATAAAGTAGGAATTAATTTTTTGTTTCTTGACTCAGAGATTACTTTTTCTTGGAAACCAGTTTGCTCATCAATTTCAACCATGAACGATTGTCCTTGCTCTAAATCTTCATAAGCAATTTTACCGGTAAACTCAGAAACAATAACTCCATTATATGGATCCCATTTACAAATTACAGTTTCTTTTGCAACGGATTGACCATCTGCTACAAAAATACTAGATCCATAAGGAATGTTGTTTGTACTTAATAAAATACCTGTTTTTTCATCAATCAATTTCAATTCAGTAGAACGAGAAACTACAATATCAACTGAATTTCCTTCGCTATCCTCACCTTTAACCGTTTTTAAATCTTCGATTTCTAGTTTACCTGCAAAACGAGTAATAATACTAGATTCTTCAGAAATACCACCCGCAACCCCTCCAACGTGGAAAGTACGTAATGTTAACTGTGTACCTGGTTCCCCAATAGATTGTGCTGCAATTACACCAACTGCCTCTCCTCTTTGCGTCATTTTACCAGTAGCTAAGTTTCTACCGTAACATTTAGCACAAATACCTTTAGTAGCTTCACAAACCAATGGTGAACGTACTTCAACTTTCTCCACTGGAGAAGCTTCGATACCTTTAACTAATGCTTCTGTGATTTGCTCACCAGCATGAACTAAAATCTCACTTGTCAAAGGATTTATTACGTCTTGTAATGCAACACGTCCTAAGATTCTTTCACCTAATGATTCAACGATTTCCTCGTTTTTCTTCAAAGCAGAAACTTCAATACCTCTAAGAGTACCACAATCTTCGATATTAACAATAACATCTTGAGATACGTCATGTAATCTTCTTGTTAAGTATCCAGCATCGGCCGTTTTCAAAGCCGTATCCGCAAGACCTTTACGAGCACCGTGAGTAGAGATAAAGTACTCAAGGATCGAAAGACCTTCCTTAAAGTTAGAAAGAATCGGGTTTTCAATAATTTCACCACCACCAGCAGTAGATTTTTTTGGCTTAGCCATCAAACCACGCATACCAGTTAACTGACGAATTTGTTCTTTGGAACCCCTCGCTCCAGAATCAAGCATCATATACACAGAGTTGAAACCTTGTTGGTCTTCTCTAATGTTTTTCATTGCTAATTCTGTCAATTGAGCATTTGCTGAAGTCCAAACATCAATAACTTGGTTGTAACGCTCGTTATTGGTAATAAGACCCATATTATAATTTGCAGAAATACCTTCAACTTGCTCTCTGGCATCTGCAATTAATTTTGGTTTTTGTTCTGGGATTCTAATATCGCCAAGAGAGAATGATAATCCTCCTTTGAATGCAAATTTATACCCCATATCTTTCATATTGTCCAAGAAAGCTGCTGTTGTAGGCACATCAGTCGAACTCAATACGTGTCCGATAATATCTCTTAAGTTTTTCTTAGTCAATACATCATTGATATACCCAGCTGCTTCAGGTACTACTTCATTAAATAATACACGTCCAGCAGTTGTTTGTATAATTTGATACACTAATTCTCCAGCATCATTAAAATCTTTTGCTCTAATTTTTACTTGAGCGTTTAATTCTAAACGACCTTCATTCAAAGCAATATTAACTTCTTCTGCAGAATAAAATGTAATTCCTTGTCCTAAAATAGTTTTCTCAGGAGTTGACAAACGTTCTTTGGTCATATAGTAAAGACCAAGTACCATGTCTTGAGAAGGTACCGTGATTGGAGCACCATTTGCAGGGTTCAAAATATTGTGAGAAGCCAACATTAACAATTGAGCTTCCAAAATAGCCTCTGGCCCTAATGGTAAGTGAACCGCCATTTGATCCCCATCAAAATCCGCATTAAACGCCGTACAAACTAAAGGGTGCAATTGGATTGCTTTTCCTTCAATTAATTTTGGTTGAAAAGCCTGAATACCTAAACGGTGCAAAGTAGGAGCACGGTTCAATAATACTGGATGTCCTTTAATTACATTTTCAAGGATATCCCATACAACCGGTTCTTTTTTATCAATTATTTTCTTAGCAGATTTTACTGTTTTTACAATTCCTCTTTCTATCAATTTACGGATAACAAAAGGTTTGTATAATTCAGCTGCCATATCTTTTGGCAAACCACATTCAAACAATTTCAATTCAGGTCCAACAACAATTACCGAACGAGCAGAATAATCCACACGTTTTCCAAGTAAGTTTTGACGGAAACGTCCTTGTTTACCTTTAAGGGAATCAGATAATGATTTTAAAGGTCTGTTTGATTCTGTTTTTACTGCAGATGCTTTACGAGTATTATCGAAAAGTGAATCTACAGATTCTTGCAACATACGTTTTTCGTTACGAAGGATTACTTCTGGAGCTTTAATCTCGATTAATCTTTTCAAACGGTTATTACGGATGATAACACGACGGTATAAATCATTCAAATCTGAAGTTGCAAAACGACCTCCATCAAGAGGCACAAGAGGACGCAATTCCGGTGGAATAACTGGAATCACTTTCATAATCATCCATTCAGGACGATTCTCTCTGTTCAAAGTAGACTCACGGAAAGATTCTACAACTTGTAGTCTTTTTAAAGCCTCTGTTTTACGTTGTTTTGATGTTTCGTTATTTGCTTTGTGTCTTAAATCATATGACAATTCGTCAAGATTAATACGAGCCAATAAATCCATAATACACTCTGCTCCCATTTTGGCAACAAATTTATTAGGATCAAAATCATCTAAATATTGATTGTCTGCAGGAAGAGTATCTAGAATATTCAAATATTCTTCTTCTGTCAAGAAATCTAATCTTTGGATAGATTCTCCATCTGCATTTTTAGCAATACCCGCTTGGATTACTACGTATCTTTCGTAATAAATAATCATATCTAATTTCTTAGATGGAAGACCAAGGATATAACCAATTTTATTAGGAAGAGAACGGAAATACCAGATATGAGCAATTGGCACAACAAGGTTGATGTGTCCTACTCTATCTCTACGTACTTTTTTCTCAGTAACTTCAACACCACAACGGTCACAAATGATCCCTTTGTAACGTATTCTTTTATATTTACCACAAGCACATTCAAAATCTTTAACTGGACCAAAAATTCTTTCACAGAAAAGACCATCGCGCTCTGGTTTGTGAGTTCTGTAATTGATAGTTTCAGGTTTTAAAACCTCTCCTCTAGATTCTTTCAAGATTGATTCTGGAGAAGCTAATCCTATTGAAATTTTATCAAATCTTTTTACAGGATTCTTATCTTTATTATTATTTCTATTATTCATCATAGTTTTTACTATTGATTTATTTGCAATTAAAAATTGATTTTATTTTAGTCTATTATCAAATGCCTTAAAGTTTTTATAGTCATGAATGACATTAGACTTTGGGCTTTTAAACTTTCGACTTAAACACTACCTCGGATTACTTCTCTAAACTTCAAACATATTTTGAAGTGCTAGTTATAAAATTTTTTGAAATTTTATAAAAAATCGGAACGGGTTACGGGCCTAAATCCTAAAAACTCTTATAAATGAGTAAACAGTTTTCAGATATTGCTACCTGAAAACTGAGTACTACAAAAATTTATTTATTCTTCTAAACGAATATCTAATCCTAAACCTTTCAATTCATGCATTAATACATTGAATGATTCTGGCAATCCTGGTTCTGGCATAGACTCCCCTTTTACGATAGCTTCGTAAGTTTTGGCTCTACCAATAACATCATCAGATTTAACCGTCAAGATTTCTCTAAGTGTACTAGATGCTCCATAAGCTTCAAGTGCCCAAACCTCCATCTCTCCAAAACGTTGACCTCCAAATTGAGCTTTACCTCCAAGTGGTTGTTGTGTAATCAACGAGTATGGTCCGATAGAACGTGCGTGCATCTTATCATCAACCATGTGACCTAATTTTAACATATAGATTACACCTACAGTTGCTGCTTGATGGAAACGCTCTCCAGTACCACCATCATAAAGGTGTGTATGTCCAAAACGTGGTACTCCAGCTTCATCAGTCAATTCGTTGATTTGATCAAGAGAAGCTCCGTCAAAAATTGGAGTAGCAAATTTTCTACCCAAATTCATACCAGCCCAACCTAAAACCGTTTCATAAATTTGTCCAATGTTCATACGTGAAGGTACCCCAAGTGGATTCAACACAATATCAACTGGCGTTCCGTCTTCCAAGAAAGGCATATCTTCATGACGAACAATACGAGCAACAATACCTTTGTTACCGTGACGTCCTGCCATTTTATCCCCCACTTTCAACTTACGTTTCTTAGCGATATATACTTTAGCCAATTTCAAGATTCCAGATGGCAATTCATCACCAACCGTGATAGTGAATTTCTCTCTACGTAAAGCCCCTTGTAAATCGTTCAATTTAATTTTATAGTTATGAATTAAATCATTAACCATTGTATTAGTTGCATCATCAGCAACCCATTGACCCTTACTTAAGTGTGCAAAATCTTCAACAGCATAAAGCATTTTTTGAGTATATTTTTTACCTTTTGGTAAAACCTCTTCACCCAAATCATTCATTACACCCTGAGAAGTTTTTCCATTTACAATATTGAAAAGTTTCTCAATCAATTTATCTTTAAGCTCAACAAACTTCACTTCAAACTCCATTTCAAGCGCTCCTAAAGCATCTTTGTCCTGAGTACGTTTACGTTTGTCTTTAACCGCTCTTGCAAATAATTTTTTATCTAAAACTACACCGTGTAAAGAAGGAGAAGCTTTTAATGAAGCGTCTTTTACATCACCTGCTTTATCCCCAAAGATTGCACGAAGCAATTTCTCTTCTGGAGTAGGATCTGATTCTCCTTTTGGAGTAATTTTACCGATAAGAATATCACCAGGTTTAACCTCGGCTCCAATTCTAATCATACCATTTTCATCCAAATCTTTAGTAGCTTCTTCAGAAACGTTTGGTATATCATTCGTTAATTCTTCGTTTCCTAATTTAGTATCTCTAACTTCCAATGAATAATCATCCACGTGAATAGAGGTAAAAATATCGTCACGAACTACTTTCTCAGAAATAACAATCGCATCCTCGAAGTTGTATCCTTTCCATGGCATAAACGCCACTTTAAGGTTTCTACCCAATGCTAATTCACCATTTTGAGTAGCATATCCTTCAGACAATACTTGACCAGGAATCACTCTGTCTCCTTTTCTTACGATAGGTTTAAGGTTGATACTTGTTCCTTGATTGGTTTTTCTAAATTTGATTAAGTTGTATGTTTTATCATCAGATTCAAAACTAACCATTCTTTCTTCCTCAGAACGATCGTATTTGATAGTGATAATATTAGCATCAACATATTCTACAACTCCATTTCCTTCAGCATTTATCAATACTCTAGAATCTGAAGCCACTTGACGCTCTAAACCAGTTCCAACAATCGGTGCTTCAGGACGAATTAATGGTACGGCCTGACGCATCATGTTAGATCCCATCAACGCTCTATTCGCATCATCATGTTCCAAGAAAGGAATCAAAGAAGCCGAAATCGAAGCAATTTGATTTGGAGCAACGTCTGTATAATGTACTTGAGAAGGATCAATTACTGGGAAATCACCTTCTTGACGTGCAATTACGTTTTCGGCAGTGATTTTACCTGTAGCATCCATTTTAATGTTTGCTTGGGCAATTAACATTCCTTCTTCTTCCTCTGCACTTAAATAAATCGGAGTAGCATCTAAATCTACCACACCATTATTTACTTTACGGTAAGGTGTTTCAATGAAACCCATTCCGTTTACTTTAGCATAAACACCAAGAGAAGAAATCAAACCAATGTTTGGTCCCTCAGGAGTTTCAATTGGACATAAACGTCCGTAGTGCGTATAGTGAACGTCACGAACCTCAAATCCAGCTCTTTCTCTTGAAAGTCCACCAGGTCCAAGTGCTGATAATCTTCTTTTGTGCGTAATCTCAGCTAATGGATTAGTTTGATCCATAAATTGAGACAACTGATTTGTTCCAAAGAAAGAGTTGATAACAGATGATAATGTTTTAGCATTAATCAAATCTATTGGTGTAAACACCTCGTTATCTCTAACGTTCATACGCTCTCTAATGGTTCTAGCCATACGTGCTAAACCAACACCGAATTGTTGAGACAATTGTTCTCCAACTGTTCTAACACGACGGTTTGATAAGTGATCAATATCATCAATCTCAGCTTTAGAGTTGATCAATTCAATCAAATACTTAACAATAGTAATGATATCTTCTTTGGTAAGCACTTGCTTTTCCATTGGAGTATCAAGACCAAGTTTTTTATTAATTCTATAACGACCTACTTCACCTAAGTTGTAACGTTGGTCTGAGAAGAACAATTTATCTATAATACCACGAGCAGTTTCTTCATCAGGCGGTTCTGCGTTACGCAATTGTCTGTAGATATGCTCAACAGCTTCTTTTTCAGAGTTTGTTGGATCTTTTTGTAACGTATTGTGAATGATAGAATAATCAACTAGATTATTATCTTCTTTATGCAACAAAATAGATTTAACGTTAGAGTCAATGATTTCTTCCACATTATCTTTGTCGATAATGGTATCTCTATCAAGGATTATCTCGTTACGTTCAATAGAAACAACTTCGCCAGTATCCTCATCAACGAAATCTTCATGCCAAGTGTTCAAAACACGAGCAGCTAATTTTCTACCAATATATTTTTTAAGTCCTGTTTTAGAAACTTTAATTTCTTCCGCAAGGTCAAAGATTTCAAGGATATCCTTGTCTCTTTCGAATCCAATTGCACGGAATAAAGTAGTAACAGGTAATTTTTTCTTTCTGTCGATATAAGCATACATTACGCTATTAATATCGGTAGAAAATTCTATCCAAGATCCTTTAAAAGGAATTACTCTTGCAGAATATAATTTTGTTCCATTTGCATGGAATGACTGTCCAAAGAAAACACCAGGAGAACGGTGTAATTGTGAAACCACAACTCGCTCAGCTCCATTGATAACAAAAGTACCACTTGGTGTCATATAAGGTATTGTTCCAAGATATACATCTTGCACAATAGTTTCAAAATCTTCGTGTTCAGGATCGGTACAATATAGTTTCAACCTTGCTTTTAAAGGCACACTATAAGTAAGACCTCTTTCTATACATTCTTGAATAGTGTAACGTGGTGGATCTACAAAGTAATCTAGGAATTCCAATACAAAGTTATTTCTTGTATCTGTAATTGGAAAGTTTTCCATGAAGGTGTTGTATAACCCTTCGTCGCCTCTTTCGTCTGATTTAGTTTCTAGTTGAAAAAAATCTTTAAACGATTTTACCTGAACATCTAGAAAATCTGGATAGTCAGGAATATTTTTTGTAGAGGCAAAATTCAATCTTTCAGTCTGATTTGTTATCATCAATGGACAAAATTTTGATTAAAAAAAAGTAGTTTTTTGTGTAAAAACACAATGTTTAATTGATACCTTTCTTTTTATAATCAATACATCTTTAAAAATGAATAGGTAAAATTCAGTTCAATTTTTTTTCTTCGTATTGATCAAAAACTTTTTCGTATTTTAAACTATTATTATAATAAAACTTGTTATAATTTTATTATACGAAAAATGGTTTAGGTCATTGAGTGACTAAACTCAAGACCTAAACCGAATTCTAAACTATGTAAGAGTTATTTTAACTCAACAACAGCTCCAGCTTCTTCTAAAGATTTTTTAAGACCTTCAGCCTCTTCTTTAGTTACACCTTCTTTAACGTTACTTGGAGCGCTATCAACTACATCTTTAGCTTCTTTCAAACCTAAACCAGTAAGTTCTTTAACTAATTTCACTACAGCTAATTTAGAAGCACCAGCTTCTTTCAATACAACTGTAAATTCTGTTTGAGCTTCTTCAGCAGCAGCTTCTCCACCACCTGAAACTACTACAGCTGCAGCAGCTGGTTCGATTCCGTACTCATCTTTTAATATTGTTGCTAATTCGTTAACTTCTTTTACAGTTAAATTAACTAATTGTTCTGCGAATTGTTTCAAATCTGCCATTTTTTCTATCGTTTTAAAATGATTTGTAAAAATATAATTTATTTATTGTGCGCTATTTTAAGCAATAAGGAAATAAAATTCCCTATTCTGAGTATTATGCTTCAACCTCTTCGCTACCTGCGAATTGATTTTGTAAAGCAGAAATAACTCTTTGAGCTGGTGATTGCAATAATCCAATGATTTCGCCGATAAGCTCTTCTTTAGATTTAATAGTAGCTAATGCTTCTAATTGGTTATCACCAATGTAAATTTCAGAATTGATATAAGCTCCTTTTAATACAGGCTTATCCGATTTTTTTCTAAAATCTTTAATGATTTTTCCAGGTGCATTTGCAACATCCGCAATAAAGATTGCAGAATTTCCAGCCAATACAGTTGGCAATTCACCAAAATCTTTATCAGAAGCTTCCATTGCTTTTGCAAGCAAAGTATTTTTAACTACTTCTAATTTTATACCTGCTTTAAAGCAAGCTCTTCTCAAGTTTGAAGTAGTTTCTGCGTTCAGTCCAGAAATATCAGATACATAAACAATATTTGTACCAGCTAACTGCGCAGTTAAATCTTTAATCGCGATTGATTTTTCTTCTCTAGTCATACTAAAAATTATTAACTACCAATTATACTGCTTTAGGGTCCAATGCAATTGCAGGACTCATAGTGCTTGTAAGGTGAATACCTTTAATATAGGTACCTTTAGCAGCAGTTGGTTTAAGTTTGATTAATGTTTGAATAATTTCGTGTGCATTGTCATAAATTTGCTCAGCTCCAAAAGAAACTTTACCAATTCCTGCATGAACGATACCAGTTTTATCAACTTTAAAGTCAATTTTACCAGCTTTCACTTCTTGAACAGCTTTTGCAACATCCATAGTTACAGTACCTGTTTTAGGGTTTGGCATTAAACCTCTAGGTCCTAAAATACGACCTAATGGACCTAATTTACCCATTACAGCAGGCATAGTGATGATCACATCAACATCTGTCCAACCGTCTTTTATTTTTTGTAAATAGTCATCAAGACCTACATAGTCTGCACCAGCTGCTAAAGCTTCCGCTTCTTTGTCTGGAGTAACCAATGCCAATACTTTAACGTCTTTACCAGTACCATGAGGTAATGTTACAACACCTCTTACCATTTGATTCGCTTTTCTTGGATCTACACCCAATCTAACTGCGATATCAACAGACTCATCAAATTTTGCAGAAGCTATAACTTTAATTAATGCAGCTGCATCTTTCAAAGAGTATAGTTTATTCTTTTCAATTTTTGAAGCAGCCTCTTTTTGCTTTTTTGTCAATTTTGCCATGTCTTTCTCTTAATTAAAAAGGAGAATCTCCTGATACAGTTATACCCATAGATCTAGCTGTTCCAGCAATCATGCTCATAGCAGATTCGATTGTGAATGCATTTAAATCTACCATTTTATCTTCAGCAATTGCTTTGATAACATCCCAAGTAACGCTTGCTACTTTTTTACGATTTGGTTCACCAGATCCTGACTTTAGCTTTGCAGCTTCCAATAACTGGACAGCCGCTGGAGGAGTTTTTACAACAAAATCAAATGATTTGTCTTTATACACAGTAATTTGTACTGGGCATATTTTGCCGGGTTTATCTTGTGTTCTAGCATTAAATTGCTTACAGAACTCCATGATGTTTACCCCAGCAGCTCCTAAAGCAGGTCCAACCGGTGGCGACGGGTTCGCAGCACCTCCCTTAACTTGTAGTTTAACTACCTTACTAATTTCTTTAGCCATTTTTTAAAAAATTTAACACGACAATCATTGGAAGCGATTGAAGTGGATATTATAGATGTAACAAAAATTATACTTTTTCAACTTGCATAAAGCTTAATTCTAAAGGTGTTTTTCTTCCGAAAATTTTCACCATTACTTCAAGTTTACGCTTTTCTTCATTAATTTTCTCAACCGTACCGTTAAATCCATTAAAAGGACCATCGATCACTTTAATAGTTTCTCCTAAATTGAAAGGAATAGAACGAGTATCTGTATTTACAGCCAACTCATCCACTTTACCTAGCATTCTATTAACCTCAGAAATCCTCAAAGGAACAGGCTCTCCACCTTTAGTCTCCCCTAAGAATCCAATAACACTTGTAATAGACTTAATAATATGAGGAATCTCACCAACTAGATTGGCTTCCAACATAACATATCCCGGAAAGTAAACTTTATCCTTAGATAATTTTTTACCTTCTTTTACAGTAACTACCTTTTCAGTAGGCACAAGAACTTGCGAAACATAATCACTCATTCCTAAACGAGCTATTTCTGTTTCGATATAAGCTTTCACTTTATTCTCTTGTCCGCTTACTGCACGAACGACATACCACTTTTTTATATTATTATCTGCCATTACAAAAAATTATGCTTTTATCCAGTTAAAAAACACAGCTAATGTTTTTGCAAATACCTCATCTACTCCCCATGTTGCTAAAGCGAATACCACTGAAAAAACAGCAACAACGATCGTAAGGCGCTGAACTTCAGCCCAATCAGGCCAAGTTACATTTGATTTTAATTCTTCAAATGATTCTGATATGTAATTAACAACTTTTGTCATAGTGATTAGTTTATTTTGCACGGGCGGAGGGATTCGAACCCCCATCAACGGTTTTGGAGACCGCTATTCTACCCTTGAACTACGCCCGTAGTTAATAAAAACCAGTGTCGACTAAACGACACTGGTTTAGCATTCTTATTTTAGAATTAAGCTACAATTTCAGTTACCTGACCTGCACCTACAGTTCTACCACCTTCACGGATAGCAAAACGTAAACCTACGCTCATTGCGATTGGGCTTAACAAAGTAACATTGATAGTTAAGTTGTCACCTGGCATTACCATCTCTACTCCTTCTGGTAAAGTAATAACTCCTGTTACGTCAGTTGTACGTACGTAGAACTGTGGACGGTAGTTATTATGGAATGGAGTATGACGTCCACCTTCTTCTTTTTTCAAGATATACACCTCAGCTTTGAAAGTAGCGTGTGGTTTAACAGATCCTGGCTTAATGATAACCATTCCTCTTTTGATAGATTCTTTATCAATACCTCTTAATAATAAACCTACGTTATCTCCTGCTTCACCTCTATCAAGGATTTTACGGAACATTTCAACTCCAGTAATAGTAGAAGTTAATTTTTCAGCTCCCATACCGATGATTTCAACTGGATCTCCAGTATTAGCAATACCAGTTTCGATACGACCTGTAGCAACAGTTCCACGACCTGTAATTGTAAATACGTCTTCAACTGGCATCAAGAAAGGTTTCTCAGTATCACGTACTGGCTCCTCGATCCAAGCATCAACAGCTTCCATCAATTCAATAATTTTAGGAACCCAAACAGGATCATTATTCAATCCTCCAAGAGCAGACCCTTGAACAACTGGACAATTATCTCCATCATATTCATAGAAAGACAATAAGTCTCTAATTTCCATTTCAACAAGTTCTAACAACTCAGCATCATCAACCATATCCACTTTGTTCATGAAAACTACCATTCTAGGAATACCTACTTGGCGACCTAAAAGGATGTGCTCACGTGTTTGTGGCATTGGTCCATCAGTTGCAGCTACAACAAGGATAGCACCGTCCATTTGAGCAGCACCAGTAACCATGTTTTTTACGTAATCCGCGTGACCTGGACAGTCAACGTGTGCGTAGTGACGGTTAGCAGTTTCATACTCAACGTGTGATGTATTAATTGTAATACCTCTTTCTTTTTCTTCAGGAGCATTATCAATTTGATCAAATGATTTTGCTTGACAGTAACCAGCATCAGATAACACTTTTGTGATTGCTGCTGTTAAAGTAGTTTTACCGTGATCTACGTGTCCGATCGTACCAATATTTAAGTGTGGTTTCGAACGGTTAAAGGTTTCTTTTGCCATTTTACTTAATTTTAATCTAGTTTATATATTTATTTCAATTTCCTACTTACTTGAGCCAACTACGGGAATTGAACCCGTGACCTCTTCCTTACCAAGGAAGCACTCTACCTCTGAGCTAAGTCGGCAGAGAGTTCTGATTTTAGATTTGCGATAATAGATTTTAGATTTAAAACCCGAAATCTACATTCTGAAATCTCAACTTCTTTCTTGTGGGGAGAGCAGGATTCGAACCTGCGAAGTTCACACAGCAGATTTACAGTCTGCCCTCGTTGGCCGCTTGAGTATCTCCCCATTATTCCAATATTACAAAAGAACTAATTCCAAACGCTTTGGAAGTCATAATTTAGAGCCGGCGGAGGGACTCGAACCCACGACCTGCTGATTACAAATCAGCTGCTCTAGCCAACTGAGCTACGCTGGCAATATCAAAAAAAAGTCCGCTATTTCTAACGGACTGCAAATGTATAGATTTTATCTTTTAATCAAAACATTTTTTCGAAAAAATTTTAATTAAATATGCGTTCTTAACTTTTCTTTACGTTTTACTAGCAATCGTTCTAATGATTCTGCAGATTGCTCAACAGCTTCTTCAAAGGTTTTGCATTGTTTTTTTACTAAAAAATCATCTCCAGGAACATTAATCTTTATTTCGACAATCTTATTTTCCTTTTCACTTGTCTTTTCCACCTTCATAAAAACATCCGAAGAGACCACTTTGTCATAATACTTTTCTAATTTGTCCATTCTCTCTTGAACGAAATCCACCAGCTTTTTGTCAACTGTAAAGTTAACCGCATGAACATTTACCTTCATAATCAATCTTTTTAATGGTTAAACATTTCAGAATCATTTTTCACCCCTAGGATGCGCATCTTTATATACCTTTTTGAGCTCTGCTAAACTACTATGCGTATATATTTGAGTAGATGCCAAACTGGAATGTCCTAACAACTCCTTAACTGAATTTAAATCAGCCCCGTTATTTAATAAGTGAGTCGCAAACGTATGTCGTAATATATGAGGACTTTTTTTTACTTTCTCGGAGACAGTACTAAAGTATGAATTTATTAATCGATACACAAAAGAATCATTTAATTTTAACCCTTTTTTTGTGAGAAACAAATAATCTCCATCAACCATTTCTTCTAACATTGAGCGCTCCTTTATATACAACAACAACTGCTCTAGCACTATAGGTAAAATGGGCAAAATCCGTTCCTTATTCCTTTTTCCTAAAACTTTTAATGTATTAGTAGCCAAATTTACATTAGAAAGCTTCAATTGGATCAGCTCTGCTCTTCGCATCCCTGAAGAATAAAACAGTTCTACTATGAGTTTATCCCTTATTTGTTTAAAACCTTCGGAGTTTGAATTTTGAGACAACGCCTCTACGAGTTCTTTTTCAGAAAAAGGAATCTGAAGTTTCTTTTCTACTTTTAAAGCCCGGTGTTTCAATAACGGGTTACCATTGATTTGTTTTGTTTTTAAAAGGAATTTATTAAAAGCTCTTAAAGAAGCTATCTTTCTATTTACGGTACTATTTGAAACACCATCTTCTACAAGCGAAACAATCCAACTTCTGATTTGACTGTAATTGACATTTTCAATAGAATCTTGTTCAAAATATTGCTTATTAAATGACTCGAAGTATGTTATATCATTTAAATATGCCTTGATGGTATGTGGAGAGTATTTTTTTTCGAATTGCAGATAATCACTAAATGCATCTTTATTATTTGTAGCCATAAAAAAACCGTTAGCATCAAAGTTAAGAAACTTTAATTACTAACGGTACATTTATTTTAATAGAATTCGACTAGATATTTTCTAAACCATCTTTCATGTTTTGAATATAAGCAGCTTTTTGAAATTTCATTCTATTGATAACTGATGGTTTTATAAAAGCAGTACGTGCTCTTAGTTGTCTTACAGTTCCAGTTTTATCGAATTTTCTTTTGTAGCGCTTAAGTGCTCTATCGATATTTTCTCCGTCTTTAATTGGTATAATTAACATAATTTTATCACCCCCTTTCGTTAAGTGCGCAAAAGTAAACATTATTTTGAATCTAGAATGCTTTTTTTAAAAATATTTTCTGAATTTATTTTCTACTAGCAAACCAGACTGTATATGATTTCCAAATGGTCTTGGTCTCGCGTGAAGGATGGACGCTAGCTACCGAAGTAGCGCAAACAGCCTGACAGCAGATTAAGTAAGGGGCGAATGAGCACAAACTACATCAGCCCCTTACTTACTATGGTGACACGCCCAAAATGTTTATTTCAATAAATTTCTGGATATTACTACTTTTTGAATTTCGGTGGTTCCTTCGCCTATAGTACATAATTTTGAATCTCTATAGAATTTTTCAACAGGATAATCTTTGGTATATCCATAACCACCATGAATTTGAACGGCATCGTTTGCCACTTTTACGCAAACTTCAGAGGAATACATTTTGGCCATTGCTCCTAATTGAGTTACAGGCCTGTGTTGCTCTTTAAGAAAAGCGGCTTTGTGCAGCAATAACTCTGATGCTTCAATTTCTGTAGCCATATCGGCCAATTTAAAAGAGATTCCTTGAAATTCGGAAATTGGCTGTCCAAACTGATGTCTTTCTTTTGAATATTTCAAAGCTGCTTCGTAAGCTCCTTTTGCAATTCCCAAAGACAATGCTCCGATAGAGATTCTTCCTCCATCTAGAATTTTCATGGCTTGAATAAATCCCTGCCCCACTTCTCCAAGCCTATTTGCATCTGGAATTCGGCAGTTATCAAAAATTAATTCTGCTGTTTCGCTAGCACGCATTCCTAATTTATTTTCTTTTTTACCGGAAGTAAATCCTGGCATACCTTTTTCAAAAACAAATGCTGTCATTCCTTTTGAATCTCCTTTTTCACCGGTACGTACAATCACTACGGCAATATCGCCAGAAATAGCATGAGTGATAAAGTTTTTAGCTCCATTGACCACCCAAAAATCACCATCACGAACAGCAGTTGTGTTCATTCCGCCGGCATCCGATCCCGTATTGTGCTCGGTTAATCCCCACGCACCTATATGCTCGCCAGTTGCCAATTTGGGAATCCATTTTTTCTTTTGCTCTTCATTTCCAAAGGTAAGAATATGGTTGGTACATAAAGAATTATGAGCTGCAACCGATAATCCAATAGACGGATCGACTTTGGAGATTTCTTCTACAATTGTAATGTATTCATGGTAACCCAATCCAGATCCTCCCAATTCGGTTGGAACGAGAATCCCCATAAATCCCATTTCACCAAGTTTTTTGAAAAGTGGAATTGGAAAAATTTGAGCTTCATCCCATTCCATTATAAAAGGTCTTATA
Organism: Flavobacterium sp. IMCC34518; assembly: GCF_027111095.2. Taxonomy (NCBI): domain Bacteria; kingdom Pseudomonadati; phylum Bacteroidota; class Flavobacteriia; order Flavobacteriales; family Flavobacteriaceae; genus Flavobacterium; species Flavobacterium sp. IMCC34518. The sequence continues at coordinate 2,713,945 of NZ_CP114284.2, read as the reverse complement.
TTTTTTTCGGCAAAATCTTTTATAGATTGCGCTATTAAAGATTGTGTTTCGTTGTAATCAAAATTCATCATAAATATCTTTCATGTTAAAAGTCCAAATATAAGGCAATATAATTTGCTTTTTCAACAGGAAAGCCGTTAATTTTTATCAAATCCTCAATATTTTTAAAATCACCATACATACTTCTATATTTTACAATTTGTTTTGCTAAATCATATTTGAAATAAAAAAACTGAGAAAGTTCCTTTAATGATGCATTATTAATATTTATTTTATGCAAAGTTGTGGGTTTTGAGATGACAAAGTGAGTATTTAAATTCAGAATTACTTCTGGAGGCAATCCCCAAACCTCTTTGAGCTGTTCCATCGACACAAAACCACCTAATTTTTCTTTTTGTGTTAAAATTCGAATAGAGATTGCCTCGCCTATCCCATTAATTTTGATTAAATCTTCTTTAGAAGCTTGATTGATATCTATTAGAACTATTTTTTCTTTTTTGGAAAAAGTATAATTAGAAGCATATTTAACACCTTTAGCCTGTTTATTACGATTCACCCAATCTGGAAATTTGAAATAGGGAGCAATGGCATTCAATAGTGAATCTGAAACTTTTGTCACGTTTTGAAACTCGTTGGCAGAATTTACAAACTTATTTTCTTTCCTAAAGGCAAGAAGTCTATCGATTTCCAGAACAGACATTCCTAATTTATACCCTTTATAATCGGTTATAAAATTAGGATTAAAAGGAAAAATTCGGGGAGAACTGTTTTGATTCTGCCATTTACCTGCATCTATTTCAGATTGAAGCGAAAGCCATTTATGTTCGTCTGGATTAATTTTTTTGATTGTATTAAAATCCACAAAAAAATAAATCAATTGCAAAATAATGATGATTCCGAACAAAAAGAGGACGCCAGACCGTTGATGTCTTGAAATTTTTAAATATTGTTTAAAAAAATTGATATTCATAATCCTAAATTAACTTTTAGAACAAACTGTTTGAAATTTAAAAATATAAAAAAATACGCAAATAAATCAATTTGTAAGAAAATAGTTTTTTAAAGAGAAGACTAAAATAGTATAACGAATATGATTACCGTTTTATTGAAATAAAAATTGCAACAATTTTGTTAGTTAAATGAAATTATAATTTTTATTTTTTATAAAAAACAATACATTTGACACTTAATAACTTTTAAACCATAAAACCATGTCTATTTGGAAAAGAAAACCATTAGCTCAACTACTAGCAGAAGCTGCTGATTCTGAAAAAGGATTAAAGAAAACCTTAACAGCCCCAGGTTTGGTTGCATTAGGGATTGGTGCCATTATTGGAGCAGGATTATTTTCAATTACTGGACTAGCTGCATCAATGAATGCTGGGCCAGCTATAACAATATCTTTTCTTGTAGCTGCATTTGGTTGTATTTTCGCTGGTTTATGCTATGCTGAATTTTCTTCAATGATACCAGTTGCGGGTAGTGCTTATACCTACTCCTTTGCCACAATGGGAGAATTTGTAGCATGGATAATTGGCTGGGATTTAGTATTAGAATATGCAGTAGGAGCCGCAACAGTTTCTATTAGTTGGTCGCGGTATTTTGGCAAATTCTTAGGCGGTTATGGCATACATCTTAATGAAGCTTATATGTTATCCCCATTTGAAGGAGGAATCATTAATATCCCAGCAGTTGCAATCGTCATGATAATGTCTTTAATATTAATTAGAGGCACCAAAGAATCTGCATTTGTAAATGGAATTATTGTATTATTAAAAGTTACTGTAGTTTTAGTTTTTATTGCTGTAGGATGGCAATATATTAGACCTGAAAACTATACACCATACATCCCTGAAAACACAGGAAAGTTTGGAGAATTTGGTTTTTCAGGTATTATTAGAGCAGCTGCGATCGTGTTTTTTGCTTATATTGGTTTTGACGCTGTATCTACAGCTGCACAAGAAGCAAAAAACCCAAAAAGAGATATGCCAATTGGAATTCTTTTATCGTTAGCAATATGTACAATACTTTATATCCTTTTTGCTCACGTAATGACAGGAGTTGTAAACTATCAAGCCTTTGCTGGTAAAGATGGTATCGCACCTGTAGCAATAGCAGTTGATGCAATGGGACCAATGGGAGCCAATGGATTAATAACTCCTGCCTATCCATGGTTAAACAACGCAATAATATTAGCAATTTTAGGAGGATATTCTTCTGTAATCTTAGTGATGTTAATGGGACAAAGTAGAGTGTTTTTCTCTATGAGTAAAGATGGTTTAATGCCAAAAGTTTTCTCCGAAGTTCATTCAAAATTCAGAACTCCAGCCAAAAACAATTTGCTTTTTATGGTAATTGTCAGTCTTTTTGCTGCATTCGTTCCAGCGAGAGTTGTTGGTGAAATGACAAGTATAGGTACTTTATTCGCTTTTATATTAGTATGTATTGGAGTATTAATTATGCGTAAAAAAATGCCTGAAGCTCCAAGAGCCTTTAGAACACCATTTGTACCATACGTTCCTATAGCTGGTGTTTTAGTATGTTTGTTTATGATGGTATTTTTACCATTAGACACTTGGATTCGATTAATAGCATGGATGATGGTTGGATTTGATTTATATTTGTTTTACGGAATGAAAAATAGTGTTTTAAACAAAGGTAATTTTAGTTTAAAAAGCTACAAAACAGTTGCTGGCTCAGGATTAGGAATGGTACTTGCCTTAGTTATTGTTGCATTCATAAATCACTTAGATCCTAATATACACGAAGATTTCTTATTTTACTTCTCATTAGTATTTGCAGCAATACATGTATTTATATACTCGTACAGCTTCAAAAAATCTAAAGACTCATAAATAATTTAAATAAAAAAAAGGGATTTTAAAGCTTAACCACTTTAAAATCCCTTTTTTTATGCTTTCTCATTTCTATAAATCAAAAACAGAAGTACGTTTTGCTCTAACTAAATCTTTAAGCCGAATCCAGAAAGCCAATGTAAGATAAACTCCAAAACCCAATCCTGCCGTGACAAAAGAAATATAGATAAAAAACAAACGCACACTTGTCACCCTCATTCCTAATTTATCAGCCAAACGAGAAGAGACATGAAAACCATATTTTTCAAGAAAAAACTTTAATCGTATTACTGCACGCATTTTTTTTAGTTATGAGTTATGAGTTATTAGCTCTGAGCAAAATTAAAGAATCTTTCAATACCAACAATCAATATCCAAAAAAGTTCATAAAACTGATTTAAAAAACTTCAAAAGTCACTGACTAATTATTTTTCAGCAGTTCCATTCCGATAGCACAATCCAGACATTTATTTTTATTGCAATATTCATTTTTGAGCTGCAATAATGATTGTGTTTCAAATGCATTTTTAGCTTTTATCCCAAAGGAACCAAATTTATCTATTATTGAATTTTTCTCAGGATCAATTTCATTTAAAATAGTAATTAAATCCTCCGAAGCCTCCTTTCCTTGACTTTTGGCATAAGCAAATTGAAGCGGAATAATCGTATTCAAAACAATTAAATCCAGAAAAGATTTGGACAAGATTTTCTTTTTCTTGGGACTTTCTTTATCGAATTGATAATGAGTTTGCCAATAAGGAGAGACCGAAATGCAAAAAAAATCATAAATTGCATTGATAGCATTCAAGCTACTTATTTTTGAAAATAAATTTTGATGTTTGTGGTACAAATTAGCCAACTGAGACAACCGAATTGTTGGAAAATTATCAGGGCGATGTTTAAAAAACTGTACAGGTTCGATACAACATTTGTCTAATTGGTATTTATGGAGCAAATAAAAATACCTGAATTTCAAATCTTTGAAATAGTTATCTTCTTTTTCAGCATCCAATAATCCTGCAGAACCGAAAAGTAAAGCTTCGAGATTCTCTACTTCAAAACATTCCTTTCGAATGACTGAAAATGGAATAGATTGAGCAATTTTTAGAAAAATATCGCCATTGGTATTTAAACCAAAGCTTTTAGCCAAAAGACAAAACAAAACAGCTTCCCAATCGTTATTGGTTGATACTAACAATTCAAAAATAGGTATTGATTTCCTTTCCAATCGCTCAAAAAACAATCGTTCTTGCCAATTTAGGAATGTAAATTGAGGAATTTCTTTCAATTGCTTTTCACAAAAAATCCACGATTTTGGTTGCAACAATTTTTTATAATTGTTTAAAATATCTGCGCTTACATACTTTTTTAACTCGAGAACAGGAATTTCGGTATTATTACTTCTGTAAATTTCAGAATCATGTTCCCAAACCACATGCAAAATTATATTTTCATAACCAGCATCTTTCTCGTGATGATGCAAATACCAATCGGAAGATTTTATATGAATTTCTACATTTCCAGCCCATTTTTGATTACCAATAATAATTTGAGCATTGAAAAAATCAGGACCAGCCAATTGCAAAAATTGTCCAACATTACAAATCGTGATATCTTCTTGATTGTGTGTTTTAAGATGTAGCGTATCAAATTTTTTATACTTCCAAAGGTAATGTAGAAAATCTTCTTTCATAATTCAGATTTGTTTGACTTTTAAACTAAAGTAGTGAAAAAATAAAACAACTTAACTTACAAATAAAAAAAAGAAAGATATTTCGTTGAAAATAAAAATACTTATCTCAGTAAATACAATTTAGCACAAGCTCTCGCATCAGACAGTGCTTCGTGATGATTTAATTTAATGTTCATTTCACGGCAACAATCACTTAGTTTTGTAGGTTTTAAACCTTTGGCTTTGTATATTTTTACGGTGCATTCCCAACGGGATCGAATATTTAAATCTTCGTAATTCAAACCATAAAGCGCCATAGATTTAGATAAAACATTACGATCAAAACTTTCATTATGCGCCACAACGATTCTGTTTTGAAGTCTTTTTTGAATTTCTGGAAAAACTTCTACAAACGATTTAGCATTCACCGTATCTCTCGGATAAATTCCATGCACCTTTATTGTAAAAGGATTGTATTCGTTGTTGGGTGGCTTGATTAAAGTTACAAACTCATCTACAATAACCCCATTTTCGACAGTAACAATACCAACCGAACAAGGATGATAAGCGGTGGCCGTTTCAAAATCTATAGCAGTAAAGGTCATAGGGATTTTAGATTTTAGATTGCAAAATTTAGATTGCAGATTTTGAAGTAGTCCTTAAAATCTGCAATCCAAATAAAATTATTTCATCGACCGAATAATATCCGATTTAGTAATAATTTGATGATTCCCATTTTCAAGTTCAACCAAAACGGCATCATTTTCTTTAGTAAATAACTTAGATACATCTTCGATTGAAGTTCCTAATTTTACAACAGGAAACGGTTTACCCATAACTTCTTTGATAGGTTTATCAGCTACATTTTTATCAGCTACATAACTTCTAAACAAATCTGTTTCGTCAACAGAACCAACAAAACCAGTAATATCAACCACAGGGATTTGCGAAATATTATACTTACGCATGCGATCAATAGCGTGCGAAACTAATTCTTCAGTTCGAACAATAACTAATGGTTGATTAATATGATCTTTGATAACGTCTTCCGCTTTGGTTACATCATCTTCCAAGAATCCTCTTTCTCTCATCCAGTCATCATTAAACATTTTGCCCACATAACGGCTTCCTGAATCATGAAACAATACCACAACCACATCTTCTGGTTTGAAATGCTCTTTGAGCTGCAACAATCCTTTTATAGCAGCACCTGCAGAATTCCCAACAAATATTCCTTCTTCAAGAGCAATTTTTCGGGTATAAACTGCTGCGTCTTTATCGGTTACTTTAGTAAATCCATCAATAAGAGAGAAGTCCACATTCTTTGGTAAAATATCTTCACCTATTCCTTCTGTGATGTACGAATAAATTTCATTTTCATCAAATATCCCAGTTTCGTGGTATTTTTTAAAAACAGAACCGTACGTATCAATTCCCCAAATTTTGATGTTTGGATTTTTCTCTTTCAAAAATTTCCCAACGCCCGAAATTGTTCCACCAGTTCCAACTCCAACCACAAAATGGGTGATTTTCCCTTCGGTTTGTTTCCAAATCTCGGGTCCTGTTTGCTCGTAATGCGCTAAGGAATTGGACATATTATCGTATTGATTTACATACCAAGAGTTTGGTGTCTCTGTTGCCAATCTTTTGGAAACCGAGTAATACGAACGTGGATCTGTTGGCTCTACATCGGTTGGGCATACCACTACTTTGGCCCCAACTGCACGAAGGATATCCATTTTTTCTTTGGATTGCTTATCGGAGATCACACAAATCAATTTGTATCCTTTGATGATCGCTACCAATGCCAAACCCATTCCAGTATTACCAGAAGTCCCTTCTATTATTGTGCCTCCTGGTTGCAAACGGCCATCTGCCTCAGCATCTTCAATCATTTTTACAGCCATACGGTCTTTTACCGAATTACCAGGATTGAATGTTTCTACTTTAGCCAAAACTAAAGCATCTACTTCTGACGTTATTTTATTGAGTTTTACTAATGGAGTATTCCCAATGGTGCCTAATATATTTTCTGAGTATTCCATTTATAATTTTAGAATTTAGATTTAAAAGTGTAAAATTAAAAACAATTTTCTTCGAGTTTTTGAATTTCGAAATAGAATTTCAATTTTTAATATTATACAAAATAAAGAAGTTAATTAAAGAAGTTCCATACCAATCCGAAACGAATTAAGAAATCACGATACGGATAATCGGGTGCCGAAAAATAATTATTTTCTGAAAACATCGAATTAAAATGTTCTGCCTTTAAATAAATTCGGGTTCGTTGAATTTTTGCATTTATAAAAAAGTCCAAATTAGGATAATTACCAATCTTTACTTTATTTTGAGTAAAAAATTCGCCAATCAAAGGATTATAACCATTACTGTAATAACTGGTAAAATAATTTAACTCCAACCCTATTTGTAAAAATAATTTTTTATCAATTATATAATCCGAAAAGTAAAAAGTGTTTCTGGTTACAAATTCCGGAACATTCAAAATTGGATCCGATTGATCAACTTTTTGAAACAACAAAGTATTATCTAATGCCCATTTACCAAAAACAAACTCCTTAGACGCCTTCAACGAAACATAACGAATGACCTTTCCATATTGTGAAGGCGATATAAATTGTTGCAAACTATCATTTCGTTGAATATCTGTTGTTACATCGGCAAAATACAAATGATCTTTAATAGAATTCAATTGCAAAGACAATTTACCCCATTGCGTGTCAGCGTTTACACTGATAGCATTTATTTTTTCATTCACAAAATCATTCGACCAATTATACGATTTATAACTACTCTGAAGTAAGTTGAAATTGTTATTAGGCAACTTATTCATGTTTTGGTAACGAAATGACACTTGATTGTCCTCGTTAAAATCATATACTGCCGAGGCGTCTAAATTGGATAAATTTTGATCTGTAATCGATTTAGAATATGAAAATTTCCCATTCCATTTGTCTTTGCGATAATTGTATTGTCCCCCAATACTATTAATAGTTTGACTTAACAAATTTGGAACAGTTTCGGTATCAAAATACAAAATATTGTTGTAAAAATAATTGGATCTAAAATCATCTGCAAAAAAAGTAAAAGCACCCAAAGTGGTATTTTCATAAACCAAACCCACCTTATTATACATTTTGTTATAGGTAGTTTTATCATTTATACCACTTGTAGCAAATGATTTACCAAAACGATTCACCTGTAGCCCTCCTACATAGGACGGAACTGTTTGTTGGGTATAATCAAAGTAAATATCTTCGTAATTAAATTGTTCTGTTACATATAGATTGTTTCCTCCTTTTTTTGGGTTGATCCTAAAGGTTTGATCCACAAAAAAACGTTTCCCTTTCAACAACGACATAGCATCTTCAAAATAAACACCCAATCGGGCTCTATTATCAAAATCAGGATCGCCACTCTCAAAATCACTAGACTTACTAATCCCTCCATTTTCTTCGTTTTGAACCTTTTGTGCTACATAATGCGCATTGGCAACATAACGGCCATCTTTGGTATTATAGCTCGTTGTAAATCTAAAATTCCCTGTTCTAGCTTCATGATTAATATACCTACCCTCAGAACGCAATGCCCTGTAAGCTATAGAAAAATTAAGTCTCGGAGATGTATTTATTGCAAAATAAACATCTGTAGACTGTCCTCTAACAATGGTAGTTTTAAAATAAAGCTCGGTTACAGGAGTGGCAACATTAGCATATCTTATGTCTTCGGCTTTGCTAAAATTAAATTGTTTGGCTGTAAAACCTAACCCAGGATAAGGCGAAAATCCATTCAAACCATATTGAAGTGTATTGTATGTTTGTCCCTCATTACTAAAACTCAAAAGCCCAAAATTATCTTTTCGCAAATAATTAAAAGAATGCTCTTTGCGTATAGATTGGGTGGTATCTATGTAAGTAGTATCCCGATCCAGTGAAATAATCTGATACATATCATAAGTTGCTTCAGGCGCTTTTTTCTTCTTTATCGAGTCCGAAGAATTGTATTTGCTATTATAATCAATTTCTTTAGCACTATTTACTTGAGAAAACAGCAGAAATGGGAAGGCTAAAAAAAATAAAGAAAAGAAAATTCTCATTTGAAAAGGGTATAATTAGGCAATTATTGTATTGATATATCGAGCAAAGGTAAAGGATAAAAACATATAAATAAAAAAACGACTCAATTTATAGAACAAACCACAAAACATAATTTAGTTAAAATAGACAACATTCATATTCCGAATAATTTGGGCGAGTCCCCATTATTGCAAGTGGGCCACTTCACTTACTGCCTATTCGCCCACTTACAATAATGCGGTCGGGCTAACCATGCTACTTCGGTAGCTTATTTTTATCCCTCTCGCACTCGCAAGAACTGGAGTGTAACCCCAACAAATTCATTTTCCCGGAAACCCTTATGTTAATAAAAAAATGAAAATCAAGAAAAATTTACAATATTTGTCCCGCCAAAAGATTTCAATATGCTTCTAAATAATTTTTCTACCTTTCTGCTTGAAACTGGTACCGACGAAGCCGGTCGTGGATGCCTTGCTGGTCCGGTAACCGCTGCAGCCGTAATTCTACCAATAGATTTTGAAAACACAATCTTAAATGATAGCAAACAACTATCCGAAAAACTTCGAGAAAAACTTCGACCAGTTATCGAAGAACATGCTATTGCATTTGCCGTTACCCATTTGCATCCCAAAGAAATTGATGAAATAAACATTCTCAATGCTTCGATGAAAGGAATGCAGGAATGCGTCTTAAAATTAAACCAAACCCCAGAATTTATAATAGTTGACGGTAATCGAGCACTAAATGCAAAATTAGGCTTGAAGAATACTTTTGGAAAACAATTCTCAAAAGCTGAAATCGAAAGATTAAAATCAATCCCAAATCAAAGTATCATAAAAGGAGATTCGAAATATTTAAGCATTGCCGCCGCTTCCGTCTTGGCAAAAACCTATCGTGACGAATACATGGACAAAATCCATGAAGAATTCCCCATGTACAATTGGAAAAAAAACAAAGGCTATCCCACCAAAGAACATCGCGAAGCCATACGAAAATATGGCACCACAAAATACCACCGAATGAGTTTTAGGTTGCTGCCAGAGCAGTTGAAATTGGATATTTAAATTTTAACCGCAAAGACACAAAGTCGCAAAGAAAATCTGTGGCAATCTATAAAATCCGTGTTATCTGTGGCCAATAATTATAAAGTCACAAACTCCGCTTCAAACAAATCAGAGAAATGTTTTAGGATTTTTTCTTTCACTTCTTGCTCATCTACTTTTTCTACACCAAGTTCAACATTCAAAGAAGTTACCGCTTTACCACGAATTCCACATGGAATGATGTTGTCAAAATATCCCAAGTCGGCGTTGACATTTAAGGCGAATCCGTGCATCGTTACCCAGCGGGAAGCGCGAACTCCCATAGCACAAATCTTTCTGGCGAAAGGTGTTCCTACCCCCAGCCAAACTCCAGTTTCGCCTTCGCTACGGCCACATTCTATTCCGTACTCTTGTAATGTAAGAATGATGGCTTCTTCCAAGAAACGCAAGTATTTATGAATATCCGAAAAGAAATTCTCCAAATCTAGAATAGGATAACCCACAATTTGTCCCGGTCCGTGATAGGTAATATCACCACCTCGATTAATTTTATAGAAAGTGGCTCCTTTGGCTTCCAACTGTTTTTCGGATAGGAGCAAGTTGGTTAAATCTCCACTTTTTCCCAAAGTATAGACATGCGGATGTTCGACAAAAAGAAAATAATTTGGCGTTTCAACAACTGTACCTTCTCTCCTGTTCTGAATTTTTAAATCCACAATGCCTTTGAACAACTCTTCTTGGTATTCCCAAGTTGCTTTATAATCTTTATTACCTAAATCTTGAAGTTGGATGGTTTTGTTCATTTTTCTTTTTGAGAAGCTAAGATTCTTTTTTTTTGCAAAGGTACAAAGTTTTGAAAGATGTCTGTAGAACGTAAAAAAGGAAGTTTCTTCAGCTATCCTAACAGTTTTTTTTTAACTTGTTAGGTATAACATTTTCAATACGCTAAACAACAAAACACCTAACAGGTTCTGAAAACCTGTTAGAATTTGCGTCTTAATCTACCGCTTCTGGTTCCAAAACCACTTCGAGATTAGTAATTTCGGGATTTTGTTTACAATCGGTTAATAGAAATTGCAATAAAAGCGATTGACGATCGTCACTAATTTTTGCCAATGGATTGGAAACCGATTGAATTTTTCGAGGAAAATGGTAGTTCAATACATAACTCTGAACAAGTTTATAGCCTTTGTAATGGGTTTTAATTTTTTCTATTTGATCGAATTCTTTTTTTAATTGGATCGAATCGGTAATTTTTACGGTTCTGTTGAATCGGCTTCCAACATAATCGTAACTTACTTTATAATAATGCTCTTCGGCAGTCAAAGCGTAATTCTTTTTGATATTATCGGCATAGTCTTCGGCTTTATAAAGATCAACAATATCGGTAGTTTTCTTGAAGTTTTGAGAAACTGTGGCTCTAAACTCTTTTTCATAGGAGCTTTTCTTGATATGAACTTTCACATCAGCGTATCTCAAATATACATTTTGATCTTCCTTTGGTGTTCTGGCAAATGTTTCTGCATATTTTTTAAAATAATCCTTGAACACATAAGTCGTGTCTTTGAAAATATCTTCTTTTGAATATTCCTCTTTTGCCAATTGCATATAACTGTGTTCGTCTCTTAGCTCAACAACTTCAATGGTTCCGCTACCGTCTGAGTTTAGATGGAGAGTTTCTGTGACTTGACAACTTGCAGCAAAAACGAGTATAACAAGTAATAAATATTTATTCATCCTTTAAAATATGATTGTCAGTTATTTTTTTCAAATATAACTACTTTTAAATGTATTTGATCAACCTGTATTTAAATTCACAGACTTTTAGTACTTCCACTGCATTCTATTTAGATAGATATTACTTCATTTTTTGATTACATACAAAGAAAAAAAATCAAAATAATAAAAAGAAGATCGTTTGGCCGCAGAATATATTAAGTTATTGATTCCCAAAATAAAGCTCTTATTATACAAAACAAACACTATTCATCTTCATAATACTGATTTATAAATAAATAAAAAACAACTTTTTATTACAAAAAGAAGTAGTGACATTTGTGCTATTAGAAATATTTACCTAAAAAACCATATCAATTTTAAAACAACCTACATGATTCCAAACATCAAAAAATGGCTCTTTGTCTATTTGCCATTTACTACTTTTGTAATGCTTTCCAGCTGTGATAATGAAATACAATACGCCAATTACAATCCCCATTATTTGCCTAGCATTGATGCAACAAATTTACCCATAGGAAACAAAGCCATTACGATGTTTGAAGATGATGAAAGTCCATCAAAAATGTATGACAAAAAAGATCGTTGGTTTCGAGTAAACGAACCCTTACAAATAATCCAAAAAGGGAAAGATTCAATACAACTATCTCTTTATTCACCAGTTGGACTTACTGATGTAAAAATTTATGCTAAACTACCCAACTATGACAAGCGATTTTTATTATATCATTTTACAAAAATCCCTGCATTTCATCGCTCATTTCACCAAATTCCATTAGTAGCAGGAAAAAATGATTATTTACTTGAAACAGGCAATGCCGTTACAATTGATAAAATTGACGGTTTTTCTACTGGTGCAATCGAATTTTCAGTAGAATCAAGTGATCCGTTATTTGCTAAGTTCAAAAAAATAAAATCTTCCCATTTGGTTCAATTTAACGACACTTATCATATAAATGAACTAGGGAAATTTTTGCCAATGAATCCCGTTTTGGCAAAAGAAGCAATAACAATGATCATAAACTATTCCTACGCATTAAGTCATCCAATATATTATGAAACCTTTACTAATTTTGACAGATACAAACAAGAGCAAGCTACTCTAGCTGGAACTGGGATAAATGGAGCAATCAATTGGCACGGAAATACTGATGACGCTAATGGAGTTTATGATTATTTGACCAAAGCACAAATTGAACAAATATATTTAAACTATATAGATAACCGAACACTCTACATGGCTATGGTTGGAGGAGCAGCAGCACTAGGAGGAGGTCCTCTCGCTTCGCAATGGGAATCAAGTTATGTCACTGGACACTGGACAGGCGAAATGTCGGTTTGGTCACATGAATACTCCCATCATATCGGCTTCAGCCATAGTAGTAATTTAGCCAATAGCGGCGAGGGTGGCGGACAGCAAGAGATGCTAACACAATTTTATAAATATTTAATTTACTTAAACGACCTGCCTTTTACCGATCCAGAAGTACTCAAAGGCTGGACCAAAACGAATTACCTAACAGGAACTTACAAAAAACCGGTCTTTACAATATCCCCGAAAAATACTTTCTTGTTAAAATATAAAGGAGCTGGAAAATGGAATTAACAAATCAAATAAAAATGAACAAAATAGCTTTTTTTATAGCATTGCTTTTACTTTGCACCAATTGCGGTAGCGATTCATACGAAGCATTCACGCCGATAAATTACTATTACTATTACCCAACTGATGAAGCTGCAATTACTGCAAGCCAAATTGGAGATGGAACAGGCCAACTCGATCCAACAGGAATCGCTATAGCAAACGACAAATTATACATCTGTAATGGCGATGTGCTGGAAATTTTCAATGCTAAGACTTTGACTTTTATAAAAACAATTAAAAATTACACCAAAGGCAACACTACAATTCCGTTGACTAAACTATCTTCTGTGGCAATTGACAATGGCAGAATCTATCTTGGCAGTGTTGATTCAAGACTTTTTGTTATCGATGAAAATACAAATCTTGGCATCAATACCGTTGGAAATGGACAATGGTGGCAAACTTTTGTACATGTCTTTGGGGTTGCCGTTAAAGATGGATTGCTTTTTGTTAAAGAAAAAAACACAACCATCAAAGTTTTTGAAACATCCCAAATTACAGACACAAGCAATTGGAATTTGACACCAATCGCCAAATTAAACACTTTGCAAGGAAGTACCGAAATCTATTCTATGGATGTATCAACTGGAAATTTAATTGTGGCTGGACAAAATGCAAAAGGCTATTTACAGTATAACATTGCAAACATTCGAACCAATGCAACAAGTTCACTAACAACACCAATAAACCCAACAATAACACCTTTTACAAATGCAAAACCTCTTGCAATTTCTTTTAGCAGTGAATGGGCTGTAACCGCTGAAAAAGATGGAGATTTAAATTACCTACGCCTTTATCCTAAAGAAGAATTAATCAACAATACTTTCAAACCAAGGGTTAACGCTTCAGATGTTATGGGAGTAAATCCTTTTGGAACTATTGTCAGTACTGCACAACTTAACGATCGTATTTTTTTGGCAGATAACACAAACCAAAAAATAAGGATTATAAAACTGAATCAAACCACAATCGCTGAGCAAAACTAATTATCATCCATTTTATTTCTATAATTATAGGATCAAAATGCATCTATTTTTTAAAATGTAATACCTTTTACAAACTCACTTTTACTTAGAAAAAAGAAATAAAACTAGTTGTTAATTTTTAAAAAAAATGTTCCAAAAAAACCTTCATTATTAAAATAAAAACTTAAAACAAAAACTTTATCTTTGCAGACTTAAAAAACAGCATAAAATGGCCTTATCAGAACAAGAAATTATCCGTAGAGAAAAACTTCAAAACTTACGCAATTTGGGGATTAACCCTTATCCTGCACAACTTTTTCCTGTAAATCATACTTCAAAACAAATAAAGGAGTCTTTTGAAGAAGGCAAAAAGGTGATTGTTGCCGGGCGTTTGATGAGTGTGAGAGATCAAGGAAAAGCTTGTTTTGCTGAACTTCAGGATAGCGAAGGGCGTATTCAATTGTACGTGAACCGAGATGTTTTATGTGAAGGCGATGATAAAACGTTGTACAACCAAGTATTCAAAAAATTGACCGATTTGGGAGATTTTATTGGTATTGAAGGTGAATTGTTTACCACTAAAGTAGGTGCTCAATGTATTCGTGTGGATAAATTTACTTTTTTGAGTAAAACACTGCGTCCGTTGCCATTGCCAAAAGTGGACGAAGACGGAAAAGTGCACGACGCTTTTAACGATGCCGAATTGCGTTACAGAATGCGTTATGTAGATTTAACGGTGAACCAAAACGTGAAAGAGACTTTTATCAAGCGTACTAAATTGTTTAATGCAATGCGTGGTTTCTTTAATGAAGCCGGATATCTTGAAGTTGAAACTCCAGTTTTGCAATCGATTCCCGGTGGTGCTGCGGCGCGTCCGTTTATTACACATCACAACTCGCTTGACATACCGCTATATATGCGTATTGCGAACGAATTGTATTTAAAAAGATTAATTGTTGGTGGTTTTGATGGTGTGTATGAGTTTTCTAAAAACTTCCGTAACGAAGGAATGGATAGAACCCACAACCCAGAATTCACTGCAATGGAAATATATGTAGCCTACAAAGACTACAACTGGATGATGGATTTTACCGAAAACTTACTGGAACATTGCGCTATTGGCGTTAATGGTACGAGTGAAGCTACTTTTGGTGAACACAAAATCAATTTCAAAGCGCCTTATGCACGCGTTACAATGACAGATTCTATCAAACATTTTACTGGTTTTGACATTTCTGGAAAAAGTGAAGCAGAACTTTTTGACGCTGCAAAAGGGATGGGAATTGACGTAGACAAAACGATGGGGAAAGGAAAATTGATTGATGAGATTTTTGGTGCGAAATGCGAAGGAAATTATATTCAGCCAACATTTATCACTGACTATCCAAAAGAAATGTCCCCACTTTGTAAAGAGCACCGTGATAATCCTGAGTTGACAGAACGTTTTGAATTGATGGTTTGTGGAAAAGAAGTAGCCAATGCCTACTCTGAATTGAATGACCCAATTGACCAAAGAGCCCGTTTTGAAGATCAAATGCGTTTGGCTGAAAAAGGTGATGATGAAGCTACTGGAACGATAGACGAAGATTTCTTGAGAGCATTAGAATACGGAATGCCGCCAACTTCTGGTTTAGGAATTGGAATGGACCGTTTGATGATGTTTTTGACAAATAATGCTTCTATTCAGGAAGTGTTGTTTTTTCCACAAATGCGTCCTGAGAAAAAACAAGTTCATTTGGAAGAAGATGAAAAATTAATTGTTTCAATCTTGCAAGCAAACGCTAATGTTATGGAATTTGGTTTACTAAAAATCAAATCGGAATTGAGTGGTAAAAAATGGGACAAAGCCATGAAGAATCTTTCGGTTCTTGGAATGACAGAAGTTGTTGTTGATGGCGATGTGAAAGCTTGTCGATTGAAGGAGTAAATTGTATTCTAACTATATTATTACAAAAGGAGTTTCAAATTGAAGCTCCTTTTTGTATTTAAAAACATTGATTGAAAACAAATAATCTTTTCCTGTTTTCGTAACTTTACTATTCAAAACAACACGTTATGAACACTTTAGAACTAAAACAGAAAATAATGGATATGCTAAAATCTGTCGATGATGTTATCTTATTAAAGCAAATTATCCACTTACTACAGCCTGTTGATCCAAATGAAATTCTTCGTCTAAATGAAAACGAATTGGAAATGGCAAAAGATCACGAAGAAGATACACTATTTAAAAATGACCATTCTGAGGAACAACTTGACAAAGAGGATTCTGAATGGATTACTGAACTGTAAAGCGTAACAAAAACAAAAAAAGGAGCTTCAATTATTAGAAGCTCCTTTTGATTTATATACACGAATCAATATTATTTAAAAGAAAAGATCTGAGGGTTTATATTAACCATAACCCACGCCCAATTGTTTGTATGATCTGTATCTCCTGATTTCAATCTTTGCATGGTATCTGTTCCGAACATTTGGGAATAACCACCGCTTAGATTTACAAATTTATGAACAGCATAACCCATTGTAAAATCTATCTCGGTTCCTAAATAGTCATCCATTTTTTTCCCATTGACGTCTATTACCGTATTAGCAGCACTAAACATATGCGGCATTAAAGCAAATTGCCATTTTTTATTAGTATACCCTAACTTTAAAAACACATCCTGTAACCCCACAGAGTTTTTATGATTCCCTACATAAAAATAATCCATTAAACCATTAAACCCATGATTGGTCCCAAATAATGGATAAAACGATTTAACAGACTTACTCGAACTCGCTTGACTTTTACCTGACAGCAACTCATATCCTAATCCTGCTTTGAATTTTTCGGTCATATAATAATTAAAATTGAATGCTGCATCATAAGCACTTACAGAACTGCTATTATTTTTCCCTGTTTGTCCATAGAACCACATATTCGCATCCCAGTTTTTATTTTTGGTATTCAAATAAGTTCCAAATGTTTGCATATAATCGACTACTAACTCTGGAGTTGGTGTTGGAATTGGAGCTGTCAATTTATTTTCGTATCCAGTATTTAAAAATAGCAAACTCATATTTATTTTACCAATTTCAGTATGATACCATGCGTACTGCATAGTTTTATAAAGAGGCACGACATAATTGGTAGCAAGATCGGTTTCAGAATTAGCATTGTAAGCAAATCCAAGGTCCAATTGATTATTTTTATTTTTGTATGTAACTAATGCGGCATCATGACTTTGCCCTTGTTGAGCCCAATCCAATTCACCGAAGATACGCTGGTTATCATATGAAATCACTTGGCGACCAAGACGCATACTCCACTTTTCATCAAAATTATATTGTGCCCAGGCTTCGAATAATTGGATACCATTAACATCCGATTTTGTAGTTGTACCGACATCACCCCAAATTCTAACATTTTGCATTGTTAATTTGGTTACAAACTTATCCTGCTTGAAATTTAAATTCAATCGAGTTCTATTGGATATAAATTGACCAGGGTTTTCACCATATGGAATTGGAGCTTTAAAACCATTTCTAAATTCATATCGTGGTCTGATTTGAAAATTTACATCAATTTCTTGAGCGGTAACGCCAAAGCTTCCCATTACTAATAATGATAAACTGATTTTTTTAAGTAAGTTCATAGGTCTCTAATTTAATTTAGCTTTTCGGCTTGTTCGGTTATTTTTAGTATAGTTTCATCTGAGTTAACTCCCAATCCTTCTTGTTGATATGCTAATTCTCCTTCAGCATTAAAAACACTAATTATATTTGAATGTGAAAAATCCATGGGGGAAACTTTTTTATAATTCACAGACAATACCGCTGCAAATTCTCTTGTATTTTCTTCTGTTGAACGAAGAAAAACCCATTGATTTCCATCCATTTTATTTTCAACAGAAAATGATTTTAGCCGTTCAGGGGTATCGACCTCGGGATCAATACTTACCAAAACAAGTTTTACATTATCTTTGATATTCGCGGGCAAACGGGATTCAATATTTCGCATATCAGCAACCAATCTGGGACAAGCTGATTTACATGAAGTATAAATCATAACCATCACTAACACTTTGCCTTTCAAATCTTTCATTTCAATTTGCATTCCATCTTGGTTGGTCCACTTTGAGGGCAAATTATAAATTGATAAATCCGTTATTTTATTTGAAATAATGGCATTGTTATCCGTAATATTTTTTTGATTTTTATTAGAATTACAACTTTGCAATCCTAATAGAATTATTCCTAATCCTAAAATTATTTTTTTCATTTTTTGATTTAAAAAATAGAATTTATTTTTGAATATTTTTTGCGCAACGAAAGCCTAAGTTTCTTGACGCATAATTTGCTTTTAAACTAGCTCGGAAACCATAACGCATAAAAGCAGCATAATTCATTAGATCTGATGCATTGATTGAACCACTTCCACAAAAAAGATTTCTATCTGTAGCTTTATCCTTTCTTGATTCTCCAGATAAAAAAATACTATTAAAATCTGAAGTCCATTCCCAAACTAATCCATGCATATCATAAACACCCCAATAGTTTTTAAATGTTTCTCCCACTGGATTTGCATACGTTTTAGGTTTCTCATACCATGACAGTATGTATTTATTAAATTCTTCTTTGCTTCTGGCATCAATACGTTTTTCATCTGCCATTGCTACATATTCCCATTCGTCCATAGTGGGTAATCTTTTTCCTTGACATTCACAATACTTCTTTGCCACAAACCAAGAAACATTTGTCACTGGAGCATTGGGCAGATTAGCAGTACCAAAATCATAATCACTTTTCCATTGTGATAAGTAGCTTTTTTCGGCAAAGAGTCCTTTTATATTTGAACGATTGTATTGTGAGTTTTTTTTTAAAAATCCCAAAAATTGACTATTAGTAACGGGATAAACATCAATAATAAAAGAGCTTACTTCTACTGGTTTTTTATCAATGGTACCATAAAGGGGAACATAAATCCCCTTTTTTATGGTAACCATATGAGTATTTTGTGCCGATAGAATTGTTGACAATAGTAGTAAAAAAACAAGAACTACTTTTCTACATTGTAACATAGCTAAACTCATTTAAATTAAAATTTATTTTCTTTGTGCTTTAACCATTGCAAGAGTAATTGTTGTTTTTTTATTTCCCCAATTAGCATATACATAAGTCAATACGTCTGCTATTTCTTGATCATTAAGAACTTGAGGAGGCATAGGAGTAGTATACTTTTTGCCGTTAACTGTGATCGGTGCATTAGACCCTTTAATAACTTGCTTAATGGCACGATTCACATCAGCATTTAAATAATCTGATTTTGCTAATGGTGGGAATGCTCCAGGAATTCCACTACCTGTAGCTTGATGACATGCTATACAAGTTTTGGCATAGACTGCTTTACCTTTATCTACATTTTGGCTGAATCCATGTATTGCAAATCCAAATATTGCAATTGTAGTAATAAACTTTTTCATAATTTCAATTTTAATTATTTTTATTAATTCTGGTTAATATTCTTAGCATCAAGGCGAAAATCCAAATAAATAGGAAAGATATTCAATAAAAAAACGTTATCCAAACCACTTTCTTTTTATTTATTAATGTTCGGATTGACTTTTTTGTGCTTTTACCATCGCAGGCGTAACAACTGTTTTATTATTGCCCCAACTATTGTAAACATAGGTTAACACATTGGCAATTTCATCATCAGTTAAGTTTTGACTAGGCATCACACTGTTTATTTTTTTACCATTTACTGTAATTTCTCCACTTAAACCTTTTGTCACAACATCTATTGCTCGTTTTGGGTTCGCATTTAAATAATCTGATTTTGCCAAAGGAGGAAAAGCACCAGGAATTCCTTGCCCTTCAGATTGATGACAAGCAAAACAAGTAGTACTAAAAATGGCCTTACCTGCCGCAATTTGTTCGGGCACGGTTAATGCAACTTTTGCTTTTGCAACATCTTTTGCTTTTGGCATGGTTTGAATGGTTCCTCCTTCCGGCAAATAAATTCCTTCTTCGGTAGTTCCAGAATAAATGGTTTTGTCTGCAGGGCCTTCTACTTTTAACATACCCAAAGCTCCTTTATTAAAAGCTCTAAAAATAGAATGATCTACTAAAATAAAAGTGCCTGGTACGTCAACTTTAAATTCTACTATGGCAGCTCCTCCTGCAGGAATCATTGTTGTTTGAACATTTCTATTTATCATATCCCCACCTTCGATAAAAACTTTATCAAAAATCTCACCAATGACGTGAAAAGATGAAACTAAATTGGGTCCACCATTACCCATATAGATACGAACGGTCTCCCCTACTTTAGCAGTAATCGCTTTGTCTCCTGTTAAAGAACCTACTTTACCATTAAATACAACATAATCTGGCTCTTCTTTCACCGCTTTGTTCATATCGAAAGCTTGCAATCCTTGATCTCCATACTTTCCTTGAGTGTAGAAATCACCTTGCATAACGTAGTATTCTTTATCCACTGGAGGCAATCCTCCTTCTGGTTCAACCAAAATCAAACCGTACATTCCATTGGCAATGTGCATCCCAACTGGTGCAGTAGCGCAATGATACACGTACAAACCAGGATTCAAAGTTTTAAAATTAAATACTTTTTCATGTCCAGGTGCCACTAATGACGATGCCGCTCCCCCACCTTGTCCAGTTACTGCATGCAAATCAATATTGTGAGACAACTTATTATCCGGGTGATTTTCTAAGTGAAACTCTACCTCATCCCCAACTCGAGTTCTGATAAAACTTCCTGGGACAGAGCCTCCAAATGTCCAGTATGTATATTTGGTTCCATCGACCATTTCTCCTTCTAATTCTTTAATCTCTAAATGGACAACCAATTTAGTAGCCTCTCTACTTCCTATTGGTTTAGGAACTAATGGAGGCGATGTTAATTCGGCCTCTTGTTGTCCTTCGACTTTGATATACTTGTTACTATCAGCATCACTACCCGAAGTATAATGATTGAATGCTAATAATCCTAACGAAAATGTTAAGCATACTGCTAAAACAATTTTGAATCGTTTGCCTTTTTGTTGTGTTGGTTTCATGATAGTATAGGTTTGATTAATTTAAATAAAAGATGGATTTGTCTTTTATTACGGTGTAAAATTAAATGAAGAATGATAAATAGATTATGATAAAAATCATGTTTTTAACTTTTTTTTAAGGCTTGTTATAAAAAAATAATAAGTAATACAATTAGTCCTATAGTAACGCTCAAACTTACTTTCCAAAACGAATTTGCTTTTTTTAATTCCATGAATTGAAAAGCCACAAGCAGAAATTTAGAAATGGACAATCCCATTATTAACGACACTACAAAAGTTGAAATCATCATGGAATTGACTATAAAAGCCGTAGTTAAAGTGAGTACTATCAAAATTCCGTATACAAATAATAGTGATTTTCTCATTTTTAAAATATTAAATAAAGTACTGGAAATACCAACAGCCAAATCAAATCGCACATGTGCCAAAAGGCAGCACAAGCTTCAACATCTTCAACAACGGTATCTGAATTATTTTTAGTCATTCCATAATTTGTCCAAGCCAAAATAACCATTCCCATAATGACATGTATAACATGAAATCCTGTTAACAACCAATAAAAAGTATAAAACATATTGGTATCTAATGAGATTCCACTTTCAATTTTATGGTAATATTCAATGCCTTTGAGTGCCAAGAATAAAAAACCGCCTAACATAGCCAAATTAAAGAACACTGACGATTTTTGAATATTACTTTCCTTAAATTGATGTACTGCATTGGCCATAAAAAAACCGCTAGTTAATAGGAAAACAGTATTTACAACACCAAAATTGGCATTTAATTGCATTCTAGACTGATGAAAAACCGTTGCGTTTTCTCTTCCATAATAGACAAAAGCAACTAATGCCATTCCGAAAGTCAACAACTCGAGAAAAATAATAATCCACATCAATATTCCTCCTGGCGGATAGTAAATGCTTTTGTAATTTATTTTTAAGGTTTCCATTTGATTTTAGATTTTAGATTTTGTTAAACGATAGAGAAATGATTAAAGATTTTAGATATTGAAAATCAGAGTCGACTATTGTTGCTTTTATTTTTAGATCATATCAAAAAAGCAAAATCTTTTCCTTTGCCCCTGATTACTTCACTATTATTTTTATTTTCATAGGAACTCAGTGAACTTCCTTTGCAGTAGAAATCCTTTTGTACCGGTCCCGATAGCTATCGGGAGGCACAAAAGATTGTAACGAAAATCAGGAACCATATTATCTAAAAAGCCTATTCTTCTCGCTCTAAATTCTGAAATCTGCAATCTTAATTCTCAATTCTTTTTTACTCCCAATCCAATAATCTTTTTTCGCCTTCAATTTTTTTGATGTCTGTAATATCCTGAGACATTTCTATCACACCCTTGTAATTTTTGTTAGCATCCCTTACAGCAAAATAGCGAATGTAAATCAGGCGCTCCTTATAGTTTATCCAAAAAGAAGACTCATTTTGGGTTCCTTTTCTAAATTCATCCAAGATTTTAAGAACAGTTCCTACGCTTTTTGGTGGGTGGCAAAATTTAACCTCACGACCAATGATTCCTGCACTTCTAGGAAATACCCGCTCTTCTCCTCTATTGTAGAAAATAACTTTGTCATTTTCGTCCACATAAGTCAAATCAAGCGGCATGGTTCTAAAAAGTAGATTTACCTGTTCGACAGTCATATATCCCTCGTCATAATGAGAAGTGTTTTCTAATGAAAAAGGCAATTCCCTAACGGTAAAATCTTCGGATGGATGAATGTATTCCTCTTTTAGGAAAGGCGGTGGCGTTTGTGATAGCATCCAGCCAATTTCTTCTTCTCCTTTGCGCATTTCTATCCAATCGTTTTCAGCTAAAAGTTCTAATGCATTTGGGAACAGCACGTTTTCTTCTACATTCATCAATCGGTAAATTCCATCTATCAAAAAAGGAGTGTTTGTTTCAATTCTTTCGGGATTATTCATTTTGAGATAATACTGAATCAAACGAAATTGTTCTCTCAAATTATCATGAAATGACCACATTCCCTGCGAAGGTCCAACCCAGCCTTTTTTTTCCAAAAAAGGAAAAAGCTGATTTTCTTTTCGAGCAAAACGTTTTTCTATCGTAAGCAACTGATTGAATATATTGGTGTATTTTGGCAAATCTATCAACGGATTTACCGCTTTAATTTCTTCCAAAAGATTTTCTATAATTTGTTTTTCTTGAAAGTAAATCCAAATAGGATGTCCATCCGGTAGTGCTGTGGTATTGGCTGTTTTTGTCATTGTAGTTATTTTCATTTTTGAACCATTCAACTTTCTTGAAGCAAAATTTAAAACCATTAAGGCATTAAGAAAATTAAGCTTTTAGATATATTTTAAATCTTTTATCATTTATCTTAATGAAACTTAATATCTTAATGGTTCAATAAAAAAATGGTTTATTTAATTTTCATTTTTGGTGTTTTATCTTTTCGTATAATTTCACTAAAGATTGCAGCAACTCAACGGGAGTTGTTAAAATTTGATAGTGATTTTGCCCGAACATTTGTGGCAGATAATATTTAGCTTCGGCCTCGATGGCCAATGCATAGGAGTTGATATTTTTTGAGTTGAGTTCGCGAAGGGCTTGTTTCACATCATTGATTCCATATTTACCTTCGTATTTATCGTAATCATTGGGTTTCCCGTCAGAGATCAGGATGACCCATTTGTTTTTTGTACTTCGTTTGTCGAGTCGTGCTCCTGCGTGACGTAAAGCAGCTCCAATTCGGGTATAACCGCTGGGCTCTACTGCCCCTACTTTGTGTTTGGCGCTATTCCAGCTTTCGTCAAAATCTTTGAGGGTCAAGTAAGTTGAGTAATTTCTGGTTTTGGAATAAAAACTGTCTATCGAAAAGTCAATATTGAATTCGTTTAGGATTTCTCCAAACAAAATGGAAACCTCTTTTTCAACATCAATCACTCGATTTCCGGCGGCGTATCCATCGCTTGAAAGGCTGATATCCAGAAGCATCAGAATAGACAAATCCTTTTCAGTTTTTCTATTTGAAATATAAATTTTATCCGAAGGCGTCCTTTGAGAATGCACATCGACGTACAAATCGGTGATCGCATCAATATCAAATTCATCGCCTTGCGATTGGCGTTTTCGCTGTTGCATCTTGTTATTGACGTTTGTAAGCATTTTGCGCAAGCCAATTAATGTGGATGCATTGTTTGTTAATGTTTTTTTGTAATAATCGTTATCCGTTTTATGTTGTGATTTTGGATATACTTTACAAAAATTTTCTTTGTAGCTGTTTTTGCTAAAATCCCATTCGTCATAACAGTGATGAAAACCTTTGTCATCGACAGACGCACTTTCGGAAATCGTGGTGTTTTCGATGAAATCCGCTTGGTATACGGAATGGGACGTATCATCCACCCGAACGGTGTATTTCATATTCAGTTCTTCCAAGGCATCTTGATGGTCTTCGAGTTCATCTGATCCGTCAAAATCGCGCCAGTTTCCGTTGAATTCTTCGGCGGTTTCCACTTTTTCAAAATTATGCAGCATTACATAATCTTCTTGTTGTTTTTTATCAAGTTCCACTGTGATCACTTCCTCAACGGCTTTAGCTTTAAGTGTAGTTAAAGGTTGAATTTCATTTGGTTTTTTGGTCTTATCCGAAAAATTTTGAAGTACGTCTTCTTTGTCTGTTTCCACTTCATTCTTCATCCATTTGCCAAACAACCAAGAGAAATCAGGTTCGTTTTTAGCAGTTCCTTTTGGGCTAAGGTAATCTTTGGCTTTCGCCAAAAACTGTCTGTCGATGGAAAATTCTTCAAACAAAACCGAAAGGATTTCTTCGGAGGTTTCCAATGCTTTTTGTTGAGAATGAACTAAAGTTGGTTCAGTTTCTTCAGTAGTCCAATTGTAATTCAAACGTTGCTGTACACTTAAATATAAAATTCTGAAATGATAAAAAGTAAGATTCTCTTCCAGCGTAGGGCATTCACAAAAGGAGATTGGCAGAAAAAAATTATTGTTTTTGTAACCTCCTTCCCTTTCGGCAGGAAATATTTCTATTGGATTGCCAGTTATAGCTCTAGCCATAATGGTCAGGCGCGATTTAATTTGGCTCAAAAAAATCGTTCTACTTTCTATTTCGGGATTGGTTTTTTTTCTACTTTTTAAATGCTTGAAAAATTTTCCAACTAAATATTCATCTATCTCGAAACCCATAATAAGCCCCCTAGCCCCCGAAGGGTGAACTCCTATTAGGGGTCAATAGGATTTAAATTATTAAAAAATAATATCAATACAATTTATTCATGTAAGGTTTTATTCCCCCTTCGGGGGTTAGGGGGCTTATATCATCAAATTGCATAAATCTTTCAGTGCTTCCAATGTTTGCAAATCATCGGTTAATGGCTCTACGACAGCTACGTGAACCGACAGTCGTTTTGGCAATCCGCTGTGAATGATTTTTGCGGCATCTACGAGAAGTCGTGTCGAAACAGTTTCGGTCAATCCTAACTCGGTTAAGTTTCTAATTTTGTTGCCGATCGCGACAAGCTTTTTGGCTATATCGCTGTCGATATTGGTTTCATTTATCAATATTTCAGTTTCAATTTTTGGCTCTGGGTAATCAAACGAAACGGCAATAAACCGTTGACGAGTCGAAGGTTTTAGTTCTTTGAATCCTCTTTGATATCCGGGATTGAAAGAGGCTACCAGCATAAAATCATCGTGTGCTTTAATCGTTTCTCCCAATTTGTCTATAAACAGTACGCGTCGGTGATCGGTAAGGGAATGGATGGCAACTATTACATCGGGACGGGCTTCCGCAACCTCGTCGAGGTAGATAATCGCGCCTTCTTTTACGGCAGTGGTCAAAGGCCCATCAAGCCAAACGGTTTCGGCTCCTTTGATGATGAACCGACCAATTAAATCGGTTGAAGAAGTTTCTTCATGACAACTGATCGTAATGAGCTTTTTATTCAATTGATGCGCCATATACTCCACAAAACGGGACTTTCCTGTTCCAGTAGGTCCTTTCAACAAGAACGGAATTTTGTTTTTATAGGAGTGTTCAAAGACATCAACTTCTTTGCCTACTGAGTGGTAATAGGGTACAGGTATTAAAGTATCTACTAACATATTTTTATTTTTTATGAAAAAACCGAAACGCAAAACAATCGTTTTTAGGGAAATGGAGGTCAAAAACTGTTGCCAAAACGTTCCGGTTAAAAAAGGGCTCGATTAGTTTTTTTGTGTGTTCCTGCAAGGTCTTTTTTGGACCTTGTAGGTATCTTATGTTTGGTGTTTATACCTACAAGGTTTGAAAAAAAACCTTGCAGAATAACTTCATAATTAGCAAGAACAAAAAGATCTTGAAATCCGTGAAGCTGCGTGAGGGATAAAACAAGGCGCCATAGCGCTCGTGATAGCCCGACCGCATGGAGGAAAGGGGGCGAATATGCGGTCCGAAAGTTGCCCCCTTTTCTCCATGTGGTCACGCCCAAATATCATTTATTTTATTTCCAAAGCCTCATCGGTTGGTCGGCCGTATTTTACAAAATCATAGATAAACAAAGCAATTCCTGTGGTGAACATGGTGGCACAAATGAGCAATACCACAAAGTGAATACTGATTTCGTTTTGTACAACCATGAATTCCATTTTCATTTTTCGTTCCAAATACACTTGCACGACACCTGCAACTCCAAAAGCAACTGTCATTCCCAACATACCAATATTGGACAACCAAAAAGCGGCCATTCCTGTGGTGCTTTGGTATCTTTTTCGGCCCGTTAGATTGGGTAATGCATAACTAATTATAGCCAAAACAATCATGGCATACGCACCCCAGAACGCATAATGTCCGTGCATGGCGGTAACCAAAGTTCCGTGTGTATAAAGATTGGTTTGTGGCAAAGTGTGTGCAAAACCAAGCAATCCTGCTCCTACAAAAGAAACGATAGACGAACCGATTGTCCAGAATAAAGCAATCTTGTTGGGATGGCTTTTTTCGCCTTTGCGGTACATATTCACGGCGAACAAAGCCATTGCCAAGAAAGCCAAAGGTTCTAGTGCGGAGAAAATACCACCAACGATCAACCAAATTTTGTTTACTCCTATATAATAATAGTGGTGTCCGGTTCCTAAAACTCCCGAAAGAAAAGTCAATCCAACGATTACATATAGCCATTTTTCGATCACTTCTCTATCGACACCCGTCAATTTGATCAATAAATACGAAAGAATACCTCCCATAATTAGCTCCCAAACACCTTCAACCCACAAGTGAACTACCCACCAACGGAAGAAGGAATCCATTACCTGACTGTCAAACCAAATCATTCCTGGTAGATACAATAAAGCGGCAAACAACAATCCCATTGACAATACTAAAGCTGTGGTGGTTTTTCGTTTTGCCTTGAAAAGTGTTCCTAAAATCAGCCCTAAGAACAGCAATACATTGATTACAACCAAGAAATCCAATTCTCTTGGAATTTCCAGAAATTTTCTGCCTTCCCAGTGGTTGAAGTGAAAACCAACAATAGCCACAACTCCAACTACGGCGAGTGAAATTAATTGTACATACGCCCATTTTACGCTTATTAGTTCGCGTTGCGATTCTTCGGGGATAATGTAATAGGCTGCTCCCATAAAACCCGTCAACAGCCAAACAACCAACAAATTGGTATGCACGGCGCGGGCTACATTAAACGGAACAATATCGTGTAATCCTTGAAGGCCAATTCGGTCAAAGCCCATGATAAAACCGTAGATAATTTGCAGGGAGAACAACAACATGCACAGTGCAAAAAACCAATAGGCTACTTTTTGTGATTTATATTTCATTTTTGTTAATTTTATTTGTTATTTGTCAAAAATGGTATCGCTTTTTTTTATTTGTTTTAGCTTACGCAAAGTTTTAATTGCTAGCGATTTCATATTTTTAAAATTAGTGAGTAGTGAATAGTGAGTAGTGCATGCTTGCGAAAATCACCATTCGATTCATTTTCATATTAATTTGCTTTAGCTAAAGGAGAGACAATGCGGTCAAACCCATTCAAATCGATTTTTCCGATCCACTTGAAGTAAGCAACGACTGCATTTGCGTCTTTTTCATTCATATTGTAGGCTACCATTTTTCGCCCATTTGGCGCCCAAGGTATTGGTGACATCAATACGGCTTTGACATAGCCTTCACCTCTTCGGTCGATAACTTTAGTCAGTTCGGGAGCATAATAGCCTCCTTCGCCCAAAATGGTGTGACAACCCATGCAATTGTTGTGTTCCCAAATTTCTTTTCCTCTCACTACTTGTTTGTCAATAGCCTTGTAGTTGGTTTGATCATTTCTGGGCATAAACGAATAAACGGTCAATCCTATAAAGATTAAAAAGGTGACCAGTGTTCCTCCCAGAAAAAATGCTCGTGCTTGTGATTTTGAAAGCATAATAATCTGTTTTTTGTTGGTTAATAAATTTCGATTTAAATAAAAGACAATAATGTCTTTTATTGTCCGACAAATATAAAAGATAATTTTATCTTTTATTGATTTATTTTTAAATATTTTAAATAAAAAATATTTTTTACTTTACTTTAAAAATTACAAAACTTTTTATCATAAAAAGATAATTCTTTTAAGTTTTCAACAACAAAATGTTCTTAACTCGTGTCAAGAATATGATAAAAATCATGTTCTAGGTTTTTAAATTGTCGTAAAATTATACAATCAAAAAAAGAAGATTCCCAAATCTCATTCTTTTCGTAATCAAACAATTACATAAATAATAAAATAATATATTTAATTAAGGATAAATTTGTCTTTTATTAAATTATCACCTATTTTTGTGCTCTAATTTTAATTATATAAAATACAACATTATGGAAACTTTAGAGAAAATCACAATTGGTGAATATGTAGCAAAAGACTTTAGAACAGCCGCTTTATTTTCAAAATATGGCATTGATTTTTGCTGTAATGGAAACAGAAGCATTGAAGAAGCTTGCCAGAAAAAAGCAGTAAATCCTAATGATTTATTACAAGAAATAGAAACAGTTTTATCAGCGAAAAGTGATTCGGGGATTGATTTTAATGCATGGCCCATCGATTTATTAGCGGACTATATTGAGAAAACGCATCACCGTTATGTTTTGGAAAAAACACCTATTCTACTTCAATTTTTAGATAAATTAAGCAGAGTACATGGAGCCAATCATCCAGAGTTATTAGAGATAAATGAATTATTCAAAGGGTGTGCAGGAGAATTGGCACAACATATGAAAAAAGAAGAATTGATTTTATTTCCTTTTGTCAAAAAAATGGTTCATGCCCTAATAGCTGATGAATTGATGGAACAACCTCATTTTGGAACGGTAGAAAACCCTATCGCGATGATGATGCACGAACACGATGCAGAAGGAGAACGTTTTAGAAAAATAGCAGCATTAAGTAATAATTATACGCCTCCAGCTGATGCGTGCAATACGTATAAAGTAACATTTGCCATGTTACAGGAATTTGAAGCGGATTTGCACAAACACATACACTTGGAAAACAATATTTTATTTCCAAAAGCAACTAAGCTCGAAAAGGATTTTTCGACACAATTATAAAAAAATAACCACTTAAAATCAACAACTATGGAAAATTATGTAATTAAAAGGAATGGAAAATACAAGCCATTTGAAAGTTTCAAAATTAAAGATGCTATCGAAAAAAGTTTCAATAGTGTATCCGTAGTGGTTGACGAAAGTATCTTTGAAAGCGTGACGATCCAATTGGAAAATAAATTAGTTTGGTCAGTTGAAGAGATTCAGGATTTAATTGAAAAAAAATTATTTGAAAAAAAATATTTTGATGTAATGCGTTCTTTTATGTTGTTCAGACATACCAGAAAATTACAACGCGAGCATATAGCTGGATTAAATGATGATACCACTTATGTAGACAGCACCCAAACTATTGAAGAATATATAGAACAAACCGATTGGCGCATCAATGCCAATGCAAACACTTCCTATTCAAATGCTGGATTGGTGAATAATGTAGCTGGAAAAATAATAGCCAACTACTGGTTGGATAAAGTGTATACCAAAGAAGAAGGATATGCACATCGTAATGGCGATATTCACATCCACGATTTGGATTGTCTCACAGGATATTGTGCCGGTTGGAGTTTGAGAGTGCTTCTCAATGAGGGTTTCAATGGCGTAAGAGGTCGTGTAGAGAGCAAGCCGCCTTCCCATTTTAGAGAAGCTTTGGGACAAATGGCAAACTTTCTTGGGATTTTGCAAAGTGAATGGGCAGGAGCGCAAGCCTTTAGCTCTTTTGACACTTATCTTGCTCCGTATGTATTTAAAGACAATTTAGGATTTGATGATGTACTAAAAGCCGTAAGAGGATTTGTTTACAACCTAAATGTTCCGGCACGTTGGGGACAATCCCCTTTTACGAATATCACTTTGGATTGGATTGTCCCAGACGATTTAAAAACCCAGATTCCAACTAAAAATGACCAACATATTTTTAAAGAAAGTATAACTTCAGACCTACTGATAAGAGCAAAAAAAAGAGGGGTTTCTAAGGTAACCGATTTAAGATATGAGCATTTTCAAAAAGAAATGAACCTGATCAACAAAGCGTATTATACCGTAATGACTGAAGGTGATGCTAATGGACAGCCCTTTACTTTTCCAATTCCAACGGTAAATATTACCGAAGCTTTTGATTGGGATGGAGAAAATACCGATTTACTTTTTGAAAATACGGCAAAAATAGGATCTTCTTATTTCCAGAATTTCATCGGTAGTCAATATGTTTTAGACGAAAATGGAAACCAAATTGAGAATGAGAATGCTTATAAGCCCAATGCAGTTCGAAGTATGTGTTGCCGTTTGCAACTTGATTTACGTGAATTGCTAAAACGTGGAAATGGCCTTTTCGGAAGTGCCGAAATGACGGGAAGTATTGGAGTTGTAACAATCAATATGGCGCGATTGGGCTATTTGAACAAAGGAAACAAAGACACTTTATATGAACAATTGGATCAGCTTTTATACATAGCCAAATCAACTTTGGAGAAAAAAAGAGTCTTTATTCAAGAAATGTATGACCGTGGATTGTATCCATATACAAAACGTTATTTGCAGCATTTCAGAAACCACTTTTCAACCATTGGTGTGAATGGAATGAATGAAATGATTGAAAATTTCACTAAAAACAAAGACAATGTCACCTCAGAAACAGGTATAGAATTTGCTTCGGGAATCCTAGATCACATTCGAAACAGAATGAAAGAATTTCAAGAAGAGACTGGAAACCTATACAATCTTGAAGCAACTCCTGCCGAAGGGACAACCTATCGATTTGCCAAAGAAGATAAAAAACGCTATGATGACATTATTCAAGCAGGTCAAGAGGAAAATATCTATTATACCAACAGTTCTCAAATCCCAGTTGATTTT
The DNA here is from genome assembly GCF_027111095.2 of Flavobacterium sp. IMCC34518. Taxonomy (NCBI): domain Bacteria; kingdom Pseudomonadati; phylum Bacteroidota; class Flavobacteriia; order Flavobacteriales; family Flavobacteriaceae; genus Flavobacterium; species Flavobacterium sp. IMCC34518. The sequence continues at coordinate 2,682,446 of NZ_CP114284.2, read as the reverse complement.
ACTCAAGATCCCTATGAAGCTTTAATACTACAAGACCAATTGCAATGCAAATATACTGGAGGCACTGTTTTGCACTTGTACATGAGTGAAAAAATAAGTTCGCCAGAAGCCTGCAAACAATTTGTAAAAAAAGTAATTTCCAATTTTAGATTGCCATACATCACCGTAACTCCTGTATTTAGTGTTTGCCCGGTTCATGGTTACTTGAATGGAGAACATGAATATTGCCCAAAATGTGATGAAATTATAATTGAAGAAAAAGCAAAATTTATTGAAATTTAAAAAAATGGTTTAAGATTGTTTAAACTCTTAAACAACTTTAAACTTTTAAACAATTTAAACCCTTAAACAACCATATAACATGAAGTTGACAACCAATCAGATTTTAGAACAAAATCAAGAATTACGCACCAAGTGTTTGGTGTACACAAGAGTTATGGGTTACCACAGACCCGTAGAGAGTTTTAATATAGGAAAAAAAGGTGAACACAAACAACGAACTCATTTTACAGAAGGAAAGTGTTGCTAGTCCAATAAATAGCTTAACCCCTTTTACTTTACTAGATTACCCACATAAATCAGCTTGCATTCTTTGGTTTGCAGGCTGCAATATGCGGTGTTTGTATTGCTATAATCCCGAAATTGTTTTTGGAAAAGGAATTATTTCATTTGAAGAAATCAATCGGTTTTTAAAAAAAAGAATCAATCTTTTGGATGCTGTCGTTTTTAGCGGAGGGGAATGTTTGTTGCATAAAAAGTGTATTTCCTTTATTCGTGAAGTCAAAAAAATGGGCTTTTTAATTAAAATTGACACAAATGGTTCACAACCCGAAGTATTAAAGGAACTTATTGAAAAAGAGAGTATCGATTATGTGGCACTCGACTTTAAAGCAACTCCTTCAAAATTCGAAAAAATAACACAGTCAAAACTTTTCAGCCCATTCGAAAAATCTTTGAATATACTACTTCAAAGTAAAATTCCTTTTGAAGTACGAACAACAGTACATTCCGAATTGTTGAACAAAAAAGATATAGAGCAAATGATTTTGTATTTGGAAAAAGCTGGGTACACTGGTAATTATTACATTCAGCACTTTACAAATGGAGTACCAACCATAGAAAAGTTAGGCCATTCATTTAAAACATTGGAAAATGAAAATCTTTCAACAGAAAAAATAAAAGTACAATTTAGAGGAGGATGAGTATGAAAAAGAGCTGGATTTTGATTTGTTTTGTCAATTTTTTCATTGCGGCACTAATGGGATTATTTCTCCGATGGATGTATATTGCTCCAATTTCAGGAGTCAATTTTCAGTATTTAATGCATGGACATTCTCACGTAGCCATGTTGGGTTGGGTATATTTGATGCTGTACTGCTTGATTATTCACTTTTTTGTTCCCAAAGAAAAACAACAAAAACCCATTTACAATCGATTATTTTGGGTGACCGAAATGGCAGTAGTAGGAATGATGATTGATTTTCCTGCACAAGGATATGCTTTTGCTTCCATTGTCTTTTCAACTTTACATATATTCTGCAGTTACTATTTTTGTTATTTGATTTGGAAAGATGCCAAAACAAATACATATCCAGAAAAAAGAATGTTACACACCTCTTTGTTTTTTCTGATTTTCTCCACATTGGGAGTTTGGTGTCTTGGACCTGCTGTTGGGCTAATGGGGAAATCAAGTCCCTTTTACCAAATTGCGATTCAGTTTTTTCTTCATTTTCAGTTTAATGGTTGGTTTCTGTTTGCAGTTTTGGCTTTGTTTTTCAAACAGTCAAGAATAAAAATAGAGGAAAAAAAATTCCATTTGTTTTATAATTTATTTGTTACCGCAACGGTGTTAACGTTGGCTTTACCTGTGAGTTGGTCACTTACTAATCCTATTTTTTATTGGATAAATAATGCTGGAATCATGATTCAACTACTTTGTTTTGTTCTTTTTGCTAAACTTATTCAACCTCATTTTAAGGTTTTCTTTGCTCCACTTTCCCCTTTAGCAAAAACCGTTTACCGATTTGCCTTGTGTACTTTCGCTTTAAAAGTCATCATTCAATTAATAGTTTTGGTTCCCGAGTTGGCACAGGTATCCCATGAAATTCGGAATTTTGTCATTGGATACATCCACTTGATGATGTTGGGAATTATAACAGGCTTTCTATTTGGATTTGCATTACAAAATGATTATTTAAACTCACAGAATAACATTCAAAAATGGGGAGTCAAAATTTTCTTATCAGGATTTGTTGCAACCGAAATTCTTTTATTTCTTCAAGGCACATGGTTATTCTTAAGAATAGGATCAATTCCTAATTATTACCAAGTTTTATTCTTAGCAAGTATCTTTTTACCTCTAGGCTTATTATTTGTTATTAGCAATCTATTTTATAAGGAAAAAATTAAGCCATTAATCGTTCAAAACTATAGTAATTAATACCAAAAATAAAACTAATTTATTAAATTTGTAAAAAACCAATTATGTTTTCAAAAACCTGCGAATATGGCATTCGAGCCACAATATTCATCGCATCACAATCGTATCAAAACAAAAGAGTAGGACTCAAAGATATTGCAATAAAAATTGATTCTCCAGAAGCCTTTACAGCAAAAATTCTTCAAATATTATCCAAGGACAACATCATTAACTCTATAAAAGGTGTTGGTGGAGGTTTTGAAATCCCTCGAGAAACAATGAAAGACATTAAATTGGCACAAATCGTTAATGCTTTAGAAGGAGACCGAGTATTTACTGGATGCGGTTTAGGACTAACACATTGTTCAGAAGATCATCCTTGTCCTATGCATGAAAAATTCAAATCCATTCGTAATGAACTAGAATTTATGCTTGAAAACACAAATCTAGAAGAGTTAGCTTTAGGAATAAAAACAGGAGATACTTTTTTAAGATATTAACATATAATTAGATATACCAAAGAAGTACAATAAAAATAGGTCAATTAAAATATATTATGACATTATACCTATTATATTGGACTAAAATATAAATTATATTGACATAACAAAAAGTAATCTTACATTTACATGGCATTTTAAGAAATTGAATAATATACTTAAAGTACCATGACAAAATCTAAGCTATCCAATTTAAACACTTATTTAAAATTAGAATACACTGACAAAAATAGCATTTGGCTAACCAATAGTTTGACTCTTCGAAAAATTGTTGGTGTTTTAGGGATGTCGATGCCCATTCTTTTGTATGTATTCTTATACTTCGATAGTGGTTTACACCATCCTTTAGAATCTATAAGTCATTATTACTTTACCCGAGTAAGTAGTATTTTTATAATTATTTTGAGTCTTTTGGCATTCTTTTTAATTATATACAAAGGAAAAAATCCAGTTGACTTCTACATTTCCTTGTTTGCAGGAGTTTTTGCATTATTAGTCATTTTATTCCCAACAAGTAATATAACCGAATTATGTGGTGATGCTTCTAAAAAATATGCTGTTACAATTTTACCAAAAAGTGATTTCAGAATGTACCTTCACTATACCGCCGCGGGCTTATTCTTCATTTGTCTTTCCTATATGTCTTTCTTTTTATTTACAAAATCAAACAAAGATCCTGAACAAAGAGGTACAAAAAAAAACATCCGAAACAGAATTTATAGGACTTGCGGAATATTAATGGTCTTGGCTGTCCTCATTTTGTTTGCAGGTTCGCTTAATATAGTACCACAAACTTTTTTCAGTACATTTCAATTAACTTTTTGGATGGAAACCTTAGCCATCGAAAGCTTTGGTTTTGCTTGGTTAGTCAAAGGCGAAACTTTATTTAAAGATTAATTTTTAAGGATTTATTGAGACTTTTTAAACAAAAAAAAAGGCTCAATTTCTATTAAGCCTTTTTCGTCATTTAAACCACTTCTAATTTACTAATTCAGGAATATTTAGTTCAAACAGTTCTTTTTTATATTGTTTCAATTGATTTTCAATTTTTTCTTTACTTTTTTCAAACCAAGAATTTGAAGCCAAAAGTGATTGATAATAATCTATCCCTTCATTCAAATTACTCTTAAAAGCTTTTAGTTTTTTTAATTGAGGAGCAGTAATACTTTCTGAAAATTCATTGATTTCATTTTTTAAATAATCCATGTACATTTTCAATTCGTTGATAATAACATTTGGACGCTCTTTGTTTCCAAGAACAGAAGCATTCCCATAAATGTGTTTTACCATCTCCAGAAGCGAAACTTCTTTGTCAAAATAAGCCAAATTTGGACCTGGACAAATAACAACTCCTTGAGATTGTCCTTTAATTTCGATATGGTTTTCAAGATAAGAAGCATTGGCCAAACCTACACACAGACATGATTTTTCGGTAATGCTATTTTTCTTTTTATCAAAAGCTTCTTTCGTCAATGAATCCTTCGCGGCATCCAATTCATCCAATTTTAAATCTTGATATTTTCTAGAAGCTGGACACATTCCTTTTGGACCGTATTCTTTGCTTAAAGCCAAGAATTTTTTAGGACATGAACTTCCTGCATTATCTTTTTGAATACGTTTTTGTTTATAATACTCATTTGTAGTGCCTTTTACCGCATTAAATGGAATACCCAATGGTGAAATATGACTCAAATAAAAATCGTCTTCTTTGGCCTTTTCCAATAAAATTCTAGTGTCAGGATCTACAGAAGTTGCTTCAGGAACCAATAAAAATGGAGAACCCCAACCCACAGAATCCACATCATATTGCTCTAATAGAAAATCATGTTCCTCTGCAGTACCAACGCCACCTTGCACCGTAATTTTCAATTCTAATGGCAATTCCGGAACATGTAGCCCCTTAATTTCCAAAGCTTTTACCATCAACTCATGAGCAGATTGAATTAATTGCTCCTTTTTTTGTTTAAATTCTTCAAGAATTGGCCCAAGTAAATACCCATCAGTTGCAAAGGCATGTCCTCCACAATTCAAGCCAGATTCTATACGATATTCAGATACCCAAAGTCCTTTTTTGGCCAAGAAATTACCTTGAATCATAGCTGATCTAAAGTCACTAACTTTCAGGATAATTTTCTTTTGCAAATTATTATTTGCGTCGGGATAAAACACTGGGAAATTTTCAAAATAAGCATACAATCTAGGATTCATTCCCGCTGAAAGAACAACAGATGATGACAAATTACTATTGGCAAAACCACGAAGAGAAGCATGAGCATCATTAAACTCAACTGGTAATTGCTCATTTTTATTAAAATTATCCTTGTCAACTTTGGTCATAATATTAACATCAATTTCACCTGGTGAAAGATTTTCTTCCAGATAATTTTTGATCGTATCTTTAAAAGCGATTCCTTCGTCAATTAGATTTTGCAAACCATTTTTAATCTCCGATTTATTAGGCAACATCGCGATATAATTCTCCAAAGCCTGCTTGCTTTCTGTTAATTCTACCTTGAATTTTTCAAATTTTTCTTTTACGATGGTATCCATCAAATTCAGATATGAAGTCACTCTTTCTGCACGATAATCATGCACTTTTTGAGAGATTTCATTATATGGCATTTTAAATTTTTCACTGTAAAATGCATTCATTCTTTCAATCAAATCGTCATCTATAATAGAAACTACTGAAGAAATTCCATATTGAGCCACTCGTATTGGACTATCAATTGTATATGCCAATCCCATCACTGGAATATGGAAAGTATGAAGTGGTTTTTTTGTTGTCATGCGTCTTATTGGTTTAATAAATATATTAGACAAAGGTCATGATACTAATTTGCTTAAAAGCTGATAAATGTCATACTCCTAAGAAACATATTAGAATAGATTTGCAGGTTGTAAAATTCCTAATTTCAAAGATTTAACAAAAACATTTATTTTGAGCTTTTTAGAACGCATTTAGAAAGATGTAGCTTCAAAGTTTTACCTTATATTTGCATACAATTAATCTTCAATTAAAAAAAACCATTAAAGTTTTTAAAAAATGAAAAGTCTTAAAGAACGTATATTGGAACTAAAAAAAGAGAAAAATGCCGTAATCTTAGCGCATTACTATCAGGAATCCGATATTCAAGATGTGGCAGATTATGTAGGAGACAGTTTGGGTTTGTCACAAGAAGCTATGAAAGTAGATGCTGACATTATCCTATTTGCGGGAGTTCACTTCATGGCCGAAACTGCCAAGATATTAAATCCTTCAAAAAAAGTAATACTTCCAGACCTAAAAGCAGGCTGTTCTCTAGCAGAATCATGCCCTGCAGAATCTTTTCAAAAATTCACAGAAGCACACCCAGACCATATTGTAATTACTTATGTAAATTGTTCAGCCGAAGTAAAAGCACTGACTGATATTGTAGTTACTTCTTCCAATGCAGTCAAAATTGTGGAATCTATCCCAAAAGACAAGCCTATTATTTTTGCACCTGATAAAAATTTAGGAAAATATGTAATGGAACAAACCGGTAGAGAGATGCTGCTTTGGGATGGTTCTTGCATAGTTCACGAAGCATTTTCACTGGACAAACTTGTTGCACTTTACAAGCAAAATCCAGATGCTCAAATTATTGCCCATCCAGAATCGGAAACGCATATCTTAAAAACGGCAAACTACATAGGGTCTACTGCGGGAATGATTGAATATGTAAAAAACAATCCAAGTAACAAATTTATTGTTGCAACCGAAGCAGGTATTTTGCATAAAATGAAACAAGAAGTACCTAATAAAATATTAATTCCAGCCCCATCAAACGAAGACAACACTTGTGCTTGCAGCGAATGTGGATATATGAAAATGAATACCCTTCAAAAAGTATATGACTGTTTATTAAATGAAACACCCGAAATTAATGTCCCTGATGACATTAGAGAAAAAGCGTTAATCCCAATCGAACGTATGCTCGAATTATCCAAATAATGATTACAACCAATTATTTAATTATAGGTTCTGGAGTAGCAGGTTTAACATTTGCCCTTAAAATGGCCAATCGTTTTCCTGAAAAAAACATTACTATTATCACTAAAGCAAACGCTGACGAATCAAATACCAAATATGCACAAGGAGGTATTGCCATTGTTACCGACAAAACCGAAGATTCGTATCAAAAACACATTGAAGACACTCTTATATGTGGAGATGGATTATGCGATGAAACAGTTGTAAAAATGGTCATAACCGAAGGGCCAAAACGTTTGAAAGAATTGATAGAATGGGGTGCTCAATTTGACCGTAATTCAAAAGGCACTTTTGATTTAGGCAAAGAAGGAGGCCATTCTGAAAACAGAGTCGTACACCACAAAGACCAAACGGGTCATGAGATCCAGCGTGCTATTTTGGAACAAGTTATGCAAAAAGAAAACATAGCTGTTCTAGATCATCATTTTGCTTTAGAATTGATTACCAAAGACAATAAATGTTTGGGAGCATATGCCCTTGACGAAAAAACAAATGAAATTATCACCTATAAATCTGATGTTACTTTACTGGCAACAGGCGGAATTGGTCATTTATATGGCCACACGACCAACCCTATAATTGCAACTGGAGACGGAATTGCAATGGCATATCGTGCCAATGCAAAAATTCAGGATATGGAATTTATACAATTTCATCCAACAGCGTTATTTGACAACACGGGTGGATCCAAATTTTTAATATCCGAAGCCGTTCGTGGTTTTGGAGCTCGGCTAAGAACAAAAAAAGGGGAGTTATTTATGCACCTTTATGATTCTCGAGGAGATTTGGCTTCCAGAGATATAGTTTCACAAAGTATCGATTTGGAACTCAAAAAATCGGGTGATGAATGTGTTTATTTGGATTGTACGCATCTTGAAATGGAAGGTTTCAAAAAACACTTTCCGATGATTTACAAGCATTGCATGAAAGTTGGAATTGATCTTGAAAAAGACTGGATTCCCGTAGTTCCTGCTCAACATTATTTATGCGGCGGAATAGTTGTAGACATCAATGGAAAAACCTCTGTAGAAAACTTATTTGCCTGTGGCGAATGTTCCAGAACAGGCTTGCATGGAGCCAATAGACTTGCCTCAAACTCTTTATTGGAAGCGCTAGTGTATTCGGATAAAATATACCATTACTTGGCCGAAAATCCATTTATCGCTCCAAAAACTGAAAATGCAATTCCAAAATGGCCTATCGAATCAAAAACAAAAATAGCACCTGAATACGTTGCACAAACCAAAGCAAAATTACAATTGCTGATGCGTCAAAATGCAGGGATCGTTCGATTTGATTCGGATTTATTAAAAGCCAAAGAAGCACTGAAAAACTTGCAAAACGAAATTGATGAGAAAATAAAAAACCACCTTGTTTGCACGGATTTATATGAATTGAATAATATGATAGACATAGGAAACCTTATCGTTCAGCAATCTATCGACCGAAATGGTAATTGCGGTGGATTTGTAAAATTCACTTCAAAGGATATTAAATAAAAAGCTTAAAACTAAATATATAAATGTCTCTCAACCAATTATTGAGAGGCATTTTTTTTGTTTAAAATTTAGGTTCTTAAGGAAATGTCTCATTTTATAATTATAATTATATAATTATAAAAATCGCATGCCCAAACCTTAGTTCGCGTTTTTGAATTAATTTTAACGATGTTATTTTCTAAGCAAACATAAAACCTCTCGCTTGCAATAAATACTCTTAACATTGCGTGAGGGATAGAAATAAGCTACCAAAGTAGCATGGATAGCCCGACCGCAGATAGGAAAAAGGGCAATGACGACAACGAAACTAGCCCTTTTTTCTAGCTGTGGTCACGCCCAAAAGATGTCTCCAAAACATTTTATACCATTACTGCTTTATTATTGTTGTTTTTTATTACCTGTCGGTAAATAATACAACCATGAAAATCCTATTAGGAATAAGATTAATGAAGCGATAAAAGCAGGTATTAAAATTTCTCTGTTGTTTTCCAAAGCGTTGTTCAATGAGGCATACAACAACCAAATCTGGATGGTGACATTCAATATTAAAATAAATATCAAAGTCGAAAGAATGTTATTCAACTTATTGGGATTCGCTTGATTTTGACTGGTTCTAAAGGTACTCATAACTTATTTTTGTTGTGGGTTGTGAATTTGAGTGATCAGAATAAAACTTAAAGAAATGTTCCTACTATTAACTGACGAATTAAACGGTTTGATCTTTGTGTTGAGAAGCTTTGACGTAAATATCATTTTCCTTAAAAAACACTTCTAGACTTGGCAAGGCTCTTGGCGGTGGCCCAGCTAAAACATCTCCCGTTTTTGCATCAAATGATCCTTCGTGACAGGGACAATGAATGATTCCGGTACCCGGTTTGTAAAAAACGGAACAGGAGAGGTGCGTACATTTTTGCTCATACGCCTTGAAATCGCCGCTTTCGAGGTGAATTAAGATATAAGGTATTGTACTACCCTCGATCACAAAAGCACGGGTTCCACCAACGGGAACTTCATCTTTTTTACACACGAAATGCTCTCCTTCAACTTCCTCTTTTGGAAGTAAATACGCTTTGGCAGCCACAAGACCACTTCCTACCATTAATCCGCCCGAAACGAGCGTAAGGAATTTAGCAAAATCACGACGACTTACATTAGTGGCTTGCTGCTTGAGGATTGGAAAGTCTTTCTTCCAATTTTTATTTAAATTATCTTCTTTTGACATTTCTTTATGTTGTAAAAAAGTTTAAGGTTTAAGGTTTAAAGTGGTACTAAATCAATAAATAATCAACTCCGTACTGCCTTTTGGCATCATGATATTGACTTTGGTATTTACAATTTCTTTGCCAAATATAAAGGTATTGACTGGTGTGCTATTTGGACGCATTTCTTCGATTTCAGTTCTTGTTCCAAAAAACAAAGCGCCACTAGGACATACTGTAGCACACATGGGTTTCTTGCCAATACTGGTTCTATCGTAACACATGGTACATTTCATCATCAAATCATACGATTCTTCTTTTTTGGGCACACCAAATGGACAAGCCATCACGCAATTCGAACAACCAATACATCTTTCTGTATTGGCGGTATGCACAATTCCGTTTTCATCTTTGGATATCGCATCGGCGGGACATACATTAGCACAAACAGGATCGTCACAATGCATACACACCTGAACCGTTGTTTGTATTGTAGAAGCCCGATCGACATAATTCACGTGAATTAAAGTTTCCTGACCATTGGTTTCACATTCGGCACAAGCCATTTCGCAGGCTTTACAGCCAATGCAGCGTTGCATATCTACAAAAAATTCCTCGTTTTTATTGAAACTGGTATAATTCATCTTTATATTTTATAGATTAAACACTCGCATAAGCTGTTGATTCTTTGGAAGGCGCTGCAATCTCTTTGAGTGGTTCCAAGTGGCAAGCACATACTTTGAACTCGGGTATTTTTGAAATAGGATCTAACGTCCCGGGTGTTAATTGATTGGCTGATTTTTTTCCAGACCAGTGGTATGGAATAAAAACTGTATCCTCCCGAATGGTTTCAACAATATTTGCTGGAAAAATTCCTTCTCCCCGACGTGTCGACACCTTGATTAATTCTCTCTGTTGAATTCCGTATTGCTTGGCCAAAGTAGGATGAATTTCTAATAATGGCTCTGGAAACTGATCAACCAACTTCCCTATTCTACGGGTTTGCGTTCCACTCAAATATTGAGATACCACACGTCCCGTCGTTAATATCACAGGAAATTCGGCATCGGTAACCTCTCCCGGAAGTTTGTAAGGTGCTGGATTAAAATGGGCTTTCCCGTCAGGTGTTTTAAACTTTTTATCTTCCCACAATCTTGGTGTTCCTGGATGATCTTCCGTTGGACATGGCCAAAAGACTCCCATATTATCTTCAATCTTTTTATAAGTGATTCCGTTATAATCGGCTGTCCCTCCTTTTGAAGCCACTCGTAATTCATTAAAAATGGCTTCACTATTTTCATAGGTAAACTTATCTTCAACACCCAATCTTTTGGCTAATTCAAGAATGATCGAAGTATCCGTTCTCGCATCGCCCGGAGGCGTTACTGCCTGACGAATTCGGATTACTCTTCCCTCTGCCGATGTGGTTGTTCCTTCTTCTTCTTCCTGCAAAGAACCCGCCAAAACGATATCGGCGTGACGCGCTGTTTCATTCAAGAAAAAGTCAATGCAAACGTAATATTCCAGTTTCTCCAACGCTTCTCGAACATAATTGCTATTTGGCAAAGACACCAATGGATTGAAACAAATAGAAATTAATCCTTTTATTTCTCCACGATGAATTGCTTCTATAATTTCATAAGCCGATAGTCCTTTTCCAGGCATATCTTTCTCATTAATCCCCCAAACTTCCGAAATATACTTGCGGTGCTCCGGATTTTCAATATCTCTATTTCCTGGCAATTGATCGCATTTATGACCATGTTCTCTACCTCCTTGTCCGTTTCCTTGTCCTGTAATGGTTCCATAACCACAATAGGGTCTACCAATTCTTCCAGTTGCCAAAACCAAATTGATGCAACCCAAAACATTATCTACCCCTTTTGAGTGGTGTTCTATTCCACGGGCATGTAGTAAGAAACTCGTTTTGGCTTTGCCCCACAATTCCGCGGCTTCCCTTATTTTATTTTTATCAATTCCCGTAACTTCCTCTGCCCATTCTAGGGTATAGTCTTTTACGGCATCTATCGTTTCTTGAAAACCAGAAGTATAATTATCTATAAAATCATGATCCAGCATATCGTGATCCACCAAATATTTTAGCATTGCACCATATAAGGCCGAGTCAGTTCCAGGACGAACATCCAAATGAATGTCGGCAGTTCTAGCAAGTGGAATCATCCTTGGGTCAACTACTATAATTTTGGCTCCTCGGTCACGGGCTTTCCAAATCCAGTGTGTCAACGTTGGAAATGTTTCACTGATATTGGCACCAGCCACAATAATCACTTCGGCATATTCGAGATCCGAATAATTATTCGAAGCCCTGTCTAGTCCAAATGCTTTTTTGTTACCAGCTCCTGCACTCACCATACACAAACGACCGTTGTAATCTAAGTTTTTGGTTTTAAGCGCCACACGAGCAAATTTTCCAACGAGGTAACTTTTCTCATTGGTTAACGAAACTCCGGATAGCATCGACATAGCGTCATTCCCATACTTCTCTTGAATTCTTTTTATTTCCGAAACCGTTTTGCTCATCGCCTCATCCCATGATGTAGGTACAAAACCTTGCCCTTCTACTCTTTTCAAAGGAGTCATCAAACGATCTGGATGATTATTTTGCAAGTAGCGTTGCACCCCTTTCGGACACAATCTTCCTTCATTAAAGGGAAACTCCATCCAAGGCTCAAAACCTACCACTTTATTTTCTTTCACTAACAATTGGATTCCGCATTGCATTCCACAAAAACAACAATGTGTTTTTATAGCTTCATCCGGTTCATCCCTACCTACATAACCGTCTTTTGGCGCATAGTTCAGCGTGGGTCCAAAATGTTTCACGATATTTTTTTCTGATACTGGTAATTTTGCCATTTTTTTATTTTTTTTTACCGCTAAGACGCAAAGTCGCAATTATTTTTCATTGCAATAATGCTAATTTACGGCTTTTATTATTTTTAATCGATGTATACCTTTTTTCTCTGCGACATAACGTCTTTGCGGTTTATTTTTATCCGAATAAATTTCCGCCTTCAAGTCTGGCTTTTAAATGCGCTTGTGCCAGTCGAGATCTTTTACCCTCAGGGCTCAAATCCAAGTGTGATGTTCCATCATCGTGCGTAAAATTAAAACCCAATTGTTCCGTCACCGTTTTCAAATCATTTATATGCAACTTGGTAGCAAAAGCTTCTCCTGTATGAGGACAAACCGCCATTCCTTGCTTCATCCCTTCCTTTTTGTAAATATGTGCTCCAATTTGTGCCGGACGCTGAATAATATGAAAAAACTTCCCGAAAGGAATCCAAATCAAAAATAAGATTACCGTCACAGCGTGCAAAACTGCCAAGAAATCAAAAGCAAATCCTTTCATAAATTGATACGAATAGGTAAGTCCCAATCCTGTTACTGAAATGGCAATCAATAAAATAAGTGGCAACAAATCTCCTTCAAAAGACTGAGTGGCAATTAAACCGGGATTTGTCAAACGTCTTCTCAAATAATAAAGTGATCCAAAAATAACCAAATACGACGACCAGTTTAAAGCATGAAAAGTCAAAAATGCAACTATAGAATCCAATTTAAAGTCCATGACTTTATATCCAAAAAAGTAAGCTTCATAGACCGAAATGGTATTGGGTGCCATTGCAAAATGAATCCAACCAAAAGTAAGAGGGATTGTAACCAAAAAAGCCGAAGTACATCCCACTGCTATCATAAAATGCGCCACCCATCGGTACTTACCTCTAGGATAAATAAATTTCTGAAAAACAATATTCGCTATAGTTTCTTTTGTGGCAAACCAAAAATGAGAAAACACTTTTCCAGTTACCAAATACGTAATACCCCGTTTGAAATAGATCCATGTGGGTGGTCTTTGCAGCCAAACCGAATAGCGATAGACTATTCCGAAGAAAGCAAACACTGTTCCAAATAAATAGGTTACCAATGCCGCATCAAAATTCTGGAGATTTCTTGAACCAAAAAACACTAACCCAATCATAAAAATGGAAAGACCAGTTGCAATCAGTAATGCTTTCGTATTATATGTTTTGTTTTTCATATTATGTGTATTACTTTCAAATCGTTACAATTCTAATTTTTTGCTCTATTAAGTTACCAAAAGATCTAGAAGAGCTATTGGAATAACCGTTATATAAACTCCCAATTCAGATATTGATACTAACTTGGTTTCTCACATCCTTTGCGGTTGTAAAACCACCAATTAATAACTGTAGCTAAGATAGTGAAAACAATTAAACCATAAAAGAACTGATTTACAGTACCATTAGCTGTAATATTATTTCCAATAAATTTAGAAAAAATAAAAGGTCCAAAAGCGGCAATTGCAGCGGTCCAACCAATTACTCCTGCAGCCTGACGTTGATTATCAGCAAAAATGATCGGATATTGTCTGAAGGTACCTGCATTTCCGACACCCGTAAAGAAGAACATTGCTAAAATCACTCCCACAAACATCGGAAATTGATCCATGCTCGTTGGTGCAACCAAACCTTGCGTCACTAAAAGTATCGCTCCAGTTAAAATCCCTAAACCTGTAATAGTGGTCAAAATTGCACCTCCCACTTTATCCGCCACAAAACCAAAAGCAATTCTACTAGCTGAACCAATCAGTGGTCCATAAAAAGCATATACTAATGGATCTGGAGCATTTGGAAAATCACCATATAAAAATTTAATCATCAAAGGGAATGCAGCCGACATACCTGCGAAAGTTCCAAAAGTCATTACGTAAGTAATCGTACAATACCAAGTATGCTTGTTTTTAAAAATATCCATTTGCTCTTTTATGGAAGCTTGCATTGGAATACTTTTTAAATAAAACCAACTGATAACAGCCAGAATCAAAAGAAAAGGGATGTACCAAAAAGCAGCAGATTGAATGTATACCTCTTTATTTTTCACAGCGGTATTATCTGGACTAATTTTATTTAATATTTTTTCAGCCAACTTTGGGTTCGCATTTGCAATGGCTTTTGATTTTGCTTTTAAAGGCAAAGCTGCAAAAATAACTGCATTATCGGTTGATTGAGTCGCTGTCATAACCGAATCCAATACTGGTTTCTTTACATTTTCCAATATTTTGGTTTGCACATCGGCATCCAATACTCCAAATACTTCTTTTTGCTTTTCTAAACTAGCATTCTGAAAAACAGCAAGCGTTTCTTTTGGATCAATGCTTGTAAATACTGAAGCGGCTCCGTAAATACTCACACTCAAAATAAGTGGGGTAATAAACTGTGCTAGTGAAACCCCAAAATTCCCAATTCCTGCTTGAATTCCCAAAGCGGTCCCTTTGAGCCTTTTTGGAAAAAACAAACTCGTACTTGGCATGTAGGAAGAGAAATCACCCCCACCAAAACCACAGGTAAAAGCCAAAATAGCAAAAACCCAAAACGGTGTATTGGTATCCATCACGGCAAAACCTATTCCAACAACTGGAATTAATTTTATTAAAGTAGCGAAAGCCACAACATGTCGCGTGCCAAAAATGGGTAATATAAAAGTATGAATGATTCGTAAAAAACCAGCGGCTAAACCAGGTATAGCCACCAACCAAAAAAGTTGGTCTTTAGAAAACGAAAATCCAAGTCCCGGAAGTTTGACTGCAATTACGCTCATCATAAACCAGGAGGCAAAAGATAAAATTAGTGATAAAGTGGTAATTGTTAAAGTTTTCCAAGCAATCTTACTCCCTGTTTTTTCCCAGAATTCTTCATTTTCCGGTTCCCATTTGTCTAGCCATGTTTTCATATTGTGTCTGTATTTGAATTATTTTTATATTGATTTGATCAAGTTATTGCAAATTATATTGTCTTACTTATTGTCTTCAATCTCTTTTGTAAAATTTGGTGATTTCACCCGAAGTATTTTGATAATGGTACGGTGCATCCAAAGCAAACAGCCCAATGATATCAGGAAAATAAAGATCCAAGAACTGGTCCAAAGTCCGGTAGAATTCAGTAAATACCCAAAGATAATTGGCCCTACAAAGCCACCTAACCCTCCTATAAGTCCTACCATCCCTCCTACTACCCCAACTTCATTAGGGAAATACTCCGGAATGTGTTTGAAAACAGCGGCTTTACCGATTCCCCAAGAAATTCCGATTAGAATCACCAATACTGCATAAACCCACATATTGGCTTCAAACTTAATTTGGGTGATACCTTTAGCCAAAAGTTCTTTCTTTTTCACCTCTTGATTTTGTTGAACAACAACTTCTTGCCATGATTTTTTTACGGGAAGAATCGATTTCACCTCTTTTTCGGTCACCTCTTTTGTATTTATAGTTTGTGGTTCACCGTCAATTTTTATGGTTGATGCAGATATTTCAGTTACTACACCCGATTTTGCAGCCAAAACACCGGAACCGGCAGTGAGGATTTCCATTTTTGGGAACATCAATAAAAAACTAATCACTATAGAGGATCCCAACACCCAATACATCACTTTTCGAGCACCATATTTATCGGATAAATACCCTCCAAAAGCTCTAATTACTCCCGATGGTAAACTGAACATGGTTGCAAACATTCCTCCCATAACGAGTGTGGTTTGATACACATTCATAAAATTGGGCAATAACCATTGTGAATACGCCACAAAACATCCAAACACCAAAAAGTAATAGGCTCCAAATCGCCAAACTCGAACTGATTTTAATGGTTTTAATAGAGTACTAATATCTTTAGAATCGCCTTGTGGTTTTTTATTTTTGGCAAATACAATAAAAAGTATTCCCATAATTACCAAAACAATTGCATAGGTAATGGGCAGCATTTTCCATCCATTTTCGGGATCATTTTGGGAAAAATCATTTAATAAAGTAGGAGCAATAACCGTTGTTAATGCTGCTCCTGCATTTCCCATACCAAAAATCCCCAAAGCTCTACCTTGCCAATTTTGAGGATACCAAACTGAGGTATATCCAATTCCGACAGCAAAACTGGTTCCTACCAATCCGAAAAGAAAACTCAATACTGCAAAACTCCAAAATGAATTGGCAAATGGTAACAAAAACAACGGAATCGAACAAAGTAACAATAAGGAGGCAAAAATAATTTTCCCACCAAATTTATCCGTTAAAATACCTATTGGCAATCTAAAAATAGAACCTGATAAAATAGGAATCCCAAGAAGCCAACCTACTTCTACTACAGTCCAATTAAAAATGCCTTGGTCAACCAAATAAGTAACTAAAACACCATTTAATGTCCAACAGGCAAAACAGACCGAAAAAGCTAAGGTATTTAAAAATAATATTTTGTGGGATTGATATAAATTACTCATATATAAAATTATTCTGTTTTAAGATCCAATATTTATATTATTTCACATGTAATAAAATAAGGACAAAAAAGTCTTTTATTTGTTTTAGCAAAATTAACATCCTTATAAAAAATAAAATATGATAATTATCAGTAGAAAAATAAATCCAATAAAATTAAAATTTAAAAATACTAAAAAATTTTCATTATTACGAAAATTTATTCTGCAAACTACTCACAAATAACATTTTATATAAATTAAAAGAAAACAAAAATATAAATTATCAAAAAACATACTAAAGAGTTAGAATTGATAATATAGCGCACACCTAAAGCGATGACAATCCTTAAATTTTCCTCTTGTTTGCAATAAATACTCTTAGCATTGCGTGAGGACAATGTCATTATGTTAAGGGTTTCTCACTACGCTTTTTCAAAATATAACTCTCGCAAAGACGCGAAGACGCAAAAAAATGGCTCTTAACTTGGCGTCTTGGCGAGAAAAAACAAAGCTTAACTTAATGACATTGTGCGTGAGGGATAGAAATAAGCTACCGAAGTAGCATGAATAGCCCGACCGCAGATAGGAAAAAGGGCAATGACGACAACGAAACTAGCCCTTTTTTCTAGCTGCGGTCACGCCCAAATTTATATTTTGATGGCAAATGCTATTTTGGGTCAAAAAAAAATTGATTATTTATTTAAAACCAGCAAAAAAAGCATTAATCTAAAATATTTACACCCCCTTTTAATATTTATTGCTTTTTTTAGGTCAAGAAAAAGCGAATCGCTATTTTTGAATCCCTTCTAAACTTACCCAAATATGAAAAAAAATTTTTATGTTGTGTTGTTCTTACTTCTAACAACTTTTTCGGCTTTTGCTCAATTAAAAAGCCCTTCAGAATTCATTCCCAGTTATGGTAAACAAATTACGTATTACCATCAGGTGGAGGATTATTTCAACTATTTAGTTGGAGAATCAAAACTCATCAAAAAGCAAAAATACGGAGTTACAAATGAACAACGAGATTTGAATTTATTTTACATTTCTACTCCCGAAAATTTAGCCAAACTAGAACAAATAAGAAACAACAATCTTGCTGCAATTGGCATGTCTAACACTAAAACTTCGGCCGTTGAAGATAAAGTCATTGTTTGGATCAGTTTTAATGTACATGGAAATGAATTTGCTGGAACCGAAAGTGCCTTAACGGTTGTCTATGAATTACTAAATCCGACAAATGAAGCTACCAAAACATGGTTAAAAAATGCGATTGTCATTCTGGATCCATGTATCAATCCTGATGGGTATTCTAGATATGGAAATTGGTTAAGAGAAATTTCGGGAAAGAAAACACATCCTGGATTGTATGACAGAGAACATATGGAAGTTTGGCCAGGAGGACGATACAACCATTATATTTTTGATTTGAATAGAGATTGGGCTTGGCAAACACAAACCGAAACGCAACAACGAATCGCTATGTACTATCAATGGATGCCTCAAGTACATGCCGATGTACATGAAATGAGTTATGAATCTCCTTACTTTTTTCCGCCATCTGCTGAGCCCTTGCATGAGTTTATAGAGCAATATCAAAAAGATTTTCATCTACTTTTAGGTAAAAACATTTCGGCCAAATTTGACAAACAGAATTGGACGTACAATACCCGTGAGCGCTTTGATTTGTTTTACCCAAGTTATGGCGATACATACCCAACCTACAACGGTGCCGTTGGAATGACATTGGAACAAGGCGGAATTGGCGCTGGAAGAGAAATTACAATGGAAAACGGAGTCAACTTAACCATAAAAGACCGTTTGACACACCACGCCACAGCCGTACTTACAATTATAGAAAGCGCTTCAGAACAAAAAGAGGCTTTACTAAAAGGCTTTAGAGACTTTAACATCAATGCTCGAAAAAAAGTTAAAGGAACTTACAAAACCTACGTCATGAAAAACAATCCAAAATTGGATCAAATGGCCGTTTTATTAAAGAAAAATAATATCGATTTTGCTTATGCTGATGCGTCTGCAAACGAATCAGGTTTTCATTATCAAACCAAAAAGAATGAAAGTTTTAAGATAGAACCCAATGATTTAATTATAAAAGTAGATCAACCCAGAGCGGTCTTAACCCAAGTGCTTTTTGAACCCAATCAAAAACTAAATGATAGTTTATCGTATGACATTACAGCTTGGGCAATACCACTTGCGTATGGCGTCGAAGGTTATGCAGTAAAAAACAGCTTAAATATCAAAACAAAAACAACCATTGAAGTTCTCGAAAAAAAGATCCCAAATTCGGTTTATGCTTTTCATATACCTTGGAATAATAGAACTTCAGCACAAGTAGTTTCTCAATTACATCAAGCGGGTATCAAAGTGAGATCGGCCATGAAAAAAGCCATTTTTGGAGATGTTATAATTGAACCAGGCGGGTTAATTGTAAGCAAAGCTGATAACCCGAAAGTGGTTGATTTTGAAAAAACAGTAAGTGATATTATCAAAATTAAATCGGATTATAATTATATCGCAACGGGATATTCTACCAATTCAAAGGATTTGGGTGGTGAAAATTTCATCCTGCTTAAAGCCCCGAAAGTACTATTGTTATCCGGAAAAGGAGTAAGTTCAACCGAATTTGGTGCTACGTGGTTTTATATGGATGAAACTATTAGTTATCCTGTGAGTATTGTAGAAACTGCCAACTTTAGCAGAGTTAAATTATACAATTACAACACTTTGATTTTGGCTGATGGGTATTATAATTTATCGGATGAGCAAAAAACACAAATTGATGTTTGGATAAAAAATGGCGGAAAAGTAATTGCCATGAATGCAGCAAATTCTTTGTTTGAAGACAGAGAAGGATACGCTTTAAGTCCATTTGCTAGTGCAGAAGACAAAGAAAAATCGGAGAAAGATGAAAAAGAATTGGAATTGAAGAAACGTTTCCTTGATTTTGAAGGATCTGAACGAAGAGCCATTTCGGGTTCTATTCCTGGTGCTATTATGGAAAATAAAATAGACCAAACCTATCCAATGGCTTTTGGGCTTGGCAAGACCTATTACAGTCTAAAAACCAATGAAAAATGTTATCCTTTGCTGAAAAAAGCGATTAATGTGGCTTACATTCCGAAAGATT
This sequence comes from Flavobacterium sp. IMCC34518, assembly GCF_027111095.2. Lineage (NCBI taxonomy): Bacteria > Pseudomonadati > Bacteroidota > Flavobacteriia > Flavobacteriales > Flavobacteriaceae > Flavobacterium > Flavobacterium sp. IMCC34518. The sequence goes on along the minus strand of NZ_CP114284.2, from coordinate 2,662,370 downwards.
ATCACAGTTATGGTTTTGTTGGGAACGACATGAAGAAAAAACTAACTGAAACCGTAAGCTTTGCCGTTGACAAAAAAGGAGATGGATCTGTAATTTATATGATTGACAATCCTTTGTTTAGAGGTTTTTGGGAAAACGGAATTCTATTGTTTAGCAATGCTTTGTTTTTAGTGAATTAAAGTCTAAAAATAGAAAAGAAAGGGAGTATGATCGTTTTATCATACTCCCTTTTTGTTATTTAAATATGCCCTTTGCGGGCGCAAGCAAGTATACATGCTTACGAACAGGTTTCAAATCTGTTACCGTTTACGAAATAAAATTAATGCCGCTTTAGATCTCAATCAATTACTTTAAATTGTTTCATCTCTTGCAATGGCTCGATAGAATTGTAATCTTTCCATATCTTGGGATCATAAGATTTAATGGTTATAAATTTAAAATCCTCTTCCTTTATTTTTTCAATTGCTGCAGCTGATGTTTCAGAACGAGACATATTTAGGAATTCGGTTTTGTTGAGAATATTGGCTTCCATTTTAAAATCAAATGCCAATATATCTTTTTCGCTACTGGTCAATTCTATAAGTTTTAAAGGTCGATTTAGATAAAAGTAATTTCCGCTTTCTATTGCAGCATACTGCATGTAATAACTATCGTCTTCGACTCTTTTTTTGTAAATTATTGTCCCTTTACTAACATTTTCGGACACTTTAATTCCTAAAAGAAGCTTCATATTAAAATTATGCACCTTTTCACCTTCGTCTAGAATATATTCGGTTTTCAAGACGGCATAATCGTTTACAGAAATATATAATTTGCCTACATACATGGCTTTGCTTTTTCGAGGTTTAAAAGTTAGAACGTAAGCAAATTCATTTTGATTCGTGTAGATTGTACCTTCAAAAGTATAGTAATACAATTCTGGCCTTTGTATAAAATCGAATCTCTTGTTACTTAACAAATCATTTTTATACATAAAATTGTTAAGATTACTTTTTGTAGCAGTTAATTGATTTTTTGGTTCTTTGTCTTTACTTCGATTTTTATTGAACTCTTTTCGAAATGATATCGTATCCCTTGATCCTATAAGACCACTCTTTATTCTGTAATACTTGGTGGTATCGAGATGCTGAAGCATCAAGTTTTTGGCTTTTTTTTCTAAATCTTCTAGAGATGTAGACTCTCCTTCCTTTTTTAAGACAGTGGCTTTTAAAACATTTAATTTTGAGGTAAACACAAACTTATCTGCTTTTTTTGTTTTAACCGAATAATAATTACATAGAATATCGGTAAATGACAATGGTGGATGCGAAATTAATTGATTAGAAAAAGTCTGCAGGTCATTGTTGACTTTTGACAATGCTTGCTTGCTAAAACCCGTTGATTTATTAATCTCTACATCGATTATTGAAGGATTAAAATAATTAGAGGATCTGTAAAAGAACATTTCTTTTGACCCTTTTTCTCCGGTAGTATAATTTTGACTTAAGTTGGCTTTAACATTTGCCATGATTTCGTAGGCATTCGGTTTTTTATTCGACACGACAACATCTTTCAGTTCGTATATTCCGGGTAACAGTTTAATTATAAAATCGAGTTTTTTCAATTCCCCAACGGTCAGTTGTCTATTTACAAAACCCAAATAGGAAACCGTAAGTAGGGTTTCATCTGTACTGTTATTTTCAGAGAGTGCAAAAAAACCTTCAGCATTAGAGACTAGGTTTTCGGAATCGTTTACCTTAATATTAGCATACGGAATACTTTCTCCCGTTGTGGAATCGATGATTTTTCCTTTTGTGTTTTGAGCCATTCCAAGCTGAAAGAAAAGTAAAATATTAAAAGCTATAAATAAATTTGTTCTCATCGATATAATATTCGTTCCTAAACAAGACTAATTTATGGCGATTTTGTTACAGATTTTAGAAAACTTCTTACCAATAGCAAAAATTTAGAAGTAAAGTAATCTATTTTAAAATCAAAACTATTACTTTAAAATAAATGATTTTGTATAGATTTACTTATAAATACTATGATTTATCTTTTTATTATAAGTAAATATTTGTTACAAATAAGTTCCAGTGGGAATTTTTGAACTTTGAAAGTTTTTTTAAAACCGTTAAATCAAATTGGATTGAGAGAATAAAATTCAGACTATATTTTTACACTATTCTTGATAGTTTTTCTTCCGTTCCATTTCGTCCTTTATTCTTTTGTTGACATCTACTTTTGCACCTCGCAATACATAAATGGAGATTTCAGGTTCTCTGGCAAATTTATTGATTCTTTTGCCTGCCAAATAAACGGTGTCAAACAAGGGGATTTCTGTTTTTCGGTCTTTGTCATCATCGTTTTCCTCTTTTACCAAAATAACATTTTTGATTTTTTTATCTAATAGAAACCAATTGATATAGTCAGCATTAAAGGAATGCGCGACCACTTTATTATTAGTCGTATAATAGTTGATTGCCCCTGCCTGTCCATAATTATCACAAAGAATTAAGGTGTGTTCCAAATCTGGTAATGTAGCTACAACAGAATCTACCTTTATAGCCAATTCTTTCCAGCCCAGCATATCGGCGAAATCTTGTGGTAATAAATGGTCTTTACCGTCTTCCCAATGAAGCAACCCGTATTTTTGATATGGTTTGGCATGATTTACAATGTATTCCGGGCTTTTGTTTGGAAAGAAAGCGTTGTACATCTGGATAAAAAACAAAATCGGTATTAAAATTAAAACGGGTTGTAAATAGCGTTTCCAACCTTCTTTTAGTTGGTTGCCCAGATAAACGGAGCCAAAGGAAATGTAAATAGGATAAAGCCCGATAGCATAATAATCTTTGGCTTTGAAATACATAAAAACAGCCAGTGTAAAAATAATGCTCCAAAAAAACAGCCTGTATTTTTGGAACGGTTTGTACAATAACAAAGCCAACCATCCCGATACAATTACAAAAAAAGAACCAATAAAAAAGAGCAATTGTGATTTTAAAAAATCCAATCTGTCTACATAAACCAATTGTGTATCCGCCAATTCTTTTAAATGATGAATTACGGGAAAGCTATTGTCATATTGCCAGAAAAGGTTGGGTGCAATTATCAACAAACCTAAAACAAGAGCGACGTACAATTTAGGCTGACCAAAAATTTTGCGTTGCTCTGTCAAGACAATTGCAGGAATCAAACCGATAATTAGAAAACCAATGTTATACTTATTTAGAAAACCTATGGAAAATAAAATCGCACCGATGAAAATCCATTTCGTGTTTTCGGTATTGATGTATTTGATTAGTATCAAATAAAAAGTAGTCCAACACAACACATCAAAAGAGTTGGGTTGGTATAAAGTATTCAGCCTTAAAAGTGCTGAAAAGAAAACACAAGTTGCTCCCAAAACCAAGGCAAACAAATTGCCTTTTAATTCTTCAATGGCTTTCCAAACGACCACAATCGTCAAGGCCCCAAACAAGGCAGGAAAAAATTTAACCCAAAATACCGAATTCCCCAAAAGATAAATAAGATAAGAAATCCAGGAAGTAAAAGGAGGAACCGATAAATAACCCCAAGCCAAATGATGAGCTTGATCAAGGTGCAAATATTCGTCTCGCTGTAAATCGTAATCGGAGCTTATTAAAGAATACTGCAAAATAAATTTCAATATGATGAAGCTGAGGAGTATTAGTGTTTTTTTTGTCATTGGGGATTTGTCAGTTATGAGGATTGATGCTGTTATTTTAAATGTAAATATAAAGCTACCCGCAGTTAAAACCGTGGGCTATAGTAAAAATATCTGAAAAACTATTGATTGATTATAAAACAACTGACTTTCCACCAAACATCTTGTGAACTGCGCGAGGGCAATGTCATTAAGTTAAGCATTTTTTTTTCTCGCCAACACGCAAAGGCGCAAAGTTAAGAGCCATTTCTTTGCGTCTTAGCTTCTTAGCGAGAGTTATATTTTGAAAAAGCGTAGAGAGAAACTCTTAACTTAATGATATTGTGCGTAAGGGATAGCGCCAAATTACCGAAGTAATGGCAATAGCCCGACCGCCGATAGGAAAAAGGGCAATGACGACAATGAGACTAGCCCTTTTTTCTAGCGGGGGTCACGCCCACACGATAATTGTTGTTATCTATTTACTGTTGTATTGAGAACCTTGAACAATTCCTCTTTTCTCGATTGTGGAGTCGATGAAATGTTGTATTTGAGTTTTTTTCATCCCCCAATTGGGTGCGATGAGCAGATCCCAATCGGAAATTCCGAAGAGGCGTTGAATGACGATATCGGGACGCAAGAGCGGGATGAGGTCGCAAAGCAAATCGGTATATTGTTCTAAAGTAAAGAGTGGAAACGGGTTTCGCTTGTAGTGCACGCCCATAATAGAACCTTCGACGATGTGCAAATGATGGAATTTGACGAATTTTATTTGGGGGAAACGGTTGATTTCGGCAATGTAGTTGAGCATCATTTCTCGGGTTTCCCAAGGGAATCCAAAAACGGTGTGCACGCACAAATCGATGGGACTATCTTTTAATAATTCTACAGCGGTGATGAACTCGGCGTGGGTACACCCTCGATTTATTTTTTCTAAAGTTTCGTCATACATCGATTCCATTCCCATTTCGAGGTCGACATCGAAACGGTCGCAATAGCTTTCGAGCAGGGCAACTTTTTCAGCATCGATACAATCGGGACGTGTTCCTACCGAAAAGCCAACGACTTCTTCTGGATTGAAAGACAAGGCGCGGTCATAGATTTCTTTTAGATAATCGACACTAGCGTATGTATTGGTGTTGGGCTGAAAATAGACTATGAATTGGTCTGCTTTGTATGATTTTTTGGCTCGCTCCATGCCTTGCAACAACTGCTCTTCGATGGTAGGCGCTTTTCTGGAAATATCGGGTGTGAAAGAATCGGTATTGCAATAGGTGCAGCCGCCGTAGCCTTTGAGTCCGTCGCGATTGGGACAACTAAAATTACCGTCTACAATTACTTTGAAAACTTTTTTACCATTGTATTTTTCACGGAGATGGGTGCCATAATTGTTGTACCCTTTTTTGTTGGATTCTGTTTCTGCCTTCATTTTACAAAGGTATTCACAATTGTATAGTGCTAACAATGACTTTTATCAGGGATTTTAGATTTTGATCTTATAATAACCTGAAACTTTTTTTGGAGCAGAAAGATTAGGCATTTTCAGCAAGCATTAGTCCCGCTTTCCGTTTCAATCTTGCGTGCCGAACACCGGCACACAAGGATTTCCACTGTAATCGGGGCTAAAAGTAAGCATTTTTGTTTTTTTGAAATTATTAAAAAAAAGACACGATGACCTAAAAGTTATGCTCTAAAATAAATCCATTTTGTCTGTGCCAATCAGTGTCCCAAATTTTCAAAAAAAACTATCCCCCAATCTTAATCATGCTTCGGTTTTGAGAAAAAAGCAATGGATTTTGGAATTTAGCATCATCATCCATTCCGCCTCGCATGGTATGTTTGGATCTTATGTTTTGAAAGATAAGCGGTTCGATGGATTCTCCTGCACGCAAAGTGTCGAGCAAAGAAGTTTCGGTATTCGAGAACAAACAGTTTTTCAGTTTTCCATCAGCGGTTAAACGAATGCGGTTGCAAGTACTACAAAACGGATTGGTCACAGAACTGATTACCGAAAAACTGCCTTGATAGCCTTCAATTTTATGATTTTTGGAAGTGTCATTCGGTTTGTCTTGTGTGCGTTCTACCTTTTGTTCGGTATAAAAAGTATTGACTTGCGAAAGAATTTCGGAATAACTCACCAGTTTTTCTTTGTTCCATTGGTTGCCGTCAAAAGGCATGAACTCTATAAACCTGATTTGAATGTTTCGGTCTTTGGTCATCTCTATAAAATCAATAATTTCGTTATCATTAAAACCTTTAATCACAACGACATTCAGTTTTACCTGAAAGCCATTCAGCTCCAATAAATCGAGATTTTCAATTACTTTTTCAAAATAATTGCGACGTGTAATTTGATTGAATTTTTCTTTTTTTAAACTGTCAATACTCACGTTCAAAGTAGTGACTCCCGCATCTTTAAAAGTGTCAATGAATTCGTGAACTAGGATTCCGTTGGTGGTCAATGTCAGTTCGACGCCCAATTTCCCTAATTCTTCTATAATGGTTTTGGCATCTTTTCGTACCAATGGCTCACCACCAGTCAATCTAATTTTGGTCACACCTAGTTTTACAAAAGTTTGGGCTATGGTAACAATTTCCGCTGCAGTCATCAGATGCGCTCTTGGTGTAAGCGCAATCCCCTCGGCTGGCATACAATACGTGCATCTCAAATTACAATGTTCCGTAATCGAAATTCGGAGGTAATTGTGCACTCTGCCGTGGTTGTCCTGCATTGGATTGTTATTATTTTCCATGGTTGAAACCATTTAATATTTTGAATAAATGCAATACGGAAGGAAATACAGCATCCATAGATTCGCTGGCTCCCGCTGTTGATCCTGGCAACGCCATAATTAAAGTATTTCCCTTAAAACCCACCACGCTTCTGGACAACATCGCATAAGGCGTTCTGTCCTGTCCGTAAGAACGAATAGCTTCCTCAATTCCTGGAATGCGTCGATCGAGCATTGGAATTATAGCTTCGGGAGTGACATCGCGATTGGACAAACCTGTTCCGCCAGTAAGGATAATCAAATCTTTATTGGCTAAACACAACTTATTTATCGTCTCCTGAATATCGAGAACCTCATCTGGAATCACCGAATAACTGGAAACGCTCAACCCAAGATTCTTGATTTTGTCCGAGATTACTTTTCCAGCTCGGTCTTCTTTTTTTCCACTGGAAACACTGTCGGAACAAACGATTACCGCTACCGATAAATCAAGATCTTCCTTGACTCCATAATCTGATTTTCCTCCTTTTTTGTGCAGTAATTTTATGGTCGAAATTTCGACTTGTTTATCAATGGGCTTTAGCATATCATACATTGTCAAGGCTACAATTGATGCACCATGCATGGCTTCGACCTCAACGCCTGTTCTGTAAATTGCCTTTACTGTTACTTTTATCAATATAGAATCTTCCAGCAGTTCATATTCAATTCCGGTGAATTCAATTGGCATCGGATGACAATCGGGAATAGAATTTGACGTATTTTTTACGGCAAACAACCCTGCTGTTCTCGAAACCTCCAACACATCGCCTTTCGGAACGGTTTTGTTTATAATGGCTTGCATCGTTGCCGGCGAACCAACTTTGACAATAGCTTGAGCTGTTGCAGTACGTTGTGTGATTATTTTGTGGGTGATATCTACCATGGAGATTTTAGATTGAGGATTAACAATTTTAGATTTGTGCGTATTGCCATGTATTTAAGACAATCTACAGAACTCCCCCTTCGGGGGTTGGGGGGCTATTCTTTTTCCAAGTATAACTTTCGTCTTCAAAAATTTCCTTGCCAAAAACCGCTGTTTTTTCTTTTATTTCTTCCACCAAAAACTCCAAAGCTTCGTACACCACTTTTCGTCTTGGTGCCGAAACAAAAACAAACAAACAAATCTCGCCTGTTTTTACCATTCCCAAACTGTGGTAAATATGTAGGCACGACAAATCATATTTTGCGAAAGCCGCTTCCCGAATTTCGTAGAACGTTTGTTCTGCCATTTCTTCATAGGCGGTGTATTCAATCGCTACAACTGTTTTTCCTTCAATTACATCGGCACGAACTTGGCCCAAAAAAATATTGTGTGCTCCAATTGTGGTTTTACTTTGGTGTTTGGCAATCGAATTCCCGATGAATTCGGATGTTATCTGTCCCTGAATAAAGGAACTCTTTTTGGGTTTATCTGTAGACATGAATAGTGTATTTTTTTAATTTTTCAAATTGATATTACTATTGAATTTGATCTTTCAGCGATGCAATGCCTTTTGCTAAATGATAAACACCAACAAACCCTGATTTTATCAAATAATTCAAAGCCATTTGACTGCGTTTCCCCGTTTGACAAAACAAAACGATTTCCTGATTTTTATCTAATGTCGCACTATATTCTTCTAAATCTCTCAAAGGAATCCGAACAACATTATTTTTTTTAAACTTAGGTGTTTCTTCCAATTCCCGAACATCAATAATAACAATTCCTGACTGTTTGCATTTCTCTAAAAACGCTTCTGGATTTAGGTTTTCTAATGTTTTTTTACTGTTCAAAAGCAAAGTTCCATTTATGAATCCTTTTTCGACAGCTTTTGGATTCTTGACAAAACTGATGATTTGGGTTTGAAAATACAAAGCGTCATAAATCAATAATTTACCTGACAATATTTCGCCAATTCCGAGTATTATTTTGAGTACTTCGGTGGCTTGAAACGTTCCCAAAGTATTAGGCAAAACTCCCAAAACTCCAGAATCAGCACAATTTGGAACGGCATTTAATCCTTCTGTCTCTGGAAATAAACAACGGTAACTCGGACCATTTTTATAATTAAATACCGAAACCTGTCCTTCAAACTTATGAATGGAAGCATATACCATTGGAATTCTTTTGACAACAGCCACATCATTAATCAAGTAGCGAACGGAAATCGTATCTGTACAATCGACTAAAATTTGATAATCGCCTACTATTTGTGTTGCATTTTCAGCAGTGAAAAATTCGGAAAAAACAGTCACTTTTATATCCGGATTGAGTTCCAAAATAGCTTTCTTGGCTGTTTCGGCTTTGCTCTTGCCACAGTCTTTTAAGCTATACAATAATTGTCTGTGCAAGTTGGTTTCATCTACCACATCTCCATCTACAATCCCAATGTTACCAACTCCTGCTGCTGCCAAATTTTGCAAAACAGGACAGCCCAAACCACCCGCACCAATTACCAAAACGCGAGCATTCTGTAATTTTTGCTGGCCTGTTTCTCCTATTTCCGGGAGAATTATTTGTCTGGAATATCTCATAGTGTTTAATATTTAAAAGTTTAAAGTTAAACGGGTTTGAACCATTAAACTTCAAACAAATTTCACCCTCCAGCAAAAGGCGGCAGAAAAGCAATTACATCATTGTCTTTTATAAAGGTTTGCAAATCGCTCATCGTTTGGTTGACCGCAATGTTATAAGTTGTATTTTGCATGTTTTGGTAACTGTCCTCTACTTTAGATTTTAATGCTGAAACCGAAATAGTCTCTTCCTCGAAAGTGATTTTTTCCTCTTTCAATTGTGTAATATCGGCAAGTAAACCAAAATATTTTAATGTTAAAGTCATTTGATTAAATTTTGATATTCTTCTGGTGTATTTATATTCTGAACTTGATTATTCCATTTTTCTGGAATTTCAAGAGTTTGGTGTTTGACATCTTCAATCACTTTTCGTAATTTTAATTGGTTTCCGGCCATGTGTTCACCGAATACAATTCGCATCGAGCGATCGTAAACCCCAATCAATGGATTTGTTTTATCGCCACTTTTGGTTTGTGTCACCATGTAGGTTTCGTCGTGATTTCTTAAAACCCATTGCAACAATTCAGTTGACACCAATGGCACATCCACACTCAAAACCAGATTGATTTTGGTCTTGGATGCCTTAAGTGCGGTATAAAGACCCCCAACTGGACCTTTGTTCTCAATAATATCTTCCACTCTGGTAAAACCGAGAGCATCATATTCTTTGTTTGCCGAAACAATTAAAATATTGGAACCAAAAATGGGCTGTAAAGCATCACAAATATGTTTAATGAATGGTTTTCCGTTTAAAATCAACCAACCTTTCTCAGTTCCCATTCGTTGGCTCTTACCTCCTGCCAAAACAATTGCTGTTATTTTATTTTCCATATTTTTTTTGTTCAAATTATGCGGTTGCATATAATTTAAAAATGGCGATCCCTATAACTATAGACAATACAATTCGTAAACCTTTTGAATTAAATTTTGTACTTCCATAATAAGCTCCCAATAATCCTCCTATAAAAACCAATCCGATTAAAAGTCCCGAAGAAACTGGTAACGTACCTCCTTGTGACACAAAACCAAAAAGTCCAGAAATAGAATTGACCAATATAAACAATGCCGAAACAGCTGCTGTTTGTTTCATAGTAGCCCAACCCATCAATAACAAAACAGGACTCAAAATAATACCGCCGCCAATACCCAACAAACCGGATAGAAATCCAATAAGTGCACCGAATGCCAATGCCATGGGAACGTTTATATTTTTTAAATTTTCTTTCTCTTTTCCAAAAAACCCTAACAAACGCATTACCGCAAAGACCAAAACGGTAGCCAAAATAATTTTATAATAAAAAGCATCGATTTTTAGATAACCCCCAATAAACGAAAACGGAATAGAAGTCAATGCGAAAGGATAAAAGAGATTCCATTTAAAGTTTTTTTCCCTGTAATAAAAATAAAAGGAAAGACCCGAAACCAAGATATTCAATACCAAAGCTGTCGGCTTCATGAATGTCATCGGGAAAGCAAACGTACTCATCAAAGCGAGATAGCCACTAGCGCCACCATGACCCACACTGGCATATAAAAAAGCAACAATAGGAAACAATACCAATAATAAAGGCATGTCTAATAAATGTTCTACGCTCATAAAGAATGTTTTTTAAGTTCTAAATCTAAAAAATCCCAACAAGCACTATTGATTTCTTCAAAAGATTCAATTAGTGATTTGCCATAAGGTGTCAAAACTGTGCCCCCGCCTTTATTGCCGCCCACTTGAGTTGCAATTAAAGGTTCTTTGGAAGCTTTGTTTGAAGCATCAATCAATTTCCATGCTTTTTGATATGAAATATTCATCTCCTTGGCCGCTTTATTGAGTGAACCTGTGGACTCGATCAACTTTAACAACTGAATACGACCTTCACTAATGAGGATTCCTTCGTCGGTTTCAATCCAAATTTTACTTTTGATCTTCAAAGTTGGTTATTTTCGTTATACTTTCGCAAATATAACGAAATGATAATTCCCTGAAAATAAAAAAACAACTTAACGGCATCTTTTTTGTTATAAAAAAACAATAATTCATATTCATACTCGCTTTTAGTATTAAACACAAAAAAATAGCAAGACAATTACTTCAAAAAAAATACTCTTTAAAAAATTAAAATAATTATATTCGTTCTTCCATTTTTAACCATAACCAACTATAAATGAATATGAAGCAAGCTACTACTATAGACGAAGTCATTCAGTTTTTGGATGAAATAATTGCAATATCAAAATTAGAACAAAGCGCTATAGGCTTGTTTACTGCTCTTTATCGTGAAGTTACTGTACAAATAAAGAATGGCATTGCCAATGGTACTTTTCAGAATGGGGAACGAATGGAGAAACTAGATGTTATTTTCGCCAATCGGTATTTGAAGGCGTATTACCAATACAAAGCCAATGAAAAACCTTCTGAATGTTGGGAATTTTCTTTTCAACAATCCGAAGACTTTTGGCCAATAGTTGTTCAGCATTTATTACTCGGCATCAATGCTCATGTGAATCTGGATTTAGGAATTGCATCGGCACAAGTTTGTACTCCAGAAAATATTGAAAGCTTAAAATCTGATTTCGACCAAATAAACACCATTCTCAGCAATCTGGTAGAAAGCGTCGAAAAATGCCTAATCAAAATTTGGCCAACATTGACCATTATTTTAAAATTATCTGGTAAAATAGACAACTTCTTTATTGATTTCAGTATGAAAACGGCTAGAGATGGAGCTTGGAAATTTGCCAATGAATTTGTTGTACTACCCGAAAATCAAAGAGAAGTCTGCATACAGGAAAGAGATGCGAAAATCACTAAAATCGCTCGATTAATTTCAAATCCAGGTTTTCTGGTTAGCAGTGTTTTTAAATTCATTCGCTTATTTGAAAAAGGAACTGTTGCTCAAAAAGTAATCGATTTGCAGATAATTGAAGAAAAAAAGGTCGAATGTGCGGTAGCTTAATCGTGTACATATTTAACCGCAAAGTTCGCTAAGCTTTGCGTTCATAGCGCTAGCTTTGCGAACCTTGCGGTTGAATCTTTTGCAAATATATTAAAATCGCTTAAGCCTGTTCTTTCACAAATCGAGCAATTACTTCCTGATAATAATTAAAAGTAGTTTTAGCAATCGATTCCCAACTAAATTGTTTCAACACTCTTACTCTTCCCGCTTTACCCATAGCTGTTGCCAGTTCCTCATTGTCCAACAATGCATTTATCTTGGCGGCAAAAGCTTTTTGAAAACCAATTGGATCTTTTGGATTAAAATCTGTTCTCGAAACACTTTCCAACGGAATCAAATAACCGGTTTCTCCTTCCACAATTATTTCTGGAATTCCGCCTACATGGCTTCCCACAACAGGAGTTTCGCAAGCCATCGCTTCTAGATTAATGATCCCGAAAGGCTCATATAACGAAGGACAGGCAAAAACTCGAGCATGACTGTACAGCACTTTGACTTTTTCACGTGGTAACATTTCTGAAATTAAAATTACTCCTTCTCTTTCTGATTTTAATTTTGCAATAAGCGATTCCGTTTCTTTAGCAATTTCTTCGGTATCGGGAGCCCCTGCACAAAGTACAATTTGGCAATTTTTAGTAAAATATTGAGCTGCTTCAATCAAACCAGAAATTCCTTTTTGACGGGTAATTCGGCCTACAAAAAGTACAAAAGGAATATTTGGATCGATTCCATATTCAGCCAACAAAGCCTCATCAAAAGTAGGTTTATAAAATTCGGGGTCGATACCGTTATGGATTACAGTTACTCTTTTGGGATCTACACCATAAGCCTCAACCACATCGGTTTTCATTTGTTCACTCACGGCAATCACACCATCGGCAGTTTTGTAAGCGTTTGCTTCAATCCATCGGGACATAAAATAACCGTTACCCAATTGTTCTACCTTCCAAGGACGATGTGTTTCTAAACTGTGAGTAGTCAATATTAACGGTACCTGCAGCAATTCTCTGCTAAAAACACCAGCCAAATGCGTGTACCAAGTATGGCAATGCACAATATCCGCTTTAGGAGTTGCTTGAGCCATTTCGACATTTCGGCTTAAATTATGAAACATCTTTATGTGTTCGTTTTCTGGATCGACCATTTTAGTCAAACAGGAATTAATTCCTTCCACATGCATGGAATCCTTGTTCTCCTTTTGATCTCCAAAACACCGAACCTCAACTTGCCCAAGTTTAGCCAATTCTTGACTCAAAAAATCAATATGAACTCCTGCTCCACCATAAATATTGGGTGGAAATTCGTTTGTATAAAGCGCTATTTTCATAAGTATGCTACGTTTGTTTGGAAATAAATAGTTTTGCTGCAAGATATCCCTTCAAAGTCTTGACTTCCATCAAAAAAATCAATTTAGTAAAAATACAAAACCACAATTTAAATTGTACCCAAACCAACCAATATTTTAAAACATTTTCGATCAAAATTCTAAATTATCTAAACTTTCAACAAAACACGTCATTAATTACTATTGACATTTACTACAATTTAACTAGATTAGCCTAATAATCCTATTTCCTTTTTTATTCATCTAAAAAAAACTGAAAAATGAATCAAAAAAATCCGTATTTCAACAACTATAATTTCGAAAAAATAGCTGATACGCTCATCCGACTTGGTGTTCTTTTTTTATTGATAAGCTGGTGTTATGCCATCTTGAAACCCTTTGTCCTCATCCTGATTTGGGCTGCTGTAATCGCAATAGCTTTCAGTCCCGTTTATGAATCGATCGTTAAATTATTTAGAGGTAAAAAAATAGTGGCCACTGTTTTTTTCACGATAGTTCTACTCAGTATCCTTATAATCCCCAGTGTATTAGTTTCCCAATCCTTATACGAAGAGGTGAATAATTTCAGCCATACGTATCAATCAGGAGAACACCTAATTCCTCCTCCGGGAGAAAGCACCAAGAATTGGCCAACTATTACTAAACCAATATTAGAAATTTGGAAAAGTGCCTCAGAAGATATTTCAAATGTCGTGTTTAAATATTCCGATCAATTAAAAGTAGTTGGAGAATGGCTTTTACTTGCTTTAGCGGGAGTTGGTAAAGGTATATTGCAATTTATCGCCTCCATAATCATAGCCATGGGATTATTATTGTATTCGAAATCACTAACATCAGTTTCCAAAAACATTTTCATCAAACTAATAGGTTCCAATGGAGAACACTATGCTTTGATCACCGTAATAACCATACGCAATGTGGTAAAAGGGTTTCTGGGAGTTGCTCTTATACAGTCCTTAATGGTTGGAGCAGGCTTTTTTATGGCAGGTGTTCCCTTTGCAGGAATTTTTACAATCATTTGTCTCATACTCGCCATAATCCAAATAGGAATAGGTCCAATTGCCATTCCTGTTGTCATTTATATGTATTCGGTAACCGATACTACTACTGCTACACTTTTAGCTATTTGGATTGGCATCACGATGATTTCGGACAACGTATTAAAACCAATCTTTCTGGGCAGAGGCAATCCACCTGCGCCGATGCTCGTGATATTTCTAGGTGCCATTGGAGGATTCATTTACAACGGATTCATTGGTTTATTCTTAGGAGCTGTAATTTTAACCTTAGGCTATAAATTCTTCCTTTCTTGGATAGAAATGATAGAAGACGAAAAGATAGAGGAATAGTTCAAATATCACCTATTTTTAAAGTTGAAAATGTATTTTTTGGGCGTGCCCCCGTTGAAAAAAGTGGCTTACTTTAGACACTGCTTACAAAGCCACTTTTCTCAACGGGGTCGGGCTATACGCGCTACTTCGGTAGCTAGCTTCTATCCCTCACGCAACTCACAAGATGTTTAGGAAAAGCGATTAAATTCATTTTTACAAGAATCCAAATTACTACCATCAAATTACTCCCGAAACCATAACGAAGTTTATAGGTATTAAACTAGAGCGCTTAATTCTATAAACAACAGCATTTGTTTACTATTTTTCGACCATATAAGTCATATAAGTTTTCTTTTTTAAAAAAGCGCATAAAATTAAGTTCATTTAAGTCAAATCTCGTAGTCGGATCAAGGGTTTTAACTTATATTCTCTTTAGGGTACTCGCTTAAAGCACAGTAAAAAATAACTTATATGGCTTATATGGTTAAAATTTAATACTGTTAATCATAGAATAAAGCCAATTAGAGTAAATACACTTCAACTTTATCTCCTTTTTTCAGTTCATAATGACCGTGAGACACATAAACCAATCCATTGGAAACGGAGAAAGAATTGAGCATAGATGAATTTTGATGCGTCAGAATTTCGGCTTCTCCATTGTTAATACTCGCTTTCAAAAATTGGGAACGGGTATTTTTTACTTCATAATCATGGGCTAATGGAAGTAAAACAGCCTGTTGATAATTGGCTTCAGCCCCAGACAAAATGGTTAATGTAGGCAAAACGTATACATAAAAACAAGTTAGACAAGCAGCAGGATTTCCGGGCAATGCAAAAACCACTTTATTATTTAACTTTCCTGCGAATAAAGGCTTCCCAGGTTTTTGGTTGACTTTGTAGAATAGCGTTTCTACTTGAAGATCTTTTAACGCACGAGCCACAAAATCATAATCCCCAACCGATATTCCTCCCGAAACTAAAACTACATCATTGGCAGTTAACGCCTCATTCAGTTTGTTTTTAGTATTCTCAAAATCATCATTGACTTCATATATAGTAACTTCATCATAAAAAGCGTCAATTAAAGCCGATTGCAGCATGATACCATTACTCTCATAGACTTTGCCGTATTCAAGAGGTGTTCCGGCTTTTGACAATTCATTACCAGTAACTACAATCCCAACCTTTGGTTTTTTATATACAGGAATTTTTGTAAAACCAAGCCCTGCCAAAAAACCGATGGCAGCAGCATTTAACAAAGTTCCTTTTTGGAGTGCCAAATCCCCTGCTGAAATCTGTTCACCAATTGGTCTAACATTCGTTTCAGGCGCTACCAATTCGTCCAGCAGCAATTGCGTTCCGTTTGCTGCTACTTTTTCAATTTGGATAACTGCTTGCGCCGAATCGGGCACAGCAGCACCGGTAAAAATCTTTACGGCTTGTCCTGGAATTAAATTTACCAAGTGAGAATCTCCCGCTTTTATTTCACCAACAATTACATAAACCAAAGCATCATGCAAACACAAAGCATAACCATCCATAGCCGATTGCCGAAAAGGCGGCATATTAATAGGCGACATCAGCGATTGTGCTAGAATATGTTTTCTTGCTTGAAATAAAGAAATCTCCACTTCCTGCAAAACAGGCAAATTATGTTCTAATATTGAAAAGGCTTCTGGAACGGAAATCATAGGTTTATATTTTACGCTATATTCTATTTTAAACAGCATTTAATTTTGAAACATATAAGTCATATAAGACAAAGAAAACTAGCTTTCCAAATAGGGGTTAAAGTAAATATAAGTGAAAAAAGTTTTACATTTACTTAAATGGACTTAGTTCGTACTTAGCATTATTTAGCCTAAAAACTTATATGACTTATATGGTTTGAAAATTTATTTTAACAAATGCTGTTTTTTAAAGAATTAAGTTGTTGTTTTTTTAGTATTCAAAAATACAATTTGAAAATGACTTTTTTACATAAAAACTTAGATTCCA
Organism: Flavobacterium sp. IMCC34518; assembly: GCF_027111095.2. Lineage (NCBI taxonomy): Bacteria > Pseudomonadati > Bacteroidota > Flavobacteriia > Flavobacteriales > Flavobacteriaceae > Flavobacterium > Flavobacterium sp. IMCC34518. The sequence goes on along the minus strand of NZ_CP114284.2, from coordinate 2,645,771 downwards.
TTTTTTATTAGAATCCAAAATTCAAATTCAAAACAAAATTTCTTCCTTGGCTCGGAATATTGTTCCAGCTAGAAAAAGTAGAATAGTAGGTATCGAAAACATTCTCGACTCCTGCCCTAACATTCCATTTATTCTTTTCAACATAAAAAGAATAACCAACAGACGTATTTATAATTGCATAATCGGGCGTTTCGTTCTCACCATAATATGGACTAAATTGTGATTGAGTGGCGTTTCCAACAATAGCAATCGAGGCCGAAACTCTATTTTTTAAATAATTAAAAGCGCTCGAATAACTAAACGGACTGATAAAAGGTAAATTCCTATTGTTGCTATCCTTGCCATAGGCATAAACCAGCTGCGATTGCCATTGTAGACTTTCTAAAATTTGATATTCTAAATTCAAATCAATATTAAAAATCGTGGCATAATCTAAAGCTTTGTATATTTTTACTCCATTGGCACCAATTGTCATCGGAATTAATTTTGCATCAGGAACGCCCACAATGTAGTTGGAAACATGAAAAAAAGTCGCCGATACTTTAGAACTCCATTTGCTTTTAGAATAGCCAAAAGACAGACTCGACTCCAGAGATTGCTCATTGGCCAAATTGGGATTCCCTATATAATCGTATCCATCAAAGCTGTTGAACAAATAAAAACCATAGCCTTCGGAAACTGCCGGTGCACGTTCTCCAAATCCAAATCCTAACCCATATTCGAAACCATTTTTAGCATAACTATATTTGCTCGAAAAACTGCCAAGAATCCTTTTATTGACAGCATCCATTTTGGGATAAAAAATCTGCAGACTTTCCAATCCAAATTGACTGGCAACTTTATTAGTATGACCGGCAAGACTGGCCGTAAAAAGTAAGCTCGAATTGGCATTAAAAACCAGATTATCCTCTAAGAACAATCCATAATACAACGTTCTCACATCGGGCCAAGTGTACATGAACATCAAGTTCTCGTTTGGGTCATTGGGATACATCGTCATTTCGGCGACAGAACGATTGTAGAATGAACTAACATCAGCCGTGAAATGATGTGCTCCAAAAATACCTTTTGCTTTTGAATACATCCCATACGTATCACTCCAGCCTGGCATATCCATGTGAATGGGGACCTCAGGGCGCTTGGTATCATCCATAGTATGCGTTATAGTATTGTAATACAACTTGGATTCCCAAGATTGAAGAGTTACTCCTGTGGGAGCATATTCATAACTCAAAGAGGTAATCAAAGCTTTCGCTAAAGAAACATCCATTGGTAAAGCGGGATAACCTACATCGGTTGCTTTGTCATAAATAACGGATGCTTTTACCATTTTATCCGCATCCAATCTTACCCCAGAAGAGGCCGAGATATTCAACTTTTGAAACTGAGAAAATTGAATTTCTTTGTTGTTTCCAGCAAAATAATTAGCTGCTTTTCGGAACATAAAATCAGTATCGATATAAAACGATTTGTCTACAAAACTGACAGCCGATCCAATAATTTTCTGATTACTATTCGACTCATAACCCGCATTCAAATTGGTATTCCAACCTAAATTCGAAAAATTGCTTTGATTTTTTTTCAAATCAATAGCACCACCAATTGTGGCCCCGTGACAACCACCTTCTTGACCGGAAACAACGGTAGCTTCGGCCAGATTTGAAACCTCTACATAAGAAGTAATTGGATCCATTTTGTCTGTACAGGCACCAAAAATACGCATACCATCTATAGTAACCAATGTACGTTCGGTAGCCATACTATTGAGAATCGGTTCCCAAGCATAACCGCCTCTTTTAATCATTTCTACTTTGGAAGATTGTTGAAGGTATTCATCAATCGTGGCAAGTGGTTTGCTTTGTTTTTGATACAGTTTGGTTTTCTTTCCAATAACAATAACTTCATTCAGTGGTTTGGCAACAATTGAATCCTTTTGTTTTTGTTGGGCAAAAAAAGTTATAGTACTAAAAAAAGACAGCAGTAGAAGAAAAGTTGTTTTTTTCATTGAAATAAAATTTTACCATGCACAAGATTATTCAATCTGCACAGGCGTTACTATTGATAATTAATTGGGTTTAAAGTAATTTCAAACCAATAAAAAAGGTCAAAAACCAAAATCGATAATTGACCTTTCTTTATTCAACTAGAATTCTAATTCAAAGTAAATACTACTTGCCGGAACTGCATCCGTTATGGTTTCTCCTTTTAAAACTTCATTATTGGCATTCAATAATTGTAAGTTTATTTTCCAATAGCCTGTCATTGTAAGTGACATTTTTCCATTATACAATCCTCCAGTAACCGCTTGAGTTAAATCAACATTGTTCGGTGAACTATGGTTGCCCATACTTGGCATTCTTGGGTCAATTTTTAATTTAAAATTATCCACAACAGGAAAAGTCATCATGTCTTGCATTTTAAAAACCCCCACTTCAATATCATTGATGGCCACTTTTGGATGGTGCGGCTCTGCATAAGCCACTATATATCTCACGCCATCGGTTCCTGTAAAAGTAGTTACCCTTTGTTTTAAGGAAGCAGGAACATCTATTTTGGAAGTAACTGAAAAGGCGGTTCCATTGATGGTATAATCAATTTTCAGATCCCAATATTCGGTAGTGTTTTGTGCCATTTGAAAAACAATATATCCTTTATATAATGTCCCTTCAGCAGATTCTTTTTCAATTTTGGATTTTGGACAAGAATGCGTCATAGAAGTCATGTGCATCATTGGCATCCAAGTAGCTGTCGCGTTTTTTACATACTGACCAGTTACATTATCCTTGATTCTAAAGGCAACTTCGTTAAATCCTTGTTCTAAACCGCTCATGTGTTTGTATAATTCTATGTTATGAGTTGTATTGGTTATTTCTTGAAATTTGGTTAGACCATCAAGCTCATTTACTGCAGGTTCTGTAGAATCAGAAGAACAAGAGGCAAAGGCAAGAGCTACTACTATTAATATGATATTTTTTTTAAATTGAATTTTCATTTGAAATATTTTTTAATTAATTAAATTTTGGATAAAGTTGTTTGTTTTGCGTGAGGGATTGCAGTGGAGCTCTTTTTTTATCCCGTTTTTTTACGGGATAAAAAAAAGCGGGAACGTAAAGCCCGACCCGAGCCCGATAGCCATCGGGGCGACGAGGGTCAAGCCCAAATAAAATTTAGTATACTCACGAAGTCTATTAAAATACTAGTGTTGTAAATTAATTTACTCGAAAAACGAAACAATTGATTCCATATAAGAATTGCCTTTTGAAAAATCAAAAAGCCGCAGTTATAGTCATCAAAAAAAATTAAGAAATAAAAATGGGAGGTCTGAAAATGGATTCCAAATGAGAATTGGAATATAAATTAGAATAGATATAATTGCAATTTTCGTTATTCAAGAAAGAAACAGCAGCTATTGCAAATGGTTTAATTTCCTCAAAAAACAATACTTCAAGAACGGGAGAATAACCTTTTTTGTCGGAAGAGGCTGGCTTTTCGTTTTCGGCAGCTTTGGCCAATTCTTTCATCAAATGACATTTTCCGTTACAATGCATCATTGGTTTGGCTTTGTTTTCGCAGAGTACCTTTGATATGTATTCATAATTAACCACATATTCTATAACCGGAAAAATAGGTTTTAGAAAAATCGCAATGATGATTATGAATATAATGTTTTTCACAGGACAAAGATAACTTACGATTTCTAAAATGATATGACTAAAATCAGTTTTTGATAAATTAATGTTAAAGCATTAAACCTTTGCTTCTTATATCCGTCTTACTGCTATAACTTAAAAACAAGATGAAAATGAAAAATTTAATTATTGCCTTAGCATTTGGAATGGGGTTGACAGGATTTGCTCAGGAAGCTACTCCAAAACCCAACAAAGCTGATATGGAAAAAATGACTCCTGAACAACGTCAACAAAAACAATTGGCTCATCTAACCAAAGAATTGACATTGGATGCCAAACAACAAGAAGCAGTTGGTAAAATATTATCGGACAAAAAAGCTAAAATGCAAGATGCAAAAGAGCAAAAAGACACTCGAAAAGCCAATGGAGATAAATTGACTTCAGAAGAAAGAGCTGCATTCAGAAACAACATGCAAGCCGAAAAAGAAGATACTGAAGCTAAAATGAAAGCGGTTTTATCTGCCGATCAATATCAAAAATGGCAAGATCTGAGAGCCGAAAAAAAAGATAAAATGAAAGACAAGATGAAAGAAAGAAGAGGAGGAATGTAGAAAATCATTCCAATTATATTTAAATGTTAAACGAAAAATTCCACTAATAAACACAAATAGATTCGTGCTAATTAGTGGAATTTGTGTTTTTACTCCTTCAAGGTTTTATTCTAACCTTGTAGGTGTTTTTTTTTAATGTTCCTTATAAAAGTTATACCTATAAGGTTAGAAAAAAACCTTGTAGATATCGAGAAATTAAAATGTTTTAGAAACTTTATCAATCGCTTGAATAGTGAAATCCAAGTCTTCATACGTTAATGCATCGGTGATGAACCAAGTTTCATACGCAGATGGTGCGATATAGATTCCTTCGGCCACTAATCCGTGGAAGAATTTCTTGAACGTTTCATTATCTCCAGCAGCTGCAGATTTAAAATCGGTTACTGGATTTGCATCAAAGTGAACTGAAATCATAGAACCAATTCTATTGATGGTAAAAACCACATTATTGGCTTTCAAAACCCTTTCGATTCCAGCTCCTAAATAAGCTGTTTTCTCTTCTAATCTTTTAAAAATAGCGCGATCAGTATCTAATGCTTGCAACATGGCCAATCCAGCAGCCATAGCCAATGGGTTTCCGGACAACGTTCCCGCTTGATAAACAGGCCCTAATGGCGCAAGGTAATTCATGATTTCGGCACGAGCAGCAAAAGCTCCAACGGGCAAACCACCACCAATTACTTTTCCGAAACAAACAATATCGGCATTGATGTTGAACAATTCTTGAACTCCACCTCTGGCCAATCTGAAACCTGTCATTACCTCATCAAAAATCAGTAGGATTCCATTTGCTGTACACAACTCGCGCAATCCTTCTAGAAATCCTTTAGCAGGTGGAATACAACCCATATTTCCAGCAACGGGTTCTACAATTATAGCGGCAATTTCATTTTTATTGGCTTCGATTAAAGTAGCCACATTTTCCAAATCATTGTATTTGGCTAGTAAAGTGTCTTTGGCAGTTCCAGCAGTTACACCTGGACTGTTTGGTGTTCCAAAAGTAACAGCACCACTCCCCGCTTGAATTAAAAACGAATCGGAATGTCCATGATAACAACCTGCGAATTTGATTATTTTGTCTCTTTTGGTAAATCCACGAGCCAAACGCACCGCGCTCATACACGCTTCTGTGCCCGAATTTACAAAACGGATTTTATCAATATTTGGAACCATCGAAACGGCAAGTGCTGCAATTTGAGTTTCCAATTCGGTTGGCATCCCGAAAGAGGTTCCTAATTTGGCTTTTTCAATTACGGCTTCCACCACAGGCTCGTAGGCATGACCCAAAATCATTGGTCCCCAAGAATTAATATAGTCGATTAAACGGTTTCCGTCTTCATCGTACAAATAGGCTCCTTTGGCACTTTTTACAAATATTGGTGTTCCGCCCACAGCTTTAAACGCTCTTACTGGTGAATTTACTCCTCCTGGGATTACTTTTTCTGCTTCCGCAAAAAGTTCACTACTTCTTTTGTATATCATTACTATTTATGATTTTAGATTTTTGACTTTAGATTTTTATTCCCCCTTTGGGGGTTAAGGGGGCTATTTCACTATCAACTTCTGTCCTATCGAAAGTGCATTCTCAGTTAGATTATTTTTTTGCTTTAATTCGTCAACCGTTAAATTGAATTTTTTGGAAACCGAATAAAAAGTATCTCCTTTTTGAATTTCGTACAAACTGGCTTCATCAGTTCCAAAGTTATCATCAAGCAATACTTTGGCTTCTTCTTTTGCCATTTTATTTCCTAAAACTTTAGCATCATATTGACTTAAATTATAGGTTTCAATATAGCTTATTAATTTTTCTGGATATCTAGGGTCGGTGGCATAACCAGCGTCTCTCAGTCCTTTTGCCCAAGCTTTATAATCCCCTTTGGGCAAAGCAAATAAATTAGCATATCTTTTTTTACTTGTCAATACCGTCGCGTGATCTTGGTAGGATTCAGAAGCTTGATAATATTTTCGAAAACATTCCTGAAGAGAATCATCATCTTTATAAACTTTTTCTCCCGTCCAATCATTATGGCATTTGATTCCAAAATGGTTGTTGGCAGTTACAGCCAAATCACTTTTTCCTGATCCCGATTCCAAAATTCCTTGTGCCAAAATAATGCTTGCAGGAATTCCATAGGTTTTCATATTGGCCATTGCAACAGCATTATATTGTGCAATATAGGCATTTGTTACTTCATTTATAGTCATTGGTTTTGAAGTGGACTGTGTGCCAACTTTACTACTGCTGCCGTTTTGGATTGGTTTGGAATATTTCCACCCTACTGGTTTTTTGGTAGTAACGATTGTAGGTTTCGAAGAGCCACAGCTCATAAGAAATATAAATAAAAGAAATGAAAATATTTTCTTAACCATGTTTTTGCTTTACAATATTATTATTTGGCATTGATTTTTGCTATTGAAATTGAATCACTGTTTTATTCTTCTTTTTCAAAAGCGCATTCATCCCTTGAATTCCTTGCAATCCTCCGGTATGAATCAATAAAATTTTGCTGTTACTGGGGAAATAGTTTTTCTGAATTAAATCTATAACGCCAAAAACCATCTTTCCAGTATAAATGGGATCTAATGGAACTTGCGTTCGTTTATAAAAATGATTTACAAACTGAATCAGTTCTTCATTTACCTTTCCGTAGCCTCCAAAATGATAGTCGGTGATTAATTCCCAATTTGTATTGGTGGCAAATTTACGAATTTCTTCCGAAAAAGTAGTTATTTGCCTAAGGTCGTCAGGAACGCCATTTCCATTTAAATTGGAAGAAAATTTAATCAAGGGCGTTTCATCTTTTAAAAAGTCTCCTTTTAATGCTGGAAATCCCAAAATTTTTTGGTGTGGCAAAGCACTGTTTATAATTCCCGAAATGGTTCCCCCTGTTCCGACCGCACAACATATGTAATCAAATTTAGCATCTTCCTCCGTCAAAATTTCTTCGCAACCTTTTATCGCATATTCATTGGTACCTCCTTCTGGAACGAGATAAAACGATCCGAATTTCTGTCGCAGATTGGCTATAAAATCCGGTTCGGTTTTAAATCGATAGGATTCTCTGGTAACAAATTCGAATTCCATTCCGCATTCTTGGGCAAATTTTAACGTTGGATTTTCGGCAATTTTATCACCCAATTCATCTCCGCGAATCACTCCAATGGTTTTGAAACCTTGCTCTTTTCCGGCATAGGCCACCGCCGCAATATGATTGGAATACGCACCGCCAAAAGTAAGTACCGTTTCCTGATTCTCGGCTTTCGCCTGAAGCAAATTGTACTTTAGCTTCCTGAATTTATTCCCTGATATAAAAGGATGAAGCAAATCTTCTCTTTTTATTTCAAGAGAGATTCCGTTGGGTAGTTCGTATGTTATTTTTCGATTCAAAGTTTATGGGGTATTTATAATGGATTGCTTCAAAGTTTAACCGCAAGGTTCGCAAAGGAAGCGCTATGTACGCAAAGCTTAGCGTCCCGATAGCTATCGGGATTGCGTAATCCTTTGCGCGCTTTGCGGTTAACTATTTTTTACTTGCAAATACTTTAAAAAACGAAAATATGTTCTCGTTTTAAGGTAATTCAAATCGAGTTCATTCGCATAAGCTTCTCTTTCAAAACTGATATTTCTATAGGCCAGATTTGCGTTTTTATATTGGAGCAAACGTACCGCATATTCGACAAAATACCAAACAAAAAAAGGCAAAACAAGTAATTCTAATTGCTGTCTTATATGTATTTTCTCGTGATTGACCAATGTTTTATTTTCAGAATCAAAAGCATATTTTACAAACACGAACGGAAAGAGCGTTAGCCCGCGATATCCTTTCGGAATTAAATATTTGGCAACAATAACAAACATTGATTATAAAATTTATAGATTTGTACAGGCAATTTAAGTCAAATTAAAGAAAAACACAATCGCCTAATAGTGATTTTAAGCATAAAAACAGAATGGCAGAACAAAGTAATGAAAATAAATTAATAGAAGGTGAAGATTTTTATTATACACCCGAAGGTTACAAATGTTTTACCGAAAAACACCATTTGAAAAGAGGTTATTGTTGTAAAAGCGGTTGTCGTCATTGTCCCTATGGATTTGATAAGAAAACGGGGCTTTTGAAAAAGTGATCAGTGTTCAGTTTTTTAGTATTCAGCTTTCAGAAAACAGTATTACATTATTATTTATGGACATTCTTTCTTTAAAATATAAAATTAAAATTCATAAGTCCTACCACAGGTCGGATATACGGTATCCTTAGTGGCGAATTTCTCTAAATTAAGAAAAATATCTTGATTTACGGGATGCGAGAGGGATAAAAGCAAACTACCGAAGTAGTGCGGATAGCCCGACCGCATTAAGGAAAGTGGCCGAATAACCACACCGAAACGTAGGCCACTTTTCTTAATGGGGTCTCGCCCAAAAGCTGCTCATTAGAACAATTAATTTTAGATTTTAAATACCAAAAAAATGACTTTTCAAGAACAAATACAACAAGGAATTCCTTCTATATTACCACAGCCAAAACCGTTTGAGGCCAACATTAATCATGCACCAAAGCGAAAAGAAATCTTGTCTGACGATGAGAAAAAACTAGCGCTACGTAATGCTTTGCGCTATTTTGAGCCGAAACATCACGCAGAGTTAATTCCTGAATTTCGCAATGAACTAGAGACTTATGGCCGTATTTATATGTACCGTCTGCGTCCTGATTATAAAATGTATGCCCGTCCAATCTCGGAATATCCTGGAAAATGTGAGCAAGCCAAAGCCATTATGCTGATGATTCAGAACAATCTGGATTATGCGGTGGCGCAACATCCGCACGAGTTGATTACTTATGGCGGAAACGGTGCGGTTTTCTCTAACTGGGCGCAATATTTATTGACGATGAAATACTTATCGGAAATGACCGATGAGCAAACGTTGACAATGTACTCTGGACATCCGATGGGATTGTTTCCTTCCCACAAAGAGGCGCCGAGAGTGGTGGTTACGAATGGAATGGTAATTCCAAATTATTCTCAACCCGATGATTGGGAGAAAATGAATGCTTTGGGCGTTTCCCAATACGGGCAAATGACCGCAGGCAGTTACATGTATATTGGGCCGCAGGGAATTGTTCACGGAACGACAATCACGGTTTTGAACGGTTTCCGTAAAATAAAACGTTCCCCAAAAGGAGGTTTATTTGTCACCTCAGGACTTGGCGGAATGAGTGGCGCGCAACCCAAAGCGGGAAATATTGCGGGTTGTATCACGGTTTGTGCCGAGGTAAATGCAAAGATTACACACATTCGTCACAGTCAAGGATGGATCAATGAAGTGGTTGAAGACATTTACGAATTGGTCAAAAGAGTGGCGCTGGCGAAAGCCAATAACGAAACGGTTTCTATTGCCTACCTCGGAAACGTGGTGGATGTTTGGGAACGTTTTGACGAAGAAAACCTTTATATTGATTTGGGTTCCGACCAAACTTCACTCCACAATCCGTGGGCTGGTGGGTATTATCCGGTTGGAATTTCTTTTGAGGAAGCCAATGATATGATGGCAAACAATCCTGATTTATTCAAGGAAAAAGTACAAGAAACATTGCGTCGACATACTAAAGCGATTAACAAACATACCGCCAAAGGAACGTATTTCTTTGATTATGGAAATGCCTTTTTACTGGAAGCTTCGCGTGCAGGAGCCGATATTATGGCCGAAAATAAAATTGATTTCAGATATCCGAGCTACGTGCAGGATATTATGGGACCTATGTGTTTTGATTACGGATTTGGACCTTTCCGTTGGGTTTGTGCTTCTGGCAAGCCTGAGGATTTGGCCAAAACTGATGCTATTGCTTGTCAAGTTTTGGAAGAAATGGCCAAAACAGCTCCTATTGAAATTCAGCAACAAATGCAGGATAATATTCAGTGGATAAAAGGTGCACAAGAAAATAAATTGGTTGTGGGTTCTCAAGCTAGAATCTTATACGCTGATGCCGAGGGCCGTGTAAAAATTGCCGAAGCTTTTAATCAGGCGATTGCTAAAGGCGAGATAGGAACGGTTGTTTTGGGTCGGGATCATCACGATGTTTCGGGAACAGATTCACCTTACCGAGAAACGTCTAATATTTATGACGGGTCCCGTTTTACAGCCGATATGGCGATTCAAAACGTGATTGGAGACAGTTTCCGCGGCGCTACTTGGGTTTCTATACACAATGGTGGTGGCGTAGGTTGGGGTGAGGTAATCAACGGTGGTTTCGGGATGGTATTGGACGGTTCCAAAGAAGCTTCCCGTCGCTTGGCTTCCATGCTTTTTTGGGATGTCAACAACGGAATCTCAAGACGTAGTTGGGCCCGTAACGAAGGAGCTGTCTTCGCCATCAAACGTGCTATGGAAGTTGAACCTTTATTAAAAGTAACATTACCAAATTTAGTGGATGATGCCTTATTGAATTAGATTCTTATTGTTTTGTATAGAAAACTAAAACATTTAAAATGTAATTTTAAAAATATTGAACCATTAATATATTAAGAAAATTAAGGTTAGTTGAATTGCTTAATATAACTTAATACCTTAATGGTTAAAAAAAGTCACACCTTTTAAAATTGAGCTGTGAATTAATTATGTCTATCCAAATTTGCTACAAGTTTTATTTTTATGTTTTTTTTAATCTGCGCCAAAAACCTTCAGAAACCTTTATTTAAAAATTAACACTTATTTGGCTCAATTGGTACGATTTTTGTATTAATTTTAATTCAACACTAATCATATGAATATGAAAACTATTAAATTCTTGCCTCTATTGTTACTTTTCATAGTTACCTCTTGTGACACCGTGAAAGTATATTCTGATTATGATAAATCAGCCGATTTTACACAGTACAAAACATATGCTTTCATGAAATCAGGTATCGATAAAGTCGAAATTTCTGATTTGGATAAAAGAAGAATTCTGAATGCTATTGACAAACAATTACAAGCAAAAGGAATGACCAAAAGCGAAACTCCCGATTTATTGATCAATATTTTCACTAAATCTAGAGAACAAGTTAGTGTAAACCAATTCAATGCTGGATATGGCTACGGTTGGGGATGGGGATGGAATCCGTATATGTATGGCGGACAAACGTATGTAAGTTCTTCTACCGAAGGCACTTTATACATTGACCTTATTGATGCCAAAAAGAAAGAACTGATTTGGCAAGGCGAAGGAACAGGAACACTTACCAAAGATATGGATCGAAAAGACGAAATTGTCAATAATATAGTGACTCAGATTTTGGCTCAGTATCCGCCGGTACTTTCTAAAAAATAAAAATAACTTAAGACAAAAACCTACCTTTGCGTAGGTTTTTTTTATACTTAGAAATTATGACACGCAAAGACATTACCAACATAGGAGATATTCAATTAATGGTAGATACGTTCTACTCCAACATTCGAAAAGACGAACTACTGGGTACTATTTTTGAAGAAAAAATAGGGAACCGCTGGCCAGAACATTTGGAGAAAATGTACCGCTTTTGGCAAACTATACTGCTCGAAGAACATACCTACTCCGGTAGTCCTTTCCCGCCACACAAACAATTACCAGTCGAGAAACAACATTTTAACCGCTGGATGGAAATTTTCACCGAAACTGTGGATAGTTTATTTACAGGTCCACTAGCCGAAGAAGCTAAACTAAGAGGTCAAAATATGGCCGAAATGTTCAATTACAAAATTGAGTATTTTAGGCATGAGGGGAAGCATCCGCTTTTGTAAATTAAAATAATGGAATTGTATTTTTTTTGCCACAAATTACACAGATTAGCACAAATTTCTTTGAAAATTTTAAAAAATAATTTGTGCTAATCTGTGTAATTTGTGGTTTCTTTTTTTTGATTTTAAATAACTATACTTGTTGTTTTGCAAAATTCCATTAGTATCAAAACCATTGTATTACTTTTGCTACACTAACAAAAACCAAATTACAATGACCCATTCTTTAAAAACAATTACTTTTCTACTAATAGTGCTCTCGTTTTTTACCAGTTCTGCCCAAAAAGACAAAAACACCACGATATATCAATATGCTACAATCAACGCTTTGATGGAAGGCGGTTTTGATGGTGATATGACTCTGGCCGCATTGCAAAAGAAAGGAAGTTTCGGGATTGGAACTTTTAATGAATTGGACGGTGAAATGATTGGGTTTGATAATCATTTTTACCAAATCAAATCGGATGGGAAAGCATATGCGGTAGATCCTTCACAAAAAACACCTTTTGCGGTGGTGACGAATTTCTCAAAAGAGAATGTTGTTTTTGCGCACCAATCCTTTGACCTCAAGAAACTCTATGCTTTACTGGACACCATATCGCCCAATAGAAACTTATATGTGGCGTATAAAATGAAAGTAAAATGCCAAACGATAAAAACCCGATCTGTCTCTAAACAAATTAAACCGTATCCTTTGATGATTGATGCCGTAAAAAAACAATCGGTATTTGAGTTGGGAACTATTTCTGGAACGTTGATTGGCTTTCGATTTCCTGAATACATGAAAGGGCTGAATGTGCCAGGCTATCATTTTCATTTTCTTTCGGATGATAAAAAGGTGGGAGGACACGTATTGGATTTATTAGGTTCTAATTTTGAAATCGAAATTGACTATATGGATGATTTTGAAATGCATATTCCCAACAATGAAGCATTCAATAAACTTAATTTAACCAAAACCAAAGTGGAAGATTTGGAAAAGGTGGAGAAATAATTTATAAAAAAAGCCTATATCTAAAACAAACAGCCTTTAATTTCAAACATATAAGTCATAAAAGTTTAAAAAAACTAGTTTACCAAAATAGTATTAAAAAAGTGAATATAAGTCAAAAACGATTTCCGGAAAGGGAAATGACTTTGTTTAAATGAACTATTGATTTTACTTACTTTTGTTCAAATTAAAAACTTATATGACTTATATGTTTAAAAATGTATTTGACAAAATGTTGCTATTTGCAGAATTAAGCACGTAAACACTGGAAATAGTTTCTGAAAATTGTACTTTTGCACAAAAACTATATCGTTTTCGTTATGAACACAAAAATAAAAAGTAATCCGTTGTTAGACCGTTTGCCGAAACATTTAAAACAGTTTATTAAACCACAAGATTATAGCGATTACACTCCCATAAATCAAGCGGTTTGGCGTTATGTGATGCGCAAAAACGTGAATTATCTCTCGAAGGTAGCGCATAGTTCGTATCTGGAAGGTTTGAAAAAAACGGGAATTGAGGTAGATAACATCCCGAGTATGTACGGTATGAACCGCATCCTGAGCGAAATTGGCTGGGCTGCTGTAGCGGTTGATGGTTTTATTCCGCCGAATGCTTTTATGGAATTTCAGGCGTATAATGTTTTGGTCATTGCATCGGATATTCGCCAACTCGAACATATTGAATACACTCCCGCTCCTGACATTATTCACGAAGGTGCTGGTCATGCACCTATTATTGCGAATCCGGAATATGCAGAATATTTAAGACGTTTTGGAGAAATAGGTTGTAAAGCCATTTCTTCGCACAAAGATTACGAAATGTATGAAGCCATTCGCTTGCTTTCTATTTTGAAAGAAGCCGAAGGCACACCACAAGCAGAAATTGAAGCAGCCGAGAAAGCTGTGGAAGACCTGCAAAACAATATGGGCGAATTGTCTGAAATGGCTCAAATTCGGAACCTACATTGGTGGACTGTGGAATATGGTTTAATAGGAACAGTTGAAAATCCTAAAATATACGGCGCCGGATTATTGTCATCCATTGGCGAAAGTGCTTGGTGTATGACGGATAACGTGAAGAAAATCCCTTATGGTTTTTCAGCTGTTAATCAAAGTTTTGATATTACCAAATTGCAACCACAGTTGTATGTAACTCCCGATTTTGCTTATTTGAGTTTAATTTTGGAAGAGTTTGCCAACACTATGGCTTTGCGCACCGGTGGATTGTCTGGGTTAAAAAAACTAATCCATTCGAAAGCATTGGGAACTGTTGAATTGAGTACTGGTTTACAGATTTCGGGTGTATTTACAAATGTTATTGAAGACGAAGGAAAACCAATTTACTTTCAAACTACTGGAAAAACGGCTTTATCATATCGTGAAAAAGAATTGGTAGGTCATGGAACGAGTACACATCCAGAAGGTTTTGGTAGCCCGATAGGAAAGCTACAAGGTATCAATCTGGCAATCGAAGATATGAGTCCAAGAGACCTAAAAGCTTATGGTGTTTATGAAGGTCAAACGGCTACTTTGGAGTTTGAAGGTGATATCAAAGTGGTTGGAGAAATCATTACTGGAAAGAGAAATTTGCATGGCGAAATTATTTTGATTTGTTTCAAAAACTGTACGGTTACACACGGAGATACTGTTTTATTCCAACCAGAATGGGGGAATTACGATATGGCGGTGGGCAAAAAATTGGTTTCGGCTTTTTCAGGTCCTGCCGATGTGAATAGTTTTGATTTGATTTCTCACGTACCTTCGAGCAAAACCATTAAAGCCAAACAAACGGCCGAAAGAGACGATTTGGAAGTATTGTACCAAACCGTAAGAAGCATTCGCGAAACGAATGATACGACAATTTCATTAGAACCCATTTTTACAAAACTGCAAAATAATCATCCAAACGATTGGTTGCTTTCTATTGAAATCATTGAGCTTTTGAATTCGAGAAGCGAAACGAATTTGATGCAAGAGGTGCTTTTGCATTTGGAAAATCTTAAAAAACAACGTCCCGAAATCTACAACTTAATCTCAAATGGATTAGAATTGATTTTTGAAAATGAAACGGCTTAAATAGATTTTAATTTATCATTTTAATACAAACAGGTTTGTTGTTCTACACAACAAACCTGTTTTTTTTATATAAATCTTTTTAAAAACAAATATTAATCTGACAAAAACTGTAATTATATAACAATTAAATTATTTATTATAAGATAGTTAGCTGTTATTTTAAATATTTTTGAAATAATATTAAAAGTAAACGTCATGATAGAAAAAATAAAAGATTTACCCTCCAATATGGTAGGATTTCGTAGTGAAGGTGAAGTCGTAAAAGAAGATTTTGATTTGGTTACAAAAGAAGTAACTGCTTTGGTTGAAAAAACAGGTAAATTGAATTATTTGCTTTTCCTGGATAATTCTCCGGCCGATTTTACTTTTGGCGCTTGGATGGAAGATGCCTTTTTGGGAATGAAAAATATCCTAAAATGGAACCGTGCAGCTATAGTCACGGATTCTAATACAGTAATTCAATTCACAGATATTTTTAGTAAAATAATGCCAGGAACTTTTCGCGGATTTAGCAAAGAAGAATATTTACTAGCTATAGAATGGACATCAGAAAAAATAGATTTAGAAACTTTAAAATAAAATATCATGCATGAAAATTTAATTAATGCCGAGGCAATCAAGAAAATAAAATCACTTGCAGGCGATATAAAAATAGCCATTTTCTGTACACAATTAGCTCAAATCCCTATTCAATCCAGACCTATGGCTGTTCAGGATATTGATGATGAAGGAAATTTATGGTTTATCAGTTCAACGGACAGCGATAAAAATCATGAAATTCAACAAGACAATCAGGTACAGCTTTTTTTCTCTAATATCAGCAGTTCACAATACCTTTCAGTTTATGGACATGCAACTATATTTAGAGACCAACAAAAAATCGATGAATTGTGGAGTCCTATTGCAAAAGCTTGGTTTGAAGAAGGAAAAAAAGACCCAAAAGTATCGGTGATAAAAGTGACACCTGCTGATTCTTATTATTGGGATACCAAAAACAGTAAAATAATTACGTTATTAAAAATAGCGAGTGCAGCTGTTTTTGGAACCGATAGTGATGTGGGGGTCAAAGGAAACTTGAAAGTATAATTCTAATTATAAAAGCAAAAACCGCACAAAAAGGTGCGGTTTTTTTATGTTTGAAAAATAAACGGTTTTAAATTAAAAAGGATAACCAATAGCGATATTGAGCATCAGATTATCTTTTCGCCAAGATCTGTTTCCAAAATCGACTGCATCTATCACCCAATTGCTTCCGTTTACCAAATAAGGTTGTCTAATAGGAAAAGCCAAGTCGGTTCGTAGGATTAAAAAAGAAAAATCAAAACGCAACCCAGCTCCTACTCCGACCGCAATTTCTTTCATAAAATCTTTTGAAAACTGACCACCTGCTTTATTTTTATCTTCATTCAAGAGCCAAATATTTCCCGCATCTACAAACAAAGCGCCTTCAACAATGCTAAACAATTTAGTTCTATATTCTGTATTGAATTCTAATTTTATATCTCCCAATTCATCCTGTAAAAAAATAGCATTTGGATCGATGTTTTTGTAACTACCTGGCCCAATCGATTGAGATCTGAAAGCGCGAATACTATTGGCTCCACCAGTAACAAACTGCTTTGAGGATGGCATCACGGTATTATTTCCATAAGCATAACCAGCGCCTGCGATGAATCTCGAAGCCAATTTACTTTCTTTACCTAATTTTAAGTAATATCTAAAATCTGTTTTTACTTTTACAAATTGACTAAAAGGTACATCAAAAAACTTGATCGTATCGCCTTTTTTGGCATTTGAACCCAGAAGCAAACCGGTTATATTTCCCGCCAAATCCAGTTCTCCATTGAAATAGAAAGTATGTATTTTTCTGTTTTTCAGCGTATTTGTAAAAGTATACGAATAGGTTGGTCCAAAAATAAGCTGCTTTTCGATCACTTTTGACAATGAAGAATTTGTGGCTGCTTCTTCCAAATAAGAAGCCGTTACATTTTTTGGACTCACATAATTAATTTCCAATACTTTCAATTCGTGTTCTGCTTTAGCGCTTTCTTTCCACAAATAACCAAATGAAGTTTTAAAAGAATTCAAAGTATATTGCTCTGACTTACTTTGGCGTTCATAACGGATTAGTACTTTTGTTTTGGGAACAAATTCGCTTGAATTTTGCCATTTGAAAGGTGCAACTAAACGTGGCCACATTAAACTTGCTTCGCCTCCAAAAGTATAAATATCATGTCCCCCATTCTTTCCTGAAATTTGAAAATCAATTCCACCAAATAAAGAAAGTGTGAATAATTCGGCACCACCAAGAAAATTTCTGTTGCTCCAATTAATTTTCGATTCAGAACCCGAATAACCAGCCGAATTGGTACTACCCTTAACTTCAAATCGAAGGAATTTTTTTGGCAATAGGGTCAGGTAATAATAAGCGTTTAAAGCATCTGGAATTGAATCATCTACCTTGAATTCATTTTTAACAAACTTAAAAGTACCGAGACTTACAAAACGATTCAAAGAAAGATTATGATTTTTTCTGTTGTACAAATCGCCTTTTTTAAAATACAACGTGCGATCAAAAACCCTAGGGTTGAAAGTATTGGCCGAATCAATTATGGTAAAGTCTTTGTAATGTAAAATATCATCCTTTTTATAAACAATACTATCTGTTAGAATCGAATAATTTGGATACACAATAATATCATTTATAATATAGGGTTTCCTAGCTTTTGATGGTGTTTCCTCTTTTGTTTTCAGTCTAATATTCACTTCGTGATCTCCTTTGGCACTATCGACTTGAGCCAAAATATAATCAGGGTTAAAAAAATAATATCCTTTTTCTTTTAATCTGGCATCAATACGGTCGCGTTCCTGTTTTATAACTTCCAAATCATAAGGGTTTCCCGGAATTAAAAGACTTCTTTTCTGAGTTCTACTAATTGCTTTTCCCAAAGCAGTGGAATCATCCGGAAAAGAAATGTTTTTAATTTTATATTGTTTTGAAGGTTTAACAATATATTCTGCTGTGGCTCGTTTACCATTCCTCGTTGAATCTGACTGTACTTTGGTTTTAAAATACCCTCTGTTTTCCGTATAGTTTCTTAGTAGGGATGCGTTATATTCTAAATCTACTTGACTGAATAAAACGGGTGGTTCCCCAACTTTGGTACGCAACCAATATCGAAGTCCTTTTTCTTTTTTAGGTTTGCCTGCTAGGTTATAGATATACAATTTGGGCCTTAATCCCAATATTTGTTTGTTTGGTTTGGGGCGCAACAGATTTTCTAATTCTGTTTCTAACGCTTTTCTGGCTTTCCTTTTTAGAATTGAATCTTCTACTTTTACGGAACCGCCAGTATATAGCAGGTCACCTTCGGGCAAAAACTTGGTGTTACTGCATCCCAGAATAAAGAATGAGCATAGCATTAAAAGATATTTTGAATAGTTAGTTTTCATAAGATACCTTTGCATTTTGTTTCTCTTTCTCCAATTTCTTTTTTTCTTTACGAATCTGTTCCTTTTTGGTAATCTCAATTTCTTTGGCACTTCGTTTAAACAATTCTTTGAATTTATTGTATTCCATTGTGATGATAAAGATCACACCTGTTTCTACAATTTCACCTTGAATGGCCACTTGGTATTCATTTTTTCGGTACGCTCTAATCATATACCTGCCGTCTTTACTCAATTTATATTCTAAGGAAGCATCACCTGCAATATTAGAGGCATCTTCATTGGCCCGTTCTTGTCCTTCCACTCCAAAACTGCTTCCTACGGTCACTTTCAATCTGTCATTTAAAAGTTTTTTAGAAACTCCAACATTCAAATCAGTTCTGGTTTCTTTAGCCCCCGAAGTATAATCTTCGGTCGATTCCAAATCAAATTCCAATTGAACTCCTGCAATTAAATCTCCCGCCAAATCATTCATCTGTTGCGATAGAATTTTGCTAGCGCTTTGTCGGGCGAGATATTCGGCACTAGTACTTCCACTTTCGCTAGAAAAAGGGTTTTCACCAACAAATCGATTCAACAATAATAATGCAAATACTTGTTTGTTCAATTCAGACGGATCTTGTCTTAGCTGTTCTAATTTGGTTTGAGAAGCACTTACTATATCCGATGAAACATCATAATTCCCATCAGGCAAAATAATGTCAAAAGTAATTTCTGGTTTTAATAATTCTCCATTCATTTTCAATAAAGTCTGAAATGGAATTTTTTGTTTGTAGGTGTTTCTAACAGCAGGAGTTAATGTTCCAAGTTGATCACTAAGCAAATCCAACGGCGCTGTATTGACTTTATAAATCGCCGTAATATTGACAGTTGCCATTGTTGGTTCTCCATTCCAAATAATATAGCTACCTTTCTGAATGTCAAATTTTCGTCGGATCATATTGAAATTCATTTCATATGAACCTCCACTAAACTCGTATTTACCCGTCAGCGTAGTTTTTCCGGAAGGGTCAATTCCTGCGGTAAGTTCCGCTTCACCTTTCAAGTTCAGATAATCACCATTCCCTTTGTCTATTACCAAAGTGAAATCGGCTTCCTTATCAATAGTAACAGCAACTGACACATCCATTCCTATAAATTTCGATTGATTCAGTTCTTTTTGTAATGCAACCGTTTGTTTTAAATACAGATTATCTTCATCAACAAACTCCACAATTCCTTCCCTGTCCACAATTGAAGGATCCGATTGAGGCATAACAACCGTAAATTTTGTTTCACCATTAATCTCGACATTTCCTTTAACAATAGGATTATCAAGAGTTCCACCAATTTTTAGTTTGGTATCCAAAAATAAATCTCCATAAAACAAATCATTATCAATTGCTTTAGAATGAATTGCTCTAAAATCATCAGCAGTTACGATTAAATCGAAATTAAAATCCCTGAAATTTTGGGTCGTCATTTTCCCGTTTACTGCCAGTTCATTTTTATTTTCATCAAAAATCGAGAAATGATCAAAGTCAATTTCTTCATTTCTCAAAGAAACCTTCTCGTCATTTACAGTGAAATAAGAATTAAGCTTTGTGATTCGGAAACCAGCGTCTTTAAAAACTAACTCTCCGTTTACTTTTGGTTCCGAAGCATTTCCGGTAATTTTAAATTGTCCAGACAAAGAACCTTTTCCATCGGTTATATTTCCAAATGAAAACCCTTGAATACTTTTGATGTTTAATTGGTTAATATCTAAGTTCAAATCGAAATTTTCGTTGTCTATTGTATATTTTCCCAAAAGAGCCAAATCATTTCCTTCGCCAGATAGCGTCATATTTGCCGAAAGTATATTTGACGTTTTGTTATTTATTTTTAAATTGATATCTCCAACAGCCTCACCGCCAAAGACAAACTTATCAATCGTCAATTCGGTAGTGAAAATGAGATTCGTCATGACGTTTTCGACTACGGCAGATCCATTTATCAAACCTTGCATTTCCAATTCATCTTTCTTTATCACATTCAAAATGGTTTCTATTTTGAAATTCACAAAATCAACATGAAGCGGAGCATTGTTTTGATTGCCTTGCGATTGAATTTTCAGTTCATTTCCGGAATGATCCAAATAAAATTTATTGACATAAAGTCTTTTTTCTCCAAATTCAATTGAGTTTTCCCGATTTATATTCCATTTATCATAGTTTAAAACTAAGTTTTCCGCATTCAATTTAATGATGTTTTTGGAATCTTCATGAAGTAATTCACCAGCAATAAAATACAAATCTTTTTTGTCTTTGTCTTTTACCTGCAAAGCATAAGAAAGAATATTATTTTGCGCTTTTCCTGATAAATTTGTAAACGGAATTTTAAATTGTCCGCCTTCAATGGTTGCCACAGAAGCTTGATATTCTAGAGCATTTTCCTTTGTTTCAATATTTATCTTACCGTCGGATATTGTAGTATTGGCATAAATAATTTTAGGAATGGCTCCTTTTATTTCCAAAGTATCACCTACACTATTGTATTTTCCAAAAATATTTATGGGTTCCAAAGCCGATAATTTGGGAATCAATTTGTATAAAACAGGGTCGTTCTGAATCGAAAGATTAAATGTCAATTGTTGTTTTTCTGAATTGGTTTTATACTTCGCAGTTTGAACATTTACATATTTTGAAAGTGAATTTTGTATCGCATCCGAAAGTGTGGTCAATTTGTATTTTCCATCTATTTCGGCATTAACAAATTGCGAACTGATTTTAATATTGTTTTTTTGTTTATCAGCAAAAGCCGTAATTTTAACCTTATCCAAAACAATCGGTTCAGCCTCTTGCAAAATTTGGACATTAGAAGCTACAATTTCTCCGTTCAAATAATCGGGATTACTGTTGGCAATATCTGCGACAACATTTCCTCTAAGTTTCATCGGACCGGCATGCAGATTCATTTTTTCCAAATCGGCGATATCAAGATTCAGATTCAATTTTACTGCCGGATATTTATCTTTGAAACCTCCATTTGCATCCAATTTGAATTTTAGATTTGGATCTTTACTGTCGGTTTTTATATCAAAATTTCCTTTGGCAATCGTACCTTTCAAAGCCATGTTAGAGTACGTATATTTATTGAAATCCGCTTTTTTTACAATGGCTACGAGCTGAGCATTTGCCGTTTTAGGATTCAGTCCTTGCCCTTTAACTTTTGCATTTAACGTAATTTTCCCCAACGAATCATTCTTGATCAGTCGTCCAAGATTAAAATCCATAAAAGCAATCGTGGCATCATATTTTTCACTGTTTTTAATTCTATTATCAAACAATGCATCCACATTGGCTTTGCCATAACTGCTGTTTAATGCCAATTTGGTTTTAAAATTATCGATCGAACCTTTGAATTTTCCGCTACCGCTAAATTGCTCCGGAAGCTGAATCGTCTTGGGAAGTGTTCCTTGAGGTATAAAAGAAATTACATCACGAGAAGACGACGTTATATTTTTTATATCCAAATCAAAAAAAGCTTTTTCATAATTGGGAAGTCCTTTTATTTTTCCTGAGACAGAAACTTTTGTGTTTCCAATTCCCTGCATTTGAAAATAAGGAATATTCAAATCTTTTACTTGACCGTTTATACGAGAATTGATGTACAAAATGGCATTGGGATTCGATTGAAAAGGATTTGTTTTTTGTAATTGTGGAGCGAAAAGTAAAATGTCTTTAAAGCCAATTTTCGACTGACTTAAATTCGCATCAACCGACAAATCTCCTATATTTTTTGAAATACCGTCAATTGATTGATAGTTCACTTTTAATTTGTCTTTCAATTCCGTTTGAGGTGTTCTTATATACAAATCAGTCAGATAAGCTTGCTTTGGTCCATAAAAAAACTGTGTTTGGAGTTGTTGAATTTTCAGTCCGCTTTTCTCGTTTAGGGTTAAAGATTTCACACGCCCCGAAATAGTCTCATTTCTAAAATAAATACCTTCGGCTTTTGCATTCAAACCATTCCAATTAAGGTGACTGTAATCGATTCCATTTGCAATTGCAGGAGATTCCATATCATCAAATTGGAAAGCAATGTTTTGCAAATCGATTGTTTTCAGTTTCATTTTCCAACCATTTGTTGCAATGGCTGTTGTATCTAAATTGGGTGTTTTTAGTTGCTTGTCATTTTTACCAAGAAGCAGATTACCTTTTACATTTTTAACTTCAAAACTGTCAAAATCGAGTATCTGATTTTTTATATCCAAATCATTAACCAAAAGTTTTAAACTCCCCAACGTAAATCCTGAATTCATTTTAGAATCTTTATTGTCATATAAAACCTTGATTTTAGACAAAGTGATTTTTTTTAATTCCAAGTTAAAATCACTTCTCTTGGCAATCGTATCAGCGGTTTTAACAGAGACCTCAGCAATCTTTTCGACCAAATCCTGATTTAAAACTACATTCAAACCCTTTAAATCAATGTATGGAATATTGAAATCCATTTTGTCTAAATCGAACTTTTTGAATTTTGTGCTGAAATTTTCCAGCTTTAGGCGAATGTCATTTTTGGATAAATCGTCTTGAAAACTAAACTTGATGTTTTTTAAATCCACATCAACAACCGATACAACATATGGTTTGCTTTTAGGATCCGCTGGCGCGTTGGAAGCAAATGCTTTGATAATGTAATCGAAATTGAATACTGCATCCTTATTCCTTGAAATATTGGCCATTGCGTTTTCCAGTTCAACCGAGTTTATTTCTATTTTGTGATTGAAAATTTTAAACAAATCAATATCAATAGCCAACCGTTTACCACTCAATAAAGTGTCCTTATGTTGATCTTCAAAATAAAAACCTTCTAGTACTATCGTTTTTGGGAAAGTTATAGCAATATGATCTAGAGAACTTTTGGTTTTTAGCTTTTCATTGAGATAAGTGAGTACCTTATCTTTTGCAAAATTTTGGATAGCTGGAACTTGAATTAAAACAATAATTAAAAGCAAAAAACACACAATTGTAAGAGCGCTCCAAAGTATAATACGCTTTGTTTTTTTTACAAAAGAATTTAGTTTTGGGTTCATATAAAAAATCTTTGTAAATAAATGCGTTTGAATTCTTGCTATTCATACTATTTATCAGGAATTTTTGAATCTACAAATATGCAACAACTACAATTTTATAAGTTATACAATTCCACTAATATGTATTAAAATTATTGGGTGACTCTCCAAAGTATTAGCAATAATTTAGTTGTTTTCACTAAAGTTGAAAACAGTTCTATAGCTTTACTTTTGTAGCAAAGTCCTTTTCATTTTCAATCACTTTACCTTCGTATTGTAGTTTCCATCCCATTGTATTGGTCAAAATTAAAATCTTAGACAATTCACTTATCAAACGATTTTGGGCATTGGATTTCAATGTGGATTTTTCGATTTTTTTTGCCAAATTAACCTTTACTGATTTATTGATTTTATTATAATCATCACCTGTAAAAGGATTCATCTGACTTTGCTCTACATCATAAAATTTGATGTCTGGGCTTATCTTTATTTCTTCTTTTGGAATGCTTAGAATTGTGATGGTTTTATTGGCTTCGTCAATATCGTATTTCATCTGATGCAAATCATAGGAAACGGTAACATCGGCATTGACTATTATTAGTGCTTTTTTCTCAAACGAAAGTATATCCATCATATACTTTTGTTGGTTTTTATACGTCAATACCTCCGAAAAATGACCTTCGGTAACGACCAATTTACCCACATTCACGATTTGTTGCTGAATCAAATTGGTATTGTAATCCAAAGTTGAATCATCCTCTTTCTTGAACTCACAAAATTTGAATGCCAAAATTATGACCACTACTAATATTGCACCAACTATAATTTTCTTTAGCATAATTAAAATTTCATAAATGAATACTGAGCTACTAATTTAGTGATTTTTTCCTTCAATTTCAATTCGAATTTTTTATGACTTTCGGAATTTGGATTAAAAGATCGATGAGAAAGACTTTTTTGAATACTTTCTACAATTTCCATTGTATCATAAGCCGTTTCTGCAATAGTACTTTTCTTGAATTTTTCCCAAATATAATCAATCGCTACTTGACTTGGATGTATCATATCTTCAGCATAAAAACGATAATCCCGAAGTTCGTCCATCATGATTTCGTAGGAAGGGAAAAGCCCCCTAGCCCCCGAAGGGGGAACTACCGCCGATTCTTTTAAAATATCATAAACAGCGGTAATCAAATGTGCTTTACTAACCTGATTTTCAATAAAACCATCTTTGAGGTGACGTACTGGTGAAATGGTAAATATGAAATTGCAATTGGAATTTATACCTCGAATCAAACTGATTGTATGATCGATACTTTCTTGAATGGTCTTTACCGAAAGCAATTCTTTGACGAACTGCTTTTGGGGCACTTTATGGCAATTGGCCATAATAGCATTTTTATCTATATTTCGATACACCCATGAAGTGCCATACGTGATAATAACATGAGTCGCTTCCTGCAATTGTTTCTTGGTTTCCTCCAAAATTTGATTCAGATTTACCAATAATTCCTCTTGATTAGCATGACTTAAATCTGAATGTACTTCAAAACAATGCCAACGCTCGTTATGAAAAAAGATATCTTCTTCAGTAAACAATAAATCATTGATCACTCTATCCATAATTTTTTCAATAGAAACCGGATTAAAAATTATTCCGAATGGATTGGTCGTGCTTTGAAATTTAAAATACTGGAATTTGTCTCCCATATTCTCTGCGAAACAGGAACCTAATGAGACAATTTTGGAATTGTAGTCTATGGGATTAAGATTTTTTGGGATGGGAATTGGAGTGGTGAATTGCATCTTTACTATTTCGTGTAAATTTCGACATTTTTTAGCAATAAAGAAACCAGATACTTGAATATCTGGCTCATACTAAAAATGGAACTAACAATTAATAAGTATATTCAGTTGTATATTCTATTGTTTTTCCATCACTTGTATAGGATGTCATTTTTGTAGGATACCCATTATCACCGTAAATATAATTGCGGATATAAACAAATGAATTTAAAAATGAACTGTCACCACTAATCGTTTTTATAATATTATTATTTCCACAATTAACCTCATCTAACAATAAGTTAAAACCTAAGATATTTTTGAGGGGATCATTTTTATCATCATACTCATAAGACCTGATGTTGCTTTGATCAGTTGTAACAATAAACTCTTCTTTTACAAGATTTCCATCTTTGTAATTTAAAACCCCTTGATGATCTTTTACTTCTATATTTGTTTTAGAATCTACCACATAATACACATATGTAACTTGATTATCCGAATTATGCGTATAAACTGTTTTGTAAATATATTGCCCATTTGGATATTCAGTGGAAAACTCTTTTTTTAGTGTTCTTGTTTTTAGTTTTCTATTTTCATAAGTATACAAAACCTCAGTATTTTTAACCCCATTTCCTTTATCATCTAAATCAAATTTCACCTGCTTAACTATAAAATTTCCATCATAAGTAAAAACAGTTTTTGAATCCTCATCTACCGAAGTTAAAATCTTATTTCCATCATAAGTTATTATCTCTCTGCTATTATCAGATGGAAAATCAGGAAAAGTCATAGTTATTGTTTTAGGTAACACAAAATTATTGTCTGAATCCGAAGATGAATCATCACTTGAACAAGATGAAATTAGCATTAAAGTCAAAGCACTAAAAAGACATAAAAATTTTTTCATTTTTTAATAAATTACGTATTAATCTATCCGCAAATATATAAGAAATCATGACTATCAAGCCAAAATATTTTGAATATATTTTAACAAAAAAAATCCCAAGCGAGTTAATGACCAACTCACCTGGGATATAATTAACAACCTATTTACTAAAAACAAATAGATTACTTATAATGAATAAACTACTTCACAAACTCGACCGCCTTAGCCAAAGCATCAGCAATTCCATCTGCATTTTTCCCTCCAGCGGTGGCGAAGAAAGGTTGTCCTCCTCCTCCACCTTGTATAAATTTCCCTAACTCACGAACGACTTGGCCTGCATTTAGTTTTTTGTCAGCCACTAATTCTTTAGAGATGTAACAAGACAACGTTGGTTTTCCTGCTTCGGCTGTAGCCAAAACCAAGAATAAATTCGTTCCTAAAGTACCCAATTCATAAGCCAAGTCTTTGGCTCCTTCTGGACTCAGATCAACTTTTTTGGCAAGGAATTGAATTCCATTGATTTCTTGTAATTCCTGAGCCAATTCGCCTTTCATATTTTTGGCTTTATCTTTCAATAAAACCTCCAATTGTTTTTTAAGCAAAGAATTTTCATCTTGCAATGTTTGAATCGCTTTTACTGGATCAATTGCATTTTTCAACACATCTTTAATCTCATAAAAAGATTGTAATTGTGATTCGAAAAAGTCTTTGGCAGCATCACTGGTAATCGCTTCAATACGGCGAATTCCAGCTGCAACAGCACCTTCTGAAACAATTTTGAAATGCCAAATATCACTTGTATTCGGAACATGTGTTCCTCCACATAATTCTACTGAATCTCCAAACTTAATCATTCGAACCAAATCACCATACTTCTCTCCAAACAACGCTATAGCTCCTTCTTCAATCGCTTGGTCTTTTGGAATCGCTCTTTTTTCTATCAAAGGCAAGCTTTCGCGAATTCTAGCATTCACAAAATTCTCCACTTCTTTTAATTCTTCATCCGATACTTTAGAGAAATGTGAAAAGTCGAAACGCAAAGAAGCAGAACGCACCATTGATCCTTTTTGTTCAATATGTGTACCCAATACTTTTCGCAATCCTTGGTGCAACAAATGCGTTGCCGTATGATTTGACGAAGTTCTAGCCCTTTGATTTACATCCACAATAGCCGTAAAACTATCGGTTAAATTATTAGGCAACGATCTAGTCAAATGTACAGTTTGATTATTTTCTTTTTTGGTATCTATTACATAAATAATATCACCGTTTTGTGCTTCTAGATATCCTTTATCACCTGTTTGTCCTCCGCTTTCACCATAAAATGGAGTAGAATTGAAAACCAACTGATAAATTTCGCCATCTTTTACACTATCTACTCTACGGTATTTGGTGATTCTTACTGGGTGCTTCAATCGGTCGTACCCTACAAATTCCTGAACATCATCTTCAACCAAAACATTCCAGTCTCCCGCCGTAACTTTTGAAGCCGCACGAGAACGTTCCTTTTGCAATTGCAATTGCTCTTGAAAACCTTTTTCATCCAATTCCAATCCTTTTTCAGACAAAATCAAAGCCGTTAAATCGATAGGAAAACCATAGGTATCATACAATTCAAATGCTTTTTTACCATCGATTACAGTTCCTGAATTCGTGTTAATCACAGCATCCAACAACACCAATCCTTGATCCAATGTTCTCAAGAAAGAACTTTCTTCTTCCCGAATCACATTCGAACACAATGCTTTTTGAGTACGAATTTCAGGAAATGAACCACTCATTTGAGTGCTCAAAGTTTCTACCAATTTGTAAATAAAAGGCTCTTTGGTATCCAAGAAAGTAAAACCATAACGAATAGCACGACGTAAAATTCTACGAATTACATAACCAGCGCCTGTGTTCGATGGCAACTGACCATCGGCAATAGCAAAAGCCACCGCTCGCACGTGATCTGCAATCACACGAATCGCAATATTTATTTTTTCTTCTTCTTCGTCTTTTGCCTTGATTGTATATTTTGCCCCAGTAATCGTTTCGATTTCTCTAATTAACGGTGTAAAAACATCCGTATCATAATTCGACTGAACTCCTTGCAAAACCATACAAAGACGCTCAAATCCCATTCCGGTGTCCACGTGCTGAGCAGGTAATTTCTCAAGAGATCCATCGGCTTTACGATTGAATTCCATAAATACATTGTTCCAAATCTCCACCACGTGCGGATGATCGTTATTCACTAAAGATTTTCCAGAAACCAAAGCTTTTTCTTCAGCAGAACGAATATCAACGTGAATTTCAGAGCAGGGTCCACAAGGTCCTTGATCTCCCATTTCCCAAAAATTATCTTTCTTGTTTCCAAGAATAATTCGGTCTTCATCGATTAATGTTTTCCAAATATCCCAAGCTTCTTGATCAAAAGGCACATTCTCATCTGCATTTCCTTCAAAAACCGAAACATAAAGTATGTCTTTCGGAATTTTATACACTTCTGTCAACAATTCCCAAGCCCAGTGAATCGCTTCTTTCTTAAAATAATCACCAAAAGACCAGTTCCCCAACATCTCAAACATCGTGTGATGGTAGGTATCAATCCCCACTTCCTCCAAGTCATTATGCTTTCCGGAAACACGAAGACATTTTTGCGTATCGGCAATTCTCTTGCTTTTTGGAGTTCCAAGGCCTAAAAAATATTCTTTAAACTGCGCCATTCCTGAGTTATTAAACATCAAGGTGGGATCATCCTTAAGAACAATCGGAGCCGATGGAACAATTAAATGCCCTTTACTTTCAAAAAAATCTAAAAATTGTTTACGTACGTCTTGTGATTTCATTTTTGCTGTATATTCAGTAATTCGTTGAATTAATATTTATTATTTTATCTAAAACCTAATTTATTTATCATCCTTTGGGCGTGACCCCATTAGAAAAAGGAGCCAAACTCAGCAACCGCTCATTCGGCTCCTTTCCCTAATGCTGTCGGGCTATTGCCATTACTTCGGTAATTTGGCGCTATCCCTCACGCGAAGTCGTTATATCAAGAACTTATTTTAAATTAAGGACTAATCTCCAAATAGAAAAAAGAATCAAAAATCTTCAGTCTTTCTAATGTCCTTAAAAACAGCCAACATTTATTTATTATTAAAAAAAGAGCCTAACAACTGAAACATTTATTAAATTTGTTCGACTAATCTTTAAACTAATTTGCAAAAATAGGGTATTTTAAAATATGGCGAAAGTAAAATATTATTACGATTCTGTAAATCTAGCATATCGGAAAATAAAAATCAGAAAAAGACGAAAAGTAGGCTTTGCCATACTGTTTTTATTAGCCTCTGCTATATTCGGATTCTTAACCTTTATCATATTATTGAACACTCCCTATTTTGACACCCCAAAAGACCGTTTGCAGGCTAGGGAAATTGAAAATTTAAAATTGAATTACGCCATTTTAAACAAAAAAATGGATGAGATAGATGATGTAATAGAAGATATTGAGGATAGGGATAACAATTTATATCGAGTATATTTTAACACTGCGGCAATTTCAGAAGAAAAACGAAAAGAAGGATATTCCAATACGCATCGTTATGCAGCCTTACAAGGGTATAACAATTCAAAACTAGTATCCACCACCACTGAAAGAGTTGACGCGTTGAGTAAAGAATTGGCCATACAATCTAAATCATTGGATGAAATTGTAAAATTAGCCAAAGCCAAAGGCAAACTGCTCTCGGCAATCCCAGCGATTCAACCCGTAAAAAATGAGAGTTTAAAACGAATGGCATCCGGATTTGGTTACCGATCTGATCCGTTTACCAAAGCCAGAAAAATGCACGAAGGAATGGATTTTACAGCCAAAACAGGAACACCAATCTATGCTACAGGTGATGGAGTCGTTGCAAGAGCAGACAATACCGCTTCTGGATTTGGAAACCATGTAGTAATCAGACATGGTTATGGATATGAAACATTATATGCCCATTTAAGCAAATACAATTGCAGACCGGGAAAATCGATAAAAAGAGGTGACATTATTGGTTATGTTGGTAGCACAGGACGGTCCGAAGCACCACATTTGCATTACGAAGTACACAAAAACGGAAAAGTAGTGAACCCGCTAAATTTTTATTATGGCAATATTTCAGCAGTAGAATACGTTGCTATTTCAAAAATAGCCAATCAGGAAAATCAGTCTTTGGATTAATTTAGAAAAGTATTCAGTGTTCAGTTAAATAGTAATCAGTACTAGGAGACTATAAAAGTGTTCAGAAAAAAAATAAAAAATATGCATATTGAACTTTCACCAGATAAAAGATACTACAGCATAGGCGAAGTCGCCAAAGCATTTGAAGTAAACGCTTCCTTGATTCGTTTTTGGGACAGTGAATTTGACATTCTGAAACCTAAGAAAAATGCCAAAGGAAATAGAATGTTCACGCCCGAAGATATCAAAAATTTACAGCTTATTTATCATTTGGTTAAAGAAAGAGGATTCACTTTAGAAGGTGCCAAAACCCATTTGAAAGAAGGGCAAAAGAAAACCATGGATAAATTTGAAATTATCAGTAAATTAGAAACCATAAAAATGCAATTAATCAGTATTAAAAACGAGTTATAAGCCCCCTAACCCCCAAATGGGGGAATAAAAAAAACAATAAACACATTAAAACAACAAACAAACTTTAAATTAAACAATCATGAGAAGATTTTTGCCTTGGATTATCGGAATTGGAGTAATAATAGTAATTGCTTTTTGGGTGATGGGATTAAAAAATACAGCGCTACGCCACAGTCAAGCAGTTGGAAAAGAATGGGGTAACGTTGATGCAGCCTATCAAAGGAGAAACGACTTAATTGGCAATTTAGTAAACACTGTAAAAGGTGCTGCCGATTTTGAAAAAAGCACTTTGACAGCAGTAATCGAAGCTAGAGCAAAAGCAACAGCTGTTACCGTTGACCCAACCAATATTTCACCTGAACAATTAAGTGCTTTTAGCAATGCACAAAGTGGCGTATCAAGTTCATTGTCAAGATTATTAGTGTCTGTAGAACGTTATCCAGAATTAAAAGCAAATGCTAATTTCTTGAAATTACAAGACGAATTGGCTAGTACAGAAAACCAAATTTTAACAGCAAGAACCCGTTTTAATGAATCCGTTGAAATATACAACGGCTATATTTTAGCGATGCCACAAAGCTTTTTCTTAGGAAGCTATAAAGAAAAACCTTTCTTCAAATCTGTTGAAGGTGCAGACAAACCTGTTGAAGTAAAATTCTAAAGCCTCCCCACCCCCTCCAAAGGAGGGGCTTAAAGAGGAACTAATAATAAATCTAACACAGATTTCACAAATTCTCACAAATTTTATCTGTGAAATTTTTGACCCGAGCGGTAGCGAACAGGCGAAGCAAATCTGTGTTCAAAAAATAATTCCAATGTCAAAAGTAGAAGATTTTTTAAGCGAAGAAGACGAACAGGAAATTGTCGAGGCTATTCGAATAGCCGAGAAAAACACTTCTGGCGAAATTAGGGTTCATTTAGAAAAAACGACTTCTCTAGATGCGTATGATCGTGCTTTAGAAGTTTTTCAGGATTTAAAAATGGATGAAACCGAATTGCAAAATGGGGTTTTAATCTATCTGGCTGTTGAAGACAAAACCTTTGTGATTTGCGGTGATAAAGGGATCAATGATATTGTTACCAATACTTTTTGGGACAGTACCCGAGATGTTATGGTTGCCCAATTCAAACAAGGAAATTTTAAACAAGGATTAATTGATGGTATTTTGAAAGCTGGAGAAGAGCTCAAAAAACATTTTCCTTGGCAAGAAGGAGACACCAATGAATTATCAAACGAAATATCAAAAGGATAATGAAAAAAAGCCAAAAAGCAGAAGGCAGAAAGCAGAAGGCAGAAAGCACAAATCATTTAACAATATCGGGGTGGAAATTATTTCTTTTTGCTTTTGCATTCTTAAATAGTGGTTTTTTGTTTGCTCAATTTACAATTCCAGAGAAACCTAGTTTTCAAACATCGGTTTATGATTATGCCAATGTTTTGAGTCCAGAAGAAAAAGCGCAACTCGAAGAAAAGTTAATTAAATATTCTGATTCTACTACAACTCAAATTGTAGTCATTACTATTGAAAGTCTGAAAAACGAAGATGTTAGTCTATTAGCTACTAAATGGGGGCAAACATGGGGTATTGGCGGAACAGCAAAAGATGACAATGGGGTTGTTATACTATTAGCCAAAGCAGAAAGAAAGATAGCTATTAATCCTGGCTATGGTCTCGAAGATCGATTGACAGCAGGAATTGGTGGTGAAATAATTAGAAACATCATCATTCCCGAGTTTAAAGCGGGTAGTTACTACAAAGGTCTTGACAAAGGAACGGATGCTATATTTGATGTTTTCAAAGGCAAATACAAAGGTGAACGCAAACAAACTAAAGAAAAAAGCTTTCCAATTTTTCCAATCATTGTCATTATAGTAATCATTTTATTTTTATTTTCAAGGAATAAAGGAGGTGGCAGTGGGAATTCAGGAAACCGTGGAGGAGGAATTGGCCCTAGCCTACTCGATGTCATTATCCTAAGCAGTCTTGGAAGAGGCGGCGGAGGTGGTTTTGGAGGCTCTTCAGGCGGTGGCTTTGGAGGCGGTGGCGGAGGTGGCTTCGGCGGAGGTTTTGGCGGTGGCGGATTCTCTGGCGGAGGCTCAAGCGGTGGCTGGTAGAAAAATCAAATAAACAAAAGAGAGTTCAACATGGACTCTCTTTTGTGTTTTAAAAAAGACAATATTTATTTTGAAAACGGATGCCCTAGCCCAGACAGTAGCGGCATCCTTTCTTGTCCCGATTTTTCCTCGGGACAAGAAAGATACAGCGGATGGCTGGATAAAGCTCCTTATTAAAAAAATTATAACTTTTCTAATCTATGACCGTAATCAGATTGGATTCCTAAAAAATTATATTTTAAAAAATTAAAAAAAAAGCTATATTTGATTCTTTAAAAAGAATATACTTATTTTTTATATTCGTTATAACAAATTATCACGACAATATGCTTTCACATAAGACCAAATATGCCCTTAAAGCGCTTCTTTATTTAGCACAACAAGATGAAAATCACATTTCAAGAACCATTGAAATTGCGGAAGGCGCATCCATTCCAAAAAAGTTTTTGGAACAAATCCTTTTGGATTTAAAAAGAGGACATTTTGTAGGCAGCAAGCAAGGAAAATATGGCGGATATTATCTTTTAAAAGACAAAGAAACGATCACTTTGGCCGATATTCATCGATTATTTGATGGTGCAATAGCGTTACTTCCTTGTGCCTCCTTAAATTTCTACGAGCGTTGTTCCGATTGTGTAAGCGAGTCGGAATGCTCATTACGACACGGGTTAGTGGCTATTCGAGAAGAAACTTTGAAAGCCATGCAAGGCATAACAATTGCCTCATTGGTGAAAAAATAAAAAAATATATTTTAAACTATACTAATTTTATAGAATTAATTATATATTTGCACCGAATTAACGTATGATTAACAATCAAAATTAAGAAAAATGCAAACGAATCACACTCAAAAAAAGAGAGTCAGGAAAACGATTATTTTAAGTTTAGAAAAAAACATCAGTCCAATGATGTGTATGTGTATGTGCTAGTATCATAAAAAAAAATTGATTTTAAATTCTACTAATTACATATAATATACCCAATAATGAGAACTATCTATACCAAAATAATTTTAAGTCTAATACTACTATTCATTTTTTCAACTTCATTTGCACAAAACATCGTAAAAGGAGTACTAACAGATAACCAAAAAAATCCTTTAGAGGCAGTAAATATTGTTATAAAAGGAACTACATACAACACAACTTCTGATTCAAGTGGAAAGTTCACAATTGATACACCACAAAAACCACCTTTTTCTATCCTTATACAATATGTGGGTTACAAAACAAGAGAAATCAAAATCGGTTTAATTTCAGACAATCCCTTAGAATTAACACTAAATACAGAAGATGAAAATGTTTTATCTGAAGTAGTTGTTTCTTCAAGACGCCGAATAGAAAAAGCACAAGAAGTACCAATTGCCGTTTCCGTTGTAACTGGAAAACAAGCAGAACAAGCTGGGGCATTCAACGTTAATCGAATAAAAGAATTAGTTCCTTCGGTTCAATTATACTCATCCAATCCAAGAAATACAGGAATAAACATTCGTAGTCTTGGTTCTCCTTTCGGATTAACCAATGATGGTATTGACCCTGGTGTTGGTTTCTATGTTGACGGTGTTTATTATGCTCGCCCAGCGGCAACAACTTTAGATTTTATTGATGTTGAACGAATTGAAGTTTTACGTGGACCTCAAGGATCCTTATTTGGCAAAAACACAACTTCTGGAGCTTTTAACATAACTTCTCGTAAACCAAGTTTTACTTCAGGAGCTGACTTTGAATTGAGCTACGGAAACTATGCTTACTTACAAGCCAAGGCATCAGTAACTGGGGCTTTGAGTAAAAAAATTGCAGGTCGTATCTCCTTTTCAGGTACACAACGTGATGGTATAATCGATAATATTAGAACAGGAAAACCTACCAATACACTAAACAATCAAGGTATTAGAGGGCAATTGCTATTTACTCCGTCTGAAAACACCAACATTATATTGGCAGGTGATATTACAACACAACATAATGACGGATACGCTCAGGTTGTTGCTGGTGTTGCACCAACGCAAAGAGCTGCTTACCGCCAATTTAATGCTATTATTGCCGATTTGAATTACCAACTTCCAAGTTTGAATGCCTTTGACCGCAAGATTGACCACGATACGCCTTGGCGTTCCAACCAAGATTTAGGTGGAGCATCCCTTACTATCGATACAAACATTGGAGGAGGTACTCTTACCTCAACAACTGCTTGGCGTTTTTGGACTTGGGATCCATCCAATGACAGAGATTTTACAGGATTACAAGTATTGGCGAAATCGCAAAACCCTTCTAGACAAACACAAATAACGCAAGAAGTTCGTTATGCAGGTCAGATCACTTCTAAAATAAGTGGAGTTGCTGGAGTGTTTTTTATTGATCAAACATCAAAAACAAATGGTACAGAAGAATCTGGAAATGCTCAATGGAGATTTTCGCAAAGTAGTACAAGCGCATTATGGAAAACTCCAGGACTTTTTGAAGGATATGGAATACGAACAAATTCAAAAATACATTCGACCAGTGCGGCAGTATTTGGACAATTGGACTGGGCTGTAACAGAACGTTTGCACGTGTTACCAGGTTTACGATACAATTACGATAAGAAAGCAGCTGATTACGACAGAAAAACTTATGGAGGTCTACAAACAACCGATCCTGCATTGATTAAATTACAACAATCTGTATACACGGACCAAGCCTTTACTTCGGATACAGACAAAACTGATTTTTCTGGAAATATAACAGTCTCTTATAAAGTTTCTGACAAAATTAACGGTTATGCAACTTATGCTAAAAGTTACAAACCAGTTGGTGTGAATGTAGCGGGACTTCCAAGTCTTGCAGGAAAACCAATTCTGGAACTTGCCGTAATTAAACCAGAAGATGTGAACCACTATGAATTTGGGGTAAAAACATCACCATTAAGAAACTCAATACTTAACTTAACTTACTTTAATACTGAAATTAAAGATTTTCAAACGAATGTTCAAGCTGCTGAATTGGGTGTGAATCGTGGATATCTTGCCAATGCAGATAAAGTAAGAGTTCAAGGTGTTGAACTAGATGCTAGTTTTGTACTTAATAAACATTTTGCTTTCAACGCGGCAGCAACTTATACTGACGGTAAGTATGTTAAATTTACAAATGCTCCGCTTCCTCTAGAAGAAACAGGAGCTGCAGTTTCCTTCAAAGACGTTTCAGGAACTGATTTGCCAGGTGTTTCAAAATGGGCAGGAAGTTTAGGTGGAGAATATAGTAAAGACGCAAAATTCTTCTCTAACACGGGAAAATTATTCGTAGCCTTAGACGGATATGCTCGCTCTGAATTTTCTTCAAGTCCTTCAGCATCTAAGTATTTAATAGTTGATGGTTATGCTATTTTTAATGGCCGTCTAGGTTTCCGTGCATCAGAGGGTTTATCTATTCACATTTGGGGACGTAACCTTTTGAATAAAGATTATTACGAACAATTATTGCCTGCTGGAGGAAATTCTGGACAATATGCCGCTGTTCTGGGAGACCAAAGAACGTATGGAATTACGCTTCGTTATTCTTTGTAAAATAAAAAATAAGAAGAACCCTCAAAATAAATTTTTGAAGGTTCTTTCTTTTTTACCATATAAAATACTAACGACTAGCATAAGAATAAAGTCAAAAATATTGTTTTCAACAGTAATTCATTTTATAAAAATCGAATATGAAACATATAGACTAAATATAACCAACAATTTATACAGCGTTTATTTACATTTGCAAAAATGAAATAAACCCAATGAAAACCATCAGAATCTTTTGTCTTTTAGCAGTGTGTTTTGTATCTAGAGCCCAAACCAAAAAAAATGTAGATCATCAAATTTTACTATGGACTCGCTATTACAACCAATTAACAATAAACAACAAATGGTCTTTACACACTGAATTTGACAATCGGATTTTTATAAATCCTACCGAAGAAAATCTATATGTAGTACGAGTACAAGGACGTTATAAAATTAACAACAACCTAGAAATTGGTGCTGGATATGCCTATTTTTCTGTCGCTACACAAGTTCCTGAGGCCAGTTATGATTTCAGAATCCCAGAAAACAGAGGACAACAAGATATTACTTGGAAAAAGGAAGTGGGCAACTTTACCATGAATCAACGGTTTCAAATAGAAGAACGATACATTCACAATGCCGATAAAGTTGGGCTACTTCCGGGAACTACTTTTTATTGGAGATTTAGATACCGACTTCAAGGTGAATATTCCTTTTGGAAAAAAGACAGTCAGTATTTAAGAACAATTGTGTATGATGAATTGATGGTTAATGGAGGAAAAAATGTTGTTTATAATACATTTGACCAAAATAGAATTTACAGCGCTTTGCAATATGGCGTTACTAAAAATAGTGCCTTTGAATTGGGGTATTTAAAAAGTTTCCAACAACGTCCGAGCGGTTTTGATTATTTTGACAGAGATATTATTCGGTTTACCTTTTTTCATAAAATAAAAATAAAACATAAAATACAGACTAATTAAAGTTTTATGGAATTCTGTTCCAAAACAAAGTTAATCTACTTGTTTTCTCTATTGTTTTAATGAAAATAGCAACCTCAATTCTACTGATACAAACTATTAAAGAAAAACAAACATGAGTACAGAAAAACTGAATTATACTTTAATTGATTTAATAAAATATTTCCTAAAGCTGGGCACAATAGGCTTTGGAGGCCCAGTAGCTTTGGTTGGCTATATGCATCGCGACTTGGTAGAGAATAAAAAATGGATCAACGATTCCGACTTCAAAGAAGGACTAGCCCTTTCACAATTAGCTCCTGGTCCATTGGCTGCTCAATTGGGAATTTACATTGGCTTTGTACATTTTGGTGTTTTGGGAGCTACACTTTCAGGATTAGCCTTTGTTCTTCCCTCCTTCATAATGGTGGTTTTATTAGGCATTGCTTACCAAGCGTATGGCGGATTACCATGGATGCAAGCTATTTTTTATGGCATCAGTGCTGCGGTAATTGGGATAATTGTATTGAGTTCCTATAAGCTTACCGTTAAATCCATCAGCAAATTTGAAGTTCCTGCGATAAAAAACAATTGGTTACTTTGGATATTTTATATCGCAGCTACCGTCCTTACAGCTGTAACTCAAAAAGAGGAACTGTTGTTGTTTGTTGCTTTAGGTTTTATTTATATGATCGTAAAAGCGCCACCCGAATGGATTAAACGCCCGAAAACTGCTTCTTTATTTTTTCTGACAACTGCTGGATTATCGAGTATTGAACTTGGAAAATTAGGAGACTTAGCTTGGTTTTTCATCAAAGCAGGAGCCTTTGTTTTTGGAAGCGGACTCGCCATCGTTCCCTTTTTGCACGCGGGTGTTGTCAATGAACACGGATGGTTGACCGAACATCAATTTGTTGATGCAGTAGCAGTAGCAATGATTACACCCGGGCCTGTTGTAATTACAGTGGGCTTTATTGGGTATTTAGTCGCGGGAGCAACGGGAGCAACAATTGCCGCTTTGGGCGTTTTTCTGCCTTGCTATTTATTTACAGTAATTCCCGCTCCCTATTTCAAAAAAATATCACAAAACAAAAGCATCAAAGCATTTGTTGACGGAATAACCGCTGGAGTAATTGGCGCTTTGGTGGGGGCTGTAATTGTAATTGCGCTCCGAACTATTGTAGATATTCCAACAGCAATGATTGCTACAGGTACCGTTCTGATTCTCACTTACATCAAAAAAATACAAGAACCTCATATTATTGCTATTGCAGCTCTGTTAGGAGTTTTACTTAAACTGTTTTAATTTTATATGACTATCCGTGACTAGTACCATTTCAAAGAATGCATTATATTATTGAATGTTAGTCATAAACTTTAGCCTTTCTGTTTTTTTGCGTCTCTGCTCCTTTAATTGAATTTGGGCTCGCAAAGGCGCAGAGACGCAAAGTATATATTCAATATTTGAACTCTTGGTATGAATTGCGGACAGTCATATAATTTTATAAAAAAAGCGGTTGTCAATGACAACCGCTTTTTTCTTATTTTTCTCTGATATAAATATCAATTGGCACTCCTGAGAAGTCCCATTTTTCTCTAATTTTATTTTCAAGGTAACGTTTGTAGGGTTCTTTAACATATTGTGGCATATTGGCAAAAAACACAAACTGAGGCGTTGGTGTTGGCAACTGCATACAATATTTAATTTTCACATATTTTCCTTTAGTTGCTGGTGGTGGATACGCTTCAATCACTTTCAGCATAAATTCATTGAATTTAGAGGTTGCGATATGTTGCTTTCTATTTTCAAAAACCTGAACTGTTGCTTCCAATGCTTTCAACAAACGTTGTTTGGTCAAAGCCGAAACAAAAAGAATAGGCACATCCGTAAATGGCATTAATTCTTTTTTGATTTTTTCTTCGTAATCACGAGTTGACATGGTATCTTTCTCTACCAAATCCCATTTGTTTACCAAGATCACTACCCCTTTACGGTTTTTCTCAGCCAACCAGAAAATACTTTGATCTTGTCCTTCAAATCCGCGGGTGGCATCAATCACCAAAATACAAATATCAGCATGTTCAATCGCACGAACCGAACGCATTACGGAGTAAAACTCTAAATCTTCTTTCACTTTCGCTTTACGACGAATACCCGCCGTATCGACCAAGTTGAATTCAAAACCAAAACGGTCAAACTTCGTATCAATAGCATCACGAGTAGTTCCCGCAATATCCGTTACCATAAAACGTTCTTTACCAATTAAAGCATTGATAAAACTCGATTTTCCAGCATTTGGGCGACCCACTACTGCAAAACGAGGCAAAACTACTTCTTCTTGAACCGGTTCAGGTTTCACTGGAAAAGCTTCAATCAAAGCATCCAATAAATCTCCTGTTCCACTTCCAGATATACTGGCAAAAGTAAAATAATCACCCAAACCAAGATTGTAAAACTCAAGAGCGTCTTTTTCACGCATGGCGTTATCTACCTTGTTCACCGCCAATAAAACGGGTTTAGTTACTTTTCGCAACAAACGGGCAACAACATCGTCCATTGGGGTAATCCCCTCTTCAACATCTACCACAAAAATAATAACATCGGCTTCATCGATTGCCAATTCTACTTGTTTACGGATTTCACCTTCAAAAACATCATCCGATCCACGAACGTATCCTCCCGTATCAATCACAGAAAACTCTTTTCCGTTCCACTCGCTTTTACCATAGTTTCTATCTCTGGTTACCCCAGAAACCGAATCTACAATAGCTTCTCTTCTTTGTATCAGCCTATTAAAAAGGGTTGATTTCCCTACATTAGGTCTTCCTACTATCGCAACAATATTGTTCATAATATAAATTCAAATATTTATTTCTCCCGAATACTGCTTTCCAGTTTCGGGTTGCAAAGGTAGTGTTTAAAACCATGAATATCAATTTTTTTGGTATATTAGCACAGCCTTACCAACTTAACCACTTCATTTCTAAAATTATGGACACCAATAATGAGATCCGTTTGCGTTTGCGCTTTTACAAAGAAGTCAATCAGAACATTGATTCCCTGCGACAAAAATTCATCCAATTTACGACCACCCATTCTCCAGATTATATTTTAAAAATAAAAGAATACCACATTTGGATCAACATCAAAGGCAACAAAAAAGCCTATTGGTCACCGCATTTGCAT
Organism: Flavobacterium sp. IMCC34518; assembly: GCF_027111095.2. Classification (NCBI taxonomy): domain Bacteria; kingdom Pseudomonadati; phylum Bacteroidota; class Flavobacteriia; order Flavobacteriales; family Flavobacteriaceae; genus Flavobacterium; species Flavobacterium sp. IMCC34518. The sequence goes on along the minus strand of NZ_CP114284.2, from coordinate 2,605,150 downwards.
CTCGAAATGGAATCCAAAGGCGAAAACCAAACCCATATTCGAGGACTATTTGGCCCCGATCCCAATTTATGGACGTTTTTCATGTTTTTACACTTTATGATTGCGGGAACTTTCATCATTTTTTGCGGCATCGCCTACTCTGACTACATTCTAAAAAAATCCACAACCAGTGATTTTCTTGTAATGTCTCTTATGGTTTTCGCGTGGTTTCTACTCTATGTCATCGCCAAACAAATCCGAAGAAATGGCGAAAATCAAATGAATGATATCGAAAAATTGTTTCTGGAAATCATAGAATATCAATAACAAGTAGCCAATCCAGCTCTCCATTGCAACTCCTCGCTCAAAAAGGAGTTGTTCCAATGCGCTTGCACGAGCTTCTTACAGTCGCTCAGGAACAACAACCTTTTTTCACTGTGGGGTTTTCATTTCACACGAGCGAAACGAACTGGCGAAGCAATCTGGGCTAAAAAAAAATCAGCATTAGAAACAAATTCCAATACTGATTTAAAATTATTTAATTTCAATCTTTTATAGGTCATCAAATTCACTGAACATTAAAAAATTGAACACTGAACACTACTTATTGATTATATCCAAAACGCTTCAACATATTCGCGTTGCTTCTCCAGTTTTTATTCACTTTAACGTACAATTCAATATGGATTTGCTTACCAAAGAATTTCTCCAAATCGGCACGAGCTTCCATTCCCACTTTTTTCAAAGCAGCGCCTTTGTGACCAATAATAATTCCTTTTTGGGTATCGCGCTCCACCATAATCAAAGAACGAATGCGGATGATATTCTCATCTTCAAAAAATTCTTCCGTTACGATTTCAACTGCGTATGGAATCTCTTTACTGTAGTTCAATAATATTTTTTCACGAATCGTTTCATTCACAAAGAAACGTTCCGGTTTGTCTGTTAATTGATCTTTTGGATAATACGCTGGTGATTCCGGCAACAACGAAATGATTCTTTGAAAAACTTCGGGAACATTAAAATTCTGCAAAGCCGAGATTGGATAAATTTCGGCGTTTGGAACTTTAGCAGTCCAAAAAGCGACTTGTTCTTCCAATTGCGTTTGATTTGAATTGTCTATTTTATTCAACAATAACAAAACTGGAATTTTAGAATGGATAATTTTATTAAAAAAAGCTTCGTCTTTCAATTCCTGCTCACCAATCTCTACCATATAGATCAAGACATCGGCATCTTCAAAAGCGGACTTCACGAAGTTCATCATCGATTCCTGCATTTCGTAGGCCGGTTTGATGATTCCAGGTGTATCCGACAAGATCATTTGAAAATCTTCTCCATTTACAATTCCTAGAATTCTATGACGTGTTGTTTGTGCTTTTGACGTAATAATGGATAACCTTTCACCAACAAAGGCGTTCATTAGTGTTGATTTCCCAACGTTTGGATTCCCTATGATGTTTACAAAACCTGCTTTATGTGACATTTCTACTTAAATTTATGTTGCAAAGGTAGTCATATCAAGTCAATACAGGAAATAAAACATTTTTTAAAGTTTTCATTGGATTTGTCAAAATTCGGCGTATCTTTGCACCCGAAACATCGCGGGATAGAGCAGTAGGCAGCTCGTCGGGCTCATAACCCGAAGGTCACAGGTTCGAGTCCTGTTCCCGCTACTAAGGTAGCCTTATTGAGATTACAAAACGCACATCGCGGGATAGAGCAGTAGGCAGCTCGTCGGGCTCATAACCCGAAGGTCACAGGTTCGAGTCCTGTTCCCGCTACTGAGAACGACCCATCAACATTTTGATGGGTTTTTTTATGCTTATCATTTTCATCACCTCCCGTAAACAGTGGAATTAACTCAAAAATACCGTTCACTTTTTTGGTTAGATATTCCCTATTTTCTGACCTAATGGACAAACCTTCTGGAAACACTAATTTTTGAATTCTTATCTTATTCTCAATATCTCCTCTACCCCAACAATCACTGATATTTTTGATTTTTTCAACTACTTTTTCTATATGAATCTGGTGGTTAGATAATTTTTTTTCATTACTCTCAATTTGCTCCTCGATGGCTTTTAATTCACCTTCAAATTGCAAAATGTATCGATTGTATTTTTCATCACCGAAATTTGGATTGTTAAAATAACGGTCATCCAGATTTTTCATTTTAATTTCTAAATCTTTTTTCTTCAAAGTTAAACTCTTCATTTCTTCCTTCGCTTCAGCATTCATAGTACCAAAGAGCTTATTTAACTGCAACTTAAAAGGTTCGATAAATTGACTGTTAAGTGTATATTTTGACAATAAAACTTCAAAAGAATCATTCAATCCTTCCGTTTTTGACCTTTTCGTAGTTGAAGCATTATAACTAGCATTTTTACATTTTTGACACTTATAATAGTGCAGAGATTTCTTCTCAACTATATAGCTAGTAAGCAAACAACCACATTCACAACGCAAAGAACCTATTAATGGCCTAAACTCACTAATCTTTGTTTTAGAGTATTCTACCTTATCAGCATCTTTTCTATTGCTTGTAAGCATCTTTTCAACTTTCCAAAAATCTTCTTCACTAACCAATCCTACCCAATTTCCTCTTATTGGTTCTTCAATTAATGAATTTAACAACACTCCACAATAGAAGGGATTTCTCCACATACTACTTAGAGCTTGCTTAGTGATTCCTAAACCTAAAACTTCAAGTTTTTGCTGAATCACATAGTCTCGTTCGCCACGGAGCTTCCATTTCCAAGCTTTTTTCAAAACCTCACCTTCTCCATTAATTGTTATCGATTGAGTTTGTTGAACCAAAGCATAATCGTTTACTTTTTTTCCTCTCATGGTATAGCCTCGAGGAACTTTACCAAGCCAATTACCAGCTTTTAACAATGCTTTCATCCCAGGGAGAGTCTTCTCTAGCCTATCCATGTTTTCTTTTCTTGCCTCAAGAAGCTTATTATAGATATCCATCTTTTTATACTCATTATCCGTACAAAGTCCAGATGATGTCTCAATCAAATGCACTCCCAACTTATCAACCAGTTCATGCACAATACCTATGGCACTTGCTCCAGAACGTGAAAATCTATTGATAAATTTTATCGCAATAGCGTAAGGTTTCTTCTTAGCGCTCTTAACCTCATCCAGCAATCTCACAAACTCTTTCCTTGTAAAATCACCCGAGGCACTTTCATAAGTCCCTCCTAGCATTTTCCCCAAAGAATATTCCTTTGCATTAGCAAATTGAACTATTTCAGTCCTTTGTTCCTCTAAACTATAATTTTCTAACTGTCCCTTGGAGCTAACTCTTGTATAACCCCAAATTTCTTTTACCTCAACTTTTTCAGCTACTTTTTCTTTCTGAAATTTTTTAAAACTCTCTATTCCCATCTTTTTATTCCTTTATATTATATCCTATTATAGCTAATTGAAATAAACTTTCTATTATTTCTTTGGCCTCTGATTCTGATATTTCCTCAAAACCTTTAAATTTTCTTAACTCTTCAATTGTTAATTTTGTATTGTCTTCATTTAATCCATCATTGTACATTGTTAAAGCTTCTGCACTCTCTCATTTTTTTATGGCAGGAGATTTATTATTTTGGTCACAGCATACCAAACCCAATCATAAAAAAATTACGATTAGTATTTAAAACAATCCTAAAACTCTAATTTTTGATTAAAATAAAAATAGGAATGCCCGTAAGAATTGAAAAATCCTTATCTGAATTATAAAATTTGATGTGCTGAAACCACTTTTTAAGTACAAAGTGGATAATTGATTGTTATCGTCTAAACAGTAAAAACTGCCCTCATACGGTTCTGGGTAAACTACTAAAAAGAGCTGATTTAAGAGTCAGTTTATGGCTTTGTAGTAATTATATACAAATGTACGATTTTATTCCCATATATACAAGTATTTGTAATCACAAGCTACCCATTAGGCTGATTCTAATAGCATTCTATTGTATAGTTGATGTACTGTTGGAGCGAGGAATTGATTACCATATCGAGTCTTGAAGTTTAGCTCGTTGAGGTATTTAGCAATCTCCCTGTAACTCATCCCTCGTTCTTTACAACTTAGAATAACGGACTGAGCTTGTCTATTCCTATCGTTGTTGATAGCGTTTTCCTTAATCTTTTGAATACCTTTAGCTCGTGCATCACTATTAAGATTCTTAGGATTACCAAGAACGACCCCGATTTTGCGTAATTCGGCTAATGCTAAACGAGTCCTAGAACTAATTAATTTGGCTTCTTGCTCGGCCAATGCCGAAAAAATATGAATCGTAAAATTATTTGCTGAAGGCATGTCCACTGCCAAAAACTCAATACCAGCATCCATCAAAGAACTTACAAAACTAACATTACGAGACAAACGGTCTAGTTTAGCGATTATGAGTACCGCTCTGTCCTCTTTTGCTTGTTGAATAGCTTTTTGTATTTCAACACGCTCCTTTTTATTTGTACCAGTTTCAATTTCCGTATAGTCACCTATAATTTTCCCGTTTTGGGAGATTACATATTTTTCTACTGCTGTTCTCTGAGCAGACAAACCTAATCCACTTAAACCCTGCTCTTTTCGGCTAACACGATAATAAGACACAAATTTTTTCATAGCTTCAATTTTAAGTGTAATAAACCTTAGACGTCCGTTTGTGATTTATTACATGACAAATATCCAGGTGTAATTTGGATAATCCTAGAAAAATCCTGGATTTCCTGGGCTTGCTGGATTTTTGGAGAATTTGGCACAAAAAAAAACGAGGTCTTAGCCTCGTTCTTTGGATTGCAATAATTTTTGAAACTCTGAAAATTCTTTATCGGTCAAATCTTCCATTTTAAAACTGATAGGTAATTTTAGCGGTTCGGACACCAGAATCCGTTTTAACTGAGAAAGCTTAAGCTTAATTCTCATCAGCTATGGTCTTCTTGCTGTTATTGATAAAATCCCAGTCCTCTCCATTTAAACCTTCCTTTGTCATATAGAACAATCCAGCTTTGTATCGGTCATAACTACTCACATCAACTCGGTCATAATTGAAGTAGTCCTGAATATCGGTTACAACCTGCTCGTGAAGTCGCTTATCTTCGATATAAATCACAAAATGATTGTGATAGCCTTTCCTGTTCGTGAATGGTTCGGATTTAAAAAACAGTCGCAATTCTGTTGAATTACCGTATTTCTCAGCCAAACAATCATAAAGACCGTGCATTTGCTTAAAACAGCTATTCTTGTTACGTTCCAGTTTGTACGCCACCGTAAAGAAAAAACTCCAGTCCATCTGCCAGAACGCATGCTGTAGACTCTCTTTATCCGCTAAACAGTCGATAAGGTTTCTCATGGATTGGTTTTCCTGTCTTAGGATTTTATTCTCATCAAACATGACTTCACTGTCAAAATATCTGGCGTGGCCTGTTGGAAATAGTCGCTTTCCATTTGGTTTTTTAGTTTCTAGGAATATGTCTTCATTCTTTTTGTAGAAGCGGTAAATCGTACTTTTGCTTGCTTTTGTGCTTATTATAAATTTCTTTAAATCTTCATATTTCATTTCATTGTTGATTAGTATCTCGTTATTGGCAGATACAGGAACTCCATACAAGGAGGTAAGTCAAGCATCTATGTTTATAAATACTAACAAACTTTCAAAAGTGTAGCTTTTTGGTACTTTTTTTGAAAAATATTTTTTTGATTAGGAAAAATAAGTGTTTCAAAGTGAGACATTGTTACGTGGAATTTCAAAAATTTGCGCAATTTTCGTTTGAAGCATGAATGGTAACGATTGAATTACGTACACTTTTTGCCCCACGGGCGGATAACTTGAAGAAGTAAATCAGGGAATTTAGTAATGAAATAGCCGATATGGGAGGAGGCGGGGTGTATTGAAATCCGATTCAAATTATTTTTAGGTCTTCCAGTGGATGCTGGCTAATCTAGGTACATAATTAAGTCTTTAGGTACATTTATAAACATAATAAACTTCTAAGTGCTATTGTTTACAAAACATATAAAAAATTGCTTATCGGTCAGGTTATACATATATTTGTTTTAACATAACTTGCATCTTACAATGTTATGTACTCACGATAAAACCCTAAAATTTGGAAAAGGAAAAAATAACAAATGAGATATTAATAGAAATACATGGCAATTTGTTGCACCACATATCCGAAACCTTCTCAAATAATAACAAAATCAATAAGCAATTTGGACATTGTGAAGACATATTCCATTACACATCAATAAATGGTTTTATATCTATAATTGAAACTCAAAGTCTTTATTGTACCAATGTAAATTTTTTAAACGATTCAAAGGAACTTAAGCATGGAATAGAACTAATCTTAAAGGCATTAGAAATCGTGAAAAATTCTGAAAATAATGACATAATTGAGAGTACAAAAAATAATATAGAAATCTTAAATAAAACGGAGAAATATGTTACTTGTTTTTCCAAAGATGGAGATTCACTAAGCCAATGGAGAGCTTATGGAAATGATGGAAAAGGAATTTCTTTAGGATTCGATTTTTCAGGTCTAAAAAATAATTTTAACAAAAATCTTACTGGGCTACACATAGAATATGACGAACGATTACAATACGAAGCAATTGAGGAATTTATTAAAATTATTATTGCTTTTTATAACAATATTAAAAGCAGATTTGATTGGAGCGAACATGATTTCAATCATACTACCTCTATCTCAATTATAAGATTTTTAAATCACATCATTTACTCATATAAACACCCTTCATTTATAGATGAAAAAGAGTATCGACTGCAATTTGAACTTAAAAAAAATAGTAAAGCAGATATTTTATTCAGAACATCTACAAACCTAATTATCCCATACACAATAATTAAAAACTCATACACCGCCTACTTAGAAACTAAGAAACCAAACGAAACCGAACCTATTTTTGGAATAAAAAAACTCCCCTTAAACAAAATAATTATCGGCCCAAGTTTAGACTATGAAATTGTAAAAATAGGATTAGAAAAATTTCTAATTATGAATGGTTACGAGAATATTGAGATAATCAAATCAAATGTTCCATATAGAGCATAGTGATTTTTAAAAATTATTACTAGTTATCAAAACACTGGTTTTCAAAAATATTCACTAGCACAAACAATTTTATAGAAATCATCAATAAATTGGTTAGATTTATCAAGATTTCCCGCTACTAGAAAAGCTTCAGAGAAATCTGGAGCTTTTTTTTATGATCTAAAAATAGATATATGAGAGAAATTAATTAAATCTATTTCTTATATTCAAAACAATCATAAACCTAAAAAAAAGACTAATCAATTACGAATAGCCTTTTTTTTATGCTTTTAAGAAATTGGCTTACACAGCAAACAAACCTTGCTTGTGGGCATTGTATAAAACCAAATCGTAAGGAACTAATTTTACACCTACTTTCTCTGAAGCAGCATCAAATTGAATACCGTTATGTTTTCTAAACAAGTAAATCTCCTTTAAGCAATTAGACAAACTCTGGTGAATAAATGTCGTAAAAGTCGGTAACTGCTTATCGCCTACCATTAAGTCAATTTGGTAATTCGAACTGCTTTTTGATAAATTGTTCCCGATTATTCTTAAAGTAAATGTTGTTGGGATTCCGTTTTGTTTCCCTTGATACTGTACTACCATACTATTTAAAATTAAAATGTGGTTAAATTAAAATTATTATCCAAACTCTATATTCATTGAATTCTTTATTAAAGCTTTTATAAATACGAAATCGATATAATAACAGCTCTAAAATTATTAACTTATAACAAAGCTACTCAATAAAACCGTTTCAAGCCCAATTAAAGCATGTAAATTTTTCATAATTTATTTCTCAAAATGACTATTATAAACCACAAACACTTTTAAACTTTTAGAAAACGAAAAACCCTGTAAAGTATGAATTTACAGGGTATTCTAACTAAATGTATTAAAACAAACAACTTTCAAAATCTTTAACCTCGCAAAATTACTATCCTTTTATAACGGGTAAGGAAATCACATTCCCTAATTCATTTCGCATGGTCATATTCAATTTATCCAATAATGACAATTTATTGGAAACCATACCAGTAAACAAATTATAAGATATATTCATTTTTTTTAAATGTGTTAATTTTTCCAATTCTAAAGGAACAGTACCTTTAAAATCATTATCAAACAATTGTAAATTTTCTAACAATAACAAATTCCCAACTGCGGGACTTAAAGTGCCGGAAAACTTATTACTGTACAATGACAAAAACTTCAAAGATTTTAAATTATAAATCGAAACGGGCAATTGTCCTTTAAAAGAATTCTCATACAGCGATAAAGATTCCAAATTAGAAAGCTTCCCAATTTGCGGAGGCAATTCACCGGATAAAATGTTTCGATCCAATGATAACACTTTCAAATTTGGAAGTGCACAAACCGATAGCGGTATAAACCCTGTCAATCTACAATTAGAAAGATTCAATAATTGTAACGATTTCAAATTACCAATATTAAGAGGTATTTCCCCATTAATCAAATTTGAACCCAAATCTAATTCCTGTAAATTGGTCAAATCACTGATCTCAACTGGAATTCGACCTGTTAAATTATTACCCTTTAAGTTTATCGATATTACCTTATCGTCTAAAACTTTAACCCCATACCATTTGTCCATAGGCAACGAAAGATCCCATTTCTTGATCCATTTACTACCATTGGTAACTTGATTGAGTTTTATTAAAATTTCTTTATCAGCTTGTGAAACTTCCGCAAAAACAGAAAGTGTAAAAAATATGGAAAATAGTAAAGTAATTTTTTTATTCATAAATTTCAAATAAGGTTCATCGAATCAAAAATAATTAAAAAGTTCGCTAACCAACAATAAAAATCGATAAATTAACGTAAATATTCTTTTTATACGTACTATATCTTACAAATAATTAACTACATAATTTAAAAATAAAATCAAAAAGCGCAATAATTTAGAAACTAAACTATTGCGCTTTTCACTCTAAAAATCAAATAATATAACACCAATTAACTAAACCATAAATATTATAAAAACTATTCATCTGCAGCCAAAACACCTTTTGCATCAGTTGCAACCTTCAATTTGAAAGCAACACCAGATTCATCTACCATCGTAAGATTAAAATCATCTTTTTGTGCCAAGGCTTTGTTTACTTCACCAGTAAAAGAATTATACGATAAATTTACACTTCTTAAATTTTCCATTTTAACAATGGTATACGGAATTTGTCCTTGCATTTTATTGTCAAACAAACTAAGAGTTTCCAACGATTTTAAGTTTTCAATATTCCAACTAATATTTCCTGAAAATTTATTACTACTTAACAACAATTGTTTTAAATTCTTAAGTTCATACAACGAAGCAGGAAGTTGGCCAGATAATTCATTATTGAATAAAGACACTACTTCTAATTCTTTTAAATTGCCAATTGCAACTGGTAATTCACCAGAAAGATTATTCATAAAAAGCATTACTACTTTTAAATGAGGAATCTCACAAATAGAATTCGGTATTGTTCCTGATAATTTATTAAAAGCCAGATTCAATTCTTTTAAATTTTTTAAAGCTCCAATTTTTTCAGGTATGTTGCCTGAAATTTGATTTTTAAATAAATTCAATTCTTCCAGATTTTTCAGATCTGTTATATCTGCAGGTAACGTTCCAACCAAATTGTTATTGGCCAAAATAATTGCTACCACCTTATCATTTTGTATTTTAACACCATACCAACTTTCAACTGGAGCAGTCAAGTCCCATTTTACTTTCCACTGAATGCCATTTGTTTTTTGATATAATTTGATCAAAATCTTTTTCTCTACGTTTGAAACATTAGCAAATACCGAAACTGAGAAAACAACTGTAATAAATAATGCAATACTATTTTTCATGATCTTTATTTTTACAATTTGATATAATAAAAGTAATGAAAAAATACAATTAAATGCAAATAAAATCGTTTAAATACATATTATAAATTATTTTATAGTCATTTATTTACAATTAATTGCAATTTGAGCCTAATTACAGTTAAAAAAAAATAATTACATTTGATATCCTAACCTTAAAACCTAAAAATATGGAAATGAATTGGATAGCTATTTTAGTAAGTGCCTTTACAACATTAGTAGTTGGATTTATTTGGTATCACCCAAAAGTATTTGGAACAACTTGGATGAAAGAAACTGGACTTACACAAGAAGAACTCGCAAAAGGGAATATGCTGAAAATTTTCGGACTTACTTATATCTTCTCCCTTTTTATCATTTTAACCGAAATGTCATTAACAATACACCAGTCTGGTGCGATAGGAATGGTAGGTGGCCCTTTTAAAATAAGTGAGGCACTCCCCTCATTTAAGGCATTTATGACCGACTATGGAACTGCCTTTAGAACGTTTAAACATGGTGCCTTACACGGCTTTATGTCGGGTTTATTTTTTGCTTTCCCTGTAATTGCAATAAACGGTTTATTTGAAAGAAAATCTTGGATATACATTTTGATACACGCTGGATATTGGCTGGTTACCTTGACCATAATAGGATCATTGATATGCGGTTGGTTATAAATCAATGTTAAATAACAAAGCCTTATTTCTAAACTCAATAGAAATAAGGCTTTTTAATTAAAATAAACTTTCAATTTGTTTGGCCAACTCAAAATCTTTAGTTGTCACCCCGCCCGAATCGTGTGTGTTCAAACGAATATTTACTTTATTATATACATTAAACAATTCTGGATGATGATTCATTTTTTCGGCCAAAACTCCAACTTGGACTATAAAACCAAGTGCTTGCATAAAATTCTTGAATTTAAATTCCTTTTCTATAGCATCTTCTTTAAAATGCCAGTTCGCCAAATCTACTAAAAAAGGTTTCGCTGACTCTTCATTATATGTTTCCATAACGTATTGTTTTTATAAAGTTAGATAATTTAAAACAATACCGTATAAAATTAACTTTATTGGCTAAATTTGAATAAAAATACAAATCCAATTTGAAAACAACTCTTTCTTATCAAATATATGAAACCAAAGACCAACTTCCTGAAAACTGGGATGATTTAGGTTCCAAAAATATTTTTTTATCTAAAGAGTATTTTGAAATATTAGAAAAATCTGCCCCTTCTAATATGACTTGCCATTATATTGGTATTTTCGAAGCTAAAATTTTGGTTGGTATTGCAATTTCACAGTTTTTAGATTTAAATAAATTAGAATCATTTGGAGATAGGGATCGATGTGTTAAAGCTTCCGTCCGGAAATTTATTCTCAAAAACTTTGCTTCTCATGTATTGCTTATTGGAAATAATATGCTTACGGGCCAAAATTCTTATGTTTTTTCAGATTCAATTTCAGCAATAGAAGGTATTAAAACCTTAAAGAAAGCAACTGAAACTTTAAAAACAAGATTTAAATCCATTGGAAAAAAGGTTCACATTACGACTTTTAAAGATTATTCTCAAAAAGATGCCGACAACTTCACTATCGATTTATTCAAAAAAAACTATAGGTATTGCATCCAACCAAACATGATTTTTAAAATTAAAGTGGAATGGAAATCAGAGCAAGATTATATAGATTCCTTAACCAAAAAATACCGCGATCAATACAAAAGAGCCCGAAAAAAAGCAGAAGGGATTGAAAAGAGAAAATTACATTTGGAAGATATCATTAAGTATGAGGATACTATTTATGATTTATACCATCACGTTGCACAAAGCGCCCCTTTTAATACTTTTTTTCTAACTAAAAATCATTTTAGAGTTTTCAAAGAAATTCTAAAAGACAAATTTTTATTTTATGGTTACTTTTTAGATGAAAAACTTATTGGTTTCAATACGTTAATCAAAAATGGAAATGCGATCGACACCTATTTTTTGGGTTATGATGATACTATTCAAAAAGATAAAATGTTGTATTTAAACATGCTTTATGACATGATTGCCTATTCTATTAATAAAGGATTCAAAGAAATTATATTTTCAAGAACTGCTTTAGAAATCAAGAGTTCAGTTGGAGCAAAACCATTGGAAATGTATGGCTTTATGGAACACAATAATTCACAAATAAACAAACACGTTCCAAAAATATTTCCATTATTAGAACCCGAAATTGTTTGGAAAGAAAGAAGCCCTTTTAAAGAGTAATCAGTTTACAGATTTCAGAAGGCAGATTTCATTAAGAATTTAGACAAAAAGAAAGCGAAAGTTCGTCAAAATAGACAAACTTTCGCTTAGCTCAAATAACAAATTTGATCTTACTAATACCTACTTACTGACCTCAATTTACTATTCTCTGTATTTTATTTTCTACAAATTATCAATTTCTTCCTGGACAATTTCCCAATCAAGTAGCAATTTATCCAACTCCGCTTTCTTTTTGTTATAGGCAATAAAAAAGGATGCATCTTCAATATGCTTATCATAGTTAGAAGCTAATAACTTATCATCATGCTGAATATCTTTTTCCAATTGCTTTATTTGACTTTCTACTTTGCTTAATTTGTTTTGCAGAGCCTTTCCCTTTTTTTGATCTTCGTAGGAAGCTTTGTTGCTTTCCTTTGCAGCAGTAGCTTTCAAAGCATCTTTTTTCTCCACTTCACGCATATTTTCCATATTGCGTTCTTCTAAGAAATAATTGATATCTCCTAAATATTCTTTAATTTTCTGATCTTTAAATTCATAAACAATATTTGACATTCCTTGCAAGAAATCTCTATCGTGAGAAACCAGCAATAAAGTTCCTCCAAACTTTTGCAAAGCCGCTTTCAATACATTCTTAGATTTAATGTCTAAGTGATTGGTAGGTTCATCCATTAACAAAACATTGATTGGTTGCAGCAATAATTTACAAAGCGCCAAACGGTTTCTTTCACCTCCAGAAAGGACTTTAACCTTTTTTTCAACATCATCTCCACGAAACAAAAAAGAACCCAGCATATCGCGCACTTTCATACGGTTGGTATCCATAGCCGCATCTTCCATCGTTTGCAACAAAGTAATTTCGCCATCTAAATATTCTGCTTGATTTTGAGCAAAATAACCCAATTGTACATTATGCCCAAGCTTAATAGACCCTTGATATTCAAATTCATCAACAATGGCTTTTATGAAAGTTGATTTTCCTTGTCCATTTTGACCAACAAAAGCAATTTTACTTCCACGCTCTACTAACAAACTAATATCTTTAAGAATCGTTTTGTCACCGTAGCTTTTAGTTACATTTTCAGCTTCTATAACTACTCTACCCGGTTCTTTTGAAACTGGAAACGAAATATTCATCACCGAATTATCATCTTCGTCCACTTCAATACGTTCTACTTTGTCCAGCTTTTTAATTAAAGACTGTGCCATAGAAGCTTTAGAGGCTTTAGCCCTAAACTTCTCAATTAATTTTTCGGTTTCTTCTATTTTTTTAGCTTGATTTTTTTGAGTAGCCAATTGCTTTTCACGAATTTCATGACGTAATTCAAGATATTGAGAATACGGTTTATTAAAATCGTATGCTTTACCAAGTGATATTTCAATAGTTCTGTTGGTTACGTTATCCAAAAACATTTTATCGTGCGAAACAATAACAACAACTCCAGGATAATTGCGCAAAAAACTTTCTAGCCAAATAATACTTTCAATATCCAAGTGGTTTGTAGGCTCATCCAGTAATAAAACATCATTCGATTGCAATAATAATTTCGCTAATTCAATACGCATTCTCCAACCTCCTGAAAAAGTTTCGGTTTGATTGTCAAAAACTTCACGTTTGAAACCCAAACCTAAAAGAATCTTCTCGGTATCACCAACATAATTATAGCCACCTAATAAATCAAAACGATGTGTATAATCCGAAAGATCTTCAATAATTTGACTGTATTCTTCACTTTCATAATCAGTTCGAGTAACCAATTGATGATTGATATCGGCTAATTTTTTTTCAACTATTTTTATTTCAGTAAATGCTTCGTAAGCTTCTTCTAAAACGGTTCTACCCACTTCAAAATCAATATCCTGACGCAAGAACCCCATCCGAATTTCTTTTTCTTGCGAAATTACTCCTGAATCTGGAGCAAAATCTTTTGCCAGTATTTTAAGCATAGTCGATTTCCCTGCTCCATTCTTTCCAACAAGACCAACACGGTCTCCAGCTCCCAAACGAAAAGTAACTTCTTCAAACAAATAAGAACCACCAAACGAAACCGATAAATTATGTATATTAAGCATCTATTAATTATTTTATTCCTTAATGTATTAGTAAATTTGTGCTTTCTAAAAATAGAAAAATTAAATTTTTTGCAAATGTTAAAAAAAGGATCCAAATTATATAGCATTTTAACAGGAACTTGTCCAAAATGCATGAATGAGAGTATGTATGTGGATAAAAATCCTTTACATTTAGGTTCCGTTCTCAAAATGAATGAAAATTGCAGCCATTGTGGCCTTAAATATCAAATTGAACCTTCTTTTTTTTACGGTGCAATGTATGTTAGTTATGGACTAAATGTTGCTTTAGGAATAGCTGCATTTATAGTATCCTATCTTTTTTTTAATGCTAGTATAAAAACTTCCTTTATCATCATTATTGCAACATTAATAATATGTTTTCCAATAGTATTGCGATGGTCAAGAAACATTTATATCAATATGTTCGTATCTTATGATCCTACCACAAAAAAATAACTAAGATTTTTTTCCTTTTTTATTGGTAAATCTCTTTATATCTATTTCTTTATCCAATATAAAATCATTTTCTATATGATCAAACAATGCTTTAGCCATTGCTGGACCAAGCATTACCCCACGTGTGCCTAAACCATTCAAAATATGAAATCTTTTGTATTGGTCGTGGGTGCCCACTAGCGGTCTTCTATCTTTTACGGTAGGTCGAACTCCTGCAAAATGTTGAACAACTTCAAATTCACAGGAAATTATTTCACGAATTCGTTCCATCAATTCATTTTTTCCTTCTTCTGTGGGCAAATCGGTTTTGTCTTTCCAATTGTATGTTGCTCCAACTTTAAACAAATCATTCCCTAATGGCAAAATAAAAACACTGGTATTAACAATAACATCTAAATTCAAATTTGGAGCTTTAATAATAAACAATTCCCCTTTTGTCCCATCCAAAGGCAATTGATTAAAAAAAGGATTGGAATGCAAACCAAAACCTTCGGCAAAAACAACATTTCTTGCTTTTATACCTTTATAAGTAATAAAATCCTCTTGAATGATTAATGCATCATAATCAAAAGTTTCCTTGACCAAAAGTGAATGTGACAAAAGATATTTTTGATAGTTTACAAGCAATGCGGCAGTATCAACGTAACCCGTTTGTAATACTTCACCATATCCAAAAGGAGACTCTATTCCATCATAATTTTTAAAACACAAACTGGTTGACAAAAAAGAAGCTAAAGACTCTTTATCGGAAGCAGAAAACCAATTATTTTGCTCTTCAATCGAATAAAACTTACGCAAAATTGGAATTCTAAAATCAAATTTGATTTGAATTTTAGAAGCTAAATTAGAATAAAAATCACTCATTATTTCCAGTTGTTCTTTAGCACGCCATACTTCGCTAAAACGTTTCAATATAACAGGATTATATAACCCACCGGCAATTTTGGAAGAATTCTGCGAATCATTATCAAATACCAATATACTCCTATTATATCTCAAAGCACATTCAGCAAAAGAAATACCAGCAAGTCCAGAACCAACAATTAAATAATCAATCATAACTTTGTAATAATTAAAAAACAAAAAACTCTTACCTAAATAAAGTAAGAGTTTTTATTATAAAATAATGGAATTTTAGTAATTCCACATATCGTGTTCAAAATCACGAATTTTATCTTTAATTCTATCCGATTCCAATAACTGATTCAATGCATTTTCATTTACATATTCAGTAATTAAACGGTCACCATAAACATTTTCTTCCTTGTAAATAATACCACTAAATTGTCGTGAATCTAAAATCCTATCAAAAGAAATTGGCATAGAAGAATTTTTTTCATTAAATGCTAAATAACCGTGAAGATAATCTCGAACAGAAGGATAAAATATCCAAAACAAATCGATATAATCTGGATTGTCATTACCAACTTCTCTAGCTTCAGGAGCAATAGGACAAATTCCTAACAAACGATATTTCAACTCACTTTGACGTTTATCAAAATACCAATATCCTTTCAATTTGTATCCAGTAATATCTTGAGCTGTTAATTCCTTTTTATTAATAAACTGAGGATCTAAAACCTGTCCAGCAGCTGCAGGAATAATAACTTTCTCTCTTTTTCCTTTTACAGTTTTATAAGTAACAGTTTCTTTCGGAAAATAAGCATCACGATTCGCATTAATAATTTCTTTACCAGCATCTGTAGTATCAATGTAAGTAAAAGAACTACTCATATCTTTAAAAGTCTTTTTGGTATTAAAATAATCATCCGTATACACTTCAGTTATCTTATTTGTTTTAATCCCTTTTATTAATACATCAAACAAAGATCTCCTGTCTTTACCTATATTAACAGAATCAATAGGGAAATAAAGAGGAAAATTAAAACGTTCGCTCAAATCAACAATCTCCCAAGTTGTTTTTCCCATTAAAATATCTCTATCATCAACATAACCATAAGCTAATGGTTTATCATTATCAAGGGACACTTGAGATTTAGTCTTTACACCTATTTGATCCGGTGTTTTAGCATTAAGCAAATTAGATTGTGCGAATGAAGCAAAACTTCCTGCAACAAATGCTACAACAGCTACTAAATTTTTAGTTTTCATCTTTAATTAATTATTAAGTTATTTAAGTAGGTAAATTTTTAACTTAAATATTATTGTATTTCGTAAATTACTACGGCAGTTCTTGAAAGCATGATATCCGAACCAACTAATTTAGTTTTAATATCTGAAATCGTTACTTGGTCACCTCTTGTTGCTCTTGCTAAAGCAGTTTTACATTGAGCATTAACTCTATCTCCAGATACTATTACAGCAGCTTGTCCAGCAACTTTTAACGTAAACCCAACTACATTTAATTTTACATCAAAATCAAAATCAGGTAATTTTGCAGAAACTTGAGAAACTTCCAAACGAGATTTCGCTCCTTTTACAACTCCCATTTCTCCACCAATAGCTCCAACTGGAGGTGGTATACCTTTTATTCTATAGGTCTTTTTATCAGAAACTTTAGATCCATCAGGCAAAGTTCCAGTCACATTGATAACTACTTCAGATCCCTGACCAGGATTCATATTGTAAGCTCCAGCTTTACCTGCAGAACTTAATCCAGGTGCAGAAGCACTAACTTTGTCAGCTGAAATACCAGCAAAAGAAATAGTCATAGGATTAGTAACTCCTCTGTATACAACATTCATTTTATCAGCAGAAATAGTAGCAGAATTTGGTTTAGGTACTACTACATAATTACCAATAATTGGAATCGCAACAGGTTTACCATCTTCCATAAAAGTAAAATTACCATTAATATCATGTTCACCAACATTACCGGCACCAAAACTAAAATCAACTTGACCATCATGTAGCGCAGATCCAAGATTAAGATTACTACCGTTCACCACAACTTTTGTAGGTACTGTAGATTTATCAAAACGACCTAGTACAATTTTTCCCTTTACCGCTTCACCAGAAAAGAAAGCTGATTTCTCAGGAATTACAATAGCAGTATAATTTTTCATAGATGCTGCAGCTACAGCAGTTGCACCAGTTAATCTACTTAAAATTTGATTTTCGATAGTATTAACATCATTTTGAGTAGCTGTTAATTTAGCAACTGACGCTATTAAAGGAAAATGTTTAAAATTATAATCTAAATTATTTTTCTTTACACCCTCTTTATCTACAACATCACCAGTATTAAATTTAGTATTAAATTCAGCTACAATATCTTTAAACTTAGGATCATTTCCTAAAGTAGCTACTATAGTAGATTTGTAAGTATCAATAGCAGCTGCTACTTCTTTACCTTTTGCTGATAATCCATCACCACTAAACCAAGATTCATCTAATTTTGATGAATTATCCATAGTCTCGTATGGCAATTTACCGTCTTTTTCTCTTTCAATATCTTTAGTAAAACCTTGTTTAAGAGATTCAATATACTTGTAAAAAGTAGACGATGCAATAGCTACTTTTTTTCCGATTTCATTAGGAACTTTATATTGCTCTGGTTTGTCTTGAGCTTTCAAATCCAAATCTGCTAAAATAGCCTCATTTGATGTTATAGCCAAACCATTTGCAGTTTCAAATCTTTCGTTTATTAATCCAAAAGCTGATAATACTTCTTTGGACATATTTAATGCTAACATTGCAATGAAAACCAAATACATAAGGTTAATCATCTTCTGTCTAGGGGTTAGTTTTCCTCCTGCCATTTTTTCTAATTAGTTTATTATTAATTTATTTAAATAGTTAAAAAACTAATTATCCTTTATTACTCATTGCAGTAAGCATTCCTCCATAAACATTATTTAAAGAAGCAATATTTGCGGTCATTGATTGCATTTGTTCTTTTAATTTGCTAGCGTTTTCAGCAATTTCTTTATTAGCTTCAGCATTTCTTGATGCACTTTCTAATTGAACTTTATAAAGACTATTTAAAGATTCCATTTGAGCAGCAGCCATAGATAATTCTTCACTATATTTTTTTGTAGCAGCAATTGAATCAACTGTTGGAGAAATATTTCTAGAAGCATCTTCAAAATTTCTGATGCTAGTTCCTAAACTATTCATTAAAGCTCCATCAATCTTAGCTTCTTTTAACATTGCATCTAATTTTGAAGATAACATACCATCTGCATCTTCAGAAACCACATCATTTCGCACAATCTTTTCACCGCCAGCTAATTCTGGATACACCAAAGACCAATCCAATTCATGTTCAACTGGTTCAAATGCAGAAAGAGCAAAAATAAAAGCCTCAGTACAAAGACCAACAATTAATAATGCACTTGCTCCAGGGTAATGTTGAATTTTAAAAAGTGCTCCAATAATTACTACTGCCGCTCCCATTCCATACGTAAAATTCATTGTTTTTTTGCTCAATATAGCCATCTTTGTAATTTTTTTTAGTTAATTTATTAGGTTTATTTAAATTGATTTAGGTTATTTTTTATTACTTGTACTATTACCGGTTGTTTGAGTTCCCATGTAATCTTGAACTGTTCTGAATCCAATGTAACTTCTGGCAGAATCTGAATACTCAAAAGCACGAGTACTTACCTGAAGGAAATAAGAAACATCTTTCCAAGATCCACCTCTTATAACTTTACGTTTATTAGAATTATCAATAACAGCAGGATTCATTGTAGAAACAAAATCATAAGAATTTGCATCATAAGCAGAGTCCGTCCATTCTGCAACATTACCAGCCATGTTGTATAAGTTAAATCCATTAGTTTCATACGATTTAGCTTCTACAGTATACAAAGCATTATCAGCTGCATAATCACCTCTATTAGGCTTAAAGTTTGCTAAGAAGCAGCCTCTATCACTTTTTGTATAAGGGCCACCCCAAGGAAAAGTAGCAGATTCTAAACCACCTCTAGCAGCATATTCCCATTCTGCTTCTGTTGGTAATCTAAATGAATTTACATTGTCAACATGATTTTTCTTTGACTTTAAATAGCTGTTTTTATTTAACGTTCTCCACGCACAAAAAGCTTTGGCCTGACTCCAAGTAACACCTACTACAGGATATTCCCCATAAGCTTTGTGCCAAAAATAATCATTATGCATTGGCTCATTGTAGGAGTAAGCATAATCTTTAATCCAAACCGTAGTATCAGGATATACTTTTACCTCTTCAGTTCTTATAAAATCTTGCCTTTTACCAACTTTTGCTTTAGCAGCTGCCTGAATATCCATCCAAGTATAACGGAATTTTAATTTATTTACATCTATCGTTCTCAATCCATTGTAGGAAGCTTCTAGAGGCAGATACATAGAATCCATAACTTCTACATAGTATTCGTCTGGATATTTTTTGGTATCCTTAATTAATTTAGCTTTTCTATTTAACCTTTTATATGCATTTGGATCCTTATCAGTACCAATACTATAATAATTTTCATACATGTATTTATCATATGCAGACATTTTCTCTGGATCAGAATCATTAAAAGAATAATCTGCTATACTACCATTACTTTTCCCTTTACCTTTAGCATCACTAGCGGCACCCTGACCACTATCTTCTGCTAAAATAGCTAAACGAAAACGAATTGTAGAATCTTTTACCCATTCTACAAACTGACGGTATTCGCTATTTGTAATCTCAGTTTCGTCCATATAAAAAGACCTTACAGTTACAGTTTTTGTTGGAGCATCACCTACATGAGCAACATCATCATCTGATTTACCCATTATATATGAACCTCCTGGCACTAATGTCATTCCATAAGGTTTTTCGGGATGCCATTTTGCTCCTTTTACACCAACCAACTCACCTTTGTCGCTTGATCTACCACAGCTAATCAACACTGTTAAAATTGCCGTAAATGCAATGAAATTCTTCATAAAAATTGGGGTTATCTATTCATTATTATCTTAAGACTGCAAACCTATTTATTTTTAACCTAAAAAACAATACTTTTTTAGTCTGTAATTATTTGGTCAAATGTATATTAAAATTTCTTAAAAAAAAATATTTTGTCGTTAAAGCGATTAAAAAGTGCGATAAAAAACACTTTTTTAAAAAATTTGTAAGTATATCAGAAATGACTAAAGTATTTGCATAATTTTAACATTTCTAATCATTAAAAGTCAATACAAAAAAAGACTTTTCAAAATCAAACAACATTTTTTCTTTGAGCTTTCCACCATCTTTCAGGCATTTCTTGATTACAAGCAGCTAAATATTCTTCATACGAACACGGTAACAACGTATTTTTTTTTAACTTATTGTTCGAACTTGAAATAAATGGTATTTCAATCCACCATCTATCTGTTTTATCACTTTTATAAAAAATCAAATCCTCATCTTCTAATGGGACAATATATTTTAAATAATTTTCCCTGCTTCCAAAAGGATATTCATTTGATCTATAGTGGTATCCTTCGATAAAATACCAAAATATTTGAGCTATTAAAACTGCCTCTTGTTTCGTATTATGATGGTTAAAAACACCAAAAGAACTTACTTTATCACTTATGCCGGCATATCTGGACAAAGAGCAAATTTCTTTTCCATTAAAACCATTTGGATTGAAAACATTAAAATTGCCAGAATCAGCTGATTTCACACTATTTAAATCGATACTAACTAAATCAGCATCTCTAAAAACGGGTTCAGCAATTGAAATATTATTTGACACCTCGCCTAGTCGATATGCATCGAAAAACAATTTCTCAACTAAATCGATTTCTTCTTGAGAATTGAAATAGGTTTGATATCCAATGTTACAAAAATTAAACAAATTATTAGGTTCTTCAATAATAATTTTTGTCAAAAAAGAATCTGAACTGATTCCTTCATTTTCCCTTCCAAAATCAAACTTACTATCGATAGCCACCAAATTGACCATTTGCTCTAAATTATCATAAGCACGATACATTGCATAAGTCAAATCTTGAGAACCTCCAATAACTAAAGGGATGATTTTCTTCTTTACAAGACTCGATATAATTTTCTTCAGTGCAAAAAAAGTATCTTCTTTTGTGTTACCAGCAAGAATATTTCCTAAATCAGCAATAGTAGCTTTCCAATTTCCTGGATACATTCCATACAATTGTTTCCGAATAGCGCTTAAATCATTATCATTACTTCCGTTCTTATTGCCTCTATTTTCCAAAACACCAATTATTGCAATATCAATTTTATCCAAATCGGGTATAGCATCATTAGTATGTATAACAATTTTACTACCAAATTGTTGAGCAGACAATTCTAAAATATGATTTAGAAATTCCTTATCTAATGGTTCTAAAAAGTCAAACTCCATTTTTTATATTTTTTCATTCCTTATTTCACACCAAAACAACACTTATTTATGAAAAAGAGCGAATCGTTTGAATGTTATTCTTTATTTCTTTTTTGCAACAGCTTTTTTGGCAGCGGGCTTCGTAGCAGCTGGTTTCTTAGCAGCTGTCGTTTTTTTAGCTGCAACTTTTTTAGCGGGTGTTTTTTTAGCAATCATTTCCTGAACTTCTGCCAATGTCAATTTTGTAGCATCAACATCTTTGCTTAATTCAATTTTTATTTTGCCTTTTGTAATAACAGATCGACCCCATCTTGCTTTTTCAACCAAAATCCCTTCATCTTCCCAGTTATGAAGCACTTTATCAATATTCTTTTGAAGTTTATCTTCAATTAAAGCTTCAATATCTGATTGAGATAAATTATTAAAATCGTATTTCTTACTTACATTAATAAAAATTCCGTTCCATTTTATAAACGGACCAAAGCGACCAGTCCCCTTTTGTACTCCTTCGCCTTTATAAACAGCAATTGGTGCATCGGCAATCGCTTTTTCATCTATTAATTCTTGAGCTCTTACCATAGAAACATCCAAAGGATCCTCCCCTCTTGGTAAAGATATAAAAACAGATCCGTGTCGTACATAAGGCCCATAACGACCATTACTCACTTCTACTTCTTCATCTTTATATGTACCCAAGTTTTTTGGAAGCAGAAATAAATTTAATGCTTCTTCTAAAGTTATATTACCAATATTTTGTTCATTTCTGAGGCTTGCAAACTTTTTATCTTCATCTTCAGCATCGCCAATTTGTGCCATTGGTCCAAATTTACCCAAACGAACTGAAACCGGCTTACCAGATTCAGGATCAATCCCCAATATTCTTTCTCCACTTTCTCTATCCGCATTGGCTTCAACATCTTTTACTGTTGGGTGAAATTGATCGTAGAACTCCTGCATCATCTTTGTCCATTCAATATTTCCCTCAGCAATTTCATCGAAATCATGTTCAACTTTAGCTGTGAAATTATAGTCCAAAATGTTTCCAAAGTTTTTTACCAAAAAATCGGTAACAATTGTACCAATATCCGTAGGAACTAATTTCCCTTTATCAGAACCTGTGTTTTCTTTGAGCAACTTCTCTATCATTTTACCCGATTGCAGAGTCAGCTGCGTATAATTTCTCTCTTGCCCTTCTAGATTACCTTTTTCAACATAATTTCTGTTGATAATTGTAGAAATCGTAGGAGCATAAGTTGAAGGACGACCTATTCCAAGTTCTTCTAATTTTTTTACTAAAGAAGCTTCAGTATATCTTGCAGCTGCTCTAGAATATCTTTCGGTTGCAGTTATGTAATTATTTTGTAATGTCTCATTAACCTTCAATGCAGGCAACAATCCCTCTTGTTCCTCTTCTTCATCATCGTGTCCTTCAAGATAAACTTTTAGGAATCCTTCAAAAAGCAAAACCTCTCCAGAAGCAGTAAATATTTCTTCATGATTATTTGCTTCAATTTTTACATTGGTACGTTCTAATTTAGCGTCACTCATCTGAGAAGCTAAAGTTCGTTTCCAAATCAAATCATACAATCGAGCTTGATCTCTATCAATATCAACTGTATGAAGAGACATATCAGTTGGACGAATGGCTTCGTGAGCTTCTTGTGCCCCTTTGCTTTTATTGACAAAAGTACGTGGATTAGAAAATTCTTTTCCATAAGACTTAATAATTTCGGCTTGTGCAGCATCCATAGCATCTTTGGACAAGTTTACACTATCTGTTCTCATATATGTAATAAGTCCAGCTTCATACAAACGTTGTGCTAATTGCATGGTTATTCCAACAGGCAAATACAATTTTCTAGCAGCTTCTTGTTGTAAAGTCGAAGTTGTAAAAGGTGATGTAGGAGATTTTTTGGTAGGCTTGGTTTCTAAATCAGCTACCTTATATGTAGAACCTATGTTTTGTTTTAAAAAATCTTCGGCTTCTTTTTTTGTATTGAAATTTTTTGGAAGTTTTGCTTTGAAAGACTTTCCTACTTCGTTTGTAAATTCAGCCACTACAGAATACGTTGCCACTGCAGTAAAATTTTGAATTTCGCGTTCTCTTTCCACAATCAAGCGTACTGAAACCGATTGAACACGTCCGGCAGACAAACCTCCTTTGACTTTTCTCCAAAGCACCGGTGATAATTCATAACCAACCAAACGATCCAAAACTCTTCGAGCCTGCTGTGCATTAACTAAATTATAATCAATTTCACGAGGTTTATCAATAGCTTTAAGAATAGCCGACTTGGTAATCTCATGAAAAACAATACGTTTTGTTTTTTCTTTTTTAAGTTTCAATTCTTCAGCAAGATGCCACGAAATAGCTTCTCCTTCGCGATCCTCATCACTTGCTAACCAAACCATATCGGCATTTTTGGCTAAAGTCTTTAATTTAGATACTAATGCTTTTTTATCTGCGGAAACTTCATATTTGGGTTTAAATCCGTTTTCAACATCAACCCCAATTTCTTTGGAAGGCAAATCGGCTATATGCCCATAACTTGACTCTACCTGATAATCACTTCCTAGAAATTTCTCGATTGTTTTTGCCTTTGCAGGGGACTCAACTATCACTAAATTCTTTGCCATTTTGCTTATGTTTGAACCGCAAAAGTAATTTTTTTTTTTAAATATCGGCCTTTCCTTGATTTTAAAAACCATTTTAATCGGCAAACAAACCATTCCTACCAAACAAAACTCCTAATTATTTAGCCTTTTATTATTAATGCTAAATGTAAATAACTAAGATTGAAAAACAACAATTAAAGTCAATTACTACAAGAAGTCCTTTTACAATTAAGAAAACAAACCTTTCTTTTCCTACTATAATATATAGGTAAGGACAACTTGAACTTATATTTATTTTTTTAGTAAAACCTTTAAATAATTAGTTAAATTTACTACAAAAGACCAAATCTAACCTTTACTATTATATAATGAATCGAAATGAACAACTAGAAAAACTCAAAAAAAACCAAATTTGGGACTTCATCGTAATTGGCGGTGGCGCCAATGGCTTAGGTGTTGCGGTGGATGCGGCAAGTAGAGGTTTTAATACTACACTTTTAGAAGCGGTAGATTTTGCCAAAGGAACCTCAAGCCGAAGCACTAAATTAGCTCACGGAGGTGTTCGTTATTTAGAACAAGGTAATTTATCCCTTGTCATAGAAGCTTTAAAAGAACGAGGTTTAATGAAAAAAAACGCGGGACACTTGGTCAAAAACGAATCCTTCATTATTCCTAATTACAATTGGTGGGGTGGCTATTTTTATACCATTGGATTAAAATTATATGATTTATTAGCTGGAAAACTAAGTCTTGGAAGTTCAAAATATTTATCGAAAGAAAAGACACTGGAATTAATCCCATCCATAGAATCAAAAGGATTGCAAAGTGGTGTCCTCTACCACGACGGTCAATTTGACGATTCCCGATTCGCGATTAACCTAGCACAAACTGCAATAGAAAAGGGAGCTTGCGTAGTCAATTATTTAAAAGTTACACAATTACTAAAAGACAATAAAAACCATATTATAGGAGTCATAGCTTCTGACCAAAAATCAGGAGAGGAATATACGATACAAGGCAAAGCTGTGATTAATGCAACGGGAGTATTTACCAATGCTATTATGAAGATGAACGATACGGTTTATAAAAAATATATTGTTCCAAGTCAAGGTATCCATTTGGTATTTGACAAAACTTTTTTACAAGGAGAGAATGCTTTAATGATTCCAAAAACAAGTGACGGAAGAGTACTCTTTGCTGTGCCGTGGCACGATAAAATTATTATGGGAACTACTGATACTTTGGTAAAAAAATCAGATCTTGAACCAATAGCACTCGAAGAAGAAATTGATTTTGTACTAAAAACAGCTCAAAGATACTTAACTAAGAAACCAACAAGAAGCGAAGTCCTTTCGGTTTTTGCAGGGTTAAGACCTTTGGCAGCACCTGAAAAAAAAGGACAAAGCACCAAAGAAGTCTCTCGTAGCCACAAAATAATTGTATCCGAATCCAGATTAATCACCATCACTGGCGGCAAATGGACCACGTATCGAAAAATTGCAGAAGACATTGTTGACAAAGCCATAAAAGTGCATCAGTTACCGAAAAAAAAATGTAAAACGGAACATTTGGCTATTCATGGAAATAAGAAAAACTGTGCTGAAGATTTTGAAAATCACTTATATATTTATGGAACAGATAAAACAGCAATCATAGAACTACAAGAAAGGAAACCTGAATTGAAAGAAAAACTACATCCAAATTACAATTACACATTAGCTGAAGTGGTTTGGGCTATTCGCCAAGAAATGGCTACTACGGTTGAGGATGTTTTGGCGAGACGCGTCCGGTTGCTATTTTTGGATGCTCGAGCTGCAATTGCTAGTGCTGATAAAGTGGCACATTTACTAGCGAAAGAATTAGGACATGATGAAAACTGGATTCAAAATCAATTGGCCGAATTTAAAACAGTGGCCAATGGTTTTCTTTTGAAAGAGTTTCGAATTCCATAAAAGTAAATAGGAATTTATATTGGAGAAAAAACTAACTAAATACCTAACAGGTCCTGAAAAACTGCTAGGGTATTAAATTCCACAAAATGCAATTCTGAAAACGAATGCCTAGCCCCGATTACAGTGAAAAGCCCGGAGCGAAAAAAGTAAAAGTTTCCTGTTCTAGAAAAGCGACCAAAGGAAGCTCTTTCTAGGACTTTGGAAACTTTACTTTTTTTGTGAGGACTTGTAGAGGAAAGCGGGAAATAGCTCCTCTATAAAACACAGCTTTCAATTCCAATATAAAAGGACATAAAAAGTTGTTAATTCTTCGGCTGACATCTTGTCATAATCACTGTATTTGCCTTATCTTTGCACTTTGAAAATACCCAATGGAAAAGATAATTGAAGAAAACAAACAAGGAAATAGCCTTGTTATAGAACATAAACCAGAGAACACCAAAAAACTTTTTATAGAAAGCTATGGCTGTGCGATGAATTTTTCGGACAGTGAAATTGTGGCATCTATATTGTCTGATTGCGGATATAACACCACTTCGGTCTTGGAAGAAGCTGATTTGGTTTTGGTCAATACTTGTTCGATTCGGGACAAAGCCGAACAAACGATACGCAAACGTCTGGAGAAATACAATGCCGTAAAACGCATTAATCCAAAGATGAAAGTGGGCGTTCTAGGCTGTATGGCGGAACGTTTGAAAGAGAAATTTCTTGACGAAGAGAAAATTGTAGACCTTGTTGTAGGTCCTGATGCCTACAAAGATTTACCGAATTTATTGAGTGAGGTTGAAGAAGGACGTGATGCCATCAACGTGATTTTATCGAAAGAAGAAACGTATGGTGATATATCGCCTGTTCGTTTGATGAGTAACGGAATAACAGCTCTCGTTTCTATTACTAGAGGTTGTGATAATATGTGTACGTTTTGTGTGGTACCTTTCACTCGTGGGCGTGAGCGCAGCCGTGAACCCCAAAGTATCATGAATGAAATTCAGGATTTGTGGGACAAAGGCTTTAAGGAAATCACCCTTTTAGGTCAGAACGTAGATAGTTATTTGTGGTACGGTGGCGGATTGAAAAAGGATTTCGTCAATGCAACTGAAATGCAAAAAGCAACAGCAGTAGATTTTGATCAATTATTGGAAATGGTAGCGGTGGGTTTCCCGAAAATGCGTATTCGTTTTTCGACATCGAATCCACAGGATATGCATGAAAGCATTTTGCACGTTATTGCCAAATATCCTAACATTTGCAAGCATATTCACTTACCAGTACAATCAGGAAGCAATCGAATCTTGAAGGAGATGAATCGTTTACATACCCGAGAGGAATATATGGATTTGATTGACAAAATTCGTTCTATTATTCCTGACGGAGCCATCTCACAAGATATGATTTCAGGTTTTCCGACCGAAACAGAGGAAGATCATCAAGACACTTTGAGTTTGATGGAATATGTAAAATATAATTTTGGTTATATGTACAGTTATTCTGAACGTCCGGGAACATTGGCGGGAAGAAAAATGGAAGATGATGTTCCTGAAACTGTCAAAGCAAGAAGATTACAGGAAATTGTGGATTTACAACAAAAGCATGCTTGGAGTCGTTCTGAGGAATTCATTGGCAAAACAGTGGAAGTTTTAGTCGAAAAAGTTTCGAAAAAATCTAAGGAAGAGTTTTCGGGAAGAAATTCACAAAGTATAACTGTAGTTTTTCCGAAAGAGAATTATAAAATAGGAGATTTTGTAAATGTGAAAATCACATCTTGTACCTCCGGAACTCTGAAAGGGGAAGCTGTTGGATATTCAAATATGAATTGATTTTTTCACCACAAATCACACAAATCACACAAATTAATTTCTTGAATAAATTTACAAAATGACTGATTCTAATGACTTTTATTATAAAAAGGATGAAAACTACGAAATCGTTGGACTGTGTATGGAAGTGCATCGACTATTAGGCCCGGGTTTACTCGAAATAGTTTATAAAGACGCATTAGAAATAGAATTCAGAAATCATAATATCCCTTATGAAAGAGAGAAAGAATATGCAGTAGAATACAAAGGTGTCATTTTACCACATAAATTTTATGCCGATTTTGTAGTTTATTCAGACATTATTCTCGAAGTAAAATCAATAAAAGAAATTAGCAATGACCATCTAGCGCAAACATTAAACTATATGAAACTAGCAGACACCCCGATAGGGATTATTGCAAATTTTCAAAATAAATCATTAGTTCACAAAAGGCTAATTAATACTTGAAATACAAATTTGTGATAATTTGCGTAATTTGTGGTTAAAGAAAATTACATTTAATGAGCTACAAAAAAGGCTTCAAAAACTAAAAAAAAATTAATATGACTAAAAAAAATATACTTGTCGCTTTAATTACTTTTATTGTAGCTTTTGGAACAACATTCTATGTCATTAGAACTTATTTTCCAAAACATAAAGTTGAAAAAACAACTATCCAAAAAGATACGTTGACAAAGCCATAACAATAGAACACTTTTATTTCATTAGATATAAAAAAGTTTGAAAATTTAGATTTAAAGTTAGCTAAGAAATTGAAAAAGTAAACCTTAAACTAAAAAGACTAAAAGCAAATGGATACAGTACAATCAATAAAACAACGATTTGAGATTATTGGGAATGACCCAAAGCTCAATCGTGCGATAGAAAAAGCAATTCAGGTTGCTCCTACCGATATTTCGGTTTTGGTGGCTGGTGAAAGCGGTGTTGGAAAAGAAAATATCCCAAAGATTATACATTCTTTATCTCATAGAAAACACGGAAAATACATTGCTGTAAACTGTGGTGCCATACCAGAAGGAACCATTGACAGTGAACTTTTTGGACACGAAAAAGGAGCTTTTACAGGTGCAACTAGCACTCGTGAAGGGTATTTTGAAGTAGCCAATGGAGGAACTATTTTTCTTGATGAAGTTGGTGAATTACCATTGACAACTCAAGTACGTTTGTTGCGTGTTTTAGAAAATGGAGAATTCATAAAAGTAGGTTCGTCACAAGTTCAAAAAACAAATGTGCGAATCGTTGCCGCAACAAATGTTAATTTGTTCAAAGCAATTGAAAAAGGCAAATTCCGTGAGGATTTGTATTACCGTTTGAGTACAGTGGATATTACTTTACCTCCACTACGAGAACGAAAAGAAGACATTCATTTGTTATTCAGAAAATTTGTTGCCGATTTTGCCAATAAATATAAAATGCCCCCATTAAAACTAGATGAAGGTGCTATTGCTTTATTACAAAAATACCGTTGGAGTGGTAACATTCGACAATTGCGAAATGTTGCTGAACAAATTTCGGTTTTGGAAACCAACAGGGATATTACTGCTGCAACGTTACAAACCTATTTACCCACTGAAGGCAGTAATTTACCTTCGGTAATAAAAGACAAAAAAAACGATAGCGACTTTAATACCGAAAGAGAGATTTTATACAAAGTCCTTTTTGATATGAAAAGTGATCTGCATGATCTAAAAAAACTAACTTTAGAATTAATGCAAAATGGCAATTCCAATGTACAGGAAACCAACAAATCACTTATCAAAAAAATATATGGTGCCAAAGAAGAGGATAGCGAAATAGATTTTGAAGAAGAACCAAGAACATCATATCTATCTAATACTAATATAGAACAAGAATATGAAGAACAAGATTCGAACAATTATCTCTTAGCCGAAACCATCGAAGAGGAAGAAGTGTTGCGACTCGAACAAAAAGAAATCGAAATGATTAAAAAATCATTAGAAAAAAACAAAGGAAAACGAAAAGCAGCTGCCGATGAGTTAGGAATTTCCGAACGCACTTTGTATCGAAAAATAAAACAATTTGATTTATAACAAAAATTTTAAATTTAAATTCCAAATCCAATTTTTATACATTTGAAATTTAAAACAAATTAGAATTTACACCATTTAAGAAATCGATGTGATTTCAAAAAACACTAAAAATCATCGAGTTACAAAGTAAAAACAAACCGATGAGAGAAACAAAGATTAAAAATGGTGAAAACCTAAGCCAATAAAAATACAATTATTCAATTCGTATGAAAAAAGCATCCTATTTTTTTTTAATAATTAGTTCATTTCTTCTAAGCAGTTGTTCGGTTTACAACTTTACGGGTACTGGCAAAATTGACGCCAAAACTTATCAGGTGAATTTTTTTCAAAATAATGCAGAACTTATAGAACCGGGTATAGACAGAACTTTTACACTAACTTTACAAGAGTTAATTCAAGGTCAAACCAATTTGCAATTAGTGAAAAACGGAGCAGACTTAACCTATGAAGGTGAAATTACAGATTACAGAATCAGTCCAATGACTGCAACAGCTAATCAACAAGCTTCACAAAACCGATTAAAAATTCGAATAAATGTTCGCTTTACAAATAAAAAGAAAGAAGCAGATGATTTCGAAAAAAACTTTGAATTTTATTATGATTATCCAGCATCCCAGCAATTGACTGGAGCAACGAAAGATGCCGCAATCAAAGAAATTTTCGAAAGAATCACACAAGATATTTTTAATGAATCACTTGCAAAATGGTAATCTTTTAAAGAAAAAATCGGATTCAGATTCGCAGCGTTAGGCTAGAAAAAATCAACTTTATAAAATTTGAATTATAAACAAAAGAAACTTAAATCACAGAATATATTCTAAACAAATGAACATTAGTAGCTATAATTATTTATTAAATCAACCCGAAGAGATCAATGAAATTCAAACGGTAGCTTTAGAAAAAGTATTGGATGAATTTCCTTATTTTCAAAGTGCTAGAGCTTTAAGATTGAAAGGGCTTTACAATCAAAATAGCTACAAATATAATTTTGCTCTAAAAATTGCAGCTGCACATACAACAGACCGAAGTGTACTTTTTAATTTTATCACTTCAGAATCGTTCACCGCCATTCAAAAAAAGACGTACGAAAAAAAGATACAAGAACTTCTCAACATAACAGTAATTGACAGTCAGATTATTGAAAAAGAAGAAATACCTACAATTGCAGCAACACCTTTAGAACAATCCATTCTTACTTCGATAAAAGAAGCCACATTAAATACCGAGAACTATCATGGTATTACTTTTGAAAAAGCTGAAATTGATAAAAATATAGAACAATCGATACTTGATTCCATTAAAGAAGCGACACCAACAAAGAATGAAGCTGAAACAACCGAAGCTGAAAAAAAATTAGAAATTGGAAAACCATTAGATTTTTCAAAATCAGAAACACATTCCTTTCATCAATGGCTTCAAATTTCAAGGATACAACCAATAATA
Source organism: Flavobacterium sp. IMCC34518 (assembly GCF_027111095.2). Classification (NCBI taxonomy): domain Bacteria; kingdom Pseudomonadati; phylum Bacteroidota; class Flavobacteriia; order Flavobacteriales; family Flavobacteriaceae; genus Flavobacterium; species Flavobacterium sp. IMCC34518. The sequence continues at coordinate 2,573,319 of NZ_CP114284.2, read as the reverse complement.
AGAGAAAATCCGACAGAAAATAAAAGAATGGCAAAAGAACCTATTATTGACGAGGATAAAAAGAAAAAAGCAGAACTAATCGACAAATTCATTGAAACCAGTCCAAAAATCCCTCCCATTAAACCCGGAGTAGTATTTACCCCGAATTTGGACCTTAACAAAGAAGATAACTCTTATTTAATGACGGAAACTTTGGCTAAAGTATATTTGGAACAAAAAAAATATCAGAAAGCAATACAAGCTTATGAAATATTAATTTTGAAATATCCAGAAAAAAGTAGTTTCTTTGCAGACCGTATAAAAGATATTAAAATAGTACAACAAAATAACAATTAACAATAAATAGTATGTTTTCAATTTTTTTAGTTTTAATTACAATAGTATGTTTTCTATTGATCGTAGTAATTATGGTTCAAAACCCTAAAGGAGGTGGATTATCTTCTACAATAAGTGGCTCTCAAATGTTAGGTGGTGTACAAAAAACTACTGATTTTTTAGACAAAAGTACTTGGACATTGGCTACTATATTAATTGCATTAATTTTACTTTCAGGATTAAGTTTCACTGGAACTTTGAGTGATTCTGATTCAAAAATTATTGACAAAACAGAATCTGCAGCACCAACAACTGCTCCAGTTAAAAATGCACCTGCACAAAATGCACCTGCAACTCCCGCCAAATAAATTATTTCACATAAATACTGTAAGTGCCAGCCTGTCAAAGCTGGCATTTTTTATAAGAAATAATGGCAGTTATCAAACAATGGCATAATTTCTGAAATGTATAAATCATTAAAAAACAACAAAAATATAAAATCATGACTTTAAACATTAAACCACTTTCAGATAGAGTTCTTATTGAACCAGTTGCAGCTGAAACGAAAACTGCGTCAGGGATTTTTATTCCAGATACGGCTAAAGAAAAACCACAAAAAGGCACTGTTGTAGCAGTAGGAAATGGAACTAAGGACCATACGATGACAGTAAAAATTGGAGATTCTGTACTTTACGGAAAATACGCTGGAACAGAATTAAAATTAGAAGGAAAAGATTATTTGATAATGCGTGAGGATGATATCCTTGCGATAATCTAAACCTCTAAACCTTAAAGAGGGAATAAAAACTTGAAAATTTAAACTTTCAAACTTTAAACAAAAACAAAAATGGCAAAAGATATAAAATTTGATATTGAAGCACGTGACGGATTGAAACGTGGAGTTGATGCATTGGCGAATGCAGTAAAAGTGACCCTTGGACCAAAAGGTCGTAACGTAATTATTGGAAAATCTTTTGGTGGACCAAACGTAACCAAAGATGGTGTTACTGTAGCCAAAGAAATAGAATTGAAAGATCCATTGGAAAACATGGGTGCTCAAATGGTAAAAGAAGTTGCTTCAAAAACCAATGATTTGGCTGGAGATGGAACAACTACTGCTACTGTATTGGCACAAGCCATTGTGAAAGAAGGATTAAAAAACGTTGCTGCAGGTGCAAACCCAATGGATTTGAAACGTGGTATCGACAAAGCTGTTGAAGCTATTGTTGCTGACCTTGCTAAACAAGCCAAAGTTGTAGGAAGTGATTCTGAAAAAATCAAACAAATTGCTTCTATTTCTGCCAATAATGATGAAGTAATTGGAGAATTAATCGCTAATGCTTTTGCAAAAGTGGGTAAAGAAGGAGTAATCACTGTGGAAGAAGCCAAAGGGACGGATACTTATGTAGATGTTGTGGAAGGAATGCAATTTGACAGAGGATACCTTTCTCCATACTTTGTAACCAATCCAGAAAAAATGGAAGCAGAACTAGAAAGTCCATACATCCTTTTGTATGACAAAAAAGTTTCTTCTCTAAAAGAATTATTGCCAATACTTGAACCAATAGCACAAACAGGAAAACCATTATTAATTATTGCAGAAGATGTTGATGGGGAAGCTTTATCAACTCTTGTAGTAAATAAATTACGTGGAGCCTTGAAAATCGCAGCTGTAAAAGCACCAGGTTTTGGAGACAGAAGAAAAGCAATGCTAGAAGATATCGCTATCTTAACTGGTGGAACTGTAATCTCTGAAGAAAGAGGATACACTTTAGAAAATACTACTCTTGAAATGTTGGGTACTGCAAAAAGAGTAACTATCGACAAAGACAACACTACCATTGTAAGTGGTGCTGGTGAAGCAGATATGATCAAAAATCGTGTGAACCAAATTAAAGGTCAAATGGAAACTACGACTTCTGATTATGACAAAGAAAAATTGCAAGAGCGCTTGGCTAAATTAGCTGGAGGTGTTGCTGTTCTTTATGTTGGTGCTGCTTCTGAAGTAGAAATGAAAGAGAAAAAAGACCGTGTTGACGATGCGCTTCATGCAACTCGCGCAGCAGTTGAAGAAGGAATTGTTGCAGGAGGTGGAGTAGCTTTATTGAGAGCTAAAAATGCACTTAGCGCAATTGTTGCAGATAATGCAGATGAAAAAACAGGAATCCAAATCATTTCTCGTGCAGTAGAATCTCCTTTGAGAACAATTGTAGAAAATGCTGGTCTTGAAGGTTCTGTAGTAGTTGCAAAAGTTTCTGAAGGAACGGGAGATTTTGGATACAATGCCAAAACTGACGAATATGTTGATATGCTAAAAGCTGGAATTATCGATCCTAAAAAAGTAACTCGTATTGCATTAGAAAATGCAGCTTCAGTTGCGGGAATGATATTGACAACTGAGTGTGCATTAATTGACATCAAAGAAGAAAATGCAGGTGGAGCTCACATGGGTGGAGGTATGCCTGGAATGATGTAATATCAGAGTATTAAGATTTTATTACAATTTATTAAGATCTCTCAATCAAATAAATCCGTCTTGAATTCGTTCTTGACGGATTTTTTTGTTTTGTTCCCAGAAATTGTTTTAACCTAATTTCAATTATTCTTTTGAAGCAGAAAGATTTGGCTTGTTTGACTATATCTCTCAAAATCTATCCATAAAAAAAACCGTCTTGCTCAATTGAGCAAGACGGTTTTTTAATATTTCTTAATTTTTTAATGATGAACCACTTTTTTCTTAATTAATTTTAGAAAAACAGGCAATGTTGACACCAGAATAATTCCTATTACAATTTTCTCAATATGCTCTTTTAAGTCAATACCCATTTCTAAAAACATGCCGTACAAATAATGTCCAGAAAATATTAAAACAAAGGACCATAAAAAAGAACTCAAAATATTATAATACATAAATTTCTTTTTATCCATTGTCCCTATACCTGCAACTATAGGAGCAAACGTTCTAACAATAGGCAAAAACCTAGCGTAAATAATCGCTTTACCGCCATGCTTTTCAAAAAATTCTTTGGATTGAAGCAAATATTTTTTCTTAAACAAAAGGGTATCTTCTCTATTGTATAAGTAATACCCGCTTTTGGCTCCAAACCAATAACCTACCATATTACCAAAAACACCTGAAAAAGCGACCAATGTCGAAAGAAGAACAAGATTTATAAAATCACTTTCTATAAAAAGGATATTCTGAACTAAATCACGGCTATAAATTCCAGCCAAAAAAAGCAAACTATCACCAGGAAGAAAGAAACCAGCAAAGAGACCTGTTTCTGCAAAAACAATGAATAAAACAATGTACAAACCTAGTTGAATGCCACCAATTGTAAAAGTTATATAAAATTCAGGATTTACTAATTGGGTCCAATCAAAGTTACTCATAAAAAAATTTTTAGGTTGTGAAAGTAAGGATAATTTAGATGAACCACAATTTATTAAGTCACTTTAAAGTTTAATTAACGATTTTCTAAAGAAAAAAAGCATCAGAATCAGGTAATAGATTTGATGCTTTTGAATACTTTCAACATAAACTATAGTCTATCATATTGACAACAAGAATGAAGGCTATCATACGCTTCTTTTGTTGATTTTACTTCATCTGTATCATGTCCAACTTTGGCGATCGCTTTTTTTACATCTAATAAAGAACATTTTTCTTCATTTATAATAACACTCAATTGGTGCGTTTCAATATTCCAGGACGCTGATTTTACTCCTGGCACTGAAAATGCTGCTTTTTGAATTCGTTTCTGACATTGTTCACAATTCCCATTTACTTCAGTGGTATATTTAGCATTTTTATTTTTTTGCGTTTGGCCTTGAGCTGAAAGCCCTATAAAAACTAGCAGCATAACTGCAACTATATTCTTAATTGTGCTACTTTTGAAACTGTTTCTGAATTCTTTTTTTATTGTTTTCATTTTTTTTATATTTTAAAATTGTTGTTATTTTTTGTTATTTTAAGAATTAACGTTATATCTATTTTATTCTAAAACGCAAGCCTGCATAATACATCTGACCAAATACTGGCGCATACAAAATTGTAGCATCAAAATAGGGTCCAAAAGGGTTTTGTGCATCCAAGATAACTTGATTTTGTGTATAATTACCAATATTCTCTCCTCCTACATACACCTCAAAAGTCTTTGAAAAAACTTTTGTGACTTGAGCATTCATCAAAGAATAAGAAGGAGAATTTTCAGAAAGTTGGTACCCTATAGGATTAGAAGCTGTATTAGGTAATTGTTGTTCCCCAATCCAATTGTAAGTAAAATCAAACTTCCATTGTTGTCCTTTATCCTTAACATGAGTTTCATATCCTAAATTTCCAAAGAAACGATGTGCCGCCTGCAATGGTCTTTGGTATTTCCCTGATAAATAATCGGTTTTGATATCATAGTATTTATAGGCAGAACGCAATTCCAAATGTTTTGCCAATTCGTAATTGAATTCCAATTGAAAGCTATTAGCAAATGAAACTCCATCTAAATTATGAAAAATCACTTGCTGTGGACTTTGCATTACATCTACCACCACTTGATTCTGGAAATTGGTTCTGTAAAAATCAATAGTTACATCTCCATTTCTATTGAACAATTTAAAACCTTGCATAAAACTCAAACCATAATTCCAAGCAATTTCAGGATCCAATCCATAAAGTTTTCCTCCCGTATTTACAATATTGAACGTTCTGGAACTGGCAAACAAATTTTGGTTTTCGGCAAAAATATTGGCAGGACGCTTTCCTCTTCCTGCTGAAACTCGCAACACTCCTTTCTCCCAAGGATTGTACTTCAAATGCAATCTTGGAGTAACAAAAACCCCCAAACGATTTCCAGAATCTACTCTACCTCCCAAAATCAAACTAAAATTATCTTGATTATCGAAAGTATACTCAAAGAAAGCACCAACTGTATTGTCTATCCTACTATAATCAGTTGTATTGACAAACTCCGAATATTTATCGTAAGTAAAATTCAATCCTGTTGCAAACTTGTTTTTTTCGTTATTGATAATTGAATTAAAAATCAAATTTGAATAAAAACTATTTTGTTTGATGTTGTACCCATTCAATCCAAAATACGAATCTTGGTCATAACTGGAAAATGCATTTTGAAATCCAATGCTTTGATACGGCATATCCTTAAATACATATCCAATTTTTGTAGAAACATCTATTTTTTGGGTATCAATTTCCGATCCCCAAGAATTCGTTGTTCCTTTATCAGTATCTGGATCAAAACTCAATTGCCCCATTAATTTTGAATCATTCATATATTGAAAATTAATAAAACTAACCCAACCAGTCTCGGCATTGTAATACTGATAGCGATTGAGTAAATTGATTTGTTTTTGCAAAGGATTGTCTAGAAAACCATCATCATTGTTATCCATTTTGGAATTTCTCATATTTCCGTGAAGCAATAAACTGGTGGCCCATTTATCTGATAGTTTCTGATTAAAATTGGTATTCAATTCAAAACGGGAATCGGTCGAACCGTACGCATTTAATAAAAATGGCACATCAGATAATGGCTTTACCAATTCAGTATTGATTTGTCCTGAAATACTTTCGAACCCATTGACTACACTCCCAGCGCCTTTGGTAATTTGAATACTTTCTATCCAAGGTCCAGGAGTAAAAGAGAGACCAAAAGCTTGCGAAGCCCCTCGAACAGAAGGTACATTTTCTTGGGTCATCATCAAGTACGGACTAGTCAAACCCAACATTTTAATTTGTTTGGTTCCCGTTAAAGCATCCGAAAAATTGACATCAATGGATGGATTTGTTTCAAAACTTTCGGCAAGGTTACAACATGCCGCTTTGAGAAGTTCTTTTTTGGTAATTAAGCTAGTATTACCAGTAACTGTGTATGATTTTTGAATGCCCTTGCGTTTGGATTGGACTTTAATTTCCCTCAAAGTATCTTGCGAATAGGAACTAAAACCAATAAACAAGAGTAATAAAACCACTGTTATATTTGTTTTCATAATTTAAATTATAATGGTTAAAAATTTAGAACCCTAAAAAAACAGGTTCTATTCTAATTAAACATTACAATTTATCGTAAAGGAGATATTGGCTGTACAGCTTGAAAAGTGGCGGTGCATTGGCATCGCAATAATAGGTAAGAGTCGTGTTATTTTTGAAATTATTTACTGCAGTAAAAACAATTGAATGCGTTTCTGGAATGAGGAACGCATAATCCATTTGAAAAGAAAATGATTTAAAAACATTACTTTCTGTTTTTTTCTGGATAACAACTTTTTTGTCCTTGCAGCAACTGTCTTTTTTAGAAACTATCTTTTCACAACAACCTTTTTCACTTTTCAATGAAGACAAAGGAGAATTCAAAGAAACGGAGGCTAATTTACCCCCACAATAATGCACATTAAAAGCAAGTCCTACATTGGAAACCAATAGTAGAAAAGCAAGAAATAGGCTTATTTGTTTTTTGAATACCATACTACAAAATTAAAACTATTATTTGTGGAATAAATCAAATTCTTGTTAAACTTTAAAAAAGATTAAAACTACAATTCAAATACTTGACCCATCATTGGAATAACACATTCAATTCCGTATTTTTCTTGAATTTTTATTCTAAGTTCATCTGCTGGCTCGTTTTCTCCGTGAACCAAAAAAACTTTTTTAGGTTTCTCCTCCATATTTGAAAGCCAATTCACCAAGTCCTTTTGATCACCATGTGCTGATAATCCTTCAATTTCTAGCACTTTAGCTTTTACTTCATAATATTTTCCGTGAATTTTTATCTCTTTTGCACCTTCTAATAGTTTTCTGCCGCGAGTACCCTCTCCTTGATAACCAATAATAATTACTGTTGTTTCTGGCAATCCAATATACCGCTCCAAATAACTCAAAACTCTACCTCCAGTAACCATTCCACTAGCCGCAATTACAACTTTGGGTTGCTTGTTATAAATGGTATTAATTGTTTCTTGATAATCTGAAATCAACGTAAATGATTTGCACATAGCAGTAAATTCATCAGAACGTAAACGATGCCATTTTCTATTATTAACAAAAAGTTCTAACATACTTATTCCCATTGGAGTATCAATTATATAGGGAATATTTGGAATTCTATTTTCTTCTTTCAGCTTCCAAATCAAGTACATTACACTTTGCACACGTTCCACTGCAAAACTTGGAATAATAACTGTTCCACCATTATGAACTGCATTATTAATATACATTTCAAGTTCTAATTTAGGATCTGTATCAGGATGCAATCTATTTCCATAAGTACTTTCGAGGAAAACATAATCTGCTTTTTGGGGTTTTGTGGGTGGATACATTAACACATCATTATCACGGCCAATATCCCCTGAGAAAACAACAATTTTATTTTCAAGCCGAAGCTCTACCGTACAGGCTCCAAGAATATGTCCAGCATTGGTAAAAACGGCTTCGATTTCTGCGTCCAATGAAACACTTTCGTTCGGATTTATAACCCTAAAATGCGGAAAAACCTTTTCTGCTTGCGCAACAGTATAAAGAGGCTCCGCGATTTCATGTTTTGAATATTTTCCTTCATTGGCCAATTTGGCATCTTCCTCTTGAATTTTGGCACTATCCAAAAGAATCAATTTGGCAACATCCTTGGTAGGACTTGTACAATAAATTTTACCATCGAAACCTTGATTGACGAGCCTTGGCAACCAACCACAATGATCCAAATGGCCGTGAGTTAACAAAACAAAATCTATAGTAGAAGGTAAAATAGGTAAAGGCTCCCAATTTAATTCTCTCAGTGGTTTCAAACCTTGAAATTGACCACAATCAACCAAAATTCGAATACCGTTGCTTTCTATCAAAGTTTTGGATCCGGTAACAGTTCCAACTCCACCAATACATGTGATTTTCATTTTTTTATAAATTTTGATTAATCAAAAAAAGTAAAAACTTTGTGTTTTAAAAACCTAGTCTCTTCAAAAAACTATATCAATCTACACAGCTCAGACGCTTCTTTCATTACGTTTTTAATCCTAGTTGCGCTTAAACCTATTTTCTCTAAATCTGCTCTATTATTAACAATTTCACGAACCAAAATAATATCCAAAATCAATAGTTTCTCTTTTTCAGAAAGTGTCAATGTTGTCAAACAGGTAATGGGATACAATTGCCGATTATCAATTTGTGTTTTTAAATTATTTTTAAAAGGATAATCCCAACTTAATAAATTGAGTTCAGAACATTTTGCAAAATCAATTGCATCCGATGTAAACCGATTATTAGTCACAATCCAACATTTTGAGATGTTGTCATTTCTAGAAAAAACCTCATGATTTCTAATTTTTAGATCATTAAAACGGGACAAAATATACATTGGTACTTTTACATCAGTAGCGGCATCTCGCCCGACATGAAACTTGCATTCTATCATAGCAATAACATTGTCTTTTTTGACAAGGACATCTATTTCATGCGAAACACATTTACCCTGGAGTATCATATTTACTTTAGTTTCATAATGTTCTAAAGAAAAAAGTCGAGCAATAAACTTTTCAAAAAAGAAACCTGCTGGCCCTAACAATCGAATCGCTTCTCTTAGATTATATCGAGCAGCATGTGAATTGGAAGCCTTTTTTAAAAGTCCAAAAGCCATCTTGTAAATTTGCTTAGTCGAAATCCCCTCGTATATTTCTTTTTCAATAAGATGCAAGACATCATCAACAACAGCAGACGTTGCTCCTGATTTCAAAAGAGATTGTTTCAACTTTGCTCTATTAAAATCAACAATCGCACCTGAATGTTTAATAATTTTCATCTTAGTTGTACTTGCTAAATCAGCCTTAAATTCTGATTAAAGATACAAAAAAAAGAGGCTTATTTGTTTAATTTTTGATAATAAAATGCTGGTATAAAAAGAATTAGAAACAAGGGCTGGATTAAAAATCGGCGCACATAAAATAGCAAAAGATTATTTTGGTTTCCGTAAAAATGAAGAACAGAAAAGAATCCAACAATTAATATCACAAAGAAAAATAAATATAAAATTGAAGCAAACTGAATCATTTCCCTGTCCTTAAAAAGACAATAAACAATTACCAATGAAACTATTGCATTCAAAAAAAAACGAAAAGACATACCTAAAAACAACCAAAAAGCATTATAATCTGGCAAAGACTTATTTACATAATCTCCTTCGAAATAGTGTAAAAAAGGATCGTAAAACAATTGATTCTCGAAAGTTCGAATACTTATCAATAAGAACAACAATAGAATTAATAACAAAATTTTCCGCTTGTTCTGTAGTATCTTATTTAGCATATTTCGAGAATTTATTGACCCATATTATCCATAAAACAAAAATGGATCCGTAAATAATCAATGGAAAAAAAACACCATGCAATAGATGATTTTGCTTTGGAAAAAAATACAACAAAACTATTAGAGCCGCAATACGAAGTACATTTAAAATATAGATCAATATACTTCCAGCAAAAACAAACAATAAAGTATTTTTTAAACTTCCTGAAAATGCTACAACAAAAGAAACAAAAAGAATGATTACACTTATTCCATTGCAGCCTTCCACTATTCGAGCAACCCTTTGATTTTGAAAAACAACTGAAAAATAGGGCTCATTTACCGCTTCTTCAAAACGTATCGACTGGTAAAACCAAGAAAGAAGAATTTCAGTATTTTTAGCAACAAATTGAGTTATTGAGTCCGCTTTATTATTATCAAAACCATTTAAAAAAAATTGATAGCATAAAGTGAGGAGTATATAAGTTCCAAAAAAAGCGGAAAGAAAAAGCAAAAATGGTTTATAAAGGACTAGGTATTTTTTCATTCGTAATTTAATTTTTAGATAGAATCCCGGAACTATCGGGAGGAATCACCACTCTGCGTCCTTTCCTGTTTATTTGGTATAGTGATTTCAAAATAAATTTTTAACAAATTTATGCAATTTTAAATTTGGCTTTAAATACTTTTGCATAAAAAATAACAAACCATGACTTTTAAAGAATTACAACCTATAGTAAGTGAGATTATCTTAGATACTACTTTAATTAGAGACGAAAAACTCTTAGCCATTTGTCAACTTTTGAGTGATTCCATTTCCTATTACAACTGGGTAGGTTTTTATTTTGCTAATCATGAAGCCAAAACTTTACACCTTGGCCCTTACGTAGGTGCCGAAACGGACCATACTGTTATTCCATTTGGAAAAGGAATTTGTGGACAAGTAGCCGTTTCCAACAATAATTTTGTGGTTCCTGATGTAAGTGCGCAAGACAATTATATTGCCTGTAGTTTTACTGTTAAATCAGAAATAGTAGTCCCTTTATTTGTAAATGGAGAGAACATCGGACAAATTGATATTGACAGTCACGTAATTGATCCATTTACAGCCGAAGACGAACGTTTTTTGGAGTTTGTGAATGGGGAAATTGCAAAATTGTATTAAAAGAATACAAAAATCCAATCTTTTTTCGCTTTAAATGAAAATCGTAAAATAACTTCATCAAAAAGAATTTTCAATGCATCATTGACTCTTTTTTTTAGATTTTAATAATATTTTAGATTTTTCAAAAAATAAATAGTACTTTTGCACCCGTCTTACAATAGCTGTATGACATACATAAAAATCATTTAAATAATATTAGCATGTATTTAACTAAAGAGATTAAAGAAGAAATTTTCGCTAAACACGGAGAAAAAACAAACACTGGAAAAGCAGAAGCGCAAATCGCTTTATTCACTTTCAGAATCACTCACCTAACTGAGCACTTGAAAAAAAATCGTCATGATTACAACACAGAGCGTTCATTAGTATTGTTAGTAGGTAAAAGAAGATCTTTATTAGATTACTTGAAAAAGACTGAGATCAACAGATATCGTGAGATTATCAAAGTATTGGGTATTAGAAAATAATCAATATATAAAGAGGTGCGAAAGTGCCTCTTTTTTTTATTAGCCCCCCAACCCCCAAAGGGGGAGCTAGCAAATAATTCCCCCTTTGGGGGCTAGGGGGCTAAAAGTTTGTTTTTCATTGGGTTTTAGGCATTAACTACGCAACAACAACACAACTAAAACCTATGTTAAACTTAAAGAAAAAAAAATTATGATTCCACAATTATTTGTAGAAAGTATCGATTTAGGTGATGGCAGAAACATCACAATCGAGACAGGTCGTTTAGCCAAACAAGCTGACGGATCTGTTGTAGTAAGAATTGGTAAAACTGTTATTTTAGGAACAGTTGTATCATCAAGAAAAGCAAGTCCTGGAATCGATTTTTTACCTTTAACGGTAGATTACCGCGAAAAATTTGCAGCAGCAGGTCGTTTTCCTGGAGGTTTCTTCAAAAGAGAAGCGCGTCCAAGTGACAGCGAAGTGCTAACCATGAGATTAGTTGACCGTGTTTTACGCCCACTTTTCCCAAATGATTACCACGCAGAAGTTCAAGTTATGATACAGTTAATGTCTCATGATGAAGAAGTTATGCCAGATGCACTAGCAGGATTAGCCGCTTCGGCAGCACTTGCTTTGTCTGACATTCCTTTTGAAACTTTGATTTCTGAAGCTAGAGTAGGTAGAATTGACGGAAAATTCATCATCAACCCTTCTCGTGCACAATTGGAATTATCAGATATAGATATGATGATTGGAGCTTCAAACGATTCTATCGCAATGGTAGAAGGAGAAATGAAAGAAATTTCAGAAGCAGAAATGCTAGAAGCCATCAAATTTGCACACGAACATATTAAAGTACAAATTGCAGCTCAAGAAAGATTGGCAAATGCATTTGGAAAAAAAGAAGTTCGCACCTACGAAACTGAAAAAACAGATGATGCTATTTACGCCAAAGTAAAAGAAGCAGCTTATGATAAAATTTACGCTATTGCAAGCAAAGGTTCTTCAAAACAAGAACGCTCTGCAGCATTTGATGCCGTAAAAGAAGAAGTAAAAGCATTATTCTCTGAAGAAGAATTAGCTGAAAATGGAGATCTAGTTTCAAAATATTTCTACAAAACCAACAAAGAAGCCGTTCGTAACGTAACTTTAGACTTAGGAACGCGTCTTGATGGAAGAAAAACTACTGAAATTAGACCAATTTGGTGTGAAATTGATTATTTACCATCTGTTCACGGGTCGGCTTTGTTTACTCGTGGAGAAACTCAAGCATTGGCAACAGCAACATTAGGAACTTCTAGAGAAGCTAACCAAATTGATTCACCATCAGAACAAGGTGAAGAAAAATTCTATTTGCACTACAACTTCCCTCCTTTCTCTACAGGTGAAGCTCGTCCGTTAAGAGGAACTTCAAGAAGAGAAGTAGGTCACGGAAACTTGGCTCAAAGAGCTTTGAAAAATATGATTCCTGCTGATTGTCCTTACACCATTCGTGTGGTTTCTGAAGTATTAGAATCAAACGGTTCTTCTTCTATGGCTACCGTATGTGCTGGAACATTATCATTAATGGATGCAGGTATCCAAATGATACGTCCTGTTTCTGGAATTGCAATGGGATTGATTACTGACGGAGAACGTTTCGCCGTTTTATCCGATATTTTGGGTGACGAAGATCACTTAGGAGATATGGATTTCAAGGTAACTGGAACTTCAGAAGGGATTACAGCTTGTCAAATGGATATCAAAATTGACGGATTGAAATATGAAATTATGGAAGCGGCTTTAGCACAAGCTAGAGACGGTCGTTTGCATATTTTAAACATACTTACTTCTACACTTGCGGCTCCAAAAGCTGAGGTTAAAGCGTATGCTCCAAAAATCATCACAAGAACCATTCCTGGTAACTTTATTGGCGCGTTGATTGGACCTGGTGGAAAAGTAATTCAAGAATTACAAAAAGCTACAGGTACCACTATCGTAATCAATGAAGTAGACGAACAAGGAGTTATCGAAATTCTTGGAACAGATCCTGCTGGAATTGAAGCAGTACTGGCCAAAATCCAATCGATTACTTTCAAACCTCAAATGGGCGAAGCTTATGAAGTGAAGGTAATCAAAATGCTTGATTTTGGTGCAGTTGTAGAATATACTGCTGCTCCTGGAAATGAAGTATTGCTTCACGTTTCAGAACTAGCTTGGGAAAGAACAGAAAACGTTACCGATGTTGTAAACATGGGTGATGTATTCATGATTAAGTATTTAGGTTTAGATCCAAAAACTCGTAAAGAAAAAGTATCTAGAAAAGCCTTGATGCCAAGACCTCCACGTGAGGAGAAAAAAGAGTAATCCAATCTTAGTTTACTAAAGGTTTATTTATAGAAAGAACCCCGTTTCATGCATGTGAAACGGGGTTCTTCGGTTTTTAATCCTAATTAGGGCATGACCCCAATAGAAAATGGAGCCCAATATACAAACCGCTTATTCGGCTCCATTGGCTATTGCGGTCGGGCTATCCGCCTTTACAAGGTAACTTGCTCCTATCCCTCATGCGGTCTTATAGGATTAAAATTAATTTTTACATTGAACCATTAAGTCATTAAGGTTCATTCAGCCCTAGAAAACTTAATTTTCTTAATCTCTTAATCAATATTGTTTCCTTAAGGAAGATATGACATTCCGACGGAGCAGGAATCACACTCGTGACTAACGAAATCGATCCCTCTTTCGTCGGAATGACAAACTGCATGAATTAGAAAGCATTTGTTTACTTAAGGAAAAGACATTGATCTCTTAATGGCAAAATTTTCTTTTTTTTACCCACGCCAATTATGGCAGATCCAAAAGACAAAAAAACCTTTGCGCCTTTGCGTCTTAGCGGTTAACTCCCAAGTCAGCAATTAAAGAAATCCGTGAAAATCTGTTCCATCCGTCAAATACGTGGCTCAAAAACACACAAAACAAAATTTTGCGCCTTTGCGCCTTTGCGAGAAAACAAACAAAAAAAAGCTTTGCGCTCTTTGCGTAACCCTTTGCGCACTTTGCGGTTAAACTCCACAAAACCACTATAAAAAATCCGCTTTAATCCGTTCCATCCGCCAAATCCGTGGCCAAAACCAACACACAAAACAAAACTTTGCGCCTTTGCGTCTTTGCGAGAAAAACAAACACAAAAAAAACTTTGCGCCCCTTGCGTAACCCTTTGCGCACTTTGCAGCTAAACTCCACAAAACCACTATTAAAAAATCCGCTTTAATCCGTTTCATACGCCAAATCCGTGGCCAAAACTAACACACAAAACAAAACTTTGCGCCTTTGCGTCTTTGCGAGAAAAACAAACACAAAAAAACCTTTGCGCCCCTTGCGTAACCCTTTGCGCACTTTGCAGCTAAACTCCACAAAACCACTATTAAAAAATCCGTGAAAATCTGTTCCATCCGTCAAATCCGTGGCTCAAAAACACACAAAACAAAACTTTGCGCCTTTGCGCCTTTGCGAGAAAAACAAACACAAAAAAAACTTTGCGCCCCTTGCGTAACCCTTTGCGCACTTTGCAGCTAAACTCCACAAAACCACTATTAAAAAATCCGTGAAAATCAGTTCCATCCGCCAAATCCGTGGCTCAAAAACACACAAAACAAAATTTTGCGCCTTTGCGAGAAAAACAAACACAAAAAAAACTTTGCGCCCCTTGCGTAACGCTTTGCGCACTTTGCAGCTAAACTCCACAAAACCACTATTAAAAAATCCGTGAAAATCTGTTCCATCCGTCAAATCCGTGGCCAAAACCAACACACAAAACAAAACTTTGCGCCTTTGCGTCTTTGCGAGAAAAACAAACACAAAAAAAACTTTGCGCCCCTTGCGTAACGCTTTGCGCACTTTGCAGCTAAACTCCACAAAACCACTATTAAAAAATCCGTGAAAATCTGTTCCATCCGTCAAATCCGTGGCTCAAAAACACACAAAACAAAACTTTGCACCTTTGCGTCTTTGCGAGAAAAAAAACACAAAAAAACCTTTGCGCCCCTTGCGTAACCCTTTGCGCACTTTGCGGTTAAACTCCACAAAACCACTATTAAAAAATCCGCTTTAATCTGTTCCATCCGCCTAATCCGTGGCCAAAACACACAAAACAAAACTTTGCGCCTTTGCGTCTTTGCGAGAAAACAAACACAAAAAAACCTTTGCGCTCCTTGCGGTAAAACCCAACAAATCAACTATTTAAAAAATCCGCATTAATCCGTTCCTTCTGTAAAATCCGCGGTCAAAACCAACTTACAAAACAAACCTTTGTGTCCCTTGCGTAAAACTTTGCGTTCCTTGCGGTTAAACAAACCCAACAACAAATACTATTACAACTTTTTAAACGAATAACTCAAAATAATAACAAAAACATTACAAATTATTCAAAGAAAAAAAATATCTTTAACGTGAAAATTAGTATCTATTAACCAATTAAAAAAACAACTATGTGCGATTCTACAAAAGAACTATCCTTTACCCCTTACCCAACCGTCCAAACCACCAAGATTAACACTTTACCGTTTACTTTCCTAGAACCAGGCGAGGTTAATTACCCAGTAGCCCCATTGGTTTCTGCAAAATTCTACACCCCAAAAGGTGGTGTTTTAACCCTAAAAGTTAGAGCTACAGTATACATGAACTCCGAAATTCCAGACGCTCCTGTTGTAGAACCACCTGTTGAAAAAGATGGCGTTTTGACTATCAATTACGATTATGATTTTTCTATGGAGACCCCAGAAACTTGTGATGTATGGTACGTAGAACTAGATTATACCTCTGCTACAGTGGGAGACATAACTACTGTTGAATCTTTTATGGTAAACTTAGATCCTGAAGTCTCTAGAGGAACAAAAGTAGATGTTACTCCTTAAAACCTTTAAATTATTACTTATAAAATAATATAATGATAAAATTCAAATTGTATTTAATTTCAATACTATTCTCATTTCCTTTGATTCTTCATTCTCAAGATAAATCAGAAAATGATATTATAAAAAAAAAATTACAAAAAAAAGTAGTTGAATATAAATCTGAAATAAATTTTATTAAATCCCAATCTTTTTTTTTTAAAAAAGATTGGGATTCCTCAATTGTATATTCCATGAAACAATTGAGTTTAAATAAACATAAAGAATTGAATGATTATTGTCATTTTTTTAGAGGAACAGGTTTTTATAGTAAAAAACTTTTTAAAGAAGCCAAAAAAGAATACTTACAAGTTTCTAATCAATTCACATTTTACCCATTAACTCAAATTTACTTAGGTGGAGTTCTACTTGAATTAAGAGAATTTAAAAATGCAATTTATTATTATGAAGAAGTTATAAAAAAGCCTTTAATTCAAAAACAGACTTATAGCATAAACAAAATATATGAAGGACTAGGAAATACTTATAGTTGTTTGAAAAAATATAAGGAAGCAGAAAAATATTTAATTAAAAATTTACAATCGAAAGAGGAAAATATAAATAAAACTGAATTATATAATGCATATAATAGTTTAGCAAATCTATACTATGCACAATACAAAGACAAACAAGCTATACATTATTTTGAGCAAGCCTATTTGTTATCCAAACAAATAAAAGATTTTGACAAAAAATACCTTTCTTCTTTTAACATGGCAGCAGTAGAAGAAAACAGAGGCAACTTCAAACAAGCATTAGTATACAGAAAAGAATCAGAGCAATGGAATGATTCCCTATACAATCAAAACAAAGTCTGGGCACTCGCAGACTATGAGAAAAAATATGCGGTAGCGCAAAAACAAAAACAAATATCGGTACTTAAGGTCGAAAACAAACTAAAAGACACCCAACGAAATACGATGTTTTTTTCTACATTGGGTTTATTATTGCTATTAGTAGGAGGCGTTTATATCTATGCACAAAAAGTAAAAAATGCTAGAATCATCCTCACTCAAAAAGAAAAACTAGACGAGCTCAATACTACCAAGGATCAATTGTTCTCCATAGTGAGCCACGATTTGCGCTCCTCAGTCAACGCGCTCAAAACCAGCAATGCCAAATTGACCACTTCGCTAGAAACCAAAAACTACAGTGAGCTCGACCAGCTCCTGCATCAAAACAGCGCCATTGCAAACGGCGCCTACAGTTTGCTCGACAACTTGCTCCATTGGGCTTTGTTGCAAACCAAACAGTTGTATTTCAGCAAAGATTCGGTGCATTTGTATTCCATCGTGCAACAAATAGAATACAACTACAAACCTTTACTGCTCGACAAAAGCATTGCTTTTGAGAACGCCGTTTCCAAAAATAGTTTTATCTTCGTGGATCTCGATTCGCTAAAAATTGTTTTGCGCAACCTGCTCGACAATGCTATCAAATTCTCCCCAGAGAACAGCAAAATTAGTTTTTACACAGTCGAAACCCATACCGATTTTTGCCAACTAGTGATTCAGGACAGCGGTTTGGGTATGAATCAAAACACCATAAACGAGTTGCTCGAAGACAATGAACTATTGGCCAAGAAAAGCAATTCGGAAATAATAGGAACTGGCCTTGGAATGCAATTGTGCAAACAAATGATCAAGAAAAACGGAGGAACACTAGCCATAGAAAGCGAACTCAACAAAGGAACCAAAATGATACTTTCGTTCCCAAAAACAGAACAAAATGGATAACATCAATGTACTTATTATAGAAGACACCCCAGAGCAAAGTGATGCGCTGAGCAAAGTCTTACTGGCCAACAAATACAACATTGTAGGGGTTGCCAGAAATTATACAGATGCCCTGACCTTATTCTACCAAAACCCCGTAGACATCATAGTAATCGATGTCTTCCTTGACGGAAAACCAGACGGAATCACCTTTGCCGAGACCATCAATATTGTACCAAATGCATCAAAGCCGTTTGTGTTTTTGACCAGTTCACAAGACCGCCAAATTTTTGAGAGAGCCAAACTCACCAAGCCTTTCAGCTTCCTGATGAAACCCTTCAACGAACTGGAAATTCTCTACGCATTGGAAATGGCTGTCGAAAAATTCTATGAGCAAACCAATGTTTTCCTGAGCGAAGACCAAGACACCGTAATCAGCAATGATTGCATGTTCATCAAAAAGAAAAATGCACTCAAAAAAGTGTCTCTCCAAGACATAATCTACATAGAAGTCGAGGATCGTTATTGCAACATCATCACCGAGAAAGAAAAATTTGTTATCTTGATTTCGCTCACCAAAATCAGTGACTTACTAGACAAAAACAAATTCACCCGCACCCACAGAAACTACATTGTCAACACCGACAAAATTGAAGAAATCATCCTAGCCGACAACCTTGTCATCCTCAAAGGAAACCATAAAATAAATCTAAGCGACTCTTACAAAGACTTCATCAAAAAAATGAATATTTTGTCTTAGGAATTAGTTTTGCGCTTGTATGTCATTGCGTGCGTGTGTCTTTGCGAGGCACGAAGCACCCGAGTGAAACGAACGGAACGTTAGCTAATCTCACTTAGCATGTCCGTTGCCACAATTTCAAAAATTAGCTTTTACTACTCTTGATAGTCCATTTCATTCTTTCAATAGCTATGGGAATCTCACATGTCTCTTCGTGTGCAGAAGGTTTTTTGCGTACAATCAAAAATTATTGGCACTCATAACAACAAAAACCCATTTCATGACATTGCTTTTTTAAAACAGTATTTACTACTGTAAATTTACTTTAGAATTAAAATCCAAAAAACACCACCATGAGACTAGAACTTAACAACCAAAAAAATATGCAACTCAAATCCATTTTTAACAAACTCAATCCTTGGATTGGACTTATAGCGTCATTGTGCCTCATCATACCGAGTTTATATGACATCCTAGACGACCCATTACTGTTTACATCAGATCACTTGATCTTAGGCGCAGGTATTTTCTTAATGGTTTTATTTTTAAAACAAATATTTGATAGAATCATCAATTTTGATGAAATAGAATAATCATAATAAAAAATAGCTAATGCCATTTAGTCTATTTCTTGTATAACTAATGCTTTCCAATTAACAATTAAATTAGTTTGAAATACCTGTTTCATTTTTTTGAGACAGGTATTTTTTATTTTTAATAAAAAAGATTAAACTTTTGTAACTTTTTTGAAACAGCATACGTATAATAACTTGTACACTTAAAAAATTGAGGAGACAAAAACATGAGACAACTTAAAATCACCAAGCAGGTTACCAATCGTGAAACCGCTTCATTAGACAAATATTTACAAGAAATTGGAAAAGTTGACCTTATTACCGCTGACGAAGAAGTAGAATTAGCTCAAAAAATTAAAGCTGGGGATCAAAGAGCCTTGGAGAAATTGACAAAAGCCAATTTGCGTTTCGTAGTTTCGGTAGCCAAACAATACCAAAATCAAGGTCTTACCCTACCCGATTTGATCAATGAAGGAAACCTTGGTTTAATAAAAGCAGCACAACGTTTTGATGAAACTCGTGGATTCAAATTCATCTCTTACGCCGTATGGTGGATTCGTCAATCGATTCTTCAAGCTTTGGCAGAACAATCTCGTATCGTTCGTTTGCCTTTAAACAAAATTGGTTCTATCAATAAAATCAACAAAATGTATGCCTTATTAGAGCAATCTAATGAGCGCCCACCTTCTGCTGAAGAAATTGCAAAAGAACTTGATATGACCGTAAATGATGTAAAAGAGTCTATGAAAAACTCTGGACGTCACTTATCAATGGATGCACCTCTTGTAGAAGGTGAAGACTCTAACCTTTACGATGTATTGCGTTCAGGTGAATCTCCAAATCCAGACAGAGAATTAATTCACGAATCATTGCGAACTGAAATTGAACGTTCCCTAGAAACATTGACACCAAGAGAAGCCGATGTGGTGCGTTTGTACTTTGGTCTTGGCGATCAACACCCAATGACACTCGAAGAAATTGGTGAAACTTTTGACTTGACTCGTGAGCGTGTACGTCAAATCAAGGAAAAAGCAATTCGTAGATTGAAACACACTTCTAGAAGTAAAATCTTGAAAACGTATTTAGGTTAATTTAAAATATCCCCCAAATTAAAATTTTTAGATACTTTAAGGTTTAAATCTTTTAATTCAAAATGAACAACAGTCTGATTAACTGTTCGTTTTTTGATTGATGATTGAAACTCCGGCTGATTACCGGAGTTTTATTTTTTAAAACATAAACTAACCATTATAAACTTAAATCGTTTTACAAGAAATCTTTTAAAATTTGAAACATTAAGAGATTAAGAAAAATAAGAATACATTCAATCCCTATTTTTAAACAGTCCAAAATCAAAAAACGTTAATCTTAAATCAAAAATCATTATGCCTTTGCAGTTAAAAAAACTAATTTTGCAAAAAACTACAAACTAGTAAAGATGCATTGCAGTGCATCTCAACGTAAAAACTACACAATGAAGAATACAATTATTGCTCCATCAGTTTTGGCCGCCGATTTCGCCAATTTACAACGTGACATCGAAATGATCAATAACAGCCAGGCCGATTGGTTTCATATTGACATTATGGATGGTGTTTTTGTACCCAATATTTCTTTTGGAATGCCAGTACTTGAAGCTATTACAAGACATACCAAAAAAACAGTAGATGTCCATTTGATGATAGTCAATCCAGACCAATACATCAAAACGTTCAAAGCATTGGGAACAGATATTTTGACCGTACATTACGAAGCTTGCACCCATTTGCACAGAACCCTTCAAGCCATCAAAGCCGAAGGTATGAAAGCAGGAGTAGCATTAAACCCACACACTAGTATTGATTTATTGGAAGATGTAATCAACGACATCGATATGGTTTGCATCATGAGTGTAAATCCAGGTTTTGGAGGACAATCTTTTATAGAAAACACATACGCGAAAGTAAAAAAACTAAAAGACCTAATTACCAGAAAAGGAGCGTCAACTATCATAGAAATTGATGGCGGGGTAACCAACAAAAACGCTTTGCAATTGGTCGAAGCGGGTGCCGATGTACTTGTTGCGGGAAGTTTTGTCTTCAAAGCCGAAAACCCAACACAAACTGTAGCTGATTTAAAAAAACTGACAACAGTTTAAAATCATAGTTCCATCGGAAAGTTCCCCAAATTTTCGAATTTCAAAACTTTCGTTATTACCAAATAACAACAATAATAAAGGCTATTTAGCATTAAAATACAAAAGTCCCAATAAGCAACAAAGCTACATTGGGACTTTCTTTAGTAAACACTTAATCTTACATTCCTTATTTATACTGATCAATTAAATATTTGATCAAATCAGTAGTCGTAACAATCCCAACCAATAAATGATCTACACATACCGGCAAAGCATGAAACTCATTATGTGCCAATATCTCCGCTGCTTCTTTAATAGTTGTTTCTGGAGTAATTGTAATTAATTTTTTTGCCATTACTTGTTCAACTGTAAACATATTGTAAACGGTAGTATCTATAACCTCCTCATCATCATCTATCGCATCAGCAAAAGATATGCGTAATAAATCAGTATAACTTAACATTCCAATTATTGTTGCACCATTAACCACAGGAATATGTCTGATTTTATGATGCTTGAAAAGAGATTCGGCTTTAGTTAAATCATCCGAAATTGTCAGTTTAATAATATTTTTGGTCATAATAGTTGACACGGGAACATGCTGTCTCATAACGCCTTTTCTTTAAATTATAATGTAAATTTAGAATAGAAATTTGAGCAAAAATATGATGTTTATCAGTTGTTATTAAAAATAAAATTGAATAGACAATCAGGCTTTCACATCTCAATATTTCCTACAATATTTAACATCATTACAACAAAAACAACCTACGTAAAAGTACTCGAAAGAACAAGTCTTTTTTTTTAGTTTTTTTCTTATTTAATCATTCAAAATAAATATTTTTGAAAGACTAATCTTTATTTATAGACATTTATTGACAGAAATAATTAACACTATTGAACTATTTGCACTATAAAATCAGCTCATTTTTTAATAAATAGCCCCCTAAAAACGTTCCTAAATACCATTTTTACTAAGAAAATTCATATTTAACAAAAAATTAACATTCCTACAAAATAGTGTACGAATTTTTTGGTAGTTTTACTTTGTAAATAAATAAATTTATAACTAAAACATTTTTATTATGTCATTTTCAACAACATTGACCGTAGGCGGGAAAGATTACAAAGTACTTTCTGTAAGCTACGATTTAGCACAAGAAACTGACGCTTCAGGGCGTCCATCTACAGTAACTCGTGGAGGCAGAATCATGGTAGAGGTAGAATCTACTGGAGGAACAGAATTGTTTGAATGGATGACCAACAATTTCGAAAGAAAAGATGGGTCAGTAAAATTCATCAAACGCGATTCAAACGCAACTCTAAAAGAATTGAAGTTTACAGAAGCTTACATGGTGAAGTACAAAGAAAACTTTGACCACACTGGTGAGAATCCGTTAACAGAAACTTTTATGATTTCAGCTCGTAAAATTGCAATGGGTGGAGGAGAATTTGACAATGCCTGGGTATAATCCTAGAGACTTTGTCAAACTTCTTTAAGCTTGAACCTTTAAAGGAAGTCTATTTACGGACTTCCTTTTTTGTATTACAAATAAAGCTTTTACAATTTCATATTATTTAGGACTTATTTTTAAATCAAAATCTATATCCTAAAATTTCAAAAAAGTCAAAAACCAAAATTATAAAATATGAGTTTTTTATCTACCTTTCATGTTGACGGAGAAGAGTACAATGTACTAGAATTTAATATTGATTTCAAACAAGGAACAGACACTACTGGCAAGCCCATAGGTGGGCCAAAAGGTGGCGCGATAAAACTTACCGTTGAAGCCACACAAAACACAAAATTTCTATCTTGGATGCTCAACAGCGAATTGACAAAAGATGGTAAAATAATTTTTTATCGCAGAGACGCTTTGAGTAAAATGAAAGAGCTAACCTTCAAAAAAGCTTTTTGCATCAATTACCACGAACAGTTTACCAGCACAACAGATATCCCGATGAAAATAACCCTTGAGATAATTGCAAAAGACATTGTCTTTGGAGACGCCAAATTTTCAAACAACTGGATCGCTTTAGACTAGTGACTTTTTTAGTTTTCAGTCGCAGTAAGTAGTAGAAGAGTAAAATATATCCTAAAAAGATCTTAACTCTTAACTGACAACCGACAACCTTTAACTGATAACCGATTAAACCCCAACCTCATGATTACATACGCAGAACAAGTACATTTAGACATTAGCGGTTTCGCGCCAACTGTGATTTATTATGATTTGAAATTGGAACAGAAAATGGCAGATCACCACCATTTTTCGTTTGTGTGGCAATACACCAATACCGCCATTATAGAACCCAGCGCTCAAGCCAAAGCCATACGAGATTACTTAGGACGTGATGTAATCTTTACTTTCAAAAGCCTTACCGGAGTACAATTGATGGCCAAAGGAGTAATCAATTCACTCGAATCTATTGATTTACATGGAAGTCCCGCAGGTTTGCATGTAACGGGAATAAGCCATAGCATTTTTCTAGACGACATGAAAAGGTCAAGGACCTTTATAGAACAAGATTTAGAAACCATTGTAAAAAATATTCTAGCCGAAGGTCCGGGTGATTTTTACAATCGTGAAGCCATTATCCCAACCTACGATCCCAATTTTACTTATATGCCACAATACAACGAAACCAACTTTGATTTCTTGAAAAGGCTAGCACAACGTTACGGACAATGGTTTTATCACGATGGAATGCGCATGCAATTTGGACAGTTAAAACCCAGCAAAGTAAAACTCACCAACGGTGCCTCTTTGCATCATTTCAAGATACAAACCCTATTGCATTCTCACAAAGAATCGCTGGGTGGTTATGATTACAACAGCGCCTCAAACATCAAAAATGCGGCTGCCAAAACCACTACCGGAAGCGGAGACGGATTTGCAACCGCTGTTGGATACAGACAAGGAGCCGTAAGACAACCCGACTTAGAAGTAGGTGCCTATACTGCACAAGCACCCGATTGTAGTGCACTTGCCGAAATGGTCAAACTGCAAACCAATGGAAAAGATGCCAACAGTATTTTTTACAGCGGTGTTTCTTATCTTCCGCTTGGAATAGGTCAAAAATTTACGATTGTAAACAACACAGTAGAACATAATTTAGTTGTAATAGAAGCCACGCATCACTCGGAAGTACACGGGAATTATACTTGTGCTTTCAAAGCCATCCCCTCGGATGTTGGCGCACCACATTACACCAATGTGCATGCTTACGCCAAAGCCGAAAGTCAACCCGCCAAAGTAATCGACAACAACGACCCCGACGGTTTAGGTCGAGTAAAAGTAGAATTTTACTGGGCTGGAGGAAACAGGAAGAGCGACTGGATGCGCCTTATACAACCCCACGCAGGAGCTGGAAAAGGTTTTTATTTCATCCCGGAAATCGACGAGGAAGTCCTAGTAGGTTTTGAAGGAGGAAGTGCCGAAAGACCTTATATAATGGGAACAAACTACAACGGTAGCGAAAGTTCAGGTTACAACACTAGTGGCAATGACCAAAAGGTAATTCACACCCGCTCCGGTACCAAAATGATTTTTAACGATGCCGAGGGAAGTGTTTTTATCGAAGACCCGTCTGGTAATACTTGGAAAATGGATGGTCAGGGAAATATTGACGTGACTGCTCCTAAAAATTTCACAGTAAATGCTGGGGAGAATGTAAGTATAACGGCAGGAAAAAACGTAACTGTAAGTGCTGGGGAGAATATATCCTCAAGTGCTGGAAATGACATAATAGATACATCAGGAGCAAATATAAATCAAATAGCAACTGCAGATTATATGTTGATGGCAAAAAACATAACAAAGATAGCAAGCGATAATTATTCAGCAGATGCTAAAGACATCACGAGAAATGCTTCTGGCAAAATCGAAGCTATTTCGGTAAAAGAACACGTACAAAATAGCAAAGGCAAAATTCAGAATCTATCCGGTGAAAAATCATTAAATGCTTAAGGTATGGGTGTAATAAATATTTATGCTACTAATTTTAAAGAAAATGTATCTGGTAGTATTAGAGAAGATGGCGGTCAAATAGTTAATCAATCAGAAGCAAAAGTTGTCCAAAATGGCGCAAAAGGTGTAGATTATGACAAAAACAAAGAACGTAAACCACCAACAGACATTAGAATTACCAAAGTTGAAGGTCCATTTGATGACAAAGGCAAACTAATTAAAAAAATTAATTTAGGGACTTCCTATATTTACAAAGCAACAACTTCTAGAAAACCAAAAAAAGAAGAGATTGCATTACTAAAATGGTCTATAAAATTTGACCAAGGTGATCGCTTAATTATAAATGGAGTAGCTTCTCTCAACAAATTAGACGGAGATAAGATAATTATTAATCTTAAAATCAATCAGGAATTTGAAAAAGGAAAAGTTTATGCTTTTTACCAAAAAGCAGATGAAAGCGTTAGTGTAGAGCTTAGTTTGAAGAAAGTGAAGTTCCCAATTTTAATTCTTCAAGGATCAAGAAGAAAAGGAAAAAACAGAGAGAATAATGGCACTGCCTTAGATATGCTGTATAAAGATTATTCTATTGATGCTGTAGGATATGAAAAATTACGAAAACAATTATTTGATGAAACATATAATGTTGAGAAACAAAATAGTTTTTATAATGTGAATTCTCGAACTGATAACGCAAAAAAACAATCTGATTTAAAAATTGAAAAAATAAAAAGCTTTTTAGATAAATCTACTGATGATTTATTTAAAATATTTAGAAATGATATTAAAGGCTATTCTAGTGGCGAAATAGAGACAGTCGCTATAGAAATGGTTGATAAGATGGAGCAAAATACGGGAGGTGAATATACAAATAAGAAATTAACTTCCGCAGTAATAGGTCATGAAAATTCCAAGACATTTATCTCGGCAACAAAAAAAGTCATTAAGGAATACTTAAAAGAGAATAAAGGAAATATTGAAAAGTTAGAAATTATTGATGACTCTAAAGGATTATTGTATGAAAAACTAGTAAGAGATAAAGTCGACAATCCAAAATTTGGTGATTGGTTTAGTGGATTAGGAATTACAATTAATGATGTATGGGCATATCAGATCTACATTACAGATTTTAAAGTAAATAAAAATACTTTTCAAATGAAATTAGAATATATTTATTGGGACCATTTTGGTTTAGATTATCCAGATATTCAAAAATTTGACAAAGACATCTTCTATAGTTGGTTTGTATTGCAGCACTATAAAGGGTTTAAGCCTTTTATAACTAAATTGGATATAGCTGAAGAATTAAAAGGCACATTTTAAATTTGTTATTCTAGAATCATTATAACAAAAAAGTGGTTTTCTAGTCTTTAAATAATCTATAAATATGAAAAAAAATATTTTACTTTTAAACATTTTACTAATTATCAACTTCTATAGTTGTACTAATAACAATATTATGATTATTGAGCCAATTGATAAAGAATTTAATGAGCAATTACTAACAGGAAAGGGACTAGATTCTAATTTATTTAGCACGAAAGAATTACTTCAATACTATCAAATTTCAAATTTTAGTAATTTAACTCAAAATGATTTTCAGCTAAAATTGAATGAATTTGTAAGTGAAAATTATAAGATAAATAATTTCAGTAATTTTACAATTCTTTTTTATAAAAAAGAAAGTTTTGTAAATTACAGTAACTATGTCTATGAAGCAGCCAGAGATAATCAAAACGGGAGTATTGAAGAATATAAAAGCAATCTGATTGCGAAAATAGTAATTATCAAAGCAAAAGACGATCAAGAAAAGGCGGCTCGACATACGACCCTTTATGATAAAGATTCAGTTGTATTGGAGAAAATTGATAAAATAAATTTAAACTAAGTGACAGTACTCCTCCCGTGATTCTTTTATAACAATAATCATGGCAGCTTATTTAAACCAATTAACAACCACAAGGCTCTTATGAAGATAGTGGATTTGCAATTCTTTCCCATTCAATTATCACTCCCAATTTATTTTTTATCCATCTTTTTTTTACTTTATAAATGTACTGTGCGCGTACGGATTGAAAATCTATGCTTTCGTATGTAGACTTATCCGTGTCATTGGAATAAGGGATATATAATAATAGATGATGAAGAAATCGGCAATTCTTTAAATTCAAAAGATTGGTTTAAAAAAGGTTGGAATGAAACTTTATTAAATTCTAAACGAGCTTTGATTTTCCAAGATCTGGTGATTCTCCTGCGGGCATTTTGCCTAATGGAATGTATAAATTTGAAAAAGGAAAGAAACCAATTCTAAATAATTAAAAAAATGAAATCAATTTACAAACCCTTTATTATTGCCTTTTTTTGTGCAATACTAACGATAATTCAAGCCTATATTGCAATGGGAGAATATGCAAAAGAATTATCGTCGGGTTGTATAGATTGCTCTTTTAATGAAGTATTAATAAAACATGCAATTGTGCTAATATTCATTCCGATTGTTATAATGCAACTTGTGTCTACTTTTATTTTTAAAAAACAGTATTTCATTTCAATACTCATTGGTGCTTTTTTAATTTTTGTTTGGCTTAAAATAATAAATACTGATATCTTTGAGACAAGAGTATCTAGTTGGAGTTCATTCACTAATGAAGATAGAGATTCATTTGTTTTTAAGCGATCATTTCAACCAATTTCAATTTGCATTATCATTTACAAAATATTCATATTAATTTTGGACAAATACATTAAGCAACCCCAAAATAGTCTAGAATAAATGAAACTTTAAATGATAATTATTATAATTTGTTTAACTAGTTTTTATTGTTCAAAAACCGCTTTCGTTTTTAAACTACTTTTTTAGTAGAATAAAATTCAAAAAAAAAATATTATTCTCCCCTACCTAGTTCATCTATAATCAAACGATACGGAAAAACATTCGATGATCTTTGCTTCAAATACTTCATAAAGCTATCACAGAGATAATCCCATTCGGTTACAGAAATATGTTGCTTTTCTTCTGGATTCGTTTTGATGAATACATCAACTGTTCTACTAAATCCAGCTTTAATTGAAACTTCTTTTCGAGTACCTTTTTCAATTCGAACCTCCAAAAGTATGTTTTTAAAATGATCGTGCGCAAAGGCCTTTATATCGGCAAATGTTACAATTCGGCCTCTCGTAAGCAATGCATTACGGTAGGCTAGAATTCGATCTTTATTGTTTTGTCTATTGACTCCTCCCACAGTATTGGTAAACAAGGTGGTTTGTTTGCTCACAAAATACAAATCGTCTTTGGACTCCAATATCGTTCCAGCTTTGATGTCATTACCATCTTCGGCACAAGTAGACCAATATTGAGCCGTAAAATTTTTACCTTTTTCTGTATTGTGCTTGGGTCTAATCATCAAATAAGGAGCATTGTTTCTGGTAAAACTGCTTTCTTTGGCTTGCTGTTCTACCGAAGCTAGTAATTGATTAATCTCAGTTAATGCACTTTTCATAAAATCTTGTCCAAGATCCGAAAACGAAGAACTCTCATCCTTTAATAAATCTAATACGTTTTGCAACAACTCAGAGGCCGTTCTAGAATCAAAACGAGATACACCTCCAGTTCTTAAAACAGCATTTCCTTCATCAACCATACCATCATTGAATTCTTTTATTTCGTAATGACTGCCCGATGGATCTACAACAGTATCAATATCGAGGTAGTTATTGTCCTCAGTATCCAGTGCCATATAACTCAAAAAACTGCTTAACTCTCTAGTCAAAGAGTGCAATTTCTTATTGATTACCGGAAAACAATTCGTCGTTATCGATACATTGTCAATAATTTGTGGCACCAAAGATTCTGGGAAAATCATTTTAATCCAAACAATTTTGTTTTGATTCTCGTTAGTTAACTCTTCAAAAACTTTATATTCTGACGAATAATCTGCTATATTTTTAGGCGATATTTTCCCTTTCAAAGTAAAAAAATTATCAAAATAAAACTCGTTTACTTCTCTGGAAACTTCAACCAAATGCGTGTAATTTCTGTTGATAATGGAATCAATATTCATATCATTAAAAGGGACATTATATCCCTCTTGCACCTTTATTTCTTTATCATCATGATAACATTTCAATTGCTTCAAATAATATTGAAACATCTCTTTTTGATGCGTATTTTTTATATCAATATACAACATAACATCCTCGAGTTCCACAACATCAGGACTTGTAATTTCAATCCCTAGAATGATTTCACCTGCGGGTAAAACAGATTTATAACCATGAACAGGTTCTTTGTAAAACAGATTCGAAATTTCCAGCAAATTTCGCTCATACGCCATGTACTTCACATTACAAGACGTCAATTTCACCTCCAATGTTGGCGAAAGAAAAATCTCTTTCACAATCGGTTTCAGCGGATTGTAAATATTATGCATCCTGCGCCCCACTACCATTTGGTTTTTCAGGGAGACTTTCAGGTTGTTTTCCAAGGGCAAAGCATGAAGAATTCCACGAGCTGGCTTGGCTCCCGAAGTCACCTCCGGAAACATAATTTCCAAGACACGCTCCACCACACGAGTTTTGGAATCTTCCAATTCATGCGAAACTTTTTCGAGTTCATAAGACAAGGCATTGAGTAATAAACTCACCACAGGATCAAAAGTCGTTTCCATCTCAATATCCGAAAACCCCCAAGCTCTCGCCGCTCTCTTCAAAACTCTGTCTTTTATTCTTTCTTGTCTCATATTTTCTAAAAAAATGAATGAATCTCTTTTTTCAACAGTCTCTTTACAAAACGGTTTTCAATTATATTTATTCTATAATAATCATTTGGGCGTGACCCCGTTGAGAAAAGGGGCTTACTTATAGCACTGCTTACAAAGCCCCTTTCCTCAACGGCGTCGGGCTATTGCCACTACTTCGGTAGTACGGCCTATCCCTCACGCAAGCGTAACCAAGACCTTTAGTGGAATTATATTTTCATAATAGAAAATACACATTACACCTCCAATACTAGCTCTTTCGTCCAGTGTACTTCGCCATTCTCAATAGAAACAGTCATACGGTCTCCTTCCTGAACTTCACCCGAAATAATTTTTTTAGCAAGTGGTCTTCTCAAATGACTTCTAATAATACTTTTAATAGGTCTTGCTCCATATTTGGCATTATAACCACTTTCGGCCAAATGCATTTTGACTTCCATAGGAATATCAACCGTAATATTGATGGTTTTTAGCAAGTCCATGAATTCTTTTTTAAGATGGACTTCAAATATTTTCAAAGCATTGTCTTTACTGATTGGTGCAAAAGGAACAATCTCCGTAAGCCTACCCAAAAATTCAGGCCTGAAAAAACGACCCATAATTTCCATCAATGAAGTCGATGTTGGAATCTCATTTCTATTAAACGATTCCACTATATGATCGGCACCAATATTCGAAGTAAACAATATAATGGCATTCGAGAAATCGCCTTCTTTTCCTAATCTATCGTGTAATTTTCCCTCGTCCATTATTTGAAGAAAAACATCATAAACAGAAGTATGCGCTTTTTCAATCTCATCAAAAAGCACAATCGAATATGGTTTTTGTCTTATTTTGTTGACCAACAAACCACCTTCTTCATAACCAACATATCCTGGAGGTGCGCCATAAAGCAATGCTGCCGAATGTTCTTCCTTGAACTCCGACATATCAAAACGGATAATAGCGGTCTCATCTTGAAAAAGAAACTCGGCCAAACTTTTGGCCAACTCCGTTTTTCCAGTTCCCGTAGGTCCTAGAAAAAAGAAAGAAGCAATGGGCTGACCCGATTTACTCAATCCCGATCGGGATTCCAGAATTGAACCCGCCACAGTGGCTATGCAATGATCCTGACCAATCACGCGCTGACCTAATACTTCTTCAATCGAATTGAGTTTAGTTTTTTCTTCTTCTTTTAATTTCCCAACAGGAATTCCTGTTTTTTGAGCAATCACAAGAGACAAATCAAAGGCTTCAATATGCACTCTTTTGTCCAATGCCTTTTCTTCAAGTGTCTGCAACAACGATTCAATATACTGAAATAACAGTTTTGAATTCTCAAACTCTTCACTATTATGATCGTCAACCACCATCAAAAAAGTGGTTTTTTTAATCAAATCCTGTAAGAACCAATTGGCTTCTTTCAGCAATTGTTCTTCTGTCAACTCCATTTCGTTGGTTTTCAAAACTTGAAGTTTGTTCATCAAAGATTCTTTCTCTTTCAAGAAAGTCTCCCCAGAAGTTTTCAAAACCGACATGGTATGATCAATCAAATTTATAGCCGATTCCGGCAAACTTTTTTCTTTCAAATACCGTCTCGACAACCGAATTGATTCAGAAATGGTTTCTTCGTCAATCTTTATTTTATGATGTTCTTGATATACTTGTATCGATTCTTTTATCATTCGAAACAAAGTATTGTTATCTGCTTCTTCCAATTTCAACAACTCGAACATTCCTGCCAAGCCCTGCTCCTTCTCTATTCGTTTCGAATATTCCTCAACAGTCGATGTAGCAATAATGTTCAAACCTTTGGCCAATTCTCCTTTCAATACATTCGAAACTCCAGAATCTCCTCCATTTTTATCTAGCAAAGTATGAATCTCTTCAATAATCAAAATCGATTTTGGGTATTGTCTTAATTCCTGAATACAATTGCGCAAACGATCCTCGATTTCGCCTTTGTAAGATGCACCCGCAATTAAAGAAGACAAATCCAACTCAAATAATTGCACCTTATGCAACACATCTGGCACTTGATTCTGAATCACATTTAGAACTAGATTGTCAATCAAAGTTGATTTACCAATACCTCTATCTCCTATGATTAGCACATTGGGTTTGGAGAAACGACACAAAATTTCTTTCATGGTATTCAGCTCCGTATCACGTCCAATTGCAATTCTATGTTTTTTATTTTTTTCTAAATTTCTATGAATACAATACTTTCCTAAAAATCCTTTTTTCACCTCTTGCTTACCTGAATTTCCAACTTCTTGTGGTGCTAGAATTTGTTCTTCCAACAATTCGTTCCTAGCAATTGGATAGGTTTTCATTTGGTCAAAATTGAACCCTACGCCAGGTGAACTCAAAGCTACCATTACAGCAAAAAGTGAGATAGATTCTTCGTTCAGCATCACACGAACCAATTCGGCTTCATTGATAATGGCATCGATAACATCACTGGGCTCAGCATCCAAAACATGATTTGTTTTGGGTTCATCTTCCATTCGAACCTCGGCCCACTCGTCGAGATAATAAACGTCTTTTCCCATACTTTCAAGCTGTTTCAAAAGGGAAAAATCCCTATTCAGCATTGCTTTTAATAAATGAGAAGCGGTGTAAACCTGATTCGAATTGTTCTTAGCAATTTTCTTAGCAATTTCAAAAGCAGTGATTAATTCCTGACTGAAAATATTTTTTTCTTCTTCCATTTTACTTTAATCTTTGGACCAAATAAGCAGTGATTTAACTTTGTAACTAATATTCAACCCTTTGACACAGTTGGTCATTTTATCCTTATTCAACCGAATGGCGTCAATTCGAATCTTTTTTCCCTTAATATTATCACAGAATTGTTCAAAAGTTAAAAGATCTTCGCCATTTTTAACAACTGGCATTTCGTAATTTCCGCATAAAAATTCTTCAAAATCATCTTTTACTTTACTCCCTTCAGCCACTTTTAACAATAGAATTTCAAATTGATCTTCGGATATTTTTGGTGCTTTTTTATCTGTCTTTGTTGAGTCCTTTTTGGCTTCCGTACGGGACGCAACAGGAATGTATTGCAACATATCTTCTAATGGGTCTTTTTGTACTTTCCCTTTTGGCAAAGAAAATTTTTCGGGTTCTTTTTCATATTCATAAGAAGCGACATCCAATGGATTAATTTTTTTAATTTCTTTTGGATGGACATAAACAGCAATTCTGGCCACACTATTAAAATTACCATTTGCAACCAAAGTGATAATTTTTTCTCCTGCTTTTGTAAATATGTAAACAGGATTTTGAGTAGTATCGTCAATCCCATTATTTTCGCCAAAAGACCACTCCCAAGTTCTTCCACCGTCTTTTATCCCTCTAAAATAAGTGGGCTGACCCACAGTAATAATTTTGGAGGCAAAAATAGTAGGCATTTCACTTTTATTTACACTATGATTATCACTGATAGTGACTTCTTTGGTATGGATACAAACTCCATTTAATGTAAGTGAAACAATGTATTTTCCTGACTGTTTGTAGATGTGAAAAGTATGTTGTCTGGTATCAAATTCCGAACCATCTCCAAAGTCCCAAAGCCAAGCATTTGCGTTCTCTGTTTTGTCATAAAACTCTACAGATTCTTCACTTTGAAAGTGCTCCGATAAGACGTAAAATTTGGCAGTATCACAGTCTACCCGATTAAAAAATTGCACTAAAAAATATACAATTGAAAGTAATAAAAAAAGTACAAAAAACAGCACAATCTTTAGATCAAACTTAACATCAAAATAACCTTTTTTCATCACTACTTTTATATTTTAAGAAAAAAACAAATCATCCGTTTTTCAATAATTGTGTATGATTTTAAATACAAACATATACTTTTATTAGATTCAAACATAACAAAATATAAGAATTATTTTTAATAAAAAATAGAATAAATAGCTACAAAATAAATTTAAAAGCTGATTTACAATCACTTAAAACAATATTATAAAAAATATAATATTATAAAAATTATAAAAACCACGTATAAATACGTGGTACTTACTTTCTTACTTTGATTGTATTATAATTAAGTTTTATTTTACAAAAAAAATTTGTTTTTAAAATTATATTTATACATTTGCCCCATACCACATTTTTAAAATTGAATTTTCAAGTCAATTAGAAAATTTTCCAAAAACCATTTTATTTTATTTATAATACTTTATTTATATTTTAAATTAAGAAAAACCACAAGTTATTAACTTGAATTTCTACTGATTTAATTCAAAGAAAGACTTGTCTATCCGATCACTTTTGACATAGGAATAGGCAGTGTTTTTTATTTATAAAAAAATAAAATTCAACAAAAAATTAACACATAAAAAGAAAGATTTTGAAACAATTTGAAATCTTTAAAAAAATATAAACCTACAAATGAAATATAAATTAGTGCTGTTGCTATTATTCACCATTCTGCTTGGCTGTGGAAGCGAAAATTACATAGCTCAAGTTCCATTCAAATACGATTATTCTGTTGATTTATTGAAAAAACAGAATAAAATGAATGAAAAGGCACTAGAGAATCAAGCAGTTGTCAATGATAATACCGAAAATTTAAGTGATGAAGTTTTAGCTATAAAAGAAAAATACAGCATTGTACTTGGAGTAATGCCAAAAAAAATAACAGATTACAAACTATATTCTTACATCGACAAATGGATTGACACTCCATACAAAGACAAAAGCTTTTCTAAAGATGGGATTGATTGTTCTTATTTCATTCAATCACTTTACAGTTCTGTTTACAAAGTAACACTCCCAAAAGACCCTGCAGGAATGTTTAGATCAAAATCATTGCAATTATTTACAGGACGTGGTTTTCTTGAAGAAGGAGATCTAGTATTTTTTAGATACGACAAAGATCATCCTATTTCGGATGTGGGTATGTATTTGCACAACGATAGAATCTTGGCTTGCACAGATAAGGGCTTGGCTATTTACAATTTTAATGACGAATATTTTCAATTACGCTACATCGCATCGGGCAGGATAATTGAAGAAGCAAAGAAACAGTCAAATGGAACTAAGTAAAATAGTCAATCAAATAGAAGAAATCGCTCATGATATTCGGGCTGAGATCATTGTCAATGAACTTATTCAGAGCAATGCACTAACTGAGAACAATATTATCATTGCAAATGAAGGCCAGTTTTCCAGAGCATATCGCCATGATATACTGAGTGCAAACATCATAGATGATAATTTTGACAGTCGAGAATACCTCAAATTACAACTCTCCAGAGATAGTATTTACGACACTTTACCCGAAGGATTCATGCACAGCCCTAGTGACAATGGCACCGAGAAATCAGTAAACCAAATGATTCGGGAACACAAACATCAGAAAAAAAAGGAGGCTGAATCGCGTAATTTCTTTTCCCCGTTTGAAAACGAAATATTTCACTATAGAACAAAAATAGAAAATACAGAACGTGATTTTCTTTATAAACTGAATGGCAGTAAACCATTAGAGTTTTTCTACGAATTCTGGGGATTATCCAAAGATTTTCCAGCTGTACTGGTTTCCAAATTGATTCAATTATTGCCTTATGCTTATAAAATTGTCGGTGATATTGACCTATGTTGTCGTTGTTTGTCAAGTATTATAGAAGAGCCTATCCGTTTCAAAACTTCGGGATCAAAAGAATACAGCGACAATAAAGAAGAAATTACACTCGGGGATAATCGATTGGGGATTGATTTGATATGTGGCAACAGCTATATGGATTATTCGTATAATGTTACAATCGAAATAGGGCCCATTACTAAAAATCCATTTGTGAAATTTATAAATGATGGAGAAATAAAAAAATTTATCGACTGTTTCTATGAGCATTTCTTTCCAATGGAAGTTGAACTCAAGACACTTTTGATAATGAATCAAGACATAGAAGAATTTAATTTTAATACTGAGCCTGTATTAGGCTACTCAACAAGAATATAAAATGATCAAAAACCATTTAAGGGATCTTATCGACATAAGACTTATTATAATTATAGTAATATTAATAGCAATTACTGTCGTTTTGACTATGATTTTTAGTGACAAAGTAAAAGAATTTGATAAAAATTACAAAAGAAAATTTTACATCTATGCTTTGTCATTTATGTTCATTTATGCTTTAGTAGCATTTTTGGGTTTCAACAAACTTTTCTCTAAGCTGTCCGACGAGTTTTTGTTTTATCAAATCTCAACCCTACTGTTTGGTGGGATGCATGTATTTTTTTACCGTTGGTATTTTGATGAATTCCATTTAAAAACACTCCCCTCAGAATTGCTTTTTTCGTTAGTGATTGTATTGTACTCCAGCATACCCTTTATATTAATCTACACTGCTCTAAGTGGATTGGAATTTACGCTATTAATGTGTTCCCAATTTATTGCCTTTTTCATACCAACATGGGTCAACGGGTTATTTGAATACATGATCCAAATTCCGCCAAAAATATATGTGACTTGGAAATTTCCAGAAGAAAAAAATGCTTACGAAGATTTGCTCGATGCAGAAATTAGAGATCTTTTATTGATTACGTTATTAATTAAAAAAAATGAAAATGATAAAGAATACACATCAATAAGAGCAAAAGGACCAGTACGAATGGACTTTGGCCGTTTGTTTTACCATACAGCACACGATTATAACAAACACTTTTCGAACCAGCCAATACAACTCAATTTTGATGGAAAACCTTGCCATTGGGTCTTTTTCTTGCAACCCAAATGGAATGAAAAAGTAAAATATGTCGATGCAAGATATACTTTGGGAATGAACGGAATCACAGAGAATTCGGTTATTATTTGTGAACGAAAAGAAAAACAAATTGTAAACAAAAAAGAGGACAAAACAATAGGTTTCATTCATGAAAACCAAGACAACTAATACAAACAAACTACTAATACTATAAAAAAATGGTTGAAAAGCTGAATCATTTTCCAGTCAATTGGATTGACGGAATGAAGATTAACAAAAGTCATTTTTTGGCTATGCAAGAAAATGTTGCAGAGTTAGTAAATGACGCTATAGGCATACACACTACCCCAATGAGCTATGGTTTGTTGAACTTGGGAAATCAAAATAAAGAGGCTATAAAAATCACTTTGGGTATTGACAATCACAAACTATTGCGAGTAAGAGTCGAAGAATGCCATGCCATTACACCCAATGGTTCCCGTATTGAGATAAGCCGAAATTTTACAGACACATTGGATTTACAAATTCCGTATGCCGAAGATACCTATCAAATTAAAGAAGGAGAACAACACGTTTTGTTAGCGTGTATTTCTGTAAATTCTATGAAACGCATTCCTTTTGGTGAGCCAGATCCAGAAGAAGTTCCTCCTCGTTATCCGAATACCCAACCCGAATACAAACTCCATTTGATAAATGCAGATGAGTTTCGTTCTGGAATAGGGTACGGAGGTTTTTATCTGGCAATTGGTAAAATCGTAATTGGTGATACCACAACATTAGACGAAGCTTATATTCCATCTTCGGTAACGGTATCAAGTCATCCCAAACTTATTGATTTGCAATCCAGTATTGCACATAGTTTTGGACAGCTCGAAATATATTCGGTACAAATAGCTCAAAAAATCAATAGAAACCAGCAAACTGGTATTTTGGTTCAAATGATGATGGGATTGGCCGATTTTACCGCCAATTATTTGGGGCAAACACTAACACAATTTCGTTGGTTTTCTTTGCATCAACATCCTGCAAGCATGTTTAGCTCAGTAGTTTCTTTGGCCAGAATTATGAAAAATTTTATCGATTCCAAATCAGGATCTGGTAAAGAAGAACTCTTAAATTATTTTGCAGATTGGTGTGATCTTTCACAAGGGGATTTCGAAACTTTATTTACCACTTTGATCAATACCAACTACGATCATGTCCATATTGATAAAACAGCTACGGTATCCATTCAGTTTTTAGAAAAAATAGAAAAACTTTTCGAAACCTTAAACAGATTGGATTACATCGGTAAGAAAAAAGAAAATATCGAATTATTTGTAGCCGAAACAGATAAAAACGATAGCATTATGAACAACAGTAAAAGACATAGTTTCTTTATAGAAAAATAAAAAAATGGAAGTATTAAACAAACAGGAACGTCAAAAAGCATTCTTTGCATTTTTAGTGGTTTTTATCTTAACAATAACAGTAATATTAATTGCAGCATCTTTCAATTTTTATATGCCAAGAGCTGAAAATAAAGTATTGAAATCTCAAAATGAGAAACTGAACAAAGAATTTGATTATCAAACCAATTTTGCTGTAAAGATTGACAGTGTTCGAACAGTAGTCGATTCCATAAATGCACCAAAACAAGACAACGATTTTCAACAACGATTGGCAAATGTGATCTTGGCAGACATTTATCAAAAACTACCAAAAGACTCTATCAACAATAAAAAGATGTACAACAATATCATCTTGGCCTACAAGCAAATTATAGATTACAAAAAAGAAATCAGAAGCCTTACCCATAATGCACACCTTATCGACAGTTTGAACCAATCGGCTAAAACCTATAAAGAAGAACTTGAAAAAGTGCGCAGAGACTTAGACGTTTGCCGACAAATCTATCAAAATCAATAAGTAAGGCTTCTTTAGCAAAACAAAATCACGCTACACTTGAAAACAACAGACAGAATCTATACCATTCAGAAAGGAGATACTTTGCAAAAAGTAGCTCAGGAACTTGCTATAGCCCCTCTGGAATTGAGAAGGTATCATAATATTTATTGTGAAATACCCGATTTGATTGAAGCTGATTTTCCAAGTCATTTAGAGGTATTGCTTTTGCCACCCGTTAAAAACGACAATGAAATAAATGAAACAGTAGAAAAAAAACGAAGAAAAGTTAGTTTTTCAAAAGGAAATACCTTGCCGTTTCTACCAGCAGGATCGCAAAAGAATTACAATGTAAAATATACAATCGAAGAAGGTGACGAAAAAGACATCCTAAATTTTGAAACGAATGTAAAATGGATTGCAATTGACAAAAATGGATTTCATCTTTTTGAGATTAAAAGAGCTAAAGCTATTTATATCAACACCCTTGCGCCCGACACAATGA
Organism: Flavobacterium sp. IMCC34518; assembly: GCF_027111095.2. Lineage (NCBI taxonomy): Bacteria > Pseudomonadati > Bacteroidota > Flavobacteriia > Flavobacteriales > Flavobacteriaceae > Flavobacterium > Flavobacterium sp. IMCC34518. Next base: position 2,534,215 of record NZ_CP114284.2, on the reverse strand, counting down.
TGGATGAGATGGATGCAAAAACAACCGAAGCTCTTTATCCGTTACAAGTTGTAGTAGATTCAACTGGCAAATGGGTTGATGTTTACAATTATAATGAAATAGTGGAGCGATGGGAAAATACAAAAAAAGAAATCTTAGACTATTACGAAGGTGATGTAACTCAAATTCATATCAAACATGTAGAGCAATACCTCGAAACCAAAGCAAACTTGATGACTGCTCTTAAATCAGATTATTTTTTGAACGCATTCTTTAATGGTATTCACGTAGGGTATACTCCTGAATACACTTTTGAAAACAACATTACATTTCCTTTGATAAAAGAAGAAGAAGCCCTTTTTAAAGTGCAACAAAAAGTAGAGCCTTTTTTAGAAGAAAACCATTCAATCAAAGTGGAACAAACTGGCGATTATGTAGATATTGACATTGCATTTGAATTGGATCCTTGGGAAGGAAATTACAAAGCAACTTATTTCTTGAATCCCGATAACTATTGCATCGAAAAAATGGAATTGGAATGTTGCATAAACTACGATTCCCCTGTAAAATCAACCATCACAATTGAGGGTATTGAAGAAGTAGAAAAACAAACCATGGACACAAACCATCAGCTGAATTAAATTCGATTTATAAAAAACAAAGAAATTAAAGTTTCAAAAAATCAAAGCAATGAGCGAAAAACACATAGTAGTACAAGGAGCCACCGTAAAATGCAAATTTAGTGTAGAACCCAAGTTGGATAAACTAAAGGTAAAAACACAGAGTAAGCATTATGCGAATGACAAAGATGCCTCAAAAAAACTCATTGCAACCGACAAAGAAATTGGGCAAACCCTTGAGAAAAATACTTTTGGCAAATGCAAAATGCAACCCAACGGAAGCGGTGATTATTTGCCATGCCAAGCGGTGATTACCAAATGGTCTGGATTTTACGACAAAGTAACGTTGTCCAACAAAGGAAAGATATTATTGGAAAGCAGTAAAGCAACCTGCCCCATAGGTGGACCAGATTGCATTACGGTGGACAAACACGGACAAAAAGCAGAACCTGGCAAGCAAAATGCAAAAAAAGCAAAACCACAAGTAAGCAACCAAATTAATCCCTTGGTCAATAAAGCAAAATTTCAAGCCGAAGTGAATGGAACTGATTCTATTTGTATATAAAAGAAAGTAGTATGTCTGAATTAAAAATAACAGGAAATCCAGCACCCGTAGTCGGTAAAGAAGAATCGTACTCGGTAAGCCAATTGTTGCCTTCATCAATCCCTACAGAAATTTTAAATGGATCAAAACCAAATCCTTTTGAATTTCCAGTAGAATGGTCAGTGCATGTATTGGAAAATGGCAAATGGATCAAAAAAGAGGAAAATAACAAAACAGGAAATAAAGTTTTCTATAAATTTATACAAAAAAGTCTGGAAAGAAAAGGCATCCGCATCCTTGCAAAAAAAGGAGAGCAAACTGCCAGATTAGATGTAAAACCACACAATGCCGAGAGTCCAAAAATAGACAGTATTGAGTTTCTGGACAAACAAGGAAAGAAACCTTCCAAGCCTTTAGCTTATGGCCAAACACTCAAAGCAAGAGTTCATTGCCTGCACATGGAGAGACGCACAGTGTATGCTACCCTATGGGAAGACGACGCTCCTGGCGCAGGGCACAACAAAGCCAATGAGAAGAATAAAATGAAAACACTTCCCGGCATTGTAAAAAATGGAATTGCCGATATTGATTTTGTTTTAGAACCCGATTTTGCCAAAATTGCCAATGCCGTAAAAGCCAAAGGTGATGCTGACGAAGGCAAAACACATGAGTATTATGTCACTGCCGAAATTTTGAACAAAAAAACAGCAAGCACTAATACTAATGTTGCCAATCCTAGTTACAAGGATACAACAGCAAAACCAGCAACTCCCAAAAAAGAAACTCCTGCACAGAAAAAAGGGCTCTCCAAAAAACAAGAGAAAGAAAAATCTATTTTGGATGATGTTATTGATTGGTGGGAGGGAAAAGTTAAAATAGAGCCAATAGTACTTCCAAATCCAATTGATGCAATCAATAGTGTGTTAAAGATTTTTACTCCTGATAAAAAGGATGATAAAAAAACAGAAAATGGAGTTTGCGTTTGTAAAGATTATGATCTGATTTGGGGAAATAAAGTAAGTTGTGATTTTAGAAAGAAAGTTGTTGAAATTTCAAATAGATTAGGTAAAGATCCTAATTTATTAATGGCAGCTATGGCTCTTGAAACAGGAAGAACATTCTCGCCAACTGCAGGAAAAGGATCAAGTTACGTGGGTTTAATTCAGTTTGGCGATGATGCTGCTGAATCAATTGGAACTTCAAGAGGTGCTCTTCTAAAAATGACTGCACTACAACAGTTAGATTATGTTGAAAAATATTTAGGTAAAAAGAAATCTAAATTAGTAACATTAACAGATTTCTATTTATCAATTTTAATGCCTGTAGATGTAGGAAAAGGGAGTACTCCAAATCACGTAGTATTTGATAACGAATATACCTTAGTATACAAAAAAGATGGGGTATCCCTAACTGATTTAAGTAAATCTAGGCATTACGGTTACAGACAAAACCCCGCTTTTTTTCATGAAAAGGGAGAAAAAGAAAAAGTTAAAAAAGGAGGTGGTAAGAAATATGACGGAGAAGGAAAGACTTACATATGGGAAATTGAAAAATTTCTTTCCGCTATATATGATGAGGGTAAAACCCAAAAAGCTAAAGTCTTATTATGTAATAAAGAGGAAATCAAAAAGTCAGAACCAGAAATAGATTCAGGCACTTGGAATGTAATTATAACAGAAAAATATACTGGAAAAAAGTGTACACATGAAAAAGCTCGAGATAATTGTAGAAGAGGTAAAATTGAGGTATATGATCATAATAAAAAACTTGCATTTACAATTTCAGATTGCTTACTAGAAGGGGTTGCAGGAGAAGATAGAATGATTACAAATTCTGACGCTCCATATGGAGTCTATGGAATATCTGCTTCTCCTTTCATAATAGGTTCAACTTCAGGGAGCAAAAGAATCTCCTATGGACCTAATCCAAGATTATCGTTTGAGCCCATAAAAGGCAGTGGAGATGAAGCTGATAAAAGCGGAAGATCTGCCATTAGAATACATGGAGGTAGACAGGAAGACAAAACAACATTTGATCCTTTACCTAATCCTGTTTTAAAGAGAACACAAGGATGTATCAGAATACTTGATACCGATGCTAAGTCTTTTTATGATTGGTGGGTAGATTTTCATGAAAAATATCCAAATATAAAACCAGGAAAATTAAAAATAATAAAATAATAATTATGAAAAATATTTTTTTAGCAATCTTAATCACCATATCAATATCTTGTAAACAACAAAATAATGATGAATCAAATAATAATACTGAAATGACAAAAGAAAAAAATAAAGAAATGATAAATACAGACGAGACTTTATTGAGTGGACTTAACCTTGCTAAGGTAACTTTTTCTGGTGAAAAATTAGAAATGAAAAAATATAAGTATAATGATACTTATATAGAGAATATTAAAATGGCTGATTTGTTAAGTAAAGAATATAGAGAAGGCTTTTTTAAATATATAGCGAATTCAGTTGTTGATAGTGATGGTGAGTTTAAAGCTACTTTTTTTTCAAAATTGCTTTTAGAGAGAATAATACAGTTAAAGGACACAAATGCTTTCTATTTATTAACAGAGTCTTCTAAAAATCCTTCCATATCATACAACGGAATTGAAATGATAAGCGAGTATGTTTTTGATGATTTATTAGAAAACGCTACGTTCTATGTAAAAGAGTCTTCTAAATATAATGACAATACAATTATAGAATACATTTTAAATGATATGGCTCCAAGGTACATTAAAACGGAGGCTGAAATAAAAGATCCTACAAGGATGTGTGCTTGTGATGATTTACAAAAAGGTGCTATTTTATTAAGCAAAGATACTTTAGACGTAAAAAGTAATTTAAAAAAATTTAAAGAAAAATTTAAATCTGAAAAAATAATTGAAATTGATTGTTCCCCAAGCTTAGAGAATGGATGGAAGTCCACTACAAACGAATATTATGATATAAAATTATTTATAGATAAAAATTTAGAAATTAAATTAGATAATAAAGAAAAAATATTTTATGAAGTAAAAATTGTACCTATACTTAAAGATTATATCATAAAATAAAATTTAAACCTGCAGAAAACCCTATATCACAGATTTAAAATCCGTGTCCCTAAGCAAAGAGAACAAATAAAGAATTCTAAATGTTTTAAAAAAATACACTAAGAAATTATAAAAAATGAAATTAATTAAATTATTAACACTGCTTCTTCTTTTTACTTCTTGCAAAGGTAATAATGATTCAGGAACTCTTAAAACAGAAGAAAAAAATATAGCCACAAATATAGTGGTTAACGAAACTGATTATTCAGATGAATCATTAGATAATCTTTTAAAATGCGGTGATTATTCATACATGGACGGGTACTTTACAATCCCTGATTATGGATGCATCTACGAATCAAATAAAACGAATAAATTAGGAAATGTAGATATATATGTAATTCCTAAAGAAAAATTGAATTTAAATGTTGATAGCGATATTGAAAAAGAGGAAAAAAAAATTAACAAAATGGATATCAACAATTTGAAGAAATCCTATGATATATACATATTTATAATTGAAAAAAAATATTTAAAGTATAACGTCAATATGGATGTTCCTTACTATCCTAATTACCCATACAAACAAATAATTTTTAAAAATACAAATGGCTTGTGGAAAAATACCACGACTCTTAATATAAATAATGAAGATGATACACAATACAAAGATTGGAAAGAGAAATTTTTAAATAACTCCAACCAGATATCAAAAGATAAAAAAATCGAATTAAAAGGTGACTATGTAATCAAGACTAATGTTTCTAGCGTGGAAACTGGTGATCCAATTGAGATTAGTTTTTATTTTAATTTTAATAGTTCTGAAGCTATTTTAAGTATCGGAACAAATAATTCACTTGAAGCATATTGTGAAGGAACTTATAGTATTATTCAAGATAACAGTACTATTAAATTAAAATATACAGGTGAAGGAACATGTACTTCAGACGAAGGCGAAAGTATATTTTTGATAAAAAAAGAAAAAGATCAATATTATATAAAAAGCAAAAGATTTTATGATTATAAATGGCAAATATTAAATAAAAAATGATTTAAATACTGACCTGCAACAGTTTACAATTCATATACACAGAGAAAAAATAAAATAGTTCTTAAATACCCAATAGCGCAGATTTGTAATCCGTACCCACAAAGAACATAGAGAAAACAATTCTGAAGGGATTCTGAATATATAAAAAAGTTCATTGACATTTTGAAAAACAAAAAGATAGCTCATGAAAACTAACGATGCATGCTGTAATAAACACGATGCGCTATGGGTTTATAAAAACAAGGAGTATATAATCTATATAGACAAAAGAAGTGAAAAGGATATTTATAATTTACAAAAAAATTAGTAAATAAATAATTAGTAATAGAAAATACCTATGCTCTAAGACAAATTAGAAAAATTAAAAATATGAAAAATTCAATAATTTCACTTTTGGCAATCTATGCATTAGCACTAAATTCATGTAATTCTCAAAAAAAAGACAATAAAATTAAAGACCCTAAAAAAGAAATACAAGCCATAGACCAATACACTGGAACTTGGTTGTTTTTAGAGAAAAAAAACAATGAATATATTTATTGTACCGATGCTTCAAAATCAATTACAGTCAACAAAACATCTATAATTGATCATACTCCGATGGAAGATTCTGAATATAAAATTGACCACATAGCGCAAAAAAACAATTTAATTTATATCTATTTAGATAAAAAAGAAACCTCTTTCTATCGATTTAAATGGATCAATATAGAAAAAGGAATTGCTAAATGGATTTTAAACAATTATGATGGAGATGTATATATTAATAAATTACATTTAAATAATGTCAAAAAAGAAAAGTGTGAAGAAGAAGACAAACCTAAAGGAATGCAATGCGAAATAAAAAATATTTCAAAAATATATGATTTTAAAATTTCAGGAACTGATTTTGAAAATAAAGATAAAAATACAAATCCTCTAATTGCTGAAATCAGTATCATTAAAAAATCAGAACCAACTAAAATACAGAAAATTCGTTTTGAACCAAGTTCATGGGTAATGTTCAGCGATGTTCCTTGTGATGCCATTTCATACTTTAAAAGCGAAAAAAATATAAAAGAAAACATTGAAAGTCATCATAATTTTATAATTGCTGATTATAATTTTGATGGATTAGAAGATTTTGCATATGTCTGGGATAATGGAGGCAATGGTGGTTTTTTATATTCTTTTTACTTGCAAAACAGTAAAGGCGAATTTTTTGAAGCTACCGATTTCCCGATGCAAAATGGCCCATTCCCCTCTGAAATAAATACTAATAAAAAAACTATTTCAATTACTGGTCCTATCGGATGTTGTAAAATCAATACAACGATCTATCTTTTAGATAAAAACAATAAATGGAAAATGATTTCTACAAAACAAGAAGATATCAAATAAGACCCGATAACGAAGATTTGAAATCCATACCCACAAAGAGAATAAACAAAACAATCCTCTACGGATTCAAAAAATAGAAAATTACCCCTAAAAAAACGTTCTTTTTTATTTTAAAAAACAGAACACCAAAGATTAAGATCCCAGACAAAAATACCACAAACTTGTCTATTCCAATTATCAAGCCAAAAGCCTGAAGGAGAAACTCATGCCTAAAAAGAAAAAATCCAAAAACACAACATACTGAAATACGCTGGAACACAGCTTAAAATATAAATCTATAAATCCGTAAAAAAGCAAAACAAACAATCATTTAAAAAAACAAAGACTATGTTAACAAATTATGGAATTGGAGGGAATGAGGTAAAATTGGACGCTGATGAAGCCATTAGCGCAATTCCTCAAAACAGAACCCTTATCGCACAAAAACTTACTATTGACACTCCTGTAAAACCAGAATTAGTAGAAGGAATCACTAGTATTGAAAAAGCTTTTGAACACTTTAAACCAGAGGTTAAAGTAAACTTCGAAAATGCTGAAGGAGCAACTAAAACCGAAGCTTTGAAATTCAAAAATCTTGGAGATTTTGGTGTAAATGGGATTACAGCTCAAAGCACTTTCTTATCGGACTTAGAAACAGAAAAAGACCAATACCAAAAAATTATTCGTCAATTGAAAACGAATAAAATTTTGAAAGCAGCTCTAGAAGACGGTGATGCCAAAAAAGCATTATTAGAAAGCTTAGGCGGGTTAATTAATGAATTAAAAGACAACAAATAAAAACCAACAGATGAAAGATAATACGACAAAAGGAGCATTTCAAGACAATGGTGGAGATGTTGCAGTAATGGAACGTAAAGTTGCCAGTTCAGTAGAAAAAAGTGTTGAAAAATTGGCCAAATATGGTGGTTTCGACTTATTGGAAATGTCTATTGAAGGAACTCAAAACCTAAATCCAGATAGAAAAGCAAGAAGAAAAATTTTCTTGGGCGAAATAAACAAAGCCAAAGAAAGAGAAACTTTGATGAAAACCCTTGAACTTTGGGTTGCTGTCTTAAACAACAACGAAGCGTTGACAGACATGGTTGCGCAATGTGAAGACAAAAGCAAAGAATCGGAAGTATTGCTAAAAAAGAATCTTGTAAAAGCGGTTGAAGACACAAGAGAGATAGAAGCTGCTTATAGAACACTTTCTTTATTTTACAAAAATACTGAGACCGACAAAGTAAAAAACATCACTATTGTAAATGCCGATATTGAGCAATTAAAAGATCTTGACAATACTCGTTTCATAGATGCCATTCATTCTGAATTGGTTGACAACTACGATCGTTTGGATTTAAAAAACAACTACGGTATTGTCGTGATTCCTGGTTATTTGGGATCCAACAAAGTAGTTGAAAAATGGGCTAAAATAGCACACGAAAATAAAGTAATGCTGGTTACCGATTTTGAACATTTGGACGAACCGGATGATGTTATGGAAATGTTTGACGCTGCCAACTTAACAGGAGGTGATGTTTATCGTTCGAATGTAATTATGACTTGCAACTGGTTAGTAGGTCGTGGTCGTTTTGAGCAAATTGGAGAAGGTGAAGATTTATACATCGCTCCCTCTGCTGCTCTTGCTGGTAAAATCTACAAAACATTAATGTCACAAGTAACTGCTGGAAAGAAATTTGGTGGTATCAACGAAGTAGACGGTGTGAAATTTGACCTTAAGAAAAGTGAAATTGCCAACCTAGAAAACATGGGATTGGTTCCTATGGTTAATGAGTACGGTAAAGTTATGGCGTTTTCTGCAAAAACTTTGTTTAGCGGAGATAACTTAGGTTTGCAAACCTATTCTGTTGTACGTGTATTTGATTATGTGACCAAAGTTTTAATGGATTTCCTTAACCGTCGTGCTTTTGAAAATTTCACAGCCAAAACGCGTAAAGAAATCATGGGACAAATTGTAAGTTTCTTGGACGGAATTACTGGACCAGACAAATTGATAGAGAATTTCGAAATTCGTCGTTTTGAGCAAGACCCTATCCAAAAAGACAGAATCTATGTAGACATTCACATGAAGCCTTACTTTCCTGCAAAGAACTTCCTTATCAAAATGGATGGTCACAAAGGAGATGACGGAACAGAATGGGATACTGATTACGAACAAAAATAATCCTTTGATTTTATCTATAAAAAAGGGAACACATTTTTTGTGTTTCCTTTTTTTAAAAAACTATTTCAAAGAAAATCAAATGTCATAATTCAAAACCAATGAAATCGCCATGACTAAAGTTGTCACAAGCACCAATAAAGATGAAGCGATAACATATTCCAATAAAAAAGAAATTTTATCTACATATGAAACCATTTCAAAAAAGTTTGATTTTAATTCTAATGATTTCTTTTTCCATAGCAATACAAGCTCAAAAAAAGAAAAAAAGCCATCCCTTAGACGACATCAATTGTCCTATAACTCAAAATGAATTACTACTCGACGGTAAGCATTTTGCAAGTGTCCCTCCTCTGTTTTTAAGAGTATATAATGAAAGTGCCGAATATGCAACACTTCAACTTGGAAAGAGAAAAGGAAATGTATTTTTGTTTTTCAAAATATTTACAGATAATACCTGTGTCAAGCAAGAACAACCCCTAGAACTTTATTTTGAAGATGGAGAAATTTTGAGTTTAAAAAACCAACTCAAAGTAAACTGTGATGGAAATGTAGTACTCGAATTGAGTGTACGTGAAATTACAAAAATAAGAAGCCACATGGTCAATAAAATAAAGCTTTTTACTCTAAATAAAGATTACGAGTTCAGCCCAACAGATGCCGACAACAAACTTTTAAGAGAGTATTTAACCTGTTTGAAGTATTACAAAGTCAAAAATGATTAATTTCTAAAACTTCCAGTAATAGAAACAAACCTTTTCTAATAAAAACACTTAAAATATGCCAATTCCACAATTGAATCTATCCCTTGGACTTACAGACAATGATGGATCGGTATTTTATGCCGGTTCTGGAGAAGGAAAAGTGATTGTACGAACCGATTCTGCCTTGATAAAACACACGATTAGCATTACAATTTCAGAACAAGAAGTGGGTACGATTTACCTTAAAACACATCAGACTAATTCCGAAATCCCATCCAAAATTGAGATTCCAACCTATCAAATGATTCTTACGGATGATAAAACCAATGAAAAAGAAATTTATAAAGTAACCCGAGATACCTTTATTTATAAAGAACAAATCACCAAAAAAAGTATTTGGAGTTTCTTGGGATTAAAATTTTTAGCACCAAAAAATTTCTTATTCGAAAACATTCCCTTTGAACCATTGAAGGAAGAAATCGAAACTTTTGATATTTCTCGATATAGAAAACTCAATTCAGACGAACTGACTTATACTTTTGAGAAAGACAATCAAACCATACAGCTTTTTGCTGGAGATATTAATTTGTTACAAATGCAAAAAGGGATCAGTTATTTTATCATAGTTGACGAAAACAATGGAAAAAGATTGATTGGTGACCTACTCTATCGGGAGAAGTTTTTAAAACTTACACCAAAAGTAAAACTGAATATAGTGAAACGAAAAAAAGTTTCCAAAGCCTTGCAAACTGACCTAAAAGGAAAAACGGATCGACTTATTTATCTATAAAAGCAATACTTATGAAAGGAGCATTTTACAAATTACCAGTAGATTTTGGCACAATAATTCAAAAAAAAGAACTTGAAAAAACATCTTTGGAACATTCTATTGCCCAACAAATAATTCTATTGGCAACTACTACTTTTGGAGAATGCAAATTTGACGAAACCTATGGTTCCAAAATATGGGAAATCGATTTTGATCTTTTGATGAACGAAAACACCTTAAAAGAAATCATTTCAAAAACCATGAAGCAATCGTTGCATCAGCACGAAGAAAGAATAAAAGTCAATGAAATAAAAATTGAATTATCCGAAACAAAATACACGGTAAAAGATGTCAATAGAGCCAAAAAAAGAGTCGATATCATTATTGAAGCTACCGTAAAAAGCACAAACAGACCTTTTGATTTTAGAGGTTATTTCTTTGTGGGACCTTTATCATACAAATAGAACTAAGACTATCAATTTCAAAACTAAAAACATTTAATGCTTTTGATTCAACATCAGGCTCACTTTGTTATAAAGATTGGGAAATTGCTTTTCGAACTCCAATGGTGTTTCAAAAAAATTCTCTAGGATTACCGCTAAAAATTCAAACTGATTTGTAAATGCATAAATCCTGAAATACTCGGATGCTATTAATTGTTCTCTAACGTTTGGAATACTTACTTCCTCATTTATTTCAGTATACATTCTAGCAAAAAGTAGTGCACTAATATCATTACTGCGCATTCCCTGATGGTGCAGCACGTGTGCAAATTCATGTATTCCAAGATTCAAATTATCGTTGGTTATATCAAATCCTTTTTGGAAATCTTCCCAAGAAAAAACTACTGCTCTTGCATTGGGATTAAACTCCCCTTTAGGGTATTGTTTGGATAAATTTGAATAATAGACGGATGGGTAAATAATAATTTTATCAAAAACGTTACAAAGATATTGTCTCATACCAAAAGACAACATAGTAATTGTGGCTGCAATATGGACTTTTACTTCTTCTGTAATTACAAAACTATCGCGACTTACAAATTCGTAATTATCTAAAAAACGAGCAACTCGATGTTCAAAATAAACCTTATTTTTATCTGATAAGTTGTTGTAAAAGGTGAACTCATTGGTAAGAAAATCAATTGCAATTGGACTTATTTTTTTGGGAAAAGGACAAAAATGTACAAAAACAGGTTTGTCAAATAACAAACCGTAACAATATTCTACAATCCTAAACAACACCCGAAGTAAAAGACCAAAAGCCAAAACAAAAACCATAATAGTAAAAAGGAGTGCGATATTTTGCATAAAAAAAACAGAACTATTTGATATTAAGTAATAAAAAAAGCAAAACTGTAAAGTACTACAATTTTGCTTTCTGATCGTGACCACGGCAGGGTTCGAACCTGCAACCCTCAGAGTCGAAATCTGATATTCTATCCAGTTGAACTACGCAGTCGGTATACATTTTAGATTTATGATTGCAGACTTTAGATTTAAAACCTGCAATCAATAACCATTTTTTAAGTCAATAATTTCTTCACGATGGTAGAAATGGTTTTTCCTTCGGCAGTTCCTCCAAGTTGAGCAGCCGCTAAGCCCATTACTTTTCCCATTGATGCAATACCTGATGCACCTGTTTCAGCAATAATTTTCGCAATCACTACTTCTACTTCGGCTTCACTTAATTGTGCTGGCAAGAATTTTTCGATTACTGCTATTTGTGCCAATTCTGGTTCAGCTAAATCCAAACGATTTTGTTCTGTGAAAATTCTAGCGCTTTCTTTACGTGTTTTAACTAATTTTTGAAGTAATTTAATCTCTTCATCAGCTGTTATTTCTTCTTTGGATCCTGAAGCTGTTTGCGCTAATAACATTTCGGATTTAATAGCTCTTAATGCTTCTAATGCTACTGTATCTTTGGCTCTCATGGCGGTTTTGATTTCGTCCATGATTTGTACTGATAAACTCATAATATATTTTAGATTTTAAATTGTTGAATTTAGATTCAAACTACAATCTGAATACTGCAATCTGAATACTTTTTTACTGCCCCAGATGGTAATGAAAAGCCTTTTTGGGAGAAACTAATTTTTTCTGGAACTAGAAAAGCGACTGATACCGATAGTTATCGGGACTTTCTTGTTCTAAGAAAAAATAGTTACGACAAAAAGCTTGTAATATACAGCTGGATAAGGCCCGACAAATTTAGAAAATTTTACTCGCAATAGCAACAACTAGTTTTAGCATTACGATCAAAAAGATAACCCGAAAATAGAATTAAATTTTCGGGTTATCTCAAAAAAATGGCTTGAATTTATTAATCTACATTGTCATGCAAATAGGAGTTATTGGAACGTAACTGTAAATCATTATTACTGTCTGTTCCAACGGATATCCTTGAAGTTGCATTGTTAGAAGGTGAATTATTCAAATCGATACCAAATCTTTTGTAAGCTGGTTCTCTTTCTAATTCATCTACTCTTGAAACGCTATCATGAAACTTGTAATTGAAATCTTTTAATTTTCTTCTTCTCTCTTCTGCTCTGAATCTCAATGTTTCTTCGATTGTCATATCAACTGGAGAATTATTTTCTAAAACAGGTATCTCTGCTGGAGTAGCGGACACTTGCTTCATTGTAATATTCAATTCAGCTGGAATTACTTCTTCAATTACTTTGGCTGTAGGTTTACATTCTAACAATTCATTCTCTACTTCCATATATTCTTCAAGTGAGTATTTTATAATACCATTCTCAGATAATTCGGTTACAGGAACAAACTGAACGGGCTGAACAACATTTATCTCACGTGTTTCATTTGTCAATTCGAACAAGAAATTAGAATCTACTTTTGGCTGAACCGGCTCTGGAGTAATCAAAGGTAAATCAAAAGAAAATGAAACTTGTTCTTGTTTTTCCTCAAATCGAATTGACTCAGACCTCACTTCTCTAATTTGCTCTACTACAGGATTTGTTACTATAAAATCGATTTCTTTCATTGGAGAAACAATTTCGAAAGTAACATCTAAATTTTTAATAAATTCAGACATTCCAATTAATTCATCTTCGTTTATTGCTGCAACCACAGGTTCAGGAATCGTTATATCTTCAACTAGATCGAAAACTATTCTTTCCTCAGTATTAGAAACTGGTAATTCACTATTTAAATTAAATCCAGCAACAGTATTTTTGGTTAAATCAAAAACACCTTTTTGATCCTCTCCTAAAGTATGAATAATCTTTTTAGGCTCAACATTTACGATTTCATTTTGTTGTTCTACATTAAAACCGGTAGCTATAATTGTAATTGCAACGGCATCGCCTAGCGTTTCGTCTTCACCAACACCCATGATAATATTGGCATTAGAACCAGCTTCGAATTGAATATGCTCATTAATTTCGGCAATTTCGTCGATTGTAATTTCATTAGAACCAGAAACGATAAGCAACAATACGTTTTTGGCACCCGTTATTTTATTATCATTTAAAAGAGGTGAATCTAAAGCAGAAACAATTCCTTCTTTTGCTCTATTTTCTCCAGAAGAAACAGAAGATCCCATAATAGCAGTACCACTATTATACAATACTGTTTTGGCATCACGTAAATCGATATTTTGAGTGTAGTGATGTGTAATTACTTCGGCAATTCCTCTTGAGGCTGTTGCCAATACTTCATCTGCTTTAGAAAATCCAGCTTTGAAACCAAGATTTCCATACACTTCTCTTAATTTATTATTATTGATTACGATTAAAGAATCAACTTGTTTGCGTAATTTTTCTATACCAATTAAAGCTTGTTCTTGACGTACTTTACCTTCAAACAAGAATGGTAAGGTCACAATACCAACTGTAAGAATATCTCTTTCTTTTGCTAATTGAGCAATTACTGGCGCAGCACCAGTACCTGTTCCACCACCCATTCCAGCAGTGATAAAAACCATTTTTGTATTTCTATCCAACATTTTTTCAATATCGGCAATACTTTCAATAGCAGATTGATGGCCTATGTCTGGATTTGCTCCAGCACCAAGACCTTCAGTTAAATTTACACCTAACTGAATTTTATTTGGCACAGCACTATTTTCTAATGCTTGCGAATCGGTATTACAGACGATGAAATCAACGCCTTTTATACCTTGTTTAAACATGTGGTTAATGGCATTGCTACCACCTCCACCTACTCCTATTACTTTGATTACATTTGATTGATTTTTTGGCAAATCAAATGATATACTTCCAAATTCAGTGTTGCTTGACATCGTATGGGTTTTTAATTTTTTTTATTTATCTATAACTACTCTAGGCTTGGGGCAAAAAGGAGGTTTGATAACTTATTCTATTCTTATTATTATTCTGCGTTGTCTAAAAAATCCTTTATTCTGTCCACATATTTATCAAAAAACGATCTTCTAATTTTGTTTTCAGTCGTTTCTTCTTTTATAGAATCTACCTGAAGTATTTTTTCAGGTTGCACATAAACTTCTTCTTGTAACTCTACTTTTGTTTCTACAATAGGCTCTCTGTAATATGCTACTTTTTCAGGGCTAAGTATCGCTTGCATTTTAACAGCACTTTGCGAGTTGTTTTCTATGCTATTCATAACCAATCCTACTGCTGTTGCATACAATGGACTTGAAATTTCTTCATCAGAATTACCCGCCAAATGCTCATTTGGGTAACCTATTCTTGTATCCATTCCCGTTATATATTCCACCAATTGCTTGATATGTTTCAATTGTGCGCCTCCTCCAGTAAGAACTATACCTGCAATTAATTTTTTACGTGGATCTTCATGTCCATAGGCTCTCACTTCGGTAAAAACTTGTTCAATTATCTCGACAACTCGTGCATTGATTATTTTTGAAAGATTCTTCAACGAAATTTCTTTCGGTTCTCTCCCTCTTAATCCAGGAATTGAAACTATTTCATTGTCTTTATTTTCACCTGGCCAAGCAGAACCAAATTTAACTTTCAATAACTCTGCTTGTTTCTCTATTATCGAACAACCTTCTTTTATATCATCAGTGATAACATTTCCTCCAAAAGGAATTACGGCAGTATGTCGAATTATGCCATCTTTAAAAATAGCCAAATCCGTAGTACCTCCTCCTATATCGATTAAGGCAACACCTGCTTCTTTCTCTTCCTGACTTAAAACTGCATCGGAAGATGCTAAAGGTTCTAATGTTAAGCCTGACAATTCAATACCTGAACTTTGAATACACCTACCTACGTTTCTGATAGACGCAGCTTGTCCTACGACAACATGAAAACTACTTTCAAGCCTTCCACCATACATCCCGATAGGTTCTTTAATATCGGACTGCCCATCAATTTTGAATTCTTGAGGCAAAACATGAATAATTTCTTCTCCTGGCAACATAGCCAATTTGTGAACTTGATTGATTAGCAAATCAATATCATTTCCTCCGATTACTTCTTCTGGATTACTTCTGCTGATGTAATCACTATGTTGAATACTTCGTATGTGCTGTCCTGCTATACCAACTACAACATCTTTTATTTTATAACCTGAATTATTCTCTGCTTCAAGAATTGCTTGTTGAATGGACTGTATTGTCTGAGTAATATTATTTACAACACCTCTTGACACACCCAAGCTTTTAGATTTACCAACACCTAAAATTTCAAGTTTTCCATATTCATTTTTTTTGCCAATCATGGCAACAATTTTAGTCGTCCCAATATCTAGACCTACTGCAATATTCTCTTTTTCCATTTTCTATTATTTTGTGCAAACTACTTGTTCCGTAAATCTGAGATCTATTTTTTTATATTTATACAAAGAACTATCCAAACTTACTTTTTGAAAAAAAGCTTTATAGTTTTGAAATTTTCGTTCTGCATTGATCGAACTACCAAAATCAATTTGATAATTATAATTTCTATTGAGCATTAATAAGCTACCATTAGGCATAATTTGTATACCAATGATGTTCTTTCTTAAAAACGCATCATCATAAATTATTTTAAATAATTTAAATAAATCTTTGTTGTTTTTCTTGTTTATCTCCCCAGAAACAAGTGGAACTCGAGCTGTAAAATTTGACGATAATGGCATGGTATTTCCTTCACTATCAACATAAAAAGAACCCTCATCATTAAAGACCCTAGCAATAGGTGTCTTTTGTTTTACAACTGCTTTTAAAACACCATCAATACTCACATACACATCTGCTTTCTCGATCATTTTTTGAGCATTTAATACTAGCTCCAATTTATTCAAATCTAACCTATCTTTTCTTATGGTTGTAACATTCGAATTATTTTCTATTAACAATTTATTAACCGTTTCGTTTTTTAAAAAAAGTGCGTTTTCACCTATAAAAACCACCTCTGTTTTGATCAATTTCCTTTTAGAATTTCGTTTGGATGTAAACGAAAAAAGAAAAATCACCAACACAAACATCAGTAATAATCTTATATTATTCCAATTAAAGACTTTCATACAATGCTTTTTTAATTGACGGTACCATTTCTCCTAAATCACCAGCTCCAATTGTAACAATCACACGAGCATCATTAGCCAAAATAGCGGGAATTAAATCCTCTTTACTAACTATTTTTTTATGTCCATTTGTCATTTTATTCATAAGCCATTGTGAAGTAACTCCTTCCATTGGTAATTCACGAGCCGGGTAAATATCCAACAAAAATACTTCATCAAAAGCAGATAAACTTTTGGCAAAATTATCAGCAAAATCTCTAGTTCTACTGAATAAATGTGGTTGAAAAACAGCTAAAACCTTTTGTCCTGGATACAATTCACGAACCGCCTGGTGAACAGCATTTATCTCGGTAGGATGATGTGCATAATCATCAATATACACTAAATTTTCTTCTTTTATTTGATAGGAGAAACGACGTCTTATCCCTTTGAACGAAACCAAAGCTCTGGCAATAACATCGGTTGGGGTGCCGTAAGTTATTGCCATTGCTAATGCCATCAAAGCATTCATTAAATTATGCTTACCTGGCAATCCGAAACGCAAATCTTTTATGAGTCCGTTTGGGGCTTTAACATCAAAAACATAACTACTGTTTTCTATTCTTACATTGAAAGCTTCAAAAACTGCTTCATCATTTACCGCACAAACTACCCCTTTTATTGGTAATTCGTTGGTAATAAAAAGGTTGCTTTTGTCTTCAATTTTATTAGCAAATTCTACAAATGAAGCTTCAATAGCATCACTAGTTCCATAAATATCCAAATGATCTGCATCCATAGAAGTGATACAGGCAATATCTGGATGTAAATGTAAAAATGAACGATCGAATTCATCCGCTTCAACAACTGTAACCGTTTTCCCGTTTCCTATTAAATTGGAATCATAATTCTCAACAATTCCACCAATAAAAGCGGTTACATCAGCACCACTTTCATATAAAATATGTCCTAAAATACTAGAGGTCGTCGTTTTGCCATGCGTTCCTGCCACAGCAAAACAAAACGTATCTTTGGTGATAATACCTAAAACTTCCGCTCTCTTTTTTACTTGATAATCACGTTCCAAAAAATAATTCCACTCTGAGTGGGTCACAGGTACTGCTGGAGTAATAATCACTAAAGTATTTTCAACGTAGAAATCATTCGGAATACTGGCTATATTATCTTCAAAATGAATATCAATTCCGCTTTCTATCAACTCACTTGTCAGTATAGAAGGCGTTTTATCGTAACCCGAAACTTGTTTTCCAATGGCTTTGAAATACCGAGCCAAAGCACTCATTCCGATACCACCGATACCAATAAAATAGACGTTTTTAATTTGATTTAAATTCATTTTATCTTTATTTAGATTATTACAACCTATTCTTCATTTTCAGCTTTTACCAATCAATTTAACAATTTCATCCACAATTTGAATCGTTGCATTTGGTTTTGCTAATTTCTTCATACTCTTGCCTAGAAACTGTTGTTTCCCAATATCTTTAATTAAAGATTCGAAAACGATCATAAAATCATCTTCCAACTGGGATTCTTTTAATAAAATAGCCCCTTTTTTATCAACTATAGCTTGAGCATTTTTAGTTTGATGATCTTCTGCCACGTTTGGTGATGGAATAAAAATAACCGGTTTAGCAACCAAACATAATTCTGAAACAGAAGAAGCACCTGCACGAGAAATAATTATATCAGCAGCAGCATATACCAAATCCATTCTTTCTATAAAAGGAACAACTTGAACATTGTATTTATTGTACTTTTGATATTCATCAAAATAAAATTTACCACATTGCCAAATAATTTGAACATTTAAGGAAAGCAGATTATCTAGTTCTTTTTCAATCAATTGATTAATCCTTCTAGCACCAAGACTACCGCCTAAAACCAAAAGTGTCTTTTTGTTTGTATCCAATTTAAAATATTGAATTGCTTCTGTACGTTTCGAAGAAATATCCATTAAATCCTGACGAACAGGATTTCCAGTTAAAATCATTTTTTCTTTAGGGAAAAATGATTCCAAATTATCATAAGCCACACAAATACAATTGGCTTTTTTACTTAATAATTTGTTGGTAATACCTGGATATGAATTTTGTTCTTGAATAACAGTTGGTATATTCATGCTATTGGCCACCTTAAGCAATGGACCACTTGCAAAACCTCCAGTTCCAATGACAACGTCGGGTTTAAATTCTTTTAGAATTTTTCGTGATTCCCATAAACTATGGATTAATTTAAAAGGAAACATTGCATTCTGAATGGTTAATTTTCTTTGCAATCCAGCAATCCACAACCCTTTTATTTTGTAACCTGCCTGAGGCACTTTTTGCATTTCCATTTTGTCTTTGGCTCCAACAAACAAAATCTCTGAATCTGGAAATCGAAATTGCAATTCATTTGCTATGGCAATTGCAGGATAAATATGTCCTCCTGTACCTCCTCCACTTAAGATAAATTTATGCTTGGCCATTTTGAAAAATTTTATAAATTGATGCTTGTGTATAACTTTAAACTGTAAATAATTGTATTTTAAAAATAACTAAATCAAATAAATTCAGTTATTTCAAAACAGCATTCATTGGATTTGAAGAATTATCCGAAATCGAATAATCATTTATCTCAATATTATTTTTTTCGTTTTTAAAATCAGATTCTTCAAGATTAGTTTCGATTTCTTTATCAATCAATCTTTGAAGTACTTCATCCCTTTTTTCTTTTTCTAATTTTTCTTGTGCAATTTCTTCTTCTTTTTTGGTAACGCTTAAAATTATTCCGAGTCCGAAACAAGTCATCCAAATGGAACTTCCTCCACTACTTATTAACGGCAGTGTTTGTCCAGTAACGGGCAATAATTCAACGGCAACTGCCATATTAATCATTGCTTGAAAAATCATGGGAAAACCCAGCCCTACAACCACTAATTTTCCAAAAAGAGTATTGGCTTTGTGCGATGCAACCACAAAACGAAATAACAAAAGTAAATACAAAACCAAAACCCCAACTCCACCTACAAGCCCATATTCCTCTACAATTATAGCATAAATAAAATCGGATGAAGATTGTGGTAAGAAATTTTTCTGTACGCTTTTACCTGGCCCTAAACCATAAATTTGACCTGAGGCAATCGCTATTTTAGCTTTTTCAATTTGATAATCATCTTCATCTGCTTTGTTACTTGTGAAATTTTCAATTCGGCTTCCCCAAGTTCCTACTCTACTAAAAAATCTAGAATCAGGAAAAGCTTTAGCTATTAAAATAAAAAATGTCAAAAACAACACACCGGTTCCAACGATAAAACAAATATACTTTATCGGGTATCTTCCAATAAAAACGATCATAATTACCATCGAAAAAATCAAAGCTGTGGTAGAAAAATTGGCTGGTAATATAAAGATCAAAGTAATAAATACCGGAAGCCATAACTCCCACAAAGAGGATTTAAAAGTAATAGGATTTTCTCTTGTCTTAGACAAATAACGAGCCACGAAAATAAACAAGATGATTGCGGCCACAGTTGAGGTTTGAAAAGATAAACCTATAAAAGGTATTTGAATCCAACGGCTGGCATTGGCTCCCGCAATTACAGTTCCTTTTACCAAAGTGTAGGCTAACAAAATCCAAACGATAGGCAGACCAACTTTTGAAATTGCTCGAAAATAGAGATACGGAATTTTATGAACCCAATAAATAATTAAAAAGCCAATACAGATATGTGCAAAATGCTTCACCAAATACCCCAAAGTATTTCCTGTACCATGACCGAGATAAGCTAGATTACTACTTGCACTAAAAACGGGCATAAAGGAAAATAGGCCCAATAAGGCCACGAATGACCAAATACCTTTATCCCCTTTTAGCTTGTTAATTAGTTCTTTCATGATATTTTTGTTTAAAGGTTTATTTTGTTTAAAGTATAAAGTTGAGTGACATCAACCTTAAACTTTTAACTGTTAAACTCTTTCCTTTTATAAATTCTTTACCGCTTGCTTGAATTGTCTTCCTCTATCTTCATAGCTTTCAAACAAATCAAAACTGGCACAAGCCGGTGACAATAATACTGTATCTCCTTTTTCAGATAAACGTTGAGCCATACGAACGGCTTCATTCATACTGTTTACTTCTACCATAATATCTACTACGTTCCCAAAAGCATCAATTATTTTTTTGTTATCCACACCTAAACAAATAATTGCTTTTACTTTTTCACGCACTAAAGACATTAATTCATGATAATCATTCCCTTTATCAACACCCCCTACTATCCAAACTGTAGGAGTATTCATACTGTCTAAAGCAAAGAATACAGAATTTACATTTGTAGCTTTAGAATCGTTTATGTATTGAACATTTTGAATTTTCAACACTTTTTCCAAGCGATGTTCAACTCCTTGAAAATTAGATAAACTTTCACGAATCGTTTCCTTTCTAATTTGCAAAATCTTTGCTACTGAAGTTGCTGCCATTGCATTTTTCAAATTATGTTTTCCTTCCAATGCGATGTATTCCGTGTCCATTGTAAACTCTTCTTGATTAATCCTTACTTCCATTTTATTATTTTTTATATAAGCTCCTTGTTTGAATTCGTCGGTTAACGAAAAAGGAATTAATTGGGCTTTCACTTTATTTTTACTTAACCATTCTAAAATGGCTTCATCATTTGCATCATAAATAAGGAAATCTTCCTCTGTTTGATTCATCGTTATTCGAAACTTAGACTCAATGTAATTTTGATATTTATATTCATATCGATCCAAATGATCCGGACTAATATTAGTTAAAATTGCAATATGTGGTTTATACGTTATAATACCATCCAACTGAAAACTACTCAACTCAATAACATAAAAATCAAAATCATTATCAGCAACTTGCCATGCAAAACTTTTACCAACATTTCCAGCTAAACCAACATTCAACCCAGCGGTTTTCAACAAATGGTACGTTAACATTGTTGTGGTTGTTTTACCATTACTTCCAGTTATCCCAATGGTAACTGCGTTTGTAAAAGGAGCTGCAAATTCAATTTCAGAAATTATCGAAATCCCTTTACTTTTTAACTGTTTGACTATTGGAGATTTATCTGGAATACCGGGACTTTTCATCACGATATCGGCATTCAAAACCAACTCTTCTGTATGTTTTCCCTCTTCCCAAGCAATTCCGTTAATAATAAGAACCTCTTTATAACTTTCTTTTATTTTTCCAAAATCAGAAACAAAAACATCATATCCTTTTTTCTTCCCAAGAATAGCAGTACCAACACCGCTTTCTCCTCCTCCTAATATCACTAGTCTCATATTATCTCAATTTCAGCGTTACAATTGACAATATGGCTAGCATAATAGCAACAACCCAAAATCGGGTAACTATCTTACTTTCATGATATCCTTTCTTTTGGTAATGATGATGCAAAGGAGACATTAAAAATATCCTTCGCCCTTCACCAAAGCGTTTTTTTGTATATTTAAAATAGGCCACTTGCAAGACAACAGAGAAATTTTCGACTAAAAATATTCCACACAATAGCGGAATTAATAATTCTTTACGAACGGCTATAGCCAAAACAGCAATGATTCCACCTATTGTTAAACTCCCTGTATCTCCCATAAAGACCGAAGCCGGATAGGAGTTGTACCAAAGAAAACCAATCAAAGCACCTAAAAATGAAGCAATAAAAACGGTCATCTCTCCAGAATTAGGTATATACATTATATTTAAATAATTAGAAAAAATAATATTCCCCGAGACGAAAGTAAAAATCGCTAATGCAAAAACCGAAACCGCAGAAGTTCCCGCAGCTAATCCATCAATGCCGTCCGTTAAATTTGCTCCATTTGAAACAGCAGTAATAATAAAAATCACAATTGGTATAAAAACTAGCCAAGCCCATTTTTCATAGCCTTCACCAGTCCAAGCCAGCAATTCTGCATAATCAAACTCATTATTTTTGAAAAAAGGAATAGTAGTTGCTGTTGATTTTTCTTCTAAAGAAGCAGGATTAATTACAGCTTCTGTAGATTGTCTAAAAATATCTGCTTTCCCTGTGTCGGTTCTAACCGTAACAGCAGGACTGAAATACAAAACGGAGCCAACTATTAAGCCCAAACCAACTTGCCCAACAACTTTAAAAATACCTTTAAGGCCTTGTTTATCTTTCTTAAAAATTTTGATGTAATCATCTATAAAACCAATTGTACCCATCCACAAGGTGGTTACAATCAATAAAACAATATAAATATTATGAAGTTTTGCAAAAAGCAATACAGGTACTAGTGTAGCAAAAATGATAATTATCCCCCCCATGGTTGGCGTACCCGCTTTTTCATTTTGACCTGCTAATCCTAATTCACGCACAGTTTCACCAACTTGCTGTCTACTCAAAAAACCAATAATACGTTTTCCATAAATAGTAGACAATAATAAAGACAACATCAATGCTAAGGATGATCTAAAAGTGATGTATTGAAAAACACCTGTTCCAGGTACATCCATTACTTTGTCTAAATATTGAAATAAGTAGTATAGCATATCTCTTTGTTTATTTGGTTAATCGTTAATTTGTTTAATCGTTCCGTCTTTTACCATCCTGTTAAATGAATAAACAAACAACCGATTAAACTATTATTTTACTAATTGTTCTAAAATTTCCTTTACAGTTTTCATATCGTCAAAATCATGACGCACTCCTTTGATTTCTTGATAAGTTTCATGTCCCTTACCAGCAATCAATATAATATCATTGGATTGTGCTAATTGACAAGCCGTTTTAATTGCTTGAAATCTGTCGGTAATCGACAAAACTTTTTTAATATTCTGTACCTGAATCCCATTTTCCATTTCATGGATTATTACTTCAGGATCTTCATTTCTAGGATTATCAGAAGTTAAAATCACTTTATCACTCAACTCTGAAGCGATCCCAGCCATAATTGGACGCTTAGCTGCATCCCTATTCCCGCCACAACCTACAACTGTAATTAATTGTTCATTATTGGTACGCACATCGTTTATCGTATTCAAAACATTTTCGAGAGCATCTGGCGTGTGGGCATAATCTACAATAGCTGTTATATTCGTTTTGGAAACAATATATTGAAATCGGCCAGAAACACTTTCTAATTCTGACATTAATCGAAGTACTTCTAAACTGTCAAGTCCAAGTTCTACGGCTGTTCCATATATTGCCAATAGGTTATAAGCATTAAAAGTTCCAATCAACTTTACCCAAACTTCATTACCGTTTATTTTTAGTAACAAACCTGACAATTGATTTTCAAGAATTTGCGCTTTGTAATCCGCATATGTTTTCAATGCATAAGTAAGCTTCCTTGCAGAAGTATTTTGAAGCATTACTTGTCCATTTTTATCATCACTGTTCGTAAGCGCAAAAGCACTACTTGGCAAATGATCAAAAAAGGATTTTTTTACATCTCTGTATTCCGCAAAAGTAGGGTGATAATCTAAATGATCATGAGATAAATTTGTGAATATCCCTCCTCTAAAATGCAAAGCTTCGGTACGTTTTTGATGAATCCCATGTGAACTTACCTCCATAAAACAATAATCAACCCCTGCATCAACCATTTCCTTAAGATAATGATTTATGGTTATCGAATCTGGCGTGGTATGCGTTGCTTTATATTCTAAATCGTCAACTAAAATTTTGACTGTAGAAAGTAATCCCACTTTGAAACCCGCTTTTTTGAATAATTGATATAATAAAGAAGCTATAGTTGTTTTCCCATTTGTACCTGTAATTCCAACTAATTTTAATTTTTGAGAAGGATTTTCAAAATAATTGGCCGCCATAAAAGCTAGCGCAGCATTAGTATCTTTCACACAAACATAAGTTACTCCATTTGCTAAATTTTCCGGAAGTGTTTCACAGATAACAGCCTTTGCTCCTAATTTGATGGCTTTTTCTATAAAATCATGCCCATCAGACAATGTCCCTCTAATGGCAATAAAAACATCCTCATTTTCAATTTTTCTAGAATCAAAATTCAAGTGATTTACTGCAATTTCGGTAGAACCATTTAAAGATTCTATTGCTACTTTATATAATATGTCTTTTAATATACTCATGATAATTCCAATAGAATTGATGAATTTTTTACAATACTTTGACCTGATTGAACGGATTGTCTCTTAACCTTCCCTACGCCAATCACTTTAACTTTAACACCCAAATTTTCTAACAATGCTACAGCATCCATTCCCGCCATACCTTTTACATTTGGAATCAAGTTTTGCTTTTTCTGCATTTTTACAAAATAAGCGTTGTAACTATTATCTTGTTTTGGATTTGGATTATCTAATTTTTTTATCACATTATTAGACGGAGTATCTGTAAATATTTTTTGGGCAATTCTTTTAAAAACTGGCCCTGCTACATCTGCACCATAATAGTTATTATTAGAAGTGTTTGGTTTATGAACTACCACAATACAGGAATACTTAGGGTTATCAGCAGGAAAATAGCCAACAAATGAAGACGCGTAATACTTATCCATTCCTCCATTATGAGCATAATTCACTGCCGCAGTCCCAGTTTTACCAGCCATAGAAAAATCTTTAGAATACAATTTTGCCCCTGTCCCTTTTTTTACCACATTCGCCAAAACTGCCTTAACTTTTCGTAACGTTTCAGGCGAACAAATTCTCGGGTTCATTACCTCCGTATTGTATTTTTTTATGGTTTTATTCCATGCCTTTATTTCTGACACTAATTGTGGTTTAACCATCACTCCATTATTGGCAACTGCATTATAATACGTTAAAGTTTGTAATGGTGTAACCGAAACTCCATACCCAAAAGCCATCCATGGAAGTGAAATATTAGACCAATTTTTATCACTTGGTTGAGGAATAAAAGGTACTCCTTCCCCTCTAAAAGCCAATCCTAATTTTTTATTTAAACCGTAAGAATTAATGTGATTTACAAACTTTGTAGGATTATTTTTGTAATTATTATAAACTGCTTGAACCATAACTGTATTAGATGAAACTTCAAAACCACGTGCCAATGAAATTTTTCCATATCCTCCTTCATGAGAGTCTTTAACCTTTTGACCAGAATACGTAATTATCCCACCGTGACTATCATAAACACTACTTGTATCAGCTACTTTATCTTCAAGTATTGCCATTAAGTCAACCAATTTAAAAGTCGATCCTGGTTCATGAGATTCAGCATAAGCATAATTGGTAGTTTCATAATAACTACCATCAGTAGCTCTTCCTAAATTTGAAATTGCTTTAATATGTCCTGTTTTTGTTTCCATAACCACAACACAACCATGATCAGCCTCATACTCTTCTAGTTGTTTCAACAATGCATGATGTGCAATATCCTGAATGTAAACGTCTATAGTTGAAATCACATCATAACCATCTTGAGGCTCCACTTCATTTACATCTCGAATGGGTTTCCACTGCCCTTTGGCAATTTTTTGTTTTAATATTTTACCATCTTTCCCGTTAAGATATTTACTAAACGCCCACTCGATTCCTTTTCCATCAGAATACCCTTCAGGCATTTTTCTTTCGTAACCAATAGTACGTTCTGCAATCTTACCAATTGGATGTTCTCTAATTGTCTTTTGCTCAATTATAATTCCACCTTTATAAGCACCCAAATTAAATAATGGATAGCCTTTTATTTTCATATATTCTGTAAAACTTAAACCTTGGGCTACTAAATAATATCTGTTTTTATGAACTCTTGCTCTACGTAATTCATTTTGAATTGAGCTACTTGATTTTTTAAGCAACATCCCCAATGAATCTGACAATAATTTTATATTTTTCTCAAAATTTTCCGTTTTAGGCGCTACAGCATCAAAACGAATAGTATAATTGGGAATTGAAGTAGCCAAAAGACTGCCATCTGCAGAATAAATATTCCCCTTATTTGCAGGAATAACAAAATTCTTAACGGTTCTTTCTTTTGCTAATTGTCTATAATGATCCCCATCAACCCATTGAATATTCGTTAACTTCACTGCAATAGCCATCGCCATCATAAAAATGAAAAAGGCAACCAAGTAGGTTCTATAGGATATATATTTATCTTCTACTGCCATATTTTTTCTAAGAAATTTTTTTCTTCAGGTGCTGCAACTTCAATTTTAACTGGGGGAACTGTGGATGGAAAAATTTGCTTTCCTTCCATTTTGGCCGAAACTGTGGATTCCATTTTTAGTTTCATCAACTCCGAACGTCTATCTACAAATTCTGAACGTAATTCTTTTACTTTATTAGTCAATTCAACAATCTTAAATACTTTTTGTTCGTAACGTTGTGTATTGGCAATCATTATTATAGCAAGTAAAATCACAAAGACAATAAAACGCCAGTTTTTGACTGCATTATCATCTATAAGGAACTGTGCTTTTAATATGTTATAAATTCCTCCCTTCATTTTTATTATTTTTTTTCTGCAATTCTCAATTTAGCACTTCGGGCTCTACTATTCAATTTTATTTCTTCATTATCAGGAACAATTAATTTTCCGATGGTTTTAAAAGGAACGGAGAAATTTCCATAAAAATCACGCTCTGGCTCCCCTTCGAACATTCCATTTTTTATGAATCTCTTCACTAATCTATCTTCTAATGAATGGTACGAAATCACACTCAATCGTCCTTCAGGTTTCAAAATCTCAAGTGATTGTTC
This sequence comes from Flavobacterium sp. IMCC34518, assembly GCF_027111095.2. Lineage (NCBI taxonomy): Bacteria > Pseudomonadati > Bacteroidota > Flavobacteriia > Flavobacteriales > Flavobacteriaceae > Flavobacterium > Flavobacterium sp. IMCC34518. The sequence continues at coordinate 2,506,814 of NZ_CP114284.2, read as the reverse complement.
CAAAAATTCTTTTAAAACATCCATTTCCTGATTCACCTCAATACGGATCGCTTGATAGATTTGAGCCAATATTTTATTACGAACTCTTTCGGGTAAAAATTTCATCAAGACCTCTTTTAGCTCGTCTGTAGTTTTGATTAACCGATGTTCTCTAGCCTCTACAATTGTTCTTGCCAAAGCTGGTGCATTTTTGAGTTCACCATAATCTAGAAAAACACGTTTAAGATTTGCCTCATCGTATTCATTGACAACCCGATAAGCATTCAAATCATTTTTCTGACTCATTCGCATATCCAAATCAGCATCAAAACGGGTAGAAAAACCTCTTTCAGCAACATCAAACTGATGCGAAGAAACACCCAAATCACCTAAAATGCCATCCACTTCTTTCACACCATAAAAACGCAAAAACCTTTTAATAAATCTAAAATTTTCGTTAATTAATGTAAATCTTTCATCAGGTATAGCATTCGCCAAAGCATCTTCATCTTGATCAAAAGCAAACAATTTACCATTTGGCCCCAGCCTACTCAAAATCTCTTTTGAGTGACCTCCACCACCAAAAGTAACATCCACATAAACTCCATCTGGTTTTATATTCAAGCCATCTACCGAAGCATGAAGCAATACAGGATTATGATATTCCATTTTCGTCGTCATTTAAATTACCCATTACCTCCTCTGCCAAATCTGCAAAATCAACATCTGCACCGTCAATTGATTTTTCATACAAATCCTTATCCCAAATCTCTACAATATTAACTGCAGAAGAAAAAACCACATCTTTAAAAATGCTGGCAAAAACTACTAAATCTTTAGGAACCAACAATCTACCCAGCGCATCAATTTCTACCACTTTGACTCCAGCGGTAAATCGACGAATAAAGTCATTGTTTTTTTTTACGAAACGATTAAGTTTGTTGATTTTTTTCATCATCAAATCCCACTCAACCATAGGATACAATTCCAAACAGGGCTGAAATACAGAACGCTTCAAAACAAAACCGTTTTGAAGCGAGGAAGCCAATTGCTTTTTTAAGGGAGCAGGTAATAAAACCCGTCCTTTTGCATCGACTTTACACTCATATGTCCCTATAATTGTGTCCAAGTGAATTGTATTAATTGTATTAAGCAAAAATATATAAAATATTACCACAATTTACCACTATCTACCACTTTGTTAATAAGTTTAACCACTTTTAACCAAAAACGCTTAGTTTATAGACAATCAGAACATTAGCTTACATCTGATTAATTTGTAAGAAAGAATGTGTTTTGTTAAAAAACACCTATTTTTTAAAAACAAAACACCTTCTTAAAAGGATATATAATCAATTATTTATTAGTTAAAAAATTGACGAAATATTTATTAAACACCATTTTTACCATTGGAGAGAATAAAAGGTTAAAAAAAAGCCACTAAAATTCTTTTTAATTTTATAAACCCTATATTTGTGAAAAATTGAAAATTGTCATTTAAAACATGGAAAAATACTATAAAAAAGAAGGCAAATACGGATATTACGAAGCAGGTGAAGGAATTCCGATTGTCATCTTACATGGTTTAATGGGGGGGCTTAGCAATTTTGACGCTGTGGCCAGTTACTTTTCTAATAAAGGATACAGAATAATAATCCCCGATTTGCCTATTTACACACAAAACATATTAAAAACAAACGTAAAGAGTTTTGCTGTCTATGTAAAAAACTTCATTACTTTCAAAGGATTAGACAGAGTTATACTTTTAGGAAATTCACTTGGTGGTCATATTGCTTTATACCATACCAAAATGTTTCCAGAAAAGGTTTCTGGACTAGTAATTACAGGTAGTTCTGGACTATACGAAAGTGCCATGGGAGATAGCTATCCAAAACGAGGTGACTATGAATACATCAAGAAAAAAGCCGAAGATGTATTTTACGATCCTAAAATAGCCACTCCAGACCTTATAGACGAAGTATATGCAACCGTAAATGATCGTTTAAAATTGATCAAAACCCTAACTATTGCAAAAAGCGCCATTCGTCACAATATGGCCAAAGATTTACCAAAAATGCATGTACAAACTTGTATTATTTGGGGAAAAAACGACAAAGTTACACCGCCGGATGTTGCCGAAGAGTTCCACAAACTTTTACCCAATTCCACTTTATACTGGATTGACAAATGTGGTCATGCCGCGATGATGGAACAACCAGAAGAATTCAACACACATCTTGAAGACTGGTTGACTCACACTCACCTAGCCGAACACTAATCATAGAAGGAGAAATTTACACATAACACTATGAAAATTAATACCGCCGAATTTGTAATAAGCAACTCAGATGTAAGCAAATGTCCAAAAGATTTCTTGCCTGAATATGCTTTTATTGGCCGTTCCAATGTTGGTAAATCTTCGTTGATAAACATGCTAACCAATCATAAAAAATTAGCAAAAACATCAGGAAGACCAGGAAAAACACAACTAATCAATCATTTTTTGATTAATAACAATTGGTTTTTGGTTGATTTACCGGGTTATGGCTATGCAAAAGTTTCAAAAAAAACAAAATCTATTTTTCAAGAATTCATCACTGATTATTTCGAAACAAGAGAACAATTAGTTTGTGCTTTTGTTTTGATAGACATTCGCCTAGAAGCACAAACTATCGATATTGAGTTTATGTCGTATATGGGAGAAAGTGAAATTCCGTTTTGCATTATTTTTACCAAGGCTGACAAAATCAGTAAAGTAAAAATCGATTCTCATATTGCAGCTTACAAAAAACAAATGTTTGCCAATAATTGGGCTGAAATGCCGCATTATTTTGTGACCTCAGCAACTGAATCCACTGGAAAAGAAGAATTATTAAGTTATATAGACGAAGTGAACCAAGAAGTAAACAAGAATAATTCTGAGTTTTAAAGCTAATTTATGAAACTAAAAACGTATTTCCTTTTTTTTATCTTTTTAACAACTTTATCTTGCTCTACACCTAGATATATTTTAACGAATCAGGGACAAAGCATTGGAGTAGATTTCACAAGGGGAAAATGGCTCTTAAACGAGTTAGATTGTCAAATAGATTGCAAAGAAAAATTAACGTTGGAGACTTTCGAATTTTTCAAAAAAAACCTAAATGACAGTCTGTTTTATATGAAAAATACCAAAGGACTACTTGTGCCCAAAAAAATACCATTAAATCCTAATCAAACTAAGTTAAAAGAATTAAAAGAAGGTACTGGTTTTGATTATTTTATAAACATTTCGACAAAAAGAAATAAAAACGAAATGAACAGCATTGAATTGTACCAAACTGATAATGAAGTGGCAATAAATCAAAGCGAAGTTACTTTAGAAATATATGATTTAAATAGTAAATTAATAATTTATTCTCAGAGAGTAGTGGGTTCTACTTCTAAAGAGAAGAATATATCTGTTTGGCAAACACCTAAATCTGACAAGTTAATTGATAATATCAACTTTTACAAATCAACAAATGGCTTAATGTTAGGAAGTTTAAAGAAAATTCTAAAAGATTTAAAAAAGAAGTCCATAAAGAATTGACACAAAAATTATAATTATCATTTCAAATTGACAAATTTGCTAAAAATCCCAAAACTGAAACGAATTTCAATTTTGGGATTTTTTAATTACAATCAACTCATCAAAAACTAATTCCCTTCATTAAAAGCTACTAATTTTTGAAAATCATTTATTTTTAAATTTCCTTGAACCTTTACAAGCAAAACTTGAGAATCATTTTCAAGTTCAACTATAACTTCTTTCAACTGTTCTCCTTTTTCAAAAGAAAAAATACAGATTTTTTCATTTCCTTTTGTGGTATATACTATTTCCTCAAAATTATTTTTCTTTAAAAAAACATCAAAATTGGATTTTAAAAACGCAGGATTGGATTTGGAAACCAAAACCTGATATTTTTTTATTCCTGAAACCTGTTTAGTAAATTCTCTAAATTCCTTGTCCCGAATGAGCGTATTGATTACAAAAGCCGAAACGCCAAAAGAGATAGCAACCTCATCTTTATTTTTTTTTTTGAATGTTTCATAAGGTGTCTTGGTTCCACAGGATAACAAAACAAACACTATCGATAGTACAAATAAATTCTTCATAATTACTGTTTAAAAAAAAGACGACTAAACCTATCTTTTGTAACAGACAATTATAAAAAAAGATAAAAACTATTGTTTCAAATCCAACTTTTCTGCAAAATAATCACAAAAATCAAGCATTGTATCCGACATTTTCTCATCATTTGTCGCTCTTTTAAAAGTCTCTGCCATTGAAACCAATGTTTGATGGAAGAAAATTTTCATTTCATCAACAGGCATTTCTTTAGTCCACAAATCGATACGCATACTTTCTTTGGCTTTGCTATCCCAAACATTTAGCATAATTGCTTTTGTTTCTGAAAGCGCGACACCACCATCTTCTGCTGTCCAAAAAAGTTTTTCTGGAACACGGTTTTCGTCTAATTCAACTAAAAACTTTATTTCTGAGGTTTTATTATTTGTCATTATTTTTTGGGTTTGTATTTTGATTTTTCGAAAATTTCTTTGGCATCCATTTTTAGTAATTCATCTATTTTTACATCATTATTTTCCATATATGAACGCACTATTTGCCAACCCATCCAAGAACCAATTTGGCCTGGAGAATCATTATCAATTTCCAAGTAAAATTTAGAAAAAGGAGCCGGATCAATAAAACGAGAAGTTAACTTTTGTTCATCGCTAAACAGCATTTCCTTTTCAATAAAATAGCGCCAAATATAACTCTCATTTTCTTGACACCAAACTATTTGCTCAGGGGTATAACCCATTTTTTCCGCATCACTGTATTCTGGTAATAAAATATCTTTTAGATAGAGTTGTTTTCCAAAATAAATCATTTTAGACAGCAAATTCTTTTCCACTGGAGGAGCGATTTTACCGGTAGAAAAACTACTTACAACATCTGGCATCATCTGTCTTTCTTCAAAATTTTGTTTGAGATACTTTGGAAAAGTATAGAACTTATGATCCTTACCCAAATACAATTCTAGTGAAATTATAACTAGTGAATCAGCATAAATCGCTTTATTCGAACAATCCATATCTGAGATCAATGTGATCACTTTTGGTGTTTTAGTCTTTGGAAAATAGTATTTTAAATGTTGCACTAACTCTTCAACATTTTTTTGAATTCCATCTGCTGTTGGATATTTTTTTTGAACCTCAGTATAAACTTCTCTCCAAATTGGTGCATTCATCTTATTCAACCAAACTGAATCGTTTATTTGTGGATTAAAAAAATAAGGATATTGTTTTTTTAATTTTGCCAAATCATTTGGAGACGTTTCGAAAAATTGCTTATCAAAACGTTCCACTTTTATTTCAACAGGAGCCTCTTCAATAGCTTTTTCGATTTTACTTTTTTGATCACAGGAACAAAAAACAAAAGAAATCACCAAAGGCAAAAGAAATAACTTCATATATTATTTTTATTTATTAGAGTTTAAAATATAGAACACCATTAAATTTAGAAACTATTTATCTGAAACAAATTTGTTATTAATGACGAATTCCTATTTATTTTATTAATTTATCAATACAAAAATATATTTACCGTATAATTCATAAATCTTCATCCCTTTTTTCAACCGATTTAAAACATACAACATGAATTGTATTATTTTATATAAATTTGTTTCGAAGGAAAACTATAAAAATTTTGCTTAATTTTTTTGCAAATATACATTCCTGCTTTTTAAAACTTAAACTATTATGATTAAAAAAAGAACTCTTCAAATCGAAAAAGTAAATACTCATATTGTAGAATGGCTAAAAAGCTATGCTGAAACGGCAAAAGTTAATGGATTTGTTATTGGAATTTCAGGCGGAGTAGATTCTGCCGTAACCTCAACCCTCTGTGCACAAACAGGTTTGAAAGTATTGTGCGTTGAAATGCCAATTCATCAGGCACTTAGTCATGTTACTAGAGGTCGTGAGCACATTGAACAATTAAAAAAACGATTTCCAAATGTTAGCAGTGTTGAAGCAGACTTAACATCGGTTTTTGAAGATTTTAAAAAACAAGTTCCAGAAACAAGTGATTTACACAAGTCAAATTTGTCTCTAGCCAACACTCGTTCCCGACTAAGAATGACTACATTATATTATTTTGCTGGAATTTATGGACTATTGGTTGCTGGAACAGGAAATAAAGTAGAAGATTTTGGAGTGGGTTTTTATACCAAATATGGAGATGGTGGAGTAGATTTGAGTCCAATTGCAGATTTAATGAAATCGGAAGTATATGAACTAGGAACATATCTTAAAATTCCAAGTTCAATTTTAACAGCTGCCCCAACAGATGGATTATTTGGAGATGACCGAACTGATGAAGACCAAATTGGAGCAAGTTATGATGAATTGGAATGGGCGATGCATGTAACTGATTCAAATACAGAAAGTAATAATTTAACAGAACGAGAAAAAGAAGTTTTAAAAATCTACAAAAAACTCAATAAAAATAACCAACACAAAATGAATCCGATACCAGTTTGCACTATAAACTGTTAAAAAAAAATATTTTGTCCGAAAAATTAGACTTATATAAAATATTTTTTTTAATTTTATATCTTCAAAAACAATCCTAAAACTAAATACCATGATTAAAGTTTGTTTAGCAGATAATTATCCTGTAGTGCATTTTGGAATAAAATCGTACTTCAAAGACCATTCCGAAATCTCCATCGTTGCAAATGTTGGAAATTTTGCAATGGTAAAAGACATCCTTCTTACCAAAGAAATAGATGTTCTTGTTTTAGATCTAGAGCTAGAAGGCCTAGCTAGTATTTTCGAAATCAAATCGATTTTGAAAAATTTCCCTAAGACAAAAATCATTATTTACAGTGGTCTTTCAGAACAGATTTACGCTCCAAATGCTATTAAAGCAGGAGTTTCCGGTTTTGTTCACAAAACCGAAAAACTGGAAACTTTAGGTCAATCGATCATTAAAGTAAACCAAGGTAAAATCATCATGAACGAAACAGTGATGAAAAACATTGCTTTGATAGCCAAACAAAGCAAAAGCGAACGTTTGTACAGAAAACTATCAAACCGTGAAGTTGAAGTATTGCGTTATTTAAGTGATGGTAAGAAAAACCATGAAATCGCTGAAATTTTGTCGCTGAACGAAAAAACAATCAGTACTTACAAATTACGATTGTTAACCAAATTAAACGTTACGAATCTAGTAGATTTAGTAAATAAAGCTAAAACTTTGGAGATCGTTTAACTGTATCGCGACATTACTCTTCCTAATTTTTTTGAAAACGAATTTATTAGTTTGTAGTAATCCATCGCCATAGACATAGACTCTGTATTATCTGAACCTGGTTCATTTGATACAGAGTTTTTTAATTCATCTATGATTTTATCTACCAAATACCATCTCATTGTCAAAATAGTTTCTGAAACATATTGACTGATCGTCTCATTCTTTGTTTTAGGTATAATGTTTTGTCCTTCCCAATTATGCAAAACAACTCTTTCGTCTTCCATTAATATATCGGTAACTTCTTGAGCGAAGTCAGAATTGAGATGCATTAAATATCTTTCGATTTCTAAATTTTCATTTTTAAGGAAATACTGAATTAAATCATTGAAAATATCACGAAATAAAGGATTTGCAAGCTCGACTTCATCTTCCTGCAAACTCAAATAAATTCTCTGATAGACTTTATATTCTTTTTTTTCCGTTACCGTTTCGATTTCTCCACCTTCATTGGTTTTTAAGTATACATCTTCAAATTCTTCCGTTTTATTTCCATATAAGAGAAGAATTTCAATAATTTTTCGCTCCAAACGATACAATACATCAACTTTTGAAGTCTCGACTGGATTTTCGTTTTTTACAATTTCGAAAGCCTTTTGTTCCTGTTTTGCTTTTTTCCCAACTTCAGAAACATCTTTTTGGACCATTTGTGCCAATGTACTCGTCAAAACTTGTTCCGAAATATCCATAATTCTGGAACACTCCTGAATATAAATTTCACGTTGGATTCTATCTGGTATTTTAGAAATACTAGTAACCATATCCCGAATCAAATCGGCTTTCTTTATCGGATCATTTTTGGCATCATCCATTAAAAGCGATGCTTTGAACTGAATAAAATCCTTAGCATTTGTATCCAAATAGGAAACTAAATTTTCGTAGGACGTTTTTCTGGCAAAACTATCTGGGTCTTCACCATCAGGAAACGCACAAACTCTCACGTTCATTCCTTCTTCAAGAATCAAATCGATTCCACGAATAGAAGCACGAAGTCCTGCTGCATCACCATCAAAAAGAACGGTAATATTTTTGGTCAATCGATTAATTAACCGAATTTGATCTGGCGTAAGCGCAGTACCCGAAGATGCAACAACATTTTCTATACCCGATTGATTAAACTGAATAACATCAGTATATCCTTCAACCAAAAAACAATTATTTAGTTTGGCAATAGACTGTTTGGCTTGAAAAATACCATATAATACTTTACTTTTATGGTAAATATCACTCTCAGGAGAATTTAAATATTTAGCTGCTTTTTTATCATTAGTCAAAATTCGACCTCCAAAACCAAGCACCCTTCCTGACATACTTTGAATAGGAAACATCACTCTGCTTTTGAAACGGTCAAAGGGGCGATCTTCTCTAGCAATGGTCAAACCCGTACTTTCAAGAAACTCCATTTTATACCCTTTACCTAGTGCTTCTTTGGTAAAAGCATCCCATGTTTCGGGTGAATATCCCAAAGCAAACTTTTTGATAGTTTCGTTTGTAAAACCACGTTCTTTAAAATAAGAAAGTCCAATAGCTTTTCCCTCCTCTGAATTCAATAAGATGTCCTGAAAATATGTTTTGGCAAACTCAGACACAAGATACATACTTTCCCTTACATCAGTTATCTGTTTTTCTTCGTCTGTTTGCTCGGTTTCTTCAATTTCAATATTGTACTTTTTAGCCAAATAACGAATGGCTTCTGGATATGTAAAATGAGAATGTTCCATCAAGAAAGCAATAGAATTTCCACCTTTTCCTGAGCTAAAATCTTTCCAAATCCCTTTTACAGGCGAAACCATAAACGAAGGAGAACGTTCATCCGAGAATGGACTTAGCCCCTTAAAATTACTCCCAGCGCGTTTTAACTGAACAAAATCACCAATAACCTCCTCTACTCGAGCAGTTTCAAAAACGGTATCTATAGTTGCTTGTGATATCAAAATTATATGAATATTTAATTGCAAAAAGCTCGAAAAATCGAACGAATACAAAAATACACAAATCAAACTTCATAATTCAAAATAAAAAAAGTGCTTCATCACTGAAACACTTTTTAAATTGAAACAAATTACTAATCATTAATTAAAATCGAAACGAATTCCTAACGAAATATTATTTTGATCTACTGGATTGTTTTCAAATAAAGGTTGCAGATCATATTTTAAATACAAACTTGTTTCTTTATACCCTATATAAGTACTCAAGCCGTAATTAAAGTCGTTTACATTATAGTTCCCTTTAATTTTTTGGTCTACACTATTTCCTATATTATCATCAAAACAAAATATCTGTTTCGATTTAATACGGAAACCTGCATAACCTCCTAATCCAACTCTCCAACTTTTATGTGTTTTAAAATAATCGGTATCCTCTCGAATTTCTTTCTTACTAAAATCAAATTCCAAATGCATCGGAACCATGATATATACATTTCTGAAACGAGATTCATCCAAATGAACCGAACTTGCAACCAAATTGGTTTGAGCTCCATTTTTCTCAAAATATCGGTTATCGGTGGCTCTTAAATTATTATACATCAATGACATTCCATATTTAAAATGCAACAGATTATCCTCTTTTAAAATTCTGGTATTAGACGTAAAACCCCATTCATAAAAATGCGATTTCCAATATTTAAAATCCGAATTTGCTACTTGTTTATCTGTAACTAAATTATTGGCACCAAAAGCAAACACAAACTGAGAAGTCGTTCTTTTTTCACCTTTATTGACTTTCTTTTCAAAAAAATCTTTTGGAAATTTGATTGAAATTGAAGCTGAGGAATCTTTAGATACACTTTTTAACTTCCCATCCACTTTATCTTGAACAATTTGATGCAGTTCTTCCTCAAGTTTTGCTACTTGATCTTCAATTGCAATTGCTGAAGCTTCGGCAAATGCTTTCTTCTTTTTATCGGCATCGTCCAGTCCAATTTTATTTTCAGATAACTGAACATTTATTTCTTCTACCTGAATTTTAAGTTTTTCTTTTTCGCTTTTTACAACAGCTTCAATTTTAGAAGCAATTTCTTTTGTTCTGTTTTCGAATGAATTTTGGGCATATATTTTGCTCGCAAAAAGACATACCAATGTTGCTAAGTAAATTTTTAAATTTCTCATGATTGTTTTTTAATTAAAAGGATTGATGATTTATTCTGAATTTCTATTGCTCAAAGCTACCGTTGCCATTTTTATTTTTTTATTAACCACTTTGAGTGCTTTTTCTCTAAAACTAAGCTCTAATTCACCATCTACTTGTGAAAGCAATTCCTTAGAATCAACCTTTACATTAGATTGAAAAACCTCAGTATTCTCATTTTTAGAAAAAGAATCTACAGATGCTAATAGTTCGTCAACATTAACATACTTAGATTTTCGAAGAACATTTTTTTGTTCTGTTTTTTGATTGATGATTGAAATCTGTTGTTCTTGATTTGTTGCTTTTTGCTCAAATTGATTATCAGTATTTTCGAAAACAATATTTTCATTTTCCTTTGGTAATTTTTTTATAACCTCAGAAGGTACTGAAAAACTACTTTTCAAATTTATTCTTTTGGAACTGGTTAAAGGTTTTGAAATTGATTTTACTTCAGGAACCGTTTTTGAATCAGTAACTACAATATCATTTTTTTTAAAAACAACTTCGTCTTGATTTTGATTAAAATATATACTTCCTATTAACAAAAAACCCAAAAGACTTGCTGCAACATACATCCATTTAAAATTACGTTTGGGTTTTTCAACAATTGTAAGCATAGCATCAAGCCGATCCCAAGAAACAGAAGACGGCATTATCTCCCGTGACGAAAGCTTTTTTTTAAATTGATTTTCAATTGCACTTTTTTTCATTGTTTCTATATTTCTTAATTCAAAAAAATATTCAAATTGTATTACTCAAGAATACTTCTCTTTATTTTTTAAAATAGTAATTTGATTTTTTAAAATTCTTCGAGCATGAGCAAATTGTGATTTAGAAGTACCTTCATTAATAGAAAGCATACTAGCAATTTCTTTATGCTTATATCCTTCAATTGCAAATAAATTAAAAACGATTTTGTAACCATCGGGTAAACTATCAATTAAACTTTGAATGTCTTCAATAGAAAACTGAATATTGGTTTCGTTATCTGTTTCTTCAAAACCAACAGAATCATCTAAAAAATGAACTTTTTTTTGAACCCTAATAAAAGAGACACATTCATTAATCATAATTCTTCGAATCCAGCCTTCAAAACTACCTTTCTTTTCGAATTGTTTTAAGTTTACAAAGACTTTCATAAACGCAGTAATCATAACATCTTCGGCCAGTTGTATGTCTTTTATGTATTGTCTGCAAACACTCAACATTTTTGGAGAAAATTTTGAATATAGGCGTTGTTGTGCCTGCCGATTATTTGCGACTGCCAAATCTATAATTTCATTTTCTTCCTGATATAAATTAATTACTTTCAAAATGTTTAAAAAGTGTTTCTATAACTATAGACGAGAATTAATGTAAAAAGGTTGCATGGATTTAAAAAAAAGTTAAAATTAAAAGCATCATTTAATTTTAAAAATAACACAAATCACTATTTGTAAACAATTTAGAAAATAAAAACTATTTTTTAGTAAGACTCAAAGTTTATTTATTTCTTTCTTTCTATTACGTAATTAACCATTAAAATCAAGGCTGATTTATAGTCGGATTCGGGGTAATCATTCAACAGCAATAATGCTTCCTGTTGAAATTCTATCATTTTATTTTCGGCATAAGCCAATCCGTGATTGTCTTTTACAAAAGTGATAACTTCTTTAACTCTTTTTTTATCTTTATTATGATTTTTTATCGAATTGATCAGCCAACTTTTCTCTTTTGAAGTACAATTATTGAGAACGTGAATAAGAGGCAAAGTCATTTTTTGCTCTTTGATGTCGATTCCAGTTGGTTTCCCAATGGCTTCATCTGAATAATCGAATAAATCATCTTTAATTTGAAAAGCCATTCCGATAAGTTCACCAAATTTACGCATGTTCTCTACTTGAACTGTATCCTCAACAACGGATCTTGCTCCTAATGCACAACATGCGGCGATAAGGGTAGCCGTTTTTTTTCGAATTATTTCATAATAAATGGCTTCTGTGATATCGAGTCTACGGGCTTTTTCAATTTGGAGTAATTCCCCTTCACTCATTTCCCGAACTGCTACTGAAATAATTTTCAATAAATCAAAATCTTCGTTATCAATAGAAAGCAATAATCCTTTGGATAATAAATAATCACCTACCAAAACAGCAATTTTATTTTTCCAAAGGGCATTGATTGAAAAAAAACCTCTGCGGCGGTTGCTATCATCTACAACGTCATCATGTACTAATGTTGCTGTATGTATCAATTCGATCACACATGCACCTCTGTAAGTTCTTTCATTTACTGAACCTTTTGAAACCATTTTTGCCATTAAAAAAACAAACATAGGTCGCATTTGTTTTCCTTTTCTATTGACTATATAATAAGTAATTCGGTTTAAAAGCGCCACTTTGGAAGACATTGATTCGTAGAACTTTTTTTCAAAAAGTTCCATCTCGTAAACTATTGGCTGCTTTATTTGTGTAGTGATATTCATTTAGATGCCAAATATACTATTTTAAATAAAAATACGTTAATCAATTAATATTAAGTGCACGTTATTTGTCCTGAGGCAATATTTAATTTGCAATGTATAACTGACTTCAAATTCTTTTAAAACATGATTAAAACTTTATAAATATAAAAAATTTTAAAGCCCTAATTAATCATAACAATTCTACTCAATAGATTCTAATAGATCAGCATTTTTTTTAACAGCTGATTTAAACCATTTTGAAATTTACAGATCAAACAAGAATTAACAAACCATAAAATTTATAATTATGAAAACTAAAAATTTAATTATTGCTTCATTTATGACAATTGCCTTATTTATTAGTTGCGACTCAACTGATAAAACGGCTGATACACCAACCGCTATTTCTACAGAACAAGTTAATGCTGATGCTAAAATTGATGCTTCTATTAATGATGTCTCTAATATTATTGAAGATCAATTTTTGGTAAAACAAAGCGTTACTAGTAAGTCTGGCGAAAAAATTAAAAGTATTTTGCCTGCTTGCGCAACTGTAACTTGGACGCTAACCAATGGGGATTTTACAGGTTCAATTGATTTTGGAACAGTAGGCTGCGCACTTGACAATGGAAATGTATTGAAAGGAAAAATTACCCTAACTTTCTCTGGTAACTTCGCAACTCCCGAACAAACGATTACGTATACTTTTGATGAATTTTATCACAACGGTAAAAAACTACAAGGAAGCAAAACCATTACCAGATCACTTAAATCTACTGAACTGTTAGCAACTGCTCATCCCGTATTCACTTGTGCTGTAGACATGACCGTGACATTTGATGATGGTTCTGTTTATACTAGAACCGAGAACAAAGTTAAAGAAATGGTAGAAGGTTATGACACTTTGGGCAATTGGGACGATAATGTTTTCCTTGTTACTGGAAGCGGAACTACTACTATGCCAAATGGCGACAAATTATCCAGCATTATCAAAACACCGTTACGTTATGTTATGGCTTGCAAACAACCGTTCCCAGTTGCAGGAACTGTTTTGAAAGTCAAAAATGACATCGAAACTTTGGTTGATTTTGGAAACGGTGACTGTGACAATCTTGCGACAGTAACTACTGGAGGTGTAACAACTACAATTGAATTAAAAAAATAATATCTAACTAGAAATTAGCTATTTACCAAACTAGAAAAAAACCTTAAAAAAGCAGAAATTGCACTTTTAAGGTTTTTTTATTTATATCAACATTATAGCTAGATCTATGCTTCTTTATTGGCCAATTGCCCGCAGGCGGCATCAATATCTTTACCTCGACTTCTTCTTACTTTGACAACAATTCCAATAGCTTCGAGTGCTTTTATATATGCATTTATAGATTCTTCAGAAGCTTGTTGAAACTCACCATCATCAATAGGATTGTATTCGATTAAGTTTACTTTACAAGGTACATATTTACAAAATTTCACTAATGCATCAATCGATGCTTTATCATCATTGATCCCTTTCCAAACCACATATTCATAGGATATTTTGCATTTTGTTTTTCGATACCAATATTCTAAAGATTCTCTTAGATCGGACAAAGAAAAATTTTCGCTAAACGGCATAATTCGAGAACGAATTTCATCAATAGCAGAGTGTAATGATACTGCTAATTTGAATTTCACATCATCATCGGCTAATTTTTTAATCATTTTAGGAATACCCGAAGTGGAAACCATTATTCGTTTGGGAGACATTCCCAAACCTTCTGGAGAAGTAATCATTTCAATGGCTTTCAAAACATTATTGTAATTCATAAGCGGTTCTCCCATTCCCATAAAAACAATATTAGACAACGGATGATTGTGATACAATCTACTTTCTTTATCGATAGCAATAACTTGGTCGTAAATTTCGGCAGGTTCTAGATTGCGCATTCGTTTCAAACGAGCGGTTGCGCAAAAATTACAGTCTAAACTACAGCCTACTTGACTTGAGACACAAGCTGTTGTTCTTGTTTGAGTAGGAATCAACACACTTTCGACAACCAAACCATCATGCAAACGAACTGCATTCTTTACCGTTCCGTCTTCAGAACGTTGCATGGTATCTACTTTGATATGATTGATCACAAAATGTCCTTCTAACATAGCACGAGTATTTTTGGACACATTAGTCATATCTTCAAAATGATGTGCTCCTTTACTCCATAACCATTCATAGACTTGATTTCCTCGAAAGGGTTTATCTCCGTTGGTTACAAAAAAATCTCTCAATTGATCTTTAGATAGGGCTCGTATGTCTTTTTTCTCGATTTGCATGGTGCAAATTTAATGACAATTTGTTGAATTATTTCATCAATTCGCAGAAATGCTCATGTGTTGTTTTGATAATTTGATAACTTTGACAAAAATTAGAAAAATGCATTTTATCTCCCAAGAATTAGAAGATTATATTGAGCAACACTCCGAAAAAGAGCCTACATTATTAGCGGCTTTAAACAAAGAAACCTATCAAAAAATATTGTTACCTAGAATGCTTAGCGGTCATTTTCAAGGAAGGGTTTTGAGTATGTTGTCTAAATTGATTCGACCAGTAAATATTTTGGAAATCGGTACATACACAGGTTATTCCGCATTATGCCTGTGTGAAGGTATGCAAGAGAACGGGCAATTGCACACGATAGATATCAAGGAAGAATTGGTTGATTTTCAGCGCAAGCATTTTGACAAATCGCCTTGGGGTAAACAAATTGTACAGCATTTGGGTGAAGCCGTTGCCATTATTCCTAATTTAGATATAAAATTTGACTTGGTTTTTATTGATGCTGACAAAGAAAATTACCTGAATTATTTTGAAATAATTGTACCAAAAATGAACAAAGGAGGAATTATTTTATCCGATAATGTATTGTGGAGCGGAAAAGTATTAGAGCCTGTTCATCCCAACGATGTAAGCACCAAAGTCCTAATAGAATACAATCAATTACTTAAAAATGATCCAAGAGTAGAAACGGTTTTATTACCTATTCGTGATGGATTGACGGTGAGTAGGGTAATTTAAGATTTTAGATTGCAGATTTGGTGTTACTAAATATGAAATTGTCTGTTTTATGAGGTCTTTTACATCTAAAATCTTTAAATCGTTAATCAAAAATCTTAAATCCTTTGTACTGCCCATTGGTAGGCTTTATACATTACAAAACCAGTAATTAATCCGCACAAATACCCAGAAAATATGTCTAAAGGATAATGCAAACCCAAATAAATACGGCTGTAAGCAAAAATTAATGGCCATAGAAAAAGCAGTCCGAAATACTTAAATTGTTTCTTAAAAATAAGATACAAAAAGGTTGATACCGCCATAGTATTAGCAGCGTGCCCAGAGAAAAAACTAAAAGAGGTACGCACTTGAACGACTCTTATAAAAGTATTGATTTCGGGGTTATTACAAGGTCTAATTCTTTGAAAAGTGTATTTGAACAGATTGGTTATTTGATCTGTAGCCAAAACCAAAACAGCAACAAAAAGCAATAAATACCCTGTTTGCTTGATTCCTAATTTTCTATATATAAGGTAAAACAATAAGAGAAAAAAGGGAATCCAATTGACTTGTTTGGTTATGATTAACCAAACTCCATCATAGGTTTCGGATCCTAAACTGTTTAGATAAATAAATAATTGAGTATCTAGCGCGAGTATTTTTTCTAGCATTACATCTGACGTTTTACGGGGCCAGTTATATCGTCTATTAATGGAGTCCCATCTGCATTGACAGTTCCGCTTATAACGCTATCCTTGGTTTTATTAATTTCGGAAGAAAATGTATCTGTAATTCCGTTAAAAGTGTTAGTCGTTTCTCCTAAAAGATTTGATTTGGCTTTATTAATTTCAGAATTGATATTTCCGGTTAAATCATTCAAAGTTTTTTGGTCAAAACCATTTGCTTCAGCACCTTTTTGAATTTCACTCTTAATATCATTAGTAGCATTTTTAAGTTGAGCCATAGCTTTCCCCATAGTACGCGCCATTTCAGGAACTTTATCAGAACCAAAAAGCATCAATACGATAAACATGATAAAAACTAATTCTCCTCCTCCTATTCCAAACATAATTTTTGCTTTTTAATCTGACAAAGATATTAAAATTTCAAACTTAGTCTTTTAATTATTTCATAAAAAAAATTGCTAAGATTCTAAGTTTTTCAGACTACACGTCTTCGTTTAACTTATAAAATCTTAGCAACTTAGAACCTTAGCTTAATTACTTTAAATTAATCAAATTTAGATTTTGTTTCCACTTTTGGCCAAGTATTGTTAGATACATCAACATCAGCAGTTTCAAGTTTTGGATCAATTTGAATTTGTTTTATGGCCTTAGTGGTAGCATATACTTTTTTGGCTATTTCGTTATTCTGTCTCCAAATTTGTGCTGGATATTTGTAATTATCTACAGATCCATCTTCATATGTGATTTGAACAATAATAGGCATTGGCATTCCTCCAGGCTTATTAAACTCCACTTCGTAAAAGTATTTTGGATTTTTTAAATTGGTTTTTTCTTCCGCTGTAAGTTTTTGATTTATATATTCAGCAAGTGAACTTACTTCATCAATTTTAAACGGCTTCTTTATATTAGGATCCAATTCAGAATTATCGTTTGCAATTAAATACACAAACGGCCCTTTATCTTGCCCAAATCTACCTTTTCTAACTTTTGCATCTTTCAAAGCAATTGTTGGCGTTTCGGTAACATAATATTGTTTTACCTCATTAATTCCTATGTCAACAAAGTCAGTTGAATAAAACCAACCTCTAAAAAACCAATCCAAATCGACTGCCGAAGCATCTTCCATGGTTCTAAAAAAGTCTTCAGGAGTTGGATGCTTGAATTTCCATCTGTTAGCATACATTTTGAACGCATAATCAAACAACTCACGACCCATTATTGTTTCTCTCAAGATATTAAGTCCTGCTGCTGGTTTTCCATATGCATTGTTGCCAAACTGAATGATATTTTCAGAATTTGACATAATTGGTTCCAAGAATTTTTGATCACCGCTCATGTATGGAACAATATTCTTGGCTGGCCCACGTCTGGAAGGGAAATTTGTATTCAACTCTTGTTCCGCCATGTATTCCATAAAAGAGTTTAATCCTTCGTCCATCCATGTCCACTGACGTTCATCAGAATTGACAATCATCGGAAAAAAATTGTGTCCCACTTCATGAACTACAACTCCAATCATTCCATTTTTAATTTGTTCACTAGTCTTTCCGTTTTCGTCTGGACGACCAAAATTCCAACAAATCATAGGATATTCCATTCCTTGATCTTCTGCCGAAACAGAAACTGCTTTTGGATACGGATAATCAAAAGTATGAGAAGAATAACTTTTTAAAGTATGAGCCACTGTCATCGTTGAAGTTTCTCCCCAAAGCGGATTAGCTTCTTTTGGATATACCGATTCTGCCATAACTACTTTTCCGCTCAATTGAACCGCCATCGCATCATAAATAAATTTTCTTGAAGATGCTATTCCGAAATCTCTAACATTTTTGGCACTAAATTTCCAGGTTTTCTTTTGATTGGAAAAACCTTTTTCCGCAGCTTCGGCTTCTGCTTGCGTTACAATAACCACAGGTTTATCAAAGGTTTTTTGAGCCAAAGCATATCTTTTAACTTGTTCTGGCGTAAAAACTTCGCTTCTATTTATTAATTCACCTGTAGCATCAACCACGTGATCTGCGGGTACCGTAATATTTACATCAAAATTTCCAAATGGCAAAGCAAATTCTCCACCACCCCAAAACTGCATGTTTTGCCAACCTTCGACATCATTATAAACAGCCATTCTTGGATAAAATTGAGCAATGACATACAGCCTATTACCTTCTTTTTCAAACAATTCATATCCGGAACGACCTCCATCTTGTTGGTAATTATTGATATTGTACCACCATTTTATAGAGAATGAAATACTGGTTCCTGGTTTCATTGGAGTTTCCAAATTGATTCGCATCATCGTTTGATTAATGGTGTAAGACAATGGACTACCTTTTACATCTTTTACATATTCGATATTGAAACCACGTTCTAAACCCGGTTTTAAATACTCATTGGTAAATTTATTAACCGGCAAAACTTGTTCGATTTTTTCGTTTTCAACCAATGGAGACTGCGAATTTTTAGCAGCTTGATTTTGATCCAATTGAATCCACAAATACTCTAAATTATCTGGAGAATTGTTGTAATAGGTAATAGTTTCGGAACCACTCAGTTTCGCGTTTTTATCATCTAGTTCCACATCAATTTTATAATCAGCTTGTTGCTGGTAATAAGCTGGTCCTGGAGCACCCGAAGCAGTACGAAACATATTGGGAGTAGCCAATAAATCATACATTTGGCTAAACTTGTTGGTATCGTATTTACCTTGCTGTTTGACAGCTGGCGTTACTGTTTTTTCTTGTGCCAATAAAATGGTAGGAAGAATAAATAATAAAGAAATGGTTCTCATAAACTAAAATTGGAGTTTTTATAGGCCGTGAAAATACCATTTTTAAACAGAATTGTTAATATTCCTCAATATTTTAACACTTGTTTAGTAGAAGTTTCTGTAAAAAGAAAACTATTTTTCTTTCCGTAAGCATTAATATGCATAATGTTTTGTTGCTCTGAGAAACAATCCAGCAATAAGGAATTAAAAATTTCGACTGAATTAATTTTTGATAAATCTTTACAATTTAAATAGCAAACTAATACATCACCATCCATTTCTTTACTTAAAAAATGTATGGGTTTTGAAAGACCATTCACCTTAATAGTCAATTTTTCAGAAAAATATTTCTTTAAAAGATCAATTGATTCGACTGTTTCCTTATCGTTACCTATACAGACCTTTTTATTGTATTTTTTCTCTAAAGCTTTATTAAGATCGTCAATAAAAATGCGAGAGGTAATTTGAAGCATTTTCTTTTCGGGCACATAATTTATTTGGTAAATAGCCATATAAAATTTGTGAACACCAAAACTGCTCATAAAAAACGTCAATAATACAAGAGAAATTGCTATTCTTTTTTTCATTTTTCTAAAGTAGCAATATTTTTGAATTCCCTGTTTTTAGTAATCAAAAAATCCATTATTTCAAATTGTTGATTAGTTTTGGAAAAAGTTTTAGCTTTTGGATCGTTTTCACAAAACAATAAGAAAAGCCCAATTTCGTCATCTTTTAGTTTTAAATCATCTGTAAAGAAAGAATAATTAACATTCTGCATCGCTAGAGTAGTAAAA
Organism: Flavobacterium sp. IMCC34518; assembly: GCF_027111095.2. Lineage (NCBI taxonomy): Bacteria > Pseudomonadati > Bacteroidota > Flavobacteriia > Flavobacteriales > Flavobacteriaceae > Flavobacterium > Flavobacterium sp. IMCC34518. The sequence goes on along the minus strand of NZ_CP114284.2, from coordinate 2,486,634 downwards.
CTAATCTCTGAAACCAAATCCTCTTTTGTTGGATTGCTTTTTAACAGATTCCTAAAAATCTTATGGTAAACTCGAATTACGTCCATATTATTGGGATCACCTGTACCAGTAGGCATCATTAAAATATTGTCTGGAGAAGATTGTCGGTCATCGTAATATTGTTTGTCTACAATTTTTTGAGAATTTGCAAATTCAGGATGTGGTCCATGTTTGGCATAAACAACAACCGATAGTAATTGCGTCGCAACAGCATTCAGTTTTATTCTATAAAATGAAGATGCTATATCGGATTGTGACAGCACCACTTTTTTACTTTTAAAACCTAAACTAGTAAAAACTAAGGTATCATTAACTTTGGCCAATATGCTAAAAAACCCTTTTGTGTCAATAACTGATCCTGTTTTTGCATTTACATTAAAAACCAACCCGTTTTCGATGGCAATAGAATCGTTTACCACTTTTCCATGCACTGTTTTTCGAGTCAATACTTGACCTAAACAAAGTTGACAACTCAATAACAAAACGAAGATCACTACTACATTTTTCATTTACAATCACTTAAAGATTAAACAGGCAATATAAAGCAATTTTCAATTTAAACATTGCCTTTTCACTTATTAAAATTACAACTTTATTTTATTCTTAGCCCTTTGAACAACTGTTATTTTTTTAAAAAAGCAACAAAACAAAGGTTTGTATAAAAAAATTATCTCTTATTTAACTCTTTATTTAATTCTAAAAAACTTTTGAATTCACGATTTTTGTTAACCAAAAAATCCACAACTATAAATTTAGCATTGCTTATGAAAATCACTTTCCTTTACCATTGGTTTCACAATAAATCAGAAAAAGATCAACAATTTAAGTTGGCCCAAAAACAACTTTATACTATTAAAATTAGTACCCTATAAACATTATTCTTCTATTCTAATTTTATTATAAACAGTTGCTAAATTAGTAATAAGAAACATAGACATTGTTTTGTTTTTAAAGTTTAAAGACTCAACAAATTCAGGATCTTCCACACAATAGTACTGAAATCCTTTGATAAGTTCCTGAGGTATTTTCAAGGTATTTGTATAATATTTATTCCCAAAAAGATATTCCATTTTCTTTAATAAAAGTTCCTTTTTTTCTATCTCAACATTCATTTTAAGAACATCTCTTTCTCCTGAAATAAAATTAAAAAAACCTTGAACGCCACCAGAACCAGAGTACAATCGTCGTTCTTGAGGAGTGAATTTAATTTGTCCTTTTGGAATAATCCCTAAATTTTCAGCGGTAATATTGGCGTATTTATTGATTATTACTTCATCCAATTCGATAGCATTAAAAGTCATATTAACTTCCAACGCTCCTGATTCATACTCAAATTTGTAAACATATTTCCGAAGAAGTTTATAATCAATTCCTGAAAAACTTAAAATATCACCCACTTTTGCCTGAATAGAGAAACAGCCCTGAGCATCAGAGACAGCTATCATTTTATTAGTAAAATTAAACACACTGATTCCTGCCAATTTGGTAGAATCGGAAGCAATTATACCCGTAATTACTTTATCTTCTTTAACTTGAGCAATCATAAACTGAAACCCATTAAACAAAAACAATAGTATTAAAATTTTCTTCATATTATTAATTGAAATCATTGAACTTCAGTATCTGTTGCCTTATCTTTATTAAATTTAGTAGCCAATCCAACTATTAAAAACATACACATTGTTTTATTTTTTCCTTTTAAAGATGCTACAAAATCAGGATCCTCAATACAGTAATATTGAAAACCTCTTACATAATCTTTAGAAATTTTTAAAGTTTCCAAATAATATTTATCCTCAAATAGGGTTTGTAATTTGAGCATTAAAAACTCTTTTTTCTCGACAGAAACTGCTTTTTTAAGCATTTTTGTTCTTCCACTAATCGCATTCAAAATTGGGTCAACTGCCAAAGCTCCACCCAATACACCCAACAAGTGTGTCGGCTTAAAATCTCCTGCGGTTTGCAATTTTCTTTCTGCAGGGGTCAATTTTATTTGATTTTTAGGGATTATTCCTAAATTCTCAGCAGTAATATCAGGACGCGTATTTATAAAAACTTCGTTTAATTCGATACTTTTTGGAGTTAAATCAACAAGTATATTTCCAGTTTTAAATTCTTTAGTATTGATATATTTTCGCAAAGTTTCATAATTAACAGCCGAGAAGCTCAAGATATCTCCTTCATTAACCAAAATCGAAAACGAGCCATTGGAGTCTGAAACCACCATATTTATATTGGAAGTATTTAAGATATTTATACCCTCTAATGGAATCCCATTCGAAGAAACCTGTCCTTTGATCCTTTTAGCTAAAGTTACTTGAGCAGTTACACCAACGGATGCAAGCAAAAACAATAGTGAAAAAGTAAAATTATATTTCACAAGCTATTTATGTTTATAATGAGTACTTTTTTTAACAACAACTCTATTTTCTAAAACACAGCAGGCTTGTTTTGTATCATTTTTTTTTAAATGAAAATTAGCTTTCCGCTTATTAAAACAATCATTTTCAAAAAATTCTTGTGACTGTATTTGTAAGCTTAACGAAATAAATAACGGAATTAAAAAAAGTAAAACTTTTGCCATAGTCACAATTATAAAGTGTAAAAGTATCCCAAACCCATCCAAATTAATTATTAATGGTTTGGTAAAAGTTTGTTAATTAAAAAATGATTATTTCATTAAAAAACCAATCGTTTTATACCTTTACTTAAAATTTTACAAAGTAAAAAAAATGAAAAACTGTATCATAGCAAGTACATCCACACTTCACGGCGGAGATTATTTAGAATATATTTTACCCGAATTGCAATTGCATTTTCAAAACTGTAAAACAATACTATTTATTCCATATGCACGACCAAGCGGCATAACCCATGACGAGTACACCTCTAAAGTCGCACAGGCATTCGGTAAAATAAATATAGTAGTGAAAGGAATTCATGAATTTGAAAACCCACAAGAAGCTATTCATAATGCAGAAGGAATTTTTACTGGTGGAGGTAATACCTTTTTACTGGTTACTCAATTGTACAAAAATGACCTTATGAATATTCTTGCAGATACCGTAAAGGCCGGTACACCTTATTTAGGAACAAGCGCCGGAAGCAACATTTGCGGATTGACCATGCAAACTACAAATGATATGCCAATTATTTATCCACCGAGTTTTCAAACTTTAGGGTTAATCCCATTCAATTTAAATCCACATTATTTAGACCCGGACCATCAATCCCAACACATGGGGGAAACAAGAGAAACGAGAATAAAAGAGTTTCATGCGTTTAATACTTTACCCGTTTTAGGATTACGCGAAGGAAGCTGGCTAGAGGTTAAAGGAGACAAAATCACTTTAAAAGGAAATTTACAAGCTCGCCTTTTTAGGCAAAACCTATTACCCGAAGAACTAGAAACAGGAAGTGATTTGAGTTTTTTAAATTAAAGCATTCAAACTCAAATTAAAAAAATAGACCATTAAGATATCAAGTTATTTAATATCTTAATGGTACATAAAAAAATAATTTTTTGAGTAAAAAAAAAACCTCAAATTTTCATTTGAGGTTTTTGGAGCGAAAGACGAGGCTCGAACTCGCGACAACCAGCTTGGAAGGCTGGAGCTCTACCAACTGAGCTACTTTCGCATTAATCATTAAAAATTCCCTTTACAATCAAATAAAATTTGATTTTAGAGCGAAAGACGAGGCTCGAACTCGCGACAACCAGCTTGGAAGGCTGGAGCTCTACCAACTGAGCTACTTTCGCATTATTGAGGTGCAAAGATAAACAATAAAAACAGTTATTTGCAAATTTTTTTTCAAAAATAAACGCAAGAATAACGAAGTATTTTTCAACCATTTTAAAACTAAAAAGTTATGTATTAATTTTTTTTTAATTACCATACAAAATATTCAAAAAACAACCTCTTTAGAAACATTTACTAAAAGGTAAGCTATCATTTGAAAAGTAAAACCAATACTATTATTTCATTTTAAAGAATACAATAGATCCACTAAAATCATATTGACTGTTTCTAAAAAGCATAAATTAACAAGAAATATTTCAGTATACTAAAATAATAATAGCATCTTTGTACTCTAAAAATAATTAAAAATCAGAGAATGGTAGTTTTAGATATAAATAAAACAAGAAAAGCTACTATTGTATTGTGAAAACACCATACAAAACCTCAACTGCTCTTGTTTAATTCACAAATAGCTTTTATATGCTTTTGAAAAAATTAAACACCTTATATAGTTACGACTGTTTTACTTTAAAATTTGTAAGTCAACATTGATTAATTATAAAAACTGAATTAATGAATAAACTTTCCTTCCTTATTATATTTATGGCTTTTGTAAGCTGCAAAAAAGACTCTATCATAAATATTGACTCATTAACAGACTCAAAAAAAAATGATAAAGATGGATCGATCCTTGCTATTGACACACTTTTATATGCTCCTTTTAAAAGCAAAATACTAAATGAATTCTATAATTCCAAAGACAACGAGACGGTTTGGCAATCTGAAAACAACAGAAAAATAATTATTAAAACCATCAAAAACTGTGAGACGGAAGGTTTAAATCCAGACGATTATAACATCACTAAGCTATCCGAACTGGAAAAAAAATTCTCTGATCTAGATGAATCAGAACAAATAAATTATGACTTATTACTAACTTATAATTTTCAAAAATATTTAACCCACTTACATAATGGCAAACTCAATCCTAGAAAAATTTACAACAACTGGGATTTACATATTAATGAATTGGACATTAAAACTATTTTAAACAATGCCATAGAAAAAGATTCTTTAATTCATGAAATTGAAAAATGCCAACCAAAAGCTTTAACATATCAAAAGCTGATAAAAGCCCTACAAATTATCAATAAATTTCCTGACGAACAAACTCCATTAATAGTTACAGAAGATAAAATTTATCATAACAAAAAAAACATAGCAGTAATCAACATCAAAAAAAAATTAAGGTATTGGAAAGATTTAAAAGCCAAAGACAGCATCACTTCAACTTATGATGATGATACTTTTGAGGCTGTAAAAAAATTTCAAACTAGACATGGTTTAATTTCAGATGGCATTATTGGAAAAAGCACTATAACTGCTCTTAATTTCACAAAAGAAGAAAGAAAAAACCAAATCATAGCCAATCTAGAACGCTGGAGATGGTTTTCTAAATCCTTTGCAGAAAACTACCTCTTGATTAATATCCCCAATTATAGTTTGAACGTAATAGAAAAGCAAAAAATCACTATGAATAAACGTATAGTTGTTGGAAAAATTAATCGAAAAACTCCAATCCTTACCTCTATTTTACAGACCGTAGTTTTCAACCCAACTTGGACCGTACCACCAACTATCCTGAAAGAAGATTTATTACCCGAAATGATTAAAAACAGAAACACCTTGAAAAACAAAGGCATTGGTATTTATGACTCAAAAAACAAGGAGATAGACCCTTTAGATTGGAATGAAAAAAGACCAAGAGGCTATCGCTATATTCAAAAACCAGGGTATTACAATTCGCTAGGAGTCGTTAAGATTAATTTTCCAAATAAACACAGCGTCTATTTACACGATACGAATCACCGTAATTTGTTTGAAAGAAACAATCGTTCCTTGAGTTCAGGATGTGTTCGAATAGAAAAACCATTGGAATTGGCTCAATTATTATTAGACAATCCAGTACAGTATTCTAAAGAAAAAATAGATTCTATTGTTGCAACAAGAGAAACATTATTTATAGGAATAAAAAAACGCTATGCCATATACCAATGGTACTGGACAGCGTGGAGTGAAAATGACGAATTAATTTTTAGAGATGATATCTACAAACTTGATGCCGATTTATACAAACAATTACGAAACTAATTTCATTCTATTTGTTTTATTCAATGATGGATGATAAATAAATAAGCAAGCTCCACCTTTAATCATATCAATAACATCTGAAGCAACATCTACAGGAACTGCGGGACAACCTTGACTTCTTCCTAATCGATTGTGTGCTCTTATGAAGGCTTCAGAAACATAATCAGCGCCATGTATTACAACAGCTCTTTTGCGTGCTTGATCATTTAACCCTTTCTCCAAACCATCAAGTTTTAGAGAAACTCCATGTTTTCCTTTATAAACTTCTCCTGTTGCATAAAACCCTAAGCTACTTTTGAAAGATTCTGGAGTATTTGAAAAATTATTGGCAAATTCATCACCTGTATTTCTCCCATGTGCCACTAGAGATTGAAACAACACTTCATTGTTTACTAAATCAATAATCCAAAGACGTTTTGCGTTTGAGGACAAACTAAAATCTACTACTGCAAGAATGTCTTTTTTAACCAAACCTTTTTCTTTTAAAGCATAAAATCCTTTTAAGGCTTCTGCAAAACATTCTGATTTAGGTAATTCAAAACGATTCCCTTTTAGAGATTTATAAACCTCTATAATTTTGGTATCTAAACTTGAAGTCAAATTAGAAGCTACTTTTCTATTTGTAGCTGTTTTTAATGTATTAGTACCATTATCCTTAAATGAATATGAAAAAAACATATAAATTGAAGCAAATAAAACTTTGTAAACCATTGTATATCTATTCGTTAACCAACTTTTGGGGATTACAAATATACAAACAATTACTACTCATCAAAATAAATTTGCATTTAATCGGTAATATTTAACTTTTTATCGATATTTCTTTTTTATAAAAAAAATTCAAAAACACAATTTTTTAAAAATTTATATTACTTTTGTTACAAATCACTAGTTTTTTATGACCAAATTTCTAAATATTTTAGTTTTTTCTATATTCCTTAGTAACTCCTTGCTTTATGGTCAAAAAAAGACTCTTAATACGAAGTCTATTACATCCAAGATTTTTGTAGATGGAAAGGTATCTGAAGAAGAATGGAATACGGCCGAAACAGCTTCAAATTTTGTTATGTATCAACCAGATAACGGAAAACCAATTAGTGAAAATAAAAAAACAGAGGTAAAAATTCTTTATGACAACGACGCAGTATATATCGCTGCCATTATGCATGATGAAAACCCCAGTAAAATAAAAAAAGAAATTACAAACAGAGATAGTTTTGGTGTAACCGATTATTTTTCGGTATTCATTAATGGCTTTAATGACGGCCAACAAGATTTTAGATTTTATGTTACTGCTGCGGGAGTTCAAATAGACTGTATTACGACTGAAAGTTACAATGATTATTCTTGGGATGCTATTTGGGACAGCAAAACAACCATTACTGAACAAGGATGGGTTGTCGAAATGAAAATTCCATATGCAGCTATCCGTTTCCCAAATACAAACAAACAAACTTGGGGTGTCAATTTTCTTAGAAACATAGAACGTGATGTACAAATTTATTCATGGAACCGTATCGACACTAAAATTGGCGCCGAACTTACACAAAATGGAATTTTAGAAGGCATAGAAAACATTAAAACCCCTACCCGATTATTCTTTATTCCTTATGCTTCTTTTTACAATCAAAAAGATGACAACCAATCAGACAGTACTTTTAAGGGAGGGCTAGACATCAAGTACGGAATTAATGATGCTTTTACACTAGATGCAATATTAGTCCCTGATTTTGGTCAAACTAAATTCGATAACATTGTCTTAAATCTCGAACCATTTGAACAACAATTGAACGAAAACAGGCCATTCTTTACTGAAGGAACTGAATTATTTTCAAAAGGTAATCTCTTTTATTCCAGAAGAATCGGAGGGGAACCTACTGGATATCCAGATCTATCTAAAAATGAAGTAGTCACTAAATACCCCGGAACTGTTGATTTACTGAATGCCATAAAAATATCAGGCCGAACCAAAAACGGATTGGGAGTTGGTTTTTTAAACGCCATAACCGAAAAAACCTTTGCTACAATAAGAGACACAGTTACTCAAAACATTCGAAAAGAAGTTATTGAACCATTAGCCAATTACAATGTAGTAGTTTTAGATCAACGATTCAATAAAAATTCATCTGTTACTTTTATAAATACCAATACTACTCGAAATGGAGATTTTAGAGATGCTAACGTTGCTGGTCTTTTATTTGATTTAAACACTAAAAAAAACAGTTATAACTTAAATGGTGATTTCAAATACAGCACTATAAACACTACTGAAGATTATAACGGGTTTAAAACTTCCTTAGGTTTCAAAAAAACAAGTGGAAAAATTCGATATGAATTCTCAGGAAAATACATTTCCGAAGACTATGATGTCAATGACTTAGGAATCATATTTTACACCAATTACCATGCAGCATACGCCAATGCGAGCTATAGAATCCTAAATCCTACCTCGATTTTCAATACTTTTAAAATTATTGAAGAAGCCAATCTGGAAATTCAAAATACAACTGGAAAAATTCAGGAAAATTTCTTAAAAACAACAATAGGAGCCAAATCAAAAAACAACACCTATTATGAATTTTCCGTTTTATACGCTCCAAAAGAAACTTTTGATTTTTATCAACCATTGGCTAGCGGAAGATATGTTTATATTCCAAAAAGATTGACTTCGTATTTTGGATTTGAATTAAACAGAAATCACCCTTTAACAGTAGACGCAACAGTTTCGACAGCGCAATATGATGAAGAAAACAGACAAACTTATGGTATTTATATCAATCCAAAATACAGATTCAACAATCAATTCTCACTAGAATATGCTTTTGATTATTTAACCAAAAGAAATGATAGAGGCAGAGTAGGAAGTGACACTAATGGCATCGTATTTGCCGAAAGAAATCGAGAAACACTACAAAATACCCTTACAGGAAAATTTGCTTTAACCAATAGAATGGCACTTAATCTTGATGTCCGTTATTATTGGTCTTATGCTGAAAACCATGAGTTTTTCACGCTTCAAGATAACGGTTATCTTACCCAAAATCCCTCTTATAACCTTAATAAAAATAGAAATTACAATTCTTGGAACTTGGATTTATCCTATTCTTGGTGGTTTGCCCCTGGAAGTCAAATGTATATTTTATGCCGCAACTATGGTTTAGAAGACACTCGTCAAGTAGAAAAAGACCTCTCCTCCAATTTAAAAAATATTTTCAACAGTAATTTGACAAACATTATCTCTGTAAGTATTCGCTACTATATTGATTACAATGTGGTAAAAAATAAATTTTAATCTTTTTCTCATAAACTGTAACATTGCAACAATTCGATAGTCTATTGATTGAAACAATTTTTAATTCTCGTATTTCGAAACTGAAATAGGAGATTTAAAAACTTTGATTACACAAACTATCGTTTTTATGAAAAATAAGTATTTCGTTTTTTTTCTTTTGTTTTTTGCTTTAGGATACGGACAAAAAAAATCATTACAAACAAAATTTATTTCCGAAAAAATCACTTTGGACGGAAAGTTAGATGAAGCCATTTGGCAATCTGTCCCAATTGCTACAGACTTTGTTATGTTTCAACCTGATAATGGAAAAAAAGTAGACGAAAATAAAAGAACAGAAGTTCGTGTACTCTATGATAACGAGGCCATATATATTGGCGCATTACTCTATGACAATGAACCCAACAAAATATTAAAGGAAATTAGCAAAAGAGACGATTTTGGAACCGCCGATTTTTTTGGTGTATTCGTGAATGGCTATAATGATGGTCAGCAAAATTTTCAGTTTTTTGTAAATGCAGCAGACGGTCAAGCAGATTGTTTAGCAACCGATTCTAATGGTGAAGACTATTCATGGGATGCTGTTTGGGATAGCAAAACAGTTCTAACTGATTTTGGTTGGATAGTCGAAATGAAAATCCCTTATGCTGCTTTACGTTTTTCTAGTGAGACCAAACAAACTTGGGGTGTCAACTTTTTTAGAGAAATAAGAAGAGATCGTGCTAAGTATTCTTGGAATTTCATAGACTCAAAAATTGGAACATTCACCCAACAAAACGGAATTGTTGAAGGTATTGAAAATATTAAAACTCCTACTCGACTTTTCTTTTTACCCTATGCTTCCTTTTACACCTATGCCAATGCTGACCGAAAAACTTATGGAGAATTAAAAGGAGGTTTAGATATTAAATATGGTATAAATGATGCCTTCACACTTGACGCTATGCTGATCCCAGATTTTGGCCAGACCAAATACGATGATCGAATATTAAATTTAAGTCCATTCGAACAGCAATTCAACGAGAACAGAGCCTTTTTTACCGAAGGGACGGATCTATTTAGCAAAGGAAATCTATTTTATTCCAGAAGAATTGGAGGTCCGCCTTCCTTACATCCAAAGAAAGAAAAAAATGAAGAACTAATTGATAATCCTGCAAGTGTAGACCTCTATAATGCTACTAAAATTTCAGGGAGAACAAAAGGCGGTTTAGGAATTGGCTTTCTCAACGCTATTACCCAAAAAACGTACGCTACTATCAAAAACAATGACACTCAAGAAATAAAGCGTGTTTTAGTAGAACCTTTAACCAATTACAATGTATTGGTTTTTGATCAACGTTTTCACAAAAACTCATCGATGACTTTAATAAACACTAATGTAACTAGAAATGGTTCTTTTAGAGACGGTAATGTTTCTGCTTTGGTTTGGGATTTAAACACTGTAAAAAACACCTATAATCTAAACGGAAATTTTGAATACAGTCTTGTAAACATTATAGAAAGCAAAAAAGACGGAATCAATACCACTTTGAATTTTGCAGAAACGAGTGGCAAATACCGCTATAATGTAGGAACCAATTTGGTCTCTAAAGATTTTGACAGTAATGACTTAGGAATTAATTTTGAGACCAATTATTATGCTTTTTACGGAAACACCAGTTATCGTATTCTAAATCCAACAAAAACATTTAACACCTTCAATTCTCATATTAACGTTTACACTCAATTCCAGAAAGAAACTGGTAAAGTACAAGCCGATGAAATCAATCTAAACATAAATTCCTCTACAAAAAAGAATCATTATATTGGATTTGGAATGAATTATCGTCCAGTAGAAACTTATAACTATTATGAACCAAGATCGAATGGTCGATTCAACATTGATCCCACACGTTTGGGAGGTTGGCTTTCGATTTCAACAAATTACAATAACAAATTCGCATTTGACATAAACCCTTCCATTGCAATATTAAATGAATCCAAAAGAATGTCATATGGATTTTATTTAAGTCCAAGATACCGTTTCAATGACCATCTATCGTTAAACTATGAATTCAACTTTTTCCGTCAAAACAACAACAAAGGTTATGTTGATAGTAGTGATAATAATGATGCTCTGCCTGCCGAAACTATACTTTATGCTAATCGAAATGCAATCAATTACACCAATAGTCTAAACGGAAAATACTCTTTAAACAGCAAAATGAATTTTGATTTATCTGCCAGATACTATTGGTCGTATACTGAAAATAAAAACTTTCTAAAATTAGAAAACAATGGTAGACTGAGCGATTATAATGGTTATACAGAAAATAAAAACCAAAATCTGAATACTTGGAATCTTGATGTTTCATACAATTGGTGGTTTGCTCCAGGCAGTCAATTGACGCTTTTATACAGAAGCAATGCCGCAAAATATGATAATTTGATCAATAAAGATTTTGGAAACAACTATACTAGCCTACTCAACAATAAAGATTTAAGTCATGTATTATCCATTAGTGTAAAATATTTTATAGACTATAATCAAGTGAAGAATATATTATAAAATCAATTACTAAAGACAAATACGATTCTTTAAAGAGATATCCTTTTAAACGACAAAAATATCTTCAAAAAACCCTGTTATTCCTACATGGTTTTCGAAGATTTTTTTTTGCATTTAATAAAGAAAAAAAGACTTTTTTCAACACATTTTTAAGTATTTGTTGCACTTCTCTTTTTTATGTATAATAGTAGTTTTGACTTCTTTATATTTTTTGCGAAAGCCTTATCTTTACAAAAAATTTAATGCTATGAACAAAAAAGTAATTTTAATGATTTTAGACGGTTGGGGAAAATCTCCTGACCCGAAAGTTTCTGCAATTGATAATGCAAATGTTCCGTTTATAAATAGTCTCTATACAAAATACCCAAGCGCACAACTTAGGACTGATGGTTTACATGTTGGTCTTCCGGAAGGGCAAATGGGAAACAGCGAAGTAGGACATATGAACCTTGGAGCTGGAAGAATTGTTTACCAAGATTTGGCCAAAATCAATCTTGCCGTAGAGCACAAAACTTTGGTAAAAGAACAAGTTTTACTTGATGCTTTCGAATACGCCAAAAGCAATAACAAAAAAATACACTTTTTAGGTTTACTTTCTGATGGTGGTGTACACTCTCATACTTCACACTTGAGAGGTTTAATAGATGCTACACAAGATTATGGATTAGACAATGTGTTTGTACATGCTTTTACAGACGGTCGTGATGTAGATCCAAAATCGGGAAAAAAATATGTAAAAGATTTAGAAGAATATATTGCGAACACAACTGTAAAATTAGCTTCAATTACTGGCCGTTATTATGCAATGGACAGAGATAAACGTTGGGAAAGAGTAAAACTTGCCTATGATGCTGTAGTTAATGGAACTGGAACTCATTCAACAGATGCTGTAGCCAGTATAAAAGAAAGTTACAAGAATGATGTCACTGACGAATTTATTCACCCAATTATTATGGTGGATGAAAAAGACCAACCTCTTGCAACTATTAAAGAAGATGACGTGGTTATTTTCTTTAACTTTAGAACCGACAGAGGACGTGAATTGACCGAAGCGCTTTCGCAAAAAGATTTCCACGAGCAAAACATGCACAAATTGAAATTGTACTATGTAACGCTAACCAATTATGATGAAACTTATGAAAATGTAAAAGTGGTCTATAACAAAGACAACATCACAGAAACATTGGGTGAAGTTTTAGAAAAAGCCAACAAAAAACAAATTCGTATCGCCGAAACCGAAAAATACCCTCACGTAACCTTTTTCTTTTCAGGGGGGCAAGAAACTCCTTTTGAAGGTGAAACCAGAATCTTGAGAAATTCTCCAAAAGTAGCAACTTACGATTTGCAACCAGAAATGAGCGCTTATGAATTGAAAGATGCTTTGGTTCCTGAATTAAACAAAGGAGAAGTTGATTTTGTTTGCTTGAATTTTGCAAATGGTGACATGGTAGGTCATACAGGAGTTATGAGTGCAGCCATAAAAGCTTGTGAAGCAGTAGATGCATGTGTGAAAGAAGTTGTTGAAGCGGCTCTTGCCAATGATTATACCACAATTATTATTGCAGACCATGGTAACTGTGAAACAATGATCAATCCTGACGGTACTCCAAATACAGCTCATACCACAAATCCAGTGCCAATCATACTTGTTGACAAAGACTTAAAAACCATTCATGATGGAGTTTTAGGTGATATTGCTCCAACTGTTCTTGCTTTGATGGGAATCGAGCAACCAGCTGCAATGACTTGTCATTCTTTACTATAATAAATAAAAAGCGCCAATTGGCGCTTTTTTTATGTTTAAACATTTCAAAAAGTGGGCGTAAATTAGTTTATGCTCACTTTTTTATTCCATTTTGTTGAGCAATTCAAAATATTCTCTTTCAACACTTTCTTGATGATTGGGATGTGCAATTCGTACCATTTCTGAAGCACGTTGTCTTAACGTTTTCCCATATAAATCTGCAATACCGTTTTCAGTAATAACATAATGAATATGCCCTCGAGTGGTTACCACTCCAGCACCCTGTTTCAAGAAAGGAACAATACGACTTTGACCATTTTTTGTGGTTGATGGCAAAGCAATTATCGCTTTTCCACCATCACTTAAGGAAGCTCCACGTATAAAATCCATTTGACCACCTACACCAGAATACATTCTTGGCCCAATAGAATCTGCACAAACTTGGCCGGTTAAATCGACCTCAATAGCCGAATTGATGGCAATCATTTTGGGGTTTTTTCGGATTCGAGCAGTATCATTCACCGTTGAAGATTCTCGTAACTCGATAAAAGGATTATCATCTACAAAGTCATACAAACGTTTGGATCCCAGAACAAAAGTCGACAATACTTTCCCTCTTAATGAGCCTTTATAATTGCAATTGATCACATTACTTTCAATTAAATCGATTACACCATCCGAAAACATTTCGGTATGTAAACCTAAATCTTTATGATTACCCAATTTGCTTAAAGCGGCATTTGGAATCGATCCAATACCCATTTGTAGCGTACTTCGATCTTCAATCAAAGAGGCAATATAATTCCCTATTTTATCCTCTTCGGTCGTAAAAGGCTCTACTTCATGAGAATAAATAGGCACATCTACATTTACCAAATAATTTATTTCAGAAACATGAAGAATTCCATCTCCAAAAGTCCTTGGCATTTGAGGATTTACCTGTGCAATAACAATTTTTGCGTTTTCAATCGCAGCTACCGAAGCTTCAACAGAAACCCCAAGTGAACAATATCCATGACTATCTGGAGGAGATACATGAATAAAAGCAACATCCAATGGCAATACATTTTTTCGAAACAAACGAGGTAACTCACTCAAAAAAACAGGTGTATAAGAACCATTTCCTGCTTTTAAAGTATGACGAACATTTGAACCAATAAAAAAAGAATTCACATGAAAACTATCCGCTAATTCTGGATTAGCATAGCGTGCTTCACCTTCCGTATGCAGATGACAAATTTCAACATTTCGTAATTCTGAAGCTCTCTCGGTTAGGGCATTGGCAAGAATCGTTGGAGCAGCCCCGGCGGCTTGAAGGTAAACTCTATCTCCCGATTTCACAACTTTTACGGCTTCTTCAGCAGTTACATATTTTTCCATAAAAATGTTATATTTATAACAAAAGTAAAACAATTGGAGAAAATAAAATATGACAACGCTCATATTTCAAAAAACCCAAATAAAAGTTAATATTTCATAATTAAAAGTATTACTATTATATTTGCAATAAATTATTTCAACATGGATCAAATTCTTTCAAACATCAAAATCCAAATCAACGACAAACTGTATGTAAAGGACCCTGAAACTTCTATATTAGGCAAGAAAATCATTCAAGAAAGTATTATTTTAATTGATTGTATAGGCTTTGATGATTTTACCTTTAAAAAATTAGGAGAAAAAATAGGCTCAAACGAAAGTTCTATCTATCGTTATTTTGAAAACAAACACAAATTATTAGTATATTTATCTTCATGGTATTGGAGCTGGATGGAGTATCGATTAGTATTTGCCATATCAAATCATTCTGATTCATGGGAGAAATTAAAAAAAGCAATATCGATAGTCACTGAAAAAGTAGAAGATGATCAAAAAACATTACACATTAACGAATCGATATTAAACAAAATCATAATTGCAGAGTTCACTAAAACTTTTCACACCAAAGAAGTAGATCAGGAAATCAAAGAAGGCTTTTATACCATTTACATCAGAGTCATCAATAGATTAACCACTTTTATAAATGAAGTAAAACCAGAATATTTATATGCAAAAAGTTTAGCTTCCAGCATTGTTGAAGGAGCTTTACATCAACACTATCTAAAAGATCACATGCAATCTATTACGGATTGCAATCAAAATACAAGCCCAACCCTTTTTTATTTCGATTTAATCGAAAAAATACTTAAAAAATAAAAAATATGACTTCATTAAAAAGACTGTTTAGACTTTTGGAATTAGACAAAAAAGACGTTTCGCAAATCTTTTTCTATGCTATTTTTGCTGGTATAGTGAGTTTATCCCTTCCTTTGGGCATTCAAGCGATTGTCAACTTTATTCAATCTGGTCGAGTAAGCGCATCTTGGATTGTTTTGGTTATTTTAGTTGTGATAGGAGTTGCCCTTGTCGGGATATTATCATTAATGCAGTTGCGTATTACCGAAAATTTGCAACAAAAAATGTTTGTGCGTTCGTCTTTCGAATTTGCTTCCAGATTGCCAAAAATAGAATTTAGAGAACTTTATGGCCAATATCCTCCCGAATTAGCCAACCGCTTTTTTGACACATTAACGATACAAAAAGGAACTTCAAAACTATTAGTAGATTTTTCGGCTGCTATATTACAAATCGTTTTTGGTGTAGTATTATTGTCTTTATACCATCCCTTCTTTATTGTATTCGGACTCTTATTATTGGTGCTTTTATTTATTATTTTTAAATTTTCATATAGTGAAGGAATTAAAACCAGCCTGAAAACCTCTAAAAACAAATACAAAACAGCAGGTTGGATTCAAGAAATTGCACGAAATAATTTCAGTTTTAGAAACGAACTGAACTATGATTTTGCTTTAGAAAAAAACAACGGAATTATAAAAGATTATTTATACTGTCGTGAAAATCATTTTAATGTCATCAAGAGACAGTTTAGTCATCTTATCATTTTTAAAATAATTATCACAGCCAGTTTATTGATTATAGGAGGTTATCTTGTATTGAGCCAGGAAATGAATATTGGACAATTTGTTGCGGCAGAAATCATTATTTTATTGGTAATAAATTCAGTTGAAAAAATAATTCTTGGTTTAGAAACCTTTTATGATGTATTGACAGCAGTAGAAAAAATTGGACAAGTCACCGATATGGAATTAGAAGAAGATATTACTGTTGAAAACAAAAGTTGCTATACCAATATCAGTCTTGAAACCGAAAATATGAATTTTCAATTTCCAGGAACTAACTTTGGAATATTAAATTCTATCAACTTAAAAATAGATACAGGAGAAAAAATTATAATCGATGGAGAAAATGGTTCTGGTAAAACAACCTTAATTAGAGTTCTGTCAGGCCTTTTGCACCCAACTTCTGGAAACTTTTATATAAATGATGACACTTTTAGAAAAATAGACATCAAACAATACCGTTCTAGAATTGGTAGTATTATACAAGGAGAAACCCCTTTTGAAGGAACAATTCTAGAAAACATAACTTTTAATGACAAAACCATCAAAACGGAAGATTTAAAATGGGCATTAGACGCTGTACAACTTACTGGGTTTATAAAAACATTACCTGAAGGACTCGACACTCAAATTTTCCCAGAAGGTAAAGAGCTCTCCTCATCCAATGCTCAAAAAATATTATTAGCAAGAAGTATAATTCACAAACCAAATATTTTATTTTATGAAGAACCAACTGATAAAATGGATGTGAAAGTTGCCAATGAAATCATTGACTTTATAACTTCTGAAAAAAACAAATGGACAGTAATCGTATCCTCTCAAAATCCTCATTGGCTTACAAAATGTACTCGAGAAATTACCATGCAAAAAGGAACAATTCTATCAGACATTAAAAAATAAGAATATGTTAAATATATCCAACAAAAACACAATAAATAATAAGGCTCTAGAAAAGTATTCCACAGTGAAGAATTTGAGCAACAGACCTCATTATAAAATTTTGAACAGAATAATTCTTACCGTTTCAATTTTAGGAATTATTGCACTTTTCTTGCCTTGGACTCAAAACATTTCGGGATCTGGTGCGGTAACAACATTAAAACCAAATCAAAGACCCCAATCGATTCAATCTGTTATTTCGGGTCGAATAGAAAAATGGTATGTTCAAGAGGGGAATTATGTGAAAAAAGGCGATACCATTCTGTTTATTTCAGAAATAAAAGAAGATTATATGGATCCGAATTTGGTTAAAAACACAAAAAACCAAGTAGATGCAAAAAAACAGTCTTTGGAATCTTATGGTTCAAAAGTAGCAACACTTTCAAAACAAATGCAAGCCATAGAAAGAGAAAAAGGCTTAAAACTCAAACAAGCTGAGAACAAAATAAAACAAGCGCGTTTGAAAATAAAAAGCGACAGTATGGATCTTGAAGCGGTAAAAACACAATTAAAAATTGCCAATACCCAATTCAATCGTTCCCTACAATTAAACAAAGAAGGATTAAAAGCGTTGTCTGATGTTGAAGAAAAACGTTTAAAATTGCAGGAAGTCGAAGCTAAAATCATCACACAAGAGAATAAATTTTATACCAGTAAAAATGAATTCATCAATACCGAAGTAGAAATCAACCGAATATCAGCAGAGTATTCTGAGAAAACATCCAAAGCACAAAGTGATCAATACACAGCGATGAGTAATCAATACGATACCGAAGCGCAAGTAAGCAAATTAGAGAATCAATACGCCAATTACAGCATTCGAAATGGCATGTATTATATCAAAGCACCACAAAGTGGTTACATTAATAGAACTTTGCAATCTGGAATTGGAGAAAACATTAAAGAAGGAACTCCAATTGCTACAATTATGCCCGCAAAATATGACATTGCTGTAGAATCTTTTGTAGACCCAATTGATTTGCCTTTAATTAGAAGAGGTGAAAAAGTAAGGGTTTGGTTTGATGGTTGGCCAACAATTGTATTTTCTGGATGGCCGGATATGTCTTATGGAACTTTTGGTGGTGAAGTCGTAGCTATAGAAAACTTTATCAGTGACAATGGAAAATTCAGAATCCTAATTGCTCCAGACAAAAACGAGGCTCCATGGCCTAAACAATTAAGCATAGGATCTGGCGCACAAACAATTGCATTACTAAACAATGTACCTGTTTGGTTTGAATTTTGGAGAACACTTAACGGTTTTCCTCCTAATTATTACAAAGGAAAAGAGAAACCTTCAAAAGAAAAAAAATAACGAAACAAGTATGTACTATTTCGCACAAAGAAATGGTTATTTACTAGTTCTATCTGACTATTAAAAATTAATAAAAACAGTTCTACACTAAATCGTATGGGTTTTAAAAATTAAAAATTTAATTTTTCTTTGCACCATTAAGCTATTAAGGTTCATTAAGTCCTAGAAAACTTAATTTTTCTTAATTTCTTAATGGTAAAAATTTTTCTTTATTCTTTTCTTACCCACACAATTCTTGGTAGAATCATAAAAACTAAGAGATGAAACACCTTCTTTTACTACTAACATTATTAGGAACAACTATTTATAGTCAGACCAGTACCGAATCTACATTACCTCCAAATCTCAAAGAAATGAGTTATAATGAGTATTTGGGTTTTGTAAAAAAATACCATCCATTGGTAAAAAATGCCAACTTAGAAATCAGCAAAGCGCAAGCTAACCTGATGATGGCACGTGGTGGATTTGATCCAAAATTGGAATTGAATTATAATAAAAAACAGTTTCAAGGCACTGAATATTATTCGATACTAAACAGCAGTTTCAAAATCCCAACTTGGTACGGAATAGACATAAAAGCAGGATTTGATGAAAACGAAGGCTATTATCTTGACCCGCAAAACAAAACTCCTAGCAACGGATTGACTTCGCTCGGAATTAGTGTTCCTCTTGGACAAGGATTACTGATTAATCAAAGGATGGCCGATTTGCAAAAAGCTAAAATTCAAGTCAAATTAAGCCAAGCAGAGCAAAAACTAGGAGCCATTGCCGTTTTGTACGATGCTTCGGTAGCGTATTTCAATTGGAAGAAAAATTACGAAGAATATTTGCTTTATGATAATTACAGCACCAATGCCCAAAAACGCTATGAAGGAATTGAATCTTTAATCAAACAAGGAGACAAACCAGCTATTGACAGTGTTGAAGCAGGAATTGTTGTAAAAAACAGACTGTTGGCGCTCGAAGATTCAAAATTAAAATTAACAAAAGCAAAACTAGAATTGTCAAACTTTCTATGGTTAGAAAACAACATCCCACTAGAATTGGCAGATATTATTATTCCTGAAAAAAAGCTGGACCAAACTATTCAGGAAACACTTAATATAAGTGATTTGGTCAATCAGGAATTTTCGTTGATAAACCATCCGAAAATCGAAGCACTACAGAGCAAAATTGATTTATTGACGGTAGAGAAAAAAATGAAAGCCAACATGCTTTTGCCTAAAATTGATCTAGGATATTCCTATTTGGCGCAGCCCAATCCAACTAAACCCAATAGTACTGATAATTACAAAGTAGGTGTCGATTTTTATTTTCCTTTGTTTCTTCGAAAAGAAAGAGGCGGTTTGAAACTAGCACAATACAAAATACAAGAAACTGAATTTACGAGAGATTTAGAAAAAGTACAATTAACAAACAAAATAAGTGCACAAAAAACAGAAATTCAGTCACTGACAAAACAGCAAAAATTAATTAGCAAACTGGTAACTGATTATGAAACTATGTTAACATCCGAAGAGCGATTATTTACACTAGGAGAAAGTTCTCTCTTCCTTATTAACTCGAGAGAAAATAGTTTAGTGAGCGCTCAACTTTCTCAAATTGCATTAGAAAATAGATTTTATACGTCCAACTCAGAATTGTATAAAATCATGGCCAATCCGAATTGATTTACTTAAAAATTCAATTTCGCCATTATTAAATCCTGCAAGGTTTTTTTAACCTTGTAGGTTTACAAATCAAATACAATACCTACAAGGTTAAAAAAAACTTGCACGAAAACCAATTCGGAATCACAATACAAAATTATGCAACACAAGTTCAACAGCATAAATCAAAAGCCCCACCAAACCGCCTACAAGTGTTCCGTTGATTCGAATGTATTGCAAATCACCACCAATTTCTAGCTCTAATTTTTTGGAAACCTCATCGGTATCCCAACTTTTAACGGTAGAAGAAATCAATTCACCAATCATCTTTTTATTATTGATAAGCACGGACAGCACATCATTTTTGATAAAATTATTAATCTTGTCCATCATCAATTGATCGGCTTGTATTCCTTTTCCAAAACTCTGAATCATATTGGCAATACTATTTTTGATTGTTGACTCCTCGTTTTGTTTTAAATCATTAGTAATTGCCATTTTAATTTCCAACCAAATTCCGCTAATATAATCCTGCACTTCCTTTTTATTAGCAAAGCCAAGAACCAAATCATTAACCTTTTGTTGCATTTCGGGTGATTCTTTCAACTCGATTATGAAATTCACCACATAGTTGTTTACTTTTTTTCGAATAATACTGTCTTGATGACTAGCCTGATCCAGAAAATTATAGAGTCCATTAAAAATTCCTTCTGTTATTTTTTTATCGGCTAAG
Source organism: Flavobacterium sp. IMCC34518 (assembly GCF_027111095.2). Taxonomy (NCBI): domain Bacteria; kingdom Pseudomonadati; phylum Bacteroidota; class Flavobacteriia; order Flavobacteriales; family Flavobacteriaceae; genus Flavobacterium; species Flavobacterium sp. IMCC34518. The sequence continues at coordinate 2,465,527 of NZ_CP114284.2, read as the reverse complement.
CCAAAAGAAAGAAAAGGAGTCGAGCTTTTTACTTTTTCTTCAATCACATGTTTGTTGTTTTGCAATTCAACAATTAGTGTTTTCAAAACATTGGTCACCAATTCTTCTTGTTTATCGCTTTTGGCTAATGATTCTAAACCAAGAGCAATCCATTCTGCGAAATTTACTTTACTTAATTTACCACTAAACTGCGTTTGTATAAAACGTTGCACTTCTTCATCATCAATTGTTTTTAAAAGACCGGGAATTACATTTTCAGCAATTAAATTCGCTACAGTATTAGCGTTTTTTTTATCTATCAACCAATCCGAAGCTTTTACAGCTACATTAAATTGATCGATTTTAAGTTCCAATTTTTCTCTGGTCAAAAACTCATCTGAAACAAAATTCCCCAGATTCTCTCCAATTTTATCTTTATTACTCGGAATCAAAGCGGTATGCGGTATCGGGATTCCAAGCGGATGCCTGAACAAAGCCACGACGGCGAACCAATCCGCAATTCCACCCACCATTGCAGCTTCACTGAAAGCTTTCAACCAATTTATCTTATAGACATTGGCTACAAAAAAAAGAACAACAGCAAATCCCAAAAGAATACCTGCATTTCTCTTCATTTTAGCCAAATCCTGTTCTTTTTTACTGTCTTCTTCTTCTATGGATGCATTCATAATATAACGAATTGATTTCTTAGCTAATTTAAGCAACTAAACTTTGAAAATTAACCGCAAGGTACACAAAGAATACCGCAATCCCCATAGCTCAGTGTCATTAAGGTTAAGGGATTTCTAGCTAGGTTTTCTCTAAATCTAACCCTCGCAAAGACGTAAAGAAAAAGGGCCCACACTTTGCGTCTTTGCGTCTTCGCGAGAATAATAAGAGCTTAACTTAATCACATTGCCCATAGCCATCAGAACGCTAAGCTTTGCGGACATTGCGCCTCCTTTGCGAGCATTGCGGTTAAACTTAAAAATTAAAACAAACCCAATACAAAAAAAATAATTTTAAAAGTGTATTTTTGCAGACTGAAAATTCGAAAATATGATTATTCAAAAAACCCTTGAGGAAATAGAATTAATGCGCGAAAGTGCGTTGATCGTATCAAAAACATTAGGAATGATTGCTTCTGAAATAAAAGAAGGAGTTACCACATTATATCTAGACCAAAGAGCCGAAGAATTTATTCGTGATCATGGTGCTGTACCAAGTTTTCTTGGTCTTTATGGTTTTCCAAATTCATTGTGTATGAGTCCAAACTCTCAAGTGGTGCACGGAATTCCAAACAATACGCCATTAGAGAGTGGTGATGTGATTTCGGTAGATTGTGGTGCTTTCAAAAATGGTTACCACGGAGACCACGCCTACTCTTTTGAAATTGGAGAAGTGGCTGAAGAAACTAAAAAATTATTACGCATAACCAAAGAATCACTATACGTTGGAATCCGCGAATTGCGTGTGGGTAACCGTGTGGAGGATGTTGGTAATGCAATCCAAAAATATACGGAAGCACATGGTTATGGTGTTGTTCGAGAACTGGTAGGTCACGGTGTTGGTCAAAAAATGCACGAAGATCCAGAAATGCCAAACTACGGTAAAAAAGGCCGTGGAAAACTTTTGATTGAAGGAATGGTCGTTGCTATTGAGCCGATGATTAATATGGGAACCAAAAACATCAAACAGCACAAAGACGGTTGGACAATCACCACTGCAGACGGAAAACCATCTGCACATTTTGAACACGATGTGGCCATTATAGACGGGAAACCTGAGATTTTATCGACTTTTGCCTATATCTACAAAGAATTGGGAATCGTGAGCAATGAAGAAGATGAGTTTAGAAAAGTGCCTTTGGTTATTTAAAACACAGATTTCACAAATTTGCACAGATTAAAATAATATTGAAATAAAATCTTCTAACGCTTAAATAAATTATTGCAATTAATAAAAACTAAGCCAAATATCTTTTCTACGAATTAAAAATGGAAGAATTTCATCTAAAGGAAGAAACGTATAAAATAATTGGAATCTGCATGGAAGTCCATAAAATTCTAGGCAAAGGTCATAGTGAAATAATTTATGGCGATGCACTAGAATATGAGTTTAGGAAAAATAGCATTCCTTTCGAAAGAGAAAAAAAATATAATATTACATACAAAGACATAATTCTGCCTCATCATTATTTTTCAGATTTTGTGATTTTTGAAGAAATAATTTTAGAAATAAAAGCAATTCAAGAACTCTCAAGTAGTGAAATAAAACAAACGCTTAATTACCTTGCAGCATCAAAAAACAAAATTGGTTTACTAATAAATTTTGGAGAAGATAGCTTGAAATACAAACGAATCATACTATAAATTAATCTGTGAAAATCTGTGAAATCTGTGTTTAAACTTATACTCAATACAATCCCACGTCCCATTCTTATTCGACTAAGTTATGTTGCACGTCCTTTTATCGCTTTTTCATTAAAAGGAGATAAATATACAGACCCTATTGACGGGAAAAGTTTCAAATCATTCTTGCCTTATGGGTACGAAACACAACGCAACAATGTGCTTTCGCCAAGTACACTTTCGTTGGAAAGACATCGCTTGCTTTGGTTGTATTTAAACGAACAAACTGATTTTTTTACGGCTCCAAAGAAAGTATTGCATTTTGCGCCAGAACAGGCTTTTTATAAATTGTTCCGCAAACAAAAAAATTTGGATTACACTACAACTGACTTATTTTCTCCTTTGGCAGATGTAAAAGCAGATATCTGTAATTTGCCTTTTGAAGACAATCAATACGATGTTATTCTTTGCAATCACGTATTGGAACACATTCCGGATGACACCAAAGCGATGCAAGAATTGTACCGTGTTTTGAAACCTGGTGGAATGGCTATTTTGCAAATCCCTCAAGATTTGAATAGAGACGTAACCTTTGCAGACGACACAATTACAGACCAAAAAGAACGTGCAAAAATATTTGGACAATACGACCACGTACGTATTTATGGCCGAGATTATTTTGATAAACTAAGAAGCATCGGTTTTACAGTTGTCGAAGAAGATTACACCAATAAAATAGCTCCCGAATTGGTAGAAAAATATTGTTTAGCAAAAGGAGAAATCATTCCAGTTTGTTTTAAATAAACACGATTATTGATAGTTAAAAAATTCAACACAGATTTCACAGATTTACACAGATATATCATTAGGTTAGATAATAATCTGTGTAAATCTGTGAAATCTGTGTTTAAATAATCACATTTGGAAACCAAAAACTCCTTTCAGTTCTGCTTTGATATTAGTTTTGAGAAAAGGCTAAACAGCCATATTCCAACTACTTATATTATAGGACATACAGAAGCTATAACTTATTTAGACAAGAAAGCGAGTCCCGAGGTACTCCAAAGTTTTGGTGTGATTGTTGAAAATTTAGATACAAACACAAAAAAAGTTTTATCCCTTTGCGAAGCACTCAAACCCGAAGTGATTTTCAAAAAATTCCGCAAAAATAGCAAATCAGCCAAAAATATGGAAGATTTGTTCAAAGACAGCAAACTGGAATTTGGGATTCGGCAATTCATAAAAACGAATCTAGACCAGTTCTACACTTTAGTTTGTCAAAATAATTTTCCACTTTCAATGAATTTGGGAAAAGAAAAAGATTTTCGCATTAGCAGAATCGACACTACTAATCCAAAATTAGAAACCAGTCTTGAATTTGACAAACACGAAAACGGAATTTCGTATACGTTACTTTTAAAAGACGAAGCCACGACATTCTACCCATCAAACACGGACATCACACTACTTTTGGACGAACCTGGCTGGCTAGTTGCTTACCATAAATTGCGTCTTTTAAAAAACATTAACACCAAAAAAATCATTCCTTTTTTGAAGAAGAAAACCATCGAAATTCCTTCGAAAATGGTTTCTGAATACTTTGAAAAATTCATCAAGGATGTGGCAAAAAAAGCAGATATAAAAGCCACCGGATTTGCAGTCGAACTCAAGGACAAAATAAAATCTTGTTCGCTCGAGTTGGCGCACGATTTTTTCAAAAACACCTACTCTCTGAACCTTATATTCGACTATGACGGTTTTAGTTTTGACAATAGCAAAACCAAGAAAATCCACTCCGAAATTGACACCCGCAATCTGGATGAAATCAAATTGATTCAATATAAAAGAACAAGTGAAGAAGCTATATTTGAAAACAAATTGGCAGAACTGGGTTTATCCAAAACAGAGAATGGTTTGTTTGGGCTTTCGCCAAAAGAAGAAAAACAAGACCCTTATACCACTATTCAATGGATAATTGAAAATCAAGAAATTCTCGAATCTTCTGGTTTTTCAGTTAAAGATTTAAAAATTGACAGCAAGAAAATCGACTCTCATAAAGTGGCTATTCAATTTTCGAATGACATCAAAAGCGATTGGTTTGACATCAAAATGATTGTGGTTTGCGAGGCATTTGAATTTAGCTTCGCTGAAATTGTTCCGAATATAAAAAACCGAAACCGACTCTTTCTTTTACCAAACGGCAATTATTTTTTGATTCCGATAGAATGGATGACACTTTACGGACCAATGGCGAAATTAGCAAAAGTTCAAAACGGAAATATTATTTTACTTAAAAGCAATTTTGCTGTTTTGGATGGAATTTCAGAACTTAAAAATTCAATACATTTAAAAGGAGAGGTCGAATATCAACCTTCCTCTTTGATAAAAGCAACGTTGAGACCCTACCAAATTGAAGGAGTCAAATGGCTTTTGGAACATTATAACAATGGCTTAGGCGCTTGTCTGGCTGATGATATGGGATTAGGAAAAACACTGCAAACCTTGACTATGCTTGTTGCCGTGCAAGAACAATTGGATTTTGAAAAAAACGAAAACATTCAACTTGATTTGTTTGGAAACGAAATTATTACGCCTAAAGAATACCTAAAAGCATTGATTGTTCTGCCTTCGTCCTTAGTTTTTAATTGGTACAACGAAGCTCGAAAATTCACACCGCATTTTCGAAGAGTGCAATACATTGGCAACGACCGAAAACTGCTTTCTAAAAAACTGGAAAAATACGATTTGATTTTTACGAGTTACGCGGTCGTTTCCAGAGACATTACGATTTTGGAAAAATACAATTTCAGGTATTTGATTTTGGACGAAAGTCAATACATCAAAAACAAGAATTCTAAAATTTTCAAGTCGATTAATCAAATAAAAGCCAGTCATAAAATATCGTTGAGCGGTACTCCAATAGAAAACTCTCTTGATGATTTATGGTCTCAAATGCAATTTATCAATCCAAATATCATGGGTAGTTATTCCTTTTTTGCCGAAAATTATAAATTACCGATCGAGAAAAAACAGGATGAGAGCAGTTTATTGGAACTGAAAAATCTCATAAGTCCTTTTATATTAAGACGCACCAAAGAACAAGTTTTAAAAGACTTACCAGAATTGTCCGAACAGATTTTCTATTGTGACATGGAGCCCGAACAGGAGAAATTGTATGAAGAGGAAAAATCGAAAGCACGAAACTCGCTATTAAAAACGGATGGTTCTGGAGTAGACAAAATCAACATCATCAATACCTTGATGCGCTTGAGACAATTGAGTAATCACCCAAAAATGATTGATTCCAAATCCGAAATGGATTCGGGAAAATACATTGCGGCAACTCGTTATCTCGAGACTTTGGTCCAATCCAACCAAAAAACGATTGTTTTCAGTTCGTTTGTGTCCAATTTAAATTTTTACAAAACGTGGTGCAAAGAAAACAAAATCGATTTTTGCGAACTCACTGGAAAAACTCCTTTAAAAGAACGAGAATTTCAAGTTAATCGCTTTCAAGAACAAGAAAAACCATTGTTATTTTTCATCTCTTTGAAAGCAGGTGGCGTTGGACTCAACATTACCAAAGCTTCTTATGTTGTTTTTTTGGATCCTTGGTGGAATCCTTTTTCGGAAAAACAAGGAATTGGTCGTGCGCATCGAATTGGCCAACTGAATAAGGTAAATGTGATTCGGTTTATTACCAAAAATACCGTTGAAGAAAAAATCATTCGTTTGCAGGAAAGCAAAAAACTATTAGCTGATTCACTTTTGGATGAAAATTACATGAGTGCAGAAATTGAGGAGAATTTAGATTTTATTTTAGAGTAAAAAATAGAATCTGCCATTTCGCTATTATCAAATATATCATTATAATTCCCGTTAATTTGTATATTTACCATTCATGAACAAATCGCTATCAATGAAAATAATTGCTGTTTTACTGTTTTCTTTATTTTACATCAATTCTTCAGCACAAGTCGAGACTGAAATAGCACCTCCATTCAATATCAAAACAGCTTCTTTTGTCCAAAACAGTCAAAACGTGGTTCCCATATTTAAACTTGGAGACTCTTTTCAATTTCAATTTGATGATTTGTTTGGCAATGAAGCCGACTATTATTACGAAATCACCCATTGCGATTACAATTGGGTTCCAACAGACATTCCAAAAAGCGAATATTTATCAGGTTTCGATAGCCAAAAAATTCAAGAATACATTAATTCTTTCAACACTTTACAAATTTTTACTCATTATAATCTAACCTTACCCAACAACTTTAGCAAGATAGTATTAAGTGGCAATTATGTCTTGACTATATTAAATTCAGACAAAGAAGTAATTTTAAAAAGATATTTTATTTTGTATGAGGATTTGGCATCTGTTCCTGTAAAAATAAAACGCCCTCGAACAGTCAAAAACATTTATTCAAAACACAACTTAGAATTTGAAATCAAACCTGGAGATCAACTATTTTTTCAAAATCCGATGCAAAACCTAAAAGTTCTTTTGCTACAAAACGGGAAATTCAACACTGCGATAAAAAACATTGTCCCACAATATACCTTGAGCAGTAACTTCGTTTACAAATATGATCAAGAAACACAATTTTGGGCGGGTAATGAATTTTTAAATTTTGATTCGAAAGACATTAAAAATGCAAACAACTATGTGAGTTTCATCAACTCAGAGAATGATATTTACAACACCCATTTGTTTACCAATAATGACAAATCGAGTTTTCCATATACAAATTTTTCAGATCTTAACGGAAATTTCTCCGTTAGAAAATATGACGCAGAAAACCAACAAATAGAATCTGATTATTCATGGGTCTATTTTAGTTTATCGGCACCATTGACAAACCCGGAATCTTCCATTTATGTGGTTGGCATGTTTAACAATTACAGTATGTCACCAGAATATAAAATGGACTTCAATACTGAAAAAGGACTTTACGAAAAAGCCATTTTAATCAAACAAGGATTCACTAACTTTCAATATCTGACCGCAAACAACAAAGGATATATTGATCAGGAAAATGCTATAGATGGGAATTTTTACCAAACCGAAAACGATTATACTGTTCTAGTATATTACAAAGGAAACACAGATCGCTATGAAAGAGTGATAGGAAAAGGATCTGCTAATTCAATTAATATTACGAATTAGAAAACTTTATTTATTTTTAAAAGGATTATTTATTTTTTTTGTAAATTTGTCGACATACAGCACTTAATTAGCTCTTTAACATGGTTTCACAAATAACAAGAGGCATAAAAATTTCAGTTTTGACTAGTTTTGAAGGTACCTACTTCAAAAACTACAAAATTCACTTTGCCTTTAGTTATGAGATTACAATTGAAAACCATAGTAAAGATTCCGTACAATTAACATCACGTCATTGGGAAATTTACGATTCTTTAAACGATTTAGAATTTGTAGACGGAGAAGGTGTTATTGGGAAAAAACCAGTTTTAAAACCTGGAGAACAACACACTTACAGTTCAGGTTGTTTATTATCATCTCCTTATGGAGCTATGAAAGGCTATTTCAATATGATTAATTTTACTTCTACAAAATCATTCAGAGTAATTGTACCAACTTTTAGAATGTGTGCCCCTTTTGCTTTAAATTAATTTGACTTTTATTATGATATTTTTATCATGATTTAAATCTTTCCTTCGTACTTTTGCATCAAATTATCTAATTGTTTACTATTTAATTATAAAGATATGTTAAAAGGATTTTTCAATGTACCCAATGCGGTAAATGAGCCAGTAAAAAGTTACGCTCCCAATTCTCCAGAAAAAGCTTCAGTTCTAGCAGCTTACAAAGCCATGTGGAATACTAAAATCGATGTTCCATTGTATATTGGAAGCGAAGAAATTAGAACTGGGAATACCAAAAACATGACTGCTCCACACGATCATCAGCATATTGTGGGAACCTATCATTTAGCCGAAAAATCTCATGTTGAAAGCGCCATTGCCAACGCATTAGAATCAAGAACAGCATGGGCCAATATGGCTTGGGAACAAAGAGCCGCTATTTTCTTGAAAGCAGCTGAATTAATTGCAGGTCCATACAGAGCCAAAATAAATGCAGCAACAATGATTGCGCAGTCCAAAAATATATTTCAAGCAGAAATCGATGCTTCTTGCGAATTAATTGATTTTTTACGTTTCAACGTTGAATTCATGTCACAAATCTATGCGGATCAGCCAAAATCAACTTCAGATATGTGGAATCGTTTAGAATACAGACCACTTGAAGGTTTTGTCTATGCAATTACACCATTCAACTTTACCGCTATAGCTGCCAATTTACCTGCAAGTGCAGCAATGATGGGGAATGTTGTAATTTGGAAACCAAGTGACAGCCAAGTATTCTCAGCAAAAATCATTATAGATGTTTTCAAAGAAGCAGGAGTTCCTGATGGTGTTATCAACGTTGTTTTTGGAGATGCTTTGATGATTACAGATACTGTTTTGGCGAGCCGTGATTTTGCTGGAATTCACTTTACAGGATCAACACATGTTTTTAAAGATATTTGGTCAAAAATAGGAACCAACATTCATCATTACAAAACCTATCCAAGAATTGTTGGAGAAACAGGTGGTAAAGATTTCATCATCGCTCATCCAAGTGCTAATGTTAAACAAGTGGCTACTGGAATTGTTCGTGGAGCCTTTGAATTTCAAGGACAAAAATGTTCAGCTGCTTCAAGAGCTTATGTACCGCAAAGCTTATGGCCAGCATTAAAAGAGCAATTAATCATTGATACTAAATCAATGAAAATGGGCTCTCCGGAAGATTTTGGCAACTTTATTACTGCGGTAATTCACGAAGGGTCATTTGATAAATTGGCAAGTTTTATTGATCAAGCCAAAAAAGATGCTGATGCTGAAATTATAGTTGGTGGAAATTATGATAAATCTGTTGGATATTTTATTGAACCAACTATTATTGTAACTACAAATCCAAATTACAGCACAATGGCAACGGAATTATTCGGACCGGTTATGACAATTTTCGTTTACGAAGATGCGAAATGGACCGAAACATTGAAATTAGTAGATTCTACTTCTGAATATGCTTTAACTGGAGCTGTTTTCAGTCAAGACCGTTATGCAATCGAAGAAGCAACTACTGCTTTACAAAATGCAGCAGGTAATTTTTATATCAATGACAAACCAACTGGAGCTATTGTAGGAATGCAACCTTTTGGTGGAGCAAGAGCTTCTGGAACCAATGACAAAGCAGGTTCTGCCTTGAACTTATTGCGTTGGGCTTCTCCAAGAACTATTAAAGAAACTTTTGTAACTCCAACAGATTACAGATATCCTTTCTTGGGAGAATAAAGCCCCCTAACCCCCGAAGGGGGAATTAGAAAGAAATAAAAACTATAACCCCACAAAAATTCAATTTATTTTGAAATTTTGTGGGGTTTGCTTTTTATATGCAATTTAATCTTGAAAGTTTTTAATCTACACCACAAACTTCAAAGGCAAGTGCACCACTTTCTTGGTTTCAAAAAACTCATCTTCAAAGAAATCCGAAATATTATATTCAGTTGCTTTCGGAAAATCTTTTAGTTCTTCGGTTAAGTCTCCCCCTTTTAGATAAAGAATACCGTTTTTTAATTCGTGTTTGTTTTGTTTCTTTATTTTTGTTTTTACCCAGGAAACAAAATCGGGCATATTGGTCACTGCTCGACTTACAATAAAATCAAAATCCCCTTTTACATTTTCGGCACGAAGTTGTTCTGCTTTTACATTTTTTAACTCCAATGCTTCGGCAACAGCTTGAACAACCTTAATTTTTTTAGCAATGATATCAATTAGAAAAAAACGGGTTTCAGGAAAAAGTATAGCCAATGGAATACCAGGAAAACCACCGCCAGTACCCACATCTAGCACATATGTTCCGGGTTCAAACTTATTTATTTTGGCTATAGCCAAAGAATGTAATATGTGTTTAGTATACAAAGAGTCAATGTCTTTACGGGAAATAACATTGATTTTTTCATTCCAATCATGGTATAAAAAATCCAATTTTTGAAACTGTTCCTTCTGATTATCAGACAGGTTAGGAAAATACTTTAGAATCTCGTCCATCTTAAAAATTTTTAACAAAAGTACTGCTTTTAGCTTATAAATATTTAACTCAATATTGTATGTTGAAAATTTATATTAGTTACCTTTGCAAATATTCAAAAAACATATGAACAATACCCCACCTACATTTGCTAAGCAAGACAATTTGAAGTTTTTCAGAACACTTAACTCTCGTGTAAACAGCTATTTCAAAGAAAATAATATTGAGAAAACCGGAAATTGGAAGATTCATTTAAAGACTATTATTCTTTTTACTGTCTTTCTTGTTCCTTACTTTTTGATTCTTACATTAGATATGCCATTTTGGGCACACCTACTTCTAACAATTGTCATGGGAATTGGAATGGCCGGAATTGGAATGAACGTAATGCACGATGCCAATCACGGATCGTATTCAACCAAAAGTTGGGTAAATAAATTCATGGGTGGAACGATATATGTATTAGCTGGAAACGTACACAACTGGCAAGTACAACACAACGTTTTGCACCATACTTACACCAACATTATTGGTCATGACGAAGACTTAGAAGCAGGAAGAATTATGCGTTTCTCTAAAGAAGCCGAATGGCATAAATTTCATAAATTTCAACAATACTACGCGGTATTTTTATACGGATTATTGACTTTCAATTGGGCCATAACAACTGATTTCAAACAAATGAGCAGTTACCTAAAAAGAAAATTATCTTATGGTGAACCAAAAAGCCCAAAGACACTTTGGACAACATTAATCATCACTAAAGTTATTTACTTGTCTATTTGGATTGTTTTACCAATCGTAATTGGAATCACTTGGTGGAAAGTTTTGGTTGGATTTTTCATCATGCACTATACTGCTGGATTAATCTTAAGTATTGTTTTCCAATTGGCGCATGTAGTTGACGAAGCTGCCAATCCACAACCAAACGAGGCTGGCGAAATGGAAAATACATGGGCAATTCACCAATTATTCACTACCGTTAATTTTGCACCAAAAAATAAAATTGTTAACTGGTATACTGGTGGATTGAACCACCAAATCGAACACCACATTTTTCCGCACATTAGCCATGTACATTATGGGAAAATTGCACAAATTGTAAAGGAAACAGCCAAAGAATGCCAATTACCTTATTACGAATACAAGACAATGACAGCCGCTGTTGTTGCCCATTTCAAACATTTAAGAACACTAGGGTTAGAACCCGCACTATAATAATTATCTAAAAAAAGAATAAACCAAAAAATTACATTTTAATGAGTAATCCACTTTCAGACAGAATTAACAATTTAGCTACATCACAAACATTAGCGATGGCTGCATTGGCAAGAGAATTAAAAGCGCAAGGAAAAGACATTATCAGTTTAAGTTTAGGAGAGCCAGACTTCAATACTCCAGATTTTATCAAAGAAGCAGCTAAAAAAGCGATTGACGAAAACTACAGCACCTATTCTCCTGTAGAAGGGTATGCAGAATTGAAAGAAGCAATTTGCAGAAAATTCAAAAGAGACAACGATTTAGATTACAAACCGTCACAAATCGTGGTTTCAACAGGAGCCAAACAATCTTTGTATAACATTGCACAAGTAATGCTAAACGATGGTGACGAAGTTATTTTACCAGCACCATACTGGGTTTCGTATTTCGAAATCGTAAAATTATCAGGAGGAGTTCCTGTAGAAGTTCCAACTTCTGTAGATACTGATTTCAAAATCACTCCAGAGCAATTAGAAGCAGCTATCACACCAAAAACAAAAATGATGTGGTTCAGTTCTCCTTGTAATCCGAGTGGATCGGTTTACAACAGAGAAGAGTTAACTGCTCTTGCCAAAGTTTTAGAAAAATACCCACACGTATACGTAGTGGCTGACGAAATTTATGAGCACATCAATTTCTCAGGAACTTTCTGCAGTATTGCTTCTATTCCAGGAATGCTAGAAAGAACCGTTACCGTAAATGGTGTTGCCAAAGCATTTGCCATGACAGGATGGAGAATTGGATATATTGGAGCACCAGAATTTATTGCAAAAGCGTGTACTAAAATACAAGGACAAGTAACCAGTGGAGCCAACAGTATTGCACAACGCGCTACTATTACAGCTGTAGATGCTGACCCATCTGTATTGAAACACATGGTGGACGCTTTCCACAGTCGTAGAGATTTAGTCGTAGGATTGTTAAAAGAAATTCCAGGAGTAAAAATCAACGTTCCAGAAGGAGCATTCTATGTATTCCCAGACGTTTCTTCTTTCTTCGGAAAAACACTAAAAGGAACATTTATCAAAGATGCCAATGATTTCTCAATGTATCTTTTAGCCGAAGCTTGTGTAGCAACCGTAACAGGTGACGCTTTTGGAAATCCAGATTGTATCCGTTTTTCATATGCCACCAGCGAAGAATTATTAAAAGAAGCATTACGCAGAATTAAAGAAGCGGTTTCACTTACAGAAGTTCTAGCATAACATAAACTTGTTTAAAGTTCAAAATAGTTTAAGGTTTAAAGTTTCATTACTTTTTACTTTAAACTATTTTTTTTTATGAATATTTGGGCGTGCCACCATAAAACAAAGGGGCCAACTTAGCAAACCGCTCAGTCGGCCCCTTTGCTTTATGCTGTCGGGCCATCCATGCTACTTCGGTAGCTTATTCCTGTCCCTCACGCGAGCTAGCGGTTAAAAACACGTTTAAAATATTTCAAGAAATAAGCAAAACACAATAGGCATTCCTAAAAAAAATTCACACAAATAATGTATTTTTGTGATAATTATACAAACCAAAATAAAACCACAAACCCTTAACCTTTCTAAACTTTTTTTAATGAAAATATTACTTCTAGGCTCTGGCGAATTAGGAAAAGAATTTACAATCGCAGCACAACGCATCGGACAAACCGTAATTGCTGTCGATAGTTACGAAAATGCACCCGCAATGCAAGTAGCACATGGATTTGAAGTCATCAATATGCTCGATGGAGATGCATTGGACAAAATTGTTGCCAAACACCAGCCCGATTTTATCGTTCCCGAAATAGAAGCCATAAGAACCGAACGTTTTTATGATTACGAGAAACAAGGAATTACGGTTGTACCATCTGCGAAAGCGGCAAACTTCACCATGAACCGAAAAGCCATTCGAGATTTGGCTGCCAAAGAACTTGGATTACGTACCGCTAATTATCGCTATGCTACTACCGCACAAGAATTACACGAAGGTGTAGAAGCGGTTGGAATGCCCTGTGTGGTAAAACCACTAATGTCATCCTCTGGAAAAGGACAATCGACTATAAAAACCATTGCCGAGATTGACAAAGCATGGCAATATGCGGTAGAAGGTTCTCGTGGTGATGTAGTTGAAGTTATCGTCGAAGCTTTTGTTAAATTCAATTCGGAAATCACTTTATTGACTGTAGTTCAAAATAACAACCCCACATTATTTTGCGCTCCAATCGGTCATAGACAAGAACGTGGCGATTATCAAGAAAGCTGGCAACCCGCAAAAATATCCGATAAGGATTTATACGAAGCACAAGACATGGCCGAGAAAGTAACAGAAGCTTTGGGTGGAGCGGGATTATTTGGTGTCGAATTTTTCCTTGCTGATGACGGTGTTTATTTCTCAGAATTATCTCCAAGGCCACACGATACCGGAATGGTTACTTTGGCAGGAACACAAAATTTTAATGAATTCGAGTTGCATTTACGTGCCATTTTAAGTTTACCAATTTTCGAAATCACACTAGAAAAAGCAGGAGCTAGTGCTGTTATTGCAGCTTCTGAAAACTCAGAAAACCCAAGCTATTCTGGTTTGAATAAAATTGCATCTTTACCCAAAACCGATTTTAGAATTTTCGGCAAACCAACTTCAAGACCCTATCGCAGAATGGGTGTTGCTTTGGTCAACGATACCTTAGACACTCCAATTGAAGAAGTGGTAGAAAAAACTAAAGAAGCTGCCAAATTAGTAACAGTACACCCTTAAAACCATGAAAAAAGCAACAATAATTACAATATTCTTTTTTTCTTTTGCTTTACAAGCACAAGAAAAAAACACAAAAGTAAATACTCAAATCGTTGAAGTTTCTTGTGGGGAATGCAATTTTGGCATGAAAGGAAAAAGCTGTGATCTAGCAGTTCGAATCGATGGAAAAACATATTTTGTAGATGGAACCAAAATTGACGATCACGGGGATGCACATGCCAAAGATGGCTTTTGCGAAGTGATTAGAAAAGCTGAAGTTACTGGAGAAATTATAAACAATCGCTTTCAAGCCACAACTTTCATTTTACTTCCAGAGCAAAAATAAATGGCTTTAATACTCGAAAACATTGCGCAACATATAGATCTCACTGCACAGGAGCAAGAACTTTTTTTGTCCAAAACTGAAATCCAGCATTATAAAACTAAAACGATTTTATTGAATAGTGGCGCAATTTGCAAACACTCTTATTTTGTAAATTCGGGTATTCTGCGCAGTTTCAACATTAATGACAATATTGTAGAACACGTAATGAGTTTTGCTTGCGAAGGCTGGTGGATTGGCGACATGTACAGTTTGATATCCCAGAAACCAGGCAACTTATTTATCGAGGTCTTGGAAGATGCCGAAGTGGTTTTATTATCCAAAGAAAATCAAGAAATATTGTATCGGGAAATTCCAAAACTAGAACGTTTCTTCAGAATACTTACCGAAAATTCACTCGTAGCCAACCAAGAGCGCTTAATGGACAACCTCAGCCTCACTGCCGAAGAGCGTTTTGAAAAATTCTGCAAAAAATACCCCACTCTCCTTCAGAAAGTTGCCCAAAAGCAGATTGCTTCCTATTTAGGTGTGACTCCTGAGTATTACAGTAAAATGAAATCCCGATTACTTAGAAAATAACTTCTTAATCTAGATTAAGTGTCAAACGCTCAAAACGATTGTAAATTTGTATAACAAAAATTACTAAATTTATACATCATGAAAAATACAGTTTTACACAAAGCAGATACAAGAGGGCATGCAGACCACGGATGGTTAAACGCTTATCATAGTTTTAGCTTTGCCAGTTGGTACAATCCAGATAGAGTTCAATTTGGCGCTTTACGCGTTTTGAACGACGATACAATTGCTGCAGGAATGGGTTTTGGCACACATCCGCATGACAACATGGAAATTATTACCATTCCGCTTGAAGGTGATTTGGCACACAAAGACAGTATGGGTAATGCCGAAATTATAAAAAATGGTGATGTTCAAGTAATGAGCGCCGGAACTGGAATTCAACACAGTGAATATAATCCAAATGCGGATCAACGTACCAAACTTTTTCAAATTTGGGTATTCCCAAAAGTAAGAAATGTAGAACCTCGTTACCAACAAATCACATTGAACACTGCTGAGCAAAAAAATAATTTTGCTCAAATTGTATCTCCAAATCCTGATGATGCTGGAGTTTGGATTTATCAAGATGCTTGGTTTCACTTAGCTGATTTTAGTGCCGGATTTTCAAAAAAATACGAACTAAAAAAAGAAGGCAACGGCATGTACGCTTTTGTAATATCTGGAACAATTACTATTGACGGTCAGGAATTGGAGACTCGTGATGGTTTAGGAATAACTGATTTCGAAACTTTGGACATCAAAGCAACAACAGACGCAAAGTTTCTATTAATGGAAATCCCAATGGCTTATTAATTTAGCGTAAAAGTAACTAGGATTCTAAGTTTCTGAGAGATTTAGAATCTCAGGAACTTAGAATCTTAACAAAAAAAAACCATGAGCGATACAGTAACTATAGAATTCAATGACAAAAACGGTAGTTTCAATATTACAAACGAAGGCAGAAAAGTAGCTTTGATGACTTTTGTATTTGCCGGCCCCAATAAAATAATCATTGATCATACCGAAGTTTCTCCCGTATTTAATGGCAAAGGTCTGGGCAAAAAATTAATAGAAAAAGCCGTTGAAGTAGCAAGACAAAAAAAATGGACAATTATTCCGCTATGTCCTTTTGCAAAAAAAACATTTGAAAAAAATCCTGAATATAATGACGTACTCTAAATTAAATTATTTGAAATGGATCCAAAAAACATCAAAAAAGAATACACTAATGGCGAAGTAACTATTGTATGGCAATCCGGAAAATGCATTCATTCCGGAAATTGCGTACGCAACAATCCTGACGTTTTCAAACCGAAAGAACAACCCTGGATTACGCCCGAAAGTTCAACAACGGAAAAAATAATAGAGACCATAAACAAATGTCCATCAGGAGCGTTGAGTTTTTACAGGAACAAATAGATTTAATCCTCATTTAATTTCCGAATCACTTTGGCAGGATTACCCACTGCCAAAGAATTTTCGGGAATATCTTTGGTTACTACAGATCCCGCACCAATTACACAACCATTACCAATTGTGACTCCCGGACAAATTACAGAGTTCCCTCCTATCCAACAATCATCTCCAATAGAAACAGGCTTTGAACTTTCAACAGTTCTCCTTTCTATGGCATCCAGCGGATGAGTAGCCGTGTATATATGAACGCCTGGTGCAAAGAAAACATTTTTGCCAATAGTCACTTTCATAGTATCCAAAACCACACAATTGACATTAAAATACACATTCTCCCCCGAATGGATATTGTACCCATAATCACAATGAAACGGTGGCTCTATATACAATCGCTTATGAGAATTAGGCAATAACTCCCGGAGAATAGCACGTGATTTCCCATTCATCAAATATTCTGTAACATTTAATTTATGCAATAATTTTTTTGCATTAGTACGCTCTTGCATAAGTTCTTTATCATTGGCAAAGTAGATTTCGCCTAAAAGCATTTTTTCTTTTTCTGTCATTTTAAAAAAATTTCAATATCAAATTGCAAATATACCAGCTGTTTCCGAATACCTATAAACATCTTCATTTTTATATTTATCCATAATCATTTGAGCTTTAAAGAAACATAATGTAGATTCAGCCCCTTGATTAATATTCACATTTTTTTCTTCCAATCCATCATAAGAAGCACCATTTACAGGATTATAAATAATCTGATTCAGGTGATTATTCCCCAAGAACCAAGAAAAAGCCATATTTAGCTGGTTTTTATATTTTACATTTCCAGTTACTTCATAAAACAAATGTAAGGTAATAATTGTTGTTGCCACTTCAATAGGCTGCTCTCCATAAGCGTTTTTTTTCTTACCTTTTACAAACCAGCCTCTGTTGGAGATTACGCTAAATTCCCCTTTCATAAAATAATGAGAAAGCAAAAAATCAAATGTAATTAAGGCAATTTTTTTATATTTTAAATCCCCTGTTGCCAAAAAACCATACATCATCGCCTCAGGCAACACATTATTTACATACGTCATATAATCCTCATACCAACACCAATTTTCATCAGAATTGATATGATAATGATTGAGCAATTTATCTGCGAGTTGAATAATATTGTTTTTTATTTTTTCCTCAGGATTAACGGTGTAATAGTGATATAATCCCTTTAAGGTATAGGCAATTGCTCTTGGAGAAGTAACGGAATCAACATGAAATACGGCCTTATCCCAAACTTTTTGAGCTTGTTCAACAAGAACATAAGGAAGCAAATTATGATTGGATAATGTATAACCCAAACTCCACAAAGCTCTTCCATTAGAATCCTCAAGATTTACTAATTCATTTTGTGATGTCAAATCTAGATTTAAATCTTTATAATTATCAAATTTACCGTCATCCCTTTGTATTCCTGCCACAAAATTCAAATAGATACTAACCAAGCTCAAAACATCAGCATCTTTGCTTGAATTGTAATACATAATTAGGTTAATTAATGCTCTAGCGTTATCATCCAAGGTATAACCAGATGAAAAATCAGGTTGACTAAAATTTGAAAATTGTAGCATTCCATATTCGGTGGTCAATTCCTTAATATGATTTAATTTTATACGTGGGAAATTCAATTTTAGGTTTTTCTTGTTTTCAGTCACTTCTGCAAAAAGGAATCCATATTTTATGGCTATGTTTTCCCAGGTAGTTTCATGGGTTAATGCATATCCATTTTGACTCATTTCTAATCTTTTCTCCTTATTTTCAACCAATTCTAAAATAGCCTCTTGAAACTCATTGGGTTTATCAAATTCTTTTAATAATATTCCGATTCCTGAGTTCAAATCTTCTTTGGCATGAGCTATTGGTGTCGAGATAATAGCACAACCACAACTCATGGCATAAGCAAAAGTGCCACTAACAGCTTGATTGGGATCCTTGGAAGAAAACAAATAAATATCAGACATGATCAAATAATTGAGAAGTTCTTTTAAATCTAAAAATTCATCAATAAAGATCACATTATTCTCAATTTTAAGTTCCTTAGTAGTCTCAACTAGCATAGTTCGGTATTTTTCTCCTTCTTTATTCAAAACTTCGGGATGCGTTTTTCCGATTACCAAATAAATCACTTCGGGGTGTTTTGCAATAACATTTGGCAAGGCATGCAAAACAGTTTCTATATTCTTATTGGCACTAATTAATCCAAATGTTGATAAAACAATTTTATCAGAATAGTGAAAATCCTTTTTAATTTTCTCCTTTTGATCCCAAAGAACCATATGTGTCCCATGCGGAATTACCCTTAATTTTGACTCCAAACAATCATAGTCTTGCATCAAAATCTCTTGGGATTTTTTTGTGAGAACCACAATTTTGTTTGACAAATCAATGATGGCTTGAACAATTTTTTTTAATTTATCATTTGGTCCAGGCAATACTGTATGAAAAACGGTTGCAACAGGTTTATTTACAGCTAGTAAAAAAGACAATAAATAATCCCCATAATCACCTTCAAAAAGGCCAAATTCATGTTCGACACAAACCATTCCAATATCGTCACGATTATTAATCTTTTCGGCCAAAAGACGGTAATCATTAATAGAGGCAACATTTAACATAAAATGAACATCTGGATCATATTCGAATTGATTTTCTTTTTTTTGCAAGGCACATACTTCTATTGGTAGCGATTTTCCAAAGACCAATTTAACGGAATTTACTATATCATTAGAAAAAGTTGCTATTCCACATTGTCTAGGTGGGTAGGAACTCATTAATAACATAGTTTTATTTTTCTTTAATTTCATGGCTATTACTTTTATTGCTTATGCATTTAATTAGAAATCAATTGCTATATAAAACATCAACTTATTGTTTGCTTTTCTTTAAGGCATCCAATAATTCTACCAAGTCTACCACAGCATAGGTAGAGGAATAATCGGACACTGCATAGGGTAATATTAGGCTGTTATTATGAATTATTGAACCACAGGAATACACTACATTTGGCACATAACCTTCTCGTTCGTCTTCAAGAGGGCTAAGCAAGGGCTCAGCTAATCTGCCAATTTCTTTGCTAGGATCCTCTAAATCAAACAATGAAGCACCAATACAATACCGTCTCATAGCACCTACACCATGTGTAATTACAAGCCAGCCTTCTTCTGTCCATAAAGGTGATCCACAATTACCAATTTGGGTATATTCCCATGGATATTTGGGTTTCTGAATAATTTGTGGATTTTTCCATTCGTTAGGACGTTTAGAGTACATCAAATAATTATTGACCCCATCAATTCTGCCTAGCATGGCATATTTACCTTTTATTCTTTTAGGAAACAAAGCCATACCCTTGCTTTGTGATCCTTCACCATATAAAGGCATTATCCGAAAAGTATAAAAATCTTCTGTTGTAATTAATTTTGAAAGTATCGAATGTCCATTATAAGCAGTGTAAGTTCCCATTACACTATCGAAATAGCCATCATCACTAAAACGAACAAAACGGGCATCTTCAATTCCTCGGCTTTCTGTATCAGAAATAGGAAAAATAACACGCTCAGAAATATCGGAATCATGTTTAAATTGCACATCATAAAAAGAATCCAACAACCAAATCACCTCTTCATAAGCCTCACTTTTTTCTTTACTTGTATTTGGATTTGCCAATTCTTTCATCAAGGCATTTTTCAACACTTCATACTCAAAAACTTCTGGAAAATCACATAAAATATTTGAATAAATATCCAAGGTATGCATTTCTGCTAATTTAGAAAGAACTCGCTTTTTGTTAAACATCATTTTATGCAAAACCTCTGCTTTTTCAATATCATCACCAATACGCATCATTCGCAAATTATTCTCTTTATCTATAATTCCTCTTCTAAATACGATAGAGGAAACATGGCCTTCTCCAGTCGCCCGAAACGAAATAACAACCCGTTTTTCACCCTTTTCCAGACTCGTTTGATCAAAATCTTCCACCATGGATGGGTTAAAAAAAGCAGCA
Organism: Flavobacterium sp. IMCC34518; assembly: GCF_027111095.2. Lineage (NCBI taxonomy): Bacteria > Pseudomonadati > Bacteroidota > Flavobacteriia > Flavobacteriales > Flavobacteriaceae > Flavobacterium > Flavobacterium sp. IMCC34518. Next base: position 2,444,771 of record NZ_CP114284.2, on the reverse strand, counting down.
GACTCTATGGAATATTCCATTGTAAGATAAGAGCCTATTAGTAGTTTTTGTTCTTCTGACAAATCAGCTACATTAATTTGCATTTCGGCAATTATATTCGAAATATTTTGAAAATTACTATAAAAAATTTCCGAAATATTACGGTGTCTTCGTGCAAATCCTCTATTTATTTGTTCCAGGGTATGAGAAACTTCATAATTACTCATAACCAATATACGACCAACAAGTTCTTTGGTACGTTGTTCTCCACTATTGAAATATCGAGCCACAACCCTACTTGAATCAGGCATAAATTTCAAGTCTTTTCGAGTAACAGATACTTTCATAAAAAATATTAATTTAATTAAAATATAATAAGTAAGCATATTATGATTGTAGTAGGAAGGGCTTTTTTTAGAACTAAAGCCAATTTATTTCTTAATGACGCAACACTTCATTAAATCGGATAGAGGCATCTATTTAAATATAAATACAGATTAAAGGGTTTTGTTATTTTAGGGATAACAAAAGTTTAAAAAAATTTAGTCAGAACTTTTTAAAATTTTTCTAAACAAACACTATCAAATATACGAATAAAAAACAACTTAACTTAATGATAATTATCACATTACAAATACTCTAAAAAAAACTTATTTAAAAAATAAAATCCCCTCATTTAGCCCTGATTACTCTACTATGCTTTTATTTTCAAAAGCGTTCATTGAACTTCATTTGCAATAAAACGCATTTTATTCCAAGGCAAGTTTTTGATCACTGCCATGGAATAAAAGATGGAAAAGAATAGCAGAAGAACTGTTCTTAAGAAGCAAAAAATTGCTGCTCCTAAAAAAAGTAGTATTTTTGCAATCTGAAAAAACAAATTAGTACCCAGAAAAAGCTGAAGGGTTAAACTTAAAAAACAACAGATGAAAGCATACGTATTTCCAGGTCAAGGCGCACAATTCACCGGAATGGGCAAAGACTTATATGAAAACTCACCATTAGCAAAAGAATTATTTGAAAAAGCGAATGAAATTTTAGGTTTCCGCATTACCGATATTATGTTTGAAGGCACAGCAGAGCAATTGAAAGAAACCAAAGTAACGCAACCAGCTGTTTTTTTACACTCGGTTATTTTGGCTAAAACCTTGGAAGATTTTAAACCAGAAATGGTAGCAGGTCACTCATTGGGTGAATTTTCGGCATTGGTGGCTAATGGCGCTTTGTCTTTTGAAGATGGTTTAAAATTAGTTTCGCAACGTGCGCTAGCGATGCAAAAAGCTTGCGAAATCAAACCTTCAACAATGGCTGCCGTTTTAGGATTAGCAGATAATATTGTAGAAGAAGTTTGTGCATCAATTGATGGAGTTGTGGTTGCTGCCAATTACAACTGCCCTGGACAATTAGTAATTTCGGGAGAAACTACAGCTGTAGAAAAAGCCTGCGAAGCTATGAAAACTGCTGGTGCAAAACGTGCATTATTACTACCTGTTGGCGGAGCTTTTCACTCTCCAATGATGGAACCTGCTAGAGAAGAACTAGCGGCAGCGATTGAAGCGACAACATTCTCTACCCCTATTTGTCCAGTATATCAAAACGTAACGGCAACTGCAGTTTCATCACCAGAAGAAATAAAGAAAAATCTAATCATACAATTGACTGCTCCAGTACGTTGGACCCAATCTGTACAACAAATGATTGCTGATGGTGCTACTTTATTTACCGAAGTAGGTCCAGGAAAAGTATTAGCTGGTTTGATTGGGAAAATTGATAAAGAAGCTGCAACAGCAAATGCTTAATTAATTTTTTAGTCAAAACCGACTTATAAAACAATCCTCATGAACAGTTGTTTATGAGGATTTTATTATTTACAAAAAAACCAAATCATCAACTTGACAATTTGGTTTTTTTTATAATGTGAAATCTAACTTCTAATTTTCTGTTCCCATTTCCAGGCGCTCTCCATGGCTTCATCCAAAGAAGACTGCGCTTTCCAACCCAATATATTATTGGCTTTATCGGTATTTGCGTAAGCTTCGGTAATATCACCTTCTCTACGGGGTACAATTTTGTAAGGGAGTTTTTTGCCGCTTACTTTTTCGAAACTTCGAATGACTTCCAACACAGAACTTCCTGTTCCAGTTCCAAGATTGAATGTTTCTACTTTTTCTGTATTTTTTTTATTTAACAAACGTTGTAAAGCGATTACATGGGCTTTCGCCAAATCGACTACGTGTATATAATCACGAATGCAGGTTCCATCTGGAGTTGGGTAATCATCTCCAAAAACAGCTAATTCCTCACGCAATCCAAAACCAGTCTGGGTTATAAAAGGCACTAAATTTTGAGGAACTCCTATTGGTAACTCCCCTATTTCAGCCGACGGATGTGATCCAATTGGGTTAAAATAACGCAGCAAAATTGCGTTAATATTCGTCGCTTTTGCAACATCATTTATTATCTCTTCCCCTATTTTCTTTGTATTTCCATATGGAGACATTGGCTGTTGTACAGGAGCATCTTCAGTAATAGGCATTTCTTCCGCTTGTCCATAAACGGTGCAAGAAGAACTAAAGATGAAGTTGGCTTTATCTTGTTTTGAAAGCTCTTGCAAAAGGAAAATCAAAGAAGCAATATTGTTTTCATAATACAACAACGGATTTCCCACACTTTCTCCAACCGCTTTTGATGCCGCAAAGTGAATAACTCCATTAATGTCATTATGCCTTTTGAAAAAATCCTCCACGCTTTTTTTCTCGCGTAAATCTAACTGTTCGAATAGAGGCATTTTGCCTGTAATAGTGACAATACCTTTCAAAACTTCTTCGGAAGAATTAGAAAGATTGTCAATAACAACAACATCAAATCCCTCATTTTGCAATTCTACAACAGTATGAGAACCGATGAAACCTAAACCTCCTGTAACCAGTATTTTCATATTTGCTTTTTTTTGCTATAGATACAATTTCTTGAGTCTCTATAATTAATATGTGAATTTTTAATACACAAAAAAGACGCGACAAATCGCGCCTCTAAGTGGATTATTTTAAAAACTCTAAAACGCTATCCGTAATAAATTTTATTTGTTCATCATCAAGTTCTGTATGCATTGGTAATGAAATCACTTCTTTTACTAACTGATTTGTTACTGGGAAATCTTCTTCTTTGTAACGCACATCCAAATAGGCTTTTTGAGAATGCAACGGAATTGGATAATAAATAGCACAAGGAATTCCTTTATCCAACAAATGCTGCATCAAACCGTTTCTATCGGCATCTATAATGCGTAATGTGTATTGATGAAAAACATGACAATCACAATTATCACAAATAGTTGGCGCAATAATATTTTTATGTCCTTCAAAAGCAGCGGTATATTTTCTGGCTGCATCTTGTCTTGCTTTTCCGTATTCATCCAAAAAGGGTAACTTGGCATTAAGAACTGCAGCTTGAATACTATCCAAGCGAGAATTTACTCCTACTACATCATGATGGTAACGTTCGTACATTCCATGATTTACAATCCCTCTTAATTTGTGTGCCAAAGCATCGTCATTGGTGAAAATTGCTCCACCATCACCATAACATCCTAAGTTTTTTGATGGAAAAAAAGAAGTAGAAGAAACATGTCCAATAGTTCCTGCTTTCTTTTTTGTTCCATCAGAGAATTTACAATTGGCTCCAATAGCTTGAGCATTATCTTCAATTACATATAAATTATGTTCCTTGGCAATAGTCATAATAGCTTCCATATTGGCTGCACGACCAAACAAATGAACCGGAACAATTGCTTTAGTTTTTGGAGTTATTGCTTTTTTAATTGCTTCAATAGAAATATTCATATTTACCAAATCTACATCTACTAAAACAGGTGTTAATTGTAGCAAAGCAATTACCTCAACAGTAGCTGCAAAAGTAAAATCGGCAGTAATGACTTCGTCCCCTGGTTTCAAATCCAATCCCATCATAGCAATTTGCAAAGCATCAGTTCCATTTGCACATGGAATTACATGTTTCACATCTAAATATTCTTCTAACGATTTTTGAAATGCATGAACCTGAGGCCCATTGATATAAGCATTGGTATCCAAAACTTCTTGAATAGAAGCATTAACAGTTGTTGCAATTTTATCGTATTGACTTTTTAAGTCAACCATTTGTATTTTTTTCATGTATTCTTTTTTAACATCTCATGCCATTCACGAGACCAATTAATAGAAGTAAACTTGCCGTAAGACCAAATTTTACATCAATTTAGCAATCCCAAACAAGCACAACAAAAATAGTTATTTAATGAGTTTAAACCAATGAAAATAACACAAAGAAAATGTATTTTTACAAAAAAAAATATCAATGCATTTTCTCTACAATTTAACTATTCAATTCGTCCAGTTAGCATTAAAAACCATTGCCCTATTTAGCCCAAAAATGAAACTTTTTGTGAACGGAAGGAAAAATGTATTTTCTATATTGGAACAAAAAATAGCCACTCAAGATCGCACAATATGGTTTCATGCAGCCTCTTTAGGAGAATACGAACAAGGCCTACCCGTAATTGAAAAGATCAAAGACAAATACCCAAATCATAAAATTGTAGTTACTTTTTTCTCTCCTTCGGGTTACGAAGTACGCAAAAACAACACTATTGCCGACGTAACAGTTTACCTTCCTTTGGATACACCCAAAAACGCCAAAAAATTTTTAAAATTAGTACATCCTGAACTCGTATTCTTTATTAAATATGAATTTTGGATTAATTACTTAGATCAATTACACAAAAAGAACACTCCTACCTATTTGATTTCAGGGATTTTTAGAGAAAAACAATTATTCTTTAAATGGTATGGAGGATTTTACAGAAAAGCTTTAGACACTTTTACTCACTTTTTTGTTCAAAATGAAATCTCAAAAAAACTAATCACTCAGTTAGGCAAAACAAATGTTACAATTTCTGGAGACACTCGTTTTGACAGAGTGGTAGCCATTTTAGAAAAAAACAATTCATTGGATTTTATAAGTCAATTTAAAAACAATAAAACAACAATCGTAATAGGAAGTTCATGGCCGAAGGATGAATCTTTACTCATAGAATATATCAATTCTTGCACAGAAGATGTAAAATTCATCATTGCTCCCCACAACATCAAAACAGAACAAATTCAGCTATTACAAAAAAATATAACAAAAAAATCTATTTTATTTTCTAAAAAAGAGAACCTTGATTTATCACAATTTGACGTGTTTATCATTGATACTATTGGTATATTGACAAAAATATATAGCTATGCAGATATTGCCTATGTCGGCGGTGGTTTTGGAAACCCAGGCGTTCACAACTTATTAGAACCTGCAACATTTGGCATCCCTATAGTAATAGGACCAAATTACTCGCACTTTGACGAGGCTACAAAATTAGTTCAATTAAAAGGCTGTTTTTCTATTAAAACCCATCAAGAATTAAACGCAACATTTTCAATACTAATTGATAATAAAACAATTAGACTTAAAACAGGTAAAATATGCGAATCTTTTGTACAAAAAAACAAAGGAGCAACAGAAACTATTTTAAACAAAATAAAACTACCTCTATAAATCAAAATAAAACAAACAAACCAACACAAAAAAACTCAAATAAAACACACTAATCCCTTACATTCCATTAGTTATTAGTTTAAGCTACACAACCAAAAATACTATTAATTCCTAAAAAAAATTAAAACGTTAATTCCTTTACAGGAAACACTTATAAAAACATGAATTTCAACACATAGAGACAACTTTAAGTTCTCATTTATGTTTAAAACACTGACCTGAACTCATATTACAATTTAACTTTTACAAATATTTTCTGATTATTATATCCTAAAAAGAAAAGCTAAAGTCCTGATAGAAAATTATTTTAAAAAAATAAATGAAAAAATATTTTACATATTAAAAATTTTATATCTTTGCCACGAATTAATAATTAACCTTTATATTAAATTAAGATGAAAAAAGTATTTTTAAGTTTAGCTGTTGTTGCTGTATTAACTGTTGTATCATGTAAAAAAGCTGACGCACCTGCTGAAGAAGCTGTAGCTGTAGATTCTACTGCTGTTGTTGCTGATACTACTGCTGTTGTTGCTGACACTACTGCTGTAGCTGCTGACACTACTGCTGCTGCTCCTGCTGCAACTCCTGCTGCTGCACCAGCTAAGTAATTTCAAATTACGCTAGAAAAAAATAAGCTGCATTTTATGCAGCTTTTTTTTTGGTTTTATTTTACTGCAAACAGCTTACACCAACAAATAAAACCCCAAAAAAAATGCTACCCAGAAAATTTCCAAAATAGCATTTTTTTATTCAATAAAAGCTTCGAATTCAATCCAAAAAAATAAAATCATTTTCCGAGAAATCCAATATCTCTGATACCGAAGCATATTTTACAATTTCATCAATACCTTTCTGAACCCTTAATTCTGTTGTATACTTTCTACTTAACGCAATTTGTGCACCATCCAAAAAAAGCTTAAAAAAGTACTTATTCCCTGGTGATTTAAATTTAGAAAAAGTTGCCAATTCTATATTGTTTTTAAAATATTCTATAGCTTCCTCACATTCAAATTTAAGCTCATATCGCATACTAGTAAAAATCACTTTCCCTTTTCTTGACGTAAATACAAATTTGTAATGATCATCAAATCTTTTACTTATTACAAAAGCCCCCATTTGATTTAAGATTTAAGATTATAACACCTGAAGAATAAAACAATAAAAAAAACCAACCACTATACCATAAAAAAAAGCCCCAAACATAGTTTGAAGCTTTCTTGTACTCAGAGCGGGACTTGAACCCGCACGAACATTGCTGTTCACTGGATTTTAAGTCCAGCGTGTCTACCAATTTCACCATCCGAGCGAATTACTTTATGTTTTATACTTAAAAATTAAATAAAAACAAACCAAGTATTATTTGGTACTTGAGCGAAAAACGGGGCTCGAACCCGCGACCTCGACCTTGGCAAGGTCGCGCTCTACCAACTGAGCTATTTTCGCATTTTCAATTCTTAAAAAGAACAGCAACACTTGATTTCTATTAACTCACCTAACTTTATCAATCAGAGGAGTTCGTTGAACTTGTTTGCGGTTGCAAATTTAGAACATTTATTCAATTACACAAGCCTTTTTTTTAAAAAAATTGAAGAATAAAATTAACCTTCTGACAACGATTTGTTTAAGAATAAAAAAAATAAATTTCAAATTTCCAGAATCCGTTTTTATCACAATAAACTAAAAACTCACCTTCTTGATAACATCCTTTTTATTTCATTGAGCTTCATCAATGCTTCAACAGGAGTGATGGTATTTATATCTAAATTTACGATCTCTTCTTTGATTTCTTCCAACAACGGATCATCAAGATTAAAGAAACTCATTTGCATCTCTTCTTTATCCGATTTGATCCCTACAAGAGCATCGCTAGAATGATTTTTTTCTAGCTTTTTCAACATTTTCTGCGCTCTTGATATAACAAGCTGAGGCATTCCAGCCATTTTTGCTACATGAATTCCAAAACTATGTGCAGATCCCCCTTTTACCAATTTACGTATAAAAAGTACCGTATCTTTTAATTCCTTGACCGAAACATTATAATTCTGAATTCGAGGCATCGAATCACTCATTTCATTCAACTCATGATAATGTGTCGCAAACAAAGTTTTAGGTCTGGAGGGATGTTCATGCAAAAACTCTGCAATAGCCCATGCAATAGAAATTCCATCATAAGTACTGGTTCCTCTTCCTATTTCATCTAGCAACACCAAACTTCGGTCTGAAATATTATTCAAGATAGAAGCAGTTTCATTCATTTCTACCATAAAAGTAGATTCACCCATCGATATGTTATCACTCGCTCCTACTCTAGTAAATATTTTATCCACTATTCCCATTCTAACACTCTCGGCAGGTACAAAACTTCCCATTTGAGCCAACAATACTATTAATGCAGTTTGACGCAAAATAGCCGACTTACCAGACATATTAGGCCCCGTAATCATGATTAACTGCTGTACTTCCCTATCTAAGAAAACATCATTAGCAATATAAGGAACTCCAACAGGCAATTGCTTTTCGATAACAGGATGCCTACCATTTTTAATTTCAAGTTCAAAAGTATCATCAATATCTGGACACACGTATTTATTTTCGATAGCCAATTGAGTAAACGAACACAAACAATCCAATTGCGCCACCAAATTGGCATTCATTTGAACAGGTTTAATATATGTAGCAATCCAACTCACCAATTGCTCAAACAAATCGGATTCGATTTTATGAATTTTTTCTTCTGCTCCAAGAATTTTAGTTTCGTATTCTTTTAATTCTTCGGTAATATATCGTTCAGCGCTGACCAACGTTTGTTTTCTTATCCATTCTGGCGGCACTTTATCTTTGTGTGTATTTCGAACTTCGATATAGTATCCAAAAACATTGTTAAATGATATTTTTAGAGAAGAAATCCCCGTACGTTCGGACTCTCTTTTTTCGATTCCCTCCAAAAACTGCTTTCCAGAAGTAGAAATGGCGCGCAAATCATCCAATTCAGCATTAATTCCTTTTGCAATAGCATTCCCTTTTGCAACTGCAACAGGCGCATCTTGATTCAAGGTGATTTTTATCTTTTCACGCAATAAATCACAACTGTGCAAACTATCTCCAATTACTTTTACAGCTTCTTGAGGACTTGCTAAAGCTAAAGTTTTCACAGGAATAATAGCATCCAAAGATTCTTTAAGGTAAACCACCTCGCGAGGCGAAACCTTACCTGTAGCAATTTTAGAAATCAAACGCTCCAAATCTGAAATCTGCTTGATTTGGTTTTGAATGTTTTTCAAAATATCTTGATTTTCATTCAAATAGGAAACTACCTGATGACGGCTTTTTATTTTATTACTATCCTTTAAAGGCAAAGCTAACCAACGTTTTAACAATCGTCCCCCCATTGGCGAAAGTGTTTTATCAATCACATCTAAAAGTGTAACTGCATTTGGATTATAACTGTGATACAATTCAAGGTTTCGAATCGTAAAACGATCCATCCAAACATAAGCATCTTCGGCAATTCTCTGAATAGCCGTAATATGTTGCACCTTATTATGTTGTGTTTCTGATAAATAATAAAGAATAGCTCCAGAGGCAATAATTCCTTCATTTAATTCCTCGATTCCAAAACCTTTTAAAGAAACCGTTTGAAAATGTTTCGTTAATATTTCAAAAGCATAATCTTCTTTGAAGATCCAATCTTCAAGATAGAAATTATGAAAATCTTCACCGAAAATTTCGCGAAAATCACTTTTATTATTTTTTGGAACTAAAACTTCAGATGGATTAAAATTTTGAAGCAGTTTATCGATGTATTCAGCATTGCCCTGAGCTGTTAAAAACTCACCCGTAGAAACATCCAAAAATGAAACACCAATTGTTTTATTGGCAAAATAAATAGCTGCCAAGAAATTATTGGTTTTGGACTGTAAAACCTCATCATTCATAGATACTCCAGGAGTTACTAATTCTGTAACACCACGCTTTACAATAGTTTTAGTCATTTTTGGATCTTCCAATTGATCACAAATTGCAACACGAAGGCCCGCTTTGACTAATTTTGGCAAGTAGGTATTAATGGAATGATGCGGAAAACCCGCCAGTGCCGTTTCCGTTTCAGAACCCGCACCTCTTTTTGTCAATGTTATTCCTAGGATTTTTGAAGCACGAACAGCGTCTTCCCCAAAAGTTTCATAAAAATCTCCCACACGAAACAACAAACAAGCATCAGGATATTTCCTTTTGATTTCATTGTACTGTTTCATTAATGGAGTCTCTTTAACTATCTTATCTTTTGCTGCCAAAATTGTTGTATTTGAATGAATAAAAAACTCAGCGAATTTATAATTTTATATACAAAAAACTAAGGAGAAAAAAATTTAAATTAGTTTTAAGAAAAATTTACATTGCAATTTTGTTTATTTGTATAAATTTGTCACATAATTCAAAAAACACTATGAAAAAAATATTTCTATTAGCTATGCTAACTGTTTTAGGAGTAACCACTTCTAATGCTCAAGACACCTCTAAAAAGAGCAAAAAATCAAAAACGACTGCAGTTGCTGCTTTACCAAAAGTAGACGGTGCTGGAATGGTTTTTGAAAATGAGACAATCGATTATGGAACTGTCGCTCACAATGCAGAACCAAATCGTCAGTTTGTGTTCACTAACAATGGTAACAAACCATTAATTATTACAAACACACAAGGATCATGTGGATGTACAGTACCTACAACACCTAAAGAACCAATTGCTCCAGGAGCAAAAGGAATTATTGGAGTACGATATGCTACAGACAGAGTTGGACCATTCACAAAAACGGTAACGGTAACTTCAAATGCTGAAGGACAACCATCAAAAGTACTTACTATAAAAGGTACAATTTTACCAGATGCAGCGCCAGTTACAAAAAGCTAATATTCCTTTTTAAAGATAAAAGTAAAGGCTTCCTGATTTTGGGAAGCCTTTTTTATAAAACACTATTGAACAAATGAGAAAACTCGAAAATAGCGAACTAGAAAGAAAATCTATTGAAGATTTTAAGAAATCCAAAAAAACTCCACTGATATTGGTTCTAGATGACATTCGCAGTTTACACAATATTGGCTCTGTATTTAGAACAGCTGATGCCTTTTTGATCGAAAAAATAATACTCTGTGGAATCACTGCAACACCTCCGAACAAAGAAATACACAAAACCGCACTTGGCGCTACAGAAACCGTTTCTTGGGAACACCAAGAGAATGTACTAGATGTTATCACCAATTTAAAAAAAGAAAATATCACTACACTGGCAATTGAGCAAGTACAAAGTGCTGTTTTTCTTCAAGATTTCAAAGTCAATAAAGACCAAAAATATGCTTTAATCTTCGGAAATGAAGTTTATGGAGTAGCACAGGAAGCTGTAGCAATATGCGATGGATGTATAGAAATCCCACAATTAGGCACTAAACATTCTTTGAACATTTCTGTTAGTGCTGGGATTGTAGTTTGGGATCTATTCAAACAATTTAATAAATAAAATTAATTTACAAAAATTCCTTTTTTTTTATAATAAACTTCAAAACAATTCCTTACAATTTGTATTAAATGCTTATTTTTATAAAATGAAAATTTATACGCATTTCTACATACTAATACTTTTAGTACTTACAACTCATACTATTTGTACTGCTGAAAACACCTATAAAAACCCTCCCAAAAAGGGATTTACAACTTCGATCCTAAAACCAAAACGCAAAGCTGATTTTCTTGCAAACGTAGCTCCAATAGTTACTGCGACTGACAATCAAACTTATTGCCCATTAACAAGCGTAAACATTGCAACCACTATCAATATTGTCGATCCAGATGACACTACTACTGATGCAATTTATATACAAATTTCATCTGGTTACATCAATGGACAAGACCAATTAATCTTCAATAATGCCCTGTTGCATCCTAAAGTGACAAGCAGTTGGAATTCAAGTGAAGGAAAATTAACGCTAAAAAGCCCATCTGGAATCCCAGTAACATACGTTGATTTTATAAGTGCCATCAAAGATGTTCAGTTTAGCAATTCTTCCCCTTCCCCTACAGGAACCAGAAATTTTTCTATCAGTATAGGTCAGGCCAATTATTTACCTCGAAATGGTCATTATTATGAATATGTTCCTGGTTTAGGAATCACTTGGACCAGCGCAAAAACCGCGGCAGATACAAAAACATACTATGGACTTAAAGGGTACTTAGCTACGCTTACAGCTGCAGATGAATCACAATTAGCAGGAAAACAAGCCCCAGGAGCTGGTTGGATCGGCGGCAGCGATGCCGAAACAGAAGGCGTTTGGAAATGGGTAACAGGCCCTGAAGCTGGAACAATCTTTTGGAACGGAACCTCTAGTGGTTCTAGTCCAAATTTTGCCTTTTGGAATTCCAACGAACCGAATCAATTAGGAGATGAAGATTACGCCCATATTACAGCGCCAGGAGTAGGCATAACTGGCTCTTGGAATGACTTATCCAATATAGGCGACACTAATGGCGATTACCAACCCAAAGGTTATATTGTAGAATATGGAGGAACAGCAGGAGATCCAATTCTACAACTTTCGGCCAGTACTACATTAACAATCGCATCTATTACAAGCACCACACCTAATCACAGATGTGATTCTGGAACTATTACATTACAGGCTACCGCTTCTGCAGGAATAATTAATTGGTATGATGCCTCAATTGGAGGTACTTACCTAGGAAATGGAACAAGTTTTATTACTCCAAGTATAAACACTACAACAAGTTATTATGTAGAAACCTCAACAACCAGTTGCTCAAGTATTAGAACAGCTGTCGAAGCTAAAATAATTAATACACCCGTAATCTTAACAACAAACTCACCTGTACCCAATTGTGGTCCTGGAGTATTTAATTTAAAGGCTACATCGACGATTGGAACTGTAAATTGGTACTCGCAAATTGGAGGAACAATACTAAGTACTGGATCAACATACTTCACACCTCAGATTACCAAAAACACCACTTATTATGCCGAAGCTATAAACAACGGCTGCACAAACGGATTAAAAATCCCAGTTGCTCTTATTGTTTACCCGCTACCTGTAGTGAATGATGAAACAGTAAAAAAATGCAGCTCGGATACAGCTCTACTGGACGCATCAATTGCCAACATGACTTATCTTTGGTCAACCGGCGAAATTACCCCAACAATTGTAGCTACGAATATAGGAGTATACTATGTTGACATAACCAGTCCTGCACCAGAAAATTGTACTAATCGAAAAACAATTACCGTACAAGAGGACCTAAAACCTAAAATAAAAAATATAATCGTTGACGAAACAACCGTTAGCATAGAATTAGTACAAAATGAAGATTATTTTGAGTACTCAATTGACGGAATTAATTATCAAAACTCAAATGTATTCACTAATGCTCCCAGCGGTTTACAAATGGCTTATGTTCGAGACATCAACCAATGTAACAATGACTACAAACCTTTTATAGTTATAATTGTTCCAAAATTTTTCACACCAAACAACGATGGAAATAATGATGTTTGGGAGATAAAAGGACTGATAAATTACCCTTTAGCACAAGTAACACTTTTTGACCGTTACGGAAAACTAATAACACATTTAGATTCCTACTTTCGTAGTTGGGATGGAACTTTTAATAAAAATCCTTTACCAGCAACAGATTATTGGTATGTTATAAAATTAGATAAAGATAGTCCCGAAGTCAAAGGCCATTTTTCCTTGAAGCGATAAATTATAGATTACTCTTTTCTTGAATTTTATTCAAAATAAAAAGATAATCCTCTTGATTGTTTACAAAATCACGATCGGAAACATCAATTACCAAAACATTCAAATCAGTTTGGCTTTTAATATATTCTAAATATCCTTTGTTTATTTTATCCAAATATTCTGCCGTAATATCTTGTTCATAGATTCTTCCACGACTCTTTATATTTTGTAACAATCGAGTAGTGTTTTGATAGAGATAAATATACAAATCGGGTTTTGGCATTTCTTTATAAATAATATCAAAAAGAGTACGATACAAACGAAACTCATCTTCTTCCAATGTAATCTTAGAAAACAATAATGATTTAAAGATATGATAATCGGCAATAATAAAATCTTTGAATAAATCAAATTGTGACAAATCATCCGACAACTGTTGATACCTATCGGCCAGAAAAGACATTTCTAATGAAAAAGCATAACGACTTTGATCATCATAAAATTTAGGCAAAAATGGATTATCGGCAAAACGTTCCAATACGGTCTTCGCATTAAAATCTTGAGCCATTTTTACAGCCAAAGTAGATTTTCCAGCACCAATATTCCCTTCAATAGCAATATAGTTGTAGTGATTTAGTCGAATAGAGCTCAACGGGTTTTCTAATTCATGTACTACTTCGCAAACACTATCATCGGGAGTAATTTGAATCAACTCTGAAATGGATTTTTTCAAAATAGGATGTTGCCAACCTATAGTCAAATCCTGAAAAGGCAACAAAACAAATTTTCTATTTTGCATTAATGGATGCGGAATTTGAAGATGCTCAATATTGATTATTTCTTCATCAAAAGCAATCAAGTCAACATCAATAATTCGAGATTGATAACCTAGTTTTTCATTGCGAATACGGCCCAGTTTTTTTTCAACTTCTAAAATTTGCTCCAAAATTTGAATTGGTGATTTGGAAGTATGCAAAAGCAAAGCACAATTAAAAAAGGCTTCGCTTTCAAAACCCCAAGATGGAGTTTCATACAATTTAGAAACTTTTATAATAGTACCTATTTCCAAATGAATCAATTCGAGACATAATTCGATGTTTTTCAAACGATTGCCTTGATTGCTTCCAAGAGATAAAATGACCTGATGTTGTAATTCCATAATTACCACAAATTAAGTAAAAGAATTTTAGATAAGCAGTATATTTGCCTCTAGTGTTACAATTTATTTTCATCATAGAATGTAACAAATCAATACAATTTACTACTTATTAGAAAAATAAATTTATATGAGATTTTTAGGAAATGTAATGGCTACCATTATTGGAATTTTTGTTTTTTTTATGCTATTCTTCTTTGGGATTATACTCATAGGAGCCATTTTTGGTGGAGAATCCGAAGGGGTTGAAGTCAAAAACAATTCAGTAATCGAATTGAATCTAGAAAACATCTCCAATGATTACGCCGGAAAATACAAAGACCCTTGGATGGATGTCTTCTCGGAGAAAAAAAGCATCGGACTTACAGACATCATCAATGCTATTGCTGTTGCAAAAACAGATAATGACATTAAAGGAATATCGATTTTAAACGAAGATTCTTCTCTAGGATTAGCCCAAAGTAAAGAATTGAGAGAAGCTCTGATTGATTTTAAAAAATCAGGAAAATTTATTATGGCTTATGCCAATAATTATTCACAAAGAGATTATTACCTGAACTCTGTTGCCAATACCATTTATTTAAATCCAGCAGGAGACCTTGATTTCAAAGGATTATCAACTGAAATTATGTTCTTTAAAGATTTACAGGAAAAATCAGGAATAAAAATGGAAGTTATCCGTCACGGAAAATACAAAAGTGCCGTTGAACCATTCCTAGAAAACAAAATGAGTGATGCCAATAGAGAACAAACAACCGCTCTATTAAATTCAGTTTGGAATTCGGTTATAACCGATATTTCAGAAAGTCGTCATATTTCAACAGCTAGGTTGAACGAAATAGCAACTGGTCTATTGGCTCGTACTCCAGAAATGGCCAAAGCCAACAAGCTTATTGATATTGTTGCTTATGAAGACGTCTACCATGACGCCATCAAGAAAGCCTTGAAAGTACAAAAGAATGAAGACTACAATAAAGTATCAATAACTGATTATGCACAAAAAACAGCAACAACTTCTATACTCTCAGAATCAGACAATCAAATTGCTGTAATTTATGCGCAAGGTGAAATTCAAAGCGGCGAAGGAGATGTCAACGTAATTGGTGAAGGTTCTATGCGTCGTTCCCTGCAAGAAGCCAGAAAAAACAAAGACATTAAGGCTATCGTACTTCGTGTTGACAGTCCAGGAGGAAGTGCTTTGACGTCGGATTTGATTTGGAGAGAAATCGAGTTAACCAAAAAAGTAAAACCAGTAGTTGTATCTATGGGAAATTATGCAGCTTCAGGAGGCTACTATATTGCTTGTAATGCCAATAAAATTTTTGCAGAAAAAAATACGATTACAGGTTCAATTGGGGTTTTCGGAGTATTGCCTAACTTTAGCCAATTATCCACTAAAATCGGAATTCATACAGAACAAGTTACCACCAATGAAAACTCCAATTACAGTCCGTTTGTTCCATTGAACGAAAAATTCAAAGGCGTGACTCTTGAAGGTGTAGAACGTGTTTATAAAACATTTGTAACTCACGTTGCCGAAGGAAGAAAAATGACATTTGCACAAGTAGATTCTATTGCACAAGGTCGTGTTTGGACAGGATCAGAAGCTTTGAAAATAGGATTGGTAGATAAAATCGGAAATCTAAATGATGCCTTAAAAGAAGCTGCTTCTTTGGCCAAAATCAAAGATTATTCTACACAAAACTTTCCTGAGTATGAAAAAGATTTTAGTGACATATTGGCTAAACTTCCTTTTGCCAAATCTAAAGAAGCTTTAATCAAAGAAGAATTGGGAGAAGAAAATTATTTTGTATTACAACAAATTAAAAAAGTACAACTTCAAAAAGGAATTCAAGCCAGAATGCCTTTTGAAATAAACATTCAATAATTTTTATTCTTAAACAATTAGAAACCCTTTCAGTTTTAAAATCTGAAAGGGTTTCGCTTTTATGAAAAGGTTGTGATTTGAAAATCATAAATTAAAATTAAAGAATTGTAATACCATATTTCATTATAAAAACAAATAGTACCTTCGCATGATGTTTTTACCAAACAACAAATAAACAAACCTTCTTTTATAAAAATAACCCCAAATTATTTAACCAAAATGCCAAAGAAAATTTTAAAAATAGTTGGAATTATACTGATTCTACTTGTCGCTTCCTTATTTGCTATTCCGTATTTCTTCAAAGATCAAATAAAAGCTAAAATCACCGAAGCCATCAATGAAAAAGTAGATGCCAAAGTTTCATTTGCAGATGCAGATTTAAGCTTGTTCAAAAATTTCCCTAAAGCAACAGTAACTTTAGATAAATTATTAATTATCAACAAAGCTCCTTTTGAAGGAGATACTTTGGTTTCTTTAGGTGAATTGAATTTAAAAATGTCCATCAAGGAATTGTTTAAAGGCAAAGAAGAAGCCATGCAAATTGAAGGAATCACTTCAAAAAATGGGTTCATCAATATTATTTTCAACAAAGATGGTATTGGGAATTTTGATATTGCTTTAAAAGACAACAAACCAAAAGAAGAAGGCAAAAGCGACCCAATGCTTTTGAAAATTAAAAAATACCAAATTGAAAATTTCAAGTTTCAATACTTTGATGAGTCCTCACAAGTACGAATGGTTATTGACAGTTTGAACCACGAAGGAGCTGGTGATTTTAATAACACAAAATTGGATTTAGACACCAAATCGACTGCTAAACTATCTCTTAATATGGGCAAAATCAATTACATGAAAAATGTTGCCTTGTCACTTGATGCTGTTTTAGGAATTGATTTAGAAAAGAGCAAATACACTTTCAAAAAGAATAAAGCATTGATCAACCAATTGCCTTTAGAATTTGACGGTTTTATACAAATGGTTGATGCTGGGCAGGTTTATGATTTAAAATTCAAAACGCCAACATCCTCGTTCAAAAACTTTTTGGGTCTGATTCCAGCAGCTTATGCTTCGAGTTTAGAAGGTGTAAAAACCACAGGAGATTTTACCGTTACTGGTTTTGCCAAAGGAATGCTGACGGATACTACAATTCCGAAATTCAACATTGCTATTGCTTCCAACAATGGTTCCTTTCAATATCCGAACTTACCAAAATCGGTTCAAAGTATTGTAATAGATACCAAAATTGTAAATGAAACAGGTTTAATGAATGATACTTATGTAAATTTAGATAAACTTTCTTTTAGAATAGACCAAGACGTTTTTGATGCGAAAGCCAACATAAAAAACATTAGCACAAATGCATTGGTAGATGCTGCTTTGAAAGGTACCATTAACTTGGCCAATCTTTCCAAAGCCTATCCTATAAAAATGGACAAACCGCTTACGGGTATTTTGAAAGCCAATGTAACAACCAAATTTGATATGGCTTCGGTAGAGAAAAGTCAATACCAAAACATCAATAATGTAGGAACAATAGGTTTAACAGGATTTAATTATGCTGACGGTAATGGCAAAAACATGACCATTAATTCGGCTTTGGTACAATTTAATCCAAGTCAGGTACATTTGAAACAATTTAATGCCAAAACAGGAAAGAGTGATCTTAGCGTAACAGGGGTTTTGGATAATTTTTATGGTTTTATGTTTAGAAAGCAAGAATTAAAAGGAAATTTTAACTTGACTTCCAACCAATTGGCTGTTAGTGATTTCATGACAACCGCTACTGCCCCAGTTGCTGCAACTGAAGAAACACAAAAAACCAAGAAAGCCGAACCTTTGAAAATTCCAGCTTTCCTTAATTGTACGCTTACCGCAAAAGCCAATACGGTTTTGTATGACAACTTAACTTTGAAAGCGGTTTCTGGGAAAATGATTATCAAAGACGAAAAAGTTACTTTAGAGAATGTAAAAACATCGATTTTTGGAGGAACAATTGGTGCTAACGGTGCTGTTTCCACAAAAGGAAAAATACCCGTTTTTGACATGAATCTTAATTTGAACCAAGTTGATATTCAACAAAGTTTTACTCAATTGGATATGTTGAAAAAAATTGCGCCAATAGCGGGAATTGTAAATGGAAAAGTAAACACCACCATCAAATTGAATGGAAATCTAGATGCTACTGAAATGACACCCGATTTAAAAACACTGACAGGCGATTTGGTTGGGCAATTACTATCGACTACTATTAATGCAGAAAACTCAACAATGTTAAAAGCATTGAGTTCTAATTTAAAATTTATAGATTTAAGTAAAGTAAACCTCAATGACATCAAAGCGGCACTAACGTTTAAAGACGGTAGAGTATCTGTAAAACCATTTGATGTAAAATACCAGGATATTAAAGCCGTTGTAGGCGGTACACACGGTTTTGACCAAAGTATGGATTATAACATCAAATTTAATGTACCCGCAAAATATCTGGGCAAGGAAGCAAATGCGTATATCTCAAAAATGTCACCAGCAGATGCAGCCAAATTTGATAATATCCCTGTAACGGCATTGATGACCGGAACATTCAGCAGTCCGAAAATTTCTACCGACATGAAAACGGTGTTGACCAACTTGACCATGCAATTGGCCAAACAACAATCGGATAAATTGGTTAAAAAAGGAGCTTCAGAGTTGGATAAATTACTGAACAGCGGTAAAAAAACAGATGCTGACACCACTAAAACTAACGCTCAAAAAGAAGACATCAAAAAGAAAGCGGGCGATTTATTGAATGGTTTGTTTAAGAAGAAAAATTAGAAGCTGAGAAGCTAATATACTAAGATTTAATCCTAACTTATTTTAAAAATGAGTTAGGATTTTTTATTTTAAAAAGAGGCCTCAATATCTCATTGCAATCAAAATTTCTTGATTAGCGTGAGCGTGAGGGATAGCGCCAAGTTACCGAAGTAACGGCAATAGCCCGACCCCGTTGAGCAAAGGGGCAGCCTGAGCGGTACTATAAATAAGCCCCTTTGCTCAACGGGGGCACGCCCAAATAGTATTTAAAATTCTAGTTTTACACTTTCAATCGCACCACATAGCCTTCAAAACTTCGAATATTAAAAACCGTTCCATCCTCAAAAATAAGGTATTGACCTTTGATTCCTGTAAGTTTTCCTGTGAAACTATGCATTTTGTCCAGGCTCAAACTGTTTACTTTTTTTGGGTAACTCAATACTGGAAAATGCATCTCGTACAAATCGTTTTTATCTGAATAAAAATACTCTTGTACTTCGGGTGGAATTAAATTTTCAAGTTTTAAACGCTCGGCAATAAGATCGACATGTACAACATCGTTTTGTAGCATTTTGCGCCAATTGGTTTTATCGGCATAATGGTTTTTGAGGGCTACCTCGGTAATCCCTGCCAAATATCGATTGGGAACTTCGACAATTGAAATCGCTTGAGACGCGCCTTGATCAATCCATCTTGTTGGCACTTGAGTTTTTCGAGTCACTCCAACTTTGACCTCACTAGACAATGCCAAATAAACGATATGGGGTTGCAGTTGGACTTTTTCTTCATAATCCAAATCACGGTCTGCAATGCCTAAATGAGCAGTACTCAACTCAGGCTTCATAATCCAATCTCCCACAGCAGGACTCGAATAAAAACAATCATAGCAGAATCCTTGGCGAAATATTTTTTTCTTTTTACCACAATTGAGACATTGATATCCTTCAAAATTGATTTCCAACTCTTTGTTTAATAATTGATTCATGTTCAAAAAACTGTTTTCGAAAACCAAGTAATATTGAATAGGATCACCGAATTCAGTCTGCATTTTGGAAAGTACACCTTTGTATGTCATTGGAGATTTAGATTGTAGCGTAGTGATTTCAGAATATTAATTTCAGTACACTTCATAAATTTTAGATTATATAATATCTATTATTGAAATAGAATCTTTAATGTAAATAAATTGTTTTTTACAAAAAAACACTATTTTTGATACGTTGGCAAAGTTACAGTTTGTCAAATGATATTCAAATCTAAAATCAAAAATCAGCATTCTAAAATCACAAATCCTCATGCCTTTATCCATCATCAATTCTATCGCTTCTTGGTTTTTAAAACAACGAATTCATCAAATTGAGCTTTTTTTAAAATATCCAAATGAAGTACAAGAAGAATTATTGATGAATTTGATACGTTCTTCAGAAGGTACCGTATTTGGCAAACAATATGATTACGAATCCATAAAATCCTATCAGACTTTTACAGATAGAGTACCCATATCAACCTATGAAGATCTAGAACCTTATATCGAACGAACTCGAAAAGGGGAGCAAAATGTACTTTGGGAAGAACCCATAAAATGGTTTGCAAAATCCAGCGGAACCACTAATGCCAAGAGTAAATTTATCCCCGTGAGTAATGAGGCCTTAGAAGATTGTCATTATAAAGGAAGTAAAGATTTGTTGTGCATGTATTTGAATAACAACGAGGATTCTGAAATGTTTTTGGGAAAGAGTTTACGATTGGGAGGCAGTTCACAGATTTATGAAAACAATAATACTTTTTTTGGAGATTTGTCGGCTATTTTGATAGAGAATATGCCTATTTGGGCTGAATTTAGCAGCACACCCAGCAGCAAAATCTCTTTAATGAGCGAATGGGAAACCAAAATGAGTGCCATCATTAATGAAACAATCAACGAAAATGTAACTAGTTTTGCAGGAGTTCCTTCTTGGATGCTAGTTTTAATGAATAAGGTGCTGGAAGAAACAGGAAAAACAAACCTTATGGAAGTTTGGCCTAACTTGGAAGTATATTTTCACGGAGGTGTAAGTTTTGATCCCTATCGAGAACAATATCAAAAAATACTTCCTCAAAACCAATTCAAATACTACGAAATTTATAATGCCTCCGAAGGCTTTTTTGCCATTCAGGATTTAAATAATTCTAGTGATTTACTGTTAATGCTAGACTACGGGATTTTTTATGAATTCATTCCGATGGATACTTTTGGCACACCTGACCAAAAAGCCATCCGATTAGCGGATGTGCAATTATTCAAGAATTATGCCATGGTGATTACCACTAACGGCGGATTATGGCGATATCTTATTGGTGATACTGTTCGTTTCACCTCTTTAAATCCTTATCGTATTCGAGTTACGGGGCGCACCAAACATCATATTAATGTATTTGGAGAAGAATTAATGGTCGAAAATACAGATCAGGCCATTGCCAAAGCTTGTCATATTACCCAAACCGAAGTAGTGGATTATACTGTTGCTCCAATATTCATGAAGGATAAAGAAAAAGGAGGCCATGAATGGATGATTGAATTTAAGAAAAAACCAAAAGACATTGCCACATTCCAAAAGACTTTGGACGATACGTTACAATCCTTAAACTCGGATTACGAAGCCAAGCGTTACAACAATATGACTTTAAATCCCTTGGTTATTAATGTTGCTAGAGAGCGATTATTTTACGATTGGCTTAAAGAAAGTAACAAACTGGGAGGACAACACAAAATTCCAAGATTATCCAATAAAAGAGATTATCTGGAGCAATTGAAAAAAATGTAAATCCTAAGTTTATAAAATTGGCATTATAATCATTAGCTTCCTTTCTTGTCATATCTTATTATACTATTGGTTCTATTTTTGATGGAACAAGATGTACTGAAAATACTCAAAAAAGATCAATAAAAAGTAAATTCACAGCAATTAGAATATCCTTTTAATTTTATGCCTTTAAAATAAAAAAACCTGCTCAATTGACTGAGCAGGCTTTTACAACTATTTAATTATCAGAACTTAAGAAGCTATCTCCAATCGTTTCAATAAATTTTTATTTAGTGTTTCTTTGGCGTATTCCACATCAATTTCTAATTTTTTATCATCAGAACTCGGTAATTCATACATCGCATCTGTTAGAATAGCTTCGCATAACGAACGCAATCCACGAGCACCCAATTTATATTCTAAAGCTTTTTCAACAACAAAATCTAAAGCTTCGTCTGTAATCGTGAATTCAACCTCATCCATCAAAAATAATTTTTGATATTGCTTGATTAAAGCATTTTTAGGTTGTGTCAAAATCGCACGTAACGTTTCTCTATCCAGAGGATCCATATGAGTTAAAACAGGCAAACGCCCAATGATTTCAGGAATCAATCCAAAGTCTTTAATGTCTTTTGGGATAATGTATTGCAACAAATTGTCTTTGTCGATATTATCCACATTTTTAGATGTAGAATACCCAACTGCCTGACGGTTCAAACGTTTTGAAATAATACGCTCTACTCCATCAAAAGCACCACCGGCAATAAACAAAATATTTTGTGTGTTTACCTCAACAAATTTTTGATCTGGATGTTTACGACCCCCTTTTGGTGGTACATTAACAACAGTTCCTTCCAATAATTTCAATAAAGCCTGTTGCACACCTTCTCCCGAAACATCACGAGTAATAGAAGGATTATCGCTTTTACGGGCAATTTTATCAATTTCGTCAATGAAAACAATTCCTCTTTCGGCTTTGGCAACATCATAATCGGCAGCCTGCAAAAGACGCGTCAAAATACTTTCGACATCTTCTCCCACGTAACCTGCTTCGGTTAGCACTGTTGCATCAACAATAGCAAGTGGCACATCCAACATTTTGGCAATCGTTTTGGCTACCAAAGTTTTTCCTGTACCAGTTTGCCCTACCATGATGATATTGCTTTTTTCAATCTCTACTTCGTCGTCTAATTGCTGTTGCATCAAACGTTTGTAGTGATTGTAAACCGCCACCGACATTACTTTTTTGGTTTGTTCTTGTCCAATTACATATTGATCAAGGAAAGCTCTAATTTCTTTTGGTTTCTTTAAAATCAAATCACCTATGAGCTTAGAACCTCTATTCGTTTTTAATTCTTCCAAAACAATTCCGTGTGCTTGTTCGATACATTTATCACAAATGTGAGCATCGATGCCCGCAATCAATAAATTGGTTTCTGGTTTCTTTCTTCCGCAGAAAGAACATTGTAATACTTGTTTTGCCATCTTTTTAGATTGCAGATTTCAGACAACAGATTTCAGATTGCAATAAACTGCTATCTAAATTCTGTTATCTGTTATCTAATTTAACTTCTTCTCAACACTTCATCAATCATTCCGTATTCTTTGGCTTCATCGGCAATCATCCAATAATCACGTTCACTGTCTTGGTGTACTTTATCAAAAGTTTGACCAGAGTGATGTGAAATAATTTGGTATAATTCATCTTTTAATTTCAACATTTCGCGTAAGTTGATTTCCATATCGGTAGCAACACCTTGTGCTCCTCCAGATGGTTGGTGAATCATAACACGAGAATGAGGCAATGCCGAACGTTTTCCAGCCGCACCTGCACACAAAAGAACAGCTCCCATAGAAGCGGCCATTCCAGTACATATTGTAGCTACATCTGGTTTGATGTATTGCATCGTATCATAAATTCCTAAACCTGCATAAACACTTCCTCCAGGTGAATTCAAATAAATCTGAATGTCTTTGGAAGCATCAGCACTTTCTAAAAATAATAATTGAGCTTGAACGATATTTGCAATTTGATCATCAATTCCTGTGCCAAGGAAAATAATTCTATCCATCATTAATCTAGAAAAAACATCCAATTGCGAAATATTCAATTGACGCTCTTCTATAATATAAGGAGTCATATTTTTAGGATTCATGGCTGCTACTATTTTATCATAGTACATTGCATTTACCCCTTGACCCTTAATCGCAAATTTTTTGAATTCTTTTCCGTAGTCCATTTTAAAAAAGTTTATAAGTTTATAAGGTATATTTTCTAATGTTATTTAATGTTTTAATGGTAAAGCAAAGGTCGTACCTTTTTACTTTTTGTGACAAACTGTCTCATTATAATTTTTAAGTAAGTATTCAACTATCTCAAATTGATATTCGTTACCCATTTCAAACAAAAGAGCGCCAAAGCAAAAATCTTTTGACGCTCAAATATAACATTTTTTTTCTTTAGATTATATATAGAAAAAATCCCTTTCCCCTATATGATTGCCTTTTAACTTATTCCCCCTTCGAGGGTTAGAGGCTTTATTCTCCGTAAGAAGCAGCAATAAATTGATCGTAAGTTACTTCTTTAGTTGCTGGATTCGCTTTTTCTTTGAATAATTCAAGTAATTTAGCCGCAACCACTTGATCAGAAAGTCTTTTTACTTCTTCTTGGTTCGATAAAACTCTAGCCACAATTCCTTGAACTTCTTCGTCAGTAGGATTTGTTTGTCCAAATTGAGCCATTTGTTGTTTGATTGCATTTGTAGTAAATGATTTCAAATCTTCAAAAGTAATTTGAATATTGCTTGTAGCCATTGCTTTTCCTTCAATCAATTGAAAACGCAATCCTCTTTCAGATCTTGCATATTCTACGATTGCTTCTTCTGGAGTCAATTGTTTTTCCCCTACAGTTTGCAACCATTTAATTAAGAATTCAGATGGCAAATCAAATTTTGTATTTTCGATCAAGAAATCTTGAACATCAGCCAATAATTTTTGATCCGCTTGTTGCGCGAATTGAGATTCAGCATCTTCTTTGATTTTTGCTTTCAAGTCTTCCAATGAAGCTACAGTTCCAGCACCAAAAAGTTTGTCGAACAATTCTTGATTCAATTCAGCCAATTCAGCTCCATTGATAGCCTCGATAGTAAAATCAACATCTACAGCCAAACCGTGTACATTGTCGTGACCTACTTTCAAATAATCCATCAATTGGTGGTCGTCTTCAAATAAACCTTTAGTATTTACAGTAACAACATCACCTACTTTTTTACCAATGAATTGATCAGCAGTCGCTTTATCTTTAAAAATTGCCAAAGCAATTGTAGTTGCATTATTGATCTCTTCAGCCTCGTTAGAGAAAGTTCCAGTAATGTCAGACTCAGCTACAACAACTTCTTGAGGAATTGGAGTACCAAATTGTTTTTGGATACGAGCAACTTGACCGTCAATTAATTTATCATCGGCAGTAACGATATATTTTACGATATCATTTTTAGCTTCAAGATCTAATTCAAAATGAGGAACCAAACCAATTTCGTACTCAAAAACCAACTCTTCATCATCCCAGTTGAAGTTTTCGTTAACTTTAGGAAGTGGAGTCCCCAAAAGGTTTAATCTTTCTGATTGCACATAACGCTCCAAAGCCAAATCAACAACTTTCTTAACTTCTTCTTGTTTGATAGCCTTACCGTATTGTTTTTCTACAAGGTCTTTTGGCACAGCTCCTTTTCTAAACCCTTTTACAGTCGCCAAAGGCATTTTTTCGTTTATTCTTTTTGCTACTTGTCCTTTGTAATCCATGTGAACAACTGTCATTACAATCGTTTCATTCACAGCGTCTATTGCTACTCTTTTGATATCCATCTTCTTCTTTAATTTACATTATAAAATTGGGTTGCAAAATTATGAAATTTTTGCAACCCAAACAAGTATTTTAAGAATTTGAATTTTAGCTGATTATTTAAGGAAATCAGGAGAGAATTTATGCCACAACAAAAATCATTTGGGCGAGACCCCATTAGAAAAAGAGGCCTATTTTACTATACGCTCATTCGGCCTCTTTCCCTAATGCGGTCGGGCTATTTGCGCTACTTCGGTAGCCAGCGTCTATCCCTCTCGCAACGATTAAACGAGATATTTAGTTAAAAAAACAATGTTTAAACTAAAAAATCTGTGTGCCAAACTATTTATTAAAACTCAAAACAGAAACCTCATCCCCAACCGAAACATTCCCCAATCCCAGTCCAATCACATTTTGACCAAATAGAACTTTATTGCCAAAATTTCTGTATTTCGCTAATGTTTTCAAAGGATCTTTTCCTGAAATGATTCCTTTTTCTTGATCAACAGTTGTCATCACGCAACGGTCACAAGGCTTCACTCCTACAAAAGAAACATCCCCAATTCTAAAGTCACGCCAAGTATCCTCCTCAAAAGCGTCACCATTGGTAAAAACAAAATTCGGACGAAAGCGATTCATCGGAACAGGATTTTTCATTCTCGAATTCAAATCGTCCAACGAAGCCTGACCAATAATCAAAAAAGGATAAGCATCAGAAAACGAATTGTTTTCGACTCCCGTGATGGCATATTTGGGATCTAATTTTCGCTCACTCTCTTCTGGCATATAAACCAATCGTACCGAAAAACCCAATTGCTTTGTAAACCAATCGGTAATCGTTGCACTTACTTCAAAAGCATCTATCAAATCATCCCAAACAGTAACTGTTATTTTAGACTGGGATCCCAAAAAAACAGGCCGAAGTGGAATATCAATTGATTCCAAATTAAATCTGTGCGTAATTCGCAAAAAATCAACAACAATCTCAGTATTAAAAAGCGCCAATTTAGGATACTCCCGTTGTGACAAAAAGCGCCCATCATCATCCACCAATAACCAACGCCTATCCAATTCCAAACCTCGGTCTGTAACTTTGGATTTTTGCAATTGGATTCCACCAAATGATTTTACAGGATAAATCCAAATTTCTGAAAGTTGCAACATACCGTATTTTTTTTCGAAATTAAGAAAAAGAGGATACAAAAAAAAATCCCGAAATTTATAATTTCGGGATTTTTACTTTATTAAATTTTGCTAGCGAATTTGTTTTAAATAACATATTAGATAATTTGGAAAAAAAAAAAAATCGATTCGATCTTTTAACAAAAACAACATGAAGAACAAAACATATAATGTGTAGCCCGTAGCGGAATCGAACCGCTCTTACATGGATGAAAACCATGCGTCCTAACCGATAGACGAACGGGCCTTGCTTTTAATTGCGGTTGCAAAATTAAAACTATTTTTGAGATGTACAATACTAGTGACTAAAAACCATTTAATCAAAAAACATTTATTTTATAAGACATTAATAATTAATAGTTTCTGAAAATATTTATGAAAGAAAAAAATCAAATTATTGAATTTTATTTTTTAAACAATAAAAATACAAAAGTGTTTTCTTTCATTTTAGGAGGTAATGCAGTATTTTTAACTCAGCTGATTTGTAGAAAAAAGCATAAAATCACTCAAAACTAAACTTATAAAAAACTAAAAAAAGAATTGCGTTTATTCAACTCCGAATTCAATATTAGCTTAAAGAAGACAAAAAACATCTTGAACTAAAACCAAATTTTATCCAAAATAAATTAGATAAAAATCTAAATCAAATAGATTTTTTTTTAATTTTTTTTTAGACCGTTAAAAGCAATATATTATACAAAACCTTTTAACTTACTATCGATAAAAAATAGTACTTAATGCTTTAATGTTTTTGAATCCATTTTTTTTTCAGTCAAAACCTTACCGCATTTAGGACATTTTCCTGGCTCGTCTAATACAGAACCATCCATAGTACAAATGTATTTTTTAGATTTAACAGAGGACGTTTGACTTCCTTTTACAGCAGTATTGTGCAAAACTGTTTTAGTGACCACCAATTCCATACCACACTTGCCACATTTCCCTTTTTTATCACTTATTTCATTAGAATGCATAGGACAAGCATACATCGTTTTTTGAACTTCTTTTTGAACAGCATTTTGTGTTGTTTGAGCCCAAACAGCAGAACCCATAGAAAAGAATAGAACTAATGCAATTATTAATGTTTTCATAATTTCAATTGGAATACGTTATACGATAAAAAATATCTGAAAAAATTTCAAAACAATCTAAAAGAATAACAATTTAGAAAAGACACAAAATATACATATAGAAATTGCTAAACACCAAATAGATTTAGCACCAATAAATGTAAATCCAAATAATTAGATCAACTTATTTATATCAAAGTTAGTGAAATAAAATCTTAGTGTTTAAATTTCACTAAAACATTAAACAAATTTTAATCCAATTTATCTTTACCAATAATAGCATACACAATGGATTGAGACAAAGACAATATAATACTAAAAAGCATTGCTACCCAAAAGGTATCCACATAAAAACCCCCAACAATTTTTGTACACAACACTATTATTAAAGCATTAACCACCAATAAAAACAACCCCAAAGTAACTATTGTAAATGGCAATGTTAATAATACCATTATGGGTTTTATAAAAATATTAAGCAATCCCAATACTACGGCCACCAACATAGCAGTATAAGGCCCTGCTACATGGACTCCAGGTAAAAAATGAGCGATCCCAAAAACTAGCCCTGCTGTCACAATTATTCTTATAATTAAATTCATAGTAGCACTTTTAAAATTTCAATAAATATAATAAAATTTCTACACTAAAATAAATTATTTCAAAAAAGCACTTGCTAATTCATAAAACAATTTTGGATTTTCGGCATGCAACCAGTGTCCAACATTTGGAATGGTCGTAATTTCTGAAACTGGAAAATAGTTCTTAATCATATCAAAATCACTATCTAATATGTAGTTAGAATTTCCACCTCGAATAAAAAGAGTGAGCTTTTCAAATATTGAAGCAGCTGGCAATGCTTTTCCAATTTCTTCAATTTTTTTATTAAAAACTTTCAAATTGAATCGAAAGGCTAATTGCCCTGGCTCTTGCCAATATAAACTTTTCATCAAAAATTGACGTGTTCCAAAATCAGGAATATGAACTTTTAAAACTTCCTCAACTTCATTCCGACTTGGTTTTACTGAAAAATCAACTGCATTTAAACCTGCCAAAATATCTTGATGATGTGGCGCATAAAATTTTGGTCCTATATCTGCCACTATCATTTTATCAACTAAATTAGGATATAAAGTTGCCACTAGCATTGCTGTTTTTCCCCCCATTGAATGACCAATAATAGCAATTGACTCCAAACCGTTTGCCTGACAATATTCAAACACATCTAGAGCCATCAATTCATAACTAAAATCATCCGAATGAAAACTACGTCCATGATTACGTAAATCCAATAAGTGCACCTGAAAACCATCAGCCACAAATTGAGTGCCTAATGATTTCCAATTATCGGACATTCCTAGAAATCCATGAAGTATAAGTAAAGGCTTCCCTGTACCTTCTATTTTTGAGTAAAGCATTTTTAATTCAGATTGAAGATTATAGATTTTAAAATACATATTTATTAAAACTGAATTCTAAAATCTCAAAATCTATTTAAAATTTCATTTTTTTTATATTGTCTCGTCTTAATTATGATTGAAAATATGTAAATTAAATATATATATCAACATTGTTAATCAAAAACTAGAAAATCATTTCAATTTATGCAAATACATATTCACCACATTTTCTAATCCAAGATAAATTGCCTCGGAAATTAAGGCATGACCAATAGAAACTTCTAACAATCCAGGAATATTTTGATTGAAAAACTGAATATTATCCAAACTCAAATCATGCCCTGCATTAATTCCTAATTCCAATTCATTAGCCAAAACAGCCGAAACGACATACGGATCAATACCTTTTTTATTACCCAAACTATATTGATGTGCAAAAGACTCGGTATACAATTCTATTCTTTCTGTTCCAATTTTTTTTGCTCCTTCTATCATTTCAAGAACTGGATCCACAAAAATAGAAGTTCGTATTCCGTTTCGTTGAAATTCATGAACAATTTCTGTTAAAAAAGAAGCATGTTTAATAGTGTTCCAACCCGCATTTGAAGTTATGGCATCGACAGCATCGGGAACTAAAGTCACTTGAGTTGGTTTTATTTCAAGAACCAAATCCACAAAAGATTGCTCCGGATTCCCTTCAATATTGTATTCTGTATATACAATTGATTTTAAATCTCTTGCATCTTGATAGCGAATATGACGCTCATCAGGACGTGGATGAATTGTTATTCCCTGACCTCCAAATTGCTGAATATCAGTCGCCACTTTTAATAAATCAGGCACATTTCCTCCACGAGCATTACGCAAAGTGGCAATCTTATTTATGTTAACGCTAAGTTTTGTCATGAAAACAAGTATTAATAGATATTTATAATATATGATTGGACAAAAATACAAAGTAAAACCTAGCAGAATTTGTATAATTTTGATTATTTTGCATCGATTATTGAGGATCCATTTTATGACTGATATTAAAAACTATATTACAAACGACTACAAGGCCATTGATGCCAATGAAACCATTGGAACTGTTCAATCTTTTTTTGACGAGTTGACCTATTCCCATTTCCCTGTAGTAGAAGAAAGTATTTTTATCGGAAGTATCGCTGCTGATGATATAGAAACTTTTGATAGCGACAAAAAAGTAACTGATTACAAATATGTACTCGAACATTTTTTTGCCAGAACTACAATGATTTGGTTAGATGTTTTGGAAGTATTTGCTAAAAACCATACTAATTTAGTTCCAATATTGGACGAAAATAATAAGTATGTTGGTTATTATGAAATTGAAGATATTATTAAATTTTTTCATGAAACTCCTTTTTTGAAAGAACAAGGAGCAATTTTAATAGTAAGTAAAAATACTATCGATTACTCCATGAGTCAAATAACTCAAATTGTCGAAAGTAACAATGGAAAACTTTTAGGCTTGTTTATTTCAAATTCAGACATAAACACGATTGAGGTTACCCTAAAAATAAGTGTTGGCTCTTTAAATGAAATCATTCAAACCTTTAGAAGGTATAATTATGACATCATTTCAGAACATAACGAAGACAATTACATCAATAATTTAAAAGAACGTTCTGATTATTTAGACAAATATTTAAACATATAATTATTTGAAATTTTCAATAAAACCCACAAAAAACAAAGCTGAACAAACACTTAAAAAGAAATAAATGAAAGTAGCTATTTACGGCCAATATTATTTAGTAAGCACAGAACCAATCATAAAAGACATTTTTGTGTTTTTCAATAATAACAATGTTGAAATGGTTATTGAATCCGATTTCTTGAATATGTTATATGAAAAACAAATTATCAAAAAAGAATATAAAACCTTTTCATCACATAGTGAATTGGATTCAAGTTTTGACATGTTGATTAGTATTGGTGGTGATGGAACTATTTTAAGAGCTGTGACTCTTGTTCGCAATTCTGGAGTCCCAATTTTAGGAATAAATGCTGGTAGACTCGGTTTCTTAGCAACTGTTCAAAAGGAAAACATAGCTGAATTTATGCAATTTGTGATTGACAAAAAATATAAAATTTCAAAAAGAACTTTACTAAGCCTAACTTGTTATCCAGAAAATAAAGACATTGATGGACTAAATTTTGCAATGAATGAGATTTCCGTAAGTAGAAAAGAAACAACCTCGATGATTACAATTGACACTTACTTGAATGATGAGTTTTTAAATTCATATTGGGCAGATGGTCTAATAATTGCAACACCTACAGGATCTACTGGTTATTCACTAAGTTGTGGAGGTCCGATATTAACACCTGATGTAAAAAGCTTAGTCATCACTCCTATTGCTCCACATAATTTGAATGCAAGACCACTTGTTGTGCCAGACATTAACGAAATACGTTTAAAAGTATCTGGTAGAGAAGAAAAATACTTGGTTTCCTTAGATTCAAGAATAACAAGTGTAGCTAACGAATCTATACTTACCATAAAAAAAACAAATTTTAAAATAAACATGGTAGAAATTCCCGAAGAAACATTCTTAAAAACATTGAGAACAAAATTACTTTGGGGAGAAGACAGAAGGAATTAAATAAAATATACGATTACCACATATTTCATCGTTTCTATCATAAGTGTTGTAGATAAAAAAAGGATACTGGTCTAAAAAAAGACACTATTCCTATGTTAGGTATTGAATACTATTGATAATTATTATATTTGCAGGCAATTTTAAATTTATGAGTAAAATTTTCATTCCAATTTTATGCTTTTTATCCTTAACATCTATTCATGCTCAAATTCATGAAATTGGTGTTTTCCTTGGTGGCAGCAATTACATAGGAGACATTGGTTCAACAACCTATATTGCACCAAACGAACCTGCTTTTGGAATTTTATATAAATGGAATAAAAGTCCAAGACACTCCTACCGATTCTCCTATACACAATCACAAATTTCAGGAGATGACAAAGAATCCTCAGAAATAGGAAGAAAAAACAGAAAATACAGTTTTGTTAATAACATAAAAGAACTTTCTGCTGGATTAGAGTTTAATTTTTTTGACTTTAATTTACATCAAGAAAGCCCAAAGTTCACCCCATACGTATATAGCGGAATAAGTTACTTTTTCTATGACGAATTATATTTGATTTCTGGTGAAACTAAAAAAAACAATATCAAAAACTCCATTGCAATACCAATGACATTAGGTGTTAAAACTAATTTTTCAAGAAATTTTGTTTTAGGACTAGAGGTAGGCATTCGATATTCTTTTACTGATAATATTGACGGAAGCAATCCAAGTGATAGCAATATGTATAAATTTGGCAATTTAAATAATAATGATTGGTATGTATTTTCAGGAGTAACTTTGACGTATACTTTTGGAGAAAAACCATGTTACTGTGCAGAATAAACACGATGTTAAAAGAAAAAATAAACACTAAAAATATACCATCCCACCTCGCCATAATTATGGACGGGAATGGTCGTTGGGCTAAACAACAAGGATTCCTAAGAACACTAGGACATGAGAGTGGATCAAAATCTGTAAAAAAAATTATTCAGGAATGTTTAGATTTAGGAGTACAGTATTTAACCCTTTATGCTTTTTCTACAGAAAACTGGAACAGACCCAAACTTGAAGTAGACACACTAATGCGAGTTTTGATTAATTCATTGAAAAAAGAACTCAAAACAATGCAGGAAGGCAATATCAAAATGAATGCAATAGGAAACATTGATAAGTTACCAAAAAATGCCCAAAAGCAATTAGCAGAAGTCATTGATAAGACAAAAGAAAATACGAAAATGACATTAACTCTGGCATTAAGCTATGGATCTAGAGAAGAATTAGTAAATGTTGTAAAAATAATCAGCGATAAAGTTAAAAATAATATAATTTCAATAGACGCTATTGACGATTCAATTATAAATGAGCATCTTTACACGCACAATCTACCAGATGTTGATTTATTAATAAGAACAAGTGGTGAACATAGAATAAGTAATTTTCTGTTGTGGCAAATAGCTTATGCCGAATTATATTTTACGGATGTACTTTGGCCAGATTTTAAAGAAAAAGATTTACATGAGGCCATCATTAGCTATCAAAAAAGAGAACGTCGATTTGGAAAAACAAGTGAACAAATTAAATAAATTTTTAGTGTTACATAAAAGCTTAAAACTAGTCCTTACCTTTTTATTATTAGGAACATTTACTCAAATCAAAGCCCAAGACAGAGTCCCATTTGACCAAGGTAAAAAATACATTTTAGCTGATGTCAGCGTAGTTGGTGATATTAGTTTCAATCCACAAACAGTAGTCACATTTGCTGGACTTGAAAAAGGACAAGAAATTACCATCCCTGGTGAACAAATCAGTAGTTCTATAAAAAAACTAGGAAAACTAGGCCTTTTTGATGAAATTTCATTTTATGTAAATCGTATTGAAAACGATAGCATTTATCTAGACTTAAACATTAAAGAATTACCAAAAATAAATCAGGTAAAATTTGTTGGTGTATCCAAAAGCAAAACCGAATCTTTCATTAAAGATAATGGTTTGACAAACGGTAAAATTGTGACAGAAAACTTGATTACAACTACAAAAAACTATATAGAAAAAAAATACAAAAAAGACGGTTTTTTCAATACAAAAGTTCATATTACCACCACAAAAGACACTTTAAAAAGCAACGAAGTTAACATGCTTGTAAAAGTAGACATGGGTAATAAAGTGAAAATTTATAAAATCGACATTGAAGGAAACAAAGAGATTGGTACTAAAAAGTTACTTAGTTCGATGAAGAACACAAAACAGCGAAACCCTATTAACATTTTAAAACGCTCTAAATATATAGAAGAAAAATACCAAGAAGATTTAGAAAAAATAGTCAGTGATTATAAGAAAATCGGATACCGCGACGCTCGTATTATAGGAGACTCTATAGCTTACAATGAAGAAAAAAAAGGTATTTATATAAAAATTAAAGTAGAGGAAGGTATTAAATATTATTTTGGAAACATCAAATTTATTGGTAACACGGTTTATTCAGATGAAGGATTGAGTAGCATGCTGGGTATCCGACCTGGTGATGTATACAATGGCGTATTACTTCAAGAAAGAATTGCAGATAAATCAAAACCAGATGGAGAAGATATTACAAATTTATATCAAAACAACGGATATTTATTTTCAAATATTAATGCGGTAGAAACAAAAACAACTGATAATAAAATTGATTTTGAAATTAGAGTTACTGAAGGGCCTATTGCCTATTTCAATAAAATTACTGTTGTAGGTAACGACAAAACTAATGACGAAGTTATTTATAGAGAATTAAGAACTCGTCCAGGAGACAAATACAACAAAGCGGAGTTAGTTAGAACCATTAGAGAGATAGGTCAATTGGGATTTTTTGATCCTGAAAAAATTGATCCTAAATTCAAAAATGTTGATTCTGGTGCCGGAACAGTAGATATCGAATACAATGTTGTTGAAAAAGGAGCAAGCCAAATCGAACTTCAAGGAGGATATGGAGGCGGAGGTTTTGTTGGAACCTTAGGCCTATCATTTAATAACTTTTCAGCAAGAAACTTATTCAACAAAGACGCTTATCATCCACTTCCAATGGGAGATGGTCAAAAAGTAGCATTACGTTTACAAGCAAGTTCCTATTATAAAACGTATAGTTTATCTTTTTCTGAACCTTGGTTTGGAGGAAAAAGACCTGTTCAATTTAGTAGCTCATTTGCTTTTAGCCAACAATACAGTTCCAACTATCAAACACAAAGAGTAGACAAATCAAAATACATTAATATCACCTCTTTGTCAGTAGGTATGGCAAAAAGACTAACTGTGCCAGATGATTTTTTCACACTTTCTCAATCGATTAGTTACCAACAGTATGACTTACATAATTATCTTTATGGAATGTTTACATTTGCAAATGGTACTTCAAGAAACTTATCCTATACAGTAGGTCTATCTAGAAACAGTAAAGGTTTTAACCCTATTTTCCCAACTTATGGAGCAGAATTTGGAGTTACAGGTGAATTTACACTTCCGTATTCTGTATTTAATGGAATTGATTATGCTAAGTTAGGGGATCAAGAAAAATACAAATACAAATATACCGGCACCTCTTATGTTGACAATAATGACAGAGTTGTAAATGCAGGTGATTATCTAGACAAATTACCAAGTTCATCCTATACCTCTAACAAAGTAGACAAATACCAAGATGCAGTTGCAGATCCTGCAAAAGTAGATCAAGAAAAATACAAATGGTTAGAATATTATAAAGTTCAAGTAACTGGAGATTGGTTTACTTCTTTATACAAAAAATTAGTTTTACGTACCTTAATGCAATTTGGATTCTTAGGTGCATACAATCAGGATCGAGGAGTTATTCCATTTGAAAGATATTATTTAGGTGGAGACGGTATGGCTGGAAGTTCTATAGACGGAAGACAAAACATACAGCTAAGAGGTTATGAAAACGGAGCATTAACTCCTGCAAATTCAAACGGAGATGCATATGGTGCTACTATATATAATAAATTCTCATTAGAATTACGTTATCCAATAACATTAAAAGCATCAGCTTCTATTTATGCACTAGCATTTGCAGAAGCAGGCCAATCCTATGAATCATTATCAAGCTACCAACCATTTAATCTGGCTCGTTCATCTGGTGTTGGTTTAAGAGTATTCATGCCTGCATTTGGATTATTGGGTATTGATTTTGGTTATGGCTTCGATGCTGTACCTGGAGCAATCAAACCAAGTGGATGGCAAACGCATTTTATAATTGGTCAACAATTTTAAATAACTTTGGTGTAAAATTTCTAAAATTAAAAATTATGAGAAAAGAATTTTTATTTATAATTTTATCGCTTTTTGTAGCTACAACAAATCTAGCTCAGACCAAAGGAAACAAAGTGGGTTATATTGATATGGAATACATTTTACAAAATGTTCCAGACTATATTGAAGCCAAAGCCCAGTTAGAACAAAAAGCTCAAAAATGGAAACAAGAAATTGAAACCAAAAAAATAGAAATAAACAAATTAAAAGATGCTTTAAAAGCGGAAAAACCATTATTAACAGCTGAATTAATTGAAGAAAGAGAATCAGAAATTAAATTTCTTGAGACTGAAAAATTAGATTATCAACAAAAAAGATTTGGCGCAAATGGAGATTTAATAATCCAAAAAGCAGGTTTAATAAAGCC
Source organism: Flavobacterium sp. IMCC34518 (assembly GCF_027111095.2). Lineage (NCBI taxonomy): Bacteria > Pseudomonadati > Bacteroidota > Flavobacteriia > Flavobacteriales > Flavobacteriaceae > Flavobacterium > Flavobacterium sp. IMCC34518. Next base: position 2,408,071 of record NZ_CP114284.2, on the reverse strand, counting down.
TATTCAAGATCAAGTTTTTACTGCTGTACAAGATATAGCTGAAGCTAGAAAGTATGATTTTATTTTTGATAAATCATCACATTTAACCATACTGTTTGCCGCCAAAAGATTTGACATAAGTGATCAAGTCATCAGAGTATTAAACCGCACTGAAAAAAGAGAGCAATTAACTAAGAAACAGCAAAAAGAATTAGAAGCGAAAGAAAACTTAGAAAACGAAATAGACGATAATCCTGTTTTAGCCGAAAGAGAAAAAGTATTATTAGATAAAAAAGCTGCTAGAGAAAAATTAGTCGCTGACAAAAAGTTAGCACAAGAGGAAGCTAAAAAACAATACGAAGAAAAAAGAAAAGCTTTACTCGCTGAAAGAGAAGCTAAAAAGAAAGGTACAACTGTAGTAGAAACAAAAACAACTACAACAGAAAACGCGACAACAACAAATGCGGCTGGTCAATCTGAAAAATCAATAACAGAAACCGCTAAACCAAATGTACAAGAAGAACGCAAAAAAGCTTTAGAAGAAAAAAGAAAAAAAATACTTGAAGCAAGAGAAGCTACGAAAAAAGCTGCCGAAGAAAAAAGAATAAAAGAACTTCAAGAAAGAGAAGCCGCAAAAAAAGCTTCAGAAACAAATACAAAAGAAAACAACTAAACAAATTCTAATTATTTAATTTTTTAAAACGATGAAACAATTCAAAACTTTATTAATTGCAGCGACACTATTTTTTGGTGCAACTCAAATTTCAAATGCTCAAACTAAGGTAGCTCATGTTGATGTAAGTGAAATCATGACAAAATTACCAGCTATGCTTGATGCTCAAAAACAACTTGAAAAATTGAGCGGTACTTATGATGCTGATTACAAAAAAATGGTGGAAGAATACCAAACTAAATTAAAAAAATACGAAGCTGAATCTGCAACTGTTGGCGAAACTGTAAATCAAGAACGTTCTAAAGAAGTTCAAGATATGCAAAAAAGAATTACTGACTTTAGAGATAATGCTCAAAAAGAATTACAAGCTAAAGAATCAGAAATTGTAAAACCAATTATGGAAAAAGTAAGAGCTTCTATCCAAAAAGTTGGTAAAGCTAAGGGTTTCCAATATGTACTTGACGGTTCTACTTTATTATTAGCTGATGGAACAAACATTACAGCTGATGTAAAAAAAGATTTAGGATTTTAATTAAAATACAATAAATCATAAACTGCTCATCCAAAATATTGGATTGAGCAGTTTTTTTTTACACCATAAAATGTAGTATATTTAACTATTGCTTATTTATTAATATCATGACAAACGACAAACCAATTGGTATTTTTGACTCAGGAATTGGAGGAACCTCCATCTGGAAAGCCATCCATGATTTATTACCAAACGAAAAAACCATATATTTAGCCGACAGTAAAAATGCACCCTATGGACAAAAAACCAAGGAAGAAATCATCGCATTAAGTATAAAAAACACTGACCTGCTAATCCAAATGGGATGCAAACTAATAGTAGTCGCATGTAACACAGCTACTACCAATGCCATTCAGGAATTAAGAGCTAAATATACCATTCCTTTTATTGGTATAGAGCCCGCCATTAAACCCGCCGTTACCCATTCTAAAACTCAAACAATTGGCATCCTTGCCACCAAAGGAACCTTAAATAGCGAACTATTCCACAAAACAACTGAGAAATACCAAGACACCAAAATCATAGAGCAGATAGGCCATGGATTAGTTCAACTAATAGAAAATGGAGAAATAAATTCACCAGAAATGACGCAATTACTTCAGTCTTATCTTAACCCCATGATTGAAGCCAATATCGACTATCTAGTTTTGGGATGTAGTCATTATCCCTATTTGATCCCTCAAATAAAAAAAATCCTCCCAGCACATATTCAAATTATCGATTCTGGTGAAGCTGTAGCGAGACAAACCAAAAACATACTTAGGGACGTAGTAGGTCTTTCAAACGCAAAAAGTAGTCAGCCTATATTTTACACCAATACTAATCCGAAAGTGTTAAATGAAATTTTAGAAAACAAATTTAAAGTTGAAAAAAGGGATTTTTAAATTATTCTAATTTATTCCTAACAAACCAAATGCCATCTAAATTAAGATTCAAACTCAACTTATGATAATTTTCCTTAATTAACGGATCAGTAATTCTCCCTTTTTGACCATAGGTATATGAAATAAACAAAGAAGAAGACAAATGATCCAACGGCAAGGAAGCGCCTATAGAAAAACTTTTATCTTGAATTTTTTTACTATCCACCTCCAAATAGCCCGTATCATAATTTAAACCTGTTGCGAATTTTATTCTATCCAAATAATTTCTTGAAGTTTTAGCTTTAATATATGACAATCCCATTGAAAATTTTTCTTGGTTTGAAAAATAACCATACATATCGGATTGATTAGTGGAATCCCAAAATTTCTTTTCATAATCAAAAGAGACATTTAGTTTGTTTTTAAATACTTTATTGAAACCAACTCCAATTTCCATTGGCAAATAAAAATCATCTGTATCGATTAATTTATCTGTTTCCAAATTACTTTCACCGGAACCGCTAACAACAGTAACCGATTGTTTATTTGTCGCATTTACTCGAGATGGTGCTTTAACATTTAAACCAAAAGTCAATAATGGATTTATTTTAAATTGTGAACTTACTATAGGTCGAATACCTTTATAACTAATTTCCTTATCGATTGTTGTATTAGAATTATTAATAGTAAAGGTTCTATTATCAGTGGTATTTCCAAAAAGAACAGAAGCAGAAAACCCTAAAGACCATTTTTTACTTAATTTATATGCATATGAAAAATCAAAATTGTTTAGTCCTCCTGTACCAACAACATCCAAATAATAATAGGCATCAGCTCCATCAATAATTGGAATTTTTAATTCTGAAATCTTAAAAGAAGAACTTGAGTAGGGCATCATTGCAACACTAAATGCAGATTTATTATTTATTGGAAAAGCAAATGCAAAATGGGAAAACTGAGAATTATTTCGGCTTTCCTTTCTAGAATTGTCTTCAAAAGAAGTTTGAATTCCTGTTCCTCCTACTTCAAAAAAGAAATTATTCGCTGGAATATCAACAAGAGATGCAGCATTTTTATTATTAATAAAATTTTCCGAAGACAAAGCGATTCCTGTCGTACCGAGAGCGGGAATTATTCCAAAATTAGAATCATACAAACTCCCTAAGCCATACAATGAATAAGGAGAAGTTGCAATACTTTGAGAAAAAGAAAGACAATAATTAAAAGACGCAACAACTATAAAAAAAATAGATTTTTTCATTTAATAGGTAATATAATAGATTTGTAATTTTAATTTATTCTCCTTATTATTTTGATCCCCTAATACAACTCTATCGACCACTTTAGACAAAATTGGCATCGTAATTAATAATCCACTTTTTTTATCTGATTCTTTTAACATTTCTTTCTGCAAATAAGAACCCAACAGTACTTCGTATTGAACATCATCCCCAAATTCATTATCCGACCTATTCAAGGCTGCTGTCACGGTCTCATTATTTGCATTTGTAAGCTTACTCTTTATTCGATTCATATTATCTACTAAATAGACCCCCAAAGTTTGAGGCAAAGGAAACAGCTCTGAATATGAATATTTTACTGGTTTCAATAATAACTTAGCATCCACTATTGCGCCTTTTTCAGCCAAATATCTCAATTGCTTTACATTTGGAAAATTAATTCTACAAACTAAACCCGTTCCTGATTGTACAAATCCTTTATTTCCGGAATAAACACTAGGCAAACTCTCATTAGATGAAGGCAAATCTTTTATAAGTGTATCATCCCTATTTGAGGATATAACATTAAATTGCTTTGCTGCATTAGAAGGTATAAAGTCTTTACTGTAAGACTCTTCAGTATCACCTTTAACCTTGGAATAATAAAGTCGTAAAGTACTAGACATATTAAAACCAATTACACTTGATGATGAACTATTCGAAGAAGTAATCATAAAACCTTTTAAATATTCAGTCAAATCACTTTCATCTGAAATCTCATTATTTTTAAACTTATTAAATAACTCTAAACCAAAATTATTATCTAATTTAATATTTATACTATCCTTACCAATTGGTTTTGGTTTGTAAGTTATGCTACCTAAAATTGAATTATCATAATTCAAAACCGAATTATTATAAAAACTATTGTCCTCTTTATTGGGTTTAAACTTTTGTAAAACCCTATGAACATTCAACGTTTGTACTTTTGTTGTATCGGCATAATAATAATCATCATATCGCATAATCATAGCAATAGAATCAAAAACATAACCTGTAGCATCGGTATCTGAATTTTGACTGTAAAGATTAAATGAGCTAGTTAATACCTGGAAATAACTATCCGCTTTTATAGTCCCAAAAAGAGGATCATCATAATTACCAACTAAAATTCTACTTTCACTCGAGGTGACTAAAGAATCTAACCTGATTGTAGAAAGAGTAACCGTCATGGTATCTATAGAAATCACTTTGTTTTTTATCGATAAATAATCCGAACCTACCACAAACTTACCCGCATCAACATCGGAATCACAAGAAACCATTAGAATACTCAAAAACATGAAAAACAAAAACTTGTACATATTTATTTTTTTGAACAAATATAAAAGCCACGATCAAAGCTATCCTAATAACATATACCATCAGGAATATTATATCTATAAAAACTCATAATTACTCTACAACTCCAAATCCATCTTTATTTCGCTGTTTATCCTTTATTATCGGCTATTTGTCTATAGAATGAAGCCATGTATATATATTCTTTTTTATTCGGTAACAACCCATTTACTTTTGAACCAATATTAAAAAAATGAGAATAAACAACTTTACTAAGCTTTTGATTTTAATACCTTTTATTGGTATCAATGCACAAAAAGGATGTGCCCTTGATTGGAATTTGCAAACTGAACCTATTAATAAAGGAACTATTAAACAAACAGAAATTGGTCTAACTCTTTTTAAAACAATAGATGCAAAAATAAAACTGACGAATATATTTAGTTACAAAAGCACAACCATTACAGACGAATTAAAAGATTATTTACTAAAGGATTATGCTACAAATTACAGCAGTACACATTTCAATACTTATGAAAATAATTTTGAATTTTCAAAACAGTTAAACGATAAAACAAGATTGACATTTGGCATTCAGCCAACACTTAATTTTGAAAATCATATAACTTTTTCAGATGTCATGCTTTTAGGAAGTATTGAAATCAATTATAATATTAATAAAAATAGCAGTGTTGATTTTGGAATAAAAAGAACAACACTTTTTGGAACAGTGGATTGGCTACCCACTTTTACATATAATCACCAATTCAATGAGCATGTCTATATAAAATTGGGTTTCCCAAAATCATCATTCAGCTTTTCGAATTCGATACGAAATAAATTTAGCATAAATAATGATTTTAATGGCTGTAGTTATAATCTTGATGAATACATAATTAATGATGACCTAAACACCGTTTCTAAAGTAGGCTTTTCACAAATGGAAACTACGTTACAATTAGCAAGAAATATGGATAAATCTTGGATAATTACAGCCAAAGGAGGGTATTCGACGAATAAAGAATTCAAATTTTCAGATAATAATAAAACATACGAAATAAATCAGAAACAGAAAAACGGAAGCCTCTTTTCGATTAGTATAAAATACAAAATTTAAAAACTGTCCCAATAAAATTTACTGATAAATATAAAATAAACGAGAAAATTAACATCATCACAAATAAATAAATTTTAGACATATGAAACATTTTAAAAAAGGAATAATACTTAGTACTTTGCTAATTAGCCTATTTTCAATAAGCTGTAGTGACGATGATACAGAAGAAAAATTAGGAAATTGGATTAAAAAATCAGCCTTTGATGGACCTGCCCGTTCAAGTGCTACCAGTTTTGTAATAGGGACTTTTGCTTATGTTACTACTGGTTATACGGGAGATGAATACCTAAATGACTTATGGGCATACAATTCAGCAGGGGATTATTGGGAACAAAAAGCAGATTTTATCGGTATAGCAAGGAGCTCAGGATCAGGATTCGAATTAAACGGAAATGGATATGTGGGATTGGGATATGATGGTACGAATAAATTAAAAGATTTTTATGAATACAATCCTGATACTAATATTTGGACAAAAAAAACTGATTTTGCAGGAACAGCACGTTATGGTGCTGTAGGGTTTCAAGTAGGTGGAAAAGCATTTTTCGGGACTGGTTATGATGGTAATTACTTAAAAGATTTTTACCAATATAACGCAACAGACAATACTTGGACTCAAGTTAATGGATTTAGTGGAAACAAAAGAAGAAATGCAACTGTATTCGTAATAAACGATATTGCCTATTTAGGAACAGGACTAAACAGTGGCGTAAATCAAGTAGATTTTTGGGCATTTGATCCAATTACTGATATCTGGACAAGAAAAAGAGATTTAGATGATGATGGAACTGATCACGATGCCTATTCAATTAAAAGAGCAAATGCATCAAGTTTCTCCATTAATAGTTTGGGTTATATTACTTGTGGTGAAAGCGGAAGAACAATTTGGGAGTACAATCCAAAAACAGATATTTGGAAAGAAAAAACATCCCTTGAAGGATCTGGAAGATCTGATGCACTTGGAATTACAATCAAAGGCGAACGAGGATTCGTTATACTAGGAAAATCAGGAACATCCTTTTTTGATGATGTCTGGGAATTTAAACCATCCGAAGAACAAAATGATGATGACAATTAATACTAAAGCAAAATTCTTCCGGAAAAACATCCGGAAGAATTTCAATCCTCTTTTTAACATATACTTAATTATATTTTTGACAGGAACATTTATCTTCGTTTTTCTAAAAAAAGAAGAAAATTTTAAAGTTGAATCTATAAAAATCATAAATGGTTGGGGCTATACTATTTCAAACAACAATAAAATAATAATAAAACAAACCATTATACCCGTTGTTAGTCAACAGAAATCTTTTCAGACTGAAAAGGATGCCTTAGCAGTAGGCCATTTAGTATTACATAAATTAGAATCAAATTCATCACCCACAATCACAAAAAATGATTTAATCTCATTAAAAATAAAAATATAAATGAATATTGATATCGTAAAAAATCATATCTATAATAAGATCTTAATACATTGTATAATATGGTGTTTTTTTATAAGCACATCTCTTATTCAGTTTTACGAAAGTCCCTTTCATATTAATAGTGATTTTTATGTTCAATGGTTAACTGGTATTTTACTATTCTATTTAAATTATCTTTATTTAGTTCCTAATCTACTTTTAAAGAAAAAATATGTCAATTATATAAGTATCATTTTTGTACTCATAATCATTATAATGTTTATAAGGCAACATTTTATATCAACTGAATTTCTGGAAATGAAACCCCAAAAGGACATCAATTTTCAAAAGTTTCAAATGAATAAAAATGGAATACAACATATTGGTCCTAGAAGAGAACAACCTCTCTTTTTTAAAATAATCCCTTCCTTTTTTTACCTTTTAATAGTTGCCATTAGTACAATTATTAAAACCCTATCTGAATTTTATAACGACCAACAAAACAAATTAATATCTGATAGTCAGAGGACAACAGCTGAGTTGAACTATTTAAGAAAGCAGACAAATCCACACTTTCTCTTCAATTCATTAAATAGTATTTATTCCCTTGCCCATAAAAAATCAGATTTAGTACCAGATGCAATTGTAACATTATCCGAAATGATGCGATATATGCTATATGAAACGGACAACAAGACTGTTTTATTAGAAAAAGAAATTAGCTACATCAAAAATTATATAGAGTTACAAAAACTGAGGCTAAATAACATAGAAAACTTAACAATAAACATTCATGGTGATACCAAAAATAAGTTTATTGAACCAATGTTATTAATTTCATTTATAGAGAATGCTTTTAAATATGGAACTGATTATAAAGGCGCTACATTTGTAAAAATTAAGATAACTATCACGGAAAATATTTTAGACTTTTGGGTACAAAACAAAATAGAGAACACTAAAAAAGATCCGGTAAATTCTGGAATTGGTTTAACAAATATCAAAAATAGGCTACTTTTACTTTATCCAAATGCGCATACATTAAAACTAACAACAACAGATTCATTGTATACGGTAAATTTAATTTTACAATTGGATAAAATACAATTAGAATCCAACAACTCTTTTTAAATCAATTCTTAAAAACTAAAAAAAATGAAGTGTGTTATTATAGATGACGAACCTTTAGCAGTAGAATTATTGGTAGAATTCGTAGGACGAATTGATTCTCTAGAACTAGTCACTACCTTTACCAATGCAATTGATGCCATTTCCATAATCAATCAATCTCAAATTGATCTAATCTTTTTAGATATAGAAATGCCTCATTTCTCAGGAATTGATTTTATCAATGCAATCGAAAACAAACCGTTAATTATTTTCACAACAGCCTATTCCGATTATGCTGTGGAAGGTTTCAATCTAGGCGCAGTTGACTACTTGGTAAAACCAATTCCATTTAATCGATTTTTAAAATCCGTTTTAAGAGCCCAACAAATTAATACACCAAAGAGTATATCTGCAACAAATCAAAATGCAAATCCTCCAGAAATCGAACAAGATTTTATTTTTGTACGAGCAGAATATGAAAATGTCAAAATAAATTTTAAAGACATTCTATTTATCGAAGGTTTAAAAGATTATGTCAAAATTTACACTACTGATAATAAATACATTCTAACACTAATCAGCTTAATAAAGCTTGAAAACTTATTGTCCTCTAAAGGATTTTCAAGAATACATCGTTCTTATATCATCAACATAAAGCACATCAAATCCATCCAAAAAAACAAAGTTTTAATTGCAGATAAAAGAATTCCAATTAGTGAAAGTTATAAAAACGTTTTTTTTGAAAAGATAAATATTTAAACCAGAATCCGCAATAGACTTAGCAACGAAGCTAAATTATTCAATAAAAGTAAAACTAACGGACTATTTTTGAGGAAAACGAAGTTTATTAGTGAATGCCAAAAAAATAGCAACCAATGAACTAATACTTTTGACTTTCATTTTTTGAAAATAGGAGCACGTTCTTCGTTGTGTAGAACAATTTAGATATGATAATTTTCTAATCCGGATTTTGGGTTTAATTGATTCTTATTGTTAAAAAAATTGTATTCCAAAAACACTTATTTATTATCAAATAATTTCTATAAATTAAACAAAAAATTACTCTTCTTTAAACCAGCTTGAATACATTACATAATTATTTGAAATACGTTCTATCTCACCAGCAAAATTTGATTGATCTATATCTTTAACTTTCTTAGCTGGAACACCAGCCCAGATAGAACCTGACTCAACAACAGTATTTTGAGTGATTACTGCGCCTGCAGCAACAATAGAATTACTTTCGACTATACAATTATCCATAACGATTGCCCCCATACCGATTAATACATTATCATGGATCGTACAACCATGTACTATTGCATTATGTCCTATGGAAACATTATTACCAATTATTGTTGGATGTTTTTGATAGGTACAATGAACAACTGCTCCGTCTTGAATATTTACTTTATTTCCAATTTTAATATAATGTACATCACCGCGAATTACTGTATTAAACCAGACACTACATTGAGAACCAAAAGTTACATCACCCACTATAGTTGCATTCTCAGCTACATAACAATCTTCAGGAATAACAGGTGATTTTCCGTTTACAGGCTTAATTATCATTTTCTTTTATAACTTTTTAATTAATCGCAGGACAATTACAATCGTATTTTTCAGGTTTGCATAAAAAGTTAATACCTAGTGTAAGCTGATGAAATCCTGCATTATCATATTGAATATCTCCCAATAGATGAGTATATGTATAGGCAAACATGAAATTTTTATAATTTAAACCTAGAACTGGAGTAATATACTGCAATTTTTGACTGTTTGTTCCGCTTCCGCTAATGTATTCGGCTCCATCAAAACTTCTTCTGTAAGATAGACCTCCCCATAATTGTCCCATTTCTAGTTTCTTATAGGCTTTTAAGTTCATATCCAAAGCACTTTCCTTTGTTTTATCTACATATTGATACAGCAAAGAAGGCTCCAATAATATCTTATCGGCATTACCAAAAACATAACCTCCGCTAACTATAAATTTTCTCAAATTATCACTTTCATATTCGGTATAAATAGTCTGTCTTGTCTCTAAAACATTCTTAACTACTGCATTAAAACTAAAATCAAGATAATTATAAGATGCTCCTATATCTAAATTAAAATAAGAAGCTTGCTGAACAACATTTCCAAGGAGTGGATCATAATCTCCTGAATTTTGAAAATCAGTTTCATCCAATTGACTTTGATTTACACCTACATTTATACCAAAGGATAATTGATTTAAATCTACTTCATCCCTTGAAAACATAAGATGATGTGCATAAGTTGCTTTGAAACCAAATTGGGAATGATACCCATTAACATCATTAAAAACAATAGCACCAACTCCAGATTTATCACCAACCCTACCATTGTAACTTAATGTTTGGAGAGCAGGTGCATCAGTTTGATCAAACCATTGTTTTCTTGCAGTAAGCCTAAGTTTATGGCAATTGGATGCACCAGCCATAGAAGGAAAAATTAAATAATAATTATCCGATAGATAATCTGAATAAACGGGTATTCCTTCCTGTGCGAAAGTAGTTAAAGTGATAAAAAAAAAGGCAAAAACAAATTTGATTTTATTATACATTAAGGGGCGGTTTTATAAAATTAATCACGAAAAAAAAACTTTTGTTAATTTATTCTTTAAAATATCAAATATAGTTAATCATAGAAAATAACTTCACTAAATTTGTAAAAAATCACAAAAATCATGACAAAAGTTACTATAAAAGAAACCCAAAACCCAACAATATTAAAATTTGAATTTCCTGACTTCATTACTCAAAACGAAAGTTTCGAATTTAAAAACATCGATGAAGCAAAAGCGTCTCCTCTAGCCCAACAATTATTTTATTTACCATTTGTTAAAACAGTCTATATATCAGGTAATTTCATTGCAATTGAAAGATTTAGCATAGTTGAATGGGACGATGTAAAAGACGCTGTTGCAGAACAAATTGAAGCCTTTATAAACAAAGGAGGAATAATCATAGCCATTGATGAAAACAAAACAAAAAAACAGCCTATTACCGTTTATGGTGAATCTACTCCAAATCCTGCTGCACTCAAATTTGTCATCAATAAAATGATTACGAAAAATGCTATTGAGTTCAAAAACATAGATCAAAGCGCACCTTCACCGTTAGCAACTGAATTATTTAAATTCCCTTATGTAAAAGAGGTCTTTATAGATGAAAATTACATCTCTGTTACCAAATACGACATCAATGAATGGCAAGATATTACACTTGAATTAAGAACTTTTATAAAACAATACATCGAAAACGGAGGTACTGTGCTTGATGAAACTATGATTCAAACTATTGTTAAAGACGAAAAAACAAAAGACGAATCATTTGATTCACTTGATGAAACATCTCAAAAAATCATTAACATACTTGAAGAATACGTAAAACCGGCTGTAGCCGCAGATGGAGGAAATATTCTTTTTGATTCCTACGATAGTATAACAAAAACCGTAAAAGTAATTATGCAAGGTGCATGTAATGGATGTCCCTCATCAACTTTTACCTTGAAAAGCGGCATCGAAAACATGCTAAAAAGTATGTTGAATGATGAAGGAATAAAAGTAGAAGCTGTTTAAAACCATTAGCTATACAATAACATTACAAAAGCGTTTCTAAAATTAGAAACGCTTTTTTTTTAAATTCCTATTTCAATTCAAAACAGAACAGTAAGCACTCTCACTGTATGAGAAATACAAAAAAACAATATACCGTAATCCATTGCTGTACAATTATTTAATATGGTAATTATAAAAATAAAGTTTACATTTGGTTTTTCTAACCTAAAAAGTAAAAACCATGGGAATAACTTCATTTTTTAAAAGTGTATTTGGCACAGCCAAAGAAAAAGCAAGCGAAATAGTAGAACAAGCAGAAAACGTAATTGAAGAAACAAAAGAGGCCGCTCAACCCTATTTAGACAAAGCCGAAACATTTGTGGACGAAACTGTGACAACTATTAAAGAAACAGCAACGCCTCAAATTGAAAAAGCAGAGGCTTTTATTGAAGAAACGGTAAACAAGGCAAAAGAAGTTGCATCACCTCAAATTGAAAAAGCCGAAAACTTTATAGAAGAAACAGTGGCCAAAGCAAAAGAAATTGCCAGTCCTCATATAGAAAAAGCTGAAGTTTTTATTGAAGATACGTTAAACAAAGCTAAAGAAACTATAACTCCAATTATAGAAAAAGCAGAAACAAGTATAGAACAAGCCATTGATAGCACAAAAGGAAAAACAACTGCTCCAGAAGAAACTTCAGAACTAAAAAACTTGGATACAACCTCAACAAATTCTGAAGAAGTTCCAAAATAGCATTTTATAAAAATATTAATTTCTTATTTTTGCAATCCAATTATGGCCTTCTCATATGAGAAGGTCATTTATGATTTAAAATATGACTTTAGACCCCAATTTCATCGCTGGTTATGCCGACACCTTTATTACGGCACTTATAAATTATTCTCCAAAAGTTATTTCCGCTTTTCTAATTCTTTTTATTGGACTTTATTCCATTCGAATTATCAATAGAATTATTCGAAAAATAATGATCCAAAGAGAGCTAGACCCAACATTAACCAAATTTCTAGCCGACATATTATTGTGGGCATTAAGAGTCTTACTTTTTGTTACTTTTATTTCAAAATTAGGAATAGAAACCTCCTCTTTTGTAGCTATTTTGGGTGCAATGGGACTCGCTGTTGGTTTGTCATTACAAGGTTCATTGTCTAATTTTGCTGGAGGAATGCTAATCATCCTTTTTAAACCTTTTAAAGTTGGAGATACTATTGAAGCACAAGGTATTTTGGCTACGGTACAAGAAATTCAAATTTTTGTAACCAAATTAATAACAGCCAATAATCAAACTGTTTTTGTACCCAACGGGTCTTTATCCAATGGAACAATCACAAACTATTCGATGCAAGGTACCCGAAGAGCTGATTTGACAATCGCTATATCTTATGACACTGACATCAAAGAAGTAAAAAACATCATAACAAAAGTGCTACAAAGCAATCCCAAAGTATTAGCTTCACCTATAGCAGAGGTATCCGTTAAGAATCTTACTGATAATGCTATTCAAATTGCCGTTAGACCTTGGGCCAAAAATGAAGATTTGGGTAGTGTAATCTCGGATACATTAGAAAATTGCAAATTGGCATTTGATGAAGCGGGGATCACTTTTCAACCGTATGTTACCGAGTTATCAAAAAGTAATTAGCAAAAACCAAACTATTTTTTTGAAGTGGTAATTAAAAAATCTTTCAAATAATAAGGTTCAAAATAGGCGACATCAACTGTGTCGTTTATTTTGTATTTATCAAAACTCAAAGCACACATTTCGTTGGCAGAAGGATATTTAATAGCATCTAAGAATACAAAATTATCATTTGTCAAAACTGTTTTGCATTTTTCATTGCAATCACCTACAAAATAAACTGTCCCTTGTAGTTCTTCAAAAGATTTTTCGGTTATAATCTCGGCCAATACTTCTCGTTTTTTTTCTAATAAAGGAGAAAAAACAGCACTATACACTTCCATTCTACGGGCATCAATCATAGGAACAATAAAACCTTCAGCAACTGTAACTTTCAAGGCCAATGACTGCAAAGTGTCAACCGCAATTAATGGAATTTCCAGAGCATAACACAAGCCTTTAGCTGCCGAAATACCTATTCGCAATCCCGTATAAGATCCTGGCCCTTGACTTACGGCAATTGCCGCCAAATCTTTATACCCTATTCCCGCCTCGCTCATAATTTCTTCTATAAAAACATGCAAACGCTCCGCATGCGAATACCCTTCTTCTGCAATTTCTTTGCACAATATCATTTTTCCTTCTTTTGCCAAAGCAACAGAACAATTTTTGGTAGCGGTTTCAATGTTAAGTATATACGACACGTTATTAATTTTAGGTTGTAGATTTTAGATTTTTTATTATAAAATCATGAAATAATGAATACGATTGCAAATTTACACCTAATTTTTAAATTTCCTTTATAAAACAAAAAACACGTCCAGGAAGTTCAAGACGTGTTTTTATTTTTATATTCTTCAAAAGAAACCGAACAATAATTTATACCATTTAATGATTAAGGAAACTATTTTTTCTTGTCTGTTTCGGTTGGAACAAATACTTTATCTCCAGAATTTAGATCTTTGGAGACGGTAGAATAAGGCCCTGTGATAACAACATCGCCTTTTTTCAATCCTGAAACTACTTCAATATTTGTATCATCTTGAATTCCAGTTTTTATGATTCTAATTTTAGCTTTATCGCCTACTTTTACAAAAACACATTCATATTTTTTGTCACTTTTCGGAGCTTCCTTTTTGTCGTCAGACTCAGGTCCGTCCATTTTGATTTCTTTTACGGCAGTAGTATCAGACTTCACAACAACAGAACTGATAGGAACATGAACCACATTCGTTTTTGTTGTAGTGATAATATCAACCGTAGCGGTCATACCTGGTCGGAAAGGAGAATAAGAAGACGGTTTCCCAACCATTAAATCTTGATACGATTCTTTTAAAATTCTAACTTTTACCTTAAAATTAGTTACTTGATCTGCTGTTAAAGCCGTACTTGCTGAATTTGAAATACTGGTAACAACACCTTTAAATTGTTTTTTCAAATAGGCATCCACTTCTACATTAGCCAAATCCCCAACTTTTATTTTTACAATATCATTTTCGTTTACATCTACTTCAACCTCCATATTGTTTAAATTGGCAACTCTTAAAATTTCGGTTCCAGCCATTTGTTGCGTCCCTAAAACTCTCTCGCCAAGCTCTACATTAAGCACAGAAATGGTACCATCAGCAGGAGCATAAATAGTAGTTCTACCCAAGTTGTCTTTGGCTTCATTAACAGTTGCCGAAGCACTTTTTACATTATAAAAAGCAGATTGTTTATTGGCTTTTGCCACTTCAAAAGAAGCTATTGCCTTATCCCAATCTGATTTTGAAATAATCCCTTTTTCAAACAAAGTTTTATTTCTTTCATAATTTGCTTTTGCTTCATTAAAAGAAGCTTCTGATTGACTTAAACCGGCTTTAGTTCCAGACAAATTCGAAACAGAACGATTGTAGCCCGAAGTATATAAATCTGGATTAATTTTTACCAATAAATCTCCTTTTTTTACTACTTGACCTTCTTTTACATTAAGTGAAATAATTTCGCCTGAAACTTCAGATGAAATCTTTACTTCAATTTCGGGTTGAATTTTACCCGTTGCCGATACTGTTTCCACTATTGCACCCGTAACCACATTGGCGATTTCAATTTCTTTTCCTTTATCTTTATTTCCTAAGACACCCGCTTTTGAAAGTCCAATTAATAAAGCTATAATTACTACTGCCGATCCTAATAAGATGTAAATTGTTTTTTTTGACATGATAAATTAATTTTTGATAATTGGAATTCCAAAATAAAATTCTAATATTTTGATTTTAAAGATATAATCGTATTTGGTTCTAATAACTTCTGATTGTGCATTGGTAAGCAACGTTTGTGACTGATTAAAATCGAAAGAATTCATTAACCCCACTGCATATTTTTCTTTTGCATAATTATAGGCTTCTTCTCTAGATTCTAAAGCTACAATGGCAGACTCATGTGCATTCAAAGCTCCTTTGGCATCTGTGAAAGCAGTGTAAACATTTCGTTGCAAATCCAAATCTTCTTTTTCCAATGCAATTTTAGATTTTTCTAAAGCAACTTTGGAACGTTCTACATTATTTCTTACAGAGAATCCATTAAAAATAGGAATCGACAATTGTGCCCCAAAAGAATGCCCTTTGTTATTACTAAATTGATCCATAACAGGTTCTGGACCTCCTAATACCGCCACTGAATTAGGTCTCAAAACGTTTTGGTTCGTGCCTTCTACATAACCAACAACAGAGGTAGGATTTGCTGTATTTGGAGCAGAACCGGTTACAATATCGCTATAACTTGCTCTTGTATTAAAATTATAAAAAGCAGATAAGGTAGGTTGATAAGCTCCTTTTGAAATTGCCACATCTTTTTCAGCGATTTCCAAATTGGTTTGTGCAATTTTCAATTCTGTTCTACTCTCTTTTGCTTTTGCATAAATATCCATCGGTTTTATCGACATAATATTATTTTCGTCTTTAGCATTAGTATCGTCTATTACATCAAAATCCCAAAATTCTTTTAATTGTAATAATTGAGCCAAACTCAATTTAGAAATTAATAATGCATTTTCGGCTGTAATAACATTTTGTTTATTAGAAGCCACTGTAGCTTTGATATCTAATAAATCGCCTCGTGGTATAGAACCCGCTTTTACCAATTCTTCGGAACGTTTGTATTGTTTTTCATTTATTGATAACTGTTCTTGTTGCACTTTTAGATTTTCTTTATTAAAAAGCACTTGCAAAAAAGCATTGGCAACATTCAAAGCAATGTCTTCCTGCATTTTTACCAATTTGTATTTGGAAGAAACAATAGAAAGATTAGCTTTTCGCAGTGTATTTTGATTCTGCATTCCTTTGTAGATATCTACTCCAACATTGGCTCCAAGGCTTGTAAATTGAGTAGTTTGATTTCTCAAAAGACCTGTTGTTATATCTTGATTTAGACCAATATTCCAAGAATGGTTAGCACTCAAATTAGCACTTGGTAAAAAATTTCCAAAAGCGCCTCTTTTGTCTATACTAGCCGAAAGCGTATCCAATTCGGTGTTTTTTATAGAAATATTGTTTTTTATAGCATACTTTACACACTCTTCTAAAGTCCATACTTTGGTTTGTGCTTGAGTCGATAATCCTATCAGAAAGACTAAAGCGATACTAAAATAATTTATTTTTTTCATTTTTATTGGAATAAAAGCGTAACAAATATACTACGCATATTTAACTTAATTTGTAATTCAAAAACCTTTTTTTAGCGATTATTTGGGTTTAACCTCTTCCGTAATTAACCCTTGATTCCATACTTTTATTTTATCTGTGGGTTTAATTCCACTTTTTACCTGAACATAGATTCCGTCACTTACACCCAATGTAATATCTTTTCGTTGAAACTTTTGTTTCCCTGTTTCTATTTCAACATAAGGCTTTTGTGTTTTTTTGTCAAACTGAATCAATGATTCTTTTAAAGCTTGCACTTTATCTGCTTTTTCTAATATAATGGAAGCATTAGCACTCAAACCTGCTCTGATAAAAGTATTATCTCTATTGGTTAATGTTGCTTTTATTTCGAATTGAATAGCTCCGTTTTCCGTTTTCCCTTTTGGAGCTATATAAGTCAATACAGCTTCGAATTTTTTATTTTCAATGGCTCCAATAGTAATTTCGATAGGCATATTTAATTTGATCTTTCCTACTTCAGACTCATCTACTTTACCAACAAATATCATTCTTCCAATATCGGCAACACTAGCAATTGTTGTACCTTCATTGAAATTATTACTCTCAATGACTTGATTACCCACTTTTACAGGAACATCGAGTACCATTCCATTTACTGTTGAACGAATCAAAGTATTGGCATAACTACCCAATCCAGAAGTTGTACCCGTTTTTACAATATCAAAACCTTGAATGGATGCACTATAATTTTGTTTAGCTTGGCTATAAGCCAATTGAGCAGCATCAAAATCATTGGCAGAAATAACCCCTTTGTCAAACAATGTTTTTTGTCTTTGAAATAATTTCTCTTGATTGTCCAAATCTATTTTGGCCGTTTTAACTTGATTTTGCGAATTACTTAAATTGGAAACATTGGCAACTACTTTGATTTTGGCAATCATGTCACCTGCTTTTACAGTTTCTCCTGCTTTGATATATACTGCTTCAATAATTCCAGAAATATTGGGTTTAATTAATACTTCTTCGTCTGGCACAATATTCCCAGTAGCAAGAGTACTTTTTATAATAGTTTTCACTTCTACTTTGTCCGTTTCAAAAACAATAGGAGATTCCTGGTTTTTGGCGTACAAATAATATAAAGCCCCGAAAAAAACTATCGCTATAAGAATCAATACGGTTATGGTTACTCCTTTTTTCATTTTGTAAATTTTATTCGATTATTATTTTTTTTTGATTGATTTTCTATTCAGTTCGTAATGCATCGACTGGTTTAATGTTAATGGCTGTTTGTGCAGGAATAAAACCTGCTAGCAATCCTGACCCCACTAATATAAGCAAGGCTATAAAAACAACAACTAAGTCCACACTTGGATTTATAAACATCATTCCTTCTGTAGGCATTGAAGCTAATATCATATTCAATATAGCAAGTAATCCCGTTGCAACAGCAATACCAAACATACCTGCTATTATAGTTAAAAAAATAGCTTCTAATAATATTTGAGATCGAATGGCTCCCGGTGTTGCTCCTAGTGCTCTTCGGATTCCGATTTCATTAGTTCTTTCTTTTACTACAATGAGCATAATGTTTGAAATTCCAATAATACCAGATAACAATACTAAAGTCCCAACAAAATAAGCAATGAACTTAAGAACCATAAACAAATCCTGTACTTTTTGAAATTCTTTGTACAAGTCAAAATTACCAACCGCTCTTTCATCATCGGGATGAATGTAATGTCTTTCTCTCATGAATGCTAGAATACCAGGTCTAAGCTCTGTTATAGAAGCATTATCATTTGCAGTAAGCGCCATCCAACCTACAGTATCTCCAAAATTAAAAGCTTGTTGAAAAGTGGTAAAGGGAATGAAAATGTTTTTTTGAGCAGATTCGGCATTTCCATTATTTTGACCTTTGGATTTATATACTCCAACCACCATAAAATTAACACCATTTATTTTGATATAAGTTCCTATGACTTCTTCGGCATTCATATACAATTCGGCAATAACTCCTCTACCAATAATTGCCACTTTGCGTCTTGAAAGAATATCTTGCTGATTCACAAAACGGCCTTTAATAATTTCCATCTGCTCTTGCTTGATCAACTCAGGATAATCACCGTAAATGGTATAAGCTCCAGTTTTTGTGCCTCGAATAACATTACTGACTCCATTAAAATCACCTAGTTGATTACGTGGCGAAACATATAAAAGATCAGGAAATTTTTGTTTTAAAGCATCTACATCACTATTTTTAAAATCATACCTCCTAGTCTTCGGCAAACCTTTGTAAGCTTTAGAAGTAGTTTGAGTCCACATAAACATTGTGTTTGTAGCGATTCCGTCAAATCCCTTTTTGACACCATTTTCCAGACCATTTGACGCGGCTAACAAAATAACCAAAATAAATATACCCCAAAATACCCCAAAAGCTGTTAAAAGCGTTCGGAAAGTATTAGCTGTTAAAGCCTCTAAAATTTCGTTCCATTTTTCTCTATCAAACATAATTATTCGTCTCTAAGTGCAACAATAGGTCTAATTTTTGCAGCACGATACGCTGGAATAAATCCTGCCAAAGCACCTGCAATCACTAAAACAATTAAGGTTGATATCGCCACAGTAAAATCTACTTGCGGATTCCTAAAATATTCACTTTCTGCATGTGGACCAACCAATTCTAAAAGCGCCAATCCTGTTAACAATCCAATAAAACCAGAAATAGTGGTTATAAATATTGATTCATGCAAAATCATAATAATAATTGAAATAGGTGAAGCACCAAGCGCTTTTCTAATTCCTATTTCTTTCGTTCTTTCTTTTACTATAATCATCATAATATTACTTACCCCTACAACTCCTGCAATAATGGTACAAATCCCTACCCACCAAAAAAATAGTCGAATGTAAAGGTTCAAGTCATAGAACTTTTTGGCTTCTTTGACAGAATTAAAAATACCAACAGCACTTTCATCATCAGGAGCAGCACCATTTTTACTTCTCAATAATTTCCCATAATCATTTTTGAATTTTTCGGACTCGGCTACAGCTTCTTCATAGGTTTCTTTCTTTTTCATAGTATAAGCCATATAACTTATTTTATCTCCTAATCCAAAAACCTGCTGTGCTGTAGTAATAGGCACGAATACTCTACTTTCTTCTCTCTCCCCTCCAGGATCAGTAAACACACCAACTACTTTAAAATTGATATTCGCTACAGTAATTTGTTCGCCTATTGGATTTTTTTCTTTAAACAGGTCTAATTTGACCTTTTGACCAATCACAGCTGCTTTTACATTGTGTTTCAAGTCATTTAGATTAATATACCTGCCTTTTATAACGGATACATTTTCTATTTCCATACCGTCTGTATTGACACCTCTGTATTGATAATTTCCTGATTCCTTTCCATAACTTACAGTAATTCCCCAGCCACTAGCAGTAACCCCATTTTTATCCAATTGGTCACCGTATTTTTGTACTGCAAGATCAAAATCACTGTTTCTAAATTGTATTTGCCTTCCAGGATTCAATCCTTTGTAGGCTTTGGTCGTAGCGCCAGACCACACCTCGATTACTCCTGCAGCATCACGTTCAAATTGTTTTTCAATTCCGTTTTGCAACCCTTTTCCAACACCAAGAAGTATAACCAAAATAAAAATACCCGACGCCACAGAAAGCCCAGTAAGAAAGGTTCTCAACTTGTTTTTGGCGATTGCCTCAAATATTTCTTGCCAACGTTCTATATTAAACATAAGAAGATGCTCTTACTTGTTCTACCATTTTGTCATCAATGATGATTCCGTCTTTCAAAACCACGTTTCTTTTGCACATAGCAGCAATATCAGGTTCGTGAGTCACTATCAAAATCGTTTTTCCTTCGTCATTGATTCCTTGTATTAATTCCATCACCTCATACGAAGTCAAAGTATCTAATGCGCCTGTTGGTTCATCAGCTAATAAAACTTTTGGATTCGAAGCCAATGCTCTTGCAATAGCCACACGCTGTTTTTGTCCTCCGGAAAGTTCATTTGGCAAATGATGTGAATGAGATGCCAAACCTACTTTTTCTAAATATCGCATTGCAATCTCGTTTCTTTCTTTTCTCTTAACACCTTGATAATAGAGAGGCAAAGCCACATTATCCAAGGCACTTTTGTAATTAATTAAGTTAAAAGATTGAAAAACAAAACCAAGAAATTGGTTTCGGTATTTGGAAGCAATTGTTTCATTGAGTTTCTTAATTGGAACCTTGTCCAATGTATAAAGACCTGAATCTGCTTCATCTAGAATTCCCAGAATATTTAGTAAAGTAGATTTACCTGAACCTGACGAACCCATAATGGCAACTAATTCCCCTTCTTTGATATTGAAATTAATTCCTTTTAGCACATGCAATTCGGAATGTCCCATTTTGTATGATTTATGCAAGTCTTTAATTTCAATCATGATTTTGTATTTTATAAAGGAAAGTATGTCTCTTCAAAATTTAGCATTAAGAAAACGGAATACTTAAATTACTAATTAAAACATAAGACTTATATCCATCTAATTTGTTACACGCTTAACCAAAAAATATATTTGTTTTGTTAAATTTGCCGTCAAAACACAAAACAAATGCTAAAATCATTTTCTATTCTATTTTTTTCCTTGTCTACTCTAGTTATTCTAACATCAAGTTGTTCTTCGGCCTCTCAAAAAATAGAATCTTTAAAACCCGAACCCGATGATGCGGTTCCATTGACATACAATAGTTCGCCCTCCTATATTAATCTACCGGTTAGCATCAAACTAAAAGACATCGAAAATCAAACCAATACTCTAATGAATGGTTTAATTTACGAAGACAATACCATCGAAGATGACAATATTGAGATCAAAGTTTGGAAACAATCTCCAGTTACCATAACCAATGATCACGGAAAAGAAGGCGAAAAATTAAAAACGGTTTTACCTTTAAAAATATGGGTTAAATACAGAATTGGCACCAAAACTTTAGGTGTTGATTTATACAAAACTCAGGAATTTAATCTTAATGGCGTAATCACTTTACTAAGTAGTGTAGGTTTAAACAATTGGAGATTAAATTCTAAAACAACTTTAAAATCTCTCGATTGGGTCGAAAGCCCCACTATGACAGTATTTGGAAAAAATATGCCTGTTACTTATCTCATAAATCCTGCAGTAAGCATCTTTAAATCAAAAATTGAAAAAAGCATTGATAGCGCTATTGAGGACTCTATGGATTTCAAACCCAATGTTATGGATGCCTTATCCAAAATATGCTCACCAATGGAATTGAGTGATGCTTATAAAACTTGGCTAAGAATTATTCCAATAGAAGTATATTCAACGAATGTAAAATTAAAAAACGATTCCTTTTTACTCAACATGGGCATGAAGTGTAATATGGAAACTTTGATTGGCAAAAAACCCGATTCAAAATTTGAAGCCAACAAAATTACCTTAAAAGCTGTTGACAAAATTCCCGAACAAATCTCGGCCAATATAGCTGCAGTATCAACCTACCAAGAAGCTTCAAAAATAATGACAACCAACTTTGTCGGTCAAGAATTTGGTTCTGGAAGTAAGAAAGTAAAAGTACAAAATGTAGCAATTTGGCACAAAGATGGCAAATTAGTAATTGCTTTGGATCTTTTAGGCTCCGTAAATGGAACGATTTATTTAAATGGAATTCCTCAATATAATGAAACCACCAAAGAAATCTATTTTGACAAATTAGATTATGTTTTGGATACAAAAAGTAGATTAATGCGAACAGCCAATTGGATGGCACAAGGTATTATATTAAAGAAAATGGAAGAAAGTTGCCGTTATTCTATCAAACAAAACCTAGATGAAGCCAAACAAAGCATGATGCCTTATTTAAAAAACTACTCTCCTATGCCAGGTGTTTTTGTCAATGGAAAAATGGAAGACATTCAATTTCAAAAAATACAATTAACAAATCAAGCCATAATTGCATTTATAAAAATTGATGGAACTATTAATGTATCAATCGACGGACTGAAGTAAAGTAATCAGTTTGCAGTGATAAAAAAAGTCAGTTCTGAAAAAATATTTTTTTAGGACTGACTTTTTTTATTGCAATTAAATTTTGCTACTGCTATTGAACTACTGTTTTTTCTTTTTCATTCGATAAATGTAATATCCAAGTGCTCCAACTAAAACATAAGGAATAATCATAAGATAAACAATCCCATCATTTATAGCTGCTGCTTTCGCTTTATTATCTTCTCCATTTAGTGCAGCACGACACATGGCGCACTGAGCATAAGTTGAAATTTCTATGAAGAAAAAACAAATTCCAAAAAGAAGAATCTTACGTTTAGCATTCGAATTTAGATTTTCAGGTATATTTTGTTTAAACATAATAAGGCGAAATCATTAAATATACTATCACTCCAGTTACAGCAACATACAACCAAATTGGAAAAGTAATTTTTGCAATTTTTTTATGCTTATCAAATTTACTGGCCAAAGCACGAACATAAGTAATCAAAACCAAAGGAATTATAGCTATTGATAAAAAAATATGAGTAATAAGAATAAAGAAATACACATATTTTAAAATCCCTTCTCCTCCATATTTTGTAGATTCGGCAGTCATGTGATACGCCACATACATTACTAGAAATGCAACTGAACATCCAATTGCCAATTTCATCAACAACTCATGACGCTTTCTATTGCCATTTTTAATAGCCATTACCGCAGCAACCAATACTATTGCTGTTATTCCATTTACAGTAGCATAAATTGGAGGCAAAAAGGTCAGTGGTGTAACATTAAAACCAAAATCTTTTAACTTCACTTTAAAAAGAACAGCAACCGCAACTGGTATTACGATTGACAACAATACAATCCACTTATTATATTTTTGCTCTATAGTATTATTTTCCATTTTATTTTTTTAATCTAATTTTCTTTATTTTGTTACGTTTATTCTTTTAGCAAAGTTTGTATGTCTTGCTGAATATCTCTAATTCCTTTTTTCTCCAATCCATCATAATATAAAATAGGATTACCATAGTCATCTTTTCTGCATCTGATGTTTCCATTTTTATCAATTAAGGCAAAAAGACCCGAATGTTCAAAACCACCTTTTACTTTACTGTTTTCACCTACATAAATATTAAACCCTTTATTGGATAAATTATAAATATAATCATGATCTCCTGTCAAAAAGTTCCAATTTGAAGATTTCACACCTAATATTTTAGCATGCTCTTTTAAAACTGCTGGAGTATCATGTACAGGATCAATAGTAATCGATACAATTCCAAAATTAGGGTTTCCAAAAAAGGTATTTTGAAGTGTAAGCATATTGGCATTCATTTTAGGGCAAATTGAAGGACAAGTTGCGAAGAAAAACTCCAAAACATATACTTTACCTTTGTAAAAATCATTTGTGATTTTTACATTATCTTGATTGGTAAGCTCAAACTTAGGTGCACTTCCAATGGTAACTAATTTTTCATTTAGAACATTAGATCCATTTGTTTTGTCTAATCTATCACTTTGGACAACACTGTTGTTTTTCAATCTATCTACAATTTTCGGAATTGCATAGATACCAAAAACTAGTATTATAAAAGAGATTCCAATGTATGATTTATTCTTAAGCATCTGTTATAATTGTTTTGTTGCGTTATGATTCTTTTTTAAAGCAGCACGATATTCATAGAGAATAACTTTGAAATCATCTAGCATTTCATTGCTTAATTCAGCAGGATGAAATGTACTATATCCTTCCTTGTACCCTTTCTTTTCTTTACGTCCTCTCAAGTTTCTTTCTTTGTCTACAATATAAACATCAGGAGTGCCAAAGTCAGGATTCAAATTGCCTTTTAATTTTAATTGACTAAAATAAGACTTTATTTCTTCTGGAGTTGCAAATATAAAATGCCATTGACTCACATCTGTAAAAGCACCTAAAGCATCAATTACAACTTTTACATCTTTTTCAGTTCCAAGAGGAGCAACTACCACAAACTGTAAATCTTTAAAATCGTGATAACGCTGGTATATTTTTTCATTTAGATTAAAATAATTCCCTCTGTTTTTAAGAATCTCAGTTCCTGAAAAACCGAGAATTGTTATCTTATTATTCAGGCTTACTTTTTCGCCATTCAGTGATTTCCATTCTCCAAAATCAGGAATTTTTGAAGTAATCACAGGCAATTTTGTAAAACTATTAATACCTGATGCAAAAAAAAGATACGCAACAATAGGCAATATGAACAACACAAAAAGAACAATATTTTTTTTCATTAGGGTTATATAAAATTTACTTTACTAAAATAAAAAAAGGCATCCGTCGAGACGGATACCTTTTTCATTGAATTAATATCTTGTTAAAAATTCCATTTGATGGTAGAATTTTTAAAAACCTCAAATACATAGTCTCCTTCTGTCAATAGAATAAAAAGCAAATAACAAACTAAGAATATCAAAGGAAAAACAACAGCATTTCTTAATGACTTTTTTTCTCCTTCCATGTGCATGAATGCCCATACAATATAATATGCTTTTACTAATGTTAAAATTATAAACAACCAGTTCAACAAACTCATCGTTAAAAAAGTATGCATGTATAAAGCATCTGGTCTGATGATACCAAAACCAACTTCAACAGTTGTGATTAAAGACAATAGACCAAAAACAGTCCAAATTCTTTTTGTATTAGAAACATGTGCGTGTGACATAATGATAAATCTAAAAATTAAACTAAATAGAAGAATGTGAATACAAATACCCAAACTAAATCGACAAAGTGCCAGTATAGTCCAACTTTTTCAACCATTTCATAACTTCCTCTTTTCTCGTAAGTACCCAAAAGTACATTAAAGAAAATAATAATATTAATTACAATACCAGAAAAAACGTGAAAACCGTGAAAACCAGTAATAAAGAAGAAGAAATCAGCAAAAAGCTTACTTCCATATTCGTTATGAGTAAGATTTGCACCCTCAATAACTAAAGCTGCTTGACTCAATCGTTTTTCAGAATCTTCTCTAGAAAGAATTGTTTTCTCTTTGTTTTTATTAATTGTTTCAATTCTAACCAAAACATCTGGATGTGCTTTAAATCCAGCTTGAACCTCAGCAACCGTAAAATTAGGAATTGCAGCTTCGTCCATAAACCATTTTGCTTTTGCTCTAGTTAATTGCTCTCTTTCAACAGGTAATTTTGTTGCAAAATCAGCCAAAGCTACACGATGGCCTTCTTTATCTACAAATTGTAATAAACTACCACCAGTAGTTTCGATAGCCCCGTATTCACCTTTGATAAAGTTTTTCCATTCCCAAGCTTGTGAGCCAACGAAAATTATACCCCCTATGATAGTTAAAAACATATAAAGGGCTACTTTATCCTTTTTCATTTGATGCCCTGCATCTACGGCCAAAACCATCGTTACAGATGAGAAAATTAAAATAAAAGTCATTAAAGCAACATAATACATTGGAGCAGAAACTCCGTGTAAAAATGGAAAGTGTGTAAACACCTCATCAGCCAAAGGCCATGTTCCAATAAATTTAAATCTAGAAAAACCGTAAGCTGCTAAAAATCCAGAGAACGTTAAGGCATCTGATACGATAAAAAACCACATCATTAATTTACCATAACTTGCTCCCATTGGCTCATTGCCGCCTCCCCAAGTTTTTTCACTATTTGCAGTAGTAACTGTCGCTTCCATAAAAGTTATTCGTTAAAAAGTTTCCAAATTTACGTTTTTTTCTTATTTAAAGAAATATAAAAATAAAAATAAATAAACCCATAAGATATCGAGAAAGTGCCAATACATTGCACCTAGTTCTATTCCAAGAGTTTGTGTTGAATTATATTTTTGTTTAAAATGATTATAAATAATAATTAACAATGAAATCATTCCTCCTGCAAGATGAATTAAGTGAACGAGCACCACTATATACAAAAATGTAGTTGTTATCGAACTTGCACTTCCTGTGAAATAATAACCATTTGACACTATTTGACCAAACCCAACAAATTGCAATATTACAAATGAAATTCCTAATACCAATGTAGACAATAGATACATTGTTGTCTTACTTTGATTGTCTTTTTGAATCATTTTTTTTGCTAAATGAAATGTAATACTGCAACCAATAATGGCAATAGTACTATAAAAAAATGCAGAAGGCATTTGAAAATCCTTCAACCAATCTGCCCTAGATTGACTCACTACATAAGCACTTGTTAAACCAGCAAACATCATTGTCATGCTTACCATAGCGAACAATAAAATCAGCTTATACGATCTTGCCGTTCTTGATTTATAATCTTCGGCTGTCATTGTCATTTCCATAATTATCTTAAAAATTTATCTAATATGTATACTAATTGTAATAAGGTTATATAAGAAACGCTTACAAGCATTAATGTTCTTGCAGCTTTTGCGGTTTTTATCTGATACAAACGAACTGCATAAAACAACATCCAAAGTCCTAGGCATAAGACAAAAATTGAAGCAAGTGGAGTAATATACAATCGTCCAGTATATCCTAAAGCAGGCAATAACGAAGCAATTATCAACCAAATCGTATATAAAATTATTTGTAATGAAGTTCCTTTATCCTTTTTCCCAGTGGGCAACATAAAGAAACCTGCCTTTTCATAATCGTCATATAAAAACCAACCAATAGCCCAAAAATGGGGAAACTGCCAAAAAAACTGAATTAAAAATAAAGTTCCTGCTTCAATACCAAACTCTCCAGTAGCGGCTACCCAACCCAACATAAATGGAATTGCTCCAGGAAATGCTCCCACAAAAACAGACAACGAAGTTACTGTTTTAAGTGGTGTATAAATACTTGTATATAAAAAAATAGAAATAGCAGCAAACATCGCTGATTTCGGATTTATGGTATAAAGCAAAGTTACTCCCAAAATGGTAAGCAAACTAGCAACAATTAAAGCAAGGCTCGGCGCCATTCTTCCGGATGCAACTGGACGATTCTTAGTACGATCCATTAGTGCATCCAAATCTTTTTCGATTACTTGATTGTATGCATTAGAAGCTCCAACCATACAATAACCTCCGACAGCTAGTTTTAACAAAACCAACCAACTGAAAGGATGTGAAGTATCAAAACCTAAAACATAACCAGCTATTGACGAAAAAACAACACTAATAGCCAAACCAGCTTTTGTAATTGCTTTAAAATCAATGTAAATAGATTTGAACGAAATGGAATTAGGTGTTGTATTCAATGCAGATAAAATTGTTGTATTTTTTTTGGAAAACTGCTGCAAATATACAAATTAGATTCAAAAACAATCTATCTATTTGTAAATTGAAAAAATAGAGCTTTTTTAACCAGTTTTTATAGCAAAATGTAAAATCTTAAAGAAAGCCAAAATAAATTTAATAATCAAAATACCCATTAAACACATCTGACCTAAAGCCTAAAGTAAACCAAGTTGTTTGATTTTTATAAACAGTAGCTGTATTTGTAGTAGGATCGAAATTACGAAACAGAAAATTTCCGAAAAATTTTAAATTAGTAGCTGGATTAACCAAATATCCAACTTGAATATCTGAAATAAAAATACTGGTTTTGTTTCCTTGACCTACTTTCACACCTGTGTCAGCATACCTATCGGCATCATAGTCTCTATAAATATTTCCACCATAATTAGAATTGGCTCCCGAATCTGCAAAATCGAAACCACGAGTTCCAATAGTAAATTTAGCATTGGCATAAAATCGATCTTTAGTGTAATAACCCAACAACACCAATTCCTGAAAATTACCTCCCCATTGATGGCCTAAACTTTGATTATTGTGAGCATAATTTGTAATTGGTTCACTATGCGAATACACATATGGGCGCACATGATTGAATTCTAATTGCAATTGCAAATTATCCACCTTGAATGCATTAAAATATTTAACACCCAATTGATACCCTAATTTATTTTTCCAACTGTTATCACCACCAACAATATCACTAGTAGAAAACTCATCGATTAAAAATTGTCCATAAAGGTTTACTTGATTATTCCATTTGTACTTATAAGTTAACCCCAAAAGTGCATTTCCACTTTTGGAAGAAGAAGAAAACTCAACTGCACGATAGAAAACAATTGGATTAATGAAATTTGCATCAAAACCTCTTCCATTGGTATTGGTCCAAACTACAGATTCAAAAAAACCTAAATTCAAACGA
Source organism: Flavobacterium sp. IMCC34518 (assembly GCF_027111095.2). Lineage (NCBI taxonomy): Bacteria > Pseudomonadati > Bacteroidota > Flavobacteriia > Flavobacteriales > Flavobacteriaceae > Flavobacterium > Flavobacterium sp. IMCC34518. Next base: position 2,378,754 of record NZ_CP114284.2, on the reverse strand, counting down.
TTTGACACATTCCAACTCAGGTAATGATTGACAATATATTTTGAAGCATACGTTTTTTCTACGGTAACATCTGGACGAACATCCTTTAGCCACATATAATTTACCGTATATTTAATTTTCCAAAAATTAGCATCAATCTTAAAAAAAGGATAAGGACTAGTTCCGTCACTTAAAAATAAAGAACGATATCCATCACCAATAAAATTCTTGCCATAACCTAATTGTAAGTCTAAATATTTGGCTGCATTAAAAACAATATTAGCGTCAGCCATAGGAAAATCAAATGAATCCGAATTATATTCTTTTGCAATACCCATTCCTGGAACTACAGCAGGATTACCCCCCGAAGGCTTTATTGATCTTGCATAATCATTGTAATAATCTGCAAAACGCCCTTGACTTTCATAAAAAGTAGTGGTAAAATTCAAACGGGATCCAAGCCCTCCTTTAAAGTTTAAAGCTCGAGTATTTACATAAGTATAATCCGTTTTACTAGGATTTGAAATTCCACCTTGCACATTGAACAAAAAATTCAATGCAAACCAATAGCCTTCCCCTTGTATCTCTGCTAAATTCTCATTAAACGCTTTTCGTCCCCACCAACCCGATTTATTTTTCATCAAACTAGCATTAACCTTTTGAAAATTATAATATTTTTCAACTTCAGCAAAAGTATAAGGTTTAGTGGCGGTATGATTATTACTTCCAATTTTATTTATCGCTGCATCAAACTGAGCATAATAACTATGTGAAAAAGGAATACCGAGATGACTAGTAAACTGCGGATTATCGAAACGTTTGTATACAATACTATCCAATTCTGTCAGCCCTTCATTAATATTAATATTTTCCTTTTTTGCCTTTGCAACAGCAGCATTTCCCTCGGGAGACACCAAAGGAATAGCAATTTTCAAATTAAATTTAGAATACGTTGGATTTCCATTGTACGTTGGCGGTGCTATTTTTGGAAAATTTAAAAAAACCTTTTTCGTTTCAGTGATTAAATCCTCATTGTTAGAATTTACAACAATAACTTTAAACTTACCAGTTGCATCAACTTCAAAAAGAACTTTTACAACGCCTGAATATTGACTTTTCTTTAAATATTCGGGCACTTGAAAATTATGATATACAATTTGTTGGACTTCATTATAAAAACATTCTTCCAATTCTTTTCCTTGTAAATTGGAACAAATAGAGAAAACAGGAAAACGATCATCTGAAGACTCAAATTGTTTTGAAATTGGACTTTGAGCATTGACAAACAATACACTAAAAATAATAAAAAAAGATAAAAGGAATTTATTCATTTGGGGCATGTATATCAAATCAATATTGTGTAGATGATTCTTCACTATTTGCAATTGCTTTTGCACCAGAAGTTCCAATACGTTTTACACCAATAGCAATCATTTCTATAGCTTCGTCATAAGTCCTTACTCCACCAGCCGCTTTTACGGGCAGCGGAAAACTATTTTCAAGCATAATTTTTATTGAAGGAACAGTTGCGCCATTTGGCAAATTGTCTTTAGTAACAAAAAAACCAGTTGAAGATTTTACAAAAACAGAATTATAATCAGACTCTTTAAAATTAGAAATAACCACATTTTTTATCAATGCCGAAAGTTGTGCTATTTGCAAATCATTAAGTGCAGCTACTTCTATAATCCACTTAACAATTTTATTGTGAACTAAACCTAATCGTGTTCCTTTTAGAATCTCTTCTTTTACCAAGTCAACTTCTCCATTTTTAAAAGCTTCATAATTACAAACATAATCCAATTCATCAGCTCCATTTTGAATACACTCAAATGCTTCCTTTAATTTTTTATCTAATGCAGAATTACCTCCAGGAAAGTCAATTACAGTTCCAATTAACACTTTCGATTGCGCCTCTACTATCATTTTTTTTGCCAAAGCAACTCTATCAGGACGAATCATTATCAACTTAAATTTTTCGTCAATTGCTTCTTTTATAAATCCTTGAACTACTGTTTCATTATCTTTTTCACTCAAACCTGCTTGAGTATTAGTTTTTAAGTAAGTAGAATCTAAATAGTCTTTAATATTCATCTATAAAATTTAAGAGGTTAGCGTTTGCAAAATTACATTATTAGAATGATATGACCTCTATAACAATCCATTCAAAATAAAAAAACCCACCGAAGTGGGAATTATTTTTTTAAAATGAAATTCAAAAAGTTAAATTTATTACTGATTACTATAAAAGAAATCGACAACAAAGCCCCTGTACTATTTGCAATAACATCAAAAATATCGGCATTTCTAGTTGTAGTAATTGTTTGTTGTAAAATTTCAATGGTGATTCCAAAAGTAAAAGAAAACAAAAAAGAATACAACAATGGTTTTACAATTTTTTCCGTAATCAATTGCTTTCTAAAAAATAAATACCAAACAAAAGTAAACACGAAATGAAAAAAAACATGAACATATTTATCCAGATTTGGAATTTCAATTTTTGGTATTTCACTTGATTTTATCAAACAAAAATAGGAAACGACCCCTGTCCAAAATAACGCAACTAGAAACAATAAAAATTTAGGCACCTATAAGTTCCTTATATGCTTCATCTGACAATAATTCACCAATTTCTGCGGGATTAGAAATTTTTACTTTAATCATCCATCCTGCACCATAAGGATCCGAATTAACACTTTCTGGAGTACTTTCTAAAGCATCATTGAAAGCAATAATTTCACCTGATAAAGGAAGAAACAAATCAGATACCGTTTTTACAGCTTCAACAGTACCAAAAACCTCATCTTTTTCTAAAGTTTGATCTAATGTTTCTACTTCTACATATACAATATCCCCTAATTCTTTTTGTGCAAAATGAGTAATTCCCACTGTAGCAACATCTCCTTCAAGACTAACCCATTCGTGATCTTTTGTGTACTTTAAATTTGCTGGTATGCTCATAAAATGATATTTGAAATTATTAATTATTTTTTTGTACAAATGTAACAATCTTATACACATATACACTTTAGAAATTAAAAAATTAATTACCGAAAGTATACCGAAATGTAAACCCAGACCTAATATTAGTCAATGGAAAGGATGTAGAAATAACTGGTTTCGAAAAAGAATGATTATAATAAAATATTATTGTCAAATTTTTACTCAATGAATAATCAGAAGTCACATTTAATGTCCAAATATTTTGACCTCCTCCTAATTGATTGTTATTATAATCCAAATACCGCACAATGGTTTGATTATCCCTTAAAGTTAAATCGGCTTTAATATTTATATCACTTTTAATAACTCCAGTCGGATTATCAGCCAAGCTGGAAGAGAAAACTACGTCTTTAATTCGATAACCTAATCCAACTACATATTCAATTCCATGAACCTCCGTTAATAAATTATTATCAAAACTCATGGACAACGCTCTGTCTTTATTGATTTGCGTTAAAATTTTAAAAGAATTTTTTAATTCAAAATCCAATTTAACTAATGGATTAAACTGCTCTACCAAAGTAACATTTGACATAATAGTAGGATTAAAATAGTTCCCACTATCATCTTTCCCATTAGGGTTTTCAGTATATTTAAAATTAGACCTAAAAGAATTTACGGTATAAGATGCTCTATAGATTTGTTGCAAAGAAAAACGTTTAAAGTTCTTTTTGAAAAACTCATAACGCATCAAACCAGTATACTTTATTGCCCAATTTGGCAATGGAAAGTTTTTAAAAATACTCGTAGAAGTACTACTTGCATTAGAACCAGAATAAGCCGCCAAAAAAGCAGGTAATAAAACTGCCTGATTGGAACTGGAGTAGCCTAAAGGAAATCCTTTTGAATCTAATTGTGCTGGATCGGTAACATCTATACCTCCTCTTGCAGTTGCTAGCCTTTTCGCAATTACCAATCTATTTTCTCGAAACTTATCAAATGCCGTTGAACTAAATTCATCACTAGTAGAAAAAGAAGTTCGTATCAAAATTGTTGAAATAGAAAATATTCCAAAATTATAAGGCGATCTAGGATTATATTGTCCATTAGCACCAACGTCATATTGTTCTGAAAAATTTTCAGAATACGAACGATCACCTAATAAATCAATTTTTAAATCCGGTGTCAACTCAAGATTCGCAGATCCTTTGAATTCTTGTTTTTTAACATTGGTATAATTTTGATTGAATTCTTGATAAGTGGTCAACCATCCATTTTTGGCAGCTTCATATCGAACATCATTTTGGCTGCCAAATACAAATCCCAAAGTTGGTTTTGAAGAACCAAAAAAACCAATACCCGGAGTATAACCAGGTAAAACTGTACCCTGATTATCCGTAAAGCTTAAATTAACAGTTTTCAAACTTGTTAATACTCCTTTCAGGCCTTCAACAAATTGATTTTGATTGATCTTTTTTAACGGATCCGTTTTAACGATTTTTTCGCCTGGTTTTGGTGCTTGAGCAACTTTTGGTTTAGTTACAGAAGAATTTTTAGATATCCCTAAATATTTATAAAAGGTATCCATAGTAAACGTAGTTGAAAAATTGGTAGTTTTAGCATTCTGAACCGTACTTCCTAAATCATAATACTGACCATTTTTTTCAACTTTCCCAAATGCTTCTGAAGCTTGTTGCCAACTATAATCACCTGTATAGGAGTAATTAGCTTTAATAAAGCTCAAAAAAGGGATTTTGTTCAATGGAAGCTCATAGTTCAAAACAAACTGTTGCATATGAAAATTAGCTGTTCCCGTATCAAAATATTTATCCCAAATTGTTACTCCATCTATAGTCTGATCATTTTCATCCAAGTAACTTTTGACAAGGTTTCTTGATGAAGCTGTATAATTTAAAGTTAATGATTTTGTCAATTTAAAATTAAAACCATATTGATAATTAAAGCCATAGTTTCTTCGATAAAGTGGATCAAAACCAATACCTATATCTTCAACCTGCCTAAATTGTTGTTCATTATTTTGTCTTACCACATTTGTATTAAAAGTTACACTTGATGGCAAATAATTAAAATTAAGATCACTCAAAAACTTCCAATAACTACTTTTCTTCATAAATTTTGTTTTTTGAAAAGGTTCTATTGGTTTGGGTTGAAAAGCAAAAGCATAATCTACAGTAGTTCTTGATTGTTGATCCAAATTCTTTTCGACTTCAAAATCATGTCGTTGCACTTCATTAAAATATTGCGAAAAAGTAAAGTTTTCTACATCATAAGGCATTGGTTTTTTTTCTGCATTTCTTTCTTTACGAACACCAATAAAATTAATGCTTTTACGCTTGGTATAATCAATCGCCTGATTCAATTTTGATTTTCTTTCTGCTTTAGTATCTGCATCATCCAAAACTTGTTGCAATTTGATGTCCTCATAAAACGGATCATATTCCGGTTTAACAATTTCTTCCCCAATGGAATAATTAAAAGGCACATTTATTCCCCATTTTTTTGGTAAAAATTTACCTAAATTAATATTCGTCACAACATTATACTGCTGAATATCTTCTCTACTTCTTTCATTTGGACCTTGCTCTATTGTACCAAAACCAATATTTTTCATGTTTCCAGAAAAAGACACCGTAGCTAAGTCGGCAAAATTAGTATCTACGTTTAACAAAGCTGCCATACCTCCTTTATTGTCCATATCGGCTAAACGAAGTTCGTTAAACCAAACTTCCCCTTTAATGGCATCATGTGGTTCATTACTTTTAACCCCCAACATTATATTTCGGATCAAACCTAAATTAGGATTTCCTTTGATTCCTAAACGAAGTTTACTATTTCCATCTCCTCCAACTTGAGCAGGATCATCATCGGAATAATATATACCATCAGTAGGCAAAGTTGATTTGTCAATTTTTAAAGATTTCAACTTTAATTGTGTTAATAATTCTAATGACAAATCAATTTCGTTCTCAGTAGGCCAAACCAATTCTGAACTCAATGGAGCACAATTACTTCCACCCGAAGAAGAAGCTACAGTAACTTTTAAAGGAATTTCAACTTGATAAAAATCATTAGAATAATCGGCACCAAAACGTAAGAAAGCAACCATTTGATTGTCTTCTAAAACTTTTTCATCAGGCAATGACTCAGCATGCAAGAACATTTTGAGTTTATTGTATTGACGCATATCAATATTAAAGTTCTTAAATGCTCCTCTACCATCTAAAGGTTCCAGTCCTTTGCCAGAAACTTTCATCGAAAGAGATTGCTCATCTTGATTGATAACCGTGTTATTATTATACAATTGCTCCCTAACAACACTTGGGGGACTAACATAATTTACTGGACATCGATTAGAATTCTCCTCAACATTTACGGATGCTGTTTCATAAATAGTCCCATCATCATTAACATTCAAATCATTAAAATCTAATGCTTGGGTATAACGTCTCCATTCTCCTCTAATTAAATCTAAGGCACCAAAACGCAAAGTAACCTGATCCGAAAAATCAGTCATAAACATTCGCATAAAACGTATAGATCTAAAATCCGAAATTTCACCAATGATGTTTTGTGGCAAAGCAACTGGTATTTTAAACTGTATCCATCGTGCTTCTGTTGTACTACCATTGGCCAATGTTACCACTGTGTTTCGAACATCCGAAATATTATTCTGACCAACTTCCATATTGGGTTTCATATCAATACTGTATTCGTAATACGCATTGATTGTGTTCATAGTATTATCTCTATTAACATCCTCTACATCTGGAACTGTCGAAGAACCTCTATTGGGAGAATCGATATTAACATTTGAATTCCCATCGACACCGTTGTAATTTTTATAACGATTTAATATATCACCAGTTGTGTTTAAATAATAGGTATAATTATCCCCTGCTGGATCAGGGTCTGAGGCATACACATCATAGATCTTTGCTTCTTCACTAGAAGGAAGTCCGTCCAATCCAACATCCTGATTAACACGATTACCTGCATTATTATCGAAAGCATAAATTAAGGATTGAGAAGCAGGTACATTACCCCAATTTGCTTTCCCTGGCAACGGACTTGCAATGATCTGATTTGGTCCTAATCCATTTTCATAAAATTTTCGATCATCTTTTAAAATGTCTTCTGAAATTTCTCCAAGATTAAAATAGACTTTTCCTGTATTTGATTGTGGAATCTTTCCTTCTCCTACATAAGGATCCATAACCCAAAACTGAATATATTCTACATTACTTTGTTCAAAATTTGTAGCACTTAACGATCTCACTATACCTCCAAAATTCTCTTTGGGTGTATCGCCAAAAGTGGCCGAATTATTGTAAGGTCCGCGCTCTTTGGGATAAAAACTCAAATCCAATGTATTTACAACAAGGGATTGTCCCTGAACAATATCGGTCAAAGGGTACAATTCTTCACTATAAACTCTCCTAGTCGTATTCAATGATAAATCATCATTTGAAATTCCAGATGGTTTTGACGTATAAAAAACGGGGTCGATAGAATACCAAGATAATTTCGATCTTTTAAATCCATAGCTCAAATCAGTGGCAGTAGCATTAAAGCCATAATCTGTTGGTTTCTGAGCATTTTCATTGGTTGGCGTTGACGACAAACTCCAAGCATAAGGAGAACGCAAATCTATTGAAGATTGAGAACTTTCAAAATCATCTACATAACTAGTAGATTCTCCCTGAAATTGATCTCCTTTTGATGCATTGGGCATCAAATAAGCAAATTCACCACTTACCGAAATATTAGATGGCACATCAGTATCTATATTAGGCAGTTTATTAACCAAACGGGTAAAAAAGGGCACTTGAGAGGAATAATTTCCGTGTAATCCGAAAATACTATTATTTACTGATTCTTGACCATAAGTTGATTTTTGAGTAAAAGGCTTCTCTTTCATATTTAAAAAAGTAGCCCCAACCATAAAATTTTCAGAAATTAAATGATCAACATTAACCCCAAAAAACCTCCTAGTTTGTTGGCCAAAAACAGAATTATTTTCTAATGAAATCTCGATAGGAGTATTAGACGCTTGCAAAGAAGGATCTAAAATCTGGACTCTCCCCAATTGATAATTGACACTATAATCTACACCTTCTAGTAAAACCCTCCCAGCAGCTACGACTTTAACAGACCCCTGAGGAACATTAAATGCCCCAATAGAAATACCATCACCACCTACCGATTTAAACTTTCCTCTCAAAAGAAATTTATTCACCTCTGGATTTTGAATGGCACCCGCTTGAGTTATTCGATACATGTATGGATTTACATATTTTTTTTGATTATCATTATACGTAGTTACATCATCATAATTTCGTGGAGAGTTTGGATCATCTAACTTATTAAACAGTAATTCACCAAAAGGCTCTTTACTTGTGAAAATAATTCTACCATTTTGGGTATCCACCGTTAATCCAGGAATGAAATCAAAAAAACCATCTCCTCCAGTTTGAGGATCATTATTAAAATTTAGCTTATCAACATTTAGAACTTTCAACAAAGTTGTATTTTCTACTGTGTTTTCAGGCAAAGGGTTTAATGGAAAGGGCACTGAATTTCCAGCAGCGTCTTTTGCCGGTGTAATATAATTTAAGGCTGATGGATTTTTATATAATATATTTAATCTAAAATCATCTTGAATTAATTGGTAGGCACCGGGGATTTGATAAATATTTTTCATCATCAAATTCCAAACAGGATTTGAAACATTTGTCAAACTGCTTTTCAACATTTTTAAAATTAAAGTCTGAGAAACAACCGTTTGATTTGAAGGTTGGTTTCCACCTACCACAGTAGCTTCAACACCATCATTTCCAAATTCACCTACTTGATATACTTTATCTCCAATAGAATACTCATAGGCAACAGCTAAAATCTCATCATTTGCCAATTTCTGTTGCAAAGATATATACCCCAATTGTGTATTAAAAGTATATTCATTTGGCAATAACTTACGGGCATTTTCTAATTTAGAATAATCTTGACCTTCGGTAATTTTAAGAGGAACAGGAGACCCCGTAGCATCAAGATTAAATCCTTCATTAGCAGTCACTATTTCTCGAATTTTCGAATTTAGCAACCCCTTACTTACCTTTCCATCAATTAAAGCAGGATTATATAAGTTATTAGCATTGTCTGTTGGAGTATCTATAGGCTTAACAAACATTCCCGTTGAAGGATTCAGAACTACAATTTTATTTTCTAACAGTCCCGTAATTTGAGCTTCACCTAAATCCTGAAGCGCAATAATATTTCTTAAATTATTACTGGTCGTGTTTACTCGGTTTTGTTTGTTGGTGACCCAAACTTCCAGCCTTGTTATTTGTACCCTTGAATCTATAAAAGGATATTTTTTTAACGAGGCGTCGTATTTGTCCCTAAAATATTGGGATAAAAAGAAGTGTCTGTCATTATCATAATCCAAACCGTATAATTCATATTCTTGAATTGTACCTCCTCCTTGAGCGATAACACTTTTGGCTTGAGATTTTTGCTCAGAAAACACTCCTGTCACAGTTGTTTTACCAAACTGTAATTCCGTTTTTACACCAAATAAACTTTGAGCACCTTGAATCAATGTACTGTTTAAAGGCATACTGACATTACCAACTTCGATTTTGCGTACAATATCGTCATCGGCAGGGGTATATTCTAATTTTAATAAATTTTGAAAAGCAAAAGTAGATTGAGTATCAAAATTGGCATTAACTTGCAATCGTGTACCTACTTTTCCAAGCAAACTCATACTTATTCTTTGATTGAAATCGAATGCAGTATTGGTACGATTTCGGGGAGAAAATGCGGGATTATCCTGTTTGGTATACAGCATTCCCAAATCAATTTCTACCGATCCCGTTGGTTTTACATCAATGGTATTACTTCCAAAAATGGACTCAAAAAGTCCCGATTTAATATAATATCTGGGCAATAAATCTTTTTTGGCGGCTTCGCTTCCTTCTTTATTACCATCAATAGCAGCTAATTTTTTGCTAAAATAACTATTCATAGATTCTTTTAACATCAATTTCTCGTACTCAGCTGGAGTCAAAACAATAGGATAATTGATATTGAAGTCGTCTATAGAATTAGTATAAACATAAGTATCCGTAACAGGATCGTAAGTATAGGCTGATAATATACTTTGTGGATTTGCTAATTGAAGTTCACCAACATCATAGCCTTTTTTAACAGTATCCTGAACTACTTCTTGCGCTTGAGCCTGTGATAAAATACCACAAAAAAATACCAGCAAAAAAATATAAATTTTATGCATATCAATTCGGCTACTAGTCACCTTTTATAAATTTTTTAAAGCTCTCTTTATTATAGTTTCCACTGTAGCCTCTGGGTCTTCTTTGACGATTTTTTCAATTACCTTTTCTGATGTTTTTCGAACAAAGCCTAGGACTTCTAGAGCAGATAACGCCTCATCTTTATTTGTATTGCTTTGAAGCATGGAAACTTCATCCAAATCATATAATTTTAACACTTTTTCTTTCAAATCAAGAATAACCCGTTGTGCTGTTTTACTACCGATTCCCTTAATTTTTTGAATAGTAACTACATCTCCAGAGGCAATGGCATTAATAATTTGTTTTGGTTCCAATGAAGAAAGCATCGTACGGGCTATGCTAGCTCCAATTCCAGAAACAGACAACAGCATTTTAAATATCTCTCTTTCTGATTTTTCTACAAAACCAAATAAAGTATGCGCATCTTCTTTAATTTGAAGATGCGTAAATAATTTTATAAAATCTGTATTAGGAAGTAATGAATAGGTATGCAAAGAAATATTCACATGATACCCAACTCCATTACAGTCTATTACTACATCGGTAGGTGTTTTTTCTACTAATTTTCCTTGTAAATGTGCTATCATAAATATTTTATCTGTCCAAATATAATAAAATTTGAGATTAAAAGACAAATTGTAAGGTCTTAAGAATTCACGTTATAAGTAAAAACCAATAGTATACAATTTAATCTTAAAATCTCAAATCTTATTTTAGTGCAATTCTTAATATTATTACTTCATTCTCAAGTTTTTTTCCTGAGCATCGATTACAGCAATTGCAGCCATATTAACCATTTCCTCAACACTTGCACCCAATTGGAATACGTGCACAGGATTATTCATTCCCATCATTATAGGCCCAATTGAAGCAATTTTGTTTAACTCTTTCATCAACTTATAGGTAATATTAGCAGATTCTAAGTTTGGAAAAATCAAAGTATTTACTTTTTTACCGGCTAATTTTGAAAAAGGAAATTTTTCGGTAAGCATTTCTGGATTTAAAGCAAAATCTGCTTGAATTTCACCATCGACAATAATATCAGGATGATTTTCATGCAAATAAGCTACTGCTTCTTTCACTTTAGAAGCCGTTTTATTTACAGATGAACCAAAATTAGAATAGGACACCATCGCAATTACTGGCTCAACTCCAAATATTCGTGCTGTATTAGCAGTCATTAATGCAATTCTTGCTAAGTCTTCAGCCGAAGGATTAACGTTTATTGCAGTATCAGATAAGAACATAGGGCCACGATTGGTCATCATTAAATTAGTGGTAGCTACCAAAGAAACATTGGGTGCTTTACCAATAACTTGCAACATTGGTTTTACTACAGAAGGATAGCTTCTAGAATGCCCAGATACCAACGCATCAGCATCACCTAAATTCACCATCATTGCAGCAAAATAATTTCGCTCTCTCATGAACTTTTCAGCATCATAAAGCGACACCCCATTGCGTTGTCTTGTCTCCCAAAACTTAGTTGCATAACGCGTTCTTCTTTCATCTTCCTGGGCTAGCTTAGGATCAATTATAGGCAAATCGGCATCAAAGCCAAGTTCAGCTTTCAGCTCTAAAATAATTTCTTTATTTCCTAATAAAATTGGAAAACCTATCCCCTCTTCATAAACAATTTGAGCTGCTTTTAAAACATCCAGTTGTTCTGCTTCTGCAAAAACTACTCTTTTAGGATCTGTTTTAGCGCGATTGGTAATCATACGAATCATTTTGTTATCGTTACCCAAACGATCCAACAATTCTTCTTTATACTTTTCCCAATCAGTTATAGGATTCAAAGCAACCCCAGAATCCATGGCGGCTTTTGCAACAGCTGGAGCTACAACAGAAATTAATCTTGGATCAAACGGTTTTGGAATAATATATTCTCTACCAAACACTAATTTGGTGGCTCCATAAGCAACATTAACCTGTTCAGGCACGCTTTCTTTTGCTAATGCAGCTAGTGCTTTAACAGCAGCCATTTTCATCTCTTCGTTTATCTTTGTAGCTCGAACATCAAGTGCCCCTCTAAAAATATAAGGAAATCCAAGTACATTATTCACTTGATTAGGATGATCAGAACGACCTGTTGCCATTATAACATCTTTTCTTGTGGAAATGGCTAAATTATATGCAATTTCTGGATCAGGATTTGCCATTGCAAAAACAATTGGATTTTCAGCCATACCCAACAACATTTGTGGAGTCATTACATTTGCAGTTGACAAACCCAAGAAAATATCAGCTCCTTTCAACGACTCTTCTAAACTTACAGATGCGCCATCTTTAGCATATTTCAATTGCAATACAGACAAAGCAGGATTATCTTTTGTTAGAAGCCCTTTACTATTAAACATTAAAATATTTTCTCTTTTAACGCCTAACAAAACATATAAATCAGCACAAGCAATTGCAGCTGATCCTGCTCCAGAAACCACCATTTTTACGTCTTCGGCTTTTTTATTCGCTAATTCTAAAGCATTGATTAATGCAGCCGAAGAAATAATTGCTGTTCCATGTTGATCATCATGCATTACAGGAATATTAAGCTCCTCGACCAATCTGCGTTCAATCTCAAATGACTCTGGTGCTTTTATGTCTTCTAAATTAATTCCACCAAAAGTAGGTGCAATATTTTTTACTGTTTGAATAAACTCTTCAATATCTTTTGTTCCAATCTCTATATCGAACACATCAATATCTGAAAATATTTTAAACAATAAACCTTTTCCTTCCATAACTGGTTTTGAAGCTTCTGGCCCAATATCTCCAAGCCCCAAAACGGCAGTTCCATTTGTAATTACTGCTACTAAATTTCCCTTTGCAGTATATTTATAAACATTATTTATATCTTTTGCAATTTCTAAACACGGTTCTGCAACTCCTGGAGAATAAGCCAAAGACAAATCTCTTTGGGTTGCATATTTTTTGGTTGGCACTACTTGAATTTTACCTGGAGTAGGTTTTGCGTGGTACAATAACGCTTCGCTTCTTTTACTATTTTTATCCATTTTTATTTGGTTCTTTTTCTGGTTTTTTTATAACAAAGATAACTGACTTCAAATAAACAGCCACTTTTAACTTATTTTTTTATTTAAATTAAGGATAATTTATAACCAAAAAAAATAGCCACACAAAATGCAGCTATTAAATAGTATTCACAAACAACTGTTATTGTGAAATATAAGAATCCAAATGTTTTATAGTTTCTTTTTGAACTTCAATAATTGCTTTTACAACATCACCAATAGAAACTATACCAATTACCTTTTCATTTTCTATTACAGGCAAATGTCTAATTCGCTTTTGACTCATTAAACTCATACAAAAATCAAGATTATCTGAAGGTTTTACAGTCAAAACGTCGCTTTCCATAATCTCACTCACTGGTGTTTTTTTTGAAGACTTATCTTTTAAAACAATTTTTCTAGCATAATCTCTTTCTGATAGAATACCTTTCAATACTCCTTCTTCTATTACAAGAATGGCTCCTATATTTTTTTCACCCATAACTCTCAATGCTTCAAAAACAGTAATAGTCGAAACAATGGAAAAAACTTCTTTGCCTTTTGTACTTAATATTTGATTTACAGTCATAACGGTTAATTTTTAGAACGTTAAATTTAGATAAAAATCACATACAAAATTCAAAAATCAATAAAAATTATAGCAGCCAAAAAACAATTAATGACCAAAATATTATTTTCGTCCACATTACCCATTTATGTTCGAAATTAAAAATTAATACATTTAAGTTGTCAATGTATTTTGTTTATTAGAAAAACATTTTTTCATTAATAGAACATTCAATATGAAAATCACATCAGTATAGGATAAAATCCAATAATTAAATACAGCTATAATTATACAAATTTTCAAAATAAGGACATTTAAATTCATTTGCAAAAATCACTTTCATCAGAACTTTAAACAAAAGATTATGCTTCTCTTGAAATTGGCTGAGTTTTTATTTCTCTTCTATTCGATATAAAACAAAAAATCACACCTAATACACCAATTATTATTTAAAACAACTCAAATAGAAACTTGTATTTTAAAGAGAAACTTTTAAATAATTTTATCTTTATTTTAAACAAATAATTAATTCTAAATTTATATTTTAAACTTATTTTAAACTAGATTTGAAATATGAAAGATATCACTCTCAAAGAAATAGCAACCACATTAGGAATCTCAATTACTACAGTTTCTAAAGCCTTAAAAGACTATCCTGATGTTAGTGCCAAAACAAAAAAAGCAGTAATTGAACTTGCTCAAAACTTGCATTATACACCAAATAGTTTTGCTGTAAACTTACGCACAAAAGAGTCTAAAACAATTGGATTAATTATCCCTGAAGTAATGCATCATTTTTTTTCAAATGTGATAAATTCAATTATAGATGAAGCTGAAAAAAACGGATACTTGGTCATCATCCTTCAATCTAATGAATCGATTGAATTAGAGAAAAAACAAGTTGATTTATTAATTAACAAAAGAGTTGATGGTATTTTGATCTCTCTATCTAATGAGAGTAATTATGACGAACATATTCAACATATAATAAACAGAAAAATACCTTTGGTGATGTTTGATAAAATTTCAAAACTTGCTCCTTGTTCTAAAGTCATAATTAATGATCAAAAAGCGGCATTCAATGCAGTACAACATTTAATTGATATTGGATGCAAAAAAATAGCATATATAAGAGGACCGTTAAACCCACAAAATTCAATTGATCGCTTTATTGGATACAAAAAAGCATTAGAAAAAAACCATATTCCTTTTGATTCTTCATTGGTTTATACCTGTGAAAAAGTAACATTTGAAGAAGGTTATGATTTTACCGCACAAATAATTAAAGAACATCCTGATGCAGATGGCATTTTTGTAATGACTGATTTAGCGGCAGTTGGCGTACTATCATTTTGCAATGAAAATCAAATTAAAATACCTGAGCAAATTGCAGTAATTGGATTTAGCAATTGGTTTATGTCAAAGGTTATTTCTCCTAAACTGAGTTCGGTTGACCAACCAAGTCATAAAATGGGAATAACCGCTTTCGATTTATTATTAGAGGAAATGAATGCTCATAGAGATGAAAATATATTTACACCAAGGACTATTGAACTGGAAACTAATATTATAATAAGAGAATCTACCATACGACAATAAAACCACAAAAAAAACCCTTCAATCATAAATATTTAGAAAGAAGGGTTTGGGTTTTAAATACGATTACATTTACTGCATCGAAACAATTATAAATTCGCTTCGTCTGTTGGCTTGGTGTTCTTCTTCGGAACATTTTACACCATCGGCACATGGATTGACCAATTGAGATTCTCCATATCCTTTCCCGGTTAATCGTGCTGAATTAATGCCGTTTTTAACCAACCAAGTCACTGTAGCTTTGGCTCTTCTATCGGATAATTTCTCGTTGTAAGCAGCGGTTTGGCGGCTATCGGTATGCGAACGCACTTCGATTTTCATCGCTGGGTATTGCTGCATAACGGTCAATACTTTGGCCAACTCGTAACTGGCATCCTTACGAATGTATGACTTGTCCAAATCAAAATAGATCATCGGAATGTCTAAGGTTTTGGCCAAATCTGTCCCTACTGTTATTGGCTTGATTCTTCGCTCCAACTCCATCGAGTAGTCTTTGCTTCCGCTGAAACTTTTGGATCTAACTGATCCTTCTTTGGTTTGATAGTCCTCTTTCTCGGCTCTTACATAATACGTTTTACTGCAATCTACTGCAAAACTATACCTGCCTTGAGCATCGGTTTGGGTAACTTGCAACGGTTTGAAATTGGAATCAAATAAACTCATCTTTGCATTCGACACTATTTCTTTGGTTTCTTGATCTGTTATCAAGCCCGAAAGCATTTGATCACAAATCAATTTTTTGTACTCCACAAATCGGTAAATATCATCGTATCCTTTTCCGCCTTCTCTATTGGATGTGAAAAATCCATTGCGCTTTTTATTGATTAAAAACGCAAAATCATCTTGATTACTATTTATTGGCTCCCCAACGTTTTGAATGCCATAAAAACTATCATCTACCTCTTTTCTGGCCACAAAAATATCCAATCCTCCTAAACCTGGGCGGCCATCGCTGGCAAAAAACAATTCATTTTCTTCCGATACAAACGGAAAGGTTTCTCGGCCTTCGGTATTGATTTCCGGCCCTAGATTCTCTGGAGTTCCATATGTACCATCTTGATTGATTTTAACCCTAAACAAATCCGACTGCCCTAATGTCCCAGGCATATCCGAGGCAAAATACAGGGTTTTTTCGTCTTGGCTTAATGCTGGGTGAGCCACGCTGTATTCATTGCTGTTAAATGGCAATTCTGTTACATTGCTCCACTCGCCTTCTGCATCCAATGTGGCTTTGTAGAGTTTTAATAAAGTGTTTTTACTCGAATCTCTTCCTCTTTTGCCTTCTAGGTAGTTGTTTCGTGTAAAATACATGGTTTTGCCGTCTTGGGTAAATATCGGAGTTGATTCATTGAACTTCGAATTGATAGTACGTACAAATCGTTCCGGAATTCCCATCTCACCATCGGGTTTCATCTCTGATGCATACAAATTGGTAAAGGATTTGTTGGTCCATTTGAATACTTTCTTGGAAACACCTCCAGTATCTCTTGCGGAAGCAAATACTAATTTATCGCCTAAAAAGGAACTCCCATAATCTGAAAATGCCGAATTAACTCCTGCATCCACTACTTGAAAACGTCCCGAATTGGCCTTGATTTCCTCTAGATAATTTTTATTCTCTTTGAATAATATCCCTCTTTTATCGTTACCACTTTTTAAATTAAACTGTTCCAACATTTGATCCGACTTTTTGTAATCTCCTGTTGATTTTAAGGTCTGTGAGTAGCGGTAATAATATTCGGCCTCTTGATTGGGATACAATGTAAATAGTTGCTCATACCATTTTGATGCTTGTGGCAATTCGGCTTTAAAATAATAGGCATTCCCTAACTTTTGAAACATCTTTTCGTCTTGGTATCCTTTGGCTGCCACTTTCTCATAATTGACTATGGCATCGACATAAGCATAACGATCGTAATTGACATCCGCTTTGGCAACTGTTTTTTTTTGGGCGTACCCTGAGGTCAACAAAAGCAATATAAAAAGGCTATATAGTGTAGTTTTAATTTTCATAGGTGTGGTTTTAAAAGAATCTTGGGGAGATAATTTTGTCAAACTTGTTAAACAATTCGTATCGCAAAAAGATTTCGTGGGAACCCGAATTGTATTGTGCCAATTCTGTTGTGTCAAAATCATAACTGTATCCTATAAACCATGAATCACTGGCTTGGAAGCCGACCATGGCGCTCATCGCAGCACTCCATCTGTAGGCTAATCCCGCTACGAATTTTTCGTTCATCATGAAATTGGCGCTCACGTCCACCTGAAGTGGTGCTCCTTGTACGTATTTGCTTTGCAACGAGGGTTTGAATTTTAGACTTGGATTTAAATCAAATACGTATCCTGCTATCAGGTAATAATTGATTTTCTCGGTGGCAATATGGCTGCTTGAACTCGAGGTGGCCGTCCCATCAAAATGTACCGTTTCGATTAAATTGGGCGCTGACAATCCTAAATAACCATTATCCGAATGCAAGTAAAATCCAACTCCAATATTGGGCGAAAATTTATTGTCGATATTCTCTTCAAAAATAGCATCGCCTGGATTTTGTTTCAGTTTTGTAAAATCAACGTTTAATAAATTCGCGCTACCTTTTATTCCAAATGACATTTTATATTTATAATTTACAGGGATAGTGTATGAGAAATCAACGGCTATATTGTTCTCATCCGATGGCCCTATTTGATCGTTTACAAATGACAATCCCAAGCCTACTTTACTATCATTTATTGGTGTATTGATCGAAAAGGTGTTCGTCACCGGTGCGCCATCTATTCCTACCCATTGATTGCGGTGTAATGCAAAAATACTCATGGCTTGTCGAGATCCTGCATAACCTGGATTCACGACTATTGTATTGTACATGTATTGGGTGTATTGTGCATCTTGTTGGGCAAAGCCTACAAAGGATAAAAGCATTAATACCAACCCTATTATTTTCGTTTTCATGTGTGTGTTTTTTTTAAGCTTAGGGACTTATCCAACTATTTTCTGTTCAAATACAAATATCCTGATTTCTCAAATGCATTATTGGCACTGTCTCTGTATTTCAGTATATAAAAATAGGTTCCTACGGGTAATTCTGATGATTTCTCTATGGTTACTCGACCTTCGGAAACTCCTTTAAAAGCCCTATCTTCATTATTGTAATGCTCGCGTTCGAATACTAAAACACCCCAACGGTTGAAGATCTCTATCGAATTCTCCGGATAACATTCTAAGCCTTTTACATAAAACTTGTCATTGATCCCTGCCGAACCATCGGGTGATACCGCATTGAAGACTTCTATTGCACAGCCCGAAACACTCAGTACCGTTGGATTATCATCCACCAAATTCAACTCGTCCGATTTATCTTCTACTACTTTTCCGCTTGGTGCGGTACCATAAACAGTAGCTTGATTTGAAATACTTCCTAAATTAATATCTGATTGCTTAATAAAATACAAGCCCGAGAAATGTGTCGTACTGACTTCTCCTATGGCCAATGTTAATGGAGATCCTGACATGATAACTCCTGGTAATGGATCACTAATAGTTACATTACTCAATGGTGTATTACCTGTATTGGTTATTTCAAAACTGTAGGTAATGGTTTCCCCTGGCTGTGCATATCCATCATTGTTCTCATCCCTGAATTTCGCCGTTTTCACTAAAGCAATACTAGGCCTTTCTACTACAATAGTGATCGTGGCTTGACTGCAATTGCTAGGATTGGCTTTCTCACAAATGCTGTAATTTAAGCTATAGCTACCCCCTGGTGTATTGCCCAACACATTCAACAGCCCATCTGTTCCTATTGTGAAATTTGGACTTGGTGTCAATGTGATACTTACATCTGAAGCCTTAGCCGGCAATCCATTGATTGTGTCATTTGACAATACATTGAGAACTCCTGTTAATGCTTGAGTTCCATCTACTGTTCCTGCATCGTCATTGACCGCTAGAATATCGGCATAGGTTTTACAACTGATTCCAAAATCTAAATTCAAATTAACTTTTACTGATTCTGTAAACTGAGCGTACAAAATAGTATTGGTGGTTAAACCACAGTCAACATAACTTTTTGATTTTTCTGTACGCGCTTGTTTTAGTGTTCCGCTTGGCAATACTTTAACCAATCCAGAAGCTGACATCGCCTCAGAAGCTTGTTCGAAATTAGCTTCTTTTATAAACTCAATTTTATATTCTCCATAAGCTCCTTGTGGCGCTCTTGTTCTCCAATAGCCTTCAACTCCCATCGTTACGCTTCTGGAGAATCCATTAGGACCCGTTACAAATATATTAGGAACATTTGTGGTTCCATTTCCAAATCCGGCTGCGTTCAATTCTCCCGCATTTGCAATTCCTTTATAACTTCCGTCTCCATTAAAATCAATCCATTCCCATTTACTGAAATCAATTACGCCATTAGAATCTGGTATGTTTTTAGTCACAAGACCATCATTATTGGCATCGTACCACTCATCTTGAAGTCCATTGTTGTTTAAATCGTACCATACAAAATCACCTAAAACTAATAAATCAGTTTTATTATATCCAAAATCAATCTTTTGATACTTACAATCTTCTACTTTTAATATCAAGAAACTTGGTGTTGTATTATACAACTCTTGAGCCGTATTCAAATTCGCGTCTTGAACTTGGATTACATAATCCCCCGCTACCATTCCCATAAATGAATAGCTGCCATCTGCTTTGGTAATACTCAACAAAATTGGACCGGTAGTAGTATTTATTGGTTTTAAAGTCACCGGAACATTTCCTAAGGGGGTATTAGTAAGCTCATTTTTAATTAAACCCGATATAGCTGTTGATAAACCACAACCAACTGTTACTGTAACTATAGCCGTATCACAATTATTTAGGTTTAATTTATCACAAATGGAATATGTCATTGTATATGTCCCAGACGGTGTAAAGGCTGCCATTTCAACTGTCCCATCTGATTTTAATGTCATAAAGCCCGTTGGATCAGCTGTGACTGTCGATATTAGTACATTGCTCAAAGTAGCTTTGGCCAAATCTACAGCATCATTATCCAATACATTTAATACCTCTTGAACTGAATTGCTACTCAACAAAGATCCCGATAAATCATCAGCTGCAAATATAACCGGTGGGGCAGGTGAAGGAACATCATTTACTGTCAAGTTAATATTTGCAATGTCACAAATTGAAGGCAATGTTGTTGAACAAATTTGATATTGTAAGGTATAATTTCCTATTGCGGTTCCTGCCGCAACTGTTAGAGTGCCATCTGCATTCAGAGTAATCCCTGATGGATAAGCTCCAACTTGAGTTACAGCAACAGTATTGAAAGTAGCGGGAGTAAACACAACTCCATTCATATTATCGTTCATTAACACACTTTCTGTAATACCTCCAAATGCTCCAATTATAGGCAATAATGAGTCGTTCACTGCATCAACATCTATAACTTTAATTATAACTGTAGCTTGATCACAAATAGTTGGGTTCACTATATCACAAATTGAATATATAATTGAATAATTTCCTGCAGGTGTATTAGATGGAACATTAATAAACCCGGTTGCTGTATCCAATATTGGCACTAGTGAACCAGCTCCAATTGGAATTGCAGGTGTAACTACTGAAATTATAACTAAATTACTATTTAATGATTTCCCATTTATTGTATCTGGATTTGCAGGATTTGCATCCAATACATTTCCTGCATTTGTAGCACCTACTTTACTAACTATTGGAGCTAACAAATCATCTTCTGCTATAACAATTGGATTTTTAACAGTAATATTAATTACAGCAGAAGAACAATTTGACGGATTTATTTTTTCACAAATAGTATAGAATATAGTATAAATACCAGCTGGAACACTAGGTGGGATAACTATTTCATTTGAATTCAAATCAACTTTAGGAACAGGGAAGTTTTGACCAGAAGGTAAAATTACATCCGTTACGGTAACTTTTACTTTATCAAAAGTTATTTTTATTCCATCTAATGTATCTTCTCCATTACCATGATCTTCATTAAATGGTTTTAAAACAACAACATTTAAAGTATTGTCAACAACTATATCATCATTTTGCGCTTGAATAACTGCAGCACCTACGACTACTATTGAAGTTACCGTATCGCAATTTGTTGGATTTGTCACTTCACAGATGGTATAGGTTACATTATAGTTTCCTGCTGGGGTGCTAGGAGCTACTGTTACCGTACCATCCAGATTTAAGATTAAGCCTGTGGGTACGTTTACTTCTCTCAAGGTAACTTGCCCGGGGTTAGTCCCTATCACTACAGGATATCCGTTTAGGTTGTCATTGCCTACTAAAGAAGCTGTTGTACCTCCTGGCAAGCCGTTGATCGGTATTGTAGTTTCAGTTATCGCATCGATGATCGGTGTGCTTACAAAAATCGTCACAATAGCTGAATCACAATTCGCTAAGTTTGCAATTTCACAAATTTGATATGTCAAAGTATAATTTCCAGCAGGAGTACCCGCTGCAACAACAACATTGTTGTTAGCAAACGTGATTCCAGGATTTGTTGCATTAACAAAACTTATTTGTACATCTGAAGCCTTTATTGTGTTACATTTTAACAAATCATTTGATAACACATTAGTAAATGAAATTCCACCAGTGTATCCATTTACTGGTGATCCAATATCGTCATTAGCAACAATAAAATTAGTTACAAGTAAATTAGCTTCACATGTTGTTTTGTTGCCACAAGAGTCTTCAATAGTTATAATAATAGTTGTATTACCTGACATAGCTATAGATCCAACGGCAGGTAATTGTGTAACAATCAAAGAATCCCCAGCTGTACAATTATCGGTTGCAACTATACTTTTTGTAAAGTCAGGAACTAATGCTTGGCAATTAGAATCTGAAGCTACTGTTTGATTAGTTGCACAAGAAATAATCACAGGCGCCTTGGTGTCTTGAACCGTGATGGTTTGAACGTGAGTCGTAGTAAGTCCACAAAGATCCTTAGCTATCCATGTTCTTGTTAAGCTATAACTTCCTGCACAAGTTCCAGCTGTGGTTGTTTCAGTGTAGGTTACTGTTGCCGTTCCACAATTATCCGTTGCCGTTAATATTGGAGCTGTTGGTACCGCTGAACATTCTACCGTTACATCCGTTGGAAGAGTTTCTACAAATGTTGGTGCCGTGGTGTCTTGAACCGTGATGACTTGAGTAAAAGTAGCAGACAAATTATTACAAACATCTTTTGCAATCCAAGTATTAGTATATGTTCCACTATTTACACATGAACCTGCGGTAAACGAACCACTAGTTTTGGTATACACTACTGTTCCTCCACAATTATCCGTAGCAGTTGGCGCTTGTGATTGTGCTGCAGTCAAACCATTTACATCATTACATTGTAACATGATATTTAAAGTATTTGGTGCTGTAGTCCAAATTGGTACCGTTGTGTCTTGAATAGTAATTGTTCTGGATACTGAAGCTAAAGCTCTTCCACAAGTATCTGTGGCTGTCCATGTTTCTGTAACGGTTCCTCCACAAGAATTAGGTGTAGCTGTAAAAGTAGAAGCATTTGAAGTTCCACTAATTTCACATCCTCCTGTTAATCCATTGCTAAATGAAATTGTACTTGGTGCTGGTATAGCTCCACAAGCTACCGTAATGTCTGCAAGAGCGGTCATCGTTGGTAAAGCTGCTGGGCTTACTGTAATTGTTCTGGATACTGAAGACAAAGCTCTTCCACAATTATCTGTGGCTGTCCATGTTTCTGTAACGGTTCCTCCACAAGAATTAGGTGTAGCTGTAAAAGTAGAAGCATTTGAAGTTCCACTAATTTCACATCCTCCTGTTAATCCATTGCTAAATGAAATTGTACTTGGTGCTGGTATAGCTCCACAAGCTACAGTAATATCTGCAAGAGCGGTCATCGTTGGTAAAGCTGCTGGGCTTACTGTAATTATTCTGGATACTGAAGCTAAAGCTCTTCCACAAGTATCCGTGGCTGTCCATGTTTCTGTAACGGTTCCTCCACAAGAATTAGGTGTAGTTGTAAAAGTAGAAGCATTTGAAGTTCCACTAATTTCACATCCTCCTGTTAATCCATTGCTAAATGAAATTGTACTTGGTGCTGGTATAGCTCCACAAGCTACCGTAATGTCTGCAAGAGCGGTCATCGTTGGTAAAGCTGCTGGGCTTACTGTAATTGTTCTGGATACTGAAGACAAAGCTCTTCCACAATTATCTGTGGCTGTCCATGTTTCTGTAACGGTTCCTCCACAAGAATTAGGTGTAGCTGTAAAAGTAGAAGCATTTGAAGTTCCACTAATTTCACATCCTCCTGTTAATCCATTGCTAAATGAAATTGTACTTGGTGCTGGTATAGCTCCACAAGCTACCGTAATGTCTGCAAGAGCGGTCATCGTTGGTAAAGCTGCTGGGCTTACTGTAATTATTCTGGATACTGAAGCTAAAGCTCTTCCACAAGTATCCGTGGCTGTCCATGTTTCTGTAACGGTTCCTCCACAAGAATTAGGTGTAGTTGTAAAAGTAGAAGCATTTGAAGTTCCACTAATTTCACATCCTCCTGTTAATCCATTGCTAAATGAAATTGTACTTGGTGCTGGTATAGCTCCACAAGCTACAGTAATATCTGCAAGAGCGGTCATCGTTGGTAAAGCTGCTGGGCTTACTGTAATTATTCTGGATACTGAAGCCAAAGCTCTTCCACAAGTATCTGTGGCTGTCCATGTTTCTGTAACGGTTCCTCCACAAGAATTAGGTGTAGCTGTAAAAGTAGAAGCATTTGAAGTTCCACTAATTTCACATCCTCCTGTTAATCCATTGCTAAATGAAATTGTACTTGGTGCTGGTATAGCTCCACAAGCTACCGTAATGTCTGCAAGAGCGGTCATCGTTGGTAAAGCTGCTGGGCTTACTGTAATTATTCTGGATACTGAAGCTAAAGCTCTTCCACAAGTATCCGTAGCTGTCCATGTTTCTGTAACGGTTCCTCCACAAGAATTAGGTGTAGCTGTAAAAGTTGAAGCATTTGAAGTTCCACTAATTTCACATCCTCCTGTTAATCCATTGCTAAATGAAATTGTACTTGGTGCTGGTATAGCTCCACAAGCTACCGTAATGTCTGCAAGTGCGGTCATCGTTGGTAAAGCTGCTGGGCTTACTGTAATTGTTCTGGATACTGAAGCCAAAGCTCTTCCACAAGTATCCGTGGCTGTCCATGTTTCTGTAACGGTTCCTCCACAAGAATTAGGTGTAGCTGTAAAAGTTGAAGCATTTGAAGTTCCACTAATTTCACATCCTCCTGTTAATCCATTGCTAAATGAAATTGTACTTGGTGCTGGTATAGCTCCACAAGCTACCGTAATGTCTGCAAGTGCGGTCATCGTTGGTAAAGCTGCTGGGCTTACTGTAATTGTTCTGGATACTGAAGCTAAAGCTCTTCCACAAGTATCCGTAGCTGTCCATGTTTCTGTAACGGTTCCTCCACAAGAATTAGGTGTAGCTGTAAAAGTTGAAGCATTTGAAGTTCCACTGATTTCACATCCTCCTGTTAATCCATTGCTAAATGAAATTGTACTTGGTGCTGGTATAGCTCCACAAGCTACCGTAATGTCTGCAAGAGCGGTCATCGTTGGTAAAGCTGCTGGGCTTACTGTAATTGTTCTGGATACTGAAGCTAAAGCTCTTCCACAAGTATCCGTAGCTGTCCATGTTTCTGTAACGGTTCCTCCACAAGAATTAGGTGTAGCTGTAAAAGTTGAAGCATTTGAAGTTCCACTAATTTCACATCCTCCTGTTAATCCATTGCTAAATGAAATTGTACTTGGTGCTGGTATAGCTCCACAAGCTACCGTAATGTCTGCAAGAGCGGTCATCGTTGGTAAAGCTGCTGGGCTTACTGTAATTGTTCTGGATACTGAAGCCAAAGCTCTTCCACAAGTATCCGTGGCTGTCCATGTTTCTGTAACGGTTCCTCCACAAGAATTAGGTGTAGCTGTAAAAGTTGAAGCATTTGAAGTTCCACTAATTTCACATCCTCCTGTTAATCCATTGCTAAATGAAATTGTACTTGGTGCTGGTATAGCTCCACAAGCTACCGTAATGTCTGCAAGAGCGGTCATCGTTGGTAAAGCTGCTGGGCTTACTGTAATTGTTCTGGATACTGAAGCCAAAGCTCTTCCACAAGTATCTGTGGCTGTCCATGTTTCTGTAACGGTTCCTCCACAAGAATTAGGTGTAGCTGTAAAAGTAGAAGCATTTGAAGTTCCACTAATTTCACATCCTCCTGTTAATCCATTGCTAAATGAAATTGTACTTGGTGCTGGTATAGCTCCACAAGCTACCGTAATGTCTGCAAGAGCGGTCATCGTTGGTAAAGCTGCTGGGCTTACTGTAATTATTCTGGATACTGAAGCTAAAGCTCTTCCACAAGTATCCGTAGCTGTCCATGTTTCTGTAACGGTTCCTCCACAAGAATTAGGTGTAGCTGTAAAAGTTGAAGCATTTGAAGTTCCACTAATTTCACATCCTCCTGTTAATCCATTGCTAAATGAAATTGTACTTGGTGCTGGTATAGCTCCACAAGCTACCGTAATGTCTGCAAGAGCGGTCATCGTTGGTAAAGCTGCTGGGCTTACTGTAATTGTTCTGGATACTGAAGCCAAAGCTCTTCCACAAGTATCCGTGGCTGTCCATGTTTCTGTAACGGTTCCTCCACAAGAATTAGGTGTAGCTGTAAAAGTTGAAGCATTTGAAGTTCCACTAATTTCACATCCTCCTGTTAATCCATTGCTAAATGAAATTGTACTTGGTGCTGGTATAGCTCCACAAGCTACCGTAATGTCTGCAAGTGCGGTCATCGTTGGTAAAGCTGCTGGGCTTACTGTAATTGTTCTGGATACTGAAGCTAAAGCTCTTCCACAAGTATCCGTAGCTGTCCATGTTTCTGTAACGGTTCCTCCACAAGAATTAGGTGTAGCTGTAAAAGTTGAAGCATTTGAAGTTCCACTAATTTCACATCCTCCTGTTAATCCATTGCTAAATGAAATTGTACTTGGTGCTGGTATAGCTCCACAAGCTACCGTAATGTCTGCAAGAGCGGTCATCGTTGGTAAAGCTGCTGGGCTTACTGTAATTGTTCTGGATACTGAAGCCAAAGCTCTTCCACAAGTATCCGTGGCTGTCCATGTTTCTGTAACGGTTCCTCCACAAGAATTAGGTGTAGCTGTAAAAGTTGAAGCATTTGAAGTTCCACTAATTTCACATCCTCCTGTTAATCCATTGCTAAATGAAATTGTACTTGGTGCTGGTATAGCTCCACAAGCTACCGTAATGTCTGCAAGTGCGGTCATCGTTGGTAAAGCTGCTGGGCTTACTGTAATTGTTCTGGATACTGAAGCTAAAGCTCTTCCACAAGTATCCGTAGCTGTCCATGTTTCTGTAACGGTTCCTCCACAAGAATTAGGTGTAGCTGTAAAAGTTGAAGCATTTGAAGTTCCACTGATTTCACATCCTCCTGTTAATCCATTGCTAAATGAAATTGTACTTGGTGCTGGTATAGCTCCACAAGCTACCGTAATGTCTGCAAGTGCGGTCATCGTTGGTAAAGCTGCTGGGCTTACTGTAATTGTTCTGGATACTGAAGCTAAAGCTCTTCCACAAGTATCCGTAGCTGTCCATGTTTCTGTAACGGTTCCTCCACAAGAATTAGGTGTAGCTGTAAAAGTTGAAGCATTTGAAGTTCCACTAATTTCACATCCTCCTGTTAATCCATTGCTAAATGAAATTGTACTTGGTGCTGGTATAGCTCCACAAGCTACCGTAATGTCTGCAAGTGCGGTCATCGTTGGTAAAGCTGCTGGGCTTACTGTAATTGTTCTGGATACTGAAGCTAAAGCTCTTCCACAAGTATCCGTAGCTGTCCATGTTTCTGTAACGGTTCCTCCACAAGAATTAGGTGTAGCTGTAAAAGTTGAAGCATTTGAAGTTCCACTGATTTCACATCCTCCTGTTAATCCATTGCTAAATGAAATTGTACTTGGTGCTGGTATAGCTCCACAAGCTACCGTAATGTCTGCAAGAGCGGTCATCGTTGGTAAAGCTGCTGGGCTTACTGTAATTGTTCTGGATACTGAAGCTAAAGCTCTTCCACAAGTATCCGTAGCTGTCCATGTTTCTGTAACGGTTCCTCCACAAGAATTAGGTGTAGCTGTAAAAGTAGAAGCATTTGAAGTTCCACTAATTTCACATCCTCCTGTTAATCCATTGCTAAATGAAATTGTACTTGGTGCTGGTATAGCTCCACAAGCTACCGTAATGTCTGCAAGAGCGGTCATCGTTGGTAAAGCTGCTGGGCTTACTGTAATTGTTCTTGATTTTGAAATTATTCTTCCAAGTTCGTCAGTAAAAGTCCAACTTTCAGTAACAGAACCACCACATGAAGATGGTATCGCACTTAGGGTTGAAGTTACCGAGCCACTAATGGGGCATGTTGTTGAATTATTAGTATAACTAAGAGTACTTGTCGTTACTGCTCCACAAGCTACAGTAATATCTGACGTAGTAGCAAATTGTGCCGCTGGCGCAGCAAGAATTGTCAAGGTTACTGAAGTTCGCGTTAAACTTGAACACGTTCCATTAGAAGTTTCTCCATATAAAGTTCTTGTCGCAGCAGTTGTACTTACTAAAGTTGCAGGACTTACAACATTTCCTCCTGTTGAGGCATCATACCAAACAATACTTGAACCTGATGGAACTGTAGCAGTTGCCGTCAAAGTCTGTGATGAACCTGTCTCACACACCTCTACATTAATTGGTGCCGTTGGGGCAGCAGGTAATAGATTGATCGTCACAACAACACTTCCTGTCATGTTAGCTGTACAACTTGTAGTTGCATTAGTCGCCACAACGGTATAAGTACCTGCAGCTGTTTTGTTTCCAAAACTAATCGCGCTTCCAGTTCCTGCAACTGCTACTCCGTTATTAACGCCTCCTAGTTGTAATTGATAATTTACTCCTAATTGAGAATTTGCTAGACCTACCACAACGCCTGTACCTCCTGAACAATAAGCACCGCCGCCTGTTACAGCATGTGCTATGGGCAAAATATTAAAAATCACATTCACATCATCACTCGATGCTGTACATGGTGTATTGGAAATCGTCCAACGCAAGGTATAAGATGTTCCTGCAGTGCCAGAAAAAGTAGTCGTTGGATTAGTATCCAAAGCAAATGATCCACCTGTTCCACTTACAATTGTCCATTTTCCAGTACCCACTGTAGGAGTGTTTCCTCCAAGGGTAACAGTCGTAAGTCCACAAGTCGTAGCTCCAATTTGGTCGGCTCCGGCATTGGCTGTAGTTGGTAAAGCATTAACGGTTACGGTCGGTGTTCCTGTAAAACTTGTACCTGAACAATTGGCGTCTGAAAGAGCAGTTATAGAATATGTTTTTATTGAAGTCGGACTTACTGAAATAGAATAAGGACTTGTTGTAATTCCTGTAACACTTGTTGGGGTGGTTCCATCAGAATAAGTCAAATTCCATGGTTGTACGCCAGTTAAAGCAATACTTAAATTCGTACTACTTCCATTACAAATGGTTGCTGTTCCGCTCAAATTACTTGATGGTTTTGCTTTTACTGTAACAATTGCAATTGAAGAAGTAGCCGTACAAGTTCCACTCTTTAATATTGCTCTATATGAAGTTGTAGCACTTAAGTTTGTAACAGTTATACCTGTTGAAGTTAAGGCAATAGTTGTTCCTGCTGTAGCAAAATTATCTAATGAAGATTCCCATCTAATTATCGTTCCAATATGTCCAGATAAAGTCAAAAGCGTACTATTAGTACCCGTACAAACTGTCGCTCCTCCAGCAACTGTTCCTCCAACAGATAATGGATCAACAGTTATGGTAACTGAGGAAGTTGGATCTGAATCACCTAGTGTAGAAATCGCTACTCTTCGGTATTTTGTAGTTGTTGTTAATCCAATAGGTACATCATATGTTGCGGAAGTAGCACCTGAAATTATATTCCAAGCACTGAATGGACTAATAGAACTTTCCCATCTATAGCTTATAGTTCCTACTCCTACTCCAGAGGCTGTGTTGGAAAATAAAACTGGATCGCCTCCGCTACATATTGTTTGATCTGCAGCAATTGAACCTGCAAAAACAGTAACTTTAACATAAGCGGTAGCTTTATCACAAATATTTGGTGACAAACTAGTTGAACAAATCTCATATTCTATTGGATAAACCCCATTAACTGTACCTGATGCTACAGAAATAATTCCTGCTCCATTTATTGTTAAAGGAACTTGGGTTTTTGGTGTTATACTAGTGTTTGTAGAAGTTACTAATACACCATTTATAAAATCATTAGCCTTAACTGAAGTTGCTAAAGTCGTACCAGATATTACTGTTGCAAAAGGGTTCAAAGCACTTCCATCATTAACCGCATCAATTGGAATACAATTGATTACTACAGGGGTTGAAGCTACCGAAAGCCCACATTCTTTTGTTCCTGCAACCGAATATGATCCTGTTTCCGTAGGGACATAAGTTTGGTTTGTGGCGCCTGGTATCAAGACATCATTTAAATACCATTGGTATGGCTCTAACCCTGGCTCAGCCGTTAAGGCCGAAACACACCCAGAACCGTTTATTGTAGGGGCAAACTGTTGGGTGGCATTATCATTATACGAAGACAAGTAAGAAGCCATAGAAAACCCTCCTTCTGACTGCACCATACTCAAACTCATTCGAACAGAAGATGTAAAAACAAGGTTTGTAGGATCACCTAATTGAGTATTTGTAAATCTCATAATGTAATAACCAGAACTGCCTATTTGATATCTTGAATTACTTGTCAAAGTCTCCAAATTGACACCATTTATAAATACTGGAGCAGATGCATCATTAACTAAAACATACCCAAAATATTTTAAGTTGGTAGTATTATCATATTTTAAAAATTTAATAGTTTCTACACTATAGGAACCCGTACAAGGACTTATAGGCGCAACACAAGCCATATCAACTTCGCAACTTTGTGCTGTACCAGAATATACTATGATTTTTTTATCAGCAGAAATAATTGAAGCTGAATATTTTACACCATCTATACCATGAAAAATACTTTGATAACTTCCAGCAGTTGGCAAAAGGTAGTTATTTGTAGCTGTTATGGTTCCTGCAGTATCAACAGTATTTACAGTAACTCTTGTATTGTCTTCAGTAGCAATAAAAACGGTTTGTTCTGGGAAATTTAAATTAGTACTAGTACCTCGAGTTGTTCCACTCCCTCTAACCACTAAATAATTTGTACCCAAAACTCGAACAGGGGGAATTTCATTCAAAACTGAATCTCCACAACCAGTTGGCGTATCTCTCCATTGACCAGAATTCATTACAACTGGTTTAGTAGAAGAAATTAATGATCCGATTGCTGTTTGAAAAAGATAACACTGGCCTGCATTCAAAGTAACCAAAACAGTCCCATTTATTGATACCACAGTGTTGTTATCAATTGCCATAACTGAATAAACAGGTGCTGCAGTTGCAGCTGGAAATCCTGTTGGTGCATAAGCATAAAGCCCTGTAAAATCTGATCTATAATATCCAACTCTAAAAGAAGAACCTATTGCTTCATTACCATAACTTGCTAATGAGGCATTTCCTTTAATCTCTGTAGGTCTGCCACCATTTACTGCATCACTTTCAATATTTCTTACAGAAACTGCAATAGGTAGAGTACTTGTAAAAATCAACCCTCTATCACTGTATATAGTATTGATGGCATTTGCAGGTTTTGATGCAGGGTTGCCTGTTGGTCTGAAAGCAACAGGTGAACCTGAAGTAACACTCATCGTTGTAATTGCAGTTCCATCACTTTTGGTAATGGTCACACTAGCTGTCCCTGAAGGACATGAAATAATAAACTCATTCGCTCTAGAAGAATAATCCCATGGAGCCGCTGCTATATAATGTTTTGTAGAATATTGTGAAAATCCTTTAGTTGTAAAGAGTAAAAACATTACAATAAGTAATGAGCCTTTAATAATACTATTCCCTTTCAAAGTAAAATTCTTCATAAATACAATTGATTTAAGTTTTGAAACAAACAAAACGTATATTGATTTTTAAACAGTTGAAAGAAATACTCCCTCAGTAAAAAAACCAAAAACCAGGCAAGTAAAACTCACCCGAAAACAGATTAAAGTTCCTATCGAAACAATAATCATTCCAAAACATTCAACTATACACAAAAATGTTGAGAGAAGAAAAAACAATAATTTTGATAAGCCTAAAGAATTAAGCTTAAGCGAAGTAAAGTTTCTCATAATCAATTCAGTATTAAGTTCAAATAGATTGGGTAATACAAAATTATATAATTATTAATTACTTATTAACAAATTTCGTTAAACTACAAATATTGTCGTCAATTAGCATTTTTATCGAAAAATAAAGAGTAAAAATCTAAATAACACGCAATTATACAATCAAAAATGATTTTTTTATATGAATTTCAAAATAAATAAAAACAATAAGTAACGATAAAAACTTGTTAAAAAAAACTAATTATTCTAGGAAAGATATATTTTTCTTAACACCTTGATAATTAGCGCGTTTTAGTGGTGAATTTTTAAATATTAATTTAAAAGTTTCCTCAGTCAATTCTATCCAATCTTTTTTTGACATTGCTAGCAAATCAGAATTGGAATTCAACAAAGGTTCATTGTGTGGCTTCGAAAAACGATTCCAAGGACAAACATCTTGACAGATGTCACAACCGAAAGCCCAATCATTAAATTTGCCTTTCATTTCATCTGGAATACTATCTTTGAGTTCGATAGTGAAATAAGAAATGCATTTACTGCCATCTACAATATAGGGCGAAACTATGGCCTCAGTTGGACAGGAATCGATACAAGCGGTACAAGAACCACAATGATCAGTGGTTGCCTGATTATACTCTAAATCTAAATCAATAATAAGCTCAGCTATAAAATAAAAAGAACCTACTTTTTGAGAAAGGAGATTACTATTTTTACCGATCCATCCTAAACCACTTTTAGCAGCCCAAGCCTTATCGAGAACTGGGGCAGAGTCTACAAAAGCACGACCAGAAACTTCACCGATATTTTGCTGAATTGAATAAAGTAATTCTTTAAGTTTTTCTTTGATGACAAAATGATAATCTTGACCGTACGCATATTTTGAAATTTTATAGGAATTGGCATTTTGAAAATCAGTAGGATAATAATTTAATAAAAGCGATACGACACTTTTTGCATCATCAACTAATAGAGTTGGATCCAACCGTTTGTCAAAATGATTTTCCATATAGGCCATTTGGCCATTTCTATTGTTTTTCAACCAGTCTTCAAGACGAGGGGCTTCCTGCTCAAGAAAACCTGCTTTTGATATACCACAAGATAAAAACCCTAGACGTTTTGCCTCGGTTTTAATGAATTGTGTATGTTTAATTTTATTATCAATCATTTGATACCAACAATGTGGTTTCGCAATAAATAAGACATAGCCCTGATAGGAACGGCATCCTTTTCCTGCTTCCTTTAAGCAGGAAAAGATACAGTGGATAGCAGGAATAGCTTCTAATAACTAGAATAAACCTCCTTGAATATTCGATTTGATTTTCCCTAAATGCTTATAGGCTTTTTCGGTCACTTCACGACCTCTTGGTGTTCTCATAATGAAACCTTCCTGAATCAAAAACGGTTCATATACTTCTTCGATAGTTTCACTACTTTCAGAGACAGCTGTAGCCAAAGTTGATAAACCAACCGGCCCACCTTTGAACTTGTCTATAATGGTATTTAAAATTTTATTATCCATTTCATCAAGTCCATGAGCATCTACATTTAATGCCTTGAGTGCGTACTTAGCAATCTCAATATCAATAGTTCCATTTCCTTTAATTTGTGCAAAATCACGGACTCTACGTAATAAAGCATTAGCAATACGAGGAGTACCTCTACTTCTACCCGCAATTTCAATGGCAGCTTCCATAGAAATTGGCATTTTAAAAATCATGGCACTTCGTTCTACAATTGTAGTTAAAAGTTCGGTTGTATAGTATTGTAATCTTGATGAAATTCCAAAACGTGCACGCATAGGAGCTGTCAAAAGTCCAGAACGAGTTGTTGCACCTATTAATGTAAAAGGATTTAGATTGATTTGAACAGTTCTAGCATTTGGACCAGATTCTATCATAATATCAATTTTAAAATCTTCCATGGCTGAATACAAATACTCTTCAACAATAGGACTCAATCTATGGATTTCATCAATAAACAAAACATCACGTTCTTCCAGATTAGTCAATAAACCAGCTAAATCACCAGGTTTATCTAATACAGGGCCAGATGTAATTTTTATTCCAACCTGTAATTCATTAGCTAAAATATTAGCCAAAGTAGTTTTTCCTAAACCAGGAGGTCCATGAAAAAGAGTGTGATCTAAAGCTTCGTTACGCTGATTGGCAGCTGCTACAAAAACCTTCAGATTTTCTAAAACTTGATCTTGCCCTGCAAAATCATCAAAAGACAAAGGCCTTAATCTTTTTTCGATGTCCAGTTCTTCAGAACTAAAATTAGTATTGGTAGGATCTAGATTTTCATTCATTCGATAAAGATAAAAAAAGTAACATTAAAATATAAAAAAATGCCTCTCAAGATTGAAAGGCATTTAAAATAAATTTAAAATATTAGTGATGTAAAACTTCTTCACCAACTTTCATTGGAACATTTTGAGGAACAAAATCCACATCATGACCCGGTTTACTATAATCATAAGGCCAACGGTGAACTTCTGGAATTGCGCCAGGCCAGTTACCATGAATATGTTCTACAGGTGCAGTCCATTCCAAAGTATTCGATTTCCATGGATTTTGAACTGCTTTTTTACCGTAGAAAATACTAGTAAAAAAATTATACAAAAATACCAATTGAAATGCACCACCAATTAATGCAAAAGTTGTGATTAAAACATTTACATTTTGTAAGTCATCAAATAAAGGAAAATTTGTATTTGTATAATAACGTCTTGGTAATCCCGCTAAACCGATAAAGTGCATTGGAAAAAATACTCCATAAGCACAAACAGCAGTAACCCAAAAGTGAACATATCCTAAATTTTTGTTCAACATTCTTCCAAACATTCTTGGAAACCAGTGATAAACACCAGCAAACATTCCATAAAGTGCAGATATACCCATTACCAAGTGAAAGTGAGCAACTACAAAATAAGTATCATGAACATTAATATCTAAAGTACTATCTCCTAAAATAATTCCAGTTAATCCACCAGTAATAAAAGTAGAAACCAAACCTATTGAGAATAACATTGCAGGATTCATTTGTAGATTTCCTTTCCAAAGTGTAGTAATATAATTGAATGCTTTTACAGCTGATGGAATTGCAATCAATAATGTTGTAAAAGTAAATACCGATCCTAAAAATGGATTCATTCCTGAGATAAACATATGATGCCCCCAAACTATAGTTGACAAAAATGCAATAGCAATAATTGACATAATCATAGCTCTATAACCAAAAATTGGTTTACGAGAATTTGTAGCAATAATTTCAGAAGTAATCCCTAAAGCAGGTAAAATTACAATATAAACTTCAGGATGACCTAGGAACCAAAATAAGTGTTCAAAAAGAACAGGAGAACCACCTTGGTAATGTAAAACTTCACCAGCAATATAAATATCAGACAAGAAAAAAGAAGTTCCAAAACTTCTGTCAAATATTAACAACAAAGCTGCAGATAATAAAACTGGAAAAGAAACAATACCAATTATAGCAGTTACAAAGAAAGCCCAAATAGTAAGAGGTAATCTAGTCATAGACATCCCTTTTGTTCTAAGGTTAATTACTGTAACAACATAATTCAAAGATCCCATTAATGAAGATGCAATAAAGATTGCCATTGATACCAACCACAATGTCATACCTAATCCTGAACCAGATATTGCTTGAGGAAGAGCACTTAAAGGTGGATAAATTGTCCAACCAGCGTTAGCAGGTCCTGATTCAATAAATAATGAACAAACCATTATCACACTAGACAAAAAGAACAACCAATAGGATATCATATTCATAAAACCTGATGCCATATCTCTTGCACCAATTTGCAGCGGAATTAACAAGTTACTAAATGTTCCACTTAAACCGGCGGTAAGTACAAAAAACACCATAATAGTACCATGTATAGTAACTAAAGACAAGTAAATATCATTAGTCATTACACCGTTTGGAGCCCATTTGTCTCCAAGTAAAATATTAAAAATCTTAAATGATTCTTCTGGCCAAGCTAATTGCATTCTAAAAAGCATAGACATACCAACACCAATAATTCCCATTATAATACCTGTTAATAAGTATTGTTTGGCAATCATTTTATGATCAATACTAAAAATGTACTTAGTAATGAATGTGTCCTTATGGTGGTGTTCGTGTTCGTGATCGTGTCCGTGATCGTGACCTTCTGCTGACATATTTTTATACTTTAAAATTTCTTAATAATTATTTCATTGCAATTTTCACAACAGTTGTAGTGTCTTTAGCTACAGTTGTATCTTTTGCTAAGGAAGCATCTTGAGCTGCTGGTTTATTTTTTGAAGCTTTAACCTCACTAACTAATGTAGCTTTATCACTCAACCATTTTTTATATTCTTCTGGAGTATCAACAACAACTTTCATTTGCATGTTGTAATGAGAAGATCCGCAAATTTTATTGCATAAAAGCAAATAATTAAAAGTATAAGGATCTAATGCAACTTCACCTTTAGCGACTAGTTGAATGCTTTTCTTAGCTCGTAAAGCATTTATATTAGCAACTTTTTCAACCATATAAGGCAAAGCTTGATATTCAGCAGTAGTATAAATAGGAGTAAAAGCAAATTCGGTAACCATACCAGGAACACAATTCATTTGAGCTCTAAAATGTGGAAAATAAGCAGAATGTAAAACATCCTGTGATCTCATTTTAAAATGCACTTTTTTACCTTTAGGAATATGTAATTCGGAAACTACAATATCATCTTGAGAATAAGGATCAGATAAATCTACTCCCAAAGTATTTACACCCTCAATTAATCTAACGTTTGCTTTTCCTAAAACATTATCAGCACCAGCATATCTAGCAGTCCACTTAAACTGTTGCGCATATAATTCAATAACTACGGTGTCTTCATCTTCATCAACAAACATAATATTTGTCCAAGCATAAAGTCCATACAAAATTAGACCTGCCAATACTACAGCAGGAATAACGCTCCAAATTGCTTCTAATTTATTATTATCT
Source organism: Flavobacterium sp. IMCC34518 (assembly GCF_027111095.2). Lineage (NCBI taxonomy): Bacteria > Pseudomonadati > Bacteroidota > Flavobacteriia > Flavobacteriales > Flavobacteriaceae > Flavobacterium > Flavobacterium sp. IMCC34518. Next base: position 2,341,983 of record NZ_CP114284.2, on the reverse strand, counting down.
GCAAAATATAAGGCTCTTTTATCCTTATTACCTCTGTATTTAAATGCAAAATAATGCAATAAAACTTGTGTAATTGCCTGAACAATAAAAATTAATACCCATGTAACATTCATTAAACCATCAATAAGCGCACCATGCTCAGATGCAGGAGTATGAAGGGCCAAAGGCCCCCATGTATAAACTCCATATATGGTAAAGACATAAATGAAGGCTAAAAAACCAAACATTAAATATCCTTGCACATTATTATCTTCATCGGTTGCAATTTGAGAATTGTCCGAAGTCGAAGCAACTTGTGTTAAATCGAATATTTTCGTCAATTGCCAAACAGCAACAGCCAATAAAACTAAAACTATAATTACCAACAAACTTGTCATCTGTTTATGTCTTTAAATATTAATAATGAAAATGTTTACTCTCTTCTATATACGGATTTCTTTTTGGCAACAGAGGAGCTTTAGATAATGCTGTGAAAACAACAAAAATAAATAATCCAAGAAAGAATAAAACGGATGCAATTTCAGAAATACCAATAAACCAACTACCTCCAACTGTACCGGGCATAATCATATTAAAGAAATCAACATAATGCCCCAATAAAATGACAGTTCCTGCCATAACTAAGACCCAAGTGATTCGTTTAAAATCAGTATTAATTAAAATTAATACCGGAAATAAAAAATTCATAACTACTGCACCAAAGAAAGGTAAATTATAAACTTGTATTCTTGTAACAAAATAGGTGATCTCTTCTGGAATATTTGCATACCATATTAACATAAATTGAGAGAACCATAAGTACGTCCAAAAAACACTAATACCAAACATAAATTTAGCTAAATCATGAATGTGACTTGAATTTACATTCTCTAAATACCCTTTAGATTTTAAATAAATAGTTACCATTGCAATCATTGTAATTCCACTTACAAAGAAACTTGCAAAAACATACCATCCAAATAAAGTACTAGACCAATGTGGATCTATAGACATGATCCAATCCCATGACATAATTGATTCGGTAACTATAAAGAATACCAAAAACATAGCAGAAATATTAAAATTCTTTTTGTAGAAAGAATTATCATCAGACTCATCTTGTGCTAAACAATTTTTACGAGAAAAATAACGGTAAGCATTCCATCCCAATAAAAATATTGAAGCTCTAACTATCCAAAATGGAAAGTTTAAATAACCCGATTTACCAGCAATAATTTTATCATAATTTTCACTACCCAATTTTGTAACTCCTTCACTTAACCAAATAAAAATATGATTAATATGAAAACCTGATAATAGTAAGAAAACAAAGAAAAGAAGAGAACCCACAGGCAAATAAGCTGTAATTCCTTGCATTACTCTGAAAAGAACTGGAGACCATCCTGCTTGTGCAACTTGCTGAATAGCATAAAAAGCAAGTGTCCCTAAGGAAAGAAGCATAAAAAAGATACAAGCAACATATAATGCAGCCCAAGGTTTATTACTTAATTGATGATAAACATGTTCTAAATGTTCTTTATGTTCCGTATCAACTTTAACATTATGATTTGCTGCTACCTCTTTATCTTTCCCAACAGAAGCTACTTCATGAGTAGTTTCAGAATTTTGAGAAGGTGTAGCTACTCCTTGTTTAGCTTCAGCATGTTCTCCATGACTGTCTGCAGCAAGAAGAGCTTCTACTGCTTGAATATCTTTTGGTGCAGTTAAAAAACCATATCCAATTCCTAAAAGACCAACAGCCATTAAGACGAAAGAAAAAGTTTTTAATTTACTTGAAAATGTATACATATCTATTACGATCAGTTTGTTCGACAATTATTATTGGCCTTTGAGTTTCATTACATAAGCGGCAACCAACCAGCGCTCATGAACACTCAATTGATTAGCATGTGAACCCATTAAATTTCGACCATAGGTTTCTACATGAAAAATACTTCCTTCGTTAATTATTCTGTCTTTATAATTTGGAATACCCATGAATTTACCTTGAGTAGCTAATTTTCCTTGACCATCACCAGCATTACCATGGCAAATTGCACAATAAATTTCAAAAAGACCTTTTGCCTTATCCATATCTTTATCTGATATTGAATCTAGCGGTGATTTTAAATTTGCTTTTGCCAAATCATAACCTTCTGGTGTATTTGGATAATCATAAGGTTCAAATCCTCTATTTATTGATCCTTCTGCAGGAAGTTGACCTTCTTTTCCGTTTTTAAAGGCATTCGATTGAGAATAAGTATTGTAACTTACAGGCTCATACATATTAGGCATGTATTGGTAGTTTGGTTTCAAATTATCATGACAAGATGAAACTAAAACAGTAATACAAACTAAAAATGTTATTTTATATAGACTTTTCATATTCACAATTAATTCTTTACAATTACTTTTACTTCAACTGCACCAGTACTTTCAAAAAAAGAAACTAATTCTTCTTCATTATTATTTACAGCAACTTCCATTAAAAAATGGTCATCAGTAGTTCTTACATCAGGATTCTCAGCTTCTTTAAAAGGCCATAATCTGCTTCTCATATAAAAAGTAATAACCATTAAATGCGCAGCGAAAAACACAGTTTCTTCAAACATAATTGGCACAAAAGCAGGCATATTATCAATATAACTAAAACTTGGTTTTCCACCGATATCTTGAGGCCAATCTTGAATCATAATATAATTCATCATCCAAGTTCCAAAAGACAAACCACACAAACCATAGATAAATGCACAAATTGCTAAACGGGTAGGTGCTAATCCCATTGCTTTATCTAATCCGTGAACCGGAAAAGGTGTAAATACTTCTTCAATATGGTGATGAGCTGCACGTGTTTTTTTTACAGCATCCATCAAAATATCATCGTCATTATAAATGGCGTATATAACTTTATTACTCATGATGTGAATGTTTATTAGCTTCTCTTTCTTTAATATAATGTTCTCCTGTAGCTTTTAATATTGTTTTAACTTCGGCTTGCGCTATTACAGGGAATGTTCTTGCATATAGTAAGAATAACACAAAAAAGAAACCAATAGTACCGATAAATATTCCAATATCAACAAATGTAGGAGAAAACATAGTCCATGAAGATGGTAAATAATCTCTATGTAATGAAGTAACAATAATTACAAATCTTTCAAACCACATACCAATATTAACGACAATTGATATTATAAAAGAGAACATAATACTCGTTCTTAATTTTTTAAACCACATAAACTGAGGAGAAAAAACATTACAAGTCATCATTGCCCAATATGCCCACCAATAAGGTCCAGTAGCTCTATTTAAAAAAGCATATTGTTCATATTCTACACCAGAATACCAAGCAATGAACAATTCTGTAATGTAAGCAACACCAACAATAGAACCGGTAATCATAATTACAATGTTCATTAATTCAATATGCTGTAAAGTAATATACGCTTCAAGGTTAGAAACTTTTCTCATTATAATAAGCAAAGTATTAACCATTGCAAAACCGGAAAAAACAGCTCCAGCAACAAAATATGGTGGGAAAATTGTAGTATGCCACCCTGGAATTACTGAAGTAGCAAAGTCCATCGATACAATTGTATGCACTGAAAGCACAAGTGGAGTTGCCAAACCAGCTAGAACAAGAGAAACTTCCTCAAAACGTTGCCAATCTTTAGCTCTACCACTCCAACCAAAACTTAAAATAGAATATACTCTTTTATTAAAAGGTGTAATAGCTCTATCACGTAACATAGCAAAATCAGGTAATAAACCCGTCCACCAGAAAACTAATGATACTGAAAGATATGTTGATATTGCAAATACATCCCAAAGCAACGGTGAGTTAAAATTTACCCATAAAGACCCAAATTGATTTGGTATTGGTAAAACCCAATATGCCAACCAAGGACGTCCCATGTGAATAATTGGAAACAAACCTGCTTGAATTACAGAGAATATAGTCATTGCCTCTGCAGATCGGTTAATCGCCATTCTCCATCGTTGACGGAATAATAATAGTACAGCAGAGATAAGGGTACCTGCGTGACCAATACCAACCCACCATACGAAGTTAGTAATATCCCAAGCCCAACCAACTGTTTTGTTTAATCCCCAAGTTCCTATACCAGTGGATACCGTGTAAATAATACACCCCAATCCCCAAAGGAAAGCGGTTAATGCAATTGTAAATACAATCCACCATTGTTTATTTGCTTTACCTTCAATAGGTGCGGCTACGTCTACAGTTATATCGTGATATGATTTATCACCTATAACTAAGGGTTTTCTAATGGCTGCTTCGTAGTGAGACGACATAATCCTTTATTTGATTCTTAATTAATAATTTTTGTACTAGGTATTTCTAACTTTAACGTGGTATACAACATTTGGTTTTGTACCAACATGCTCTAATAAATGATAACTTCTTTCATCTTCTGCCAATTTTGTAACAACGGCTTCTTTATCATTTACATCTCCAAATATCATTGCTCCAGTAGAACATGCATTTGAACAAGCTGTTTGGAATTCACCATCTTTTATAGGTCTTCCTTCGTTTTTAGCTTTTAAAATTGTTGCTTGTGTCATTTGGATACACATTGAACATTTTTCCATAACTCCACGAGAACGAACATTTACATCTGGATTTAAAACCATACGTCCTAAATCATCATTCATATGATAATCGAATTCACTGTTTTTGTTGTATAAGAACCAGTTAAAACGACGAACTTTATAAGGACAGTTATTAGCACAGTAACGAGTACCAACACATCTGTTATAAGCCATTTGATTTTGACCTTGACGACCATGAGATGTAGCAGCAACTGGACAAACAGTCTCACAAGGAGCATGATTACAATGTTGACACATTACAGGTTGGAAAGAAACCTGTGGGTTATCTCCTGCTTTCTCCATTTCATTGAAAGTAGATAAAGAACTTGATAAACCAGCAATATTTTCTTTTCTTTCATTGTCTCCTTCGAAAGTGCTTTCAGAAGAATAATATCTATCAATACGCAACCAATGCATATCTCTACTTCTTCTAATTTCATCTTTACCAACAACTGGAACGTTGTTTTCGGCATGACAAGCAATTACACATGCTCCACAACCTGTACAAGCATTCAAATCAATAGAAAGATTAAAATGATGTCCTGTAGAACGATCGAAAGAACCCCATAAATCAACAGAAGTTGCTTCAACCTCTTTATGATCTAAAGACACCATTGGTTTTTCGTTCCAAAACTCAGCGTCCCTAGAATTGAATATTTCAAGTGTAGTTTCTTTAATAATATCACCTCTACCCATCAATGTTTTCTGACCTTGAACACAAGCAAATTCGTGTTCACCATCAGATTTAACAACTGTAACAGATTGTACATTATTAAATCCACCATATAAAGCATAAGCATTAATACCTACTTGCATTTCTTCTTTTAATGCTGCTTTACGACCATAACCTAAAGCCATACCTAAAGTTCCAACAGCTTGACCTGGTTGCACAATTACTGGTACATTTTCTAGTTTTACACCATTAGCAGTTAAGGTAACATAACTTCCGTTTAAGCCCCCATTTGCAACAATTTCATTAGACAATCCCCATTTCTTAGCATCAGCATTAGAAACAGTAACATAGTTATCCCATGAAACTCTAGTTAATGGATCTGGAAATTCTTGCAACCAAGGGTTATTAGCTTGTTGACCATCTCCCATCCCTGTTTTAGTGTACAATACCAATTCAAGACCAGAACTTTTTGATTGAGCTAATGCATTTGCAGCAGCACTATAATCAGCTGTACCTGCAGCAGAATTTGAAATAACACCAATATAAATACCATCATGTAAAACTTTATTCCAAGATGAACCCGATATAATAGAACCTGAAAAAGCTTTCAAGTAATCATAATAAGTTCCTGGAATTCCATTTATAGACAATAAAATATCTTGAAATTGTTTAGTATTAAATAACGGACGAATAGTTGGCTGTGTCAAACTGTACGTCCCTTTTGTCAAAGTTAAATCCCCCCAAGCCTCTAAATAATGAGGAACTGGAGCAGCAATTGTAGACAATAGGGCCGTTTCATCCTCTTTTAAAGTCATTGAAACAGAAGTTTTTACTTTTTTCAATCCTTCAACGAAAGATTTACTATCTGCCAATGTATAAACTGGATTAACACCACTCATTATTAAAGTATGAATACTACCAGCATTCATTTCTTTTACTAATTGAGCTACTTTTTCATTAGATCCTTTACGTATTTGACGTGTTCCAGATGTAATAAAAGATTCACTTGCCAAAACTTGATTAATAGCCAAAACTAATAATTGAGCATTTTTATCTTGAATACCTGATACCAAAAGTCCTTTTGAACCAGCAGATTTTAGTTGTTGTGTTGCTTTGACTACATCCGCTTTATAAACGGAATCCAAAGAATTAGCAACTGCTGAGCCAGTTATAGTATTATAAATAAGAACTAATGCTTGCTTTTGATTTGCAGTTGACATTGCAACACGTTTATCTGCTGCAGCACCTGACAAAGTCATATTAGACTCTAATTGTATGTGTTTTGATATTTTTTTACTTCCAGTTGCACCTGATGGAATTCTTCCCTTGGCATAAGCAGAATCATATCCACCACCTTGCCAATCTCCAAGAAAATCAGCACCAACAGAAACAATCACTGAAGCTTTTGAAAAGTCATAATCAACTAAAGCTCTTTCTCCATATACAGTTTCAAAAGCATCTAAAGCTTCTGAAGACGATATAGCATCATATATTACATGTTTTGCGTTTGGATTTTTGCTAATAAAATCAGCAATCAACTTTTCAGTAGATGGACTAGCTAAAGTATTTGTTAAAAACACTACTTGTCCTCCTTTTGCTTTAGCATCAACAATACTAGATTTAATTTTTGAGTCTACTGCTGACCAAGAAACATTTTTTGCTTCTAACTTAGGCTCTTTCAAACGCATATTATCATACAATGATAATATAGATGCATGAATTCTAGCGTTAGCAGTAAATTTTGCCCCAGCAATAGTATTATTATCAATTTTAATTGGACGCCCTTCACGGGTTTTAACCAAAAGGTTCGCAAAATCAAATCCATCAAAAACTGAAGTTGCATAATAATCCGCTATTCCAGGAATAATTTGTTCTGGCTGTAGCACATAAGGAATTGACAAATGCACAGGACCTTCGCATGCAGCAAGAGAAGCTGCAGCTGTACTAAAACCAACGTACTTTAAAAAGTCACGACGCGTAGTTGAAGAAGACAAAGCAGCTTCATTTCCTAAAAACTCATCAGTAGGAATTTCTTCAACAAATTCGTTATTTCTAAGCGCCTCAACAATAGAACTATTTCCGTCTAGTTCTTCAACACTTTTCCAGTATTTTTTGTTTGATGACATATTATATATAAATATTAAACTTAATAATTTTTTTTAGTTTCAAGTTCTAATTTGTATCAAGTTCTAAGTTAAATCTAACGAAAACTTAAACCGAAACACTAAACTCATTTAGTAATGGCATTTACCACATTCCAAACCACCCATCTGAGCAGCTGTTAATTTATCAACACCATATTTCTTAGAAAGTTGCTCATGAATTTTGGTATAGTAATCATTGCCTTCCATTTTAACATCTGTTTTTCTATGACAATTAATACACCACCCCATCGTTAAAGGAGAGAATTGCTTTTGAATCTCAAAAGTTTGAACTGGACCGTGGCAAGTCTGACAAGCTACTTCTGCAACTGTTACGTGTTGAGAGTGATTAAAATAAACAAAACTTTGCAAATTATGAATACGAACCCATTTAACAGGTTGCGTAACACCAGTATATTTTTGATTCGTTTTATCCCAACCTACAGCTTTGTAAAGCTTGTTAATTTCTGCATCATAATCTGCTTTTGAATAGTCAGCAGTAGCAGTAGTATCACTAACTTCAGCGATATTTTTATGACAATTCATACAAACATTCAATGAAGGAATACCAGCATTTTTACTTACACGAGCAGCTGAGTGACAATAATTACAATTAACACCATTGCTACCAGCATGTATTCTATGTGAAAAATGAATTGGCTGAACTGGAGAATATTCTTGATCTACGCCAACTTGCATTAAGAAACCATAAACTAAATAGGCACCAGTAAGCAACAAAAGTATAGACGAAAGCAAAACCAAGAATTGATTTCTAACAAATGCTTTCCAAATCGGCAAAGTAGGTTCTTTTGAAACCACTTCAATACCATTTGCAGCTGCAACTTTTCTCAATACTTTGTTAACCAAAACCAACATTACAATAAGAATTGCCATTACTAATGACAAAGCACCCAATATAATATTATTAGACACACCCTCTTCTGAAGACACATCACCTTTTGTTCCAGGTAATGCAGCTACAACCGCAGGAGCAGCAGCTTTTGGCTCAGAAGTATATGCAATTATATTATCAATATCACCTTCTGACAACTGAGGAAAAGCAGTCATTGGTATTTTATTGTTTTCTTCAAAAACTTTCACAGCATCTGCATCTCCAGATTTTATTAAATCTGAACTATTATGCACCCACTTGTAAATCCAAGCTTTTTCTCTTCTAGAAGCAACACCTCTTAAGGCTGGACCTGTTGCTTTAGCATCAAGTTTGTGACAAGCAGCACAATTGGCATTAAAAAGCTCTTTACCTTTTGCAGCATCACCTCCAGAACTCGCTGCTGGAGCCGCTGAAGTTGCTGAAGTTGCTGTAACCGCAACCGGAGCTGCATCCTGAGCAAATGAAGCTACGGAAATACTCAACATTAAAGCTAAGCTTAAAAATAATTTCCTTGAATTCGAATTATGGTTACCCACCTTTTCCATATTAAAATATTGATTATCTACTAAAAAATTGTTCGTTTGTCATCCAAAAAAATTAGAAAACCAAACGAACCTTATTTAAAAACTGGGACAAAAATACGACTTAAGAACTATTCTCAAAACCTTAAAATAATCTTAATTATAATTTATATTAAATCTAAATAACAAAGCTATATCGTTTTCCTGTTAAAAAGCTATTTTTGCATTATAAATAATCAGATTATGAGATTTTTAAGAAGCCTTACTACATTGTTACTGTTTGCATTAATTATTTGCACTACAAATAAAATATTAGCTCAAGATTCAAATTTAAATACCGTTCAAGATCCAAAATTTGAGCAACTATTAAATGAAAAAAGAAAAGCAAACCCTAGTTTATCCTATAATGATCGCTATAAAATTCAAATTTTCAACGGTATAAGTGAAACTGCTAAAAAAACTTTGAATGAATTTCGTCAAGAATTCAAAAACATTGATGGTACCATAATTTTTAATACTCCAAATTATAAAGTATGGGTAGGAAACTTTAGAACTAGGATGGAAGCAGAACGATTTCTTGTAGAAATTCAAAAAAAATACAAAACAGTTTTTTTAATAAAACTAAGCAAATAGAGGTTTTACAAAATTGAACAAATAGTACTTCTGTTTTTATTGAATCAATTTTTTAATAATGGCAACACCAAACTTAGAAGCAATTTGAATTACAAATTCTTTAAAATCAACAACAGAAGTCTCGTTTGCTTCATCAGAAATAATACGAATAATAATATAAGGTATATTATATTCAAAGCAAACTTGTGCAACCGCTGCTCCTTCCATTTCTACACATAAAACTTCAGGAAGCACCTTCAAAAGATTATTTTTATCTACATTATTGGAAAAAAACTTATCCCCACTTGCTATTTGACCAACAATCAATTTTGGATTTAACAAAGAAAATTGATCTTGTTCTTTTGAAGCAATCAAAGTCATCAACACATTATCCTTAATCAAATCACCAATACTTTTTACTGCTAAATCTAGCATTTCATTTGGCGGACTGAGTAAAATTTTACCCAATAAAGGAATTTCAAATTGATTCATTATAGGTCTCGCATCCAAATCATGCTGTACCAAACTATTTGCTATTACAACATCACCAATATTTAATTTATTGTCAATTGCACCTGCAACTCCAGTAAATATTAAATGTGTAATATCAAATTCAACAATTAAATGAGTTACTGTAGTAGCAGAAGCAACTTTTCCCCAACGAGAAAAAACAACAACAACTTCAATTTTATTAATGGTTCCTGTATAATAGGTACGCATTCCCTTAACAACTTCCTTTTTATTATTAAGCAATCCTACAACTCCATTTATTTCCTCAGGCATTGCTCCAAGAATTCCAATCCTTTTTGATATCATTTGTTTGTGTTTAATATGAATATTAACAAAATAAAAACATTATTTATATATCCTTTTTTTAATCCTCCTAAGTATGCTTGGTCCTACAAAATTCTAATAACAAATCTGAATTAGGAGAAAGCAAATTAACCATAAAACTATTCATTAAAAAACAGGAGAACCCGTAAATCTATCTATTAACAACTTCAACTTTGATACGGTAGCATCAGGAAACAAATACAACACACTTAAACCAAAAGCCTCCCTTAGTTCTGTAAATCGATAGTATTAGATTGCATTTCGTCAATAAAATAATAATCCCCCATCACCTCAGTTTTAGCATAGACCTTAACATTATAATAACGAAACAAATTGATGTAGAAACTTTTTCCATCATTAAATCCATAAAAAGTATTTCCTACTTTACCAGACCTATTATTTAAAAGACGATATTTATATTGATATTTTGTGATGGTGAAATTTTCCATATCTACACAATTTCAAATAAAAACATCTATATAATTTAAATAAACGCCTACTGTATTTAATGGTGCCGAATTATCATCAATTTTTGATTATCATTAAAAACAATCTTTAAATCAACATTTGAATATGAATTTAGGTAAGCTGTAATACATTCATTCATGCCTTGAATCAATCTTTATTCGTGACCACTTTTGACATCGATTGCATTGCCTTTTACAACAGAAAAATAGTTGCCTAAAATATAATCAATACCCTCTACTTTTACTATAGAATCAAAAACAACAGTTGCATAACCACTTTCCATTTTAAAATCTGTATGTTCAGTATTATAAAATTCATTTACTGTAATAGACAAAGCTGTCTTACCAGATTCTATTGGAAAACAAATATCAAAATAATTTCGAAGTTCTTCAGACAAAGGTTATACTACAAAAGCTATAACTTTTATTTAAAAAAAAAATATTTTTGAACAGATCCTATATAACTATTTTTTTTCAATCGTACACTTTTTCAATAAAAAAAATGACTTTCATTTTTCTTATTGGCACTATTTTCTAAAGAAATAAAATACCGAGTTTCATTTTGCGCAATGGAAACCAAAGAACAAAACATGATAAAAAACAAAAATTTATTTATCATAGTGAAACTTAGTTATGCTAAAATAAAAAATCCCAACGAATTGGGATTTTTTAGAACTAATTTATTGTATTTTATTTCAATTTCTTTTTGATGGCAACTTCATGGTAGGCTTCAATAACATCTCTTTCTTCGATATCATTATACCCTTTTATTTGAATACCACAATCGTAACCTTTGGCAACTTCTTTTACATCATCTTTAAAACGTTTCAATGCAAGAAGCTCTCCAGTAAACACAACAACCCCATCTCTAATGATTCTGATTTTTGCATTTTTGGCAATTTTACCATCCATAACCATACATCCCGCAATAGAACCTACCTTAGAAATTTTGAATATTTCTCTAATTTCAGCAGTTCCAAGAACTTCTTCTTTCATCTCAGGAGCTAACATTCCTTCCATAGCATCTTTCAAGTCATCGATAGCCGCATAAATGATAGAATAGTAACGGATATCAATTTCTTCTTTATCGGCAAGTTGTCTAGCATTTCCAGCTGGACGAACATTAAATCCGATAATAATTGCATCTGAAGCAGAAGCCAACATAACATCTGTTTCTGTAATAGCACCAACTCCTTTGTGTATAATATTGATTTGAATTTCTTCAGTAGATAATTTAGAGAACGAATCAGATAATGCTTCAACAGAACCATCAACGTCACCCTTAAGAATTATGTTCAACTCTTTAAATTGACCCAATGCAATTCTACGTCCAATCTCATCTAATGTAATATGACGTTGTGTACGAACTGATTGCTCACGCATCAATTGAGAACGTTTAGCTGCAATTTGCTTCGCTTCTTTTTCGTCTTCAAAAATATTAAATTTATCTCCAGCAGTAGCTGCACCGTCAAGACCTAAAACAGAAACCGGAGTAGAAGGACCTGCAATAGTCACAACATTACCTCTTTCATCATGCATGGCTTTAATTTTACCATGGTGTTTACCAGCCAACATGTAGTCACCAATTTTCAGAGTACCATGTTGAACTAATATCGTAGAAACGTATCCTTTTCCTTTATCCAAGAAAGCTTCAACTACTGTACCTTGAGCTGCTTTATTTGGATTTGATTTTAAATCTAAAATTTCAGCTTCTAATAAAACTTTTTCTAATAATTCTTTAACTCCAGTACCTACTTTTGCAGAGATATCATGAGACTGAATTTTTCCACCCCAATCTTCTACTAATAAATTCATTCCTGCTAATCTTTCTTTTACTTTTTCAGGATTAGCATTTGGTTTATCTATTTTATTAATGGCAAAAATAATAGGAACTCCTGCAGCTTGAGCATGAGAAATAGCCTCTTTGGTTTGTGGCATAATATCATCATCCGCAGCAATTACAATAATTGCAATATCAGTCACTTGAGCACCACGAGCACGCATCGCAGTAAAGGCTTCGTGACCAGGAGTATCTAAAAATGCTATTTTTTGTCCATTATCTAAAGTCACACCGTATGCACCAATATGTTGTGTAATTCCACCAGATTCACCAGCAATGACGTTTTCTTTACGAATATAATCCAGCAAAGATGTTTTACCGTGATCGACGTGACCCATAACAGTAACGATTGGAGCTCTGAAAACTAAATCTTCTTCTTTATCTTCAACAACTTGAATTGCTTCTTCGATATCTACAGTAATAAACTCAACTTCATAACCGAACTCATCAGCCACAATTGTTAAAGTTTCTGCATCAAGTCGTTGATTTTGTGTAACCATTATACCAAGGGACATACAAGTTCCAATTACTTTTGTAATTGGCACATCCATCATAATCGCAATTTCACCAACAGTAACAAATTCAGTAACTTTTATCGTTTTACTTCCTTCGTCTAAAGCTCTTTGCTCATCATCCGATTTTTGACGGTGAGTATCTCTTTTATCTCTTCTGTATTTCGCTGCTTTAGATTTACCCCCTTTACCTTGAAGTTTTTCCAAAGTTTCACGAATTTGGTTTTTAACTTCCTCTTCTGTAGGCTCAACTTTGGCAACAATTGCAGGTCTATTTCCTTTTACAAATCCAGGTCTAGCACTTCTGTTTGCATTAAAACCACCTCCAGTATTTGGTGTAATTTTATTTGGATTTGGCGCACCTGGAACAGCAGGTGGTCTTGGCGCACCAGGTTTTGGAGCAATTCTTTTTCGTTTATTCTTATTCGCATTATTTGCACCAGCAGCTCCAGGAGCACCAGGTTTATTAGGCGTTATTTTTGGATCTTCCTTTTTCTTTTTGGGCTTATTAAATTGAGACAAATCAATCACTTGACCAGTTAAAGTAGCCCCAGAAAGTTTTTGATATTGAGTAGTAATTGTTTCTTCTACAGGAGCTTCATTTACAATTGGCTCTTCTTTTTTCTCAACTTGAGCGACTTTCTTATCTGTATTCTTTACCTCGTTGAATTTTGTTTTTTCTTTTATTTCTTTTGAATCAGAAGAAACAATTTCTTTTTTAACCTTTTCAACAGGCAATTCGATTTTTTCAATCTTTTTAACAGCTTCTACTTTAACCTCCTCTTTCGGAGATGGTTTTACTTCGGGAATTACTTCCGCTGGAGTAATTACTTTTTCAGCAACAATTGGAGCTGGAGCAGCAGTTTTTTTCGGATTTAGATCAATTCTACCAACCTGAACAGGACCAGATAAAACAGCTTTGGCTTTAATAACCTCTTGTTGTTTTAAACGTTCCTCTTCTAATTTACGTTTATCTTCTACTTCTTTTTCACGTTCTACACGTAAAGCTTCTTTCTCTTTCCTTTTTTCTTCTCCTACTTCTTTTGAAGCTTCCTTATTCCCCTTGTCGCCTGCAAACTGACTTTGTAGGATATTAAACTCCTGTTCAGAAATTTTTGTGTTTGGGTTTGATTCAATAGCAATACCCTTATCTTTTAGATAATCCACAGCTCTTTCTAACGAAATATTTAATTCCCTTAAAACCTTGTTTATTCTAATAATTCTCTCTTCAGACATAAAACCTTTTTATTTTTACCTTATTCGTTGTCCTACTTTTACCTTATGATAAAAATAGGAATTTATTTTACATGAAGAATTAATAGCGTGTTAACTATCAAACTCTTCACTTAATATTCTCATTACATCTAAAATCGTTTCCTCTTCTAGGTCCGTTCTTCTAACTAAATCTTCCACATCATGTTTTAAAATACTTTTTGCAGTATCCAAACCTATTTTTGCAAATTCTTCAATTACCCACTCTTCTATTTCGTCTGAGAATTCTGTTAATTCAACATCATCATCATCAGATATAGAACCTGCAACATCGCCTTCGCGAATAACATCTAATTCATAACCAGTCAACAAACCAGCTAAACGAATATTATGTCCTCCTCTACCAATTGCTTTTGAAACTTCTTCTAATTTCAAAAATACTTCAGCTCTTTTGGTTTCTTCATTAATTTTGATAGAAGAAACTTTAGCAGGACTCAAAGCCCTTGTAATATATAATTGAATATTACTTGTATAATTAATTACATCTATATTTTCATTTCCTAATTCACGAACAATACCATGAATACGAGAACCTTTCATACCTACACATGCACCCACTGGATCAATACGATCATCATAAGAATCCACAGCTACTTTAGCTTTCTCACCTGGAATTCTAACAACGTTTTTAACCATTATTAAACCGTCAAAAACTTCAGGAATTTCTTGTTCAAATAATTTTTCCAAGAACTTATCTGAAGTTCTAGACATAATAATTTGAGGTTTATTCCCTTTTAACTCTACACTTTCAATTATACCACGAACATTATCTCCTTTTCTAAAAAAATCAGAAGGTATTTGTTTTTCTTTAGGCAATATTATTTCATTCCCTTCATCATCTACCAAAATTACTACTCGAGGACGTACATGATGTACTTCGGCAGTATAAATATCACCAATTATATCTTTAAATTGTTTGTAAAGATTAGTATTGTCGTGTTCATGTATTTTTGAAATTAAATTTTGTCTTAAAGCCAAAATCGCTCTTCTTCCCAAATCAATTAGTTTAACTTCCTCAGAAACCTCTTCTCCAATTTCAAAATCGGCTTCAATCTTTCTAGCTTCAGTTAATGTAATTTCTTCATTTTCAAAATCCAAATCCTCGTCAGCAACGATTACTCTTCTTCTCCAAATCTCCATATCTCCTTTATCAGGATTTATAATGATATCGAAATTATCATCCGAACCGTATTTTTTTTTCAATGCATTTCTAAATACATCTTCCAAAATTGCCATAAGCGTTACACGATCAATAAGTTTATCATCTTTAAACTCTGAGAATGAATCGATTAATGCTAAATTTTCCATGCGAATTCTTTAATTAAAATGTTACTGTAACAATTGCTTCTTTAATATCTGAGTAAGGAATTTGTAGTTCTTTTTGAACAGTTTCTTTTCCTTTTCCAATTTTTTTAGGTTCTCTAGCTTTCCAAGACAAAATTATAAAAAGATCATTAGCTTCAACTAATTCTGCTTCAATATTTTCTGTATTGGTCTTTACAATTAAAGTTCTTCCAATATTTTTTTTATACTGTCTTACCAATTTCAAAGGAGATCCAACTCCTACTGAAGCGACTTCCAACGAAAAATCTTGTTCTTCCCTATCAAGATTCTCTTCAACTGCTCTACTTAAATCTATACAATCTTGTAAAACCACGCCTTCATCTCCATCAATGCCAATTATAATTTTATAAGAATCTGTAATAGTCAAATCTATTAAAAATACAGCTGGTTTATCTTGAAGAGCTTCTTCTACTACTTGCTTAACTTTTTCTTTAAATGTCATATCTTTATAAAAAGAGGGGACATTAGTCCCCTCATTATTTAAGTTTTAATAAATAACGGTGCAAATATAGTGTTTTTTTATAAATCAAAAAAAATTGAATGCTATTAAAAAAAATTATATCTTTAAACTATCAAATTAAAGCTAGTTTTTCTGGCAAATTAAACCAACCTACCATGAAAAGAATACTTATCCCAACTGATTTTTCTAAATATGCTGATGAAGCTATAGAAGTTGGCGCACAAATTGCAAAAAAAAATGACTGTGAAATTATCTTAATTCACATGTTGGAATTACCAGGCCAAATGAATGATGCCATAAAAGGCGAAACCAGCATTCCTGAAGTTATGCTTTTCAAACGCAAAGCAGAAGAAATATTAAAAAGCATCAAAAATCGCCCCTATCTATCTGGAATTCAAATAACAGAAATAGTAAGACTTGACGGGGCATATAATGGAATAAACAATTACATCAAACAGAACAGCGTCGATTTAATTGTTATGGGATCCCACGGAGCATCAGGTATCAATGAAATTTTCATTGGATCCAATACTGAAAAAGTAGTACGACAATCCGAAATACCAGTACTAGTAATTAAAAATAAAATCGAAAACTTTAATGTCAAAAACATCATTTTTGCTTCCGACTTTTCAAAAGAGATTAAAAAACCTTTTCAGAAAGTTCTTGATTTCGCCAAATTATTTGGATCAAAATTAAATTTGGTAATGATTTGCACCCCAAACAGCTTTAAAAGCACTTCGGCAGCAAAAAAAATCATTACAGAGTTCATTACTGATTTTGACATGCCTGAATATTCATTTGAAACCTATAACGAAAGTAACATAGAAAGAGGAATAATAAATTATTCAAACGAAAAAGATGCTGATTTAATAGCATTTTGCACTCACGGTAGAACAGCTCTCAACCACTTCTTTACTGGTAGTATCTCGGAAGACTTAGTAAACCATGCTACAAAACCCGTATTAACATTTAGAATTTAAAAAACCAAAACAAACAAAGCCTTTCAGAAATCCCGAAAGGCTTTGTCATTTTACAAAAAACATGAAAAAAATCCATAAAAAAAAGCCTCTCGTAAAGAGAGGCTTTATGTTGGTCTACAAGGACTCGAACCTTGAAAGACTGCACCAAAAACAGTTGTGTTACCATTACACCATAGACCAGTAAACTTGCTGACATTTCTGCTAAGCGAGTGCAAATTTAAAACAAATTCCATGCTGTGCAAACTTTTTTTGCCTTTTTCTTTAAAAAAAATTGAAAAAAAATTCAATTCAAAAAAAATACTTCTTTAAACATTTGAATTACAAAGCTTTCAGCAAATCAATAATTTTACATAAAATTATAAAAAATGGAACTCAAGTTTAAAAAAAAAAACATTTTCTTTGTATCACTTTTAAAAACATATAAAAAAACAGAAGACTAGTATATGACATCATTCAATTTCAATAAATGGAATACCATTACAGGTTGGTTTGCCTTTTCAATCGCACTTATAACTTATACACTTACTGTTGAACCCACTATGAGTTTTTGGGACTGTGGCGAATATATAGCTACAGCAGCTAAACTTGAAGTAGGCCATCCCCCTGGAGCGCCACTTTTCCAAATGATAGGTGCATTTTTTGCCATGTTTGCCATAGACAAAGAACACATCGCCTTAATGGTTAATATGACTTCTGTTTTTTCGAGTGCCTTTACTATATTATTTATGTTTTGGTCTTCGACGATGATTCTAAAAAAAATTATTGGACAATATTCAGAAATTACTACAAACAATTCAATAGTGATTTTGGGTAGCTCTCTCGTTGGATCATTAGCTTACACTTTTTCAGACAGCTTTTGGTACAATGCTGTAGAAGCCGAAGTTTATGCTATGGCAACTTTATTAATAGCGTTACTATTATGGCTGGGATTACGCTGGGAACAAGAAATGAATACACCTAGAGGAGATAGATGGCTTTTATTAATTTCTTTGGTAGTTGGATTATCTTTTGGAGTACACTTTATGTCTCTATTAACCATTCCTGCTATTGGTTTTTTATATTTTTTTAAAAACTACAAGGTTGTAACCGTAAAAAACTTCCTGATTGCAAATGTAGTTGTGGTATCCGTTTTGCTTTTTATATTCAAATTATTACTCCCGTTAACAATGGCTTTCTTTGGTAAAACCGAAGTTTTCATGGTAAATTCAATGGGACTACCATTTAATTCAGGAACTATATTTGTCACACTACTTCTTATCGCCTTTTTCTATTTTGGATTAAAAATTACCCAAAAAAAAGGACTAGTGCATTACAATACACTTCTGCTATGCGTTCTTTTTATATTAATTGGCTTCTCAACATGGCTAATGTTACCAATTCGAGCCAATGCAAATACAGTAATCAATGAAAATAAACCGTCCGATGCAGCAGAGGTACTTGCCTATTACAACAGAGAACAATATGGTGTAAATCCCTTGTTTTATGGACCTCAATACACAGAGGCTTTTGTTGGACTTGATGCTAACAATCCATATTTAGACAAAGCTCCTAACTACGAAAGAGATTATAAAACAGGAAAATATGTAATTGTAAATAATTATATAAAAGCTGAACAAAATAGTGACGACAACCAAAAAACTATTTTACCAAGAATGTGGAGTACAGATCATATTGAAAACTATATGAATTTTACCAATCCACCTGCTTTTAGAATGAATCCCGACTATCCTTACGAAGATGATTTAGCAAAATACGGATTAGATCCTAGCAAACTTAGTGAAGAAGATTACAACAAAGCTATAGCACAATTAAAAAATGAAACCGAAAAAACCATTGCCGAGTTTAGACAAGCTTATGCTCAAAAACAAATCGACAATGAAGGTTATGTTTCTTTTCTAAAACATTATGGAGATTATTTAATCATTGAAAAACCTACAACAGCAGATAATTTCAGCTTTATGTTTGAATACCAATTTGGCTATATGTATTGGAGGTATTTAATGTGGAATTTTGTTGGAAGACAAAATGACGAACAAGGCAAATACGATTACTTGGATGGAAATTGGATAAGTGGAATTCCATTTTTAGACAATCTTCATGTTGCCTCACAAGATAATTTACCTGCTGATGTTTTGAACAACAAAGGAAGAAATGTTTATTTTTTCTTGCCTTTTATACTCGGCCTTATAGGAATTATGTATCATGCCAGTAAAGACCGAAAAAGTTTTTATGTCCTGCTTGCTCTTTTCCTTTTCTTGGGTATTGCATTAAAAATATACTTAAACGAAAGACCATTTGAACCACGCGAAAGAGACTATGCCTTAGTAGGCTCATTTTATGTATTTGCAATGTGGATTGGATTTGGAGTATATGCTCTTTATGAAAGCGTACAAAAATACCTTGCGCCTAAAATTGCAGGTCCTATAATTATTGCAGCCACTTTATTAGCCGCTCCAGTTCTTATGTCTTATCAAAACTGGGACGATCATGACCGTTCTGGAAAATACACGGCTACAGCAATGGCAAAAGCTTATTTAGAATCATGCGATCCCAATGCTATTTTATTCACAATTGGCGATAATGACACCTTTCCGTTATGGTATGCGCAAGAAATAGAAGGCGTACGAACTGACATTAAAATTGTCAATACCAGTTTATTCATGACCGATTGGTATATCGACCAAATGAAAAGAAAAGCATATCAATCAGAGGGGTTACCAATATCTTTTACACATGATGAATATGTAGGAGACAAACTGGATTATGTAGCACATATCCCTAAAACAGAAAGTCGTTGGGACATAAAAGATTATATAGCGTTTATAAAGAATCCTAAATCAACAGTTGAAATGCAAAATGGACAAACCATCCATTTCTATCCAACTAATAAACTCAGAATTCCTGTAGATAAAGCTGCAATAATAAAAAACAAAGTAGTTGATCCAAAACTTAATGATTCTATTGTTCCTTATATTGACATTGAAATAAAAGGAAGTGCGATCTATAAAAATAGGTTGATGATGTTGGAAATTATTAAAAACAATAATTGGAAAAGACCCATCTATTTTAGCGGAGGAGCATTTGCCGAAGAAGATTATTTATGGATGAAGGAATATCTTCAATTAGAAGGTATGGTTTACAAACTAGTACCAATTAGAACTCCCTTATCTGAAGAATCAGGTCAAATGGACATGGGAAGAATTGACACCGAAAACATGTATTCTAAAGTAATGAAATGGGATTGGGGCAATAGCGAAAGTGATAAAATTTATCATGATCCTGAAACCCGAAGAGAGAGTTTGACCTACAGAATGAATCTTTCTCGATTGATGAATGAATTGATTGCCGAAGGAAAAATTGATAAAGCAAGAAACATTATTGAACTTGCGATGACAAAAATGCCATTGGATAAATTTGGTTATTACTCATTAGTAGAACCATTTGCAAAAGGCTATTATGATGTTGGTGAAAAAGCAAAAGCTCATGATTTATTAGATAAATTAATGGCAAAATACAAAGACAACCTTAATTATTATGCAAAAATAGCACCTTCAGAACAATCTAATGTAGAAATTGAAATCATAACTGATTTAGAGCGATACAGAGGATTACTAATTGTGATGAAAGACAGCAAAGACATGGACTATTACAATTCGAGTAAGAAAACTTTTAATACCTACATTGAAATATTTGCTCGTTTCGGTCGTAAAAAAGAATAACTGAAATACCTAATTATCTAAAAATGTAGTGCTATAAAATTGCACTACATTTTTTGTATAAAAAACATTGATTTGAAGTATTTAGTTCTAAAAAAGCCATGCGAACACAATACTTTTTTTGAAGACAAGACCATTACCGAATTCCTATAATTAAAATAGTTTCAAAAAATGAGATTATACTGGATCAAAACAAATTCATTTATAAAAAATATATTTTCAAATTACATTTGGAATGTCCCAAATACGGGGAATAAAATCTACCTTACCTTTGACGATGGTCCAACTCCAAAGATTACGGAATGGGTTTTAGAAGAATTAAAAAAGTATAATGCAAAAGCCACTTTTTTCTGCATTGGAAAAAACATTGTAAGCCATCCCGATTTATTTAACAACATAATTAATGAAGGGCACACTCTAGGAAACCACACCTTCAATCACTTAAATGGATGGAATACAGAAACAACAAATTACATTGAGAATGTGGCTTTATGTGAGTCATCACTTTTAAATCAAAAATCAAAAGAACAAAAGACAAACACAAAATTTTTCCGTCCGCCTTATGGCAAAATAAAAAAGTCGCAATCTAAAAAATTACGACAATTAGGCTATAAAATAATTATGTGGGATGTTCTAAGTGCCGATTTTGATCAAACCATTTCACCTGAAAAATGTTTAGAGAATGTATTACAAAATACAGTATCAGGAAGTGTAATTGTTTTTCACGACAGTGTTAAAGCTTTTATAAACTTAGAATATGCTCTTCCTAGAACATTACAAATTTTAAAAGAAAAAGGATTTAAATTTGATACATTACCTTATTAATAGTAATAGTTTAAAAACTAGATTTGTTCTTGAACTAAACCTATTAAAGTATTCGCATCTAATTCACCTGATTGTCTCCAGATCATCATACCTTCCTTATAAATCATTAAGGTAGGCAGACCTTTAATACGCAAAGCATCAGCTAATTCTTGATTTTTATCAACGTCAATCTTTATAACTTTAACCTTGTCACCAAGAGCAGCTGCTACATCTTTTATTACAGGATGCATTGACACTGAAGATTCGTTCCAATCTGTGTAAAAATCAATTAACACAGGAACTTGTGTATTTATAAGTTCTCCAAATTTTGACATAAAACCAAAATGTTTAATTTCTATTACTTTCGAAAAGAGATATTATGTTGCAAATTTAGCATTTTAAACCAACTATGCTAATTTTTTACCCTTTATTAGTTGAATTACTGTAATTTCAGGCATAATTCCAACTCTTCCTGGATAAGCATGAAAACCAAAACCTCTATTTACATATACATACCTACCTAAATTTTCATATAATCCAGCCCATTGTTTGTAGACGTATTGCGCCAAACTCCATTTAAAATATCCCGGAATTTCTATCCCAAATTGCATTCCATGCGTATGACCAGATAAAGTTAAATGAAAATGTTTTTCATCATGTTGAATCACTTCATCCCAATGACTTGGATCATGACTCATTAAAATTTTAAAATCTTGTTTCGTTAAATTTTGAGCTGCTTTCTTTAAATCACCAGCTTGTTTGAAATTTTTACCCCAATTTTCAACTCCAACCAAAGCGATTTTATCATTCCCTTTTTCAATAAAAGTATGCTCATTCAATAATAAAGTAAAACCTATTTGACCATACAAATTCTTAATAGCATCAAAGTTCTCTTCTTTATCAATTTGTGTTGACCAAGTCACATATTCACCGTAATCGTGATTACCGAGTACTGAAT
Organism: Flavobacterium sp. IMCC34518; assembly: GCF_027111095.2. NCBI lineage: Bacteria > Pseudomonadati > Bacteroidota > Flavobacteriia > Flavobacteriales > Flavobacteriaceae > Flavobacterium > Flavobacterium sp. IMCC34518. The sequence goes on along the minus strand of NZ_CP114284.2, from coordinate 2,319,367 downwards.
ACTTTCCAAACTCATGTTTTTTGATTCTATTAAAAGTATCTATCCAAGGGTGCATTTCCTTCGCATGTGTATTCACTATATCACCCGTAAACAAAATCATATCCGAATTTTGAGCATTAACCAAATCAATGGCGTAATTAATCTTATCTGGATTATCAAAACTGCCACTATGAACATCTGATATTTGGGTAATTGTAAAACCATCAAAAGCATCTGGTAAATCTGGAAAATGAATGGCTTGTTTGATTACTTTATAATTGTATCTCCCTTCAAATATCCCATATATTAAAGACAGAAAAGGAACCGCAGCCAACCCTAAACCAACTTGACTAACAAATTTACGTCTAGAAGGCAAAAAATCATTATTACTATTATTGTCGATAAAATAGTTGATTGAACCTGCGGCCAAACGAAATACATCTTCGCCAAGAAGCACAACCGTCATAACAATTTTTGGTATATAAACCACAAGTAACAATCCCATTGTGAACATAGTTTGCTGAGTTTGCCCAACCGAACGATCAAATTGTGTGAAGGAATAAAGTATAAATACAAAAAGTAAAAGGCTTATTATTTGATACGAAATCAACATCCATCGCAACTTGATTAAAGTTTTAACAGCTTGAAAAGCATAAAGTTCAATAATAAAAAGAACAGCCCCAATAAGTAATAAACGTAAACCCATTATTTTTTAAAATTTTACACAAAGTAACAACTAATGAAAACGTTAAGGATTTATATTATCAAAATTTTAACTTTGGATTAACAATCTCATCTTTAAAGTTTAAATAGCTAACAAATGATTAGTTGTCGAAATGAAATTAGAAATTTCAGCAACAAATTCATTTTTAAAACTCAATTGCCTATTTTTACAGACTAAATTTTTTATATGTCTGCTCAAAAACGCCTTTACCTTCTTGATGCTTATGCATTAATATTTCGTGGTTATTTTGCCTTTATAAAAAACCCAAGAATCAATTCTAAAGGAATGGATACTTCGGCCATTATGGGTTTTATGAATGCCTTAATGGATGTCATAAAACGAGACAAACCCGATCATTTGGCCGTTGCTTTTGACAAAGGCGGAAGTACCTACCGATACGAAATGTATCAAGAATACAAAGCACATCGTGATGAAACTCCCGAAGCCATCAAGATTGCGGTTCCATATATTCAAGAATTATTAAAGGCCATGCACATTCCTATTATTGAAGTTCCCGGTTTTGAAGCCGATGATTTGATAGGAACCATTGCAAAACAGGCCGAAAAACAGAACTATCAAGTTTTTATGGTAACACCTGACAAGGATTTTGCCCAATTGGTTTCCGAAAACATATTTATGTACAAACCCGCACGAATGGGAAATGGAATCGAAATTTGGGGAATACCAGAAGTGTTGGAAAAATTTGAAATCACCAATCCTTTGCAAGTAATTGATTATCTGGGAATGATGGGCGACGCCGCCGATAATATTCCAGGATTACCCGGAGTAGGCGAAAAAACAGCAAAGAAATTCTTGGCAGAATATGGCTCTATGGAAAATCTTTTGGCCAACACGCATCAATTAAAAGGAGCTATAAAAGACAAAATTGAAGCCAATGCCGAATTGGGTATTTTGTCTAAAAAATTAGCCACTATCCTACTCGATTGCCCAGTGACATTTAATGAGGCTGACTACGAATTATCAAAACCCGATGTTGAAAAAACTGACGCGTTATTCCAAGAATTGGAATTTCGTCAAATGAAAGCGCAGTTTGACAAATATTTTGGAACTGGAAAAGAATACGACGAAATTGACACAAATGGCAACGGTAATACTGTCGAGAGTGAAAAAATAGTCAAAAAAACTCCAGCAAAAAAATCCAACGAAGACCAATTTGACTTATTTGGATTTTCGGATGAAGAAAGCAACGAAGTGCACTCTAATTCACATTATGCTACTTTAGAAAATACGGAACATTTTTACCAAAGTATTCAAGGAGATTTTGCAGTGAAATTACTTTTGCAAAACTTAATGAACCAAACCTCTGTTTGTTTTGACACCGAAACTACAAGAATTGATGCTTTGAATGCCGAATTGGTTGGGATGTCATTTTCTTTCGAAAAAGGTAAAGCCTTTTATGTTCCGTTTCCAGAAAATCAAGAAGAAGCTCAAATTTTAGTCGATAAATTCAAACCTTTTTTCGAAAGCGAAACCATCGAAAAAATTGGTCAAAACATTAAATACGATTTAAAAATCCTTTCTCATTATGGTATTCAAATAAAAGGAAAGCTATTTGACACAATGATTGCGCATTATTTAATCAATCCCGATATGCGTCATAATATGGATGTTCTGTCGGAAACCTATTTAAAATATTCTCCAAAATCGATTGAAGATTTGATTGGTAAAAAAGGGAAGAACCAAAAATCGATGCGCGAGGTGGCATTGGAAGAAATTAAAGAATACGCCGCCGAAGATGCTGATATTACTTTTCAATTGAAACAAAATTTCAGTCCGATTCTAGACAAAGCAGAAACAAAGAAACTGTTTGACGAAATTGAAATTCCGTTAGTTCCTGTTTTGGCAGCGATGGAATTGGAAGGAATCAATCTTGACGTTCCATTTTTAAAATCAATGTCAATTGAAATGGCTGTTGAAAGTAACGCATTGGAACAAAAAATTTATGAAACCGCAGGAGAAAAATTCAATTTGGCCTCACCAAAACAGTTAGGAGATGTTTTATTCGACAAATTAAAAATTGGCGGAGCAAAGCAAAAGAAAACCAAAACCGGTCAATATGCTACTGGAGAAGAAATCCTAAGTTATTTAGCCAATGACAACGAAATTGTTCGTGATATTCTCGAATGGCGACAAATGGTAAAATTGCAAAGCACTTATATTGATGCATTACCGAACCAAGTTGATAAAAAAACAGGCAGAGTCCACACCGATTATATGCAAACGGTAGCAGCAACTGGGCGTTTGAGTTCTAATAACCCAAATTTACAAAACATTCCCGTCCGAACCGAAAGAGGACGATTGATTCGAAAAGCCTTTATTCCTCGTGACGAAAATTACACCTTAGTATCTGCGGATTATTCACAAATAGAATTACGAATTATCGCCGCATTGTCTGGCGAAGAGAATATGATTAAAGCTTTTCAAAACAACGAAGACATTCACAAAAGCACCGCTGCTAAAGTATTCAACGTACCATTGGAAGAAGTAACCAAAGAACAGCGAAGCAACGCCAAAACGGTAAATTTCGGAATTATCTATGGGGTTTCGGCATTTGGATTGAGCAATCAAACTTCGCTTTCGCGAAAAGAAAGTGCTGAATTAATCGATGCTTATTATGCAACCTATCCAAAACTAAAATCATACATGTCCAATCAAGTTGATTTTGCAAGAGAACACGGCTATGTACAAACGGTTTTAGGAAGAAGACGTTATTTGAAAGATATTAACTCTGCCAATATGATGGTCAAAAGTGGTGCCGAACGTAATGCTGTAAACGCACCAATACAAGGGAGTGCCGCCGATATTATCAAAATTGCAATGATTAACATCCATAAAAAACTAATTTCTGAAAATTGGAAGAGTAAAATGTTATTGCAGGTTCATGATGAACTTGTGTTTGATGTACACAATTCTGAATTAGAAAAAATTCAGCCTATGATCAAATACGAAATGGAAAACGCTTTTATTATGGACGTTCCATTAGATGTTGAAATAGGTTTAGGAAAAAATTGGTTAGAAGCGCATTAAAAAAACACAGAATCGAGTTTGCTCATTTATATAAAACACTACAGCCGTAAAATAAAAAAAAGCCATTCAAAAATTCTGAATGGCTTTATTATTATTTAGTAGATTCTCTTTCTTTTAATTTTGTTTTAATAATAACCGTTTCATAAGGTTTGTGTTCTTCTTTTGATTCTAATCTATCAATTAACAATTTAACAGCTACTTCGCCAATTTCAATACCATGTTGACTGACAGTAGTTAAACTTGGAGACAAACGTCTTGAAGCAAGAATACCATCTGCAAAACCAATTATTTTAAGATCTTTCGGGATTTTATACCCTTTTTTGACACCTGTTTTCAATGCACCTACTGAATCATTTTCATCTAAGGCAAAAACTCCATCAACAAGATTATTAGTATACAAGTCATTTATCTTTTCAATAAGATCTATTTCAGTATCCGTACGAATGATAATATTTTCATTTACTTCAATATTATTATTACTCAAAGCTTTTAGATATCCTTCGGCTCTTAATTTACCCACACTTAAATTATCCACAGAAGAAATTAAAGCAATGTTTTTACATCCTAAATCAATTAGATTTTGAGTTGCATTAAGACCAGAGTCAAAATCATCAACTATAACTTTATCGCATTCTACTTCATCTGAAGTTCTATCAAACATAACAATTGGAGTTCCATCATTGATAATTTCTTTAAAATGATTGTACTCATGTAATTTTTGCGCTTCTTCAGAAATAGACAAAACAAAACCATCAATAGTACCATTACTTAACATCTCCAAAGTATGTGCTTCTTTTTCAATAGATTCATTTGAAATACACATAATAACGTTATACCCTTTTTCGTCGGCAGCTTTTTCAATACCACTAAAAACTTTAGCAAAAAATGAATTTAAAATATTAGGGATAATTACACCTATAGTTTTTGTTTTACGGTTTTTAAGATTTAAACCAATAACATTAGGTTTGTAGTTTTTAAGTTTGGCATACTCCTTTATTCTGATTTTTGTTTGTTCACTAATCTCTGGACTGTCATTAAGCGCCTTAGAAACAGTCGATACCGAAACATTAAGTTCTTTTGCAATTTGTTTTAATGTAGCTTTTGCTTTCATTGGATAATGGTATTTAGTACTTTTGAAGGTTCTTTAAAATAAATAAAAAGATAATGGATTAAACAAAAAATGCTTATTTTTTAATGATAATATAAAATTTTATAAGCATTTAAAAGAATAAAAGGGAAAATTACAAAAAATATATTAAATCAGAAAAATAAATTAAGCTTATTATTTAAAAAAACAAATCTGAAACTAAATACAAAACTACACATTTGAAATATACATTTGATTATCAGTATAAATCCATTAAAAAAATAATCAAATAAGCTATTTGTATTTAAAATAATTAATTGTACTTTTGCAACCCCTTTATTGGGGATGGAATGTTTAATTAAAATATATTATTGTGAACGCATTAAGCTACAAGACAATTTCAACAACAAAAGCCAATTCTACAAAAGAATGGATTGTTGTAGATGCTGACGGTCATAACTTAGGTCGTCTTGCTTCAAAAGTCGCTATGATTTTAAGAGGTAAGTACAAGCCAAGTTATACGCCACACGTGGACTGTGGAGATAACGTAATTGTTATCAACTCAGAAAAAATCAACCTTACAGGTAACAAAATGGATGAGAAAACGTACATCCGTCACACTGGCTACCCTGGAGGACAAAGAACTTTAACTGCTAAAGTATTGCAATCAAAAAACCCTGCATTATTAGTAGAGAAAGCGGTAAAAGGAATGTTGCCTAAAAACAAATTAGGAGCTGAACTTTTTAGAAATTTAAATGTTGTTGTAGGATCTGAGCACAAACAAGGAGCTCAAAAACCTAGAACTGTTAACCTAAACGATCTTAAGTAATGGGAGTTATTCACAAAATCGGTAGAAGAAAGACCGCTGTTGCACGTGTTTATGTTTCTGAAGGAACAGGAGTTATCGTTGTAAACAAAAAACCATTCGCAACTTATTTCCCAACTGCTACTTTACAGTACAAAGTTTTGCAACCAATGTCTATGACAGAAAATGCATCAAACTTTGACGTAAAAGTAAACGTTTACGGAGGAGGTTCAACTGGACAAGCGGAAGCTGTAAGAATGGCATTGGCACGCGTTATGTGTGAAGTAAATGCTGAAAACAGAGCTATCTTGAAACCAGAAGGTTTATTAACTAGAGACCCGAGAATGGTTGAACGTAAAAAATTCGGTCAGAAGAAAGCTCGTAAGAGATTCCAATTCTCTAAACGTTAATATTGCCTGTCTTGTGCAATATGTACAAGACATTCTAGAATGTATTAAAAATTTTAAAACAATGTTGTTGTTGTCCAACCGAGGTTGGAAATTAGTTTAGCATCTAAATGTATGTAGCCGAGAAATCGCCATTCCTACATTGCTAATCAACAGAACGTAAACTAGTACAAAAAATGTCAAACAAAGTAGAAGTAAAAGAATTACTAGAAGCAGGTGTTCATTTTGGACACATGACTAGAAAATGGGATCCAAACATGGCTCCTTACATTTATATGGAGCGTAATGGTATTCACATTATCAATCTATATAAAACTGCAGCAAAAATCGAAGAAGCAAATGATGCTTTGAAAAAAATTGCTGCTTCAGGTAGAAAAATATTATTTGTTGCTACCAAAAAACAAGCAAAAGACATCGTTGCTGATAAAGCAAAAGCTGCAAACATGCCTTACATCACTGAAAGATGGCCTGGTGGAATGCTAACTAACTTCGTAACTATCCGTAAAGCTGTTAAAAAAATGGCTACTATTGATAAAATGAAGAAAGATGGTACATTCATGACCCTTTCTAAAAAAGAGCGTTTGCAAGTTGATCGTCTTCGTGCTAAACTAGAGAAAAACTTAGGTTCAATCGCAGATATGTCTAGACTTCCTGCAGCATTGTTCGTAGTAGATATCAAAGCTGAACACATCGCAATAAAAGAAGCTCAAAAATTAAACATTCCAGTTTTTGCAATGGTTGATACTAATTCTGATCCACGTGAAGTAGATTATGTTATCCCTGCAAATGATGATGCTTCTAAATCAATTGATAAAATTTTATCTTTAGTAACTGCTTCAATTATCGATGGTCTTGCAAACAGAACATCTGACAAAGAAACAGATGCTACTGAAGTTGTTGCAGAAACCGAAGCTCCTGTAGCTGAAGTTCCAGCAGTTGAAGCTCCTGTAGCTCCAGCAACTGAAGAATAAATCAAATTTTAAATTCCAATTTTAAATTCCAAATTCCATAAAAAATTAGAAACACTATGTTGATAATTTAATAAAATTGGAATTTGGGATTTAAAAATTGGAATTTTTACTTTTATAACATTAAACACATTATATTATGGCAACAATTACTGCTGCAGACGTAAATAAATTAAGAACAATCACTGGTGCAGGTATGATGGACTGCAAAAAAGCTTTGGTTGAAGCAGACGGAGATTTTGATTTAGCTATCGAAAACTTACGTAAAAAAGGACAAAAAGTAGCTGCTAACCGTTCTGATAGAGAATCTACAGAAGGTGCTGCAATTGCTGTTGTTAATGCAGACAAAACTGCTGGAGTTGTTATCACATTAAACTGTGAAACTGACTTCGTAGGGATGAATGAAAACTTTGTTAAAATGGCTACTGAAATGGCTAATTTAGCATTGAACTACAACACAAAAGAAGAATTCTTAGCTGCTGATTTCAACGGAATCACTGTTGCTGAAAAATTAATCGAACAAACTGGAGTTATTGGAGAAAAATTAGAAATTAGAACTTTTGAGAAATTAGAAGGTGCTTTTATCGGTTCTTACATTCACTCTGGAAACAAAATCGCTACTTTAGTTGCTTTATCTGCAAACATTGCTGGTACTGATGAAGTAGCAAGAAATATTGCTATGCAAGCTGCTGCTATGTCACCAATCGCATTAGACGAAAACGGTGTTGATGCTGACACTATAGCTAAAGAAATCGAAATTGCTAAAGACGTATTACGTCAAGAAGGAAAACCAGAAGCTATGTTAGACAATATTGCTAAAGGTAAATTAGCTCGTTTCTTTAAAGACAACACTTTAGTTAACCAAGACTACATTAAAGACAATAAATTAAGTGTTGCTGCTTATGCTAAATCTTTAGACAAAGATCTTACTGTAACTGGCTTCAAGAGAGCTGCTTTAGGATAATCAAATTAAGAGTAAAGATTTTGTTTTTTATAAAATCTAACTTTATAAAATCCCATTTTGTTTGTTAACAAAATGGGGTTTTTTTTTAATTTGAAGTTTTACCATTTTTATAATAAAATCAAATCAATACTTCTTCGTAAATTAAAAAATTAAAGAATTAATTCAGTTTTACACAACGGATAAAAAAGCAATAAACAGTAAATCAAATAAGGACTTTTTTATACTTTGACAAAGTAAATCAAGAAATGAATTCTGTCAAAAAACAATTCCAATTAACGATAAACCATTTTACAACATTAGTTTTTCATATAAAAAAAGTGGATAATCATAAGAATATCCACTTTTTTAGCAATGCTTTATTTAGAAATATTATTCGTCAAGAAAAATAGCATCAACTTTTCTATCATTATTATTTAATTCTTCCTTCTCAACCATATGGAACAATTTAAATACCAGCAAAGAACCTGCTACACCTAATCCAGCCATAAATAACCAGTTTGTCTCATACCCATATACTTGAATTATCTCCATACCAGATTTAGCACTTAGAATATGAGCAAAACTATAACTCATAGTAAATGCAGCCATATACTTTCCTTCATGAGATTCGTACGATCTTCCCATTGCAAAAGAGTTTGCAAAAGGAAAAGTTAACATTACTCCAAATGTCATAAATAGCATCATTGGTATCAATGCACCCTCCCAAGGAAACAATAAGAGTAAAAAGCTAGTTGACATAAACAATAACCCAATAAAAATAACTCTGTGGTTGTTTATTTTATTTCTAATTACATAATTTACTATTGGAAGTTCAAAAAGCAAAATAAGCAATCCATTTAAACTTAAAAGCAATCCACTATCAAACTCAGACATATTAAATCTTTCCTTGTGATACAAAGGCAAAGTAGTAAAAATTTGAAAAAACAAAATCCCCGTAATCATACATATCAACAAATGCAACATAAAAGGATGATCTCTTCTTATAGAAACTTTTTTAGGAGCACTATTACTTGCTTTTAACTTAACAGGTAAAGCCTTTTCCTTAACAAAAAGCATAAACACAATTATAGCTAAAATACAGGTTGCGCCATCAACATAAAATATATATCCATATCCCATTTGCATAATTATCAATCCTCCTAATACAGGTCCAAAAAGAAATCCTAAGTTAACAGCCGCACGAGTTAACGCAAAAGCACGAGCCCTATTTTCCTTTTTGGTATAAGTTTTTAGACAGACCAACATAGCAGGTCGAAACATATCAGCAATACTAGTCAGTACAAGTATACCTATACAAAGCTCTTCGAAAGTAGTTGCATATTGCAACAAAATAAAAACTATTCCGCTAGCAAATAAACTAAAAACCATCACCTTATAAAAGCCGATTTTGTCTGATAATTTACCACTAAGCCACGTCCCAATTATTGAACCAACTCCAAAGAAAACCATCACCCAGCCAATTTGACTGTAACTGAATTGCAAATTTTCCTTCATGTACTTTGAGAGAAAGGGAACAACCATAGTTCCAGCTCTATTGATAAAAGTAATTAACGTAAGTATCCAAATTTCTTTTGGAAAATCTTTAAAATTGTTTAGGTATTTTTTTATCATAATTTAATTTTTTTGGGGCAAAAAATTTATTCATTTTGGCAAAAATAGATTTTTTTTTCAATCCTCCAACAATCAATAAGTTAAAAATACAAAACAATTTAAAAACAAATAATTAACAATTTGAAAACGAGCTAAACTTTTAATAAAAAAAACTTAAATAAAAAAACAATAAATAAAAGGAAATCATGGATTTTTAATTTAGATTTGCAAATGTCAAAACCCCAAAAACTTATAATATGAAAGAGAAATTACACTACTTAATTGCCTGCCTAATACTCTCCTATTCTGCTCAGGCACAACTATATGGTGGAATAGAAATAGGAAGTAAAGGAATAAAAATGACTGTTCTTGATGTAGAAAGTATCAAAAAAAACACTTACGATGTAAAGGAATTTTGGACTGAAAACGTTGGAATAGCCGCTGGTATTTCACAAGATGGTACCCTTTTTAAAGAAGATATTGAAAAAGCAGGAACTGTAGTTTATAACAATTACAAAAAAATGCTTAGCGAATACAAAATTGAAGATAAAAACATTTTCATTGTAGCCTCATCAGGAGTAGGTCTAGCTACTAATACAGCAGAATTAGTAGACAAAATCAAATCTTTAACTAATAAAAAAATAGAAATAATCTCCTCATCACTAGAAGCAAAATTGCTTTTAAGAGGTTGTATCCCTCCTAAAAATTATTTAAACTCAGTTATTATTGATATCGGAGGAGGAAACACTAAAGGAGGATATGCTAAAGACATTAATGGTTCCTCTGTATTTTTCCCAATATCTTGTGACTATGGAACAGTTACATTAACTGAGCTTATCAACAAAAAATGCAAACAAAAAACAGTTTTTGAATTTAGTGAAGTCTTATTCGATTACTTACCTACAGTAAGAGAGAGCTTTAAAAAAATGTATTCTAGTAGAGCTGAATCACAAGAAAAAAGCAATGTATACATTTCTGGAGGTGCTGCATGGGCATTTTACACACTTTCTACAGGAATTAAAGCAGAAGAAAATTTCACTCAAGTTCAGTATGATGACATCTTAAGCATTAGAGCAACCGCTGAAAACAGTTTCCAGAGATTTGAAGCTAATGGTAGAGAAAACGTAGAAATCCAAAGAGTATTAAACACTTACCAACGCAAGTATTTAATAGCCGCTTTTAATCTACTTGAAACCTCACTAGAAGTCCTTCCAAACATACAAAGTAAAAAAATATATTTTGCTAAACAAGGTCAAATTGCTTGGTTAGTGAGTTATGTATTTGATAATGCTAAAGGAGTTAAACAAGTCTTTTAAACTTAATAATAATATAATTTTTTTATAAAATCCCATTCTTTTTGTAGAATGGGATTTTTTTTACCAACTAATTTGATTTAATAAACTACACAACATAACTTTATTTTTGAAAGACTAAATTCTCATTATATCCAAATTATATTTCTTATAATCCAAAAAAAATAAAATTCTCAGATTTATAATATTTACAAATTCATCCCATTTAAATTTAAAAATAAATTAAATTTGAAATAAAATTCCAAACTACAAAACTATTATCATGTTGCAAATTAAAACAATTGTCTTTTTTATAATTCTGGCAGTACTTGTTAGTTGCGGACAAAATAATCTTGAAGAAAAAAATCAAAAAACAACTAGAATAACCAAAATCAAAAATTTGGCATTCGATAGTGTTTTTTCGGAGAAAAGAGACACTTTAAATAATTATGCAACAACAACTTCAAAAGAGAACGATATACAAAATAAAAAATATAAAAGCACAAAAAACGACAACCTAAAAACAAAAATAACAACACCACCTTCTCACCCTATCCATACCCACATAAACCCTATAAGCAAAAAAGAAGAAATGACATCGGAAACTCCAATTAGAAACTTATTAAAAAATGGAGAAGTTGGAAAAACCTATAATAAAAAAGAACTCATAGAAAACTTTAAATTCACAAAAGAAGCCGTTACCATAATAAAACAAATAACTTATCTAGGACCAAATAAATTACATTTCAAATGGGGGTCCACTTGGTTTATTGAAAAAGTTTCTGATGCAAAACTGCGAAATGGCACCATGACTTTTGTATTCAAACAAAATAAAACTTACATTTCCGGGGATGCCTTAGGCATCAAATACAACAAAAAAGTATTTACCGATTTAATCCTTGTAAATGGCGCTGCTTACATCCCCTCAGTTAAAGGGTACCACTGGGAAATAAAAAAATAATGAAAACACAACGTAAAAGATGCAGTTGGTGCACTTCCAGCGAATTATATCAAAAATACCATGACGAAGAATGGGGAGTCCCTGTATATGATGACAAAACCCTTTTCGAATTTTTAATTCTAGAAACCTTTCAAGCTGGATTGAGTTGGATTACCATTCTTAACAAAAGAGAAAATTTCAGAGCAGCTTTTGATGCATTTGATTATATAAAAATTGCAAATTATACCGAAGCTAAAATACAAGATTTACTACAAGATCCGGGTATTATTCGCAACCAATTAAAAATACGTTCCGCTGTTTCAAATGCCATTTCCTTTATAAAAATTCAAGTAGAATTTGGCAGTTTCTCAAAGTACATTTGGGATTTTGTAGATGGAAAACCCATTATAAACAACCGCAAAAACATAAGTGAAGTACAAGCTACAACTCCCCTATCTGATGCAATAAGCAAAGATTTAAAAAAACGCGGATTTAAGTTTGTCGGCTCAACCGTTATTTATGCTCACATGCAAGCTACAGGCATGGTCAACGATCATACAGAAGATTGCTGGAAAGCACCTCAACATCAATAAGAAGAGTTACAGTTGTAACAACTTTTAACTTCCAAACGATTAAACTTCCAAACTTTTTTACATACATTTGTTTCCAACTTTAGGGGTGTCTACAATTGTAGGCTGAGATTTTACCCTCTGAACCTGATCTAGTTCATACTAGCGTAGGGAAAAGTAAGATGACTTCCGTGTACTATTACGTACCGTTTTGGCCATTCCTAAAGTATAATATATACTAAATCTTAAAAGGAATGGAGCTTAAAATCAACAATCAATACAAACAATTCTCACTTGAAAGTCTAACTATTCAAGCACTTCTCGATTTGGAAATTCCCGAAAAACAAAACGGAATCGCCGTAGCCATCAACAATACCGTCATTCCAAAAACCAATTGGAATTCACACCAAATCAACGAAATCGACGATATACTTATTATTTCCGCTACACAAGGTGGATAAAAAATAACACCCTCTTGGTTAATAAAAACCATTAGGGCGTGCCACCATTAAGAAAAAGGGCCAACTTATCATACCTATTATTAGGCCCTTTTCCTTAATGCTGTCGAGCTATCCGTGCTACTTCGGTAGCTTACTTCTATCCCTCACGCAAAAACACAAACCAAGAACATCTCTTTTAAACATTGAATATCCATTTTCAAAACAGAAAACAACATACTGTATTATAAAAAATTATGACCAACGAAGAAAAAATATCCAGAAAACCATTTCCTAATTCGACAAAAATTTATGTTAAAGGTGAAATACATCCCATAAAAGTTGCTATGCGAGAAATTAAGTTAGCCAATACTAATTTATCGAATGGAAGAATAGAAGAAAACCCACCTATAACCGTCTATGATACTTCTGGACCCTATACAGATCCAAATATAGAAATTAACATTAGAAAAGGATTGCCACGCATTCGAGAACAATGGATACTAGATCGTAATGATGTAGAAATATTAAATGAAATCTCTTCTGATTATGGCAAGGAACGATTAAATAATGAAAAATTAAACGATTTACGTTTCGAATATTTACACCAACCAATGCGAGCCAAAAAAGGCGCAAATGTATCGCAATTGTATTATGCAAAACAAGGCATCATCACTCCCGAAATGGAGTACATCGCCATACGCGAAAACCAACGTATCGAACAATTGAATGCGCAAACCAAAGCGATGCAATTCCAACATCATGGAAACAGTTTTGGTGCCAATACCCCAAAAAGCAAAATTACCCCCGAATTTGTGCGCAGCGAAGTAGCTCGAGGACGAGCCATAATACCCAATAACATTAACCATCCCGAAAGCGAACCAATGATTGTAGGACGCAACTTTTTGGTGAAAATTAATGCAAACATCGGTAATAGTGCTGTAACATCAAGCATAGAAGAAGAAGTTGAAAAAGCAGTTTGGGCATGTCGCTGGGGAGCTGATACCATTATGGATTTATCAACCGGAAAAAACATACACGAAACCAGAGAATGGATTATTAGAAATTCTCCTGTACCCATTGGAACAGTACCCATTTACCAAGCTTTGGAAAAAGTAAACGGAATTGCAGAAGATTTAACTTGGGAAGTTTTCCGAGACACCCTTATCGAGCAAGCCGAACAAGGCGTTTCTTATTTCACCATACACGCTGGAGTTTTATTGCGCTACATTCATTTAACAGCCGAAAGGGTTACAGGCATTGTTTCCCGCGGTGGTTCTATAATGGCCAAATGGTGTTTATTTCATCATAAAGAAAATTTTCTGTATACCCATTTCGAGGACATTTGCGAAATCATGAAACAATACGATGTAGCGTTCTCATTAGGAGATGGATTACGCCCAGGATCTATTGCAGATGCTAATGATGCCGCTCAATTTGCTGAACTTGAAACATTAGGAGAACTAACAAAGATTGCTTGGAAACACGATGTTCAAGTATTTATTGAAGGTCCTGGTCACGTTCCCATGCACATGATCAAAGAAAATATGGAGAAACAATTGGAACATTGTGACGAAGCACCTTTTTATACTTTAGGTCCATTAACTACCGATATTGCTCCTGGTTACGACCATATCACCTCAGCAATAGGGGCAGCAATGATTGGATGGTATGGCTGTGCTATGCTATGTTATGTCACTCCAAAAGAACACCTAGGATTACCCAACAAAAAAGATGTAAAAGACGGAGTCATCACTTATAAAATTGCCGCACATGCCGCCGACTTAGCCAAAGGTCATCCTGGTTCACAATACCGTGACAATGCTTTGAGCAAAGCGCGTTTTGAATTCCGTTGGGAAGATCAATTCAATTTGTCATTGGATCCAGACACTGCCCGAGAATTTCATGACGAAACTTTACCGGCAGAAGGAGCAAAAGTGGCTCATTTTTGTTCTATGTGTGGACCAAAATTTTGCTCCATGAAAATCTCACAAGAAATACGTGATGTCGCTGAAGCCGAAAAAGGTATGCAAACAAAATCAGAGGAATTCATTGAACAAGGAAAAGAAATATACGTTTAACCAATTAAAAGCCAACTGATAGCAGTTAGAAATTATTAACTAACTGCTATCCTATTAATCGTAAACCAACAATGATAGTAATCACAAATCCAATTCCGATCACCAATGAAATCGCCACCATACATGCTCTTTTTGAGAGCAATTTGGAGTTGTTACATATTCGAAAACCATCTTTTTCGGATTCAGAAATGAAACAATTTCTATCAGGCATCCATCAAAATTATAGCTCCCGTTTGGTTATACATAGTCATCATCATTTAGCAGAAGAGTTTAAAATAAAGCGTATCCACATTAGCGAAAGCAAACGAAAAGTTATACAATTACTACCAAACAATACACCTTTTGACTCCTACAAAACAAAAGAATTTCATTTATCTACTTCAGTTCACAGCATAGAAGACTTTAATACTTTGGATAAAATTTTTGAATATGCTTTTATTAGTCCCATTTACCCAAGTATTTCAAAAGAAAACTATTATTCAGAAATAAATTGGTTGGAAGCGATTAATCATAGAACCAATTACACAACAAAACTCATCGCTTTGGGTGGTATAGAATCGAACAAAGTTGAAAGAACATTAAAAATCGGATTTGACAATGTAGCCCTATTAGGAACTATATGGAACAGCAATAATCCCATAAAAAACTTTAAATCATGTCAGAAAATCGTCCAATCGTTTTAACAATAGCGGGATTTGATCCATCTGGTGGTGCAGGGGTTTTGGCAGACATCAAAACTTTCGAACAGCACAAAGTATACGGTTTCGCAATCAACACCGCAAATACCATTCAAACTGATCAACTATTTTGTAAAATCGAATGGACCTCTCTTGATTTTATATTGGAATCCATAACAACTCTATTTGAAAATCATTTGATTGAAGTAGTGAAAATTGGAATTGTACCCTCTTTGGATTATTTGAATGAAATTATTTTTTGTCTTAAAAAAATTTTTCCAAGTATAAAAATAATATGGGACCCTATTTTAAAATCTTCAACTGAATTTGATTTTTTATTTTTAAAAAACCAAACTCTTTTAATAAAAATACTAGAACAAATCGATTTGATTACTCCTAATTACAATGAAATTATGCATTTTAATCCTGAAGCAGAAAATATCAAAACGACAGTAAAATTGTATTCCATTTATTGTTCAATTCTATTAAAAGGCGGACACAACCCAACCGAAATTGGTGTTGATTATTTATATTCTAAAAATAGTACTTATAGATTTCCTCCTAAAACTAACAAATGCCATGAAAAACACGGTTCAGGTTGTGTCCTTTCGGCAGCAATTACAGCCAACCTTGCATTAGGGCAAAACCTAAAAACAGCTTGTAAAAATGCAAAAATGTATACCGAAAACTATTTGCAATCTAACCCAACCAAACTAGGATTTCATTATGTATAACAAACTACAATACATCTCACAAGGAGACACTGTCAAAGAACAATTATACAACATTCACCAAGCCTTAGATAACGGATGTGACTGGATACAAATGCGATTCAAAAATCAAGATTCAAAAAAATCATTTGCTTTGGGAGAAGCCGTACATTTTTTATGCGAAGAATATCTCGCCAATTTTATAGTGAACGACAATGTACATTTAGCAGAACAAATTGCTGCAGACGGGGTTCATTTGGGACTCACAGACATGAGTATACAAGAAGCGCGAAGTGTTTTAGGAAAAACAAAAATCATCGGAGCAACGGCAAATACTCTGGAGAATGTTATTAATCATATCCAAAATGAATGCGACTATATTGGTCTTGGTCCTTTTCAATTTACAAAAACCAAAGACAATTTAAGTCCAATATTGGGACTTGATGGATATAATTCAATAATTCAAAACTTAAATGAAATTCAAAAAGAAACACCAATTTATGCCATTGGCGGAATTACATTAGAAGATTTAGAATCACTCATGGAAACAGGAATTCATGGTATTGCGGTTTCGGGTATTATTACAAATAGCGATCAAAAAAGAAAAATCATCACTCAACTTAACAAAAAATTATATGGCAATGTCATTATTTAAAATAGGAGACAAAGTACTTCAATCCCGATTGTTTTTAGGAACAGGCAAATTCGGATCTAATGTAGCAATGGAAGAAGCTATTCTAGCATCCCAAAGCGAATTGGTAACCGTCGCTCTCAAAAGAATTGATCTAGAAACTGATACCGATGCGATTTTAAATCATTTAAAACATCCTCGGATTAATTTATTACCCAACACATCTGGGGCTCGCAATGCCAAAGAAGCAGTTTTTGCGGCACAACTAGCCCGAGAAGCTTTAGAAACTAATTGGGTAAAACTTGAAATTCATCCCGATCCAAAATACTTAATGCCGGATGCTATCGAAACTTTGAAAGCGACTGAAGAATTGGCTAAATTAGGTTTTATTGTTTTGCCCTATATCCATGCTGATCCCGTATTGTGCAAACATCTGGAAAATGCAGGAACAGCGGCAGTTATGCCTTTGGGATCACCCATTGGCAGCAATAAAGGATTGAAAACTATAGATTTTCTGGAAATAATTATAGAGCAAAGCAATGTTCCTGTCATTATCGATGCGGGAATTGGATCACCCTCAGATGCCGCAAAAGCAATGGAACTGGGTGCCGATGCTGTATTGGTCAACACCGCAATTGCCGTAGCTGGAAATCCAAAATTAATGGCCGAAGCCTTTAAGGAAGCCGTAATCGCCGGACGAAAAGCTTTTGAGGCAAAACTGGGACTGCAATACAAACAAGCCATTGCTTCAAGTCCTTTGACTACTTTTTTAAATGTGTAATTATCTAAAATTTAACCGCAAAGCGCGCAAGGATTTACGCAAAGTTTGTTAAGCTTTGCGAACTAAACTTTAGTTTCAAACTATAAAACTTTGCGAACCTTGCGGTAAAAAAAACATTATGAAAACATTCAAATCGGTTTTTAAAGAATTTGATTGGGACAGCATTCAAACCAAAATATACCAAACAACCCCTAAACAAGTAGAACAAGCTTTAGCAAAAAGCAAAAGAAACCTAAACGATTTTATGGCTTTAATTTCGCCTGCGGCATCAACTTATTTGGAGCAAATGGCACAGGAATGTCACGAATTGACCAAAAAACGCTTTGGAAAAACGATTCAGATGTATGCCCCATTGTACTTGAGTAATGAATGTCAGAACATTTGCACCTACTGTGGATTTAGTCTGAACAACAAAATCAAACGTAAGACCTTAACCGATTCTGAAATAAGATTAGAAGTTGATGATTTGAAAACGGCTGGTTTTGACAGCGTGTTAATAGTAACAGGAGAAGCCAATTATACTGTAAACATTAATTATTTCCTAAATGCAATCTCACAAATAAAAGAGCGATTTTCGACAATTTCAGTAGAAGTACAGCCCCTTTCTACCGAAGAATACCAACAATTGCATCAAGCAGGTGTGTATTCAGTAATGGTATATCAAGAAACCTATCATCAGGAAGTCTATAAAAAATACCATACCAAAGGCAAAAAATCCAATTTTGATTATCGCTTGGAAACTCCTGATCGAATAGGGAAAGCGGGTATACACAAAATTGGATTGGGCGTATTATTGGGTCTTGAAGATTGGCGTACGGATAGTTTTTTCAACGCTTTGCATCTGGATTATTTACAAAAAACCTATTGGCAAACTAAATATTCGGTATCCTTTCCGAGGTTGCGTCCAGCCGAAGGAATAATTGAACCCAACTTTATTATGGATGACAAAGATTTGACACAATTAATTTGCGCCTATCGTTTGTGGAATGAAGATTTGGAAATTTCCATATCAACCCGAGAAAATGAAAATTTCAGAAACAACATCATTCCAATTGGAGTTACCAGTATAAGTGCGGGGTCTAAAACAAATCCTGGAGGTTATGTAGTTGACCCACAATCTTTGGAACAATTTGAGATTAGCGATGAGCGATCGGCTCAAGAAATAGCCAAAATAATTAGGGATCAAGGATATGAACCCATTTGGAAAGACAATCCCTATCTCATTTCCTAATATCAACATTTTCGATAAATAAGAATCAAAAATCTAAAACCCCATGAGTGCAATTCAAGATTATTTAAGATACAATCGCCAAATGATGTTACCAGAAATAGGCGACGAAGGGCAAGAAAAATTAAAAAAAGCTAAAGTTTTAGTCATCGGCGCTGGCGGATTGGGTTGTCCAATATTGCAGTACATTGCTACTGCTGGTGTGGGTACAATTGGAATCATCGATTTTGACAAAATTGAGATTCATAACTTACACCGCCAAATTTTATATACTGAAAATCAAGTAGGACAAGGCAAATCTTTAACAGCAAAAAAGACTTTAGAATTATTGAATCCTTTGATTTCTATTCTCGCATTCGAAGAAAAATTGAGCTCAGAAAATGCCACGCAAATTTTGCAGGATTTTGATTGCATTGTCGATGGCTCCGATAATTTTGCAACCCGTTATTTGGCAAACGACACTTGTGTGGCTTTAGGATTGCCATTGGTTTACGGAAGCATCTTGAAATTTGAAGGACAATTGGCTGTTTTCAACCATAACGGAAGTAAAAATCTTAGGGATTTGTTTCCGGAACCACCGAATCCGAAAGACGTACCCAATTGCAACATGAATGGTGTATTGGGGACATTACCTGGAATAATCGGTACCCTGATGGCTCACGAGACCTTGAAACTAATAATGGATTTACCTACTATGAAAAATGAATTGATATTGTTCAGTACTTTGGATTGGGGTTTTAAGAAGCTAAAATTTTAGTTTTCAGGCTGATTTTTTCAGGCAACAGTAAAAAATAGCAACACTAATCTACTACTTTCATAATTGATTCCATTCAGTTTCAATTATCGAAATAAAAATCTACAACTGTTTTACTGTCACCGAAACTATGACAAGAATTACTTTTGTTTCAAAAGTGTCATAAAAGCATCTCGTTCTATTTCTCTACAACCCAAACTTTCAAGGTGTTCATTATAAACTTGACAATCCAATAATTGATAATTGTCTTTTTTAAGTTGATTCACCAAGGCGATAAATGCCACTTTTGAAGCATTGGAGACTAATGAAAACATACTTTCTCCACAAAAAACATGACCTAAATCTACTCCATATAATCCACCAACCAACACCTCATTTTGCCAAACCTCAATTGATTTTGCGATTCCCAATTCGTGAAGTTTGCAATAAGCATCAATCATTTCATTGGTAATCCATGTTCCTGTTTGTCCATCGCGCTTTACTTGTTGGCAATTAGAAATAACATCCCTGAAATTTAGATTAAACGTAACTGTAAAAATATTTCTGTTCAGCACGTTTCTCATACTTTTAGAAACAATAAGTTCATCTAAGAACAAAACCATTCTAGGATTAGGTGACCACCAAATAATGGATTCCCCAGCATTGAACCAAGGAAAAATTCCACTTTTGTATGCGAGTTGCAAACGTTCTGGAGACAAATCACCACCAACAGCAAGAATTCCATCGCTATCAGCAAAGGAAACAGGAGGAAAAAACAAATCTTGGGTTAAATAATACATTTTTAACAGCAAAATTAAATTACAATTAAAAAATAATTCGAAAAAAAAGTCAGAAATTCAAGTACACTCAAATTTCTGACTTCTAACTTCTAATTTCTATATTTCTTAGAATGGCAAATCGTCTGCTTCTTCTTCATTCAAATTAGTTGCTGGTGCAAATGTAGCAGCTGCAGGCATTGGAGGAGCTTGTTGAGCAGGTGCATCAGTAGCTACTCTTTCGATTCTCCATCCTTTAATACTATTGAAATATTTGGTTTCTCCTTGTGGATTAACCCATTCTCTACCACCTAAATTGATAGAAACTTTTACATTTTCACCAATGTTATAATTGTTCAACAAGTCCGTTTTGTCTTGAGTAAATTCAATCATTATAGATTGAGGATATTGTTCATCAGTAGTAACAACTAGTTCTCTTTTTTTGAATGACGCACTAATTTGTTGTTCTGCACTAATCACTTTAATTTTTCCTGTAACTTCCATCTTCGTTATTATTTATAATTGTTGTTTTGAATTTATTTTTTTGCTAAAAGCAATTTCCAAGACGAAAGCACATCATTATTCAAAAGAAACCTTTTGGCTTCTAAATGTACTTTTTCGACATCATCTGAACTCAAAACTGCCTTTACAGCAAAATTTTGGTTTACAAATATACTAACTTCTTCACTAGTAGGCAAGGCTTCAATATTACCCAACATTCCTAGATCATTTCCATCAAAAACGGGACTGTTTTTGATAAAATCAGGAATAGAATCTACTCCTATTCCAAGCGTTGTCAGTGGTTTTGGCACTTCAAACAAACCCTGATTGGATCTCGAATACCAATTGCCGCCTAATCTAGAAACCAAATCAATTTTATGTTGATCTATAGCCCCTTTTTCATTAAGAATCGTTTCACTTATATGCATACGCACCACTTCACATAAGATTAAATTTCCGGCACCACCTTCGGTTCCTAACGGAATAATTTGGGTCACCTTACACTCAAATTGAACTGGGGATTCTTTAACTCTATACGGTTTGACAATATCCGAAGGAATAGCAGTAAACCCAGATTTTAAAAATTCATCTACACCTTCAGCATATTCGGTGCTAGCCAAGGAGGTTTGTTGCACCATGTCGTAATTAACAACATTAATCACCACTTCACCAGTAGCTTCAGCATTTATTAAAGTATGCTTAACCGTATTGTCCCTGACACGACGGGCGGGTGAAAAAATAAGTATGGGTGGATTGGCACTGAATACATTAAAAAAACTAAAAGGAGACAAATTAGGAATCCCATTTACTCCTAAAGTACTGGCAAAAGCAATTGGCCTAGGCCCTACTGAACTTTGTAAATACCCTTGTAATGTGACAGTGTCTATGCTTTTTGGATCAATACTAATCATAAAATTTTATTTGGACAAAAATAACAAAATAGTAGTATCTAAATAATTAAATCACAAAATATGTTATAACAACTAAAGCCCTAGCCCTGATGGAAGTGGCATCTCCCGATTTAAAAAAACAAGGCTTTTTGCCGTAGTTTTTGTTAATCGGGAATATAACGGACAGCAGGAATAAGCTCCAAAGAACAATGTTTTAGTTGGCACACAATCCATCATCTATTATTTCGTTATATTTATACCACAAATTTACTTTTATGAATTTTACTCAGAACAGCAACCCTATTCGTTGGATTATAATTATTATTTCGTTTTTGATAATTTCTATTATTCTTTGGAATACGTATACTTTTTTTCAAATATTCAAAAATGAGGAACGTATAAAAATGAATCTTTGGGCAACTGCTCAGAAGACTTTAATCAATGCGGAAGAGAATACCGAAGTTGATCTGCCGTTGCAAATTTTCAACAACAACACTACCATACCCTTAATCTTAACAGAAAACGATAGCATTATAAATTATGTCAATATTGATGAGGAAATCATTAAAGACAAAACAAGTGCATTAGAATATTTGAATGAATTAAAGAAAGAAAATGAACCGATAAAGATTATTTACGCGCCAGGTAAATTTCAAAAATTATATTATGGAGATTCTTCCTTGATAGACAAACTCAAATATTATCCAATTGCGTTATCCCTAATTATAGTTCTTTGTGGCATTCTAATTTATAATTTTTATCTCAGTCATAAAGTTGCATCACAAAATAAATTATGGGCAGGAATGGCCAAAGAAACGGCGCATCAAATTGGCACACCCCTTTCTTCTTTGATTGGATGGTCAGAGATCTTAAAATTGGAAAATATAGAGGAATCCATAACTTTTGAGATTGAAAAAGATATTGAGCGCCTGCAAACCATTACAGATCGATTTTCAAAAATTGGTTCAGAACCCAAACTAGAATTGAAGGATGTAGTAGAACTAACGTGCGAGTCCTATAATTATTTAATTTCAAGGCTCTCCAATCAAATTGAATTTAGTTTTAAGGCACCTTCAAAACCGATACCTATTTTATTAAACCCAACTTTGCATAGCTGGACCATAGAAAATCTGGTCAAAAATTCAGTAGATGCTATGAAAGGAAGAGGTAAATTACACCTAGAAATAGAGGAAGACAGTCATTATGTAAAAATAAAGGTAACCGACACTGGTGGTGGCATCCCAAAAAAGGAATTTCAGCGTATTTTTGAAACGGGTTTTACAACCAAAAAAAGAGGTTGGGGATTGGGACTTTCATTAACTAAAAGAATTGTAGAAGAATATCACAAAGGCACGATTAAAGTACTTCAATCCGAGATTGGCAAAGGTACTACAATGCAAATTAGCCTAAAGAAAACGTAACTTTCTATCGTATAGGCATGCCAAAAAAAGTCACTTTATTGAACATTGCTTTTCTTCCCAATTTGCTTTTACTTAAATAGTCGTTCACAAATTTTTCATGAATTTCTATTTGCTTCAAAATATCGATAATTGCAATTTTTAGTGATTTTACGTTTGCGACATTCGAATCATTATACTTTCCAATAGTATAAATTCGATTTTGACAATCCATAATTTTTTGCTTTGGAGTTTCAATCATTGCTTTAATCGCTTCATCTGGTAATATTGGCATGAACCTATTATTACGATAATAAATAAAATCATTAAATAGTGTGATTGCTTGATTATAATCATCATTTATAGCGTTAAGTCGCTCCATTGCTTCGTTATTTTGAAGTGCATCAATTTCGCTCTTTTTGAAAAACACCATCTCTTGTATCAATTTATTTTTGACACCATTTTTCTCCATGCGAATTAAAGAAGTCCTTGCTTTATCCAAATCTGACATTTTATCATAATCTTCCATTTGAGATGCAAAATCAAAATGGGGTTTGGTTTTATTCAATTGTGTATTTCCATCCATAAACTCTTGATTCGTAATGGGAAAATTTAAAAATTGCCATAAATAATCAAAAGGCATGTGAGTGGCAATATATATACTTGGTTTTGCTTTATAATGAAAGTTATTTATTTTTTTGTAAAACTTCTTTTTATCAACATAACCGGCACCCCAAGTAGGATCAAAAACCCACCAAACAGCATCAATTCTAGCTGCGCACCAAGCATGTGAGAGTACATCTATTTTTCCGTTTTGCTTGGTATATCCTGATATAATATAGGATTTGATTCCCACTTTTTTGAGAATATCATTAAAAACTTCGGCATAATGAATACATACTCCCTTCTTTGTTAAAACGGTATTGTTTATTTTATCTTGAGCAATTTCTTTATAATCAATTGTTTCTAAATTCTCGATATCATATCTGATATTTGATGCTGTCCAATAAAAAGCGGCTCTAGTTTTATCATTTTCTGTTTTGAAATTGGCATTGATATAATCTGCAATTCCAGTAGTAGATGTACTTAAATCTTTAGGAATTTTATCCATTTTTGCATCTACCAACGCATACGGATTTTTGGGTTGACCAAAACTATAAACTGTAAAAAACAGCAACAAAAATAAACGCTTCATATACTTTGATTTTGGGCATAAAAAAACACGAATCTTTTAAATTATAACTTAAAAGATTCGTGTTCATTGTCGTTTTATTACAAATTTGCTTGAATACTTTTGGCCAAAGATTCAAATTCTTCTTTTGACATACTCACTTTGTGTCTAAAAGTCATTTCTCCCATTTCATTTAATGGAATTAAGTGTACATGTGCATGAGGGACTTCGAGACCTATTACTGCCATTCCAATTCTCTTGCAAGGAACTGTTTTTTCCAAAGCAATAGCCACTTTTTTGGAGAAGGCCATTAAGCCAAGATACAAATCATCTTCAATTTCAAAAAACTTATCAATTTCTTGCTTTGGGATACAAAGTGTATGTCCTTTAGCATTAGGATTTACATCCAAAAATGCTAAAAAATTATCATCCTCAGCTACTTTGTAACAAGGAATTTCACCATCAATTATTTTTTTAAAAATAGAACTCATTTAAAGTTAGAAGTTAGAAGTTAGAAGTTAGAGGTTAGAGGTTAGAGGTTAGAAATTAGAAGTTAGAAGTTAGAAAAGGGATTAAAGATAAAATACGATCCTCAACCTCAAAATACGCACCTGGTCATTAAAACATAATTTTAATTCCCCCTTCGGGGGTTAGGGGGCTTTTATTCTCTAGAAATCTCCAAAATTTCAAATTTCAAAACACCGTTAGGCACAGTAATTTCGGCTACTTCGCCTACTTTTTTACCTAATAATCCTTTCCCAATTGGAGAAGTAACCGATATTTTACCAGTTTTCAAGTCCGCTTCACTTTCGGCAACAAGAGTGTATTTCATCTCCATTCCGTTCGTTTGGTTTTTGATTTTCACAATTGACAAAACCAACACTTTAGATAAATCCAAATGTGTTTCATCAATCAATCTCGCATTAGAGTGAATTTCTTCTAACTTAGCAATCCTCATTTCTAGCATTCCTTGAGCTTCTTTGGCTGCATCATATTCTGCATTTTCAGACAAATCGCCTTTATCCCTTGCTTCTGCTATATCTTGAGATGCTTTTGGACGCATCACACTTTTTAAATAATCTAATTCTTCTCTTAATTTTTTTAATCCTTCCGCTGTGTAATACGATATTGCGCTCATAATGTTATCATTTATATAAAATAGAAAAAATCCCATCAGGACGGGATTTCTTTCCACAAAGATAGTATAATTTTATTTTTAGTCTACAATTAAATGTTAATCATAACAAATTCAAAGTTAAATAAATTAAATTTGTTTCACTAATAGATTTTACTTAATTTTTGAGATTGAAATAAACGCATTAAACTGTTGATTATTACAACCATTTATAGTGCCTGACACGATCAAAAACGAACAATCTAAACATCCAAAATTCGACAATAAAAATTGTTTTCATATGAAAAAAAACATTCTAATATTTATTACATCACTGTTTTTGGTTGGATGTAGCAATAGTGATACTTCAAATAAAAACCCTTATATTCCCAATACTAATTTCACGGTAGACCTCAACATGAATTTACCCACCTACTCTATTTTAAAATATGCAAGCAATGCTATTTATTATCCTAATGTTGGCGTTAGAGGTATCATTGTATTTTATACTGGCAGCACCTATAATGCATTTGATGCCGCTTGTCCCAACCAAGAACTTAGCGATTGCTCTACCATGACCATCAAAGGAATCAATGCTATTTGCGCTTGCGATAGTAAAGAATACAATCTATTCACTGGCCAAGGAGGACAACAATACCCTATGAAACAATACCGAGTAGAAGTAAACGGAGATGTACTTCGAATATATAATTAAGATTATTTACTTCTTCAATTCGCTTACCATCATGTGGGCGTGTCACCATAAAGAAAAGCGGCCAACATACATTCCGCTTATTGGGCCACTTCTCTTTATGCTGTCAGGCTGTTGCTGCTACTTCGGTAGCTTAGCCCATCCTTCACGCATGACCCACAACATCATTATAAACAAGAAAATCCTGAAAGTCATGAAGCTCTCAGGATTTTTTTTAAAGAATCTTTTCAAAAAACATTAAAACTTCAACGTCATTCCTGTCAAAAAATTAACTCCCGCTTGTGGGTAATAAAAATTTTCGGTTACAGCAGCATCTGTTGAAGCTTGTGGGCGATAATAATAACTGTAAGTATATCCATTTGAAACATATTTTTCATCAAAAACATTATTTACTAACATGTTAAAACTTATTTCTTTAATCCATTTTGGTTTTAATTTATAAGAAATCGAAATATTATTTACAAAATAGGCTTTCATACTTCGGCTATCTGTAGAAGTATTATCTAAATATTGCTTACCCACATACTTCGATATCAATCCAAAATCCAGATTTTCAATTGGCGAAAAAGTCAAAGTACCCCCAACGATTGTTTCTGGAGAAAAAGCAATGTTTGTGTCTTTATATTGTGTTACTACAGGCGCATATGAAACCACATCGAAAGTATTTGGATCATACTGTGTATCATAAACTAAATAATCAAATGCCTTGATTTTATTTTCACTAAAAGTAGCATTTGCATCAATTCGCAATAGTTTTGAAATTTTATAACCAGCCTGAAGTTCTATTCCTGTTCTGTGACTTTTGGATACATTTTGACGAACCCCATTCCCTACATCATCTATTTCTCCTGTAAGAACCAATTGGTCATTGTAATCCATGTAATAGAAATTTGCAGAAGCTACTATTTTTTTAGATTTCATTTTATATCCCAGTTCATAATCTATAAGTTGCTCGGGTTTTGGTTCTGTTGGATTTTTAGTCAAATCGTCTCCGTTTGGCTCTCGATTTCCAACAGCTACGGATGTGTAAATTGTATTTTGTGAATTCAACAGATACGTCAATCCTGCTTTTGGATTAAAAAAAGAATATTTTTTGTCAACATTTATGGCAGCAACGCTTGATGACAATCCAGCAGATTTATAACTTACATCTCTAAACTGAATGTCAGCAAAACCAATAAAACTATCACTAAATTGATATTCTCCTTTTAAATAAATACTAGTATCTTCTTTTAATATACTGCTTTCATAATATTTTTCAGAATAAGGCAATGGAGTTTGAAATTGGCTCCAAATGATCTCACCAAAACGCGATCCGTCATATTTATTATATCCCCCACCAAAATTAAAACTAACCTTATCCTTATTGTAATTCAACGAATATACTAAAGCATAAAAATCACTTTTCGCCCATTTTCTTCGAATTACATCGCTTGTATCATCTCCATTTGGACTTGATGGAAAATATTTCTTAAACTTATCATTTGCTTTGAATTCTTCATAATACCCTTTTCCAGGCGTAAAATTTCCCGAAATTGTAGCCGATAAATTATCATTAAATTGATGCGAAAAATGCAATTGATAATGATATTGCTCATAATTATCTGTTTGATTATCATAGGTATAAAAATTATACGTTCTACCCGAATTCAACAGATTGTAGGCTTCTGATGCCGAGCTGTAATTTCGAGCTATAAAAGCATTAATTCCATCAACATCACCATTTACCACCGCTTCAGGAGTACCATACCAAGATTGATACGTTTTTTCTTTTCCTCCAAAAACAATTGCTTTTACCGAAGTATTTTCACTTATAAAACCAGCTTCAGTGTAAAACGATTTTAAATCCGAAAAAGCTCGATCTATATAACCATCACTTGCAATTTTGGATAGTTTTCCTGTGGCATAAAAACCATTTTTTATACCTGAACCTACACTCAAAGTATGTTTTCTAGTACCAAATGACCCAAAAGAATTAGAAATTATTGCAAAACCTTCGGCCGATGGCTTTAGTGTTTTTAGATTCAAACTTGCGCCAAAAGCTCCCGATCCATTTGTAGAAGTTCCAACACCCCGTTGCAATTGAACATCTTCTAGGGAAGAAGCAAAATCTGGCAAGTCTACAAAATAGGTTCCTTGGCTCTCGGCATCATTATACGGAATTCCGTTGATAGTAACATTCACACGTGTAGCATCGCTTCCACGAACTCGGATACTGGTGTAACCAACACCTGCACCTGCGTCAGAAGTTGTAACTACAGATGGCAATTGATCTAATAAAATAGGTAAATCTTGTCCAAGATTATTTTTTTCGAGTTCTTTTTTGCTAACATTTGTAAACGGAAAAGGAGATTTATCTTTCACTCTAGTTGCGTTTAATAACACTTCATCGAGCTGATTGACCTTTAATGTGTCTTGTTGTTTTTCCTGCGAAAAAGAGAATAGAGAAAATAGAGAAAAGAAAATAGACATCAAAAGCTTTGTACTTTTAAGGTCAATAAAATGAATTAGATTTTTCATCCGTAAAAAGATTACGAATAAAAGGGGGAATTATTCTTTTTTTAAAATTAATAAATGAATGTTCTACGACAAATCGTTAGTGTGCACGCTAATTTTTGGTCGTATTTTCCCTTGGCAGCATTACCCGCCCAGGTTCTTTGGGTATGATCTCAGCTCGTTATTTAGAGCACCCCTTTGAGACAGCGCAAAACTAATTATAAATTGTGAATTATAAATTATGAATTGGAATAAATTTAAAAATCGGGTTTTCTACGATTTCGTTTTACCTCCGAAACATTTTTTTTATCCTTGATTCTTTTTCGAATCACTGATTTTGGAATTTTTGTAGGCTTACGTTCTTTGGGGACGTACAACCCTTTTTTTATAATCTCCAAAAACCGCTTTGTGACAATCTCTTTATTCTTGAGTTGGCTTCTATCTTCATCACAATTTAAAATCAACACCAAATCATCAGTCAATCTATTGTGTAAATTGGTTTTCAACAACAATTTTTCTTCCTCAGAAAATCCCTGAGAATTGGACAAATCAAAAGTCAACACCACCTTAGACGAAACTTTATTCACGTTTTGACCTCCAGCGCCGCTACTTCTAACCGCTTTATACTTTACCTCTGAGAGGATAATTTGAATTTCCATTTTATAACGGTTGATGGGCTTGTTTTAATAAATCATTTACCGTTTTTACTGGATTAAAAGTAAATAACGGAACTTCTACAAAAACCGTTAACCAGTTTGCCATAGCCCCATTCCATAACCCAGGTAACTCGTATGCTTTCAAATCAATTCCTGCATGGTTTTTGTGTACAATAAAACCACTATTGGGATCAACAAAACGTTTTAGATCAAACGATTCACCTTTATAATTTTTCAATCCACAAACCAAATCCACTGGATTAAAATGAGTAGCATTGGCCAGTATTTTCAATTGTTGTTTGTTATTTAAATCAACTTGAGAGGTTTCCACAATTTGCAAAGTCAACCTGCCATCCGTTCCTCTTACCCAAAATGGTCCACCTCCAGGTTCGCCTTCATTTATGACCATTCCGCAAACTCGAATAGGCTTGTTTAGTATTTCTTTGAGTTTACTAATTTGATTCTTTAGCTTGAATTCATGAAAATCATCATTCCATTCAATATTCAATTGCTTTTTGAGAAATACCAAAATTTCATTTATGCTTATGGAATCTACTTCTTTATTATCCAAAGTTTTTAAAAACCCAAAAATTTGAAATTGTAATTCTATTAAAACTCCGGCTAAAGCTTTTTTATAAAAAGATATTTGCTGAATATTATTTTGAATTACATTGTCAATATTTTTAATAAAAACAACATCCGCATCGATTGCATTAAGATTCTCAATCAGAGCACCATGCCCACCAGGTCTAAAAACCAACATCCCTTTTTCATTGCGAAAAGGTTTATTTTTAGCATCTACAGCAATGGTATCCGTTTCCATTTTTTGATACGAATAACTTACCTCTATGTTGGTATTTGATTTTGCTTCAATTTTACCCTTTTCCTTTTTAATAATATCCTCAAATTGTGTTTGATGGTTTTCAGTAACTGTTAGATGCAAATTGGACTGATTATTCGATGCGGCGTAAAAAGCACATTCATACAGATGCTCTTCAATTGGAGTTGCTACATGAGTTTCGTATTTGTGAAACGGTAGAATTCCTTTTGGTTTATTAGCAAAATCAAAATATTTTGGTGACAAAAGCATCTTTATGAAATAATAGTTTTTATAATCTCTTTCCAATGCATTAAAATCAGGATAAATCTCCTTTAATTTTAAGTCTACGGCTTCAAAAAAGGAGAACTTATCCATCCCAACAATAAAAAGTGATAATTCAGTATCTTTTTTTCTATTGATATAAGCATTTATAGTTTCATTTCCGAAATCAAATTCATTCAAAAAAGTACTTAAAAACTTAAACATTCTGGATGCTGCCCCTGATGCAGGAACAAATTTCTTTATTTTAAAAGTGTTTTTATTAGCATCAAAAAGGTTTGCTTTTTGCTCAAATTCAGCTTCTGATAATTTTAGAATTCCATTGTTTATAGTCGCAGGTTGAACCAAAATACTTTTTAATATTCCATCATTAAAAATAGCCAATTGATTTTTAATGTTTTCAAATGAAATCCCATGCTCATAAATTTGCAAATAATCCAAAGATGTGAAACCCATTTGCAAAGCTAGAGTCAATTCTTCGATGATGGCAACTGCTTTTTTCAAACGAATTTCCTTATTGCCTGAAATGGTAATAAATGGTTTTTTATTATCAATTAAGGATTGTTTAAAAACTTCAAATACAGTTTCCCTACCCTCTGGACTATCTCTTAGCCCATCATCTTCCCATGGCACATCAATATCAGTTAGAAAAAACAAATCATATTGATGAGCACGAGCTGCTTTATCCAATAAAGAATCACAAAAATCATAATACAATTCAGAAAAAACCTTGGTTACCAATAAATTTGTATCGCAAAAAAGATATTTATTGGCTATTAATGTGCTTTCATTTTCCAACTTAGTTTGTCCATACGCAATTGGAAGCATATCATCAATATCACAAATACCACGACCACTATCTAATTTTTCCTGTAGATAATCGCGTGCGAATTCGGGAACCCAAACCGTCTTGTAATATTCTGCGAGCTGTGTAGCCAAAGTAGTTTTTCCAGTAGATTCTGGGCCAAAAATGGCAACTTTTATAATTGGTGTAGCTCCTGATTTTGCGAGCTGTTCAAGATTTTCTTCCATTCTAAATAGCCATAAACGGCAATAATTGTGAATACTATATATTGAAAACTTGTAAATGTATATCCTTTTGCAAAATAAAGCGGTATCGAAAGTAAATCTCCTACAATCCAAAATAGCCAATTTTCAATTTTCCTTTTGGCCATTAACCACATTCCAACAAAAAAGATAGCAGTCAAAAAGGTGTCTAAATACGAATACCAGCTTGTAAATTTATTAAAATAAAGATACACTATAATTACAAAAATGATGGTAAATACAAAAATAAATGTCCCAATAATTTTTTCTTTGTTAGTCATTACCGAAATCGGAAATTCATCAACATCTCCTTTTTTTCGTGTCCAATGATACCAACCATAAATACTCATTACAAAATAATAGACATTGATCATCGAATCTCCTAGCAAACTCCACTGCCAAAGCAAATAAGCATAAATAAAAGTACTAATTAATCCTGTTGGAAAAACCCAAATATTATCTTTTTTGGCACACCAAACGCTCCAAAGCCCAAAAAAAACGGCTATAAGTTCCAAGTACACTTCATGAACAGGGTATTCTTTATATTGAAAAAAAAAATAATCGAACATTTATATTTTAAAGTTTAGAAGTTTAAATACTGTGATTAAAAAAATCCGGATCATTTTCAAAAGCGGTTCCAATCACTACCAAATCGGCTCCGGCTTCATAAGCATTTTGAATCCCTTGCAAATCTATAATTCCGCCACCTACAATTAGTGGAATTTCGATATTATTTGAAACTTTTTTTATCATTTCAATAGGGATAGCCTGTTTGGCACCACTACCCGCTTCGAGATAAATAAGTTTATGACCTAACATTTCCCCAGCTTGAGCGGTATGCATCACATAATCACTATTATTTCTATCTAATGGCTTGGTGTTACTAACTCTAGCAACAGCTGTTTCATCACCGCTTTCGATTAATAAATAACCAGTAGAAATAATTTCGAGTTGGGTTTTCTTTAAGATTGGAACCGCATTTATTTGATGCGTTATCAAATAATCCGAATTCCGGCCAGATATTAGGGAAAGAAACAAAATCGCGTCAGCATTGGCTGAAATTTGAGATGGATTTCCAGGGAAAAGTACAATTGGTAAAACATCCTGCCCTATTAAGGTGGAATTTTGACGAATTGTCAGAATCAATTCGTCTAATATGTTATTTTGAACTTGACTTCCTCCAATAAAAATATGCGTTGCTGGCGATTGATAGATTTTTTGGATTAAATAATCCATTTTATTCAAGTCAATTTTATCGGGATCAAGTAGAATGGCGAGTAACTTACGGTTTTCGGTCTTAGCCTGAAGAATGGCATTATAAATATTGGTCATAGGCAATTACACAGAGATTCGCAAAGAGAAAGCAAAGCTACGCAAAGTTTTAAAATTATTTTTCTATTATTCAAAAGCGTACACAAGAGTGAAATTTTGCTTAATTCCTTTTTCATCATAAGAATCAAATTCCTCAAAACAAACCTTAAAATCTCTGATTATAGCATCAAAGTGAAGTTCTGTTTTGGCTTGCGTATCATTCATTTCAAAAGCATCGACTTTAATATGATCTTTGAAACTGATTCCTTTTTCGTTTCTGATTTTAAAAATCGCTTCTTTGGCGCCCCAAATCACGGTCAGTTTTCGAATATATTCCTCTTTTTGATCAGGATTCAAAAAAGAAAACTCCGTATCAGCAAATTTATCGGCGATGCGGATGATTTTCTCCCGTTGCAATTCAATGTCGATTCCAACGACTGCATCACTTAAAATAATAGCCGAAAATTGATGGGAATGCGTAATAGAAATGTGTTTGCCATCATGCAAATGTGGTTTTCCAAATTCATCATAATACAAATCAAAATCCGTATAATCTGCAACTTGAAACAATTTACGAACACTCAAGAAAGCGCGTTGGTGTATTTCGGATTTCATATTGTTCAAACGTTTCAGGTTGCTGTCATTGAGAACAACTGCTTCAAAAAGTTCTTGATACGATTCGGTTATTTCCCAAACGAGGATTTGGGTTGAGGAGTTTAATATAATGGTTTTGTATAATGGCATTATTGAAATATGAGTTTCGAATGATGAATTATGAATTATTAGCTCATAAACGTTGTCTGTATTTTTAGCCCCGATAGCAGTGGAAATCCTTTTTTGAGCCGATTTTTCTTCGGCTTAAAAAAGATTGTAACGAATAGCGGGATTAGCTCCTAAAAAATATTTATCTAATGTTCAAAAGATTAAGACATTAAACAAATCACAAATCTCGTATAAATTAGTTTATTTCTAAACTTATTGCCTAAATTTGCAAAAAATTTTACAATACAAATATACTATAAATGAGTACAACGACTATGCCTTTTGTGGCTTTCAAAGTAAAAGACATTTCTCTAGCAGCCTGGGGAAGAAAAGAAATTGAACTAGCTGAAGCTGAAATGCCAGGTTTAATGGCACTTCGTGCAGAATATAAAGACGAACAACCACTTAAAGGTGCTCGTATTGCTGGATGTTTGCACATGACGATTCAAACTGCTGTTTTGATCGAAACATTGATTGCTCTTGGTGCTGAAGTGACTTGGAGTTCTTGTAACATTTTCTCTACTCAAGATCAAGCTGCTGCTGCTATTGCTGCTGCTGGAATTCAAGTGTATGCTTGGAAAGGTTTGAACGAAGTAGATTTTGACTGGTGTATTGAGCAAACATTATTCTTTGGTGAAGACAGAAAACCATTGAACATGATTCTTGATGACGGTGGAGATTTGACTAATATGGTTATTGATCGTTACCCAGAATTGGTTGCTGGAATCAAAGGATTGTCTGAAGAAACCACAACAGGAGTTCATAGATTGTACGAAAGAGTAAAAGCTGGAACATTACCAATGCCTGCTATCAATGTAAATGACTCGGTTACTAAATCAAAATTCGACAACAAATACGGATGTAAAGAATCTGCTGTAGATGCCGTTCGTCGTGCTACTGATATCATGTTGGCTGGAAAAAGAGTAATCGTTTGTGGATATGGTGATGTTGGAAAAGGTACTGCTGCTTCTTTTAGAGGTGCTGGATCTATTGTAACCGTTACTGAAATAGACCCGATTTGTGCGCTTCAAGCGGCTATGGACGGTTTTGAAGTTAAAAAATTAAACACAGTTGTTGCTAATGCTGATATCATCATTACAACTACTGGAAATAAAGATATCGTTCTTGGAAGTCACTTTGAGCAAATGAAAGATAAAACTATCGTTTGTAACATTGGACACTTTGACAACGAAATTGATATGGCTTGGTTGAACAAAAACCACGGTGCATCAAAAATTGAAATCAAACCACAAGTTGACAAATACACTATTGCTGGAAAAGACATTCTTATCTTGGCTGAAGGGCGTTTAGTAAACTTAGGTTGTGCTACAGGTCACCCAAGTTTTGTAATGAGTAATTCCTTTACAAACCAAACTCTAGCTCAAATTGAATTGTGGAAAAACAGCGCGGCATACAACAATGACGTGTATATGTTACCGAAACATTTGGATGAAAAAGTGGCTTTCTTACACCTTGCAAAATTAGGCGTTGAATTGGAAACTTTACGTGACGACCAAGCAGCTTACATTGGAGTTGAAGTTGAAGGTCCATTCAAACCAGAATATTACAGATACTAAATCTATTTTAGATTTCTGAATTTAGATTTTAGATTCATGAAACCCTTGCAGCGATGTAAGGGTTTTTTTGTTATTACATAAAAACACAAATATCGAATATCAATTCATCATAAAAAATACCTCCCTTAATAACAACTACTTAAATAGTATTTTTGAAATAAAAACACACACATCTTACAAAAAAATAGTAAGTTTACAAATCATTAGACTCTTTTTTAAGAAGTAAAACTGACTCAATTCCTGAACATTCTTAAACTTTACGCCCTTGAAAAAAAAATGCTGTTTATTGGTCTTATTATTTTCACTAGCACTTTCTCAAGTTATTTCTGCACAAGAAAAAAAACCTAAAGTAGTTTTGGTATTAAGTGGAGGCGGTGCCAAAGGTATTGCACATATACCTCTTTTACAAACCTTAGACTCCTTACACATTGTTCCCGACCTTATAGTTGGAAACAGTATGGGAAGTGTTATTGGAGGCTTGTATGCTATGGGATATTCTGGTGACAGTATTGCAAATATTACCAAAAACATAGATTGGGACAAATTACTAGGAGGAGGAATGTCTTTAAAAAGTGTTAGCGTTGAAGAAAAAAGTGAGTTTCAACGCTATTTAGTCGGTATAGGAATAAAAGATGGAAAACCAAATAGTGTTAGTTCTATATTAAACGACCAAAATTTAAGAGAATATCTTTCTGAGTTAACCTTCCCTGTATACAATATTAAAGATTTCGACAATTTGTCAATCCCTTTTAGAGCAATGGCTACCGATTTAGTATATGGTAAAGAAATTGTTCTAAGCAAAGGAAGCTTAGCCTATGCCATGCGCGCAAGCATGTCTTTACCCGCGGTATTCAAACCCATGCCTTACGATGAAACAATCTTGGTAGACGGCGGTGTAATGAATAATTTTCCGACTGATGTTGCCAAACAAATGGGAGCTGATATCATAATTGGTAGTGATGTTGGAGGAGGAATGGAACCCAAAGACAAACTGGACAGTTTTCTAACTGTATTAATGCAAACGAGTATGTTTCCTAGTAACATCAAAGATCCAGAAAATCGAAAACTCTGTAACATCTTAATAGACCACATGCCGAATTTGCGCTTTTCTACAGCAGATTTTGCAAAAAGCAATGAAATCTACAAAGATGGTAAGATAGCCACAAACCTTAATCTAAATGCATTAGTTACTTTATCCGAAAAATTAAAAGGATACAAACAACGAACACATGAATTACCAAAAGTCTCGAACGAATTTATCATCGATACCATTGTTTATAAAAATATTAGCAAGGAAAACATTCCACTTGTAATCGCGAGAACAAACATTAAAACACATACAAAATATACAACCAAAGATTTGATTGAAGGCATCAATAGAGCCATGGGCACCAATCTTTTCACTCAAATCACCTATAGCTACTTTTTAAAAAATGGAGACAAACTTGGACTTCTATTAAATGGTTTTGAATATGCAAAAAATCAAATCAATGCATCACTTCATTTTGACACCTATAGAGGCGTTGGTTTAATTCTTAATTACACAGCAAGAAACGTTTTAGCAGAATCATCTCGGTTAATTATTACTGGAGACATTGCCGAACAACCAAAAGTTAGAATTGATTTTCAGAAAAATTTTGGAAAAAAGAAAGACTGGTGGTGGGGATCCGAATTGTATGGTGCTTTTCTAAATCAAGAAATTTTTATTAATGGAAAATCTGCAGACAATATGAAATACAATACATTCGAATTCAACAATGAGGCAAATCTGAATCTGAATTCTCTTAAAAGCTATGTTGGTTTTGGATTAAACTACCTATTCACTGAGGTAAAACCTAAAAACGACCCTAAATTAAATCCGAATATACTTTCCTTAAATAATTATAACTATGAAAACATTGAGATAAATGCTCATTATTCTTATAATGATATGGACAAAGTTTTTTTTGCTACTAATGGCACTATTCTAAAAGCAAACATAAACCATTCCCTTTTAAGCAATGCTAGCATTAATTTCACTGATCCCAATTATATAGATCCTTCAGGACCTACAAATGGATATACGAAAATGGGTTTTACATTTGAGAAAAGATTTAAACTAAAAAACAAAACAACTTATATAATGGGGTTTGACTCCAACTTTATTTTCCAAGATGATCTCAAAGAGAATGAAATTTCTTTCTCAGATTATGGCTATGCAGCAAAAAATTTCCTTGGGGGAATTATACCTTGTTCTGGAAGCAATCGCTATGCGTTACCTGGATTATATGAAGATGAACTGAGTGTAACTCAATTTATGGGAGTTCGCTTGGGAGTACAATTTAATCCGACTGGCAAAATCTATCTTACTCCTCATTTTAACATTGCTTCTGTTGGGTTTGATAATTTTAACGATTATATAGGCAATGCATTTTTCCCAAAAGGGAATTGGGATTATAACAAAGAAACTAGCTTTTTAATGTCAGGAGGAGGCACAATATCATATCAATCCATTTTAGGTCCAATTCACTTTGATACTTCATGGATTAACAATATCGACAAAGTAAGATTGTTTTTTAGCGTTGGTTTTTCATTTAATCCATCAAATTAAGCCAGACAATCTTAATAAAAACAGCACCAATTACAATAATAAAAATTTATACCAGATCTAACAAAAAAAACCCGCTTCTTTCGAAACGGGTTTTGAAATGCTATTAAATCTTTATGATTATGCTTCAAATGGAAGTATAGAAACATAAGATTTATTATCTTTTTTCTTTTGGAAGGCAACAACACCATCAACTCTTGCATGTAAAGTATGATCTTTACTAATGTAAACGTTTTCACCTGGATTATGTTTTGAACCTCTTTGTCTTACGATGATGTTCCCAGCAATAGCAGCTTGACCACCAAAAATCTTAACGCCTAAACGTTTTGATTCTGATTCTCTACCATTCTTCGAACTACCGACACCTTTCTTGTGAGCCATGACGTATTAGTTTATTTTGTTATTATTCTTGTGTATCTTCTTTTTTAGCTTTAGGAGCTTTTTTTACTTTAGGAGCTACTGCTTCTTCTGTAGTTGCTTCAACAGCTGCTTTTTTTGGAGCTGCTTTTTTAGCTGATCCACCTGCAGTAATACCTTCAATTACAATTTGAGTAAGATATTGTCTGTGACCGTTTCTCTTTTTGTACCCTTTTCTTCTTTTCTTTTTGAAAACGATAACTTTATCTCCTTTTAAGTGTTGTAACACTTTAGCTTCTACTGAAGCACCTTCTATAGCTGGGGCGCCTATTGTGATTGAACCGTTGTCGTCTACTAAATAAACTTTGTCAAAAGAAACTTTTGAACCTTCTTCATTTGCTAAACGGTGAACGTAAACCTTTAGGTCTTTGCTAACTTTAAACTGTTGCCCTGCTATCTCTACGATTGCATACATACTGAATTGTTTTAATAATTTTTAAGGTTGCAAATATACAATTAAATATTTACCCTGCAATCCTTTAATAAAAAAATATTACTAGTATGATTTAAAGCAACTTTATGCCTCTTTTGATCGAAATTAATCTCGATTCAGTAAAATAATGTTAATTCTTTATTAAAGTAGAATAACCTTACTTTTGTAGCACAAAAAAAAGTAATTTTGATGTAACTAAAATCTATTAAAACTACTAATAGAGAATAAAATTATTAATCTTTATGAAAAAATCAATAATGATGTTAAGTGCTGCATTAATGTTAGGCGGAGTTGCTTCGGCTCAAAAAGTAGCTTTCGAAGAATACGATTTAGACAATGGACTACATGTTATATTACACCACGACGCATCTGCACCAGTCGTAATCACATCTGTAATGTACCATGTAGGCGCCAAGGACGAAAACCCAGACCGAACTGGCTTTGCTCATTTTTTTGAGCACTTACTGTTCGAAGGAACACAAAATATTAAAAGAGGGGAATGGTTTAAGATTGTAACTTCGAATGGAGGAACCAACAATGCCAATACCACAGACGATAGAACTTACTATTATGAAATATTCCCATCCAATAATTTAGAATTAGGACTTTGGATGGAATCCGAAAGATTAATGCATCCGATCATTAACAAGATTGGAGTAGACACTCAAAATGAAGTTGTAAAAGAAGAAAAAAGAACAAGTTATGACAACCGCCCTTATGGAAACATTCTTTCGGCTGTTAAAGAAAATATGTTCAAAAACCACCCGTATCGCTGGACAACCATTGGCTCTATGAAAGATTTGGATGCTGCAACACTAGAAGAGTTTCAAGCTTTCAACAAAAAATTCTACTTACCCAACAACGCCGTTTTGGTAGTTGCAGGTGATTTTGAGAAAAAACAAGCCAAAGAATGGGTTCAAAAATATTTTGGCCCAATTGCTAAAGGCGAAGTAATTCCTAAGAAAACATTCTTAGAAGAACCAATTACACAAACCATAAAAGCTACTTACGAAGATCCAAACATTCAAATCCCAATGTTGGTGGCCAGTTACCGAACTCCTTCTATGAAAAGCAGAGATGCTCGAGTATTAGACTTAATTTCTTCCTACTTAAGCGATGGAAAAAGCTCTAAATTATACAAAAAAGTAGTAGATGAGAAAAAAATAGCCTTGCAAATTGGCGCAGTTGGTTTTAGTCAAGAAGATTATGGTATGTATATATTGTATGGCTTGCCAATGGGAAATTTTACCACTACGGACATTCTAAAAGAAATTGACGAAGAGATCGTAAAAATTCAAACCGATTTGATTTCTGAAAACGATTATCAAAAACTACAAAACAAGTTTGACAATAATTTTGTCAATACCAATTCAACGATCGAAGGTATTGCCAATAATCTTGCCTCTTTTTACTTACTGTATAAAGACGTAAACTTAATCAATACAGAAATCGAACTGTATCATTCCATTACACGTGAAGAGATAAGAGCCGTTGCACAAAAATACCTAAATCCAAATCAGCGTTTACTTTTAGATTATATACCCGCCAAAGCTAAACCTCTTAACTAAGAAACCGATATCATGAAAAAAACAAGTATACTATTCATCCTTTTATTTCTAACAGGAATCATGCAAGCACAAGATCGCACGCAACCCAAACCAGGAAAATCACCAATTATAAATATCAAAAAACCACAGACCTTTGTTTTGGCCAATGGCATGAAAGTACTGGTTGTAGAAAATCATAAATTACCAAGAGTTTCCTTTAATTTAACTTTGGATAATGCTCCTTTTACTGAAGGCAACAAAAAAGGCGTTGATGAATTGACCAGTAATCTAATTGGCAATGGTAGTAAAAAAACAAACAAAGTAGCTTTCAATGAAGAAATTGACTTTCTGGGGGCAGATATCAGTTTCAGTTCTCATGGCGCTACCGCAAACTCTCTTTCTAAATATGGCGGCAGAGTATTAGAGCTAATGGCAGAAGGCGCATTACACCCAAACTTCACTCAAGAAGAATTTGACAAAGAAAAAGCCAAATTAATCGAAGGAATGAAATCAGAAGAAAAAAGTGTTCCTGCAATTGCCAATCGTGTAGTTGATGCTTTAGCATACGGTAAAAACCATCCATCCGGAGAATTTATGACCGAAGCAACCTTAAACAATGTTACTCTTGCAGATGTTGAAGCAAATTACAAATCCTACTTTGTTCCTGAAAATGCATATTTAATAATCATTGGAGATGTAAAATACAATAATGTAAAAGTTGCTGTAGAAAAATTATTTGGTACATGGGAGAAAAAAAACACTCCAAAAACGACTTATGACACTCCGATAAACGTATCAAATTTACAAATCAATTTAGTTGATGTGCCTAATGCAGTACAGTCTGAAATCACATTGGTAAACACTGTAGATTTAAAAATGGGAGATCCTGACTTTTTCCCGGCAGTAATCGCAAACCAAATATTAGGAGGCGATTTCAACAGTTATCTAAATATGAATCTACGCGAAAAACATGCTTGGACATATGGAGCAAGATCAAATGTAGGAGCTGGAAAATACACTTCAAAATTCTTTGCCAAATCTGCTGTAAGAAATGCAGTAACAGATAGCGCCGTAGTAGAATTTGTCAAAGAAATCAAAAGAATCCGTACCGAAAAAGTAAGCGATGAAGTCCTAGCAACCGTAAAAGCTGGTTATATTGGTAGATTTGTTATGCAAGTTGAAAAACCTCAAACTGTAGCACGATATGCCTTAAACATCGAAACCGAAAAACTTCCCGCAGATTTTTACGAAAAATACATTCAAACCATTAACGCAGTAACTGCTGACGATGTATTGCGTGTGGCCAACAAATATTTCCTTATTGACAACATCCGAATTGTAATTGCTGGAAAAGGATCCGAGATTGCTTCAGGATTGGAAAAACTAAAAATTCCGATGTTTTATTTTGACAAATACGGAACGCCTCTTGAAAAACCAGTTTTGAAAAAAGAAATTCCGGTTGGAGTTACAGCCAAAACCGTTTTTGAAAATTACATCAAAGCTATTGGTGGAGAGAAAGCAGTTGCATCTGTTAAATCCATAGCTATGGTTGGATCGACAACTATTCCACAAGCACCCGCTCCATTAACCTATACTTCCAAAACAGACGTTAAAGGAAATTCAATGGTAGAAATTGCAATGGGAGCCATGAGTATGATGAAGCAAGTAATCAATCAAAAGGGAGCCTATGCAATGCAACAAGGACAACGCAAAGATTTCACAGGTGCCGAATTGGCCGAAATGAAAGCAGCAGCAACTCCATTTGAAGAAGTACTTTTGTTAAAAAATCCTGCTTTGACCATCGACCGTATTGAAACCATCAACGGAAACGATACTTATGCCATCAAAAACGGGAAAAACACTTATTTCTACGACACCAAAACTGGTCTAAAACTTGCTGAATCCAAAACCATTGAGCAAGGTGGACAAACAATGACGGTAACTACAAATTTTGGAGATTACAAAGAAGTAAAAAGCATAAAAGTACCTTTCAACATCATCCAAAATGTAGGTATCGAACTAGACATCAAAATGTCTGAAATCACTATCAACGAAGGAGTAAAAGATACCGATTTTCAATAATCAAAATCTCACTTAAATTACTAAAGACTGTCTTAATCGGCAGTCTTTTTTTTGTAAAAAAATTGGGGTGTGCCACCATTAAGCAAAGGGGGCAACTTATCGGACCGCTTATTCGCCCCCTTTGCTTAATGCTGTCGGGCTATTGCCGTTACTTCGGTAACTTGGCGCTATCCCTCACACGGCTTTACGGTATTAAAGACCAATTTTAAACTATTTCTTAGCAGACAAATAAACCCCAATCAAAATCACAAAAGCACCAACACCCTGAACAGGAGTTAACATTTCATGATCCAACAACCCCCAAAAGAAAGCCACTACAGGAATTAAATACGTTACCGATGTCGCAAAAACAGGTGATGAAATTTGAATCAGCTTAAAGAAAATAATATTGGCAATACCGGTTCCAACCACACCAAGCACAAGAATAAACAATAAAGAATGTTGTACTTTTTCTACCTGAACTACATCAAAAAAACCAGTGAAAAACAAAATTCCCAAAGCTGGGAAAAGCAATATCAAAAAATTTCCTGTTGTGATGCTCAAAGGCGTCAAATCCGACAAATACTTTTTAAGCAAATTGACATTTATAGCATAACAAATCGATGCAATCAAAACCAAAATTGCATAATAATAATTTTGTTCCGGATGATTTACAGCACCATTAAAAACCAAAAGCATACTTCCCAAAAGTCCAATAACAACTCCCCAAATCTGACTTCTTCTAAAAGTTATCCCAAAAAAAGCCGCTCCCAAAATCAAGGTATTCAGTGGGGTCAAAGAATTTAAAATCGCCGTAATAGAACTGTCAATCTGAGTTTCGGCAATCGCAAAAAGATAAGCAGGAACAAATGTACCAAACACAGAAGTCAACGCTATATATTTCCATTGATGATGCGGAATTTTAATCAAACTCTTAAATCCAATGAGCAGCAAAAAAAGGGCTGCAAAAATAATTCGCAAAGAACCCAACTGAAAAGCAGTTAATCCTACTAATCCCTTTTTGATCAATATAAAAGAGCTTCCCCAAATTAGGGCAAGTACAAACAAATAAACCCACTTCAACTGCTTTGTCATCATAAACACTATTTTGATGCAAAATTGTAATAATTTTAGAAACTTCCACTCCTTTTTTTATTAATTTTGCAATCAATTACAAGAAACTAAATCAATTAAAAACTTATCATAATGAATTTCACAAAATCAATTGCAATCATAGCGCTTTCGAGTTTGCTTTTTGCTAGTTGCAAAGACAACAAAACAGAAGCAAAAACAGAAACTGCTACAACAGAAACTGCCGCACCGAAAGTCAAAAAGGAAATTGCTGCAGCAAATTTACAAACAGCAAGTTTCACTATCGAAGGAATGACTTGTGCTGTAGGATGTGCAGCAACAATTCAGGACGAATTAAACGGATTAGACGGTGTTCAAACTGCAAAAGTTGATTTTGACAAAAAACTGGCTACAGTTACTTTTGACAAAACGGTTCAAACTCCAGAAAGTCTGACCAAAGTAGTTCAAGCTACAGGCGATGGAAAAACATACAAAGTTTTGAATATGAAATCATAAAAAGACTTGACTTTTACAAAAAAAGCATTCGTTATTGGCGAATGCTTTTTTTATTGATTTCAATATAGAATTTTATTTCCACTTCAAAGTTTCCATAAGGCGTTGCATGTCATTTTTGATATAACTCGCGGCTGGCATAATGGAATCAAAATTGGGTTTGGCATAAAAATAAACCGAACCCGTTACGAAATGCTTTATACTATCAGTAGCATAAAACTGTGAATTGGTAGCAGCGTTTCCATCGACTTGATAAAACATACCATACACTTTTTTGTCTGGATTTATATACGGTTGTTCCAATATATCATCGGCTTTGATAACGTGCTCATAAGTTAACTTCTGAGCGTCTCTAAGTAATTTATTCATATTATTACTTACGGGTTTATAAGTCAAATAAATAGTCGCTTTCATTTTTGGA
The DNA here is from genome assembly GCF_027111095.2 of Flavobacterium sp. IMCC34518. Taxonomy (NCBI): domain Bacteria; kingdom Pseudomonadati; phylum Bacteroidota; class Flavobacteriia; order Flavobacteriales; family Flavobacteriaceae; genus Flavobacterium; species Flavobacterium sp. IMCC34518. Next base: position 2,275,157 of record NZ_CP114284.2, on the reverse strand, counting down.
TAGGTAATCGAATAACCGCAATCTTTATCTTCCTTAACAATTGCTTTTGAATTCATATCAAATTCAAATGGACAATTTCCTTTATAAGTAATATAATCTGCTTCAGGATAATCCAGTCGTAAGTAACTGGAAGGTTTTGGCAAAACATCATTTTTACACCCTACTACAGAAAAGAAGAATACAAAGAGTAGTGCTATGACAGTAATTTTTTTAAGCATTTTTATTTTATTCAATTGTTACTTTAATTTGTTTAACTCGCTTTTGATCAACAGATTCAATCACAAACGTACAGTTTTCGAAAACCATTTTTTGCCCCTTTTTAGGGAAATTACCTAAAATCTCTAGAATAAAACCAGCCAAAGTTTCTGCTTCTCCTTTTTGTTCATCGAATAAATCTTCATCTACATCAATAATTCTGTAAAAATCCTTTAGGTTTATTTTGCCTTCAAAAATATAATTTTTATCATCTATTTTAGAAAAATTAACAGGAGCATCGTCAAATTCATCGCTAATCTCACCAACTATCTCTTCTATTACATCTTCTAAGGAAACTAATCCTGAAGTTCCTCCATATTCATCGACAACAATAGCCAAATGGCTTTTCATACTCTGAAAGTCTTTGAGCAAATTATCCAGTTTTTTATTTTCGGGTACAAAAAACGGCTCTCGCAATAAGGTTGTCCATTCAAACGCTGCATCATTAATAAAAGGAAGCAAATCTTTAACAAATAAAACACCTTCTATTTGATCAATATTATCTCGATATACTGGAATTCTAGAGAATCCCTTTTCTATTATTTTGACACAAATTTCAGCAAATGGTTCCGTGATTTCCAAAGCAAAAACGTCAATTCTCGGGCTCATTACCTGCTTGGTATCGGTATTTCCAAAAGAGACAATCCCTTCCAATATTTTCTGCTCTTCGGTTGAAGTTTCATCAGTAGCGGTTAATTCTAAAGCTTGAGACAACTGGTCTATTGAAAAATTTGATTTTTGTTTACCCAATTTATTTTGCAAAAATAAAGTTACCGAACGCATTGGCGTACTTATAGGTGATAAGATTTTATCCAATCCAGAAATAGGGTAAGCAATTAGTTGAGCAAATTTTATATTATTACGACTGGCGTAAACTTTGGGTAAAACTTCACCAAAAAGCAATAACAAGAAAGTAACCAAAATCACTTCCGCTATAAATTTTAAAACTGGAGAATGTATCGTTGCAAAAACATCTTTTCCAACAAAAGAAAACAAAATAACAACTGCTATATTTATAAAATTGTTGGCTACGAGTAATGTCGCTAAGAGTTTTTTGGGTTTCTCCAAAAGGGCTGAAATTATTTTTCCTTTTGAATTATTTTCTAAAATAGAATCCTCTAAATCTTTTTGTGATAAGGAAAACAATGCAACTTCGGCACCTGAAACTAATGCAGAACAGAATAACAAAATTATGATTCCGATAAAACCGAAAACTAAAGTAAAATCAACTTGAGAAGCAATCTCTAAACTGGGCTCTGGGTCCAAATTAAAATGAATTAGTTAAACAATTAAAACGGCAAGTCATTGATAGGCAAACCGTTATTTTGAGGGTCAAAGTTAGTGTTTTTTGTGGATTCAGAAGAATTTATTGCTTTATTGCTTTCGGTATCTTTTTTGGTGGTCAAAAAAGTAAACTCGGTTACTTGAATTTCTATGGTATGTTTGGTAGAACCATCTTCAGCTTGCCATTGTCTGGATTTGATACGCCCCTCAACGTAAATCTTATCTCCCTTAGAAAGGTATTTTTCACATATTTCGGCGGCTTTATTACGCACTACTAGATTGTGCCACTCCGTAGAAGTGATTTTTTCATTGGTGGTTTTATTGACATACACTTCATTGGTAGCCAATTGAAATCTTCCAATGCAGTTTCCCCCGTCAAAATAATGCATTTTGACATCGTCACCAAGATGACCTATAAGCATTACTTTATTTAATGTTCCGTTCATGATTGAGTGGTATTTCTACCAAAGGTACATTTTTTTTGAAAACTATTTTTATGCGATTTATTTAAAAAATCAGTTCCAATTCTATATCCCTAAAATACTTCATCTTACAAATTTCAAATCACCCTTTATACAAAAAACTACTTCCCACTTTTTTTAATCAAAGCCCAAACACTTTCGTTAAAATTAGCTTTATTTATCCCTGTTAGTTTTTCCAATACTTTAAAATAGTTGTCATTGGTTTTTTCATATTTACCACAATTCAACAATTCTATAACAGCTGTAAATCCTTTTTCTTTTTCGATTTTATCAACGATTAAAGCGTTAATCAAATAACTTACTATTAAATGTTTTTCTTTGCTTTCGCCAAAATTATAAAAGCCATCGTACAAGTTTAACCAATCGGATTTGGGATTGGAAGCTACTTTTTCTTTAAATGTTTTTAGGATTTGCGACCAACTAATCCCCCAGCTTCCACCATAAAGATAAGCACAACCTTCATCTACGGGTTTGTTGATTGTATTTTTGGGAAAGGCATTTCGAACCCTTTCGTGCCATAAATCGTGTGGATCAAATCCGTTGAAATTGGTATTGTATGTTCCATTTACCAATAAAGTGGTGTTATTTTCATTGGCATTAATTGTACTAACAGAGCGTCCATTATATTCTAATTTGTATAAAACCCCAATGTTTTGCATGACCTCTGGCATATCATTACAGCCATACCAATCAATATTACTTTGGGACGCGTTAAGCTTCTTATCAAAAAAAGCGATGTCTTTGACATACTCAGCGGCAACCTTGGTATTTAATTCTTTTTTGTAATGAAAAATGGCATTCCCAATTTTTTTAGTTTGCCAAGAAAGCGTGTTGCGTTTCAAAGGGGATAAGAAATAGAATTTATCATCTCTATATTTAGCAAGAAATTCGAAACTACCAGATAAGATAGGAATGCTTTCACTTAGACCTATATAAGAAAGTTGAATTATGAAATTCGTTTTATCAATTTGTACCACATTGGTCAAATAGCCTTTGTAAAAAGAATCATTTTTTAATTTGGGGCTCTTTTCAATTCCTTTCAATTCATCTAGAAGAATTGAAGTTTCCAACAAATCTTCTTTCAATATATAAGTATTCTCTTTGTTGGGACTTTCTTTTTGATTTAAAAAACCATTTAAGGATTCCACCAATTGTTTGGCAACCAAAGTATCTTTTGGCAAAACAATATTTGCAGGAACAATTAAAGGATTGGTTTGTGCGAATACTGCTAATCCTAGATGCAGGCAAAATAAAAGTGTGATTTTTTTCAAAATAAAGTTTTTTAATTATCGAAAGATAGAAATATCCTACTTAAGAATCAAAAGGCTTTAATTTTTATTTAACATTCAAAGTGTTATTCCAAATTTGAACCATTTAATAATTTTAAGTTCACTTATGCATTAAGCTATTTTGATAGATTTCTATTTAAGCACTAAACAAGTCGTTTTACTGCTTGGGTGAGGGATGGAAGCAAGTTACCGAAGTAACGCGGACAGCCCGACGCTATAAACCAATGGAGCCGAATGAGCGCCCCTCTAAGTTGGCTCCATTGGTTTATAGGGTCACCCCCAACTAACTTTACAATTCCTTTTCAATAAAATTATGAATCACAATAGGGAATGGAAATGCTTTGACGGCTTCAATGTCAATTCCATTTTCGATTGCACCTTTTAGACTTGCTTTCCAAAACTTGATATGCAAGTGTTGGTGCGAGAGTTTATGAATGATACTTTCCTCATTATATTCTAACAGGCTTATCATTTCATTTTCATGAAAAAAGTGATATTGAATTTGCTGGGCTATTGTGTCGAAATTTTCAATTTTTTCGGTTTCAATCAACGGGAATTCGTAGAGATTATGCCAGATTCCTTTGGCTGTTCTCTTTTGGATTAAAGTGTTACCAAAATCATCCGTTGCGACTATATAATTAAAGTAACGGTTTCGAACTTTGGTTTTCTTGGATTTTACAGGTAATTGATCGACTTTCTTTTTTTGCAAAGCAGCGCAACTTGAATTGAAAATACAAATTGCACAATTGGGGCTTTTGGGAACACATTGCAGGGCGCCAAACTCCATAATGGCTTGGTTGAATTGTGCAGGGTTGTCTTTCGGCATTAATTCAAGAGCCAAAGCTGCGAATTCTTTTTTGGCGGAAGCTTGAGCAATATCCGTTTCTATATCAAAATAACGCGAAAGTACCCGAAATACATTTCCGTCTACCACAGGAACGCATTCATTATAGGAGAAAGATGCTATTGCAGCTGCGGTATACTCTCCAATTCCTTTCAGTTTTAACAAATCGTTATAATTATCAGGGAAAATGCCTCCCATTTCGAAAGCGACTGTTTGAGCTGTTTTGTGCAAATTTCTAGCACGAGAATAATATCCTAATCCTTGCCAAAGTTTTAGAACTTGCTCTTCATTGGCTTTTGCCAAATCAAAAACGGTTGGAAAAGCTGTTGTAAAAGAGAGAAAATAAGGCATTCCTTGGGTGACTCTTGTTTGTTGCAACATGATTTCGGAGAGCCAAATAGGGTATGGATTGGTTGTTTTTCGCCAAGGCAAATCGCGCTTGTTTTGTAAGTACCACTTTATTAACGTATTATGAAATTTCATTGTAAAATATTAGAAAACAAAAGTAATTGTTTATGTAATTAAAATTTAACGAATTAGGTTGATTTATTGTTTTTTAAATTCATATATTTGCAAACTCAAAAAAATTATTACAACATAATAAAAAGGAAAGAAAATGACGAAAGCAGATATCGTAGCGAAGATTTCGGAAAAATTAGGTCTTGAAAAAGGAGACGTGCAAGCAACTGTAGAGACTTTTATGAACGAAGTAAAAAACTCACTTGAAACTGGTGACAATGTTTACTTAAGAGGTTTCGGAAGTTTTATCGTTAAAACAAGAGCTGAAAAAACTGGAAGAAATATTTCCAAAAATACCACTATCAAAATTCCAGCACACAACATTCCTGCTTTTAAACCTGCGAAAGTTTTTGTTGAAGGAGTTAAAGTAAACAACGAAGCAAAATAACACTATTAATTAATCATAAAATCTATTAGATATGCCAAGTGGTAAAAAAAGAAAGAGACATAAGGTAGCGACGCACAAACGTAAAAAAAGAGCGAGAGCTAACCGTCACAAAAAGAAAAAGTAGTTTTAAACTACTTTTTTCTTTTTTAAGTTCATTGAAATTTGGGAAAACAGTTTGCAGAATCCAGTTTTTAGAAAGCAGTCAAAAATTGCAATCTAAGATCCTGATTCTGCAATCTAAAATCCCTCCCGGGTACAATACCTGTTAAATTATTGTTTAATCCATCTGTAAATAAGATTTCAGATTGCAGATTGTAGGTTGCAGATTTCATAAAATCCAAACTCTATTATTTAAACTCTATTATCTAAAAATACAGATAAAAATTTACAAATGAATAAAGAATTAATCATTCGATCTAGTTCTGATTTCGTAGATTTTGCCTTATTAAAAGATGGAAAACTAATTGAATTACACAAGGAAGAAGAGAAAAGCAATTTTCAAGTAGGCGATATTTTTATTGCCAAAATAAGAAAACCCGTTGCTGGACTTAACGCTGCTTTTGTAAATGTAGGCTTCGAAAAAGATGCTTTTTTACATTATCACGATTTAGGTCCAAACCTAGCTTCCCAACTGAAATTCATAAAACTTGTAAGCGCAGGTAAAATAAAAGATTTCTCCCTAAAAACCTTTCAGTTTGAAAAAGAAATAGACAAAAATGGCACGATTACAGATGTAATTAGTGCTAATCAGTCTGTTTTGGTACAAGTCGTCAAAGAACCAATATCAACCAAAGGACCAAGAATAAGCGCAGAGCTTTCCTTGGCCGGAAGATTTATTGTTTTGGTTCCGTTTTCTGACCGAGTTTCTATTTCACAAAAAATAGAAGACAAAAAAGAAAAGGAACGTTTGAAACGTCTTGTACAATCTGTCAAACCAAAAGGATTTGGTGTTATTGTTCGCACAGTAGCCGAAGGCAAAAGTACAGTAGAATTAGAAAAAGATTTGCAGAACCTGCTTAGCAGATGGAATGCAATGTGTAAAAAATTACCAACTGCTCATCATCCTTCCAAAGTATTAGGAGAGCTCAACAGAGCTTCTTCAATATTAAGAGATGTATTTAATGATACCTTCAGTGGTATTCAGATCGATGATGAAGAGTTGTACAACCAAACAAAGGATTACCTGCAAGAAATTGCACCATCCAAACAATCAATTGTTAAGTTCTATCAGTCCAAAGACACCCCGATTTTTGAGAAATACAATATAGAGAGACAAATCAAAACTTCATTTGGAAAAACCGTTTCCATGAGTAAAGGGGCTTACCTTATCATAGAACACACCGAAGCTCTGCACGTTATAGACGTAAACAGCGGAAACCGTTCTAACAAAGCTACCAACCAAGAGGACACAGCAATGGAAGTAAATATGATTGCAGCCGCCGAAATAGCAAGACAATTACGTCTTCGTGATATGGGCGGAATCATAGTTGTCGATTTTATCGATATGTCTAATCCAGAAAATCGTAAAGTCTTGTTCGACTTCTTGAGAGAAGAAATGAGCGACGATAAAGCAAAACATAAAATCTTACCACCGAGTAAATTTGGGTTGGTCCAAATTACCAGACAACGCGTAAGACCAGAAGTAAACATTAAAACTAGAGAAGAAGATCCAAACAATGAACATGGCGAAATTGAAGCGCCAATTTTAATCATTGACAAAATTGCTTCTGATTTGGAAAGAGTTTTAAAAATCCACAAAAACGTAGTGCTTAATGTACATCCTTTTGTGGCTGCTTACCTCAGCAAAGGTTTTCCATCAATACGTTCAAAATGGTTTTTTGAATATAAAAAATGGGTAAAAATCATACCACGTGACGCTTACACGTATTTAGAATATCATTTCTACGATAAAAAAGGAAATGTTATCAAAGAATAAAATAAAAACCGTCTCATTTTTTTAATGAGACGGTTTTTTTGTGCCTTATTGTGAAGGAAGCAAAGTAACTAGGAATAATTTCATCTGTTCGTTACAATCTCATGTGCCGAACACTGCCACATAAGGATTTTTACTGCCATCTGGGCTAGAAACATTCGCTATCAAAACAGCATGTTTCTTTACACTATATTTACGATTTCATCGAATTTTAATAATCTCATTTTAATCAATTAAAAATAGTAAGAGCTTACTTTTACCGTAATTAATTTCACGGAAAATGAAGACACTTTTAGAAATAATAAACAAAAACAACTTTTTTTATATTGGCAGTTTACTATTAATTTTTGTTTGCTGTTTGTTTTTATCCATTTATTCAAGAGCCGACGGTTTTATGTTTATGAATGGTTTTCATACCACTTTCTTAACAATCTTTTTTCAAAACATTACACTCTGCGGTGATGGTGCATTTAGTTTAATAGTGTTTACTATTATTTTAATTTCGTTTAAAAAGCACCGCAAATTAGCTATACTTTTATTACTTAGTTATGTAAGTTCTGGTATTTTATCTCAAATAATAAAGCTTTTTGTCACTTCGCCAAGACCGAGTGTTTATTTTGAATCCCATCATTATGCCTACTATTTGGATACTTTTTCAAATTGCAGAATCGGATTTCGCAGTTTTCCGTCAGGCCATACTGCTTCTGCATTTGCAATGGTCACCGTTTTTACAAATTATTTAAAAAAAAGACACATTTGGGCTTTTTCATTATTATTTGCAATAGTAGTAGGTTACTCGCGTATTTATTTGGCACATCATTTTTTAATTGATGTTCTGGCCGGAGCAATATTAGGCATTTTATCAGGAACTTTCAGCATTTTATGGTTCAAGAAAAATCAAATAAAAATCAAAAAAAGGACAAGACAATTCACAAGAAAATTTAACTTAGTGATGCAAAATATAAAAACACAACATAAACCAAACATAAATGGATCTTATTAAATTTTTAAAATTTGGGTTGGTTGGCTTTTCTGGTTTAGTCATTGATTTTGCTATTACTTGGATTTGCAAAGAAAAATTATTATTCAACAAATACCTTTCCAACTCATTTGGATTCTTATTTGGCGTTGTAAACAACTATATTTTGAATAAATATTTTACTTTTCACAATAACGATAACCACGTTGCTACACAATTTTTGAGCTTTTTGATTATTTCCATAATTGGTTTTTTATTAAACACTTCTTTCCTTTATTTACTTCAAAAAAATACCAAAATCAATTTTTATGTTTGCAAAGCGATTGTAACTATAATTGTTTTCTTTTGGAATTTTACAGCTAACTCATTGTATACTTTTAAACTATAATGCAAGAAAAACAACAATTAGTTTTAATTATAACTATTGCAACATTTGTTCGATGTATTATTGCATTATCCATTGGTCTAGGCAATGATGAAGTATATTACCTCACATACGCCCAACACCTGCAATGGAACTATTTTGATCATCCGCCAATGGTTGCCTTATTGATCCGTCTAACTACTTTCAATCTCCATTTCACCAATGGGCTATTTGTTCGTTTGGGGGCGATTATTTTCGGAGCTATTAATACTTACCTAATTTATGATATATGCAAAGGAATCAAAAATAAAAAGGCCGGTATAATAGCCTCTCTACTGTATACTGGTTCTTTATATTCTAGTATAATTGCTGGGGTGTTTATTCTTCCAGATTCACCTCAATTGTTTTTTTGGTTGATTAGCGTTTACTTTCTAATTCAAATTGTTTCAGAGCAAGCCAATCAAACAAAAATAAACTACTCTCTTATTTCATTCGGTTTGTTTAGTGGATTATGCATCATGAGTAAAATTCATGGTGTATTTTTATGGGGAGGTTTTGGATTGTATATTTTATGTTACAAAAGAGATTTACTAAAGAATGATTATCTTTATTTAGGACTTGTAATCACTTTGCTCCTTATTTCACCAATCTTAATTTGGAACGTCGAAAATCATTTTATTACGTATACCTATCACAGTCAAAGAGTCACCATTAGTAGAGGAATTAACCCCTCAAGCTTTTTTAGAGAGTTTTTGGGAGGTGTTTTTTACAACAATCCTATCAATTACTTTTTGATAATTATTTCTTTAATTGTCGTTTGGAAAAACAAAATTGATATTGAAAAATCCATAAAGAAACTGCTTCTTTTCTTGAGTTTGCCTTTAATTACAATATTACTTATCCTCTCATTGTTCAGAGACACACTACCGCATTGGTCTGGACCCGCTTTTGTAACGCTGTTGATACTTGCTTCCTGCCACATTTCAGATGAAATAGAAAGAGTGAAGAAAACAAATTCCAGAATGAAAAAACTAGTATATTCCTCTTGTATATTGATTTTAACAATTGCACTTTCCGGAATTCTAATCATCAATTTTTATCCTGGAACCATTGGAAAAAAGGATGAAAAATCTTTAGGCAAAAAAGACTTTACACTTGATATGTACGATTGGAAATTCTTCAAAACTGAATTTAAAAAAATTCGCGATAAAGATCTACAATCAGGTTTAACAAAAACTACTTTCATCCTAAATAACAAATGGTTTCCGGGAGCACACATTGACAATTATATTGCACAACCTTTGGGTTTTGACTTTATTGCTTTAGGAAAACTGGAAGACATTCACACCTATGCTTGGTTGAATACCTATAGAAAACATCTTAAAACTGGAGATGATGCTTATTTCATAACTGTTTCGAATAGTTTTAGCGACCCAAAAGAACTTTATCAAAAGAGTTTCAATAAAATCAATGCTCCTATAGTTATCAAACAATTTAGAAATAAAAAACCAACACGAAATATGCTGGTTTATTTACTTCAGGATTATACCGGAGAATAATTTTTAATTAAAAATTTACTCTTTTACAATTTCTATTTTTCTTCGAATTTCGTTTCCAAATTCATCCACCACAGTGATGTAATGAAACCCTGTTGTAGCCGAAATAGGCATTTCGTGAAAGGTTTTGGTACTACCTTTGAACACATTATCAACATACCAAAACAGCTTACTATCCCTTTGAGAATGGGCTACTTTTAAAATCACGGGCTGAACTTCGCTATTGAAATTCTTCGTAAGATAGATTTTACTGTTTGTTTTCGGATAAATAAAATCCATTGTAGCCGTTTGTGTTCCCATACAATCGTTCCGAAACGGGGGCAAAGGCAAATACTCAATATGCTGACTTTTGTAATACCAAGCCATTACGGGTGGCAAAACGAACCAGTTTTTGGTCACTATATTTTCTATGTTTTCGCAACTGCTGTTCACTTGAAATTGCTGTGATTTATCCAAATGCACGGTTTTGTGATACGGACAAATAGAAGTGTTTTTTCCTTTCTTCGGAACGAGTTGCTTTATTGTTGGGCAACCGTCTTTGGCCAAATGACCACTCAAACTGCAAACTTCAACTTCTTCTAAATCTTTATATGGCGTATCAAACCATCGCTGTCTGGGCAACAAATTAAAAACATCAAATAAAATTGGCGCTGCGCTGGTGACTCCCGTCAATGTGGGTCTGCCCTCGCCTGTCGCGTTACCTACCCACACACCTACCACATATCTCGCATTGGTTCCTATCGCCCACGCATCACGATTCCCGAAACTTGTCCCCGTTTTCCAAGCAATCTTGAGTGAACTGTCATAGAACTTCCAAGCTTCATCGCCTTCGGGACGATTCACTTGTTCCATCGCATTATAAGTAAGCCAAATCGATCCCGCTCCCAAAATGTTCTTTTGTTTGGTTTCGTCTCCAAAATCAACTTGAAAATCATCCTGATAGTTTAATTCAGCAAATTCATTGGTTCTGTAGTTTCCTTGATTTTTATTGAAAAAATTTAAAGTGGAAGACAAACCGGCGTAAGTTCGGCACAAATCCCATAAATTACTTTCGGCTCCACCTAAAATAAGCGACAAGCCATAATGATCGGGCGGTTTTGAAATATCCCGTAATTTGAATCGTTGTAATTCTTCATAAAATTTATTCACCCCAAAATCCTGCAACATCAATACGGCAGGAATATTCAACGAACGCGATAACGCCCGATGTGCCGGAACTGCTCCGTCAAATGTCAAATTGAAATTTTGAGGTGTATAGCCCGAAATTTGTGTCGGAATGTCTGCCACTAGCGTATTGGGTAATAACTCTCCATCGTCGAGCATACCAGCGTATAAAAGCGGTTTTAGAATACTTCCAGTACTTCTTGGTGCATCAATAATATCGACATCTTTTTGATGATTGCTGTCCGTAGGTGAATTTCCAACATAACTCATCACTTTTCTATTGGAAACATCGATAACCAAAATAGCCAAATTATGTACTTCGTTTTGCTTGTACTGGTTATAATAATACTTTGCAATTTGATTGACTCTGTTTTGCAACCCAATTTCTATAGTCGTTTTCACCCGAGTTCCTACTTGATTCTTAGCAACACGTTGCAATAAATGAGGTGCGATTTGAGGCAAATCATAAGGTTTTTGAGGCAAAGGCTCATCTATCGAAAGCTCGTAAGTCTGCTTATCAATTATACCTTCTTGGTTTAATTTTAACAAAAGTCGGTTGCGCTTGCTCAATAATTTGATTTGGTTCTTCCCAGGATAAATCAAACTAGGCGCATTCGGTAAAACGGCCAAAGTAGCACTCTCCGCCCAAGACAATTGATGGGATTGCACGCCAAAATACCGCCAAGAAGCCATTTCGAGACCCACCACATTTCCTCCAAAAGGGGCGTGAGAAGCATATAATTCCAAAATTTCGTTTTTAGAATAGCCCAACTCTAATCGGGTGGCGAGAATGAGTTCGATTATTTTTTCGAAATAGGTTCGGCCTTTGCCATTTCTAGACAAGCGAATGACTTGCTGGGTCAAGGTGCTTCCCCCGCGAACGACTTTACCCGCTTTTCTGTTTTGCTGAAAAGCATTGACCATCGCCATAGGATTGAATCCAGGATGGTTGTAGAAATATTCATCTTCAAAATAGACAATACATTTCTTGAATTTATCGGGAACGCTGTCCTGTGCAGGAAATCGCCATTGTCCATCGAGAGCAATTTTAGCGCCAAGCAATTCTCCTTCTTTGCTTTCAATCACCGTAGAATAAGGCTCTTGAAACAAAGTTCGTGGCAACGAAAAATAATAAACCACCAACAGCAAAAATGCTATTGATGATTTAATTTTATTTGTTTTTATCCAATTAATGATGCGTTGCAGGAACGCTATTAGTTTATTTTTCAAAATGAATTTTGTTTAACCGCAAGGGTCGCAAAGTTATACGCAAAGTTCGCAAAGAATTTTTGATTGTTTCTAAAACTTAAATTTTTGCCACAGATTTTACGGATTGCACTGATTTACACGGATTCTATTCTTTATGATTAGACTATTGTTAAATTCCGTTGCATCCGTGTCATCCGTGGCCATTTTACCATCTTCTATTTCACCACTTGAACCCAAAACCCTTTCGTTCTAGCCAAAAATGTATTGTCATACATTGCTTCACATTGCAGTCCCGGCAGATAATAGGTTCCTAAATAAGAGGCATTCAGTAATATTCTAAAGGTTTTCACTTCTCCCGCTTTCAATCCAAAATAGAAATTGGTCCTATCATCGCGAATATCAATATAATCGGCAACATTATTGGTTGCGTCTCCATAATCTGTGAAACGCGTATTTACAATTTCGAAACCAGAAGGCAAAATTTGTGACAACGCCACATTTTCTACGTGCTCATTTTTCTGGTTTTTAACGGTTACCTCAGCAACAAATTCTGTCCCTTGATTAATTTTAGACACATTGATAACGCCTCCTTTTCTGTTTTTGAAAAAAATCGAAGCCGAAACATTACTCTGAATCGCTTTTTCTTGTCCAATTGGAAGAATTCCTGTATTCAGCACACGAACAAACAATCTATTCTTTCTGTTGTTTTTTAGAGTCACACTATTCGAACCCGTTTTGACCACCAAACTTCGGTCTGCGATGGTTTTCATCGTTTTAATTGATTGTGCTTTTCCGTCTTTACTGAACTGAACATTGATTCCTTTTGGACCATTACTAACAGAAAATTTAGCCATTGCATACAAACAATAAGCCGTAGTTTGCGTACTCATCCATTGGTCACTAGACATATCTTTGGCCAATTTTGTTGCCATTGCAAATGCTTTTTGCTTTTGCCCAAGCAATAACAATGTTTCGAGAGCCATTGCACGATTCCTATCATTAGAACCATAATAGTAATAATTATAATTCGAATTATCATCTATAGAAGTATTTAGCAACAACGTCAAACCTGCTGCTTTTTGTCCTGCCAATACATAAGCCGAAGCCAAACGCAATTTACTTTCATTCGAAATGCCTTTGGTTTCACGCAATCTGTTCATCGAAGATAAATCGGGTGCTCCCGCCAATGCTAATGTGTACAAGCGATACGATTGCGCCAAATCATTTCCATAACTCGGCATAAATCGCCATTGCTTCGCTTCTTTTTGCTGATACGAAATCCATTTTGATTTGAAATTGATTGGCAAGAAATACCCTTTTTTCTCTGCTTCAATCATGAAATGTCCAGCATACGAAGAACCCCAATCATCGGCAACGGTTCCTCCTTGCCAGTATGACATTCCCCCATTCGATAATTGAAAACCTCCTAATCGAGTAATTCCAGCGGTCACATTTTTTTGAATTAATTGCTGACGCGTAGCATCCAAATCGGCAATATCATTTAAGTACAATTGCGGAAAAACAGACGAAGTCGTTTGCTCAACGCAGCCATGAGGATATTGAATCAGATATTGCAATCGTCCATTTAAATTAATAGTTGGCATTGAGGAAACCTCCAATTTTGCCTTATTACTTCCGGAAACACCAAATGTTTTCCACGAAATAGTTTTAGTACTATTTGGTTCCAAAATCACATCAGTGAACGTATTGGTCACTGGATTCGGATTCGTCATATCGATCTCTACATCGTACACTGATTTTTCCTTGCCTGAAGTCGCTACAATCTGCACTTTTCCGATTCCTGTTATAGAACCCACAGCCAAATTAAAATAAGCCATTTTTTCGTCAGGCTGAGCGAATGACAATTTTTGAGTGGCACTGCCAATAACTTTTAATCCATTATTCGTTTTAATCTGAACCGTAACATTTTTTATGTTTTTTTCCATTGCAAAAACAGTAACAGGAATCGTCACTTTCTCAGATGGAGAAATTTTTCTCGGCAACGACGCCAAAACCATTAGCGGACTGCGAACTGGTGTTGCTTTTTCGACACTTCCATACGCACTTGTAGTTGCATCGCCAGCCACAATCATTGTTTTTACAGAACCAATGTATTTCGGTAATTTCACTTGATGGGTTTTGGTTTGTCCTTTTTCTAATTTAAAAGGCCCCATATAAATTACAACCGGTTTGAAACGATTGGCTTTTTTAGCTTTTCCACCACCTAAATCTTGGTCACCACCGATGCTGAAAATCTGATTCACTTTTCCGCCATACGCTCCAATCACATCGTCATAAATATCCCAAGTTTTTACACCCAAAGCTTCCCGAACATAGAAACTATCCCAAGCATTTGGCGCTTTAAAACGGGTTAAATCCAATAATCCTTCATCTACAATGGCAATGGTGTATGTCATTGCTTTTCCGGATTGTTCACTCACTTTTATTGCAAATGACTGTTCAGGACGCAACACATCCGGCATTACCAATTTGGGTGTCAAAATCGTATTCTTGTCAATCACTTCGATTGGTACAATTCCATACATACGGATTGGTAAATCATTCTTGGTTGTAGCATGTGGTTGCAACAACGTAATATTGAAATACACATTCGGCGCCATTGCAGCAGTAATCGGAATAGTCACTTTGGTTTCTCCTTTTTGGGTCTTAGCCCAAAGCGTTTGCAATACTTTCGATCCATTTTCGATTGATATAAAAGCACGCCCCCCTTCACTCGACGGGAACGAAATTTGAGCATTTTCACCGACGGCATAATTTTGTTTATCAGTAGAAAAAACCAACATATTCGCCGTTGAAGCATCGGTATTTCTAGTTTTTCCAGACCACATTGGCCAATCGATATTTACCGTCAATGCCGTTGCGTGTCCACCAACTTCATCTGAAACCCGAATTAAATAACGTCCCCACTCTTCATCGGTTAAGGCAAAACGCACACTTCCTTTTCCGCTAGCATCGGTGTTTATTGTAAAAGTTTTGTACGAAGTCGTAGCATCATCCGAATTATAATTTGATAAATTATCGCTCGATTCATCCCACCACCAGCGCCATTCTACTTTATAAACTTTCACTTCTAAGTTTTTGACTGCTTTGGGCTTTCCATTTTCATCAACCGTAACCACATCAAATTGATTTACTTTTCGGGTTTCCAGCATTCCGTATTTGTTGGGTTCGGGTGACTTTATACCCACATAAGTACTGTACGGAGAATAGGTCGTAGCTATGACATCGGTGCTAAAATCACCGCCTTCTTCATACACTTTGGTAATAAATGACGCTTTCAGCATACCCGGTGCTTCTCCTTGAATTTTTGGATCTATAACAGCATTCGCTTTTCCATTAGCATCCAATTTTCCAGAGAAAACCGTAACTTCTTCGGTGCTAAATTTTCGAACCAAATCATCAAAAACATACTTTTCATAATTCTTGAAAGTCGTTGCTTGTTGTGAAAATTTAGCTTGCATTTCGACATTCAAATTTTTAGCCACGGCCCCATGAAGCCAAGTCACTTCGAGATTGCTGGTATTTGGATACGAAGATGAAAGTACTGCTCGTTTGAAAGTATTTTTTATTTTTAAACGATTCGGTTTGATGGTTTCGATTTTTATACTTTTATAAAACTTCGCACCACCCACGCTAACCATTGCTTCCCAATTTCCGGTAGGTGCATCATTTTCAGTTGGAACAGTAAACGCATAATGATTCAACTCATTCGATTTTTGAACCGTTTGATAGGTTACTTTCCCATTTGGATCGGCTAATCTAAATTTTATAGGATGCCCTAATGGAATTTTATTCGAAGCATCATTCAAAATAAAAGACAAATACAGATTATCCCCAGGACGCCAAACGCCACGTTCCCCATATATAAATCCTTTGAGTCCTTTTTGCAAGGTTTCTCCAGACACATTAAAATTACTTACCGATAAAGAATGACCATCGTCAAGCTTTACATAAGTGGATTGCGTTCCGTAAGTTACAATCGCAAAATAGGCAAAAGTATCCAACTGAAAACTGGCAATACCTTCACTGCTTGTTGCTGCTGTGCCTACTTTTTGCTGTTGAAAACTGTACAAATCTACTCTTGCATTTGCAATGGGTTCGGTTGTAATAATATTGCTTACGGCAAATAAATAGGATTTATTATCTCCTCGTTTGGCTATTACTCCAACATCCGAGGCCAAAATATTCGTTCCTATTTTGGCATTATAATAATAGGAGCTCGTACAAGGATCTTGACTTTCCCTCCATTCATAATCGTCATAATAGTAATCATCATAAGAGTTTTCACTGTAATTTACGTCTTTTTCATCTACTTCTTCTGCCTCCTCAGTATCAGTATTATCCGCTTCTGAGTTTTCGCATTTGTACAAAGAGTACGCTTTTTTATAAGAGAACTCTACTCTGTAAATAGCACCGGGTTCAGGTGTAATAATTTTGGACAAATCCAATGCAAAAGTGTTCCATTTGCTTAAATTAACCAAACTACTTTCCTTTAAATTCAGCGTTGATTTAGCAATAGGTTGCGATACCTTTTTTAGATTTTGAGTACCATTCAACTCATTATCCTGCAAAAATTGAAGAATGTTATTTTTGTAAATTTTATATACTTTGACATCAACCGCACTCAAATTTACAGCTTCAAAATTGAGTTTTAAATTACTGGAACTTGGCAAAATAGTTCCATTTTTGATAAAGCGAACGTTGGGTTTTATTTCATCAAATGAAATTTTTTCAGAATAATTTTCATTCAGCTTTTTACCGTATTCACTTTCTATGCCTTGAAAAACTTCCAACAGCAATTCTCCAGTAAGTTTTTGTGAATCCACAATTGGCTCAGGCTCGACAACGGCAACTTCCTCTGGTTCTTCTGCCACGACAGTATCTGAAACAACAGCAGTAGAATCTGACGAAACATCTTCAGGAACTACTTCAGGAACTACTTCAACCGTTTTTTCAATGGCTCTCTCATTATTGAAATACACTTTTAACAAATTACCTTGAGTAGAAAATTTTAAATTATTAGTGTTCTGAATTGCCACCAAACCTTTAAAATCTTGACCTTTCTCCAATGGTTCCGAAAAATTGATAGTCAAGGATTGATTGTTTCCTTCACTCATCTCCGTTTTTATGACTTTGAACTCATTTAGCGCCGTAATCGGAAAATCAATGGTCCCGTTTTGGTCCATTTCAAAATCGTTTCCGTCGTACTTTATCTCAAGATTACTTTTGGAATCCAATCGCTGAATACTATCAATTCTAAATTTGAATTCTTTCCCAACCGCTGCTGATTTTTCAAAAATAATTTTCAAGTCGTTTCCATTATGCTCAGCTTCCACTAACTTCTTGGCCGACTCAAAATCCATATTGTCTGCGGTTTTCAGTACACAATTCAAATATTGGTAATCTTTACTGTATGATTGCAAATCGAGCGTATTGACAACAAAATCCTGTTTGATGGTCTTCACTGTAAAATTGAAATTGGAAAGTGTTTTATCTTTTTCGACAACCTTTGGATTTAGCTTATCCAAGTGCAAAGTCACCTGATATTCGGTGCCCGATTCTAATTTTTTCTCAGGAATAAAAGCAATGGTATTACTAGAAAGCGCAATCACTTTTCCGTTGACACTCGGAGAAATATCGAATAAATCATCGTCTAAAACCTGATTGACTTTCCAATTATTGGTATCGAAAGCCAAAACCACACGAATGTCCGATTGTGCTGAGACTATCCCCCCCGTAAAACTGACTATATACTCTTTGAATAATGAAAAATCGGAATTAAAATCGGCAGCAGATTTTTTACCGCACGCTTGAAACAAAAAAAACACACAAAACACGTAAATTAATCCTTTTGTTTTCACTTTTATCTAGAGTTAATGGGTTACAAATTAAAATTATAGCAACATTTTACAATTAAAACGATAACTGCAAAAGCACTCATTATATTGTAGTAAAAGTATAGTATTTTAATTAATTTTTTAAGAAGAAAATTCTTTGGAGGTAAATTATTTTTTAAAGGTATTTTTTAGGAGCTTTTTGCTTCGCCAGTTCGTTTCACTCGTGTCCAGCTATTCGTTACAATCTTATATGCCGAACACCGGCACATAAGGATTTTCACTTCAAACGAAGTTCACTGAATTCCTATGAAAAATAAATATTAAATGAAGTAATCTGGGCTAGGGATTTTCAGTTTAACAAGACTATTTCCTTCTCTCAGCAAAAAAATGTTTCATCAATTCCGAAGCTTCATTCGCCATAATCCCTCGAACGACAACTGTTTTGGGATGCAATTGTGTTCCCATTTTTACAAAACCACGGTGGTCGTCGCTGGCGCCATAAACAATTTTGGTAATTTGGCTCCAGTACAAAGCACCCGCACACATCTGACATGGCTCGAGCGTAACATAAAGCGTGCAATCTTTCAAGTATTTTCCGCCAAGGAAATTGGCTGCGGCGGTTATGGCTTGCATTTCGGCGTGGGCGGTCACATCATTCAACAATTCGGTTAAATTATGGCTTCTGGCAATTACTGTGTCATTGACCACAATAACGGCACCCACAGGAATTTCGCCTTTATCAAAAGCCATTTCAGCTTCCTGCAAAGCTTTTTTCATAAAGTACTCGTCCGTAAAAATGTTTTCCATAAGTCCCCAAGTCCCAGAAAGGGAATTATTAAGTTGCCGTACAAAAATAGAAAACAAAACCGTAAATTCGCTTTTTAAACTACAATGAAAAGCAACTTACTCGAACAGATTTATTCCCCGATTGATTTACGCCAGCTTGACGAAGCACAACTTCCACAATTGGCACAAGAATTACGTGATTTCATCATCAATATTGTTGCCACCAAAGAAGGGCATCTTGGCGCTAGTCTTGGTGTAGTCGAACTCACGATCGCTTTGCATTATGTTTTCAATACACCCGAAGATTTATTGGTTTGGGATGTCGGTCATCAAGCCTATGGACATAAAATCCTGACCGAACGAAGAACCATTTTTCATACCAATCGACAATTGGGAGGGATTTCAGGTTTTCCAAAAAGAAGCGAAAGCATTTACGATACTTTTGGCGTAGGCCACTCCTCTACTTCTATTTCAGCTGCCTTAGGAATGGCAATTGCATCCAATTTAAAAGGCGATTTCGAAAAACAGCACATTGCAGTAATAGGTGATGCCTCAATCGCTTCAGGAATGGCCTTTGAAGGTTTGAATCATGCTGGAGTAACTGATGCTAATTTATTGGTTATCCTAAATGACAACGCTATTGGAATTGACCCAAGTGTAGGCGCTCTCAAAAAGTACCTCACATCCGTAAAAGAGGGAAAAAACCCGAGACAGAATAATATGATTCGCTCACTGAATTTTGATTATTCGGGACCAATTGATGGCAATGATATTTTTGCAGTAATCAAAGAATTAAAGCGTTTGCAACAAACAAAAGGGCCAAAATTTTTACATATCATTACAACCAAAGGCAAAGGTCTTCAACAAGCCGAAGAAAATCAGGTGAAATACCATGCTCCTGGTAAATTTGACGCCTCAACTGGAGAAATCATTCCAAAACAAGAAGAAAATTTACCTCCAAAATACCAAGACGTTTTTGGACTGACCATTTTGGATTTGGCCAAAAAGAATGAAAAAATTGTTGGAATTACACCCGCAATGCCATCCGGAAGCTCGTTGAAATTTATGATGGATGCATTTCCAAAACGCGCATTTGATGTGGGCATCGCTGAACAACACGCCGTAACTTTGGCTGCTGGAATGGCTACACAAGGAATGATTGTGTATTGCAATATTTATTCTACTTTTTTACAACGCGCTTATGACCAAGTGATCCACGATGTGGCTTTGCAAAATTTGCCTGTCATTTTTTGTCTAGACAGAGCTGGTCTCGTTGGCGAAGACGGAGCTACACATCACGGTGTTTTTGACTTGGCTTATTTACGCTGTATTCCAAACATGATTATTTACGCTCCTTTAAATGAAATTGACTTACAAAACATTTTATATACTGCCCAATTGGGTTTAAATCATCCTATTGCCATTCGTTATCCTCGAGGTAGAGGTGTTATCAGAGATTGGGAAACATCCTATCTTGGGAAATACGAAAAAATAGAAATTGGAAAAGCAAAATTACTCCAAAGTGGGGCAAAAGTTGCTATTTTATCAACTGGCGCAATTGGAAATAATGTCACTTTGGCCTTGTCTAAAATAGCACATCCAGAAAATTTTGCCCATTATGATTTTCCATTTGTAAAACCTTTGGATGAAAACGAACTACATACTATTTTTAGCCAATTTGAATCCATAATAACTATTGAAGATGGCGTCATAAAAGGAGGTTTCGGAACTGGAATTCTGGAATTTGCAGCGACCTATCATTACAATTCAAAAATGCAACTTTTAGGAATACCTGATGAATTTATTGAGCAGGGTTCGATTGATGAATTACAACAATATTGCGAAATTTCCGTTGATAGTTTGAAAATCATTTTCTCAAGTTACTGAAATTAATTAATTTGCGTCTTTAAAATACCACAGCTCCACGCCATGACCTTTTTAACCAAACCGATTGCAATTCTATTTCTATTCTTTTCAATTAGCAGTATCGCTCAAATAAGAATAATCACAAGTAAAATGGATACCATTTCTATAAAAACTGGTCAACCCATTACTACCATAATAACCTCCAAACCAGATAGTATTTCAAATTGGACAAATAAAAACACTTTAGGAATTGATATTTCTGAGATTGCTTTTGTCAACTGGAGCGCAGGGGGAACAAGTGCTGTTACAGGACTAGTAAAAGGACATCTTAAGCGAGATTATAAGGATGATTATCAAGTTTGGGCAAACGAACTTATTTTTAGATATGGATTAAACAAACAAGAAGGTACTGAACTCCGAAAAACAGATGATGTTTTTAGAATCAACTCTACTTATGGTTTCAGAAAAGATTCTTTATCCAATTGGTATCATTCCGCTAAATTCAACTTCAATACCCAATTCACTAACGGATATAACTATCCCGATACCGACAATCCAATTTCTAAACCTTTTGCTCCTGCCTACACTTTCTTAGGAATTGGTTCTGAGTATATTTATAAACCAGAAAAACTAAATGTCTATTTATCACCTTTAACATTAAAAAACACAGCAGTTCTGGATCAAACTTTAGCCAATGCTGGAGCTTATGGTGTTAGAAAAGCAATTTATGATGCACAAGGAAATTTAATATCAAAGGGTAAAAAATCTAAAACGGAGCTGGGTATTTTAGTAACTAGCTCTTTTGAGAAAGAGATTTTTACGAATATTACAATTAAAAACCGCTTGAGTTTATACACCGATTATCTACATAATTTTGGCAATATTGATGTCGATTGGCAATTTCATGCCGATTTAAAAGTTAACCAGTATGTAAAAGCAAATATTGGATGGAATTTAATTTATGACGAAGACATTGATGTCATCAAAGAAGAAAATGGAATAAAAATAAACGAAGGTCCAAAAGTACAATTAAAACAAGTATTGGGAATTGGACTCGAATATACTTTTTAAACCAAAAAAAAAGAGCCTATTTCTAGACTCTTTTTTTGTATTATAAATTAAAAGTATTAGTTAACAATTACTTTTTCAACATAATTCAAACCATCACCTTTAACGGTAACAACATAAATCCCTTTAGACAAAGCACTTAAATCCAAAGATTTGTTGCCTTCAAAATCGATATCTTTTTGGTCGTAAACAACTCTGCCTGTTAAGTCACAAATTTGTATAGTAACTTTCCCAACAAATTGACTTATTTTGATAGTAATACTTCCAGTAGTAGGATTTGGATACATTTTCATTACTGATTCATTCTCAAAATCTTTTACTGCTAATACACAATTAGGACCTGCAGTTGGCATAGTAAAATCTTCCACCTGGTCATTTCCAATATTCTCGTCTCCAGCAGAAGCATTTTTTCCTAATCCTCTAGCTGCAAAAACTTCCCAAATCATACAATAATCTGCTCCACCAGTCAGAGCTTGATCTGCTGCTAAAATGGCATCTCTACCGCTAACAAAAGTTGGACTACAGGGTTGTAATTTTATACCATCAAGTACCACACGCATCAATTTATTATTCCCTCCGGTTCCAGCATATTTATTATCATCATAACCATATTTATTGATATAAGCCCAAGACAAATCCCATAAAATAGTAGCCCAAACAGCTCCAGTTCCGTGCTCTTCTGTTTGCTCTATTCCATCAGTATCAACATATTGATATTTGTTTGTATTGGCATAAGTTAATGGATTTATTGTTTTATCTGTAGAATATGGATAATCTCTTATACCAAGCCCATCTGTAGATTGACTTGACACATAAGTCCCAATACCTCTTTTAGTAGTACCAACATCCCCTGGTTTTAATTGCATCATTAATGCTATCCAATCAGACCATCCCTCTCCCATTTGATCTGTATTATCCAAACAACTTGAATTATTACGTCCACCTGCCAAACGAGTTGAAATTCCATGTCCATATTCATGTGCGATAATTCCATTATCAAAATCCCCATCCGTATTAACAAATGGACTAGTCTCTAATTGTAGTTTAACATTAACGGCCTGTGTTTGCATTTGAGTAATTAAAGCTTCGCCAACTTCTTGTGTCACGCTAATAGAAGGAATTGTAATGGTTGCTTCAGCACCGGACATGGTTATTTCTCCTGCTTTATTATTCACTACAATTACGGCAATTGCACCAGCATCTTGAGCAAATTTGACTTTTACTGTAAAATTACATCCTCCTCTTCTCAAAATGACAATTTTGCCATTTAGTGCTGCTGCATTCACTGGCGCATAACAACCTTCATCAGCTACATTTGTTGCATTTACATACAAAACTAAGTCAGATTGCAAAAAAGAAGGGGCAATTGGCAAATCAATATGACCGGGGTCAAATCCATTCTGCCTAGCAAAATAGCTACCTGCTATAGAAGAAGGTGCTGTAACAATTAATGGTTTTATTGCTGGTGAATAATTCCACAAAAACATTTGCATTCTTCCATTTTGACCATCTACCCCCGATGAAAAATTTGCATTATTTATACTTTGTGGACTAGCAGATGATCCGTCTTGTGCATCTGCATATACGAAATCATTTCCTGCAGCTCCTTTTCCATAATTATTTTTCTGAAAATTACCATTAGTCTCATCAAATCCATACTGATACCATATATCATGCATCACATTATTCATATAAAACAAATTGGTAGTTGCTGCTTTTAATGAACTAGAAGCTGAAACATTTGTTCCCATATACGGAAAATCAAACAACAATGAAGCTCCTCCATCTGGACTATTCCCAGCAAGATTATCCCCATCCATATCTTCTTTAGCCCAAACATTATTCCCTCTAGTTATGGTGTAATCAGCACCTAAAATACCATTAGTGTCGTGCCAGCCAAAAGGTGATGCTTTAGCATTAGCAGGGTTTGAAATTAATTTTCTGGAAGAGTGATTTGGACTTTCATAATTAAACGGAACTACATTGTAAGTCCCTTCATTGGCCATACTAGTCTTTTTAGTATACAATTGTTTATATGTTAAAGGACTTGCGTTTACAAACACATCTATATTTATTAGAGAATTTTGCTTTTTTATATCAAAATTACAAGAAATAATACGATCCTTTTTTTCTAATATTTTTCCTGTTTGTGCATCAATACGAAGACTCCACTCATGATTTGGAGCAGTTGTACTTATGGTAAAATCCCAAGCCAAAACCAACGATTTATCTTTTGTCAAATAGTAAACTAAATTAGCAGAAACTGGCTCGCCTTTCCCAAAACCATTACTAATTGAATACTTATTTTTACTTATGGTTTCTAAAATAGCAAATGGTTCTGTTGGTATAATTTTCAATTGCTCATAGGCTTTGGATAATGCTTGTAAAACAGAAAGAGAAGGAGTCGATGTATTTGCTTTTTTGGATACATTGGCTACAAATTTCTTCTCAGCTCTCATAACTTGTCCATTCTTTATAGAAAAAGCGGAAACTGATCTAAAAACTTCAATGCCATTATATCTTTGAACTACATAACAATTGGTGATTGTCGAATTTGATGTAGTTCCTTCACTTTCTATAAACCAATCACTAACATCTTTTGCAGATAAACCAGACTTAGCTGAATTAGAATTTAAATATTTTTGAATTATTTCTTTATTGGATTGAGAAAACACAAGAAAAGGAATTAAAGAAAAGAGTAAAAGAGTAATTTTTTTCATAAATTAATTAAGTTTATTCAAATGTTAGTTATTACGTACAAACTTAAACGTTTTTTACAATATTAAAACTTTTACTTCTTTTAAAGTTAATAATTTAACTTTTTCCTGCTGTAATTGTTTTATAAAACAACAAAGCATTCCCATCTGTAAGCATCGATACAAAATGACAGATATGAAGTAATCTTTCATAAAGATTTTCTTTCTCTAAATGATGCTTTTCAGGTAACATTTTCAAGATTAAACCATCATAATTAGACATACTTCCTTCGTATTTATTATTAAAAGCAGTAATGAATTTATCTAATATGGTTTGAATAATTTGATAACCAACAATTTCTTTTTCTACCACTTCACGGCTTTGGTAAACATTCTTGACGCTAATCTTAATAATATCATACATTTGGGCTTTGTATTTGCTTTTATCAGTCAAAGCAAAAGGAAATTTTCCTTGCATAATAGCTTCTTCATTTTCAATAAAAACTTTGACGGCATCATTAATTAAACTCCCAATTGCCAATGCTCTCAAATAACTGATTCTATCTTCTTTGGTTTCTAATATTTTGTATTTTGAAGTATCAATACTATCTTTCACCAATTTGATCAAATATTCAAGAGCAAAATCTTCGGAGACCAATCCTAAATTGATTCCGTCTTCAAAATCAATTATGGTGTAACAAATGTCATCAGCAGCTTCAACCAAATAAGCGAGTGGATGTCTTTCGAAACCAATATCGTTTCCTGTTTTATTGGCAATCATACCCATATCAGTTGCGACTTCCTGAAAGAAAACTTTATCCGTTTGAAAAAAACCATATTTTTTATCTGCGATATTTTGAGTTGGTTTTTTGGGCAAACTTTCTTTTGGGTATTTCATAAAAGCCCCCAGAGTGGCGTAAGAAAGTCTGACTCCCCCTT
Source organism: Flavobacterium sp. IMCC34518 (assembly GCF_027111095.2). Classification (NCBI taxonomy): domain Bacteria; kingdom Pseudomonadati; phylum Bacteroidota; class Flavobacteriia; order Flavobacteriales; family Flavobacteriaceae; genus Flavobacterium; species Flavobacterium sp. IMCC34518. Next base: position 2,249,678 of record NZ_CP114284.2, on the reverse strand, counting down.
CCACACCGGGACGTGAACTATTTAAAACCGAAAATCCATTGGCATTACCCTCAAAATCAATCAAATCTTGCCATTCTTTGGCTGATAATTGATCTTTGTATTTTGAACCTTTTCCTATCGAAAAATATTCTCCAATGGCTTTTTCACCCGAATGCCCAAAAGGTGGATTTCCAATATCATGCGCCAAAGAGGCGGCGGCTACGATCGCACCAAAATCATTCATTTGGTATCCATGAACTTCCTGCAAATACGGATATTTCTCCAATATTTTTTTACCAACCAATCGTCCCAAGGAACGCCCAACAACGGAAACTTCCAAACTGTGCGTTAAACGAGTGTGTACAAAATCGGTTTTGGAAAGCGGAATTACTTGTGTTTTGTCCTGCAAACTTCTAAAAGCGGAGGAAAATATGATTCGGTCATAATCGACTTCAAAGCCCAAACGGGTTTCGTCCTGTTCGATTCTTAATCTTTTGCCTGTGTCGCCTTGTCTTTTTAGTGATAATAGTTGTTCCCAGTTCATTCTGATTTTAGATTATAATCTCGAAAATAGTCGAGAATTGATTTTAGAATAGCTCCAAAGATAAAGTAAATATCGAATCTGATTATTCTATTAAAACAAAAAGCCGCCAAAATTGACCGCTTTTTGATTACTATTCTATTTTTTACCTATCAAGGCAAAATAATAATTTTCTTTTGTTTTTCAAATTCCTGTTTTTTTACCACGTAGGTTTCCGACATTGAATCATGCCAGCCTCCTGCCTCACCGCCTAAAAAAGAAAAAATCTCAAACGGAATGTATCTACAAAGGGTTCGTTTCAAAATGCTTTTGTAATTGGGTTTTGAGCCATTTTTCAAAATTACATACGTTTGGGTTAAGAATTTCGCAAGAGAACGAGAGAAATACAGTTCGGTCAAATAATAATAAAACCCAGCAATGATGGCAAAATAAATCCCTTTTTCGAACACGCCCATATTGCTAATCCATGCCTTTAATACACTGCTATTGGCAACATCGGCAAATATAGCTATGGTTGCCCCAACACTAATCCAAATCACATATACGAAGACTAAATCAATTAGTAAATTTAAGAAACGCTGCTGTCTTGAAGCTAATAAATCATCTGTAACTGTAAATTTTTTATTTTCCATGTTTTCCGTTATTTAATACTACAAACAAAACATACTAGAACTATAACTTACTCAAATATAAGGAATTATTTTTACAATTATGAATTAAGAAACCTCCAATTCTCTTGTTATTTATTAATCAAAAAACTATGATTTTTTTAATCTAAAGTCTTTTGTTTTTGAATCTCTGCCGCAATAATATTATTTTTCACTTCTTTGAGTAAAAGATTTTTTGCTTCCGCAAAAGTAATATGATAGATACGAGTGAATTTCTGAAATTCTACAGGATATTTGGTAAGCAACTTTGTATAATAACTATCCAAAACTTCATTGGTAGGAGCTGTAAATTCCAATTGCATTTCAAAACGGCGCACCAAGGCGTCGTCAATCATCTGGATTTGATTGGTTGCTGCGATTAATACCGAACGATTGGGGAAATTATCTATTAGCTGAATAATCGAGTTCACTACCCGTTTCATCTCGGAACTGTCTTTGTTATCATAATCCCGAATTTGACCTAAAGAATCAAATTCATCGAAGAACAAAACCGAGCTTTCGTATTGCACTTCTTTGAACAGTCCTTCGATATTCTTGGAGGTTTCGCCTAATTTGGAAGAAACAATTCGGGAGAGATTGACAATGATTAGTTTTTTGTCCAGTTTTCGGGCAATGGCTTTGGCCGTCATGGTTTTACCACAGCCTGTTTTGCCGTGCAACAATATTTTATTAACAACAGGCAGCTCGTATTGCTCCAAAACGGAACGAAATTGATATTCCTTTAAAAACTGATTGATCTGCGCTGAAACGACTTCATTGAATACGACATCTTCGAGATAAACAATGCTTCGGTCTGTAAAATATAATAAACTCAAGGGGATTGGATTTTAAAAAAATTATTACTCAAAACCCTAGCCTTTTAGACCAGTTTTTAGGAGAGCGGGAGGTATGAAAAACACCAATAACAATAATTTCATTTTTTTCAAACTTATAATGTATTCCATAAGGGAATCTTGTAATAAATCTAACTTTTATATTTTTATACTTTTTTTGAAATGATTCTGGATTTCTTAAAACAGTATCAATTCCAGCTTCCAAGCAAAGTTCAAAATCATAGGAAAGCCCTATTCTCTGCTCTTCATACCAAAGAACAATATCTTCAATATCAAATAACGCTTCTTTTACGAAATGAATTTTATACACTATCGAATAGATTTTAAATGACTTTTAACCTCATCCCATGTATATAATTCGGTTTTCCCTTCTTCTAAATTTTTAATTCTAATATCTAATTCTCTTTTCACATCATCAGAAATTTCTAAATCATTTTTAGAAACACTGTCCCACAATTGCTCAGCTAGAACAATTTTTTCTGCATTGCTGTATTTAGATAAATTTTTAATTTCCATAATCCCTTTTATTAGTATTGAATACTACAAATTTACACAAATTTAATTATGAAAACGAAAGTGTTTTAGCCCCGATTGAAGCGGAAATCCTTTTATCTCGTTTCTTTAACGAGATAAAAGATTGAAACGGAAAGCGGGATTAGCTCCTAAAATAAAAACAGCTACCATTACGATAGCTGTTTCTCTTAATTCTTTATTCTTTAATCTTTAATCTATTTTCTGCTTATGAACCACACATTTCACAATCTTCTGGATCTCCGGATTGAGCTTTGAGCAACATTGCTTTGAAATCCTCAACATCTATTGACTCTGTTATTGGAAGGTCCTCTTGTTTTTTATCATTATTTAAGGTAAACTTGATTGCATCAACTGCTGCTTTGGTTCTCAAGTAATACATTCCTGTTTTCAAACCAGATTGCCAAGCGTAGAAGTGCATTGAAGTCAATTTTGAATAATTGGCATCTTGCATAAACAAGTTCAATGATTGTGATTGATCCACAAAATACCCTCTTTGACGAGACATATCGATGATGTCTTTCATGGACATTTCCCAAACGGTTTTGTACAATTCTTTCAAGTCTTGCGGAATCACATCGATATTTTGAACCGATCCGTTGTGACGCATGATTTCTTGTTTCAAGTTATCATTCCACAACCCTAGTCTTACTAAATCGTGCAATAAATGCTTGTTCACCACGATAAATTCACCAGACAATACACGTCTTGTATAAATATTAGAAGTATATGGTTCAAATGCTTCATTGTTACCTAAAATTTGAGAAGTCGAAGCCGTTGGCATTGGCGCAACTAACAATGAATTACGCACTCCATTTTTCACCACTTCTTTTCTAAGTGAGGCCCAGTCCCATCTTCCTGATAATTCTTCGTCTTTCATTCCCCACAAATTGTGTTGGAATTCTCCGTTTGACATTGGAGAACCTTTGAAAGTAGAATAAGGACCTTCTTCAATTGCCATTTCCATAGAAGCGGTACAAGCTGCAAAGTAAAGCGTTTCGAATATTTCTTGGTTTAATTTTTTGGCTTCATCCGATGTAAAAGGCAAACGCAACATAATGAATGCATCTGCTAGTCCTTGTACTCCAAGACCAATTGGTCTGTGACGCATATTGGAATTTTCGGCTTCTTTTACAGGATAATAATTTCGGTCAATTACTCGGTTTAAGTTACGGGTTACACGTTTGGTAACATCATACAATAATTGATGGTTAAAAGCTCCATTCTCTACAAACATTGGCAAAGAGATAGAAGCCAAATTACAAACAGCCACCTCATCACTTGATGTGAATTCCATAATTTCGGTACACAAATTCGAAGAACGAATCGTACCTAGATTTTTTTGGTTTGATTTTCTATTGGCTGCATCTTTGTACAACATATAAGGAGTACCCGTCTCAATTTGAGATTCCAGGATTTTCTCCCATAACTCACGTGCTTTGATAGTTTTTCTACCTTTTCCTCTAAATTCATAATCCGTGTACATGGCTTCGAATTCTTCACCATATACATCATACAAACCAGGACATTCGTTAGGACACATTAAAGTCCAAGTCGAATCTTCCTGAACGCGTTTCATGAACAAATCGGATGTCCACATGGCGAAGAACAAATCTCTGGCACGCATTTCCTCTTTTCCTGTATTCTTTTTTAGATCTAAAAATTCAAAAATATCGGCATGCCAAGTTTCGATATAAATAGCAAAACTTCCTTTGCGTTTTCCACCGCCTTGATCTACATAACGAGCCGTGTCATTAAATACCCTCAACATTGGAACGATACCATTTGAAGTTCCGTTTGTACCACGAATATATGATCCTGTAGCACGAACATTATGTATTGAAAGCCCTACTCCACCTGCAGATTGCGAAATTTTAGCTGTTTGTTTCAACGTATCATAAATTCCATCAATACTATCATCTTGCATAGCCAAAAGGAAACAAGATGACATTTGAGGTTTAGGCGTACCCGCATTAAACAAAGTCGGTGTTGCATGTGTAAAGAACTTTTTAGACATTAAATCGTATGTTTCCAATACCGATTCTAAATCTCCAAGGTGTATCCCTACTGAAACTCGCATCAACATATGTTGTGGACGCTCTACAATTTTACCGTTTATTTTTAATAAATACGAACGCTCGAGTGTTTTAAAACCAAAATAATCGTAGTTAAAATCTCTATTATAAATAATATGCGAATCCAAAAATTCAGCATTTTCCATAATTACTTTATGCACCTCTTCGGCCAATAAAGGCGATTCTTGGTTGGTTCTTGGATTGATGTAATGAAACATTTCATTCATCGTTTCTGAGAACGATTTTTTAGTATTTGAATGTAAATTTGATATTGCAATACGAGCAGCCAATTGCGCATAATCAGGATGGGCAATGGTCATTGAAGCAGCAGTTTCAGCAGCAAGATTATCAAGTTCGGATGTAGAAACCCCATCATACAAGCCCTCAATAACGCGCATCGCAACTTTTACTGGATCTACCAAATCATTCAAACCATAGCAAAGTTTTTTAATTCTTTCAGTAATTTTATCAAACATTACAGGTTCTTTGTGGCCGTCTCTTTTTACTACATACATACTTTTACTATTTTTTTTGATTAATGAATTGTGATTTACGAACAGTAGGAATTCATAATTCATTTATTTACTCTTAAGTTAATGCAATACAAAACCCGATCCTTTGTTTCATCGCATAAAATGAGATGAAACAAAACTCCGATTTTTGTCCTGAAATGGTTCAGGGCAGAATTAACTTGGTTTTCAGATTTGGGGAATCTTATGAAAACAATTTAATTACAATTACTTTATATTATATTTTTTGGTGTTTTGAAAATGAATTCAAAATAGTTTAACAAGGTATTATATTCTAAAAATCAGCATCGAAACTAATTTTTTGAGAATCACCTTCACTTACTTTAACACCTGCTTTTTGATATTCGGCAACTTTTTTCTCGAAGAAATTAGTTTTACCTTGAAGAGAAATCATATCCATAAAGTCAAATGGATTGGTAACATTATATTCTCTATCACAACCTAGTTCTACCAATAATCTATCGGCAACAAATTCTAAATATTGAGTCATTAATCCTGCATTCATTCCAATTAAACTTACTGGAAGCGATTCAGTAATAAATTCTCTTTCGATATTTAAAGCATCAACAATGATACTTCTTATTCTTTCTTTTGGAACTTTATTAATCAAATGATGGTTGTGTAAATGTACCGCGAAGTCACAATGAACACCTTCATCACGAGAAATCAACTCATTAGAGAAAGTTAATCCAGGCATTAATCCTCTTTTTTTCAACCAATAAATAGAACAAAAAGCGCCTGAAAAGAAAATACCTTCAACAGCTGCAAATGCAATCAGTCTTTCAGCAAATGAATCAGATTCAATCCATTTTAATGCCCAATCAGCTTTTTTTCGTATGGCTGGAAAAACATCCAATGCATTAAACAATTCATCTTTTTCAGCTTCATCTTTTACATAAGTATCAATCAAAAGGGAATATGTTTCGCTATGAATATTTTCCATCATAATTTGAAACCCATAGAAAAATTTTGCTTCGGCATATTGTACCTCATTAACAAAATTCTCTGCTAAATTTTCATTAACAATTCCATCTGAAGCCGCAAAAAAAGCAAGAATGTGTTTTATAAAATAACGCTCATCTTCATTCAATTTATTATTCCAATCATTTAAATCTTGTGATAGATCAATTTCTTCAGCAGTCCAAAAACTAGCTTCCATCATTTTATACCATTCCCAGATATCGTGATGTTTTATAGGAAAAATCACGAAACGATTTTTATTTTCTTGTAGAATTGGTTCTAATTGTGACATTGGATTGTAATTATTTTTTTGATTTTTATACTAAATATAAGTGCGAAAAGCGAGTTACAAAGATTGTGAATTAATGCGGTTATAAAAAGTCAAACTTATTCACAATAGCTTTGAGTTTTTAACAAATAATAAAAATGGGAATATTTTTCATACAAACAACAATGAATTGACTATTAATATGTTATAAGCTTAAAAAAGACCTAAAGTCCCGTAAAATATGAGTTTTTGAAACAAAGAACAGTAAACAGAAGTTTAAAAATTATAAACCATTTTTTAAATCGGTTGCGACTTTTTCGAGTTCCATATACCAGTCTTCACCAAAGCGACGAATGAGCGCTTCTTTGACAAATTTATATACAGGAACCTCCAATTCTTGACCCAAAGAACAAGCAGCATCACAAATATCCCATTTGTCATAATTAACAGCTGCAAATTCGGTAAAATCTTTGACACGAATAGGATATAGATGACAGGAAACTGGTTTTTTCCATTCTATTATACCTTGATTATAGGCTTGTTCAATTCCGCAAAGAGCGGTTTTACCGTCAAATATAACGTAAGCACAATCTTTATTATCTATTAAAGGTGTTTCAAGATCACCATCAGCTCCATTTACCCAAGTCCCTTGAGCTTCTATAGCTTCGATTCCTTGTTTTCTCAAAAATGGTTTTACTTTTGGATATATCTCTTCCATTATTTTTGTTTCAGCCAAACTTAATGGTGCTCCAGCATCGCCATCGACGCAACAAGCCCCTTTGCAAGCTGATAAATTACAAACAAATTCTTTTTCGAGTATATCCTCTGAGACGATGGTTTTTCCTAGTTGAAACATTTTGCAAAGGTAACCAAAGATTCAAGAAATAAAAAACTCTCCTGAACTTAAGTCCACAAAGCAGACAAATTAACACATTGCAACAATTTTACTTACATAAATTTATAGTCACTTTTAAGAAAAGTATAAGCACTTTTTTCTAAACTAACACATTTCATAGTAGTCACTTTCCCTCTATTTTTCAAGTCCGTCATCGTCATATCCATCATCAAGGGTTTATCCTCAGGCTTAAAATACTTGGTAAAGGCATCAGGCATTTTTTGATTTTTTTGGTTTTTAAATAAATCAGCAAAACTTACTTTAGCATCATTTGTAAAATAAAAAACAATATCAAATTCTTCATTTGTAGCCTGAATTCCTTTGCAATTGTATCCAAGAAAAGTTTTATTGGGCAAGTTTTTATATGTAAATTTAGTTTTATCTCCCTCTTTTTGTGCTATTTCAGAATAATCAGGCATTTTTGAAGCTGAAGCCATCTTTTCTTTTCCATTTTCGAAACAGGTTACTATAAGTTTATTTTTGGCATCCATAATCAGGAACATATTTTGTTCTTCTCCCTGTCCCATTTTAAAACCAAAATAAAAAGCATTAGGCTCTAAATAATAATCAACTACCATAGATTTACCTTCATCACTATTAATTTCCATGCTGTACTTCCAATTAAAAACATAGGAAACAGGAACTGCTGAAGCATCAATTTTGTTAGCCCCAAGTCCAAACAATTGCCCTTGATTGACTTGATTGTTCGCAAATGAAGTATCAATTTGTTTTTGCACTTTTTGGTTTACTTTTTTCTGAGCTGCATTTTGAATCTGTTTCCAAATTTGAGCTTGTAAATTACCAAAAGAAAGCAATAGTGCTATAAAAACGAGAATAAAACGTATCTTTTTCATTTTCAAGACATTTAGAATTATATACAAATTTAATATATGATTTTCAAGTAGTTACACTATTTAACTTTTGATTTTATGCAGTACAAAAAAAACTTAAAACTTAAAATCGATAATTTTATTCATTTAATACAATCAAATCCAAAAATGTAAAAAAATAATGTATTTTTGATACTAAAAATATATTTTGACTTATAATAGATAAAAAAAAGACAATGGATTTTGATATAAAAGAGGTAATAACCGTTGGAATGGTACTTTTTGCTGTAATCGATATTGTAGGATCTATTCCTATTATAGTAGGACTCAGAGCCAAACACGGCCATATTGAATCAGAAAAAGCTGCAATAGTAGCAGGACTTATTATGATTCTGTTTTTGTTTGTAGGTGAAGAATTTTTAAATTTAATAGGAATTGATGTTCATTCATTTGCAGTAGCAGGTTCGTTTGTATTGTTCTTTTTGGCCTTAGAAATGATTTTAGGCATTCATCTTTACAGAGACGAAGAAGCAAGTTCAGCATCTATTGTACCACTGGCATTCCCACTAATTGCAGGTGCTGGAACAATGACTACCTTACTTTCTTTACGATCACAATTTCACACCTTAAATATTGTAATTGCTATTGTCCTCAACATTATTTTGGTCTATATCGTTTTAAAATCATCCGGTAAAATTGAACGAATGCTTGGAAAAAATGGACTTGGTGTAATTAGAAAGACTTTTGGAGTAGTACTTTTAGCTATTGCTGTTAAATTATTTGCTGCTAATGTTAAAGGTTTGTTTGTGTAGAAAAAAAAATTATACTTTTATCCCCTAATATTTAATCTGTTTAAGTTTATCTCTTTTTGATTTAAAATCTACAACAAATTATTTTAAAGAAACTTCAAACAGTTAAACAATATAATAAACCTATGAAACTTTTTACTAATGTTTTAGTGCTTATTGCCATCGCACTTCTTATTTTTAATGTTACATTAATTGATTTTAAAAATCCATTTTCAGGAGACAGTGCAATAGCTTTTATTGGTATAGTAGCTTCTTTTTGTGCGGTATTAATTCTATTAATTTTTAGAATATCAAAAAAAATTGTAGAAAAAATGGACGATAATTCGTAGCTATGTTTGACACTTTAATAATTGGTGGTGGCGTATCTGGAATTTCATGTGCCATGGTATTGGCTTCAGCAAAAAACAAAAATTTTGTTTCCAATAAAAAAATTGGGATTCTAACCCATCAAAAGAATTCTGCGTTACAAGAAGCAATATTCAACAATGCATACGGAATTGCTCCAGGCAAACTAGGTTCAGAAATACTTAGTGAAAGTATTGAGCAACTAACCCATACATATCCTCATATTATTCAAATTCCTGAAGAGAAAGTATTAAAAATTACGGGACACTATCCGGAATTTACTGTTACCACTAATAGGAATTCATACAAAGCAAAGACTGTCGTTATTGGCATTGGGTCTGCTAATACATTTGCCATTGAAGGTTTAATGCAGTATGTTGAAGCCCACAAAAAAGCACTTCCCGAAAAACAGAGAATTCAACTTAAAAACATAACCCATAAAGTAACCGAAGGTATTTATGCTATAGGAACACTTGCAGGATGGAGAAGCCAACTGGCAATTGCAGCTGGAAGTGGCGCTGCTGTGGCAACCGATCTACTTACGTTATGGAACGATGGAATCCAAACTCATTCTCACGATAGTATTCGATAGTATACTTAAAAAATAGTCCGTTCTAAATCTTTTACTTTGTCAATTGAGGTCTTGAGCTGCGTTTCAAAACTTCTTTAACCATAGGATCTTCTTTCAACATCAATTCATAAAACTTTTTATCACCATACAATTGGCGAGCAAACTCAGCATTCACATATCGTTTCACTAAAAGTTTATAATTACTTAAATCCACTTCCAACCCGTTTTGAAAAAGATATTTTTGAAAACTAATAAAATAAGCATCCGTAGCATTTACTTTTTCTGAAAATTGTTCGAAAGTCAATTTCGTAAATGCATTTCTATTTGTATCTAATTGTTCAAAAACAAAATGCCCTACTATCCCAGACTGCAACAAATAAGAAACATTTTCTGCTCCATGTTCTGCTTCCAAAGGCACGAATACATCGGGAACAATTCCTCCACCGCCGTAAACAATTTTACCTTTTTTAGTTTTAAATTTCAAAGAATCAACCACTTTGATACTGTCTTTTTTAAACAATTCACCATGCAAAAACCTACTATTCGACTCTTTAAAATATTCGTCATTCCCTTTGGAGTAGGGTTTTTGAATAGATCTTCCGGTTGGTGTGTAATATCGGGCAATGGTTAACCTAACCGCCGAGCCATCATTAAAATCCATTTCACGCTGTACTAATCCTTTTCCGAAAGAACGACGACCTACAATCATTCCCCGATCATTATCCTGAATGGCTCCTGCAAGAATCTCACTTGCTGATGCACTATTTTCATTAATTAATACAAATACTTCACCGGTTTCAAAGCTACCCTTTTCGGTAGCGTATGTCTTTTCAGTTGGTTCTTTTTTGCTTTTGGTAAAAACAATCAAATCCTTGTTTTTTAAGAACTCATCGGCAATCGCAATCGCAATTTCCATATACCCACCTCCATTATCACGAACGTCAACAACAAGCTTTTTAATACCTTGCTGTTTTAAAGATGTCAAGGCTGTTTTAAACTCGTCATAAGTAGTTTCGGCAAAACGATTAATTTTGATATAGCCAGTAGTAGTATTTAAAAGCAGTGCAACATCAACACTTTTTAAAGGAATAACATCACGTTGAATAGAAAACCTAAGTTTCTTTTGTTCTGATTTTCTGTAAACTGTCAATTCAATTTCTGAACCTTTTTCTCCCTTTAAAGTAGCAAACAAACTATCATTGGGTAATTTTCGTCCAAATAATTTTGTTTTATTGGCAAATAAAATCCGATCACCTGCTTTGATTCCCGCTTTTGCAGAAGGGCCATTTTTGACTGGATTAATCACTGCAACCGAATCTTTATACATATAAAAATTGATACCGATCCCAACAAAATCACCCTTCATAGTTTCTGCAATTTCTGCTTGCTCTCTTGCTGGAATGTACACCGAATGTGGATCTAATTTGGCTAAAATATTATCAACTGTTAGACTTACAATGGAATCGGTATTGACATCATCTACATATTCATTGTCGATAAAATCGATTAGTTTATTAAGTTTTTCTTTTGTGTTTTTTTTAGCCAAAAATGTTTTAGAAGAAGGTGAACCTGACAAACTCCCAATAAAAATACCAAGGGCAAAAATGCCCCCAATAAAAATGGGTAAATATTTGTTGTCAAATTTCATAAGTAGATACTATTTGTTTTTTATAGGATTCCGTTAGCAATCGGGAGGTATCGCCAGATCTTCATTGGTGCTTATCTCATCGTTTACTGTTTCGTTTTGGTATTCGATGATTTTCAATTGCGACAGCTTCTGTCATGGCGCTTTCATTTCTATTATTCTTCTAAAACTGGAATATGCTCAACTTCTATTCCAGCTTTTATTAAAAACTGAACACCTGAATCATCACGATATCCATTATGATATACAACTCTTTTTATCCCCGATTGATGAATTAATTTACTGCATTCTTTACAAGGCGAAAGCGTAATATACAGAGTTGCTCCTTCGCAAGACTGAGTTGATCTAGCTACTTTAAGTATAGCATTTGCTTCCGCGTGCAAAACATCCCAACGGGTCAATCCATCTTCATCTTCACAACAGTTTTCGAATCCGGATGGGGTTCCATTATATCCATCCGAAATAATCATTCTATCTCTTACTATAATGGCACCAACTTGTTTTCTCTTACAATAGGACAACATACCCCATTCGGTAGCAATTCTCAAATAGGCTTTATCGTATTTATTTAATTTCTTTTTTTCCATTTTTTATCTTTTCCAGAATTCACTTTCTAAAATCATAGGTAAAACTACACCAATTATAAATGCAGACATCACTAATGTCCAATCTCTTTTTGAAAATCGGAATACTGTTTGTACAATGTACGACAATAATAATACTACGATAACCACAACTATTTGAGCAGCTTCAATCCCCAGAGCAAATTCGGCCATTGGCAATAACTTTGAACTTGAGCTACCTCCCAAAATGGTTTTAAAATAATTAGAAAAACCCAGACCATGGATGATTCCAAAGAAAAGTGTCACTATAAAAATCAAATTGACACTGCCGTTTTTACTGGTCTTTCCTGCTGTAAACAAATTATATAAAGCGGTTATTAAAATAGTAATTGGAATAAGCATCTCAACCACATTTACTTTAATTGCTATGATTTCAAAAACCGAAAGAAACAAAGCTGTTGTATGACCTAAAGTAAACACCGTAACCAAAAGCAAAATTCTTTTCCAATCATTAAAAGTGAAAGGAACAGATAACGCAATTAAAAACAAAACATGATCATAAGAATGTACATCTAATACATGTTTTAACCCTATTTGAAAGTAAATCAAAAAATCTGACATCGACATAAATAAATAAAATTGATATGGGGTTGTAAACTTACGATTAATTTTGAAAACGGAATATTTGATTGAAAAATCATTCTATAAAAAATAAAATACCGTAGTCAATTTATACAAAAAAACACCAAAAATAAAATCTTTAGCAAAAAATTAATTATCTTTATGTCAAACCTAAAACTCAATTATTATGCCAATTTCAGATTTATTTAGCAGCGAATTTAATCAAAGAAATCGTGGACATTTTGCAGCCATCGTTCGAATAGCTTATGCAGATGGACATATAACTGAACCAGAACAAAAATTCTTGGATAAATTAGCCTTGGATCTTGAAATTTCTAACGTAGAATACAAAGAGATTTTAAAAGACCCTAACAAATTCCCAATCAATGCACCTTATTTGTATGTCGAAAGACTTGAAAACCTCTATAATCTAGCTAGAATTGTACACAAAGACCATCAACTAGGCGATTTGCAAGAACATCTAATGGTTAAATTTGCTTTGGCTTTAGGATTTACGCCAGGTAATGCAAATTATATTGTAAACAAAGCTTTAAAATTAGTAGATCTCAATGTAGATTTAGACACTTTTATTTATGAAATGAAGAACATGAACAAATAAAAAACAGCTCCAAATTACGGAGCTGTTTTCGGTTTATTCTTTGGTTTATTCTTTGGTTTATTCTTTGGTTTAATATTTACTCAATTTTGCTTTATACATAAATTCTTCTGCTTTTTCGACCATTTTTAAACTTCCGCAAAAGAAAGGCACTCTTTCATGCAGCTCTGTTGGTTGCAATTCCATTATTCGATCAAAACCATCTGAAGCCTTCCCTCCTGCTTGCTCTACTATAAAAGCCATCGGATTACATTCGTACAATAATCGCAACTTCCCTTTTGGTGCCTTTTTACTAGTTGGATAAATATAAATCCCCCCTTTGATCATATTTCGATGAATATCAGCCACTAAACTCCCAATATATCTTGAAGTATAAGGACGATCTTCCTCTTCCAATTGACAATATTTTATATAATCTTTCACACCTTGAGGAAAATGAACATAATTCCCTTCATTGATAGAATAGATATTTCCATCCTCGGAAAACTTCATATTGGGATGTGAAAGATAGAAAGTACCTATGGCTGGATTCAAAGTAAATCCGTTTACCCCATGGCCTGTGGTATATACCAACATAGTCGATGTGCCATAAATAACGTATCCTGCAGCAACTTGATTAATTCCTGGTTGCAGAAAATCTTCTAAAGTTACAGGGGTACCAATTGGCGTCACCCTTCTATAAACAGAAAATATAGTTCCCACGGTAACATTTACATCTATATTTGAAGATCCATCCAGGGGATCCATCAAAACCACATATTTATTGTTATGACTGCTATCACTTCCTTCAACTGTTATAAAATCATCATTTTCTTCAGATGCAATACCACAGACAATTTCACGATTAATCAATGTTTGAATAAAAATTTCATTGGCATACACATCCAGTTTTTGTTGGTCTTCCCCCTGAATATTTTGTTCACCTGCCGCACCAATAATATCCACTAGCCCAGCTTTATTCACTTTATAATTGACCACTTTGGCTGCCAACCGAATAGAATTGATAATTCTGGATAATTCACCCGAGGAATACTGAAAGGCTTTTTGGTTTTCTATGATAAATTCACCTAGTGTTTTGTTTTGTTCTTCCATTACGAAATCGATGTAGTTAGTTTGAAGTCACAAATATCGTTTTTTTTGTGAAAATGAAAAGAATAATAGTAAGATAGTTTATCAGTATTGTATATTTGCTACATATATCACAAAAACAAGTTCCTAATTAACTGTTTTTTAATAGAATTCAAGAATAATAATACGAAATCATGAAAATACGCAAAGGAAAAAAAGAAGACATGAAAGGCGTTTTGGCTTTAATTCAAGAGTTAGCAGTATTCGAAAAAGAACCTGATGCTGTTTTGATCACTGAAGAAGACCTTATTAATGATGGTTTTGGAAAAAATCCCTTATTCGAAGTATTTGTTGCAGAGGCAGAAATTGACCCTAACGAGAGCAATCATACAAAGGAAATTGTTGGAATAGCATTGTATTATTATCGGTATTCTACGTGGAAAGGCAAAACAATTCACCTAGAAGATTTAGTTGTAAAAGAAAGTATGCGTGGAACTGGTTTGGGGTATGCTTTATATTCTGAAATCATAAAACAAGCAAAAAAAGACAAGGTGCGAAGAATTGATTGGAATGTTTTGGACTGGAATTCTTCGGCAATAGATTTTTATAAAAAATCGGGAGCAAATGTTCTGGATGAATGGCGAGTTGCTCAGATGGATGAAGTAGGAATTAACAATTTTATAGAAAATAAATTAAGAAAATAAAATATGATTTCTTTTTAGAATAAATCTAAAATTTGAAATTTAAAATCAAAATTAAAAATGAGGGTATTTAAATTTGGAGGTGCCTCTGTAAAAGATGCAGCCGGTATCAAAAACGTTTATGACGTTTTACAACAAGTAGGTTATGAAGATGTATTAGTAATTGTTTCCGCAATGGGAAAAACAACTAATGCTCTTGAAGATGTTATTAAAAATTATTTTGACAAATCCCCTGAACTAAGTTCATCGGTACAAGAAGTAAAAAAATACCACAATCAAATTTTATTGGATTTGTTTGAGGATGAAAAAAGTGAAGTTTTTTCGGCAGTAAATGCACTTTTTACTGATTTAGAATATTTCTTGGCCCATAATAAATCCCCTAATTATAATTTTGTTTACGATCAGATTGTAAGTTACGGAGAATTAATATCGACTACTATTTTGAGTCATTTCATGTCTTTCAAAGGAATTCAGACTCAGTGGTTGGATGTACGAAACTTTATAAAAACAGATTCAACATATAGAGATGCAGAAGTTGATTGGGAATTGACACAAAAAAATATTGCCAACAACATAAAACGCAAAATCCTGAATATTACTCAAGGTTTCTTGGGTTCCGACGAAAATAACTTTACGACTACTTTGGGTCGTGAAGGATCGGATTATAGTGCCGCTATTTTTGCTTATTGCTTGAATGCCGAAAGCGTAACGATCTGGAAAGACGTTCCTGGGGTTATGAATGCCGATCCAAGATATTTTGAAAATGCTAGTTTACTAAATCAGATTTCCTATCGTGAAGCCATCGAATTGGCTTTTTATGGAGCATCTGTTATTCACCCAAAAACGTTACAACCATTACAGAAAAAAGAAATTCCTTTATATGTAAAATCATTTATCAATCCTTTGTTGCCGGGAACTCGCGTTTCCAAAGGAGCTGATTTGGAACCTTATTTACCTTGTTTTATCGTAAAGAGAAACCAACTGTTGATTTCATTATCATCGATTGATTTCTCATTTATCATGGAAGAAAACATCAGTGAAATATTTGGTTTGTTTCACCAATTCAAACTTAAAGTAAATTTGATTCAGAATTCAGCAATTAGTTTCTCTGTTTGTGTAGAAGATAAATTTGGTAATTTCAACGAACTGAATGCCATTCTTTCTAAAAAATTCAAAGTAGATTTCACCGAAAATGTGACATTATACACCATCAGACATTTTAATGAAAATGCAGCTCAAACGGTTGAAGAAAACAAAACGGTACTGCTAAAACAAGTGAGTAGAGAAACCATGCAAATTGTAACGAAAGAAAATTAAAGTTTCTCCGTTTAAAACACAAAAAATGGAAGTCAAGTATTTGGCTTCCATTTTTTTTTGTACAAAACTGTTCTTCATTTCATTAAATAAGAAAAAACCATCATAACCAATCAATATTCTGAAGTCTTTAAATTAACAAATCATAAAATAATAAACACTATTTTTGACGCTTTGGAGTTATACTATTTATGTTTAAAAAAGTATTATTTTGGATTGTCCTTTTTTCTATTTCTGAGCTTCAAGCGCAAGAAATAAATTCAGGCTATACCACAAAAAAAATTGCTTTTACAACTGACACGATTTATCTGGAATCGGTAAGTATCAATTCTAAATATTTTAAAATATTGGATAACAAAAACCATGTTATTGATAGTTCTTTATACCAAATAAACTTCCCAAAAAGTTTCCTTTTATTAAATGCTCAGACACAATCTCCTACAGATACAATTACAGTATACTACCATAAATATCCTGAAGAATTAACAAAAGAATACACTATTTACGACACAAGTAAAATAATTGACAACGAGGCCAGTAATCAAAATTTATATAAAATAGAGCGCTTTTCTACTCCAAAAGCCATACCGTTTGATGGTCTTATAGCAACGGGAAGTCTTTCAAGAGGAGTTACAGTTGGAAACAATCAGAATGCTGTGGTCAATTCGAAATTAGACTTCCAAATAACAGGCAAAATATCCGAAAAAGTTACGATTCGTGCATCCATTCAAGATACAAATATTCCCATTCAGGATGGCAGTTATTCGCAGCGTCTGAATCAATATGATAATATTTTCATGGAACTCTTTACAGATCGTTGGAACCTTCGTGCCGGTGATGTCTTCATAGGCAACAAAACCAAGCGATTTCTAGCATTCGACAAAAAAATTCAAGGTTTATCAGCTACAGTTAATTTGGGCAGCGACGACAGCAAAACAAATTTATTTGCTTCTGCCGGACTTGTTACTGGAACTTATGCCAGCAGCAATTTCAACGGACAAGAAGGCAATCAAGGCCCATATAAATTAATTGGAAAAAAAGGCGAATTGTACGTCTTAGTTATCATAGGATCGGAGAGACTTTATGTCAATGGTGTTTTATTAGGCAGAGGTGAAGACAAAGACTACACAATCGATTATAATTCGGGTGAAATACAATTTAACGCTCAATTTCCAATTACATCAGAAATGAGAATCGTAGTAGAATACCAATATTCCGAAAACAACTATACTCGATTTGTCACCTATGATGGAGGCAGTTTTACCGATAAAAAATGGAATTTTGGAGCAGCAATCTATTCAGAAACTGATTTAAAAAACCAACCTATTCAGCAAAACTTAACAACTGAACAAGCACAAATTTTAAAAGATGCCGGGGACAATCCTGATTTAATGATTGCACCTTCCGCTGTACAGGATACCTATGACGAAAAAAAAATACAGTACAAACAAACAACAATTGGCACAGCAATCATTTACGAATATTCTAAAAATTCCACAGATGTACTTTACAATGTGACATTTACATTAATTGGAAAAAACAAAGGGAATTATATTTTGACTAATCCAGCAAGTGTGGATAAAATATTTGAATATGTTGCACCAATAAATGGAATTCTACAGGGAAATTATGAGTCGATTATACAATTAGTAGCGCCTGAAAAAGCACAAGTGGCCACTTTCTTTGGCAAATACAATCCTTCTGAGAAAACCGCTGTTGATTTTGAATTGGCTATTAGCAATAATGACAAAAATTTATTTTCAACCGATGACGATAAAAACAATCAAGGTCTAGCAGGTATAATTAACGCAAAACAGCGACTGTACTCAAAAAAATGGACGGTAGATGCATTTGTTAACTTTCAAGCAATACAAGCCAATTTCAAAACAGTAGAACGCATTAACAGCATCGAGTTTTATCGAGATTGGAATGTCAATACAACAATAATTGGTGATCAAAGTTTGTTGGGAACAGGAGTTCATTTTAATTTAATTCCAAATAAAGAATCAAAAGACTTGGCTACTCTAACATATTCGTTTGAAAAACTAGCCCTTTCCGATTCCTATTGGGGTATAAAGAATACTATAAATGCTGGATTTGAACTTAAAAATTGGACTATTAAAAACGATGGAAGTTATCTAAAAAGTGACGATGCAACCAATGCAACAACGTTCTTGAGAAACTATTCACACATACGTTATAATCATAAAAAAAACTGGATAGGAAACACACTCAAGTTTGAGGACAACCAAGAGAAAAATAAAAAAACCAACCAAATTTCACTACTGAGTCAGCGATTTTCGGAATACGGTCTGTATGCAGGTCATGGTGACAGCACCAAAGTCTATGTACAATTAGGGTACTCAAAAAGAATAAATGACAGTGTTCAAAATGGATTGCTACAAAGAGTAAACACATCAAACAGCTATAATTTGCAATCCAAATTATTCAAGACCGAAAATCGTGATTTGTCTGTCTATATAAATTACAGAACCCTGAATTTTAATGATCCAACCCTAAAAATGACACCTTCACTGAATTCAAAAATAATGTACAGTGATCAATTTTTCAATAAATTAATACAAAGCAACACTCTCTATCAAACTAATTCTGGAACTATGCCATTTCAGGATTATACTTATGTTGAAGTTCCTGCAGGACAAGGAAAATATACTTGGAATGATTACAATGGAGATGGAATAAAAGATTTAGAAGAATTTGAAATAGCCCCTTTTTTAGATTTGGCAAAGTACACTAGAATCTTTTTACCCAATCAAATTTACATAAAAACCAATCAAAACAGATTTTCTCAGTCTATTATAATTAACCCAATTGTTTGGCAAAACAGTAAGACATTCCAGAAAAAAATGTCACATTTTTATATGCAAACCACTTTCACTTTAGATCGAAAGATCAAAAATAATGGAGCTCATTTAGCGATAAATCCATTAGAATCTACAGTTGATACCCCATTAGGATTACTAAAATTTTTCACAAATAGTCTGTCTTTCAATCGTGGAAAAAGAGAACATTCGACAACTTACACGTATACAAAAAATGAATCACAAAATTTATTGTCTATTGGCACCATCAAAAACAGCAATAGTTTTCATCAACTACAATACCAACATTTACTAAATAAGAGTTGGTTAATTGACATTCAAGCCAAAACAATTCAAACTGAAACGGAATCCGAAACATTTACCGAAAAAAATTACACCATTAAAGGCTATTTATGGAATCCAAAAATTAGTTACTTGTATTCTAAAGACATCAGTTTAGACCTTTTTTACGAATATAGCGACAAGAAAAATACGATTGGAAACCTAGACGTATTAACTCAAAATCGATTTGGAACAGCTTTTAGTTTCATTGGCAATTCCAAATTTAATGTAAACGGAGAAATCGCATTGTATAAAAATAAATTTATCGGTAATGAGTTTTCATCCGCAGGTTATCAAATGCTGGAAGGATTACAAAAAGGGCAAAATATAACTTGGAGAACATTATTTCAGATGAATTTGACGAAATTCCTAGATTTAAATTTTGTTTACCAAGGTAGAAAAAGTGAAACTAGTGATGCAATTCACAACGGAAGCGTTGAATTAAGGGCTTATTTTTAGAGAGTTATAAAAATATATACTAACTTTATATTCAATTTTAAAACAATTAGACATGAAAAAACTACTATTATTAAGCCTCTTCTTTATCGTTACAACTTCTTTTTACGGACAAACCACTAAAGCTGTAGCAAAAACCACTAAAGAAAAAGCTGTTAAAGAAACCAAAAAAACTACTGATAAAGTAACCAAGGATTCAAAAGAAACTGTAAGCAAAACTACTAAAGACTCAAAAAAAACTGCTGAGAAAGCAACCAAAGATTCAAAAGAAATTGTAAATAAAACGACAAAAGAAACAAAAAAATCAGCTGACAAAGTAACAAAAGACGCCAAATCAAGTATTGACAAAACTACAAAACCAACAACAAAAGAAGTTAAAAAAGAAACTGCCAAAACCATAGAAAAATCAAAATCTGGTATAAAAACTGCCGATAAAGTAACAGGAGAATACAATGGCAAAAAAGTATATACAGGCCCACAAGGTGGTAAATACTACATCAATTCCAATGGAAATAAAACATATATTAAGCAATAAACATAAAACTTTTAAGCGATCAGAAGGCTACCCAAATTGGTTAGCCTTTTTTTTATAGTAATTAAATAATCTTTTAGTAATATATTGCAAACATAAAACGGTGAAGCAACAAGTATCTTTATACTTACAACTAAACGGTAAGACTCTCAATGAATTTAAACTCCGAAAATAAAACCATTTTAATTGCGCCTTTGAACTGGGGATTGGGTCATGCTACTCGCTGTATCCCGATAATCAAAGCCTTACAAGAAAATAATTTTACTCCAATTATTGCCTCCGATGGAATTGCACTTGAATTACTTCGAAAAGAGTTTCCATATTTAAAAACCTTAGAATTACCATCCTACCAAATTGAATATGCTAAAAATGGTAAAAATTTTAAATGGAAATTGATTAAAAGTTTACCCAAAATGTTAGAAGCCATTCGGGAAGAAAAAAACATTGTTAAAAAATGGATTAAAAAATATGAAATAAACGGAATCATTTCTGACAATCGTTTAGGTGTTTTTAGCAAAAATATTCCATCCGTATTTATAACGCACCAATTGAATGTTATGACTGGCAATACCACTTGGATCACAAGTAAATTACACCAACATATCATAAAAAAATACAAGGCTTGTTGGGTCCCTGACATCAATGCACAATTAAATTTGACAGGGAAATTGGGCCATATAGAAAATAACACTCTAAAAGTTCAATATTTAGGCCCATTGAGTCGTATGCACAAAATGGCACTTCCCATACAATACGATTTGATGGTTATTTTATCAGGTCCCGAGCCGCAAAGAGGCTTATTAGAAACCCACCTCAAAGAAGAAGTTAAACGATTTCAAGGAAAAGTAGTATTCATAAAAGGCATTATCGAATCGAAACAAATAAAGGAACAAATAGAAAATGTAACTTATTATAATTTTATGAAAACCAGACAATTGGAACAAACTTTTAACGAAAGTAAAAAAGTACTTTGTCGATCTGGATACACTACGATTATGGACTTGGTTAAATTAAATAAAAAAGCTTTTTTCATACCTACTCCGGGACAATATGAACAAATTTATTTGGCCGAAAAATTACAAAAAGAGGGTTTAGTACCTTACTCAACCCAAGAAGATTTCAAAATTGAAGATCTTTCCCAAATTGACCAATTTAAAGGATTACCAGAATTGGACACAACAGTAAATTGGGAAGAACTGTTCAAAGTGTTTTAAAAAAAAAAAGTCGAAACAATTAACTGTTTCGACTTTTGTTTTACTGATACAAATTTATATTGCTATTATCCTTCAGACATTAAACCTTCTAGATTTTCATGTTTAATAATTTTAGCATTTATCATAAAATAAACATACTCCGCTATATTCGTACAATGTTCTGAAATGCGTTCCAAATGTTTTAAAACTATAACCAAATTGGTTCCAGAAACAACAGCTTTAGAATTCACTTTCATTTCATTAATAATGTCATGAATAGCATCTTCACAATGGTTTTTAATATCTTTATTCAACACAAATATTTCCCCAATTGTATTTTCATCGCGAGTGATAAAACAATTATTAGTTTTTACGGTTACCAATTCTACTTGTTTTGCAATTTCAGCAATATTGAACTTCACAATTAAATCGTGTTTCTCTTTAATATTTTTTGCTTTTTTTACAATACTAATGGATAAATCCCCAATGCGTTCAATCTCATTACTAATTTGCATTGCTGACATAATAAAACGCAAATCAGAGGCTACAGGCTGTTGTAAAGCAAAAATACTTTGACAAATTTCATCTATTTTGATGTCTAATTTATCGATTTTTGTTTCTGTTTTTTTTATGCTTTTCCCTTCAGCAGCTTCCGGTTCTTGCAAAAGTATTTTCACGGATTCACTTACTTGACTTTCTGCCAACTGACCGATTTTTTCGATAATACTTTTTAATTTATCTAATTCTAATTCTAAATATGATGCCATTTTTTTTAATTTAAAAATTAAAGGACTGTGTGATTACAAATAAATAATTGAAAGTTTCAAAAACTTTGAACAATTTAAATGTTTAATTTATAAAAAAATTAACCAAATCTTCCTGTAATATAATCTTCCGTTTGTTTTTGAGATGGTTTTGTAAATATAGAATTAGTTTTCCCCATTTCTATTAAATTCCCCATATAAAAAAAAGCGGTATAATCACTTGTTCTTGCAGCTTGTTGCATATTGTGTGTTACAATAATGATGGTATACTGCTCTTTTAACTCATGAACCAATTCTTCAATTTTAGAAGTTGAAATAGGATCTAATGCACTTGCCGGCTCATCCATCAATATAATATCTGGGCTAACTGCTAGTGTTCTACCAATACACAAACGTTGTTGTTGACCTCCAGAGAGTCCTAAAGCAGAATCATCCAAACGATCTTTTAATTCATCCCAAATAGCAGCTTTACGCAAAGAAGTTTCAACAATCTCATCCAACTCCGTTTTATCTTTTATTCCATTAATACGGGGACCGTAAGCAATATTTTCATAAATAGATTTCGGAAAAGGATTTGATTTTTGAAAAACCATTCCAATTTTTTTTCGAATATTAACAACATCAACATTTTTATCGTAGATATCAACCCCTTCTACGAGCATCTTTCCAGTAATGGAAACACTCGGAATCAAGTCATTCATTCTATTAATACATCTCAAAAAAGTAGATTTTCCACAACCAGAAGGTCCAATTAGAGCGGTTACCTTATTTGATGGAATATCCATTGTAATGTCATTCAATGCTTGCTTTTCACCGTAGTATAATGATAAATCATTAACTTTTATTTTTATGTCTTTCATTTTTTATTTGTTAAATCTAAAATAATAAATTATTTAGTTAAACTGAATGTTATTTTGCTTTTCTTCTGATTCTTGATCTAATAATTACAGCCACTACATTCAAAGATAAAGTTAAAATTAACAATACCAAAGTGGTAGCAAATTGTATAGGCATTGTTTTCTCTACATCAGAAGATTGAGTTGACATGATGTAAATATGGTATCCTAAGTTCATAAATTGATCACTTAACGAACCTGGCAAAGTTGCTAGATAGTAAGCGGCACCGGTAAATAAAATCGGTGCTACTTCTCCTGCTCCTCTACTTACCGCAAGAATCGTACCTGTCATTATTCCAGAAACAGAACCTGGAAGCACTACTTTTTTAATCGTTTGCCATTTGGTAGCGCCAAGCGCTAAACTTGCTTCTCTTAATTCTCGAGGTATAGTTTTTAATGCTTCTTCAACAGAAACAATAATTACAGGCAAGGTCAACAAAGACATTGTTAAACTAGCCCAAAGGATATTAGGCTGTCCCCAACGCAATTCTCCACCATTAAAAGCAGTATCTGCACCAGCGCCTAAAAATTGAATAAAGAAACCAAGCCCAAAAAGCCCAAATATTATCGAAGGTACAACCGCTAAAGTTCGAACTGAGAATCGTACGGCTGCAGCAAACTTAGAATTTTCACTAGCATATTCTGTTAAGTAAAGAGCGGTAATTGTTCCGAAAGGAACTGCAGCAATTGACATTATAATTACCAAAATAAATGTCCCAATTAATGCTGGAAATATTCCTCCTTCGGTCATACCATTCGTTGGAAAAGAAGAAATAAATTCCCAAGAAAATTTAGTTCTACCTTCATAAACAATGATTCCTAAAATGATAAAAAGAATTGCAATAATAAGTACAACTGCTAATTGAGTTGCACCAACAAAAATCTTCCCTTTAATATCTGAAGCACTTTTTTTACTTGAAAAAAAATGTACGTCTGTATCTTTTAAAACTTTATCCATAATTATTTACCTTGGAATTTTTTCAACAATTTACCTTTTACATAAAACTCTGCAATTGCATTTAAAGCAAATGAGAAAATAAAAAGCAATGAACCTATAAAAAACAACACACTATAATGTGTATCACCAAAAACAGTTTCGGACATTTCTGAACCAATAGTTGCAGCAAAAGTTCGAACACTTTCAAATGGATTTGCCGAAACTAAAGCAGCATTACCTGTGGCCATCAATGCAATCATCGTTTCACCAAAAACTCTACCAACACCTAATAAGAGTGCAGCAAAAATACCTGGGGTTGCAGCAGGTAAAACTACAAAAAAAGCAGTTTGCCATTTACTTGCACCTAATGCTAAACTTGCCTCGGTATACGTTTTTGGAACAGCAGCCAAAGCATCTTCAGAAATAGTATAAATAATAGGAATTGCGGCTAATGCCATCGCAACACCACCGACAAAAGCATTCAATCTAGAATCGTAACCAAATACATTTTGAAAAAAACTTGCCAAAACCATTAAGGCAAAAAAACCAATTACTACCGAAGGAAAAGCAGCAAGCATTTCAATAATAGGTTTGATTATTTCTTTGACTCTTTTGGAAGCAAAACAAGAAGTGAATAATGCCGCAAGAACTGCCAAAGGTCCGGCAATAAGCATTGCGATTATGGTCACCTTTAAAGTCCCTATTAACAATCCTAACAATCCAAATCTAGGATTATCAGAAACAGGAACCCATTCTGTAGTAAAAAAAGTACTCCAAGTTCTATCAGCTCCTTCTTTATTTTCGGAAACAGCATCCATAGTTTCATCAGGAGTAGGCACACTTAAATCTTCTTTTGGAGTATCTCCATACGATTCTGGTTTCAAATCATCTGTTGAAACTGGTTCAGATCCGTATGTTTCTGGTTTTAATTCCTCTGTTGGCTCAGCGCTGTAAGATTCTGGCTTTAATTCCTCTGCAGGTGTACCATACGTTTCTGGTTTATTGGCAGAATTAGATTGAATTTCGGTCTTTGCTTTATCAGAATTACCAAAACTAAATAATGGCAATGATTCTTTGAAAACAAAAATGAAAATCAAAAAAATTATCGCAATTGACAAAAAAGCAATTGTTGAAATAATTTTCTCGGCAAGAAATTCAGAAAGCCGGAATTGTTTCTTTAAACTTTCTTTGGTAAAAGTTTGTTTGATTGGAGATTGGGAATTCATCCTTTTCTATTTAGGAATTGATATTGTTTAAACACAAATATCCCCCACTTAAAAAAATGAGGGATATTTTCTTTATCATTATTATTTTAAAGGAAAATAACCTACCTCTTCAATCATTCCTTGACCTGCAGGGCTCAAAATCCAATCGATAAAAGCTTTAGTTTCACCTGTTGGTTTTGATTTCAAATACATATACAAGTATCTTGAAATTGGGTATGTATGATTTTTAATTGTTGCACCTGTTGGCAAAATTGCTGGGCTTTTATCATCTTTTTTAACCGCACAATCTTTTACCCCTTCTGCATAAGCAGCTCCACCATAACCGATTGAGTTTTTGTCTTTTTTAACTGCATTTACAATAGCTGCTGTTCCTGGTAATGTTTGACAAGCTGGTGAAAAATCAGTTCTAACTACATTGTCTTTAAAGAATGTAAAAGTACCTGAACTACTTTCTCTACCGTATAATTTGATAGGAGCATCTGCACCACCAACTTCTTTCCAGTTTGTAATTTTTCCAGCAAAAATTTGTCCAATTTGTTTTATGGTCAATGTTGATACAGCATTAGATTTATTCAAATAAATAGACAAACCATCTTTTGCACAAGGAATTTCAACTCCCATAGAGTTGTATCTTGCTTTCAATTTTTCTACTTCTGAAGGTTTGATCGGACGACTTGAATTTGCAATGTCTGTTGAACCATTGATTAAGGCAGCTAAGCCAACTCCAGATCCACCACCGGTAACTTGAATCGAAGTTCCAGGATTTTTCTTCATGTAAACTTCAGCCCATTTTTGAGATAAAATAACCATGGTATCTGAACCTTTAACCGTTACTTTATTAATTGTAGTAAAAGAAAAACCAATTCCCATTACAACTAGAACAATTAATGCTACTTTTAATTTTGTTGTTTTCATTTTGATATAAATTATTTTTTTTTTTTTAAAATTTAGAAATTTGCTTGAAATCTTAATGTCGCTGTATTATTTGTAATATCCTTGTTATAAATACCACCAACGGTTGAACTAGTTTCATTTATTGGTAATGTATAACCCAATCCTATTTTAGTATTTGTTGTAAAGAAATAATGCACTGCAAACCCCCATGTATGCACTTTTAAATCCGGAGCAACAGTAACTTCATTTCCTGATAATTTATTATTTGGATCCCATGAATCATATCGAACACCACCTTGGAACTTTGTACCAAAATTTTTCTCTACTGTTACATAATATCCAGTAAAGTCTCTCTCACCACTAAAATTAAAAGAAGGGTTATTGTTTACAATTGCAGCTCCTGCTGTTCCAGAAATCACCCCTTTATTAAATTCAGATTTAAAAGCAATCCCACTTAACAAATCACTAAAAACTTGTATTTCAGCCCCAAACCATTGTTTCTTTAATTTATCTCCAACTGCTGCTGTAAAAGGTTTATTATTTACATCACTATAAGTACCTGCTGCGAAAACAGTATTTTTACCGTAATATCCACTGGCACCAAAATCAATCCCTAGACCTTGATTTGGGAATTGTAAAGAATATGTTGTTCTTAAAACAAAATCTTTTTCACTATCAACATCTGTAACTTGATTAGCAATTGGTCCTTCTCCAAAGTTTCCATTAAATGCAGCTAAATCAATTTTCAAAGGGATCTCATATTGTGTTGCAAGATTCATACTGATTTTTGCTCCTAAATCTCTTTCTTGTGGATATAATATTCCAGACATTCTAGTTCTTTCCATTAATATTCTATCTCTTGATGAAAATTCAACTTCATAATCAGGTCTATTGAACTGACCTATCCATAATTGAAACGAATTAATCCAAGGATCATTTAATTGCACATAAGCATCTTTCAGAGTTACAGCACTAAATGAAAAATTGGGTTGCAAAACGAAAATCACTCCTTCTAAAGGTTGATATGTGAATTTTATTCTTGCTCTTCTAATATTAAAAGAATTGTTAATATCAACAGGATTAGTAGACAAAGGTATATTGGTCTCTGATGAATTTGGCTTAAGTTGGTAATACGTGGTTTTTGCAGGAGTTGTCCCGCTTGCCGGTGTTACCACAGGAACATCTTGATAATTATACATTTCAAATTGAACCTGCATATATCCAGATATTTTTAACTTAGTCATTCTGTCTACTTGCTCTTGCATAGGCGACAATTGTTCATTAAGAGCATCAAATTTCATCTGATGTTCGTTTATCGATTGTTGTAAGGAATCTATACTAATGGAACCCATTGACTTAATAGAATCATTTTCAACCTCTTGAGCATTTGCTATTCCAAACCCAAATGCTAATACTACAACTATAATTTTTTTCATATTCACTTTGAACAAGTATTAATTTTGCGCAAAGGTGATACTGCAATGTTAAGTTAAAGTTAACACAACGTTATTTAGATGATAATTTAATGTTAATAAGTTTTTTCTCAAATATTTTAAATGCTTTTTTTTGTTTTTTATTTTCATAAAAACCTGTTTTTATGTGTGTTAGGTCAAAATTAGAAATATTAACAAATGTTTAATTTAATTTAAATTAATTCCGTTTTGATCAAATTTTAAAGTTTTTTAAAGTGTAAAAGCAAACTTAGCTCCTAATTTAAATTAACATTCTAGTTAATATACTTTTATTAGTTATACAATATCCTCATTATTACCCTTTTAAAAATAACTTTACAAAAATAATCTAAATAAAAAGACACCTTTTTTTTGTAGTGTTAAGTCTTTATGAAAAATATTACTTTCTTATTTTTAGACTATTAATAAGAAATAATGTAAAATTTAAGGCCCTCTTTTTTTGCAATAAAAATGCTAACGATTAGCTATTATTCGCAACTAATATTAATAATTTATCTATACTAAAAATTAAATTGCACCTGTAATCTTAGTAAATTCCCTTGTTGTCTATTATCTTTTTTGGCACTATCTTCAAACGTTCGATCGGCTATGACCCATTCTGCAACAATTTCAAAAGCTTTAAATGGTTGCCATTCTAATCCAAATTCATAATCTCTTACAATATAACTTCTTGCGTCCTTTTCGAATTTCTTCCCACCATCATAATATTGAAATTTAGCAAAAGGATAAAGAAATTGATTTTTAGGCAAATCCCATTTATAATTCAAAGTCACATATCCGCCCTGTAAATCATCAGACTTTACTGAATTCGTGATTTTATCATAACGTGGTCCTTTACCAATATTATATTCCGTTTGAATACCAAAAGGTTTTGGATAAAGAACAAAACTAACTGCAGCACGCTTATCAACAACATAATCTTTGTTTAACAATGTAGTAACGCCAGATGAAATTTCATTTGTAAAAGACCATTTACCAGTATACGCTTGCAGACCTGGCTCGATAATTTGATTACCAACTACAAAGGGATACGTTACCCTAGCTACAACATGTAAATCTCTGTTGGCTTCTGTCTTGTTAAGTGTTTGCCCATTATAAGCTCCAAATGCAAAAACACCATAATCTCCAGAACCTTTGTAACCATCTTTCACTAACATTGCAAAACGTTCTCTAATTTTACTAGGAGCCCAATAAAAGAAAATCCCTAAGTCACGCTCATTAGCTACGGCGCTATTCAAAGCATCATTCCGATCTAAAGTCAATCTATTTTGACTGGATTGTAAATTCTCAAAACCATAAGGAACTTTACTTTGACCAATACGAACTCTATATTCTTTTTTCTTATCAAATGACAAATCAAAATAAGCATCTCTCAGTTGAACAAAATTATTAACACCAGAACCTGGAGAACTGGCAAAATCAGGTTGTATATAAAAAAAAACATTCGGATTTATTTGACCTGAAAAAACCAAACGTGCTCTCCTAATAAAAAAACCATTGTTTGATTTTGCACCTTCCTCTGAAGATGTTGTTCCCCAAGACTTATCACATTGGTCACAAGAAACTTTATCATTAGTAGAGAACAAACCATTATATCTTACTTGTGCATATCCGCGAATCGAGAATTTATCGTACCAATTTTCTTTTTTCTCCTCTGTTTTAGTCTCACTATCGTATAATAACTTATCATTATTGGCTTTCGTTCTGTTTATGGAGTCCATATAGCGGGCAACCGCTTTTGTAATTTGATCATTTGTAACTTCTTGAGCATCAACAAAGCCATAAGTCAATACCATAATTGCAACTATAAATTTTTTCATTTCTATTTGTATGAATATTAATTTAGTGCAAAGTTGATACTCCAATGTTAAGTTAATGTTAACTCAATGTTATGTGGGTGATAATTTAATAGTAACAGATCTTCAGTTTATGCTTTTTTTAAAAAAATATATATTTAACATTCATATTATCAATACCTTATCAAATGACAATAAAAGAAATAATTATTTTACATTACTCTTTAAACCATATTGATCTGTAATAAATGTCTTTTCAAGTGTAAAAGAAAATTCAGAGCCAATTCCAAATTCACTCTCCACATATATTTTTTCTTTATGTGCTTCAATAATATGTTTTACAATCGAAAGTCCTAATCCAGAACCTCCTTCTGATCGAGAACCACTTTTATCCACTCTGTAAAAACGTTCAAAAAGTCTAGGTATATTTTGAGATTCTATACCTTCTCCATTATCCGTAACTCGAATTAATACTTTTTTATTAGTCAAATTCACAATAGAGACTTCCGTTAACCCACCTTCTTTTCCGTATTTTATAGAATTAACAATTAGATTCTCTATAACTTGTTGAATTTTATCTTTGTCACCATTTACCGCAATTGGTCGTATGTTATCATTTTCAAAGGCTAATGTTATTTTCTTCTTATCAGCTTTCATTTCCAACAAATCAAAAACATTTTGAATTAATTTTACAATGTCAAATTGTACGATATCAAGATTCAAATCTCCGGATTCTAATTTGGTGATCATATCCAAATCCTCAACTATATAGATTAATCGTTCAACTCCTTTTTCGGCACGTTTCAAGTATTTTTTTCGAATGGATTTATCGTCCATAGCGCCGTCAATAAGTGTTGATAAATAACCTTGAACAGTAAATAATGGAGTTTTTAGTTCGTGGGAGACATTTCCAAGAAATTCTCTACGGTATTCTTCACGCACTTGGAGCATTTCGATTTCAAGCTTTTTGTCAGTAGCAAACTTTTTAACTTCGCGTGTTAAAGTTTCCATATCTGTAGTGATCGGTTTATTGATAAAAGTACTTGATTCTAACAACGCAACATCATCGTAAATCTTTTTAACCCTTCGATAAATAAATCGTTCTACTCGATATTGCAAAACAAAGAAAGAAAAAACATAAACAAAAAATAAGCAAATAAAACCAAATAAAATAACTCTACTAAAAGACGATTTGAATAGAATCGCTGAAAGTATCATACAAAACCCTGCCACAAATAAACTGATATACAAAGATGATTTTATAGCAAACTTGTAACTTTTTTTAAAATTGACTTTCATTGGTGTTTATTCATGCGAAACTATAAAATTAAAAGAGTTTTAATTTCTTTCAAAATTACTATTTTATTATACTTCAAATTTATAACCTACTCCTTTTATTGTTTTAAAAAAATCATCTCCAATTTTCTCTCTTAATTTCCTAATGTGCACATCAATAGTACGCCCACCTACAACAACATCATTACCCCAAACTTTATCTAAAATCTCTTCCCTTTTGAAAACTTTACCAGGTTTTGAAGCTAATAAGTAAAACAATTCAAACTCTTTTCTTGGCAAAGCAATTTCTAGATTATCTTTTACAATTTTATATTCTTCGCGATTAATTTCTATACCGCCCACATTGATGGTTTCACTATTTTGATCTTGCTCTTTTAATCTTCGCAACAAAGCTTTCACTTTACTGACCAATAATTTAGGCTTAATCGGTTTGGTTATATAGTCATCGGCACCAGCGTCAAATCCTGCAACTTGCGAATAATCTTCGCTTCTTGCGGTCAAAAAAGTAATGATAACATTATTTAGTTCAGGAATTCTCCTTATGTTTTCGCATGCCTCCATTCCGTCCATTTCAGGCATCATGACATCCATTATTATAAGATCGGGCAATTCTTTTTTGGCTTTTTCAATTGCATCTTTACCATTTATAGCAGTAAAAATTTGATATCCTTCTTGTGCTAAATTATAGCCAACAATTTCTAAAATATCTGGTTCATCATCAACCAGAAGAATCTTTGTGTTTCTTTTCTTCATAAAAATAGCAAAAATTAAGTTTTTGTATTGTATCGCATACGCAAAATAGGATACAATGACTTTTATTGCATGGTAAAAGTAATAATAAACTAGTTGCATTAATATAAAAAATTCGGACTTAACTATAATTTAATATGTTAACAATTTCATAATGATTTTGACATGGATTCATAACTAATTGTTAACACTAGGACTAGATTGCTGCCTTTAATTTGCAGAAAATTAAATACTACACAAAATGAAATTAAAATTTCTATTCATTACACTATTTATTTGCGCTCTTGGAATAGCTCAAAACAAAGGCACTATATCGGGAGTTTTATTAGACAAAGATTCTGGAAATCAGTCCTTGCCTTTTGCTAATGTACTTATTAAAGGAACAAAAATTGGCGCTAATACTGATATCGATGGAAAATATACAATTACAATCGCTCCAGGAAATTATACCGTACAATTTAGCTTTCTAGGTTATGAATCAGCAGAAGCTCAAGTAACCGTAGTAGCTAACGAAACAGTAACATTAAACAATTCAATTGGTTCTGGAAGTTACAAACTAAAAGACGTAGTTATTAAATCTAGCGGTGGTCGCGAAAAAGAAACGGCTTTATTATTAGAACAAAAAAACGCAATTGTAATCAAACAAAGTATTGGTGCTCAAGAAATGTCTAGAAAAGGAGTTAGCGATGTTGAGGAAGGACTAACCAAAATAACTGGAATTACAAAAGTAGGCTCAAGAGGATTATTCGTTCGCGGATTGGAAGACCGTTACAATAATTTATTAATCAATGATTTGGCAGCACCTACTAATAATCCTTTTTCAAAAATTGTCCCTTTGGATTTATTTCCGACAAATATTGTCGGGGTAATTGATGTGTACAAAACATTTAATCCAAATATCTATGGAGATTTTGCTGGAGGAACTTTCAACATTCAAACATCAAAAGTAAACAAGAGCGTTACAAAACTGAACCTTGGTTTTGGATACACAACTGGAAACAGCCTTACCGATTTCTTGCTTTCACAAGATGCTGAAACTACAAAAGGATTTATGGGTTTCAATGGAAACGAAAGAGCAATTCCTGGATTTCTTGGAGGAACAGCCACACGAAAAACATTTACAACAGATCAAGCATTAAATTCAGTAAACAATAACAAAGGTTTTAGTGTTAGTGAAGGTAAAAGCCCTCTAAACACGAGTATCAATCTTTTTCATGCTGAGAAATTCAACTTGAATAATAGCAACGTTTTCTCGTATTTACTTTCATTAAATTACGATAATAATTTTTCAATAAGAGAAGGTGTTGATAGAACTATTGATCTAGCGACAACAGGCTCAGAATACATTAATAATTTCATAACTACAGACTATCGTTTCAAAACTACCAATTCAGCATTGATTGGATTGAACTTTAATACAGATAGATTGAAATTATCATTCAACACCATGTATATTAGAACTACTTTAAACTCTATAAAAGATCAATATGGCCAAAACGGTGTTAATACCCCACAAAACACATTTATCCGTACCAATCAATTGGACAAAAGTGATTATCTAAATACACAATTAATAGGTGATTATGCATTAACAAAAGATAAAAATCAAACTATTAAAGCGGGAGTTTCATTCGCTGTTACAAAGTTTGAGCAACCGGATCGTAAATTTTTCTCAGGATATAAAACAGGTAATGATGTGATTAGCACTTCATACGGTGGGAATAATTTCTTACGTCAGTATTTAACCGTTGATGGTAATTCATTTTACTCAACTTTAGTGGAGTATAATTTAAAATTTGGAAACAACGACAAGCAAAATAAATTAACAGTTGGATACAATGGGAATGGGAATACGATGGAATCTTCATACCGATTCGTTGCAAGTGCTGGAAATATTTTTTCTTCAAACATAAATAATGTAGATACTCAAATAACCAGCGACATTTTAGCAAATAATGTGGTTTTTAGCGAAAACTCTAATGCTACTTATAAAGTTAAACTTAACGAAATGGCAAATGCGGGTTATGCAAATGTATTTTTGAAATTTGGAGAAAAATTTGAAGTGAATGGAGGAATCCGATTTGAAAGTGCTATTAAAGAAACACATTACAGAGCATTGGGTTCGTTTGATTCTCCTTTCAAAATATTAAAATATGATAACGCCTATTTTTTACCTTCCTTAAATCTAAAGTATTTACTAACTGAAAGCAGCAACATTCGCTTTGCAGCAAGTAAAACATATACTAAACCAGTTATCATGGAATCCTTTCCAATATCGTTCATCAATGCTGACGGAACTTCAACTCAAGGAAATTCAATTTTAAAAAACAGCGACAATTACAATGCTGACTTAAAATATGAGTTATTCCCAACAGCCAAAGAAATGGTAACTATTGGATTATTTGGAAAACACCTGATCAATCCAATCGAAAAAACGTTCATCTCTAACGCAACAACAGGAACGGTTACTACATTTCTAAATTCTGATAGTGCTAACTTATTTGGAGTAGAAGCTGAATTACTTATTGGATTAAATCGAATTAACGATAACTTAGCGAATTTTTCATGGGGATTAAACGCTACTTTGATGTCGTCAAAAGTTACTGTAAGTCCTATATTTGAATCCATAGATGAAGACGGAAATGTTACTGTAAAACCTTCTATCGAAACACACCAATCAAGATCATTACAGGGAGCATCGGATTGGTTGGTTAATTCGGATTTGAAATACGAATTTAGTTTCAGCAACGACTGGACCAATACTATGTCACTAGTGTATGGTGTTTTTGGAAAAAGAATATATGCAGTAGGTACTAATGGACAAGATAACACTTACGAATTACCTGTTCAACAATTAGATTTTGTTTGGGGAAGTAAAGTATCCGAGCATTTTGATGTGAAATTTACCGCAGATAACTTATTAAATCCATTACGTAAATTAGAATTTGGAAATGATGGCACATTAAAAGTGGCCGAAGCATCATTATTAGCTAATAGTTATAAAAAAGGAATTGGTTTCTCATTAAAACTAGGATACACTTTTTAAATCCAATACCACAATAAATAATCTAAGCTCCGTTTATCGGAGCTTTTTTTATTATATCTATAATCGATTTCTATTAAAAATTAAAATGACTATCCGTTAAACAGACCATGATTGATTTTCTTGATACAGATTATTACAAATTCACATAAATTAATCTGTACCAATTTGTGATTTAAAAATCAGCGAATCCGAAAATAAATAATTAGAATTAAGCTAAATCTGTGTCAAATTAATACATTTAAGCTTTTACCTTTATTTAATGATTCGTGTAAAAACCTTATTGAGATTAGTAGATAACAGTCATAAAAATTAATGACTAAAAAAATGCATTAGTAGATAACATTCTCTTGACATTAACCTCATTTTTTGATAACCGTAAAGTAATATTCACATAACTCCCAACTTGAATTTAGCCTATACATTTGTCAAAAATAAAATCAAATAACAAACTTATGAAAACAAAATTTTTAGCTTTAGCACTTGTAACAGGGTTATTCTTAAATTCATGCTCAAGCAGCGACGATCCAACTCCAGTTACACCTCCTGCTACTGGTGAAATTACTGGTCCAATAACTAAGGACGTTACCTATGCTTATGGAAACTATACTTTGAAAGGAATTGTAAAAATCAACGCTGGTGTTACTGTAACTATTGAAGCAGGATCTACAATCACGATAGACAAAGCAACGGGAGACAATGCTCTAGTTGTTCTAAACGGAGGGAAATTAATCACAAAAGGAACTGCTGATAAACCAGTCGTATTTACAGAAAAATCAAAAATACCAGGATCTTGGGGAGGAATCATTATGTATGGTGATGCTCCTGCAAAAGTAGCTGGTGGTACTACTACATCTACATCAGAAGATGGGAACAACATCTCTTACGGAGGAACAAATGCTACTCACAATGGTGGATCATTAGTCTATACAAGAGTTGAGTATGCTGGTTCAAAATTGGCTGATGGTCAAAAAGAAAACAATGGTTTTACTTTCTATTCAGTAGGTACAGGAACAACTCTGGATCACTTAGTATCATACAAAGGTGCTGATGATGGATACGAATTCTTTGGAGGAACTGTAAGTATGACAAATGCTATTTCTTACGGAAACTACGATGATGCTTTTGACTGGCAAGATGGATGGCAAGGTGCTACCAATACTAACTGGTATGCTTACCAAACTGGTAAAGGTAACTTCGGAATGGAAATCGAAGCTTCTGGAAATGACAACGCATTTGGACCAAAAATCACTAACATTACTCTAAAAAGAGAAGCTACTAATGTGCCTGAAGTTGGAGACAACCAAGTTGATGCTTTCCAATTCAAAAAAGAAGGAAACGGAGAGTACAGCAATATCATCATAGATGGTTATGGTAACTTCACAGATGCAACTAGTAAAATTTTCTATGGAAGTGCAGTAAGAATTCAAGATGATGCTACAAATTTACACCAAGTAAATACATCTAAAATAAAAATTCTAAATGTAAAAATAACAAACACAACAAACTTATTGCCAATCGGAGCAACATCTGCAATAGTTGTAGCATTCCCAGCTGGTACATTTACACAAAGTACTACAGCAACTGGTGCTGCTTTAACAGCTGGTGCTTGGTGTACAGTTGACGGAGTTAATTTGTTGAAATAAAATTAAAACATAGAATTAGTTAAAAATACCTCTCAAAATTGAGAGGTATTTTTTTTTGAATCATTTTTTTTACTACATTTACTGTGAACTTACAAAGCCAATGACAAAAAACTACTTTTATATTACTCTTTTACTGGCCATTTTCTTTATAACTAGTGCAAGTGCACAAGAAAATAAACAACAGCCAAAAACGCAAGAAAACGCTTCAATTGAAGGCTTAAACTTGTACCCTAATCCTGTGACTAATGGCAAAGTATACATTACTTCAAAAAATGATTTAGAAAAAGAAATCATAATTTTTGATGTATTAGGCAAAAAAGTATTACAAACAGTACTAAGCTCAAAAGAATTAAACGTTTCCAATCTTTCCCCTGGAGTTTACATCATAAAGATTATAGAAGAAGGCGCTACAAGCAGTAGAAAACTAATAATAAGGTAATTCATCTAATACAAATCATAAAAGTTTCAATTCCGATTGAAACTTTTTTTTTGTTCTTTGATTTCAAAGCTACAAACATCAAAAAACAAAAAAAGGTTCCAAAATAATAATACCTTTGCATAAAAAAGATCTTGATTACAGTTAGCGACATATTTACGATTTCTAGTCAGAAACAATTTGAAAAAATAGCCTTGAAAGTATTCCGTTTTCAATATGAAAACAATTTGGTATACCAAGAATTTTGTGATTTATTAAAAACGAATCCTCAAAAAGTAAAGTCGTTGCATCAAATTCCTTTTTTACCCATCCAATTTTTCAAAAGCCACAATGTTGTTTCAAACAACAACCCAATAGAAGCCACTTTTACCAGTAGCGGAACTACAAGCCCCCTAACCCCCGAAGGGGGAATACATACAGAAATTGTTAGAAGCAAACATTTAGTAACCGACATTTCCATTTATAAAGAAAGCTATCGCAGAGGATTTTCTCAATTTTATGGCAACATAGAAGATTATGTAGTTTTAGCATTGCTTCCCTCCTATCTAGAAAGAGAAGGCTCTTCCTTGATTTATATGGTGGAAGATTTGATACAACTGACCAACAACACCAATAGTGGCTTCTACCTCAATAATCACGAAGAACTCATTCAAAAACTAATAGAATTAGACCAAGCGGGACAAAATGTAATTCTAATTGGAGTTACTTATGCCTTATTGGATTTAATTGAAAAACAAAATTTTGAACTACAACACACCATTATTATGGAAACGGGTGGTATGAAAGGAAAACGCAAAGAAATGATTCGTGAAGAATTGCACGAGCAACTTTGTAATGGTTTTGGAGTAACAGCAATCCATTCTGAATACGGGATGACAGAATTACTTTCTCAAGCTTATTCGCTAGGAAACGGTGTATTTGAATGCCCTTCTTGGATGCAAATACACATTCGAGACACCGAAGACGCTCTTTCATATTTAAATGACGGCAAAACAGGCGGAATTAACGTCATTGACTTGGCCAACATAAATTCCTGTTCGTTTATTGCCACGCAGGATTTAGGCAAAAAATATCCCAATACCACTTTTGAAGTATTGGGACGTTTTGATAATTCGGATATTCGGGGTTGTAATTTGATGGTGGTTTAATCGTAAATGTCTTTTCTGTGGCCTAAATCAACAACTTCTATTAAAAGAACATCTTCAAATATCTCGTAAATTACTCTATAATCACCCACTCTGATACGTTACCCTTTTCTACCTTTTAGCTTTTTACACCCTTGTGGACGAGGATTTTGGGCTAAATCATAAATTTGCTTTTTAATTAAAGAATAATAAGGCTCGTTAATTTTAATCAAAGCTTTCAAAACTTTGCTTCTAAATTCAATACTATATGCCATTATTTTACTGCTTTCCGCTTTTCTTCAATTATTTTAAAAGCTTCATCAATAGAAATCCTAGCGCCATCATCATCTCTTTTCGCTTCATCATACAATTTTATATCATGCAAATCTTCCAATTGCTCAATCATCTTATTGTATTTCTTTATAGGCAACAAAACTGCGGTCTTGTTCCCTTTTTCGTCTGTCAAAAATTGAGTTCCTATACTATAATTTTTTTAAGTAAAGTTAGAAAACTTTCGAGTTACTAACATACTACCCAATTGAATTTTAGATTTTTTAAAACCATTAAGGCATTAAGGTATGTTAAGTTTTGAGTCTTAATGTACCTTAATGCCTTAATGTTTTTTTTTCGAGCTTAAAATCTGATTAATTTAACACTATAAAATTATTTAACCCTAATCACAAAATAATTTTTCTTACCGCTTTGCAACAATACGAATTGATTGTTAATCAAATCTTTTGTTGTAAACACAAATGTTTCATTTACTTTTTCTCTGTTCACAGAAATAGAATTAGCAGTCAAAGCTCTTCTTGCTTCTCCATTCGATTTAAAAAAACCTGTTTTTTCGTTCAAAACAGTAACAATATCCAGTCCAGCTTCAACTTCAATGCTTGAAATTTCTGCTTGAGGAACTCCATCAAAAACATCTAAAAAAGTAGCTTCATCCAATTGCTTCAGATCATCCGAAGTTGAATTACCAAATAATATATTCGAAGCTTTAATTGCATTTTCTAAATCATCAGTAGAATGTACCATAACCGTAATTTCTTCAGCCAAACGTTTTTGCAACAAACGCAAATGGGGAGCTTCTCTATGTTGATCCGTTAGAACCTCAATTTCCTCTTTTGATAAAAAAGTAAAAATTTTAATGTATTTCTCTGCATCAACATCAGACGTATTTAACCAATATTGGTAAAATTTATACGGTGAGGTTCTGGCTGAATCCAACCATATATTCCCACCTTCTGATTTGCCAAATTTAGTTCCATCTGCTTTAGTAATTAACGGACAAGTCAACGCATACGCTTTTCCACCTGCTATTCTACGTACTAATTCAGTTCCCGTGGTAATGTTCCCCCACTGATCACTTCCACCCATTTGTAGCGTACAATTTTTGTTTTTGTACAAATGCAAAAAGTCGTATCCTTGAACCAATTGATAAGTGAATTCCGTAAATGACATGCCTTCGGCGGACTCAGAAGACAAACGTTTCTTTACTGAATCTTTAGACATCATATAATTTACCGTAATATGCTTTCCAATATCACGAATAAAATCAAGAAAAGAAAAATTCTTCATCCAGTCATAATTATTCACCAATTCGGCAGCATTAGGCGCATTAGACGTAAAATCTAAAAAACGTGCCAATTGTCCTTTTATAGCTTCTTGATTATGGCGTAAGGTCACTTCATCAAGTAAATTTCTTTCGTTCGATTTTCCCGAAGGATCCCCTATCATTCCTGTTGCACCACCCACTAATGCGAATGGTTTGTGTCCTGAAAGTTGAAAATGCTTTAACATCATCACACCTACTAAATGTCCAATATGCAAAGAATCGGCAGTTGGGTCAATCCCCACATACGCCACACGCATTTGTTCCATCAAATGTTCTTCGGTATTAGGCATAACATCATGGAGCATACCTCTCCACGTCACTTCTTCAATAAAATTCTTCATCTTTTTAATCAATTTTCACAAAGATAGCAATTTCAATGGCAATGGCAATTTCAACTACAATTTCAATACTAATTTCAATGGGAATAAATTTTATGGTTTGCACCAAAATGCTATATTTGTAAATATGGTATTAGTAACAGGAGGAACCGGTTTAGTAGGCGCGCATCTTTTAATTCACCTATTAGAAAAGGGAGAAAATGTTCGTGCCATTTATCGAAATTTAGAAAGTATTCAAAAAACAGAAGCATTATTTTCTTTGTATAAAAAGGAAGCACTTTATCAATCCATACAATGGCAACAAGCCGACATATTAGATATCCCCTCCTTAGAAAATGCTTTTGACAATATAGTCCAAGTATATCATTGCGCAGCATTAATTTCTTTTGACCCAAAAGAGGAAGACCTAGTTCGAAAAACCAACATCGAAGGCACAGCCAATATTGTCAATTTTTGCTTGCACAAGAACATAAAAAAACTTTGTCATGTAAGTTCTATTGCTGCTTTAGGAGACTTAGCAGAACACGAGCATATCATTACAGAAGAGACAGAATGGAATCCTGAAAAACCCCATAGCGATTATGCCATTTCGAAATATGGCGCCGAAATGGAAATATGGCGTGGACAACAAGAAGGCCTTGAAGTTGTTATTGTCAATCCTGGAGTTATTATTGGCCCTGGATTTTGGAACCAAGGAAGCGGTGCACTTTTTACGAAAGTAAAAAAAGGATTGCCGTTTTACACAAAAGGATCAACTGGTTTTATTGCTGTTGCCGACGTAGTCTCAATACTATATCAATTGATGGAAAGCCCTATTCACGGAGAACGCTTTACGCTTATTAGTCAGAATATCATTTTTAAAGATTTGCTTTTTTCTATTGCTGATGCCTTAAAAGTCAAAAGACCAAAATACCATGCTACACCATTTATGATAAATACCTTATCAAAATTGGACTGGATTAGCTCAATGCTTTTTGGCCAAAAAAGACAACTTAGCAAAGCTTCGGCCAGATCATCGTATTCAACCGACTTGTATTCTAATGAAAAAATAAAAAACGCCTTGAATATTGAATTCATAGACGTTCCTAATTATATTAAATACATTACAGATTTGTAATTATTTTTCTTTTGCAATCCTTATATTTGCTTTAGCTTTCAATTTGGCAATAGAATCTTTTACTTTTTTCAATTTAAATTCCTTAGCCTTTTTAATAGAATCCTGAGTTTTTTTGAGTTTAGCTTTTTTAATGGCAACCCCATTTTTTAATTCTTTTTTGATTGCCAAATCAAAGACATCTTTTTCTTTTTTCAGACGATCATTCAGTTCATCAAACATTTTTTTGTATTCCCTATAATCCGCAGCATAAAAGGCATTGCTTTTGGCAAACTGCAAACTATCAACCTTGTATTTTTCAAAAATATAGGTTTTAGGATTTATTCCTTTTTGGTATAACACCTCTGAATTTTGATATTTCAAAGCTTCTAAAAGTGCCATATCATAAAGAATATTTCCCATCACTTTTTTGTCAATAAGATTATCCGGTTTTTCGACCAAATCCTTATTACAACTAAAACAGAAGGCAACTAAAGTAAAAAGAAATACTATTTTTTTCATCCAATACAATTATCTATTAAACAACATTCTTTGACCCGCACGAATGTCTTTTACTTTAAAACCAGAATAAACCAGTTTACCATTGACAAATGTATGCGTAATTCTGGACTTAAAGGTAAAACCTTCAAATGGAGACCAACCACATTTTGACAATATATTTTCTTTTTTCACACTCCAAGGCAAACCCGCATTAATTATTACCAAATCGGCATAATATCCTTCTTTGACAAAACCTCTTTTTTCTATTTTGAAAAGTTTAGCTGGATTATGACACATCTTTTCGACAATTTTCTCTACAGAAATCTTTCCTTGATGATGTGCTTCAAACATAGCCACAAGAGCATGTTGCACTAATGGACCACCAGAAGGAGCTTGCAAGTATTTTTGCTTTTTCTCTTCGAGTGTATGAGGCGCATGATCCGTAGCAATTACATCAATACGACCATCGTTGAGCGCTTCCCATAATACTTTTCTGTCATTGGCGGTTTTTACAGCAGGATTCCATTTTATAAAATTACCTTTGGTATCATAATCTTCATTTGTAAACCACAAATGATGAATACAAACTTCGGCAGTAATTTTCTTTTCTTCTAAAGGAATTTTATTGGTAAACAATTCCATTTCTTTGGCGGTAGAAAGATGAAAAACATGCAATCTTGCACCCGTCTTTTTGGCCAAAGCCACAGCTTTCGAAGAAGAAATATAACAAGCCTCTTCGCTTCTAATGAGATGGTGAGCGGTTACAGGAATGTCTTCACCATACTCGTCTTTATATTTTTCTAAATTCTTTTTAATCGTAGTTTCATCTTCACAATGCACTGCAATTAACATGGAAGTACATGAAAATATTTTTTCTAAAACTGCTTCATTGTCCACTAACATATTACCAGTAGAGGAACCCAAAAATATTTTTATTCCAGCGACATTCTTCGGATTTGTTTTCAACACTTCCTCCAGATTGTCATTGGTAGCCCCCATCATAAAAGAATAATTGGCAAAAGACTTTTTCTCAGCTATTTTGTATTTCTCTTCTAAAATTTCTTGGGTAACCGCATTCGGAACCGTATTTGGTTGTTCAATATAAGAAGTAATTCCGCCTGCAACAGCTGCACGAGACTCGGATTCTATATCCCCTTTATGAGTAAGGCCCGGTTCTCTAAAATGCACTTGATCATCAATGACTCCAGGCATTAGATAATTACCTTCGGCATCAATAATCATACAATCAGATGATTTTAAACTAATATTTTCAGAAACCTCAACAATGAGATCATTCTCTATCAGCACGTCCCCTTCAAAAACAACCCCTTCATTTACTATTTTAGCATTCTTAATCAAATATCTATTCATAGCTTTTTCAT
This sequence comes from Flavobacterium sp. IMCC34518, assembly GCF_027111095.2. Classification (NCBI taxonomy): domain Bacteria; kingdom Pseudomonadati; phylum Bacteroidota; class Flavobacteriia; order Flavobacteriales; family Flavobacteriaceae; genus Flavobacterium; species Flavobacterium sp. IMCC34518. The sequence continues at coordinate 2,206,761 of NZ_CP114284.2, read as the reverse complement.
TTTACAAACTGTTAAATAACTTTTTTAATCGCAATGATATTACTCCAAATACAGCTTCAATTATGATTGAATTACTCATCTTCGATTGTCCTTTTGTTCGATCTGTAAATATAATTGGAACCTCAGAGATGGCAAATTTTTTACAAAATGTTCGGTATTTCATTTCAATCTGAAAGGCATAACCAACAAATTTAATTTTATCCAAATCAATTGCTTCCAGCACTTCCCTCTTGTAACATACAAAACCTGCAGTAGCATCGTGTATCTTCATCCCTGTGATCATACGAACATATACTGATGCAAAATACGACATTAAAACCCTACTCAAAGGCCAATTTACAACATTTACCCCAGTTACATAACGAGACCCTATTGCAAGATCAGCATCTCCAAAATGACAAGCATCATATAATTTTTCTAAATCATTTGGATTATGGGAGAAATCGGCGTCCATTTCAAAAATAAAATCATATTTATTTTTCATTGCCCATTTAAAACCATGAACATAAGCGGTGCCGAGTCCAGATTTTTTTGCTCTTTTCTCCAAAAATAATTTACCCTCAAACTCAGACTGCAACATAACTACTTTATCTGCAGTATGGTCTGGAGAGTTATCATCAATAATCAATACATGGAAAGATTTGTGCTGAGAGAGCACTGCTCTAACAATGCTTTCAATGTTTTCAATTTCGTTATAGGTAGGAATTATAACAATGCAATTGTTCATATTTAGTGTAATTTCGGTGCAAAAGTAACGCTTTTATGCCATTTCATTATTATAAAATTATAATAAATGATGTTATAAAAATTAGTAATTTTGCTGTAATTATGACTGAACATGTACTTCATCCTAGAATAACAGATACAAACGATTGGGTAAACCTCGTTTTTATATTAGCTTTTGGCATTATTGCACTGACTAAATCAGTCAATGAAAATCGATTTGAAGATTTTACAAAATTGATTTTCTCTGACAAGTACGCTCGAATTTACCGTGACAGCAGTCACTTGATGAGTATTTTTACAATCTCCTTATTTTTTGTTCAGATCATTTCATTCTCCTTTTTTATACAAATTTTATTGAGTCGATTTGGATATGGATCAAAAACAGATTGGGTATTATTCATTCAAATATTCACTTTTGTCATTTACTTTATTTTATCCAAATATTTAATCGAAAAAATCATAGCCACATCTTTCAACATAGAAGAACTTGCAGAACAGTTTAATTTACAAAAAGTAACTTATAGAACATATGTAGGCCTATTATTACTACCAATTGACATAATTTTATTCTATTATGATTCAATTTTAAAAAATATACCACTGCTGGTTTTATATACTATATTCATTCTAAACGTTTTACTTTATACATACTCAATAAAAAACTACAGAAAAGAAATTTTCGGTAAGTTGTTTTATTTTATTTTATATCTTTGCACTCTTGAAATAGCACCCTATTATTTTATGTATTATTGGTTTACAAAAGGTAGCGTTTAGAAAATAATTAATATGAAAGTGAAAACAATTTTGGTATCACAACCAGAACCTAAAGTGGAAAATTCTCCATACTTTGAGCTTCAACAAAAGCATAAAGTAAAAATTGATTTCAGACCTTTTATTCACGTAGAAGGAGTAAGCGCAAAAGAAATTAGACTACAAAAAATAGATCTAAATAACTACACAGCTATAATTTTAACAAGTAAGAATGGTGTAGATCACTTTTTCAGAGTAGCTGAAGAAATGCGATACAAAGTTCCTGAAGGACTAAAATATTTCTGTCAATCTGAAGCTATTGCTTTTTACCTTCAAAAATACGTAGTATACAGAAAACGTAAAATTTATGTTGGCCCAAAAGACTTTGCAGATTTATCGCCTTTAATCAAAAAATACAAAGACGAAAAATTCTTGCTTCCAGCATCAGACCAATTAAATGCAGATATCCCTGTAACTTTAAACGCTTTAAAAGTGGATTGGACTCCAGCAACTTTTTATAAAACGGTAATGAGCGACTTATCGGATTTAGCAGATGTTTATTATGATGTTTTGGCTTTCTTTAGTCCTACTGGAATTAAATCTTTATACAAAAACTTCCCAGACTTCGAACAAAACAACACTCGCATTGCCGTTTTTGGAAGTACGACTCAAAAGGAAGCTTTGGATTGTGGATTACGTGTAGACATTATGGCTCCAACACCTGGAACTCCGTCTATGACAATGGCTTTAGAGAAATACATCATCGAAGCCAACAAAGGAAAATAGATTAATTTGAAATAGCAATTGCAATTTCACAACCATAAAAAAAATTCCAAATCCCAATCATAAAATTGGTATTTGGAATTTTTTATTTAATACTGTCTTCATTAGTTTCTTCTGCCTCCCATATAAATAGAAACGTAATACAACAAAGTTGCTATTGACCCCAAAGCGGCCACAACATAAGTTCTAGCAGCCCATTTTAGAGAATCTTTAGCCCCAGCATGTTCTTGTTGTGTCAACATATTTTTGTTCTCCAGCCAGGCCAAAGCACGATTACTTGCATCGTATTCTACCGGCAAAGTTACAATAGAAAACAAAGTCGTTGCAGCAAAAATAATAATCCCGATCAAAAGCAATTGTGGAAAAGTACGCAACATTAAGATTCCTGCCAATAATATCCATTGCATATAGGTCGAAGCCACATTTACAATTGGCACCAATTGAGAACGCATCGACAGCCATTGATACCCCACAGCATGTTGTACTGCATGACCACATTCATGAGCCGCAACAGCTGCTGCTGCTGCATTCCTTTGATTAAAAACCGCTTCACTCAAATTAACCGTTTTATCCACTGGATTATAATGATCCGTTAATTGACCAGGTGTTGAAATTACTCGTACATCACGAATTCCGTTATCTGCGAGCATTTTCTCGGCGATTTCGGCTCCCGACATGCCGTTTTGCAAATGCAATTTCGAATAAAATTCAAATTTATTCTTTAGTGTAGAACTCACTAACCAACTTGCCAGCATGATCGCGCCCGCAAGAATTAAATAACTCATTCCCATATTTTTGTTTTTTATTTAAAGTTTAAAATCTATATATCAAACATCAAATTCTGAACCAAATTTAGAAAATGCCAATTTGACATCCGTTAAAAATTCATTAAAAAAATATTTCAATGACAATGACAATAAAAAATCCAAACTCCAATTAACAGATTGTTATTGGAATTTGGATTTTTAAATATTTAATGGATCAGTTGCATTTACAATTCACAACTAACCATTCACAATTAAGCTTACCCCACCAAATTGATAATTTTCCCCGGAACGATAATTACCTTGTTTGGCGTTTTACCATCTAGTTGTTTGATGGTTCTTTCGTCTTTCATTACGATTTCCTCGATTTGTTCCTTGGTTAAATCCAAAGGCAAAACCATAGTAAAACGCATTTTTCCGTTGAAAGAAACTGGATATTCTTTATCACTTTCTACCAAATGTTTTTCGACCAAAATAGGAAAAGGAACCGTTGCAATAGAACCTATATTCCCTAGCAACGACCATAATTCTTCGGCGATGTGCGGCGCATAAGGTGAAATCACAATCGCCAATGGTTCCAAAATGGCACGAGAATGACAATTTTGCGTAGACAATTCATTCACACAAATCATAAATTGTGAAACCGAAGTATTGAAAGAGAAACTCTCGATATCTTCCGCAACTTTCTTGATGGTTTTGTGCAATGATTTTAGGTTGTCTTTCGTTGGCGCATCATTGGTTACAATCAAACCGTTTTCGTCAAAATACAAACGACACAATTTTTTCAAGAAACCAAAAACTCCAGAAATTCCAGCCGTATTCCAAGGTTTCGCTTGTTCCAATGGTCCTAAAAACATTTCATACAAACGCAACGTATCGGCTCCATATTCGTTACAAATATCATCCGGAGTAACTACATTGTATTTGGATTTCGACATTTTTTCGACTTCGCGACCAACGATGTATTTTCCGTTTTCTTCACAGATGAATTGAGAATTTGCGTAATCTTCTCTCCAAGATTTGAATTTCACTTCATCTAATTCATCAGAAGAATTTACGATTGAAACATCAACATGGATTGGAGTTAATTGCATAGACAGTTGCCCTCCTAAACCTATTCCTCCTGCATCAGGAAAAACACTATTTAAAGTATCTAAATATATTTTTTTAGCTTTCGCTATTTCTTCCTCATCACCTTTAACAATTTTTTCATATTTAGATTTAGTTATGAAAAAACTTGGCATTTTTGGATCTAAAATATCAAATGGCTTATCAGCATCAGGACTGGTTATTTTCATCCAAGAAATTCTATAAACAAACGCACTCATTCCTAAAATCATTCCTTGATTAATCAGTTTCTTGAATGGTTCTTCGGTTGGCGCAAAACCTTTGTCTTTTAAGAATTTGTTCCAAAAACGGGAATACAATAAGTGACCAGTAGCGTGTTCGCTTCCGCCAATGTATAAATCCACACTTTCCCAATATTTCAATGCTTCCTTGCTGGCAAATTCGTTTTCGTTGTGCGCATCCATATAACGCATCCAGTACCAAGAGCTTCCTGCCCAACCCGGCATGGTGTTAAGCTCAAGCCCCCAAACCCCCGAAGGAGGATTAGCCGCGTCTTCAACAGAGACGATTTCGTTTTTATTGGTATCCCAATGCCAAGCTTTTGCATTTCCTAAAGGCGGTTGCCCATCTTCAGTCGGGAGATATTTCTCTACTTCTGGCAAGATGATTGGTAAATGTTGCGCATCGATCATTTGCGGCAAGCCATTCACGTAATACACTGGGAAAGGCTCTCCCCAATAGCGCTGACGAGAGAAAACCGCATCACGCAAACGGTAATTAATTTTCCCTTTTCCTTGATTTATTTTTTCTAATTCCTCAATTATTTTTTTAGTAGCTTCTTTGTAATTCAAACCGTTTAGGAAATCCGAATTAGCAATTTCCACATTGTCTTTTGATCCGAAAGCTGCTGCCGAAATATCTACATTTGCAAAAATGTTTTTGATTTCGGGCATTCCTTTTTGCCCTTTGAAGAAATTTGCAAAAGCGTAATCTCTTTCATCACCACAAGGGACCGCCATTACAGCACCTGTTCCATAACCAGCCAAAACATAATCCCCAATCCAAACTGGAATCGGCTCTTTGGTAAACGGATGCTCAGCATACGCTCCAGTGAAAACTCCCGAAATGGTTTTTACGTCTGCCATACGCTCTCTTTCGGAACGCTTGGCTGTTTTTTCGATATAGGCTTCCACTTCTGCTTTTTGTTCAGCAGTTGTGATTTGAGCCACCAATTCGTGTTCCGGTGCCAAAGTCATAAACGTAACTCCGAAAATCGTATCAGGTCTTGTGGTAAAAACATCTATGTTAGCCTGATGTTCTTTTACATTAAAAGAAACCATCGCCCCTACTGATTTTCCAATCCAGTTTCTTTGGCTTTCTTTGATGCTCTCGCTCCAATCTATATCATTCAAACCTTGCAACAAACGTTCCGCATAGGCCGAAATTCGCATGCTCCATTGTGTCATTTTCTTTCTAATCACAGGATATCCGCCACGTTCCGATACACCGTTCACGATTTCGTCATTTGCCAAAACCGTTCCCAATCCCGGACACCAGTTCACTTCGGTCTCCGCCAAATACGTCAATCGGTATTGCAACAAAATTTTCTCCTGCTGTTCTTTTGCGAAAGCATTCCATTCATTTGCCGAAAACACTTCAATAGCATCGTCACAAACTGCATTTATATTGGCATTCCCTTCAGTAGAAAAAACTGCTGTCAAGGTCGAAATATCTTCGGCTTTATCCGAATTTCTATTGTACCAAGAATTAAACAATTGGATAAAAATCCATTGTGTATGTTTGTAATAATCAGGATTCGAAGTACGCACTTCACGATCCCAATCAAATGAAAACCCTATTTTGTCCAATTGCTTTCGGTACCCAGCAATCTCTTTTCCTTCTTTGTCCAAACCACCGTCAATATTTACCGAAGTTGTATCTTCTGGCCGTTGCCCAGTCTGAATTGCATATTGCTCAGCTGGCAATCCAAAACTATCATACCCCATTGGGTGCAAAACGTTAAAACCTTGGTGTCTTTTGTATCTCGAATACACATCTGATGCGATGTACCCTAGCGGATGTCCCACATGCAATCCCGCTCCAGAAGGATACGGAAACATATCCAACACATAATGTTTTGGTTTGTCTGAGTTATTTTGAGCTGCAAAAGTTTTATGCTCTGCCCAGTATTTTTGCCATTTGGCTTCAATTTCGTTCGGATTGTATTTCATTCCTTTTTTTTATTGTTTTTTAATGGAGTCATGCTGTCGCAAAAGCTCTACTCATTCCTTTTTTTTATTGTTTTTTAATGGAGTCATGCTGTCGCAAAAGCTCTACTCATTCCTTTTTTTTATTGTTTTTTAATGGAGTCATGCTGTCGCAAAAGCTCTACTCATTCCTTTTTTTTATTGTTTTTTAATGGAGTCATGCTGTCGCAAAAGCTCTACTCATTCCTTTTTATTTATTGTTTTTTTAATGGAGTCATGCTATCGCAAACTCAAGTCCTATTATAAGATTCTAAGTAATTGCGTTACTAAGTTGTCAAGTTTTTTGTCGCAAAGACTATTTGAGGTGCCAAATTTACATTTATTGTACGAAAGTTAAAACTTTGGGACTTATTAACTTCAAATTAAAGAATATGTTTATTATTTTTACCCCATAATTTAGATATACTATGAGCTCATCATTTGAAAAGTTTCAAAAACGCAGGTTAATTTCCTCTTATTTTTCAGTAGTACTAAGTGTATTCTTGGTATTGTTCCTATTAGGTATCTTGGGATTTTTTATAATCAATTCCAAAAAACTAGCCGATGACTTCAGAGAAGAAATAGCAATGACTGTTTTTTTCAAAAAAGAAGCCAATGATACCATTTTAAAATCTTTTGGTCAAGAAATGAAAAGAGCCAAATTCGCAAAATCTTTTGTTTATGTTTCCAAAGAACAAGCAGCAAAAGAGCATACCGATATTATTGGTGAAGATTTCGTAACCTTCTTGGGTGAAAACCCTCTACAAAATTCATACGACATTCACTTAAAAGCAGATTACGTAATTAAAGATAGTATTGCCAAAATTGAATCCAATTTACGAAAAAACCCGATGATTTCTGATATTGTTTACGACAAACAATTAGTAAACTTAGTAAACGACAACATCAAGAAAGTCAGTATGTGGATTTTGATCATCAGTGCCTTCTTGACCTTTATAGCGGTACTTTTAATCAATAGTTCGCTACGCCTTTCGATATATTCCAATCGTTTTATTATAAAAACCATGCAAATGGTGGGGGCAACCAAAGCCTTTATCCGAAAACCATTTGTAATGCGTAGCATCAAACTCGGGATGATAGGCGCAGGTCTAGCCATTCTAGCGTTAATTGGCGTGTTAATTTATTTGGAAAACAGTTTTCCAGACCTTGGAATCCTAGATGACAAATTATTGATTGGACTTGTATTAATCGCTGTATTTGGACTTGGCGTTTTAATCACTTGGCTGAGTACTTATTTTGCCACACAACGTTTCTTGAATTTAAGAACAGACGACCTTTATTAATTTTAGATTGCAGATATAAGTCTGTACATTTCAGTTATAAAACATAAACTTAAAACAGCGGATGAGATTATTTCGTCCCTCACAATAACAAAATGAAAAACGAAGAAAACAAACACGAGTTCCTTTTTGAAAAAATAAACTATAAAATTCTATTAATCGGAATTGGTGTAATTGCATTGGGATTTATTCTAATGTCTGGTGGAGGAAGTGATGACCCTAATGTTTTCAATGAATCTGTTTTTGATTTCCGAAGAATACGTTTGGCTCCAACCACCGTTTTAATTGGTTTTGGAATTACCATTTATGCCATTCTTAAAAACCCTAAAAAATAGTAAGCAGTGATCCGTAATAAGTTTGCAGTAAAAGCAAGCAAAAAAACTGAACACTAAAAAACTGAACACTGATCACTACAAAATGAATACACTACAAGCTATTATCCTTGCCATTATTGAAGGAATCACAGAATTTTTACCCGTTTCTTCTACTGGGCATATGATTATCGCATCGTCTTTTTTTGGAATCGCGCACGATGATTTTACAAAACTCTTCACCATTGTCATTCAATTAGGAGCAATCTTATCAGTAGTGGTTTTGTATTTCAAACGCTTTTTTCAAACTTTTGATTTTTATTTCAAATTATTGGTTGCCTTTATACCCGCAGTTGTCTTTGGATTACTTTTTAGCAAAAAAATTGATGCATTACTCGAAAATCCTGTAACTGTAGCCATTTCTTTATTAATAGGCGGAATCATTTTATTGAAAGTTGACCAATGGTTTAACACCCCAGACGTATCTGAAAACACTCAAGAAATCACCTATTTACAAGCATTAAAAATTGGTTTATTTCAATGCATTGCTATGATTCCTGGTGTATCGAGAAGTGGAGCCACAATTGTTGGTGGAATGTCTCAAAAACTATCACGTACCTCTGCTGCTGAGTTTTCTTTTTTTCTTGCAGTTCCAACTATGCTTGGAGCAACAGTAAAAAAATGTTACGATTATTACAAAGACGGTTTTGTATTATCTCACGACCAAATCAATTACTTGGTTATTGGAAATATCGTTGCTTTTATTGTAGCGCTTTTGGCCATTAAAAGTTTTATTGGCTTTTTGACAAAAAATGGATTTAAAGTATTTGGTTACTACCGAATTATCGCTGGAATAATACTACTCGCCATTCACTTTTTCATTCATCCTTTGACCGTACTTTAATGACAACTGAAGATTTTTTAAACGGACAAATTCTCTTAATAGACAAACCTTTGCACTTTACTTCTTTTCAAGCGGTAAATAAGCTCAAGTATGCGCTAATCAATAAAGCAGGATTGCCCAAAAAATTCAAGATTGGTCACGCAGGAACATTAGACCCTCTCGCTTCTGGTTTACTATTGGTTTGTACTGGGAAATTCACCAAAAGAATTACCGAATTACAAGGGCAAGCCAAAGAATATACGGGAACGTTCTATATTGGAGCCACTACTCCATCTTATGATTTAGAAACTGAAATTGATCAAACTTTCCCGACAGAACATATCGATGAATCTTTGATACACGAAACGGTAAAACAATTTTTGGGAGAAATTGATCAAAAACCACCAATTTTTTCAGCTATAAAAAAAGACGGGATTCGTTTGTATGAACATGCACGCGCAGGAGAAATTGTAGAAATTGCTGCTAGAAAAACAACTATTCACGAATTTGAAATTACCAGAATTGCACTTCCCGAAGTCGATTTTAGAGTGGTTTGCAGTAAAGGAACTTACATTCGTTCTCTTGCCTTTGATTTTGGACGCGCCATGAATTCGGGATCACACTTGACTGTTTTACGTCGGACCAAAATTGGCGATTACAATGTGGAGAATGCCATAGATGTCAACTTATTCGAGCAAACTCTTTCTACAGATAAATGATAAAAAAAACACATGACAAATACAGAATTGAATTTGCGATGTGTTTTTAATAAGATCAAAGTAATTTTACTTCATACTTTTTTTCAACTTGTCTAAAATTTGGTTAATAATGGGTGGCACTTTCATTTCCAAATAAGAAATGTGATACATAATCATAAACCTTTTCAAATAGATTTTTCATAATGATGTTTTTTTAATTGTTGAACAATAGTTAAACACACCAATAAAAAAAAGTAAATCAAAACAATAGACCCGGTTGGCAATCACTAAGTTACACTTTTTTTAAATACAAAAAAAAATAAATTAAAAAAAAATAAAACTACAAACAGGCACATTCTTTAATTGAATACATCATCTCTAGAACTTCATTTTGCACTGACAAACCTTTATCATGTAAGTACCATAATTGCAATTGAGTTTTAGCCTCTTCATCTACAATTCCAAATTGTTCTTTATACTCTCTAATTAAATCTGAAGCTCCTTTTGGTCTTGGTCCCCAATGATTGCAAACTTTACCTGTTTTTTTATCAATAATTAGCAGTTTAGGTATAGCTCTAGCCCCATTTGTCAAAAAATGATTCATTAAATCATCATTCGAATCACGGAGAACAATTTTCAAATCAATTTTATTTGTTTCGGCCGCCATTTTATTCAATATAGGCAATATTTGCGCAGCATCTCCGCACCAGCCTTCTGCGATAACCAACCAAATGTATTCCTTTTCAAGACCTTTCAATTTCAAACTAATTTCCTCGGGAACAGTAATGGTTTTGTCTAATCTTTTCAAACGGGATTCATTCAAGGTACTGTAATGTAATAAATCTTCCGATTGTTCCTCACCAGTTGACTTTCCTTCTGCCAACAAATCGGATATAATTTTTCTATATTCTAAATAACTATAACTATTAAACAACGCTTTCGCAACTGAACTTTTCATATGTAGATAATATTTGTTTTTAATGGATTCCCATAGCTATCGGGAGGTATCGCCAGAAATTAATTAGTGTTTGTGACAGCTATTTTCATAGCGATTTCATATTTTGATTTATTTTTTAAGCAAATTTAAATTACCCTAACCATAAAAAGTGTGATAAAAATCACTTAAGACCCAACAAAATGCATAATTTTATATAATGGACAGTAAATTAAAATCAATCGGTTTAATATTATCTGGTGGAGGGTCTAAAGGCATAGCTCATGCTGGGGTTTTGCAGTTTTTGGAAGAAAAAAACATTACTCCAACTCACATTGCTGGCTCAAGTGCAGGATCAATAGTTGCTGCCTTGTATGGAATTGGCAAATCTCCCGAGGCAATCCTGGAATTTTTCAAATCTATTTATTTTTTCCATTGGAAACATTTTACATTTTCTAAAGCAGGTTTAATTGACTCGGAATCCTTCAAAGAATATTTTTATGAAATTTTTAAGGACACAACTTTGGGAGAACTAAAAATACCAATATACATTACCGCCACCGACTTGATCAAAGGCAAATCAAAAGTTTTTAGCCCCGAAACCAAAACAATAGATGCCATCTTGGCGTCATCGTCATTTCCTGGAGTAATGTCTCCGTATGAATTTAATGGAAAGTTATATAGTGACGGTGGCATTCTTAATCATTTTCCAACCAACATTCTAAAAGACAAATGTGATACCTTAATTGGGATATATGTCAGTCCAATACAGCAAATAGAAGCAAAAGATTTAAATTCTATCAAAGCAGTCACAGCTAGAGCATTTGATTTATTCTCCGCCAATTCGAGCATACACAAATTTGATCATTGCGATTGGTTGATAGAACCCGAAGCCTTGTCCTTATATAGCACATTTGAAACCAGTAAAATCAAAATGGAGGCTATTTTTAATATTGGATACGAATCGGCTAAAAAATCATATAAAAAACTAAATTTAAATATTTAGGGAACAGTATTTTCAAAAAAAACAGAATATGTCTATATTTGCACAACTTATGCTGTTTTGACTCGAAAACCAGTGTAATTTACTTTCGAAAATGAAGGGAGACCTTAAAAAAATAAAATCTAAAGATGAAATACAAAAGAATCCTTCTAAAATTAAGTGGCGAAGCTTTAATGGGTGATTTACAATATGGGATTGATCCTAAACGATTAGCCGAATATGCAGATGAAATCAAACAAATTCATGCCAAAGGAGTTGAAATCGCTATAGTTATTGGTGGAGGTAACATTTTTAGAGGTGTTGCTGGAGCCAGTTCAGGAATGGATAGAGTTCAAGGAGATTATATGGGAATGCTAGCCACAGTTATTAACGGAATGGCATTACAAGGCGCTCTTGAAGACAAAGGAATGAAAACCCGTTTGCAAACTGCCTTAAAAATGGAATCTATTGCAGAGCCTTATATCAAAAGAAGAGCGGATCGTCATCTGGAAAAAGGAAGGATCGTAATTTTTGGAGCTGGTACAGGAAACCCTTATTTTACAACAGATACTGCAGCCGTTTTACGAGGAATTGAAATCAATGCTAATGTAATTCTAAAAGGAACACGTGTTGATGGAGTTTATGATTGTGATCCAGAGAAAAACGCATCAGCTGTAAAATTTGAATACATTTCATTTGAAGATGTATTAAAAAAAGGATTAAATGTTATGGATACCACAGCATTTACTTTAAGCCAAGAAAACAAATTACCAATAGTCGTTTTCGACATGAATAAAATAGGGAATCTATTAAAAATTTGTGAAGGAGAAAACATAGGAACCGTAGTTAATATATAGTTAGCAGTATTCAGTGTTCAGTTTGCAGTAAAAACTGATCACTAAAAAACTGATCACTGACCACTAAATAAAAAATTATGACAGAAGAAATTGAATTTATATTAGATAGCACCAAAGAATCAATGGCTGGTTCTATTGAACATTTAGAGAAATCATTTTTAAATATTCGTGCTGGAAAAGCATCTCCAGCTATGTTAGGAAGTGTTTTTGTAGATTATTATGGATCGGCATCTCCACTTTCACAAGTTTCAAAAATTAGTGTTCCAGACGCCAGAACTATAACACTTCAACCCTTTGAAAAAAACATGTTACATCCTATCGAAAAAGCAATTATGATTGCCAATCTTGGATTTAACCCAATGAACAATGGTGACATGATTATCATAAGCGTTCCACCACTTACCGAAGATAGAAGACGTGAACTAGCCAAACAAGCCAAAGTTGAAGCAGAAGATGCCAAAATTGGGGTTAGAAATGCCAGAAAAGAAGCCAATACTGATATTAAAAAACTAGAAAAAGAAGGAACTTCTGAAGATATTTGTAAAAGTGCCGAAGACGAAGTACAAAACTTGACTAATACTTATATCAAAAAAATAGATGAACTTCTAGTTATAAAAGAAGCTGAAATCATGAAGGTATAATCTTTTAAATTAATAAAAACAATAAATCTGTCTTGTCTTTTTGAACGAGACAGATTTTTTTATACTTATTTTTGTGGCAAGGATGCGTAGCCAAATGCCTTTCTAATCAAAACAGTATTATGAAGTACTTTATTGCATTGTTCTTCCTTTTTACACTAACAATTCAGGCACAATTTCAAATTAACGGAATTGTAAAAGACGCTACAACCAAAAAACCACTTCCTTTTGCTTCCATTGTTTCAAATGAAGACACCAATACTATTTCGGATGTTGACGGAAAATTTAGTTTGGTATCCAAAAACAAAATAACATCAATTACCGTTTCCTATATTGGTTATACAAAAAACACCCTTCCTGTAGATAACGCAAAAATATTTTATAAAATTGCTTTAGAACAAAAAACAAACCCTCTACATGAAGTTCTTGTTTCAAATGTCAATCCAGCATTAGCCATAATAAAAAAAACAATTGAAAATAAAACAAAGAACAATCCACAAGAAAAACTAAAAAGTTATGAATTCAAAGCTTACAACAAGCTCATCGTAACGGCTAACCCTGATTCTATTCATGGGGATATTGATTCCGTTTTTGTCAATAATCCCTATGGAAAATACCTAAAAGAAATTGATTCCACTGATTATAAATTCAAGTTATTAATCAAAAAGCAACATTTATTTCAAACTGAAAAAATTTCCCAATATCAATATGATGGCAAACGATTAAAAGAAACCATTTTGGGAACAAAAATGGCAGGCTTTAAACAACCTGTTTATGAAATCCTATCCTTTAATCTACAGTCATTTTCTATTTACGACACTAAATACGAACTTTTTGAAACCAAATACAACAGCCCAATTGCTCGTGACGCGTTAAAAGATTATAACTTTAAACTTTTGGACACGGTAACCATAAATGGACGAAATGCCTATATGGTTTATTTTAAAAACAAAAAAGAAAAAAGAACAGCGGGTCTGGAAGGTATTTTATATATCGATGAAACTAATTATGCTGTTGCAAAAGCAATAATGCGAATTAAGGGCATACTGGATATCAGTGCAATTCACGAATTCAATTACATTCCAGAAGAAGACTTATGGTTTCCTACTCAGAAAAAATTTAAAATTGTGAAAGGAAACAATGATGATGATATAAAAATACTAGGAGGAACCATTCAATTTGACGGGGACATTAAAGAAGATTTAACGCCCAGAAAAAGAGAAGAATCAGACTATGTCTATTTGCTATCCCAAACAAATAATTTTGATATTCAATACAATTCTACAGTTAAAATCAACAAACCAATTGTTGCTGTTGAAATTAAAGATGATGCCATATCAAAACCAGAAAGTTTTTGGAATGAATTTAGAAAAGACAGTTTAGACAGCCGAAGTCAAAAAACTTATTTATCATTAGACAGCATTTCAATAAAAAAAAGAATTGAAAGACGGTTAAATTTAGTTCGAAAAGTACTTACTGGTTATGTTCCATTTAAATCTTGGGATTTTGATTTACGCAAAATTATCAGTTACAATAATTATGAAGGACTTCGATTGGGACTTGGCGGAATAACTAATGATTATTTTTCTAAAAAATACAGAATAGAAGGCTACACCGCTTATGGTTTACGCGATTCTGAATTTAAATACAATATAGGAATTGGAACCAGAGTTAATAAATTCTCAAACACCTGGATTAGTTTAAACTACACCGATGACCTGAGAGAAATTGCGAGTATCGATTATGCTGTTGAAAAAAGAGCTTTCAAAATTTACGACCCTCGCGCTATCAATTTCAGCACACTTTATAGATATGAACAATGGAAAATTGCATTAGAATCTAAAATTATCCCAAAAGTAGAATCGACATTGGCTCTGGCAAGTACATTTGTGACTCCTCAATTCAATTACATATACAGTTTAAATGGCAAATCGTATTCTAATTACAACATGACTACAGCAACATTTTCATTAAAATGGAGCCCTTATAGCGATTATATGCAAACACCAACAGGAAGAATCGAATCTGAAAAAAGGTTTCCAAAATTCACCTTACAGTTGACACAATCACTACCCGATGTTTTAAAAAATGATTTTAGCTATACCAAAGTTGACTTTAAAGCAGATTATCAAATCAAATATCTCAATGGGCAACGTACCTTTTTGTTATTTGAAGCAGGTAAAGCATTTGGTGATTTACCCCTGCCACAACTTTACAACAACGCTCCCAATAATTTAAACAAAGAAACCATTATAAAAAGAATAACATTTGCCGGTAAAAATAGTTTTGAAACCATGTTTTTTAATGAATTTTTTTCGAGCGAATACATGACATTTCAATTTAAACATGGTTTTAATAGGATCTTCATATTAAAAAAATTAAAACCTTCATTGGATTTTGTCACAAGAATGGCGTGGGGAAAAATGGAAAACCCAGAAAATCATATTGGCATTGACTTTAAAACCTTAGAGAAAGGATATATAGAATCTGGAATTGAATTGAATAAAATATTTAATGGTCTGGGTCTAGGAGGCTATTACCGTTATGGTCCGAATCAATTGAGCAAATTTGAAGACAATATAGCCATAAAATTAACTTTCGTCTTAAATTTAGGAATTTAATAAAGTCCTAATGATTGTAACCAAAACGGTAAGAGCCCTGTATTAATTTAATTCAGACAGTTATGATGAACACCATTGTAAAAAATCACGAACTTTAGAACACAATTCTGTTTAAAAAAGCATCCAAGCTTAGAATGATCACATTGCATATGTACTTTCTCTTTACTCATCATATCAAAATTAAAAAAAGAAGGGTACAGATCAATGTGAGGATACGAATTTAAGCCCAACTATTGAGGCTATCAAAGTAAACAAGAAGAAAAGTCTCCAGAAAGTAGCCGGTTCTTTGAATATAAAAATACCAACTAAAACAGTTCCAACAGCTCCGATTCCTGTCCAAACTGCATAAGCGGTTCCAATTGGCAGGGTTTGGGACGCTTTGTATAACAGCGTCATACTGATAGTAAGCGCTACAAAAAAACCAACCATCCACAATGTAGATGCCACTCCGGAAGTTTCTTTGGCTTTGCCCAGACAAGTCGCAAAACCAACTTCAAAAAAACCCGCTATAATTAATAAAATCCAATTCATAATTATGGTTTTATAATCAATACCGAAGGCACCCCACTCAACCATTTACTGCGAGAATCCAATAAATCTTTCCAACTATCCAAACTCACAATCATTAAATCTTGCTGAATCAAGAATTCATTGTTCAATAATGATTCTTTTTCTAAAATTACATTATTGGGATATTTTTGCTTTAGAGATTCTATAGCACTGGCAATTACAAAATTATTCTCTATGTGGCTGTTGAAATCCAAAAAAGCAACTGTAGCATTATTATTGAATATCATTTTTTGAGCATATTCAATCAAGAATGAATCTTCGGAAGTGTAAATAGGAACAAAGACATTATTTACTTCTTTCAAATCTTTGTCAATCAAAACACCTAATGGCATTTTAGTTTTCAAAACAATTTGACGAGTTCGTTCATCAAATGGAGAATTGACAAACAATCCTTCTTTACCGGTAAACTTATCTAATAATCTTTCTGGATTTATGATTCGAGAAGTAAACCCAATTACTTTTCCCAATATTGTTCCTTCAAAAATCGATTTCCCTAATCCAACTAGCAATAAATCATATTCTCCTTGATTAGCAATATCAATAATTTCATTTTCTATATCAATAGTTGCCTTAAAAATAGTAGTAACTTCTTGTTTCAGCACAATTGCCTCTTTCATTATAGGGCTAAAACTACTTTTCTCTTTATCGTCCATATTAAAAGTATGTACTTCATCACTTAACGATAAATGCAAAGCAGTGATACTGGCTTTTTCTTTTTGTTTTTTAACCATACTGTTGGCTAAACGCAATAAAGATTTTCCTTTTTCATTATTTCCGAAAGAGATCAAGATTCTATATTTATTTTGATCAACTTCTTCATCATGATCAATAATATCACTAGTTTTAAAAATATAATTGATTAAATTTAAAGCGGGGCCTGTCATAAAAGTAGTCACCAATGCCATAATAACCATCATTGTAAAGACCTCCGTAGTTAGTACACCAAGGCCCAATCCAATATTCAAAACAATAAGCTCCATTAATCCCCTCGTATTCATTAAGGCTCCAATGATAAGACTGTTTCGCCAACTTTGTCCGACAAATTTTGCTGCCAAAGCACTACCAAAAAATTTCCCTACTACTGCAACTAGAATGATAAACCCTGTCACTTTCCATAAATAAGGTTCATTGATCAAACCAATTTCGGTACGTAAACCTGTGAATACAAAAAACAAAGGAAGCAATAATATAACAGAAACATCTTCTACTTTTGCAATAAAAACGGTTCGAAACTTAGGAATATCAGGCATAATAGCCCCCATCATAAAGGCACCAAATAGGGCATGAATACCAACTAATTCCGTAGCATAGGACGAAATGATTAATATTAAAAAAAAGATTGCCACCACGGGTTTACTCAAACTGTCTTTGGCTCCATATAAATCACCAATTCTTTTCAAAAATGGTTTTACAAGAAAAATCATTATTAGAACATATAAGGCTGCCAGAGAAATTATAAACATGGAACTTTCAAAGGTTCCCGCTTTTACTATAGCAATTACAACTGCCAACAAACACCAAGCGGTAATATCATCTGCGGCTGCACATGTAATTACGATTGCTCCTAACTTAGTTTTATGCATGCCTCTTTCTTGAACAATTCGAGCCAAAACCGGAAAAGCGGTGATACTCATTGCAATTCCCATAAACAAACTAAAAGAAAGAAACTTTACTCCTTCTGGAGCAAAACGATTGTAAACAAAATACGCCAATCCTATACCCAGTGCAAACGGAATTACAATACTTGCATGACTAATAACAATAGCTTCTTTGGCTCTGTTTTTTAGAACTTTTATGTCGAGTTCCATCCCAATAACAAACATAAAAAGAATCAGTCCAATCTGGCTCAAAAATTTTAAATTTTCTAATGAATCAGGGGGAAATAATGCATGAAAGAAATCTGGAAAATATAAACCTAACAAGGATGGCCCTAATGCAATTCCAGCTATAATTTCACCAATAACGGAAGGTTGACCAATTTTTTTGAAAACCCAACCAAAAAGTCGTGCCACAAGGATAATCATTATAATTTGTGCCAATAAAATAGCTAAAGGATCTTGTACATTATGAATCATTGCATTGAGAAAATCCTCCCATGAATTATTACTGGCTATCGGATGAATAATAGTCTCATTATTTTCAAGGTATTTTCCTTCCTTAATTATCCAATACATAAGAGCTGTAAAACCACCTGTTACGCCAAAATAAAACAATGTATTCCTATACTTTTTCATATTTATAGTAACCCCAAAAATTAATTTAATAAAACAAAGTTGCGAAAACAAATCTATTAATTATAAAACAAATAACAATGGTAACTAAAATTTAATTCTACTGTAAAAAATGACCTTGAAAAAAATCAAATCAAATGCATAAAAACAAAAATAACTCTTGGAGTTTATGTATTTTTGGAGCTTTAAAAAATTTATAATGAAAAAATGGTTTAGTCTAGGATTTTGGGAGTTAATTGCCCGAGTTGTTCTTAGAAATAAAATAGTAATGTTATCGATAATTGCACTAATTACGATATTCTTGGCAATGCAATGGAAATACATTCGTTTTACCCATAGCGAAGCCAATTTATTACCCGCAGATAATATTGTAAACATAGAATACAATTCGTTTTTAAATAAATTTGGAGAAGAAGGAAACCTAATTGTTATTGGTATAAAAAACGATGCAATATTTACTCCAAAAGTTTATTCCTCATGGGTAAAACTGATGAATACGATCAAGACAAACAAAGATGTCGATTTGGTCATTTCATTAAATGATATGAAAAAACTACAAAAAAATGAAGCTTTACAAAAATTTGAATTAGTTCCTTTTATTGATCCAAACAAAAAAATTGACAAAGAATATCTTCAAAAAATAAAGCAAGAACTTTTTAACAAACTCCCTTTTTATGAAGGATTAATTTTCAATAAAAGATCTGGAAGTATTCGCTCGGCGGTTTACCTTGACAAGAAAATTGTAAACACTACTGAACGCAAAAATTATGTCCTCAACGAATTAATTCCTGCTATAAAAGTTTTTGAAAAGGAAACCAAAATAAAACTCCGTGTCTCGGGTATGCCTTACATTCGTACCCTGAATGCTCAAACTATTCTTAGCGAAATAAGTCTTTTTATTGGCGCAGCATTATTCCTTACTTCCCTATTGTTCTTTTACTTTTTTAGAAGTTTTAGAGCAACCATGATTTCACTAATTATTGTAATTATAAGTGTAATGTGGTCTTTTGGTGTATTAGGCCTTTTAGATTATGAAATTACGGTTTTAACCGCTATGGTTCCTACTTTGATGATTGTCATTGGAATACCAAACTGTATTTTCTTAACCAACAAATACCATCAGGAATACAAAATTCACGGCAACAAAACCAAAGCTTTACAAAGGGTGACTACAAAAATAGGAATGGCAACCTTTATGACCAACTTAACAACGGCCATTGGTTTTTTTACTTTTATATCATCAAACAATAAATTACTTATAGAATTTGGAAATGTAACATCGATTAACATATTATTGTTATTCATACTTTGCATCATAACTATTCCTATTTTGCATAGTTATGTACCCGCTCCGATAGACCGTCATTTAGAGCATTTAGAGAGAGTTTCGATCAAAAAATTTATGGATTGGATACTAAGAAATGTAAAATACAATCGTTTTTCTATTTATGTGGTTTCTATAAGTCTATTGGTTATAAGCATCATCGGAATTTTTCAAATGCGAATTTCTGGAAGTTTGATTGAAGACATGCCAAAAAAAGAACCTTTCTTCAAAGATATCGTGTTTTTCGAAAAAGAATTCGATGGAGTTATGCCATTAGAAATAATGATAGACACCAAACGCAAAAAAGGTGTCATGAAATTGTCTATGTTAAAAAAAATGGATGAACTTCAAAAAACTATTGAGGAAATTCCAGAACTTTCAAAACCTATTTCTATTGTTAATTTGGTGAAATATTCCAAACAAGCTTATTACAATGGAAACCCAGAATATTACGATTTACCTACATCACAAGAACAGGCTTTTATCTTGTCTTATGCCAAAAATGCAACAAAGGATTCCAAAGAGAATTTAATGAAGAGCTATGTCGATTCCAGTGGACAAGTGGCTAGAATCACTACGTTTATGCGTGATGAAAGCGGAAGCAGAATTCCTATTATTGAAGGAGAAATTCGTAGAAAAGCAGATATACTATTCCCTCCAGATAGATACAATGTAATTATCACGGGAAAAGCCTTAGTTTTTCAAAAAGGAACAGGCTATTTACTTGACAACCTACTTTCATCTTTAGTTTTTGCCTTTTTCCTAACTGCATTATTGATAGCTTTTATGTTTCGTTCTTTCAAAATGGTTTTGGTTTCAATAATCCCAAATCTATTGCCTTTATTATTAACGGCTGGAATCATGGGCTTTTTGGACATTCCATTAAAACCTTCTACTATTTTAGTTTTTGGAATTGCATTCGGACTTTCGGTAGATGACACCGTTCGGTTTTTGTCGCAATATCGAGAAGAGCTAAAGAAGAACAATTGGAAAATCAAAAAATCAGTTTACGCTACTTTTAACGAATCGGGATTGAGTATGTTTTATACTTCAATCGTTTTGTTTTTTGGGTTTTCGGTTTTTATGCTCTCTAGTTTTGGAGGAACTATTGCTCTTGGCGGACTCATATCACTGACCTTATTATTTGGAATGTTATCTAATTTAATGTTACTGCCTGCTTTGGTATTAACATTGAATAAAACTTTGGCAAACGAGCAAGAATTCATTGAACCTAAACTGGAAATGCTTGAATTTAGTGATGAAGAAATTGATAAATTAGAAAAAGAAAAATAGCAGTTTCTCGACGTTTTGGGTAATGATTGAGAATTATATCCTAATGTATCTAAATCCATTTATCGCAAAAGTATAAAAATCCATAAAAGGTTTTGTAGTTTGTCGTTTTGCGATAAATTTGGATCCAAACATACTATCATTGAAATAGTAAGATGTTGCCGTCTTACTATTCGAAGATGGCAATCAACAATGTACCTCCAAATTTCTTAAATTTTGCAAAAGATTGATTATCGAATTGATTTTGCAATTATCTTTTACTTTGTTATCAAAAGTAAAAGATAGAGAAAATAGCAGGAAATAGCTTCTCACTTAGAGAGGGTCTGTGCCAATTTTTCAAACAATTTCTTTTATATTTGCACTTAGATTAAAACACTGATTTTTGTATTAATCGAAAATCTGAACTTTAAAATCAAAAAATTAAAATGAGACACACAAAAGTTAAAGACTTACTAAACAGTACATCTACATTACACGAAATCAATGCAAAAGGTTGGGTTAGAACTTTTAGAAATAATCAGTTTATTGCTTTAAATGATGGTTCAACCATTAATAACATACAATGTGTTGTCGATTTTGAGAATACACCAGACGAAACATTGAAAAGAATTACAACTGGAGCAGCTATTTCGGTAACTGGGAATTTGGTTGAGAGTAAAGGTGCTGGTCAAAAATTTGAAATCCAAGTCAATAAACTGGAAATTCTTGGCGATTCGGATGCAGAGAAATTCCCAATACAACCAAAAAACAAACCAAGCTTAGAATTCTTACGCGAGAATGCTCATTTACGCGTGCGTACGAATGTGTTTGGCGCTATTATGCGTGTGCGTTCAGTTTTGTCGTATGCTGTTCATAGTTATTTTCAACAAAAAGGATTTGTTTATGTGAATACACCAATCATCACAGGATCTGATGCTGAAGGTGCGGGTGAAATGTTTAAAGTAACTGCATTGCCATTTGAAAATACACCAAGAACCGAAGATGGAAAAGTAGATTTCAAAGAAGATTTTTTCGGGAAAGAAACCAATCTAACCGTTTCGGGACAATTGGAAGGGGAAACATTTGCGATGGCTCTGGGTCAGATTTATACTTTTGGGCCTACTTTTAGAGCAGAAAACTCAAACACTTCTCGTCACTTAGCCGAATTTTGGATGATTGAACCCGAAGTAGCTTTCAATGATTTGAATGACAATATGGATCTTGCCGAAGATTTTATTAAATATGTTGTAAAATATGCCGTTGATAAATGTGGAGAAGATTTAAAATTCTTGGAAAGTCGTTTGACTGAAGAAGAAAAATCTAAACCACAGGCAGAAAGAAGTGAAATGCCTTTGTTGGAAAAATTAGGATTTGTAATGGACAACAATTTCAAACGTGTTTCCTACACTGAAGCCATTGACATTTTAAGAGATTGTACACCGAACAAGAAGAAAAAATTCAATTATATCATTAACGAGTGGGGTGCTGATTTACAATCGGAACACGAGCGTTATTTAGTAGAAAAGCATTTTAAATGTCCCGTAATTTTGTTTGATTATCCTGCTAATATCAAAGCATTCTATATGCGATTGAACGAAGATGGCAAAACGGTTCGTGCCATGGACATTCTTTTCCCAGGAATAGGAGAAATAGTAGGAGGTTCACAAAGAGAGGAACGTTTTGATGTTTTGGTCGAAAAAATGAAAGCCTTAGGAATACACGAAGAAGAACTATGGTGGTACTTAGACACCAGACGATTTGGATCTGCAGTTCACTCTGGTTTTGGACTTGGATTTGAAAGATTGGTGTTATTTGTAACTGGAATGACTAACATTCGTGACGTAATTCCTTTCCCAAGAACGCCAATGAACGCAGAATTTTAAAACGTTTAATGTTGTTTTACAATTGTTTAAAGTTGTTTGAACCACAACAACTTTAAACAATTAAACTCTTAAACCTTTAAACAATAAGACAAATGTTAAAGCAATTTTTAAATTTAAAAATATCACAGAAATTATCTCCACAACAAATACAGTTGATGAAGTTAATTCAGTTGCCTACGCAAGCATTTGAACAAAGATTATTAGAAGAAATGAATGAAAATCCTGCTTTGGAATCTGGCAAAGAAGAGGATCTTCACGAAAAAGACGAATTTGACAACGAACAATATGACGACTATGATGATTCTGAAGCAGATAGAATTGAATCTGAAGATATAAACATAGACGAATATTTAAATAATGATGATACCCCAGATTACAAGACACAAATAAGCAACTATAGCGATGACGATGAGGAAAAAGAAACCCCATTTGCAGCCTCAATAAGCTTTCATCAGGATTTAATCAATCAATTAAATACTTTTATTTTAACTGACGAGGAGCGAGATATTGCGGAGTTTTTAGTTGGCAGCATAGATGATTTAGGATATTTAAGACGAAGTATTCCTGATTTAGTGGATGATATGGCTTTTACTCAAGGGCTTTATACCACAGAAAAACAAGTCCAAAACATCTTGCATATTATTCACGAATTAGAACCTACTGGCGTCGGTGCTCGTGATTTACAAGAGTGTCTATTATTGCAACTAAAAAGAAAAACCCCAACAGAATCTGTGGATCTGGCCACTTTAATGATCGAACAACAATTTGATGCTTTTGTAAGAAAGCATTACGACAAATTGATACAAAAATTCAATATTTCTAATGAGCAGCTTAGAAATGCAGTTCATGAAGTAGAAAAATTAAACCCAAAACCCGGAGGTTCTTTTACAGGAAACAATAAAATAACTGAAAATGTAGTCCCTGATTTTGCAATTAGAATTGTAGATGGGGAATTGGAACTTACTTTAAATGGCAGAAATGCCCCCGCTTTGCACGTTTCTAAAGATTATCAAGAAATGATGCAGACGTATAAAGAGTCGAAAGATAAATCCCATTCGCAAAAAGACGCTGTACAGTTTATTAAACAAAAATTAGATTCGGCCAAATGGTTTATCGATGCCATAAAACAACGTCAAGATACTTTGTTTGTGACCATGAATGCCATTATGCATTACCAAAAAGACTATTTACTTGATGGAGATGAAACCCAATTAAAACCGATGATTCTAAAAGATATTGCTGATAGAGTTGGACTTGATATTTCGACCGTTTCTAGAGTTGCCAATAGTAAATATGTCGAAACACCTTATGGAACAAAATTGGTAAAAGAGTTTTTCTCAGAAGCTATGAAAAACGACCAAGGAGAAGAAGTTAGTACCATTGAAATAAAAAGAATTCTTCTCAACACCATTGAAGAAGAAGACAAAAGCAACCCACTACCTGATGATCTGTTGGCAGAAATTCTAAAAAATAAAGGATATCCAATAGCCCGAAGAACCATAGCCAAATATCGTGAACATCTAGAAATACCTGTTGCTCGAATGAGAAGAAAATTATAGATCCTTATTCAAATACTATTTTAAAACCTCTTTTCGAAATTGAAAAAGATACTACCAATATTCTCCTATATTTTTCATCCGATTTTTATTCCGGTGCAAGCTAGTTTTTTCTATTTTTTATTCCATATTACCGAATACAAAATAGAACAAATTGCTACTTTTCTTTTGCAAATAGCAATAGTCACAATCTTGATCCCAATGGCATTGTTTCTTGTATTGCGCTATACCGAAAGAGTAGACTCTATTATGATTGCAAATTTGGATCAACGCAAAATTCCCTTGGTTTTTCAAAGTTTTTTAATCATTCTATTGTTACGAAAAAGCATCACATTAGAACAATTCCCTGAATTACATTTCTTTTTTTTAGGTGCTTTATTTAGTACTTTATTTGCCCTAGGATTATTATTTATAAAAAGCAAAGCCAGTCTCCACATGCTAGGTATTTCTGCATTAACCGTTTTTATTTTTGGTATGAATATACACTTACAATTGGGCAATATTTATTTAGTGCCAATTATGCTTTTAATGAATGGTTTTGTAGCCTCATCGCGTTTGGTTATGCACGCACATACTCCAAATGAATTGATGATTGGTTTATTCGTAGGGAGTATTCCTCAATTAGCCTTTTTATTTCTTTGGTTATAAAATATAGAACACAATCCCAATACTTAGGATATCCATTTTTATAGGGACTGAATCAATTTGCGCTGAAGGTTTAAAAAGGTTGTTCAAACCGTAATATACCTGTAAATTAAAGGAGCTATATCCTATCGAAAGATACACTCCATAAAGGAATTCTTCAAAATCTTTATTATTTTTGATTACTATTTTTTGAATACTATCATCAAATACAGACTTATCAGATAACAAATAACTAAATTTAAAGCCTCCATAAATTCTAAAAAAAGTAAACTCTTCGGGTGTCGAAGTTCGCCATCTAAATTCAATAGGAACTTCAACTCGCCATTTTTCAAACCTATTCTTACTGTAATCCACATTAGACGGAATCACACCATAAATTGGATTTTTTCCACTTCCAACAATAGCCATATTTTGAATATAATTATCAAATGAAAAACCAATTCCAGGAGCAATTGCCAAAGTTCTACTTTTATTTAAAGGCATATCTCTAAGAAATCCAGCAGAAAAACCAAAAGATATTTTATTTTGAGAAACACCAACTGGTTTTGTAATTATTGAATTGTAATTAATCCCAGCATAAAATTGATCTTCCCTGTAAAGACTATCAATTTTAACATGCAGTGTATCTATAGAAAAAGGCACTTCTTGTGACAACCCTTTAAAAACGGATAAAAAAAGAAAACATCCAAGAAATATTCGCATCATTCTTTTGAAAGTTAAATTAAAAACAAACTATTTTACAGCAAACTTAATACTATTACTTAACACCCAGATTTCGCATAGAAATTTACTATATCTGAATTCTAATGCTGAACATGAATTAAAATTACACTTACAAATATACCAATTTGATAGTTTGCTATTACTTTTTAAAAGCAAATTAAAAACCACAAAAAAACCCTTCAATCATAAACATTAAGAAAGAAGGGATTTGGTTTTAAATACGATTACATTTACTGCATCGAAACAATTATAAATTCGCTTCGTCTGTTGGCTTGGTGTTCTTCTTCGGAACATTTTACACCATCGGCACATGGATTGACCAATTGAGATTCTCCATATCCTTTCCCGATTAATCGTGCTGAATTAATGCCGTTTTTAACCAACCAAGCCACTGTAGCTTTGGCTCTTCTATCGGATAATTTCTCGTTGTAAGCAGCGGTTTGGCGGCTATCGGTATGCGAACGCACTTCGATTTTCATCGCTGGGTATTGCTGCATAACGGTCAATACTTTGGCCAACTCGTAACTGGCATCCTTACGAATGTATGACTTGTCCAAATCAAAATAAATCATCGGAATGTCTAAGGTTTTGGCCAAATCTGTTCCTACGGTTATTGGCTTGATTCTTCGCTCCAACTCCATCGAGTAGTCTTTGCTTCCGCTGAAACTTTTTGATCTAACTGATCCTTCTTTGGTTTGATAGTCCTCTTTCTCGGCTCTTACATAATATTTTTTACTGCAATCTACTGCAAAACTATACCTGCCTTGAGCATCGGTTTGGGCAACTTGCAACGGTTTGAAATTGGAATCAAATAAACTCATCTTTGCATTCGACACTATTTCTTTGGTTTCTTGATCTGTTATCAAGCCCGAAAGCATTTGATCACAAATCAATTTTTTGTACTCCACAAATCGGTAAATATCATCGTATCCTTTTCCACCTTCTCTATTGGATGTGAAAAATCCATTGCGCTTTTTATTGATTAAAAACGCAAAATCATCTTGATTACTATTTATCGGTTCCCCAACGTTTTGAATGCCATAAAAACTATCATCTACCTCTTTTCTGGCCACAAAAATATCCAATCCCCCTAAACCTGGGCGGCCATCACTGGCAAAAAACAATTCATTTTCTTCCGATACAAACGGAAAGGTTTCTCGGCCTTCGGTATTGATTTCCGGCCCTAGATTCTCTGGAGTTCCATATGTACCATCTTGGTTGATTTTAACGCTAAACAAATCCGACTGGCCTAATGTCCCAGGCATATCCGAGGCAAAATACAGGGTTTTTTCGTCTTGGCTTAATGCAGGGTGAGCCACACTGTATTCATTGCTGTTAAATGGCAATTCTGTTACATTGCTCCACTCGCCTTCTGTATCCAATGTGGCTTTGTAGAGTTTTAATAAAGTGTTTTTACTCGAATCTCTTCCTCTTTTGCCTTCTAGGTAGTTGTTTCGTGTAAAATACATGGTTTTGCCGTCTTGGGTAAATATCGGAGTTGATTCATTGAACTTCGAATTGATAGTACGTACAAATCGTTCCGGAATTCCCATCTCACCATCGGGTTTCATCTCTGATGCATACAAATTGGTAAAGGATTTGTTGGTCCATTTGAATACTTTCTTGGAAACACCTCCAGTATCTCTTGCGGAAGCAAATACTAATTTATCGCCTAAAAAGGAACTCCCATAATCTGAAAATGCCGAATTAACTCCTGCATCCACTACTTGAAAACGTCCCGAATTGGCCTTGATTTCCTCTAGATAATTTTTATTCTCTTTGAATAATATCCCTCTTTTATCGTTACCACTTTTTAAATTAAACTGTTCCAACATTTGATCCGACTTTTTGTAATCTCCTGTTGATTTTAAGGTCTGTGAGTAGCGGTAATAATATTCGGCCTCTTGATTGGGATACAATGTAAATAGTTGCTCATACCATTTTGATGCTTGTGGCAATTCGGCTTTAAAATAATAGGCGTTCCCTAATTTTTGAAACATCTTTTCGTCTTGGTATCCTTTGGCTGCCACTTTCTCATAATTGACTATGGCATCGACATAAGCATAACGATCGTAATTGACATCCGCTTTGGCAACTGTTTTTTTTTGGGCGTACCCTGAGGTCAACAAAAGCAATATAAAAAGGCTATATAGTGTAGTTTTAATTTTCATAGGTGTGGTTTTAAAAGAATCTTGGGGAGATAATTTTGTCAAACTTGTTAAACAATTCGTATCGCAAAAAGATTTCGTGGGAACCCGAATTGTATTGTGCCAATTCTGTTGTGTCAAAATCATAACTGTATCCTATAAACCATGAATCGCTGGCTTGGAAGCCCACCATGGCGCTCATCGCAGCACTCCATCTGTAGGCTAATCCCGCTACGAATTTTTCGTTCATCATGAAATTGGCGCTCACGTCCACCTGAAGTGGTGCTCCTTGTACGTATTTGCTTTGCAACGAGGGTTTGAATTTTAGACTTGGATTTAAATCAAATACGTATCCTGCTATCAGGTAATAATTGATTTTCTCGGTGGCAATATGGCTGCTTGAACTCGAGGTGGCCGTCCCATCAAAATGTACCGTTTCGATTAAATTGGGCGCTGACAATCCTAAATAACCATTATCCGAATGCAAGTAAAATCCAACTCCAATATTGGGCGAAAATTTATTGTCGATATTCTCTTCAAAAATAGCATCGCCTGGATTTTGTTTCAGTTTTGTAAAATCAACGTTTAATAAATTTGCGCTACCTTTTATTCCAAATGACATTTTATATTTATAATTTACAGGGATAGTGTATGAGAAATCAACGGCTATATTGTTCTCATCCGATGGCCCTATTTGATCGTTTACAAATGACAATCCCAAGCCTACTTTACTATCATTTATTGGTGTATTGATCGAAAAGGTGTTCGTCACCGGTGCGCCATCTATTCCTACCCATTGATTGCGGTGTAATGCAAAAATACTCATGGCTTGTCGAGATCCTGCATAACCTGGATTCACGACTATTGTATTGTACATGTATTGGGTGTATTGTGCATCTTGTTGGGCAAAGCCTACAAAGGATAAAAGCATTAATACCAACCCTATTATTTTCGTTTTCATGTGTGTGTTTTTTTTAAGCTTAGGGACTTATCCAACTATTTTCTGTTCAAATACAAATATCCTGATTTCTCAAATGCATTATTGGCACTGTCTCTGTATTTCAGTATATAAAAATAGGTTCCTACGGGTAATTCTGATGATTTCTCTATGGTTACTCGACCTTCGGAAACTCCTTTAAAAGCCCTATCTTCATTATTGTAATGCTCGCGTTCGAATACTAAAACACCCCAACGGTTGAAGATCTCTATCGAATTCTCCGGATAACATTCTAAGCCTTTTACATAAAACTTGTCATTGATCCCTGCCGAACCATCAGGTGACACTGCATTGAAGACTTCTATTGCACAGCCCGAAACACTCAGTACCGTTGGATTATCATCCACCAAATTCAACTCGTCCGATTTATCTTCTACTACTTTTCCGCTTGGTGCTGTACCATAAACAGTAGCTTGATTTGAAATACTTCCTAAATTAATATCTGATTGCTTAATAAAATACAAGCCCGAGAAATGTGTCGTACTGACTTCTCCTATGGCCAATGTTAATGGAGATCCTGACATGATAACTCCTGGTAATGGATCACTAATAATTACATTACTCAATGGTGTATTACCTGTATTGGTTATTTCAAAACTGTAGGTAATGGTTTCCCCTGGCTGTGCATATCCATCGTTGTTCTCATCCCTGAATTTCGCCGTTTTCACTAAAGCAATACTAGGCCTTTCTACTACAATAGTGATCGTGGCTTGACTGCAATTGCTAGGATTGGCTTTCTCACAAATGCTGTAATTTAAGCTATAGCTACCCCCTGGTGTATTGCCCAACACATTCAACAGCCCATCTGTTCCTATTGTGAAATTTGGACTTGGTGTCAATGTGATACTTACATCTGAAGCCTTAGCCGGCAATCCATTGATTGTGTCATTTGACAATACATTGAGAACTCCTGTTAATGCTTGAGTTCCATCTACTGTTCCTGCATCGTCATTGACCGCTAGAATATCGGCATAGGTTTTACAACTGATTCCAAAATCTAAATTCAAATTAACTTTTACTGATTCTGTAAACTGAGCGTACAAAATAGTATTGGTGGTTAAACCACAGTCAACATAACTTTTTGATTTTTCTGTACGCGCTTGTTTTAGTGTTCCGCTTGGCAATACTTTAACCAATCCAGAAGCTGACATCGCCTCAGAAGCTTGTTCAAAATTAGCTTCTTTTATAAACTCAATTTTATATTCTCCATAAGCTCCTTGTGGCGCTCTTGTTCTCCAATAGCCTTCAACTCCCATCGTTACGCTTCTGGAGAATCCATTAGGACCCGTTACAAATATATTAGGAACATTTGTGGTTCCATTACCAAATCCGGCTGCGTTCAATTCTCCCGCATTTTGGATCCCTTTATAACTTCCATCGCCATTAAAATCAATCCATTCCCATTTACTGAAATCAATTACGCCATTTGCATCTGGTATGTTTTTAGTCACAAGACCATCGTTATTGGCATCGTACCACTCATCTTGCACTCCATTGTTGTTTAAATCGTACCATACAAAATCACCTAAAACTAATAAATCAGTTTTATTATATCCAAAATCAATCTTTTGATATTTACAATCTTCTACTTTTAATATCAAGAAACTTGGTGTTGTATTATACAACTCTTGGGCCGCATTCAAATTCGCGTCTTGAACCTGGATTACATAATCCCCTGGTATCATTCCTGTAAATGAATAGCTGCCATCTGCTTTGGTAATACTCAACAAAATTGGACCGGTAGTTGTATTAATTGGCTTCAAAGTCACCGGAACATTCCCTAAGGGGGTATTAGTAAGCTCATTTTTAATTAAACCCGATATAGCTGTTGATAAACCACAACCAACTGTTACTGTAACTATAGCCGTATCACAATTATTTAGGTTTAATTTATCACAAATGGAATATGTCATTGTATATGTCCCAGACGGTGTAAAGGCTGCCATTTCAACTGTCCCATCTGATTTTAATGTCATAAAGCCCGTTGGATCAGCTGTGACTGTCGATATTAGTACATTGCTCAAAGTAGCTTTGGCCAAATCTACAGCATCATTATCCAATACATTTAATACCTCTTGAACTGAATTGCTGCTCAATAAAGATCCAGATAAATCATCAGCTGCAAATATAACCGGTGGGGCAGGTGAAATAAAGACTACCTCTAATGTAATTGTAGCTGAAGTTGCATCAACAGCGCCATTATTATCTGTTGCAGTAAATTTAAATGTATCATTTCCTGTGAAACTTCCGCTTGGATCGTAGGCCAACAAAGCAACTTCTGCTGATGTCAACACTTGATTTAACGTTACTGCCGTTCCTGATAAAGCTAAAGTTCCGTTTGTTGGTAAGCTTAAAACTGTGTAAGTGGCTATTGTTCCGTCAGCATCTGCAGCTACCAAAATATGGATAGCTGTTGGTCCAGCATTAGCTGATATATTAGTGTTAATATCATCAACCGCAACAGGCGCATCATTGACAGCTGTCACAGTAACAACGACATCGGCTGTATCGGTCAAAACACCATCGGTTAAAGTATACGTAATCGTTGGAACAACTCCATTGTAATTAGCAACGGGTACAAATGTAAGACTTCCATCAGCCAATATCGTAAGGCTTCCAACACTAGGAATCGTTACTGCTGATCCTACGGTTTGTAAGCCTGCAATTCCGGCAATTGTATATTCTTTTACTTCTAAAGTTGCTGAATCGATATCACTATCTAATCCTGCTGTTGCATCAGTGTCCGTGATCACATTGCCTGTAATGGAAACCGCATCTTCTAGCCCACTGTAAGTATTGTTTTGTGCAATTGGCGCATCATTTACTGCTGTTACTGTAATTGTCAAAGTAGCTGTATTGGATACTAATCCTAAATTATCATTTACAGTGTAATTAATTGCAGTGGCTGTTCCGTTAAAGTTTAATACTGGGGTAAAAGTGACTACTCCTGTAGCAGCTACACTGTAGGTTCCTTCCCCTGTTACAGTGAATGTCGGTTGAATTCCTGCTGTAGCTGGGTCTAAATCAACTGTCGCTACATCAATGATTCCGTCAACATCGGTATCTAATCCTGCAGCATTGGTTGCTACATTGATTGTTACTGGAGTATCTTCGGTTGTTGTGGCGGTATCGTTATTGGCTATTGGCGCATCGTTTTCTGCTGTTACTGTAATTGTCAAAGTAGCCGTATTGGATACTAATCCTAAATTATCATTTACAGTGTAATTAATTGCAGTGGCTGTTCCGTTAAAGTTTAATACTGGGGTAAAAGTGACTACTCCTGTAGCAGCTACACTGTAGGTTCCTTCGCCTGTTACCGTGAATGTCGGTTGAATTCCTGCTGTAGCTGGGTCTAAATCAACTGTCGCTACATCAATGGTTCCGTCAACATCGGTATCTAATCCTGCAACATTGGTTGCTACATTGATTGTTACTGGAGTATCTTCGGTTGTTGTGACGGTATCGTTATTGGCTATTGGCGCATCATTTACTGCTGTTACTGTAATCGTCAAAGTAGCTGTATTGGATACTAATCCTAAATTATCATTTACAGTGTAATTAATTGCAGTGGCTGTTCCGTTAAAGTTTAATACTGGGGTAAAAGTGACTACTCCTGTAGCAGCTACACTGTAGGTTCCTTCCCCTGTTACGGTGAATGTCGGTTGAATTCCTGCTGTAGCTGGGTCTAAATCAACTGTCGCTACATCAATGGTTCCGTCAACATCGGTATCTAATCCTGAAACATTGGTTGCTACATTGATTGTTACTGGAGTATCTTCGGTTGTTGTGGCGGTATCGTTATTGGCTATTGGCGCATCGTTTTCTGCTGTTACTGTAATTGTCAAAGTAGCCGTATTGGATACTAATCCTAAATTATCATTTACAGTGTAATTAATTGCAGTGGCTGTTCCGTTAAAGTTTAATACTGGAGTAAAAGTGACTACTCCTGTAGCAGCTACACTGTAGGTTCCTTCCCCTGTTACAGTGAATGTCGGTTGAATTCCTGCTGTAGCTGGGTCTAAATCAACTGTCGCTACATCAATGGTCCCGTCAACATCGGTATCTAATCCTGCAACATTGGTTGCTACATTGATTGTTACTGGAGTATCTTCGGTTGTAGTGGCGGTATCGTTATTGGCTATTGGTGCATCGTTTTCTGCTGTTACTGTAATTGTCAAAGTAGCTGTATTGGATACTAATCCTAAATTATCATTTACAGTGTAATTAATTGCAGTGGCTGTTCCGTTAAAGTTTAATACTGGGGTAAAAGTGACTACTCCTGTAGCAGCTACACTGTAGGTTCCTTCCCCTGTTACGGTGAATGTCGGTTGAATTCCTGCTGTAGCTGGGTCTAAATCAACTGTCGCTACATCAATGGTCCCGTCAACATCGGTATCTAATCCTGCAACATTGGTTGCTACATTGATTGTTACTGGAGTATCTTCGGTTGTAGTGGCGGTATCGTTATTGGCTATTGGTGCATCGTTTTCTGCTGTTACTGTAATTGTCAAAGTAGCTGTATTGGATACTAATCCTAAATTATCATTTACAGTGTAATTAATTGCAGTGGCTGTTCCGTTAAAGTTTAATACTGGGGTAAAAGTGACTACTCCTGTAGCAGCTACACTGTAGGTTCCTTCCCCTGTTACGGTGAATGTCGGTTGAATTCCTGCTGTAGCTGGGTCTAAATCAACTGTCGCTACATCAATGGTTCCGTCAACATCGGTATCTAATCCTGAAACATTGGTTGCTACATTGATTGTTACTGGAGTATCTTCGGTTGTTGTGGCGGTATCGTTATTGGCTATTGGCGCATCGTTTTCTGCTGTTACTGTAATTGTCAAAGTAGCCGTATTGGATACTAATCCTAAATTATCATTTACAGTGTAATTAATTGCAGTGGCTGTTCCGTTAAAGTTTAATACTGGAGTAAAAGTGACTACTCCTGTAGCAGCTACACTGTAGGTTCCTTCCCCTGTTACAGTGAATGTCGGTTGAATTCCTGCTGTAGCTGGGTCTAAATCAACTGTCGCTACATCAATGGTCCCGTCAACATCGGTATCTAATCCTGCAACATTGGTTGCTACATTGATTGTTACTGGAGTATCTTCGGTTGTAGTGGCGGTATCGTTATTGGCTATTGGTGCATCGTTTTCTGCTGTTACTGTAATTGTCAAAGTAGCTGTATTGGATACTAATCCTAAATTATCATTTACAGTGTAATTAATTGCAGTGGCTGTTCCGTTAAAGTTTAATATTGGGGTAAAAGTGATTACTCCTGTAGCAGCTACACTGTAGGTTCCTTCCCCTGTTACCGTGAATGTCGGTTGAATTCCTGCTGTAGCTGGGTCTAAATCAACTGTCGCTACATCAATGGTCCCGTCAACATCGGTATCTAATCCTGCAACATTGGTTGCTACATTGATTGTTACTGGAGTATCTTCGGTTGTTGTGACGGTATCGTTATTGGCTATTGGCGCATCATTTACTGCTGTTACTGTAATAACAACATCGGCAGTATCGGTTAAAACGCCATCGGTTAAAGTATACGTAATCGTTGGAACCGTTCCATTATAATTAGCAACGGGTGCGAACGTTAAACTTCCATCTGTCAATATCGTAAGGCTTCCAACACTTGGAATCGTTACTGCCGATCCTACGGATTGTGTGCCAGTGATTCCAGCGATAGTATATTCTTTTACTTCTAAAATTGTTGAATCGATATCGCCATCCAATCCTGCTACTATATCATTGTCTGTAATGACATTTCCTGTTATAGAAACGGCATCTTCTAGCCCACTGTAAGCATTGTTTTGTGCAATTGGCGCATCGTTCATACCTGTAATCGTAATATCAATAATAGCAACATCTGTAAATGTACCATCAGACATAGTATAATTGAAGTAATCATGTGCGGTTGCTCCTGCTGCTAATGCTTGGGCATTGTTCGCAACATAAGTATAGCTTCCGTTTGTATTTAGAATAAGATCACCATAAGTTCCTGTCAAAGTTGAACCAAGGATTCCTGCTGTACCTGAACCTTCTGTATTTCCTAATCGAACTGCTGTGACTATTTTTGTTGCTCCTGCATCAACATCAGTATCATTACCCAATACGCCACTTGTTGCAACGGTTAATGTTGCATCTTCATTAACACTTGCTGTATCATTTAAGGCTACTGGCGCATCATTAACCGCATTAACAACAAATGTTATTAAAGCAGTATCACATAAAGGTGTTGGAGAGGTTACATCACATAATCGATACGTTAAAGTAGCTGTCCCATTAAAATTAGTAGCAGGATCAAAAGTTACAAAACCTGTTGCATTATCAAATGTCCAATCTCCTTGCGTATTGGTTACTGAAGTTTCAATTCCAGGAGTAGTTGTATCAAAATCAACCGTAAATCTACCTACAGCATTAAAAGGAGCAGTTGGATTACCGTCACCATCAGTATCATTTGCAATAATATTAAATGTTCCATTGGCTCCATCTTCTGTTAAAGGAAAACCGCTTCTATCATCATTAACAGCATCTGGAGTATCATTTACGGAATTCACTACAAATGTAATTATAGCGTCATCACATGCACTTGTTGGATCACATAACCTGTAAGTTAGTGTAGCTGTACCATTATAATTATTGGCTGGGTTAAAAGTTACAAAACCTGTTGCATTATTAAATGTCCATACCCCCTGAGCATTAGGAACTGAAGTATCAATTCCACTTTTAGACGTATCAAAATCAACCGTAAATCTACCTACGGCATTGAAAGGAGAAGTTGGATTACCATCACCATCAATATCATTTGCAATAATATTAAATGTTCCATCCGCTCCATCTTCTGTTAAGGCGAAACCACTTCTATCATCATCAATTGCAATAGGAGGAGAATTTAAGATGGTTAGATTAGCCGAACTACTTATTAAACCACAAACATAATTACTTTGAGTAACCAAAACTCTATAATCATAATCTTTCATTGATAAGGTTATACCAGTCAATTTTAAACTTGCTGTTTGCGAATCAGAATAAATGCCGCCATCTACAATAGTTGACCAAGTCATTCCTCCATCTGTACTTTGCTGCCATTGATAAAGGGTCGTAGCCGAACCTCCTGAGGCAGATGCTGAAAAAGTTACAGTACCTCCAACAACTGAAGATTGATTGGTTGGATTTACAACTGAACTTAAAACCCCAGACGAAATAGCACCAGAATAGGCTCCAGAGTAAGGAGCAGCTACAACAGTTCCATCAATTTTAACAACTGGAATACCTGAACCATATTGACCATTATCTGTTCCTGTTTGATTTCCATCGGCATTGATTAATCCATAATATTCATTAGCATCTGAACAACCGTCATTATCGGAGTCTAGATCAAACTGATTAATAATACCATCTAAATCTAAATCGTACCGATCATCAACACTGTCAGTATTTGTATCTACAAAACCAGATGAATTAGAATCCTTATAATTTGGAATACCATCTGAATTCGAATCTATAAAAGGGTCAATTAAAATACCATATTCAACAGTATCCAAAATCCCATCATTATCATCATCTAAATCAACGGAATCAACAACACGATCGCCATCTTTATCACCAGGAATAATAGGAAAAGGAATTACTGACTTTGTATTATTAGACGTATTAGGATCCCCTAAGTTATTTGCGGTAATAGTTGCTGTGTTGGAATAAAGACCTGTAGCCAAAACAGTAGCTATCATGGTCATACTAACTGTTGCTCCATTGGTTAAAGCTCCAATTGTCCATACACCAGTTCCAGAATCATAAGTCCCAACCGAAGGAGTTGCTGCAACAAAAGTATATCCCGAAGGCAATACATCGGTTACTGCTACACCTGTCGTATCAAAACTACCATTATTTTTAACCGAAATGGTAAAGGTGACATTATCACCAATATTTGGATTTAACGAACTAACCGTTTTGTTTATTTCTAAATCGGTTTGGCAAATGGTAGCATTCAAATTTATTGCAATACCCACAATTGAACCTACATTACCACTAGTCGCTCCATTGGCCAAAAATTCGGTCATAGCAGTAGAACTCGTTCTACCGTTTACACCTCCAAGAATGGTTTTGACTGAAGCATCTTTTATAGCATTAACAGAGATTACTCCACCTCCACCTCCACCACCTGGACCTTCAGACTCGCCATTAGTTATTAATTGATTTCCTCCGTTACCTCCGTTTGCATTTATAGTAAGCGTATTTGCGATAGAATTGGCTTGAACCAAAACAGTACCACCTCCACCTCCACCACCAGGTGCGTCATTATGTCCTGAAACAGTATTAAAACCATTTTGTCCATTAGATTGAATGGTTCCTGTTCCAGAAATGGCATTAGAAACAACCAAGAAAACAACTCCACCTCCATCACCACCATCGGCATTTGCTCCATTATTTCCATCTCCGGCTCCGGCTCCACCACCAAAGAAAATCTGACTTTGCATCCCTGCAGAAACAATAGGTCTACCACCTAATCCTCCTACCGCATCTCTATTATCCCCTCCCCAGCTTGTACCTGAATTTAAAACATTTGCCGCAGGGACACCTGCCGAAATAAAACCAGCGGGATACGATGGTCCAATTAAACAAGCATCTTGACTTGACGAAGCGAAAGAATACCCACCACTACCTCCTCCGGATGAATTGGTTAAAGCATTCCCGTTGGCGATATAATTGGGATCTAATGTCCATGCTCCAGGAGTACCACAAGTCCCTCCAAAATCATTCATAACACCTGCTCCTCTAAACCAATTGGCTAAAACTCCACCATTAGATCCTCCACCACCACCTGCATTGTGTGAATTACCTCCACCACCTCCATTGGCTGCAGATCCTCTACCATATCTTCCGTTTATCAAATCATAATCGGTACGATAACCCGCTATACTTTCTCCTTTTTCGGCAGATAAAGCAGGGTTATTAGTTACAAATTGTGTATTAAAACCAGTACCTTGTCCAGCTGAACTATTCTCAATAGTACCTCCTCTAAATCCTGCATCATTGGCATTAATGGAACCATTATTAACTATAGTATTAGCCAAAACACCTACAAAACCGCCTCTTCTTCGTTCTAAAGAAGAAGGATCTCCTAAAACAACGCCATTCTGTTTACTAAAAGAAGGTTCCCCCCATGGAATAGCGACTACCGATGATACTGTATTAACGGTTAAGGTAGTATATTGTGGAATTCGAATAACTTGTACATAACGAGCCGCAAAATAGGAAAGCTTTACCGCACAATTTAATGTAATAGTATTGCCAGTTACACTTTCTACATAAGCCAATTCATAGCTTCCTGCACCGTTATAATTGGTTACAGAACCATAGTTCATTATATCTGTTTTATCAATAATAGCACCCTGAGCTTGATAAATCATGATCAGATCCCCTTTGGTCAAGGCATTTGAAGCAAATCCAGTAGCACTAGTAGTAAATCCAGATGGCAAATAACTTATTCCATCTCTATTAAGATCATTGATATCTGTAACAGTAATGGTTGTGGCTCCAACAGTAACATCAACTAAAACTCTAGAATATCGATTTAAAACCGTATTTGATGAATTAATGGTTAATGATCCATCTTTACCAGATTGGGAGAAAGAAAAAGAAATAAGAAACAAAAATAAAAGCACAGAAAAAATCGCTTTTTTCTTAAAAAAAGTAGTTTTATGCATAGGTTTGTGGTATTTAACAGGGGTAAAAAAATTTAAAAACTAAAATTTCATCTAATCATTATGAATTCATAAGAAAAGAAATTATAATAATTTTTAAACGCGGACAAAAGTAGCAAACAACTTACTCATTAAGATCTATTTGTCGTTTAAGGGCAATTTTCAACTATAAAAAACAACATTTTCAATTAATAGTAAGAGATATTGTATTTAAATATAGCCTTTTAAGGTGTTTTGAAATGTAAATATGAAGTATAATTTTTACAATAAAATAAATGTTGTGTAAAAAATTGCTGGAGGGTATGAAAAAGTACTTTTTAAAAATGCTTAATTTTTTAAATAAACATTATTTTAACAAGCCACATGAAATACTACTTATGAAATGTTTTTATAAAAAATATAAAATTGTTTGTAATACTGCACGAACAAAATAGTATCGAAATTGTATTTATTTGTTAACTCTTTATTTTCATTAACAATTCCAACAAATTCATTAAAAGAGATATTATCACAATTTTCTTTTACAATTAAACTTGTTTCTTGTCTTGTTGAGAAATCAATATTACTATCCCCTTTTTCACAATACAAACATTTATATTCCTCAGAAAAATCTACACAGTTCGTTGTATTAATTATTGATTGAGCATGTGAAAAATTAACAAATAGAATAAAAAACAGGAGAGCTATAGGATTTGCATAAGCAAACCTTAATAAAGTAGATTTATGCATATTCTTTGGTGGTTAAGTTTATTTGTCTTTGGAGTAACAAACATAACATAAAATTTAAATAAAAGCACAATAAAAATAGACCGAAATACACTTATATCGATGAAATACACATATAGGTACTTTTACTCGCTATTTTTACTACAAAAAAACATAGCAAATGAAAATTTAAATTTAAAAAAAACGTATTCTGCTTTAAGAAGCAAAATACGTTTAAATCTGCAGAGAGGAAGGGATTCGAACCCTCGATACAGTTACCCATATACTAGCTTTCCAGGCTAGCTCCTTCAACCACTCGGACACCTCTCTATTTTATTTTGGTGTGCAAAGAACACTAAAAAAAATGAATTTTGAAAGTAAAAAATCAATATTATTGCATTTCTCCTCTTAATGAAGTTTCGAAAACAGTTTTAAACTCATTCTGAGGTATATTTTGTCCCAATAAATACATTAATTTGGTAATTGCTGCTTCTGTAGTTATGTCTTTTCCGGAAATAATCCCAAGATTTTTCATAGTGGTACTTGTTTCGTATTGCCCCATACTCACACTACCAATAGCACATTGAGTCACATTTATTACATGTAAACCTCTTGCAATTGCTTTTTGCAATAAGAATAAAAACCAATCTTCTGTAGGTGC
Source organism: Flavobacterium sp. IMCC34518 (assembly GCF_027111095.2). Taxonomy (NCBI): domain Bacteria; kingdom Pseudomonadati; phylum Bacteroidota; class Flavobacteriia; order Flavobacteriales; family Flavobacteriaceae; genus Flavobacterium; species Flavobacterium sp. IMCC34518. The sequence goes on along the minus strand of NZ_CP114284.2, from coordinate 2,166,781 downwards.
GTTTCCAGCACCGTAGGTTTCAAGAATGATTCCTTTTAAGCTTTTTATATTCAAAACTGCAGAAAGAACTACTTCACTAATTCCCGGAAACATTTTTATAATAGCAACATTGTTATCCAAATGGGTGTGCACTTTAAAAGCAGCCTCTGGTTTTGTACTTAAAAACAAATCTGAATTAATTTTTAAATGTACTCCAGACTCGACTAAAAAGGGATAATTAGGAGCAATAAAAGCCCTAAAATGTTCTGCATTTATTTTGGTTGTTCTATTACCTCTGTATAATTTATATTCAAAATAAAGACAAACTTCTTGAATTATTGGCTTTCCGTTTTCTTGTAAAGCTGCAATTTGAATGGCTGTAATTAAATTCTCTTTAGCATCTGTCCGCAAATCTCCAATAGGCAATTGAGAGCCTGTAAAAATAACTGGTTTAGAAAGATTTTCGAGCATAAAACTCAATGCAGAAGCGGAATATGACATCGTATCGGAACCGTGCAGTACTACAAAACCATCAAAATTATAATAATTTTTTTCTATAGTACGAGCCATTTCAGCCCAATGCTCAGGATTCATATTTGAGGAATCAATTGGTTGATCAAAAGAAAAAGTTTCGATTTCACAATCCAATAATTTCAACTCGGGAATATTATGAAGGAGTTTACTAAAATTAAAAGCTTTTAAAGCACCCGTTTCAAAATCCTTGCGCATACCAATGGTTCCACCGGTATAAATCAAAAGAATCTTCGATTTAGAAAACATCGGTGTATTTTAACTTATTGACAACAGGATTTGCATACATATCCAAAAAACCTTGTTTTGCAACAGGATGTTCATGATCAATACGCAGCTCTAAACGTCGTTCAAATAACAATTTTTCGTTTTCGGTATACAAATGAGCAAATCGATTCGAATTGTTTAAAATGTCGTAAGCAATAAAATTAGTCGTCCATAATTTGTAATTTGTCAAAATGGAATCGTCAATTACTTGTGCCAATGCTTGTACCTGCTTATTAGTAGTATCTACATTTTTAATAATATCATCAATTTCGGTATCGAGAACGTCCCCAATATGTATATGTATCCTTTTCTTTTGGCCGATAATCCCACTCAATAAAGTTTTAAAATCTTCATTTTTTTCCTTAATATAAACTTCATTGTTTGCTTCGGCTAACAACTGAGGCATTTTCAAAGCATCTGTAGGATCATATTCATATGAAATAGAAACAGGGACAATTTTAATCTTCTTGAAATAGTCCATAATATTAGGCTCGTCAGATCCCATGGCTATCATTTTCAAAACACCTGGATTGGTTGCGTCATTCCCATCTTTAGTTCTTCCTTCCCGTTGCGCGATCCAAACCGAACGGTTTTCATGCAACATTAACTGTGCCATATAATCCGAAAGTAATTTAGAACTCACCAGCAATTCCCTTGGCGTTAAACCTCTTTGAACTAAAAAATTCCTATTTAATTTCGATAAAATTTTTAAAAATGATTTTTTAACCAAATTGTCACCAATGGCCGATGAAGTCATATCCAAACCATGCTCAAACAAACAAGCATTTAATAACGTAGTATCAAGAACAATATCACGATGATTCGAAATATAAAGGTAAGCGGTGTTTTTTTCTAATTTTTCGAAACCTGAGGTAGTTAAACCTTCAGAGCTTTTTTCCAATACTTGTTGAACCCCGTAATAAATAAAATTGCATTGAAAATCACGAATAGAATGTGTTTTACGAAGCTGTTCTTTCCATATTTCATCATCTTGGCCCGGAAAACAAAAGTTCATCAAAGCTTTCATCATCGGATGATCAATAACTTTTATTATCCCATCGTTTATTTCAGAGTCATAAAAAGATCGAATTGCGTCAAATTTATTCATTTTGGATTTCAATTTAGTTGGACAAAAGAACAAAAAAAATATTAAAGTTAAGAAGAATCGAAGTTAAAAACCGAATATTTGAATAGAATTACCCGTTGTTATCCTTGCAATATCGTTTACCGAAAGACCATAAATTTGTGCTAATTTATCGGCAACATTAATTAAGTAACTGCTTTCGTTGCGTTTGCCGCGATACGGAATTGGAGCTAAATAAGGAGAATCTGTTTCAAGAACAATATGCTTCAAATCGATTTGATGCAAAAATTGATCTATTTTTCCATTTTTAAAAGTAACTACTCCTCCTATTCCCAACTTCATATTATAGGATATCGCTTGCAAAGCCTGTGCATACGTACCCGAAAAACAATGGAAGATTCCAAATAATTCAGGAGATTTTTCCTCTTCTAAAATTTCAAAGATTTCATCGAATGCCTCGCGACAATGGATAATAATTGGTAATTTATATTTTTTTGCCAACTGAATTTGCTTTCTAAAAACTATTTGTTGCTCAACCAAATGTGTTTTATCCCAATACAAATCAATTCCTATTTCACCAATAGCGACAAACTTCCTTTTGGCTAATTCAGCTTCAACATGTTGCAATTCCTCCAGATAATTATCTTTTACATAAGTAGGATGCAAACCCATCATTAAGAACACATTGTTAGGATAATCCTGTTCTAAATCATACATGCTTTGGGTACAGGAAGAGTCAATTGCAGGTACAAAAAAACGACTAACTCCATTGTCAATGGCGCGTTGCATCATTTCGCTTCGATCTTGATCAAATTCCTCTGAATATAAATGGGTATGAGTATCGGTAAGTATTGCTTTTGTTTCCAAGTTTAAAATTTAATGCTGCAAAATTACTCGAAAAAACGGGCTTTACCAAAAAAGGAATTCCACAAAGATTATTTCACAAAAATTCACAAAGAAAATAAAAGACACGCAAAGACTTATAAAAAAGCATGCATAAAAAGAAAACACAGATTTACACAAATTAATCTGTGTAAATCTGTGAAATCTGTGTTCAAATTACCTTTGCAAATATTTTAAATTAATCTCTGCGAATCTTCGCGTAATCCTTTGTGCATCTTTGCGAAATAACTACGTAAAAGCTTAATCCAAATCTTCCAACAAAGCATCAACCTCATCATTCCCCTCGAAATCTTCAGGAATAGTCAATAACAATTCCTTACACGCTTTATAGTCTTTTTGTTTTAGCTTACTCAAAGCCAAACTCCAAATCGCCTTGTTTTTATAAATGGAATTACCCGATTTCAATTCATTAAAAACCAATTCTGCTTCTGGCAATCTGTTCTCTTCAAGCAAAGCAACACCATAAAAATACTGAATCTCGGCACTACTATTCGTTTTCAAAATCGTCTCAAAAAGCGGAATTGCTGATTTATATTGCTTGGTATTAAAAGCATCCTGAGCCAATTTCAAATTATCATTTGCTTCTCCCCTCTCTGTAAAAAATGCAGCATCAGGATGGTTATAATCCTCAAAATTTGGATCCGAATTTTGATTCAAAAACAACAACCCAAACAAAACCGCCACCGAAGCCGCCGCAATATAATACCAGGGTTTAAAAGGCACCACTTTTGGCTTATCCTTTTTAAAATGCTCTTTAGAAATTCCTTTTAAATTCTTCTTAAACGCTTTTAATTCATCCGCTTGACCAAATTTATTTTTCAAATGAAGCTGCAACTCTTTGTACGTTTCAAAAGCCATAGCCAAATCTGGATGATCTTTTAATTGTTGCTCAAAAGCCATTTTTTCTTCGATGGTCATTTCGCCTTGAAGATATTCATCAAATTCCAAAAAGTGTTCTTCGTTCATGGCTAGGTATTTTTTATAGATTTAAAGCGATTGGTTTCTTGAATCCATTGTGTCAATTGACCAATGCAAAGCGATTTTTTCTTGCGAACATAACCATACGTTACAGCCAGTTTCTGGGCAACTTCCTCCATCGACGGAAGCGTAAAACTCAGTTTCAGCAATTCTTGGCATTTATCACCCAGTTTCTCAAACATCATATCATACAATTGCTGTTTCTCATCAAAATGTTCCGTTTGCAAAACTAACTCATTAACAGATTCAGAAATAGATACTAAATCATCCTTAATTGTTACCCTTTTATTCGAATGTTTTTTCAACTCATTGAGCCACTTTCGTTTACACAACAAAAAAAAGTACGCATCAAAAGGACAACTCAATTTTAATTGTTGTGCTTTGGCTTGATTAAAAAGCAAAATCATCACTTCTTGAACCACATCCTGCGCCTTATCTTCATCACCCGAATTGTTCTTTATATAATGAACCACCTTTGGCACAAACTTCTTATAAATAGCATGAATAATCACCGAATCATTATTCGCCAATCCTTCAATATACATTTGGTCAAGATGAACAGTCGTTGATGCCATAAAAAACTTTTCCTCGAAAATACTAAAAAAAGAACGAAAACCACCGCATATTTTCGTTTATAAACAAATGCAATCATTTGGGCGTAACCCCATTATGAAAAGAGCCCAACTATGCTTTGCGCTTATTCGGCCTCTTCTCATAATGCGGTCGGGCTATCTGGGCTACTTCGGTAGCTTCCGTCTATCCCTTACGCGCATCACGTAAAGCCACATATTTAGTTCAAAAAATAAAATAAATAAAAACAGGGGTAACAATTATAAGACCAAGTTGATATAACCCTATAAATTAATAATTGGAGTATTTAAAACTTTTAGATTATGGAAAATTTAAAAAAAATAGGAATCACTTTTATCAATAAACTTTGGACATTAATTACCCGATGAAAAAAAAATTAAAACAAGGGTAACAATATCAAACCTTAATTGATATAAGAATGAAATCAGAAATTAAAAAAAGAATTTTCAAAAACAAGGGTAACAATATCAAACCTTAATTGATATAGACAAAAGAACCGTAATTAACAACCCGAGTCTGAAACAACCTCTTGAACATTTTCAAGACAGATTCAAAAAAAATTAGAAATCATGAACAAGAATTTAAAATCAATCGCATTATTATTTTTAGGAGCCATTTCAATGACGAGCTGTACTAATGACGAAACTCCAAACACCGAAATCCCGAATATTCCAGCAACAGCAACGGAATTTGCAACGGTCAGAACAGAAGCTTTAACCAAGCTGAAACAAGAATTCACCATTACTGAAGCTTCAGGCAATGTAACACTAACAAGTGCAAAAGGAGTAAAAATCAACATCAACAGAGATTACCTTCGCAAAAACGGAGTTGCTGTAACTGGCCCTATTAAAATTGAATATGTAGAATTGTTTGACAAAGGACACATGCTAGCGGCCAACAAACCTACAATGGGATTAATGCCAAACGGTGACAAAAATTTACTAATCTCTGGAGGTGAATTCTACATAAAAGCATCTCAAGACGGTATCGCATTAGAATCTATAGCCAATATGACCCTTCTTGTCCCAACATCATTAACCGATGGATTAGACACAGCAATGACTCTTTGGATCGGTAACACCGAAGATGCTGACAACCTCGTTTGGAAAAACGCTATCGATGCCACAGGAACAAACGGCGGAAAAGGAGGAGTACAAGGAGAAGGAAACAATTATTATGTCTCTTTCGGAAACTTTGGATGGACGAACGTGGATCGGTTTTACAGCGACCCAAGACCAAAAACTACAATCCTTGCAGCAGCACCAACAGGATATGACAATACGAATTCAGCAATTTACTTGTCCTATGATGGTGAAGGGCAAAATGCGCTAGCCAAACTAGACACCTATACAGCAGCAGGTTTGTTCAGTGAGCACTACGGCCAAATTCCAATTGGGTTGGCTTGTCACGTAATCTTTGCGACCGAAGACAACGGACAATGGAGATGGGCAATCAAAGGAGTAACAGTTGCAGCAAATGATGTATACACCTTCACTCTAGCGGAAACAACTGTAGGTACAGAAGCCCAGTTAATAGCTGCAATCAATGCTATTCAATAAGTTACAAATTCAAATAAATAAAGAAAGTGGTGATTTGCTCACCGCTTTTTTTTACATTTAAAAATAATTTGAATTTAAAAAAGTTCCAAAACTATAACGACCGACCAAAACAACCCATTATGAACAAATCGCTAATAGTCTTTTTTATTACCATTTCATTCCCATTTTACGCGCAAGTAAAAGTAAAAGATACAATTACCCGAAGAGCCAATATTGGATACGAACAAAAAGCAAATACAGTTACTTACAAAGCCGAAACACCTCCGTTGATTCCAATTGCAGGAGCTCCTAAACCAAGTTATTCTTACTTATGGGAATTAGGTGATGGCCAATATAGCAAAGAAGCTGAACCCAAACATGTCTATAAAAATAAAGGAGCATATACAACCCGTCTAACAGTGACAAATAATTATGACAATGGAAAACCTCCCGCTACGCGTCCCAAAAAAGTAGTAGTTAATGATATTGAAGACCCCAATTACAAAGACATTGCTTCAATTGCTGATCAAAACGGCTTGTCCATTTTTAAAAATTGTGACCCCATTCCAGATCAAGAAATGCAAGTGGTGGTGAGTTATGCTAACCTAGAAAACTATGTTACCAACGGAAAATTGTATCTCTTTTATAATGAAAAACAATTCAAAAATAACAATTTCGATTTACAGGAAGTACGCCCTTATGCGGGAGAAAGAGCTGTAAAAGAAAACAATGTTGTTTCGGCAGATGATATTGATAATTCGAATCGGTATTTGGCTTCAAATGATCCATTAGCATTTCCCAAAAAATATAGAGAAACCATCAACGAAACCGACTTGGATTCTACTTTATTAGCAGCAAAAAACAGTTATGCAGCGGTTTCCATTCTAGAAATAGACGATCACAATCCAGGAGAAACCCGAAATGTATTTTACACTTTCAAAACTACTCCCGAAATGATTAAAGACACCAGCGCCACCATAACCATGCGTTCCATTTATGTCCCCAATCGAAGTTTTAAAAACCATAAAATAAAAAATCTGGAAATGGAAATTGTCACTTCCCACGATCCCAACAAAATGGGCTCTAATGGCAGTTTTATGAATTATAGATTGGTGCGATTCAAAAGAGTCAAATTTAAAACGAGTTTTCAAAACAATGGCGAGGGACCCGCTCGAAAAATTCAACTTGAAACGGACATTCCAGATATGTTTGACAAAACCTCTTTGAAAATTGAAAGCATGTATCCCGAATGCCCAATCTGTCCTAAGGGTGAAGTAGCCACAACCAGCTGTTTGGACGTTATTGAAAGAGAAACACAGATCTTTTTTGTTTTCAGGAATATCTATTTACCCGGAAGCAACCAGAAAAATGTAAAAGAAATCGACAGTACCAAAGGTTTTGTGAAATACTCCATGAAATTTAATGAAGACTTTCACAAAATAAAAACCAAAAGCAGAACAGCCATAATTTTTGATAAAAACGAACCTATTATAACCAATTATGCTACAACTCGATTCACTCCTGGGATATCAATTGGCGCCAAAGCAGGCTATAATTTCTACACCAATTTAGACCAATCCAAAAGTTATTTTATTGGGGCTACAATTTCACCTTTTAAGTCTTACCGTTATTATGGACAAGCCGAGTTTTTAAATAGTTTCACATCTTATAATGGTGCATCAACAGTTGTTGACCAAATTAACCAAAGTACTGGAGTTGTAAATTTAAACCGAATTACAACCACAGTCGAAAATAAAAATATCAATTGGGAAATTCCTATATTGTTTAGATACAACTTATCCACTTATTTTGGAGTTGGAGCTGGATTTCAGGTAAACATGAATATTTCCGAAGAAGAAACCCAAAACATAAAAACGGAAGTGTACGAAGGAACCACCGATAAATTTTTATTACGAACAGAATACTCCTCGATAACAACAAAAAACACGTCCCCCGAATTAAAATCTGGGTTATTACTTGATTTTACAGCTGGATTTGCAAGAATTGGCCCCAGTTTAGGAGCGCGTTATGTATTCAACTTTGACAATGATTTTAATTATATTCAGTTGTATGCTATCTGGAAGTTTTAAAAAACAGGAAAAAAAACTGTAGCTAATAAACAACTGCAATTTCACTGATTATTATGAAGAAGCATTTTATGGCTTTATAGAAAAAATAGATTAAATTCTACCAAAGGTATTTATGGAATAAAATCTGCATTGGCCTAAGAAAAAGCATTAAACTTTAAATTTCTGATTTAAATTCTTTAATTTCGTTTAAAATTGTTACTGTATTTAGTAGTAAAATAAAATATAATGCTGAAAAATATTATTTTCTTTTACCTCTTTACTTCTCTGACGGTATTCGGACAAAAAAGGCAGACTCAAGAAGACATCACCTATGACGCCATTGACTACCTTGTTGCCAATCCGTCTCTAAAAGGCATTCAAAACCTCAACACGATAGAAGCCAATTTTTGGAAAAATCAAAACAAAAAATCAAAAGAAGGATTGTTATCTATAGTAGTTTTAAACTGCAACAAAGCCTATTTCGAAAATAAATTTGGCAAAACTAGCCAAGCCATTTCCAGTTATGAAAAAGCTTGGAAAATATACCAAACCTACCAACTCACCGATTATGATATTGTAGAATATTGCCTAAAACCATTGGGCAATCTCTACACAACCATTGGGGATTATGACAATGCCGAAAACACAATCAAACACTATTATTTTATTGCCAATAGTGAAAAAAACGAAAGCAACAAAATAGCCGCTATTATTAATTTATCGAACGTCTATCAAAGCTCAGGCAAAAACAAACAAGCTATTGAATTATTAGAAAATACCTTGAATACGACCAAACTTAGCTCGATTCAAAAAGGAATGATTTTGAATAATCTAGGCAATAATTATGTTGTAAATGCGAAAGAAACGACTTTCGATTCAAAAAACTATTACAAAGCCGAAGACAGCTATGAAAAAGCCATTCTTCTTTTAAAAAACAACAACAATCAATCCGAAGCTTTATCGAATTGCTATCGCAATTTAGCTTCACTTAATGGCGAAAGAAGTGATTTTAATAAAGCAAACACTTATTTCGAAAAGGCAAAAACACTTTTTTTATCTTCAAAAAATCATGGTGTTCGTGCCATAGCAAAATTACATTATGAAGAAGCATTGTTGCTTTATAAACAAAGAAAATTAGACCAGGCTAATCAATCCATTCAGCTTGTATATCAAACCTTAATTCCTTTATATCACAACCAAAAAAGAATTATTCCGTTACAAAACTCACTGTATGCCGAAACTCTTTTGCTAGATGCACTAGATTTACAAGCCGATATTTACAACCTTCAAAACCAACCTAAAAAAGCCTTACAAGTTTATACATTATGCTTTCCTATCGAAGAATCGATGAGTAATTTATTGCTTTTTGAAAATTCTAAAATCATCAATCAGATCCGAATGAGTAATCGCACCGAAAAATGCATTGCTATTTATGCTAATTTATATAAAAAAGAAAGCAAAATCAGTTATATCGAAAAGGCTTTTCAATTGGCAGAACGCACCAAATCAGGTGTTCTAAAAAGTGAACTATCCAAAAACAAAAACGCTTCAAAAAAAGAAAAACAAAAGATTCAGGAATTGCAATTTTGGAATAATGAAATTCTAAAAGAACAACAAAAAGGCGATTTAGCAAATATTTATAAAATCAACAAAGCGATCAAAAAGCAAAATGAAACCATGCTCTTGCTAAAAGAACTTCAGAAAAAAAATACCCCTTTAAAAGTAGAATCTATTGATTTAAATGCATTGTATTCTAAATTAGAATCAGACGATGCGATGATGATTTACTATTTTTCAGGCTATGAGAATATGTATTATTTTGTTTTGGGTGGTGAACAAAATCAAAAAATAGCATTAAACTCTTTCAGCAATGATGCTCATTATACAGTTCATTTTTGGCAATTTATAAGCTATTTTAATGATGCCAATGCAATAATCAATGATATAAAAGGATACAATCATTTTGGAAAAATAGCCTATGATAAATTGCACTTACCTCATAATACTTTCAATAAAAACCTAGTTATTATTCCAGATGGACTACTTCACTTTCTTCCATTCGAAGCCTTGATCACAAAAGAATCCAACACCACCAATTTTGAAAAAATGCATTATTTATTGCATGATTTCAATATTGGGTATAACAATTCGGCTAGTTTCTATTTGAATGCTAAACCCTTTTGTCCTAAAGAAAAAACAGTTCTTGGTATTTTTCCCGTTTTTGAAAAAACCAATTATGCATTGACCTATTCCAAAACCGAACTGCAATCCATTAGAACCAATTTCAAAGGACACTTTTTTAAAAATGATTCGGCTACTTTTCAAAATTTAAAAAATAACGCATCGGCATATTCCATACTGCATTTGTCAACGCATGCTAGCGCTGGCGATATTGAAACTCCCGCCAGTATAAAATTTTATGACCGAGAAGTATTGTATTCTGAATTATATCATCTTAACATTAATCCGAATTTAGTTGTCCTAAGTGCCTGCGAAACAGGAATTGGCAAACTCTATAAATCCGAAGGAGCCATGAGTGTTGCCAGAGGTTTTCAGTTTGCTGGAGCCCAAAACTTACTATTCTCACTATGGAAAGTAAATGATTACACCACAGCGGTATTCATGGGTGATTTTTATAAATATGTCAAACAAAACGACTCCTATTTTGAAGCCAATACCAAAGCAAAACTGGATTTTTTAAAAAATAAAAACATTTCAAATGCCAAAAAATCGCCTTATTATTGGGCTGCATTTGTATATTATGGAAGCCTTGAAAACAAAGAAAAAAACAACTATGTTTTGTTGGGATTCGTTATTATCGCAATACTCATTGGCGGTTTCCTCTTGTTTAAATTGATTGCTAAGCGAATCAAAAAAGAAAAAATAAAGTCCAAAAAGAAAAAACATCGTTAGTAATATTATTTCTAACTTACAAAACACATATACTGTACATGAAAAATTTACATAAAAAACTAAAGAAGGCCAATTATAAAAAAGTAAAATTTAGAATTACCAAAACACAACATCTTTTAGTCAAGGCAACCATCAATGGCGTGAAAGGGAATTTCATATTGGATACTGGCGCATCCAACAGTTGTGTTGGATTTGAAAGTATCGAACATTTTGTATTGGATGCTAAAAAATCCAAAACCAAAGCTTCAGGAGCAGGGGCAACTGGAATGTTGACACAAACATCCTCAAACAACATATTACAATTGGGCAAATGGAGCAACAAGAAATTAGATCTTATTATTTTTGATTTATCGCACGTCAATGAAGCCTTAAATCATTATAAAGTAAAATCCGTTCACGGCATAATTGGAGCAGATGTTTTAATGAAAGGAAAAGGAATTATTGATTACTTCAACCATTATTTGTATTTGAAGTAGCATACTTTTTCAACGAAGAATAAGAAATAATACCGCTAATAATCATCAAAACACCTCCTAGAATAAATGGCATTCCCGCAAATTCAAACGGGGCACCTTTATGTGTAAAATAATAAAAGAGACCCGACATTACGGGTGGCCCAATAATGGTTGCAGCACTCATCAAACTCGCAATTGTTCCTTGAATTTCACCCTGTTCTGTTGGCAAAACATGATTTGAAACTATAGCTCGTAATGCTGGGCCGGCGATTCCTGCAAGACAATACGGAATCAAAAAGAGAAACATCATCCAGCTTTCAGAAGCAAAAGCAAACAAGAACATTCCAATAGTATATAATATCATTCCGATATAAATACTTTTTTCATTACCTAGTTTTCGACTAGTCCATCGTATCAATCCACCCTGAACGAGACTTACTAAAATCCCAACAACACCCAGTGAAATTCCAACCATTTTTTCGTCCCAACTAAATTTGTACATCGTAAAATAACTCCAGTTGCTTTCTACTGCATGTCCCGCAACATAAATCAAAAACAGAGCGAACAACAATCCATAAAGTGATGGGTATTTTTTTAAATTCAAAAAAGCACCAATCGGATTCGCTCTTTTTAAATTAATGGATCTTCTATTTTCTTTTGATAATGATTCGGGCAAAATAAAATAACCGTACAAGAAATTTAGCAAGCACAAAACGGCCGCCACATAAAACGGAATCCTAGATCCGTAATGTCCCAAAATACCTCCAACAACGGGCCCAATAATAAAACCAAGTCCAAAAGCAACACCAATCATTCCGAAGTTTTTGGCTCTGTTCTCGGGCGTACTCACATCGGCTATATACGCCGAAGCAGTCGAAATACTTGCGCCCGTTAATCCTGCAATTATTCTTCCTATAAACAACCACGTAATAGTTGGTGCAAACGCCAACAATAAATAATCCAATGAAAAGGCAAAAAGTGAAATTAAGATTATGGGTCTTCTCCCAAATTTATCGCTCAAATTACCAATTAAAGGCGCAAACATGAACTGGGTTATCGCATACGCAAAGGTCAACCAACCGCCATATTTTGCTGCTTCGCTAACATCTCCATGAATTAATTCCTTAATCAATTTTGGAATAACTGGAATGATGATTCCCCAACCAGTTATGTCAATTAGCATAGTGATGAAGATAAAACTGATAGCGGCTTGTTTTTTATTTGATGCCATAAATAAATTAGTTAGTTAAGACAAATAAACAAAAAATCTGTTTAGAAAGCGATGCTTGATTTTTTGTTTTTTTATAAACAAAAAACCTGTACTCAATTTTATAGTAAGTATTATTCTAGAAAGGTTCTTTTTTAAGTCCCGAAACACTCATCATCAACAGAATATCCAACTTACAAAAGTAAAGTAGTCCTAATAAAAAAAGTATAGTTTAAAATTACCTAAACTAAGGGTTTTGCCCTCATTATTTTTAATTAATCATATATAAATAAAGCCTTAAACCAGCACAAAGTGAAACCAGTACACAACATAAATACACCGAGATTTTAACAGAAATAAAAAGCTATTGAATTATTTATATTCGAAGTAATTTCTTGTAAAATTTTAATATATTTACTCCTGAATATTATCTTTAACAAATATATCCCTATGAAGAAAATTTTACTTTATTTGTTTCTTTTAACGTCTCTTAGTTTTTATGCTCAAGTTGCTAATGAGGTTCATTGCGCCGGAGGTACAACTTTTAATTTAACTAACCACAACTCTTTATTAATTGGTAATTTAAACCCAGCCGAAACTACAGTAAGTTATCATCTAACTGCTGCGGATGCCTCTAATGGCGTAAATGCTATTTCAAATCCGTCGAATTTTATTGTCCCACAAATTCAAATCAACCTATTAGCTTCGCAAACCATTTATGCAAGAATCAATCATCTGGGAAACATTACTACTAATTATTTTAGTTTGATTGTGAATCCTGTTTTTTTAGTAGCTGCTAGGATAGAACCTATAAATTGCTATAGCAATGGTACCATTACACTTGACATATTTGGCGGGCAGGCTCCTTTTAATTTTTTTTTCAATGGTTCTCTCAGTACTGATAACCTTTTGATTTACGGCCCTGTCAGCACTCTTATCATTCCAAACTTAGTTGCTGGAACATATAATATTGAAATAATAGACGCAATTGGTTGTATTACTCATGGTTCTTGGACTATAGAACCCTCATCGACAATACCTCTAGACACACCCAAAGCAACAGTCATAAACGCAACTTGCAAAGGCAGTAAAAATGGTGCAATAAACATAAACGCTACAGGAGGAAAAGAACCTTTCAACTATTCCATAGACAATGGAGCGAATTATTTCCCTAGTAATACATTTACAAATTTAGCAGCAGGCAACTATACTGTTTATGTTAAAGATGCTAGTGCTTGCATAAACTCAACAAGCGCTTCAGTAACCGAGCCTAATTTGCTACAAATGTCGGCAGCCATAACAAAACCTATAGATTGTATAAGCAATGCTACAATTACAGTTACTGCAACTGGAGGAACTGCTCCATATACCTATTCAAAAGATGGAATCACATTCGTTCAGAGTAACGTATTTGATAATTTAGTTGCGGGAACGTACAGTACTTATGTAAAAGACTATAATGGTTGTATCAATAGCTCAAATTCTATAACTATAAGTCCTCTACCTCCACTAAGCATATCATCTACAGCTCTAAATGTAACTTGTAATGGAAATGGCGATGGTATAATCACCATAAATACTTCGGGAGGGAAAGCACCATTCTACTATTCCATTGACAATGGAGTAACTTTTGTTTCTAGCCATGTGTTTAAAAATTTAGTCCCTGGAACTTACAACATAACTGTAAAAGATGCTAGTAACTGTATATCATCTATGATTGCAACAGTAGTAGAACCTAATCTTTTATCTACGACAGCAGCCTTAACAAAAACCATAGATTGTATTAGCAATGCTACTGTTACTGTTACTGCAACTGGAGGAACTGCTCCATACACCTATTCAAAAGATGGAATCACATTCGTTCAGAATAACGTATTTGACAATTTAGTTGCGGGAACATATAGCACTTATGTAAAAGACTATAATGGTTGTATCAATAGCTCAAATTCTATAACTATAAATCCTACACTACCACTAAGTATATCATCTACAGCTCTAAATGTAACTTGTAATGGAAACAGCGATGGTATAATCACCATAAATACTTCGGGAGGAAAAGCACCATTCTACTATTCCATTGACAATGGAGTAACTTTTGTTTCTAGCAATGTGTTTAAAAATTTAGTCCCAGGAACTTACAACATAACTGTAAAAGATGCTAGTAACTGTATATCATCTATAATTGCAACAGTAGTAGAACCAGTTCCTTTATCTGCTACAACAGCCATAACAAAAACTATAGATTGTCTAAGCAATGCTTCAGTTACAGTTACTGCAACAGGAGGAACTTCTCCATATACCTATTCAAAAGATGGAATCACATTCGCTCAGAGTAATGTTTTCGATAATTTAGTTGCGGGAACGCACACCCTTTATGTAAAAGATGTTAATAGTTGTATCAATCAAAATACCACTGTTATTTCACCTTTAACACCATTAAATGCAACAACTACGAAAAAGGATGTACTTTGCAAAGGCGACAATACAGGTTCAATAACAGCTATAGCAACTGGTGGACAGGCACCCTATATATATTCCTTAGATGGAATTACTTTTAATACCATTTATACCTTTACTAATTTACGTGTTGGCACTTTCAACATTACTGTAAAAGACACTAATGGCTGTACTGCTACAACAACAATTGCTTTAACAGAACCAGCAGAAAATCTATCAGCTACAGCAATATTAATTAATGATCAAGGAATAATTGTGAATGCAAATGGAGGAACTGCACCTTATAACTATTATTTACAAAACAATAACGGAATCGTAGTTGCCGGTCCACAAAAAGATGGAATTTTTACCAGATTACCAATTGGACGTTACTCTGCACAAGTAACGGATGTTAATGGTTGTGGATATATACACTGGAGCGTTGAAGTTGTGCAAGCACCGGCCCTTTCTGCCACTGTACAAGTTGATTCTATAAAATGTAATGTTCCCGGAACCATAACCGTTAATGCTTCGGGAGGCTTTCAACCCTACTACTATTCATATGACAACGGCACAACTTATACGAATTCAAATGTATACTCAAGTTTCAAACCGGGAACTTATACTGTAAAAGTTCGTGATTATCAAAATACAACATTTTCAATTGTTGCAATGATTACACAAGGGAGTGTTCCCGTAATTAATGTAGCAACTACTAATATAAGCTGTAAAGGTGATGCCAGCGGCTCCATAACTGCTAATGTAACTACTGGACTCGCTCCATATACTTATTCTCTAGACAACGGTCCTTTTATAAATGGCAATAGCAATATAACTTTTACTAATTTGTATGCTGGTACACATAATATCACTGTGAAGGACGCCAATGGTTGCCTCGCAACGAATCAAGTTAGTATCTCAGAACCTGTTTCTGCATTAATGACTGTGACGACGGTAATAAATCAAACTATTACGGTCAATGCAACGGGCGGAGCTGGTAATTACAGCTATGCAATATCTCCTAATTTAGATAAATTTTCAACGAACAATATTTTCTCAGGATTAACTCCAGACTCATACGTTGTACTTACTTCAGATGTGAATGGTTGTTATATCACGATGAATGCCGTAGTTGATCCTCCAGCTCCTTTAATAAATGGCCAAATCAAATTTACTTTAGAGTTTAAGCCTGGACAAACTCTGGCAGATCTTATCATTGATGGTCAAAATATTAAATGGTACATCAATCAGAATCCTTTGACTGGAAAAACAAGTAAAACAAGTGAAGTTCCTTTACCATTATCAACTGTGATTGTAGATGGAACTACCTACTATGCTTCTCAAACCATAAACGGTATTGAAAGCACAGAAAGATTGGCGGTAACAGTAAAATCAGCGACTTTAGGAACGAACGATTTTTCGATTAAAGATTTTACATATTATCCAAATCCGATAAAAAATGTTTTAACAGTTTCGAATACTTCTATTATTGATGAAGTTAGTCTAATCTCCATAAAAGGAGAAATCCTTTTGGTTAAAAAAATAAATAATTTACATTCCGAAATTGATTTATCCAATTTATCTAAGGGTATTTATTTTCTAAAAGTAAAAGCAGAAGGAACAGAAAAAATAGTCAAGCTAATAAAAGAATAAACCATTATATTTCAACAAAAAACCCGACTCGTTTTAGACTGCCCCCAAAAAGTTAGACACTATTTGGGGGTATTTTTATGGAAAGAAAAGTCAGATATGATGCTGCATTTAAACTTGAATGCGTAAAATTAGTATTAGAAAAACATTATTCATGCAATTATGTTTCTAATCAAAAAGGTCTAAATGAGTCTAACATTCGTAAATGGGTTCGATTTTATAAGCAATATGGCAGTATTGGTTTGCTGCCAAGAAAAAACCAAAGTTATTCGGTTGCTTTTAAATTGAAAGTATTAAAAGCAATTAATAACAACTCATTGTCTTTGAGAGCCGCCAGTGTTAAGTTTAATATACCTGACACTAGTATTATTGTTAAATGGAAGAAGGATTTCACTACTTTTGGTTTAGTAGGCTTACAACCAAAAACTAGAGGCAGACCAACATTTATGGACACCAATAAAAGAAAAAAGCGAAAAACAGACAAACCCTTAACCAGAGAAGAAGAACTTCTATTAGAGAATGAAGCATTGCGTTGTGAGAACGAATTGCTAAAAAAGTTGCAAGCCTTAATTCAAGCAGAAGAGAAAGCCAGAAAGCGCAAGCCATAATGGAATTAAGGTATAAGTTTGATTTGGATTTACTTTTAAAGCAAACCAATATGGCACGCAGCAATTTTTATTATCATCAAAAAAAGGTTAAATCAGTCGATAAATATCAAGTAATAAAAGAGTTAATAAAGTCCATTTATCACAAACATAAAGGTCGTTATGGATACAGGAGAATTACAGATGAATTAAACAATAAAGGAATGGTTATAAACCATAAAACGGTTTTAAGATTAATGAAACTATTAGGCTTAAAAAGTTTAATTAGAGTCAAAAAATACAAATCATACAAAGGAGAACAGGGTAAAATTGCACCAAATATTCTAGCCAGAAAATTTAAGGCAACCGCACCAAATCAAAAATGGGCAACTGATATAACTGAATTTAATGTCTCTGGTCAAAAATTGTATTTATCGCCGATTATTGATTTATTTAATCAAGAAATAATTAGCTATGAACTCACAGAACGACCAGTATTTAATCAAGTTGTATTGATGCTAAATAAAGCTTTTAAGAAAATACCAAATAATACAAACCTAATTCTGCATTCAGATCAAGGCTGGCAATATCAAATGAAAAAATATCAAAATCAGTTGAAAGAAAAAGGTATAATACAAAGTATGTCTAGAAAAGGAAATTGTTTAGATAATGCCATTATTGAAAACTTCTTCGGAATATTAAAATCAGAATTGTTTTATCTAAAAAAATACACCTCAATAAAGCAATTAAAAATGGAAATCAAAGAATATATAAACTATTACAATAATGACAGAATCAAGTCTAATTTAAACAAAATGAGCCCGATACAATATCGAGCTCATCATTATCAAAATTAATTATAAATTTGTCCAAACTTTTGGGTTCAGTCTATTTAACACAAGTCGGGTTTTTTTATTTTTATCCTGAAAACTTCTTATAAGTATCGGGACTGAAATCTAAATTCTAAATTTTGCCATCTGAGTTCTACAACTCAAATGCTTTTTTAGGATTGTTGTCACAAAGCAATTCTAGTGGGTTTTCTAGAGCTTCTTTAACCGCTACCAAGAAACCAACAGACTCACGACCATCAATAATTCTGTGGTCATAAGAAAGTGCCACATACATCATTGGGTGAATTTCCACTTTACCGTTTACTGCAATAGGGCGCTCGATAATGTTGTGCATTCCAAGGATTCCAGATTGAGGTGGGTTTATAATTGGTGTAGACAACATAGATCCAAAAACACCACCGTTTGTAATGGTGAATGTTCCTCCTGTCATGTCATCAACTGTGATTTGTCCGTCACGTGCTTTGATAGCCAAACGTTTGATATCCGCTTCAATTCCACGGAAAGTCAAGTTTTCAGCATTACGTACTACAGGTACCATTAATCCTTTTGGTCCAGAAACCGCAATGGAAATATCGCAAAAATCGAAAGCAATTTTATAATCACCGTCCATCATAGAGTTTACATCTGGATATAATTGTAATGCTCTTGTAACCGCTTTAGTGAAAAATGACATATAGCCTAAACCAATTCCTCCATGTTTTGCTTTGAATGCATCTTTGTATTCATTACGCAACGTGTTGATTGGCGTCATGTTTACTTCATTGAAAGTAGTCAGCATCGCTGTTTCGTTTTTCGCAGCCACTAATCTTTCGGCAACTTTACGACGCAACATAGACAACTTCGTTCTTTCTGTACCACGAGAACCTCCAGTAGGTGTTCCCATAGATGGCACAGCATTTACAGCATCGTCCTTTGTAATTCTACCAGCTTTTCCAGTCCCAACAATAGTTTCTGGAGCTATGTTTTTTTCGTCTAATATTTTTCTTGCTGCAGGAGAAGGATGTCCTAGCCCCCCAGCCCCCGAATGGGGAGCTTGAGCTACAACTGGTATTGCTTTAATTTCTTCTTTTTTTACTTCAACTACTTTCTCAACAGTTTCTACAGTAGTTCCCCCTTTGGGGGCGGAGGGGGCTCCATCAGTATCGATAAGACAAACTACTGCTCCAACAGCAACCGTATCTCCTTCTTCTGCTTTTAGCGTGATAATACCGCTAACTTCTGCTGGCAATTCAAGAGTTGCTTTATCTGAATCAACCTCTGCAATTGCTTGGTCTTTTTCTACATAATCTCCATCCTTTACTAACCAAGTTGCAATTTCTACTTCTTTGATTGATTCCCCTGGTGATGGGACTTTCATTTCTAAAATCATACAATTTTTGTTTAAAGTTTAAATCGTTTAAAGTTGCAAGTTTTGTTAAACCTGAAACTTTAAACCTGAAACAATTCTTTTTATCTAAATAAATTTTTATCAAATACCATTCTGATTGCATCTGCCTGACGACGTTTTGCTCTGGTATAACTTCCTGCAGCTGGTGCAGCATAAGCTTTTAGCGATGCTAATCTCCATTTTACCAAATCAAAATTCATCAACATATAACTATAAGCCCCCATGTTTTTCGGTTCTTCTTGCGCCCAAACATAATCATCTGCATTTGGATATTGCGCGATAATAGCTTTTAATTGCTCCACTGGTAATGGAAACAACTGTTCGATACGAACAACAGCCACATCAGTACGACCATTTTTCTCGCGTTCAGCGGTAATATCATAATAGAATTTACCCGTACAGAAAACTAGACTTTTCACATCCGCTTTATTTACGGTCACATCATCAAACGTTTCTTGGAAACTTCCGTTGGCAAAATCTTCTACCGGAGAAACTACTCTTGGATCACGCAATAAACTCTTTGGTGTAAATACAATAAGAGGTTTACGGAAATTGGTTTTCATTTGTCTTCTCAACAAATGGTAAAAATTGGCAGGTGTTGTACAATCGGCAACATACATATTTTGTCTGGCACAAAGTTGCAAATAACGTTCCATTCTTGCTGAAGAGTGCTCTGCCCCTTGCCCTTCATAACCGTGTGGCAATAACAATACGATTCCGTTTTGATTGTTCCATTTGTCTTCACCACAAGAAATATATTGATCCAGCATAATCTGTGCTCCATTACTGAAATCCCCAAATTGTGCTTCCCAAATAGTCAACGTTTTTGGGCTTGCCAAAGCATATCCATAATCAAATCCTAAAACACCATATTCTGACAATAGGGAATTGAAGATGTGAAACTTACCTGTTGCCCCTTCTAGATTGCTCAATAAAGTAACTTCTTCTTCAGAATCCTCTACTTTGACAACGGCGTGACGGTGTGAAAAAGTACCACGCTCTACGTCTTGTCCCGAGATACGAACATCGTACCCTTCTTTCAACAAAGATCCATAAGCCAAATGCTCAGCCATAGCCCAATCTAACTTATTGGTTTCGAAAAACATTGTTTTTCTGTCGTTGATTAGTTTTTGGATTTTATTGATAAACTTTTTATCGGTTGGCAAGTTGCAAATTACATCTGCTATTTTAGTCAACTCTTCTTTTGGATAAGAAGTGTCTACTTTTTCAAGCATTTTTTTATCGGTAACTTGTTTAAATCCACTCCATTCATTTTTCATAAATGGAGTTATAATAGTCAAATCTTTTTTACGAGATGCCTCAAGATTTTCTTCCAGATCTGTTTTGTATTCTTTTTCTAATGCATTGACATAAGAAGCATCTATAACACGTTCTGCCAATAATTTTTCGGCATAAATATCACGCGGATTTTGATGTTTTGAAATTATTTTATACAAAACTGGTTGTGTAAAACGAGGTTCATCGCCTTCGTTATGACCGTATTTTCTATATCCTAACAAATCAATAAATACGTCACGACCAAATTCCATTCTAAAATCCAATGCAAATGCCATGGCATGTACAACAGCTTCAGCATTATCTGAATTTACGTGTAATACAGGGGACAAAGTTACTTTGGCCACATCCGTACAATAAGTTGAAGAACGGGCATCCAGATAATTAGTCGTAAAACCAACTTGATTATTAATCACAATATGAATAGTTCCTCCTGTTTTGTACCCATCTAATTGAGCCATTTGAATGATTTCATACAATATACCTTGCCCAGCAATTGCAGCATCTCCGTGAACAGCAATAGGTAATACTTTAGAAAAATCATCTGGATAATAACGGTCTTGTTTGGCTCTGGTAATTCCTTCAATAACGGCACCTACTGTTTCAAGATGAGAAGGATTTGGCGCTAAATTAATATTGATTTTTTTACCCGATCTTGTTACTTTATCTGCAGTAAGACCTAAATGGTATTTTACATCTCCATCAAAATATTCCTGATCGTAATCTTTACCATCAAATTCTCCAAAAATATCTTGGGTTGATTTACCAAAAATATTCGCCAATACATTCAAACGACCACGGTGTGCCATTCCCATTACAAATTGCTCTACTCCTTTATCGGCTGCTTTCTCGATTAAAGCGTCAAGAGCTGGAATTATAGATTCTCCACCTTCTAGTGAAAAACGTTTTTGCCCTACATATTTAGTATGCAAAAAGTTTTCGAAAGAAACAGCTTGATTTAATTTATATAGAATGGCTTTTTTTTCTTCAGATGTAAAGTTAGGCTGATTGTCATTTATTCTTAATTTCTTTTGAATCCATTCTACCATTTCTGGTTTACGAATGTAGATATATTCAATTCCAATATGCTGACAATAGATGGTATCTAAATGCCCTATAATTTCTTTAAGCGTACAAGGTTGCACACCTATTACTTTGGCTGCATCAAAAACGGTATTCAAATCCGAAGCTGAAAGCCCAAAATTTTCTAAGTCAAGTGAAGGCAAATATACCCTTCTATCCCTTACAGGATTGGTCTTTGTAAACAAATGACCACGACTGCGATAGCCTTCGATTAATTTAATAACCTTAAATTCTTTTTGAAGTTTATCTGAAATTGGTGTGCATTCGATTGCACTTGAAACTGTGCTAGTTGGTGCCACAGTTGGTGTATAAGCAACTTGATTTTCCTCATTATAGGTAGTCATACCAAAGTCAAATCCTTGAAAAAAACTTCTCCAACTTGGTTCTACGCTATCTGGATTTTCTAGATATTGATCGTATAATTGAGCAAAAAATTCGGAATGTGCTGCGTTTAAAAATGAAAACCTATCCATAATGTTATTGAATATACTTTTTGTTAAATAGTTTGGCAAAAATACAATAAAGCAATTTATTTAAATCGATTTTTTACGTACTTTTACGTAAAAATATGTTAAATAAAAGCCACTAACATGAAAAAAAACGCCTCTCCTTATTATTTAAAGTCAATTTTTTTATTCATTGTCTTATGCTTTTGCGAAAACGTAATAGCTCAATACCAACAAATACCACAGTCTAGAAGTCCGTTTTGGCAAAATGTTCAATTTGGTGGTGGTTTAGGATTGAGTATTGGAAGCGGTTACACTGAAATTTCGGTTGCTCCGAGTGCTATTTATAATATAAATCCCTATTTGGCTACTGGTTTAGGCCTACAAGCAAGCTATGTATCTTCCAAAAACAATTATAATTCAGGAATATATGGTGCAAGCATACTCACCTTTATAAATCCAATACCCGAAATTCAGTTCTCCATAAATTTAAATGAATCCTATGTTACTAATCATTACGAAGCTTTTTATGGACAAAATGGCTATACAGACCAATTTTGGAATACTGCTTTGTTTCTTGGAGCGGGTTATCGTACAGGAAATGTAACCATTGGACTCGCTTACAATGTATTGTATAAAGAAAATGACAATGTTTATAGTGATCCTTTGATGCCTTTTGTGAGGGCTTATTTTTGATTTAAAAGTTGCTCAATTTTTAAGAATCTAAGATAAAAGTTTTCTCAAAACGCTTAGTATCTCAGATTCTTAAAAACTTAGAAACTTTACTTATATCTATTCCGAAACCACACCTTTTGCCATTCTCTTTTTAAAATTAAAAAAGAAACTTGTTCGGCTAGAATTACTAAATCGGAACCGTCCAGTTTTTTAATTTCCTCTTCGGAAACATCAATTATGTATAACAAATTGAGATATTCGGCAAACTTATACTGAATCAGTCTATATATTTTTTCGTGCAATTGGGATTTCAGCTCATCTGGAGAAAGACTCAATGGAAAATCAACAGCTTCATTAGCCAGATTAAAATCCTTATTCAATTGAACAATCAAATTGATATAAAGTGTTTCACTTTCTGCTTCCTGAAGTAACAAATCGGTATTTAAAGGTGCTATAAACATAATTTTAATTTCAAAATTCAATGGCAATGGCAAAACTCAATTAGTGACAAACAGTAAAATTTCACGAATAAACATTCTAATTACATTGGCAACAAAAAAATTCAATTCAAATTTAAACTTTCAAGATTCATATTGCAATTGAATTTTGTTATTGATATTATCACACCTTCCTTCCCATCAGGTTTTCACCAAAAGCTCTCAGCATTTCTTTTTTAGAAAGTGCAATATCCATTTTATCTAAAGTTTCAAATGCTTGAAAAGTGTACTCTTTAATAGCATCTTGCGTAGCGGCAGATGCACCTGATTGATTAAAAATAGACTTAACCTCCTTTATTTTTGAGTCATTATCTTCAGAATGAGTAGCAAACAAATCATTCAATTGCTGAGCCTGTCTAGCATCCGAAAATTCAATTGCTTTCAAATACAAATAGGTTTTTTTGTTTTCAATAATATCGCCGCCCACTTGTTTTCCAAATGTTTCGGGATCCCCAAAAGCATCTAAATAATCATCTTGCAATTGAAAAGCCAAACCTAAATGCAACCCAAAATTATAAATTAAAGTAGCATTTTCTTCAGAAGCATTCGCTATAATAGCCCCCATTTTCATTGCTGCAGCAACCAATACGGCTGTTTTGTACTCAATCATTTTGAGATATTCTGGAATAGTAACGTCTTTACGAGTTTCAAAATCGACATCCCATTGTTGACCTTCACAAACTTCAAGAGCTGTTTTGCTAAACAATTTAGCCAAATCCCTAAAAACACTTGGCTCGTATTGTTCAAAATATTGGTAAGCCAAAATCAACATGGCATCACCCGAAAGGATTCCCGTGTTGATATCCCATTTTTCATGCACCGTTGATGAACCTCTTCGTAACGGAGCATCATCCATGATATCATCATGCACCAATGAGAAATTATGAAAAACTTCGACCGCCATAGCAGCAGGAAGTGCTTCTTTATAATCTACATTAAAAACCTCAGCGGTCATTAAAGTCAAAACAGGACGCATCCGTTTACCGCCTAATTGCAATATATAATCTATTGGCTCATAAAGATTCTTTGGTTCTTTACTGATTTTCTGATTTTCTAAATAGCTAATGAAAAATTCTTGATACTGATGAATAGCGTGCATAAAATAAGGACTAATTTATTTTTTTGAAGTCTTTTTATTCGAATATAAAGATCCAAAGATACAATTCAAATATGAATTATTGGATTGTAAATTACTGTAAAAAAGCAACTATAGTTTTTCCTTATAATATTCATTGAAAAATACATTGGAAACTTTATTGGTTTTTAAAGTTTCCTTCTTATATTTGCGTCATCAAAAACAAAAGAAACTTTATTAGTGTTTAAAGTTTCCTGATGATTTTTCCTTTAACAAAAATTTCAAAACAAAAGATTAGGCAATAACATTACTAAAAATAACTACCATGGAAAATGAATGGGCCATTGACTCAAACCAATCAGACGTATTAATAAAATCTAGACATTCACTTATAGGTTATATGCCTGGTAACAAAACCAATTTCAAAGGCCACGTAGCCATAGAAAACGATGAAGTAGAAGATGCTTCGATTGAATTTTCATTAAATGTACACGACAAAAAAGTGAATTCGATTCAAAAAAATAAAGAACCAAAATTCATCGATTTGTTTGAAGAAGATGAAACTCCATTGATACAATTCAAATCGACCTCTTTTCAAAAGATAAATAAAAACATCAATTTCTTGAAAGGCTTTTTAACAATCAAGAACATTACCAAAGTTGTCGAATTGGATACCGAATTTATTGGATTCAACAATTACAACGGTGTTCAAAAAGCTTCTTTTGAGGTTACTGGAAACATCAATCGCAAAGATTTTGGACTGAATTACAATATACTTTCCCACAATGGAGGTTACCCAATAGGCAGGGACATTAAACTCATTGCTAACTTAGAATTTACTCATTAATAATTACCAACTCGTATTAAACATTACAAAAATCAAAACCTCATTTACCAACTAACTTTTACTGTATTATTTAATTACAAATAAGTTACCCATAAAATGAAAGAAAAAATTATATCAAAAGCGGCGGAACTCTTCTTAAAACTAGGTTTCAAAAGTGTTACGATGGACGATATTGCAAATGAAATGTGTATTTCTAAAAAAACGATTTACAAATTTTTCTGCAACAAGGAAATCCTAATCGAAGAAAGTACAGAGATGGTTCATCAAACCATTCATGAAAGCATTAATACTATCGCAGCAAAAAATTACAATGCCATCAAAGAAAATTTTGAAATCAAAAAAATGTTCAAAGAGATGTTTAAATCTGGCGAAAACTCCCCAGCATATCAATTGAAAAAACATTATCCAGAGATTTATAACACCGTAATGTCAAGAGAAATAAACGAATGCAACACGGTCTTTAGACAAAATATAGTAAAAGGAATTCAACAGGGTTTGTACCGAGAAAATTTGGATATCGATATCTACGTAGGATTTTATTACAACCTTATATTCAGCATTCACGGAATGGCAAGTACGGAAAAAGAATCACAAAAATTAGAATTAGAAGCATTAGAATACCACACAAGAGCAATGGCAACGCTTAGTGGAATAGCAGAACTAGAAAAACAATTACAAAATCCAACTTTACTATGAAAAGAATACTTTTATTAACATTTTTAACCTTTGCTCTCACTGCACAATCCCAAGAGGTAAGCACTACAGCAACAAAGTCTCTAACTTTAAAAGATGCCCTTACTTATGCTTTGGAAAATAAAGCTGATGCAAAAAAAGCAAAACTAGAAGTTGAAAATAGCGAATATAAAATCCAAGAAGTACGATCAAGAGCTTTGCCACAAATAGCGGTAAATGGAAGTTTAACATACAATCCGGTTCTTCAAACAAATGTACTAGATGGCGCCATGTTTGGCCAACCAGGACAATCAGTTCAAGTTGCTTTTGGACAAAAATGGACTTCAGGAGCTGGAGTTTCCTTGAGTCAAGCAATATTTGACCAATCGGTTTTTACAGGTTTGAGAGCCGCTAATTCCACTCGGGAATTCTATCAAATAAACAATCAATTAACGGAAGAACAAGTTATCGAAAGAGTTGCAAACAGTTACTATTCTGTATATGTACAACGTGAAAAATTGATGTTATTGGATAGCAATTATGTAAACACAACTAAAGTACGTGACATTGTAAAAGGACAATTTGACAATGGATTGGCTAAAAAAATAGATTTAGATCGAATTATCGTAAAAATGTCAAACATTGATACAGAACGTTTACAAATCAAAAATCAAATTGAATTACAAGAAAATGCTTTGAAGTTTTATATGGGAATGCCTATTGAAACCAAAATTGAGATACCAAAAACAGAATTTGAAGTAACGCCACAAGTTATAACAGAAGCCCCAAACACTACAAACAGAACTGAATATTTACTTTTGAAAAAACAAGAAGAATTATTGGAGTTTCAAAAAACAGCCATTAAAGCGGAATATTACCCAACACTTTCATTAGTGGCAGGATATAATTATTTAGGCCAAGGTCCAGAAATGCCGTTTTTTGCAAAACCTGCGGATGGCGTTTATTGGTCGGATTATTCTGCTATCGGATTGAATTTGAGAGTACCTATATTCACTGGTTTTGGAACTCGTGCCAGAGTAAGACAAGCGGATATAAACATTAAATCACTTCAAGAAGGGATAAAAGACACTCAACTTTCACTTGATTTAGAGTACCGAAATGCCAAAGCACAAATTGAAAACAACTTGACAACAATCAAGAATCAAAAAGAAAATATGCGCTTGGCAGGTGATATTCTAAAAAACACCAAAAACAATTACTTGCAAGGTTTAGCTTCATTAACCGATTTATTAGACGCTGAAAATGCATCACTTGAAGCACAAAACAATTATACTAGAGCAGTTTTAGGATATAAAATTGCAGAAATTTCATTAATCAAATCCAAAGGCGAATTAAAAAATTTATTAAACTAAATAACTCAAAATGAAAAAAACAATTTACATTATACTTGCAGCTGTATTGATAGGTGCCACTGCATTCACATTATTCAATAATAAGAAAAAAAATGCTGAAGACACCGCCATTGTTGCCGAAAAAAACAGTTCGGTTGCAGTAAGAGTAGCTACAGTTGTTACTGGAAAATTAGATGATGCTTTCAAAACTAACGGTAATTTTGAACCTATTCAAGAATTGACTTTTTCAGCTGAAAAATCTGGAAAAGTAATCAGTGTTTTAGTTAAAGAAGGGGATTATGTAAATGTTGGACAAACACTACTAATCGTTAGAAGCGATGTTATAAATGTTAATGCTCAAACCGCTAAAGCAGCTTATGACAATTCTAAAGCAGATTATGCAAGATATGAAAATGCATTTAAATCTGGTGGAGTGACCAAACAACAATTGGATCAGTCCAAATTAGCCTTGACCAATGCCGAATCAAACTTGAAACAAGCCAATATAAACGTTGGAGACACAAAAGTAAAAGCTCCAATTAAAGGATATATCAACAAAAAATATGTTGAACCAGGCTCTATTTTGACAGGAATGCCTGCCACTGCATTATTTGACATAGTGAATGTTTCTAAATTAAAATTAAAAGTAACCGTTAACGAAAGCCAAGTAGCCAACTTGAAACTGGGAAACAATGTTGCTATTAATGCAAGTGTGTTTCCAGATAAATCGTTTACAGGAAAAATCACTTTTATAGCTTCAAAAGCCAATGAAACTTTGAATTTCCCTATTGAAATTGAAGTAACAAACAATCCAAATAACGAAATTAAAGCAGGAATGTACGGAACTGCCACTTTTGAAAGTGTTACTTCAAAAAATACCGAAGTTAAAACGATACCAAGAACAGCATTCGTAGGAAGTGTTAGCAGCAACGAAGTATTTGTGGTAAATAACAATATAGCTACTTTGAAAAAAATAGTAGCTGGAAGAATCTTTGGAGACAAAGTTGAAATATTAGATGGACTGAATGATGGCGATGTAGTCGTTACAAGCGGACAAATCAATTTGAGCGACAATACCAAAGTAAGTATCGTTAAATAATTTCCTTAAAGAAAACAAATGAAAATAGTCGATATATCAATAAAACGACCATCAATTATCATAGTATTATTTACCATTTTACTATTGGGTGGTCTGTTCAGTTACAAACAATTAAGCTACGAATTAATTCCAAAATTTGAAGTAAATGTAGTTACAGTTTCTACTGTTTACCCTGGAGCTTCTCCTGGTGAAGTTGAAAACACAGTAACCAAAAAACTGGAAGACGCGATTTCTACGATGGAAAACATCAAGAAAATAGAATCCAAATCGTATGAAAGTCTTTCGGTGGTTATGATTACTCTCACCACCGAAGCCGATGCAGATTATGCATTAAATGATGCACAACGAAAAATCAATGCCGTCCTGAAAGACCTACCAGATGATGTAGATCCACCCTCTTTGAGCAAATTCTCGCTAAGTGATTTGCCTATTATGACAATTGGTGCCACAGGAGAAATGGATGAAATTGCCTTTTATGATTTATTGGACAAAAAAATCCAACCAATAGTATCTCGTGTACCAGGTGTAGCGCAAGTAAACCTTGTGGGTGGACAAGAAAGAGAAATCAAAGTAAGTTTGGATTCTAAAAAAATGCAAGGATACGGACTTTCAATTCCACAAGTGCAACAAGCGGTTCTTGGCTCTAACCTTGATTTTCCAACAGGGAACATTAAAACTAGAGAAAACAAAACACAAATTCGTTTGTCCGGAAAATACAAATCAGTTGAAGAAATGCGTAATCTGGTTATTTCTTCCAACAATGGTATTCAAATTCGATTAGGAGATATAGCGGATGTCCAAGATGCGCAGAAAGATGTAGAGAAAATTTCGAGAGTTAATCAAAAAAGTTCCATCATCCTTCAAGTCATCAAACAATCAGATGCCAATGCTGTTGCGGTAAGTGCAAAAGTAAAAAAAGCCATTGCCCAAATCGAGAAAGATTATGCTAAATCGAATTTAAAATTAGATGTAGCCAATGATAGTAGCGAATTTACTTTAACAGCTGCCGATTCCGTAATGCATGATTTATTTATTGCCATCGTTTTGGTAGCATTTGTAATGTTGTTCTTCTTGCACAGTATCCGTAATGCAATTATTGTAATGGTTTCAATTCCAGCCTCACTGGTAGCCACTTTCATCGGTATTTATTTGATGGGGTACACACTAAACTTGATGAGTTTGTTAGGACTTTCATTAGTGGTCGGTATCCTTGTGGATGATGCGATTGTAGTATTGGAAAACATTCACCGTCACATGGAAATGGGAAAAAACAAAGTACGTGCCGCTTATGATGGAGCCGCCGAGATTGGTTTTACCGTAATGGCAATTACACTGGTAATTATCGTAGTTTTCCTTCCTATTGCGATGAGTACAGGACTTGTTTCTAATATTATTACACAATTCTGCGTAACGGTAATTATAGCAACACTGTTCTCTTTACTGGCTTCATTCACCATTGTGCCTTGGTTATTTTCACGTTATGGAAAATTAGAACACATCACCAAAAAAACTTTTTTTGGTAGAGTAATTTTAGGATTCGAATCCTATTTAGATGTTTTCACTCACAAAGTAACCGACATATTAAAATGGTCACTAGTACATAAAAAAAGTACTTTGGCTATCGTTGTTGCGCTTTTCTTTGCGTCCACTATAGGACTTGTTGGTGGTGGTTTCATTGGAGGAGAGTTTTTTGCAAAAACCGATAAAGGGGAATTCTTAGTACAAATAGAATTACCAAAAGATGCATCGGTAGAGCAAACTAATTTTATGACCCAAAAAGCAGAAGAATTTTTACGAGGCAATAAAAATATTGTGGATCTAATTACCACTGTTGGACTTACCAGCGAAGGTATGGGAGCAACTCAATCTACAGCATACAAATCGGAAATTCTAGTTTCATTGGTAGACAAAACCAAACGTGAGGACAACTCCTTCATTTTTGCGGCAAAAATAAAACGGGAACTGGAAAAAGTATTAGTTGGTGCTAAAGTAAAAACTGTTCCTATGGGACTATTGGGAGCCGATCAAGCCCCTATTAAGTTAACCGTTACGGGACCAAATTTTGAAGACGCTATGTCTTTTGCAAGCAAAGCCGCTACAGAATTGAAAAAAATTCCAGGATCGTCAGAGGTAAAATTAACTTCAGAATCAGGAAATCCAGAGATAAAAGTTGTGGTAAACCGTGATAAAATGGCCGCTTTAGGTTTAACTCTTCAAACAGTAGGGTTGACTATGCAAACTGCTTTTAGCGGAAATACAGATGGTAAATTCCGTGCAGGAGAATATGAGTACGACATTAACATTCGTTTTAATGAATACGACCGTTCGAATGCTAAAGATGTAAACGATTTAATTTTTATAAACAGTGCAGGACAACAAATCAAGTTAACCCAATTTGCCGATGTTATCGAAAGTTCAGGGCCAAGTGTGTTAGAACGAAGAGACAAAAGTACAGCTGTATCTATAGAAGCGCAGACCGTAGGACGCCCATCGGGTACAGTGGCTACCGAATGGGAAACTGTTTTCTCCAAAATGGATAGACCAGCAGGTGTAAATTATGTTTGGGGTGGTGATATGGAAAACCAAACCGAAGGTTTTGGAACTTTAGGAATTGCTTTATTAGCTGCAATTATCTTGGTATATCTTGTAATGGTAGCTTTGTATGATGACTTTGTAACTCCATTTGTAGTTTTATTTTCTATTCCATTATCATTCATCGGAGCTTTATTAGCTTTGGCATTGACCAACAACTCTTTGAATATTTTTACCATATTAGGGATCATTATGCTAATTGGTTTAGTGTGTAAGAATGCCATTTTACTGGTTGACTTTGCCAATCATAGAAAAGAAGCGGGAGAAACTACATTCAATGCACTTGTTCAAGCCAACCATGCCCGTTTACGTCCAATCTTAATGACGACAATTGCGATGGTAATTGGTATGATTCCAATTGCTTTGGCCAAAGGAGCCGCAGCTGAAATGAACAATGGTTTGGCATGGGTTGTTATAGGAGGTTTAATGTCTTCTCTTTTGCTTACTTTGATTGTTGTTCCCGTTGTTTATTCAATATTCGACAGCATTAGAGTGCGCTTAGGAAAAGACAAAAAAGAAAATTATGGCGAATTAATGACCGCCGAATACAAACACCGAAAATTAGTAGACGGTTTTAATCCAAAACATAAGGTTTAAAATAGTTTTTTAGTAATACCAAAAAGGGCTTTCAATATTTTTGAAAGCCCTTTTTTATTGGGTGTTTTTAACTTGGGTTAGATTATTAATTTGGAGCAGAAACATTTGGCTTTTTTGGCAAACATCGTCCCGCTTTCCGTTACAATCTTATAAGCCGAACCCCGGCTCATAAGGATTTTCACTTCAATCGGGGCTAAAAGGCTATATTTTGCTTTTTTGCCAGCATGCTGATAGGCGGATTTGCACACGAACGAAGTGAACTGACGAAGTAAACCCGATAGCGCGGATTTGCACACGAACGAAGTGAACTGACGAAGTAAACCCGATAGCGCGGATTTGCACACGAACGAAGTGAACTGACGAAGTAATCCGTGCCTATCCCAATTATCAAGTTCAACTTGTATTTATCATTGTTATTTTTATAACGCTCACTTTATTGATATACTTTGTGGGCACGGATTGCAAATCCGCGCTATCGTGCGTAGAGACATATCCGCGCCATCGGGGGAGCCTGGTAAAAATTTAATTTTTAAAGAGAAATGTTTACAATTACCTCATAATCTAATTCTAAAAACTCGAAACCTTTAATTTTATTTTTTTCTATCGAATTTTTAAGTCTTTCGGAAACAATATTATCTTTCATAAATGTTTGCATTGAAAAAAAATCAAAAGCTTCTTTTAAAATTAGTTTTTTATTTTGAATACCATTCTCTAGTCCTCCATTCTCCTTATAAATTTCTTTATAGCGTGATAAAAACTCTTTTTCATCATTAACTATTACTTCTAATTTTTTTATAGGATCCCAAAATATGGTATTTGTATAATCAATTTGTAATAGAGTTTCTTCGAAAATTAATTTTCCTGCAAATTGAAAAATATAATAATCTAGTTTCTCTCCCTTATATAATAGTTTACTCAAATAAAAATAATAATGTTTCGGTAGATAAAACGTATCAAATAAATCTTTTAACTTTCGAGATATTAGCCATCCTTTAATTTGACTTCCTTCACCAATAAAATTATGAACATCATTTAATTCATATTCCCAGTATTTCTCTTCATCGAAACTTTTTAAATAAAAGTAGTCAAGAATCGGGATATTTGAAATTACTTCCCCATTACGCAATTTATTAAAGAAATAATTTGAATTAGGTATTTTTTCACCTTCAGCACTACTAACAATTCTGTCATTGTCATTATAAAATTTTTGATTTATCTTAAAATATTTCATAATCTATAAATCTAATATTTGATTAACATCTTTATTTCCTAATAATACATCTTTCTCTAATTTTTGTTTTGTATTATTTATTAATTTCTGTACTTCTTCAAATTTTTCACCTTCATCTAAAATATCATTACTCATAATATCTTTAATTTTATTATCGATAACTTTATCATAGTCTGGGTGATTTGCATGTCCTGTCTTTTCAAACTTGAGACTTTTCTTTTGTAAAGGTATTCCGTTATCAATACTGTTAAAATCAAATACTTTGTCTTCTTTTTGTGCCCATAGTAATAATTCTTGAAATTCTTTATTATTTTCTAAAACATTTACAGGAATTATGTGGTGTACTTCAAAATTAATTGGTTCGTCTAAATCGTATTTTTTATATGTATCCTTATTCCCGATCGCTCGGATATGTAAAAAAGTCTCTTAAGTACGATAGCGCATTCTATGATAAAAAACAAATAATTTTAAAATATTAACAGGCAAATTTATATGTATTTATATATGGTGTTTGTCTGTTAATTACAGAGAAAACACGTCCTATTATTTTGCATTTTACATTGTTTAAGACTAACATAGCATTTTTGCCTTCTCCTTTTTTTCTTTCATAATATTCTTTGAGTTGCGGATCGTGTTTTACCGCTGTTAAAGCACACATTTGTAATATTGATTTCATTTTTTTATCTGCCATATGATTGACTTTGGTTCGTCCTTTTATACTCGAACCCGATGTATGTTCAAAAGGTGCGGTTCCAGCGTAACAAGCCAATTTTCTGGCATTATCAAATGCTGTAAAGCCTCTTGTAACAATTAGCATATAGATAGCCGTTTTATCTCCAATGCCAGGAACACTTTTAATCAACTCAAATTGTTTTTTCAATTCAAAATGATTACATATTATTGCTTTCATTTCCTTCTCAATAGATTTTAATGTTGCTTTTAAAAACTTCACTGTTTTATTATTTATTCCTTTAATTGATTGATAAACTTGTTTTGGTGTAAAATCAGCATTCTCTTTTGTCCCTTCAAAAATTTTAAATGATTTCATTACTTTTTCTCTTTCAGTGAAAAGCAATTTTAATTGTTGAATTACTGTTTCTGGTAAAGTAGACAGTTTTAGTTTGTCAATATTTCGAATACTGTACAAAGCAATGTCTTTGGCATCTGCTTTGTCATTTTTACCTCTCGAGATCCCTTTAGATCGTTTGATTTCAATGGCCGGCACAACCCAGAAATCAAGATTGTTTTCAGATAGACAGCTGCTTAAAGGGAAAGTATAAACCCCAGTGTTTTCACAGCAAAATAAAACAGCACTTAAATCTATCTTCTGTTTTATTAAGTTTTTAAAAATTTCCTTAACGCCTTTTAAATTGTTTTCGACAATGAAATGATTAGTTACATTAGGTTCTTCTTTTTTTAAAAGAACCACATCCAATTTTGATTTTGAAATGTCAACGCCTACATAAAATAAATAGTTTTTCATAACTTTGAATTTAGGATAAACAAAAATGTTGAACTTCTTTAGAGCCTTTATTAGACCTTGATGTCTATCATTCTATTTGAAGCAATTCAACGGGATTCAAGGAGAAGACAGAGGACTAATGCGCTACATAAGTCACAAGCTTGGCGGATAGCATAGTTCACCTCTGTTTTCCTTTGAATAAATTTAGTGTTATATTAAATACAAAGTAAAGGCGGATTTGCACACGAACGAAGTGAACTGACGAAGTAATCCGTGCCCACAAAGCAAATCTACATGAAAAGAAACAAATTAAATCCATAAGATTGTTTTATTTGTAGCTTTTATTGTATTTTTAAATAAAAAAGAATGTCGACAAAATATAAAGCAACAACAACAGATCAGGCATATTTTATCACCATAACAACTGTAGGTTGGGTTGATGTTTTTACCAGACTCAACCAAAAGTACAATATTGTTAATGCTTTGCAATATTGTCAAGAGAAAAAAGGACTTGAGATTTATGCGTATTGCATTATGCACAGTCATATACATTTAATGTGCAAAGCCACAAATGGTTTTATTTTATCGGATGTCATGCGTGATTTTAAAAAATATACCTCTAAGAAAATTATTCAAACTATTATGGAAGAGCCAGAGAGTCGCAGGGAGTGGCTTTTGGCTTATTTTGAAAAAGCGTGTGCGCATCTTAAAAGAGATCAAAGTTATAAAGTATGCTTCGCCAATTCGCACTTTCAGGCTCGGGTGGCAAGACGGATATCACGCTGAAATAATAGAAACCAATTGGTTTATAAAACAAAAGGTTGATTATATCCACAACAATCCTGTAAAAGATAAAGTAGTCACCTTGCCCGAGGATTATTATTTTAGTTCTGCAAGAAATTATGCAGGCTTAGAAAATGATTTGGATGTTGTAATGTTGGATTTGTTTTAGATTGTTGCTTTACTGTGTGGGCACGGATTGCAAATCCGCGCTATCGTACGTAGAGAGATATCCGCGCCATCGGGGGTATATCCGCGCCATCGGGGTACAAATTGCAAATCCGCTCTATCGCGATTAATTTTATTAATAATATGTATGCCAGTCATCTACTAAACTCCCTATTTCTCCAGTTATAGGGTTAAGCTCCCTTCCTTCTCCGAAATCTTGTAGGTACTGGTAAGAAATGTAATTGAATAAATTACCGTTTTTATCTTTATCCCAACCAAAACTTTTAAACATAGGAGTGTGAATATTATTTAACCATTTGATAGGAGGATTGGTGTCTTGTTCTATTTCAACTTGCTTAAGCAACCGTTCAGAAACAAATGGAGGTATCTCTAATATTTTATGTATACTACCATCTAAATTAAATACTACAGCATTACATGGAGGTTTGTATTCACCGTTCAACCCCTGATAAATAGCTATAATATAATTTTGGTCGATGGAAGGGTAAGCAAAAATATCTACATTATCATCTTTAATAATAATTCGATTCCCGTTATAAAGCCAAGAGACACCTTTACTTGATCCGTCAAAAAAAATACTATTTTCAGGATTATTAGTGTTCTTATAGACATCCATTGGATACTCTATATCTACAGGTATGACAATACCACTTCTATTAAATATTTTAAATTCTTGTATCATTATTTTAATTCAGTTCCATTAACACCCGATAGCGGATTTGCAATCCGTGCCTATCCCAATTATCAAGTTCAACTTGTATTTATCATTGTTATTTTTATAACGCTCACTTTATTGATATACTTTGTGGGCACGGATTGCAAATCCGCGCTATCGTACATAAGAGACTTTTTTACATATCCGAGCGATCAGGGCTAAAAGGCTATATTTTGCTTTTTTGCCATTATACAGATAGTGCTGATTTGCACACGAACGAAGTGAACTGACGAAGTAAACCCGATAGCGGATTTACACACGAACGAAGTGAACTGACGAAGTAATCCGTGCCTATCCCAATTATCAAGTTCAACTTGTATTTATCATTGTTATTTTTATAACGCTCACTTTATTGATATACTTTGTGGGCACGGATTGCAAATCCGCGCTATCGTACATAAGAGACTTTTTTACATATCCGAACGATCAGAGTTCGAAAATCAACTCGTTTATGGTAAACCTAAATAACAATTTTTTTATATTTGTTATATTTGTATTATATTAATCTATCTTTTGAAAAAATGAAGAAATTAGCTATTGGAATATTTTTTTTAACTTCAATTTTTGCAATTGGACAAGAAAAACTAACAGTTGGAAATAATACTGAAATTAACGACAGTAATGGAAACCTTTTTAGATACTATGGATACGGAGCTAAATTAGATCTTGTTAAAATGCATGATGATTATGCGGAGGTTGAAATTGACTGTAATGTTTATAAAGTAGAATCAAAATATTATAAAAACCTACCAAAAATAACAATTAGGATAGGGATGAGTATTTCTGATCTTGTTAGTATTTTAGGTAATGCAGACGATACAATATCTTCTGAAACCCAGTATGGAGTTTATTGGACTTATATTTATGGGAACACCTATTACCACTTTGAAAATAGTAAATTAACCGCAATAAATAGATATTAAAAAAATAAAGATGAACCACTTTGTCGCGGATTTGTTATCCGTACCTATCCCAATTATCAAGTTCAACTTGTATTTATCATTGTTATTTTTATAACGCTCACTTTATTGATATACTTTGTGGGCACGGATTGCAAATCCGCGCTATCGTACATAAGAGACTTTTTTACATATCCGAGCGATCAGGGGTCTAAATCCGTAATAGCTGTTATCAGTCGTTTTTTATTTTTCTATCATTACATAAACATTTATTGATGGTTCTCCTCCTGAATATTTTTTCCATTCCCCAAAATAATTTCTGTAATAAGTATCTTTTGAAAATGCAAAAATATTTCCACCAAAAGAAAATTTTCCCCCCGCTCTGCGAAGTCTCCCGACTTCGTACTTTTTTTAAATGTTCTTGTAAAATGTAAATCTAATAAAAGTCTCCCGACTTTTTCCGTGAACATCTTATAAATTCAAAACGTTTTATTATAAATCGAAACGCTCCCACTTTAAATAAAAATAAAAAAACTACAAAATAATAGAACTGTTACTTTGTAGCTTTTTATAACTTTTGAAACGCATATCATTCTAAAGACATTTACGGAAAAAGTCGGGAGACTTTTATTAGATTTACGGTTTTTAAGAACTTTTAAAAAAACGCAAAGTCATGAGACTTCGCGGAGCGGGGCAGTTTTTATTTCGTCCGTTTTGCTTCTATCTTATTTCCATTCTGTAATAAAAACAAATTTGAAATTTCTCCTTTTTCGTTCTTTTCAAACTGAATTTGTGCATCTACTACTTTGTAGAAAAATAACATTTCACTTTCTACAAATATCGGGAACACATTTTGTCCTGTCAATTGTGAAAAAAGTTGGTCTTTATCTAATGAAATTTTGATTTCAAAATCTTTTTCAACTGCATAAGTCCCAACAAACTTTTGAAGTTCTTCAGTAGTAATAATAATTTCTTTTCTGATTTTTTGCACAGGCAATGGTTTATTATATAGAATACTTCTAATTGCTTTAGAAGGAATTGAAACGTTGTTGTGATTTTGAAGTATTATTATTGTTTTATCATTTGTAATATGTCTATCGATAAAAGTTACATAACCTGGCCAACCACCACTATGGTTTGCAATTTTTCCAAAATCAGCATTTTCTTCAATTCCCCCGCTCTGCGAAGTCTCACGACTTCGTACTTTTTTTAAATGTTCTTGTAAAATGTAAATCTAATAAAAGTCTCCCGACTTTTTCCGTGAACATCTTATAAATTCAAAACGTTTTATTATAAATCGAAACGCTCCCACTTTAAATAAAAATAAAAAAACTACAAAATAATAGAACTGTTACTTTGTAGCTTTTTATAAATTTTGAAATGCATATTATTCTAAAGACATTTACGGAAAAAGTCGGGAGACTTTTGACATATTTACGATTTTCAAGAACTTTTAAAAAAACGCAAAGTCATGAGACTTCGCGGAGCGGGACACGGATTGCAAATCCGCGCTATCATACATAAGACACTTTTTTACATATCCTAGCGATCAGGGTTGAGGTGCCAAATTGGCTCCTCAAAATTTCAAATTTCTGTTGACCCGATAGCGCGGATTTGCAATCCGTGCCTATCCCAATTATCAAGTTCAACTTGTATTTATCATTGTTATTTTTATAACGCTCACTTTATTGATATACTTTGTGGGCACGGATTGCAAATCCGCGCTATGGTACATAAGAGACTTTTTTACATATCCGAGCGATCAGGTTAAAAAAGCCCATTATTCGGATTTGCCAAATCATCCGAATACAAAACCAATTTCAAATTAAGCCTAATACCCAAATTGATTGTAGCGTGTGTTAGCAGTAGTTTTTATTTTACTTTCTGTCACAATAATTTTTGTGATTTTATCTCCTAATTTTTGATTTTTGTCTGTTATCGATATCGAGATTAGGTAGATAAATGGGCAGATAATTTCAAATACATCAAAAACTCTTCGGGCGATTATTCTAAAATATTTATTTGATTTAGTTTTATTTTCGTCTTCTAATAATTTAAGCTCAAGTTTAAATATAAATTTACCAAGGGTTTTTTTGAAAAACAGATCTTGTATAAGTAGATAAAGAAAGAATGCAATTATTGTTGGAAATGTATCTGTATAATATTCTCCATCAATTTTATTTCCAATGTAGGGTAATAAAATTTTCAGAATGATTGCGAATAAGATAAAATCAAAAAGGGCTGAAGCAACCCTTCTAACGATATAATTTCCAATATTCTTCTTTTGAATATTATAATTTTCGGTTACGGGAGAATCGTCAAATTTTTTGACAGATTGATTTTGGTCGGTTTCATCAATTACAATAGTTTCTGCCCAAATATCGCCAAGTCTTTGGTTATTTTCGGTGTTCTTTATCAGTAAAACACCTATTCCTATTGGACTTAAATCAATTGAATCTAAAAGATGTCTTTTTATTGATTGTCCAAGTGTTAATTTTGATTGGTTTTTTCTTGTCGAAATTGGTTTTAAGTTAAAAATAGAATTTCCTAAAGTCGCGCCAAAAATTTGTTCTAATCCCACAGTCCAAATACACCAAAACAAAAAAATACAAAATGCGGGAAAGCCAGTTACATGAGTATTGCCTTCGGAATTTGCTACTCCCCAAATATCGAAAATTAAATAAGTGACGATGAAAATTATTGAATAATCAAATAAACCTGCAAAAAAACGCTTTTTTAAATTTGATTTTGTACTGATTATGTTTTTATTCATTGTCATTTTTTAAAATTCTAACTAACGTTTTTTTAATGTTATGAAAATCAACTATTTCTATTTTAATATTTGCCTAAATTTTCACTTTCTTCCGTTAGCTGAAGGAGTCAATTTGGGCGCGAATATGGGGGAATTACTGCTAACTCATTTATATGTCTGACAAAATCACTATAGTCGACCCTAATTCGGGTAGCTTTTTGTGACAAATACCTTTTTATACCTTTTCCCAAATATAGATAATAATAATCACAAACTTACAAAACGTAAATTTTATTAATTTCAATCCTTTTTATGCTCCGCCCAGCAAAATAGGAAATCCGAAGAAAAAAGCATGCCCTGATACGAGCTTCCGTGTCCCTGTTACATG
Organism: Flavobacterium sp. IMCC34518; assembly: GCF_027111095.2. Classification (NCBI taxonomy): domain Bacteria; kingdom Pseudomonadati; phylum Bacteroidota; class Flavobacteriia; order Flavobacteriales; family Flavobacteriaceae; genus Flavobacterium; species Flavobacterium sp. IMCC34518. The sequence continues at coordinate 2,126,711 of NZ_CP114284.2, read as the reverse complement.
CTTCCGCAGGCCTGATGCGGACTTCCGTAGGCCTGACACAAGCTTCCGTCTCCCTGTTGCAATCTTCCGTAGGTCTGTTGCGAGCTTCCGTGTCATTGATGCGGTTTTCCGTGTTCCGGACACAGACTTCCGTACTCCTATTGCATTCATCTTATATCCAAAAAAGAATTATTCTATTCTTAGCGATTTTTTCTAACACCAAAAAGAGAGTTCAAAACTATTTATTTTCTTTTTCTTGTTAAATTTAATATATGTAGTTGTAATCGTAAAGTAATTATTTATATTCGTAGGTATTAACCTTAAAAAATATTAATTATGAAAAAACCATCAGTAGTTCGATTGTACAAATTTTCAGATGCTACATTAGTAACCAAGGGGAAAGAAAAAATTGCTTTTATGCGTAGAGATGCGGCGGCTTTTACCCCTTTTGGTGTTACAGCTCCTCAGGTAACCACTCTCGAAACGGCAATTACTGCTTTTTCGAATACCATCACCGATGTTGAAGCAATAAGCAATCAGACAGGAGTTACTGCCACCAAAGATGCAAAAGCCGACCAATTGCGTGTGGCGATACGGGCAGTCATGGCGCGCGCCGAGCTTAAATACGGTAACAGCAATGCGAAATACAAAAAGTTTGGAACAGAGGCACTTTCGCAACAATCGGATTCGGATTTGCTTATTACCGGAAAAAGAGTTGTTCGCGTGGGTACCGAATTTTTGACAGACCTTACTCCAAACGGGCTTACCGCTGCGATGCTCACCGCAATCACCACGCTTTGCAATGAGTTTGAAGCACTGATAATTGACCTGAAAATAAAAATTGGGGAGCGTGATATTATACAAGAAGACCGCGTAGAAGCGGGTAATACGATCTACAAAACTTTGATACAGTATACCACAACTGGACTTAGCATTTGGGAAACCACCGATATTGCCAAATACAATGATTATGTGGTTTACAATACAGTAAGTGGCGAAAATCTAGAGGTTGTTACAGAGCCTACCGCCTAAACAACTTTCATTCCTACTAAAAAAAGGGCTTTCAACTATTTTGAAAGTCCTTTTTGTATTTGCGTTTTTTTTTAGGATGAGACAGATATAAATATCCCAAATACAAAACCATTTTTACATTAGGCCTAATGCCCCAATCCGTTGTAGCTGTAAGCGATAGTTTTTTGCTAATAAAAGAAATTCATGTTTGAATCTTTCATTTCTATATACTTTTTGCTAGGAACAAAATCATCCATTTTTAGTATCTCTTTAAATGGATATTTAAAACTGTACTCTTTATTTTTAGGAGGTTCAGGATCTTCATCCATACATTTACTATATTCCTTAATTATATGTACTTTTTTTGTTGAAAAATTAATATCATATTCAAAATCCCATCCGCATGTATCAGAATCATTTGAAGTAGCACCTATTAAATACCAATCGTTATTTTGAAAGCGAAAAATATTTTTATTTGCAAATGAGTGTCTAGAATTTGAATAAAATATTTGTTGTATTATTAAGGTGTTATTATGTATTTCTAATATTGAATTATCACCGTCTGTTGAATTGTTCTCCTCATCATTATAAAAGCCACTATTTTTACTTTCCCAGATTACGGTTGTGTTTTTTTTCCACAGTTTGATTGTCCCATTAATTTTTTTGCAGATATATAATTCTCGTTTTAAACCTAAATCCTTGACATGCTTATTTGTATTATAAACATAAACTATTTCATCAATTCCATCTTTATCTAAATCACCTTTGGTTTCGGCAATTCTTTTATAACTTTTGGGAACTGAAAATTCTTTTAATTCCTGAGAGTGCATTTCGATATAAGTAAATAAAAGAAGGAGTATTATCTTTTTCATTTCAAAGGTTAATTATTTATATGTTTCTCCAAAATTATTGCTAACTAACATATTCACAAAACAAATCTTCTTATGTTTTTGCTAGTTGGGTAGATTCCCGAAGATTTGTTTCTTTTTATGTTTTCTCAAATATAAAAAATAATAGTCACAGGCTTACAAAAAGTAAATATTATTATTTCAGTCATTTTTATGCTACGCTCAGAAAAACAGGAGTTTCGAAGAAAAAAAAAGTCCTGATACGATCATCGGAACGACTGATGCAAGCTTCTGAATGTCATTTGCAATCTGTAAATGCGGGTAATACGATCTACAAAACTTTGATACAGTATACCACAACTGGACTTAGCATTTGGGAAACCACCGATATTGCCAAATACAATGATTATGTGGTTTACAATACAGTAAGTGGCGAAAATCTAGAGGTTGTTACTGAGCCTACCGCCTAAACAACTTTCATTCCTACTAAAAAAAGGGCTTTCAACTATTTTGAAAGTCCTTTTTTTATGGCGTTAAATACCAAAAACTATTCTTAAAAAAGCTAATAACTTAATTATAAACCCAATCTAAAAAATGGGAAAAGGAAACTAATTTTGTTTTTAACGTTTCCTTGTTATATTTGCACTACTAAAATTTTGCCAAATTGTAATTCACACACCGTCGAAACAATTTGAAGAAAAGGTTTAAAATTTGCGCCTTTTCGCTTTATATTTACATCAAATTATTAAATAACAATCAGTTACATTTTCAAATGAAAGAAAAAATTATATCAAAAGCCAGCGACTTGTTTTTAAAACTTGGGTTTAAAAGCGTCACTATGGATGATATTGCTTGCGAAATGTGTATTTCCAAAAAGACCATTTACAAATATTTTTGCAACAAGGAAGTGCTTATCGAAGAAAGTACCGAAATGGTTCACAAGGAAGTACATGGAATTATAGATACAATTGTTGCTAAAAACTATAATGCTATTGAAGAAAATTTTGAGATCAGAAAAATGTTCAAAGAAATGTTTCAGGCGACAGATACTTCTCCTCTTTATCAATTAAAAAAACACTACCCCGATATTTATCAAAAAGTGATGTCGCGTGAAATCGAAGAATGCAATCTGTGTTTTAAACAAAATATTGAAAAAGGAATAGTACAAGAATTATACCGAAAAGATCTGAATACAGATGTCTATGTAAAATTCTATTATTCCTTAATTTTTAGCATTAAAGAGAATACGATTTCCGAAAGAGAATCAACGAAACTTGAATTGGAAGCACTCGAATACCACACTCGAGCAATGGCAACTCCAAAAGGGATAATCGAACTTGAAAACCAACTGCAAAAAACCCCACAATAATGAAGAAAACAATTATACTAATTCTACTAATTTTTGCCTGGAGCGTCAATGCACAAGACACAAATAAGAGCTACTCCTTTACTTTGCAACAGGCGATAGATTATGCATTGGAATACAATTACGCTGTAATTAATTCAGAAAGAGATATCAAAGCTGCCAAACAAAAAAAATGGGAAACAACTGCAATGGGTCTACCACAAATTAATGCAGGACTGGATTATACCAATAATTTTGTTTTACAAAAATCAGTTGTACCGGCAGAATTCTTTGGCGGAACTCCAGGAGAATATGCCGAGGTAGCTTTTGGCACAAAACACAATATGATTGCACGATCTACTCTGAGTCAACTTATTTTTGACGGTTCTTATATCGTTGCACTTCAAGCATCAAAAACATATTTAAAGTATTACGAAAATGCTAAACTAAGAACCGATATTGATATAAAAGAAATGGTTATAAACTCGTATGGAAATGTTTTATTAGCCAAAGAAAATATCGAAATCCTTGAAAGAAACATTACCTCTTTGCAAAAAACTCTAAATGATACTAAAGCCATTTACAACAATGGATTAATTGAAGAAGAAAGTGTCGAGCAATTGCAAATCACTCTGGGTTCGTTAGAAAGCACCTTGAACTACAACAAACGATTATTGGATATTACTTTTCAAATGCTAAAAATAAATTTAGGGATTGAACTTAATCAAACTGTTGTTTTGACAGATCGTCTGGAAGATTTGACCCTTCAAAATATGGATTTAGCTTTTTCGAATACCGAGTTTGATGTCAATAACAACATCAATTTTAGAATTGCTTCCAATTTTGAGGAACAAAGAACATTGGAATACAAACTAGAAAGAAGTAAAGCGTTGCCTTCATTGGCTGCCAATGTCAATTTTGGATATACCGCTTTTAAAGATGAATTTCAGTTTTTTACCCAAAATCAAAAATGGTTTAATTATTCGAATATTGGTGCTAGTTTGAATGTGCCAATTTTTAGTAGTTTGGCCAGAAGTTCCAGAACACAACAAGCCAAAATTGCTGTAGATCAAGCCAAAACCCAATTGACCGAAACGGAACAAAAATTAAAATTACAATACGCTACCGCAAAAAGTGAATACGAATACAGTATCGCAGATTACGAAACCGCAAAAAACAATTTGCGCTTATCCGAAAGAATTGAGAAAAAACAGCAAATCAAATTTACGGAAGGACTTTCGACCAGTTTTGATTTTAATGATGCCCAACGCCAATTGTATACTTCGCAACAAAAGTACTTACAAACAATGGTCACTATTATTAATAAAAAAGCAAGTTTAGAAAAAATAACGACTAAATAATGATACTCATAAAATATAGAACTATGAAAAAAATAATTATTCTAATCACTCTTTCAATTGTATTGTTCGCTTGCAATTCATCCGAAAAGAACCAATCTGTTGAAAAACTAATTGCTTCAAAAGATCTAAAAGCAATAACGGCAAAGAAAAATGAGCTACAATTGCAGATTACCCAACTTGAAGAAGCTATAGCAACATTAGACACCAATAAAGTTACAGAAGCATTAGTTACTGCCCTACAATTAAAAGACACGGTTTTTAACCATTATCTCGAAGTACAAGGAAGCATTAACACCAATGAAAATGTATTAATTCAACCTGAATTTCCAGGAAACTTAGTAGAATTGAATGTGAAAGCTGGACAAAGAGTTTCCAAAGGACAAGTTCTAGCACGTACAGATGATGGAGGAATGAGCCAACAACTGGCTAGTGCCGAAAATCAATATGCTCTTGCCAAAACTACTTTTGAACGCCAAAAAAACCTGTGGAGTCAAAAAATCGGCTCCGAAATTCAATTTCTGCAAGCGCAAACTCAAATGATTTCGGCACAAAAAGGAGTAGCGCAAATAAAAGCACAAATAGCAAAAACCGTAATAAGAGCACCTTTCTCTGGAACAATCGATGAAGTTTTTGTCGAAAAAGGCGAAGTAGTTGCAGCAAGCGCTCAGGGTTTGATGCGTATTGTAAACTTAGGAAATATGTATGTTTCTACTTCTATCCCCGAAACGTACATTGGTAAACTAAAAATTGGTACCGAAGTAGATGTTTTTTTAACTTCTTTGGGCAAAACCTACAAAGGAAAAGTGCGTCAAATAGGGAATTTTATCAATCCAAACAATAGAAGTTTTGGAATAGAAGTTAGCGTTCCCAATCCAGAAAACTTATTGAGACCAAACCAAGTAGCCAAATTAAAAGTGATTGATTATGTAAACAAAAAAGCAGTGGTTGTTCCTACAAATGTTGTACAGCAAGATGGACAAAAAAACACTTTTGTTTATACCGTTATCAACTCGAATGGAAAAACAGGAATTGCAAAAAAAGCAATTGTAAAAACAGGGCAATCATCTGATAATGTTACCGAAATTTTGAGTGGTTTAGATGCTAACGCCATTATTGTTACCGAAGGGATGAACACTATTTCAGACGGGATGAAATTGAACTTTTAGCCCCCTAATCCCCGAAGGGGGAATAAAGCGCTTGAAAAAATAAGTTGTATTGATAAAGCTGATTTAATAACTTAAAATCCTATTGACCCCTAATAGGAGTTCCCCCTTTGGGGGCTAGGGGGCTTATATGTCACACCAAAACAAAGAATTCGGAATATCAAGTTGGGCCATCGAAAATCGAGTTACGGTTTATATCCTAACTTTATTGATTGTTATTACTGGAATCATTGCCTACGTTACGATGCCTCGTGAAGATTTTCCTGAAATTATAGAGAATAAAGTATATATCTCTTCTATATTTCCTGGAAACTCAGCAGAAGATGTCGAAAAATTAATCATAAAACCACTCGAGAAAGAATTTAAAAACATCAGCGGGGTCGAAAAAATAACTTCGAGTTCTTTTCAAGATTACGGAATGATCATTGTCGAATTTGGAGACAAAATCAGTATTTTGGATGCAAAGACAAAGATCAAGGACAAAGTAGATATTGTAAAAGCAGATACCGACTGGCCAAATCTTGACAATGGAAGCAAAGTAGAACCAAGTGTTTTTGAATTGAACATTTCGGAAGAAGTACCCATTCTAAACATCAATTTACAGGGGAATTACACCACTCAACAACTAAAAAAATATGGCGAACTACTTCAAGACGACATCGAAGAAATACCCGAAGTTAAAAAAGTAGACATCCTTGGTGTAGATGACAAAGAAGTTGAAATTGCCGTTGACATTTTTAAAATGACCGCTGCTCAAGTATCCTTTGATGACATCCAGAATGCAGTAAAATATGAGAATATGACACTTTCTGGCGGAAATCTAATCTCTCAAGGTTCTAGAAATAACATCAGAATCGTAGGTGAAATCAAAGACCCGAAAGAACTGGAAAACATTATTGTAAAACACAATGGTGGAACCGTTTACCTAAAAGATATTGCTGTTGTTCGTTTTAAAGAAAAAGAAAAAACAACCTATGCCCGTGAAAAAGGGACCGAAGTAGTCATGTTGAACGTAAAAAAACGTTCCAATCAAAACATGATTTCGGCCATTGAACAAGTGAAAGAAAAAATTGAAGAAGCCAAAACATCTTACCTCCCTTCGAATCTAAAAATTGAGTTGACAAATGATCAATCTTCTCGTGTAGAACACCAAGTAGATGAATTGTCAAACCACATCATTTTCGGAATTGTGTTGGTAATGATCGTATTGATGTTTACCATGGGTTTACGAAACTCTTTGTTTGTTGGAGCCGCTATTCCTTTGTCTATGTTAATGGCATTTAGTATACTTTCGGCATTTGGATTAACCTTAAATACTATGGTTCTGTTCGGATTGGTAATGGGACTGGGAATGCTTGTTGATGACGGAATTGTGGTAGTAGACAACGTTTTTGCCAATATGAAAAAAGGCATGAATCGTATGCAAGCTTCCAAAATAGGTATTGGCGAAATTGCTTGGCCCGTGATTGCTTCAACGGCGACTACCTTAATGGCCTTTTTGCCTTTTGCTTTGTGGCCAGGAACAATGGGGAAATTTATGAAATATTTTCCAATCACATTAACCGTTACTTTATCCGCATCGTTGTTTGTTGCTATGGTAGTTAATGCTGCCATGACCGCAGGTTCTATGGAAATTGAAGATAAAAATGTGACCAAAAAATCGGCAAAAATGTATTCAATCATTTTTACAATAATTGCTGTTATTTTTGTCTTAGTCGGTAATATATACGATTCTAAACTGGCGAAAGCAATTGGTCATCTTGCCATCATTTCGCTTGGGCTAATGTGGTTGTACAAATTAAAATTATACCAATGGACACAAGATTTTCAGCACAGTTTCTTTCCAAGAATGGAAGACCGATACAAAGTGTTTTTGGCTAAAATTTTAACCCAAAAAAATGCTTGGATTTCTTTGGTTGGAATAATTGGATTATTATTTTTCTCTTTCATCTTATTGGGAATCTTCCCTAGAAAAGTATTATTCTTTCCAGATAATATTCCAAATCAAGTGATTACCTACATCGAATACCCTCAAGGAACCGATATTGAAAAAACCAACAAGGCTACCCTATTTGTAGAAAAACAAGTAATAAACATATTAAGTAAATATGTAGATAAGAGCACCAATAAAAATTACTTGGCCGAATCCATCGTCTCCCAAGTTGGTGTTGGAGCCGGAAATCCAAATGTAGATGCTGGATCTGATTCTGAAACCCCTTTCAAAGGAAAAGTAACTGTAAATTTTTCGGAATACAAATTTAGAAAAGGAATCAGTACTGCCGATATTTTAGAAGAAATTAGAGGAAAAGTAAAAGCAATTGCAGGAGCTACAGTTACTGTAGAAAAAGATGCAAACGGTCCACCGGCAGGTTATCCAATCAGCATTCAGTTGACAGGAATTGATTATGATGAAATGCTGAGAGAAGCGGACAAAATGATCACTTTCATCAATTCAAAAAACATTCCTGGAATAGAACGTTTGAGCATTGATGTCAACAAAGAAAGTCCTGAACTTGAGGTAAAAGTAGATCGTGTAAGTGCTGGAAGCTTAGGGGTTTCAACTGGACAATTGGGATTCAACTTACGTCGTTCCGTATATGGTCAGGAAATTTCCACCTACAAAGAGGGTGACGATGATTACAACATCACCATGCGTATGCAAGACGATCAGCGCAAAAACGAAAATGTATTGTTCAATCAATCCTTGACGTTCCGAAATCAAACAAATGGACAAATGATGCAAGTGCCTATTTCGGCAGTTTCTCAAACAGAAAAAACCAACACTTACAATCAGATCAAAAGGAAAAACCAAAAACGTATTATGACGGTGTACTCCAATGTTCTGACGGGTTACAATGGAGATGAGATTACAAAACAAATTGCTGCCGATTTAAAAGGATATGAATTACCAAAATCAGTAAGTTATTCCTTCTCAGGAGTGCAAGAAGAACAAGGAAAAAACCAAAGCTTCCTGATGTATGCTTTATTTTTGGCTTTGGCAGGAATCACTATCATCATCGTATTGCAGTTTAATTCCGTTTCCAAATCGATGGTTATTTTATTTACAGTCTTACTAAGTTTTAGTGGCGTCTTTTATGGTTATGTCATTGCCAACATGGATTTCGTAATCTTGATGACCATGATGGGAATCATATCACTCGCAGGGATTGTAGTGAAAAATGGAATTGTATTAATGGATTTCTTTGTATTATTATTAGACAAAAAAGTAGCTGATAATCATTTAGAAAGTCACGATGATTTAACTTTAGACGAAATCAAAGAAGTAATCATCGAGTCCGGAAAATCCAGACTTCGACCAGTTCTATTAACTGCTTTAACCGCAGTATTGGGATTAATTCCTCTAGCGATTGGTCTAAACTTTGACTTCTTCTCTTTGGTAACCGAACTGAATCCACACATTTTCATGGGAGGAGACAACGTAATATTCTGGGGACCATTGGCCTGGACCATCATTTTCGGATTAACTTACGCTACAGTTTTAACTTTAGTAATGGTTCCCGTAATGTTTTACCTTGTTAAGAGAACCAAATATTGGTTAAGAGATAGAAGAAACAGCAGAATCGCATCAGAAGAATAAACAGAATTCAACTCAAATCACAAAACCACTCCTCTCTAATTTTGAGAATGGAGTGGTTTTTTGGTTTAAAAGAAGTTTTTTTTAAAACATCAGAATTATTAGGGCGTAACCCCATTAAGAAAAGAGTCCTACTCTACTATGCGCTCACACGGCCTCATTCCTTAATGCGGTCTCCAGATAGCTATTGGGAATCCGTTTCTACTTCGGCAGCTTACTCCTATCCCGATGTCATAAAGTTAAGCTTTGTTTTTTCTCGCAAAGACACGAAGACGCAAAGTTTAGTGCCGATTTCTTTGCGTCTTCTCGTCTTTGCGAGAGTTATATTTTGAAAAAGCGTAGTGAGAAATTCTTAACTTAATGACATTGCCTACTATCCTTTACGCTTATACCAGCAAAAAAAATAGTTATTTTGGATTCAAATCCAATAAAAACATAATTATTTTGGATTCAAATCCAAAATAACCATAATAATTTTGGATTTATAACTTAAATAATTACTTTTGTTTCTTCAAAATCAATTCATTATGGTAAGAAGACAACAAACAGACTACGCCAAAGCCCGCTTATTCAAAGGAAAAGCGCTACTGGTTTTTGGACCAAGGCAAGTTGGAAAAACCACTTTTGTTGAAAATCTAATTGCCGATTTAGACAAAAAAACACTTTTTCTGAACGGAGACGAATCGGATGTGCTTGTTTTATTCGAAAACCCAAATGTTACCAAACTAAAAAACATCATTGGCGACAACGAAGTCCTTGTTATTGACGAAGCACAGCGTATCACAAACATTGGCATTGTAATCAAAATTATAGTAGACCAGATCAAATCGGTTCAAGTTATCGCCACAGGTTCGTCCAGCTTTGAATTGGCCAACAAACTCAACGAACCCTTAACTGGAAGAAAATACGAAATGTATTTGTACCCACTCGCATTTTCAGAAATGGTAACTCATAACGGATTATTAGACGAAAAAAGAAACTTGGAACAACGCTTAATTTACGGAAGTTATCCAGAAATAATAACAAACCCAATTGACGCCAAGGAACACATAAAACTGATTGCCAATAGCTATTTGTACAAAGATTTGTTCCTATTAGACCAAATATCAAAACCTGTATTGCTTCAAAAAATAGTCAAAGCATTGGCACTTCAAGTAGGAAGCGAGGTCAATTACAATGAACTCAGCAGACTCCTTCAAATAGACAACAAAACCGTTGAAAAATACATCGACCTGCTCGAGAAAACATTTGTAGTTTTCAAGCTTCCCGCCCTGTCCAATAATATCCGAAATGAAATAAAAAAAGGCAGAAAAATTTATTTTTATGACAATGGCGTAATCAATGCTGTTACTGGAAACTTCAATCCTTTGTCACAAAGAACCGACATTGGCAGTTTATGGGAGAACTACATTATAAGCGAGCGTATAAAACACCTTAACATCCAACAAAATGAAGCTATTCCCTATTTTTGGCGAACCACACAACAACAGGAAATAGATTATATTGAAAAAATAGACAACCAAATTTTAGCTTGCGAAATAAAATGGAATCCTAAAGTGAAATATAAAATTCCCGTTACTTTTTCTACAAATTATGAAAATGTAGCATCAAAAATAGTAACACCAGACAACTACGAAGAGTTTTTATTTTAATAAAATAAAACCGATTTAAATCCACACATCTTTATGGGAGGAGACAACGTGATTTTCTGGGGAACATTGGCCTGGACCATCATTTTTGGTTTGACGTACGCCACGGTATTAACTTTGGTAATGGTACCCGTAATGTTTTATTTAGTCAAAAGAACCAAATATTGGTTAAGAGACCGAAGAAATAAAAGAGTTTCATTAGAAAATTAAATACATAAAAAAGCCACTTGTTAACTAGAAAAACAAGTGGCTTTTTTTAATTTCTGAATTAGACTTCGTTTCGAAACTATATTATTCAAATAATTCAAGTACTGACGAATATACTTAAAAAAGGAGTGCGTACTTGGATATGATGAAATTGAAACTTACCGAGGGGGAAGAAAGATCGTATTCATTATATAATTCTTAATAATTAGTTTTTTACGAATCTCCCGTTGACGATAAAGCACCAAAATCATCAAAACTAATGTCCCACGTTTTAGGGGATTCGTTTCCGCGCCATGTAACTTCAACTCCACCATCAATAATAATGTATTGTCCTATGATAAAACGGGAATCATCTAAAAGTAAAAATTTAACCAAAGGGGCAATGTTTTCTGCTTTTGCAAAATCACCATTCGGTTTAGGTAAACTATTTATCCCTTTTGCTTTTACAGGATCTTTCATATCATGCTCGATTAATGCAGTCAAAACAACACCTGGAGCAATCAAATTCATCGAAATATTACTACCTGCCCAATCGCTTTTGAAGGCATTTTGTCGCACCCATTTTGTTATGGCTGTCTTACTTGCTTGATAGGTCCAAAAAGGATTTTTTTGAATAAGATTCATCGCCTTCTCTTTATCCATTTCTAATAACGCTTCAACAACATCATTTGGAATACCCGGTGTAATAACAACAGAATTGGATGCATTTATGACAACCCTTCCATTATTAGATTTTTTGAGATAAGGTTGTAAAGCAGTAATCAATCTAATTATTCCAAAATAATTTAAACCAAAAACAAGAGCCGCATTTGAGCTATCTACACCTGCATTGGCAAAAACGCCATCAATATTCCCTCCACTCAATTTTATAATTTCCTGAACCGCATAATCTACTCCTTCAGGTGTTGATAAATCTGCTTGAACCTCGGCGTCAGCTGTATTGGTAACTCCAATTACTTTAGCACCATTTTTCTCGAGCAATAATCGTGATGCATATCCCATTCCAGATTGAGAACCTGTAACTACAATTGTTTTTGTTGTTTCCATAAAAAAATAAATTTAAATTCCGTTCTTTTGGCTAATCACACTCATTATTTTTGTTGTATTACAATCACTTTTCCAGTAATGATGTTTTGGTTTCAAAATCCACTAAAACTGTGATCATTCCTGCAACAAGTCCAGTAACAATGGTAGCCGTTGTATGTGAAACTTCAATAGAACCCATATATCTCTGAAAAAGGATTGCAAAAATAGTAACCAGTCCAAAGGCAAAAACACAATGCTTTAATGCTTTTAAAAAATAACCTGGAAAATAGGGTGGCTTATTTGGCATTTTAGTAGTCCAAAATGCTATTGAGGTCACAAAAAAACACAAAGATACCGCAACTGGAACTGCCTTAGAAAAAACCGTTGGTATCTCAGAAGAAATACTATTTTGAGTCAAAAAAATAGTTGGGTAATCTTTAGCCATAGAAAACCAATATTGCAAGGAATTAATAATAGCATTAATAAGTCCGGCTAATAATGATCCTTTTAGTATTGCTGCTTTTGTCATAAAGTCGTTTATAAAAATGAAAACAAATCACTTAACTAATCGTTACAATCTTTTTATTGCAATTCAATGAAGGTTTTTTTTGTACAAATATTTCGATTGTTATATTAAAAGTATAAAATTTTAACAAAAACAACAGCCCCTTTTTTAAATATTTTACAAAAAACACAAATTAAATACCTTAATTTCAAAACACTAACAGCCAAAAACCTGATTTTCATTGCCGAAACAGCCCAAACATTGAAAAAAATTACGATCACAAAAAAATCATCAATTGGAGTTGGCTTATGCAAAAGGACTGCAAAATTTATCCCATGGCCTGAAATCAAAATAGTGTAGAAATCTGATTTTTCGGATTACCCTAAGTTAATTTCAATTTACAGGTTTATTCTAAATGAATACATTTGAAACAACAAACGTCTTGCTGATTATTAGTGATCTTAAAAAGTATTTAGCCTTATGCATACCCGAAAATCGGCAACAATAAGTATTATAAAACAAAAAGGAATACCTAATTATGAATTCACCACTAACAACCAGTTTGTTGCAGACAAACTACAATAAGTAAAAAGGCGGTACCGTATATGACTCCTAAAAATTAAAATTAACCTATATGAAAATAAAACAGTTTAGGAGTAAACCGTCGAAAGTTTTTAAAATCAACTACAAAATTTACTACCGTAATAATCATTATAGGCTTTGAAACCCCTAACCTATTTGGCGCCAATACTCACAACCTGAAACATCTATAAATAAAATTTGGGAAAACTTTCTGGACTTTTATCATATTTATATACCTCAAGGAGATCCAAAAGGATCGTGGCAGGCGATGGGATAACTCGTTAAAGCAGGCAAGATTAGGGTCTTTTGGGTCAGCCATTTTGACGCTGAACAACTTAAGGTGTTATTGCCATATACCAAAATTATACCCGCAATCAATCAAATTGAAACCAATGTTTTCGTTCAGGAAAATATTTTATACCCTTTACTGAAGGGTTCTGCAATTCAAATGGAAACTTGTCCTGCTTTATCAACAGATCGAAGTAGAATTTTTAGTCCCAAACACTGGTTGCAATCGGAAAAAAAACAAATAACATTACCAAGGTATGCCTAAGATCGCATTACCTACGAGGAATTGTCGCTATCCCAAGATCTTCCTAAAAAGCACACATGATTGAAAATCTTAACATTTAAAATTTTCTATCAAACCAAATTACAACAGACATAAGTAGGCCACTTGATTTTAAATTGATTTTAAGCGTAAATAAAAGATTAATAATAAAAACAAGTTTGTGTTAATTTTTAAAATAAACACCCAATACAACCCTATTTTTATTATGTTATCTTTAATTTTTTAACTATTTTTTCATTTGTGAAACTATTTTTTTTTATATTTGTGTATAAAAAATTATAGTACTCTTTTAATTTAGTAATTATGAAAAATGCTAAACTTTTATCCGTAATTTTTATTTTATTTTTAAACTTTTTTTCAAATAATTTGATTGCTCAAAATTGGAATAAAACATATCCAAACAACAAAGCAATAAACAATAGGCATTACCCCGTTGCTGGTATTGGTTCATGGAATGTATTAGGAACGGTTCACGCTAATTATTCTTTGGATCATGATGTTTTAAATGTCCCCGGTCAAAGAGATTATTATAGCAAACTAAAATTTAGAGTTACAGATGCACCCGTAAACATAAGAAAAATGCTTGTACGCTATCATTCTGGCGCTCCACAAATTATTCAAACACGTTATGAAATACCAAGAGGAGGCGAAAGTAGAATAATCGATTTAAGAGGCGGGACACGAAAAATTAAATCTATTGAATTTTGGTATGACACAAAAGGCATATTTCAGGGAACCGCTGATGTAACCGTATATGGTAGAAGATGATTTTTTCGATAAAAGGTACAAAATTTAAGAAAAACTTCTTATTCCTTAAAGAGATAAGTGACCTCCAAATTATTTGGATTTAAATAAATCCAATAACAAATAGACCATACTGATTTACAATATTCCGAACAAATAGCCGCATACAACATTAAAATACTATTTTTTGAATTTGGGAATTTTAGAGATTTATAAAATTTATAAATGCCAATTTATGATGATCCTTTTTATTTTAAAATGGAATAAATCGCAAAAAGGAATAAATTAAAATTCAAGAGAAACGTACCTTACTTTTTATGACTCAAAGTCTATTTATTTACAATAAGGATATTCAAATTATAGAAATATATCAGAATCATAAAATTTAATATATTAAGCATACTATATTTTTTTTGTAATTAATTTTGTAATTATATTTTAATATGTTAAATTTAATGATTCAATTTTAAAATAAAAGGAAATTTTCAATTAATTCTATCCTTTGTAGCATTTAAAATTGCAGCCCCAATACTTTTTAAACCTACTCTTGCATTTTAAAAACATTTCTTTTTGAGGAATTAAATATTATTTATCGCAGACAGTAAGTCTTGTACAACAAAATTCTTCTACGCGGTTTACAATTGCCAAAAGTTTGTTTTTTTAAGACTTTTTTTTTAAAATATACACGTGTCAACTTTGACATTCATACTATATAATAATTAAGGCCGTTCGCATAACTAAATGACAAACAACTTTTAAAAATTTATTTTCTAGAAAAACAGTTTACAGATCGAATAATCTTATAAGCTTTTTTTGAAACAACGATAATTTTGTAAGTCGTTTTAAATAAAGACCCTTTAATATAAACTCTAACTAAAATGCTATTTATATGTTTTACAAGAATCCTTTAGTACCACTTAAATTCTTTTTAGCCTTTCTTTTAATAGTATCTGGCACAAAACTACAGGCGCAAGGGCATTATACTGGAAGTAGTTTCAATCCAAATGATTATTTTATCCCCCCTAGTCCTGGCTGGGTATTTTCTTTATACTATTCTTATTCTAAACAAGATTTCTACAATAATTCAGGTGATAAATCGGATAAATTTGAAATAAGCCAATCTCCCCCGTTATCAATTGAATTAAGCCAAAACGTATCAACCAGTTCAATTATTCCGATGATTCTTTATTTTGGAAAAGGAAAAATATTGAATGCCAGATGGGGCGCTTCACTCCTACCTATTGCAAATAAACCAAATGCAAGTATAGTACTTGATTTTTATTCCGGTCAAAACAATGCTGGCGAACAAGTTATTAACATTAATTCCTTTGGATTAGGTGATTTTTACATACAACCCATTTGGCTAACTTGGGAGAAAGAAAATTTAGCAACTTCCATTTCATATGGTCTTTGGATGCCCACAGGTAAATACAAAACCAATAGTCCTGAAAATGTAGGACTGGGTTACTGGTCACATAATTTTCGAATCGCCAGCCGCATCAAGCCAATTCCAAAAATAAGTTTTACAACTGCATTAACTTATGAATTGAACAGCAAACAAAAAGGGATCGATTATATTGAGGGTAGCCACCTAACCTACGACATTAGCTCCTCTTACAATTTTACAATGGGTCATGAAATAGGACTTTATGGATATAGCACTTGGCAAACAAGTAATGATAAAGGAGAAAAGGGAAGTGAATTAAAAGACAAAATATATGGTATTGGAGCTTATGGATCGTACTGGTTCATTCCAGGCAAAATAGGTGTATTAGCAAGATTTACAGATAATTTTGGAATACGCAACAGATACGCTGGATTATCCGTGCAACTGGGCATAAACTATCTACTACTATAACTTAGTTATTTAATCTTAAAGGTGTAAATATCTGATTCTAAAACAACACAGACAATATTTTTTTTTTTAAAATCGCAATAAATTGATTTACTGTTTGACAAAATAATTTGCGATACGGTTTTCAATTCAAAAACTGTATAAATTTATAAGTTTCCTATTTTATTAAATTCATCCAAAATTAAAACCCTATGAAAAGAGTCAATTTAACAGCTTTCCTTATCTGTATTATGCAGATTTCGTTTGCACAAAACAAAGCTACCTCAAGTAGCGGTAAATCTCAAGAGGGAGATAAGCCAAATATACTAATCATTATGGCTGACGATGTTGGATGGTTTAACGTAGGCGCCTACAACCTTGGGATGATGGTACCAACACCAAATATTGACCGTATATCCAAAGAAGGCATGATATTCACAGATCAATATGCCGCACCCTCCTGTACTGCTGGAAGAGCGATGACCATAACTGGACAACTGCCTATCAGAACAGGATTGACTACAGTAGGAATGGCTGGTTCGCCAATAGGTTTGGATAAACGTGACCCAACTCTTGCAGAGGTTCTTAAACCTCTAGGATATAAGACTGGGCAATTTGGGAAAAATCATTTGGGCGATAGAAATGAACACCTTCCAACGGTACACGGGTTTGATGAATTCTACGGAAATCTTTATCATCTCAACACGGAAGAAGAATCATACTTAGACACATGGCCTAAAGATGCGGGGTTTGACCAAAGATACAAACCACGGGGTGTTTTGGATTGTGTAGCCTCTAATACCGATGACGCCACTGTTGATTCGCGTTTTGGAAAAGTTGGAAAACAAACCATAAAAGACACTGGACCACTTGATCCAAAAAGAATGGAAACTGTGGATGAAGAATTTACTTCACGAACAATCAATTTCATGGAAAAATCAGTTAAAGAAGGCAAACCTTTTTTCGCTTGGTTCAACCCTTCCAGAATGCATATTTACACTCATTTAAGAGAAGAACATAAAAAACTTGCCGCAAAATACTCTTCCGAATTTGATATTTATGGTAGTGGTATGATAGAACTTGATAATTATGTTGGTGAACTACTAAAAAAACTAGAAGAACTTGGAATCGCTAAAAACACTATCGTAATATTCACTTCTGATAATGGGGCTATGGTGGATTGGTATCCTGATGCAGGTACAACTCCATTTAAGGGAGAAAAAGCGACCACTTGGGAAGGAGGAGTTCGTGTACCGATGCTGGTTCGATGGCCAGCTAGAATACCGGCAGGTAAAATCTCAAATGGAATACAAGATCATACAGACATATTCACCACATTAGCGGCAGCTTGTGGCGTGGATAACATAAGGGAGAAATTGGCAAAAGAAAATAAAGTTTATATCGATGGTGTAAACAATCTTGAACACTGGACAGGTAATGCGGAGTCACAAAGAAATTTTGAACTTTATTACAACGAAAAAGATTTAACTGCCATTAGAATTGGCAACTGGAAATCACATATGTCAATACGCGAAGGATTCTTCGATTATAACAAGCCGAGCGCTTTATTAATTAATCTTAGACAAGATCCTTTTGAAAAACATCTCGAATGGAAAAGCAGAGAAATTGCCATGAAACTAGGAATCGCTTGGGGAGGACAAGTTCAGGATTTATTAGCCCAACACTTTGCTACATTTGAAAAATTTCCAGTAAGACAAGAAGGAGGAACTTTGAAACCAGGCAGCAAAAAATAAAACACATATCAAACGATAGAAATAAAAATGTCGTTTAAAATTAACATGAGAGACCGTCTAAATATCTTAGGCGGTCTTTTTATTTAATAAAAATACCAATTTAACATACAATTACTATCTCACCAAACTACCTAACAAAAAGAAATAAGGGTAACAAACAAAATTTCTTAGGCATACGATCGAATTTTATAAAAAAAGACTAAACGTATCCAATTGATATACCAATTTTTAAAATGTATTGAATTAAATCCACATTCGATTCGACAACCAAAACACATAATAAATATTGTATTTGGAAATTAATATAGTGTATAATACATAAAATAATTTGAAAACCGTACTCGCAATTCTAAAGATTAAACCTAACTGTTCTCTTTTTGTAGTTTATCTTTGCCCATTTATAAAAAATATTTCCATTACAGACAAAGTAACGAATGAAACAAGAACACTATATCCCATTTGATAAGGAATTCCTACTCGAACAACAACTTGCAGAATATGGTGAAGATGAAAAAAAGATTGAAAATTTCAGAAAACTATTTGACATCATTGAACATTATTACCACTATGAAGCGTTTAACTTAATTCGGAATTTAAAACAGAACTACGCTTTTTTTGACCCTGACTTACATCCAAAAGAAAGAACCACATTTAGAGACAAAAGCGACTATTCGCTTTTCAAAGAAAGCCTGCTTAAAGTTCTTAATCAAAGTAATTATAGCCTAGTGAGTCCAGAAACATTGGACAAAGCATTCCAAGATTCCGATTTGATTGGCTTAAAACTAGCCATAGACTTAACAGCCTACAAGGATTACGAAATATACGTAAGAGGCCAGCACACCACTATAGAAAAAGTTTCAAAATACATTTTTTGGAAGAAAAAAATGGAGGTCGAATATTATGATCGCGTAATGATTTACCTCAAATATCACGATGCTATACATTACCAAAAAAAGAAGGTTTCCAAAAATAAAACACCAATTGATCCAGGTACTATAGTATTAAAAATCTTCAAACGCGTACCAAAAAATGATCTAGAAACCATTTTCCCTAATGCTATCCCAAAAATGTCGGTAACCGACAAACTATTATTATGGGTTCCAGGACTAGTAGGGGGAATTTCATTATTGAGTGCCAAAGTGATTCCAGCCCTGATTAAAATGCAAGCAGCCTATGAATCTGGCGAAACCATAGATTTGCTAAACAGTAAAACCTCCTTAAATCAAGGTTTAATTGCCCTTGGAATTTTAGGAGCTTATTTGTTTCGTCAATACAATAACTTTGTGAATAAGAAGATAAAATATGCAAAAATGCTTTCGGATAGTCTTTATTTTAAAAATATCGGAAATAACAGTGGTGCCTTTTACTCCTTATTGAACTCCTCAGAAGAAGAAGTACTGAAGGAAACCATCTTGGCCTACTCTTTCTTAAGCCGTAGTGAAAAGCCAATGACAGAAACAGAACTCGATCATCAAATAGAATCTTGGTTCAAAACCAAACACAATACAGACCTTGATTTTGATGTAAAAGCTGCATTGACAAAATTAAAAAATACAGGTCTTGGGTCAGAAACCAATGGCAAATGGCAAGTGATTCCTTTGGAAAAAGCACTCATCCAAATTGACGAAATTTGGGATGGCGTTTTTGAGTACAATCAAGCAATTTAAGACAAACGATATTAAAATTCAATAAAAAAAGGAGAAAATCAAAACTGACTTTCTCCTTTTTTAAATTAACTATTTGATTTCAAACTAATTTGAAGTTGCAAAGGCATCTTGTCTCCAGTTTTTTACTTTCGCAACTTTATTTCCTGAAAAATCAACTTCGCAAAGACTACTTTTTTGACTGTCTTTTGACCAGAAAAACCATTTACCCGTTTTCACTCCATCTACATATTCTCCAGAAGCAATTTTATCTCCATCTTCATTATAGGAAACCCAAATCCCATCTAATTTTCCATCTACAAAATACCCTTCTTGTTGCACCTGTCCATTTTCATAAAAATAGGTAGCTTTTATTTTTTTTCCAAAAGGTTCCAAAACAGGTTTTGAATCTTGTGCATAAATAACCCCTGAAAATAACACCGCTACTAAAATTACTATCTTTTTCATATTGTTAGTTTTTAATTGTTTATATCTTATATGTCAAATTTAGAAACAATATTTACATTAAAAAAACTTTTACTTAACAATTTCGTAACACAGACGAAAGCTTAACATTGGAAATATTAAAAAATGTATTTTCTTACATTAGTAAAGCGATTTCGTCCAATTCTAGTTCGTTTAATCCTTTATATGAAAAATAAAAAAAGCTAAAATGCAAAAAAACAACTTTGATAATCTAAATTTCATAATTAGTCCTAAATTTGCACTTGCATTAAAAAGTGCAAAAACTAAAATTTACACCATGTACAGAAGTCATAATTGTGGCGAATTGAACGCCTCACATATCAATACAGAAGTTACCCTTGCCGGTTGGGTTCAAAAATCAAGAGATAAAGGATTTATGAATTGGGTCGATTTACGCGATCGTTACGGAATTACTCAATTGATTTTTGACGAAAGTCGTTCTATTAAAGAAGTTTTCGAAGCAGCTAAAACCCTAGGTCGCGAATATGTAATCCAAGTAAAAGGAACTGTTATTGAACGTGAAGCCAAAAACAAAAACATTCCAACTGGTGAAATAGAAATATTAGTTACCGAATTAAAGGTACTCAATGCTTCATTAACACCTCCATTTACTATTGAAGACGAAACTGATGGTGGTGAAGACATTCGAATGAAATACCGTTACCTTGACATTCGTAGAAATCCGGTAAAAAACAGCTTGCTTTTCCGTCACAAAGTCGCAATGGAAGTTCGTAAATACCTTTCGGATCTCGATTTTTGTGAAGTTGAAACACCTTACTTAATCAAATCAACTCCTGAAGGAGCAAGAGATTTCGTTGTTCCATCTAGAATGAATGCTGGGCAGTTTTATGCTTTGCCTCAATCACCACAAACCTTCAAACAATTGTTGATGGTTGGTGGAATGGACAAATATTTTCAAATTGTAAAATGTTTCCGTGACGAAGATTTACGAGCAGACAGACAACCCGAGTTTACACAAATCGATTGCGAAATGGCTTTTGTCGAGCAAGAAGATATTCTGAACGTATTTGAAGGCTTGACTAGACATTTATTAAAAGAAATAAAAGGCATTGAAGTAGATAAATTCCCAAGAATCACCTACGACTATGCAATGAAAACATACGGAAATGACAAACCAGATATTCGTTTCGGAATGGAATTTGGCGAATTAAATCAATATGCACAACATAAAGATTTTCCAGTTTTCAATGCCGCAGAATTGGTTGTTGCAATTGCTGTTCCTGGAGCAGGAAATTATACCCGTAAAGAAATCGATGGCTTGATTGACTGGGTAAAACGTCCACAAGTAGGCGCTAGCGGTATGGTTTATGTAAAATGTAATGAAGATGGAACATACAAATCATCTGTAGATAAATTCTACGATCAAGACGATTTAACCAATTGGGCAAAAACTACAGGAGCTAAACCTGGAGACATGATTTTTGTACTTTCTGGACCAGCCGACAAAACTAGAGCACAATTAAGCGCTTTACGTATGGAATTGGCCACTCGTTTGGGATTAAGAAATCCAGCAGAATTTGCACCACTTTGGGTTGTCGATTTCCCATTATTAGAATTTGAAGAAGAAACTGGACGTTATCACGCCATGCACCACCCATTTACCTCTCCAAAACCAGAAGACATGCACTTATTAGAAACCAACCCTGGAAAAGTTCGTGCCAATGCTTATGATATGGTTTTGAATGGTAACGAAATAGGTGGAGGCTCAATTCGTATACATGATAAAACAACACAACAATTAATGTTTAAATATCTTGGTTTTACCGAAGAAGAGGCAAAAGCACAATTTGGATTTTTAATGGATGCCTTCCAATTTGGTGCTCCACCGCACGGAGGATTAGCCTTTGGATTAGACCGTCTTGTAGCAATATTAGGTGGACAAGAAACCATTCGAGATTTTATAGCATTCCCAAAAAACAATTCAGGTAGAGATGTTATGATTGATGCCCCATCAATTATTGACGAATCACAATTAAAGGAATTACATATTAAATTAAATGTAACAAATTAATTGAAAACGTTGAAAATCAATAATTTTAGAAAAAAAATATTATAAGAATGATTTTCGTATTATATTAAAGATTACATTTGCTACATTATAAATTATTATTACTATTACAATGCGTACAGGTACAGTTAAATTTTTCAATGAATCTAAAGGTTACGGATTCATTACAGACGAAGAAACAGGAAAAGACATTTTTGTTCATGCATCAGGAATCAACGCGGAAGAATTACGCGAAGGTGATAGAGTTAGCTATGAAGAAGAAGAAGGAAGAAAAGGTAAAGTTGCTGCAAAAGTAGCAGTACTTTAAGACAATAAATAGGCAACTATTTTTTGGCAAAAAACGTCTTAAAACGTTTCGATTTATTTCGAAACGTTTTTTTTTGTTTAAAACTCTACAAACTCAATACTAAATTCAATATTATTTATAATCATTAAAAATAATAGACGTTTTGGATTTAATAATATACTAATTTTGGATTTGCGCTTGTGATTTACGCACACTAAACCTATCTTTGCACATCATTTTAAAGCAAAACAAGAATAATTATGCAATCAGAACAGTTAAATTACATCCCAGTATTCATGCAGCTTATTTTGGCCGTAGGATTTGTTGTAAGTATGATAATAATCTCTGGCAAACTTGGACCAAAAAGATCATCTAAAAACAAAGATAAAAATTTCGAATGTGGTATTGAATCAGTTGGTAATGCACGAATTCCATTCTCTGTTAAATATTTCTTGGTAGCTATATTATTTGTTCTTTTTGACGTTGAAGTTATATTTCTTTACCCTTGGGCTGTGAATTTCAAAGAGTTAGGTATCGAAGGTATGATAAAAATGATTATTTTTATGGCGTTACTTTTAGTTGGTTTTTTCTATATCATCAAAAAGAAAGCCTTAGAGTGGGAATAAAATATTTTAAATTATAAATGTTGAATTATAAATTAATTAAACCATTTCAAATTCAACATGCAAAATAAAAAAAATAAAATGAGTGATTCAAATATAAATATGGTTGCCCCACCAGAAGGAGTTGTAGGAGAAGGGTTCTTTGCTACAAAACTTAATGACGTAGTTGGATTAGCCCGTGCTAATTCACTTTGGCCTTTACCATTTGCTACATCTTGCTGTGGTATCGAATTTATGGCAACAATGGCTTCTCATTATGATCTAGCCCGTTTTGGGTCAGAAAGAGTGAGCTTTTCACCACGCCAAGCTGATATGCTCATGGTAATGGGAACAATATCAAAAAAAATGGCACCTATTTTACGTCAAGTTTATGAACAAATGGCAGAACCAAGATGGGTTATAGCCGTTGGTGCTTGCGCTTCATCAGGAGGAGTTTTCGACACTTATTCTGTTTTACAAGGAATAGACAAAGTAATCCCAGTAGATGTTTACGTTCCTGGTTGTCCTCCACGTCCTGAACAAATTGTAGATGGTGTTATGAAACTACAAGAATTAGTACGTAGTGAATCTGTAAGAAGAAGAAGTTCACCTGAGTATCAAGAATTATTGGCATCTTATAACATTCAATAAGTAAAATGGCTTTAGAAACAACAGAAATTCAAGATAAATTAATAGAAACATTTGGCTCAAAGGTTTCTGCATTCAATCAAGATAAAGATATTTTTTCTTTTGAAATGGATTCAGATATTAATACAGCAGTCATTCTTTTTTTAAAAAATGATCCTATTTTACGTTTTCACTTTTTAACAGATTTGTGCGGCGTACATTATCCAGATAATGAAGAAAACGAACAATTTGCAGTAGTGTATCATCTACACAATTGGTATGAAAACAAACGAATTCGTATCAAAACATTCTTAAACGGATCGAAACCAGAAATTAAAACTATTTCAAATATATTTTTAAGTTCAAATTGGATGGAAAGAGAATCCTATGATTTCTTCGGAATCAATTTCATAGGACATCCACAGTTAAAACGTATTTTAAATATGGACGAAATGATATCTTTCCCAATGCGAAAAGAATTTCCAATGGAAGACAGTGGAAGGACAGATAAAGATGATCGATATTTTGGAAGAACAACTATCAATCAATAGGCAAAGGCAATTTTTTTTAAAACATAATTTTTCACATTAAATAAATGTCAGAACTATTATTACCACCAGAGCATCGCTATGCTAAAATAATCAAAGAGAGACACAATGAAGACGGAAGCGAGCTTTCCATTCTAAATTTAGGTCCTACACATCCAGCCACGCACGGTATTTTTCAAAATATCTTGTTAATGGATGGTGAAAAAATTCTAGAAGCAGAACCAACCATTGGTTACATTCATAGAGCTTTTGAAAAAATAGCCGAAAATCGTCCTTTTTATCAAATCACACCGCTTACAGATAGGATGAACTATTGTTCTTCTCCCATTAATAATATGGGATGGTGGATGACATTAGAAAAATTATTGAATATTGAAGTTCCAAAAAGAGCCCAATATTTAAGAGTTATAGTTATGGAATTGGCTCGTATTACCGATCACTTGATCTGTAACTCAATTCTAGGAGTAGATACTGGAGCTTATACGGGATTTCTTTATGTTTTTCAATTTAGAGAAAAAGTATATGAAATCTATGAAGAAATTTGTGGAGCTCGCTTGACAACAAATATGGGTAGAATTGGAGGTTTCGAAAGAGACTGGTCACCAAAAGCATTTGAATTATTAGAAGTGTTTTTAAAAGATTTCCCAATTGCTTGGAAAGAATTTGAAAACTTATTCGAAAGAAATAGAATATTTATTGACAGAACTGTAAATGTGGGAGCCATAACTGCAGAGAAAGCGATGGCTTATGGATTTACAGGTCCAAATTTACGTGCAGCAGGTGTTGATTACGATGTACGCGTCGCACACCCATACAGTTCCTATGAAGATTTTGATTTTATAGTTCCTGTTGGTAAATCTGGAGATACTTACGATCGTTTTTGTGTTCGAAATGCAGAAGTTTGGGAAAGTTTAAGTATTATTCGTCAAGCATTAGAAAAAATGCCAAAAGGAAATGAATACCATGCCGAAGTACCAGAATACTACCTTCCTCCAAAAGAAGATGTATATCATAATATGGAATCTTTAATTTACCATTTCAAGATTGTAATGGGTGAAGTTCCAGTTCCAGTAGCCGAAATTTATCATGCCGTAGAAGGTGGTAATGGAGAATTAGGGTTTTATTTACAGACAGATGGAAGTAGAACCCCATATAGATTGCATTTCAGAAGACCTTGCTTTATTTATTATCAAGCCTATCCTGACATGATTAAAGGTTCAATGTTATCTGATGCAATTGTCATTTTATCAAGTTTAAATGTTATTGCTGGAGAATTAGACGCTTAATGAAATTATAAATGATGAATTTTAAATTATAAATTATTCGAAAACATTTAAAATTTGTAATTCAAAATTTAAAATAATTAAAATGGAAAGAACACATTACAAACAAGAAATAAATATGACCAGCGCCTTGATGTCCCGCATCAATGAACTAATCAGTCATTATCCAGAAGATAAAAGAAAATCAGCTTTACTTCCCGTTTTACACGAAGTTCAAGACGCTCATGACAATTGGTTGAGTATTGAATTACAAGACAAAGTTGCCGAAATTTTACATATCAAACCTATAGAAGTATACGAAGTGGTTACTTTTTACACCATGTATAACCAAAAACCTATTGGTAAATACATGTTTGAATTTTGCCAAACTTCACCTTGCTGTCTAAATGGTGTAGAAGATTTAATGGATTATACCTGTGAAAAACTAGGCGTTCCTGTAGGAGAAATTACAGCTGACGGTCTTTTTGAAGTAAGAGGTGTAGAGTGTTTAGGTGCTTGTGGTTATGCACCGATGATGCAGTTGGGAGATTTTTACAAAGAACATTTGAACAAAGAGAAAATCGACCAGTTAATAGCCGATTGCAAAGACGATAAAATAATATTACACGATAAATAATATGTCACAAAAAATATTATTAGACAAAATCAATATTCCTGGGATTAAAACCTATGAAGTATATCGCCAAAACGGAGGTTATGCCTCTGTAGAAAAAGCGTTGAAAACCTTAACTCCAGACGAAGTAGTCGAAGAAGTAAAAACTTCGGGATTACGTGGTCGTGGTGGTGCTGGTTTCCCTGCAGGAATGAAATGGAGTTTTATAGATAAAAAATCAGGAAAACCTAGACATTTGGTTTGCAATGCTGATGAATCTGAACCAGGAACGTTCAAAGACCGTTATTTGATGGAATTTATTCCTCACTTATTGATCGAAGGGATGATCACATCAAGTTACGCCTTGGGCGCTAACCTATCCTATATCTACATTCGTGGAGAATACATGTGGGTTTTCAAGATTTTGGAAAGAGCCATTGCTGAAGCAAAAGCAGCAGGTTTTTTAGGAAAAAATATTTTAGGATCTGGATTTGATTTAGAACTTCATGTACATTGCGGTGCCGGAGCTTACATTTGTGGTGAAGAAACTGCCTTGATCGAATCATTGGAAGGAAAAAGAGGTAATCCTCGTATCAAACCACCATTCCCTGCCGTTTCAGGACTTTGGGCAAATCCAACCGTGGTAAATAATGTGGAAACTATCGCTGCTGTGCCATGGATAGTAAATAATTCAGGTGCTGATTATGCTAAAATTGGTATCGGCAGATCTACAGGAACCAAATTAATCTCAGCTTCAGGTCATATCAAAAATCCAGGAGTTTATGAAATAGAATTGGGATTAAGCGTTTATGAGTTCATGAACTCTGATGAATATCTTGGAGGAATGAGTTCTGATCGCCCACTAAAAGCTTTTGTCCCTGGAGGAAGTTCTGTTCCCGTTTTACCAGCACATTTAATTTATAAAACTGCAGCAGGTGAAGATCGTTTGATGTCTTATGAATCCTTAAGTGACGGGGGGTTTGCTACCGGATCTATGTTGGGTTCTGGAGGATTTATTGTTTATAATGACACTTCTTGTATAGTTCGTAATACTTGGAATTTCTCTCGTTTTTATCACCATGAAAGTTGTGGCCAATGTACGCCATGTAGAGAAGGTACAGGATGGATGGAGAAAGTATTGCATCGTATAGAAAATGGACACGGACGCGAAGAAGATATCGATTTGTTATTGAGCATTCAAAGCAAAATAGAAGGAAACACAATTTGTCCCCTTGGAGATGCAGCAGCTTGGCCAGTAGCCGCAGCGATTCGACACTTTAGAGATGAATTTGAATATCATATCCGTTTTCCGGAAAAGATAAAAAATAGAGACCATTTTGTTGCCGAACCTTTTGAAAAAGTGAAGCATCTAGTTTCTAAAGTAATAGTATAATTTAAAAGTCAGAAGTTGGAAGTTAAAAGTTACTAGTGGCAACACTTAAACTTTTAAACTTATAAACTTTTAAACAAAAATAGAATGAAAGTAACCATAGACGGTCAAGAAATTGAAGTAGAAGCAGGTACAACGATCTTGCAAGCTGCGCGTATGATTGGTGGAGAAGTTGTTCCGCCAGCGATGTGCTATTATTCTAAACTAAAAGGGAGCGGTGGAAAATGCCGTTGTTGTTTAGTGGATGTAACCAAAGGTAGTGATGCTGACCCAAGACCAATGCCAAAATTAATGGCTTCTTGTGTAACAGGTTGTCAAGACGGAATGGAAATCGCCAGCAAGGCATCTCCAAGAGTTCAAGAAGCAAGAAAATCAGTAACTGAATTTTTGTTAATTAATCACCCGCTTGATTGTCCAATTTGTGACCAAGCTGGAGAATGTGATTTGCAAAACTTAAGCTTCGAACACGGAAAATCAGAATCCCGTTTTATTGAGGAAAAAAGAACTTTTGAACCGGAAGATATCGGTCCAAATATTCAATTACACATGAACCGCTGTATTTTATGTCAAAGATGTGTGCAAGTAGCCGATCAATTGACAGACGATCGTGTTCATGGAGTAATGGATCGCGGTGATCATGCGAATATCTCTACTTGTATTTCAAAAGCCATAACGAATGAGTTTTCTGGAAATATGATTGATGTTTGTCCGGTTGGCGCTTTGACTGATAAAACTTTTAGATTCAAATCAAGAGTTTGGTTTAACAAGCCTTATAATGCACACAGAGAATGTACTACTCCAGGTTGTTGCGGAAATACAACGGTTTGGATGTTTGGAAACGAAATTCAACGTGTTACAGGTCGTAAAGATGAGTTTCATGAAGTAGAAGAATTCATTTGCAACACATGTCGTTTTGACAAAAAAGAAGTGACTGACTGGGTAATTGAAGGACCTCGTGAATTTGAAAAAGATTCAGTTATAAATCAAAACAACTATACTCAAAAATTAGAAAAAGTTGAGATTGCTACTGAGAAAAACATTCTTTTGGGTAGAGATCAAGATAGAAAAAAAATAAGTATGGCTGCCAATCCATTGGACACTAACACTAAAAAATCTTAAAAAATGGAAAGTACATTTATTATAGAAAAAAGTGTTGTTATAGTAGTGGTTTTTGCCCTTACTATGTTGATGGCGATGTATTCTACATGGGCAGAACGTAAAGTAGCCGCTTGGTTACAAGACAGAATTGGGCCAAATAGAGCAGGACCACTTGGTTTATTCCAACCGCTTGCTGATGGTTTAAAATTGTTTTCAAAAGAAGAATTTTTCCCAAACACACCGAATAAATTTTTGTTTGTTGTAGGTCCAGCGATTGCTATGAGTACCGCTTTGATGACCAGCGCTGTTATTCCTTGGGGTGATAAACTACATTTATTTGGAAGAGACATTTTATTACAAGCAACTGATATCAACATTGCCATATTGTATGTTTTTGGAGTGGTTTCTCTAGGTGTTTATGGTATTATGATTGGTGGTTGGGCATCCAACAATAAGTTCTCATTAATTAGTTCTATTAGAGCAGCTTCACAAATGGTATCTTATGAAGTAGCAATGGGATTGTCTATAATCGCTTTGATTATGATGACAGGAACATTAAGTTTAAAAGAAATCTCCTTACAACAATCCGAATGGCATTGGAATGTATTCTATCAACCGATAACCTTCTTGATTTTCTTGATTTGTTCTTTTGCTGAGTTAAACAGAACGCCTTTCGATTTAGCAGAATGTGAATCAGAATTAATTGGTGGATATCATACCGAATATTCTTCAATGAAAATGGGATTCTATTTATTTGCTGAATATGCAAATATGTTTATAACCTCCACAATTTTGGCTGTACTATTCTTTGGTGGATACAATTATCCTGGAATGGGTTGGGCAGTAGAGCATTGGGGCGTAAATATTGCCAACGTAATAGGAATGGCTGTATTGTTTATTAAACTATGTGGTTTCATTTTCTTTATCATGTGGGTTCGTTGGACAATACCAAGATTTAGATACGATCAATTGATGCATTTGGGATGGAGAATATTGATTCCGCTTGCTATAATCAATATCATGATTACTGGAGTTGTGCTTTTGAGAAGTGAAATAGCTGTTTATTTCGGATTTTAATAGAACCAAATCACAATGTTAACGGGGACTAGCCCTGATAGAAGTGGAAATCCTTTTATGTTTTTCTTTAAAACATAAAAGATTGCAGCGGATAGCAGGATTAGCTACAAATAAAAAATATAAAATGTCAATAGAAACTATATCCTTATCAGGAAGAAAAAAAATGGTCTCCAACAAAGAGATGACTTTTTTGGAACGCATGTATCTGATTGCGATTGTAAAAGGTTTGATCATTACGCTGAAGCATTTATTCAGAAAAAAAGCAACTATACAATATCCGGAACAGGTTCGTGAGATGAGTCCCGTGTACCGCGGACAACACATGTTGAAACGTGATGAACAAGGTAGAGAAAACTGTACTGCCTGCGGGTTATGTGCATTGTCTTGTCCTGCTGAAGCGATTACTATGAAAGCGGCAGAACGTAAGGCGAATGAAAAGCATTTGTACAGAGAAGAGAAATATGCAGAGATTTATGAGATTAATATGTTGAGATGTATTTTTTGCGGTCTTTGTGAAGAAGCTTGTCCAAAAGATGCCATTTATTTAACAATTTCTAAAGAATTGGTTCCATCCAGTTATGACAGAGAAGATTTCATTTTTGGAAAAGATAAACTAGTTATGCCACTAGAAATGGCTATAAAAAACACTCAACTTAAAAACGCTAACTAATGTCAACAGTACTTATTCTATTTTGCGTATTGTCTGCAATCACTTTGCTAACTGCCTTTTTAACTATTTTTAGCAGAAATCCGATACATAGCGCTATTTACTTGGTGATTTGTTTTTTCTCTATAGCAGGACATTATTTATTATTAAACGCACAGTTTTTGGCCATCGTACATATCATTGTCTATTCTGGAGCGATCATGATTTTATTATTGTTTACCATAATGTTGATGAATCTTAATGAAGCCGACGAAGTGCACAAACCGAGATTTACAAGATTAGGGGCAATTGTATCGTTTTGTTTGGTGTGTTTGGTTTTGATAAAAATCTTTATTGATTCAAAACCAATTGTTGAATATGACTATACGGGAGAAGATTACCAATCGATAAAAGTGCTTGGAAAAGCTTTATTGAATGAATATATGGTACCTTTTGAATTTGCTTCCGTTTTATTATTGGTAGCAATGATTGGAACGGTGTTATTGTCTAAAAAAGAAAAATTAGAAAAATAATGAACAATATTTTAACTCAAATTGGTATAGAAAACTATATCTTCCTGTGTGTAACACTATTCTGTATTGGAATTTTTGGGGTTTTATACAGACGAAATGCAATCATTGTATTTATGTCTATTGAAATCATGTTGAATGCTGTTAACTTATTGTTTGTGGCTTTCTCAACCTATCACCAAGACACACAAGGACAAGTATTCGTATTTTTCTCTATGGCTGTTGCCGCTGCAGAAGTTGCAGTAGGACTGGCCATATTAGTTTCGATATTTAGAAATATTGGATCAATTAGCATCGATAATTTAAAAAACTTAAAAGGATAAATGGCAATGGATACCAATTTAGCTTTAGTCTTACTCTTAACTCCTTTTTTAGGATTTTTAATTAATGTTTTCTTCGGAAAAAGTTTAGGAAAATCTGTTTCAGGAATCATCGGAACACTTTCGGTAGTGATTTCGTTTATTGTTACGGTTTCCTTTTTTCTGCAAATCAATCAAACCAAACAAGCTATCAGCATTCAATTATTTGATTGGATTCAGATTAGCAACTTTCATGTGAGTTTTGGTTTTTTACTGGATCAATTATCTATTTTATGGTTATTGTTTGTAACCGGAATTGGTTCACTAATCCATTTATACTCCATCAGCTATATGCATGATGATGAGAAAATGCATTCATTCTTCGCTTATTTGAATTTGTTTATCTTCTTCATGATTACACTGGTAGTTGGAAGCAACTTATTGGTAATGTTCATTGGCTGGGAAGGTGTTGGACTTTGTTCGTACTTATTAATTGGATTTTGGTATAAAAACCAAGATTTTAATGATGCTGCCAAAAAAGCCTTCATCATGAATAGAATTGGAGATTTAGGATTGTTAATCGGGATTTTCATCCTTAGTAATATGTTCTCCACTTTGGATTTTGCAACCTTAAAAACTGCAATTGCTGGAGCTACAAATCTTGATACGTTTTGGTTGAGCATTGCAGCTTTTGCTTTGTTCATTGGAGCTTGTGGTAAATCGGCACAAATTCCTTTGTATACTTGGTTGCCTGATGCGATGGCTGGACCTACACCAGTTTCAGCATTGATTCACGCTGCTACGATGGTAACTGCAGGTATCTTTATGGTAACTCGATTGAATTTTGTTTTTGATTTAACGCCATACGTTCAGACCATAATTGCTGTAATAGGTGGTGTAACTGCTTTGGTTGCTGCAACGATTGGTTTGGTTCAGAACGATATTAAAAAAGTACTAGCCTACTCTACTGTTTCTCAATTGGGATTAATGTTCTTGGCTTTGGGATTAGGAGCTTATGAAGTAGCTGTATTTCACGTAATCACTCACGCTTTCTTTAAAGCTTGTTTGTTCTTAGGATCAGGTTCTGTGATACACGGTTTGCATGGAGAACAAGATATGCGCAAAATGGGTGGCTTGAAAAAAGCGATGCCTATCACGTTTTGGACGATGCTTATTGCTTCTTTAGCAATTTCAGGAGTACCATTATTCTCTGGGTTTTTCTCAAAAGATGAAATTTTAATGGTGGCTTTCCATCATAACATTCCATTATGGTTTATTGCATCTGTTGCGTCTATCATGACCGCTTTCTATATGTTTAGATTAATGTTCTTGACTTTCTTTAACGATTTTAGAGGAACAGAAGAACAAAAACATCATTTACATGAAAGCCCAGCTTTAATAACTTTCCCACTAATCGTTTTGGCTATTTTGGCAACTGTAGGAGGACTAATTAGTTTGCCTGGTAATAGTTGGTTGAATGTATATTTAGCACCACTTTTTGCAAAAGCAACTTCAGAGGAACATGGATTAGGTTTTACAGAATATTCATTAATGGGAGTAGCAGTAATTGGTGCTTTTATGGGTATTTTAATAGCTTACAGAAAATACATCCAACAAAATACAGTACCAAATGAAGATGCAGAAATAACAGGATTAACGAAAGTTCTTTACAATAAATACTATGTTGATGAAATATATGATGTACTATTTGTAAACACCACAAACAGTTTGTCAAAATTCTTTAGAGACTATGTAGAAACAGGAATTTCTTCTCTAGTTTTCGGATTAGGAAAAATAACCAGTGAACTTAGTTTTCAAGGTAAAAAATTGCAGAATGGAAGTGTTGGACTATACTTATTTGCTTTTGTTTTAGGCATGTGTGCCATTGTTTCATTTTTATTTCTAGCTCAATAATTATATACTATGAACGTATCTCTTATATTAATCATCCTTTTAGTTGGCGCATTTGCAACTTATTTAGCTGGCGATAAACTAGCTTCAAAAGTGGCATTGTTTTTTGGATTAGCGGCAGCAGGTTGCTCTATTGTTTTGTTAAACCATTTTAATTTAGGTGAAAACATTAGCTTTTTCAGCCAATGGATTACACAACCTAAAGTTTCATTTGCACTTCAAGCGGATGGATTGTCATTGGCCATGGTTTTATTGACAACGGTCTTGACTGCCATTATTATATTATCCTCCTTTGGGAATGAATTCAAAAACGCAAAATCGATTTATGCTCTAATATTGTTTATGTCATTTGCTATGACAGGAACATTCTTAGCAAGCGACGGACTTTTATATTACATTTTTTGGGAACTATCATTAATTCCAATTTACTTTATCGCTTTAATTTGGGGTAATGGAGACGCTGAAGAACGCAGAAAAGCAGTCGTTAAATTCTTTATATACACATTGGCAGGTTCATTATTCATGTTGGTTGCCTTTGTTTATATGTACCAAAAAGCAGGCAGCTTCTTAATCGAAGATTTATACAAATTAAATTTAACTATTAACGAGCAAAAATGGATTTTTACCGCTTTCTTCTTGGCATATGCGATTAAGATTCCTTTGATTCCGTTTCACACTTGGCAAGCGAATGTTTACCAAAAATCTCCAACTCTTGGAACTATGCTTTTGTCTGGTATCATGTTAAAAATGGGATTGTACAGTCTTATCCGTTGGCAATTGCCCTTGGCACCATTAGCCGCTAAAGAATACATGTACATCTTTATCGGTGTTGGTATTGTGGGAGTTATTTATGGTTCAATCGTAGCATTGAGACAAAAAGATTTGAAAAAATTATTAGCTTATTCTTCCCTTGCTCACGTTGGATTGATCGCAGCAGGAACTTATACGTTAACTCTTGACGGTTTTAGAGGAGCAGTATTGCAAATGATTGCTCATGGATTTGTGGTAGTTGGTTTGTTTTTTGCAGCCGAAATCATTTATAGAAGATACGAAACCAGGTTAATTTCAGAAATGGGTGGTATACGCTCACAATCTCCAAAATTCACTTCTATGTTTTTAATTTTGGTATTGGCCTCTGTTGCTTTACCAACAACTTTCAATTTCGTAGGTGAATTTACTGTACTGTATAGTCTTTCACAAATTAATATCTGGTTTGCCATTTTGGGAGGAACAACCATCATTTTGGGAGCTTATTATATGTTGAAAATGTTCCAACATGTGATGTTAGGAGAGACAAATACAAAATTATTTACTGATATTACTTTCTCTGAAGGATTGACAATGGTAATTGTTATTGCCGTTTTGTTTTTCTTCGGAATGTATCCAAAACCAATCAACGATTTGATAACACCAAGTCTTGAAACTATTTTAAACACTATTAATAAATACAATTAAGTAAAAAAGCATAATATAAATGACAACATTAATAGCTATAATAGGATTAGGTGTTTTATGCCTTATATTTGAAATCTTCGATTTTAGAAAAGCAATTATCCCAGTAACAATTATTGGATTATTAGCCATTCTAGGACTTACTGTTTCTGAATTTAATTCTCCAGCGAGTTACTACAATAATATGATCGTAGTAAGTAAATTTTCGGTTTCTTTTTCGAGTTTATTTATTGTACTAACCCTCTTTTTAGTGGCTTTGAGTCATAATTTTTATGACAATCACCAAAGCAAACTATCTGATTATATCGCTATAAAAATATTCCTTTTGGCAGGAGCCGTTTCTATGGTTTCGTTTGGAAATTTGGCTATGTTCTTTTTAGGAATTGAAATCTTATCCATTTCTCTTTATATACTAGCTGCGAGTAACCGAATGAATATAAAAAGCAATGAAGCTGGTATGAAGTATTTCTTGATGGGATCTTTTGCTTCAGGGATTATTTTATTTGGAATTTGTATGATTTACGGTGCAATGGGATCTTTTGACATACTTGAAATTAGTGATATGTCACAATCTGCAGAATTACCAATTTGGTTTCCAATTGGAATTGTATTGTTAACCATTGGAATGTTATTTAAAATAGCTGCTGTTCCTTTTCACTTTTGGGCACCAGATGTATACGAAGGTTCACCTGCTTTAACAACTGCTTTAATGAGTACTTTGGCAAAAGTAGTTGCCATGGCCACTTTGTATAAACTATTATCGAGTATGCACGCTGATTTGAATTATGCTTTTCAAATCGTTATTGTTATAATTTCTATCACTTCAATGACGGTTGGTAATATTATGGCTTTAAAACAAGTCAATGTGAAACGTATGCTTGCATTCTCAGGAATTTCGCATGCTGGATTTATGTTGATGACATTATTAAGTTTATCATCTTCAGCAGGAAGTTTATTGTATTATGCTACAGCCTATTCATTGGCCGGTATTGCTGCTTTCAGTGTAATTTTATACGTATGCAAAAATAGAGACAATGAAGACATCGTAAACTTTCACGGTTTAGGAAAAACAAATCCACTATTGGCTGCGATTTTAACGGCGTCATTACTTTCTATGGCAGGTATTCCAATTTTTGCAGGTTTCTTTGCTAAATTGATTTTGTTCAGCCAAACGATTCAAGCGGGTTATTTAGTTGTTGTGATATTTGCGGTTATCAATTCGATTATAAGCGTTGGTTACTACTTTAAATTGATCTTAGCGATGTATACCAAAGAACCGAACGAAGCAAGAACAGGAAAACCATTCTTGATTTATGCTGTTGCAGTTGTTGCAATTCTTTTGAATATTGTTATTGGATTGTTTCCTTCATTAGTATTGGATTTATTAGCTTAAAATCCATTCCATTGGTGTAAAAAATAAATCATATTACCATAATAAAATATTATATCTAAGTCACTAGTTAATTTTAGTGACTTTTTTTTATGATATAAAAAAACCACCAATTACAATAATTGATGGTTTTTCACCCTAATCTAATTCAACTCAAATCTAAACTTAATACTATTGCAATTAACTATTTATCTGCTTTTTCAAATCAAGTAGATACTATGTGTTTTATTTAATTTTACAATTTGATTAATCTTCAGATGCTAAAGCACTTAATGAAACCGTTTTTTTGGTAAAATTAAGACTGTTCATTAATTGTGATACGCTATTATTAAAAGGATCTATACATACAATTTTTTGTAAATAAGGTTTTATAGTTTTTACAATTTGTTCTCTTTCTTTTTTTAACTCTAAATACACCTTCTTGTCAGAAGAAGAAGCCTCCATATCATTAATTTTGTTTGTGATTTTAATACTTTTCTCCGCCAACAAAGCAGAAAGGTTAACATAAGCAGTTATATTTTTCGGATCGGTTTCAATGGCTTTTTTATAATAATACTCAGCTCCTTCATAATACTGTTCATTTTGACAATTTATTCCAAAATTGGCTAATACCTCAGCATTATTAGGATTTGATTCTATTATAATTGATGCTAAGCTATCAAAAAGCTCATAATCTTTGGTTTGTAAGTACAAATTAGCTTCGATAAATGATAACGCCTGATCTTGATTATTGAGCTTTCTGGCTTGGGCAATCATTTTTAAAGCTTTTTCTTTATATCCTTTTTGGATATAAATCATAGCCATACTTTTATAAATTTCCGCTTTTTTAGAAATTAATTCTGTTCTTGGTCTAAGATGAGTTCCGCTTTTTATTTTTTCGTTTCTTTCTTCAATAGTAGTGAAATATTCTTCCTTTAGAAGTTCTTTGCTATAAGCTATATAAACAGGGACATTTCCAGAATAATTCATTCCTTTTAATTCCTCAAAACATTGCAAAGCCAAATTATTTTCACTGCCATTTCGATAACTAATAGCTGCTTGATATAATTGTAATGTATCTTTTTTATCAATTAAATAAGCTTGATAAAATTTATCGGAAGAAGTTGTGTAGTTTTCAAAAGCTACATCTTCATTAGCACTATCGATTAGCTTCCTTTTAATTTCAAACAAAGATTTTGTTGCTTGTGAAATGAATTTATCATCATTCGATTCAATTTCAACTTGAATCAAATCATTAAATGCAAAAATTGCTTCTGTAAGGTTTTTGAAAGTATTTATATTTTTATTCGCTAAATCAACTAAAGCAGTTCCTTTTAAATAATAAAAATGAATTTTATCTTCATTGGAAGCATTACCGATTAAATATGCAATGGGAGACAAAACAACTATAACTTGTTCAGAATCTCCATATTTCATTAATTTAAGAGCTTCTTTAATTTGGCTTTTTTGAGCGGAAATTGAAGGAATAAACAACAAAAAGAAGAAGAGAATTTTTAAAATAATTTTCATGATCATAGGTTTAAATTACTAATAAATTGGGTAAATGTTGGGGACAT
The DNA here is from genome assembly GCF_027111095.2 of Flavobacterium sp. IMCC34518. Lineage (NCBI taxonomy): Bacteria > Pseudomonadati > Bacteroidota > Flavobacteriia > Flavobacteriales > Flavobacteriaceae > Flavobacterium > Flavobacterium sp. IMCC34518. The sequence continues at coordinate 2,089,092 of NZ_CP114284.2, read as the reverse complement.
TTAATGATTGAAAAAGTAACAAAGTCAATAAGACAAATAGCACTTGAAAATCTAAATCAAAGCTATTTCTTTTTAGATACGCATTTACACGCAATAGTACCTGAAATCTAACAAACAAAGTATTCCATAGAAAAATGAATAAACAATATAGTTGTTGATTTTTTATAGAAAAATAAAAAACACCCAACATACCGAATATCGATTATAATCGTTAATTTACGATATTGAAAACAAGCTATTTATGGGAACTACCAAACAATTAAATTTCGATAAAGAAACAAAAGCAATAGCCGAAATATGTAAAGCGCTCGGGCATCCTACACGCATACAAATCATGACCATCTTATTGAAAAAAAACAATAGAACCTGTGGTGAAATTGTCTCATTAATACCATTGGCACAATCAACTATATCAAAACATTTGTTAGAGCTAAAAAAAGCAGATTTATTAAAGGTCAAAAACGTTGGTAAAAAAACTATTTATTCAATAGAAATAGACAAAATGCAACTTTTAAAAAAGTACCTAATCCATTTTATGAATAATAAATCGATTTTGGAAGAGACCAGTCAATTACAAGACACAACTTATACTGCAATTGAAACAAAACAAAACTTAAAACAATACAACTATACGTTTCCAGATAAAAAAAACAAAACTGAATAAACGATCCATAGTTAGTTCCTAATAAAAACTTAAAAATAAACCGATCCAAATTGAATTTCATAATTTTACTTTTTAAATAAAAGGATAGAGACTAAAAAAATATGGAAAATCAATTAAAAATACAAATCTGGTCGGATGTAATGTGTCCGTTTTGTTATATTGGAAAAAGAAGAATAGAAGAAGCACTTTCACTTTTTGATAATAAAGAATCGGTAGCTATTGAATGGAAAAGTTTTCAATTGGATCCGAGTTTTGTGGCAACTCCCAATGAAAGCATCATTGATCATTTGGCAGAAAAATATAGAAAAGATACCAGTTGGGCACAAACAATGGTAGATAATATGACTGAAAACGCGAAAAAATCGGGATTGAATTTTCATTTTGAGAAAGCCATTCTTGCCAATTCATTAAACGCCCATCGCTTATTGCATTTGGCCAAAAAACATAATGTATCGAACGAGTTGGAAGAACTATTATTCAAAGCCTATTTGACTGATGGTAAAGATGTAAACGATTTGAAAACTTTAGAATCGTTGGGTCTCGAAGTAGGATTAGAAAAAGAAGCGATTAAAAACGTATTACATTCAGATGTTTATGCTAATGAGGTGCGACAAGACCAAGAAGAGGCGCAATCGATTGGTGTAACAGGTGTTCCCTTCTTTGTATTTGACAATAAATATGCTGTATCTGGAGCACAAGCCACTGATGTGTTTTTGAAAACACTGGAAAAATCTTGGGAGGAAGGAAATTACAAAACTAAATTACAACTCCAAAACGCCACTGACGAAAACAGTTGTGGTATTGATGGTTGTGAATAATAAAAACATGAGTGAAAATACAAAAATAATCCGCTGGGGAATTATTGGTTGCGGAAATGTGACCGAATTAAAAAGTGGGCCAGCCTATCAAAAAACAAATGGTTTCAGTATTGAAGCTGTGATGCGCAGAGATGCTCAAAAAGCCGCTGATTATGCCAAAAGACATGGAATAAAGAAATATTACACGGATGCCGATGATCTAATAAATGATCCTGAAGTTGATGCTATCTATATTGCCACACCGCCAGATACCCATAAATTTTATGGAGTGAAAGTAGCTGAGGCTGGAAAACCATGCTGTATCGAAAAACCTTTGGCTCCCAATTTCCAAGATTGTTTGAGTATCACCGAAGCTTTTGAAGCCAAAAACATTCCATTATTTATTGCCTATTATAGACGAACGTTACCCCGATTCGAACAAATAAAGAAATGGATCGATACGAAAACCATTGGAGATGTGAGACACATTCGCTGGCATTTGAGCAAACCTACAACCGATCAAGATCGTTCTGGAGAATACAACTGGAGAACCGATAAAACAATTGCAACGGGCGGTTATTTTGACGATTTAGCGAGTCACGGGTTGGATTTGTTCATCCATTATTTTGGAACCATAAAAGAAGTTTCCGGAATTAGTCTCAATCAACAAGGGTTGTACACTTCCAAAGATGTGGCCACTGCCAATTGGCTTCACGAGTCTGGAATTACCGGTAGTGGAAGTTGGAATTTCGGCACTTTTGAAAGGGAAGATATAGTCGAAATTTACGGAAGTAAAGGCAAAATCACCTTTTCGGTTTTTGAAAACACCCCAATAATTCTTAAAACCGAAGAAGGCGAATCAACCCACATCATAGAACATCCTGAAAACATTCAGTTGTATCATGTAGAACAAATGCGGGAACATCTTTTGGGGAATTCTGAACATCCGTCCAGTGGAGCTACAGCAACCCATACCAGTTGGGTTATGGATCAAATTATTGGAAATTGAATTATAAACTTCAATAAGAAAAAGAGGTGCTAATCAAATTAGCACCTCTTTTTATTTACCAAACTATTTCTAATTGCTGTCCTTTTTTTAAAGTTACATCTTGCTTTTTCTCTCCACTAATTAAGGTTGTCTTACCTCCTTTTTTAGAAAATACCGAAACTTTCTTCAGCCTTTTACCATTCCATTCCATCGAAATTTCAAATCCACCTCTGGCACAGATGCCTTTTACGGTTCCGCTTTCCCAAGCATCGGGCAAAGCGGGCAGTAATCTGATTTCATTTTCATCAGACTGAACCAGCATTTCAGCAACAGCGGCAGCTCCACCAAAATTCCCGTCAATTTGAAACGGCGGATGTGCATCGAATAAATTAGGATACGTCCCTCCTCCTCTTCTTGGTGTTTCCGTTTTCTTTCCGTCGGGATCAACATATCGAAGCAGTTCCCGAAACATTTTGTAAGCCCTATTACCGTCCCAAAGTCTGGCCCAAAGATTAATACGCCAGCCTTTTGACCAACCCGTTGTTTCGTCTCCTTTTATTTCTAAAGTTTGTCTCGAAGCTTTGGCTAAATCAGGTGTTTTTTCTGGTGTGATATGATCTCCAGGAAAAAGTCCGAACAACTGCGATTGATGGCGGTGTTTGGGATCTTTATCTTCCCAATCAAAATACCATTCCTGCAAGTTTCCTTTTTTACCAACTTGATACGGATGTAAATTAGCCAAATCTTTTTCAAGTTCCACTCTAAATTCGGCATCAATATTTAAAATTTTAGCGGCTCGAATTGTTTTGTCAAAACATTCCCGAATCATCGCCAAATCGGCCGTACCGCCATACATGGTTGCACCAACAAAACCATCGGGTGTTATATATTGATTTTCGGGTGAAGTTGAAGGACCCGTAATTAAATTTCCATTTTTATCTGTTACTAGCCAACCCTGGCAAAATTCAGCTGCCCCTTTCATCAATGGATATCCTTCTTTTTTTAAGTATTCTTTATCTTGGGTAAAAACATAATGTTCCCAAATGTGTGTACTCAACCAAGCACCGGCCAATGGCCAGCATGCCCACATTGGGTCTTCTTTTCCAAATTGTCCAACAGGATTGGTCATCGCCCAAATATCAGAATTGTGTGCTGCGGCCCAACCTTTATCAATTCCATAAAAAGTCTTCGCGGTTATTTTCCCAGTAACCGATAGGTTTTTTATAAAACTCAAAAGTGGCAAATGCATTTCGGAAAGATTTGTGTTTTCCGTCAGCCAATAATTCTCTTCCAGATTGATGTTCATCGTGTAATTACAACTCCAAGGCGCATTTAAGTAGGGGTTCCAAAGTCCTTGCAAATTGGCTGGAACTCCTAGCGTTCTGGAAGAGCTAATTAATAAATAACGCCCATAATTAAAATATAGAATTTCCAGATTTTTATCTTCTTTTCCTTCAGAATATCTTAGTAAACGTTCGTCTGTTGGTAAATCAGGTGCTGTGGTTTTTCCTAAATTTATAGTTACTCGATTGTAGAATTTTTGATAATCGGCAATGTGAGTTTGCCACAATTTATCGAATGATTTTGCAAATGCCTTGTTTAAATTGGTTGATGCAATGGCTTTATCATTCAAACCTTCAGTAGCAGGATTTTTGTCAAAATCATTAAAACTGGTTGCGATTGCAACGTAAATTATGGCTTCCGTTCCGTTTTTTAATCCTGAATTATTGTTTGAACTTACAATTATACCATCCGTATTTTTGATTTTTATCAAAGTGGTGAACCGAGTTCCTCTGTCTTTTTCCAAAAGAAAAGAAGGTACAACTTGATACCCCGGATTTTCATGAATTGGTGCAACACCGTTCATGGTAAGGACATTGTCTTTTACTTCTGTTTTGAATTGCAACAAACTACTGGAATTGACATCAAAACTCAAAGTTCCTTTTTGGCTACTCGTCAATTTGATGGCCATAATTTGGTCTGGTGCCGAAACAAAATATTCTCGGGTAAATTTCACTCCGTCAACTTCATAACTCACTTTGGAAATTGCCTTCGAAATATCTAATTCTCTGTGGTAATTTTCAACTTTTCCGGAATGATGGTTATTGATTTCCATCGTCCCTAGTGGTGCGTACGATTCGGAATTTTTGCCTTGAATTCTTTTATTCAACTCCTCAGCCAGTTTGTAGTCTTCCTTTTTTAATGCTTCGCGAATGGCGGGTACGTTCTTGTAAGCATCTGGATTCATATTCGCATTAACGGGTTCTCCGGACCAAAGCGTGATATCATTCAGATAAATTTTATCCGAATTGACCCCTCCGAAAACAGTTGCTCCCATTTTTCCGTTTCCTAGAACCAAACTTTCCTCAAAAAACTCAGCTGGTTGGTTGTACGACAGAATATGGCTGGATTGCGCAACCACTTTTCCGTAGAAAGTAGAAAAGAAGAAAACTAGAAACAGTTTTTTTAAAAGATTTGATTTCATGAATTGTTACTTATTTATATGAAAGGTCTTATTTGTACTTCGCTTGCGTGAGGGCAATGTCTATAAGTTAAGCTTTTTCAGGAGAAATTTCAGTACTTCAGAGTTGCTAGTGTTCTAATATTATGTGATTCCTCGTACCTCGGAATGACAAAACGCGATGATTTATATATGCAATATCACGTAAGTTTGTCATCTCGACAAAGGAGAGATCACGCAAGATGCTCAACAATCCCGGTGAAATCAGCCTTTTTTCTTAACTTAATGACATTGCCCTCACCCGCAATGTCATTAAGTTAAACTTTGTTTTTCTCGCCAAGACGCAAAGGCGCAAAGTTTAGAGCCGATTTCTTAACGTCTTCGCGTCTTTGCGAGAGTTATATTTTGAAAAACCGAGCAAAAAATCCTTAACTTGAATGACATTGTGCGTGAGGGATAAAAGCAAACTACCGAAGTAGTGCGGATAGCCCGACCGCATTTACGAAAGGCGCGCATGAGCGGTATGCTAAGTAGCGCCTTTTGCAAATGGGGTCACGCCCTTATAATTACTTACTAATACTATATTTTTCGTTGGCCGTAATCATTTCCCAATCATCAGTTCTAAAAGGAGATGCAGGGAATTTTTCTTTATTGAAAAGATTGATTTCTGTATCGTCATCTGCCCAACCGTAATGAACAGCCACAGGGTTTTTTAAATTTTCACAGGAAACTATTACTGTATTGTTTTTGATAATCGCTTTCGCGGAATAAAAAACTTTATCTGCACCTGCGATTTCAAATCCTTTTACGTTTTCTGAATGATCCGAACTTGATAATCCGCTTCCGATTTTATCAAACGTTAAGATAATTTGATTCCCTTTGATTTCCATTGATTGGTACATTGGTCCACTACAAACTTGTTTTTTTCCATAAACATCATTCAAAGCAATTGATGCTAAACGTTTTCCAACGTCTTGTTTGTTTGTGGGGTGAATGTCTTTTGCATTGCCAATATCAGTCGTTACCACCATTCCGGTGTTTGGTAATTGCAAAGTTTCCGTTTGTGCTTCACGAAGTTCTGCCCAGCGGCTGCCAACTTTGCTATTTCCATTAAACTCATTGAAAGTTGACAATTGTACAAAATAAAAAGGAAAATTACCCTGATTCCATTTGGTTCTCCAATCTGTTATCATCAACGGAAATGCTTTTTTATATTGTTTAGCTCTCCAAACATTGGCTTCACCCTGATACCACAAAACACCTTGAAAAGCGTACGGAATTAATGGATTGACCATTGCATTATACAATAACGAAGGATAACTATTGGGTGAAATGGCAATTTTTACCTGTACTACATTGAACTTCCAAAGACCTTCCAAAGGCATACTAAAATCTTTGAAATCAATTTTTAAATCGGCAGGATCGCCGTAAATTCCGCCACCACCTGAGTAATCTGAAATTCGAATTGCAATTACATTATTACCTTCTTTCAAAACGCCGGCAGGAATTGTATAAACTCTTTGGGCTTCCCAAATATTATTGGTTCCTACCTGAACGCCATTTACATAAGTTATGTCTTCGTCATCTACTTTGGACATATGCAAAACAGCTTCTTTTTTGGCCTGTTCGGCAGATAAAACAACAGTTTTTCGCATCCAAACGATTCCGTCAATATTACCGATTTGTTGGTTTTCCCACAAGGAAGGCACTTTTATTTCAGGCCAATTAGCGTCTTTAAAATTCAAATCTTTAAACTGATTTTCGTTGGCCATCGTCACATCAAAACCTTGAACTTTTTTGATATTATCTAAAACTGATTTTTTGTATGTTTCAAAAACGGCGTCCATATCCACCTGAGGCACATCGGCAATCATGGCTTTAAAGTCATCGCTTTTTTCGAATGCTTCACGGCTGGTCCAAGTTTCGACACAAGTGCCGCCCCAAGAGGTATTGATGATTCCGATGGGGATTTTTAATTCGGCATATAATTTTTTAGCAAAAAAGAAACCAACAGCCGTAAAATCGCTGATGGTTTCTTTGTTGCAAACGACCCATTTTCCAGCTTTTAAATCTTCTTTTGGTGAACCACTCAAATCCTGGGCTACACCAAAATGACGAATCATTGGATAATTGGAGTCTTCGATTTCGGTTTTGAAATTCATCGTTTTATACATCTGGAATTCCATATTCGATTGTCCGCTGCAAATCCAGACTTCACCAACCCAAACATCTTTTATAACAATTTTGTTTTTGCCAGAAATGGTCAATTCAAACGGTCCTCCTGCTTTTTCGGAATCTAATTTCACCATCCATTTTCCGGTTGCGTCGGTTGTGATGGTTTTGGTCTGTTTGTTAAAATGGACTTCGACTTTTTCATTGGCGTCTGCCCAACCCCAAACGGGAATTTGTTTATTGCGTTGCAAAACCATTCCGTCCGAAAATACTAAAGGCATTCGAACATTGGCGTTTACCATTATGAAAGAAATCAGAAAAAGAAATGCGATACTTTTTTTCATTTTATTATGTTTTTTAAAATCAGCGACAAAAAGTAACAGCAAAGTTCGCTAAGCTTTGCGAACTTTGCGCTTCTTTGCTATCCTTGCGGTTACTATATTTTTGTTCAAACTGTTTATCATCTACTTCAATCCATCCTGCAAAGCGGTTAATGCTTGCTGATCATAAACCGTATTATTGGTTCTATTAAATAAAGTCATAGTGTTTACTCCCATGAATCCAGCATCCCAATAAAAAGGGAGCAGGCCATTAGCTTTTGCCTGTTTTACTACATATTTCAGAAAATCGGCTCTTGATTTAAGATGTAAAGTCAATGCATCACCCGTTAAATCACGTCTGATCGCTCCAAATTCTCCAAGTACAACGGGAATTCCTTTATCGACAAATTTCGTTTTCATCGACAAGAAAAATTTATCTATATCCGCTTCTTCGCCCCAAGTTGGATTATGATCTGTGTCTGTGGATGAATGATTTGCTGCCCCCCAATAGTAAAACATTTTACCCCATGTTTCATCCTTGGTCATCAGAGTAAATTGATAAGGATAAAAATGAATTTCGGCCATCATGCGATTGGCCACCTTATCTGTTGGCAAAGTAGTCATCAACTTATTGGTTTTATCAATATCAGTAGCAGGGCCTTGAACAATCAAGGTACGATACGCATTTTTTCCTCCTGTAGAACGTACCGCATCAATAAACGTTTGATGATAGGACATTAAAACTGCCATTTGAGTAGCATCTTCAACTTTGGGTTCGTTTGCACTGGCAAAAAGCAAATGCTCATCAAAACCGCGTAACTGTGTAGCTATTTGTTCCCAAAACGCTTTTTGTTTGGCATTGTTTTCTACTTTTTTGGCTTCGGTACAATTTTCTTCTAGCCATCCACCATCCCAGTGAATATTTACGATGACATACATATCATTATCGACACAGTATTGCACTACTTCTTTTACTCTGGCTAACCATGTTGCATTGATTTGCGCCGTTTTAGCATTCGCATACTGATTCCAGGAACAAGGTATTCTAATAGCATTGAATCCATTTGCCTTAACCAAGTCAATCAATGCTTTGGTAACTTTTGGATTTCCCCAAGCGGTTTCACTTCCAGGAGTAGCTTCCAAAGTGTTTCCTATATTCCATCCCAATTTCATTTTGGCTGCCAGTGCTACAGCTGTGCTTCCCATTCCTGTTGCATCATCCGCAATTGGATTAGTATTGTAGCTAGGATATAAACCCACCACGACACCAGTTCCTGCAACCTGTGAAACTGAAATTTGTACTGATGCCGCTTCGCCAGAACTTATAGTAACTATAGCAGTTCTTGCAACTGTAGTTGTGTTTTCTAAAGCAGTAATTGATACTAAACTAGTCCCTTTTGTTCCTGAAGTTTTACTCAATTGAACCCAATCAGCACTTGAAGCAATATCCCATGTTTTAGCATCCGTTGTAACAATAACACTGGCAACATTTCCTTTAGCTACAAAATCTATCTTAGAAATATCTACTGTAAGTGTTATTGCAGCAGGTTGTACTGGCTCTGCACCCGAATCTGAACTACAAGCACAAAGTCCAAAAAAAGCAACGCATAAAATAGCGCCAATTATAATTTTTCTCATTTTTACTGTTTTAAAATATTATTTAATAATTACTACAACTTCTTTTTTAATATCACGGGATGAACTTCCTAATTTCAAGGTATAACTCCCTGGTTCAACCGTCCATTTTTTGGATTCCACATTATAATAAGCCAACTCTTTTACTGGAACTTGAATTGTTATTGTTGCAGATTTTCCTGCCCCAACCAACACTTTTTGGAAGCCTTTCAGTTCTTGAGATGCACGTTCAATTTTTGAATCTGTTTTAGAGGAATACAATTGCACCACTTCTTTTCCATCTACTTTTCCAGTATTTTTAATGGTTACTGTAACTGTAATTGTTTCATCGGTTGTGTATTCTTTTTTATCCGTTTTGGCAGTATCGAAAGCAAAAGTGGTGTAGGACAATCCATATCCAAAAGGATAAAGAGGTTCAATGTTTTTGGTGTCAAACCAACGGTAGCCTACCAAAATTCCTTCAGCATAGTTTACAGTTTTATCTCCAGGAAAACTGTTTGTAGCGTGTGCAGGTGAATCCATAATATTTTTTGGCATTGTCCAAGGTAATTTTCCCGATGGATTTACTTTTCCTAACAGCACATCTGCCAAGGCATTTCCACCCTCAGAACCGTTGAACCAACTCCAAACCAATGCATTCGTTTTGTTTTTTATTGCTTCAATATCAAAAGGAGCTCCACCAACCATAACCACAATGGTTTTTGGGTTTACTGCCAATACTTTTTGAATCAATTCTTCTTGTCCAAAAGGCAATTTCAAGTTTCTACGATCAGATGCTTCCGTTTCATAATCACGATTGGAACCTGCAAAAACGATAGCAACATCAGAGTTTTTGGCCGCTTCAATCGCTTCTTCTAATTTAGCTGGATCCAATTGATCAATTGTCACAGGACCATTCATCGTAATATCACCTAATTTGCCAATCTTTTTTTCTTCATAACGCTCCAAATACCCTTCGGCATAATTGATTTTGATAGAAGCTGGCAATCTGTTTTTCAACCCTTCCAAAGGTGTAACCTCTCTTTTGGTTTTTACGCCGGCGCCAAATCCGCCCAAAGCATTTTTCTTTGTTGCATTATTCCCAATTACAGCAATAGATTTTACACCATTTAGTTGCAAAGGCAATGCGTTGTTCTCATTTTTCAATAAGACCACTGACTCTGATGCGATTTTATAAGCATCTTGATAATGCACTTCGGTTGCAATACTACCTTTCACACGGTTTTGACCGCCCATTGCTTTTACTTGAAATAAGACATTCAATATTCTTTTAACATGTATATTAATTTCTGCTTCTGAAATTTCTCCAGCTTTGGCAGCTGCAATTAGTCTGTCGGCCAAGAAAAATTCGTTGAACTTTGTGGTAGGTGTTCCCATTTCGATATCCAAACCGCTTTTTAAAGATTTTACTGTGGAATGCACCGCAGCCCAATCTGAAACAACCACTCCTTTGAATCCCCATTCGTCACGCAAAATTTTGTTCAACATATAATCGTTCTCACATAAATATTCGCCTCTAAATTTGTTATACGCTCCCATTATACTATACGATTTTGACTCAGTTACAGCCGCTTTAAATGCTGGCAAATAAATTTCACGCAGGGTACGTTCGTCCATTTGAACATCTACAAAATCACGATTGGTTTCTTGGTTATTGGCGGCAAAATGTTTGACACAAGCCATAACATCTTTGTCTTGTAAACCAACAATTAGTGGCACCGCTATTTTTCTGTTTAAAAAAGGATCTTCAGACATATACTCGTAAGTTCTGCCTCCCAGTGGTGTTCTTACAATATTAATCGCTGGCGAAAGCAGCATATCTTTGTCTCGAGCACGCAATTCTTCTCCAACACTATTTCCAAATAAATGTGCCAAATCGGCGTTCCAAGTAGCCGCCAAAGCTCCAGTAGCTGGATAATACGTCGCAAAATCATTTGTCAATCCTGCGGGTGCCCAACTGTCACGAGATATTTCTTCCCGAACACCAAGAGGACCATCGGCCATTTTTAACTCTGGAATGCCCAAGCGTTTTACACCTCCATTGGCAAACATACTATTACCATGCAGCATGCCTATTTTTTCCTCAAGCGTCATTTGAGCAATTAATTGGTCAATTTTCGCGTCAAATTCAGAACCCAACGATTTTACAGCAGTAGCTTTTTTATTTTTAACCGTTTGGGAATTTGCATTATATCCAGTAAACAATAACATCGAAAAAATGGATAGGGAGATTATTTTCTTTTTCATACTAGTTTTTTTAGGTCTTATTTTTTTATTTATTGCTTTATAAAATTGAGCAACAGCACATCATTTTCATTAATCTTGAAATCCTTGCTATAGATTCCTTTGGAGTCAATAGTTACTTTTTCGGTTGCAATCGGTGTACCGTTGTTTTTTTGTTTAAGGGTATTGACTTGTTGTAGTGTCAACTGCTTTGGTTTGTTCATTCCTAAATAATCGGTGAATACGTCATTGACTTTATACCCTACTTTATATATTTCTAAAGTGTATTTTCCTTTTTGCAAACCTGCCACTTCAATTTTTACAATACCTTTTGATTTGGCGGGTAAATCTTTTATATAATATTGCTGATTGTTTGTGGACTCTGTCAAAGTATAGGTAAAGTCCCAAAACAACAATTGTACATCTCCTTTTTCATTTTTGGTTGCCCAAGAGGAAGTGTCGGTATTTTGAAGTTCTGTCTCTCCCAATTTGTTTAAAAAAGAATACGAAAAATAGGCTGGCTTCTTAATTCCTTGCGTATTCAACAATCCGAAACCTCCGTGAAAAGGGGTGAATCTTGGCCCAGGCTCTTCAAAAATATCCGTGAAAACCCAATACGACATCGAGTTTGCTGCATTCCCAACTTGTTTCAGTTTTTGAAGAATATAGGCTGCTGAATGATAACTATCGTGAATCGGGTCTGCTGGAGTGTAGGATGAACTCCATTCGGTATAATGCAATTCCAATTTTGGCATAGCCGAATTCGAAATTTGCTGACGAGAATTAATTACTTCTCCACTCACACTCGACGCATCTTTACTCAAAACCGTTCCAGAACCTCCAAATTCATCTAAAAAACCTTGACCCACTCCATAAGCGTGTGTAGAGATAAAATCTAAAGGCACATTATTATTGGTACAAAATTCAATAGTTTCTGGAACCCAAGCCGCTCCGGCTGTAGCAGGACCTCCAACTTTATAAGCTGGATTTACGCTTTTGATGGCTCTAGCTGTATAGTCGTATAATTTGAAATATTCCTCTTGAGTACCCGTCCAAAAACCTGGCGATAAGTTGGGTTCATTCCAAACCTCGAAATACCAAGTCTTCACTTCATCCGCACCATAACGTTCGGTAAAATGCTGAGTTAAGTTGCGAATTAAGTCTTCCCATTTTTTATAATCTTTTGGAGGAGTTACGTTTCCTTTCCACCAAAAAATGGTTTGAGTTCCGCTAGCCAAAGCTGATGGCATAAACCCTAATTCTACAAAAGGTTTCATTTTGATGCTCAAAAGAAAATCGTATAAGGCATCAACATATTGGTAATTGTATTCCGGATTTCCTTTATTATCTTCTTTGTAAACAGCCATATCATCAGTCAATAAACCGTGCATCCTGATGTATTTGAAATCGCATTCTTTTTTTGCCAAAGCCAATTGTTGTTGCCAATCAGCACGTAATCCTTCATTGGCTCTGCCTGCTCCAATACATTCCTTGAACATGGTATTCAATTTTCCCGCCGATTTATTATAATCGACTTTTATAATTCGATCTGCAGCAACTGATTTTTTTCTATTCGTATCTTGTCCAAACAATGCTATATTGGTTAGTGATAACAGAATAATTGGTATTAATAAATATTTCTTCATTGTAATTATTTCACCGTTATTTTTTTGGTCAGCAGAATTGCATCCGAAGCGCTTCCAACCTGTATTTCAATTTGTCCTTTTTCGAGTTCAAATTGTTGTTTTGTTGTATTCCAATATTCTAAATTTTTGGCTTTTAAAATCAGAACAACCGTTTTGGTTTCTCCTGCCTTTAAAAATATTCTTTGAAACGATTTTAATGCTTTTATCGGTTGCGGAATCGCCGAGTCGATTGATTTCACATACAATTGAACGACTTCCTCCCCGTCTCGTTTTCCGGTATTGGTAACCGAAACTGAAACTGTTAAGGCTGCGTCTTTTTCTAAAGTTTCCTTGTTTGTGGTTATTGAATTGTACGCAAAACTCGTGTAACTCAACCCGTGACCAAAAGCATACAGCGGTTTACCTTGAAAATACATGTACGTTCTTCCGTTGCGGATGTTGTAATCTAATAAATCAGGTAAATCGGTGATGTCCTTGACCCAAGTTTGCGTCAATCTTCCCGCTGGATTGTAATCTCCGAACAATACATCGGCAAGAGCTGTTCCTAATTCCTGACTATTTTGCGTCATGTGCACAATTGCTGGAATGTGTTCTTGTGTCCAATTAATCGCGTACGGAAAACTGCTTATTAAGGCTACCACCGTATTCGGATTGGCTTGATATGCAATCTTAATTAAATCTTCTTGTTCCAATGTCAAAGACTGACGATCTACGGATTCTTTGCCTTCGCTCGGAATTGGACAATCGTTCCAACCAGCATTGCAAACTGGATGATTCCCGACAATAACAATAACTACATCCGCTTTTTTGGCGATTGTGGCCGCTTTTCCGTCGGCATTGTTTTTGGCGTATAAAATTTCGACGTTTGCGCCCAATTTGTTTTTAATTCCCTGCAAAGGAGTAATCATATAAGAAGGTGTTCCGCTGTACCAATCCAAAAGCACTTCGTCTGCATGCGCTCCGATTACAGCAACAGTTTTTAGTTTTTCTTTTTGCAAAGGCAACAACTGTTTGGCTGGATCATTCTTCAATAAAACAATTGATTTCACGGTTGCTTCCAGTGCTAACTTTTTATGAGCATCAGATTTCCAAGGATCGATTGTGTCTCTTCCTGTTCCAATTTTCGCATACGGATTGGCATCTGTCGAATCCAACATTCCCAGTTTTATCATCACCCGAAAATCACCTCTGATGACTTCGTCTATATCATTCTCTTTGAGATAACCTTTCGCAATGGCACCATCAACACCTTCTTTATAATCATCCAAAAACTGATTGATTCCAGCTTTTACAGCTGCGGCTGCTCCGAGATATGAATCGGCATAATATTTATGATCCGAAAGTAACAACTTGAAACCACCACCGTCGGTGCAGATAATTCCGTTTTGTCCCCATTCTTTTTGAGTGATATCTTTCAGCATCGGGTGCACCATCGCTGGGATTCCGTTTACTTTATTGTAAGATGCCATATAGGCTCTTGAACCACCTTCTACAATTCCCATCCTGAAAGGAACGGAGTAATATTCTCTCCAAAGACGCTCATCAAAATCGGATGACGTATACGTTCTTCCATCTTCATTGCTGTTGGCCAAAAAGTGTTTCATCAACGAAGCCGTTTGCCAGTATTTTGGATTGTTTCCTTGCAATCCTTTTACGAAAGCAACGGTCATCATTCCGTTAAAAAAAGCATCTTCTCCATAACTTTCCTCGGTACGTCCCCAACGTGGGTCTCTGGCGATATCGGCATTTGGTGCCCGAACGACTAATCCTCCTCGATGGTATTTCTGAAAAGCGTAACGTGCTTCATACCCTTCAACATTTGCCACTTTTTGAAGCAAATCGACATCCCAAGTTTCTCCCAAACCATAGGCTTGCGGGAAAGTGGTGGTGGTAACTGAATTTTTGCCTTTTCCTCCCCATTCGCCTGGTCCGCCTAGTGCCAATCCGTGTAATCCTTCGACATGACCTGTACCGACAACTCCTAATCTGGAAACGGAAGGATTGGTGCTTAATACCGCTACTTTTTCTTCCAAAGTCATTAATGACAATAGATTATCAATACGCTTTTCGATTTCCAAATTTGGATTTTGAAAAGGGTATTGCTGTTGTTTTTGTGCCAAAATGGGTACAGTCGACAGTAGAAGAATAAAATATAGGATATACTTTTTCATTTTAATTATTGGTTAAAAACCGTTTCCATAAAATATCTAAGAATACCTAACAGGTTAAAAAAAACCTCTTAGGAAAGTAAATGAAAAACACAAAACTTCTTGATTAATGCTGAATTTGCGTGAGGGATAGCAGTGGAAATCCTTTTTTTATCCCGCCTTTTTGCGGGATAAAAAAAGATTGCAACGGATAGCCCGGTTCGCTTTTTCAGCGAACACGCCCAAAGTATTTTTTATAATTTTTTAAATCGGATTGCTGTTCCTCCAGCTCCTCCCAAATGCAATTTCAATACATCTGAAGCTTTTACTGTTTTTTTGGAAATGGCAACTGCCGACGGATTGTGTGTTTCATCTGTACCTTCGGCATCTGCATAAATCTGTGCTTCGTAAGTCGATTTGGAATCTAAAAATGTCAATGGAATGTCTAAATCTCTAGCTTTTTCATTGGTGATACTTCCCATATACCAATCTTCACTGTTTCTGTCTTTACGAGCTGTAGAAATGTATTGTCCGATTTCTCCATTCAAGACTTTTGTGGTTTCCCAATCTGTTGGAACGTCTTTTAGGAATTGATACCCTGGCACTGCATAATTTTCAGGGAGGTCGGCTAACATTTGAATTGGCGAATAAAACGTTACATACATTGCTAATTGCTGCGCCGTTGTCCCGTGAATTCTTTTTCCAGGATAACCTTGTTTGATTTCAACATCCAAAACACCAGGCGTATATTCCATTGGTCCAGACAGCATTCTTGTAAAAGGCAAAATCACAACATGACTTGGTGGATTTCCTTCGCTCCAAGCGTTGTATTCCTGACCACGTGCCGCTTCTCTTGCTAACATATTTGGGTAAGTTCTGCGTTCTCCAGTGTCTTTGATTGGTTCATGATAGAATACAGCTAAATCATATTCGGCTGCTTTTTGCAAAACGTATCTGAAATAATTTACTCCAAATTGTCCGTGATGCCATTCTTTCATGTTTAATTTGGAACCTACGTGACCAATTTTTACGGTGTGGATTCCTAATTTTTTGTATAAGGCAAAACCAGCATCGATTTGTTTCATATAGTTAATCAAATTCGAACCTGTTTCATGGTATCCGATAAGCTCTACTCCTTTTTCTTTTCCGTATTCTACGACTTTTTCAATGTCGAAATTATCAGCGCATTGTGTGAAGCTGAACATGTGCATGTGGTTTTCATACCATTGTTGCGTCCAACCTTTGTTCCAGCCTTCAATCAATAAGTGATGTAAACCTTCTTTGGCGGTAAAATCAATATATTCTTTTGCATGAGCAGTAGTTGCTCCTTGTTTATCTCCTTCCCAAAAAGTGTATTTTCCAATGTGCATAGCCCACCAAATTCCGAAGTATTTATATGGTTTCACATACGATGGATTACCCATTTTGTTAGGCTCGTTTAGATTTAATATCAAATAAGAGTCGATTAAGTCTCCTGACTTTTCAGCTATTTGAATAGTTCTCCAAGAAGAAGTGAAGGTGTCTTTTACTCTTACTTTCACGCCATCAGCCCAAGGCACTAAGTCGGTTTTTAATTGTGTCCCCGTGGTATTTACTAAAGTTGTACTCGCATAATCAATTAGATTTGCTTCGTGAAAACTTAGTTTCAATCCGTTTTTGCTTTCAATTGTCAATGGTGTATGCACAGTATCGATGGCATTTATACTTGAATTTTGATACAAATACTCATAACGATTTTCTTTGTAAGCAGGAATCCACCATGCTTTACCATCTTCTTTCAGGTTGAAAGTCGTTTTTTCATCCATGATAAAAATACTGTCTTTCGTTTCTTGTTTTGGATACACATATCTAAAAGCAATTCCGTCATCGTAAGCACGGAATTGAATTTCTAGTTTGCGTTTGTTTTTGTCTTTTTGTTGCAATTGAACCACTAACTGATTGTAGTGGTTTCTGATGTTTTTCTTTTCTCCCCAAACCTGTTCCCAAGTTTCGTCGAAAGTGGAATTTTTTACGTTTGTTATTTCGAAATTAGAACTGAAATTTTCATTGTTTTTTAGCAAAAATCCCATATCCGAAGGTGCTATCACTTCGGTTTTCCCGTGTGACACCCCATATTTTGGTGCATTGTTTACTAGTTCGAATTTTATCTTGTTTTGACCTCCTGGAGAAGCCAATTCATAGGATTTCGTTTTTTTGCCTTGAGCATTTCCTATACTGATGGATAGTAATAGAACTGGAAGTATTAATTTCTTTATCATATGTAGATAATATTTGTTTTTTATTGGAATATGGAATCGTCAGACCTTTCATTTGCTTTTACGACAACTTCTGTCATGACGATTTCATAATGTTGGTATTATTGGTAATTTTTTTATAAATCGGGGAATAAAGCAATCCTCCGTTCCCCGATTTAAAACTAACTCAACTCATTTATTTTACCCACTCGGTTTTGAAAGTGGTTTTTCCAGTTAATGGATTTGATGTTGTTTCAAAATTGTTTCCTTTTTTGGAAACGGTTATTGTTTGTACCGCATCTGTCCCTGGCAAGAATACTTTGGCAGATGCTGTAGTCGTAGCGTCTGTTGCATATACTTTTAAGGTTAATTTGCTCCAATCCATATCTTTGGTAGATTGTGCCAACCCAATATGAGGAATCGCAGAACCGTCTCTAACCAAAACTACAATTGGAATAGCACCCGCTTTGATTTTATGCCATCCGCCTTGGTATACTTGTTTGGTTTGGTAATCAATCCAAGTTCCTGCTGGAAGATAGACGTCTCTTTCTGTTACTTCTTCGAATAAAGGAGCCACTAACATACTGGATCCAAACAAGTATTCATTGTCTACCAACCAAGCTCCTGCGTCATTTGGATATTCAAGGAACAAGGCACGCATCATCGGCAATCCTTTTTGAGAACTTTCTTTGGCTTGCGCATAGATGTATGGCATTAATTCGTAACGCATATTATCGGCGTTTCTAAATCCTTCCAAGAAATCTTTGCTGTACAACCAAGGTTCGCGCGGAGGCTCACCATGGCTTCTTACATGAGAGGTTAACATTCCGAATGGCGCCCATCTGCGGTATAAATTTTCAGGTGATTTAGTAGCAAAACCTCCCACATCGTGACTCCAGAAACTGAATCCACAAAGTCCCAATGAAAGTCCGCCTCTCAATTCGGCTGACATGGCGCCATTACTTGTTTCGGCATCACCACCCCAGTGCAATGGGTAACGTTGGCTTCCTGCCCAAGTGCTTCTAGCCCAGATTAAAGTATATCCTTTTTCTTTTTGAGTAATTTCGGCAACGGCTTTGTTGTAACGCAAAGGGTATAAATTGTGCTCGTAGAAACCAGTACGTCCTGAATTATAGATTCCGTCTGGCGGTGCAGCTTCTCCAAAATCCACTTTAAAAACAGAAACCCCTTGGTCAAATAAATGTTTTAATTTGGCTTGGTACCAAGTCACGGTTGCAGGATTAGAAAAGTCCAAAACTGCATCTTCATAAGGCAAGTTTCCTTTGCGATCTCTTACGGCAAGACCTTTATCCATAATTTCATTGAACAAGGTATTTTTTGGAGAGAAATATGGTAATTGCCATAAACATACATGGAAACCGTCATCTTTCATATCCGACATCATTTTTACTGCATCCGGAAAACGGTCTTTTGAAAATTCGTAATTGTTTCTCCAATCAACATCAAACCAACCTGTATCAAAGTGAATTACATCGGTTGGGATTTTATAGGCACGTAAATCTTTGGCAACTTGACGTCCTTCTTTTTCAGAGAAATAAGTGATACGACTCATCCAAAAACCAAATGACCAAAGCGGTGGCATTGCAGCTTTTCCGGTAAGGTTGGTATATTCATCTAATATTTCTTTTGGTTCTCCGATGAAGAAAAACAAATCGGCTTCATCATCACCAATGTACATTTCATTGGCACTATTAAAATATCTTCCGAAGTCAACTGTAATAGGAGTTGAATGGTGCATGAAAACTCCATAACCACGACTGCTCATATAAAACGGAACCGGTTTGTACATGGTTTCGTTTTGAATACCGTTGGCATCATCCGTCCATAAAACTACTTTTTGTCCACGTTTGTTGAATTGTGTGAAAGATTCTCCACAACCAAATATTTTTTCGTCAGGCTCTAAGCTAAAAGCGGCTCCCATACTTCTGGAATAATCACTGTTTCTGCGAACAAACGAGAACGGAAGTGTTGGCGTATACGTGTTTTTAAAATCAGAATCGTGAAGCGTGCTTGTTAGCAGCTTTCCTTTTTCGTCATAAATTTTTACGTGCCAAGGTTTTGACAAAATTTCAATAGAACCATGTTTGCTTGTGTATTTATAACCGCCGTCAATTTTAGAAGATTTCCATAATTCTGGGTGATTTGGAGCGACTCCATCAACCAGCATTAAAGACTCTTTTTCTGGATGAAATTGTGGTCCAGAAGTCGTTTTGATACGAATGGTTCGATCCGACACAAACTGAATTTGGAAAGGCAATTCAGGAGAAACTGCATACTCCGTCGTTGGAAATTCATTAGCAGGAACAACACCCGGCTTCATCATCATATTGTTGAAGGCCTGACGTGTTTGGTAATTGTAACGCAAATATTTTATTGTCCCTTTTCCTGTTGCAGGGTCAAAACTGGTTAACTCATCAGCAAAATAAAACGTGTTTAGATAATTCTGAAAATCTTTGCTGATATCCATTGGTGCGTTAAGCACCTCTGCATTTTGGATTTGTGCTGACGCTTTTGGCGAAACCAGTAAACCAAAACCCATGAATAGAGACAGGGAAGCTATCTTTATTTTTTTCATTGTGTTCTTTTTAATATTATTTATTTGTGTTTTATTCTGCTGAAATTGTAATTGTAGCTGCTTTCAAACCATTGGCGGTAGCCGTTAATTCAAGTTTTTCGGCTTTAGTGCCGGACTGAATTACCACTAAACATTTTCCGTTAAGAGCAGTATGTTTTGTTCCTTTATAGGATTCATGACTAACCGGATCTCCGCTACAAACACCTACAATTTTTCCGTTTCCTTTCAAAGAAAATTCGATTTCGTTATTGGCATTTGGCGAAAGCACACCACTTGCATCGGTAATATCAACCGTTACAAAAGACAAATCGTTTCCGTCTGCTTTGATGGTTGGTCTGTCTGCAGACAATTTTAAATTTGTTGCTGTTCCGGCTGTTTTGATTTCGGTTTCTAAAACTGTTTTACCATTTTTTCGAGAGATCGCTTTTAATGTTCCTGCTTGAAAAGGAATTCTCCACATTACGTGTAAATCGTCTCCTTTTTTGCTGCGAACCCCAACTGATTTTCCGTTAAGAAAAAGCTCAACCTCATCGGCATTGTTATAGTAAGCCCAAACATCAACATCTTTCCCTGCTGTCCAGTTCCAATGCGGGAAAAGATGCAGAACTGTTTTATCTGTCCATTCGCTTTGGTACATATAATAAACGTCTTTTGGGAAACCGGCTAAATCCACAATCCCAAAATACGAACTGATAGACGGCCATTCATAAGGAGTTGGTTCTCCAATATAATCGAAACCGGTCCAGATGTACATTCCTGCAAGGAAATCGTATTTTTTCATCACTTTCCAAGTCGCTTCGTGAGTTGAACCCCAAGGCGCCTGAACTTGATCGTAAGCAGATACTGTATTGCCTGGATTTCCATCGGTAAATTTAAGGTCCCATCTTACTGGCCATTTCTTAACAACATCCGAAACAGCATCATAATAGCCGCGCGTTTCTAGAGCCGAAGTCGTTTCGGTTGCAATAAATGGAGTGTTTGGAAAGTTTTTTTGATGGTGTTCAAAAGTTTGATGGGCATAATTGTAACCAATAATATCCAAAGCTCCAGAAGTGGCTAATTTGTTGAAATAAGTTTTAGACTTTTCAAATTGTAGCGTTACGTCGTCAATATTCATATTAACTGCAGGATTCATTGCAGCAGTAACCAAACGTGTGGTATCTAGTTTTTTTACGATTGCCGATAATTCTTTGGCAATTTCAGGACCTTCATCGCTCCATTGTTCTGGAATTTCGTTTCCGATACTCCACATAAATATGCTTGGATGGTTGCGGTCTCTCAGGATTTGATCCTGCAGATCTTTGGCGTGCCATTGATCCCAGTCGAGACTGTAATCGTATTTGGTTTTGGCTTTTTTCCACATATCAAATGCTTCGTCCATAACAATGAAACCCATTTTATCGCAAAGATCCAAAAGCTCTGGAGCGGGTGGATTATGAGAAGTTCTAATACCATTGACACCCATTCCTTTCAGAATTTCCAATTGGCGCTCAATAGCTCTTGTATTAATGGCTGATCCCAATGGACCTAAATCGTGGTGCATACAAACTCCTTTGATTTTGACTTGTTTTCCGTTTAAAATAAATCCTTTGTTGAGATCAAATTTGAAATCTCTAATTCCGAAAGTAGATTTGTATTCGTCAATAATCTTGTTCGCTACACTAATGGTTGTAACAGCAGTGTACAGTTCCGGTTTTTCATCAGACCATAAAATTGGTTTGTTTACAATGATATCTTGACTTAGATTTTGATTTGCATTTGCAGCAATGCTTATATTTTGGGTAACCGAAGTTACTTTAGTGTCATTTTTAAAAATTGTAGTTAGAATAGTTGCGCTTTTTGAAGCAGCATATTGATTTTTTAAAGTAGTTTCTAAATGTACCGAAGCACTTTCTGAACTTACTTTTGGGGTAGTAATATAAGTTCCCCATTGTTCAATATGTAATTTATCTGTTGTTTGTAACCATACGTTTCTGAATATTCCAGAACCGGAATACCAGCGAGAGTTAGGCTGTTTTGAATTGTCAACTTTGACAATAATTTCATTGTTTTCATCTCCGTAATTCAAATAAGGAGAAAGGTCGTATTGAAAACCAATATAGCCATTTGGGCGTTTGCCAAGATAATGTCCGTTGATCCAGACTTGACTGTTTCTATACACACCATCAAAAACGATTGATGTAATTTTTTCCTTATTATCAAGAGCAATCTTAAATATTTTTTTGTACCATCCCAAGCCTCCGTTAAGAGCACCTCCACCATAACCTGCAGGACTTTTTTCATCAAACTTTCCTTCGATACTCCAATCGTGTGGCAAGTTTAATGTTCTCCAAATTGTAGTGCTGTTAATAGTATCTTTGTCTTTTATACTGTCGTTCAAATGAAAACTCCAACCTGAATTGAATGTCACTTTTCTGGAATTGGAAACCTTATCCTTCTCTTTTCCAGTATACGACATCATCAGAACTGTAATTCCCAAGAATGCGAACGCTTGTATAAAATTGATTATTTTTTTCATTTTTTCTTAAAATTATAATAGTGTTTAAAGTAGTATAAATGTATCGATAAGTGTGCAAATAACACTACTTATCGATACATTATATTATTACTTTTTTAAAGTCTTTTTTTTTCATTTTAAAAACAAGTTCCCTCAATTTTGGGATAGCCATCAAGAGTTGGTGTATGAATCCAAACTCTTGAAAGTGCTTACCCGTTTCAAAACCCAAAAAAAAGTTACTAACCTTTAATTCAACTCTAATTTAAAACAAAATGGAAAACCATATATTCACTCTTGTTTGGATCTCTCTTCCCAAACCAGATATCAGTAACGACATTTCCTGTTTTTGCAGTTTTTACAATTTTCCACTGGTTTTTATCTGTAGTAGAAACTGTTGCCCAAGAACTTCCAATTGGAAATGATGGTGTAATAGCATTAAAACTAATAACATTTGTCCCATCAGTACTTGTAGTATACGTTCCCGAGGCTGTAGCACCATTACTTGTTACTGTTTTAACGGTACCATCATTAGAAAATGAAATTTTATTTTTTACAACAGTAGCCTGATCCGAAGCTACGTATCCTGTCCACCCTGCGGCTTCATAATCGGCAACGGAATTCCAATTATTTAAGAACGTTCCATCTAAACTTGTCCAATTGAAAGGAGTGTCTTTACTCAATGACCATGTTTTAGTTGTTGTAGTTGTAGTCGATAATAAATCATCAACTGTACCTCCATTTAAATCAATACTTGGATTTGGATCTGCCACAGCTGTTGGTACCCAATTGTCACTATATTCTTTTGATATAAAGTTATAAACCAAAGTTGCTGCTCCATCACAACTGCCTTTTCTTAAAACACCAACTTGTAGTGTGTTTGCAGTTATTGACATAATTTTCATTGATTGCCAATTATCTACACAATTTTCATATTCATTGGTATGCAAAATAGTAGCACCAGAAGTAGTTAAGGTTTTTGCATCAGCATCTAAATAGTACGTTCCTGATTCTTGTCCATAGCTTGGTATCATTTTATGATCTGTTGTTAAAAAAGGACCGCCATCTAAACTAAATGTCATAGTTCCGTAATTACCTTTAGCTGCGATCCATTGGTTTCCTTTCCATTCTGGACTCCAATTCCAACAATCAGCACCATAACATCCTTTGTCACCACCTTCTAACCATGCATTATCGGTACCATAAAAGAACATTGGTCCAGCAAAAAATTTCGAAACACCGTTTTCATCTAAATCCAAAACCCAAGTTTTAGACTTTCCAACACCCCCTGAAAGTAAATTCCAAAGAGGATCGTTTACATAGTTTAAATTATCTTTAGAAACAGTTATAGTTACTGGGTCTAATTCAACTAAACCACCACCTGTAACTGCAGTGATTTTTATGGTATAATCACCTTTAAAAGCATACTTTACAATATCTTTAGCTTTATTTGATTTTCCTGTAACATAATCCCAAGTAAGTACAACCCCTGGAGTTTTATTAGTCATTATTACAGTATTCCCTCCTGGATCTGCCACTAGATCCTGAGTAATCTCAAAATCTATAGCTGATTTATCAGTCGTACCATCCAATGAATAGGTTTCCGGCGAACAAGATGGTACTAAAAACAGTACCATTAACATCAAAAATGATGTAATTAATAATTTAGTCTTTTTCATTTTTTTAAATTTTTAGTTAAAATTACCAACCTGCATTTTGTTTCAAAACTCCTCCAGACAATGTGATTTGAGTATTCGGGATTTGTTGTAGCCCTTTTGTCTGTTGTATTTTAGCTGCTGAAATTGTTTTGGCAGTAGCAACTCCACCACTTAGCAAGCTTGTAGTTTCTGCAATAGTTGAAGAAGCTGTTCCGATACCTTGACGCAATAAATCATAATATCTAATTCCTTCAAGTGCAAATTCTAAATGTCTCTCTTTCATTATATTATCTTGACTTACCGCTTGAGATACAAAACTAGCTTTATAGGCTCTTTGTCTCACTTGATCAAAATAGGCCTGAGCATTTCCGCTTCCTAATTCAGCAGCCATTAACAAAACATCAGCAAATCTCATTACAGTATAATCTTGGAATTGACTGATATCCCAAAATGCACTACCCATAGCAATAGGAAGTTCTACTCCAGCTTCATTAATCATTGGAGAATATTTTTTGTTATAATACCCAGTATATTCTCTTTGATTATTAATTTTATCAAAAACAATATTTTCTTCATTCACCCCAATAACTGTTGCACCTCGTCTTGTATCATTGGCATTGTAAGTATTCCATAATTTTGAGTTCACAGTAATTCCCCATCCATGACCATAAGGAAAAGAAGAAAACTCTCTCATTCCAAACATTACCATCCAGGCATTACCATCAGTATTTCCGTTATAATCACTAGTGTATGTATATTTTATAGAAAATACTGTTTCTTTGTTATTTTCTCCTGCATACTTAACACCCGAAGATGCTGGCCATAATGTAGAAAAATCATCAACTAAACCATGACCGCTGGATGTAATAACGTCCTCTAGATGACCTAAAGCTTGTGCTTTGGTTACAACACCTGCTAAGTCAGTTTTTCCATAATATCCTGTATAAAATAAAAATACGCGCCCTAATAAAGATTTTGCAGCCCACTTAGTAGCATGCCCACTAACAGTAGCGCTATACCCTACCGCTGGCAAATTGTTTGAAGCAAATACTAAATCTTCAGCGATAACTTTATAAACCGCCTCTGGATCAGATTGCGGAATATTTTCAGATGAAGGAGTCGTTAATAACGGGATATTACCCCATACACGTACCATTTCAAAATAAAGATAAGCTCTGATAAATTTAGTTTCAGACTCATACGTATTTCTTAAAGCTGTATCGCCTTTCCAATCGATTTGATCCATTTTCGTCAAGAAAACATTACAACGATAAATTGCTTTGTAATATGAAATCCAATTATTATTAAGCAAATCTACATCCGAAGGAGAACGGCTAATGTCAAATTCGTCTATCAGTGCATAATTGTATCCATCCGAAGCACCTGTTCCTCCAAAACAATCATCAGACATCACTTCACTCAAAACTGGAATACCGACACCACCACTAGCTCCTGTTGCAACTTGTAATCCATCATAACAACCTACTAATGCAGAATTAGCATCAGCTGTAGTTTTGTAAAAATTTGTATCTGTTTGTTGCGTTATCGGTTCTGTTTCTAAACTACAAGAGCCCAATGACAATAAACCCAAACAGAAAATATATAAATAGGTATTTTTCATTTTCTTATTTATTAAAGTTTAACATTTAATCCCAACATGAATGTTCTAGGTCTTGGATAATATCCTACATCAACCCCTGATGAAAATTTTTGATCATCATTTGAAGAACCAAATCCAATTTCAGGATCCATACCATTATACTTCGTAAAAGTGTAAAGGTTTAATGCTGAAAAGTAAAGTCTGAATTGGCTAGCAAAAAAGGGTTTGGATTTATACATTTTTGCAAAATCAAAGCCTATTGTAACGGTACTGATTCGTAAAAAATCACCATCATGAACATATAAATCTGTGAAATCTGTAAAATTTCTATTGTCTTCTGTTACTCTTGGCATTGAGTTTGAAGAACCCTCACCATGCCAACGAGTCAATATTTCAGATGTGTAGTTGCCGTAAGCACTTGATTGATTTCTATACGATTGTACGATTTGGTTGCCTGCTACACCATTTGCCATTGCAGTAAAATCAAAAGCTTTATAACTAGCCGATAAAGTGAATCCAAAAGTAAAATCTGGATTTGGTTTTCCTATTTCAGTTTTATCAGAAGCATCGATTTTATCATCTCCGTTACTATTCACCTTAATAAGGTCTCCAGGAGCTGCACTTGGTTGCAAAACTACCCCGTTTGCTGATTTATAGTTATCAATTTGTGCTTGATTTTGAAAAACTCCTCCTGTTTTATATCCCCAAAAATAACCTAATGGCTTTCCATTTTCTGCTCTATAAAACTCACCGGAATTATCATAAAGTTCATTACTTAAACCATGGATAATTCCATCTGAAGTAGGTATTTGCCCCACTTTATTTTCATTATAAGCACCATTTGCACTAACACTATAATTAAATTCTCCAATTTTATTTTGGTATTGTAAAGACAATTCCAAACCTTTATTAACTACATCTCCACCATTAATATAGGGTGCATCTGCACCGGCAGTAGCCAATACTGGTGCTAAAATAATCCAATCTTTATTGGTTTTTTGATAGGCATCAAAAGTAACACTTAAAGCATTGTCTAAAAATTTAGCATCAAAACCTAAATCTATTTGTTCTGAAGTTTCCCATTTCAAGTCAGGATTTGATAATCTATTAGGATAAGCTCCAGGTATAAGAACCCCCTCAGTATCACCAAAATTATAATTGGTAGTATTTGTTTTTATTGGTGATAAATATTGAAAAGCTCGTGCATTTTGATTTCCGACTTGTCCCCAGCTTGCTCTCAATTTAAGAAAGTTTATTGCTTTTGAATCTTTCAGGAATTCTTCATTAGACATAACCCATCCAGCAGATGCTGATGGAAAATAACCCCATGCATTTTCTTTTGAAAAAACAGAAGATCCATCTGCTCTAAAAGTTGCATTGAACAAGTAGGTTTCTTTATAGTCATAATTTAATCTTCCATAATAAGACATTCTTTTCGTTTCCTCTTTTTTACCATTAAATGATATTTTAGCCCCATCTTTATTGGTAGTATTATCTAACCAAGCATGATCTAAATCACTATAAACAGCATCTGCATTGGTCATACTCATAGAGGTTCCATCATAATTAATAGAAGATGTACCTAACATTGTTTCAAAGTGATGTTCATCAGCAACTTTAAATTTATAAGCTGCTAAATTATCCCAAGTAAGCGTTTTACCCTTATTCATGCTTTGGGTAACTTTATCAAATTTACTAAATGCATAAATTGATAATTGATATTCAGGAGAATAAGAATGACCTTCACCTGCATAATAATCAAGACCTAAAGTCGTCTTAAATGTTAAATTTTTTATTGGCTCAATCTGCAAATAAACATTCCCTAATAATTTTTGGTTATTGCTTTCATTTTGATTATTATAAACCATTGTTGCATAAGGATTTGCAACTCCAGTTAGCCAAGGCTCAGTATTATTTGTAGTATCATAATAATTACCGTTTGCATCATACATTGGTAATAATGGAGTAGTTTGAAAAGAACTTCGCAAAGAATTATTATATTGATTACCAACACCAATACCGTTTTTATCAATATAAGCAAAACTTAAATTTTCACCTAAAGTAACAACATCCTTATATAATTTATGTTCAGAATTAAATCTAAAATTATAACGGTTATAGTTTGATAAAGCAGACCCTCCAATTACTCCTTCTTGCCCTAAATAAGACAATGAAGTAGAATAAACGGAATTATCTGAACCACCTGAAGCACCGAATGCGAAATTTTTGGTAGCTGTATTATCAACCAACATTTTATCCATCCAGTTTGTTCCTTTTCCTAATGCGGCAATTTGAGCATTAGTAAAATAAGGGTTCTTACCTGAATTTACCGCAGCTTCGTTTAACATTGTAGCATATTCTGTTGCATCCAATAAATCAACTTTTCTAGCCACAGATTGAATACCGTAATATTGATCAAAAGTGATTTTTGCAGCCGAACCGCGTTTTCCTTTTTTAGTTGTAACCAAAATAACTCCATTTGAAGCTTGAGAACCATAAATAGCCGCAGAAGCAGCATCTTTTAAAACAGAAATAGATTCAATATCTGAATTACTCAAATAGGAGATATCACCTGTAAGTATACCATCTACAACATAAAGGGGAGTACTTCCTCCAGTAGAACCCACTCCTCTAATAACCACATTCAACCCTTCTCCTGGCTGCCCTGAAGTAGAAGTAATTTGAAGTCCCGCAGCTTGACCCTGAAGCCCCTGAAGTGCGCTTGTTGTATTGGTCTTAGCAAGATTATCTCCACTAACCTGAGTAACAGCATTTGTTACCAGTTTTTTCTTCTGCGTTCCATACCCAATAACCACAACCTCTTTAAGGTCTGAAGTCTCGGTTTGCAAAGCAACATTAATAATGGTTTGATTGTTTACCGAAATTTTTTGGGTTCTATACCCTACCACAGTAATTTTCAATACATCATCTGACTTGACATTAATTTTAAAACTTCCATCAAAATCCGTTGATGTACTCGCGCCTCCTCCCTCTATAGTAATGTTTGCGCCTGGAATACTCAAGCCATCACTTTTAGAGGTTACCTTTCCGGTAACAGAAAGCGTTTTCTGTTGTGCAAAACCTGATTGCAGCATAAACACACTGAACAGTAGCGACATACAAAAGGGAAGCATTGTCGATGTACAATATTTTCTTTTCATAATAATTTAAGAATTGGTTAATTTAAGTTAGTAATGATTCTATAGGTTCTAAAAAGCATTGGAAATAATTTGTTCAAATAATTCTTGTTTTCCACTTATTGGTTGAGGTTCTCCCTTTGCACGAGCAATAACACTAAGATCTTCAAGAGATAGTTCTCCTTTTTCATACTTAGCTCCGTTTTCCCCGTCAAATGATCCGTAACGCTTTTGGCGTAATTCTTTATAATTTGATTTTTTTAAAATTTCATCTGCACAGATAAGTCCTCTTGCAAAAACATCCATTCCTGCAATGTGTGCTATGAATTTATCTTCGATATCGATTGAATTTCTTCTCACTTTTGCGTCAAAGTTGATGCCGCCTCCTTTAATTCCTCCACCTTCTAAGATTACCAACATGGATTGGGTAATTTCAAAAACATTAACTGGAAATTGATCGGTATCCCATCCATTTTGGTAGTCACCACGGTTGGCATCAATACTTCCTAACATCCCTGCATCTACAGCTACTTGTAATTCATGTTCAAAAGAATGTCCAGCAAGAGTGGCATGATTCACTTCCAAATTCAATTTAAAATCGTCTTGAAGTCCGTGTTTGTGAAGAAAACCTAAAGTGGTAGCCGCATCAAAATCATATTGATGCTTCATCGGTTCCATTGGTTTTGGCTCAATAAGAAAAGTTCCTTTGAAACCTTGTTTTCGGGCATAGTCTCTGCAAATGGTCAAGAAACGGGCCATGTGTTCCAACTCTCTTTTCATATCGGTGTTCAAAAGGCTCATATATCCTTCTCTTCCACCCCAGAACACATAATTTTCACCTCCCAAAGCAATTGTTGCATCAATAGCAATTTTGGCTTGAGCCGCTGCATACGCCACTACATCAAAATTTGGATTGGTTGAAGCACCATTCATATAGCGCGGATTGCTAAACAAGTTTGAAGTTCCCCACAATAATTTAATTCCTGTTTCTTCTTGTTTGATTTTAGCGTAAGCCACCAAAGCTTTTACACGAGTTTCAAATTCTTCCAAAGTAGGCGCCTCATCTACCATATCAATATCATGAAAGCAGTAATAAGGGATTCCCAATTTGCTCATGAATTCAAAAGCGGCATCCATTTTGTCTTTGGCACGTTGAATAACATTCTCACTTTTATCCCAAGCAAATGTTTCGGTTCCTGCTCCAAAAGGATCTCCTCCCTTGTTACATAAGGTATGCCAGTACGCCATAGAAAAACGCAAATGCTCTTTTAACGTTTTACCAGCTACTATGCGATTCTCATCATACCATTTAAAAGCTAAAGGATTAGTACTTTCTCTACCTTCAAATTTTATGGTATCAATGTTTTTAAAATACGATTGTGTTGTTGTTGTATTCATCATTATGATTCTAGTTTAATATGATTTTTCCATTCTTGGTATATTTCCTGATATTGTGAAGTCAAAACAGGATTTGGTTCTATTCTTTCTATACATTTCAACCCTTCAAATGCCTGATCCAAAGAAGCATAATAGCCAAATCCATAAGCGGCTCCACGTGCAGCCCCTTCAGAACCAGAAGTATTGTATAATTCTAATGTAGTTTGTGTAGTATTGGTAAAGATTTCTCTAAAAACAGGACTCAAAAAAAGATTGGCATTTCCAGCACGAACAATTTCGCCAGATGCTCCTACCGATTTCATAACATCAAAACCATAATTCATCGCAAAAACAATTCCTTCGCAAGCAGAACGAATCAAATGTCCCGATTGATGAATATTAAAGTTTAAATTTTGAATTCCGGCATCAACCTTTTTATTATTAAAAATGCGCTCTACCCCATTTCCAAAAGGATAAAAACGCAAACCATTACTTCCTACCGCTACTTTGGCCGCTTCTGTATTGAGTGCTTCATAGGCGATTAAACCACTTCGGTCAGTCGACATAATTTTACGCAGCCATTGGTACAAAATTCCGGAACCATTGATGCAAAGCATTACGCCATTGTTTTTTTGAGCTTCGGTATTATTAACATGCAAAAAGGTATTGATTCGGTTTTCTTTGTCATAAACATCTTGGTTGCTTACGGCATAAACCACAGCTGATGTTCCTGCTGTTGTTGCAATCTCTCCGGGTTTTAAAACATTCAATGACATGGCATTATTGGGCTGATCACCGCCTCTATAGGTAATTTTAACATCAGAACTTAATCCTAATTCAGCAGCCACATCTGGATGTACCGTTGCTTGATATCCAAAATTGGGAACAACTTCTGGGATTTTATCAACAGGTAACCCCATAGCTTGCAATACTTCGGTTGCCAATTTGCCTTTTGAGAAATTCCATAAAGCGGCTTCCGATAAGCCCGAAGTACTTATTTGTGCTTTCCCGGATAGTCTTGCAGCTATAAAATCGCCTGGAAGCATCATGTAAACCGCTTTTTGAAAAATCTCTGGTTCATTTGCCTGAACCCATTTTAATTTAGAAGCCGTAAAATTTCCAGGGCTTCCCAGTATTTGTTGTTGACAGGATTCGTGTCCCATTCGATCATAAACTTCATTGCCAATACTCGCGGCTCTACTGTCACACCAAATTATTGAGGAACGAACTGGATTTATATTTTCATCGGTCAATACCAAGCCGTGCATTTGGTAAGCAATCCCAATTCCAACAATCTTTTTCAAATCGATATGTTGTTTGGATCCAAGTAATTGAACCCCATTTTTTACATATTCCCACCATTTATTGGGATCTTGTTCTGCCCAGCCAAATTTAGGAGCCACAATATCCATCTCAAACTCAGGAACGGTTACCGAGGCAACTGTAATTCCTTTATCTGCATCAAATACGGATAATTTTATAGATGAACTCCCTAAATCGATTCCTAAAAAATACATGTTCTTATTATTATATGATTGACTTATTATTGTTTTTCGTACTTTTGGTCAAACAAACCATAACGTTATGGTTAATTTGACTACAAGTATAAAACATATTTTTCGTATTAACAAAATATTGAGATTAAATATTTGTTATTACTAAAAAAAGGTTTCTATTTTTATTGATATCGCATCCAAAAAAGAGATTTTTAGATGATTTTGAATCAAAAAACAGTTGTCAACTAACTGTCTTTCTGTACTTTAATTATTTTAAGTTGGGAAAGTAATATTCATTGAAAAATTTAGAGCCAAAAAAAGGTTTAATCACAATTATTTTACAAAAAATATTTTGTGTAGGAGATATAACTCTTTAAAAAAATATTAATTTAGTACTAAATTTTGTAAGGCTATGGGGGAAAAAATTATCGATAGGGATTTAATACAAATTCAGGAGCAATCTGCCATGAATGCCATTACTATTGACTGCGTTATTTTTGGTTTTGACAACGGAATACTCGAAGTACTTTTGGTACAACACGCCGAAGGTATTAGTAAAGGAAAATGGGGATTACCAGGGGGTTGGATTAAAAAGAAAGAGAGTACAGATGATGCAGCACACCGTTTGTTAGCAGAGCTTACCGGAATGGATAATATTTATCTCGAACAACTCAAAGCCTTTGGAGAACCCGATCGTTTCCCGTTGAGAAGGGTCATTACCATTGGCTATTATGCCTTAGTAAAAAGAGAAGACTATAATATTAAAGCAGGTTTTACCGCTTCTGATGCCAAATGGTATAAGATTAATGAAATTCCAAATTTAATCTATGATCATAACGAAATTCTAGCTTATAGCATAAAAAACCTTCGCAATAGGGTACGTCAAGCACCACTCGGTTTTAATTTGTTGCCCGAAAAATTTACTTTATTACAACTCATGCAACTTTACGAGGAAATCTTAGGAATAGAGATGGACAAATCCAATTTCCGTAGAAAGATCCTGCACATGAAACTTTTAGTGCCATTAGATGAAAAGCAACAAGATGTTTCCCATCGTGCAGCGCAGTTGTACAAATTTGATCCAGAAATTTACGAGAAGTTAACACAAAAAGGGTTTAATTTTGAGTTCTAATCCTTTATAAAGTATTTGAAGTCTATACCCATACACTAGTTAGTAGGAGCTAATCCCAAATTACGCATTAGAAATCTGCTGCATCTGAATTCTTCTTCAAAACCAATAGCTTATACCATTACTGTTTCTAAAATAGTACAATTGTCAGTTCGAGCGCAGTCGAGAATCATTACAGCATCTCGAATACGCTCGATATGACAAAATAAGTCTGAACTATTTTATAAAGAGTATTGGTATTACTCCCATTTTTTTAATTCAAAACACAAAAGTATTATTTCATTGTACTCTATTTTTATAGGTATTCGATGAACCTGTTTCCATCTTCAAAAATAGTTCGTAAGCCCTTGTTTTTATTGAATAATTCAGTTTCGAAATGAATTCTAATGCAGAATCTGGTTTAAACAAAATAAACCAACTTTTTTTTACCAGAACTTCACGTACAAAGCACAAATAATCAATAAGGTTATTACAATTAAAACAGTAGTTTGAGGTTTTACTTTAAACATTTCAGTATCCAATTCGAAAGCTTTTGGATTCACTTTTGGTCCAGCAAAACTGATACCGATCATGATAAGCATTGTGAACAAAAATGACAATCCCATACAGATATGAAATGGAATTTCGAATCCACCTTTTCCATTAGGCCAAGCCGTATACAACAACGTTTCGTTTCCTAATAATGCAGGTGCAAATTCATTGAAGAAAACAGACAATAAAAACCCAGAAACTACACCTACAATGGCGGCAGTTCCAGTTGTTCTTTTCCAAAACATACCAAGAAAGAACATCGCAAATACACCAGGGCTAATAAAACCAGTATATTTTTGAATATAAGTAAAACCTCCTACTCCACCAATTCCTAACAAGTCATTCCAAGTAAACATAACAGCAAGAAGCATTGCAGCAAAAACCGCATATCTTCCGATATTTACCTGAGTTTTATCTGAAGCCCCTTTTTGAATGTACTTTTTGTGTACGTCCAGCGTATAAATGGTAGAAATACTATTAACTTTTCCAGCCAATGAAGCAACAATAGCCGCAGTCAAAGCCGCCACTGACAATCCTTTCAAACCTGTTGGCAAGAAAGTAAGCATAGCCGAATAAGCACCGTCTTTTCCTCCAACCAATTGCGGCAAATGACCACTTTCATATAAAACAAAGGCTGCAATACCTGGCAACATCACAATAAGAGGCATCACTAATTTTAACATTCCTGCAAACAAAATACCAGTTCGGGCAGTTTGCAAATCAGCACCCAACGCTCTTTGGGTGATGTATTGGTTACAACCCCAATAGTTCAGGTTAATAATCCAAATACCCGCCAAATAAGACATCATCCCCGGAAAAGTAAGATACTTATTGATTTCCAATTGAGAAGAAGTAGCTGTCGGTCTTGGAATAATCATTTTGAAATGTTCCGGAGCTTTCTCCATCAATACTTTAAAACCTGCAATTGCATCTTGGCCAAAACCAAAATATTGACCCACAGTAGTCAAGGCAATGTAGGAAGTCACCAATCCACCAATGATTAAAACAGCAACTTGAATAACATCGGTATAAGCTACCACTTTCATTCCTCCCAAAGAGATCAGCAAAGCAAAAAGAGCCAAACCAATCATAATAGCATGCAGATATTCACCGCCTGCCAATCCATTGATGGCAACAGCTCCTAGATATAAAATGGAAGTAAGATTTACAAAAACATACAAAAACAACCAAAAAACAGCCATAATCAAAGCCGTTGATTCGTTATATCTTGTTTTTAAAAATTGAGGCATTGTATAAATCTTGTTTTTTAAATAAACAGGAATAAACCAAACGGCAACAATAATCAATGCA
This sequence comes from Flavobacterium sp. IMCC34518, assembly GCF_027111095.2. Lineage (NCBI taxonomy): Bacteria > Pseudomonadati > Bacteroidota > Flavobacteriia > Flavobacteriales > Flavobacteriaceae > Flavobacterium > Flavobacterium sp. IMCC34518. The sequence continues at coordinate 2,054,476 of NZ_CP114284.2, read as the reverse complement.
ATGGCAGCAATCCACTCATAAGAAGCAACTGCGATTCCCAAAAAGAATCCTTCACCACTCATTCCGATAAATTGTTCCGCCGAAATGTTTGAAGCGATTAACGAAGCACCAATTGCCCACCATGTCAATGTTCCCTCGGCAAGAAAATAGGCTTTGGCATCGTGTTCGTTTTTTTCACGCTTTCGATAAATGGTATATCCATAAGCGGATACGGCTATGAAATAAATAATAAATACTGCGTAATCTGCAAAAGCGAGGTTCTGGCTCATGAGTAAATAGTTTTTAAATTAATAGTAATAAAGGAGCATTCGCAAATTATTTCTTTTGTAAAATGAATTGTTACACTACTGTCAAAATGTTTCTGAATTTTGGTAAAACCTAAGAATACATTGTTTTAAGCAGTCTTAATTTGAAAAAAATGCTTTAATTCAATTCTATTTTTGAATTAATGAAGCCAAATGTAAAATAAAATTATTTATTTCTAACAATTACAAATGTATTTTTTACATTTATTTTTTATTTACAAATAAAAGTCAAAAATATGTAAGTATTTACGTTGTTTAAAAACATAGGATTAATTTTATTTTGAAGCAAAAAGAATCCTAATCGTATAAGAATGTAATCTCCCTGCTTCTAAATCATTCGATTTCTAAACTTAAAGAGAAAACTAACGAGTTAAAAAATGAGTAGTATTCGATTAAAAAATAAATTCATAAAATCTAAAAAAAAACAATTTCAAACGGTTTAAAAATCATAAACTATTTTTTTGTTTTTGTAAAACAAATTTAAGTATATTTGCAAATGTATTTTTTACACTTATTATTTTTTTTCTTCTTTATCCTCTCAAAAATAGTCGGTTATTTTAGAGTTCATCAACACTAAAAAAAATAGTAAGTCCTTTTATTTGATTTAAAATTCACAAGTGATAAACATCCACTTGTTTTAAATCTACAAATGTTTCTGTACCCTTAAAAAAAGTAAAATTGGTATATCCAATATTTAAAACAGAAGCAACATACCACTATTACAACCAAATACAATAAATTATGAATCACAAAATGGACCAATTAGCCGCAGACAACATAAGAGCGCTGGCTATTTCTATGGTAGAAAAAGCAAATTCAGGACACCCAGGTGGTGCCATGGGTGGTGCCGATTTTATGCATATTTTATACACGGAATATTTAAATTTTGATCCGACCCAAATGGATTGGCCTTTCAGAGACCGTTTCTTTATGGATGCAGGTCATTTATCGGCCTTGATGTATGCACAATATTATTTGTTGGGAAACTATAAAAAAGAAGATCTGCAACAATTTAGACAATGGGGATCCGTTACACCTGGCCATCCCGAAGTTGATGTGCTTAGAGGAATTGAGAATACATCAGGTCCATTGGGGCAAGGTCATACGATGGGCGTGGGTGCAGCTATAGCGGCAAAATTTCTTGGAGCCAGATTTGAAGGCCTTTTCGACCACAAAATTTATGGTTTTATAACTGATGGAGGTGTACAAGAAGAAATTTCGCAAGGAGCAGGAAGAATTGCGGGACATTTGGGACTAAACAATTTTATAATGTTCTATGATTCGAATGATGTGCAACTTTCGTCTATGACCGATGAAGTGACTTCCGAAGATACCGCTATGAAATACCGAGCTTGGGGCTGGAACGTAATGACAATTGACGCACACAATCATCTGGAAATTAGAAAAGCTTTGGATACTGCACATCAAGAAACCGAAAAACCTACCTTAATTATTGGCAAAACAATAATGGGTAAAGGTTGTGTTACCGCAGAAGGCAACATGTATGAAGGAGAATGTGAATTGCATGGAAAACCCATTGGAGACACCAAAGCCGATTACACAAAAACCCTACTAAACCTCAACGCTAATCCAGCCGATCCTTTTGCGATATATAAAGAAGTAGCCGTACATTACAATCAAGTATTAGCCAAAAAAGTTGAAAAAGCTACTTTGAAAAAACAGCAAATTGCGCAATGGGAGAATGAAAATCCTTTGCTAGCCAATAAAATGCAACAGTTTTTATCTGGTGAATTACCTAAATTGGATTTGAGTAATGTTGTTCAGAAAGCCAATGCTGCAACTAGAGACGCATCATCAGCGGTGCTGGCTTATTTGGCAGAAAATGTAGAAAACATCATCGTTTCATCGGCAGATTTATCGAACAGTGATAAAACGGATGGATTCTTGAAAAAATCATCTGTGTTGCAAAAAAATAATTTCAACGGTGCCTTTTTACAAGCTGGAGTTGCTGAATTGACCATGACTTCCATAGCCAATGGTATTGCGCTGCATGGTGGAGTAATCCCAGTTGTAGCGACCTTTTTTGTGTTCTCGGATTATATGAAACCCGCGATACGTTTGGCCGCAATTCAAGAACTTCCTGTAAAATATGTCCTAACGCACGACTCATTCCGAGTAGGTGAAGACGGGCCCACCCATCAACCTATCGAGCAAGAAGCACAAATGCGTTTGTTAGAAAAAGTCAAAAATCATTCGGGACATCAAAGTTTGGTAGCATTGCGCCCTGCCGATGCCATCGAAACTTCAGTGGCTTGGGATATGGCTTTAAAAAACACCAAAACACCAACGGCTTTAATTCTTTCGAGACAAAACATTAAGGACATTCCGGCTAGTTATACTTCAAGATATGAAGAAGCAACAGAAGCTAAAAAAGGTGGTTATTTGGTCAAAAAAGCACAAAATTCAGACATCACTTTAATCGCAAACGGATCGGAAGTGTCAACACTTATTGATGCCGCTGTGATTTTAGAAAAAGAGCATAATCTAAAAATCAATATCGCCTCCATTATTTCTGAAGGTTTGTTTAAATCACAATCCAAATCCTACCAAGAAAGTATAATTCCAAAAGGAAAACTCGTTTTTGGACTTACCGCTGGACTTCCAGTAAATCTTGAAGGATTAATTGGTGATAGCGGAAAAATAGTTGGCTTAGATCATTTTGGCTATTCGGCGCCAGCGAGTGTTTTGGATGAAAAATTTGGATTTACAAGCCAACACGTTTGTACGGAAATACTACAATATATTGAGGAAAGTAAAAAATAGAGACTAAGATGCTAAGCCCCTAAGTTGCTGAGTCAAAAAAAACACAAAATCAAAATCTCAGAAACTTAGAAACTAAAAAAAATATAAACTCAGAATCTCAGTAACTCAGAAACTTAGATTCTGTAAAAAAATACACATATGAAATTTTTTATCGATACAGCAAATTTAAAAGACATCAAAGAAGCCAATGATCTTGGAATATTAGACGGAGTTACCACAAATCCTTCGCTTATGGCGAAAGAAGGAATCACTGGAGCAGACAATATCATCGCGCATTACGTAAAAATATGTGAATTAGTGGATGGTGATGTTAGTGCCGAAGTTATCTCCACTGATTTTGCAGGAATGATAGCCGAAGGAGAAAAATTGGCAGCACTGCATCCCCAGATTGTGGTTAAAATCCCGATGATCAAAGACGGCATCAAGGCTATTAAATATTTTTCGAATAAAGGAATCAGAACCAACTGTACCTTAGTTTTTTCAGTAGGTCAAGCATTGCTTGCTGCCAAAGCTGGTGCCACTTATGTATCGCCTTTCATAGGAAGACTGGATGATATTTCGACAGATGGACTTTCACTTATTGAGGACATCAAATTGATTTATGACAATTACGGTTATGAAACCCAAATTCTGGCAGCTTCAGTTCGTCACGTCATGCACATTATAAATTGTGCCAAAATTGGTGCCGATGTTATTACGGGACCATTAAGCGCAATCGAAGGTTTGCTGAAACATCCACTTACCGATAGTGGTTTGGCAACATTCCTTGCTGATTACCAAAAAGGGAATAGCTAGAAATAATAGGTCTTAATCCTGCAAGGTTATTTTTAAAACCTTGTAGGTATTTCAATAAATACACATACCTAGAAGGTTTAGGAAACCTTTCAGGAAAAAATTTAACTGCAATTACAAAAAAAAGGAAGCTTCTACAACAGAAGCTTCCTTTTTTCGTATGTTTCGAAACCAAATCTACTTTACTTTTTTTAAAAATTCAAAGCAAAATGATTCAAGAGTTTGGCGTCGTATTTTTCTTTGTCAAAAGTATAGAGATAAGATCCTTTCCTAGAAGAGGTCATGTCTTTCTCGTCTAATTTTATCAAAATATCCAACGAATTTATTTTGCTAATAAAATTTCTTTTATCGATTTCTTTATCCAATATAGATTCGTACAACTTCAGTAGCTGACTCATTTTGAATTTTTCAGGCAAAAGTTCAAATCCAACTGGTCTCATTGAGGTTCTATAACGCAATCTCCTAATGGCATGAGCCAACATATTGTCGTGGTCAAAAATCAGTTTTGGCACTTCCGAAACACTAAACCATTTGGCATGGTAATTCTGAATCAATTCAGCATTGTGATTTTCGATATTAATCAGGGCATAATAGGCTACAGATATCGTACGTTCCACAGGGTCACGATCAATTTCACTATAGGTATAGAGTTGCTCCATATAGATATCCTGTAATCCGGTATACGTATTTAATACTCGTATGGCTGCCGTATCTAGGACCTCCTCTTTTTTGAGAAATCCACCCATTAAAGACCATTTCCCTTTTTCTGGTTCAAAATCCCTTTTAATCAAGAGAATTTTTAATCCTTCTTCATCAAAGCCGAAAATGATACAATCAACTGCTAGAAGAACTTTGTCTGCTGTACTATAACTATTTAGCATTTTCTATTTATATTTTACGGTAAATATAAGAACTTCCTTAAAACTACCAAATTTATTTAATGTGGTTTTTACACTAATAAAAAATATACCCTTATAAAAAGCATTAAGTATCTGATTATCTATTTTATGTATATATTTTTTTATACTTTACAACTATTGCTTATAAAAAATAAGTAACACTAAACGGTAAAAAAAGCTCAAACCTCAACCCATTTTAGAATACAAACAATATAATTAAGTGTTAATTTTACATTTAATAGCGTTTTTTTAAGTATTTGTTAACCAAAAAACGAAAAAACAGCAACTCTTTTTACTGTTTTTTGATACTATATTCTTATATTTTTTATATAAAAATAAATATTTAGAAAATAATTTAATAAAATAAAATAAAATCTATTTTCAATTTAGTATTTAACTATATATCTCATTTTCAAATACTTGATTGTTACGAAAACGTTTTTTAACAATCAATATTACACAAAAACATACGTTTCATACTATATTTTAGCATATCTGTTTTTTTTTCACCTTTTTTTTATCAGATTAATTTGTTTTTGTGCTTTTTTTTTATTTAAATTTACAAATGTAAAATCTACACTTATAATTAACCAAAATGCAATCAATATGACAACAAACCAACGATTATTTTTTTATTGCAATTTTTTATTGCCTAAAAAAGAATGGCTACTAGCATTAGCAGTGATGCTCTTCACTACGTATAATGCATCGGCACAACAAGCCAATGTTATAAAAGGAAAAGTTACCTCCGAAAAAGACGGCATGCCTCTTCCTGGTGTAAATGTATTAGTACAAGGAAGCACAACAGCAACATCTACAGGGTTTGACGGAGAATATTCAATTCAAGCAAAACCAACAGATGTACTTGTATTTTCATACATAGGTTATAAAAATCAAGAAGTAACTATTGCCAACCGCACACAAATTAATTTTGCTTTAAGAGAAGACCTTAACAAACTAAATGAAGTAGTTGTAGTAGGTTACGGGACACAAAAGAAAGCTGATTTAACAGGATCTGTAAGTGTGGTAAACATGAAAGAAGCCAAAACCATTACGACCTATGATCCCGCCAAAATGCTGCAAGGACAAGTGGCGGGAGTAACCGTACAATCGTCAGGAGAGCCAGGAGGTTATGTTAACGTAAAAATTAGAGGGATTTCTTCTTTTACCAACAACAACCCTCTTTTTGTAATTGACGGAATGATTGTTGATAGTCCAAACGATTTTGCCCCGGGTGATATCGAATCGATGCAAGTATTAAAAGACGCCTCTTCGGCTGCAATTTATGGTGTTCGTGGAGCCAATGGAGTAATAATTATCACTACCAAAAAAGGTAAACAAGGAAAATTTGAAGTGAAATACAAATCTTTACTTGGACTTCAGACAGTACCAACTAAATGGGATTTAACAGACAGAGAAGGTTATCAAAACATCACAAATGCTGCAGAAACAAATGCTGGAAAAATTCCAACTGCCCCTGGAAATGACTCAACAAGTCCTTACTTTATTAATAATGTAAATACTGATTGGCAAAAAGAAGCATTCCAGACTGGAGTAATCAACAATCAAGCATTAACTTTTAGCGGTGGCGCCGAAACTATGACATACAACATGAACATAGATTATTTCAAAAATACCAGCTATGTAAATTCTCCTCAAGATTATGAAAGAATTTCAACTAACTTGAATCTGTCAGGTAAAAAAGGAAAATTTAAATACGGATCAAAAATTGGATACACTCAATCAGATAAAGAAAGCTTTAACAGTTATGTAGGCGAATCGGCAATACAAAGTTTATTAACTGCAATTCCAACAATGTCTGTATATGATGAGAACAATTTGGGTGGATATGGTGGAACGGATAGTTTTACACAAAGAGCTATATCTATGAATGTTATAGGATTCAACAACTTAATAGATAACAGTGGAAAGAGAAATCGTTTCATTGGTGATATTTGGGGTGAACTCGAAATTGTAAAAGGCTTAAAGTATAAAATTGATGCCAGTTTTGACAGACTGGATTGGAAAGATAGAAAATTCATTCCACCATTTGAATTAGGATGGTACTACGTTACCGAAAATTCAGAAGCTTCACTTGACATAGCTACAGGCAGTCAATCAAGAACATTCTTAAATAATTTATTAACTTATGAAACAACAATTGGCAAACACAAATTTGATGCATTAGTAGGATGGGTTCAAGAAAGATCTGATAACTACAACCACTATTCAAGAGGAGTAGGTTATATTCCAGGGGAAATAAGCCATCTTGAGTATGCTGATGAAACCACTAGTGGTGAATATGAAAACACAATTACAGGAGTCTCCTACTTGAGTAGAATTAATTATTCGTATGATGACCGCTATTTCGTTCAAGGGAATTTCAGACAAGATAAAACGTCACTTTTCAGCCCAGAAAACAATACAGGAAACTTCTATTCGTTCTCTGGTGCTTGGAAAATTAGCAGTGAGGAATTCTTACACTTACCAGAATGGGTAAGCAATATCAAAGTCAGAGGAGGTTATGGTATTTTAGGAAACAACACTATTGGTGTATACGCTTATGCACCAACTGTAAATCGTTTTGCGGGTTATGATTTTAATAACGAATTTGCTCCTGGTACAACAGTGGTAAGCGCAATTGACCCTGATGTACACTGGGAGGAAACAAAAAGCACGAACGTTGCCTTGGAGTTAGGATTTCTTAATAACAGTGTGCAGTTTTCTGCTGAATATTTCATTAAAGAATCTACAGATTTATTAATTGGCGTACCATTGCCATACTCAGCAGGAGCTTTTCCAGCAAATGTAGTAACAAACGCAGGAGCTGTTAAAAATAGCGGCTTAGAGTTTACAGCTTCTTATGCAAACAATGACCATGAGTTTAAATACAATATTTCAGCCAACTTAGGAACGCTGAAAAATGAGGTGTTACAAATTGGAATTAAAGGAAACCCAATTTATGGAGCGGCTTCAAAAACAGAAGTAGGAAGATCAATCGGTGAAATTTTCGCATATGAAACGGATGGAATTTTCCAAAATGCTAATGAAATAGCTGCAGGCCCTATTCAAACAAATGCTGGTATTGGAGACATTCGTTTCAAAGACCAAAATGGTGACGGACAAATTACTGACGCAGATAGAACCTATCAAGGGACAACAATCCCAAAATACAGTTATGGTATAAACTTGGGCGCATCATATAAAAACTTTGATTTCTCAATGTTCTGGCAAGGAGCTGGTGGAAATATGGTATTCAATGCAATGTATCGCGATTTAATGAGGGGAGACTATGGTAATCACCATACAGATGAACTTAATTATTGGTCAACAACAAATACAAATACTAATGTTCCTCGTCCTATCATTGGAGACCCAAATGCAAATGCTAGAGATTCTAATCGTTTTATTGAAAAAGGAGACTACTTGAAATTACAAACTATGGAGATTGGATATCAAATTCCTGTTCCAACAGACTTTTGTATACAAAAAGCTAAAGTTTATATCAATGGCCAAAACTTATTAACCCTTTCTAAATACAAAGGATACGATCCAGATTTTAACAGTAACGACGGATTATTCTCTAGAGGATATGACGCAGGTTCTTTTCCTAATCCAAGAACTCTTTCTCTAGGACTTGAAGTAACTTTTTAAAATTAGCCAACAATTAAAAACGAATCAAAATGAAATATAAAATATATAAATATCTAGCTGGATTCATTTGCATTGCTGCTGTAACTGCAAGTTGTGTAAACGATGATGATTTACTACAAACTGATCCAAATGTTGATTCCTCAGGATCGTTTTGGAAAACAGAAAAAGATGCTCTTGAAGGTGTTAATGCCGTTTATGGATGTTTAATAGCAGACGGAACTTATATGAGAAGTACTCCTTTAATGTTGGACACAAAAAGTGACGATTCAAGAAGTAACAGTCCTTGGGGTGCAATGTCCAATGTAGGCCGTTTCAACTCAAATGTTTCAGATCCTGCCATCTATGGCTGGGCATATGAAATGTATTATCAAGGTATCTATAGAGCCAACCAAGTATTGACGAATGTTCCAAAAATTGATATGGCGGATGCTGCGCTAAAAAACAGAATTCTTGGTCAAGCCTATTTTTTAAGAGGTCTATATCTTTTTCATGCAGTAAACCTATTTAAAAATGTGCCAATTCCTACAGAAATTGCGCTTTATAATCCTCAAAAATCACACGAAGAAGGTTGGGCTCAAGTAATTGCTGATTTTAAGGCTGCCTCTGATTTATTACCTACAACTTACGCTGGAATATCTGGCATCGATACAAAAGATTCTCAAGGAAATACCATAAAGGGGCGCGCCACCAAAGGAGCTGCTCTAGGATATTTGGCGAAAGCATATTTATTTACCAAGGATTTTGCAAATGCTAAAACAACATTCAAACAAGTAATTGATTTAGGCGTTTACTCATTAACAGCAAACTATCGTGATAACTTTACTGATAGCAACGAGAATAATTCAGAATCTTTATTCGAGGTTCAATTTAGTAGAGATGCTGGTGGAACTACTGAGAGCTGGGGTGGAGTACCAAATGCTAATTGGAGAAAAACTACTGCAAGAGCAATTACCTATGGAGCAAGAGATTTTGGCTTTGTTGACGTGCAGCCTACTTGGGCATTATTCAATGAATTCCATGATGAAAAAACAACTACAGGTGCAATAGATCCTCGTTTGGATGCAACTATGTTCTATAACAAACCTGGAGGAATGCAATTGTATGGTGTAGATTTTGCAACCAAATATGCTAATAGTCCTTTAGATTTGAATGATATATTCTGCGCTAAATACGAAAATTCAGATGGTGCTTATCCTAATGAATATGACTGGCGTTCAGGAATTAACGAGCGCTTATTACGTTATGCTGACATCTTGCTAATGTATGCAGAATGCTTGAATGAAACTGGTGATACTCAGGGAGCATATACATACATCCAAATGGTTAGAGACCGTGTAGGTTTGCCAAACTTAAGCACTGCAAAACCAGGACTTAGCCAAGCAGCCATGAGAGACCAAATAGGACACGAAAGATTCTTGGAATTCGCTCTTGAAGGTCACCGCTTTGATGATATTCGTCGTTGGGGATGGTTGGAAAACCCTACCAAACTAGCATGGTTAAAAGCAAGAGATGCAGAATTTAATTCGTTTTCTCCTGGAAGAGAATATTTCCCAATACCACAATTAGACATGGACAATAACCCTGGTATGACACAAAATCCAAGTTATTAATATTGTTTGAGTTAGTTTAGTTATTAAAATCATGTGGCAACCCTAGAAAAGGATGTCACGTGATTTTATATCTTAAAATAAAATCGTAAAAGCATTGAGTTTTTTTTTAAATACAACACTTAATTTTTAAAATTATGATTAAAAAAGTAACCACTATTGCACTGTTTGGTTTGTGGCTTGTAAGTTGTCAAAAAGAGGATATCGGCAACGAAACGGTTGCTACAACACAAACCGCTCAAACTTTACATTTAACAGCAAAAACAGTTTCGGGTAATGTTCCTTCTCATGACCCAAGCACCATTGTAAAAAGTGGCGTGAATTATTATGTTTTTACAACTGGAGATAATATTCCAATGACTTATTCAACAGATTTAATAAATTGGTTTTGGGGAACATCTGTTTTTAGCTCCACTCCAAGTTGGATAACAGGCTATGTACCTGGATTTACCAAAACCTTTTGGGCACCTGATGTAGCTTGGTTTAACAATCGATGGAATATGTATTATTCCTGTTCTACTTTTGGATCAGCTACCTCAGCAATAGGTCTAGTTACTGCTCCTTCAATTTCGCAAAGTGCAGGAACAAAATGGACCGATAGAGGTGTTGTTATCTCATCCTCTTCATCCTCTGATGTTAATGCTATTGACCCATCCATTTTAGTGGACGGAAGCAAGGTATACATGGCCTACGGTTCTTTTCATGCGGGGATTGGTGTTATAAAAATTGACCCCACAACTGGTAAAACAACTGGGAGCAAAACAATTATTGCCGGTGGCAGTAGTGCTAGTTGGGAAGCACCTTGCTTGATTAAAGAAGGCAGTTATTATTATATGTTTGCCAATCGTGGCGCATGTTGCCAAGGGGTAAACAGCACTTACTATATTGTAGTAGGACGTTCTACAAGTCCTTTTGGTCCCTTTGTGGATAAAAATGGAGTTTCACTAAAAAGTGGTGGAGGCACAACCGTATTAAAAACAACGGGAAATTATATAGGTCCAGGACATATTTCCAGAATTATTGGAACACAAAAAGGATCTGTTCATTATTATGACGGTGCCGATAGCGGAAATCCTAAATTGGAAATCGTTAATTTTACATGGTCAGGAGGCTGGCCAACTATTGCATACTAAAAATAAAATTTAAAGGCCGGTAAAAACCCCTCCCTTTATCAATTAAAACATTATGAAAAAAGTTCTATTATTTTTATTTATTTCCTCTTTTTGCAGCCAAATCAGTTTTGCACAAAAAGAAACCACAGTACTTACCATAAAAAATACTGCAAACGCTCCCACTATCAACAAAAACATTTACGGTCATTTTGCTGAACATCTCGGAAGGTGCATATATGGCGGATTTTTTGTGGGTGATACTTCCAAAATACCTAACACAGCAGGTGTTCGTAACGATATTATTGATGCTCTTAAAAAATTAAAAATTCCAAATTTGCGTTGGCCAGGTGGTTGTTTTGCCGATACGTACCACTGGAAAGACGGTATTGGCCCAAAAGAAAACAGACCAACAATTGTAAACCAATGGTGGGGAGGAACTACCGAAGACAATAGCTTTGGAACACATGATTTCTTGAATTTGTGCGAAACACTTGGCGCTGAACCTTATCTTTCAGGAAACGTAGGTAGCGGAACTGTACAAGAACTGTCAGACTGGGTACAATACACCAACTTTGGTGGCAAAAGCCCAATGAGTGATTTGCGTAAAAAGAATGGAAGAACAGAACCTTGGAAAGTTAAATTCTGGGGAATTGGAAATGAAGCATGGGGTTGTGGAGGAAATATGACCGCCGATTATTATGTTGGAGAATACAGAAAATTTGCCACTTTCATGTCTGATTGGGGAAATACTGGCGGTATAACGCGTATTGCGTCAGGATCCAATAGTTCCGATTACAATTGGACCGAAACTTTAATGAAAGACATTCCACTAAATATGTTAGGGGGAGTTGGAGTACACCACTATGCTGTAATCGATTGGGCAAAAAAAGGAGACGGTGTAGATTACACCGAATTTGAATATTTCCAAACCATGAAATCTGCGCTAAAAATGGAGGAACTCGTTACCAAACACTCTGCCATTATGGATAAATATGATCCAGAGAAAAAAGTGGCAATGATTGTAGACGAATGGGGAGCTTGGTATGAAGTGGAAAAAGGAACCAATCCTGGATTTTTATACCAACAAAACACCATGAGAGATGCAGTTTTGGCAGGATCAACCCTTAATATTTTCAACAATCATGCAGATCGTGTTCGTATGGCCAATTTAGCACAGTGTGTTAATGTTTTACAAGCGGTTATCCTAACCGATAAAGCCAAAATGATTTTGACACCAACTTATTATGTAATGCAATTGTACAGCGTACACCAAGATGCACAACAATTGCCTATTACCATAAAATCACCACTATATACTTTCAATGGCGAAACTCTTCCAGCTTTATCGGCTTCGGCTTCTAAGGACAAAAAAGGCTTGGTTCATATTTCATTGGTAAATATCGATTCCAAAAAAGAAAACACTGTAGAGATTGACCTTACTGAAATTGGAATCAAATCGGTTTCTGGTCTAATTATTGGTTCTTCAAAACTACAAGATTTTAATTCATTTGACAATCCAACAAAAATTCAGCCGGTAGCTTTCAAAGGTTTTGAAATCAAAAAAGGAAAACTAACGGTTAACGTTCCTCCTTTTTCAGTTATAATGTTAGAAGGGAAATAAAAAAATATTCGTTATGCAAAAATCAAATCCCATTATAAGAGTAGCAAGCTGTTTAGTACTTATACTAATTGTGGCTGTATCGTTGGGTAGTTGTTCCAAAGGGGATGATCCTGCACCGGACCCAACCCCTACTCCTACACCAACACCTACGCCAGTTGCTTTTCCTGGACCAACTTACGCTGATAATTACTCCTCGATTTCGTCTTGGGGCAGTAATTCGCAATGGAATTTGGCCAACGTACATGACCCGTCCGTAGCCAAATGTGGAGATTACTATTATATGTATCAAACCGATGCTTCTTATGGAAATGCAACGGATGGACACGGGCATTTTTTCTACAGACGTTCCAAAGACCTTGTAAATTGGGAATTTATGGGCCCAACTATGACTGCAGCACCAACTTGGGTAAAGGATTCCTTGAATAACAAAAGAGCCAGAATGAACCCTGCATTACCTGCTATTACAAATCCTAATTATGGATATTGGGCACCATGTGTTCGAAAAGTGGGCAACAAATACCGTATGTATTACAGCATTGTGGTAGACAACCCTATAATTGGAACTACATTTGATAACTCTTGGTCAGAAAGAGCCTTTATTGGTTTGGCCGAAACCGATGACTTAGCATCCAATGTTTGGACAGACAAAGGAATGGTGGTTTGTTCAGAACCTGATGGTCTAAAGCCGTATTCCTTTACAGGCACCCGAAATTGGGAAGACGCTTATTTCAAATTCAATGCCATTGACCCGAGTTTTATAGAAACCCCTTCTGGAGATCAGTATTTAATCTACGGTTCTTGGCATTCTGGTATTGCCGCTTTAAAACTGAATCCAACTACCGGAAAACCAGATCAATTGAAAACATTAAGCGATTACGGAACCCGCATTGCTACACGTAATGCGACCAGTCGTTGGCAAGCGTCAGAAGGTCCAGAGATTATTTACAACGATGTTACTGGTTATTACTATTTATTTTTAGCCTATGATGGTTTGGATGTTCCCTACAACACTAGAGTTTGTCGCTCCAAAGATATTATGGGACCTTATGTTGGTATCAATGGAGCCAATGTTACCGCTGGAGCCGATTGCTGGCCAATGCTGACACATCCTTACGGTTTCAATAATCATACAGGCTGGGTTGGAATTTCGCATTGCGCCGTTTTCCAAAACCCAGATACAAAACAATGGTATTTTTCTTCACAAGCACGTTTACCCGAAGGTGTTGCAGGAATCAATGTTTCCAATGCTATAATGATGGGACACGTTCGCGAAATCCAATGGACAGAAGATGGTTGGCCAGTAATTGCTCCCGAACGTTATGCTGGAGTTCCAGTTACAACTATTACTGAATCGTCATTTATTGGAACTTGGGAACAAATTACCATGAATTACCAGTACAAAGTCATCCAAAAATCGGCAACTATCTATTTAACCGCCGACAAAAAAGTAAGTGGAGGCGTTACAGGAACTTGGTCGTACGATAGCACCAATAAGACACTAACTGTAAATGGTATAAAATGCAAAGTAAGTGATGCCTGGGATTGGGAAAGTGCCACTCGTAAAGTAACCGTAACCTATTCTGGACTAACAACTGCAGGATTACCAGTTTGGGGTAAAAAAATAAATTAATCTTTTATACAATAAAAACCCTTTTTTAAAATCTAAAAAAGGGTTTTTAATTTTAACACTATTCCATTTCGAAAAAATATAATAAAATGAGAAAAACAGTTGAAATCCTTTTTGTCCTAAGCTTTATTGTTTCTTTCAAAACAATGGCACAGGATAAAAATTCGGCTTCCGCCAATAGAGAAAATAACCCAATCATCAAAGACAAATACACAGGTGATCCCGCGGCTTTGGTTTATAACGATAAAGTATATCTCTATGCTGGACATGATGAAGCGCCCAATGATTTTAATTTTTATAAAATGAACGAATGGCTGGTGTATTCCACCACCGATATGGTGCATTGGCAAGAACATCCAGTTCCGCTGAAAGTAACCGACTTCACTTGGGCAACTTCTGATGCTTGGGCGTCACAAGTAATAGAACGAAACGGAAAATTCTATTGGTACGTTACCGTTTCTCATGGTTCTATAAACGGAAAAGCAATTGGAGTGGGAATTTCAGATAGTCCAACAGGACCGTTCAAGGACGCGCTGGGAAAAGCACTCGTCACCAATGACATGACTACTCAAACCAAAATTGATTGGGATGATATTGACCCAACTGTATTCATTGACAATGACGGTCAAGCTTATCTTTTCTGGGGCAATAGCGTTTGCCATTATGCCAAATTAAAAGCCAACATGACCGAACTTGATGGCCCAATCCAAACCATTTCTTTACCCAATTACACCGAAGCACCTTGGATTCACAAACACAACAATTGGTATTATTTATCGTATGCGTATCAGTTTCCAGAGAAAATTACCTACGCGATGAGTAAATCGATTAATGGACCTTGGAAATACAAAGGCATTCTGAACGAACTCGCAGGAAATTCCAATACCAATCACCAGGCGATTATTGATTTCAAAGGAAAATCGTATTTCATTTACCACAATGGAGCGACTCAACCCAATGGAGGCAGTTTTAGAAGATCGG
The DNA here is from genome assembly GCF_027111095.2 of Flavobacterium sp. IMCC34518. Lineage (NCBI taxonomy): Bacteria > Pseudomonadati > Bacteroidota > Flavobacteriia > Flavobacteriales > Flavobacteriaceae > Flavobacterium > Flavobacterium sp. IMCC34518. Next base: position 2,039,094 of record NZ_CP114284.2, on the reverse strand, counting down.
TTTGTGTGGATCGTTTGTACTACAACAAAGATGGAACAATGAAAAGAGTGATTATGACAACGGAAGGGATAACGGAGTAGATTACAGATTGCAACAATATGAATGCAGAATTTCACACTAAGATTTACTGAATTTTTTTCTCACAAAGGCGCAAAGTTTAGAACTGATTTCTTTGCGCCTCCGCGTCTTTGCGAGAGAAAAGAAAGATTACCTAATGAAATTATATGTTTAAAAAACCATACCATGAAATCATGTAAACACACACCTCTCCTATTCTTCTTAGTTGCTTTAATTGGCACCTCATCATTTGCCCAAGACATTACCGTTCATGATCCTGTAATGATCAAGCAAAAAGATACTTATTATTTGTACTGCACGGGAAAAGGCATCAGTGCATTTAGTTCCAAAGATTTAAAAAACTGGAATCCGGAACCCCAAATATTCAAAGAAAAACCGGTTTGGGTGGATGCAGTTGTTCCTAATTTTGACAATCACATTTGGGCACCGGATATTTCTTTTCACAACAACATCTATTATTTATACTATTCGGTTTCCGCTTTCGCAAAAAATACTTCGGCGATTGGAGTCACTACCAATATTACTTTAGATCCAAAAGACCCTGCTTACAAATGGGTCGATCAGGGAATTGTTATTCAGTCCATTCCCAACCGTGATCTTTGGAATGCCATTGATCCCAATTTGACCTTCGACGAAAACAAGACTCCTTGGCTGGCTTTCGGTTCTTTTTGGGAAGGATTAAAAATGGTGAAACTGAATCCCGATTTAAAAACAATCGCACAACCGCAGGAATGGCAAACCATTGCCAAACGCAAAAGAACATTCGAACTCCCTGATTCCGATCCAGGCGATGGTGCACTCGAAGCTCCTTTTGTATTTAAGAAAAACGATTATTACTACTTATTCCTTTCATGGGATTTATGTTGTCGAGGCGAAAAAAGCACGTATAAAGTAGTCGTTGGAAGATCCAAAACCATCACGGGACCATACGTTGACAAAGACGGAAAACTTTTGACCGAAGGTGGCGGAACTTTGTTAATTCAAGGAGACAAAAACTGGTACGGAGCGGGACACAATAGCACGTATACTTTTGATGGGAAAGATTATATCATCTTTCATGCTTATGACACTAAACAAAATGGAAGGCCACTTCTGCAAATAAAGCAATTGCAATGGGATGCTGATTTATGGCCAATGCTATAAAAAAAATTTAAATTATTTTAAAAATGTAATATATACACTTATTTTATTTATCTTGCACTTAGAAAAAAAATTGGTATAATGAAAATTTATAATTCAACAAAATACTTACTTTCTCTTATTGTTTTATTTTCCTTTTCGTGTAAAACAATTGCCCAAAATAAGGAGACCAAAAACTCTGGATATATCATCACACCTGTTAATATTCAGAATGTAAAACTAACAGACGCTTTTTGGTTGCCCATTATCAAAAGAGTTCAGGAAAAAACCATCGAATATGCCATTCATAAATGTGAGGAAGAAGGTCGTCTCGACAATTTCTTGATTGCAGGTGGCAAGATGAAAGGAGAAGTAAAAGGACAAATGCCGTTTGACGATACCGATGTCTATAAAATAATCGAAGGTGCATCGAATACCTTGATAAGTGAACCCAACCCAAAACTGGAAAAATTATTGGATTCTCTTATCGGTATTATCAAAGTGGGTCAGGAAAAAGACGGTTATTTGACCACTTGGAGAACCATTAATCCTGCCAAACCACCTGCACCTTGGGTTCCCGTTATCGAAGGAAAACGTTGGGAATCCCTACAGATTAGTCATGAATTGTACAACTCAGGCCACATGATAGAAGCGGCTGTGGTTCATTATGAAGCAACTGGAAAAAGAAACTTCTTGGACATCGCCATCAAAAATGCCGATATGTTGGTTCGCACTTTTGGAGATAATCCAAACCAAGTACACGGAGTTCCAGGTCACCAAATTGTAGAAACGGGTTTGGTAAATCTGTATCGAATTACCAATAATAAAGCCTATTTGAATTTGGCCAAATACTATCTGGACAATAGAGGAAATCCAAAAAACCATAAACTAAACGGTGCTTATTCCCAGGATGACATTCCCGTTATTCAACAAAAAGAAGCGGTGGGTCATGCCGTAAGAGCCGTTTATATGTATTCTGGAATGACCGATATTGCAGCAATATACAACGATCAAAACTACCTGAATGCAGTGAATGCTTTATGGACCAATATGGTCAACAAAAAAATGTACATCACTGGTGGCATTGGTGCTGTACATGATGGTGAAGCCTTTGGAGCAAACTATGAATTACCCAACTTAACTGCATACAACGAAACTTGCGCTGCCATTGGTGATGTGTATTGGAACCACAGATTACACAACCTAACTGGAAATTCCGATTATTTTGATGTAATTGAACGCTCTTTATACAACGGCTTAATCTCTGGAATTTCATTAGATGGAAAACAATTTTTTTATCCCAATGCACTCGAATCAGATGGTGTTTACAAAAACAATAGAGGCTCTTGCACCCGCCAATCTTGGTTTGACTGTTCTTGTTGTCCAACCAATTTGATTCGTTTTATTCCTTCAATTCCGGGATTGATTTATTCTAGTAGCAAAAATGTTCTTTATGTGAATTTATACGCTTCGAATACCGCAAAAATTACATTAGACAAAACCGAATTGGGAATCACACAACAAACCAATTATCCTTGGGATGGTAAAGTGACATTAACGGTTTCTCCAAAAAAAGAAAGTGAATTCAGCATCAAATTAAGGATTCCAGGTTGGGCTAGAAACCAAGTTTTACCGGGTGATTTGTACAGTTATGCAACTCCCGCTTCCGCAAAAGTTACGCTCACGATAAACGGAAAACCTTTAGACTATAAAGAAGACAAAGGATATGTTACCATCACCCGAAAATGGAAAAATGGGGATAGTATAAAACTAAATTTCCCAATGGAAGTAAAAGAAGTCGTGACCAATGCCAAAGTTGAAGGCAATATTGGAAAAGTAGCATTAGAATATGGTCCGATTGTATATGCTATCGAAGAAATAGACAATCCAGCCAACTTCGATAAAATCACCATCGATGCCAATGATACTTTCAAAGTTACCAAAGAAAACAAACTTTTGGATGGTGTAAATACAATACAGACCTCGCAGCTAAAAGCTATTCCTTACTATTCCTGGTCCAACAGAGGCGTTGGAAAAATGAAAGTTTGGATTGATTTAAAAAAGTGAAAGAGATAATAAGAATCTAAGAATTATATATTCCTAACAGGTTAAAAGAAACCTGTTAGGAAACGTTATCCTAACAGGTTTCTTTTAACCTGTTAGGTATTCCTTCGCTAGTAACAATATAGAATTAGAAAAAACAATTTAAAAAAATATGAAACCAAATTTAATCACCAAAATAACCCTATGCGGTCTTTTACTAAATGGTATTTATGCTAATGCACAGCAAACGACTCTCGAAGTAAATACCTCTAAAACCATTACCAAAATTCAGCCAACGATGTATGGAATCTTTTTTGAAGACATCAACTTTGCTGCTGATGGCGGTTTGTATGCCGAAATGGTAAAAAACCGTTCCTTTGAATTTGATGATCCTTTATTGGGATGGAATCAGCCAAAAAGTGACAAACATAATTTTAATACCGAATCTGGAATTGCTGTTCCTGTTCAATTTTCAAAAAAAGGGAACAACCATAATTATTGCCGAGTTACGGTAAAAGATGCTAAAGGCTATGAAATCATCAATGAAGGTTTCAGAGGAATGGGAATTAAAAACGGAGCCAAATACAATTTGACTCTAAAAGCATCCAAAGAAGCAGGAAATATTTCGAAGATCATTATTCAATTTATTGGAAAAGACAATAAAGTTTTAGCAGAAACAAGCATTGTCCCTACTACTTCAGATTGGAAAGAATATACCGCTCAGCTTACTCCAACAGCCACAGAAGCAAAAGCAAAATTGCGTTTTACTTTTGAAGGGACAGGAACTATCGATTTGGATATGATTTCATTATTCCCTGAAGACACTTGGAACAATAGAAAAAATGGCCTTCGCAAAGATTTAGTACAATTACTATATGATATGAAACCTGGCTTTTTGCGTTTCCCGGGTGGATGTATTGTTGAGGGAAGAACTCTGGCGCAACGTTACCAATGGAAAAAAACAGTTGGTGAAGTTGATAATAGAGAAAGCTTAGTTAACCGCTGGAATACAGAGTTTGCACACAAACCAACACCTGATTATTTTCAGTCTTTTGGTCTAGGATTTTTTGAATATTTTCAATTATCAGAAGATATTGGAGCTAGTCCATTACCAATTTTAAGTTGTGGAATGGCTTGTCAATTCAATACAGGCGAGATGGTCCCTATGGATCAATTAGATCCTTACGTGCAAGATGCGATTGACTTAATTGAATTTGCCAACGGAAGCGTGAATACTCCATGGGGGAAAGTTCGTTCGGATATGGGACACCCAAAAGCATTTAATTTGAAATTCATTGGAGTTGGGAACGAACAATGGGGAACAGATTATATCGAGCGCTATAAAGTGTTTGAAAAAGCAATCAAAGCAAAACATCCAGAAATTACTATTGTTTCAGGAAGCGGGCCATTTCCGGAAGGAGATTATTTTGAGTATGCACAATCGGAACTTAAAAAATTGAATGCCGAAATCATTGATGAGCATTATTATAAAGAGCCAAAATGGTTTAGAGAAAACGCAACACGTTACGATAATTACGATCGTAAAGGGCCGAAAATTTTCGCAGGAGAATATGCCGCACAAACCGTTGCCATTGCTAGTCCTGACAACAAAAACAGTTGGGAATGTGCTTTCTCTGAAGCCGCCTTTATGACCGGAATGGAACGCAACGCCGAAGTAGTTCATCTTACCTCCTATGCGCCATTATTTGCTCACGAAGAAGGTTGGCAATGGACACCAGATATGATTTGGTTTAATAATTTAGAGTCCTTTGGTACACCAAATTATTATGTGCAAAAATTATTCGCCAACAATAAAGGAACCGATTTACTATCGATAACCAAAGATGGAAAAGCAGTTACTGGTCAAAACGATTTGTTCGCATCGGCGGTGAAAGATGCTACTACTAAAGAAGTTATTGTGAAACTCGTTAACACTTCTGCAAAAGCGCAAGAGATTACAGTTGATTTACAAGGAAGCAAATTCCAATCGAAAGGGACAGTTATTACGCTGAAAAGCCCAAAACTGGAAGATGAAAATTCATTTGCTTCGCCTAAAAAAATAAGTCCGACAGAAAGTGAATATATCTTGAAAAGTCAAAAAGCATCATTGAGCCTTCCAGCCTATTCTGTGACTGTTTTGAAGTTGAAAATGAAATAAAAATATCAAAATAAATGTTATTTAAACATTTATTTTGTTCGTTATCCGACAAACCTCTGTATTACTGAGGTTTGAAGAGCATTACAATGCAAAATATATTAAGTGTTTTTTATACACTTATTAAATAATTATCTATATATTTGTACATATTAAAAAAGATTTGTGATGAAAAATTATGTAATAGGATTAGATTATGGCTCAGATTCTGTTCGTGCAGTATTGATAGACACTGAAAATGGACAGGAATTAGCATCGAGCGTTTGTGACTACAAGCGATGGGCGACTAAAGAATATTGTAATGCCTCAATAAATCAGTTTCGTCAACATCCTTTGGATCATATCGAAGGATTGGAAACGACCATAAAATATGTAGTGGGAAACAGCAAAGTAGATCCTTCCCTTATTCGAAGCATCTGCATTGACACTACAGGATCTTCTCCGGTGCCGGTTGCCGAAGATGGAACTCCATTGGCCTTAACCAAAGGTTTTGAGCATAATCCAAATGCCATGATGGTCTTATGGAAAGATCATACTGCTATAAATGAAGCAAATGAAATCAATGAATTGGCTGCCAACTGGGGAGGAGAAAATTTCACCAAATACGTAGGTGGCATTTATTCATCCGAATGGTTTTGGGCGAAAATATTGCATGTTGCCCGACAAGACGAAGCCGTTAAAAAAGCCGCTCACACTTGGATGGAACACTGCGACTTAATGACCTATTTGCTAATTGATAATAAAGATTTAAAAACATTCAAAAGAAGTCGTTGCGCCGCGGGTCACAAAGCAATGTGGCACGAAGACTGGAACGGCTTACCTCCTACAGCATTTTTAGAAAAATTAGATCCGTATTTGGCATCGCTACGTGGAAGATTATACGACGAAACCTACACTTCAGATTTGGTTGCGGGTCATTTAAACCAAAAATGGGCTGCCAGATTGGGACTTTCAACTGACACAGTAATCGCAGTAGGAACTTTCGATGCACATTCAGGTGCTGTGGGAGCCAAAATAGACGAACACACTTTGGTTCGCGTTATGGGAACCTCAACGTGTGATATTATTGTGGATACTAAAGAATCTATCGGAACAAAAACAGTTCGTGGAATCTGCGGACAAGTAGACGGTTCTGTAATACCAGGTTTTGTTGGTCTGGAAGCGGGACAATCTGCTTTTGGAGACGTATTGGCTTGGTACAAAGAATTATTATTATGGCCAACGGACCATTTACTAGCCACTTCTACCCTTTTGACTGATGAACAAAAAGAACAATTGAAAGCAGAAATCAGCGACAATTTAATCAAACAATTAACCGTCGAAGCTGAAAAAATTCCTTTATCCGAAAGTGTGCCAATCGCATTGGATTGGATCAATGGGCGACGAACTCCAGATGCCAATCAGGAATTAAAAAGCGCTATTTCGAATTTATCATTGGGAACCAAAGCGCCTCATATATTTAAATCTTTGGTAAATGCCATTTGTTTTGGATCTAAAAAAATCGTAGATCGTTTTGAGGAAGAAGGCGTTCGTATTGATACCGTGATTGGTATTGGTGGTGTGGCTCGTAAATCACCTTTTATCATGCAAACTTTGGCCAATGTGTTGAACAAACCCATTAAAGTGGCTGCTTCGGATCAGGCTCCAGCACTTGGAGCAGCGATTTATGCAGCAGTGGCAGCGGGTATTTATCCTACCGTTATTGAAGCAGCTCAAAAAATGGGAAGTGATTTTGAGAGCGAATATTTACCGCAATTGGACAAAGTTGCTGCTTACAACAAATTGCTTTTGGCTTACGATCAATTAAGCGCTTTCGCGGATCCATCCATCAAAAAACAACAACATGAGCTCTATATATAAAGATTTAAAGCAAGAATGCTACGACGCCAATATGCAATTGAATGCATTGAATTTGGTAGTTTACACTTTTGGAAACGTAAGTGCTGTAGATCGCAAAAATGGCGTTTTTGCTATCAAACCAAGTGGTGTTCCTTATGAAGATTTGAAACCGGAAGATATTGTTATTCTGGATTTTGATAACAACATCATTGAAGGAACGATGCGACCGTCTTCGGATACCAAAACACATGCTTATTTATACAAACATTGGCCAAACATTGGCGGTGTAGCACATACTCATGCCACTTATTCGGTGGCTTGGGCACAATCACAAAGAGACATTCCGATTTTTGGAACCACCCATGCCGACCACTTAACCTCAGATATCCCCTGTGCTGCCCCAATGAATGACAGCTTAATCGAAGGAAACTACGAGCATAATACGGGTATCCAAATTTTGGATTGTTTCAAAGAAAAAAACCTTTCGTACGAAGAAGTAGAAATGGTATTGATAGGCAATCACGGACCTTTTACTTGGGGGGCAACAGCTGCCAAAGCCGTTTACAACAGCAAGGTACTCGAAGTTGTAGCCGAAATGGCGTATCTGACTTTGCAAATAAATCCTAATGCTCCGAGATTGAAAGATTCTTTAATCAAAAAGCATTACGAACGCAAACACGGGAAGGATTCGTATTACGGACAATAATAGGGATTGGAAGGTTAATATAAAAAAAACAGATTGCGATATTTAGTAAGAGTTTCAATTTAGCAAATCAAGCAAAATTGATTAATGTTTAAATCCATTCATAATGGAAATAACAAAGACATTTTTCAATCTAATAAAAACAAAATAACTAGAACAATAAAAAAATGAAAAAAAGAATTTTACTCTTTACAGGTCTGTTTTTTATTACTCTGTCTATTTTATCTCAAGTAAAAGAGAACGAGATTACAATTAGGAATTCAAGAGGAAAAGCTGAACTTATTAATTTCAATGAAACCAAAATTAATTCAGACGAAAAGAATGTGAATGTCTTTTTGAAAAAACAATTTAGTTCAGAAACTGATACTAATGTAGAGTTTAAGGTTAATCTTAGTAGTGTTCAAACTGATAAAAAATTTGAAACCAAAAAATTGCAACAATTTTACAAAGGAATTAAAGTTGAATTTGGAATTCAAAACGTAGTTTCTGAAAATGGTGTTTTAAAAACCTCTAATGGGAGATATGTGGACGCACAAAATCTAGAGATAAAAGCTAAATTAACAGAGAAGGAAGCGTTAGCATATGCTATTAAAAATATAGGTGCAAAGGAATACATGTGGGAAAATAAAGAGAATGAAGATTTTTTCAAAAAAGATCAAAAAGACCCAACTGCTACCTATTATCCAAAAGGAGAATTGATAATTATAGAAAAAGATTTATTTGGAGAAAATCCAATACCTACACTTGCTTATAAATTTGACATTTATGCTTCAAGTCCATTAGGAAGAAATTACATATACGTAGATGCCCGTAATGGAGAAATATTACTTAAAGATGCCATAATAAAAGACATTCAAGCCAATGCTGACACTAAATATAGTGGTCAAAAAACTATAGAAACACAATTAGTCGGAAGTCAATATAAATTAAGAGATTATACCCGCGGAAGTGGCATTGAGACTTACAATATGAATAGAACAAAAAATTATGCTAGTGCTACAGATTTTTTGGATACTGACAATAATTGGACAAGTGCTGAATATAACAATTCAAATCAAGATAATGCAGCACTAGATGCGCATTGGGGAGCTGAGAAAACTTATGATTATTTTTTATCTAAACATAATAGGAATAGTTATAATGGAAATGGTGCAGTATTAAAAAATTATGTCCATGCCGATTTAATTGCTATGGGGTATTCAAATAACACCAATGCTTTCTGGAATGGTTCATATATGACTTATGGTGATGGCTCATACCCATATGGCGCTATAACAAGTATTGATGTTGTTGGTCACGAAATTGGTCATGCTGTTTGTTCTAGTTCAGCAAATTTGGTCTACAGTAATGAATCGGGAGCTATTAATGAAGGCTTAAGTGATATTTGGGGAGCAATGATTGAATACTATGCTGATCCAAGCAAGCAAACTTATTTAATTGGAGAAGAACTTGTTTCTGGAACAGCTTTTCGATCTATGTCAAGTCCTAAATCTTATTCCCAACCAGATACGTACAATGGCACAAATTGGTATATTGGCACTGGTGACAATGGAGGTGTTCATTACAATAGTGGTATTTTAAACCATTGGTTTTATATTTTAGCCGAAGGTAAGTCAGGAACTAATGATTTAGGAAATGGCTATAATGTTGCTGGTATTGGCAAAGATAAAGCCGCTAAAATTATATATAGAGCTGAAACCGTATATTTTACTTCTACAACAAATTATACTCAAGCAAGAACATTAACTCTACAAGCGGCAAACGATTTATATGGAGCTAATTCTGTTGAATCTACAACAGTTTGTCAATCATGGTATGCAGTAGGTTTAGGAAATAACAATTGTATTCCTGCTCAAATAATAGGTAGCGATGCCATTTGTGACAATACATTAAATTACACTTACACTATCACAAATCTACTTTCTAGTTCAAACGTAGTTTGGAGTGTATCCAACAATTTAACTATAGTAAGCTCTTCAAATTCAAGCATTGTTGTAAAAGCATTAAACACAAGTAGTGCTGGTCAAGCAACCATTACATCAAATATTTCCGGTCAAATTGTAACCAAAAACATTTGGATAGGACTACCAAGATTCAATGTTCAAAAAACAAGCGAAACTTGTGGTGCTTATCGTTTTATAACCCTTACAATTACTAATACCGATACAGATGCAACTCATTTATACAGTTATTCCTTTGCCAATTTACCCACAGGAGTTACTTATACTAAAACATCTAATAATGTATTTCTTTTCAAAATATCACTAAACACTTATACCCAAAATTATTTTACCTATGCTGCCACAGCAACTTTAGGATGTTCTACTAGCACATATAATAATTATGTAATGTTTAGTGGTTGTCCAACATCTACTACAAGCTCATTAAGTACTACAATAACAGCAGAAACAGCAATTTATAAAATTTATCCAAATCCTTCGGATAACATTATAAACATTTCATTATCTGATGAAAATAACACACCTATAACATCTTCTATAATTACCGCTACTCTTTATGACTTGAACGGGCAAACAAAAGACAGTGTTACTGTTATAAACAATATTGCCTCATTGAATGTTAGTCATTATAAAAAAGGAATATATGTATTGAAAATAAACATTGACGGTCAAACAGAAAGTCATCAAGTAATTGTAGAATAAAAAAGTGTCTAATTATCAACTAAAAATATTTATACCATGAAAAATTCATTATACATACTTCTGTTTTCATTCACACTGCTGGGATGTAGTAAAAATGATACTGAAACAATAAAAAATAATTATCCAGAATGCATAAAAAATCAAATAGAAACATTCTTGAAAAATTATCCAAAGCCTCCTGATACAGGAACAAAAGCTAGTGTAGTAAAATACTCTTATAAAGGAGAAACTGTATATCTAACTAATTTCAATCCAGGTTTCCCTGATGGCGTTTCAGGTGTAACAAATGAAAAATGTGAGGCCCTTTGCCAATTAGGCGGTATCGATGGTGCCCAAAACGACTGCATTGACTGGGACAAAGCAACACTTATAGAAACCGTTTGGACAGATCCAAGATAAAAATTAAACAAATAAACGATTAAACAAAACATAATGATAGATATAACTCAAAAAGAAATTTGGTTTGTAGTAGGAAGCCAAGAATTGTACGGTGAAGAAACACTAAGAAAAGTAGCCGAGCATTCACAAATAATAGCAAAAGGATTGGATGCCTCTTCTAAATTACCAATGAAATTGGTATACAAAGATGTAGTAAAATCTCCAGCGCAAATCATGAATGTATGTTTGGAAGCGAATTCCAACAAAAACTGTATTGGGATCGTGGCTTGGATGCATACTTTCTCGCCAGCGAAAATGTGGATTGGAGGTTTAAGTATTTTGAACAAACCATTGTGCCATTTGCACACACAATTCAATGCCGAAATTCCTTGGTCCTCAATCGACATGGATTTCATGAACTTGAACCAATCGGCTCATGGAGACAGAGAATTTGGCTTCATCATGTCCAGAATGCGTAAAAAACGCAAAGTAATTGTTGGTCACTGGGAAGACGAACGCGTTCAAACCAAAATAGGAAACTGGACAAGAGTAGCGCTAGGTTGGAATGAATTGCAAAATCTAAAAGTAGCCCGTATTGGTGATAATATGCGTGAAGTAGCCGTTACCGAAGGAGATAAAGTAGAAGCTCAAATTCGTTTTGGAGTTGCTGTAAATGGTTTCGATTCCTCGGATGTCACCAAACATATCGAAAAAGTAACTGATAAACAATTAGCTGATTTATTGGCGGTTTACGAATCTTCTTATAATTTGACTCCATCATTGAAAGAAGGCGGAGCACAAAGACAATCATTGGCGGATGCTGCAAAAATAGAATTGGGACTGAGAGCTTTCTTGGAAGAAGGAGGTTTTGGAGCATTTACCGATACTTTTGAAAATTTAGGCGCCTGGAAACAACTACCTGGAATAGCAACCCAACGTTTGATGGCCGATGGTTATGGTTTTGGTGGTGAAGGGGATTGGAAAACCGCAGCAATGGTTAGAGCATTGAAAGTAATGAATGTGGGACTTGAAGGAGGAACATCGTTCATGGAAGATTACACGTATCACTTTACCCCTGAGAAATCGTATGTTTTGGGATCGCACATGCTTGAAATTTGTCCATCTATCGCTGATGGAAAACCAAATTGCGAAGTACATCCATTAGGAATCGGTGGTAAAGAAGATCCTGCTCGTTTGGTATTTAATTCCCCTGCCGGTGATGCGATTAACGTATCTTTGGTAGATATGGGAACCCGTTTTAGATTAATTGTAAACGAAGTAACGGCTGTAAAACCAATGGCTGAATTGCCAAAACTTCCAGTAGCTCGCGTATTGTGGGATTGCAAACCAAACCTTGATATTGCAGCTACGGCATGGATTCTTGCCGGTGGTGCGCATCATACGGTTTACAGCCAAGCGGTAACTACTGAATTTATGGAAGATTTTGCCGATATTGCAGGCATCGAATTATTGGTAATAGATGCCAACACCACTATCCGTAATTTCAAAGATACAATCAATGCGAATGAAGCGTATTTCCATTTGTTTCAGCACGGCTTGTAATAGGTAAAAGCGGGCTTGTTTTGTAAAAGTTCTGATGTAGTTTAGTTAAGGTGTATGTCATTCCGAGGCACGAGGAATCACACTGGTGACTCACGTTATGTGATTCCTCGTGCCTCGGAATGACAAACTGTGAGGATTTATAAGAATCCGATACTCAAAGAGACAACCTTGATATTAGATCTTTTAACTAAAAAGGTTGGTCTACTCCGCGTGAGTGATGGCAGTGGAGCTCTTTTTTTGATCCCGTTTTTTCGGGATCAAAAAAAAGCGGGAACGTACAGCACGACCCGTAGTTTTTACGAAGGGACACGCCCACAATAAGAATATTTTTGTTTATAGAATTAAGTCTTAAAAATTAAAATAATATGAATCTAGTAAAACGTTGTATTTATGGAATTTCCATTTTAAGTTTAGCAAGTATGAATGTGCAGTGCAAAGGAGAAAAAAAAGAAGATGCAGCGGAAACTGCTCTCGAAGCTAAAGCTACTGATTCTGTATCTATAGCGAAAACGGTTTATGGTAAAACAGACAAAGGGGTACAAATAGACCGCTATACGCTGAAAAACCAGAAAGGAATGGAAGTAAACATCATTACTTATGGTGGTATAATTTCTTCGCTAAAAGTACCCAACAAAGCGGGTAAATCCGAAGAAGTGGTGATTGGTTTTAATTCATTGGAACAATACATGAAAGCCAATCCGTATTTTGGGGCTCTTATCGGAAGATATGGAAACCGAATTGCGAAAGGTAAATTTACTTTGGATGGAAAAGAATATTCGTTGGCCATCAACAACGAACCAAATGCTTTGCACGGAGGACCGGAAGGTTTTCACAGAGTGGTTTGGACTGCCGAAGAAGCCAAAGGTGGAGATACTGCTTCTCTAAAATTGAAGTATGTAGCCAAAGATATGGAAGAAGGGTATCCAGGAAACTTGACGGTTTTTGTGACCTACACTTTGAACCAAGACAATGCTTTGGACGTTTTGTATGAAGCAACTACAGATAAGAAAACGGTGGTAAACTTAACGCAGCATTCGTATTTCAACCTGTCGTCTGATTTTTCTAAAACTATTTTGGATCACGAAATCACGATTGATGCAGACAAATTGGTTCCTGTAGATGCAACTCTTATTCCAACAGGTCAATTGACGGATGTAACTAATACGCCTTTCGATTTTAGAAAACCAAAAGCTGTTAGTAAAGAAATTAATACTAATGACGATCAGTTGAAAAAAGGATTGGGTTACGACCACTGCTGGGTTTTGAACAATCAAGGCAAAGGAGATCGTTTTGCTGCCTCAGCATATCACGCAGGAAGCGGAAGATTGTTGGAAGTATATACGGATCAACCTGGAATCCAATTTTATTCTGGTAACTTCCTTGACGGCACTTTACCGATGCGTAACGGTGGAACATACGCGCATAGAACTGGTTTTTGCTTGGAAACACAACATTATCCAGATTCTCCCAATCAAAAAGATTTTCCTACGACTGTGTTAAGTCCAGGAGAAAACTATAAAACAAAAACAACTTTTAAGTTTTCGGTTAAGTAATTTAAAATACTAGATTTTGGCTAATTGATTAGTTATTTATTTAAAGTCAAGTCTAGAAACTAACGTTTGTTGGTTTTAAGTTCCTCGGGAGGTTATGCTTCCGAGGTTTTTTTATGGAGTGAAATTACCTGCAAAGACTTAACGTCTTTTACGTTTTATTTTTGGCTTAATAACTTTGCGCCTTTTCGGATTAATAATTACCTGCATATAAAATCATAACTTCGCGATAGCAAACAAAACCCAAAATGAAACATCTCTTTAAAGCAGTAGCAAAGTGGACTTCAAATCAGGAAGATTCAACAAAGCGATTTTACAGCAAAAGCCACCAGATTATAATTGAAGGAAAACCGGTTTTACATGTTTCGGCTGCGAAAGCTTTCAAAGGGGATCCGGAATTGTACAATCCGGAGGATTTGCTTTTAAGCAGTTTGGTTTCCTGCCACATGATGTCCTATTTGTATGTCTGTTCTCAAAACGAAATAGAAGTTTTGGAGTATTCAGACAATGCTGAAGCAACACTGGAGGTTTCTCCTGACGGAAGCGGGCGTTTTATTGAGGTAAAGTTAAATCCAAAAGTAACAATTGCGAATCCCGATAAAATTCAAATGGCTTTGGATTTACATCAAAAAGCAAATCAATTATGCTTTATAGCCAATTCTTGCAATTTCCCTGTTTTGCATAATGCGAGCTGTGAAGTAAAATAAATAAGCCATATAAGTTTACTAACATGATCTTATATGGCCTATATGGTTATAAAAAAATCTACATCTTCACCACAAAACCACTATTGGGTTTCATTGTTACTTTCAGTTTTGTGTTTTTTGATATTGGAAGTTGTTGAAAACCCTTTTCGTTTTCTAAAATAACATAACCTGATTCGTTAGTCACAAATGACAAATCAAGTTCTATTTCTTTGGGTTTATTTTCTCCATTGATCCCAACGATATGCCAAACGTTGTCTTTTTTTCTGGCTATAACAATATATTTTCCGGGATAACCGTCAATGAATTTGGAGTCATCCCAATTGGTCGGAATGTCTTTTAGATAATCGACCACATATTTTGGCATTTTGGCCATACCCATAGGTGTTTCGGCTATATGCTGAATTCCTGATAAGAACAAAACAGGCAAAGCCAACTCAAAAGCGGGTGTTGTTTTGCGCTTGATATTCGGGATAGAATCCAATACCATGGGCGTGAAATCCATTGGATCAAAAACGTTTCTGGCAAAAGGGAGCATCGTGCAATGGCTTGGCTGCAAATCGGCAGTTTCTTGAGTAAAAGTAATATACTCTTCGCCTTTAATTGCTTCGGTAGTCAGTAAATTGGAATAGGTACGTTGCCAGCCTCTAGGCAAAGTCGCGCCATGAAAATTGATCATCAATTGATGTGCTGCAGCATCTTTGAGCATCGCGTGGTAATACGCAATCATAGATTGTCCGTCTCCACCAAAAAAATCGACTTTGATTCCTGCAATTCCCATTTCCTTTAGTTTTGAAAATGCTGCGTCTCTATCATCGTGGGTTAGTAATTTCCCTTTTGGATGGTATTCTGTGCTATTCCAAGATCCAGACGAATTATACCAAACCAATAATTTTACTTTTTTTGCTGCGG
This sequence comes from Flavobacterium sp. IMCC34518, assembly GCF_027111095.2. Lineage (NCBI taxonomy): Bacteria > Pseudomonadati > Bacteroidota > Flavobacteriia > Flavobacteriales > Flavobacteriaceae > Flavobacterium > Flavobacterium sp. IMCC34518. The sequence continues at coordinate 2,023,387 of NZ_CP114284.2, read as the reverse complement.
CGTGAGCTACCAATTCCTTCATTTTGGCATCTCCTATTCTGGTGTCCCAATCCGCATCAATCAAGCAATACGGCCAATTCATACTGGAGGCATAATCGATAAACTGCAAGGTAGTTTCAAAATTAACGGATTCATCTTTTAGCAAAACCCAACTCCAAGAAGACAATCCGCTTTTAATAAAAGAAGTATCCATAGGAATCGCAGGATCGGCCAAATCGGTTCCAAGTGTACTTTCGGTTATCGTTTTCAAAGAACCGATCGTTATGATTCGCCAAGGCGTGTACCAAGGCAATTGTGACTCTGGATTAAGAGCACCGTTTGGAAAAATCTCTTCCTTTTGCGGAAACGTAACTTGCAGTGCTTTTGAAGCATCATTATACACTAATCGGCTACCACAATAGTTGTCTTTTAATCCAGTTTCGGTAATCAAAACCCAAGCGTCATTGGCATTGAACAAAGCCGGATACACCCACCCTTCTCCAATCGCTGGCTTGGTATTTACAGGAACGCCCATTGCATAATGCTCTTCGTAGGACGGATTGGTTTCTTTCCAACCTGTTTTGGCTTTGGACATGGGTTGCAGCCAAGCTTTTGTGGCAGCGTCAAAATTATAGGTGGTTTTCTCTTCCGTAATTTTCTTGATATCCATGGAACTTTTAGGAAAATGGTAGCGCAAAGCAATTCCATCATGGGAAAGCTGAAAAATAATTTCCAAGGCTTCTCCAATTTTGTTTTGCAAGCTCACTGTATATTCGTTGGCAGCATAACGGATGTTTTTTCGTTTCCCTTGAAGCATCGAATAATTGGAAGTTACGGCTTTGGCTTCTGATACTTTAATAATCTTCATATCATTATAAAAATTGGCATCCTCCCGAACAATTCCAAGGTCAGAAGTATTGATAACCAATTTATTTTTATAGAAAACTTTATAAGAAGGTGTTTTCTTCGAGCTCAGGTTAAACTCAACTTTTATCGTTTTATCCGAATTAAGAAACGAATAATTGGCAGGGGTTTCAGCAAATGAATTTAGTGAAAAAGCAAATAAAAGGATACTGCATATTTTTTTCATATTAATAAGTGTTTATTTTACACTTACAAGTTTACGACATTTAAATGAAAAAAAAATACGTTGCAATTAAATTATAATTTTAAATCTAAAAAAAATTTAGAATTATTCATATATCACACCTTTTCTTTCAAATTAAAGTAGGTTTTTAAAGTAATAAACAAAAAAACAATAGAAACAGAGTATAAAACAAATTTAAACAACACTTAATGGTAACGAATTAATTACATTTGTAAAGTATAAGCAATAATGAGGACTATATTTAAAACATCGGAGTTTTTAGAGTTTTTAAACCATTCAGAAACCAATGTAAAGGGCAAAATTGAATATCTATTAGAAATAATAATAACACAATCCGTAATAAACAGTAGAATAGCAAAAAAATTAGTCAATACCGACTTTTATGAAGTCAGAATACAGGTTAATAATGAATATCGAATTATTGTTTTTACTATAGACCACGACAATATTTCTCAAAGCAGAAATATTTTGTTTCTAAATGGATTTATGAAGAAATCAACCAAAGATTACGACAAGCAAATTAAATTAGCAATCAAAATTCTAGAAAAATGGCAAGACCAAAACTTGATATAGAAAAAATTAAAAGAGAGTTACCCACCGCTAATGATTATTTGGATGATAAATACGGCAAACAGGGTACAATCGAGAGAGAAGAGTTTTCAAAAAAAGCATTATCTTTTTATTATGGTGAATTGATAAAAGAAAAACGAAAAGAAAAGAATTTAACCCAACAACAATTAGCAGACCAAATAGGCAAAGAACGAGCCTATATTGCCAAAATAGAACAGGGCAAAACCGATTTACAAATTTCTAATTTTGTACAAATAATCAATGCATTAGGATTAACATTACAAATAAAATAAAAAAACTATTTTAACCCGTTGAGTGAAATCATTTTTTACCACATACATAGAATTTATTGTTTTTAAAAGAAAAAAATAGACGTTTTACTATTCACAGAGCTATTCTATGTTTGAAATAGTGCAATTTCTATTTATTCTTTACCTATTTAGCATTAATCTATGATCTATGAGGTTAAATTTTTATTTTAAATTCACCCGATGAGTTATTTTATTATTATAATGCAAAACAAAACTGTTTAAAAGATTTTGATTCTTAAACTTTACAAATAACAATTGAACTCATTTATAATCCATAAAAAAAGGAAAGCAGTTAAAAAACTACTTCCCTTTTACACTTAACCAACTTAAAATCTTACCAGAAAATAGAATATAAAGCAACTAACAATCCAACTATAATCATTGAACCAACAGCAAAACCATTGGAAACCTTGAACATTTTGGTATCAATTTCAAGACCTTTTACTTTGAGTCCACGTTTATGGTCAATCCAACTGATAACCACCATCAACGCCACGCAAATTACAAACACAAAACCCATTCGGTCCAAAAACGGAATTTCATAGGCCATTGTTTTATCTTTTTGTTCCACCAAAGTAGCAAATCCATATCGGCTTAGGAATTCCAAATTCATAAGCTGTGGCAAAAATTTAAAAATTACAGACAATACAAAACCTCCTATCGTGGCAAACAAAGCTGCATTCGAACTCGTTTTTTTCCAGAAAAAGCCAAGAATAAACATTGCAAAAATTCCTGGACTAACAAATCCAGTATATTCTTGAATGAATTCAAACCCACCTTTTTTGTCAATCCCCAAAAATGGTGCAATAATTACTGCCACAAGCATTGCAGCTAGAACCGTTATTTTACCAACTCGAACCAATTGTTTTTCTGTTGCATTGGGTCTAATTTTTTTCTTGAAAATATCCAGTGTAAAAATTGTAGAAATACTATTTACTTTCCCTGCCAAGGAAGCTACAACTGCAGCAGTTAAAGCAGCAAAAGACAATCCTTTTAATCCTACCGGCAATAAATTCAATAACACAGGATACGATTTATCTGGATTTAAAATTCCATCAGTACCCAACATTTCGGTTTGTAATCCACCTTTCATGTGAATAACATAAGCGGCAATACCTGGCAATACCACAATAATTGGCATTAACAGTTTTAAGAAGGCGGCAAACAGAATACCACTTCTTGCTGTTTTTAAATCAGCACCCAAAGCCCTTTGTGTAATGTATTGGTTGCATCCCCAATAATTTAAATTTACAATCCACATCCCACCAAATAATACAGTAAGTCCTGGTAAACTTGGAAAACTAGGATTGTCTCTATTCAAAATCATTTTAAAGTGATCACCCGATTGGTCAAACATATAATTGAAACCTTGTACCATTCCGTGTTGTCCATTCAATTCGGCTACTTTATCCAATGCCAAATAAGTGGTTACCAATCCTCCAAAAATCAAGAAAACTACTTGAATAACATCCGTATATCCGATAACTTTCATTCCGCCAAGTGCAATTACAATGGCAAAAAACGCTAAACCATACATGCACAAATCCAATTGGATTCCCGAAATTCCGTTGATAGCTAAAGCACCTAAATAAAGAATTGAAGTTAAATTAACAATCACATACAACAGCAACCAAAAGACAGCCATAATCATAGCTACATCACCATTATATCGTTCGCTCAAAAATTGAGGCATGGTATAAATTTTGTTTTTTAAGTAAACAGGAATAAAGAAAACGGCAACAATAATAAGGGTTAAAGCAGCCATCCACTCGTAAGTGGCAATTGCCAGACCCATTTTGAATCCATTTCCGGACATCGCGATAAATTGCTCCGAAGAAATATTAGAAGCAATTAAAGATGTTCCGATCGCCCACCAGGTTAGTGAACCTTCGGCCAGAAAATAATCGTGTGAAGCCGAAACGGATTTTGTTTGCTTGCGTTTGTAAACATAATAGCCATATCCTGCTACTATAAAGAAATACACTAGAAAAACTAGGTAATCGTAAACTTGTAATGTGTTCATTGGTTAAAATTTATTAATTAATTGCAATTGTATATTCTAAATAAAAAATCATTTTACAGTGAATCCAACTAACTTCGGATCTTTTGTTCCCATTTCCAGGCACTGTCCATGGCATCTTCTAGGGTCGAAACCGTTTTCCATCCTAAAACTGTATTAGCTTTATCAGTATTGGCATATGCCTCGGTTACATCGCCTTCTCTTCTATCAACAATTTTGTATGCTAATTTTTGACCACTCACTTTTTCAAAAGCGGTAATCACTTCCAATACAGAACTTCCAGTACCTGTTCCTAAGTTGAAAATTTCAAGTGGTTCGGCATTCTTTTTTTCTAATAATCGTTGCAAAGCAATAACGTGGGCTTTCGCCAAATCGACTACGTGAATATAATCGCGAACACAAGTCCCATCAACAGTTGGGTAATCATTTCCATAAACCGATAATTCGGCACGCAAACCCATTCCTGCTTGAGTGATGAATGGAACCAAATTTTGAGGAACTCCAATAGGCAATTCTCCAATTTCACCAGAAGGATGCGCACCGATTGGGTTGAAATAGCGAAGCAAAATAGCGTTGATACCACTTACCTTGACAACATCAGATATGATCTCTTCCCCTATTTGTTTGGTATTCCCATAAGGAGATAAGGCGGGTTGAATAGGAGTTGTTTCGGCAATAGGCATTACTTCGGCTTGACCGTAAACCGTACAAGAAGAACTGAAGATAAAATGTGCTGCTGCCTTTTTTTCTAATTCCTGCAAAATGTAAACCAATACGCCTAAGTTGTTTTCATAATACAATAGAGGATTCTTCACACTTTCTCCAACTGCTTTGGATGCTGCAAAATGGATCACTCCCGCAACATCAATATGTTCCATAAAAAAACTTTCTACAGCTAATTTTTCTCTTAAATCGATTCCTGAAAAAATTGGTCTTTTACCAGTAATTCGTTCAATACCATCCAAAACTTCAATTGAAGAATTGGAAAGATTATCAATCACGACTACTTCGAAACCTTGATTTTGCAATTCGACAACGGTGTGTGACCCAATGAAACCTAAACCGCCTGTTACTACTATCTTACTCATATTATTTGCTTTTATAATGAACTTCAGGTAGTGCTTTCAATACAGCAGCACTTTTCTCTGGAGTTATATCTCTTTGTGCTTCTCCCATCATTTCGTAACCAACCATAAATTTCTTTACCGAAGCCGAACGCAACAACGGTGGATAAAAATGCATGTGAAATTGCCATTCTGGATGATCTTCTCCATCTGTTGGTGCTTGATGAATACCTGAAGAATACGGAAAAGAGGTCTCGAAAAGATTATCGTATTTTATCGTTAATACTTTTAAAATAGATGCATAAGCAGAAACTTCTTCAGAAGTGAACTCGGTGATTTTTGTGATATGGCGTTTGCTGATAATCATCGTTTCAAATGGCCAAATTGCCCAAAAAGGAACCAAAGCCACGAAATGTTCATTCTCAATTACAATACGTTCTTGAAGTGCCAGTTCTTCTTTCAAATAATCCAACAAAAGATTGCTTTGGTTTTTATCGAAATAAGCTTTCAGACTGTTTTGAGTTTTCTCTACTTGGGTTGGTAAAGACGATTGTGCCCATATTTGTCCATGTGGATGTGGATTGCTACATCCCATAACACTTCCTTTGTTTTCGAAAATCTGAACATGATTGATGTAGTCAACATTTCCTAAATCGGTATATTCTTTTTGCCATGTTTTGATGATGCTTACAATTGCATGAACATCCATCTCAGGCAAAGTCAAATCGTGTCTTGGTGAGAAACAAACCACTCTGGCAATACCACGTTCTGGTTTTGCCATGAAGAAAGTTGGTTTAATCTCCTCTTCAAACAATATTGGTTCTTGCTTTACAGCAGCAAAATCGTTCTCAAAAACAAAACTCGATTCATAATTGGGGTTTTTTTCTCCATTGGCACGTTCATTTCCTGGGCATAAGTAACACGTGTGGTCATATTGTGGAAGTGTGTCGGTATGAATTTTTTCATTTTGACCTTGCCAAGGTCTTTTGGCTCTGTGTGGTGACACCAAAACCCATTCATTAATTAATGGATTGAAACGTCTGTGCGGATCTTCGTTTATATCAAAATTTTTCATTTTATTTTTTTTAATTTTTTACCGCAAAGCGATGCGGTACTTTTTTTTGCCACAAATTACACAAATTAGCACAAATTATTTTTTTAGGGCTTTTGAAAAAATTTGTGTAATTTGTGTAATTTGTGGCTTATTTTTTTTATAATTTATAGAGTTCTAAAGTACTGGCTCATATAATGATGTACCGTTCCCGATCTTTACATCATAAATTTTTAAATCAATATCAAAAGCTTCTTTATACAACTTTGTCAGTTTTTCTTTAATAGCTTCTTCTTGTCCTTTTTTGATCAAGTTAATCGTGCAACCACCAAAGCCGCCACCCATCAAACGAGAACCAATTACGGCATCCTCTTGTTTTAAAGTTTCCACAATAAAATCCAGTTCCTCGCAGCTTACCAAATATTCTTTGGATAAACCTTCATGAGTTTCAAAAAGTAGTTTCCCTAATGCTTCAATGTTTCCGTTATCCAAAGCTTCGCAAGCAAGTGCTACCCGATGAATTTCTAAAACAACATAATGACATCGATCAAATACATTTGGTGCCATCTCTTCTTTTAATTGAAGTACATGACTTTCGGTACAATCTCTGAAACTAGTAATCTCAGGAAAATTACTTTTGATAATCGAAAGCCCTTCTTCGCACTCTTCTCTTCTGGTATTGTAAGCGGATGAAAACAAAGAATGTTTCACATTACTGTCAAATAAAATCAGTGAATAGTCATTGAAATCGGCGTTGTGGTATTCGTATTCCAATGTTTTACAATCGATTTTAATCACTTTATTTTCTAAACCCATCACGCTCGAAAACTGATCCATAATCCCACAATTGATACCAACCCAGTGTTCCGCTTTTTGTCCCATTAAAGCGATATCCACTTTAGGAATTGACAGATTGAACAATTCTTTGATTCCGAAAATAGTTCCACATTCTAAAGCTGCCGATGAAGACAATCCTGATCCAACTGGAATATTACTGCTAAAAACACAATCGAAACCTTGAAAAGAAAGACCTTTATCCTGCAACTGTTTGATAACTCCCAAAATATAATTCGTCCAAACTACTTTGCTCAATGAAATGGTTTGAGTCAAATCGACTTCAAATTCTTCATTTAAGTCAATCGCAACAATTTTGGATGTTTTTGAATTGTTTTTTGCAAAAGCGAAACAAATAATTTTGTCAATAGCTGCGGGCAAAACATACCCATCATTATAATCAATATGTTCTCCTATGATGTTAATTCGTCCTGGAGAAAGCACAATTTTTTCGGGAGCTTTACCAAATTTTTCCTGAAAAAATGCCGTCGTTTTTTTTATTAATAAATCGTTCATTATTTTGAAATTGTTAAAAATATTAGATTTCATGAGTGTCCCTAATTCGTACCAAGTCTTTTTTTGCCACAGATTACACAGATTCACACAGATTTTACAAGCTTTATTAAAAGAATCTGTGAAAATTTTTTTAATCTGTGGCAAATTTTTATCGATTTAATATTAGTCACGGACTGTCAATTTTTATTTATTCTCTGATACCAAAGTAAGTTTTCCACTCTTAAGCCCCGCGCCATTTACTTCTAGTTTTACATCGCCAGCAGTTGTTATCGATTTCACCAATACTACCAATTTCCCGCTAAACAATTTCATCATGTCTTTATGGAACATTTCGAGTGAAGTCGCATCTCCATTACAAGCGGCGCGGTACGCACCTGCTCCAGAAACTTTAAATTTCAACTGGTTTGTTGCTGTTGGGCAAGGAATTCCATTTTTATCGACTACAGATACAGTTACGAAAGATATATCTTCACCATTGGCCGTGATTGTTTTTCTGTCTGCATCCAAAACAATTTGGTACGGTTTGCCAGCGGTTCGGATTTCCTTTTCTTCAGCAACTTTGCCATTGTCATCATAAGCAACAACTTTTACCGTTCCTGGTTCATATTTTACATCCATCCACATCAAGCGGTAACGGTTTTGCGGAGTGTTTTTGTTTTTGGTTTGCACGCCCATACTTTTGCCATTAATAAAAAGTTCGGCACTGTTGTAACTGGTGTACACAAAAACAGGAGTTGTTTGTCCCTCGCGACCTTCCCAATTCCAATGAGGTAAGATGTGTAGCGTAGTGGCCTTGGTGTTCCAACGGCTTCGGTACAAATAATAACGGTCTTTCGGCAAGCCTGCTAAATCGTTAATTCCGAAATACGAACTGCGAGACGGCCAGCTTTCGTCATAAGGTGTTGGTTCGCCCAAATAATCAAATCCGGTCCAAACGAATTCACCAATTACCCAAGGTTTATCATCCTGAAGTACGAAATCTTCATCGGGAACATTGGACCAACTACAGGCTTCCAAATCATACGAAGAAGATTGAAAGTCTGGATACTGCTTCATTTTTTCTTGCACCACAGGAAATTTATAAATTCCTCTAGAGCTCACTGTTGAAGCGGTTTCGGAACCTAAAATAAATCCTTGTGGAAATTTTTTGAATGCCTCATCATACAAATGCACGCGATAATTGAGTCCTGGAATATCCAACAAAGCTCCAAAACCAGACTCCATAGTCGCTTTCACTTGATCCATTCCTACGGTTACAGGACGCGTTGGGTCTTCTCTATGAAAAATCTCCTGCAACCATTTGGCACGTTTTACACCCGCTTCTCCCCACTGATCTGGGACTTCATTTCCTGAGCTCCACATCACAATAGAAGGATGATTTCGTGTGGCTTGCACCAAATTCACAATGTCTTTTTCGGCATATTCATCAAAAAAGCGATGGTAGCCGTTTTCTACTTTTGGTAAAACCCATTCGTCGAAACTCTCTGCCAAAAACAAAAAGCCCATTTCGTCTGCCAACTCCAATTGTTCGAAAGAAGGCATATTGTGCGAACTACGAATGGCATTACAGCCCATATCTTTCAAAATGGTCAACTGTCTGCGCAAAGCGGCTTTGTTAACGGCAGCACCTAGAGGTCCCAAATCGTGATGCAAGCAAACCCCTTTGAATTTGGTCACTTTCCCATTAAGACTAAATCCTTTATTGGCTTCATATTTAATCTCTCGGATTCCAAATCGGGTGGCAATCTCATCTTTTAGTGCATTTCCAACATACAATTGAGAAACGGCTTTATACAAATAAGGTGTTTCGGGACTCCACAGTTTTGGATTTTCTACTTTTACATTTTGGTCAAACTCTTGACCGAAGCGCAAAGAAGACTCCTCTACACTTACTTTTTGACCTTCGGCATCAAAAATAGTGGTTACCAAACGTGTATTTTCACCAGAAGCTTTGGTCTTAATATTGACTTTGGCCACGGCATCGCTAATAAAAGGTGTGGTGATAAATTGCCCCCATTGGTCAATGCTTTCATTGTTTTTAATAATAACACTTACTTTTCGGTACAAACCAGCTCCAGGATACCAGCGGGAAGCAAATTCTTTATTGGTTAATTTTACAGCTACAGTATTAGCGCCTTCTTGGATGAATTGAGAAACATCAAAATAAAAATAACTATAACCATACGTCCATTCTCCCACTTTTTTCCCATTCAAATACACTTGAGGTTCGCTCATAGCACCTTCAAAAAGGAGTAGCACTTTTTTCCCTTTGGCATCTTTAGGCAAAGTAAAAGTATTGCGATACCAAGCAGTGCCAATATGTGGTAAAGCTCCGGTTCTTCCCGTTTTTTCGGTCGCTACATTTTCACCATTCTGAACAATGGCAACTTTCTGTATATCTACATTTTTATCAAAAGGGCCATAAATTGCCCAATCGTGTGGAACAGTAACTGATTCCCATTTCGAGTCATTGAAGTTCGTTTTGAAAGCGTCTTCAACATTTCCTTTTTGAAATTTCCAATTGGCATCTAAAACTTTAACCTCACGTGTTTGAGACCATGTCAATTGTGTGAATGTTAAAAATAGAACGAGTAAACATATCAATTTCTTCATTTTTAAACAGGTATAATTATTTAATATCTATACAATTCATTATAAACATATAAGTCATTTAAGTTAAAGTAAATTTGTTTGCCCAAATACTTATTAAAAGAGAATATAAGTTAAAACCTTTCTTTACAAGGCTAATAGCATTTGCTTAAATGAACTATTATTTTCACTTGCTTATAATCAAATTAAGAGCTTATATGACTTATATGTTTCAACATTTTCGAATCAAAACTATTCTTTAAACGCATCCAATGCCATTGAAGGTTTCCCATCAGCTTTCCAGGCACTCAATTGTTGGCATCTAAAACTTTAACCTCACGTGTTTGAGACCATGTCAATTGTGTGAATGTTAAAAATAGAACGAGTAAACATATCAATTTCTTCATTTTTAAACAGGTATAATTATTTAATATCTATACAATTCATTATAAACATATAAGTCATTTAAGTTAAAGTAAATTTGTTTGCCCAAATACTTATTAAAAGAGAATATAAGTTAAAACCTTTCTTTGCAAGGCTAATAGCATTTGCTTAAATGAACTATTATTTTCACTTGCTTATAATCAAATTAAGAGCTTATATGACTTATATGTTTCAACATTTTCGAATCAAAACTATTCTTTAAACGCATCCAATGCCATTGAAGGTTTCCCATCAGCTTTCCAGGCACTCAATTGATATCCGCTCCAGCTTTTTTCGCCTTCTGGTTCCCAATAAATTACGCCTAAACCTTTGTTATTTGGCACTGCCTTTACTGCTTTTATAACGGCAACCAACATATCGTGAGTGTTTTGTTCCAAAGTGTAATCGCCACCAACCTCAACAATCATTACTTCTTTATTGTATCGAGCAGCCATATCGTTTAGATTATTTGCCAAATCTGCAATGGTTACTTTGTAATCACTTTTTATCCAATACGGATAATAAGACATTCCAATAACATCGTATTTTACATTATTGGCTTTTGCTTTATCAAAAAACCATCTGAATTTTATACTGTTGTTACCTTCGTCCAAGTGAACAATTACTTTGATTTTGGAATCTATTTCCTTTGTTGCTTCATATCCTCTATTGAGTAATTGTGCCAATTGACTGAAGTTGTCCGTACTTCCTTCGGGCCATAACATACCACCAGGGATTTCATTTCCGATTTGTACCCATTCTGGTGTGATTCCAACATCTTTAAGTGCTTGTAAAACATCTCTTGTGTGGAAATAAACATCATTTAATAATTCTGAAAAAGTGTGATTCTGCCATTCCAGAGGTTTGTTTTGTTTAGCAGGATCTGCCCAAGAATCGCTATAATGAAAGTCAATCATAATGCGCATTCCCATGTTTTGCGCGCGAATAGCCATGGCTACTGTTTCTGTTGTGCTACAATGACCGCTTGCTTTATCATTTGATGGATTTACCCAAACTCGTAATCTTATGGTATTCATTCCACGATCTTTCAACAATTGCAAGCAATCTTTTTGGGATCCATTCGTATCATAAAATTTGTATCCAGTAGCTTCCATTTGTGGCAACCAACCGACATCTGCACCTTTTGCAAAAATATTTTCTTTAGGTTTTTGCGTTGTTTTATTAGTTGTACAATATGTAAAACCCAAAACTAAAAGGATCCCTATTGAAAATAATATTTTTTTCATTATCGTTTAGTTTAGATTGAAAACTGCTAAAACAGGTAGTGATTTATTCGTAAAATCATAGAAAGCTTGATTTTCAAAAGTAGAACCATCTTTGGCTTGATTTCCTTTGAAAGCGATCCACTCACCTCCCCAATAGGAGAATCCGATACCACATTTAGAACTTTTCAACAAACTTTTGATAGCCAGCATATAACTTTTTTGGCCATCAGTAGTTGCAGGATAACCCGAAACTAATTGATTATCTGATCCAACTATATTATTTGTCCAATCATTATAATCTAATGTAAAAGGATAAGCCGTTTCGGCAATAATCACTTTCTTGCTGAACTTACTTCCTAAAGCATCGATAGTAGTTTTTACAACTGTCAAATCTTTACCGTGCCAAATTGGATAATAGGAAAGACCGATATAATCATAATCTACACTTTTTACTTTGGTAAAAAACCAATCCGTATCTGATGGATTTACACCTGCATAATGAATCATGATTTTTGTATTTGGTGCTTTGCTTCGAATGGTAGCACTTGCGGTAGATAACAAAGCAATACATTGCGCTTCTTGATTGATCAAATTTCCTTGAGGCCACAGTAAACCGCTATTTATTTCGTTTCCGATCTGAATAATGTCAGGATTAATCTCTGTTATAATAGTTGATGTATAAGTAGCAACAGCCGTTTTCAAATCGGTAAAAGATAAATTTTTCCATTCATCTGGAGTCGTTTGAGCCGCTGGATCTGCCCAAGTATCTGAATAATGAACCGTAAGCCATACTTTTAAACCGGCTGCTTTTACTCTTGCTGCAAGCGTTTTCACTTCGGCAAAAGTAGAATGCCCGCTTGTTGGGTTTTTCCATAAACGAATACGAATCGTATTACAGCCTGCATTTTTTAAAGTCGTAAGCATGTCTTCGGCTTTGCCATTATTGTATAGAATTGTTCCCGTACTTTCAATTTCAGGAAGAAAGGAAATATCGGCAGCTCTGATAAAATCATCTACCACAACTGGTGGATCCACAACTACAGGTGCATCGGAAGAATCGCTGTTAGAGCAAGCAAATTGAATTGCAAATACTATAAAAAGTGATAATAGGGTTAGAATTTTTTTCATGATGGATTTTTTAAATGGATTGAAATTTATAAGTGGTATTATGAGCGTAAACTGAATCTTTTTTTAGAATTGCACTGGGAAAATGCCTGTTATTTGGTGCATCTGGATAGTTTTGAGTTTCAAAACAAATACCGCTTAAAGGATGATAATGAGCGTTTTCTTTACCCTTAATTGCATTAAAACAATTTCCACCAACATAAATATGAACTCCAGGTTGATCGGTATAGACGGTCATTTTCAAATTATTTTTTTTATTAAAAAGAGAAGCGGCAAATTCTTCTTTTCGATCCAAAACAAATGTATTATCAATTACTGAAGGACATTTTTTGGCGGTTAAAAAATCAAAAGCAGTATTTTCAATTTGTAAAAACCTACCAGTTGGAATATTTTCAGCAGATGTTTCCAACATTCGATTCGCATTTATAATTAATTCCTGATCTGCCACATTGGATGAATGTCCGTCTAGATTAAAATAACTGTGATGGGTTAAATTCACAACGGTATCCTCTGAAGTCTTGGCACTATATTCAATCTTCAATTCATTTTCTTCGGACAACGTATATTTAAGTTCTACTGCTAATTCTCCTGGGTAATTCTCTTCTCCAGCTGGACTAGTGTAACTCAAAGTTATAGCAGGATTATCACCAGAATGTACATTTTTGACTGTCCAAACTCTTTGGCTAAACCCAATAATACCTCCATGTAATGCGTTTTCGTTATTGTTTTTATTCAAAATAAATTTTTGTCTATTCAGACAAAAAGTACTATTATGAATCCTACCAGCGAATCTTCCAACAGTTGCGCCCATATAGGGCGGACTTACTAGATGAAACGATTGCATGTAAGACTCTAAATTGTCAAACCCTAAAACAACATCAACCAATTCGCCATTTTTCAAAGGCATTTTCAATTCGGTTATCGTAGCTCCAAAGGTGATTACCTTTAAAAACATTCCGTTTTTATTGGATAATTCGTAAGCATAAATGGCTGTCCCATCTGGCATTAAACCAAACAAATTGGCTTCAGAAGGAGTTATAATTTGTGAATTGTGTTTTATTTCCATTGTATTATTATGAAATTTGAAATTCAAATGTAGAACAAAATTTAAATTATACATACCAGTACCTACCAGTTTGTGAAACATTAAAAAAAACCTCGAATGTATAGCATTCGAGGTTTTTTTTTAAGTTACTGAGATGTTAAGCTACTAAGATTAAAAACATAAAGAAACGATTGAGAAGCAACTATGATTCTTATATATTTTTAAAATCTTATCAACCCTGCGACTCTTTATAAAACAGGTACAAACATGTATCTATTATCTATATCATTAAACCAAATGTCGTATTTACCTGCTGTAACATAAATATCGGCTCCAGCACTATCACCAATCCAAGTAGTATCGGCAAGAAATTTAAATTTCCCTGCGGATGTAAAGGTGTAAGTGATTTTCCAGATGTGAGCATCAAAAGTTGACTTAGTCATAGGAACACTAGTCACCCAATTATCCAATGGTGCTGCGTCTCCAATAATACCAACTGAAGCATACGTTTTCATAGATCCTGTATAAGGAACAATAGTATATGTTAATGCTTTTATGTCAATTGCAAAAGTATAATAACCTGCCGCATTAGTTGGAAAAAGTCCTGGATCTGGATCACTTTCAGTTGCTCTGTATTGTACTTTGTCACCATTTGCACCATACATTGGAGCCCAAAAACCAGTTTGCTCAAGCAATTTAAACCCACCAGCTGCAAAGTAACCTGTATAATATTGTTTAGCTGGATCAGCTGGATCTCTAAAAATTGGAGCAACAGCTTTATTTGCATCCCATTCCGCAGAAGTTCCAGGTCCAATCAAAAACAAATCTTTTGAAGGGAAAACACCTTGATATGGTTTTACTACAATCGTAATTGGGTTAGAATATTTGGGTTCAGAACCAGTTGTTCCGACAGTTGACACGATTCGAATGTCAAGATTTCCATCAACATCTGGAAGCAAACCTAAATCTAGAGCTTTTGAATTTAATTCAGAAACGCTTATCGATGCATGTGTTGTTGTAGAAGTAGCTATATTCACAGGAGCCGCAAATTCTGTATTGCTTTTTGCAAACTGAATGGTATAACTCACGATAGTTGGCGTGCCATACGTTACTGCCTCCCAAGTCAATGTCAAAGCAGTATTGTTTGGAGTAGCTTCGTTCATTATAACAGAAGAACCTGCATCTGGAGTAATTATAGAAAAAGCAGCAGCTTGAGGCTCTAAGATCAAGAAATTTTCCTCGTTTTCACATGACCACATACCTAAGATAAGGGCCAATGCTATAAAATGTTTGAATATATTTTTCATAAGTATGTATTTTTTATTTGGTTTTTAATTGTCCTATGTAATTCGCATATCGCAATCGGTATCTGTGACCAATTTACAGTTATGCTCATTTCATGTTTTTATGTTTATTATAATAGTGGATTTTTTAGTAACCTGTATTTTGAGTTAAATTATGATTGGCACCCAATGATCCAACAGGTACTGGGAAAACATTCATGTGTGATGGAATTGAAACTCCAGTAGAAGCATTCCCTTTCCAAGCCCAATTGTATGACCCTCCAGTAAATTTTCCAAAACGGATTAAGTCTTGTCTTCTATGGGCTTCCCAATGCAATTCACGGGCTCTTTCATCAATGATAAAATCAAGAGTCAAATTTGATGCAGTAATATTCCCTACAGTCGAAGTTTTATTGGCTCTTTCTCTCAAATCATTTACATAAGTTAATGCCTGAGCTACATCGCCATTACCTCCTCTTAAAGTTGCTTCAGCATACATCAAATACACATCTGCCAAACGGAATAAAGGAAAATCAGTATCTGCATAAGTAGAGCTACTCCCTTTTACTCCGGTAGCTGTTTTGTTTGAATATTTAGATAAAATATACCCTTGTGTTTTCACACCAATATCAGCAATATCAATTGTTCTTTGTTTAGAAGGATCACCTTGTATACCAGTACCAATAGTTTTGCGGGTATCTTGATTGAATTTACCTCCGTCAAATTTTTGTGCAAATTGTTTTCTGATTCGAAGTGCACCACTCCATCCACCAATTCCAAAATCGGCACCATTATTTTCCCAAGCACCAATTTGACCATTAGTTAATACTGTTGTTGCTCCCCAGTTTTGAGAAACTACACCATCTGATTGGATTCCGAAAATTATCTCTTCAGAAGTATTGTTATCTGCTTTGAAATTATCTAGGTAATTTGGTTTTAAAGAATACCCTCCAGCAATAATTTCATTACACTTGGTCACACAATCATTATAGCGATCCGCTTGAATGTACACTTGTGCATTCAAATAAATTTTAGCCAATATCATATTAGCCATCCCTTGATCTACTCTACCATAAATGTTGGTACGAGCTGCTTTTAAACTAGGAAGTACTGTTACCAATTCAGATTCAACAAAATCAAACAATTGTTTTCTATTGAATTCTGGGCCAGCAAAATTGATTGGATCATTTTCGGTATACATAGGGGCTTTACCAAACAAATCCATCATGTTGTAATACGCATAAGCACGCAATACACGAACTTCATTTCTATAAAGTGCAATATCGGCAAGTTTTGAAGCATCTGTAATTCCTCTTGATTGCAGTTTTTCTGGAGTACTTTGGCGTAAAAACTCGTTGGCATACGCCACAGAAGCCATGGTTCTACTGTACATTCCTAAAATGATAGGATTAGAAGCTGTCCAAATATTTCTTTGCAATTCAGCAGTTCCTTCATCGGCTTCATAACTCCAAACTAGTTCGTCTGTAGTTAAATCTTGCAAATACAATAAACATCTGGTAAATTGACTCGTTCCTGCATCTACACCTTCAAGCGAAGAATTGTTTGGACCAATAACACCCGTCAAAGTAAGATTACCATAAACTCCGGCTAAAGCTTTTTCGTAACCTCCTGGTGAAGTATACAATGCCTCCGAGGATAATACATCATCATCTTTAGAGACAACATTCAAATCATTCGTACAGGAATGAAGTACCGCTGCTAATACTAAAATGGATATAAAAATATATTTTTTCATGATTTTATTTTTAAAATTTGAGGTTAAGACCAAACAATATTGAGCGTTGTCTTGGGTAAATTGTTTTATCCACTCCGTTGTTTGTGATTTCAGGATCCAATCCGCTGTATTTTGTAATTACAAAGACATTTTGAACACCAGTTGACATTCTTAACGTAGCTTTATCATTTAACCACTTGGTAAATGTATAGCCCAAAGTAATATTATCCATTTTTAAGAAAGAAGCATCTTCTACATAAAGGTCAGATAATAAAACATTTGAAGTAGTTTGAAAACCAGTTTCTAGTATAGATGTAGGCACATTACTCAATACTCCTCCGTTTTCTAAGTTATCAAACTGAGCATTACCCGCTGCTTCAGCATTAAAAACTCTATTTCCGACACTAGCTCTTAAATTGAAAGAAAAATCGATATGTTTGAAATTCATTGTAGAAGCAAATCCGAAAGTAGCATCTGGATCTGGATTATGATAAATGTATTTATCCGAATTGTTTTTGATGTTATCTCCATTAATATCAGCAAAAGCACCGTCAATTGGTTTACCCGCTGTATCGTACAATTGTTTGTAAACATAAAAAGAGTAAGGGGTATAGCCTTCGCTAAAGATTTGACCTGGAGTTCCTGTACCAGAAATATTATCTCCTAATAGAATATTCGTATTATTAACCAAATCCTTAATTCGTCTTTCAAACTTTGAAGCTGTAAAATTCACATTCCAATTGAAACTATCCGAATGTAACAAAATGGCATTCAAACTTAACTCGATCCCTTTTGTGGTGAAAGATCCAACATTTTGATACACACGATTTGAAAAGTTACTACCATCAGAAATAGCAGCATTTACTAATAAATCTTTTGATACTTTAGAATAAGCTTCGACAGAACCAGAGATACGATTGTTTAAAATTCCAAAATCAACACCTGCATTTAAAACAGTTGTTTCTTCCCATTTTAAATTTTTTGTTCTTTTGCTAGACAAAGCGATTGGAGTCGCTGTAGTACCAAAATAATATTGGGAATTCCCACCACCAACTTCATATTTTTCTAAATAACCATTCGGATCTGGTATGTCTTGTTGGCCTGTGATACCATAACTCACCCTTAATTTCAAGTCCGATAAAGTCTCGTTATCTTTAAAAAATTCTTCTTTCATTTTCCATGCAAAAGCAGCTGCTGGAAAATTACCCCAACGATTTTCTTCTTCAAATCTAGAAGAACCATCTCGTCTATATGACATTGTCAATAAATATTTGTCTTTAAAATTAATATTGGCTCTACCAAAAAAGCCTATTAAAACAACATCTGTATCAATTGAGGTTTCAGGAAAAGTCGAAGGCAAATCTGGATTTAAGATATTACCCGTTTCGAATTTATTTGTTTGAAATTTTTGATAGGAATATCCTGTAGTAAGATCTAAATTAAAATCTTTAATATTTTTGTTATAGGTCAAATAAGTATCTAATAATTTATTTCTTTTGGTCGCTTTTGTAAATTCATTAGTACCATAAGGAATGTTATTATTTGATGGCGCAGAACCAGCATCTTCTCCTACTAATCGTGTTCGCTCTCCATTGGATTCGTCAAACCCAACATTGACAACAGCTCTTAACTCCGGTAAGAAATGAAACTTATAATCCGCTTCAAAATTACCAAAAACCCGACTATTTGTCCCTCTATCATTGGTCATCAACAATTGAGAAACTGGATTTCTGGCTGCATTGGCATTCAAAGTGTATTTACCAGCAGAATTAATTCCAGTAGTGTATTCAAAGTATCCGCCATAAGGAGCTCCATCTACTGTAACAGGTTGTGTTGGATCAAAACTAATGGCTGTTCCCTCAACTGCATCCGTAAACCTATTTTTTTCGTCAGCATAATTCGCTGCTAGTTTTAATTTTAAATGATTATCAAAAAAAGCAGGATTCATAACCAAACCAATTGTATTTCTTTTGAAAGTATTGGTTAATCTCAATCCTTGTTGGTTTGTATTTCCCAAAGTCAAACTAGTTGGAATAACAGTCAAAAGATTACCTCTTACCGATAAGTTTTGATCTACATAACCAGTACTTCTATAAATTTCTTTTTGCCAATCGGTATTAGCAGTTCCTAATTTACTAGCATAATCCGTTCCATTTTTTTTATCCTCATTTACAATAAGAGCACGATATTCATCAGCACTAAAAACATCAACAGTATTGACTAGTTTACCTGCCCCATAAAGAACATTATAGTCTACCGCCAAAGTTTTACTTCCTTTTTTGGTTGTAATAATAATTACTCCATTAGAAGCACGTGATCCATAAATAGCAGTTGCAGAAGCATCTTTTAAAACAACAATAGATTCTACAGTACTTGGATTTAAAGATGCTAAGAAAGAAGACGATCCTATGTTTGTATTGTTATCCAAGGGCAATCCATCAATAACAACAAGAGGGTCATTACTTGCAAACAAAGAACTTCCTCCTCTAATTCTCATTTCGGATTTAGCCCCAGGAGCTCCTGTAGTATTTACAGCTAAACCCGCTACGCGCCCTTTAAATAAATCTTCGGTTCCAACATTGGCACCTTTATTAAATTCCTTTGCAGTCAGTGCAACAACAGCTCCAGTAGCATCTTTTCTTTTTACTGATCCATATCCAACTTGAATTTTTACTTCAACTAATTGATTTGCTTCTGACTGAAGGCTAACTAACAGTGTTTTTTGATTTGTGAAGGTTACAATTTCTTTTCTGTATCCAATAAATGAAAAAACGATGTTATCGCCTTGTTTCACATTTGGAATTTGAAATTTTCCGTCAAAACCGGTTGAGACCCCATTTGGGACTCCTTGTATATTTATATTTACTCCGGAAATAGGCTGTCCAGAACCGCTGTCCAGAACTGTCCCTTTTACTGCATTCTGCGAAAAAGCGCAAAACGGAAGCAGGAGAAATAAAAATAACAACTTCATGTAAATTGTTTTCATACTTTTTTTTAATTTAAATTGATTTTGGGTTAGGTATTGATTCATGCATTGGGCATTGTAACTATTAATTATGATTGATTTTAATATCTATTTTATTGTATTTAAAAATTCTTATTCCCTAAAAAAAGAAAAAAGAAATCCTATATCATATTGCAGATTTTAATGTAAAATCGACATATAATTTCGTTTTAAATAAGATAAATTGTTTTTTTGAATTGTTTTTTTATGAAATATGAAAATCAAAATTATGTGTTAAATTTACATTTCAATACCAGTGCCTACCAGTTTTTTGTATATTTGCCCAATAACCAACTTTTGACATGAAAATTATTTCGATCCAAAATAACCTTGGAATACCAAAATACAAACAGATAATTCAATCGATTGAAAAGGCAATTGAAGAAGAAAAACTTACAAAAGGCGACCGACTTCCATCCGTAAATAAAGTATGTTTGGCCTTTTCTTTGTCACGAGATACGGTTTTATTAGGGTATGATGAACTCAAAAAAAGAGGTATTATTTATGCCATACCAGGAAAAGGATATTATGTCAAAAGCGTTGAAATCACAATAAAACAAAAGATCTTTTTACTTTTCGATGAACTAAATATTTTTAAGGAAGACATATACAATTCGTTTTTAAAAAATATTGGCAAAAATGTACAGGTTGATATTTTCTTTCACCACTTTAATGTACAAGTCTTTCAAAAATTAATAAATGATAGTAATGGAAATTATACCAAATATATCATCATGCCTACCAACTTAATCGATGTAGCAGCATTTATAAAAACCCTACCAGTAAATGATGTAATTATCCTAGATCAAACCAATGATGATCTAAAATCCTTTCCTGCCATCTACCAAAATCACAGAAAAGACATCTGCGAGGGTTTGTCTAAAGGAAAGTCAAGATTGAACAAATACAACAAACTCATTTTGATTTTTCCGGGTTTTAGAGAACCTATGGGAATGAAAATCGGTTTTGAGGATTTTTGTAAAGAATACTCATTTGATTATGAAGTTATCAATGATTTTACCGATAATGAAATTATAATTGGCGGTGTTTACATTATTCCAAATGACCGAGATTTGGTCCACGTAATTGAAAAAGCAAGGCAACAAAATTTAAAACTAGGAACCGATTTTGGAATCATTTCCTACAATGAAACCCCGCTAAAAAAAGTGGTATCGAATGGGATTACCACTATTTCAACAGATTTTACTACCATGGGAAAACTACTCGCACAAATGGTCCTAAAAGGAAAAAAAGAACAAATCGAAAACAAAAGTGCCTTGATTATTAGAAACTCCTTGTAATTGATTTTTATAAATTTTACCTATTTATAAAAACTATCTTTTTAAAAAAATTTGTAATTAACTGCAGCATTTATCAAATAAATTCGACTTTACAATTTTTTAATATGAAAAAGGTTCCAAACGAAAATTACGTTTAGAACCTTTTTTAACATTTAAAATCTAATTTAACTTTATTATAATTAGTGAACTTTAACCTATTTTTTTATAATCTTTTGAAAATATTGTTTTTCATTTTCAAATTTTATTTTAACAATATAAACACCAGCTTTTAAACTACTAACATCAATAGTGTTGTTTATAGGAGCACCTGCTTGTATCAAATTCCCTTGAATGCCAATTATTTGATAATTCACACTAGGCGAATCAGTCTCTATTTTAAGCAAATCATTTACTGGGTTAGGATAGATTTTCACTAAGCTTTCCTTTGGGATTAAATCAGTAACTCCAAGTGTATCGGCCCATGTGTAAGAGAAACCATCTGTTACATTCAGTAATTCTGCCGTTTGATTAGTAGTTCCAGTCATACCATTGCTAAAAACCACACTAACACTTGTTGGGCCAACAATGGTATATTTATAAAAACCATTTACATGGGTAATCATCGTTGCACCAGGAAAAATAGTACTAGCGATACTTCCAGAAGGAATAGCATTCCAATAATGAATTTTCGGAACTGATGTCCAAGTAGTTGGAGGCTTGAAATAAACAGTAAGAGTATTCGGAGTTACAAAACTATACACTTCTGTTTTTACTGCAGAACTCACGTTGGATGTATTTTTTACAAAAGCTTTCAAAGTCGTATTCGCTGTTATTGCTAATGATTTCGTTCCAACAGCAGAACTCGATGCTGTAGTTGGTTCGGTTCCATCTGTAGTATAATAAATAGTAGAGGAATTGACATTGGCCGTCAAAACTACATTTACTGTATTTCCAGTTGTAAAAGAACCTCCTGCTGGAGCAATTATCAAATCTGGAGCTAGACTAAAGCTATACACTTCTGTTTTTACTGCAGAACTCACATTGGATGTATTTTTTACAAAAGCTTTCAATGTCGTATTCGCTGTTATTGCTAATGATTTCGTTCCAACAGCAGAACTAGATGCTGTAGTTGGCTCTGTTCCATCTGTAGTGTAATAAATCGTAGAGGTATTGACATTGGCCGTCAAAACAACATTTACTGTGTTTCCGGTTGTAAATGAACCTCCTGCTGGAGCAATTGTCAAATCTGGAGCTAGACTGAAACTATAGACTTCTGTTTTTACTGCAGAACTCACATTGGATGTATTTTTTACAAAAGCTTTCAAAGTCGTATTCGCTGTTATTGCTAATGATTTCGTTCCAACAGCAGAACTCGATGCTGTAGTTGGCTCTGTTCCATCTGTAGTGTAATAAATCGTTGAGGTATTGACATTAGCAGTCAAAACAACATTTACTGTGTTTCCGGTTGTAAATGAACCTCCTGCTGGAGCAATTATCAAATCGGGAGCTAGACTGAAGCTATACACTTCTGTTTTTACAGCTGAACTTGCATTGGACGTGTTTTTTACAAAAGCTTTCAAAGTCGTATTCGCTGTTATTGCTAATGATTTCGTACCAACAGCAGAACTCGATGCTATAGTTGGCTCTGTTCCATCTGTAGTGTAATAAATCGTTGAGGTATTGACATTGGCCGTCAAAACAACATTCACTGTATTTCCAGTAGTAAAAGAACCTCCTGCTGGAGCAATTATCAAATCTGGAGCTAGACTGAAATTATACACTTCTGTTTTTACAGCTGAACTTGCATTGGATGTATTTTTTACAAAAGCTTTCAAAGTCGTATTCGCTGTTATTGCTAATGATTTCGTACCAACAGCAGAACTAGATGCTGTAGTTGGTTCAGTCCCATCTGTAGTGTAATAAATAGTAGAAGTATTGACATTGGCCGTCAAAACAACATTCACTGTATTTCCAGTAGTAAAAGAACCTCCTGCTGGTGCAATTGTCAAATCGGGTGCAATTGGACATCTTCCAACTGGTTCTGCAGATAACCAACCTCCATCATAATACTTAATTCCAGCAGTTGCTGTTAGATTGGTCGTTTGTGACGTTCCATCATTAAAAATTACACTGGAAGCACTTACTGTAGATGGAAAAGTAAAAGTATACCAATCGCCGCAATCGGGAGTCATAGCCACTCCAGGCCAAGTTACTGCCGTTGTTGTTCCTGTTGTTGCCCAATAATAAATTTTTACCGAAGAACTCCAAGTCGAAGGTTTTTTGAAATACACAGTAAATGGAGGAGCAGTACTAAAAGTATAAGTTTCTGTTTTTACAGCAGAACTAACATTTAAAGTATTCTTAACAAATGCTTTCACAATTGTATTTGAAGTAATTACCAAACTTTTTGAACCAACAGCCGATGCTGATGCTGTAGTAGGTTCTGTACCATCTGTTGTATAATAAATTGTAGAAGTGTTTAAATTGGCTGTCAAAACAGCATTTACAGTTGTTCCAGTATTGTATGTACCTCCCGCGTCTACAATGGTTAAACTTGGCACATCTACCGCACTCAATTTATCCCAAATTGCAAAACCTGTACCTGATAATTTTAGTATCCATCCCGTACCTGATGGCGACCAATTATCAGAACCTAATTTCATAGCAACTTTATCATCAATAATTGCTGCATACAAATTAGTAGTAGCCGCAACAATATTTAAAGCCGATGTACTACTTAATTGATTGTCTTTTCTTATTTTGATCATCGCATCAATTTCAGTTTTAATACCCCAATTGAAATAATGGGGCCACCAAACCATTGGAGTACCAGGATGAGTTAATAAATAAGCATAGCCTTTTAAAACTTGTCCTCCAGGAAACACCCAAAGATCTTGACCATATGGTGCTGGACCCGTATCATGATTGTCTAACATAGTTACTGCATTAGACGGCCAAACCCCAATTAAACCAGATGCTTTTCCATTACCATCTTTTAAGTAACTCAAATTATTATCATTAAATGCATTTTGTAAAGAGCTTTTAGTAGCAAAATCAAAAGCAGATGATGATGCAGTTGCTGTCCCAGCCTTAGTATAATCAATCCATTTTACAATTCGATCCCTGTTTCCTTCTAATAGTTCACCTACCGAAAAGTATGGGTTCGTAGCATCATTGTATTCTTTGATATATTTACCATCGTAACCATGTACAAAATCATAGCGCCAACCGTCAAAACCAATATCAGTTTTCAACCAATTCATCCAGGTTTTGATACCTTCACGAACTAGAGCATTACTGTGATCTAAATCTCTAGCAGCAGAAAAAGAGCCAGATTCTCCAGGCGATTTTAAACCAGCAGCAACAGGATCATAATCAGGCGCTCCTGTTCCTTTTTGTCCAGTAGCACTAATATTTGAATTGTTACAAATTGACCATGTTTCAGTTGGTGTATTCCAGGAAGGTGTTGAAAAATCATACCAACCAAGGGTACCTCCTCTATGATTGATTACGATATCGGCAATTACTTTAATGTTTTTTGAATGCAGGTCTGTTATCAAAGACACTAATTGTGCTTGTGTTCCTTGAGCATTATTCAAATCATACCATACCGTAGGAATATACCCCATTCCTCCAGTTGATTTACTCGGTGGTGGCAACCATATAGCATCAAATCCAGCGGTTTGCAAAGCTGCAGAGTTACTTTTAATCACTTCATACCACTTAGTAGCAGAAACATCAGTGGTCCAGTGAAATCCTTGAATCATTACTTCTCTTCCTGTCGCTTTGGTTTGCGAAAAAACATAGGAACAAAAACAACCAATTAGTATTATTGTTAATAGAAACTTATTCTTCATTTTGGTTTATATGGGTTATTTTAAATTAATAGTATAATTATTTAAGTAATTCATCAAAAAATTACTAACCTTTATTATCATTGAATAACAACAAATTCATTCGCTGGGAGTGATTATTTTCTAAATCAACGTATCAAAGAGAAATGTGATTTAAATAACTTAATTTGGGATTGTTCGGTATATTCTATGGTGAACCAATAATCTGTTGCTGGCATTTCCGCGCCAATATAAAACCCATCCCAACCATCACTCGTTGGATTAATTTGTTTTAATAATTTACCATAACGATCAAAAATATAAATAACAGATGCAGGTTGTCCATCGAGTCCAACTACATTCCAGAAATCATTATGCCCATCTCCATTTGGAGAGAAAAATTTTGGATATCCAATTACAAAAATGTTCTGAGTTAAATTAGTACACCCATTTTCATCACCAACAGTAATAGTATGTTGGCCAGGTTTCAAATTATCAAAAACATTTGACGATTGAAAAGATCCATTATCCAGCTGGTATTCAAATGCTGCATTACCACCAGTTACGGAAACTGTTACCATTGCATTATCAGAAAAAGCCAAAGTCTGAGTTGTTGTCATAGCTAATCCTGGAAAAGAATCAGTCACTTTAACTGTATCGGATGTAGCATCACAACCCGTTACATTGTTTGTCGCTTGCACTTTGTAGTCCCCAGATTGTATAGCGTCATACGTATTAGAGTTCGCACCAATTATGGGCAAAGTATTTAAATACCATACAAAATTATAGTTGGAAGCACTCAAACCAGAATCTAGTGTATTGGTTCTAAATGCAATACCTGTTGCTTGTTCGACACATATTACACCTCCTACAAGAGAAGGTTTTGGTGAAGGATTTACGTTAACGATAATATCTAATGGTATTCCAATACATCCATTAAGACTTGGAGTAATTGTATAGGTAACATTTCCTTGTGAATTTCCAGTAGCTTCTAATATTTGATTTATAGTATTTCCAGTTCCAGCAATAGCTCCAGTAACACCAACTTGAAGAACTGTCCAATCAAAAGTAGTTCCTGAAATTGTAGGAGATAAAACAACATTAGTATTGTATCCACTACAAATTGTTCCTGGGGGTGTCCCCAAAACTTCTGGTAACGGATTAACAGTAATCGTAACAACAATTGGCGTGCCAATACAACCATTAATTGATGGTGTAATAGTATAATCTACAGTACCTGGTACAAAACCCAAATTTGAAAGTGTTTGTGTAATGGTATTTCCCGAACCTGCAGTAGCACCTGTTACGCCTGATGCATTTACAGTCCATGAAAAAGTAGTTCCAACTATGCCACTAGATAACGCAATATTGGTTGTTTCTCCTGAACACACTATTTTCTTAGCAGTATTATCTACAACATTAGGCACAGGGCTTACATCTATAGTAATCTTTTTTGGTAATCCTAAACAACTTCCAGCAATTGGTGTTACATTATATACCACTTGTCCTACATTGGTCCCCGTAGTAGAAAGTGTTTGTGCAATTGTATTTCCTGTACTAGAAGAAGCACCTGATACATTATTTTGCACTGCATTCCATGAAAAGGTGGATCCTGGAATTGTACTTGATAATACTATCGAAGTTACATTTCCAGAACAAAGGGATGTTATTCCTGTATAACTAGCAATTGGTAATGAATTTACGGTAATCGTACCAAGTATTACAATAGCTGGAGTACAAATTCCTGTTGTGGTTACTCTATAATTAAAATTTCCCTGAAGCGTTGGTGTACCGCTAATTGTAAAAATACCCGTAACAAAAGTACCAGTTACTCCAGCTGGTAATCCAGTTACAGTAGCGCCATTAGCGCTACCCCCAACCGTATATGTTATTGGTATTATCGAATCATTCAAACAAATGGTTTGATTTGTAGTTGTTGGTGCCGATGATAGAATCATCGTTGGTATAGGATTAATTGTAATGGTACCTCTCAAAATTACGGTTGGCGAACAACCACCAGTTGTGGTTACAGTAT
Organism: Flavobacterium sp. IMCC34518; assembly: GCF_027111095.2. Classification (NCBI taxonomy): domain Bacteria; kingdom Pseudomonadati; phylum Bacteroidota; class Flavobacteriia; order Flavobacteriales; family Flavobacteriaceae; genus Flavobacterium; species Flavobacterium sp. IMCC34518. The sequence continues at coordinate 1,996,356 of NZ_CP114284.2, read as the reverse complement.
AATTATACACTCCCGAAATTGTTGGAGTGCCACTAATGGTAACTACTCCTCCAGCAAAATTTCCTGTTACTCCTGCCGGTAAACCATTTACCACAGCTCCCGTTGCACTTCCTCCAACTGCATAGGTAATTGCATTTAATGCCGAATTCAAACAAAAAACTTGATTGGTTGTAGAAGCTACCGACGTCAAAATAAGGGTTGATATGGGACTAACTGTTATCGTGCCATTTAAACTTACTGCTGGTGTACAACCACCAGTAGTAGTCACGATATAATTGAATGTTCCAGCTACAGTTGGACTACCACTAAGAGTAAATATTCCTAATGTAAAAGCACCAGTTACACCTGTTGGCAATCCTGTTACTATTGCTCCTGTAGCACTACCTCCTAAAGAATAGCTAATTTGAGATATGTTTGTGTTAATACAAATTGTTTGAGTAGTTGTTGCTGTCGTAGACACCAAACTAATTGCAGAAATAGGACTTATATTAATAATTCCACTCAAATTAGCTGGAGGAGAACAGCCTCCTGTTGTATTTACTATATAGGGAAACGAACCCGATACCGTTGGCGTACCACTTATCGTAAAAACTCCTGCTGAAAAACTTCCCGAAAGCCCTGCTGGCAATACAGATACAGAAGCCCCAGTACCTGTTCCTCCTACTAAATAAGAAATATTGGTCAAAGCAGTATTAATACATACCGATTGAGTAGTTGATGAAGTTCCAGATGTTAAAGTAATGGTTGGCAATACGCTTACAGTTATGGTCCCTGTCAAAGTCGCTGCAGGAGAACAACCTCCAGAAGTAGATACTGTATAACCAAAAGAACCCGATACTGTAGGTGTACCACTAATAGTTAAAACTCCCGCTGTAAAACTTCCCGTTACACCTACTGGTAACCCAGTTACTGTAGCACTTGTAGCACTACCACTCACTGCATATGCAATATTCGTTAAAGCGGTATTGACACAAAGCGTTTGGGTAGTTGTAGTTACCAAAGATGTCAAAGTAATAGTTGGCAATGGACTTACTGTTATGGTCCCTGCCAAAGTCGCTACCGGAGAACAGCCACCAGATGTAGATATCGTATAGGGAAACGAACCCGATACCGATGGTGTACCACTAATTGTAAAAACCCCTGCTGAAAAACTTCCCGTAACACCCGCTGGCAATGCCGAAACCGTTGCTCCTGTTCCTGTTCCTCCTATTGAATATGTAATAGCAGACAAAGGAGTATTAATACAAACCGTTTGTAAGGAAGAGGATATGCTAGATGTCAAAGCAACTACAGGCAATGGAATTACATTAATTTTAAAAGTCGAAGCTGGACCTGTACATGTAGCATTAGTTGCTGTAACTGTTATTGTTGCCGTCTGTGTAATCGCTGTTGTGTTAAGTCCGGTAAATGATGAAATATCACCAGTTCCATTAGCAACAATTCCAATAGCAGTATTGTTACTGGCCCAATTGAAAGTTGCTCCCGCAGGCGTACTTGCAAAGACCGGAACAGAAACTGTTCCGTTTGCACAAACGGTTATATCACTTAATGGAGTCACTGTTGGAGTAGGACAACTAGATGATACACAATTCCCTATGCCTGTTGCTATACATGTATTCCCAACTGAAGTGACTGAAATGGAAACATTTTGCCCCGGTAACAACCCATTAACTGTAAACGTATTTCCGGCCGTATTTCCGGTAACTGGAACACCAGAAGCAACACTATAACTGTAAGTATAGGATGTTGCACCCGAAATCGCATTCCAATTAAATTGAACACTATTTGCTGTTGGAATACCGCAACCAATGGTTATGGTAGGAATTGGATTGACATTGACTGTCGCAATACTTGTACTGTTAACACAAGGCGCAGTCCCTACTAAATTATAGGTAAACGTGCTGTTTGTTGCGCCTATGGCTGGCGTAAAAGATCCCGTTGCAGAATTAAAAGTACCTCCAGATCCTGTCGTTCTGGACCAGCTTCCACCAGCTTGTTCACCAGTTATTAAACTATATAAATCTATTGATGTGGTATCGCTATCACAAACCGTTGTATTTCCTGATGTTCCTGCAATTGGTTGTGGTATAATAGTTACTGTTGCTACACTGCTACTATTAATGCAAGGCGATGTTCCCGCCAAAGCATAGGTAAAAGTACTCGTGGTTGCTCCAACTGCTGGTGTATATGTGCCCGAAGCAGCAGTAAATATTCCGCCTGTTCCCGTTGTTCTTGTCCAAGTTCCTCCAGATTGCTCACCAGTTATTAAACTCGATAAATTTATTGGAGTACTGCTGCTTTCACAAACTGTTGTATTTCCTGATGTTCCTGCAATGGGTTGTGGATTGATAATAACAGTTGAAACGCTAGTACTATTTACACAAGGTGAAGTCCCTGTCAAAGTATAGGTAAACGTACTTGTAGTAGCTCCAACTGCTGGTGTAAATGTGCCTGAAGCAGCATTAAATACTCCTCCTGCACCTGTTGTTCTTGTCCAAGTTCCTCCAGTTTGTTCGCCAGTAATTAAACTAAATAAATCTATGGGAGTGCTACTGGTTTCACAAATCGTTGTACTTCCAGAGGTTCCAGCAATTGGCTGTGCATTTATGGTAATAGGAACTGGAGTTACAGTTGTTCCCGAATTACAACCTGATGTAACTGCATATGTAACCGTATAAGAACCAGGCAATGATGTTAGTAAATCAATCACACCCGTTGTTGAATTAATTATTAAATTAGTAGAACTTGCGGAATATGTCCCACCAGAAATAAAACCAGTACCTGGTGTTGGTGTTGGATTTGCACCATTTTTACAAACAGGAGTTGCATAAGTAAATGGCTGATCTATATTTCCGCCTACATTTATTGAAATAGTTTTAGATAATGGACAAGATCTTACTGTAGATGTTTGCGGTATGAAGGTTATATTGTCTAACCCAAAATCATTCCCTGATGGATTAGTTTCTGTATCTATAATTATTATTTCGGGATTTGGGGTGACTAACCCTGAAGGCCATGTGCCTTTTATTTGTGTCCATCCACAACCTACTGGAGGAGATGGAGAAATTCCAGTTGGAATATTCGTAGCCGATAGTGCTGAAAGTGAAACTGCAGTACCGCCTATTGTGACTTTAAACTTTGCAGGATTTAGAGCCGTTAGATTTTGCACCCAAAATGAAAAGTCATAATTAGTCGAAGGCTCAACGTGTACCGTTTGCGACCAAACCACACTAGTGCCATCAATTGCTCCATCAACCACCATCATGAGTCCTGTTCCAGTTGTTTTATCTCCGCATGACACAAAATTCATAAATGAATTCTTTGGATCCGATTGTATACCATAAGCTTTATTTGCCCCTGCAGTTGAACCACTATAAAAACCATAGCTAGATTTAAAACCAGTGTTGCCAATTTCAAAATCGCCGTTTGTTATTAAATTTGAAGGAGGTGTTGTAGTACTTATTGTGGATTCAACAGTATAGGTGGTATTTACTATTGGGTTTACAAAATAAGGGTTAGCAGTTCCTAAAACAGTACCTAACGAATTTTTCCAAGTATAAGTCGGCCCGGCATTAGAAGCGGTTAATTTAACCAATGTACCTGGGACTACGCAACCTACAGCATCCGATGTAACGCTAATATCTAATGGAGCAGTCAAAACGATTGGAGATACGGTTTTATTATCGGGTGTTGCTTGTGAATCGTCAACTTTAAGTGAATAGTTCCCAGCAGCTAAACCGGTAAATATTCCTGTTGAATTTGAAGGAACTACAGTTGGCCCCGTTAAGGTAAAAGTATACGGAGGAACGCCCCAACCTGCGTAACCTATGATCGTACCATCATTAGACGTAGGACAAGAAAGATTAGATTGCGTATACGAAAGTGTTATCGGTTTTGGAGGACCATAAAGAGAAATATCATCTATTGCAAAATCATTACCCGCTGCACTTGTATTGTTATTGTACATTTCAATGTTTACACAGGCATTAGATGCGATAAAAGTATAAGTAACCTTCTGCCAATTTGATGCTGGTAGCGCAATTGGTAGTGGAACTAATGTGGTGCCCGCTATGAGTGTGACACTAGTTGCATTATTAAAAGAAACACCTATATCCGCTTGAGTAGCTGCACCAACAACTGTTGAAGAAATAGATCCTACATAATACGTAAATGTGTATAAAGCCCCAACCGTTAACCCACATACGCCTCCACCATTTGTTCCCGCTTTGTAAAATCGCTGTTGTCCACCAGAAGTATTCCCATGAATAGCAAGCATTTTACCCACTCCAGAATGATCTTTTCCATGTATAAAAGTTGCATTGTTCATGCTAAATGGATCTGCAATCAAAGCATAATCTCCAGGATTACTTGATCCTGTAAGACCTGTTACAAAAGTATACCCTAAACCATTAATGTCGTAACCGACTTTGTTTCCAGATTCAAAATCACCATTGGTAATATAATTCTGAGCATTGGAAAAAGTAAATGTTATAAAACATAAAAAAACAAGTAGTAGTAATCTCTTTTTTGGGGCAAAAAGGGATTGCAAAGTAAAATTTTGCATAAGTATAGGTTATAAATAGTTTGGTTTGGCGAATTGAAAATATCAATCCTATTTTGATATGTGTTTTTTTTAAACTATCTTTTTATCAATCATCTAAAAAAATATTTAAAAAATTACACATAAAGCATTTTTTTAAATGTTAAATTTATGTAAATATTAACAGATACAACTGGGTTGAATTTCTATTTTTTTTACGAAAACGTGATAGTGTTGAAAAGTTTAAACAAACTCACTAATTGCGAAAGTTTTGTGATATTTAAAATTTCAAAAATTAGCCGATTTACTTCACCAATAAAAATTCGGATCTTCTATTAATCGCATTTTGTTCTTCTGTGCATTTGTTTTTGCAATCAATTTTAAGTTCCGTTTCTCCAAATCCTTTGCCAGAAATTCGAGCCGCATCAATTCCTTTGGAAATCACATATTGAACTGTAGCTTTTGCTCTTTTATCCGAAAGATTTAAATTGTATTTATCATCTCCTTTGGAATCGGAATGAGATTTTACATATATCTTCAATTTGTCATTTTGTGACATTACATAAACCAATTTATCAAGCTCTTCTGCCCCTTGTTTAGTAATATTACTTTTATTAAAATCAAAGTAAATAGGGTTCAAAATAATTTCAGTTTCAGTAATTACAACATCAATAGGTTTTATGTTAACATCAACCGTAATCACTCCTCCAACAAATTTGGCAAGTGGCATTTTTTCAGTTACGTAACCATCTTTATACACTTCAATTACATAAATTTTTTCGCAATCGACATCATAAATTACTTCCCCTTTTTCATTTGATAATTGGGTGCCAATTACATTGCCTTTTTCATCCAAAATAAGCACTTTTGAATGTATCAAAACAGAATTATCTTTCACGCTTTTAACGACTACTTTTATCTTTCCTTTACAAATTGGAATAGAAGAATAAATATGATCTTCACCAGACCTATTGCTAGACACATAACCCAATTGCTTAATCGTATTATACGTTAATGCAAAATCATCTTTCTCTGAATTTACGGGTTTCCCAGCATTTTTTGGAACATCATTTGATTTCAAATCCACAAAAAACACATCCAATCCTCCAAAACCAGGCAACCCATTGGATGCAAAATACAGTATATTATCATTTGTAACAAAAGGAAAACTTTCATCTCCAGCTGTGTTAATTTTAGCTCCTAAATTTTCTGGTTTTCCGTATGTTCCATCATTATTTACTTGGACTTTCCAAATATCTATTCCACCAATAGAACCGGGCATATTTGACGAAAAATACAAAGTTTTACCCTCTTTATCAATGGATGGATTACTGGTAGAATATTTTTTGCTATTGAAAGTCATTGGGGTTATCGAAGTCCAAATGCCATTCACTTTTTGCGCTTTAAACAAATGAACCTGACCAAATTTTAGACGTTTGGCATTGTCTTTTTCATAAAGATTGGAATTAAAACTTTCGCTAGAAAAATAAATGGTATTCCCGTCTGCAGTTACGCTTACTGGACCTTCATGAAATCTGGAATTCAATTCTGAAACTGCTATTGGTGTAGAATAACTTCCATCAGCCTTTAGATTTGATTGATAAATATCCAAAAACGGCTCATCATTCCATCCGTATTTTTTACCGCCAACATTTCGAGCACTTGAAAAATATAAAACATCACCAAATAGAGCCGCTCCAAAATCAGACTTATCCGAATTAATATCCAATATTTTGACATCAAAAAGCTTTTCTTTATCAATCAGACTGGGTAAATAATTGGGATCTTTATTGAATTCTATCGCTCGTTGATCCATTGGAGCTTTTTCGGCAAAGACTTTCATTTGAATATTCGCTTCTTCATATTTAGTATTTACTTTTAGCATTTGTGCGTAATTAAAATACGTTTCAGCATCTTGATCCGTTTTTACTGCCATTGCATACCACTTAGCCGATTCAACAGTATTGAACATATTATAATAACACTCTCCTAATTGCTTATACACATAAGGATCTGCTTTACCTTTTTCGACCAAAAGAAGATATTCTTGAGTAGCTTTTACATATTCGAATCTTTCAAATAAAGCATCAGCAATTTTAGTGTTTTTATTTTGTGCCAAAAGAGAAAAACTCAATAACACAAAAAAGAAAATCATAATATTTTTTTTCATTTCAAATAACTTATAATATTAGAAGAATCTTGGGGAAAGTGATACTTTTTTGACTGGTAAAAAATCGTACAATAAAATTATCTCATGAGAAGATGAAGTAGCAATATTTAGATTTGAAACAATGTGATCATAAGCATATCCTATTCTTAAATCAGGTGTAACATTAAAATTAACTAACAAACCAAAACTATCTTGCAATCTATAAGTAGCTCCAAATTCTACTTTTTCTTGATATAAAAAGTTAGCAGAAACATCTATAGAAGTTGGGACACTAAATGCGGATTTTAACAAAAATGAGGGCTTAAATTTTAAATTTGGATTAAGATCAAAAACATAGCCCGCAGTTAAAAAATAATGAGAAACATCTGAACCATATTGTTTGCCGTCATAATCTAAATGAGCAGCCTTAATCATATTAGGTATCGAAAATGAAACATAATATTTATCGGTATAATAAAAAACACCCGCTCCCATATTGAAGGTTACATCATTGCTGTTTTTGCCAAAAATGCCTTCCGAGGGATCTGGTAAGGTAGAAATGATTTCAGCAAAATTAACTTTTTGAAAAGTCGCTCCAGCCTTAACTCCAAAAGATAAGTTACTATTTTCTCCTATTTTTAATTTATAAGCAAAATCACCATACACATTTTGTTCCGTTATTGGCCCTATTTTATCGGCAATTAAAGACAACCCAACACCAACGTTTTTTCCTACGGCACCTTCCCCGTAAAAAGTAAAAGAGGTAGGAGCATCTTCAATATCCAACCATTGTTTTCTGTACAACAACCCAAAAGTAATGTGCTCTTTGGTACCAGCATAAGCAGGATTTATAACATTCATATTGTACATGTATTGAGTATATTGAGGATCTTGTTGTGCCTTTACATCCATAACAAGCAACAGAAATAATAAAGTAGTCAGTAAAATTTTATTCATGTGTTATATATTTTTTCTAAAAAAAGTTTCTTTAATTATTTCTATTTTAATTTTCACGAATTAAATAAATCCATCCTGTTTTAGATTCACCATTATTAAACTCTATCACATAATAATAGGTCGCACTAGGAAGTGGTTCACCATTATTGGTTTGTCCAAACCATTGATCTTTGTAATTGGACTGATGATATACTTGAAGGCCATATCGATTAAAAATTTCTAATTTTTTAACATCCATCAATCGTAAATCAAAAAAATCATTTGAACCATTTCCATCTGGAGAAATACCTTTCTGAATATCGCAGTATATCGATTCAATAGTAATGTTTGAAGTTGTTTCGCAACCTGTTGAATTGGATTTCACTGTAAGGTTATAAACCAATGGATAGGTTTCTGTTATAGCAGTAGCTTCTATTATATCGCTTACATTCAAAATATTCGAATTAGTTCCAACTGTAGCTCCACTTTGATCTTTCCATATATATTCAACTGTATTTGAATCATAAGAATTTGACAACGGACTAGCTGTTACTTCATACTTATTAGACACGCAAGTCCAAGAGGATTCAAATTGAATTTCAGGAGGTATTGTACTTATTAATTGTTTGGCTCCTATGGTTTCGCAGGTAATGTTGTTTTTAAATCGAACGCTTACTATATAATTGGCAGGCGCTAAATTCTGAAAGACAGGATTATCTTGATAACCATTACCTACACTATATTCAACTCCAGCTATTCCCGCTATTTCAATTGTTCCAACAGGCACCAAACAGGTAGGTTGAATCACTGACAAAAGAGTTGGTGTAACAGGAACCAAAGGTTTTGGGTCTATAGTTGTTGCGCCCAACGATGATGCGACACAAGTAATATCTCCAACATTTCTAACATTTAAAGTATAATTATTTGGGTTAAGACCGTTGAATACATTTGAATTTTGATAGTTAATTCCATCCAAGCTATATTCTTTCCCAGTTTGAGATGCAATAGTAATGGTTCCAGATGGTATTGCGCAAGTAGGTTGAACAACACTCAAAGCTGTTGGAACTAATGGCACTGTTGGTACTGCATTGATTTTAGCAGCAACTGCAGAATTTGAAGCGCAAGTAACGTCGGCGGTGTTCCGAGCATAAAGTGTATAATCATTCGAAGCAAGGCTGCTAAAAACATTAGGCAATTGATAATTTATTCCGTCTAAACTGTATTCCATTTCTATTTGTGTTGCAATCGAAATTGTTCCTGTTGGAACGGCACAAGATGGTTGTACAAGATTTAAAACCGTTGGAACTATTGGCAAATTTGGAATTGCATCAATTTTAACGGTTGTCCCAGAATTAATAGAGCAAGAAGCATCCGAAATATTTCGAACATTCATCACATAATTTCCTGGAGGTAAAAATTCAAAAATAGTTGAAATTTGATAATTAGTTCCATCCAAACTAAACTCCATTCCTTGTTGTGGTGTAATTACAATAGTTCCCGTTGGAATGGCACAAGTAGGCTGAATACTATTCGAAACTGTTGGCATTAACGGAGGCTTCGGAATTGCATTCATTTTTGCTACTACAGTTGAAGAAACTGAAGTACAACTATTGGAATTAGAAACTTTAAAAGTATAATCGGTATCAGCCGCTAAACCAGTAAACAAATAACTAGTTCCTGAACCAGATTGAATTGTGCCAAAGGATGGAATAATAGTCCAGGTTCCAGTTGTTGGTAATCCGCTAAACATAATACTTCCTGTAGGTATTGCACAAGTTGGCTGAATCATACTATCAATAATTCCAGTTTGTAGTTTATCCAAAACAGGGCTAACCATTAATCTGTTTATGCTTTCACATCCAATTATTGGAGTAGTGGATTGTTGGGAAGCATAATAGCTCGTTCCTGTAGTAATCATTGTATTCGAAGGTAAAATAGTCCCTCCACTTGTAGCATCATACCAAACAACATTTGAATTATTTATAATCCCTTTTAATACAATTGAATTTAGTGTTGCATTTTGAGATTCACAAAAAAGAGGTGTCACAGAGTCAGCTGTTGGAGTCAAAGGATCAACAATTACTGCTGAAATTTCAAGACGATTTACACTTTCACAACCTGAAACATTTTGAGTAGCATAATATTTCATCCCATCTACCAAAGAAGTTGACACAGGCAATGAACTTCCCGAAATTGGAGCGTTATACCAAACAATTGGAGCGCTACCGGTAACTACTAAATTCGATATTTTTGCAGATTGACTGGAACAAAACAACTGTATTCCATCACCAATTGGACTTGATGGAGCATTTATAGTAACATCCACTATGACTCTTGGCGTACTTTCGCAACCAGATACTGTCTGAGAACCATAATATAAACCATTAATCAAAGACGTTGAAGACAATAATGCTGTATTTCCTGTAGCTGACGTATACCATTTTATAGAAGTTCCAGAAGTCGCTTTAGTTGTAAGAGAAGCAACTGTTGCATTTTCGGACTCACAAAAAGTTAAATTTCCATTGATTGTTATCGGTAATGGCTTATTGATAGAAACAGTTACGCTTAATTTAGTAACACTTTCACAACCAGAAATCGTTTGAGTAGCCAAATATAAACCATCAGTCAAAGATGAACTAGCAGTTAATAAAGTACCCAAAGAATCATACCATTTTACATTTGTTCCTGTTCCTGTTAAATCTGCTACAGTTGCGGAATTACAAAAAATGGGATTAGCAACAGTTGTTATGGGAGCAGCAGGTTTATTAATAGTTACAATTACTTTCAACCGCTCGACACTCTCACAAAGCAAACCAGATGTTGCTGTTTGAGAAGCATAATAATCTTCTGAATCAACTAATGCGTCCGAACTAGAAAGAGGGGTGCCACCAATTGCATCAGCATACCATTTAATATTAGTTCCAATGGCCATTAAATTTCCAACAGTAGCATTTTGAGATTCACAAAAGGTTTGGACGTTTGAACCCGTAGGTTTGGATTGCGAATTTATAGTCAGCGATACAGCAGTTCTACTGGAACTTAAACAATTATCAACAGTTTTTCTAGCTTCAGCATAATAAGTGTAAACGCCAGGCAAAGTAACGGTTGGGGTGTAAGTAGTACTGTTTGGCAATATAGAAACACCCCCACTATTTGTTGGATACCAATCTACCGTTTCTCCTGCATTAACTGTAGCTGACAAACTAAGATTAACCTGCCCTTCGCAAATAGAGTTGTTCCCTCCAGTAATTGGATTGCTTATAATGGCACATGCACAATTGGGAGCGGTTACAACAATAGATTCAATACACCCATTTCCTTTATCAGCCGAAATGGTAATATTGGTTCCTGCAGGAATATTAGTTATAGAATTTCCAGCTATCACTCCAACAGCTGGTATTCTTGTAATAGTACTTCCACTGTTAACAGTAAAAGCTACAGTATAGGATAATAAATCAGCCGAACACGTTTTTGTCGTGATATTCAAAAATGGAGAATCCTTTATTTCTAAAACAACAGCTGTTCTTGAAGTGCTTGAACAAGAAGCTATGTTATTCTGCGCATAAAAAGTTATAGTACCAACTGCATTTAAAACTGGACTAGTAACTATAGTTCCGTTTGTCATAGCATTATACCAAACAATTGTTCCGGTTGCAACAGATGCATTTGCTGTTAGAGTTTGTAAAGGACTCGATGCACAAACCGATTGATTTCCTCCACTTACAGCCAGTTGTGGATTATTTATTGTAACTGTAAGCGCATATCTGGCAGCGCTTTCGCAAGTTCCAATTGTTTGAGAAGCATAATATGTAGTACCAGAAACCAAAACTACCGAAGTAGAAAGAGCACTTCCTCCAGTTGAATTGGCGTACCATTTAATAGTTCCTGCCCCTGACGCCAATAGATCGGCTATTGTTCCAGAGTTGCAAACTGTTTGTGTACCAGAACCCGTTGGAACTGGAGTTACATTTATTGTAGCTGTAGTTGTAGATCTTGAAAAACTTTCACAAGATAATGTACCTGTAATTGTTTGTGTGGCATAATAGGTTTCTCCATTTACTAAATCAGTATTGGGATCTAATGGCAAACCTCCTACTGGAGCCGCATACCATTTTACGTCAGTACCGGTTGCAACTAAATCACTAATTTTTGCTGAATTACAAAATGTTTGAGTAGCTGCTATTATAGGGCCTGCCGGATCATCCACAATAACATTTACTTGCAAACGAGCAATACTTTTACAAGAAGTTGTCGCATTGGTTTGTTCTGCATAATAAGAACCCGTCACTACATCTGTATTAGTGGGAATCGCTGTGCCACCAATAGCTGTTGAAAACCATTCTATATTATTTCCTGTAGCAACCAAGTCACTAACTTTTGGGATATTTAATTTACAAAAATTTTGATTGGAAAAACCTGTTGGAGCATCTGTAACATTATAAACAACTGTAATATCAGCAGATGATACACTACATTGACCACTTGAAATAGTCCAAGTAAAAACATAAGTTCCTGTCACACTAACGGTAGCTGTAGTATTCCCAAGAGAATTATCACTAAATGTAACAGTTCCTGGTCCTGATTTTTGAGACCAAACTCCTGTTCCTACTGATGGTGTATTTCCTCCCAGAGGAGCACTCGTCAAAGAACATCTAGATTGATTCGCTCCTACATTAGCAATAGTTGGACTGGATGCAAAATTAATTGGTAAACTTGCGGTAGAATAACAAGGAGTCATTGCTGCACCTGCCACAACAACAGGATTTGGAGCTTCAAGATTATAATCGACTGCTCCACTTCCATAATCCGTAGTTCTAGTTGCGGGGCTTAAAAAAGAGTTTGTGACATTATAATTAGACGAAGAGTTATCTTGCATTGTAAAAGCAAAAAATTTAACGTCTCCACCAGTATAACCAACTAATGCTTTGGATACTTGCACTTCAAATCCTAAATTATTATCTGTGGTTCCTGTATTATTTTTATTAACACCCATTACAGCAGTTGGAGTTCCAGTGGCAGCAGTTCCTAAATAGGTTTTGGTAGAATTTCCAGTTTTCAATTCTATTACGTCAGCATAATAATTCGTTTCACCAGTATCTGTAGCAATTGCAATACAATAATCAGCGGCAAAATAAGAATCAAAAGTACTGGGATTGTTGTTAAAATAATTAAAAGCTCTTACATCTGGTAGCGATCCATTTTCGTCACCATAATTAGAAACATTAAATCCACCTGGCTTGGTATCTAGAAAAACCATTATCCTTCTAAAATTTAAAGCTTTACCAGCAATCCCAAAAACCAATTTATCTTCGGTTGAACTTATTTTTAAGGCATTAATATATCCATTTGCTGCATTTCCAGACAAAGAAGCCCCACCAACATTGTCTTCCAACACTCCTGTCCCCCAAGCACTTTCGGTAAGATTTCCGTCTAATGTTACTGCATATCTGGATCGAACGCTTACTATTTGACCATTAGTCAATGCATTCGTAGTAAATAATTTACTGCTTGACATTGCCTGCTTAACAACACCATCAACTGAAAATTCAAATAAATCAGCTCCTCCTGAAGCTGTAAAAGTAACCGAAGTCCCTAAACACAAAGGATTGGAAGTGTTATTTATTGGATTTGACGACAAAGAAACTGCTGGAGGAATATTATATACCGATGCTACAACTGGAACACGAGTACTAGTACCCAATCCTGATCTAGCAGAAACGTAAAAAGTAGTAGTTGCTGAAACATTTGGACTATAAGTATTTCCAGTTGCCAAAACCGTTGGACTAGTTTGACTAGAAAACCATTCGATGATATCACCAGTAGCTCCAGTAGCCGAAAGAGTCACTATACCTGGCCCACAGGAACTACCCGCTACTGTGTTAGGAGGAGTGATTACTGCTAAAGCTTTTAACGACAAATAAGAAGTGTTATATAAAGAATTTTTAGTACCAATACTTTTTGAAAGAAAAATATTATCTTTATGGGTTGTAAACGTTGCTAAATTCGCAAAATTTACCGCAATTAATTTATTGCTTAATAAAATGATAATAAGAAAAATTAAACGTAATATTATTTTCATCAATCTTGTTTTACTGTTAAAAAAATAACGATTTAGTAACCTTTAAGGTTTTAAAAGTAAATCATTAATTACATTTAAAATAATCTCTTTTTTAACAATAAAAACTACAACGTTGTAGTGTTTACAAATTTTCAAAAAATAGTAAATTAAAGCCACTATTTCTTAATAAATTGATATTTGGTCGACAAACAAACACATTTAATCGATTTTTAATATAACATAATTCATAAAAAATGTAATATTTAATTTAACAAAATTTAATAAATTAACAGTAAAAAATACATAAAATCCAGCTATACGAAATTATTTTTTGATAGTAATATATTACAAGTTTAGAAAGTTAATGCTTAATTAAAAGTTTGCACAAAGAAAGAGTAAGAAAACAAAAAAGTTAAAAAAATTAGTCTAATAAAACATTCAATTGAAAATGTTATACAAAAAAAAGGAATCAAAAAAAAAGAATTGTAGAAGACCCGGAATGAGGAATATAAAAAGTATTCGAATATTTAAAAACCAAAAAAACCGCTTCTTTCGAAGCGGTTTTTGTACCCGGAGCCGGAGTCGAACCGGCACGGTTTCCCACAGGTGTTTGAGACCAGCGCGTCTACCAATTCCGCCATCCGGGCTTAGCTAGACATGAAATAATAAAAGAATTATTTCAACGCAATAAAGAGACAATTAAAATTAACAACTATCTTTTCCTTTAACACGGTGCAAATGTAAAAAATATTTTTAAACATTCTAATAAAAATACTTAATTTTTTCCTTTCAGAGTTGATTTTATTTTCTAAATTTGCACCTCGTTAAAAACGGTACACACAACTAACTACACTCGAGGCATTTATATTCTTCTGACTTTGTACAAATTGATAAAGTCCTATTATATAAAGAGCTTCGAAATTAAAACAACAAATTAAATGTCACACCTAGAACCAGAAGCTAAAATTTTTGCTTGTTCAAAAAGTGAATATCTTGCAGAGAAAATCGCAAAAGAATACGGCATCCCAATGGGAAAAGTTACCATATCTACTTATAGTGATGGTGAATTTCAACCTTCGTATGAAGAATCTATCAGAGGATTGCGTGTATTTATAGTATGCTCAACGTTTCCTACTGCCGATAATTTAATGGAATTATTATTGATGATTGACGCTGCAAAACGTGCATCAGCAAGACACATTACCGCTGTAATACCTTATTTCGGTTGGGCAAGACAAGACAGAAAAGACAAACCAAGAGTTCCGATAGGAGCAAAACTAGTAGCCAATTTACTAGATGCTGCAGGAGCGACCAGAATAATGACCATGGACCTGCATGCTGATCAAATACAAGGTTTCTTTGAGAAACCAGTAGATCATCTTTTTGCATCCACAATCTTTTTGCCGTATGTAGAAAGTTTAGGTCTTGACAATTTAATGATTGCTTCACCAGATATGGGAGGATCGAAAAGAGCTTACGCTTATTCTAAATTCTTAAATTCTGAAGTAGTAATCTGTTACAAACAAAGAAAAGCGGCCAATGTTATTGAAACAATGGAACTTATCGGAGAAGTAAAAGGAAAAAATGTAATCTTAGTAGATGACATGATTGATACTGGAGGAACTTTGGCGAAAGCCGCCGATTTAATGATCGAAAAAGGAGCCTTAAGCGTTAGAGCCATTTGTACACACGCCATATTATCAGGTGCTGCTTACGAGAAAATAGAAAATTCAAAATTATTGGAATTAATTGTAACCGATTCTATTCCGTTAAAGAAACAATCTAACAAAATAAGAGTAGTGAGTTGTGCACCACTTTTTGCTGAAGTAATGCACATGGTACACCACAACAATTCAATTAGCGGGAAGTTTTTAATGTAATGCCCCCTAAACTAGAAAAAGAGTTTAATTAATAACTATATAAATTTTTACAATGAAATCGATTACAATTAAAGGATCAGAAAGAGAAAGCGTAGGTAAAGTAGCAACTAAAGCCTTACGTAATGCTGGATTGGTTCCTTGCGTATTATACGGAGGAAGTCAAGCAGTTCATTTTTCAGCGGAAGTTATAGCTTTCAAGAACTTGGTTTACACTCCAAACGCACACACAGTTGTGATTGAGCTTGGTGAAGGAAAAACGTACAGCGCAATTTTGCAAGACATTCAAGTGCACCCAGTATCAGACAAAATTTTACACATTGACTTCTTTCAAATCCATGAGGATAAAGAAATCACTATGGAAGTTCCAGTAAAAATTGTTGGTAACTCAAAAGGAGTTATGGCAGGTGGAGATTTACGTTTAAACAACCGTAAATTAAAAGTAAGAGCTTTACCAAAAAATCTTCCAGATTTCGTTGAGGCTGACATTACACCTCTTGACATGGGTAACAAATTATACGTTACTAAAGTGCCAACGCCAAACTTCAAAATCATGCACCCAGACAATACAGTAATTTGTCAAGTGAAGATCTCTCGTGCCGCTATGAAAGCAGCGCAAGAAGCAGCAAAAGCAGCAAAAGCTCCTGCAAAAAAGAAAAAATAATACTTTTTCAATCTATATCAAAAGCATCAGTTTCTCAACTGGTGCTTTTTTTTTGAATAGAAGCGAAAGATTAGGCATATCAGGAAACAGGATTCCCGCTGTCCTTCCAAATCTTTTATTTTTCTAAGAAAAAATAAAAGGATTTTCCTTCCCATCGGGGCTAAAGAGAAACATAGTGTCCTTTTGAAAACATTCTTTAAATTAATTCCAAATTTCAAAATTTAGAATTTAAAATAATTTTACCTTTTCTGTATTCTAATCCCTTGGTTCTTTTTACTTGATTCTTTCCTCTTTATACTTTTTACACTATTTTTGCACCATGATAAAATGGATAAAAAACCTGTTTTCATCACCAAAAACAGTAACGAGAATCGATAACATGAAACTAGAGGTTCACGAACCCCAAAAAACAATAAATAACGTGAGTACTAAATTTTTAATCGTAGGCCTTGGCAACATTGGCTCCGAATACGTAAATACCCGACACAACATTGGTTTCAAAGTCGTAGATTTCCTAGCGAAGAAAGAAGGAGTTTCATTCGAAACCGTCAAACTTGGCGCGCTGGCCGAATACAAATTCAAAGGAAGAACTTTTTTGCTTCTTAAACCAAACACTTACATGAATCTAAGTGGAAAAGCGGTAAAATATTGGATGGATAAAGAAAACATTTCTCTAGAAAACATTTTTATCATCACCGATGATTTGAATCTTTCGTTCGGAACCATTCGCATTCGAAAAAAAGGGAGTGATGGCGGACACAACGGACTCAAAAACATTAATCTCGTGCTAAACACACAAGAATACACCCGCTTCCGATTTGGCATAAGCGATGAATTCAAAAAAGGGCAACAAATTGATTACGTTTTGGGCGATTGGGACGATACCGAAAAGGCAAAACTTCCAGAAAGACTAGAACTCGCCTCCGAAATCATAAAATCTTTCGGAACAGCAGGTATAGAAAATACAATGACCACCTATAACGGAAAATAAAAAAAGGAGACAAACTTAATTGTCTCCTTTTTTTATACGTTTAATACTTAATTAATTCACAATAATCTTAGATGATCCTTTTCGATCGCCATCAACAACGGTAACAATATAAGTTCCAGAAGGAACATTTTCTAATTGTACATTTTGAATAAAATCCCCAGTATTTTTAAACTTTTTATTGTAAATTTTTCTACCCAATACATCCGTTACAAAAACTTGAATATCTGATGCATTAGAACTTGTAAAACGAACAGTAAAATTACCAGTATTCGGATTTGGGTACAATACAAAATCATTGATTTCAAAACTAGACGTTGCAAGAGTAGCATAAGAACTCGAACAAATCTTTAATGTAGCTGTATTTATTGTGCCTGTATCACCTACTCCAGTATCCCTAAACCTCAATTTCCAAGTTCCCCCTGGATTCTCTCCATTAAAAGCAGATAATACTCCTGCAGGAACAACTGTTTGATTGGTAGTAGAACCACATTCCAGAGCTCCTCCTAAATCATCATACGTTAAATCTAAAGTAGTACTTGTTGCACCACAAGACTTATCAAATAATTTAACTATAGTTCCTGATGGACTTATTATATCAATTTGAACATCCGAAATGTAGGTATGGGTAAAATTAACGTTGAAATTTACATCAGTAATTTCTGAAGTGGATGCTGGGACTACTATCGTTTTTTCAGAATAAGTTGGCGATTCTAGTATAGCAAAACCACCAGCAAAAACATAAGAATTACATAAAGTCGTGACACTATAACCCAAAGAAAAAGGTTTTCCGTTTACAGCATAATACACATTGGCAGTAGGTTCAATCAGAATTCTACAATTTTTAGCAGCCGTCAAAGGAGCGGTTATTACTTCGGAGCCATCATTTGGTGTATTAGTTGCTAAAAATACTGGAAATGTCAAACCTCCATCAGTAGATAACTTAATATTCACATTGGCAGATCCAGCTAACGAATTTGTTCCATTAACACTCCAATTAATTGTTTGTGAAGAACCCAAAACCCAACTAGAATCGGAGATGTTTTGCGAAGTTATTGCAAAAGGACCTTTGTTGCCATCAACAGTCACAACCATAGCATCTGTGTTCGTTTGTCCTAAACCCAAAATTGCATTATCTCTTCCTGTCAAAACAAAATTTAAACTTCTACCGACATTCGAAACTGATTCCCAAGTTGTAAACAATTGACCAGCCAAAACTTTAGAATAGTCAGGGAAATAACGTTTGGAAACCGTACTCGGCACTAAAGACCTGAAATTTGGTCCGGCAGGTTTTGCACCATAAGCAATACTATTTGCAACACTTTCATTGGTAGTAGCGGAGTCATTCTGTTCCCAACAATACGTCATGGTGTTTCCATTAGGATCGGATCCACTTCCATTCAAAACAAAAGCAGTACTTTTTGGAATTATATAATCCAAACCTGCATTGACAGTTGGAGTTTGATTGACTAAAGTTGTATTTACACCACATTTTGAAGCCAAATTATCCTGTATTTGCAAAATACTAGCATAAGCAAAATAATCATCGGATTGACTTTGAACATCGTAATCAGTTATTCCCGCATACCCCATAATTGTTGAACCACTACCAGGCTCAACACTTACTCCAGTTGGTTCTACAACATTGGAAAAAGTATGATTCGCGCCCAATTGATGACCCATTTCATGTGCTACATAATCAATGTCAAAAGAATCACCTTCAGGTTTACCATTGGATGGAGATGTAAAGCCACTTCCTTTACCTGCGGGAACAGAAGTAGTGGGACCCACACACACACAACCAATACATCCAGCATCGCCGGCACCGCCAGAATCACCAAACAAATGACCAATATCATAATTAGCATTACCAATAGTTGCAGTTAAATTATTTTGTAATTCTAGATTCCATGCACCATTAGCTCCAGCTGTAGGGTCAGAATAAGGGTCTGTAGCGGCATTGGTATATACAATCAAATTATTATTAGCAATAATTTCCAATTTCAGCGCCAAGTCTTTATTAAAAACCCCGTTTACTCTTGTCATTGTTGCATTCATTGCTGCCAAAGCTTTCGCAACTGTTCTCCCAAAATATGTAGTATATTCTCCCGTGCAAGACAAAGCCAGACGCATCGTTTTAAATACACCATTATTAGATTTTAAATTTGTTGCTTTTTTTACTAAACTACTATTCAAAGCAACATCAACAGTTTTACAAGTTAAGGGTAAATCTCCTTTGTTTCTGTATTTAGACGTTTTAACGATATAATACGATTTGTTTTCGGTTGAAGGTTCAATAAATTCGGATCCGCTGTCTCCTCTCAAAACCATTGTTTGAATTCCATTTGGAGAAACGCTAAAGTTAATCGATGCTTTTGGATCAGAAATACCAATACCCGAATAAGCACGAATTTCAGGATACTTTGCTTGAAGTTCAGGTGCAAAATTTGAAGATTCCACCACTGTAAATTGCTCCATTTTTCCATTACTGTTCGGAATTGAAACAACAACACTGTTCCCTGTTGCAGCTCCTGAATGAAGGTTTGCTAAAGATAGCTTGAACTCTGTTTCATTTAATGCATACAATCGTTGCTCTCCAAATCGAGAATTAGTGTCCTCTCTTTGTGAAAGCTCTTTTTGTGAACTATTCACTTCTGTCCATAAAGACTTGACTTGGGAATGGGCCGAACAAAAAATTAAAAAAGCAGTCAAACAACTAAAAATTCTCATCATAATACTAAAATTGATACACAAAATTAATTCATTTGCAATGGAATACACAACGATTTAAAAAATGATTTAACTAATTAAGCAAACAAAAGTTATATGCAATAACTCCAATTATAAAACTCCAACTCCAATTAAAGACCCACAGTGCTTAAAATTGGAACTTCTTATTCTTCTTTTTAAAATAGATAGTATAAATTTGCACAATATTAAAAACAAGTATTTTGAAGATTTTTCATTCTATAAACGATTTCTACATTGGTTCTGGAGAAAACATAAAAAAGACAATCCTTACACTAGGTACCTTTGACGGTGTTCATTTTGGACATAAAAAAATACTGGAAAAACTAACTCAAAGTACAGAAAACGATAAATACGAAAGTTTAGTACTGACTTTTTTTCCGCATCCCAGAATAGTTTTGCAAGAAGAATCAGGCATAAAACTACTCAATACCCTAGAAGAAAAAATCGCCTTATTGGATAAGATAGGAATTCAAAATCTAGTCATTCATCCTTTTGACGAAAGTTTTTCTAGATTGACTGCAGAAGAATTTGTGAAAAATATACTAGTTGATCAATTTCATATTCATAAAATAATAATTGGACACGACCACCGATTTGGTCGCAACAGAACTGCCAATATTAAAGATTTAAAAGAATTTGGCAAACAATATAATTTTGAAGTAGAAGAGATTTCGGCACAAGAAATAAATGAAGTCTCCGTTAGTTCTACAAAAATACGTCAGGCACTTGACGATGGTAATGTAGCTCTGGCCAATAAATATTTAGGCTATGATTATTCACTAACTGGTATTGTAACTAAGGGTAAACAATTGGGGAGAACTATTGGTTTTCCTACTGCGAATTTAAAATTAGAAGAAAATTTTAAGCTCATTCCTAAAAATGGTGTTTATATAGTTAAGAGTACTATCAACTCCAGAATAGTTTTGGGAATGATGAATATTGGATTTAACCCTACAGTTGAAGGAAATAAGCAAACCATCGAAATTAATTTTTTCGATTTTGATGAAAATTTATACGGTCAAAAAATAACCGTTTCCATACTAGAAAGGATACGATCGGAACAAAAATTTGACTCCATAGCGCTTCTTTCAGCGCAATTGCAAAAGGACAAAAAAACGGCTTTGGCCTATTTTGAAATCAATAAAATTGTAATGTAAACTGGATACAATTTTATATCATAAAAACTATATCCTTTAAAATTTATTAGAAATATAAAATAGTTTAACCCGTTGGATAAAATAAAAATTTAACCACATTAAATCATAGATTAATGCTAAATTGACTAAGAATAAATAGAAATAGCATTATTTCACGCGTAGAATTGCTATGTTAATAGTTAAACGTCTATTTCTTTCTTTTAAAAAATATAAATTCTATGTTTCTTCTATGTTTGCGAAGTTATCGATTTTAATTATTAAAGTCAATAAATTTGAGTAATGAAGTGAAAAGGAATGAGAGAACATATGTATTTAAATAGTTCAAAGAAATATATTGACACATAGAAAAATCCTCATTCTTTTTTATCTTTTAGAGTCTGAACAGAATGTAAGAAATTAGACAAGTTTTAATATCCAGAATATCCAATTAGGAGAAAAGACAAAGGAAAATTCATCACTTTATAAATTTAAACTTTAAAGTTATGAAAGAATTAAAACAAGTAGTAGGAATTGATGTAGCTCAAAAAGAATTAGTGGTTACTTTAGGTAGAATGTTTGAAGATTTATCAATTGAATTGTATGCTTACAAGGTTTTTAAAAATACCGAGAAAGGATTTGTTGGACTATCAGATTGGGTAAAAAAAGTATCTAAAGCAGAGTTAAAAGTTGTTTACGTAATGGAAGCTACGGGTGTTTATCATCAAAAATTTGCTTACTATTTAGATAAGAATAGTTATGAGGTTTGTATCGTATTACCGAACAAAATAAGCAATTACATCCGAACTTTAGACATTAAAACCATTACTGATAAAACGAGTTCACAAGCTATTGCTCGATTTGGATTGGAACGGAAATTAGATTTATGGAATCGCCCCAAAAGTGTTTATAAAAACTTACAGCAGCTAACCAGAGAACGCAATCAGATTGTTTCAGAGCGAGTTATTGTAAAAAATCAAATGCACGCAGAAGAATCAGAAGCCGAGCCAAATGAGAATAGTTTAAACCGTATAAAGGCAAGAATCAGATTCTTAAACAGTCAGGAAAAAGAGATTAAAAAAGACATTAGTGTTATAGTAAGAAGTGATGAAAATTTAAAAAAAGAAATAGATATCATTTGCACATTGCCAGGCGTTGGAGAGTTAACAGCTGTAATTGTTTTGGCAGAAACTAATGGTTTTGAACTGATAAGGAATAAAAGACAATTAACAAGTTATGCAGGTTTAGATATAAAAGAAAAGCAATCGGGTACATCAATAAAAGGAAAACCTCGAATTTCAAAAAAAGGAAATAGAAGTTTGAGAAAAGAAATGCACTTTCCAGCATTGGTAGCTGTAAAATGGGATGAAAATTTCAGAGAATTATATGCCAGAATAGTATCAAAACACGGCATAAAAATGAAAGCCTTGGTAGCTGTTCAAAGAAAAATACTAGAAATGATTTTTATTGTATTCAAAAACAAAACCACATACGACAAAGAATATGAAAACAAAAAACAAGCACAAAAAAATAGTGTGCAAACACAAAAGGTTTAAACACGCTATAGAGTCTAGTTCTAGGACTGACTTAAAAACAAAATTATAAAAAAATATAGATTAAATTTTGAAATCAACACAAAATCTATGAGGTAAAAAATAATTTCAACCAAAGTGTTAATAAAACTAAACATAGACCAAAAGTCAATAATTTTAGTTGGCAGACAGAATTAACAAGGTTGTTGTTGCAGTTATAAATATGAAAATTCACAAGACTTAAAACGCAAAATAGCAGTAGAAACAAAATCTATAAAGAATATATTTTAACCATTTTTCAATAAAACTCAAAATATAGAAAATAATACTTTTCTAGAAACGACTTCCTTTTAAGTGAGGGATAGCCGGCAATGTCATTATGTTAAGGGTTTCTCACTACGCTTTTTCAAAATATAACTCTCGCAAAGACGCGAAGACGCAAAGAAATAGCTCTTAACTTGGAATCTTGGCGAGAAAAAACAAAGCTTAACTTAATGACATTGGGATAGTCGGCAATGTCATTATGTTAAGGGTTTCTCACTACGCTTTTTCAAAATATAACTCTCGCAAGGACGCGAAAACGCAAAGAAATAGCTCTTAACATGGCGACTTGGCGAGAAAAAACAAAGCTTAACTTAATGACATTGGGATAGTCGGCAATGTCATTATGTTAAGGGTTTCACACTACGCTTTTTCAAAATATAACTCTTGCAAAGACGTGAAGACGCAAAGAAATAGCTCTTAACTTGGCATCTTGGCGAGAAAAAACAAAGCTTAACTTAATTACATTGAGATAGTCGGCAATGTCATTATGTTAAGGGTTTCTCACTACGCTTTTTCAAAATATAACTCTCGCAAAGACGCGAAGACGCAAAGAAATAGCTCTTAACTTGGCATCTTGGCGAGAAAAAACAAAGCTTAACTTAATGACATTGGGATAGACGGAAGTTACCGAAGTAGCACGGATAGCCCGACCGCATTGTAGAAAGGGGGCGAATAAGCGGTGTCTAATTTAGGTCACTTTATTTTATGGTGGCACTCCCCAAAAAGTTTTTTACAAATAATTTTTTTTTTATCAGAAAAGGATAAAAAACTACGAAATCGTTTTTTATTTATTTTTATTGACAATTTTTTTTTAAATTTATATCAAACTAAATGATTATCAGTGCTATATTACATTTCTCACTTTTAAAAATAAATAATTATGAAAGTAAAAAAAGAAATTAAAAATGGATATTTCATTTTTATATCAGTTGGAATCTTTTTTCTGTTAATGGAGTTTCTTGGTTTATCCAATGTTTTCTATTTGAGATTAATTAATATGTTTTTTATAATTTACGCAGTAAATGACACGCTTCTATTTAGGATTAAACATAGAAAATTCAATTTTGTACGCAATGCTGTGGCTGCAATGACTACATCCATTATTGGAGTAACTTTGAGTATAATTGGACTCTTTATATATAGTTACATAAGAGGTGGAGATAAATATATTCAACAATTATCAGAAACTTTTTTATTTGGCGGACACCCTTCCATAAACATGTATTGTATAACTTTATTTTTTGAGGGAATTGCTTCATCTGTTATTATTACCATGTTATTGATGTTGTATTATAATGACAAATTTATAGCAGATTAAACTGATTTTAAAACTATTCAGAGTAAGTCTTTTTAAGACGACTGCTTTGCATCTTTAGAACAATTTGATTACTTTTGAGCCATCAAAAAAAAGGATCAATGAGCATCACAAAACACAACTGGACAAAAGAAGAAATTATTTCAATATACAATAAACCAATGATGGATTTGCTTTTTGAAGCAGCAACTATTCATCGCGAACACCATGACCCAAATGTAGTACAGGTTTCTACTTTGGTATCTATAAAAACAGGTGGCTGTTCTGAAGATTGCGGGTATTGCCCACAAGCAGCTCGATATGACACAGGAGTTGAAGGTAATAATTTGATGTCTGTAAATCAAGTTAAAGATCAAGCAATCCAAGCAAAATCGGGAGGTTCGTCCCGTGTATGCATGGGAGCAGCGTGGAGAAATGTAAAAGATGGACCAGAATTTGACCAAGTTTTAGAAATGGTTCGTACCATTAACAAAATGGATATGGAGGTTTGTTGTACCTTGGGTATGATTACCGAAAATCAAGCACAACGTTTATCAGAAGCCGGTTTATACGCCTATAATCATAATTTGGATACTTCAGAAGATTACTATAAAGAAGTGATTTCAACACGTGGTTTTGAAGATCGTTTACAAACTATAGAAAATGTACGCAAAACTAATGTTACAGTTTGTAGTGGTGGAATTATAGGAATGGGCGAAAGTATCGAGGATAGAGCAGGAATGCTCGTTGCCCTTTCTACTTTATATCCACAACCGGAATCAACACCGATCAATGCATTGGTTCCTGTAGAAGGAACACCAATGGAGAACGAAAAACCAGTAGATATTTGGGAAATGATCCGAATGGTAGCTACTACCAGAATTGTAATGCCAGAAACACAAGTACGTCTATCAGCAGGGAGAATGAACATGAGTCGTGAAGGTCAAGCAATGTGTTTTTTAGCAGGAGCCAACTCTATTTTTGCTGGAGATAAATTACTGACTACACCAAATCCAGACGTGAATGAAGACATGAAAATGTTTGAACTTTTGGGTTTAAAACCTCAAAAACCATTTACTAAAGTAGCACAGCGTCCGACAATTGAAGCCGTAGATTCGCAATTTGAATCTCTTGGAGAAAAACCAAAATGGACAAGACCAAGTCATACAATTGAAAAAAACATAGAAGCCTCTATAAAAGGAAAATAATTTTTTCTAAACTAAAATGAAGCCCCCTTTTCGATTTGATAATGGGGCTTCTTTGTTTATTACATCAATCAAAATACTACTTTATTTGTGTAAGTCTCCCTATTATCCAAATAAGTCTTTACAATTAGAATTTGATGCTTAAACATCGCATTTGAGACAACTAATTGTGCACTGTTTATTTGCTCCTTTTGAAATAACAAATTACCTTTTAAATCATAAATCAAAACCTTTGAAATATTTCCTTCTAGAGTATTAATTTGCAATTGGCTATCGTGAATACTAATTTTTATATCGTCATTGGAGTGATCAAAAGGATCTGGTTTTGAAATTGATTTTTTAACGGATGAAAACCGCAATACAAAACGATTATCAAATGTTCCTTTTTGGGTCGAAAAAGAATAGGAACTCAACTTTAAATCGTGCAAAATTGAAGTCTCTTTATCTTCTAAATAAATTTTTTGGTTCTCAAACAAACCATCAGTTTGATCTAATTTAATTGTAAAAGCACCTTCATTAGATGATTTATAGCCTAAAGGTACGATATCAGATTTTGCAAATGGCAAAGCTCTTCCTTGTATTACTAAATTTGCCGCACCAATTATACTATAAAAATCAAGATTACTATCATTATTTATACTCAAACCATCAAATGAAATATCAAATTCATTAGTTGCATTTGTTATATATCCTATTAATAATTGTCTAAATGCTCCATCCTCATTTGTTAAATTCAACCAAATTCTATGCTTTTTTAATTTTATTGATTTTACTCCTTTAAAAAATTGCTGATTGCTATTGTCTTTTGATACTCTCATTTTGTTATTAAAAACAACGGGGCCATCTCCAACAGAACTCAAAACAAAAAAAGATTGGCCGGAAGCTATAGTGCCAAACGGTTTTTCACCCCCACTTGAAGCAGCTACGCCACCTAAAATAGAATAAGATGCAAAATCAGATTCGGAATATTTATTATTGGCAATACTCGTATTATGACTCCAAAAACGCAAAGTCCCTTCAAGCCTAGAATGATTAATACTGTTTTCTAACAAAAATTCATCTGCATTTAAACCTGAAGGATATGGGTTACCAATTAAGTTTCCATAACCATTTGGACCCACTGCTAAAGGTGTAATGTTATTATTTGGTGTTCCTATAAATTCTACAGATTGAATATAAGTAGGAGCTGTTGGAATAGGCCAAAAAGGAGGTTTTGGCACACGAATGATATATCCAACTCCAGGTGTCATTATTCCATCATCAAAAGTCCAGTCATCTGCATTACAGTCATACCTATAATATTTATCAGGAAGTGTATTTGGTGACAATAGCTTAGCAGTTTGACCAGATACTGGTGAAGACCAATAGGTATAATCAAAATTCCTCATTGGTTGACTATTGCGTTTATAGACAATAGCACCTGAATTTATTGCTTTATCATTGACTTGAACTAAACTTGCATCATTTTCAAACGTTAAAACACCTTTTACATCCAATCCATTTTCAAGCTTTAATACCACACCAGAATTAACGGTAACCTTACTATTTGAATCAATTGTACAAGAACAAGCCTCAATATTCGAATCAATAATACAATCGGTTAAATAGCGAATATTTTTGTTCGCAGTAGGCAAACCATTTGACCAATTACCATTATAAAGAGTTTCAAGAGGCGAAACTTTAATAATATTGGATGAAACCTTATTTTTACAACTATTAACCGCATTTAATCTAACATAATAAGTTCCCCCTGCAACCATTCCAGAAATAGTGGTAAACAAAACATTACCTAATTCTTTATTCTGATAGCCTACTAGCCTATTTACAAATTCAGAATCAGTTGCTACATCAATAAAATAATTAGTAGTATACAAAGTATTTGACCAATTAACCACAAAAGAAGTAGCAGTACAATTAAGACTAGTTTCCTGCAATAAAGGTATTGGAGGTTCATTACAGGATACTGAACCTTTAAACTCAAAATCATTAACACTAAAAGTACCAGTACCCGCAATAGCAGCCCATGCATACAATCGAAACGTAATCGGTTTTGAAATATTCTGAAAAATAGGATTCAATAAAGAAACAACTGATCCGTTTGAACCAACAAAGCCAATATCCGAAACAAAATCATCAACACTAGATCTAAAAGCAAAAATTGTTGGTCCGTTAACCGAAGTTTGACCAGTATATTGAAAACTAATAAAATCAATCTTTTGATCTGAATTTGGACTTAATATAAATTCAAAATAAGCGTCAGGATCTATTTTTACCGTATTCCAACTTTTAGCATCATATCGATTATTCGCATCTACACCAATAACACCAACACCTCTGCTAATACCTGAGGCATCAATATTAGGATCAGTCTCTTGCCCAAAAGTATAAGGATTTGAATTATTAGAATTAACGCCTGTTATAGAATTTCTAAATATATTTTGTGCAGAAGACAAATTTAAAAAGAACAAAAACAAAGGCAGGTAAGAAAAAGAGAATCTCATATAAAACTGTATTTAAAATAAACAATATATTACTTAATAAAATTATAAAAAATAATTTATATTCTTACAATTCTTAATACTATTTAAATACCGTTAAAAAAAATCCCATTCACTAATGTGAATGGGATCATTATTAATATGTTTTATAATTCCTAATTTTTATAAATAATCTCCTTTGTTACCCATTTTCCTTCGATTAATTGGGTCATAACAATTAAAAACTGATCACTAGCATTTAAGTCTGGCACAATAAACTCATTACTATTCACAGCATTATTTTGATATAATAATCTTCCTCTTAGATCATATACCATAACCTTAGCCATAGTCATTTCAAAAGAATTAATTTTAATTTGATGATCCTTAACAGACACAACTAATGCTTTTTCAACTTTAGTAAACGATGGGTTCTCTAGATTTGGACTTGAAGGATCAACTACAACTGGTGGATCAACCACTACTGGTGGAACTACTACAACTGGAGGATCTATCACTACTGGTGGAACTACTACAATTGGAGGATCTACCACTACTGGTGGTACAACTACAACTGGAGGATCTATCACTACTGGTGGTACAACAACAATCGGTGGGTCTACCACTACTGGTGGAACAACTACAACCGGTGGATCTACCACTACTGGCGGAACAACTACAACTGGTGGATCTACAACTATAGGAGGATCAACTACAACTGGTGGATCTACAACTACAGGTGGATCAACTACAACTGGCGGAACAACTACAACCGGTGGATCTACCACTACTGGTGGAACAACTACAACTGGAGGATCTACCACTACTGGTGGAACAACTACAACCGGTGGGTCTACTACTACTGGTGGAACAACTACAACAATATTATCAGTATATCGCAATATAAATCGATTATTAAAAGTTCCTTTAAGCGTAGTAAATGTATAGGGACCTTGTTTTAAGTTCTGAATTAAATGACTTTCTGTATCTTCAATGTAAACGTCTTGATTCACTAAAACACCGTCTACTTGATCAATACTTATTGTAAAATTACCATCCACGTTTGTTTTATAACCCAAAGGCACTTTATCCGTATTTACGAACGGTACTGGACGCCCTTGAATAACTAAATTCATGTTTTCATTTACACTATAAAAATCAATATAATCATTTCCATCAAAACTCACTCCATCAAACGCTTTATCAAGACCAAGAGTTGCTCCTGATACATATCCCACTAACATTTGTTTGAATGCCCCTTGTTTATTAGTCAAATTCAGCCAAACACGGTTTTTTTCTTTAGAACTACTTTTCGATTTGGTACCTCTATAGAATTGTGCATTTTTACCCGAATCATCAACTCGCATTTTATTATCAAAAGTAACAAATCCATCAGAACCAAGACCTGGTAATGAATTCACAAAAAATGATTGACCCGCAGCAATATTACCATCAGGTTTATTGATATCTTGCCGTACATCGCCAGCATCAAATTTTCCATTATTATTATTATCGATATAATTACCCATCGTATTGGTACCACCAACCCCATTATAAGCAGCAAAATCAGATGACGAATATTGATTGTTCGTAATTACTGTGTTGTGTGTCCAAAGATAAATAGTACCATCAAGTTCATTACTATTAGCAGCCATAAAATCATCTGCACTCATAGCTGAAGGATATGGGTTACCAATTAAATTACCATGACCGATTGGACCAACTGCTAAAGGCAAAATTTTATTATTTGGAGTTCCTTCAAATTGGACAGACTGAATATAAGTAGGAGCAGTAGGTATAGGCCAAAAATTAGGTTTTGGAACACGAATGATATATCCAACTCCAGGTTTCATCATTCCATCATCAAAAGTCCAGTTATCTGCATTACAGTCATACCTATAATATTTATCAGCAAGCGTATTTGGAGACAATAGTTTAGCTGTTTGACCAGTTACTGGTGAAGACCAATAGGTATAATCAAAATTCTTCATTGCTGTCGAATTTCGCCTGTAAATTATCTTTCCATTATTTACGGCATTATCATTCACCTGAATTAAACTTGAATTATTCTCAAAAGTTAAAGTACTAGATGGATCAACTGTTAATCCATTTTCAATATGCAAAATAGCATTTGAATTTTTATCTACTAAATATCCTGCGCTTCCCACTGGAGTTCCCACTACCACATTTACACCTGGATTGATTTGAACAGAACAAGCGTTTATTGGAGTTACCATTGTTACACTGCTTGATGAACCAATTGCAAAGACAGCTTTTTTAGTATTATTCGGAGCCAAATTATCCCAAGTTAAACCACCATCTGTCGTTGTAGTAATCGGCACAGAAATAGTTGCAGTATTAGAATTCAAACTTGGTGTACCGCAACTACTTACTGCTCTAGCTCTAGCATAATAAGTAACTCCCGGTGTCAATCCGTTTACAATTACCGATTCAGTAGGATTTAATGAAGGTGATACCGAAATATTTTGATAACCTGGTATAAAAGTTAAAAATAGTGGATCTGTAGAAACATCAAAACGATAATTGGCAATATTTGGAATAGGTGTCCATGTAGCATTAGCCGAGATATCACCACAATTTAATACAACATTATTTAGAACTGGCGCAACTGGTGTAGAATTAACTTGTACCGCTTGTTGTGCAGATACAGATCCTCCACAACCTCCAGTAATTGTGTAAATAATATTAGTAGTTCCTGCCGAAACTCCTGTTACCAGTCCAATAGTATTCACAGTAGCTACTGCAGTATCACTACTACTCCAAGCTCCTGTACCTCCGCCTAAAACTACTGTATTTATAGCATAAGTTGTAGTTTCAGTAACACATAAATTACTTATACCCGATACTGAAGCAATGCTTGCATTTGGACTAATTGATGTAATATTTATCGGTAAACTATCAGAACATCCTACTGCATCAACACTATTTAATGTATAAGTTCCAGAATCCAAAGCAGTACGACTCAATGTTGTTGCATTATCTGTCCAAGAAACATCCAAAACGTTAACATTTACGGGCACATTTGCACCAGATTGATACAAATCAATTGTCTTTGAATATAGTAGATTATTGGATACGTCGAAAAGTTCTAACAACATGTTTTGCCCTCTCTGTTGGCAACAATCCAAACGATTGTAAATTTTTATAAAATCTATGTTTTTTCCTGATTGAAGGTCTACTTTTATCCATTCATTGATATTTGGAGTTCCACTGTGCCAATAATTACTGATTCCAGAATTATTCCCATCAATTGCTTTTTGTGGCCCAATATTTGGTATATCATTTAAATAATTTGAACTTGAAGTAGCAGAAGCACCATTAGAAGCCAATGCCACGTTGGTTCCAGTAAAAATTTCAAACGCCTCTATCTCTGCTACCTGTTGCCAAGCATCTGCATTGACATATTTTTGAGTTAATTTTAAATAACGAACATTAGTAAGCCCTCCAGAAAGTGTAGGGGTGATGGTTCCATTATTAGATGCCGGACACGTTTCATCAACCTTATTTGGAGTAATAGAAAATGGAGTATTTACAGTTACCGTTGCCAAACCAGACAAAACACTTGAACAAGTAGGAGCTGATTGATATACTGCACTAACCAAATTGTACACAAAAGTACCTGCAGTAGCAGTTAATACTGGAATTGTTGCTGTAGTATTAGCTCCTACATTTATAGTAGTATTTGTGCCTCCATTAAATGTATAAGTAATCGTAATAGGTAAACTTTGTGGATTTGTAAAAGTCACATTTGGGGAAGTTGCATTTAAACAAACCGTTGTAGTACCACCAATAGTAGCAGTAGGAGGTGATAAAATGGCGACTAGCTGATTCGATGAATTTCCACTAGTTATTACAGGACACGAACTATTAGCACGTACTCGATAATAATAAGTACCAACACTTAATCCCGTAACATTATAGGACGTTACAAAACCAACATTTAAACCACTATAGACTCCTACAAAACTCGAAAAAGCTGGACTTGTTGACACATCCAATATATAACTTGTGGCAGAATCAACTGTATTCCAATTTGCCGTAAAACTAGAACAACCAATATTCGTTCCAGCTGTTGATGTTGGAACGGTTAAAGCAACTGTTGAATCTGTTATTATAGCCACAACATTCGAACTATATACACATGCCGCAGAATTTACTGTTGAACCTCTAACGTTTCTTCTATAAAATATTTGAGTAGCTACACTAGGTGAAGTTCCTTGAACCGTATAATCTTTTGCAGTAGCACCAGATATATCCGCCCAAGTATTATTATCCGTTGAAGACTGCCATTGGTATTGAACAGGTGCAATTGTATTATTACCTTGCGTAGCTACTACAGCACCCGTTAAAAGTGTCGATGTAGATGCACATCTTGTAATAGGTCCTGTTGGCGTGACCGTATTTAAACTATTTATGGTAGTAGCCGCCGGGAAAATAGTGAAATTTGAAACGTTAGATCCGTTCTTTTCGTAATAATCAAAAACCAATTGACTGTTGCCATTTAAATAAACCAATACGTTATTATAATCTGTAGAGGATTGCTGCCTCCATGCGTCAAAAACCAATGCGCCATCAATATACAATCGAACCCCATCATCTCCTGTTATGTTTACAAAATAGCAACCCGCAGGATAGGTAGCCGGTGTAGTTTGCATTCGGTAACGAACCGAGAATGTTTCTGTACGAACAGTTTGAGTAGTTCCAGCCGCTGTAACAGGAATGCAAGTATCACCCCCTACATAACTATTATTAAATGAAATGGTAGATCCCGAAACCGTATTGGCTTGGTTAAAATAGCCTATATAAGAAGCAAAAGCATCAGTGTCAATAGGACCAGCTGTAGCAATGGGAACACTGTTTGAAAAATTATACACATGACCTATCCATGAATTGGTACCTGCAGCTGTTTGAGAATCTAGGTTGTTACTGCCTCCTGCATATTGTACTGTTATTGTTCCAGCAGTTCCAGAAGTTGTCGAACAATTATTATCATTAGTGTACCTCACTAATAAATCCCCAGTAAAAGTTGCTGTCCAGGGTGAAACCGTAGCATCATTATTACCGGAGCCAGAGGCTGTCCCAACATTTGTAGCAGTATTACTTGCATTAAAAAGTGTTATCCTTTTTGTAAAACCGGGATTCCCAGATGCAATGATGTTATATTTAAGTCCACTTATCACTTTCACGGCGACGTAGTTTCCTACCCCTACACCCGTAAATTGAACTGATCCAAAAACATTGTTACTAAATTCTGTATTATAACAAATATTACTTGTGCTTCCAGACTGAGAACCGCCAAAAGAACATTGACTATAACCATGCAATTGAACAAAAAATAGTAAAAATAAAATAACTACTAACTTCAATGAAGCAGTATTTTTATTTACTAGATTATCCAATATTTTATAGTGATTTTTAACCTGTAAAAAAAAGAAAACTATTTCTTTAAATTTAGCATACAGAGAAGAAAAAAAAGCAGTAAATAAAAGTAAAAATCTATTCATAATATTTTGGGGTATAGTGTCTAAATCACTAAAAAAAAGGTTTTTCCCAAATTATATAGCAACTATATAGTTTAAAAAAAACTTTTTGTGATCAAATTAGTTTTACAAAGGCAAAACCACGTAAAAATACGTGCCAAAATTAATCATTTAAATTTACCAATAAAATAATACCTTCGATAAAAGCGGTAATATTTAGTTAAATAACTGTTTTGAAAATATTTTGTAGTATTTTTATATTTAAAAATTCAATCCATATACCAATATTAAAAATTGATTAACTGTTTGAAATAAAACTATTTAAAAAACAATCCAAAAATTGAATTGAATAAAAAACCTACTTAAACTATAGAACTCTTTCTATTTACTGTATTAAAACATTGAAATACCATGTTTTGATTTAAAAAAAGGGAATCCTGATTACTTATACTCGATTCATTTCTAATAAAAAATCTCCATTTAAAATAAAGCAACCCAAAAAATTAATTTCTAACTTTTACCACAAAACGTGTTTTATTTTAAAATAAACAACTCCTTTTTAAACTGAAAGAATCTATAACATTTGGCCGCTTGACGATATGGCGGATTAAGGAAGCCTAAACTTTCGGTTAATCCCAAATTCAGCATTAGACATTATTACGCAGAGTCACACGAAGAATTCGCAAAGAATCTCAAAATTTTTTAAGCTCCATTCAAAGAATTCGATTTCACTTTGTGCGTCTTTTCGAATCCTTTGCGACTCTTTTTGAAATTTTTCCTATTGCGGAATCTCGTTTAATGACTAATTTTACAAGTACAAAACTGTCTTTAAATTAAGCCTAAACCCGCTATATTGCCAAACGGAGGTTATGTAAGATTCCTTATAGTCTACTTTTTAAATCCATCATTCCATCAAGAATTCTTGCGATTTCTATTTCGTTCATTGATATAATTGAGTAGAAGATAATATGTTCACCTGATTTAATACCTAAAATTCCTTTCGTAACTATATCATAGTTTCTACCAAGTTCCGGGTTATTTGCTAGATCATCACATGATGCCATAAGTAAATCATAATACTTTTCAGCTTGCATTTCAGACCAAGTTTCGATTGTATAATCCCAAATTTCAGTTAAGTCATCAACAGCTTTATATGTTAAATAATATTTAGCCATTTGATATTTTTCTTGCTTTTAAAACGTTAAGATGTTTTTTAGCATCAAAATCTACTGCCCGACCACTTTCAATTCCATCTTTAATCGCTTTTCTTAAAGCTACAATTTTATTTTCCTCATCTTCTAAAAGACGAAGACCAGCTCTGACAACTTCGCTTGCGTTATTGAATCTCCCATCATTTACACTGTGTTCGATAAAACTTTCGAAATGATTACCGAGCGATATAGAAGTATTTCGTCCCATAATTTTTTTTAGCTAAGTTACCAAAATATGGTAACTTTTCAAATTATTCCGTTTTTTTTTGAAATATTATATAACTTTATGATAAAAAAAAACTCCAAAATTTTCAACAAGTAAGTTCAAGAACCAAACACTTATTATTTTAGAATAATAAAAAAGCAAAATACATTCTTACCAAAATCATACATTTGTCAAAACAATTATACGATAATCCCCCTTTTGATGAAAGAAGTCTATTCCCTCAAAGAAGCAAAATTAAAAATAGAGCATTTTTGTGCTTATCAAGAACGGTGTCACGAAGAAGTGGTTTCGAAATTATGGAGTATGAAATTGGACCAAAATGAAATAGACGAAGTTATTGTACATCTTATTGAACACAATTTTCTGAACGAAGCTCGATTTGCCTGTAGTTTTGCAAGAGGAAAACACCGCATCAAACATTGGGGAAAAATAAGGATTACCAATGAATTGAAGATGCGAAAAATCAATAAAACCCTGATTAACTTGGCATTAAAAGAAATTACACCTGAAGAATATTTGGAAACATTTGAGAACCTAGCCGAAAGAAATTGGAAATCCATTTCAGAAACTAATGCCCTCAAAAAGCGAAAGAAATTTTGCGATTATATGCTACGCCGTGGTTTTGAGAGTAACTTGATTTATGATAAAGTACGGGAGTTGGAGAATGGGAATACCGATTAAAAAGATTCAATTTCGCAAAGATTCACAAAGAAAAAGCGCGAAGAAGCACAAAAAAAAACAGCAACCCTATTTAAACCATTAAGAAATTAAGATTCATTCAGACTCAATGCTTAATAAATCTTAATTTCTTAATGGTTTTTGTGTTTCTCTGCGAAACCTTCGTGAATCTTTGCGCTATAACCCTCTTCTTACAAACTCAAAAGCACACTCACTGCATTTCCTCCAAAACCAACGGCATTGACTAATACCTTTTTGATTACCCTTTTAGAGTTTTGAACTCTGAAAGGATTAGAATCATCAAGAAAAGGCACCCCAATAAACTGATTCTTTTGCATCATCAAAATGGCCATTTCCATACTCAAAATACCCGAAGCTCCAAAAGTATGTCCAATTTTCCATTTATTGGTAGTCAATAATGGCAACCTATCACCGAAGACTTTCTCAATGGCTCTAAACTCGGTTAAATCACCTTTTATAGTTCCAGGAGCATGCATTACGATCGCATCTACTTCTGAAATTGCTGTATTTTCCAAAGCCATTTTCATCGATTTCTGAAAACACGTAGCTTCTGCCGAAATCGAAATATTATGCTCCAAAATTTCTGTTGCATAACCAATACCCTCAATATAAGCCAGTGCATTTTCTTTTTTCCCAATTTCGAGGCAACACACTCCAGCGCCTTCACCCAAAATCATAGTATTTTGTTTTTTATCCAAATCCAAAGCACGATTCGGATATTGTTCTTCACTTTTAGAATAAATTTTCAACGCCCGCATTTGTCCAATTGTAAAATCGGTCAAAGGCGCTTCACTCCCACCTACCAAAAATTTATCAGCCATACCCGCTCTCAACCATGCCACTCCATTAAGTATTGCATGCAAAGCTGTTGAACATGTGATAGAATGTGAAATTTCAGGCCCTGTACTTTGCAAATCATGTGCCACCCAAGAAGAAATATTTCCTAAGGTAGTTGTTGGCGAAGCTAAAGTTTGAGCTTTACCCGTTTCTAAATACTCCTGAAAATGCTTTTCGAATAAATCGGTTGCACCACGAGAAGAACCAATATTAATTCCAAAAACAGCGTCTTTTGACCAACCTGCTTTCTCTATGGCAGAACGCGAAGCAACCATTGCATACAAAACCGATTTGTCCAACGACTTGTATTTTATATCGGATTGCCTTAATAGTTCAACTTCTGCTTCCGAATTACTGTCAAGAGCAGCAACATACGTATTGTTATGATCCAAAAATTGTTTTGAGAAACAAGGATTTTCCGAAAGATAATTTTCCCAAATCGTATCGGACGAATTTCCTAATGATGAAATGGAAGATATGGCTGTTATGGAGATAATTTGCGACAAAATATTCTGTTCTGATTTAGCCGCAAAGGTCGCAAAGTTTTACACAAAGTCCACAATGGATTGCAATTTTATAACAACAGAAAGAAACAAATTGTTACAATTATAAAATTATAATCCATTGTGACTCCCTTGTCGATCTTTGCTAAATGACTTTATACTATTTCCAAAGCGCTTTCGACTACTTCGTACACTTTTTGCAATTGTGCATCGGTAATTACATAAGGAGGCAAAATATAGACAATATTCCCAACAGGACGCAAAATCACACCATTTGCAATAAAAAAATCATAGAGTTTGTTGCGTAAAGTCCCATAATAACTTGCTGAAGATTCTGTTTTTATTTCTAAAGCAAAAATAACTCCTAACACTCGAGTCGCAGTAACCATTGGGTGATTTTCAATTCGCATTTTAAATTCCAAATGCCTTTTATTTATGCGAACTAAATTATTTTGCATAACATCCGTTTCCAACAAAGTCATACTAGCCAAAGCCGCCGCACAACCCGTAGGATTTGCCGTAAAAGTATGGCCATGAAAAAGTGCTTTATTGATATCGTCATCATAAAAAGCGTCAAAAAGAGCTGAAGTAAAAGTCGTTATCGCCATAGGAATGGTTCCTCCAGTCAACGCTTTGGACAAACAAATCATATCTGGTTTTTGTGTCAAATAATCACAGGCAAACATTTTTCCCGTTTTTCCAAATCCCGTCATCACTTCATCTGCAATTGTCAGAATATTATTTTCTAGACAAATTTGAAGCAATTGATCCAAAGCTTCAGGTTCATACATCACCATACCAGCAGCACCTTGCACTAAAGGTTCAAAAATAAAACCAGCACAATTATTGTTTTTAATGACTTCAAGCAACGCATCAAAACTAATTTGTTCCTTTCCTATTACAGGAACCGGAATCCGAACCACATCGATAAACATTCCTTGAAATGCCTGTGTATAAAACGATATTCCACTGGCAGCCATCGCCGCAAAAGTGTCACCGTGAAAAGCATTTTCAAAAGCAATAATCGTCGTTCTCTTTTCGCCTTTATTATAGAAATACTGCAAAGCCACTTTGATGGCAACTTCAACAGATGTCGAGCCATTATCAGAGAAAAAAACTTTCTTTTGATTATCAGGCAAAATAGCCATCAGCCTTTCGGCCAAAACAATGGCAGGTTCATGAGTAAATCCGCCAAACAAAACGTGTTCTAAAGTTGTCAATTGCTTGTAAATCGCATCGGCAATGAATTTATTGGAATGTCCATAAGGATTGACCCACCAAGAAGCGATGGCATCAATATATTCTTTTTGATTTTCATCCCAAAGCAAAGCCCCTTCCCCTTTCGTTATAGCAATAGGAAGTGCTGCCGTTTTGTGCTGTGTATAAGGGTGCCAAAGATATTGGCTGTCTCTTTCGATTAGCCCCCTAGCCCCCAAAGGGAAACTATTTGTAGTACTCATAATTATAAATTCAATAATTTTTCTCGAAACCGATCTGCATATTCTTTGATTACAATTTGGTCAAAGTACGGTTCTTGCTCGATTCTTCCAATACATTTAATCCCGGTTTTATTCAAAATTACAGATTCGGTTGATTTATTTTCATCCCCAGAAAAAATAATTCCAGCAATCGCTATTTTACGATTAAGCAAGGATTCAATAGTAAGCAACGTATGATTAATACTCCCTAAATAATGTCTTGACACCAAAATAACTTTATAATCTGATCGAATCAAATCAATGACACAATCCGCTTCATTCAATGGTACAAAAATACCCCCTGCTCCTTCTATAACAAGATGATTATTCGTATCTGGCTCTATTATATTTTCTAAATCAATAGAAATTCCATCAATTTCAGCAGCAAGATGTGGACTTGCTGGCGTGTTGAGCAAATAGCTATTGGGGTGAATTACCGTTGTAACATTAGAGACAAACGACTTGATCTTATGACTATCAGAATGATCAACATCACCAGCTTGTATAGGTTTCCAGTAATCAGCTTCTAAAGCTTCTACTATAATGGCAGAAGCAATTGTTTTACCTACATCGGTAGAAATTCCTGTAATAAATAGTTTCATATATTTTTATTTCGCAAAGATTCGCAAAGTTAAAAGAAGCAACACCAAGATCTACATTCAAAAATTTCTTTGTACACCTTTGCGTTTTTCACTTTGAGAACCTTAGAGTTATATTTTTAAATTTATTTCTAAAAAACAAAGCTACTCAATAACGTCAAGACTTTGGTAATTTCTTCTTTGCTATTAAAACTGTGCAAGCAAAACCGCAATCGTTCCTGTCCTTCGGGAACAGTTGGCGAAAGTATGGCTTTTACATCAAAACCATTTTGTTGTAGCAAACTCGCAATACTTTTTACCTTTTCATTTCCTGGAATAATCACACTTTGAATAGCCGATTTACTGCGAACAAACAACGGATTCAAATACAACATTATTTTTACCTGATTGAAAAAAACAATATTCTCTCTAAGCGATTCAATTGCATTTTTATCGGTTTCTAAATGATGGTAGCCCATTAAAATAGTTGCAACAGAATGTGGAGAAAGTCCTGTGGTATAAATAAAACTTCGAGCAAAATTCACGAGATAGGACTGTAACTCATTCGAACCCAAAACAACTGCTCCATGACAGCCCAAGCCTTTTCCAAAAGTCATAATTCTAGCAAAAACCTTATCCTGTAATTTCAAACTTTGAATCAATCCTTCTCCTTTTTCTCCAAAAACACCCAAAGCATGAGCTTCGTCCACCACTAGATAACAGTTGTACTTTTCAGAAACAGCAATCAATTCCTCCATGTT
Organism: Flavobacterium sp. IMCC34518; assembly: GCF_027111095.2. Lineage (NCBI taxonomy): Bacteria > Pseudomonadati > Bacteroidota > Flavobacteriia > Flavobacteriales > Flavobacteriaceae > Flavobacterium > Flavobacterium sp. IMCC34518. Next base: position 1,956,634 of record NZ_CP114284.2, on the reverse strand, counting down.
GGGACAATCGCCATCCATAGAAAAAACAGATTCAGTCACAATATAGATTAAAGTGTTAGGATTTCGTTGAATTAGCAACTCCAAATCCTCAAAATCATTGTGTTTGAATTTATAGGCTTTGGCAATCGATAATTGTATGCCATCTCGAATCGAAGCGTGACAAAGTTCATCATACAAAATGAGATCCCCTTTTTGAGGAACAGTGCCAAAGAAACCAACATTGGCATCATAACCCGAATTGAACAGTAAAGCAGTTTCTGATTGATGGAATTGGGCAATTTTGTGTTCTGTTTCGGTATATAAAGAGTGGTTTCCGGAGAGCAAACGCGAACCCGTGGCTCCGTTACTTTTTATATTTCGATCCAAAAAAAGTTGATGGGTCTCGTTGAAAATTACCTCAGATTTAGATAAACCAATATAATCATTTGAAGCAAAATCGATTAAATCATTAGGTTGAGGAAGAATCCTTAATGATTTATTTTGTTTGCGGATTTCGAGTTTAACGGCAAGGTTTTTGGGAAAATTCATAAAAGCAAATTTAAGAAAATATTTTTTTTACCTAATGATCTTATATAATCTATTTGCTCAAAATAAAAATGCCTGACAAGAGCCAGGCATTTTTTTTAAAACTAAATTGTCTTAGTCAGCTAAAACAATTACTTTATTATCTTTTAACTCCAGAGTACCTGAGGCAATTTCTAAAGTATAATTTTGATCATTTACTTTGGTAAATAAACTGGCAGTTTCTTCGTTTAAATCAAAGCTAGGAGCAGTGATATTAACGGTTCCTTTTTGCAATAAAGAAACTATTGGCGCGTGGTTATTCAACATTTGAAAACGACCGTCTACTCCTGGAACAGAAATAGAAGTGATTTCTCCTGAAAATAATTTCGCTTCTGGTGATACTATTTCTAATAACATATTTTTTATAGTTAGAAGATGGAAAATGAAAGATGGAAGATGAAGAATTTACTTCTAACTTCTAACTTCTGACTTCCAACTTTATTAAGCTTCTGCCAACATTTTTTCTCCAGCCTCGATAGCTTCTTCAATTGTACCTTTAAGGTTGAAAGCTGATTCTGGCAAGTGATCTAATTCACCGTCAATAATCATATTAAATCCTTTGATAGTATCTTTGATGTCTACTAACACACCTTTCAAACCTGTAAATTGCTCTGCAACGTGGAAAGGTTGAGATAAGAAACGTTGTACACGTCTAGCTCTTGAAACCGCTAACTTATCATCTTCAGATAACTCTTCCATACCTAGAATCGCAATAATATCTTGCAATTGTTTGTATTTTTGAAGAATCTCTTTTACTCTTTGTGCACAATCATAATGCTCATCACCAATAATATGTGGAGCTAAAATTCTTGAAGTAGAATCCAAAGGATCCACCGCAGGATAAATACCTAACTCCGCAATTTTACGAGACAATACAGTAGTAGCATCAAGGTGAGCAAACGTTGTTGCTGGCGCTGGATCTGTTAAATCATCCGCAGGAACGTAAACCGCTTGTACAGATGTAATAGAACCTTTGTTTGTAGAAGTAATACGCTCTTGCATCGCACCCATTTCAGTTGCCAATGTTGGTTGGTAACCTACCGCAGAAGGCATACGACCTAAAAGAGCCGAAACCTCAGAACCTGCTTGTGTAAAACGGAAGATATTATCAACAAAGAACAATACGTCTTTTCCTTGATCAGAACCTGCTCCATCACGGAAATATTCAGCGATAGACAATCCAGAAAGTGCTACACGAGCACGAGCTCCTGGAGGCTCATTCATTTGTCCGAAAACGAAAGTAGCTTTAGACTCTCTCATTCCTGGCATATCTACTTTAGACAAATCCCATCCTCCATTTTCCATAGAGTGCATGAATTCCTCACCGTATTTTATAATTCCTGACTCCAACATCTCACGAAGTAAGTCATTCCCTTCACGTGTTCTTTCCCCTACTCCTGCGAATACAGAAAGTCCACCGTGACCTTTTGCAATATTGTTAATCAACTCCTGAATCAATACTGTTTTACCAACACCAGCACCACCAAACAATCCAATTTTACCCCCTTTTGAGTAAGGCTCAATTAAATCGATTACTTTAATACCTGTAAATAAAACTTCAGAAGAGGTAGATAAATCTTCAAATTTTGGAGCTTGCTTGTGAATTGAAGTTCCGTTTTCACCTGTTTTTGGTAAAGCAGGCAAACCGTCAATAGCATCACCAATTACGTTAAACAAACGACCGTAAACATCGGCACCAATTGGCATTTGGATAGGATTTCCTGTTCCAACCACTTCATAACCTCTACTCAAACCATCTGTTGAGTCCATCGAAATGGTACGCACCGTGTTTTCACCAATGTGAGATTGTACTTCAAGTACTAATAACGTACCATCCTTTCTTGTGATTTCTAATGAATCATAAATTTTCGGAAGTTCAACATCTTTTCCGTTGAAAACTACATCGACTACTGGTCCAATGATTTGGGCAACTTTTCCTATTACTTTTGACATTACTTATGTGTTTATTAAATAGCTATTTAGGTTTATGAAATACAGCCCATCGAAATCGCTCGACTGGATACTTTTTTCAGAGTGCAAAGATAATTTTTTAAAATATAAAATCAATATTTTTTTATGTTTTTTAATATCTTTTTAAAAACTGTTTTTAAAGTGTTTCATTTAAAACAAAAAACCACCAACTTTCGTTGATGGTTTTGATGTCTATTTGCTCTTTATTATAAAGAAGCTGGATATTGAATTTGATAATTTCCTAAATCTACTGGTCTAAGTGTAGAACCGTATTTAGCATTAATCGCTTCTGCAAATTTATTAGCAATAAGCGCATATCCTCTTGCAGATGGATGTACTCCATCTAAAGAGAAAGCACCACCAGTTACATAAGTTGCAGACATGTGATAATTACCAAAACGAATTCCTCCACTTACTAATTGATCCATGATTGCTTTAGCATCAACAAAAGCTAATCCGTTTGCATCAGCTGCAGCTTTAATTGTTACATTGTAAGCATCTGTTGCAACCTTAATTTCTGCAACTTCTGTTGGGAGTAAAACATAGCGATCAGGCAACGGGAACGTAACCCCTAATTGACTTAATAAAGGACTCGGTGAAGTTACGCCATCAAGAATCATAGAAGGCACCTTTCCTATTCTTTGAGAAGCTCCTAAACAAATTAAATCTGTTGGAATTGTCTGTCTTGCTTTTCCAAAAACTTGACCTAAAGCAGTTGCTGTAGGAACATCAAGACCTCCACCTACTAATACAGCTGTTAAAGATGTTGATAAATCTGTTAAGTTTTCATCAATCATTAACATTGGATTATTACCTGTAGTTGATAATAAATTAATTCTACTACCCTGTCCTAAATAAGCAAGTGCATTGTGTAGCGGACCGTATAATTGTGCATTTAAAACACTTACTTGATTAACCCCAGAAACCGTTAAGTCGCTTTGTTTTAATTGGTTATATTTAATAACGTAAAAATATGGTAAAGTTGTTACATAAGGCAAATTAGCAACTACTCCTTTTCTACCTCCAGTAGCAAGTTGACTAGCTAGTGTATTGTAAGTAGCATCAAAAGTTGCCGTAGGCGTTAATGGGTTTACTGTTGGATCACCTCCAGCAGTAGCATAGCCTAATTCATCATTTCCGCCAATCCACAAAGAAAAGAAAGTTGGTGATTGAGCTACTGCATCGTCTATAACTGTTGCCATTGGTGCGCTAGCAAATCTTGCAAAATAAGGGTTTCCAGCTACACTACCATATCCCGCAGCTAGTAAGTGAAAACTTTTTGCCCCTGGAATCCCCATGTTGTTGAAAGATCCCGACAGATGTGCAGATTGACTTGTTGTGGCAACTTGACTATAAGGAGGCATTGCAACCGAAGCTGGTCCTGAACCGTTAAAATACAATCTAGGTGTATATATTGCTGATCCAGCAAAACCACCAACATTATCAGCCATTAATGGCGTAGTAAACACTCCTCCACCTGCTTGAGCAAATTGTCCAGCTAGAATATTAGGATATGAATTTTCTTGTCCTTTTATAAAAAGTGCACCATCACTAAACCCTGCTGCGAAAGAGTCTCCCAAAGCCACATATTTAGAGAAGTCTGCTGAACCCGCAGTTATAGGAACGTCTGTAACTACTTCATCATCATTATTACATGCTACAAAGCTTAAAGAAGCTAATAGTAGCCATTTGAAATTTTTTATCATATTCTATATTTTTAAGTTTTTGTCTTGTCTAATTTAATTATGGATTAATTGTCATTGAAGCAAACCACTGTTGCCCAATTGAACCAGCTCCAATTACTTGAATATAATCTTTACCTCCAATGTTTGTAGCCCCAACTTTGAATAATAATTTACAGGTTGGAACAGCATAATTGATTTGAGCATCAACTACAGTGGCCGAAGGAATCATACCATCAGCAAAAGAGGATTGCCATAAATACTCAGAATTCCATCTTACATTGGTATTGAATCCAAAATTTTTAAATAATCTTGTATTCCCTAAAGAAGCTTTAACCCTGTGTTTCGGAGTATTAAATCCAGTTACAAATCCAGGATCTTGTGATTGATCAAAATCCAATTGAGAATAATTATAATTCACCCCTAACTCAAAGTCTTTATATACCTTTTTAGACAAACCTGCACCAAAACCTAAAGAAGCCACATCTGCAGAAGTATTTGAATATACTTGGTAAATCCTTCTATCTCCTCTAACCAAAGCATAAACTGGACTTATAGGGTCAGTTGCAACAAAAGCAGCATTCACATCACCATAATACACACCAGCCACTCTTGATGTATTCAAGAAATGATTGTATTGATTGTAATACCCATTGATATCCACTGATAAGTCATTATTTAATATTGTTCTATACCCTAATTCATAAGCTTTCACTTCTTCAGGACGAACTAAATTTACGTTTGCCGATTTTAATTTAGCAGCAGCTCCAGCCACATCCGATGGATTCTTAGCCAACTCTTTACCAAATTCTTGTACCGAAGTTAAGGTATAAGATTTATTGTAAGCATTTGTTCCATCCATAATAACAGTTGCAGTAGGTTTTCCTATAGCTGTATAGGCCGCTTGACCTGCCGCACTTATATCTCTAATTTCAGAATAACGAACTAAATTTTCCGGCGCAGAACCAATTAAAGCAAATGGTCCTAAATCAAGTCCAATATATTGATCTTGTGTAGTAGGATTTCTAAAACCTGTTTGGTAAGAAACTCTAAAATTGTGTGTTTTTTTAGCCCCAGCCGAATAAACTGCAGAAATCCTAGGAGAAATATTTCCATCAAAATTTTGACTTTTGTCGTAACGAATAGAAGCAACCAACTTTAAACGATCTTCCAAAAGCAATTTAGACGCTTGAGTATAAATACCATATTCATTATAACGAATTGGACCATCATAATCGGTAAAAATAGAACCACTAGAATTCATTTCGTATTGACGAGCAGAACCACCTACCTGAATTTCAGCAAACTTCATTAAATCTTTAAAATTATAGTTTACATCCGCATGATAAATTTTCGATTGATCTGTAAATTTCGAACCTTTTGTAAAGTCTGGATCACTTTTAACCGCATTTAAAGCAGCATTAAATTCAGAAGAACCTGGCTCAAATCTTGGTTTACCAGTAGGAGTAGGTAAAAAAGTCTCTAATCCTACAGGCTTAATATTATAATCGGCATAGTTTCTAGCATTTAATGCAGATAAAGTTGCATCTGTACCTAATACTGCACCAGAATACTGAAACGCAGTAGCATAATTAGTAAACCATTCCGTATCCGATTTAGCAGCTCTTTGAACATTCCAACCTGCAAAACGCATATCATAAGAATTTCCAGCATCTTCAGCAGAACGATAGGCTCTTGCAAAAAAGTTTTTCCCTTTTACTTCAAATTTAATTTGACTCATAAAGAAATCATTCAAAGCGTATCTATTCGCTCCTTGATAGATCGTATTCCCTAATCCTAATTTGTATTGAAGAATAAATTCAGTGTCATTTTCCCATGGTTTGAAATGCATAGAGAAATCGGCTTTTACACTGTTTACTTTATTATCATTCAAATCTTTTTCACGGTATCCTGTTCTACTTACTTGCCCTACATTAGTAATAAAAGTAGTCACCTCATCGCCATAAATATTTAAACCATCATAATTTTGATTTGTTTCATGGCCTATAGTTCCGCCAGTCATACTTCTTCTATCATCAGCGATCCATTCTGTAGCTTTCATATAGTTAAAATTAGCTTTCACTGCAAAATGTTTACTAAAAGCTGTAGCGGCTCTAAGCCCCATGTCAAAATAATCATTGGTTCCCGCCACATCTTGAGAAGTTTGACCGTATTTTACATAAGTACTAATCCCTTGATTCGTAAAAGGACTTTTACTATTCATGAATAAAATTCCATTGAAAGCATTAGCACCATACAAGGCAGACGATGCTCCAGGCAAAAGTTCTACACTAGCTACATCAATATCAGAAAGCCCAATTAAATTTCCCAAAACAAAGTTCAATGCAGGAGAAGAATTATCCATTCCATCTACCAATTGCATAAAACGAGTATTTCCTACGGCAGCAAAACCTCTGGTATTAACCGTTTTGAACGAAATACTACTCGTATTGAATTGTACTTCTTTTAAATTCTCAAGACCATCATAGAATGTTGGAGCAGTAGTACTTTTTACTTGTGCAATTCCCATTCTCTCAATCGTAACAGGAGATTGAAGCACACGTTCAGGAGCTCTAGAAGCAGAAACAACAATTTCATTTAATTTTGTTTCTTCCGAATTAATTTTAACCCTAACTTTTTGAGATACCGTTTCTATCTTTAACGAAGAAGACAAATACCCTAGGGCGGTAACTTCAATTGAAAATGGAAGCGTTTGATTTGTGACCAAAACAAAAGAACCATCATAATCCGTAATAGTTCCTTCCTTTGATCCAGCAATCGAAACATTTGCTCCTGGGATGGGTTGATTATTCTCATCAGTTACAACACCTTTGATAGAATTTTGCGCAAAAGATATGCTACAAAAGAACAATGTTAAAAAAAGTAAATACAATCTCATTTCTCTAATTTTTGTTGGTTAATGGCGCCAAATTACATATATTTTTTAATTATCAATAGTTTTATTTAAAATATTTGTTATTATTATTAACGTTTACATCAATTAAATAACAATTTCATATTTTTACTTTTTACACTTTTAATAATAATATAATGCGATATACATATTAAATACTATGCATACATAATAATTTAGCAATTCTATTAAATTTATCATAAAATTTACATCGATTTCGTAAAAAGTAAAAAACAAAAAAAGGCGAGAAATAAATCTCGCCTTTTTTAAAATTTTAAATAAATTAACTATTCAACAGTTACCGATTTTGCTAAATTTCGAGGTTGATCAACATTACAACCTCTCATAACAGCTATATGATAAGATAATAATTGCAAAGGAATTGTTGTAATCAATGGAGATAGTGCATCTGATGTTTCGGGAATCTCAATTACATAATCCGCTAATTCACGAACTTGAGTATCTCCTTTGGTAACAACAGCAATAATTTTACCGCTTCTTGATTTAATTTCTTGTATATTACTTACTATTTTGTCATAATGCCCTTGTTTTGGTGCAATTACAATTACTGGCATTAATTCATCAATTAATGCAATTGGACCGTGTTTCATTTCGGCAGCAGGATAACCTTCAGCATGAATATATGAAATCTCTTTAAGTTTTAAAGCTCCTTCTAATGCAACTGGAAAATTATAACCACGCCCTAAATACAAACAATTTGGAGCATCTTTAAATATAGCGGCAATTTCTTTTGCTTTATCATTAGTCTCTAAAGCTTCTTTAACTTTTTCAGGAATTATTTCTAATTCTTGTAAATACATATGGAAATCCGACTTAGATAAAGTTCCTTTGGCTTGAGCCAAACGAAGCGCAATCATTGTTAACACCGTAATTTGAGTAGTAAAAGCTTTTGTAGAAGCCACACCTATCTCTGGTCCAGCATGTGTATAAGCACCCGCATGAGATTCTCTTGAAATAGAAGAACCTACTACGTTACAAACACCAAAAACAAAAGCACCGTGCTCTTTTGCTAATTTAATAGCTGCCATTGTATCAGCTGTTTCACCAGATTGAGAAATAGCAATAACAACATCCTTACTATTAATTATTGGGTTTCTATATCTAAATTCAGAAGCATATTCTACTTCAACAGGGATTCGAGCAAACTCTTCAATAACATATTCGGCAACCAGACCAGCATGCCATGACGTTCCGCAAGCAATAATAATTATACGATCTGCATTCAAAAACTTCTCAAGATTATCTTCAACACCTGCTAATTGAACAATTCCTTCATTGGCATGTAATCTTCCTCTGTAAGTATCTTTTATTACACTTGGTTGCTCGTAGATTTCTTTTAACATAAAGTGATCGTAACCCCCTTTTTCAATTTGTTCCAAATTCATTTGAAGCTCTTGAATATAAGGATCAACAATAGTATCATCTTTAATTTTACGAACCTTCATCGGTCTATGAAGTCTGATATTAGCCATTTCACCATCTTCAAGATAAACCGCATTTGAAGTATATTCAATAAATGGTGAAGCATCAGAGGCTATAAAATACTCTCCTTCACCTATACCAATAGCCAAAGGACTCCCTAAACGTGCAGCAACAATTTCATTTGGGTTTTTTTTATCAAATACGGCAATTGCATACGCACCTACTACTTGATTTAAAGCTACTTGAACTGCTTTACCTAATTTTAATTTTTCCTTTTTTTGAACTTCTTCAATTAGATTGATCAAAACTTCAGAATCAGTATCAGACGTAAAAACATACCCTCTATTTATTAACTCTACTTTTAAAGGAGCATAATTTTCGATGATTCCATTATGAATAATTACTAAGTCACCGGAATTAGAAACATGAGGATGAGAATTGACATCATTCGGCACACCATGAGTCGCCCAACGTGTATGTCCAATTCCAATTGTTCCGTTTGTAGTAATTTCTTTCTCTGCTTTTGCTTCAAGATCCGAAACTTTTCCTTTAGTTTTAGACAACTTTATGTTTTCACCATCATACAACATTACACCCGCACTGTCATATCCGCGATATTCCAACCTTTTTAATCCTTTTATAACAATAGGATAAGCTTCTCTATAACCAATATATCCAACTATTCCGCACATACTATATTTTAATTAGGTTTTGTATAATAAATTTCGAATTTCAATCTTTTTTTATCATCTATTGGCAAATTATTACCATATAGAATAACTCCTAGCGGATTCATCACAGAAGCCATTGGTGCAAATAATGGACTACCATTTTTATCTTTTAATGCATAAAAACTGGATTTATTTATATCCTCTGTAATTACAAGTCCCAACTTTACATTGGTAGAATCTTTATATTTAACAAGATTTCGTATGTGATTTGTAATTCTCAATTTATAATAAGAACCGCCACCATTGGCTGCCGTTTCTTTAGCAAGTATACCTCCAAAAATGTATTTATTATATTTAGTGTTTGAAGAAACCGTGGTACTTTCATAATAATCCGATAACACCTGATTGTTCGTATAATCATATAAATAAATTCTCTGCGGCACAAAACTGGAACCCATTTCGGTTGTATTTAAATGAAAAACTAAATTAGCTTGATTAATAAGATATTTATTGGTACGCATTATATCCAAATTATCAGGCACTCCATTTTTCAGGCCGCTAACGCCATCTTCTCCAAAATTATCTACATCTCCAAACAATTTCACAACAGATAATGAACCTGCCCCTCCTTTTAGATAAAGATTAGGATCTCCATTAACTTCGTCTACATTAGATTTTAGGGTTGCACTGATATACTTTGCATTACTATTACTTTCATCTAGCAAACTAACCGTATTCCCTTTTAATTCCAATATCAAAGTTTTTTCAACAGCTTTTGAATCAATAGTTTCTGAATAGGTTACGGTAATCTTTCCAGCTTTAAAATTCAACATCGCTAAATTTCCATCATTACCATTTACCGCTTCTATATTAAAAAACAATCCTCTAAAATAATTTTTAAAAATTTCATTGGTAGCTAATGAACCCGCTGGCGCACCTAATGCTCCGAATAATTTTTCCTGAAAAAAGGCATTATTCAAATTCAATTGCATACCTGGAGGAGTTCGCGTGACAACATCCTTACCATCAACTTGTGTAGTAACCCTATGTTCTGAAGGATCAAAAAAGAACTCCAAATTTTGTGACAAATCCGTTTTATCATCATTAAGATAGTAAGGTGCATTATTCAATGGAATTATTTGAGAATAAAAATCATCATACTGATCATTATAAAATTTTTGTGGCTTCAAAAACTGCTCGGCAGGATCTAAATCCCTCATAAAATAACCAGATTCATAGATACTGAGTTTCATCTTAGATTTTTCTGGTAGCCCATAAATTGAATCCAAAACATAAGTACTGTTCCCATTTGAATTATCCAGAACCGTTTTAGTTTTATCATAAAAATAAGGTACCGTCAACACAACACTTTTTACAGTTGCAGTTTTATCGATAGTTGGACCTGGCGACGCTAACGCTAATTGAGTTACAAAATTAGCTTTTGTAGTACCAAAAGAAGGATTTACATAAATACCAAAAGCATTTACTTCCAAGTTATTGGTCTGAATTGCATTTAATTTTTGATTATATGCAACAACTGGAAACTCTTCTTTTGTAATACCAAAAGAATCACTATCTATAAGATCTTCACCGATAACACTAAACTCTTTATCACAGGAAACTAAAAGTGCACTAAATAAAAGGAAAGGAATTATTTTAAAAAAGGAATTTTTAAGCATATTTATTCGTAAATGAATTATTTATAACAACATATTTTTATAGAACTCGGTATAAGCTACCGCAAACTCTTCTTTAGATTTCAAAGTTAAAAAAGGTTTGTTTGAAGACTCTATATATTTTGTTAAACTTGAAGACACTCCTCCAGATGCAATTATAACAGCATCAGAATTAAGGATGGTAGTTTTCATGATATTTTCATAATTTGGAATCTCCAAATCGGTAATTGCTTCATCTGGAACACCATCAAATCTAACTTTATTGATCATTTCAACATCCAAAGTCCCATCAAATGATTGACTATAAACAGAAGTTACAATTTTAGTATCTGAAAATAAAGCTTCGTTTTTGTAAAAATGTTTCATATAAACCGGCAACATAGAAGCCATCCAACCGTGTACGTGGATAATATCTGGAACCCAATTTAATTTTTTAACCGTTTCTACAACACCTTTGGCAAAAAAGATAGCGCGTTCATCATTATCAGGATACATAATTCCTTCTTCATCGGCAAAAGTGGCTTTTCGCTTAAAGTATTCGTCATTATCGATAAAATAAACCTGAATTCTTTCCTTTGGAATAGAAGCAACTTTTATAATCAGTGGCATATCCAAATCATTCACCACTAAATTCATTCCAGAAAGTCGAATTACTTCATGTAATTGATGTCTTCTCTCGTTTATATTTCCATACCTTGGCATAAAAATTCTAATTTGCCCGCCTTGATCATTAATCATTTTTGGTACGTCATAAGACATTAATGAAACCTCATTTTCAGCGAGATAAGGCACAACTTCAGATGATACGTATAATATCCTCTTATCTTTCATAGTATAAATTGATTAAGTATTGGCAATAAAAACCACGCAAAATTACAAAATTTTATGCAGTTATGGACTAAAATATTAAGTTTGCACCTAATATAAACAAAACGACTATGCAAATTTTCTATGGAAAAGCAGCTTTAATGGACTATTTAAACTCCATAAAGACTACAAATTCTACAATTGGATTTGTTCCAACTATGGGTGCTTTACATAAAGGTCACCAGTCCCTAATGTTTGAATCTATTAAAGAAAACGACATAACTGTTGTTAGTATTTTTGTAAATCCAACACAATTTAACAATCCTGATGACTTAGAAAAATATCCTCGAACTCTAGAAGAAGATATTATAAAAATCTCCAATATCCATTCAGACATAATCGTCTTTGCTCCTACTGTTGAAGATATGTATGAAGGAAATACCTTATCACAGTCATTTGATTTTGATGGGCTAGAAAATAAAATGGAAGGAAAGTTTAGACCCGGACATTTTGACGGCGTTGGTACCATTGTAAAACGTCTTTTTGAAATAGTTTCTCCTACTAGGGCTTATTTTGGAGAGAAGGATTTTCAGCAAGTACAAATAATAAAAAAATTGGTTGAAAAAAACCAAATTCCGGTGAAAATTATTGAATGCCCTATTTTTCGAGAGACAAACAACTTAGCGATGAGTTCTCGAAATGAACGCTTAACTTTGCAACAAAGAGAAGAAGCTGGTATTATATACAAAATACTTGTCCAAGCAAAATCTATGTTTACAAATAATAGCGCTCAAAAAATCAATTCATGGGTAAAAAAAGAATTGGAAAAGAACAAAACCTTTACTTTAGAATACTTTGAAATTGCAGATGAAGCTACTCTTTCGACTTGCATTAAAAAAAATAAAAACAAAAAATATCGAGCATTCATAGCTGTATTTATCAATAACATTCGATTAATAGATACCATTTCATTAAATTAAACACTATGCACATTCAAGTTGTTAAATCAAAAATACACCGAGTAAAAGTTACAGGAGCCGACTTAAACTATATCGGAAGCATCACTATAGACGAAGCATTACTGGAAGCTTCCAATATAATAGAAGGTGAAAAAGTTTCTATTGTAAATATAAATAATGGAGAACGTTTTGATACCTATGCCATTGTGGGTGAAAAAAATTCAGGAATAATTACACTTAATGGACCTGCTGCGCGTAAAGTACAAAAAGACGATATTATCATCATTATTTCGTACGCAACATTAGAATTTGAAGAAGCAAAAACTTTCAAGCCTTGGATTATTTTTCCTAATGAAAACGACAATAGTTTGACATAATTTAATTTAAAAAATCGAAATCAATTTCCAAAAATTCTGTATACAATTTAAAAGTATATTTACTGCTAAAAAATAACTGACATCAATTCGTATAAAATCGCCATGACAGAAGTTGTCGCAAACACCAATGAAGATCTGGCGATACCCTATTCCTATAAAAAACAAATATTATCTACATATGAAACAACTAGTATCACTTTTAATAGGACTTATCGCAATTACAAGTTATTCGCAGGTAAAAACTATAAGTTATAATTCAGGCAAACTTCAAGAGAAAAGAGAACTATACATTTCCCTTCCTGCTTCTTATGAAAAAAATCCAACGAAAAAATACCCTTTACTTTTCGTTTTAGATGCTGATTATTTACTAAATCCTTTTTTGGGAACTTTAAAATATGGCGCATATTGGGATGATTTACCCGAAGTAATTATAGTAGGTATAGCCCAAAATGAACAAAGATCAATAGATTGTGGTTTAGACGAAGTCACTGGAATGCCTGATGGTAAAAGCGTTGATTTTTTTGATTTTATTTCGCTAGAACTTATTCCATATATACAAAAGGAGTACAGAACAACCAATTTTAAAATCATTGCTGGACATGATATCACAGCGGCTTTCTCTAACTTTTTTCTTTACAAAGACAATTCTTTATTCAATGCATACATAAGTTTAAGTCCAGAATTACCAGTAAATATGGAAAATGAATTGCCTGAATTTTTAGCATCAAGCAAACTTCCTCTTTTTTATTACTTATCAACTGCTGATGGTGACGAAAAAAAAATGCAGGAAAGAATCAAAATCATGGACACCAAAATTAAAGCCATTCAAAATCCTAATTTAAATTACAAATTTGAGGATTTTTCAGAAACATCTCATTTTTCGATAGTATTACATTCGGCTCCTACTGCCTTATATCAAATTTTTGCAGCTGCTCAACCGATTTCCAAAAACGAATACTCCACTAAAATAGCCACATTAAAAGAGGGTTATGTCGATTATTTAAAAAATAAATATGATATTATAGAAAATTCATTTGGAATAAAAAGTACCATTCGGATTAATGATTTTAAAGCAATTGAAGCAGCTATCTTAGAAAACAAAGATTATAATGAGCTAGATGGTTTGGCTATACTTGCTGACAAAAGTTATCCAAAAAGTATGTTAGGCGACTATTTTTTGGCAACTATGTTTGAATACAAAGGCGATAATCCAAGAGCTGTTCGTTATTATATGTCAGGATTTAACAAAGAAGAAATTGCTGATCTGACCAAAGATATGATGTTTGCCAAAGCAGAAGAATTGAAAAAAACCTTTGCAAAAAAACCAAAAATTAAAGGCAAAGTTGGTCAAGTCGAAGAAACCAAAGAAGTTCCTGCAGAAGAGACTCCTGCAACTGAAACTCCTGTTACCGAAGAAAAAAAACAATAAAAATGGCCAAAGTAAAAACAACCTTTTTTTGCCAGAATTGTGGCGCACAATATGCCAAATGGCAAGGACAGTGCAATTCCTGCAAAGAATGGAATACTATTGCTGAGGAAATTATTCAAAAACAAGAAAAAGTAGCTTGGAAATCAGAATCTTCATCTACCAGTAAAGCGCCAAAACCTTTACGAATTAACGAAATTGACAGTGCTGAAGAAATCCGATTGGACACTACCGACAATGAACTAAACAGAGTCTTGGGTGGCGGAATTGTGCCTGGCTCCTTAATTCTTTTGGGTGGTGAACCAGGAATTGGAAAAAGTACGCTTTTGCTGCAAATATCTTTAAAACTACCCTACAAAACTTTATACGTTTCGGGTGAAGAAAGCCAAAAGCAAATCAAGATGCGAGCGGAACGCATCACTCCAAACGGAGACAATTGCTATATTCTTACCGAAACCAAAACACAAAATATCTTCAAACAAATTGAAGCCATTCAGCCCGAAATTGTAATTATTGATTCGATTCAAACCTTACATACCGATTACATTGAATCTACTGCGGGAAGTATTTCTCAAATAAGGGAGACTACGGCTGAATTGATCAAATTTGCAAAAGAAACCAATATTCCCGTAATTTTAATTGGTCACATTACCAAAGACGGAACTATAGCTGGGCCAAAAATTTTGGAACACATGGTCGATACAGTGTTACAATTTGAAGGTGATCGCAACCATGTTTATCGTATTTTGCGCTCGCTAAAAAACCGTTTTGGTTCAACAGCCGAAATCGGAATCTACGAAATGTTGGGTAGCGGTTTACGAGAAGTATCTAATCCTTCCGAAATACTAATTTCACACAAAGACGAAGAACTGTCGGGAACGGCAATTGCCACTACACTCGAAGGCATGCGTCCCTTGATGATCGAAATACAATCACTAGTCAGTACAGCCGTTTACGGAACTCCTCAGAGAAGTACAACAGGTTACAACGCCAAAAGACTGAATATGATTTTGGCCGTATTAGAAAAAAGAGCAGGTTTCCGATTGGGAGCCAAAGACGTTTTTCTGAACGTAACTGGAGGAATATCCGTTGATGATCCTGCCATTGATTTGGCTGTAGTTGCCGCCATTTTATCGTCTAATGAAGATATTCCTGTCAATAAAGACTTTTGTTTTGCAGGTGAAGTGGGACTTTCAGGTGAAATTCGCCCTGTGAACCGAGTAGATCAACGCATTCAAGAAGCAGAAAAATTAGGATTTTCGACTATTTTTGTATCCAAATACAATAAAATTGCCTTAAAAAACACGGGTATAAAAATTCAATTGGTGGCTAAAATCGAAGACGTGGCCAGCCAATTGTTCGGATAAAACACTATTTTAAAAAAAGAATCACTTTTCCATTTCAAACATGAGAACTAACAAACAAAAGTTACTATTGGCTTCCAAAATACTTGGAATCGTTATTGTTGTACTCCTAATTGGTTTTCTAGCATTTAGAAATGAATTGTTAAACCAAGCCATCGATAAAGTTTCAACCACAATGAAACTGGAATACAACAGCGAATTTGCCATAAAAAAAGCTTCTTTTGATGGTGTTTCGGGAATAGAATTGGACGAAATTACTTTGGCTCCGAAAAATCTGGATACCATTTTTAAAATTCAAAAAATAAAAACCAGTGTTAATTTATGGCGATTGCTAATCGGCGATGTGCAACTCGGTACCTTGGAAATAAAAAACGGTTATGTTCAGTTGACCAAAAAAGGCAAAATAAAAAACTTTGGCGCTTTCTTAAAAAAAGACAAAAACGAACCGAGATCTACTAAAAAAAGAGATTATGCCGAATTTGCCTATCGCATTATCTCCAAAGTCCTTAATTTGGTTCCAACAGACATGAATATTGAAAATCTAGTATTCAAACTCGATGATAATGGCAAAAAAGCAACAGTAAACATCAAAAAACTATCCTTATTTGAAACCAAATTGGAATCGGCTATCGACGTTCAAACCAATACTTTTGCACAAAGATGGAAAATCAATGGAATGGCCGATCCTAGAAACAAAAAAGGTGATCTACGTTTTTTTAATATTGACACTGGCGCGATTAAAGTTCCTTATTTTGATGAGCGTTACAACCTAAAAGCAAGTTTTGATTCCATCCGATTCAATGTTCAAAATATTGACATGAGTGGCGGCGAATTGCACTTTGACGGTTATACTTCGATTACAAATTTGAAAATGAATCATAAAAGGATTGCCAACAAAGATGTTGTCATCAAAAATGCGAGATTTGATTATCGTTTCTTATTGGGTTCGGATTTCATCTCTATTGACAGCAGTTCGACCGTTCAATTCAACAAAATTAAACTTCATCCTTACCTTTCCTACAATACCGAAGAAGATACGGTTTATAAACTCAAAGTGGCTATTCCAAAAATGAAAGCGCAAGACTTTATTTCTTCTCTCCCTGATGGTTTATTTACCCATTTCCAAGGTATGGAAGCCACTGGAGATTTTGATTATAAATTGGATTTTATGTTCAACAAAAACAGACCCAATACCATTGTTTTTAAGAGTAACATAACCAAACAAAATTTAAAAATAAACAAATACGGAAATATTGACCTGGGCAAATTAAATGGCGAATTTACATATCGCGCTATTGACAAAGGTGTGCCACAACGCCCTGTTTTTGTAGGTGCCAGCAATCCGTATTACACGACTTTGGACCAAATTTCCCCTTACTTGCAAAAATGCGTTTTAACATCTGAAGATCCTTCTTTTATGTCACACCACGGCTTTATAAACGAAGCCTTCAAACAGTCGATTCTGAAAAACATTCGCACCAAAAAATTCTCTCGTGGGGCGAGTACCATAAGCATGCAATTGGTTAAAAACGTATTTCTTACCCGCGAAAAAACCTTGTCAAGAAAACTGGAAGAAATTCTGTTGGTGTACATCATCGAAAACAATCACATCACGAGCAAGCAACGTATGCTGGAGGTTTATTTTAATATTATCGAATGGGGACCAAACGTATATGGAATTGGTGAAGCTGCCGAATTCTACTTCCAGAAAAAACCAGCCGATTTGAACGTAAACGAATGTTTGTACTTGGCAACAATTATCCCAAAACCAAAAAAATTCATGTGGCAATTTGACCAGGAAGGGTTGCAAAAAGCCTATGCAACCAAACAACAGACTTTCTTGAGAAATTTAATGTTTCGCCGTGGTTTGTTAGTACCTGAAGACACTATTGGTTTGTCTAAATCTATCCTATTAACGGGTCGAGCGCATTCGTTATTGAACATCAAAGTTCAAGATACAACGGTAATTGACTCTATGGCGGTGAAGGAAGAGTTTGATTTTTAAAATTTACAGCTTAATTCTATAAATAACAGCATCTGTTAAAATAAATTTTCAAACCATATAAGTCATGTAAGTTTTTAGGCTGAATAATGCTAAGTAAAAACTAAGTCCATTTAAATAAATACAAAACTTTTTTCACTTATTTTTACTTAAACCACTATTTGAAAAGCTAGTTTTATTTGTCTTATTTGACTTATATGGTTCAAAATAGAATGCTGTTTAAAATAGAATTTAGCGGAATTTACAGATCCTCAAAAAATGTTTTTTTTTTATAAAATAACCCTTTCAAAGTTTTAAACTCTGAAAGGGTTATTCCATTATTAAGGTGCTGGATCTGGAATAACGGCTTGGATAGCATCAATCTCTTTCAGAATATCTTCGGTCAGTGTGACATTAATGGTGTCGATATTTTCTTTGAGCTGTTCCATTGTTGTAGCGCCAATAATCGTACTGGTCAAAAAAGGTTGTTGCTCTACAAATGCTAAAGCCAATTGCGTCAAAGTCAATCCGTGTTTATGAGCTAATTCTTGATATAATTGGGTAGCCTCGGTGCATTTAGCACTACTGTATCTGGAATATTGGGGGAACAAACTCAATCGTGCATTGGGATGACTTTCGCCTGTTAAAAACTTACCTGATAAAACACCAAAAGCCATAGGTGAATACGCCAATAATCCCACATTTTCTCGAAGACAAACTTCGGCGGAAGCATTTTCGAAAAGGCGATTTAGCAAAGAATATGGATTTTGAATCGTTTTAATTCTGGGTAAATTATGGTATTTACTTTCTTCCAGAAAACGCATCATTCCCCAAGGATTTTCATTGGAAACTCCAATATGCTTGATTTTACCTGCTTTTACAAAACCATCCAAGGCTTCCAAAACAGCATGAATATTGTCTTCCCAAGCATCGTCTTGAACTTTGAAACCCCTTTGTCCAAAAAAATTGGTTTTTCGTTCTGGCCAATGCAATTGATAAAGGTCCAAATAATCGGTTTGAAGACGTTGTAAACTATTGTCTAATGCATACTGAATACTAGCTGGTGAAAAATCTAATTTTTCGCGCATATAACCGAAAATTGGACTTGGACCCGCAATCTTTGATGCTAGAACCACTTCGTCTCTTTTTCCGGTTTTCTTGAACCAAGAGCCAATAATTCTTTCGGTGCTTCCGTAGGTTTCCTGCTTTCCTGGAATCGAATACATTTCGGCAGTGTCAAAAAAGTTAACGCCTTTCTCAAGTGCATAATCCATCTGGGCGTGCCCTTCAGATTCTGTGTTTTGTTGACCAAAAGTCATGGTACCAAGACATATTTTGCTAACTTTTATATCGGTATTCGGTAAAGTTGTGTATTTCATTTTTTTTTAGTGCCTAAGATTCGGATAAACTAAATTGCTAAGTTTTTTTGACAGCAAAGATAAAAATTAGTTCTTCTTTTCTGGTTTGACATTTCCTAATATTAACATAAAAGGTTCGACGTTTTCACGCGAACCTTTTGTAAATTTGTAAGTAACTATTTTTTATTTCAAACTCTTAATTGGATCTTGAAGCGTATTGAAAACCCTAACTACAGTAATCACGTTATCGTTTAATTGATACAACAATTTGTAATTCCCAACAATTATTCTTCTGCAATCTATACGATATTCATCAAATTGAAATTGTTCTGAAAACACAATATCTAAAGGAGCTTTTACAATTTCAGTAAATTTAACATAAGAAACAGTCCCAAAAATTGTACGCAAATCACGCTTTGCACTTGCTGTCCAGGTAATCCTAAAGCTCATTTTTCCATACTTCAATCTCTTTCAGTAATTCTTCATGAGGCGTTATTCTACCATATTTCAAATCTGTCAAACCCTCTTCAACTCTGTCATTATATTGCGAAATAGTCAAGGGAAGCCCCAAGGCATCAGATGCTATAATTTCACGATCGTATTTATCTAATAAATCTGAAATTTGCTTCAATATAAAATCATTGGAATGTTCCATTTGCTCAATGATCTTGTTTTTTAATTCTATTGTAGACATAATTCTTAATTTACAATCCCAAAGTTACAAAAAAAGGTTCAACGTTTGCACGTGAACCTTTTTTAAACTTAGAATCTTAGACTCTAAGCAACTTAGACTCTTTCTCCTAAAACTCATTCAACATTTTTGAAATTTCATCTAATCTTGGAGTCAAAATAATTTCGATTCTACGATTTTTGGCTTTCCCATCGGCAGAAGCATTGCTTGCTAAAGGTGAATATTCGCTTCTTCCCGCAGCGGTAAGATTTTGTTTGTTTACTTTTTTGTTTTCTCCCAAAATAGTAACAATCGCCGTAGCTCTTTTGGTTGAAAGATCCCAGTTATCGGCTATTGGTCCAGAACCTTCGTACGGATCATTATCAGTGTGACCTTCTATCAATACAGAGATATCGGGGTTGTCTCCCAATACTTTCCCCACTTCAACAACTGCTTTTTTACCTTCCGAACCTACTGCCCAACTACCGGAGTTGAAAAGTAATTTGTTTTCCATAGAAACATAAACTTTTCCGTTTTTTTGTTCAACAGTTAAACCTTTACCTTCAAAACCGTTTAGCGCTTTAGAAAGTGTTTCTTTTAGTTTTTTCATACTGGCCTCTTTGGCAGCGATAAGATCTTCTAACTCTTTTAAACGTTGGCTGCTGGCATTCAGTTTTTCTTGTTCTAGTGCCAATGCTTTTGCTTTAGCATCCAATTGCGCCAATAATTCACGGTTCTTTTTCATATTGGCTTCCAGTGATTCATTGCTGTTTTTTTCTAAAGCAGCGTAGGAATCTTGCAAAACTTTCATTTTGTCTTTGGCAGCAGCATAATCGGCTTGTACTTTGGCCAGGTTGGCATTGACGTCGTCTAGATTGGTTTGCAAAGCCGCTTTCTCTGTTTCCAATTGTTTTTTGGAAGCCAAAAGTGTTGCATTTTCATCAGAAATGGCTCTGTTTTCTTTCTTTAAATCGGCAAATTTAGTTTCAAGTTCATTGTATATTTTCTTGGAAACACAAGATGTGGACAGTGCGAGAATTAAAAGTCCGATGGAAATTTTTTTAATCATTTGGATTGAATTTAATATTTATATGTAGTATTTGAGGTCAAAAGTTCTTGTAAAATGTAATGCCTTAGCCCCGATAGCAGTGGAAATCCTTTTTATTTTTTTATTTAAAAAATAAAAAGATTGCAACGGATAGCGGGATTAGCTCCTTAAAACTTTCATCATTTCTATTGAAATTGTTCTATTCTATTTCGACCAAAACGGGGCAATGGTCGGAATGCATGGCGTCTGGAAGTATAACGGCTCTTCTGAGTTTATGTTTTAAGGAGTCGCTCACTAAATTGTAATCGATACGCCAACCTTTGTTATTCCCGCGGGCTCCGGCGCGGTAACTCCACCATGAATATTGGTGTGGCTCACTGTTGAAATGGCGAAAACTATCCACAAACCCAGATTTCATAAACTTGTCGAGCCACGCTCTTTCTTCGGGTAAAAAACCGGATGTGTTTTTGTTTCGAATAGGGTCGTGTATGTCGATGGCTTCATGGCAAATGTTGTAATCACCGCAAATGATTAGATTGGGAATGTCTTTTTTGAGCTGATCAATATAGTCTTGAAAGTCGTCCATAAACATAAACTTGTGACTTAAACGATCCATATTAGTTCCCGATGGCAAATACAGACTCATCACAGAGCAGTCGTCAAAATCGGCACGAAGGTTGCGTCCTTCAAAATCCATGTGCTGAATTCCAGTTCCATACACTACGTTATTGGGTTTTGTTTTGGAAAGAATAGCAACGCCACTATATCCTTTTTTGGTAGCGGGATAATAATATTGATACGGATAACCGGCTGCGGTTATATCTGCAACAGGGATTTGTTCTTCGGTGGCTTTGATTTCTTGCAAACAGATTACATCGGGATTGGCTTGTTGCAACCACTCGATAAAACCTTTGTTTATGGCTGCTCGAATTCCGTTTACATTATAGGAGATAATTTTCATTTTTTAGTTATCTATTGTTTTCAAAAAAATATAATTCAGGCTCGTTTGGACGCTCCACTTTTTTTAAAAATATTAAAAATTATTTTTTGTCGAATCCAAAAGTAACAAAAAATAGAAAGATTGATTCAAAATAAAACATAAAAAATGGAGTATTTTGCTATCTTTGTAATTAGCTCAAAAAAGAAAAATATAAATGGGTTTAGTTACCGCAAAAGAAGTTGCAAAGGCAATTAATACGGATAAGTACGGTGTTTTTGGCACTTTCACAGGTTGGTTATTGATGAAAGTATTGAAGATTTCGACATTAAATCAAATATACGACAGGAACAAGCATTTGAAAGAGTTGCCGTTCTTGAATGCCATATTGGATGAATTTCAAATTAAGTTTGAGATTCCTGAAGAAGATTTTAAACGATTACCAAAAGATGGTGCCTACATTACCATTTCAAATCATCCACTTGGAGGAATTGATGGGATTTTGTTATTAAAATTGATGCTCGAAAGAGAACCCAACTTCAAGATTATAGCTAATTTTTTATTGCATCGCATTGATCCGATGAAACCGTATATTATGCCTGTGAATCCTTTTGAAAACCATAAAGACGCCAAGTCTAGTGTGGTAGGAATTAAGGAAACTCTGCGTCATCTTAGAGACGGAAAGCCATTGGGAATGTTCCCTGCAGGAGAGGTTTCTACCTATAAAGATGGTAAACTCGTGGTTGACAAGGCTTGGGAAGAAGGTGCTATTAAAGTGATCCGAAAAGCTCAAGTACCAGTGGTTCCTATTTATTTTCATGCCAAAAACAGTCGTTTGTTTTATTTTTTATCCAAAATAAACGACACACTTAGAACAGCTAAGCTACCTTCGGAATTATTGACTCAGAAAGATCGTATTATTAAGGTACGAGTTGGGAAACCGATTTCGGTCGCCGAACAAAATGAACATGAATCGATTGAAGAATACACGGAATTCTTGAGAAAGAAAACCTATATGTTAGCCAATCCATTCGAAAAAGAAAATAATTTTTTGAATGCTGCGAGTTTAAAACCTACAAAAAGTCCAAAAAAGATTGTTACTCCTGCAAGTACTGAAAAAATGATTGCAGAAGTAGAAACTTTAAGAACAAAGGATTTACGTTTGTTACAAAGTAAAAACTACGAAGTATTTTTTGCAGAGGCCAAGCAAATACCTAATATTTTACATGAAATAGGTCGTTTGCGTGAAATCACTTTTAGAGAAGTAGGAGAAGGAACCAACGAATCCATTGACATAGACAAATACGATCAATATTACCGTCACCTCTTTTTGTGGGATGATGATACCAAACAAATTGCTGGCGCCTACCGCATGGGATTAGGATCGCAAATTTTTCCGAAATATGGAATTGAAGGATTTTACCTGAATGGGCTTTTCCGTTTTGAACCCGAATTACATGACATGATGAGTAAGTCTATTGATATGGGTAGAGCCTTTATCATCAAGGAATATCAGCAAAAACCAATGCCGTTGTTCTTGTTGTGGAGAGGAATTATACACACGACTTTACACTATCCAGAACATAAATATTTATTGGGTGGAGTGAGTATTAGTAATCAATTTTCGGATTTCTCAAAATCATTGATGATTGAATTTATGAAATCACACTATTACGACCCTTATATTGCACAATACATTCACCCTAAAAAAGAGTTTAAAGTCAAATTAAAAGACGCCGATAAAGATTTTATTTTTGATGAAGCAGAGGCTGATTTGAATAAATTCGACAAATTGATTGATGAATTGGAACCTGGTATTTTGAGACTTCCAGTATTGATTAAAAAATACATCAAACAAAACGCTAAACTTGTTGCATTTAACGTAGATCCTTTATTCAACAATGCAATAGACGGACTGATGTACATTCGAATTTCGGACATTCCAGAGAGCACCATGAAACCAGTAATGGAGGAATTTCAAGCAGAATTAGAACGTAAGTTGAATGATAAAGAAGAGTAGTTTAGACTGCAGAAATTAGAACACAGAATTTAGAATTTAGAATTATAAAAAAATCCCTTTGGGGATTTTTTTATTTCCAAATGGATTCTTTTAGAATTGAATCGTAGGTATTGTTTTCTACAAAATAGGTTATTCTAACTATTTGATAAAAAATCAAAAAACAGGCTAGAAAGTAGGCTAGTTTTTTATTGTATAAAATTCCGTTGAAGTATTCTTTTTTAGTTATTAATTCGGCTACTAAAACAACTATGGTCACCAAACTAAAAAGAACCACAAATGGGCCTAATACATGATAATACATGCTTTTGTATAAGTCCCCTTCATAGAAATAAACCAATGATTTGGTTATCCCACAGCCAGGACAAGGAAAACCAGTAAGCATTTTGAAAGGACACAAAGACTGATCGGTTTCAAGATGATTATTCTGATTGTGTAACATTAAAAAAAACGGAATTACAAGGGTTATCACAGCCCCTATAATTCCGAGTATTTTACGGTCTCGTTTCATTGTTATGAATACAATTTATTGATCTCACTTTGCACAATCATTGCAGCGACCATTGGAAATAATAATCCTAATACTAATAAAAGTACAGAATCATCTTTGACAGGCAATCCGAGTCTTTTTTGTGTCGCTGGCAATCCGTCTTTACCCACCAAATAAAAGAAATAGGCATTTATTGGATAGCAGCATCCTGCAAAAATAGCTATGGGGCTCGAAATAATTTCTTTTTCTCCTACTGCATTTAATACTTCGGATGCTTTTAAATTCCAGTAAATTAAATACAAACCACAAGTTAAAAAACTTAAAATTAACACCACCACTGGGTCTACTTTGAATGTTGGGATTGGATTCTTGGGTGTATTCCAAGTTTCTTCAGGTTTATTTTCCATAATTTATTCTTTTAGTTTTTGTTTGTTATCGGACGAATTTATGAAAAATAACACAAAATCCTATTTTTTTAAACATTTAAAAATCTTACAAGCCTAGCTTTTTCCATACAAAGCTTTAATTTTATCTACAATTACTTGCGCCAAGCGTTCATGACTTTCGTAAGTCCAACCCGCAATGTGCGGTGTAAGAATCACTTTTCGACCATCCAATAAATACTGAAAAGCTTCGGGGGTATTTTTGTCTTGAAAGAGTGTTTCAAAAGATAATTTCTCATATTCCAATACATCCAAACCTGCTCCAAGCACTTTTCCGGATTGCATAGCGGTAACCAAATCGGCAGTAATAATATTCTTTCCCCTTGAGGTATTAATTATCCAAATATTTTTTGCGAAAGCATTTATAAAATCCAAATTTACCATTTTATCCGTCTCGGGTGTCCACGGAATATGCAAACTCAAGACATCTGTTTTTTGCTGTAATTCCTGCAATGAAACCTGTTTAGCATTGGCATCACCTACATTTTCTTTGATGTCGTAACACAAAACTTCAACCTCAAAACCACGAAGTTTTTTGGCAAATGCTTTTCCCATGTTACCATAACCGATGATTCCAACAGTTTTTCCATCGAGTTCATATCCACGATTTTTCTCCCGATTCCATTCCCCAGAACGAATTTCGCTATCGGCTATGTTTAATTTGTTGAAGAGTGACAAAATCATTCCCAAAGTATGTTCGGCAACGGCATTACAATTCCCTTCGGGTGCGGCAATGAGTGCAATATTCTTAGAGATTGCATAATCACAATCAATACTTTCAAGCCCCGCGCCCACACGAGCAATGAATTGCAAATTAGTAGCTTTGTCCAGAAACTGTTTGTCTATTTTAAAACGGCTTCGAATAACAATTCCTTGATAATCTTGAATTTTAGCTTCAATTTCTTGTTTTGAAGAAGTAAAATCGGCGTGATTGATAAAACCTGCTTGTTCCAATTGATCCCAAAGTAAAGGGTGATTGCTGTCTATATGAAGGATTTTTATGTCCATAAATTTTGTTTTTTTAGTAATCAAAATAACAAAAAAAATACGGTTTTTAGTAACAAAACTTACTATAATTAATGGAGATTCTTCGCATCACCGACTAAATGAACTATTATAGTTTATAAAATTATGGTATAAAAAATTATAATGCTTTAAAAATTAATCAAAAAAAATTGAACTAATAAATTTATTTCCAATTAGTTACAAAATATATCTTAATATTTTTTAAATTTGAGTAAACTTCTAAATTTTAATCCTATGTCAAAAAAATTTTTATACCTATTGGGTATATTATTGGCAATGCTTCTGGGAACTTGGATGTATCCAGATGAATGTTGTGCCAATGAGGAAAAACAAGGAACAGATGAAAAGATTATGGATGTTACAGCATCTGGTAATTCGTTTCAACTACAGGGAAATGGTTTTGATTATAAAACCAATCAAAATTTAAAATTCTTAAATGATGACAGTAATTTATTGAATCCAATAAGCGATTCGATCAACATTGGAATTGTTAAATTAAAAGAATTTCTGGATCAAAGTCCAAATCAAAAACTACTAATTACGGGTTATGCTACTTCACTCGAAAAAAACACGACTAGTTTTGAAAATTTAGGATTTGCAAGAGCAGAAAATATAAAGAACTATTTTGTCACTATGGGAATACCTAAGGAAAAATTCACTACTGATGGAAAGATAATCGATTCATGGAAAAGGAGCGGCGACACTTTATTAGGCCCAGCCAAATATCAATTCATATCAACAGAAGCTACTTCTAATGACAACAAATGGAATAGCCTTAGAGACTCAATAAATGCTAATCCATTAGTACTTTATTTTAAAACCAATCAAATAAACATCCAATTAAATCAAGAAGAAGCTGCAAAAATCGCAACTATTCAGAGGTATTTAGAAAAAGTTCCAGACAGCAAAATTTCGGCTATAGGGCATACGGATAATGTTGGTTCTCCTGAAAACAATATGATTTTAGGTCAAGAAAGAGCCGATTTTGCCAAACGATATCTAATTAAAAAAGGCATAGACGAAACTAAAATAATCAGCACTTCTAAAGGGCAAACGGAACCAATTGCTGACAATGAATCAGCTGAAGGAAAAGCCAAAAATAGACGTACCGTAATCACAATAAATAAATAGAATTTATAAACTAAAACAATATAATTATGAATATACCATGTTATTTAATTCCCGCACTTGTTGGACTAATAAGTGGAATTTTAGGCTATTTGATAGGAAAAGCATCAGGAAATAATGATGAAGACAAAAACACAACATTACAAGCAGAATTAAACGCTTGCCAGAGTAATACTCAGAAACTTAAAACAAAAATTACCAATCTTGAAGCGGAACTCAACAAGCTACATGCCGATTCCACCGCAAAAATTCAATCTTTCGCCGCTACCACAACTAGTTTACCATTTGACTCCAATTTGGCTTTTACAATTTTTGGCAAAAAAATTATTGAAGATGATTTAAAAATCATTGAAGGAATTGGACCTAAAATTGAGGAATTGTTTCAGCAAAATGGCATCAAAACATGGAAATTACTGTCTGAAACTAGTGTTGATAAATGCCAAAGTATTTTAGATTCTGGTGGTGAACGATTTGTGGTACACTCACCATCTACATGGCCTAAACAAGCCGAAATGGCCTACCTAGGTAAATGGAAAGAGCTAAAAGAGTGGCAAGACAACTTAAAAGGCGGGAAATAATTTATATTAATTATTTCTTATTAATTTATTTCTTTTATCTAAGGCAACGTAAATAAAACGGGCGATAACTTATTGAGAAGTTATCGCTCGTTTTTTGCTGTATTTTATACTAAAAATTAAATAAACCCCGAATCGCATTTAAAATCTACTATATCTGGGTTAAAAAAACATGGTTTCTGGTTATATACTAAAATAATTAACCTACAATGATTAAATTAGCGAATCGTATTAAAACCAATGCAAAAAATGAAATTAAGCAAAACATTTGATGCTTTTTTCCAAAGTGAAAAAGCTGGAGGAATAATCCTTTTATTAGTTACAATACTGTCATTACTTTTGGCGAATTCTTCTATTCAAACCGAATACATCGGCTTTTGGAATACCGAAATTGGACATCATTCTATAACCCATTGTATTAATGATGGATTAATGACAATCTTCTTTTTATTGATTGGACTGGAATTAGAACGAGAAATTTATGATGGTGAATTGTCCAACATCAAAAATGCGATACTTCCAATTTTTGGAGCATTGGGAGGCATGATTGTTCCCGCTGGAATTTTTTTGGCATTCAATTATGGCACTCTTACTCAAAACGGTGCCGGTATTCCTATGGCTACGGATATTGCTTTTGCCATTGGTGTTTTGTCATTATTAGGGAATAGAATTCCTGCCTCATTAAAAATATTCTTAACAGCTCTTGCAGTCATTGATGACTTGGGAGCAATACTTGTGATTGCCATATTTTATACTCAAACCATTGCATTTGATAATTTATTAATTGCATTTGCTATTATGGGGTTCCTCTTTATCTTAAACCGACGAAAAGTACATCACCTGGCACCTTACTTAATAGGAGGTGCATTTATGTGGTATTTTATGTTGAATTCAGGCGTTCACGCCACTATTACTGGTGTCTTATTAGCATTTGTCATTCCATTTGGTGACGGTAGTTCAAAAACAGCTTCTTATCAATTGCAACATTTTCTTCATAAACCGGTTGCCTTTTTTATCCTTCCCCTTTTTGCTATTGCCAATACTTGCATAGCCATAAATTCGAACTGGCATGCGGGATTAAGCCATGAAAATTCAATAGGAATTATATTAGGACTTGTCATAGGAAAGCCTTTGGGCATCTGGTTCTTTTCATTTCTGGCAGTAACCTTAGGCATTTGTACATTGCCTAAAGATTTAAAATGGAAAAACATTTTAGGAGCAGGCATGCTCGGAGGTATTGGATTTACCATGTCTATTTTTATCACTTTATTAGCTTTTAAAAACGATGGTGAAGAAATTATAACCTATTCTAAAATAGCCATTTTGATTGCTTCCTTTCTATCTGGAACTTTTGGTTTTTTATGGTTAAAACTCACTTTTAAAAATCCAATAAAAAAATTAAAATCAAATAAATAGGACTAAAAAACGTCTCAAAATATTTGTAAAATAAATTTTATTCTTTTCTTTGTAGAGAAAATATTTACAAAGATTACGTTTTCCATGTCATAAACTATTAGAATCTTAAATTATTTTGTTCTATAAACCAAGTGATGCATGTAATCATGAAAAAAATATATTTTTTGCCTTTATTGTGTTTCACTATTTTATTTCAAAGTTGCTTTGAAGTGATCGAAGAAGTAAAAATGAAGGATGATGGATCAGGGCATTTTAATTTCGTGATTAATTTTAGTCAAAGCAAAACTAAAATCAATTCGGTTTTAAAAATGCAAAAAATTAATGGCTACACCATTCCTTCCAAAGAAGAAATTAAAAAGGAAGCCAACAAACTAGAAGAACTAGCTCAAAATACCACAGGAATTTCAAATGTAAAAACCAATATTGACTTGACGAATTATATTTTTGTAGTTGATTTGGATTTTCAAAAAATTACTTATTTGAATGCTGTTTTTTTAAAACTTAAAAAAAGTAAAAAAATAGACCCTAGCATTACAACCGACTATTTTTCGTATAACGATAAAAAATTTATTCGCAGTCAAAAAGTACCTATAAAAGCGCTGTATGACAAAATGGAAAAAGCAGATGCAGTAGTTTTTGAAACTGCAAAATATACCTCTGTTTACAAATTTGATTCGACTATAAAATCATTTTCTAACAAAAACGCTACTCCATCCAAAAGCAAAAAAGCTATAAAATTAAATAGCTCTGTAATCAACGTGATTAACGGCAACGAAAAAATTGAAAACACCATTACACTCAATTAAAAACAAATGAAATCGCTATGACAGAAGTCGTCACAATTACCAATAAAGAACTAGCGATACCATATCTCCTAAATTAAAATAGTATTTAAAAATGAAAAATTTTATAATAATCCTTATTATTTGCTTCTCAACTACTTCACAAGCCCAAGATTTAGCAAACAAAGTTCCTGAAAACGCTCCTTTTGCTTTAAGCTTCAACGGTAAAAACATAAACGAAAAAGTAGCCATAAAAACCATACAAGACTACCCGTGGATGCAGTCTTTAATAGAAAAAGAATTGAAATTTTTACCAAAAGATTTAACCCAAACCGGTATAGATTTCAATAACAAGCACTATCAATACTACATTAATAAAGATTCTGTGATGAACTATGTAATTTTGATACCATTAAATAATGCCTCCCTATTTGAAAAGCTAGTTCAAAGTAAATATGGAGATAGTCTTAAGATAAAAAACCAAGGATCATACTCCAGAGTAAGTACCTCAAAAAAACATCATTTGGCTTGGAATGACAAATTTGCTGTATTAATCAATGCCAGTTATACCAAACCATACCAGTATAATGATACCGATCCGTATGCAAACCTAACAAGTATGGACACAACTGGAGTATTAGTTGATACAGCAGCAGTCAATTATGACATGGCAGCACCAGCTTATGATGCTGAAGAAACGGTTAAAACTACTCCAGAGAAAAAAACAAAATCAAAAAAAGGCAAGAAATCAAAAAAAGTAAAAACAGAGCCTGTAATTGTTGATCCAACAGAAGAGGAAATTTATGCTGCACAAGATAAAGCAAATGCAGAATTAGAAGAAACCAATAGAAAACTTTTAGAACTTGAACTTAAGAAAACGGATTCTATTGAGAACTTAAAAATAAATCCGATCGTAGATTTAATTTTTAAAGAGGCATTTGATTCCAAAACAGAGTCGCCAATGGGTAATTCTATACTCTTTAAAAACTACAATCCTAAGTCCGATTTTTATGTTTTTGCAGATTTGGATGCCTTAACTAATCAAGTATATACTTCATTATTAGGAAGTAATTCACATTTGTCAGGGATTTACAAAAATGGATTATTGAATAGTAGTTTCTACACAAATGTATACTTCGAAAAAGACAAAATTCGATTGAGTCAAGTCGTAACTCCTAAAAACGAAGAAACAAAAAAATCATATCAAGGGATGTTTAATTCAAAAATAGACAAAAACCTATTGAACTACGTCGGGAAAAATGTGCTGGGGTATTATTCCATTTCGATGGACACCCAAGCCATTATGAATTATGAATATACCATTTTGAAAAACACATTGAATTCAGCTTACCAAACGTATGCCAAAGACGCCAGTGGTAAAGAAGCCGATGTAATTATTGATGCTATTGCTTTGCTTTTGGATGAAAAAGCCATAGCAGATTTAGTTCCGGGTACTGCCCTTTTTGTGCTTCACGATTTGAAAAAAGTACAAAGAGATTACGTTTCCATTACATACGATGAAAATTATGAACAACTGGAAACAAAAGGCACTAAAGAAGAAATTCAACCTGACTTTACGTTTCTTATGAATACGAGAAACGAATCATTTGTGAACAAATTATTGCAGCTTCCGCTAAACAAAAGCAAATTTACAGCGACCGATTATCAATTGACTAACGGATATTATACGATTCATTTTGAAAAAGACAATATTCTTGAAAACCTTTACATTGGATTGAAAAATGGTGCAGTAATGATAACTACATCCAAAGAAAACATAGAAAACCTCATCAATCAAAAAGTAATGCCAATACAAGAAGCATTCAAGAAATCCATCTCCAAAAACAATTCGGCAGTCTGGATCGATCTTCAAAAAATAATTAAAGCTTCTAAAACTGAATTTGACAAGGAGTCCAAAACCAATTATTTTGATATTGCCCTAAAAAATGCTGGAGAAATTTCGATGGAAACCAAATATAAAAATGGCAACATTGTTTCAGAATCTTTATATACTATTAAAGGGGAGCACTCCAATAGTTTACAATATTTCTTTGATGTTATTAACGAAATGTATACCGAAAGCAAAAAAGAACCAACTGTTACAGAATAATTGATGAAATTTTTTAAAAGTATTTTCTCTAAAATTGTCATACTTCTTATTGTTTTAGGAAGTATGACAATTTTTTATTGGTACGGATACCCTAAAGAATTTGATGCCAAATACATTCCTAAAAATGCGGATGGAATCGTGATGATAGATGTAAAGAATATCAGAAATTGTTTTATGTATTCCTATCTAAAAAATCCTTCTAAATGGTTCCATAATAAGAATGAAAAAGGAATAAATGAAACATTTTCTTTTTCTAATTCTGGTATTAAAACCCCCAATTATCTGGCTTTATTTCACCTCGAAAACCAATCCTTAACGCAATGGTATTCTGTTTTAAAAATTGAAAATGAGACAGCATTTGAAAGTGCAATATTAAAAGGGAAATTCAGCAAACTAAAACTAAAAAACGGTTTGAGTTGCTATCATTCCAGTGCGATGGAGATTCTAATTTTAAAACATTCAAATCAAATTTTAATTTCGAATCTTTCAGAAAAACAAAAAGCAATTGGAATACAAACCGCAGAAGAGTTGTTCTTGAAAAAGCAGTTTTTGAATTCTGAAAAAATAGCGAAAACAATAGACACTCCGAATGCAATAACTATTTGGATCAAAAAAAACAGTTTTCTAGAAGAAGATGGAATTCTAAATATTACTTTGGAAGGACAAAAAATTATAGCAGAAGGACAATTAAAATTAGATTCAAAATATAAAAAACAAACTCGATTTTCTCAAAATCCAGATGCATTGATGTCACTTGGTTTTGATTTTGGAATGATTCAGAATCAAAAAATCATCACTGGGAATTCCGATAAAATCAAAAAAACTATGGGATTCAACTTGGATTCTATTTTGGCTTATAAACCAAGTAAAACGGAACTATTCATCTATCCAATGATGGAAAAGAAAGTTTCTGCAATAAGTTATGATTATGATGACGACTTTAATCTGGTGAAAAAAATAACTGTACATACGAATCGGGAACCTTCTTTTTACTTTTCAATTCAATCAAAGAATTCTCAAAAAGTCTATAATTATCTTAAAACTCAAAAAACGATTGATAACCATAGTGTTTTTTTGAACTTTCCTTTGGCAACGACCAAAGCATATGTTAAAAACAACACTTTAGCATTCGAAGCAAATCCATCAAAACAAAGCATTTTAAAGGCTTCAGAACCTAAAATTGGTTATTTACTATTAAATTTCAAAAAGCTAGAATCGAAAGATTGGAAGTCTATTATTGGCAAAAACAAAAATTTTGAACTTCTAAAATCGTTTGAACACTTTGAAATTAATCTTAAACAAGAAAATAATCTAGGACATTTTCAAGCTGAATTAACAACCAAAAAAGGAAAAGATCTTATTGCTATTTTGAAGTAAAAACACTAAAAAAGAGTCAGTATTATAATGTAGTAAATATTACAGTTTTTATTTACATATTACGTAAAAATACGTGTTCTGTCGTATTTATCATCCCATTTATACCTATTTGAATATATTTGTCGTTTGTAGTTAGTCATTAATCATCACTACAAAATTTGAATAAATATTTATGGGAAACAGTATACTAACAAGGCGCGCTTTATTTACAAAATTACTGAAAAGGTTGTTAGTGAATGCCCAAGAAAAAGATCCACTATTCGAAAAATATTCTCGTAAAATTTACAATGGCCGCCGTTATTCTTATTTAACCAACCCAAAAAAAGACCAAACCAGTAAATCAGGTTCAGAAACCGAACGCGTGACGAATGTTACAAGCGGTCTTGCGCCTTACACAGGTACATGGTCAACATCTGAAGCCTTACATTTATTAAGAAGAACAGGATTTGGTTTCCAAAAAAAGGATGTAGATACTTTATTGGGACTTTCCATGAATCAAGCCGTTAATCTAGTTTTAACGATTGATACTACTCCTCCTGCCCCTCCGGTAAATCATTACAATAACGAAAAACCAGACGAAAATGGTCTTCCTTATGGTGCCGATTGGACAAATGATGCTTTTATTACAAATGATATTGGTGGAAACACAAATGGCAATCGAACTTCAGGACTAAGTTCATGGTGGCTGGGACTTGCTTTCAATCAAGATATTAGCATTCGAGAAAAAATGACACTCTTTTGGTATCACTTTATTCCAGTAGATTTTGAGTTTATAAAGCAATCATCAAATGAATATTGCAATACCAATTCGGCTCGAATTTGTTACAAATACATCAAAATGTTTCGGGATAATGCCACTGGGAATTACAAATCCTTAATTCGCAATATGGCCACACAACCCGCAATGATGTTCTATTTGAACAATCAAGCCAATACCAAATCGGCACCAGATGAGAATTTTGCCCGTGAAGTTATGGAGCTTTTTACACTTGGTAAAGAAGAAGCCAGTCAATACACAGAGGCCGATGTTATTCAAGCCGCCAAAGTACTTACAGGATGGAGAGTTCAAAATCTTAACACTATTAACGAGGCCACTAATTTTGTAGACAAACTGCACGACACAAGTACCAAGAAATTTTCTTCTTTTTTTAACAATAACGCTATTGCAAACACTGGGGCAGGAGAATTGGATTTATTTATAGATATGATTTTCTCCAAATCAAAAGTAGTCTCCGAATACATTTGTCGCCGTTTGTACCGTTTCTTCGTGTATTATGATATTGATGCCAATATAGAAGCCAATGTAATTGTTCCTTTGGCACAGCATTTTGTCGCTAATAATTGGAATATCTTACCCGTTTTGGACAAATTATTTAAAAGCGAACACTTTTTTGACATGGCTAATCGAGGTGTTTTCATCAAATCTCCTCTGGATGTTATTGTCGGAACGATGCGGACGTTTAATCTCAATTACAACGTGGCCGATGCCACCAATTATGAGGCACAATATGATCTTTGGAACACCTTTAATTATGCGATGTACGACATGCAGCAAGCTATGGGATCTATTCCAAATGTAGCAGGTTGGCAAGCTTTTTACCAAAAACCCTCTTTTCATGAATATTGGATTAATTCCAATTCGATTCAAAGACGTTATGGCTTGATTGAATATTTATTTTATGGTTTTGATAAGGAAAAAAATGGTTTAATCACCAGAATGGAAGTCGATGTCATTGCTTTTGTTAAACAATTTCCAAATGCAACTTGTGAAGATCCAAACGCATTGGTTAATGAATGTATCAAATATTTATTACCAATCGATTTTAGTATGGGTGCCAAAGATGCCATTAAAACGCAAACCCTTTTAACAGGGCAGGCTTCCGATTATTATTGGTCTAGTGCTTGGCAAACCTATATCAATAACCCAAACGAAATGAACCTTCAGATAGTCAAAACAAGAATACGAAGTTTATTGCTCACTATTGTTGAATTTGCAGAATATCAGTTAATGTAGCTAAATAGAGGCTAAGATTCTAAGTTGCTATGGCGCTAAGATTCTTAGAAACTCAGAAGGGTAGGAACTTAGAAACTAAATAAAAAAATGGAAAGAAGAAAATTTATAAAGACAACTGCTCTTGCATCAACAATACCTTTGGTTTTTAATCATATTCCCGTAATGGCATCTTCTCAAATTGAGAACAAAAGTTTGCAATTACTAGCTAATGCAGCAGCTGGTTGTGGAAAAATTTTAGTTATTATTCAGATGAATGGTGGAAATGATGGACTAAATATGGTTTTACCCAGAGATAAATGGAGTGAATTGACCAACGCACGATCCAATATATTGATGAAAGAAAGCGATGTTTTGCCTTTGCATTACAACGAAACAACAGGTTTACATCCCGCCATGAAGGAAATGCAACAATTGTACAATAACGGTAAAATGATGATCGTACAAGGAGTTTCTTATCCCAATCCAAGTTACAGTCACTTTAGAGCAACCGATATTTGGTTCACGGCCTCGGATAGTGACGAGTCATTAACATCCGGTTGGTTAGGCAGGGCTTTAGATTCCGTATATCCAAACTTTCCAACGGCATATCCCAATACCGAAATGCCCGATCCTTTGGCAATACAAATTGGATCAACTTTGCCATTTTCATTGCAAGGGCCAAAAATAAACATGGCCTATAGTGTCCCTAAACCTGAAGATTTATTGAATGTAATCAATGCTACTTCGGATCCAGCACCCAACTCTGATTATGGCCATGAATTGACCTTTTTGAGATTGATGAAAGACCAGAGTAATGCCTATAGAGAATCGATACAAAAAGCCTATAATGTACCTAAGCCGCAATCGCCAAACTATCCCAATAAAAATGGATTGGCTGATCAATTAAAAATTGTGGCTAAACTCATTAATGGCGGATTGCAAACTCCTATTTATGTGGTGAACCATCCCAAAGGTTTTGACAGTCATGAAAATCAAGTATTGGATTCGGATAAAAAATTAGGCAAACAAGCCGAAAATTTAAGTATTTTGTCTCAAGCTATCGGTGCATTTCAAGAAGATTTAAAGTTAATGGGTAAAGCCGATATTGTAACTGGAATGACGTTTAGTGAATTTGGACGACGAATTAAGAGCAACGATAGTTCAGGAACCGATCATGGTTCTGGCGCACCTGTGCTCTTTTTTGGCGCGGCATTAAATACAGGTCGAGGAACTGTAGAGGGAACACCTAATCCGGTTTCGGGTATGATTGGGACTTCTCCCAATTTGCCACAAACTGCAACAGTAAATGATCAAATTCCTTTTCAGTATGATTTCAGACAAATTTATGCTACCATAATGCAAGATTGGTTGTGCATGAGTGAAGCGCAATCGGATGCGGTTTTAGGAGGTTCATTTGAAAAATTACCCATTTTTAAAACAGACAAAACGATTTATTATCCAAATACGGATTTCATGAGGATTTTTCCAAATCCAGTAACAACCAACCAAATTAATCTACAGTTTTATAACTTTATAAACAGTACCGTTCAGGTAAATATCTATTCTATGTTGGGTTCTAAAATTTTTGGAAATTCCTATTTGGTAGATGGCGATATTTTGAGTTTTAATACAACCCAAATATTTTCAACAGGCACCTATATCGTTCAAGTAATTTATAATGGAATAAAATATAATGCCAAAATGTTAGTACTGTAATTATTATTTAAAACACGTTTTGTAAAATTATTTTTTGCCATATAGAAACCAATTTCGTTTGCTTAAGGAACTCTCAGACCAAACTCGTTTAATTTGTCATTTCGACCAGCAGGAGAAATCACATTACATGAACACATAATGTGATTCCTCCTTCGTCAGAATGACAAAACCCACTCTTAAGGAAACGAAATTGACATAGAATCATAGAATTTATAGTTTTTAAAAGAAAGAAATAGTGCTATTTCTATTTATTCTTGACCTTTTTTATACTAATCTATGATTCTCCTATGTGGTTAAATTTTTTATTTCATTTAAATTTCACCCAGCGGGTTATTCATAATATTCAAAGGCATCAATAATATCTAAATAAACCCCATCAAAACCTGCATCCATAATTTTTTTCACATAGGAATCATCATTTCCATAAATAATTTTCTGCCATTCAGGATACCAATATTTGACTTTAAAATTCCCTTTCCAATCTGGATTTTCACTATCCATCCATATTGGTTTTGAAGTATTCCAGTTGCTTTGCCAATAATAACGGTAATCTTCAGCCTCACCGATAGACATATATGAAATTACCAATCTCTTTCCTCCATTTGCTTTATTTCGTAAAGTATTGATTTCTGATTTTGTAAAGCTAGTTCCATCATGAAAAAATAAATCCATAATAATTAAATCATAATTAGTAGCAATCACTGCATTAATAAAGGCAGTTTTTGTTGCGAAATTATCAGGATTAATCAGATACAGAAAATTTTTGATTTCAGAAATTTTTGAAATGACTTGATTGTTTTCTTGATAAACTGTAGTTGAAGGAATATTATTTAATTCTCGCTGATTAGCGGCAAATGAAACATATCCTAATTTATTATTCTCAAAATAGGAATCGTTTATTTTTGAAATTGTGCTACAATAATCGGTCACAAGTATTGTTTTTCCAGCTTTTTTGGAAAGATTCAAAAAGTTTTTTAAATATAAAGTTGTTTCAACTGGTGTAGCTTTATCATTAGTATCATATCCATACCACAAATCTTCTTGACCATTGGCATCTATAGCGTTGAGATAATCGGAATTCGATTGTGTACTATTTTCTCCATCACTACTTACAAGTTCAATCCCATTTTGCGGAATGACATTAAAATTAGGATTTATTGCTTTGGCAAATTGACTAATTCCTATTACAAATTCCCTCATTTTTTGTTTGGAATCGGTTATAGATTGAGGATTGCTATTATCCTCTTTACTGCAGGATCCGAAAAAAAGAATAAAAAACAGAAAAAAATAGTGTAGTCGCATATAGGATTCTTTCTTACAAAACGTTGTTTGCCTTTTAAAATTGCTTTACTAGTGCAAAAATCTTTATCTATTATCCAAAACTATAGTATTTCAATTTGCAAAACAGGTATTTACAAAAGTGGATATTTGTAAAATTCACTGAAATCTGACATTTTTACCAAAAATTAAAAATAAAACCATGAAAAAAATATACTTTTACGTTGTATTAAAAAACAAAAATTATGAAAAAATTTATTCTAATAATTGCCTTTGGTTTTATATCAAACGGTGTATTTGCTCAAAGTCCACTTGAAGAAGGTGGAGTACAATTAAACGCAGGTTTAGGTCTTTCTGGTTGGGGTGTTCCTGTTTATTTTGGTTTGGATTACGGAATCGCCAAAGATTTTACACTTGGTGGTCAACTGTCTTTTCAAACAGACAATGACCCATACTATTATGGCGGTAAAGATTATAAATACAACTCAACTGCTATAGGAATTGGAGCAAACGGAAATTATCATTTCAACAGAATATTAGATATCCCAAGCAAATTTGACTTTTACGCGGGT
The DNA here is from genome assembly GCF_027111095.2 of Flavobacterium sp. IMCC34518. Lineage (NCBI taxonomy): Bacteria > Pseudomonadati > Bacteroidota > Flavobacteriia > Flavobacteriales > Flavobacteriaceae > Flavobacterium > Flavobacterium sp. IMCC34518. Next base: position 1,917,863 of record NZ_CP114284.2, on the reverse strand, counting down.
GCCAGTCTTACCTATTACATTTGGAATTATAACGACTACAACAACAACCCTCACCCAGACAATACATCTTTAGGTCTTGGACTTCAAGTAGGTGGTCGCTATTTCTTTACCGATAAATTTGGTATTAATCTAGAATTAGGAGGAAACACAGGTACGAGTGGTGCTAAATTTGGGGTTACTTTCAAAATCTAAAATCACTAAAATAACATATTACGATAAGCCAACTGAGAAATCAGCTGGCTTTTTTTTATGTAAAAAACCGAATTTCAACTTAACTGGGAATTATTTTCATTCGAACTATAAATTGTTTTATTACATATCCTTTGCTAACCCATTTAGAAAAGAGAGAGTAAATTGAATTAGTACGTATTTCGAAATGGTATTACTATATTTGTGTCTAATCTATTCCAAATGAAAGCAACTTTTCTCTATTTTCTACTCTTTACTGTTTTTCTAGTTTCGGCTCAAAAAAACGATCTTCAATTGGATGAAATTGCACATTCTGAAATGAAAATGGCTAGTAAAAAATTGAATTTATTAGTCAATCCCAATACTCAAAATTATGACATTACTTATCATGAACTTCGCTTTAACGTAGATCCATCCAATTATTATATTTCTGGGGTTGTAACTACTACTTTTACAGCATTATCAGATCTTTCAACAGTTACATTTGACTTAACCAATCAATTGACAGTAAATAGTGTTACCCAAAATGGAATCCCGTTGATGTTTGCACAAAACAGCAACAATGAATTGGTTATTACTTTACCAAGTGTACTTACCTCAAATACTCCCGCAACAGTTGTCATATCTTATTCTGGTGCTCCCGCAAATGGAGAACAGGCCTTTACCACATCAATACATAATGGCTCGCCTGTTTTATATACATTATCCGAACCTTATGGCGCCCGTGATTGGTGGCCGTGCAAACAGGATTTGAATGATAAAGTAGACACTATTGATATTTATATAACTGCTCCATCGCAGTATATTAGTGTTGCAAATGGAATAGAACCAGAAGTACCTGTGATTAATGGTAGTAATAAAACAACGCACTTTCACCATAACTACCCAATTCCGGCCTATTTAATTGCCATTGCCGTAACCAATTACAGCGTGTACAATCAAACTGGAGGTAGTGCACCCAACCAATATCCCATTATTAACTACATCTATCCAGAGACTCTAGCATCGGTACAAACACAATTGGATCAAACACCTTTGATACTAAATTTGTATGAAAGCCTTTTTGAAATCTATCCTTTTCACAACGAAAAATACGGTCACGCGCAATTTGGATGGGGCGGCGGAATGGAGCATACCACGGTTTCGTTTATGAATAGTTTTGGGCGGAGTCTCATTGCTCACGAAATGGCACATCAATGGTTTGGTGACAAAATCACTTGTGGCAGCTGGAAAGACATTTGGCTCAACGAAGGTTTTGCTACATATGTTGCGGCACTGGTCATCGAAAACTTTGATGGACAAGCGGCTTTTGTAACCGAAAAATCCAAAATGATTAGTAACATAACTTCCCAAACTAATGGAGCAGTTTATTTGACCGATGCTCAACTGACGGATGTCAATCGGATTTTTAGCTCTAGATTAACGTATAATAAAGGGGCGATGGTACTGAATATGCTCCGTTTCAAAATGGGAGATGCTCCGTTTTTTCAAGGAGTAAAAAATTATTTAAAAGATGTAAATTTAGCCTACAAATATGCCAAAACTCCCGATTTACAATCGCATTTGGAAGTGGTTTATGGCAGTAGTTTGACCGAATTCTTTAATGATTGGATCTACAATCAAGGCTATCCTATATATACAATATCGGGCCAAAATATAGGAGGCGGTCAAGCCAAATTTACTATCAATCAAACGCAATCGGACGCTTCAGTATCGTTTTTTGAAATGCCCGTACCCATTCGTGTTTTTGGATCGGGTGGTCAACAATTGGATTTGGTTTTGAATAACACCGTGAATGGAGAAAATTTTATTGAAAACGTTCCATTTACTATTTCTAGTATCACTTTCGATCCAAATAAAAATATCATTTCAAAAGGAAATACGGTAACCTTAGGAAACGAAAACTTTGAATTGAATGCTTTACAATTGTACACGAACCCATCCAATACAATTTTGAATCTAGCTTTACCAACAGGAATAATCCTAGAGAAAACGGTCTTTTATAATGTAACTGGACAAAAAATAATGACAAGTAATTCGGCAACTTCATGGGATATTAGTTCTTGGTCAACGGGCGTCTATTTTATAAAAATCAACACCGATTCGGGCTCTAAGAAATTGAAGTTTGTAAAGAATTAAGCGTTACAAAAAGACGCGCAAAAGTGACACAACCATTAGCAAAGTTTTTTTTAATTTTCTTTGCGTGTCTTTGTGGTTTCCTTTGCGTGACTTTGCGATACAACTAAACTATTCCCTTTTAATTTCATGACCCACAAATTCTTCCAAAGCAGCAAACATATCATCTACCGAAAGCACTTCGAAATCAGGATGGGATTTTAGAAAATTGGCATTCAAAGTAACTAGGTTTTCTTCGATTTCAAAAAAAGTATCATTAATAAGCAAATCTCTAATAGGGTTTACGCCTTCTAATTTTCCTTTCAGAAATTTATTGAGCTTTACACTGCTCATTAGTTTTACTTTCTTGCTTTGCTGTTTGAATAATTCCAAATGCTTTTCGGCACCAATTAATGCCAAACCTTCTTCCAGCAATTCATTTAATTCATTGTTCCAACCCGAATGGTGTACAAATTGAGCAAAATTTCCGGAGACATATTGTGAGTAATAATAGTCCAAATAATAACTCATCAGCGCATCTTCATGAATTAATTCATCTTTCACCCCTTCCTCACGCATTAGGTTGATCACCGAGATATTAGAGTGAATCACATCTTGAGCATTTTCACTGTTGAAGGCCGTTTCCGAAACTATTATTCTGCCGAATTCCATAGGATTTTGTTTTTTGAATATTTGCTGCAAATTTCCGTTAAATAAAAACAGAAAAGAAATTTTCTTTAGACTTTGTAACCTTTGTCAATCCCGATAATTATCGGGATGAACTTTGACAAAGGTGTTGGTACTATTCTTTTTTTTGATTCATTTTTGTAACCAATGCTTTCAAACGCAATGCTTGGGCTTTTTTCTCTTCTTGCAGTTTAGCCTTTTTTCTATTAAGCAATTTAGTATGTAAAGCCTTGTTCTTGGTATTTTTTTCGGGTCCTTTTGCCATGATTCAGATCTTCTATAATTCAGGTTACAAATATAAACAAATGAATAGATTAGATCATTACGAAACCGTTCTGAAACCCCAAAAGCCTAGCCCCGATAGTAGTGAAAATCCTTTCTATTTTTTCTTTAAAAATAGAAAGATTGCAACGGATAGCGGGAAATAGCTTCTAATAAACACCATTTTCATTCTTAACAATTCAATCCATAAAAAAAACGGAAATGACTTTTAAAATCATTTCCGTTTCTTACTATTTCTCAAAAAAACTTTATCCAACACCTGATAAAGGAATTATCTGATGTAAACTGAGATAGCGTTGCCTTGTCTTAACTTCAAATCGGTAAGTGTAAGATTAACAATATCATAAGTTGTAGTCACTCCATTTATAACCGTTGTTAATTTACTATCTGGTCTAGAATATGTTCCTGACACAGTTGTTAGAGCACATGGGCTAACAGCAGAATCATAATCTCCAGATGTTAATGTATTATCAATCTTTAGATTAAGATAATCATGATCACAACCGCTCGTGTTTTGTGGCGGATCTACCAATGTTTCAATACCATTAACGTTTGTACCCACTTTGACAATACTCCATTTCCCAGTTATTGGTGTTATAGTATCTCCTTTGTTTTCATCATTAGAATTACAAGACGCTGCAAATAATCCGATACTTAATGCTAATGCAAATAATATGCTTCTAGTTTTCATGCTCTATTTATTTATAATTAATAATGGCTAAATTAGTTTTAGAGTGTATGAAAACTGTTATATAATTATTGATATAGTTTGCATTATTATTTCGAGAATTTAGAAATTACCACTCTCTCCAGTGAATAGAAATGACTTTTGTTTTTTCTCTAAAAAGAAAAAGATTACCTCATATAATTTTATAAAACTAAGAGTTCAGTAAATATATTTGCAACGGATAGCAGGATTAGCTCCTAATCCTTCGATTTCGCTCAGTATGACAATAAATAATTGCTTATTTTTGCAACAAATTAAACTGAATTATGTTACAGAATCCAAAAAGATATACGATTACAGCGGCATTGCCTTATACAAACGGACCTATACACATTGGCCATTTGGCGGGGGTTTACGTGCCTTCGGACATTTATTCTCGTTATTTGCGTTTGCAAGGAAGAGACGTTTTGTTTGTTTGCGGAAGCGATGAACACGGTGTTGCGATTTCGATGAAAGCAAAAAAAGAAGGGATTACGCCACAGGAAGTAATTGATAAATACGATGGAATTATTAGAAAATCATTCTCTGATTTCGGAATTTCATTTGACAATTACTCCAGAACTTCGGCAAAAATTCATCACGATACCGCTTCGGAATTTTTTAGAACGCTATATGATAAAGGTGATTTTATTGAAGAAGTAACCGAGCAATTGTATGACGCCAAAGCTGATCAGTTTTTGGCAGACCGTTTTGTGGTGGGAACTTGCCCTAAATGTGGCAACGAAGAAGCCTATGGTGATCAATGCGAAAAATGTGGTTCTACACTAAACGCAACCGACTTGATCAACCCAAAATCGACCATTACGTGGGAAACTCCTATTTTGAAATCTACGAAACACTGGTTTTTACCTTTGGATCGTTACTCGGATTTCTTGAATGAATGGATACTCGTTGGACATAAAAATGACTGGAAACCAAATGTGTATGGTCAAGTAAAATCGTGGATCGATGGAGGTTTAGAACCTCGCGCCGTAACCCGTGATTTGGATTGGGGAATTGATGTTCCGGTTGAAGGCGCTGAAGGAAAAAAATTGTATGTATGGTTTGATGCACCAATTGGGTATATCTCATCGACCAAAGAATGGGCAGAGCGTGAAGGAAAAGAGTGGGAACCGTATTGGAAAGATCAAGATACGAAGCTGGTTCACTTCATTGGGAAAGACAATATTGTTTTTCACTGTGTGATTTTCCCAGCGATGCTAAAAGCCGAAGGAAGCTATATTTTGCCAGACAATGTTCCTGCAAATGAGTTCTTAAACTTGGAAGGAAACAAATTGTCGACTTCTAAAAACTGGGCCGTTTGGTTGCACGAATATTTAGAAGAATTTCCAAACCAACAGGATGTTTTGCGTTATGCATTAACATCAAACGCACCTGAGACTAAAGACAATGATTTTACCTGGAAAGATTTTCAGGCGAGAAATAACAATGAATTAGTAGCGATTTATGGCAATTTCATTAATCGTGTAGTGGTTTTGACCAACAAATATTATGAAGGTATCGTACCTCAACCAAGCCCCCTAACCCCCGAAGGGGGAACTCCTAGCTTCACGGATTATGACAATGAAGTATTAACCGAGTTGAAAGCCTATCCAGCCGTGATTTCGAGTTCATTGGAAAGATACAGATTCCGTGAAGCTTTGGGCGAAATGATGAATGTAGCCCGTCTAGGAAACAAATATTTGGCAGACGAAGAGCCTTGGAAAATGGTCAAAACCGATCCAGCTCGCGTACAAACCCAAATGTATGTAGCCTTGCAAATTGCTGCAGCATTGAGTTCACTTTGTGAGCCTTTCTTGCCATTTACAGCGACAAAATTATCACGAATCTTAAAAATTGAATCACCATTAGACTGGAAAACAATTACAGACAGTTCTGATTTATTGCCTGCGGGTCACCAAATTGGAGAAGCTGAATTATTGTTCTCTAAAATTGAAGATGAGGAAATTCAGAAACAAATAGACAAATTGGAAGCAACAAAAACTGCCAACAAAGCCGAGAATAAAGTAGCCGAACCGCAAAAAGACTTAATTCAATTTGAGGATTTTGCCAAAATGGATATTCGTGTAGGAACCATTCTGGAAGCGGAGAAAATGCCAAAAGCCAACAAACTTTTGATTTTGAAAGTGGACACTGGAATTGATGTTCGTACTATTGTTTCGGGAATCGCAGAGAGTTTTAAACCCGAAGATATCGTTGGAAAACGCGTAACGGTTCTTGTGAATTTAGCCCCAAGAAATCTTCGCGGTGTAGAAAGTCAAGGAATGATTTTGATGACCACCAATGCCGAAGGTAAATTGGTTTTCGTAAATCCTGATGGAGATGGTGTTGGGAATGGGGAAACGATAAATTAAAAAAATACATCACAACCCTTTCAGAGTTAAAAACTCTGAAAGGGTTAAAAACTCTGAAAGGGTTAAATACAACTAAAATGAACCTAAAAGTAATTGCTTTCGACGCCGATGACACCTTGTGGATCAACGAAACGTATTTTGATGAAACCGAGAAAAAATTCTGTGGTTTGATGGAAGATTACTTGTCACATCAGGGAATTTCGAAGGAACTTTTTAAAATTGAAATCGATAATCTCAAATTGTACGGTTACGGAATCAAAGGCTATATTCTTTCGATGATCGAGGCGGCGATGAAAATTTCGAACAATACCATTCCGATTGAAATAATTGAAAAAATTATTCAGTATGGAAAAGAGTTGTTAGAAAAACCGGTGATTTTATTAGACGGTGTTGAGGAAACTCTACAAGCCTTACATGGGAAATACAAATTGGTCGTTGCCACCAAAGGCGATTTGTTGGACCAACGCCGAAAACTGCACAATTCGGGTTTGGGGCATTATTTTCATCATATTGAGGTGATGTCAGACAAGCAAGAAGTAGATTATTCGGATTTGATCAAACGCTTGGAGATTCAATCAAAGGAATTTTTTATGATTGGAAATTCTTTAAAATCAGATGTTTTACCTGTTTTGGCAATTGGCGGATACGCAGTACATATTCCGTTTCACACCACTTGGGCTCATGAAAAAATTGACCATAAAGTAGAACATAAAAACTTTCAGGCCTTCGAAAAAATAACAGAAGTCTTACAATTATTAGACGTTTAAAAATCGTTTTTTTAATCTTTTGAACCTAGTTAAAATGCTTTTTATTTAGTATTTTAGCTAGGTTTTAAATTTAGGCCTATTTCGGTAAAAAAGTTTGCACAACTATCCCATTGAACTCAAATAAACACTAAAAAATGAAAACGATTTTAGACCTAGACAATTGGAATAGAAAAGAACATTTCCTTTTCTTTAAACAAATGCAAGAACCTTTCTTTGGTGTTACAGTTGATATAGATTGTTCGAAAGCATACATAAATTCTAAATTTTTAAACACTTCCTTTTTTATTTATTATTTACACAAAACCCTAACCGCCGTCAATGCTTTTGAGAATTTTAGATACCGAATTTTAAATACCCATGTCTACATTCATGATCGAATTGATGGATCAGCAACCATAAGTAGGGCTGATGGTACTTTTGGATTCTCTTTAATTGAATACCATCCCGATTATCAAATTTTTGAAGAAACCGCATTGGCAGAAATTGAACGCATTCAAAATACAACTGGTTTATTTACCCGTGAATTTAATGGTGAAAACCTGATTCACTTTTCGGCCATACCTTGGTTAAAATTCACATCCCTTTCTCACGCTCGCAGCATGACTTTCCCAGACAGTTGCCCAAAAATATCTTTTGGTAAAATGACAATTGACCAAAATGGCAAAAGAACCATGCCGATGTCTATTCATGTGCATCATGGATTGATGGATGCCATGCATGTAGGGCAAATGGTAGATTATTTCCAAGAAATAATGAATCAATAAATTCTATTGATAGAAATGGAATCCCTATTTTTGGATCTATTTTAAACTAACTTATGAAGAAAATCATTCTTTTTTTGATTCTAAGCCAATGCAACCTGCTATTTAGCCAAACTATATTGGCCACTTATCCATTGGAACTCAAAAAATCCAAAGAATACAAACAAATCGTAAATGCCGAAAATACAAGTACACACGATGTATTTGTGTTTGCTTCCGACAAAGAAACGGTTACGATCCTAAAGTACAATAGCGCTTTGTTTCTTACGCATCAATATTCGCTTCCAAGACCCGATTTAACCTACAAACTAATAACAGGTTATAGTTTTAATGCCGAAGGAAACCCTACTCTATATTGGTCATCTGAAGATTTAAAAAAAGTAATGGCCGTACAATATGATCTCAATTCTAAAACCACTGTGGCAATTTTGAATTATGACCTTCCTTTTCACAAGGAATCGATTGTCTGCCAATTTCAAGAGAACAATACTTTTTATATCCTTTCGGAAAAAGATTCAGAACAAAAAATGGTTCTATATATTTTTAAAGATGGTAAAAAAGAAGAAAAAATACTGGATTTCACTTCTTTTAAATTTCAAAATAAGAATACTGAACTCTTAACAATGAATCAGATACTAGAAGTTTGTCCCATTGAAAAAATGGAAACCAATCAGTTCAATCCATTGTTCAAAGGCACTCAAAAAACAAAACTGTATGTTTTGAAAAACCGATTACTCCTCACTTTTGATCATAATTTTAAGGAAACTCAAACCTTTGATATTGATTTAACTACTTTTTTAATTCAGGAAAAAAGGTTTTTGAAACCAGCCACCAAAAAACAAACAGGAGTGTCTAATTCGTTTTATCACGAAAAAAAAATGTATCAAATTACCGCCAACGAAGATGAATTACTTTTTGAGATAAAGGAATATCAATCTGGCGAAAGTATCAAAAGCTTTACTGTTTCAAAAACAGATACTATTTCCTTTAAAAACTCCCCTTTATGGATTCAAATGAATGGCCAAAAACCAAGAGAACTAAAAAACACAGCTAAGTTCTTGCAACGTTTGTTGTTTTTGAATGTTGGGCTATCGGTTTACAAAACCCCTAAAGCTATTTTAATCACACTAGGAGGGACAAATGACGGCCAAAGCAATTACGATCTCTCTACAGGAATTAACGCCGCTATATCAGGTAATTTTACCGATGTTGCTTATGACTTGCTAAATTATTCTGGCCCCACAACAGTTTATTTTGAAAGTGTATTCGACAAAAAGCTAGAACATAGCACACAAGAACAAGATCCGCTTGCTGTAGATTTTATTTCTCGTTTTGAGAAAGAGCATTCAGAAGTAAGTTTACCAAGTATCATCAGATTCAAAAACTATTACATTTTGGGATATTATGATTCCTACGCCAAACAGTATACTATGCGGAAATTTACAGATGGATTTGAACGTTTGAATACTTTCTAAAAAAAGGCTGTTCGAAAAACACTTTCTATACAGCCTTTTTTTGTATTCTAATCAACAATCTATTTAGTTCTTCGGATTTAACACTATCGGTTTCCCAAAACCTAATTCTTCTAATTTTTGCAATTGCGTTGCTGCATCGCCCACTACCAGATAAATCATTTGATTGGCATCAAGATATTTTTCAGCCAATTTTTTTATATCCAAAACGGTTGTGTTTTTGGTTTCAATTTCTTGCTTTTGAACATAATTGTTGGGATAGTTGTAATTGCATATTTCGTTTAACATACTAAGCTTAGCATCCAAAGTTTCAAAAGCGCGCGCATTACTCTTAATCAAATATCCTTGAGTAATTTCTAAATCATTGGCATTAAAATTTTTGCCATAATTCTCTAAAATTGTTTTTATTAATTGAAGTGCTTCAAAAGTAATATTGGTACGCACATTACTATTTATTGAAAACAGCGCTTTATTAGCAGTACCATCAAAACTGGAACTAATACCATACGTATAACCTTTTTCCTCTCGCAATTGCTGTAACAGTTGTGAGGCAAATCCGCCACCACCTAATCGATAATTCAACACATTGGCTAAATGATATTCGGAATCAGTAGCCTTCAATGCAACAGATCCAATTCGAACTGCTGATTGTTTGGCGCCAGGAACATCATAAAAATACACAACAGATTTCGTTGGTTTGGCTGGTATCACAGGAGAAGGAATTATTACTTTTTTTGTTGCCCAGTTTTTATTCAAATGGTCTAAAGCAGCCAACACATTTTTCATAGGAACAGCACCCACAATTTGAAAATTAGTAACTGAGGGAGAAATATTTTTATTGTAAAAATCCTTTAAATCTTCGATTGTAATGGTCCCAACAGTTTGTTCTGTTCCCATTAGAGCATTCGAAAATGGACTTTCTGAACCAAAAACTAATTTTCGGAATTGGTTTCTGGCAATACTATTCGGATCAGCATTTTGCTCCTTAATTTGACTTAAAGTACTTTGTTTAATCAAATCAAATTCCGTTTGATCCCAACGAGGCTGCGTAATAATCTCATCTACTAATTGTATCGTTTTTTCAAAATTTTTCGCTAATGATGTACCTGAAATTACAATATCTTCGTCGGTAGCATTCACATTAATGGTTGCTCCTAAAATTGCAATAGCATTTTCTAATTCTTGTGCCGTTTTGTTTTGGGTTCCTTTGGTCATCAAATCGGCCAAAAGATTTGAAACACCTATTTTATCTTTATTCTCAAGTAGTAAAGCCCCTTTTAATTGCATCTGAAACTGAACCAAAGGAACTTCGTTATTCTCTATTCCATAAAGTTGAATCCCTGAAGAGAGTTGCTTTTTCCAAACAGCTGGCGCTTTTACAGTGGGATTTTCTCCATAAGGCGGTTCTTGACTGCGATCAAAACTAGAGGGTGTCTTTGGATAGCTTGCTTTTACACTTGCATCAAATGAATCTTCTTTATCGGCTGTAATTTTCTCTTCTACTATGTCAGCCAATATAGCGTTTTGCAATACTAAATGGGTTTGGTTTTTTGGAACAAAACTAGATGCCACAAAATATTTTCCTTTGATGTATTTTTGATACACTCGCATCACATCTTCAATTGTAACTGACTGAATGTTCTTGATATCCTGATTAATAAAACTTGGCGATCCGGTATAAATGGTGTATTGTGCCAGTTGAAATCCTTTACCCAAAACACTGGACAGATTGGTATAAAAATCGGTTTCTTGTTTGGCTTTAATACGATCCAGATCTTGTTGAGAGATGCCTTCCTTTTCGAATCTTGAGAAACCTTCTTCAATACCATTTAAAACTAAATTTAAATCTTTATTTTCGAAAGCACGAACACTAAGCATATATTGCCCCGCTATTTCTGAATTGTACTGGTATAATGATACTTTATCTGTTAGTTTTTTATCTTCTACCAAAACTTGATACAAAGGCGCTTTTTTTCCTTTAGACAAATAAGTTGCCAATACTTCTAAAGCATAACTATCGGGATGAAATTCGTAAACAGTAGGCCAAGCCAATGTTAATTGTGGTAAGCGAGCAAAATTATCTTCATAATAATACTTTTTGGTTGCTGACAAAACAACTTCTTGTTTGGCAACTTTCGGAATTTCGTTTCCACGTTTGATTTCTCCAAAATATTTTTCAATCCAGATTTTGGCTTGTTTCACATCAAAATCACCCGCAATTGTAAGTGTTACATTATTTGGCACATACCATTTATTGTAAAAACTCTTAACGTCTTCTATAGTAGCATTTTGCAAATCTTCCAAAGAACCGATAACTTCCCAATTATAGGGATGAGTTGTAGGGTATAAATTTTTATTGATTACCGCAAAATTGTGTCCATAAGGTCGGTTGTCATAGGATTGTCTTTTTTCGTTTTTTACAACTTGCTTTTCTTTGGATAAAACAGGTTCTGTAACTGTATTGATAAAAAAGCCTAATTTATCGGCTTCGGCCCAAATCATTTTTTCTAAAGCGTCATTTGGAACCGTTTGAAAATAATTGGTTCGATCTCTACTTGTAGAACCATTGGCTCCTTCACCACCGATTTTGGCACTCATTTTATCCAATCCACCTTTACCGAGGTTTTCGGATTCTAAAAAAAGTAAATGTTCAAACAAATGAGCAAAACCAGTTCTTCCCGGAATTTCCCTGGCAGAACCCACATGACTGGTAAGCGCCACAGCGACCACTGGATCTGACTTGTCAATATGTAAAATAACATGCAAACCATTGTTTAATGAATATTCTTCAAAAGGAACTTCAAATTCAGATTTTAAATTCGGTTTGTTTTGGGCTTGAATATTGAAAATACTCAAAAAAAGGATTGGAAATAGAAGGCAGAAGGTTGATTTCATTTAAATTAACACTAATTAGATTGTAGCTTTTTTAGGAATCTAAGATAAGTATTAAACCTAATTTTTGCATAAGAAATCTACTTTATCTGGATTCTAAGGCTAAATCTGGGTTAAAATGAATTTCGATTGTAAAAAAATATGGATTGTAAAAAAGAATTTACAATCCATATTCATCTAATCAACAGTATATTAATTCTCGCTAAATGTTGCTATTTGTTGCAAATGTTGCTCAATTTGGTATTTATTGAAGTTATTCCATTTTGGAGGAAAATTATTTTTTTGCCCACACATCAAATCCAAGCACACATTATTGTCTTTGTATTTATCATGTAAAACTTCTACTATTTTAAAGAAAAATTCATCCAACAATAGGATTGCTTCAAATTCAGCTTTTAGAACCGTATAATTAGTTTGTGATGCATCTAAAAGCTGCAATAAATCAATAACTTCTTTCTTCTCGTCTGCATTAATTTCTGTCAAGTATCCGTATTTTAAGCTTTTGAAAACCAAATTATTCCACACCACACTATCATGACCCCAAGTTACATTGGGTAAATTCAATGCATGCTCACAGATTAAAATAATGGCAAAAAGCACATCGTTTAAATAACTCGCTGGAAATTCATCAAAACTTCTAAACTCAAAACCGCTTTGATACATTTTTTCCTGATTAAAATCAAGTCCCACTTCGGCAAGCAATTCATATTCCATTTCCAATTCAATTTGATCGCGCCACCAAATATTATCTTCTTTTTCAAACTTTAGCAGTTTTCTAAAATCATCCACTTTGTAGGTTAAAATTTTCCCTTTCGGCATGGCTTTGTTATAAGTGCCCACACCAATATAACGCGACATCGCATTGCGCATGGAACCCAAAGTGAATTTTTTGTTCAAATCATACTTCGTACTAATTACACCCATAATGTCAGGACTCCCTAAAGTAGTGATAAAGAAGGGCTCAAACCATTGCAGTAAATAGATAGCATTTGCATGTTTTTCCTCAAAATCTTTATAATCTACAATCCTGCTATGCTCTGTTATCGTTGGTAAAGTAAGGTGAAAATGATAGGTTCCGTTATTGAACAAAACCAGATTTTCTTGATTGGTCATGAACATATTAAGTCCATTGTTATACTCTGGAAAATTCAATTTTTCTTTGATCACAGCCGATTCATTGATAGTGTCTAAGAACAATTTTTTGGTTGCTTTCAATTCATCACAAGACTCGGAAATAGTACGATTTTCAAAATATTTAGTTACAAATTCTATTGAATCACCATCAAAGTGTACCGATCCCATCGTTTTATTTCTTTGGGTAATCATACTTTGAATATTGTACGGTTGGTCCTCAAGGAAAAGTTCCATAATTGATTTTCCTAGATATTCGGGATTTTCAAGAGGTTGTGCGCTCACCTCAGCAGTTTCTGTATCAACAAAAGGTTTTACTGGCGACAACATTTTGTGCTGATAGTTGATATCTAATTTTTCTAGCGAATGACTATTAATCATTCGACTAACTTTGTAATTTTCATTTTTATAAAAAGCAGATTGCAACATTGGAGCTAAACTCTCCGGTTTGTAACATTTTCTATAATCAATACTGTATTTCTCAAAACCGATTTTTTCTTGTATAAACGCACCAGAAACTATAAGAGATTCTTCAAATTGCATGTAGGTTTCGTTTTCCAATCCAATACCCCAATACTTTTTTTGTGTCTGATTGTCTTTCATTTATACTTTTTTCTTTTTTTTAAATGGTTGGTTCAAGATGTTGTTTTTTCAAAAAACAATTGCACTGACTTTAAAGCATACAAAAACAGGATTTTAGTGGATTAAGCACAATATTTGCCTCCATTAAAAAAGTCGTTTTTAACTTTTAAACTATAGGAATTGTATTTCAGTCTCAGAAATTATAACCTTATATCGACTGAATCTTTGGTGAAAATTGAAAATTTTAAAAAGAAGATTTAAAATTACTTTCGGCTTTAAACCCTTTTACACCAATAACTTAAGTAGATGAATAGTCAAAATAGTTTTTGGGCTATTCTTATTTTTTCTAAGTTGCGAAAGTAGTTCTTTATTACATCAATTCCAAGTACTTAATATACTGATAATCAATAAAAATGAAGACTGATAGTATAATCTTATTAATTACTTCGTTTAATCGTGGTAATAAAAAACATAAGAAGAATACAATTCGTCTTCCCACCAAGCTTCTTTTTCCTTCGAGAAGTAATTAAAATTCAGTTTTCCTGCTTGTGACTGCAAAGGATATCGCACAACTCCATTTTCTCGGTAGGCTTGGTGCAAATCCGATTCGGGGACTACAGGAACAATATGGCCAGAGAGGCCTTTTATTTTTCTTTTGGCACAAATAATGCCAACACCTCCATTGCTATTGACTTGTGATTGCATTTCATCTACGCTATACATTCTTTTCCAACCAAAACTAACTCCCCATTGCAAAAACCAATCATGAATGGCACTGGAGTAAATATGGTCTACGGTTTCTTCATAAATTACTGGCACTTCTTCTCCATTCAATATTTTTTGAAGTGCTTCCTCTGTCCACCAAATCGTTGGAACATACACTTTGGAAAAATAACAATAATCGAAAGTATAGACATTGCAATAGGTATCTTCAATCGTTTTTTGATATCGAATACTTTTCTCAACATTTAGTTTTTCTATGAGTTTAAAATAACTTTCCTTTTTGGTTTCAAGATTGGTCAAATCTCTGAATGGAATAGTAGCATCATAAATTGGCTTCCATTTCATTTCCATAGAATCCAAACGTGACTCAGGATCGGGGGCAAAATTTGCTATACGAATTCGGTGATCCACTTTTTTGTTTTCAATAACAGAAACTATTGGTTCAGAAACGGTATCATTATTCATTATGATTGATTTTAATCCATTTTTATGGACTTCTTGGCTTTCGAAAACTACGAAATGACCCTTTAAAACGCCCACATTCAAAAATATTTTTCTAAAAATTTAAATGTAATCAAAAAAACCACAAGAGGAAATATAATTGTACTGTAAATCAATATTTTTTGTTTTATGCCTTTTTGGGAACAAGAAAACTATTGCAAAACACGAAATGACAGCAAATGCATTAGGTAATTATTTATAATTAGATTAAAGGAATATCAAACATTTTCCTTGTTTATCCATTTTCCAACATTTGGCGCAATATAGTTTTCCATTTTATCTAAAAGGTCTTCAATTGAATCGCTTACCAAAAGCATTTTTTGGTTTACTTCTTTCAAAAGCCCTTTGTCTACCATCATTTGTACAAAAGTCAGTAAAGCATCATAATAACCATTAACGTTCAAAATGGCAATTGGTTTTTTATGCAGACCTAATTGTGCCCAAGTCAGCATTTCGAATAGCTCATCCAATGTACCAAAACCACCAGGCAAGGCTATTACACCATCACATAGGTCATTCATTTTGGTTTTTCGTTCATGCATGGTATCGACCAAAATTAATTGGGTGAGATTTGGGTGAGCGATTTCTTTGGAACCTAAAAAATTGGGTAACACTCCGATTGCTTTTCCACCTTTGCTCAAAATACCGTCGGCAACAGCTCCCATAAGTCCAACTTTGGCTCCGCCATATACTAATTCTATGTTTCGTTTGGCTAATGTTTCTCCAAGAAAAGTCGCTTGCAAAGTATAAATTTCTTCGGTTCCGGAACTGGAGCCACAGAATACGGTTATTCGTTTCATTGTTTTGTCTTAATTATTGATTTATTTATTGAATAAACATGCTTCATTTCATTAATAAAAGTAGTTTCGTATTAAATCAAAAGGTATTTCCGGATTTATGAAATTATTCCAAATATAAATCCATTTTCCCAGTAAGCCAATTGCCCAAATCCTATGTAGTCGCTTTTAACAAAGGTTTATTTTAGCCCTAATTTTTATTTCCAAAAATCATTTATTTTGCTAAATTGTTCTTCGTTACTACCTTGATTTTCATATTTATATAAATTATCCCAATATAATTTTCCGCCAATTTTAACGAATACTTTATAATATCCTTTTGCAAGAGTACCTATGTTCATTTTAAAACTGTTTGAAGTTTGTCCGCTAATAGAAAAATTTGAATTTGAGATAATGGATTGTTCATTATACAAATTTGTACTCAAAACATTGTTGAAGTTTATTTCTTGATAAATTTTTTCTGGATTTGCTGATACAAACCAAACATCTGTAACATTTTCTTCTGCTAAAATATAAACGGATTCGTTTGCTGGATTTGGATAAAGTAAAAATTTATTATTCACTAAAACATTTGGGTTTCCAAGTTTTAATACTGTGCCGTCTATGTCTTGTCTAAAATTAATTCCTGTGACTAAATTTATTGAATTCTTATCAGTTTGAACACCTGTTTCATCTTTGTTACAGCTTATTGCCAAGATAGAGATAAGGATAAAAAGTCTTTTCATATTAATTATATTTTTATTTCCCAGTTGCGGCAAAATGTATGCTAACGTTCTGGTTCAAAACTGGGTTTGGGACTAAATTAAACTTTTTTTCGAATTTGCCACCTGAGCGATAGCGAATAGAGGAAGCAAATTATTCCAAATACAAAAACAACTTCCTATTAAAACTATTGCTCAAATCCGATTTAATAATTGTTGGTGGTTGTACTTTATATTATGCTACTTAAATACTCCTCAGCTGTCATAATTGCAATTGTAGACTGCTTAAAGTCTTTTCCGTTTCTAGTTAAAATTATTGAACAGTTAGATTGTAAAGCAGAAAAATATTGAACAGCATCTTCAAAATCTTTAAAACTCGAATTCAGCGCTTTGTCTATTGTTTCTTCGTTAACCTCACAAACCTCACAGATTATTTTAAACTTTCGAAGTTTATTCAAAACAGATTCTGATGTTTCGTATTTATTTAAAACGTAATTTATTGTAGTGAATGAAAGAGGAGAGACAATTAGAGTAAGCTTTTTTTGATCTGCCAAAGTAGCAACCTTAGCAATTGAGTCAAAAAAAGGTACTCTTTCTCCCAACAAATCTAATATTACATTGGTATCTAAAAAAATTCTGCTCATTTGTACTTTTGATCTAAATAATCAGCACGTTCTTTTTTATAATCGTAATCGGCTGGAATTTTAATTCCTGAAGAAAGACTCTTTACAAACGGAGAAATTTGTAAGTCATTATTTGTTTGATCTGAAGTCAATGAATTAAGATAATTTTCTATAAGTCTGGATAAACTTAATTTTTTTTCAGATGCATAATGTTTCGCTTTTTCAATTATCTCTTGGTCTAGCTTTAAAGTGAGTTTAGTATCCATAATATAAAATATTTATACGTACAAATATATAAATTTTGAACGTAATCATTTATAGCGTTTCGATTTATTTTGCACTCTCTTCCAACTATTCTTTAAATACATTAAAAAACTCATACCCATTTTAAAACTTCATGTTCAATTTAGAACCAAAAAAATGATGCTATTTTTATTGAAATGAACGATTACAAAAAGAATTACTATGCATTCCTATGATTATCTTGAGCGCAAAAGCAATTTGTTTGGTTTCAAAAACTTAATTTTGCATTTCGATAATACCTAAAAATAAAATTATGTCGTTTCAACCTGTATTTGCTGAGTTTTGGGGAAAAGTAAAAGAAAGCATTGCTGATAAAACATACGCCAAACTAACGTTGGCCAAAACCATAGGCGATACTGAACTGAAAAATATTTATGTGCGTCCTGTTTTGAATGATGGTGTTTTTAGCCTTTCGGTTACGGCGCGCTACAAAACAGAAGAGATTGAAAGTTTTCATTCGCTTGACGAAGCTTTTATAGTATTGGCTCCTTATATGAACAATCCGTTTCTAACGGCACTTTTGTTCACCACCGAAAATGATATTACCTTCAAATTGAATAAAAAACGTGTGGGAAGTATAATCGAACAAGCGCCTACTTTTAAGAATGCTTCGGATGTGATTCTAGAAATGAAAGAGAAAGGAATTTCGATTTAAGAGCTACAAAATAGGAAAAAAATTCCACAGAGTTTCACAAAGAAAAAAACGCAAAGTCACCCAAAAATAGTAAAACTAAACTCTTAGTGAGTCTCTGTGTTTTCTTTGCGTCTCTTTGCGAAATAACATTTCTGAATTCCGCTATAAAATCTTCTGAGGTTAAAATCTATTGCTCCCCATCCCACTCCGCATAAAACTGTGCCAAGAACCCTTGCATATAGCGATGCCTTTCTTTGGCAATTTGTTGACCGGTTGCAGTATTCATTTTATCTTTTAGCAATAACAATTTTTCATAAAAATGATTGATTGTTGGCGCTTGACTATTTTTGTATTCTTCCTTACTAAGATGCATATTGGGAGCTATTTGAGGATCATACAACAATCTGTTTTTGAATCCTCCATAATTAAAAGCTCTAGCGATGCCAATGGCACCTATTGCGTCCAACCGATCTGCATCCTGCACAATATCCAATTCGATTGACGAGAATGTCTTTGCCGTTTTTCCACCTTTAAAAGAGACATTTTCAATAATTTGAATCACCTGTTCAATAATTGCTTCTGGTACAGCTTCATTTTCCAAAAATTCACGAGCAATTATAGATCCTAATGTTTCGTCACCACCATGAAACTTGCTGTCGGCAATATCATGAAGCAAAGCACCTAATTTTACGATAGTTAGATCACAGGTTTCCCCATTAGCAATCAAAAGTGCATTTTTATAAACCCTTTGAATATGAAACCAATCATGTCCGCCTTCGGCATTCGCTAATTTTTCTTTTACAAAAAGTATCGTTTTATTTATTAAATCTGGATTGCTCATAAATTGGGTATTTTTTATAAAAAAATGCCGATTCTTAAAGCGAAAACTTCAAAAATCAGCATTTCAATTTTTATTCTAAAATCGTTACTCTTCAATCTAAAATTTACAATCTTGCAGGTTCTACCCATTTAAATTGAAAGGATTCTTGAGGTATTACCAATCTTTCAGAAATTTTTGCCATTCTACCTGGTAATTTCATCAAATAATCACGGGCTTTTTCGGCTTCATCCGTTAAATTTCCTATTTTATCAATTTCCCATTTATCAATTAATTTTTGCATGATTTCTACATAATCATTGGCAGTATATACCCCAATTCGCTGTGCTGAATCAGAAAAATGTTCAAATGCAGAACTAATTTTATTACCAGATTCTCTCAAGAAATGAGCTGGCATAACAATTTTAGCTTTCATCATGTATTGAAAAGCAAGCATCATTTCACTTGGATCTATCTTAAAAATTTCCGATACAAAATGACTATAAGCATGGTGATGACGCATTTCGTCTCCAGCAATCATTTTACACATTTTAGACAATTTTTTATCACCATAACTTTTGGCCAATTGCGAAACTCTATTGTGCGAAACATAAGTAGCCAGTTCTTGAAAACTAGTATAGACAAAGTTCTTATACGGATCTCTACCAGTTCCAATATCAAAACCATCGTTAATCAAGTGCTGAGTAGTCATTTCAATTTCTTTCATATTTACACGACCTGATAAGTACAAGTATTTATTCAATAAATCACCATGACGATTTTCTTCACCTGTCCATTGGCGAACCCATTTGGCCCATCCATTTCTTTCCAGGTTATCCACACCTTCTACTTCCATCAACCAATTTTCGTAGGTTGGCAAAGCTTCCTCGGTGATCATATCCCCAACCATAGCAACCCAAAAATCATATGGTAAATCTTTGGATATCTCTCTAAGTTCTTTTACTTCTTCTAGAAAATTATCACTTTCAGAATTGGGTAAAAAGTCCGAAGGTTGCCAAATTTTTTCTACTGGTATTAAGTATTGATCAACAAAACTTTCCACCTTGTTTTCTAGAAACTGCATTACTTCTAGACGAATGTTTTTTATAGACATTATTTATAATTTAATTAAATTTTTATTCCACTAACGACCGCCGATTCGGTTTTTTCCATGATTTCACTAAATTCAAAATCCTTTACCGCAATGGCTTCATGAACCACAAAGGTAATACGATTTCCCAAACCATAAGGAAAAGTTCCATATTTCATTAATTTCCATGAATTATTAATACTTATAGGTACAACATAAGCCGATGGTGCATTTTTGCATAAAATCTTCAAACCCGTTTGTGCAAACTCTTTAGGTTTCCCAGTTCTACTGCGGGTTCCTTCTGGAAAAATCACTGCAGAACGCTTATGCTTTTCAATATAATTTGCCATTTTTTTGATCGATGGAATGGCTTGTTTAGGATCTTTTCGGTCTATCAATACGGAACCTCCATGGCGCAAATTAAACGAAACGCTCGGGACTCCTTTCCCTAATTCTTTTTTGCTGACAAATTTGGGATGAAATTTTCTTAAAAACCAAATCATAGCAATAATATCATACAAACTCTGATGGTTGGCCACAAATATTATCGGCACTCCTTTTGGAATTCGTTCTCTATTCTCAAAACTAAAAGTTACACCCAAAAGCAAAACAATTCTTAGCAATATAAAATTCAGATAATCGACACTTTTTTTATGAGCTTGGTATCCAAAAACGTGCAAACAAATCCATTGAATAGGATGAAACACCACCAAAGCCAACAAAACAAGCACTAAAACAATAAAAGATAAGGGATACGAAATAATTTTTTGCATACTGTTAAATTTGCCACAAAAGTAATAAATATATTTTTAGGACAATTTATAACCACACCAAATTAAAGCCAATTAACCTATTTACTTACCAATCAATACAAAACAAAAACTAGGAGCTCTTTTTCGTTAGTAAAAATTTGGGCGTGACCCCATTGAGCAAAGTGGCTTACTTTTGAAACCGCTTATTTAGTCACTTTACTCAACACGGTCGGGCTATCACGAGCGCATGGCGCCTTGCTCTATCCCTCACGCAAAGGCGCAAAGTTTAGAGACGATTTCTTCGCGTCTTCGCGTCTTTGCGAGAGCACTATTTTGAAAAGCATAGTGAGAAATCCATATTTTAAGGATATTCCCCTCAAGCACAATGTCTTTAAGTTAAGCTTTGTATTTTCTCTCCAAGACGCAAAGGCGCAAAGTTTAGAGACGATGTCTTCGCGTCTTTGCGAAAGCCCTATTTTTAAAAAGCATGGTGAAAAATCCATATTTTAAGGAAATTCCCTCAAGCACAATGTCATTAAGTTAAGCTTTGTATTTTCTCTCCAAGACGCAAAGGCGCAAAGTTTAGAGACGATTTCTTCGCGTCTTCGCGTCTTTGAGAGACCTATTTTTAAAAAGCATGGTGACAAATCCATATTTTAAGGATATTCCCCTCAAGCACAATGTCTTTAAGTTAAGCTTTGTATTTTCTCTCCAAGACGCGAAGGCGCAAAGTTTAGAGACGATGTCTTCGCGTCTTTGCGAAAGCCCTATTTTTAAAAAGCATGGTGAGAAATCCATATTTTAAGGAAATTTCCCTCAAGCACAATGTCTTTAAGTTAAGCTTTGTATTTTCTCTCCAAGACGCAAAGGCGCAAAGTTTAGAGACGATTTCTTCGCGTCTTCGCGTCTTCGCGTCTTTGCGAAAGCCCTATTTTTAAAAAGCATGGTGAGAAATCCATATTTTAAGGAAATTCCTCTCAAGCAGAATGTCTTTAAGTTAAGCTTTGTATTTTCTCGCCAAGACGCAAAGGCACAAAGTTTAGAGACGATTTCTTCGCGTCTTTGCGAGAGCCCTATTTTTAAAAAGCATGGTGAGAAATCCATATTTTAAGGATATTCCCCTCAAGCACAATGTCTTTAAGTTAAGCTTTGCATTTTCTCGCCAAGACGCAAAGGCGCAAAGTTTAGAGACGATTTCTTCGCGTCTTCGCGTCTTCGCGTCTTTGCGAGAGCCCTATTTTTAAAAAGCATGGTGAAAAATCCATATTTTAAGGATATTCCCCTCAAGCACAATGTCTTTAAGTTAAGCTTTGTATTTTCTCTCCAAGACGCGAAGGCGCAAAGTTTAGAGACGATGTCTTCGCGTCTTTGCGAAAGCCCTATTTTTAAAAAGCATGGTGAGAAATCCATATTTTAAGGATATTCCCCTCAAGCACAATGTCTTTAAGTTAAGCTTTGTATTTTCTCGCCAAGACGCAAAGGTGCAAAGTTTAGAGACGATTTCTTCGCGTCTTTGCGTCTTTGCGAGAGCCCTATTTTTAAAAAGCATGGTGAGAAATCCATATTTTAAGGATATTTCCCTCAAGCACAATGTCTTTAAGTTAAGCTTTGTATTTTCTCTCCAAGACGCAAAGGCGCAAAGTTTAGAGACGATTTCTTCGCGTCTTCGCGACTTTGCGAAAGCCCTATTTTTAAAAAGCATGGTGAAAAATCCATATTTTAAGGAAATTCCCCTCAAGCACAATGTCTTTAAGTTAAGCTTTGTATTTTCTCTCCAAGACGCGAAGGCGCAAAGTTTAGAGACGATTTCTTCGCGTCTTCGCGTCTTCGCGTCTTTGCGAGAGCCCTATTTTTAAAAAGCATGGTGAAAAATCCATATTTTAAGGATATTCCCCTCAAGCTGTTCTCTTCTAAAGCTCATTTATTTGAACCAAATCAAAAACAATTGTAATCAAACAGTCTATTGCACGACTGCACTTTAATCGTACCTTTGTTACCAATAACTCTGTCCTTTTATAAAATGAAATTTACTTATCCCAAAAACGAGAAACTCAAAAGCAAAATCACTATTGGATTATTATTTACCGAGGGCAAATCGGTTTCAAAATATCCGTTGCGATTGGTTTACAATGCGGGAACTTTTGATGAAGGCGAAAAAATAAAAATAGGAGTTTCTGTTTCCAAAAAATATTTCAAAAAAGCAGTAGACCGCAATTATTTTAAACGTGTACTTCGAGAAACCTATAGACTCAACAAACATTTACTATTGGATAATCTGGACCAACCGTATTCTTTTATGCTTTTTTACCAAAGCAAAGACCGATTGTCTTATGCAGAAATCAATACCAAAACCATACAATTGTTCGAGAAATTCTTATTGCAAATTAAAAAAGAACAATAACCCTTTTTATAAGAGACAATAAAACAGAAATCGATGGCTTTGTCGTTATCTAAATTAATTTTGTATTTTTAGAACTAAATAAAGCTGTATGAACACAAAAATTTTATTAGTAATTCTGTTTTTTTCTTTTTTTAGTTGCAAAAAATCTGATACTGAAGCATTTTCCTATGACGAAGAATCAATCCAAGCAATTAAATTATCTTCCCCTTCCAAGAAGATAGCTGAAGTTGGCGGTAATTATGGAGCTCCAACTTCAGAAAACAAAAACATAGCTCAAAAAATAATAAAAAATGGCAATATTAAGTTTGAATGCAATGACTTAGAAACTACTTATGAACAAATAAAAACGGCCGTTAAGAAAGGAAAGGCTATTATTCAAAATGATAGTGAAGGAAAAGATTATGGTACCGTTTATAAAAAATTAACTGTTCGTATTCCAAGTGAGAATTTTGATTTGTTTATCAAAGACATTTCAACTGGTGTTGCTTATTTTGACAATAAAGAAATTAGTTCCCAAGACGTAACCGAGGAATACATTGACATTGATGCCCGACTAAAGGCAAAAAAGAAACTAGAAAACAGGTATTTGGAACTTTTATCAAAAGCAACCAAAATGTCTGAAATGCTAGCCATCGAAGCGCAACTTTCGGCTATTCGAGAAGAAGTTGAAGCCAAAGAAGGGCAATTAAGATATTTACAAAGTCAAGTTTCATTGAGTACCATAAACATAGAATTCTACAAAACGGTAGCCGAAGAAGGAGGCATCACCGTTTCCTATGGAGAAAAAATTTGGAATGCCATTAAATCAGGGTTTAACGGTATCTCCAGCTTCTTTTTAGGAATGCTGGAAGTGTGGCCTTTTTTACTTATTGCAACGGCTCTAATTTATTTTATAAGAAAACGATTCAAGAAAAAAAACATATAATCATGCGCACTATTTTCCAAAAAAAAATCATTATTCCAGTTATTGCATCTGCTTTTTTATTTGTGGGGGTAAGCTTCAAAGACGACTATTTTGAGATTGCCAAACAATTGGAAATTTTCACAACTATGTTCAAAGAGCTGAACAAGAATTACGTAGACGAAACTACACCAGCGGAATTGATGAATAATGCCATAAAAGGCATGCTGAGTTCACTGGATCCGTATACTGTTTTTTATAACGAACAAGAAGTACTCAAATTCAAGATCAATAATACGGGTGAATACACTGGAATTGGGGCATTAATAACTCGAAAAGACGACAAGTTAATTATAAAAGAAGCCTACAAAAATTTTCCAGCAGACAAAGCAGGACTCAAAGCAGGAGATGAAATTGTTCAAATTGGTGACACCCCTTTGGCCGACTTTAAGGACGATGCTTCGCAACTATTAAAAGGTTCAAAAAACACCAAAATTGATATAAAATACATTCGCCAAGGCAAACCTTATACTACCATAATAACCTTGGACGAAATCGAAATAAAATCGGTTCCCTATTTTGCTAAGATTGATGACAAAACGGGATATATTGTACTGGCTCATTTCAACAAAAAAGCTTCAAACGAAACCAGAGACGCTTTGGAACAACTAAAAAAACAAGGGGCCGAAAGAATTGTATTGGATCTTAGAGGAAATCCTGGTGGATTATTGAACGAAGCAGTAAATATCTGCAATCTATTTGTACCAAAAAACGAAATTATCGTAACCACTAAGTCCAAAATAGAAAAACACAACAATACCTATAAAACATCCAAAGAACCAGTTGACACTACTATTCCATTAGTGATTCTGGTTAATGGTCATAGCGCTTCCGCCTCGGAAATTGTTTCTGGAGCTTTGCAAGATTTGGATCGGGCTGTGGTTTTGGGAAGTCGAAGTTTCGGAAAAGGATTGGTGCAAAGACCCGTTGAACTAACATACGGAACACAACTCAAAGTAACCATTTCCCGCTATTACACCCCATCAGGAAGATGCATCCAAGCGTTGGATTATGCCCATAAAGACAAAAATGGTCTAGCCACCAGAACCGATGCCAAAAACTACAACACCTTTAAAACCAGAAAAGGACGCACCGTATATGATGGTGGCGGTGTATTGCCAGACATCGAGATGGAAGAAACTAAAACTAGTCCCATTGCTAATGCATTACTAAAAAATGACGGTATTTTTAATTATGCTACGCAATATTACTACAAAAACCCAAATCTAGGCAACAAAATCCCAGTAATAACGGATACCGATTACACGGATTTCAAGTTGTTT
Organism: Flavobacterium sp. IMCC34518; assembly: GCF_027111095.2. Taxonomy (NCBI): domain Bacteria; kingdom Pseudomonadati; phylum Bacteroidota; class Flavobacteriia; order Flavobacteriales; family Flavobacteriaceae; genus Flavobacterium; species Flavobacterium sp. IMCC34518. The sequence goes on along the minus strand of NZ_CP114284.2, from coordinate 1,892,318 downwards.
TTGAAAACACAAAAATTCTCTTTTGACACTGAGACTGAATTGGCTTTGAAAAATACTTTGGCCACAGCCAAAAAAGAAAAACTAGATGAATCAATTGCTTTAGAATACCAACAATTGTATAATGCTCTCCAAAAATCAGAAAATGCATTACTGGACAAAAATCAAAAGGAAATAAAAGGACTACTACAGGATGAAATCATCAAACGGTACCAATACCAGGAGGGACTTTATGATTATTACATCAAAAGCAACCCTGAAATAAAGAAAGCAGTTAGCATTTTGAATACTCCAACAGAATATAATTCTATTTTGAAAATTTAAAAAAATAGAACTAAACGAATACTAAAAATGGTTTGTATTGGATGAAAATTCCAAAACAAACCATTTTTTTTTTAAATACCACTGCAATTAGCTCTTAATCATTTCAATGTGTGGAATATCATCTTCTAAGTACATTTCGCTCGTTTGAACAAAACCATGACTTTCATAAAATTTCTTAAGATACAATTGAGCGCCAATAGTGATTTGGCTTTCGCCAAAGTGCTTAAAAATTCCAGCAATTGATTCTTTCATCAAATCATGCCCCCATTTTCTATCTCTATAGTCTGGATCTACCGTTACTCGGCCTATGGATGCATTATCAAATGAAATTCCCGATTTAAAAAGCCGAGCGTGGGCCACAATTTTTCCATCAAAAGTACCAAACAAATGCAAAGCCACTTTATCCTTGCCGTCTAAATCAAGATAGACACAGTTTTGCTCCACTACAAAGATCCGACTTCGCAATTGCAGAATATCATATAATTCATTAACAGTTAATGCCTCAAAAGGCTTTATTTTCCATTCTATAGTCATGAGTGCAGGCTTAATTAGTAATTAAATGATTTAATAAAAATAGAATCCAAAAATAACATTCTTTTGATAAATCAAATGCAAAAATTTAATTCCGTTTGAGAAAACAATCACATCAAATAGGACATCGACCGAAACTAAAACCATTTCACAAAATTAATCCTTATCGTCTATCAATTTAAAATATAATACTTCAAAAATCTCATCTTTTAAATCAGATTCTACATTAAAATTTAGATTTATGTTTCCATGTCATTTCCTTAAGGAACTCTCAGACCAAATTCATTTAGTTTGTCATTTCGACCAGAGGGAGAAATCACATTACAGGAACACATAATGTGATTCCTCCTACGTCGGAATGACAAAACCCACTCTTAAAGAAACGACATTGATTTAAGTTTAAAAAATGGCCTCATGTAGTTACATATTGCGGAAACAATATCGAGCTCTATTTGAAACTTACAAAAGTAAAGATTGGACAAAAAGTAGTGCTTATTCAAGTTAGCCCTAACGGCTTGTAAAAACCGATACGTTTTCAGCTAAACTATAAAATCGTTTGACCAAATCATGATTCCCTTTTACATTTGGGAATTTAGATTCGAAAAAGAAATCAACGGATTGTTACTCCTTTCAATATCGTTTCCAATTCTTGCATAAAATCACGTCTGTCTTTTGAAGGCAAGTAACAAAAACCTTCCAAAAAAATAATTCTGTTTTTCTTGTTGTCCCAAATAAGATAATTTACAAAAGGCCCAAACATAAAACTATTTTTCAAACGCCAAGTCCCTTTAATTTCGTAGGTGCTTTTTCCATTCAGAGTCGTTTTGAAAACATAAAGCGGAAACGATTTGTCAATATACATTTTGGATGTAGCATCAGAACTTTTGATATATAGAGCACCAAGAGAATCGTGTATTCGAATAAACTGTTCCAGAATATCAGCATCAGTATTAATATCTTTTATAGGCAATTGAGTCAAAATAATACTCGTACTTCCCGTGCTATACTCTTTTTTTAGCCAAACAAAATCCTCTTGTCTAAATATATAGCTATATGGTTTAGGGATTTGTAAAGTAAGAGCAAATTGTTTTTGAATAAAATCAACATTTTGCAGCGGCACTTTTAATAATCGTTGCTGTTCTTTGAGTTCTGAAGTTTCTAAAATTTTAATTATTTGAGGTGTTCTTTGCTCAATAATCTTCACAAGATCAGTAAGTGACCTTCCAGCTATATGAATTACATTTTGAGGAGTAGCGTATTTATTTTTCTTAATTTCAAAAGAATTCTTAGTGCCTTTTTTGACAACAATAATTATCCTGCTTTTGGTAACAAATCCTTCCATTAAATGAGTTGGAAATTGATTTATATCGAATCGTGGTTCTTCTGTAGGCAACCCTTCTACTGGACTGGCAAATTTGTTTCTAATACTATCACCAACAATCCCGTTCCATAATTGATCATCTATTACAACCGAAATAGCATTTAGTTTTCCTGTTGAAGAGATGTTCCTATCTTTACTTTTATTAGTGCAGGAAAACAAGAAAACGACTAAAAACAATATTAAAATAGAATATTTACTCATAGATAAGAAAGAAAAGAATTCAAATATACAGGAGTTTATTCAAATATTTATAGCTACCCAAAATTAGTTAAAGCTAAAAACAACAAGTAGTAAACCATGAAAAATTCTAATATTATAAAGGATGCAGCAAAAAAAGAAACTTTACGCGAAAAGACTAAAACTAATTAGTTTAAAATATAGTAAATTACCCTTTAATTTTCAATCCCATTCCTGGTTTTAAATCTTCCCCAGTGATATTATTCCATTTTTGTAAATCGGCTACTGTAACACCAGGATATTTTTGAGAAATACTATATAATGAATCTCCTTTTTGAACCAGATAATTAACATCACTGTTTTTAGATACAGCTGTTGAAATTTCTTTTTTCTTAAAAGAAGCGACAGTGGCATTATTGGTAATTATAGCTACTTCATTTTTAGCAACAATTATTTTATTACCAATTGACAAATTGTTAGTATGTAAAGCGTTCCATTGTCTTAAATCAGACAAAGTAGCACCAAATTTTTTAGCTATACTTCCAAGATTGTCCCCTTTTTGAACTTCATATTCAATATCTTTGAGCTCTGGAGTCACCATTGCAACTGATTCTTTAGTCTCAATAACCGCATTAGAAACGAGTAAAGATGAACCTAATTTGATATTTGGAGAAGTCAAATTATTCCATTCTTTAATTTCAGTAACCGTTGTATTAAATTTTTTGGCAATCGTATTTAGATTATCCCCTTTTTGAACGATATATGAATTGGATCCATTTACTAAAAGTGTATCTTTTTTATCCGTAATTGATTTGGTATCTACAGCAGCTACGTTAGTATTTTCTTTGACAATAATAGGTTTGCTTTTTTCAATATTGGAGGCCAATCTTGAGGAAGGATCTTCATTATTGAGACTATAAATCTTTAATGTCTTTCCAGCAGGAACCGTTTTTCCAACAATATTATTCCATTTTTTCAGATCGGATACGGCAATACCATTCTTTTTGGAGATAGCAATTAGATTATCGCCACGCTTTACTTTATAATACTTTACTTTTGAATTAGAAGAAGCTATATATTTCAAAGAATCTTTAACATAATTTGTTTTCCAATTTTGATTTGATTTTTCTCTCTTATCCAATTCATATTGCACATAAGCATAGATTTTATCTTCATTGGAAGTAAAAATTGCAATTTTTGAAGAGGGCAATGTCAAATAATGATATTTACCTTCATAAGTTGGAATAACGTTACGTTTGTAAGATGGATTTAATGCTTGCAATTGCTCAATAGGCAAATCTAATAAATCTGATATTTGTGCAAAACTCATTTCTCTTTTTACCATTACCGTATCGGTTTCAAAATGCTTAACCAAAGCTTTTTTTGGTACAATACCGTGTTCTTTATGGTATTCATAAATATACATCGTGGCCAAAAAAGCAGGTAAATAACCTTGCGTTTCTAAGGGAAGGTATTTTTTTATGTTCCAGAAATTTTGTTGTCCACCCGATCGACGAATGGCTTTTGTAACATTTCCAGGACCCGAATTATAGGAGGCTAAAACGAGATCCCAATCATTAAAAATAGCATACATATTAGTCATATACTGAGCCGCAGCTTCCGAGGATTTTAAAGGATCTGAACGTTCATCAACATAAGAATCTATATTCAATCGGTATTGTTTTCCAGTATTGTACATGAATTGCCACAAACCAGTAGCGCCCATTTTTGAAACAGCTTTTGGGTTTAAAGCAGATTCTACAACCGCTAAATATTTAATCTCTAATGGTACGTTTTGTTTGGCTAATGCTTCTTCAAAGGTTGGAAAATAATATTCTGCAACTGCCATTTGATTGGCAAAAGCTTTTCGCCTGTTTTTAAGAAAGGACTTTATTAAATTCTCTAAACCTTGATTGTATTCAATATTGAAAGGAGACTTAGCATCTAAGGCTGCCAAACGTTGTTTTAATAATTCCGTGGGTAATTCTTTGTCAATATCTTTATCAATATTAACGGTATTGATTTCGGTCTCTAAATTATTATAAATATCTAAAGTATTCCCAATCTGATTCATCCATAAACTGTCAGATTTTACAGTTCGATCATAAGAAACAAAAGATTTTTTGATAGAATCTAAAAAGGATAAAGGCTTCTCTGATGGGATTACTACAGAATTCTCAACACTATTTTGAGAAAAAGCAGTAAAAGAAAGTAAAAATAAAAATGAAAAAGTGGTATTTAATAATTTCATATCCAGATAATATTTTTTATCGATTACATGTAATAACGCTATCCTAATGGCATAACTGACCAAGAAACAAACATTTATTTACAAACTAAGACCGTTTTATAGCTTAATATGGTATCGTCTATACTCAATATTTAAAACGTTTTGAATTGGGACGATATATTAAATGCAATCACAATTTGTTATGATACAACAGATTACAAATTAATTATTGCAAACTTAAAAGGTATTTTCCAATTAAAATCACAAATAATGTTAAAAATACAAAAAAATTCGATATTTAACCTTTTTTTTTGCTTTTTGTGCGTAATATTTTTCAATAATATACTTAAAATGAAATTTTTCAAACCAAAAAAAAAGGAATGGAAAATCCGAAAATTGGTTTCAAAGTTGACAGGCTACTTATTAGAACCCGTTGGGTGAAATTATTTTTTAGCACATAGAAACCAAACGCGCTAGCTTTATTATTTCGAAATTTGGATTAAACTAAACCAGAAACGCTACAAGGAGTAGAAATTATTTAGTTGAACTATATTAAAAAAACAAAAACCTTTAATTGCCAATACAAGCAACTAAAGGTTTTATTGATTTTTAATATAACTAACAAATTAAAAATCTAAGAAATAGGAATTGAAATAAAATACAATTGAAACTAGTCTAGAATTGCAGCAATTCCAGGTAATGTTCTACCTTCTAGCATTTCTAACATAGCCCCACCGCCAGTAGAAACGTAACTCATTTTATCTTCAAATCCGAATTGTTTAACTGCAGCAACAGAATCTCCTCCTCCAACAAGTGAGAAAGCTCCTTTTGCAGTAGCAGCAGCGATATAATTTCCAAGGGCAATAGTTCCTTTAGCAAATGTTTCCATTTCAAAAACACCTAATGGACCATTCCAAAGAATAGTTTTTGATTCCATAATCACCTTCTCAAAATTCGCCAATGATTTAGGCCCAGCATCAAGACCTTGCCATCCGTCAGGAATTTCTCTAACATCTACAATTTGTGTATCGGCAGTATTCGAAAAATCATTTGCAGCCACTACATCAACAGGAATATGAATTTGAACTCCTTTTTCTTTGGCTAGTCTTAAAATCTCCAAAGCTAAATCCAATTTATCATCTTCACAGATTGAATCGCCAATTGTTCCGCCTAAAGCTTTTACAAAAGTAAATGTCATTCCACCACCAATAATCATATGATCTACTTTATCCAAAATATTTTCGATAACCGTAATTTTAGATGAAACTTTTGAACCTCCTAATACCGCGGTAACCGGTTTTTCGCTGTTTTTTAAAACCTTGTTTAAACTATCGATTTCTTTAGCTAATAATAGTCCAAAACATTTGTTTTCAGGAAAAAACTGAGCTATAATAGTTGTAGAAGCATGTGCTCTGTGTGCAGTACCAAAAGCGTCATTTACATAAATATCGCCAAGGGAAGCTAATTCTTTGGCGAAAGCAACATTTCCAGCCTCTTCTTCATCGTGAAAACGTAAATTTTCCAACAATAATACTTGACCGGGTTTTAAATTTTTTGCAGCATCTTGCGCTTCTGAACCAATACAATTTGAAGAAAATTGAACAGGAACTCCCAAAATATCAGCAGTAGCTTTTAAAATATGTTTTAAAGAATATTTGTCTTGAGCTCCTTTTGGTCTTCCTAGGTGAGACATTAAAATTACACTACCTCCTTGCGCCAAAATAGCATCAATAGTAGGTTTTGCTGCTTCAATACGATTGGTATCTGTTACGGTATAATTTTCATCCAAAGGAACATTAAAATCTACTCTTATTATTGCTTTTTTATTTTTAAAATCAAAATTATTCAAAGTCTTCATGGTTCTTTTTTTTAGTTGTTTTTGAAAGAATAACAAAGATATAACATTTAAATAAGTATTAAATTTGAAAAATCTAAAAAAATTATGAATTTACTAACGAAATCGATGTAATTCACAATAGTTTAAGAATTACCCATTTAGGTATAACCCAAAATTCATACAACTCTTTTTACTAAAATTTTGTTATTTCAAATCGATCATTGTGATGAACTATGAAAGCAGAAGTTAGAAGTTAGAGGTTAGAAGTTAGAAGTTAGAAGGTAGAAGTTAGAAGGTAGAAGGCAGAAGCCAGAAGCCAGAAGGTAGAAGTTAGAAGGCAGAAGGCAGAAAAAAGAAAGTAGAAAGCAGAAGGAAGAATGTAAAAAGTAGAAAGCGGAACTCAGAAAGCGGAACATAGAAAGGAGAAAGGAGAACTTAGAAGAATAGTATTGTAATAGAAAAAGGCTCAGATTATAAAATCTAAGCCTTTAATTATGCAAAATCTAAAAACAATAACGCTAGTCTAATCGTGGACAGGACTTTGTGTACAAGGGCAATTACTAACCCCTTGCAAAAATCGAAACCCGATAGTCAAAGAATGGGTACCCGAATTACGAGATACCAAATCGTTGTTTAATGTTACTTGGTACGAATAACCCATTGAGAAATATCCTTTTGTAAATCCAACCATTGGACCTATACCAAGTGGACGACCTATTTGATCATTCAAAAAACGATAGGTAGCTCCTATCCAATAATAATCTTCATACCTATTGAATTTTCGGTATTTTAAATTTAAATCGGTATTGGAACGGCCATCACTTTGAAATAATTGATAAAAAGCAGAAGGTTCTAATTCATCTCTATTCCCTAAATCAAGCACATAACCACCATACAATTGATAATTGGTAAGCAAATTAGGTTCCAGTTTAGTCGTTGTAAAATCGATATTTTTTTGCAAAATATTAGTAGCCGTTGCACTAACATAGAATCCTTTGTTACGATATAAAAACCCAATTTCAAAGTTATTATTCGTAGTAGAACGGTTATCCGTAATTCCTGGATCGTTAGGAACAGTAGCTAAATCAGGGACTTCAATACGAAATGAATTATAAATATACGAAAGTCCAAAGGATAGATATTGCTTGGAATAATAATCCAAAATTATGTGATGCGCAAAAGTTAATTTGCCCCCAGCTTGTTTGGTATTTCCATTGGAATCATTATACAAAGTCAATCCCACTCCCGACTGATCCAACACTCTAAAATCGGCATAAAGTGCTTGACTTCGAGGGGCGTCTTCAACACCAACCCATTGTTGGTAACCATTGAGGTTTATTCTAAAATTATCCCCAATTCCAGCATAAGTAGGCGAAACCACATAAGGATTATCGGCCAAATATTGAGTAGCTACAGGAACATTCAACTCCTGACTGTAACTGGCTGTTACAGTCAAAAGGAAAATACTGATTAAGATTTTTTTCATTTTAATTTTTTTCATTTTAGGATAACTCCTCACACTCCTCTTATCTGTATAGGGTAAAATGGCCCATAAATTCACGATCATCTTGATTGTGTCTTAATTTCAACACATACCAGTAATCACCCATTGGCAATTCGGTACCATTGTATTTACCGTCCCAAGATTGTCCTGCGCCAAATGTACCAACTACACGACCGTAACGGTCATAAACCACGAACTTAATATCTGGATAATTCTCTGTATTAGTTGGTTTCCAGCTATCATTCGTACCATCTCCAGTTGGTGTAAATATTGGTGGTATAATGATATCAATAAATTCAAAATACTTGGTAGCTGATGCAACACAACCATTACTGTCGGTTACCGTTACGGTATAATTACCTGATTTGAAATAAATATATTTATTATTAGACCCAATAGACACCCCATTTACAGTAAATTGATATACTGATGAACCTCCAGTAACAGTCGCAACAATTTCATTAAGTCCACCTAAATCAATTGTAATAGCCAATGGATCAATTTTATCAATTGGAAACACAGGAGTAGCATCGTCACAACCATTTTTATGATGCACCATGATGTAATGATCTCCAGGAGTAAGATTGATGAACACATTGCTATTTTGCTCAACCCCTGCAGCATCCAAACTGTATGTAACATCAGCAGGAATATTACTAGGGTCAATAGTTACAGTAACCTTATTGGCTGGCAAATCATTAACACACTCATTAGAAACAGTAGCTACAGGATTAAGAATAACCGATGGATCTAAAGCTACAGGCAATTCAAATGTACAAGAATTAGCGTCTTTGATATAAACGGTATGATTTCCACCGGAAAGACCAGAAAAAAGAACTTGATTTAGAACATAAATCCCATTCTTATTATCGATACTAGTACTGTATGGTGCTGTTCCTGAGCCAGACGTTATCACAATACCAAACGCTCCTGTTTTCTCCCCAGCACACAACTCTTGCACTATTGGAACCGAAACATCGACTTTGGCATCAATTGCATTTGGCTCCTTAATTTTGAAATCATAAACATAATTACAACCTTTCAAATCCTGAATGATTGCTTTATAATCACCCACCTCTAAATTCTCAAAATTACTAGTGGTCACAAATTTACTTAACTCAGGCGATAAAGCATAAACTATAGCAGGGCTACCACCAGTAGCACTGATTTCTAGTTTACCATTAGCGTAACCATTACAAAGCACATCAGTTACTTTTGGAGTATACCTTAATTTTGAGCTAGGCTCAGTGATCGTAATTGGCTTACGAGCAGATGTACAATCACCACTTTTTACTTCCATTAAATAACTTCCTGCCGCAAGATCTGTAAAGAAACCTGGCGTAGGTTGTGTTGGAGAAGGAACAATAAGGTTACCAGCACTGTTCAATAAGGTATAAATGTAATTTCCAGAACCTCCTTCTGCCATTGCAGTAATTTGTCCATTACGATCTCCTAAACAATTGATGAATGGAGCATCATTTTCAAATTTGAAATCTAAAGGTTCTAATGGAGTTACAGAAACACTATTTGATGCCGTGCTTGAACATCCATTTACATCTCTTACATAAAATAAAGGATTTATACCAACTGCAGTAAACGGAACTGTAATTAACGTTGAACTTGCAAATGAACCCAGTACAGTAGCAAAATTTGGATCTGCACTATACGTATAAGGACCAGTACCTCCAACTGCTGACAATGTAAGCGTAGCAGGGCTTAAACAAGTTTGTACAGAAGACTGAACCAAACTAGCTGTTACAACAGTAGGTTGAGTAATCACTAAAGTATTAGAAACACTAAAACAAGTCCAAGTATCTGTTACAATCACTTTATAACTTGCAGCACCTAAATTGGTGAATACATTAGAAGGTTGTGGACCATCAAGCGTGACTGTTCCATTAGGATAGGTTGCTTCTAGCGCATAATTGTAAACTCCGGATCCTCCTATTGGTAGTGGTATAGTAATTGATGCATTAGTATCACCATAACACAAAAGTGTGGCATTGGTAATAATCGGCGTAAAGGTTATTAGTGCTGGTACTACCAATTGTACAGTTTTGAAATCTTCACATCCTTTTGGATCTCTCACTTTAACTACATAATTTCCAGCCGTCAATCCATTAAAAGAACTAGTTGTACTCCAATCAGAAATTACCGAAGCTGACAACGTTTCTTCCAAACGATATTCATAAATTCCTGACCATCCACCAGTAGCGGTAGCTGAAATGGAACCATCATTGTTACCCGTAACACAAGTAATATCACTATGGAATTCACTAATAACTAATGGTTCACTTGGTCCTGTAATTGTAAAGTTTTTACTTACGGTACAGAAAGGCGTTTTAGTCAAGGTCGCAGTAATTGTATACGTACCTGCAGCTAAATTAGTCAAGGCCACTGTGCCTGCGGCTGTTGAAGTACCATTTGGTAAAGAAATTCCGAAAGCATCTACTAAAGTATATGTAAACGGCCCAGCATCATCCACTGGTGAAGGTACTGTATCAATTAGCCTAATATCCGCACTTCCGTTGGTTCCACCAAAACATTTGATATCTACTATATTATCGATAGTTAAGTCGAAAGTGCTTGGCTCGTTCACATAGTGTACGCCGATGATTTCGCAATTTGTATCTAAGTTTCTCACTGTGATTTCATAATTACCTACTGGTAAATTAGTGAATGTAGCCACACCACCAACTATTGAAACTAGAGTCACATTATATAAAGTTCCTTTTGTTGCAATCGGAGGCACACTATTGTCATAAGTTACATCTTGAACCGTAAACTGCAAATTAGCAGGTGTACCACCAATTGCGCTAACCGAAACAGCAATGTCTTCTGTTACAGGAGCACAAGTGATTGGACGCGTAACATTCACATTTACTTTATCCAATTGGATATAAGGAGCGATGTCAATTGGGGTAGTTGATGTTCCGATACATCCTTTACTGTCATATACATTCACCACATAAGAACCTCCTGAAAGATTCGCTTCGGTATACATATTGCTAGCACCAAATTGAACTACTGTATTTGGTGTTCCAAGCTTAATGAATTCATAATTCAAGAAGTTGTCTGAACCACCTGTAACTCCAGTAACCGTAATGGAAGCTAAGTTCCCCGTATTGTCAGCAGTACAACCGAATGGAACTGGAACTATAGTTGGCACCACAATTGGAGCTGGTTGAGCAACAACAACGGTTTTGGTAGCAGTACACCCTCTTGCCGAAGTCACAACTACGGTATAACCATTCACATCTGAAGCTGGCAATCCAGTAAATATAGGTGAGGTTTGCAGTGGCGCTCCTGTTGCAGGAATAGTCAATGCTAGACCTCCAATAGTAGTTCCTGTTAAAGAATATGTATACACCGGATTATCATTTACTCCCGCTACAGGGGTAGTCATCGTGGCTGTAATCGTACCATCGCTACCACCATTACACGTCACATCTGTTTTAGTTAGTGCAAAACCAGTGATTGGGGTAGCTTGTTGTAAATCAATATCAGCGAAAACCTCGCAACCGGTTGCAATATCTTGAACATATACTCTATGAGTTCCAAATGCCAATCCAGTAAATGGAGTAGTCATAGGATACGAACCACTATCAATTTTATATTGATAATTGGCTAAAATATTGGAACCACCAGTCGTACTTACAGATATTACACCATCACCATTCGCACAAGATACTGGAGTAGTAACCGTTGGTGTTAGAATAAGTGGATCTAAAATCGTTATTGGGAATCCAGCAGAAGGACATCCATTAGCATCTTTTACATAAATAGTATAATTACCTGGAGCATTAACCGTGATGACATTACTTGGTTGATAATTAGTACCATCAGCGCTGTATTGGAAGGTTGGCTGATTGAATCCTGTAGCAATTACAGTAATATCATAAGTACCTGTAGCACTTACACAAGCGGTATGATTGGCGGAAGTAATTAATGGATTAGCATCAGTTAAAATCGTTACAGAATCAGAATCAACACAACCATTCGCATCCATTACATACACATCCCAAACCATATTGGCTCCAGAGTTCGTATCTACAGTAAGTTGGTTGCTTAAGCCATAAGCCGTTGGTACTGGTGCAGCAGCTGTAGTTGGAACCACCGCGTATTTGTAAGCAGTTGTTCCTCCAGTAGCAACAACAGTAATCGTTGCATTATCATTGTTACAATTAATTTTCGTTGCAGTAGCCGTAAAATCTAAAGCTGCAGCCGGTTGGCTAATGGTTACCGTAGCTGTGGCTTGACAACCTGTGATAGCATCAGTAACAATTAATGTATGTAGCACCGGGGTTAAATTAGTAAAGGTTAATTGTGCCGTACTTACATTAGCGAATGGTGCGCCATCAAAAGTATAATTATAGGTGCCTCCAAAATTAGACACATCAAAAGTAGCGGTACCATCACCCGCGTTAAAACAAGTCACATTTGAAGTAGCCGAAGCCGCGACAGTAATGTTAGTCACTGGAGCAACCGTGTATGATTCTTGATAGGTACAACCGTTGTTATCCGTAATTTGGAATACGTAAGTATCAGGCGCTAATCCCGTGAAAACAGCATTAGTACCATTATCAATCATAGCGGCAATAGGCGAAATAATTTGATAGGTAAATGGAGCAATACCATTTTGCGGGTTACTAATTGTTACAGTACTTGTTACATCTCCTAAACCTTGTTGAACACAATAGATTGGAGTGCCTGCAATGTCCATATTTGTTGGTGGATTTAATGGCAATACATTGGCAGTAACCGCAGCTGCAATTGGACATCCATTTGCATCTCTAACCAAAACTGATACAAGACCTGGAATATTGGTGGTATAGGTACTAACTGTAGAATAATTAAAGCCTCCATCAAAACTATATTCTAAAACGCCAGTTCCTCCACTAGCAGTTACAGTAACTGTAGCTTGTTGCGTAACGTTGCCAGTGCCACAAGAAAGTGGGGTAGTAACAGCCGCTGAAGCAGTTATTGCTGACGGAGCAGCAATAGTGATTGGACTTGAAGCCAAAGGACAATTCTTAGCATTAATGACAGTTATCACATAAGTAACTCCAGCTGGTAAGCCCGTATAAATACCATTTGCATCTCCCGTGGTATTCGAACCTGCACCAGAAAGGGTAAAAGTATAAGGCCCTTCACCAGCCGTTACATTCACGGTAATAGTTCCATCAGAACCACCATTACAAGTTACATTAGTCTCAGTTGTGCTAAATACAGTGGTAGGGATTGGATCCAACACTATACTAGTTGTCGTTTGACAAATAGTAGCATTGTTTGCATCGGTGACTCTAAACGTAAAAGTTGTTGAAACAGTTACAGGAGCTACTGAATGAACATTGGTTGGCATTGTTGTCCATGGAGCTCCTCCAGTAGTAGAAACTTCATAGGTGTAATTAGCCGATGGGTTTGTATTTCCACCAGTAACAGTTAATGTTATTTCTGCATTTGGAGTTAAAGTACAATCTGGTACTTTAGTCACCGCAGCAGACAACTCCAATTTAGGATAAACCTCATAAGGTACAGTTGCCGTACAACCATTACCGTCTTTGATTACTAAATTATAAGTACCCGCCGCATTGAAGGTAAAACTTGGTGAACTTTGGAAAGCACTTCCGTTTACGCTGTAAGTAGCTGGTAAAATAGTAGCCGTTGCTGAAGCATCAGTCACTAGATTTATAGTAAAGGCCGTACCATTATAACAGATTGGTGTTGGAACAGAAATTGTTGGAGGCGCATCTTGTAATAAGATTACATCATCCGATTTGATACAACCATAAGCATCTTTGGCATAAACATAATATGTTGTTCCAGCTAAAGAGCCAGCTCTTGTAAAAGTATTTCCTGTAACCCAATTCGCATCTGAAGCCGAAGGAGGAGTTGCAGAAGTAGTAACTTGATAGGTATATGGAGCCGTACCGTCTTTGGCTTGACCAGTAATTATACCTAAATCATTACAATTTGAATTCTTAATTATATTAGCTGTAATAGACAAATCAATTGCAGATTCTGTTATGTCAAATGGCGCAGAACTGATACTACATCCAGCGTGTGTAGCAGTACCTGTTTCAGTAACCAAAACAAAATAATTACCAAATGGTAATGTACCAAAATTTGAAATCACTAAACTACCACCTGCTGGAATAGTTGTTGCAACAACAGAACCTACTGGAGTTACTGATTGTGAATTATAAATTTGATACGTAACTGGAGTAGCTACACCATAAGTATGATTCATAGTAAATGTCACATTACCATCAGCTGCTCCTTTACAAGTAATATTATTTGGTGTTAAAGGACTTACAGTTATAGTAGAATTTGTAGGTATTGCAATACTAGAAGTCTCAAAATAATAACAACCTGTCACGGAATCGTGTACAATAAAAGTGTAAATAACTCCAGGAATTAAATTTGGAATAGTAGTTTTTTTACTTCCTACAGCATCTTCATCATACCAAGGTAAAGTTGTTGGCCCAGTATAGGTTAACCCTGGACTGTATACCGCAAAATGATATGGTCCAGGACCAGTTGGTGCTGTTGGTGAAGCACCAATTGCAATTTCTGCCGATCCTAGTCCAGCACATGTTGGACCAACTGGAGTAACTGAAATATCTAAATCGCTTGGTGGTGAAGCAACTAAAATATTATTTTCAAAAGCAGTACAACCATTATCATCCGTAATGATTATTTGATACAAACCAAAATCAACTACGTCAAAAACAGCGATGCCTCCAGTCTGATTCGTAAATTTTTTGTCATAAAGCCCATTAACACCCGTAACATGATAAATGTAATTTGGAGTTCCACCAGTTACAGAATTAATTGTTATTGAACCTAATGATTGACCCGTTACAGTATTACAAGTAATTGGGGTTACTGTTCTAACAAAAGTAATTGGGGTTGGCTCCGTAATAGTAATCGGTTCTGTATCGGTACACCCTTTGGCATCTCTAATTGTTACCGTGTAATTACCAGCAGAAAGACCTGTAAAAGTATCTGAATTTTGGAAAGTAGTACCATCAATACTGAATTGGAACGGTGCTAAACCAAGTGAGGCGTTATAAATAGCTTTTATAGCTCCTGTATCATCTCCGTTACAATTAATCGTAGCCGTTTGGTTTACTACTGTAATATCTGGATCAACTTTTGCCGTTACAGGAATAGCCGTTGTCGTTGTATAGGTACAACCCGTCGTAGCATCGGTAACTGTAAAAGTATAATTTCCAGGAACACTTGTTGTAAATACACCTGTAGTTACTCCAGTTACATTTGATGCTTCTGATGCAGGTGTTGTAATTGCATAAGTAAATGATCCTGATCCTCCGTTTGGTGTTACAGTAATTTTTGCAGGTTCATCACCTACAACACAAGTAATATCTTTATTTAAAACTGCATTCAAGGTTAATTTTGGAACAACGGTTATTGCAGTTGCGGGTACAATACAACCGTTACCATCTTTGATTCTAACGATGTAATCACCTGATGCTGTAACGGTAAAGGTATTCCCTGATTGAAAAGTACCACCATTTAAACTATAGGTTATTGGTGTTACAATTCCTGCAGCAGGCGTTGTGTTATTCCCTGTAATAGTAAAAGTCCCTACTCCTAAACACTGTCCTGCTGCAGTAGCAGTAACTGTTGGTGTTGGGTCAGTAGCAATGGTAATTGGTAAAATAAAAGTACATCCTTTGGAATCAATAACATGGGCGTACCAAGAAGTATTTGTAGTAGGATTCAAATTTGCAATAGGGCTATTTCCATAAACTCCTGGCGTTGTTGCCGAAGTTACAAAAGAGTATCTATAATTTGGTGTTCCTTCTGCAGCTAGCACTTCTACTCTTGCAGTCGCTACATTACAATTGGCATTTTTATTCGAAACTATAGTTACGTTTAATGCCGCAGTTGGTTGTGAAATTACAGTTGAAGGATTTATTTTACATCCTGTAATTTCATCCGTGAACACAACGCTATAAGTATTCGCTCCTAAATTAGATAAAGTAAAAGGAGTCAATGTTTGTCCTTTTACTGCAGTTGCTCCATTTACAGAATAACTGTATGTTCCAGAGAAACCACTCACATTATAACGAATCGACCCTGTAGTATTTCCAAAACAATCCACATCGGTCAATTTGGTAGCGGTAACGGCAATTGGGGTTAATGCTGGTACGTTATGAGATTTTGTTGCGAAACAACCATTGGCATCCGTTACTTTAAACACATAAGTACCTGCGGTTAATCCTGTAAATATTCCAGTTGCTGCTCCTGTAGTATTAGTAGTAGCAGCCACTGGTGAAGTTATAGTGTAGGTAGGTGTTCCTACACCTGTTCCTGCGGTTACAGGCACAGTTACTGTACTAGTTGTACTTATAGCAGGTGCACAATAAATTGGCGTATTGGTAATGGTAGCAATCGTTGGTGGGTTTAATGGTGCTAAGTCTATTTGTTGCATAGGTGACAAGCAACCATTTGCATCTTTTACTATTATTTTAATGGATTGAATTGTTCCGTTGTCGTTTACTGTTAACGTATTATTGTTTCCAAAAGAAGTTCCATTATTATAACTATAGGTATACCCTCCTATTCCACCAGTTGGTGCAACCGTGATAGTAGCGGCTTGTTTAGTATTGGTAGGACTACAGCTAAAAGTAGTCGTTACTGTTGCGTTGGCAGCTATTGGAGTAGGATTGGCAATCGTAACTTGAACTACTGCCGATTCACAACCTTTACTATCAATTACTTTGACATCATAAGTCCCTGCAGGTAAAGTTGTAAATTTATTCGTGATTTGCGTAGTATACGTTGGCGCTGTACTTAGTTTAATAGCATAAGTATAGGCGCTTGTGAAACCAGCCGAAGCCGTTATAGTAATGGTTCCATCTGTTAAACCGTTACACGTAATATCTGTTTTGCTTGGACTGGCCACTGGAGTGGTTTTAGCCGTTACTGTTATCGTATTACTAGTAGCAGGACAGCCTCTACTATCAGTTACGGTAAACACATACGTACCGTGAGTAGTTGCTTTATAAGGGAATGATGTTACTGCCGTTGCAGCACCACCATTATGAGAAACAGTATAGGTATACGGTCCTCCATTACCATTAGTAACTACTGGAGTATCAATAGTAGCATCTACTAAACAAGTTAAATCATTGATTAAAGAAACGGTTAATCCTATTTGTGGAGCAATAACTATACTCGAAATAGTGTCATCACAATTCTTGCTGTCGGTTACTAGTACAGTGTGAGTTCCTGGCGCTACATTTGTGAATGAATAGGTCGTAGCCGCTGAACTTACCGCAGCATTAGCATCTAATTTATAGGTAAATGGTCCTGTACCACCTGAAACAGTAACATCTAAAGTTGCAGGGTTAGCAGTGGTATAGCAATAATCTGTAGTAGTAGCTAAAGCCGCAGTTAAGGCTGGTGCTGCATCAACAGGTACAGCCTTTCCAACAGGAATTTCACAAGTATTGGCATCTTTTACAAAAACAGTATAATTACCAACTGGAACATTAGTGAATACTCCACCGTTATTGCTGTATCCAAAACCAGGGACAAGAGTAACTCCATCTGCCTTACGCAATTCGTATTGATAGGCAGGAGTTCCTCCACCACCAACAGCCGTAATGGTAGCTCCTGTGGTACATGTTGCTAATTTAGTAACCGAAGTGCTTAGTGTCAAAGCAGCAGGTACACTAATCGCTACATCAAACGGTTTGGCACAGGCAACAATTGAAGAACCTACTGGGCGAACCACAACTTTATACAATGCTCCTGCCAAAGTTTTAATTGTAACAGGTGAACTAGTCATTGCGGCGCTCCATGTCACACCGTTGTCGATAGAATATTCAAAACCTTTGATGGCGTCAAAATTTTGAGCCGCTATGGTAATTTCACCATTGTTTAAACCATTACAGGTTACATTTTGCTTTCCTGAAATTTGTGCGGCAAAGGCCTTTCCAGTTGGTACATTGACATTAAATCCTTGGGTAGACAAACAAGTTTCTGGCAGTTGGTACACTCTAATGTCATCAATAGCCACATCGTTACCATTTGTACCGATTTTATTAGATCGAATAATAAAAGTTAGCGAGGTATTATTTTTTGGATCAAGCGTTATTGGCGTTTTAGGATATTTTTCCCATATTTTAACTATAGGAAGAGTGGCTGTTGTATTTACTTTAGGAATATCGCCTGTTGTAAAAGTAGAAATTTCCTTTCCGGTGGCATCCACTAGCGCTACGGCTAAATTACAATCAATTTGACCATTGCCCTTTTCAAGCAAATTCATGGCATATAACTCAAAATTAATGGGTTGATTGGGTATAATGTCATTAATTACTTTTTTATAAATAACATCTGTAGTAGCAATTTTATCTCCTAAGTTCACCACTAAGCATCTCCCTTTGGGTGTAGCAGGAACCGTTTGAGGCGTATGATCTCCTGGTTGCACCCAAGGACCATAGCGATCTACAATATTGGCTGTTACCGAGTAATCGCCATCATTTATCTTAATACTACTTTTACATTGTGTGGCTACTACTTGTCTTTCCCAACAATAAAAAGTGGTATTGATTCCAGGAGATTCAGCGTCCTCTCCATACCCAAAGTTTTCAAACAATAAATTACTAAAGGTCGGAACCGTATTCAACTTGTACTCTACTTTAACGGGATGTGACCCAGGTAATACATTAGTAAAAACATTATTAGTGATTGGTGTATTCGCTTTCCCATCCAAATAATAGTTATAGGTATAAGTAATTCCTCCTGGATTGGCAATAGTGACAGTACTCGTAGCAGAACCATCACAATTAAAATCTACTGGCGTCTCTACTTTGATTTGTGGTGCTGCAGGTTCAGGATCCAGTGTAACAGGTGCACTAAAAATACATTTTTTATTGAAATCTCTAACATAAAGCGTATATGTTCCTGGGGCTTTGTAGGCATCATTGGTGGTAGTCCAAGTGGATTGATTGTCAAAACTGAATTCATAAGGTGCCACACCCCCTTGTGGATTGGTGATGCGGACTTTTCCATAATTTTTTGGAATTCCTAAAAGCACATCTCCACATCCTGCCAATGCAGAAACACCCGCTGATGCGCTCAAGGCATCTGCAGGTTGGGTAATGGTAATAGCGGGTTTAGTATCTAAGCAGTCTACACCACTTAAAGAGTATTTAAGTACTGGGGTGTACGTGCCCGGAGCCAAACTAGAAAAAAGAGGATCGTTGGAATAAGTTGTACCTCCATCTTTGCTGTAGGCCAAAGTATAACCACTTGTATTAGAAGTCACATTAAAATTAATAGCTCCTGTATTAGAACCATAACACAAAATGTTAGTTGGAACAACAGTGTATATGGGTTTTGGATTTGGATTAACAGTAATTTGAGGTATCGTATATTTACAACCTAGGCCATTAGAGTCAGCTACCACAATATCATATTTTCCACCTGGTGCAACAACTGGAATGAGGTTGCTTGTTAAAAATGGTCCATTATTTACAGAGTAATAATAGGGAGAAACACCTCCTTGTACAGTTACGTTTATCTCTCCATTATTACATGTTAATGGCTTAACTGCTGCAGTTGCTTTTAATCCTATTGGAGCATTTATTGTAACAGTACGAACATCATTACAGCCATCAAGTGTCCAAGTTCTTACAACATAATCTCCAGGAGCTTTACCTGTAAAATCATAATAATTTTGACCGTTTACTGAACCAATTGGACCTACAGATTCAACTAAAGTACCGTTTAGTGTTGCGCTAAAATAATAACCCGGGCGAACATCTTTTGCCTGAATTCTAAAACTTCCTAAATCTCCTGTACACAAAGGATGCTTAACATTCTGTACTTCAACATCCATAGTAAATGGAGATATTGTAATTGGTCCTTTAACTGGAATTTCACAAGAACCTACTCCTGCAGCTTTGAGCCTAACTTTTACATTATGTGTACCCAAAGCTACATTTAAAAAGTCTGGACTGTCCTGATAGGCTGCATTATCTAAACTAAATTCATAGCCTACTAAGGGTGCAGGTTTAACTTTTATAGAACCTGGTGTCGTACAAAATTGATCTGTAGTAACAGCAGTTGGATCCAGATTATTTTTATATACATTAAAATAATAGACAACGGAACAACCACCTGTAAAACTAAAAGTAACTTTATAATAACCTGCATCCTTGGCTAGAAAATCATTGGCAGTGCCAACTACGTTCCACTTACAGGAAGGATTTTTATTGGCACATTCTTTATTAATTGGAAAAACAGGAATTGGACAACTTGTCTCGTCTAGTTTTTCCCATTTCGCAGTAGAATTATAGGAAAGATTTGATTTAATTAATGCAGTATCACTGAGGCCACACAGAAAAATTTTAGGTAATTTTTCACCATTAATATCACACGCATCTATAGTTCCTTTTTTAGTATCTAAAACATAGTCAATTGCTGGATTTACAAAATCTTTGACATCCAATACCGTTATTTGCTCAACAATAGATTTACAAGGAAAAATAGTAGTGTTGTCAAAAACATAATAGGTACCAGACGCACTTGCAGTGTAAAATGCATCAGGCCCAGATTTTAAAACAGGGACTCCTGTTGGACTTGAAGACCAAACATAATTTTCGTACCCTGGACGGGCTACCAAAGTTATATCATTTCCACAATAAATCATTGTCTGACTGAACTTACAGCTGTCAATACCAACCAAAAAATTAGTTGCTTGAGGAACAAAAACACAACCGTAGGAGTTTAAACTTTCATCGGTAAAAACTTTGTCATTGTTGTACACCCCAATATAACTAACATAAGCTCTGTTGTCAATACTATTGATACATGCATTTTTCAATTCATTACAATCGGCAACCACTTGAACTTTAAATCGTATCTGGTATTCTGGACTATTTTGTTTTAATTGCGATATAGGCATTGTAAACAAAATCGTTCTGGTAGCTGGATCGTAACTTAGTAAAGTAGCTCCACCCGCATGCGATAAATCAATAGTAGCGGGATCAAAATTTATGTTTTCCGGAAGAATATCTTTAATGATAAAAGGTACTGGGTTGTTGTGACTGTCCTTATCGCCAACATCATCGCTACCCGAGTTTCTCCAGTTAATTTCATAAAAAAGTACATCTCCAAACTTTACGTTGGTATTACCTATAGGAACATTTTTATCATTCTTTACCTCTTTAATCAGCTTAACAATAGGTTCGATAATATCTACTGCAAAAGTGGTAACGAAAGCTCCATATCCGTCCCCGGTGGTAGTCAATTTTAAATAGGCTCCTTGCTCGTCGTTTTTAAGTGTGGCATTATTGGTATTTGGAATCTTTACATAATCAATATCAAAACCCAAAGTATTGGAACTTTTTGGTTTTCTATTGGTTACCGCAACTCCATCTCTAGTGACAGTGGCATTAAAGAAATTTTTAGATGGATTTAGCACATCTGTTATTTCAGTAAAACCGGTCAATGGATTTGGAGCAGGAAATGGTATATTTAATTTCCCCAAAATTTGAAAAGTATCCCCTCCACCAGCACTTTGATCTCCTTCTAGTGCTCCAACTCCAATATATGCATTAACTGCAAATTTTGGAGGCAAAGTTCGAAATCCATTAACATCAAATATAACTTCAGGCAAATAACCCGGTGTACCTACATCTGGATTTACCCCCTCGTAACCATCAAAAACAGAAACAAATTTACTAGGCAAAGTTGGTGTATCATAAATCACTACCAATGTCCAACCTCCTGCACCACCGCCATCTCTTTGCCCTCTTGAAGCTCTAACATTGGCCACAGTATATTCACCATCTGCATCTGTTAATTTATCTAGAATTGAAGTAACATCCTTAAAACAAACATAAGGGGAGTCTTTGAAAGAATCTGAAACGTTAGGTCCATTGTATTTATACCCATCAAAAATAATTTCATCGGCCACCAAATCCCTATAAGCAGCATCTGTCGGAGTTTTAAATTTAATTTTATTAAAATCAGAATCTCTTAAGGATCCTTCGTACTTTTTGTTATACTTTGTACTTCTATCGTAGGGGTAAATAGCGGACCAATACAAACCCGCAAAAACTATTTTTTTACATTTTTGATTGATAAATAAAGTAGCTGCAGTTGAATTAAAAGTAGAAAGATCGGTATCCAAATCTATATATTCAACAAAAAAATTATTGTTGTTACCTCCAGCAAAATTATCCAAGTTCGCCTCAGCCGTCAGTGCAGCTTGATTGGTTACTGTTCCTAAATATTTAACGCCATCAATAGGTGCTGCAGGGCTATATTGCACAGGATCACCATTATTCGGATTCCCGTTTACTGACGAAACTTTATTTAAAACCGTATTACCAATTAAAATGACATCCCCTTGAACCTTTATATTTCCTCCTGAAAGTCTTGGGAGAAATTTTCTACCTTCCTGTGCAAAAGCACCGTTACTGCTCATCAAAAAGAAAGCAAGTATAAAAACAGTGGCTGTATACTCTATCCTAAAAAAAGATTTTTTTTCAAAAACGGGACTTTTTAAGTTTCTAAAATCTTTACAGAAAGAAGTTTTAATAAAATTCTTTTGAAAGAAATTTTCAAATAGAAAGAAAACAGAAAAAAGTAATTTAGAAAAAGTAGGTTTTTTCATGGTATATGTATTTAAAGGATTTCTTTTAGAGATCTTCCGTGGAGCAAGAAATGATATAAAAGAAAAGCTACTATTTATTTAAACATTAAATTTTAACACAAAACCCACAACATGTCCTTTTTTTTAACATAAGAACACTTTAGATTTTACACTATTATATTTTTTTTAACAAAATTAAACTAACAAACAAGATTGATAAAATCGATGATTTACACAAAAAAGCCGATTAAAGGGTTAAAAATATAAAAATTATAGGAATATCAAATATTTTTATAAAATAATTTCAATAGCCCAAAATATTTAACATAATTATTTTTCAATTTTAACAATTACCATTTTACTATTATACGGTTTACTTCCTCGATCTTCTAATGCCTGTGTTGCTTCTTGTAAATTATCAAACTTAGCTTCATATATAAAATATTTACTAGAGTTGGAATCATAGAAGAAGTTTACATTTTTGTCTCCAGAAGCTACCGTTTTAGTCACAAATGCATCTCTTTTTTGTGAATCACTATGTACTGCTAAAATGACATAATAACCACTTTCTACATTTTTATTATTTTTAATGATCTGCATGTTGGCTTGATTATCTCCAAAATCAAAATCAGAAACCGTAGGAGGAACAGCACTTACTTTGGTTGTTTCCTTAATCCTTTTTAATGTAGCCATATCTTGAACTAAACGATCTTGATCATTCAAAGAAGCCGCACGTTTGATTCTACGTTTTTTCTCAATTTCTGTTTCCACTTTAATTTTCTCCAATGTAGTAATCAATACTGCATTCGATTGTTCCGCTTTTACTTGTTCCGCTTTTAAAGTTTCAATAGTTTTCAAATAATTTTGATTGACCAAATCATTTTTAGGAGTCTTTTTAAGTCTCTCTGCGTAAAGTCGGTTAAACTCTTCTAATGAAGCAGCTTGTTCTTTATTTACCTGAGCAATTTGAGCTTTGATTGATTCTAATTCTGCATTTTCACCGGCAGTACTTTTGAATTCGACAGTAGTTTTCACAATGCCTTTATCACTTAAATCATTTTCATCTTTTAAGTCTTTCAATGCCTTTTCCTTGTTGGCTACAGAAGCATCTAAACGAGTCAATAATTGTTGTTGTTTGCGTTTAGAATCCTCCAGATTTTTGGATAAGTTATCCATTGTTTTACCAATCTCATCTTTTGGCATAGCATCAGCTTTGGCCTTAGCAAGAGCTTCAACAGCCAATTTTGCGGCGGCAGCCGCTTCAATTCGATCTTGTTCAGCCTGAGCAGCAATTGCAGCATCGGCTTTGGCTTTATTTTCGGCAGCTAATTTGGCGGCGGCTATTGCTTCAGCATCTGCTTTAGCTTTATTATCAGCAGCCAATTTAGCAGCAGCAGCATCGGCAGCAGCTTTGGCTTTAGCATCAGCAGCAAGTTTGGCGGCAGCAGCTTCGGCATCCGCTTTGGCTTTGGCATCAGCAGCTAATTTTGCAGCAGCAGCATCGGCTTTGGCTTTGTTTTCGGCAGCCAATTTGGCGGCAGCAGCTTCGGCATCCGCTTTGGCTTTGGCATCAGCAGCTAATTTTGCAGCAGCAGCATCGGCTTTGGCTTTGTTTTCGGTAGCGAGTTTGGCGGCAGCAGCTTCGGCATCCGCTTTGGCTTTGGCATCAGCAACTAATTTTGCGGCAGCAGCGTCTGCTTTGGCTTTGTTTTCGGCAGCAAGTTGGGCGGCAGCAGCTTCGGCATCGGCTTTGGCTTTGGCATCTGCAGCTAATTTTGCAGCGTCTGCTTTAGCTTTATTTTCAGCAGCAAGTTTGGCGGCAGCAGCTTCAGCATCAGCTTTGGCTTTGGTATCAGCTGCTAATTTTGCAGCGTCTGCTTTAGCTTTGTTTTCAGCAGCAAATTTGGCGGCAGCAGCTTCAGCATCAGCCTTGGCTTTGGCATCAGCGGCTAATTTTACGGCAGCATCGGCTTTAGCTTTGTTTTCAGCAGCAAGTTTGGCGGCAGCAGCTTCAGCATCAGCCTTGGCTTTGGCATCAGCGGCTAATTTTGCAGCAGTAGCATCTGCTTTAGCTTTGTTTTCAGCAGCAAGTTGGGCAGCAGTAGTTTCGGCATCCGCTTTGGCTTTAGTATCGGCAACTAATTTTGCGGCAGCGTCTGCTTTGGCTTTATTTTCGGCAGCAACTTTAGCAGCAGTCGCTTCAGCATCTGCTTTGGCTTTGGCCTCAGCAGCTAATTTTGCGGCAGCAGCGTCTGCTTTGGCTTTATTTTCGGCAGCAACTTTAGCAGCAGTCGCTTCAGCATCCGCTTTGGCTTTAGTATCAGCAACTAATTTTGCGGCAGCAGCGTCTGCTTTGGCTTTGTTTTCGGCAGCAACTTTAGCAGCAGTGGCTTCCGCATCCGCTTTAGCTTTAGTATCGGCAGCTAATTTTGCGGCAGCGTCTGATTTGTTTTTAGCATCGGCAATACGTTTTGCAGAAGCATCGGCATCCGCTTTAGCTTTTGCATCTGCGGCTAATTTTGTTTTATTTGCGGGCTCTGGTTTTTTTGCAGCGAGGGCTATAGCAGCAGCATCCTCTTTTGCTTTAGCATCTGCAGCCAGTTTATTTTTTTGTTCAATAGCTACAGCATCTGATTTGGCTTTGGCATCAGCCGCTAATTTGGCTTTGGCAATTGCTGCATCTGCTTTTGCTTTATTAGCAGCTGCTAATCTAGCTTTATTTGCTTCGGAAATTTTTGCTTGATCAGCCACTTTTGCATCAGCCACTGCTTTAGTGTCTGCCTTAGGTTTTGTAGTAGTAGAAGCTTTAGGAAAAGGAGCAGGTTCAATTAAAGCTCCTTCTTCTTCATCATCTCCATAATCAAAATTTTGATTTTTAAATTTATAGGCCAATACAATTATGTGGGATGCACCAAGGTTTGAAATATCACCCAATCCCATACCATAAGAATATTCTAAAGCAATTTTAGGTGTTATATTTAAACCAAATCCAGCAGTCATTCCTAAAACAGAATGGTATCCAGCCTGTACCCAAATCCCTTTAGGAATGGTAAAAACGCCTGAACCAGAATAAGCTGTATTCTCTTTGTAAAACTCGGTTTTAACGATTCCTGAAAATTTACTTTTATCAAAAAAACCATAGGAATCAATAAAACCAGTATACATTACATGGGCTTGAATTCCTTTGTTAGGATCGTCTTTTAGAATACCAGTATTGAAATTATAAGAAACAATATTATTTAGACTTAACCCAAAATCGAAAAATGCTGATCCATAATTAATACCCGGAGATACAGCCATAACCGTATTGGATGGAATATTATTTAAATAAGTTTGATCATCATATGGATAACTAGAACTTACATTATTATATATTACTTTTCCGCTATTCAATCCACTTTTATAGGCACTAAGGTTTATACCAAAAGTAAGATTACTATCCTCTTGCAATAAAATATTATGAGCAAAATTGGCAGATACCCCAAAAGTAGTAAGTAAGCCTTGATTTTGTTGAAAAACACTGATACCTACACCTTCATTCTCCATGAAACGTCCAGAGTAACTTAGCATATAGGTTTTGGGTGCGTTTTCAAAACCTGCCCATTGGGTTTTATTAAACAAAGTAATATAAGCACTTTGCTGTCTTACAAAACTAAACGTAGGATTGATGACAAAAGAATTAAATTTTAGAGAGTTTCCAGGCGGAATAGCAAAAGAAACAACACCATCCTCTTGTTGGGCATAAAAAAATGGGATAGTACAGAAAAAAAAGAAAACGCTTAATAAAAAATTTTTCATATTATTTCACAAGAGTTATCGAACCCTTTTTGGCAGAACCGCCATTTGGAGTAATTATATAATAATAAACTGGATTGAAATTAGTAAATTCAATAGCTGTTTGTGGCCAACCATTATAATTGTCATAATTATAACTTTCAAAAACAATTTTACCCAAAGAGCTCAAAATCATTACTTTCGCTTTACCACCAGTATATTCTTCAGGAATAATCCAAGAATGCGCAGGAGTCAAAATATTTGAAATTTTTACAACATCGTAACTTACTTTATAAGAAATTTCAAAAGGAAATTCAGTTGTAATAGCACAACTGGAATTTTGAGTTACAATAGCCTTATAGCTTCCTTGTGCAGTAATATCCAAGGTGTTTGTGTCAGCACCGGGAATAGCAATACCATTTAATAACCATTGAAACGTAGGTGATACAGCATCTGTAGTTATGGCAACATTTTTTGTTTCCCCTTCTACAATATAATTCACTTCGCCAACTTCAACTCCAGATACAGCACTAGTATTTGTAAGAACTTTTAAATCTATAGAACCCGTTGATTTGCAGCCGCCAAAATCAACATCACAAGTATAAGTACCCGGCAGATTTGTGATGTAATTACTGGAAATAGCACCATCAATTACGGTATTATCCCTTCTCCAAACATAAGAATTACCACTAGAAACGGAAAGTGTCGTGCTACCCAAACTGGAACAAAAAGGATTACCTGAACTTGAAGAAATTACCGCACCAGATCCACTGGCACCAGAAACTTTAACAGATTGTGAACGGGTATTTATATCAGAGCATGGTCCATAATTAACTTCAACATAATATTCTCCAGCTTGTTTAACTGATAATGAACTTTTAGTTTCATTTGGAACTAACACTCCATTTTTATACCAATTATACTTCAATTGAGGATATTGCAAAGGGGAAGAATCAGGAATTGAAGGAGTTGAATTATCAACAGAAAGTGTAACACTACCTCCATTACAAAAACTTAAAGCATCGCTTTTGTTATTAATATAAAAAGTACCTGAATATGATAAAAAATGGATAGGAAACGAAGATTGTAAATCACTTGTTTTAAAAAGCTGACTAACAACTCCTGAAGAACTTTGAATTTTTAGACCATAAATATCCGAACCAACTAAATCAGAGGGTACTTCAAAAGTAAGTGTCTTATCTGTCGGAGTATCTGCGGGAGGATTTGGAGCAGCTCCATTAGGAATTATCTTAGGTTTTATTGGATTCGTAAAATTGCCTTTATCATCTGAAAGTAGGACAAAAAATGTTTCATTAGCTGGAAAGCCACTTATTTTAAAAAAAACTTCATACCTATTATATCCAGAAGGATAATCAATATTAGGTATGTTAGCACAAATTCTTGGATAACCGAGCTTTTGAGGCAAAATAGTCTGAGCTACTGAAGTAAAATTGGATAAAAGAAAAAAAACTATCAATAAAAAACAAAACTTTATTGAATATAAATAGGAGTAAAGCTTACTTTTCATAAGTAATTAATTTAATTTTTTACAAATCTGTTTAACAAGTGGTGTAATTTAAATTTATTAATACCAAATTTAATGCTCCATTATAAACAAACATGAGTCTCTGTACTTCAAAATGAATTATGAAAACTTATTGAAAATTCTTGTTATAAAAAATTAACAAAATAATTTAAGTAATAAAATGAAAGCCAAACCTGTTCGTTTAGGTTCAACTTTCATTTTACATAATTTCTAAAAATTTATTTGTTAGTTATTTGGCTGAGGCTGTAAACTTAGTAAGTGCCAATCTAAAATCTGGTCTTCTTGGATTTGCAAAATCATTAAAAGTCTCAAGATTTGTAGTTTTAGAATATAAATTAAAGAAAACACTGTTTCCATAATAACTTTCTAAATCTTCATTATTTAGATTACCTGCCATAAAGATATTTCCTTGGCAGAAATTGAAATAAATTTCTTCAAGTCGAATTTTCTTTAAATTTTTCTCGGCCAATTCGATATTATTATCCAATATAATAGCGGGATTAAATCCAGATATTACACTTTTTCGTAATACCAAAGAAGTATTCTCAGCTACAAAAACCGCTTCTTTTACTAACCCAGATTTTATATCCGTATCAATATTATCACTATCATTAGCCAATGTCATATTAGTAGCCGTAACAACAGTTTGTTTTTTTGTAAAATCAGCTTCCTCTTTTTTAATATATGAAGAAACGTCAATACATCTTGATCCATTATTATTCGTTAGATAAGAAGTTCGAACAGCTAATGAATTATCAATTTTAGCTTGAGTCCCTAAAGTAAATTTAAAATCAATTCCACTAGAACGATAAGATATAATTTTGTTCAAAACAGGTTCACCTCCAAGTACTTCAAAAGCATCTCCCGCAGCATAACTAATCATTATGTTCTCAAGAATAGTTTTATTCCCGATTCCTCCAAGTAGAAGCGCATTGAAATTTTCAGAACCTTTTATTTTTTTACCGGCATATTCTATTCTTACATATTTTAACACACCAGATGAACTAGCTGGATTCAAACCACCGTAAGTTGTCAAACTAGGATCTAAATCATAATTAATAGAAGAGTAATTCCCAAATTTATTTATGGGAGCATCACCAAGTATAACTATACCACCCCAGTCACCGGCTTTCTTAAGGGATTTATTGGAAGTAAAAACGATAGGATCGGTTTCAGAACCTTCAGCAATCAATTGAGCTCCTTTAGTAATGATTAAGGTTCCTTTAGATTCAGAATCTCCAATGATGATTGTACCAGGATCAATAGTAAGAATTGCATTGTTAGTAACATATACATTACCTTGAATGATGTATACATCTTTTTTGGTTAACCTAGTATTTACAGTAATTGTACCAGCAAGAATCTGAGTAGCTTCACCATAATCGGCTTTACCCGGTTTAAATTCCGTCCAGTTATTTAACCAATTGCTTGATCCAAATATTCCTTTCTCTTGTTGTGCATTTACATCACAAACAACAGTAAGAAAAACCCATATAATTAGTATTATATTTTTCATAGGTTTGGGGGTATTAAATTTAATTATTTTTAAAACCTCTGTAGGATAGAGTTTAAACTCATTTGAGTTATTGGGTCAGTATCAAAAAAGAAAGACTTTTTTGATATATATGGTATGTAAAATTGTTATTCTACTTCGCGTAATCCTTTTATGATTTGCTCATAATACATGATCATAGAAACTAACTGATTTTTATCTGCATAAGGTAGCATTTTTCTTAAAAAATCAACCTGAACTTCAAGAAAAACATTAGTAGCTTCTGCTTGTAAATCTAAAGACTTTTTGTTTTCAGGAGTTTCTTGAATTCCTAAATCAGCCATGGTAACACCTGGTTTTGTTGCAAGACCTATATTAGGAAAAATCTTAACAACGATTTTCATACGTTCAATATACAACTCTACCAATTCTCCTTTGGTTAAAGTTTTAAGCTCTTTATCATCTGCGTGAAAAGTTCTTAATGAAGCCGTAGTACTAATAATACTTTTAGGCATATTAGGTTTAACCTGAGCTACTGCGTTAAAGCTTAATGCTAACATAAAAACACTGAAAAAAATAATTTTCCCTTTCATATCATGGATTTAAATAATTAATAAAACAAAAATATACAATTTAATCGAATTTGCAAGTCGTAATGTTATAATTTAAAATATAATTTAATCGTTTTTCTGTAAAAATTTACCTTATACCGAGTAAATACTACACTTAACCGAGGATAATACATGTTTAAAAAAACAAAAAATAATCTTAAAATTTAACTTCAATATAAGAAATTAGCTAATAATTTTTGGGTAAAAAATACTATTTCAGCTTCGGTTCAAAAAAAATACAAAAGTTATCAACAGCAAA
Source organism: Flavobacterium sp. IMCC34518 (assembly GCF_027111095.2). NCBI lineage: Bacteria > Pseudomonadati > Bacteroidota > Flavobacteriia > Flavobacteriales > Flavobacteriaceae > Flavobacterium > Flavobacterium sp. IMCC34518. Next base: position 1,862,014 of record NZ_CP114284.2, on the reverse strand, counting down.
AGTTGAAAACCGCTCAAGTATAAACAAAGGATGAAAAACAATCAAATTCATACCATTAAAATTCATACATGCTTGTGAAAACAACTTTAATAATAGAAAATTTTTGATGCTATCATTTTCTACTATCTTTGTCCAATGGAATTTTCAAAAATTTTAGGACAGGGCTATATAAAAAACCACTTGGTTAAAAGTGCTGATTTAGGCAGGATTCCTCATGCCCAATTATTTGTAGGTCCAGAAGGCTGTGGCACTCTACCAATGGCTATTGCTTACGCACAATATGTTTTATGCAACACTAATGGCGAACAAAATGTATCCTGTAGCATTAAATTTCAAAAATTATCACATCCAGACTTACATTTTATTTATCCAACTGTAACGACAGAGGATGTAAAAGCTAAACCAAAAAGTATCGATTTTATTGCAGATTGGCGACAATTTATCTTAGAAAAACCTTATGGTGGATTATTTGACTGGTATGCTAAATTGGGTGTTCAAAATAAACAAGGAGAAATACGCGTTGATGATGCAGCTGAAATATTAAAATCGCTATCCTTAAAGTCCTATGAAGGAGGATATAAAATTATGATCATTTGGATGGCAGATAAATTGAATATCGCAGCCTCTAACAAACTTCTCAAATTACTGGAAGAACCACCAGAGAAGACCGTTTTTCTGCTTATCTCCGAAAATGAAGAAGACATCATTCAAACCATACGCTCCCGTTGTCAAATTACACATTTTAATGCATTAAGCGAACAAATCATAGCTAATAGTCTAATAGAAAATGAGCAGATTGATGCAAAGCTAGCTTCAAAAATTGCACATCAGGCTCAAGGAAATTACAACAAAGCATTGCATCTATTAAATGACGACGATGAAGCTTCTCCATTTGAACAATGGTTTGTTACTTGGGTTAGAGCTGCTTTTAAAGCAAAAGGAAATGCAGCAGCCATACAAGACTTAATAGAATGGAGTGAACAAATAGCTACATTAGGGAGAGAAACGCAAAAAAAATTTCTTCAGTTTTGTATTGAGATGTTCCGTCAGGCATTATTGTTAAATTATGAGACCAAATCATTAGTTTATATAGAGCCAAAAGTAGAAAAATTCAAACTTGAAAACTTTGCTCCTTTTGTAAATGGAAATAATATTAACGACATTTTCAAAGAATTATCAGATGCGATGTATCATATAGAACGCAATGGTAATGCCAAAATAATATTAACTGATTTATCTATAAAACTAACCCGTTTAATACACAAAAAATAAAACCTATGAACAATATTGCTTCTATTTTAATCTTAGTCTTTTTAGCGATCACATTTTTACAATCATCTCAAGATAAATTATTCCATTGGAAAGACAATGTTAATTGGCTAAAAGAACATTTTGCAAAAACACTTTTACGCAATCAGGTTCCTTTAGCACTAGTAAATGTCTTGATCTTAGAATTAATATCTGGCATTTTATGTGTCGTCGGAGCTATAGAAATAGCACTAAATAGTGGAAGAATTTACGGATTATATGGCGCTATCTTTTCTTGCATTACTCTTATTATGTTACTATTTGGACAACGTTTGGCCAAAGACTATGATGGTGCGAGAACCATCGTATTGTATTTTATTCCCTCTGTAATGGCCGTATATTGGCTTAATTAATCGCTTTAGAAATATAAAATTCTAAAAAAACTTAAAACTTATTATTTAAAAAATGACATCTAAACATCCTTCAGAATCCTTAACTATATTGACCGATTTGGTTTTACCGAGCGAAACCAATCCTTTGAATAACTTATTTGGAGGGGAATTATTGGCCAGAATGGATCGTGCAGCAAGTATTGCTGCCGGAAGACATTCCCGCCGAATAGGTGTAACTGCCTCTGTAAATCATGTAGCATTTAATAAATCAATTCCACTTGGTAGTGTGGTTATTATAGAAGCCAAAGTATCAAGAGCATTTAAAAGCTCAATGGAAATTTATCTGGATGTTTGGGTAGAAGACCGCCAATCTGGAAACAGAACCAAAGCAAACGAAGCGATTTATACCTTTGTGGCGGTAGATGATACTGGTCGACCTGTTGATGTTCCGCAGATTGAACCGGAAACTGAATTAGAAAAACAGCGATTCGATGCCGCTCTGAGAAGAAAACAATTGAGTTTAGTTTTGGCTGGAAAAATGAATCCTCATGACGCGACCGAGTTAAAAGCTTTATTTACTTAAAAGACAAAATTAGCTCATAATCTGTCAATATGTTATTTACCGCGTGAGGGATAGAAGCAAGTTACCGAAGTAACGCGAATAGCCCGACAGCATAAAAAAAAGGAGCCAACTAATCAGTGTGATAAGTTGGCTCCTTTTTTTTATGGTAGCACGCCCAAATTTGTTTTAACCTTTGATTTGTTTTAGGGAAGTTTTGATACCCTTGATTAATGAAGAGCTAAAACCGTGTAATTCCATTTCGTTTAATCCAGCAATCGTACATCCCTGTGGTGTAGTAACACGGTCGATTAATTGTTCTGGGTGTCCTTTTTCTTCAAGCAACATTTCGGCAGCGCCTTTTACCGTTTGTGCAGAAATGGCCAAAGCCGTTTGCCAATCAAATCCAATTTCGATTCCTGCTTGCATGGATGCACGAATGTAACGCAAAGCAAAAGCGGTTCCACTTGCAGCGAGTACGGTTGCAGCATCCATTAATTTCTCATCAATAATGGGCGCAGTTCCTAAAGCTTGAAAAAGAGTTACTGTTTCTTGTGCTTTAGCTTTACTTTTCTCGTTAAAAGCAATACAAGTGGCAGAAGCACCAAACTGTGCCGCAATATTTGGCATAATACGGACTGCATTGTGAGTATCCCCAATTTTGTTTTGTAAATTCTCTATCGAAAGACCACTAACTGCCGATGCGATTACTTTGTTTGAAATGGAAGGCAATATCTCGGCTAAGACAGTATCTACCTGATATGGTTTTATAGTAAGGATGATAACATCTGCCTCTTGAATAGTATGTGTATTGTCTGTGGTAATGGTAATTCCTAAATCTTCTAAATGCGAAATAGGAGCAATATTACGTCTGGTTACCGTTACTTCGTTACCAGTGGTGAATTTTGCAATTCCGATTGCGATGGAAGCCCCAAGGTTTCCTCCACCTATAATGTGTACTTTCATTTGGTATATTTTGGTTGTTTTTTGGTTAACTTTTTTAACAAGTCTTTATAATAATTTACCGCTTAAGAAAAACATAGCTATTGAAAAATAGATGATCAATCCTGTTACATCTACCAAAGTAGCTACAAAAGGTGCGGATGAAGTAGCTGGATCTAATTTGAATTTCTTTAATACAAAAGGAATCATGGATCCAGAAAGGGTACCCCATAAAACGATAAAAACCAAAGAGACAGATACAGTCATAGCTACATAAAACCAATGTACCCCATAATCATGAAAGTCTAACGTTTGCCAAATCAAGATTCGTATAAAACCTACAATTCCCAAAATAGAGCCCAATAAAAATCCAGAAGCTATTTCTTTTTTCATCACATACCACCAGTCTCTCAAGGTTAGCTCTTTCAGAGCCATGGCACGAATAATTAATGTTGCAGCCTGTGAACCTGAATTACCTCCACTAGAAATAATAAGAGGAATAAACAAGGTTAAAACAATAGCTTTATTGATTTCTCCCTCAAAAAAACCCATCGCCGAAGCGGTAAACATTTCTCCCAGAAAAAGTACAACTAACCAAGTGGCTCTTTTTTTGACCATTTCGAAAAGACGCGTTTGAACGTAAGGCAAATCTAATGCCTCTAATCCCCCAAATTTCTGAATGTCTTCTGTATCTCTTTTTTCGATTTCATCCTTAATGACATCAATAACATCATCAATCGTGATACGTCCCACTAATCGTCCCAATTCATCCACAACTGGAATCGCTTCCAAGTCGTATTTTTCCATGATTCTAGCCACATCAACATCGGGAGTTTCAACATCTACAAAGTGCAGTTTTTTGATATAAACATCACTAATGGGAGTTCGTGTAGAAGTACTCAATAAATCCTTAAGGGACAGTCGTCCTTTCAAACGATCTTCATCATCTACTACATAAATAGAATGGACTCTAGAAATATTTTCGGCTTGGATACGCATCTCTTTAACGCAAGTGAGTACATTCCAATTTTCATTGACTTTAACCAACTCTTTGTGCATGATTCCCCCTGCCGTATCCTCATCATAACGAAGCAAATCGACAATTCCTTTGGCATGCTCAACATCCTGCAATTCCGATATTACTTCGGCTTTCTTTTCTTTCGAAAGTTCTCCGATAATATCAGCGGCATCATTGGTCTCTAATTCATCCAGCTCTTCGGCAATCTCTTTTGCCGAAAGGCGTTTTAAAATATTTTCCCTTAAATCATCTTCTAACTCCAGAAGAATTTCAGCTGTTTTTTCGCTATCTAAAACCTTGAAAATATAAGTCGCTTCATCAATGTCAATCTCGTCAAGGATTTCTGCAAAATCAGCGTGATGCATATCATTCAACAAAATTTCCAACTCCTGGTTGTTCTTCGCTTGGATGAGTTCAGCTATTTGTTTAATAAGCTCTTTACTGATTTTAAATTCCATCGGCTTCTATTTTTTGTGTCAGTGCAATAAATTCTTTGTAATCTAATTGTTCTGGACGAAGATTGAAAACTTCATCTTCCCTTAAACTGTCGGACAAATTTAGGGTTTTTAAGCTGTTCCTCAAAGTCTTTCTGCGTTGTTGAAAAGCTGTTTTCACTACCGCAAAAAACAATTTTTCTCCACAAGGCAAAGTAAAGTCTTCTTTCCTACGCAAACGCAGTACACCAGATTTTACTTTTGGAGGCGGATTGAACACATTTTCATCTACAGTAAATAAGTACTCTGCATTGTAAAAAGCTTGTACTAAAACAGAAAGAATCCCATACGCTTTTGTTCCTTTCTTTTCACAAATACGCTCGGCTACTTCTTTTTGAAACATCCCTGCAAATTCAGGAATTTGATTGCGGTATTCTAATGTTTTAAAGACAATTTGAGTTGAAATATTATAGGGAAAATTACCAATTATGGCAAATTGTTTCCCTTCAAAAACTTCGTTAATATCGTATTTCAAGAAATCTTTAGAAATGATTCTGTTCTTAAGTTTTGGATAGTTGGCATCCAAATAAGTCACTGACTCATCATCAATTTCGATCACATAGGTATTGATGGGTTTATCCAACATATATTTAGTCAAAACACCCATTCCAGGGCCTATCTCTAATACATCCTCATACCCTACTAAATTCAATGTGTCTGCAATATCTTTGGCAATACTTTCGTCTTTCAAAAAATGTTGTCCGAGGTGTTTTTTGGCTTTTACTTTTTCCATGATTTTTATTTTGCCACGAAGTCACTAAGGCGCTAAGTGTTATTAGGGTTATTTTCTCGCAAAGACGCTAAGGCGCTAAGCAAACATTACATCATTAATATTCGGAAATCACTTCCAATTCGGTTCTAAAAGCCAGCATTTTATCGCCAAACAGTTTTAAACCTTCTTCTCTTAATCTAGGAGCGTCTTCTTGGTAATATTTTTCTAATGTTTCCTTACTATCTGTAGTATATTGAACCGAATAAGTGACACCGCCCATTTCTTCTTCAATTAAAACACGAACAAAACGAGCCGAAGTAAATTTTCCGGATGCCAACATTTCCGGTATGTGTTTGTGTTGCATCCAAATCATCCATTGGTCGTGTACGCTTTCTTGTATGTTTGTGGTAACGTTGTATATTATCATAATAGCCCCCTAACCCCGAAGGGAGAATCCTACTAGGGGTAAGTAGGGTTAAATGAATAAATTAATTTTTTCTATCAAATAGGTAAACGTTTGCAATAGTACCCACTTGGAGGCTAGGGAGCTTTCACAAATTTGTATCTCCTCTCAATTCCCTGAATTTCCTTCTGGCATCTACAAAATAAATACTATCTTGGTGATTGAAAATAATTTTCTCGAACAAAACCTTGGCTTTATCAGGTTGTTGCAATTGCTTATTGTAAATATCCGCCGAAAAATATAGCGCTTCATCTATATAAATTCCGTCGCTATGGTGGTCAATTATATTTTGATATTGTGCCAAAGCCAAATTAAAATCTCCAAGTTTTTCATACAAACGCCCTAAACGTAATAAAGTCACCGACTCTATTTCTTGACCTTTAAAATTTTTCAGAATCGACTGAAACTGTGCAATCGCTTCCTGATTTCTATTTTGATACAAAAGATAATCTCCTTTGGCAAATTGCTTCAATGCGGTTTGAGTCGAATCGGCCACCGTATTGTCATTAATTAGCAAAAAATATTCTAAAGCATCGTTAGCAATCAACTGTGTACTAGCCGATTTCAATTCTTTAAATTGTTTTAAAGCCCATTCAAAATCGGTTTTAAAATAACTCGTCTTAGCTGATTTCAGACTGGCTTCATGCGATAACACATTGTTTTGCAAATTCTCTTGTATTTGCGAATAATAGAGCAAGGCCTGATTGAATTTTTCTTCGGAAAGTAAAATATCTGCCAACTCCATTTTGCATAGTGCTTGATCGTATGGATTCAGTTGCATATCCATCGCTCGCTTAATAATAGCTTTTCCTTCCGTAGGATTTTTCATTATGAAGCTGACAAAATGTGCTTGCTTTAGTTGCAAAGATAAGGTAACTGGAGTTAAACCATATTGTTTTAGCAAAAGATCAAATTGGGCATTAATCGCCGTAAAATCTTTTTCCTTTGCATTTTCCATTTTTATTTTTAATAAAAAACTATGAGCTTGCACAATCAAATCTACATCGCTCGTGTTTTCTAACACATAATTCATCACATCGGAAGCAACTTCATAATCGCCTTCTTCAATCGCCATTTGTCCCAAACCAATTATGCTTGAAAGTGATTCAGGATTGCGTTTATAAATTGATTTTTCCTGTATAAAAGCTTTTCCAAACTCTTTTTGTTGCATAAAAAACCAACTCAAAAACTGATTCCAGAAAACATCTTGATTTTTTTGAACACGAACAATCAAATTTTTCCGCAAACTTTCATTGAACTTAGAATCTCCTTCATTTGACATGTAACGCGTCAATTGATTTTGAATCATAACTACAGATTGTTGGTTTTCAAAAGCTTCATCAAGAAAATTAGCAATCATCTCATCCGTTCTTCCTAATTGTCCAAATAATAAAGCGGTTTGATATTTAAAATCATACGATGGCACTAATTCACTAGCCACTAAATATGATTGCAAAGCATAGTCCAACAAAACTTTCTTTTCAAAAGTATTGGCAACTCCGTAGACTTCATTCGGGTTGATTCGGATTTTGTCAATTGCATTATCGTAATACTTTTTTGCCTTCGATACATTTTTTTGCAATTGAAAATTATATCCCAATTCAACCAAAAGTGTTGCTTGTTTGTACTTGTTCAATCGTTCTTGAATAGCTTTTTCTGCAGATTCAAATTGAAGCAATTGCTGCATACAGTCAATTTTTCTCTGAAAATAAAAAGGATTTGTTGGTAATCCGTCTGACAATTCCTGATAACTGACCAATGCTTTATCAAAATCCCCTTTGTCATAATAATATTGCGCCAATTGTTCGTTTTGGGAAAAAGCGATCAGAGAGAATAAAAGTGATATATGAAGGAAGATTTTATTCATAATGTAATCATTTGTAAAAGTGATTATATTGAATCGGTCGATAATGAAACATTTGAAATAAAAAATTAAAACCATTAAGAAATTAAGTTTATTAAGCCTAATGCCTCAAAATTTCTTAATGGTTTAAAAATATTTTCTATTTATTAAATTGTACTAGTCAATAATATCAAACCCGCAATACGGTCTCAATACTTCTGGAATCATGATTCCTTCTGGAGTTTGGTAATTTTCTAATATACCCGCTAGAACTCTTGGCAAAGCCAATGAACTTCCGTTGAGGGTATGTGCCAATTGATTTTTTCCGTCTTTGTCTTTGAAACGCAATTTCAAACGATTGGCTTGAAAAGTTTCAAAATTAGACACAGATGAAATTTCCAACCAACGTTCTTGAGCTGTAGAATACACTTCAAAATCATACGTCAAAGCCGATGTGAAACCCATATCACCACCACAAAGGCGTAAAATACGGTAAGGTAATTTTAATTCCTGCAAAATGCTTTTTACATGTTCCACCATTTCGTCCAATGCAGCATATGAATTATCAGGATGCTCCACACGCACAATTTCGACTTTATCAAACTGATGCAAACGATTCAATCCTCGTACATGCGCTCCATAAGAACCAGCTTCACGACGGAAACAAGGGGTGTAACCCGTATATTTTACCGGTAATTCATTTTCAGATAAAATGACATCTCTAAAAATATTAGTTACCGGAACCTCAGCTGTTGGTATCAAATACAAATCGTCTGTAGCATCGTGATACATTTGCCCTTCTTTGTCTGGCAATTGTCCCGTTCCATAAGCCGATGCTTCGTTTACCAAATGTGGCACTTGCATCTCTTTATAACCCGCTTCGGTATTTTTATCCAAGAAATAATTGATCAAAGCACGTTGCAAACGAGCTCCTTTCCCTTTATAAACTGGAAATCCTGCACCAGTAATTTTTACCCCTAATTCAAAATCAATGATGTCGTATTTCTTAACCAATTCCCAATGAGGCTGTGCCCCTTCATGCAAAACTGGAATTTCTCCTTCTTCGAAAACATTCAAATTATCTTCAGGTGTTTTTCCAACGGGAACAATATCAGCAGGAAGATTGGGTAATGTATATAATTTCTCTGTTAATTCATTGGCTAAAACCAAAGCACTTTCTGCCAATACTTTGCTTTTTTCTTTAAGCAAAACTGTTTTTTCTTTCAGAATTGCTGCTTTTGATTTCTCTCCAGCTTTCATCAAATCACCAATATCTTTGGATAATTTATTAGATTCGGATAATACGTTATCCAGCTCAACTTGAGTCGCGCGACGTTTTTCATCCAATTGTACCACTTCGTCAACCACTTGTTTGGCATCCATATTTCTTTTGGCCAAAGCGTTGATTACTTTCTCTTGATTTTCTCTAATAAATGTAATTTGTAACATAGTTTGTTTTTTATAACTAAATAATGGTAGCAAATTTAAGGAAATGTTTGATAACAACGAGACAAAGTTTTTTATGTGGTTGCATTTTAGTTTCTATCTCACAATATTGTCAAAAACAGTACTCCCAATTTCATTACCTTAAGCTTTATTTTTTGCCCGCGAAGGCGCAAAGACGCAAAGTTTTGAACCTACATCTTTAAGTCTTCACGTCTTTGCGAGAGTTTAATTTAGAAACAGCCTAGAAAAAAATCATTAACTCAATGACATTGTTTTCACGCACATACAATGTCATTAAATTTAGCTTTATTTTTTTCTCGCGAAGGCACAAAGGCGCAAAGTTTTGAACCTATATCTTTGCGTCTTCATGTCTTTGCGAGAGTTAAATTTAGAAACAACGTAGTAAAAAATCATTAACTCAATGACATTGTTTTCACGCACATACAATGTCATTAAATTTAGCTTTATTTTTTTCTCGCGAAGGCGCAAAGGCGCAAAGTTTTGAACCTATATCTTTGCGTCTTCACGTCTTTGCGAGAGTTAAATTTAGAAACAACGTAGTAAAAAATCATTAACTCAATGACATTGTTTTCACGCACATACAATGTCATTAAATTTAGCTTTATTTTTTTCTTGCGAAGGCACAAAGGCGCAAAGTTTTGAACCTATATCTTTGCGTCTTCATGTCTTTGCGAGATTTAAATTTAGAAACAACGTAGTAAAAAATCATTAACTCAATGACATTGTTTTCACGCACATACAATGTCATTAAATTTAGCTTTATTTTTTTCTCGCAAAGGCGCAAAGGCGCAAAGTTTTGAACCTATATCTTTGCGTCTTCACGTCTTTGCGAGAGTTTAATTTAGAAACAGCCTAGAAAAAAATCATTTACTCAATGACATTGTTTTCACGCACATACAATGTCATTAAATTTAGCTTTATTTTTTTCTCGCGAAGGCGCAAAGACGCAAAGTTTTGAACCTACATCTTTACGTCTTCACGCCTTTGCGAGAGTTAAATTTAGAAACAACGTAGTAAAAAATCATTAACTCAATGACATTGGCATTACTCCTTTTGCCCATTTTAGTGTCGTATTAAAGATTCTAAATTGAAACGAATTGTTTCATTTTTGGCTTAAAAAGAGTAGCAGTAAACTATTTTTTTTTAATTTTACTAAAAACTAAAAAATATGTTATCAAAAAATATTGAATCCGCACTGAACAAACAAATCCGAATAGAAGCTGAATCATCTCAAACCTATTTATCAATGGCTTGCTGGGCTGAAGTAAATGGACTGGAAGGAATTTCTCAGTTTATGTATGCACAATCTGATGAAGAACGCATGCACATGCTAAAACTAATCAAGTATGTAAATGAACGAGGAGGTCATGCTCAAGTTACCGACTTAAAAGCACCAAAAACAACATATGAAACCTTCAAAGGAATGTTTGAAGAATTATATAAGCATGAAATCTTTGTTTCCGAATCGATTAATGAATTGGTTCACATAACCTTTCAGGAAAAAGATTATGCCACTCATAATTTCTTGCAATGGTATGTTGCCGAACAAATTGAAGAAGAAGCAACAGCAAAATCAATTTTGGACAAAATCAACCTGATTGGAGACGACAAAGGTGGATTGTATCTTTTTGATCGAGACATATTACAGGTAGCCATAACTAATGCTGCTGCTCCTGCAAAATAATTAAGAGAAATCGCCATAAACATAGTCCTCAAATCATTGCAATAAAGATTTGAGGATTTTTTTTGTTTAAAAAAGTTAAATTTTATTTAGAACAGATAAAAATAACTTATATTTGTCAAAGTTTTTAATTCTTTACACATTGAGCAAGAAAGAAAAAGAGAAGAGCAAAAAAAAGGATAAAAAGGAAATCCTTAAAAAAATAAAAGTGGCTGAAAACTGCAAGTCAAAATGTTGCGATAAATATAAAAAAGGCGAAAAGAAAAGATGTGATCGTTGCCCAATGTTTGATTTAATAAAAAAAACAGCTTAATTTATTGTTTGCAATTATTGCGGATTGCAACTAAATTATTTCAAAATCTAAAAATAACAACATTTATAAAATTTTATTTTCATACTAATTTTAATTCATAAAAAAACCATTTGTTCAAATTCAACAAATGGTTTTTTTATGAATCAAAAGAAAAATATTACCAGATTTTGACTCTTTTCTCTGGAGCAATATACATACCGTCGCCTGGTTTTATATCAAATGCTTTATAAAAAGCATCAATGTTTTGCATGGGTACATAGCCACGATACATTCCAGGTGTGTGTGGATCCGTTTTTACTTGACTTTTTATAGCTTCATCACGTGATTTAGTTCTCCAAACAGTTGCCCATGAAATAAAGAAACGCTGTTCAGGGGTATAACCATCAATCAATCCAGGATTAGGGTTTGATTTTAAAAATAATTGCAAACCATCATAAGCAGCATTTATACCTCCTAAATCCCCAATATTTTCACCAAGCGTAAATTTGCCATCAACATGAATTCCAGGTAAAGGTTCCAATGCGCTATATTGATCTGCTAGAGCCGTTCCTAAAGCTGTGAATTGCTTTAAATCTTCATCAGTCCACCAGTTAATTAAATTACCATCGGCATTATAACGTGCCCCGGCATCATCAAAACCATGGGAGATTTCATGACCAATAACAGCTCCAATACCACCATAATTAACAGCTTCATCAGCTTGATAATTATAAAAAGGTGGTTGTAAAATAGCAGCCGGAAAAACAATCTCGTTATACGACGGATTGTAATAGGCATTTACAGTTTGAGGAGACATTCCCCACTCCGTTTTATCCACTGGTTTAGATAGTTTATCTAAATCCTCTTGAAAAGTCCAACGACTTAAATTTCTCATGTTTTCAAAATAACTACCCCCTTCGTCTGGACTTTTAATGACTAGTGCCGAATAATCTTTCCATTTATTAGGATACCCGATTTTAGGATTTATTTTATTTAGCTTTTCAATAGCTTTAATTTTAGTTTCAGGAGACATCCATGTTAAGTTTTCGATACGCCCCTGATAAGCCAAAATCACATTGTGAATCATCTTTTCGGCTTTAATTTTAGCTTCAGCAGGAAACATTTTTTCAACATATAATTTACCCAATGCTTCACCAATAGATCGGTTAACATTTTGCAAAGCTCTATCTTCTCTAGGTCTTTGTTTTAAAGCGCCTGTTAATGTTTTACCATAAAAATCAAAATTTGCTTGTTCAATCGCGGTGGTTAATTCACTTGCAGCAGCATTAAGTAGTGTCCATTTCATATACTCTTTCCAATCTTCCACTTTATTTTCAGTGAAAACAGTTTGCAAAGCTTTCATGTAACGTGGTTGTAATACGATGATGGTATCCAATTTCTTGAATCCCAATTCTGAGAAATACGAATTCCATTGAATAGCGGGAGTCATTTTTTGCAAATCGGCAATCGTCATTGGATTGTATTGTAAACGACTGTCTCTGCGTTCTACTCTATCCAATCTTGGATTTGACAATGCAATTTCCAGTGCTACAATTTTAGAAGCACTTGTTTTGGCTTGATCTGCATTCTCACCAATAAATTGCAACATTCTTGCTACATGAAGTTCATACTTCTCTCTTTTTTCCTTAGAATCTTTTTCTTGTGATGAATAATAATCTTTATCAGACAATCCAAGTCTTGCAACCCCTAAGTTAACGGAATTTTTAGTACTGTTTTTTTCATCGGCTCCAATTTGCAAACCAAAAAATCCAACAGAAATAAACGGTTCCATTTCAACTAAAAGCTTTTGTACATCTTGAATGTTTTTTACTTTGTCAATTTTAGCTAAATACGGTTTCAAAGGAGAAATTCCTTGTTTGTCTCTAGATATGGTATCGATAATGGATTTGAAAAAATTAACGGCTTTTCCTTGATCGGTATTCGATTTATATATTGGATTATTAGCTGCATCTTTCAAAATAGTCAGTGCAACTTTATCCGTTTTTTTTATTAATTCATTAAAACTTCCCCACGAAGTTCGATCAGCAGGAATCTCGGTTTTGTCAAGCCAAGTTCCATTTACAAAATGAAAAAAATTATCACTTGGTTTTGTGTTTTTATCCATATAGGATACGTTTATACCTGGTTCTGGAGTTTTAACAGTAGTTTGGGCCTTACTTTCGGAAATCCAAATCAATGCAGGAATGACAAAAAGCAGCCTTTTAGTTAATACATTTTTCATTATAAATATTAGTTTAGAAGTTATTACAAACATATCAATAATTTCACAATAATGTTATAGTATTAAATATTTCATATGTAGATAATTTTTGTTTTTAATTGAATATGGTATCTCTAGATCTTCATTGGTGTTTGCTATAACTTATATTTTGGCGATTTCATATTGTTAAATAATCTAAAAACGAAAGTCCTTTTCGTATTTTTGCTGCAAATTATATTTATGCGTACTATTTTTAAAAAATACAGACTCTATATTGGCATTGTTACTATTTTTTCAATTATCACACTTTACTTGTTTTATTCGGCTTTAAAACCAAGTAAAACATTACCAATTTTCAACCCTTCAGATGTGAATCCAGAATTGGTTGACAGTACAGTACAATACGTAAGCAAATACCATACGATTGCCGATTTCTCTTTTGTGAATCAAAACGGAAAAATAATTACTCAAAAAGAGTATGAAGGAAAAGTGTATGTAGCTGATTTTTTCTTCACTACATGTGGATCAATTTGTCCAAAGATGACAACAAATTTAATCGACGTACAAAAAGCAATAATAAACAATCCAAAAGTAATGTTGCTTTCCCATACTGTATTCCCAGAAAATGATAGTGTACCTGCCTTAAAGGCTTATGCCAAAAAATACGGTGTCATTGATGAAAAGTGGAATCTGGTAACTGGCGATAAAAAGAAAATTTACACTATGGCCAGAAAATCTTATTTGGCAGTAAAATTAGGAAAACCATCTGAATTGTACGACATGGTACATACCGAAAATTTTGTACTGGTAGACCAAAAGAGACGCGTTCGAGGTTTTTATGATGGCACCAAGAAAGAAGACATACAACGTTTAATTGAAGATATTAATTGGCTTTGCACCAATGAAAAAAAAGACTAAAACTGATAATTATCAGCTATAATTATAATAAAAAATGTATTTTTGCAATCTTAATTCAATCTAAATAAGCTTTGCGAACAACGATACATTCTCTCAAAAAAGGCCAAAAAGCCATTATACTGGATTTTGATATTGATGTTATTCCATTGAAATTACTCGAAATGGGTTGTTTGCCTGGCAATGAAGTCGAATTACTACAAATTGCTCCTTTTGGAGATCCATTGTATTTGGATATTAATGGTTCCCATCTAGCCATCCGTATTGAAACAGCCAAACTTATTAATGTGGAACTCATTAATAACAAAAAAATATGAGTTTAAAGAACATTAACGTTGCTTTAATTGGAAATCCAAACGTAGGTAAAACTTCGGTTTTTAATCAACTTACGGGATTAAATCAACAAGTGGGTAATTATCCTGGAATTACAGTAGAAAAAAAAATAGGTTTTTGCAAACTACCCAATAATATCAAAGCCAATATTCTTGATTTACCGGGAACATACAGTTTAAACGCCAGTTCTATTGATGAAAGTGTCGTAATCGAATTACTACTCAACAAAAATGACCGCCTCTATCCAGATGTAGCTTTAGTAGTCACAGATGTCGAAAATCTAAAACGAAATCTACTCCTATATACACAAATAAAAGACCTTGAAATTCCTACCATTCTAGTCATCAATATGGCAGATCGAATGAAATCCAAAGGAATTACACTTGATATACCGTATCTTGAAGAACGCTTAAAAACAAAAATTGCGCTGATCAGTTCCAGAAAAGGATATGGAATAGAAGAATTAAAAAATTTAATAGTAACCTACAAAACCATATCGAGCGAACCTTGTTTGAATGCATCAGTAATTGACGCTCCTTATTTTGAAAGCTTACGACAAGCATTTCCCAATCAATTGTTGTACAAATTGTGGTTAGTCATCACTCAAGATGTAAACTTTTTGAATTTAGAACGAAATGAAATCCGCAGTTCTTTTACAAAAACACATTCTGATTTGAAGCGATTGCAACAAAAAGAAACCATTAAACGGTATCAATTTATTAATGATGTTTTAAAAGTTGGTTTAAAAATTGATTCCAGTTTGGCCAAAGATTTCCGATCCAAAATAGACCGAATACTCACTCACAAAGTTTGGGGTTATGTTATATTCTTCCTGATTTTATTTGTAATATTTCAATCCATATTCGAATGGTCAAAAATACCAATGGATTTTATTGATACCACATTTGCAAATTTAAGCACCTTAGCGAGTGAACATTTACCGGCCGGCATGCTAACCAATTTAATCTCACAGGGAATTATTCCAGGAGTTGGAGGGATATTAATTTTCATCCCACAAATTGCTTTTTTATTTTTATTTATTTCCATTCTAGAAGAAAGTGGCTATATGAGTCGTGTTGTTTTCTTGATGGACAAAATTATGCGTCGTTTTGGACTTTCGGGCAAAAGTGTTGTTCCTTTAATATCTGGAACAGCATGTGCAATTCCAGCAATTATGGCTACTCGAAATATAGAAAACTGGAAAGAACGTTTAATCACCATATTAGTAACACCATTTACTACCTGTTCGGCACGATTACCCGTATATGCCATTATTATAGGTTTAGTTATTCCTGATACTTATGTTTTAGGAATATTGAATGTACAAGGTTTAACATTGATGCTTTTGTATGTTATAGGTTTTGGAACCGCAATTTTGGCGGCTTATATTTTGAATAGTATTTTAAAAGTAAAAGGCAAAACTTTTTTTGTGGTCGAAATGCCCAATTATAAATTACCCTTATTTAAAAATGTGGCAATCAATGTAATCGAAAAAACGAAAGCCTTTGTTTTTGGCGCAGGAAAAATCATTTTGGCAATATCCGTAGTTTTATGGTTTTTGGCTTCTTACGGGCCAGGAAAACAGTTTAAAAACGCAGAAAAAATAATAATGGAAAGCCACAAAGAAAACCCATTAACACTATCCGAGTTTAACAATGCTGTTGCTTCACAAAAACTAGAAAACTCCTATATTGGTTTAATGGGAAGAGGTATAGAACCAATAATTTCTCCATTGGGCTACGATTGGAAAATTGGGATTGCCATCATCAGTTCTTTTACAGCTCGAGAAGTTTTTGTAGGGACTTTGGCAACAATATATAGCGTGGGTGGATCTGATAATGAAGACACTATTAAAAACAAAATGGCGGCTGAAGTAAATACAGTGACTGGAAAGAAAATATTTAATTTTGCTTCAGGTATATCATTACTGTTATTCTATGCTTTTGCCATGCAATGTGCCAGTACACTAGCCATTACCAAAAAAGAAACTAACTCTTGGAAATGGCCCGCTGGACAACTAATAATTATGAGTGGTTTAGCCTATTTCATAGCACTGATTGCTTTTCAAATATTAAAATAAAAGATTATGTTTCAGGAAATAATAGCTTTTTTAGTACTCAGCATTGCAATAGCTTTTTTAATTCGAAAATTCTTCTTCAAAAAAAAATCGAAAAAAAATTGCGGCGGAAATGATTGTGGCTGTTAATTTATTATAAAACCAAAAGTCTTAAAAATTTTCTTTTTGTTAAATAAAAAATCATAGTTTTCAAAAAAAGAAAAGTAGTAATATCAAATAAATAAAACGAATAAAAATTTATTACCTCAAAGATTTAATATTAGAAAAAGGCTATCCAAAATTAATTTGAATAGCCTTTTTACTTAATATTTTTTTGAATTAAAACCTATTTCCCGGTAAAAACTGCTTTTCTTTTCTCTAAAAAAGCTTTGGTACCTTCATTAAAATCTTCGGTTCCAAAACATTTTCCAAAATTTTTAATTTCAATTTCATAGCCATTTTTACCATCTATAAAATTAGCATTAATCGCTTTAATGGCTCTTCCAATGGCATAAGGAGAGTTTTTCATGATTTTTTGGGCAATTCCAGCACAAAATTCTAATAATTCGGATTGTGGAACGACGTGATTAACTAAGCCGTATTGTTTAGCTTCGTCAGCAGAAATCATTCCAGCAGTCATAATCATTTCCATAGCACGCCCTTTACCAATTAATTGTGGCAAACGTTGTGTTCCTCCATAACCCGGAATCACACCCAAAGAAACTTCGGGCAATCCCATTTTTGCGTTATGAGAAGCTACTCTAAAATGACAAGCCATGGCTAACTCTAATCCGCCCCCCAGTGCAAAACCATTTATAGCAGCAATGACAGGAGTTTTTAGATTTTCAATAAAATTAAATAGCATATCCTGCCCTTGAAAAGCCAGTTGAGTTCCTTCCTCAATTGTAAAATGGGCAAACTCAGAAATATCGGCACCGGCAACAAAAGCTTTTTCTCCACTTCCAGTAAGAATAATCACTTGGACTTCTTTATTTTTACCCAATACTTTAATAGCTTTATTCAAGTCTTTGATTGTAGCAATATTCAAGGCATTTAGTTTCGTTGGTCTATTGATTACCACCGTAGCAATATTATTTTCTATTGAAATTAAAAGGTTCTCGTAATTCATTATATTTTTAGTTATGAGTTAATTATTGGTAACGTTACAGTAAAAATAGTTCCTTTTCCAAATTTGGTTTCAAAGGTAATTGTTCCGTTGTAGTTTTCTATTATGTTTTTGATGATTCCAAGTCCTAAACCCATGCCACTGTTTTTTGTGGTAAATTTTGGTTCAAATATATTGTCAGTATGTTCAGGATTTATTCCTGTTCCATTATCTTTTATCGAAATTATGACTTGATCAAATGAACGTTTTATAGAAACGAGTATCATTTTTGTTTCTTGATTTTCAGGAATAGCCTGTGTGGCATTTTTGACTAAATTTGTGATAATCCGTATGAGTTGAGTACGATCTATTTTACAGATAATTTCTTTGTCATCACATTCAAAAACAATGTAATCTTCATGAAAAATATCCAATGTGAGTTCAACTATTTCAACTACATTCAATACCTCATTTTTTTGCAAAGGCATAGAAGCAAAATCAGAAAATGCAGAAGCAACGGCACTCATGGTGTCAATTTGTTGAATTAAAGATTCCGAAAAATCATTTAGTTTTTGTTTAATATTTGGATCTTCAGGATTGAATTTGCGCTGGAAACTTTGAATTGTAAGACGCATAGGCGTCAATGGGTTTTTAATTTCGTGAGCCACTTGTTTAGCCATTTCCCGCCAAGCTAAATCTCTTTCGTTTTGAGCCAGTACAATTGCGTTTCTTTCGAGTTCCTCAATCATTCTGTTGTATGCCAGCAATAGCATATTTATTTCTTTTATTTTTCCAGAAAAAGGAATTGTTTCGTTTTTTTGATTTAAACTGGTTTCTTTTAGTTTTTCAGCAAAAGCATAAATAGGTTTAGTAATAAAGGAAGAAAGAATATAAGCTAAACCAAAAGCAATTACGATCATAAAAAAATATACTTGAGCTAAATGAATTAAAAAATTATTTAACTCTCTTTCGTAATACCCATTATCTGGAATATCAGGTAATTTTAGAATACCAATGGGTTTAAACTTTTTGTTTTTTATTAAACTATATGCTGATCGGTATTTGATACCATTGATTGTTTTGATTTCAACAAATCTTTTGTCAATTGAAGCATTTACCAATCGAATTATGAATTTTGAAATTACGGGAGTTTGCTTTTGAACAGAAAAGGATTCCTTAGATGATTTTAACAGATTACCATCCAAAGAATAAATTTGAATTTCAACGTTTTGAATGTCTGATATTTCATAAATTTTATCTTTGAAAATAATTTTTATATTCTCATTCGTCAAAGGAAAAGTAGTATTTGAAAGCATATAATTGATATGCTTTTTTACATAATTTTCTTTGTTTTCTATGAGTCCTAAATTGTATTTTTTGGTAGTATTTTTGTGTTGTACAATCGAAATGGTAATTAATATTATAGAAGTAGTTATGATTAAAAAAATCATTGACAGAAAGATTCTGACCCGTAATGATATTAAAGGAATCTTGAAATTTTCAAACATAATTACGATTTATTTCGCTCTCTTATATTTTTATAAAATTTAAAACCTAACATTATAGAAATCGAAAACACAAAGATTCCTATTACTCCGTAAATCCAGTTTACAGCATTTTTTAAAATCACTAAAAAAACTACTGTAAATAAAATTATAGTAGCTACTTCGTTCCACAATCTCATAAAATTGGTGCTATATTTCACTACATCGTCCTGCAACTGTCTAAAAATTTGTTGGCATTTTAAATGATACAAATATAATATAAAGACAAAAAGAAGTTTAACATGCATCCAAGGCATTTGCAACCAAGCAGCTCCGATATCGGTAAAAAATAGCATCCAAAAAGCAAAAATACTCGCCAAAATTGCTGAGGGCCATGTAATAATGTACCACAAACGATAAGACATTATTTTGTATTGTTTTTGCAAAATTTCTTTTTCTGGTGAAGGTTTATCAGCAGCTTCTATTTGATAAACAAATAGTCGAACAATATAAAATAAACCAGCAAACCAAGTAATAACAAAGATAAGGTGTAACGATTTTAGATAATTATAATACTCCATTAGTTGCAAATTTGGGTTTAATATTCATTTCTTTTTTTAGGTAATAAGCGGTTATAATAGTAGACAATACATCCGAAATAGGAAAAGCAATCCACACTCCAAAAATACCTAAAAAATGTGGTAAAATAAGCACTAAAGGTATTAAGAAAAAGCCTTGTTTGGTCAGTGTCAATAGCAATGCTTTCTTCGCTTTTCCCGCGGCTTGAAAATAAGCGGCTCCAATAAGTTGTATGGCAATAATGGGCGATGCCGCAAAAACCCATCGCAAAGCATTTGGTGTTTCTCTAATCACTCGGAGATCGGTTGTAAAAATACTAACTATTGGTTCGGCAAAAAATAAAATCAAAACAAAAATAATAGTAGCTAAAATAGCAGCATATTGAATGGAAATAATCACACTTTCTCGAACTCTTTCCACGTTATTGGCACCATAATTATAACCTGCTATAGGTAAAAACCCTTGTGTTATACCCAAAATTGGAAACAAAGCAAACATCAACATTCGACTTATAATACCATAGACAACTATAGAATGTTCTCCTCCATAACTGTACAAAGTGTGATTTAATATAATAGCCAATATACTAACTACTCCCTGCCTAGAGAAGGTTACAAAACTCAATTCGGTGATTTCTTTTAAAATTGGATTCTGAAATTTAAAATGTCTTGCCTTTAACTGTAATTCGCTTTTGGATATAAAAAACCAAAGCACGAATAGAAAACACATAAAATAAGATATAGAAGTAGCCATCGCCGCACCAAATACGCCCAGATTCATCCATTTAATAAAAACAATATCAAGTGCTATATTGGCAAAAGCAGGAACAATCATGGCAACCATAGCAAATTTGGCTTTACCTTCGGCTCTTATAATATTGTTTCCCATCATACAAAGTGCCAAAAATGGAACACAAATGATGATTGGGATAAAGAATTCTCTGGCGGGTTTCATAATTGCCCCTTTCGCTCCAAAAAGCAACAGCATTTGATCACTAAAAAAAAGACCAATTAGTGCAAAAACAGTCGACAATAAAAATGTCAACACAATCTGATTTCCAAAAACGTGTTTGGATTTCTCTCGATTATTAGAGCCCAAAGCTCGAGAAAGCACCGAACCTCCCCCTACTCCAATTGCCATTCCCAAAGATGAAATCAAAAATGTTATTGGCAAAACAACCGTTAGTGCTGCAATAGCAAGAGATCCAATCCATTGTCCGACAAAAATCGTGTCAATAAGAATATTAACAGACATAAAAAGGATACCGATAGAAGAAGGAACCGCTTGTTTAATCAAGAGTTTTTTTATGTCTTGCGTACCTAATTCTTCGGAGGTTATGGCCATTTGAATTTGTGATTACGATTTTATTATTTTGAACTGAAAGCGAATAGTATTGATCCAACAAAATAATTTTTCATTCCTTTTTTCAGAAAACTATAGAAATCTGTTATCAAAAATCAACTAGTTTTTCGCCCATTCATTAATCCAATTGCTTACTGTTGCACACCATTCGTCGCTATCATTCAAACAAGGAATAGCCAAGAAATTTTCACCACCGTTTTCCTTGAATTGATGATTGGCTTCCATGGCAATTTCTTCAAGAGTTTCCAAACAATCCGAAACAAATGCTGGCGTAACAACTGCTAGATTCTTAATTCCTTTCTCAGGCATTTTATTGACTTCAACATCAGTGTAAGGCGTTAACCACTTATCTCCAGCCAATCGAGATTGAAAAGTTTGACTGTATTTATCTTCCGAAATGCCTAAAAGCTTAACCACCTGTTTTGTGGTTTCATAACATTGATGGCGGTAACAAAATTCATGAGCAGGCGAAGGTGTATTACAACAAGAGCCGTCAATTTTACAATGTGATTTGGTTACATCCGTTTTACGAACATGACGCTCCGGTATGCCATGATATGAAAACAACAAGTGATCGTATTCAAAAGTTTCTAAGCTCTTTTGGATAGAATCAGCAAGGTTTTTAATATAATCAGGTTTGTTGTAAAAAGCAGGAACAATAGTAAATTTCATTTCCGGAAAATGTTTTTTACGTAATTCCTCTGCCAAAACCAATATAGTAGTAGTAGACGCCATGGCGTGTTGCGGGTATAAAGGAAAAAGCAAAACTTCGGTTACTCCCTTATCGTGTAATTCCTGAAGACCGGACAATATCGAAGGTTTTCCGTAACGCATTGCCAAACTTACTGGTACATCAACTTGAGGTTTTACTTTTTCATGCATTCTTTTGGAAATTACTACTAAAGGCGAGCCTTCATCTGTCCAAACTTTTGCATAAGCTGCCGCTGATTTTTTTGGTCTTGTTTGTAAAATAATTCCTCGAACTAATAAAGCTCTTAACAAATATGGAACATCTATCACATATTTGTCCATTAAAAACTCATCTAAATAAGGTTTTACATCTTTTGGAGTTGGACTTTCTGGTGAACCTAAGTTGACTAATAATACGCCTTTCATATTTCGATTTTATTTTTTGATATTTCAAAAGTAACTAAACTTACTATTGAATAAATTGAAGTTAACTATTATTTAATTATTGTTTGATATAGAAAGCTGATGCTTTTGGCTGTTTACCAAAACAGTTAAAGTTTTGAATTAATAGACATCAAATATTTTTTGGGTGTTGTTGCAAATTTCTTTTTGAATGCTGCAATAAAATGACTCCCCGTACTATATCCAATTTTCAATCCTACTTCATTGACATTATAGGAGCCGCTATCCAATAATTTACGAGCATAATCCATTTTATAATCAAACAGAAAACCATAAACGGTATCACCATAAATTTGTTTGAAACCCAATTTAAGCTTTTTCAAAGTCAAGCCAATTTCATCTGCTAATTCTTGTAAACCCGGAGGTTCGACCATATTAGTAATAATAATTTCCTTGGCTTTTTTAATTTTAAAAACATTATCTTCATCTATTAAAAAAGGGCATTGTTCTGCATTTGGATCTTCGGAACGGTTAAAATACAAACTCAATAATTCATATCCTTTCCCTTTATAATACAAGTTTTTAATAGAAGGATGCAAACTATAATGAAACAATTGACTCAATACAATTGCCATAGAAGGGCTAATATCATCTTCTTTATAATATTTTTTATCCTTATTGTCATCACTCAAAAAAGTGATGTAATTGGCTTCTGAAGAAAATAAAGTGTGGAATTTTTTGATTGAGATAATCACAGAAATCACCCAAGAATTTGGAGCCAATTCTAAATTAAGCGGTAATTCTGTTTGAGGATTATACAAAAGCAAAGACTTTTCTTCTTTCAATTCTAATGCATAATTACCTTGATTGAATAAAAATTTTGCACTGCCTTTTAATCCAAAATGAAACTGTATCAAACCGCTACTAAGTTCCCGTTGTGCAAAAAAAGCAGTCTCGCTGTCATTTTGAAAACGGATTAGGGTAAAATCATCTTCAATTGTTATAGTATCTACTGAACCCATAGCGATGTTTTTTTAAATTAAATATGATAAATATCAGTTGCTTTTATTTGGAATCATTCTAATTAACACGGATTTAAACCCTCAAAAACAGTGCAAAAGTAATAGTTTTTATTAAAAAATAACGAATTAAATCTAAAAAAACATTCAGCGACACAAAAAGAACTTTTAGCGTTACTTTTATAAAAAGGATAGTTATAGTTTTGTTAAACTTAAGTTATAGTGTATATATGAAAAATTCCAACGTACTTAAAAACGTATATTTTTATTCCATTGGGCTTAGCTACAAAAAAGCCGATGCCGAAATAAGGGGTAAATTTAGTTTAGACACTGTAGCTAAAACACGTTTGCTCGAACAAGCCAAAAATGAAGGAATACAAAGTCTATTTGTTACTTCAACCTGCAATAGAACAGAGATTTATGGTTATGCCGAACACCCTTTTCAATTGATAAAACTGCTTTGCGAGAACAGTAATGGTACCGTAGAAGATTTTCAAAAAGTAGCCTATGTTTTCAAAAATCAAGAGGCGATATCACATTTATTTCGCGTAGGAACTGGTCTAGATAGTCAAATCTTAGGCGATTTCGAGATCATTAGTCAAATACGAAATGGGTTTGCCGAAGCAAAAGCTATGGGATTGGCTAATGCTTTTATGGAACGATTGGTGAATGCAGTAATACAATCCAGCAAGAAAATCAAAAACGAAACCGAAATCAGTTCCGGTGCTACTTCTGTATCTTTTGCATCGGTTCAATACATAATGAAAAACGTTCCTGACATTGGAAACAAAAATATATTGCTTTTTGGAACAGGAAAAATAGGACGAAATACCTGTGAAAATTTAGTAAAGCATACCAAAAATGAGCATATCACTTTAATCAATAGAACCAAAGACAAAGCAGAGAAATTAGCTGGAAAATTGAATCTAATTGTTAAAGATTACTCCAAATTGCATCTAGAATTACAAAAAGCAGATGTAGTAGTGGTGGCTACAGGCGCACAAAATCCGACAATTGACAAAGCCATTTTGAATTTGAAAAAACCGTTGTTAATTTTGGATTTGTCGATTCCAAAAAATGTAAATGAAAATGTAAAAGACCTAGAAGGCGTTACTTTAATACATATGGATCATCTATCGCAAATGACAGATGAAACTTTGGAAAACAGAAAAACACATATTCCTGCTGCTGAAGCCATTATAGAAGAAATTAAAGAAGAATTTATAGCTTGGACTAAATTAAGAAAATTTGCTCCAACCATAAATGCCTTAAAAGAAAAATTAAACGATATTAAAAAATCAGAATTGGTTTTTCAAAGTAAAAAGTTATCCAACTTCAACGAAGAACAAGCTGAAATAATCAGTTCTAGAATAATCCAAAAAATCACCACCCATTTTGCCAACCATCTCAAGAATGAAGATACTCTGGTAGATGAAAGCATTGATTGGATCGAAAAAGTATTTCAAATTAGCCCCCTAACTCCCGAAGGGGGAACTACTATTAAAGTAGTATAACAGTTTAATTTAATGAATAAGAAATCAAATTCCACTTCAACAGCTTCCCCTTCGGAAACCAGGGGCGCTATACGCATAGGAACCCGCGATAGCGAACTCGCTTTATGGCAAGCCCACACAGTCGAAAAAAAACTAAACGATTTAGGCTATAAAACCGAAATTATTGCCGTTAAATCTCAGGGTGACATTATTCTGGATAAACCCTTGTATGAATTGGGAATTACAGGGATTTTTACCAAAACCCTTGACATTGCCATGATTAATGGTCAAGTAGATATTGCGGTGCATTCTATGAAAGATGTTCCAACAGCATTGCCTATTGGTATTGTTCAGGCAGCGGTTCTGGAAAGAGCCAATACTTTGGATATTTTGGTACATAAAGGAAATCTTGATTTTCTCAACAATTCAGCAACTATCGCTACTGGAAGTTTGCGTCGTCAAGCCCAATGGTGGAATAAATATCCCAATCACACCGTAGTTGATTTGCGTGGAAACGTAAATACCCGCATGCAAAAACTACAAGAAAACGATTGGAACGGAGCTGTATTTGCTGCTGCAGGCCTAGAACGCATCAATTTAAAACCAGAAAATTACATCAACCTTGATTGGATGATTCCTGCACCTGCACAAGGAGCGATGGTAATTGTAGCTATGGCAAACGACGAATTCTGCCGAGATGCTGTTGCACAATTAAATGATATAGAAACCGAAGTGTGTACGCACATCGAAAGGCAATTTTTAAAAACACTCGAAGGCGGTTGTACAGCACCAATTGGAGCTCTAGCAAAATACGATGAAGACCAAGATACAATCCATTTTGAAGGCGTTTTATTTTCACTCGACGGAAAACAAAGAATCGAAGTGAACAAGATTGTGCCTATCGAAGAATGGAAAAAACTAGGATATAACTCTGCTAAAGAAATCCTCGAAAAAGGAGGAGACCAACTGATGGCAAGCATAAAAGAGAGTTTGAAAAAATAAGGAGCGAAAGATGGTGCCTTTTTGGAAAGTTGGGTTCCCGCTCTCATTCCAAACGAAGTTCACTGAACTCCTATGAAAATAAAAGTATAGTGAAGTAAATCCTCGCAAAAAAAGCTCGGGATTTTCCCTTCTATCGGGGCTAAAAGAGAAACAATTAGCTTTTTTCAGAATGAATCAATAAATAAAAAATGAATAAAACAGTTTTATTATCCACTAAAACCCTGACGGATATTCAGCGACTGCAACTTTTAAGTGCTGATTTTGAAGTATTCGAGGAGGATTTCATTTCGACTAAAAAGCAAAAATTCGAACTCAATGCCATCAACGACAATTTGATTTTTACCAGTCAAAATGCAGCACAAAGTGTTTTGGAAAACGCAAATGTTGACGATTTGAAAACCAAGAACGTTTTTTGCGTTGGACTAAAAACAAAAATTCTATTATCTGAAGCTGGTTTTAACGTAGTGGCCTACACGGGTTATGCTGCTGACTTAGCCGAAATTATTGCTTTGATTTATAGCCAAGAAAGCTACACATTTTTTAGTGGAAATCTGCGTAAAGAAACACTTCCAAAAGCACTAAATGAAGCAGGAATAAAATTCAATGAGATTCAGGTTTACGAAACGCTATTGACTCCAATAAAAATTAAGGAGAAAATCGATGCCATATTGTTTTACAGTCCTTCAGGCGTAGAAAGTTACTTGAAAGACAATAGTATAAAGAAAGAAATCTGCTTTTGCATAGGCGAAACTACCGCAGAAGCATTAGATAAAATAACAAAAAACATCATCGTCGCAGATCAACCTAGTATTGAAGACGTGATTGAAGACGTGATTGAAGAATATAAGTAATCCCTCTAACCCCCGAAGGGGGAATTAAAAAAACGAATAAAAAATGATAAAGAACGATTTATTTTTAAAAGCTTTAAAAGGAGAAACAGTACAACGTCCACCTGTTTGGATGATGCGTCAAGCTGGAAGATATTTACCAGAATTCATCGCGTTGCGTGACAAATATGATTTCTTCACCCGTTGTCAAACCCCAGAATTGGCTGCCGAAATTACGGTGCAACCTATACGTAGAATTGCTCCCGATGCTGCTATTTTATTCTCGGATATATTGGTAGTGCCACAAGCCATGGGAATTGAGGTTTTGATGAAAGAAAGTTTTGGACCGTTTTTGCCAAATCCGATTCGTACTATTCAAGATGTAGAAAAAGTGATTGTTCCTAATATTCAGGAAACTTTGGGCTATGTGATGGACGCCATCAAATTAACCAAAGAAATGTTGAATGACGAAGTACCGTTAATTGGTTTTGCTGGTTCACCTTGGACAATCTTTTGTTATGCAGTTGAAGGAAAAGGTTCTAAAAGTTTTGATACCGCCAAAGGATTTTGTTTTACACATCCAGAAGCGGCTCATGTTTTATTGCAAAAAATCACGGATACCACCATTTTATACCTAAAAGAAAAAGTAAAAGCGGGAGTAGATGCCGTTCAGATTTTTGATTCTTGGGGAGGAATGCTTTCTCCTGTTGATTATCAGGAGTTCTCCTGGAAATACATTAATCAAATCGTTGAAGCCTTGGCCGATGATGCACCAGTAATTGTTTTCGGAAAAGGATGTTGGTTTGCCCTTGGTGAAATGGGTAAAAGTAGAGCTTCGGCATTAGGAGTAGATTGGACGTGTTCCCCACGAAATGCCAGATACCTTTCTGGAGGAGACATCACTTTACAAGGAAATTTTGACCCAAGTCGTTTGCTTTCTCCAATTCCAGTTATCAAGAAAATGGTCCATGAAATGATTGACGAGTTCGGAAAAGACAAATACATCGTTAATTTAGGGCACGGAATTTTACCAAATATTCCAGTAGATCACGCCAAAGCATTTATTGATGCGGTGAAGGAATACGGAAATTAGTAGGCAGTTTTTAGTAAATCTCCTACAAGGTTTTTTCCAAACCTTGTAGGTATGTTTGAGTGCGACTATCAGAAAGTAATACCTACAAGGTTTGAAAAAACCTTGCAGGATAACAAAATAGAATAATAAATGCTCAACAAAGGCCTAAGAGACCAAGAAAGTATTCGAATTGATAATCTACTCAAAAAGTTGATGTCGTTGGTTTGTGTGCCTAAGTTTTGGAATTTAGAAGACCTTCTGTTATTAGAAAATGACTTAAAAGACTTAGGAATAAATATCGAAAGTCTTACTGAATTTAGCAAAGAAGAATTAATCGTTCATTTACAACGCCTTAATTTTGACTGGAATCAGTTGGAGTTATTTGCTGATTTTTTAGTCGCTTTTTCTAATGAAAGTCAGTTTGATTTTTCACCAAAAGCAATTGCCATTTACAATTATGTCCAAGCAGAAAGCAAGACCTTTTCGTTTGGGATTTTTAACAAAATAGCTGTCGCTAGAGCTACTAATGAATAAACAAGAAGCTTTCCATATTGCACCATTAGAGACAGGAGACACTAAAAGTCTTAGTAGATTAATGATCACTAATGCCGAAAGATTCAAAAGGTATTTTCCTAAAACGCTTTCAAGTAATTTGACATTGGAAGCAACCGAAAATTATATTGAAAGTAAAATAATCGAATTTGAAATCAAATCTGGTTTTACATTTGCGATAAAAGAGCAGGAAACCCAAACTATAATGGGACTTGTTATTCTCAAAAAAGTAGATTGGCAAACCAAACAAGCAGAAATAGCTTATTGTATAGGCAAAGAATATGAACGTAAAGGTTGGGTGACGAAAGCCGTGAAAGCCATTTCGAATTATGCTTTCAACGAATTAAATTTGGAAATCCTTCAAATCATAGCGCACAAAACCAATTTGGCAAGTATTAAAGTAGCTGAAAATAATGGTTTTGTTTGGCAAAGAACACTTGTTGATGAATTTACCCCAACCTATGAACTTTCCTTAGATATGGAATTATATGAATATACGAATGAAAAATAAATTTTACGCATACATACAAAATCTTCAAGACCAAATCTGCACAGGATTGGAAACCGTTGATGGCCAAGCCAAATTCCGTGAAGACCTTTGGGATCGTCCAGAAGGCGGTGGTGGTCGTACCCGTGTAATCGAAAACGGAGCAGTTTTTGAAAAAGGTGGCGTCAACATTTCGGCAGTACACGGAAAATTACCCGATGCCATGCAAAAAATGTTCAATGTAGGCGAAGCCGATTTTTTTGCCTGCGGTTTGAGTTTGGTTTTGCATCCAAAAAACCCAATGGTACCAACGGTTCATGCCAATTGGCGCTATTTCGAAATGTACGATGATAATGGAAATGTGATTCAGCAATGGTTTGGTGGTGGACAGGATTTAACCCCTTATTATTTGTTTGAAGAAGATGCGATTCATTTTCACCAAACTTGCAAAACCGCTTGCGACAAACACAATCCCGAATTTTACCCAAAATACAAAAAACAATGTGACGCTTATTTTTGGAATGCGCACAGAAACGAAGCCAGGGGAATTGGCGGTTTATTCTTTGATTATTGCAAAGCAACGGACGACATGTCTATGGAAAATTGGTTTGCCTTTGTTAGCGAAGTTGGAAATAGTTTCCTAGAAGCCTACGTTCCGATAGTTGAAAAAAGAAAAAATTTACCCTTTACTCCAGAACAAAGAACGTGGCAAGAAATTCGTCGTGGCCGTTATGTCGAATTCAATTTGGTACACGACAAGGGCACTTTGTTTGGCTTAAAAACCAACGGTCGAATAGAAAGTATCTTGATGAGTTTACCTCCGCACGTGCAATGGGTATATGACCATCATCCCAAAGCGGGAAGTGAAGAAGAGAAATTAATTAGAACACTAGAAAATCCAAAGGAATGGTTATAAAAACGTTTTGGTTGATTCTGATTGGTGGTATTCTTGACTGTTATGCTCAAGAAAGTACTGCTCCCAATCCGTATTTCAAAACGTATGATGACAAAGTCATTGCCAGTTTGTATTATTTGGATGTTTCTAATAATTTTCAATTCGTGAACATCAATACTGACGGAACCAAAACGACTTTGAACTTAATTCCAAATCGGAGAGAACAAATAGGAATGAGTGTTTCCTATAAATTTGCCGATATCTCTTATGGATTTTCACCACAGTTTTTTGATGTAAACAAAGACAACGGCAGTTCAAAACTGTTTAATATCAGTACACGATTCATCGTAAACCAATGGATGCAGACGCTGAGTTTTATCAATCAAAAAGGGTTTTATGTGAAGGAAGATAACTTAACAATTCCTTTTCAGAGGTTAAGATCAACAAAAGTTGGTGGAGTAACCTCATATATTTTTAATCCTAATTTTTCATTTAAAACAATAGCGAATCAAAAAGAATGGCAAACCAAAAGTTCCGGAAGTTTTATCCCGAATTTTTCATTCTTTTATACCAATCTAGATTTGAATGATGGAAATCCAAATTCACAAAGTGACATTTTCGAAATGACACTGTCGCCATCCTATTATTATAATTTTGTAATTAATAACAGGGTTTTACTATCGGCAGGTTTGTCTATCGGAGGCGGAATTAGTAATATTGACAGTGATATTTCGGGTATTTTGGAGTCAAGTACTAGTTTTAAAGCAGGATACAATACCGATTCGTTTTTTACATTTTTAAATATAAATTACTTTGCTTTTATACAAAATAGTGACGCCAAAATACAATTGAATGATACTGTTTCGACTTTAAATGTTACGGTAGGATATCGTTTTGATCCTCCAAAGAAAGTAAAAGAAGTGTTCGAAACCATTCATCAAAAAACAGGACTTTAATATTATAAATCATATAATCTGCTCCCGCTAGCTTTCGGGACTAAAACCTAAAATTATTATGTTCCCATTACACAGAAACCGCCGTTTAAGAGTCAACGAATCCATCAGAAGTTTGGTTCGTGAAACTACATTAAGTCCAACCGATTTTATGTTCCCGATGTTCATTGCAGAAGGAGAAAATGTAAATGTTGCTATTCCTTCTATGCCAGGAATCTTCCGTCGTTCTATTGATTTGACAGTAAAAGAAGTCAAAGAAATTTACGATTTAGGAATTCGTGCAGTCAATATTTATGTAAAAGTGAGCGAAGATTTAAAAGACAATGAAGGTGTTGAAGCATGGAATCCAAACGGTTTGATGCAACAAGCTATTCGCGCTATCAAATCGGCTTGTCCGGAGATGATTGTAATGCCGGATGTGGCTTTGGATCCCTATTCTATTTACGGTCACGACGGAATTATTGCCAATGGCGATGTCGAAAACGATTCTACTGTTGCAGCTTTGGTAAAAATGGCGGTCTCACACGCACAAGCGGGAGCCGATTTTGTAGCGCCATCAGACATGATGGACGGACGGGTCTTGCGTTTGCGTGAAGGATTGGACGCAGCAGGATTTCATCATGTTGGGATTATGAGTTATTCGGCCAAATATGCTTCGGCTTTTTACGGGCCTTTCCGCGATGCTTTGGACAGTGCACCAAGAGAATCCAAAGTAGCCGTTCCAAAAGACAAGAAAACCTATCAAATGGATTATGCCAACCGCATCGAAGCCATCAAAGAAGCGTTATCTGATGTCGAAGAAGGAGCCGATATGGTGATGGTAAAACCAGGTATCGCCTATTTGGATATCGTTCGCGAAGTAAAAAACGCGGTAAATGTCCCAGTAACTGTTTTCCACGTATCGGGTGAATACGCCATGATCAAAGCCGCTGCCGAAAGAGGTTGGTTGGATCACGACAAAATTATGATGGAGCAATTGATGTGTATCAAACGTGCAGGAGCCAGTCTAATTTCGACTTATTTTGCAAAAGAAGCTGCCATACTTTTAAAAAAATAAAAACCATTTAAGCCAAAAGACGATACCCTATTTGACCAATTAAAATAAATTTCACATACTATGAAAAAAGTACTTTTATTATTCGCTATTCTAACATTTTTCTCCTGTAAAAAAGAAAGTCAGGAGTCATTCGGTAAGCCTGAAACTACTGCAGAAAACCTTAAAACACCCGAAGATTTGGGAAAAGAAATTTTTATAACCAAAGGAAATTGCGTTGCCTGCCATTTACCTGATAAAAAACTTGTAGGACCTAGTTTACACGACATTGCCAAAATATACAAAGATAAAAAAGGCAATATCGTTACGTTTTTAAAAGGTGACAGTGAACCAATTGTTGATCCTAGCCAATTTGCAGTTATGAAAACCAATTTTGCTATCACCGAAGAAATGTCAGACGAAGAATTACAAGCATTAGAAGCCTATATTAATTCTTATTTGAAATAGAACTTTAACCTGAACTTTGTCGTCGAAGGAGGAGCTCTTTCCTGCTGTTCATTACAAGCTCTCTGTCATAAACCTTTTTTTCTATTGTGCCGCAAGGAGCTTCCGTTGGTCGCTCTTGCAGCACAAGAAAAAATTGGTTTATTCCATCGAGGCTTTCCATTTTCATCAGGGCTAAAAAACAAGAACCATTTGTGTAAACGAGTGGTTTTTTTTTATTTTTCATCCTTTTAAAATCCTTTGCGAACTTTGCTCTAACTTTACTTCGTTAGTTCGCCTTCGCTCGGGTGTGTGCTTTGCAGTTCAATTTATTTAAAATCATGGAGACAGTTTATATCAAAACCCCTTTGGGAATTGCCACAATTACAGGTGATGAAAACGGAATATCAGTAATTTCTGTTTCCGATGGAGGAATTGTTTCGGCAGATATTCCGACTATTTTACAAGAAGCCGTTACACAACTTAACGATTATTTCGAAGGAAAACGAACCGATTTTGATTTTAAACTCAATCCAAAAGGAACCGAATTCCAACAAAAAGTATGGAAGGCATTAGTAGAGATTCCATACGGAAAAACCAGAACCTATCTCGAACAATCCAAAATTTTGGGAGATGTAAAGGCAATCCGAGCTGTAGCTTCCGCCAACGGAAAAAACCCACTCTGGATTATTGTTCCTTGCCACAGGGTCATTGGCACAGACGGTTCCCTCACGGGTTACGCAGGAGGTTTATGGCGCAAAAAATGGTTGTTGGAGCACGAGAATCCTAGTACACAGCAAAGTTTGTTTTAAACGACACAACACAGATTTTCACAAATTGTTTTTTGTAATAAATTTTAATTATTTTTAAATTCCTATCTGCATTTTTGTATATTTAAAATCTGTGAAAATTTGTGAATTGAAAATCAGTGATTCAACTGAAAATAATATTCTGAACTAAATCTGTGTTTTATATGATTGAAAAAATAAACCTCAACAACATACTCTTCCTCGATATAGAAACCGTTCCGGAAGAAGAAAACTTCAATTCACTAGATTCCGAAATGCAATTGCTTTGGGAACACAAAACGCAATACCAACGAAAAGACGAGTTTTCTGGAGAAGAATTCTATGACCGCGCTGGAATTTGGGCAGAATTTGGAAAAATAGTATGCATTTCAGTGGGTTTTTTTGCCAATAAAGGTGATATTCGAAATTTTAGGGTGACTTCCTTTTTTGGAGACGAAAAGAAAATCCTAAACGACTTTAATAATTTAGTGAACAATCACTTCAACCAACCGCAACACGTTTTGTGCGGACACAATGCCAAAGAATTTGATATTCCGTTCCTCGCCCGCCGCATGATTATCAACCAGATTGCCATTCCAAACAAACTGAATCTATTCGGCAAGAAACCTTGGGAGATTCCACATTTAGATACTTTAGAACTATGGAAATTTGGCGATTACAAACATTTCACTTCTTTAAAATTAATGTGCAAAGTTTTGGGAATCCCATCCCCAAAAGGCGATATCGACGGCAGTCAGGTGGGGCACGTTTTTTATGTGGACAAAGACATTGACCGCATTGTAACCTATTGCGAAAAAGACACTATTGCCGTAGCCCAGATTTTCCTTCGATTGCGACGAGAAGATTTATTGATTGAGGAAGAGATTATTCATGTATAATCATCTGAGTTTAGTAAAATATATCATTTGTTCTTCAACCACAAATTTCTAAATTCCATTGTTTTGTCGTAATCAGCTGCTTGTTTTTCGATATTAAAATACCTATGTCCTCTTGGGTCATTGCCAACGCCTGCAAGATAAGCCCAATTCCCCCAATTGCTGCAAACATCATAATCTATGAGCTCTTGTTCAAAATAGGCAGCTCCGATTCTCCAATCCATGTTGAGTTCGTTGCAAAAATAACTGGCTACATTTTGTCTTCCGCGATTGCTCATAAAACCAGTCTGCTTTAATTCTAACATATTAGCATTGATAAAATCAGATTTTGTTGTTCCATTTACCCAGCTCAATAGCAAGCTTTCATTTAGTGATTTTGAGTTTTCCTTCTTGGTTTGAATTCCGGAATATAAGAAAAACTTGGTTTGGTGTTTTTTGAACATAATTCTAAAAAAGTCGCGCCAAAGTAATTCAAAAACCAGCCAATACGTGGATTCATTTGCGCCATATTCTTTTTCGTAGTTCTTGATTTGATGATAAATAGTTCTTGGAGAAATACATCCCAGAGCCAACCAAGGAGAAAATTTTGATGAATAATCAGCACCTACCATTCCATTTCTAGTTTCTTTATAGGTAGACAATAATTTTGTTTCAAAAAAATAATGTTTCAATCTTTTATTAGCTTCAATCTCGCCTCCTTTAAATTGAATTGCTGCCCTAGAATCAATTGATATAGGTTCTAGTCCCAATTCTTCCAAACTAGTTAATTTTAATGCAGGTATCGCTGGGGATTTAATCACTTCAGGTCGTTTAAATACCGTTCTTATGTTGGTCTCTTTTTCTATTTTTTTTCTAAAGTTGGTAAAAACATTTGGAATGGTTTCTATGGTAAAAGGCAAGTCTTCAGTATGATATAAAGTACTGGTACAAAAAGTATCTAATTCACAATTAACTTTAAGCAACTCATTTTGGACCAGTTTTTCTGTTTGTAGTTCCTCAAAGGCAACTTCTCGTTTTGAAAAGACTTTTTGAGCACTAAATTCCTTTGCTATTTTAGGAATTTCAATCTCTGGTTTTCCTTTTACAATTAATAAACCAGAACCTATATTCCGTAAATTTTCATCCAAATCTCTCAAAGATTCTAATAAAAATTGTGCTCTAAAACTCCCAGTTTTTTTAAATCCATATTTAGTACATTCAAAATGAGCATCATCAAAGCAATAAACCGGAATAATCTGATTACTTTGTTCAATTGCTTTTAAAAGAGTCTCATTATCGGATATTCTCAGGTCGGTTTTGAACCATATTACAACTGTTTCCATCATAACTCATTTATATTTTTCAAATAGTAATCGGCTTGTTCAAGTATTTCAGTTTTTGTTTCGACTTTCATTTTTCTCCAAACATTATACATCATGCCAATTCGTGGGTTTTTGCCCAATTTACTTTCGTTTTTATCATAAAAATTCCAATATAAGCTATTAAACGGACAGGCTTTGTCTCCTGTTTTTAGTGCTTTTTTATAAAAACAAGACCCACAATAATGACTCATTTTATCAATATAATTAGCAGAACTCACATAGGGCTTTGTACCTACTATTCCTCCATCTGCAAACTGGCTCATGCCTCGGGTATTGGTAATTTCAACCCATTGAATTGCATCAATATAAATACCCAAATACCAACGATCTACCTCATCTGGATGTATGCCTGCTAAAAGGGCAAAATTGCCAGTAATCATCAATCGTTGAATGTGGTGTGCATAACTGTAATCTAAAGATTGTTGAATAGCGTCTCTGAGACAATTCATTTTGGTTTTCCCTGTCCAATACCAATCTGGTAGTTTGGCTTCATGGTCAAAATAATTCATTGAAGCGTATTTGGGCATTTTATTCCAATAGATACCTCGCATGTATTCTCTCCAACCAATAATTTGCCTAACAAATCCTTCCAATTGATGGTATTCTATTTCGGTTGGTCGTTTATGCCATTCCTCAATGCATCTTTCAATAACTTCTTGAGGTGAAATCATTTTTATATTCATCGAAAAGGATAGTCTGGCATGGTACAAGGACCATTCATTGGGCGACATCGCATCTTGATAGCTCCCAAAAAAAGGCAAACATTCGATGGCGAAAAAATCTAATAATTGCAACGATTGTTCTCTTTTAATGGGCCAAACAAAGTTTTTGGCGTCAATATTTCCTATAGTTTTAATATTGGTTTGGTTGATTTCGTCAACAATTTCTACCACATTATTATTGAACACCAATGGAGTCGTTGGTTTATGGTTTTTGGGTAGTTTTTTTCGATTATCACCATCAAAGTTCCATTTACCGCTAATTGGCTTGTCGCCTTCCATCAAAACATGGTGTTTTTTTCGCATGTAATGATAGAAACTTTCCATCAAAAACGTTTTTTTGCCTTCAAAAAAAATGCTCAATTCTGCTCTTGTAGTAAAAAAATGTTCCGTATCCACGGTAGTACTTGGTATAGTTATTTTTTTGCTGAAATTTTTTAGCAGTTCGTCCAATCGGTATTCATCTGGTTGTTGAAATTCAAAATTGTTAAAGTGATGTTTTTCAATTAGAGCCAAAATATTTTTATCGAATGACTGTAAGTTGGTCGGATCATTCAAATAAATATAGATAACGTTGTGATTGTTAGATTTTAATTCTGATGCAAAGTTTTGCATGGAAGCAAAGAAACCCACAATTTTCTGAATATGATGTTGGGCATAATCTGTTTCGGAGCGGATTTCCATCAAGACATAAGTTATAGCATCATCAGTGGTTTTGAACCAAGAATGATTGCTGTTGAGTTGATCGCCAAGAATTAATCGTAGAGTCTTTTTCATTTGTTTTCTGCAGATTATTTTATTTATTCATTCTGCATTTGTGACTGCAGAATTAAACTTCATCCCAAGCATTTTCTCATTTTTTGCAACATGCAAAAAGGTTTTTTGTAAACTTAACATACTTTAATGGGTACGTTTTGGTTTTTTACCTTTCACATATAAATACTATTTAAATTTCTAAAATAGGGTATAGCCTGATCTTCATTGGTGTTTGTGGCATATTGATCATGGGATTTTATATTCAGTCTTTTAATTCTGTTCGTTCCCACTCAATTTTAACTAACGAACCTTCTGCCATAAAAACAGCTTCTGGTTGTGAATTTTTCAAAACAGAAAAGGAATTGCCATACATACCTTCAAAATCACAATCAATTGAGTAATCCAAAACTGCGTATGTTTTCCAGCTAGGATGCTGTAGTTTATATTCTAATGTTTTAGTCGCATTTACTTTGGTATATCCATAGTAATGTTCGTAAATAAACTGTTCCAAACTTCCCGCTTTCATTGGATTTGCTTCATTTTTGGTTTCCACATAAATGCTATTACACTTAGTATTCAAGAACCATTCAAAATTTACTTTGTTTGTATGTAGTCTTTTTTGAATTTGATGTTTGGTAGGAACTACTGTATAATGTTCTTTGTACAATTTATTGGCCATCCAAGCAACAATAGGATAAGGAATCGTTTCGTTTATAAAAACTACTCCTCTTTTGATTTGATTGTTTTCTTTGCGAACAACATAGAACCTTAAATTAATTTCCTCAAAAGTTCCTAAGCGCGGTATTGGAACACTGAAAATCTTAGTGTTTTTGAACATAAATCCAACAAGACTTACATAGGCATTCCCTTCAAATAAATCCAATTCTACTCCCTTTGGCAAAAAGGGTTTAAGCAAATTTGGATCAATTATATAATTGGCCATAATGATGTGTTCCCAGTTTGCTTTCAAAAATATACTCATTTTGTCTTTTTGTTTTTGGTTTTTAATGCGGTTCTCTTGGAGTTTGGATTCGAAACATGTTTTTTCAAAATTCGTTTTCCTTCTTCTTTAACTTCTTCTTTTTTTCTAAAACTCCATACAATATCATTGGCATATTTTCTGGTTTCATCTATATTTACGATAGGATTTGGGTAATCCTTCCCTATTTCACAATTATAAAATTGTTGTTCTATAGCGTTCATTTTCCAAGGTTCGTGTAGTAATGAAACTGGAATTTCTGCTAGTTCTGGCAACCATTGTTTAATGAATATTCCTTCGGAATCGTGCTCTTCCGAATTTTTAATAGGACTGTAAATGCGAATGGTATTGATTCCTGTAGTGCCCGACTGCATTTGTATTTGCGGATAATGAATGCCCGGTTCATAATCCAGAAATTGCCTGGCTAGAAAATGAAGTTCACGCCAGTCTTGCCATAAGTTAAAAGTAAAAAATGATACCACCATAGCTCGCATTCTGAAATTGATATATCCTGTAGCTACCAAACACCGCATACAAGCATCAACAATTGGAACGCCAGTTTTGCCTTCTTGCCAAGCTTTAATGTACGTTTCGTTTTTTGGTTTGACCAAAAGATTGTAGGCTTTATTAATATTCTCAAACTCCATAGTGCATTCATCTTCAAACTTTTGTATAAAATGACAATGCCAATGCAATCTCGAGACAAAGTTGAGCATTGCTCTTTTGTTAGGTGAATTCTGATAATGCTGATTGGTATATTGATAAATCATTCGCATACTGATGTTCCCATACGTTAGATAGGGAGACATTCGGCTACACCCTTTGCGACTCAATGCTGGTTTTGATATGTGTTTGCTATAATTTACATGGCGCACTTTGACAAAACTATCCAGATACCTCCAGGCTAAATTTTCGCCACCTTGCTGAAAATTTTTATTTGGAGTAGTAATTTCAGTGTCTAGGGGATTTCCCTTTATGGCATCGTATTCATTTGGTTCTAAAAGAATACAATTTAGATGATCAATAGTGATCATTTTGGGTTCAGACCTCATTACTGTTTCCCATCGTTTGTCCCAATCTATTCTCGATTTTAATTTACGTATAACACCGTGCATTTGAGATTCTTCCCAGCTAATGTTGTTTTCTTGAAAATAGCTTTGCAAAAACAGATCTCTATCAAAAGTAATTTTATTCCCAATTTCTTGATGAGAGAAAACAATTTTTATATCGTAAATGGCTTGTATTGCTTTAAAAACAACCGCAGCTTCTTCGTGAAAAATATATATTTTTGAAGTTGAACTTTTTAAACTGTGTTGTAAATCTTGTATGGATTCATATACAAATCTCCAGTGCCGAATGTCTGAATCATCATAATTCATTGCCGAAGGTTCAAAACAATACAGCAATAACAAAGGCAATCCCGACTGATGCGCATTAAAAAGCGCTACGTTGTCTATTAAACGCAAGTCTCGTTTGAACCAAACAATATTTATGGCTCTTTTGTTCAAATTGATGCAATTGATGTTATGGCTAAATTTGGTTTGGCATAGTTCAGTCTATCCAGTTTAATCGTCTTATGATAACTATCCAATCCAGAACAAGTAATTGTGTTTGCTTTTTCAATATCAATAAAACCATCAGTAGATTGACACCCTTGGGGAAAATATATTTGTACAATCTCACCGATTACCATTTGAGTACTGTTGATTGTAATGTCAATTTTTTCTTTGAATTGTATGCCCAGTTGTATGTTGCTTTCTTGTACAAAAGGGGCTTCAAAATTGTTTTTGTATTCTGGTGTTAAACCGGTTACTTCAAATTCTGAAACCGATGGATCATATCTAGCCGAAGTTTGATGGGCTTGTTTGAAAATAGTTTCATTGACATGGTTTATAGTATAAAATCCAGTTTCAATGATGTTAATTAGAGTATCTCTATCGGGGGGCGAAGGGCGAAAGATCAAAGCTATCAAAGGGGGATGTGCTCCAATGTGAAAAATGGAACTAAAAACAGCCAAATTGGTATTCCCTTGTAATGATTTTGTTCCAATCAAACCAACGCTTTTAAATCCTCCGAGACTGTTAATAAGATGGGTTTTTTCTTGTTTCGATAAGGTTTTTATTTCTTGAGAATTTATAAATGTCTTTGTCATTATCTTTTTGATATTATATTATTGGTGTTGGCTCTTTGTAGCTCGCATTTAAATCGATCTATTCCTTCGGTCCGCATGGCTATGTGCCAGTTTTTTATATTTTAACCAGTTGCGCCATGATTTATAACTCGAAAAGCTAAGTTCTTTTTCATTTATCTTCATACTTCGGACTTTTTTAATCCAAATTCATATTTCATGGCATCAAATTGGGCACGATTTTCCTAATGTCATTACAATTATTCAATCCACTACTCTACTCTATCGTCGAGTTCATTTTTTGGAGTTGTTGTTGGTTTAGAGATTTTAGCATTCGTAAATTTATTTTGAGCAAACTATAATGGAATATAAAATCGTTAGATATTTGGGAAAATAGCATTAGATAGCTCAAGTTTAATCCATTTTTTGTCGCTATTCAGTTTGAAAGAGGCAATATGCTCTTTGTTCCATTCATGGGGTCCAATTAAGGATAAGAAATTAGTGCCATCATTGGAGGCGTACATATGATAGATTTCGCCAATAACGGGTTCAAATGAAAATTTACTATTATATACTAAATCGTTCCATTCATACTCTTCCATTAATTTTTGGTAATCCTCTTTGAGCTGACTGAATTTATATTTAAATTCTTTGTTTACTTGATGAATTCCTCTTGTTTTCCAAGCCACTATATTATCTGTTTTTATTACTGGCGCACCAACAGTTGTGGCGTAGGGTAATAAATAAGCGTTATATCCTTCCCTATCTGAGTATACTATGTTGTCTGGTTTTTGTTTTTCCATTTTGCTAAAAAAATATTTGATTCATACATTGTAGTAAATTTTTAATTAAAGGTTAATCAAACATAAATATTTGTTTAACTTTTAATTAAAAACATTAAACAAAGATATAGTATATTTAGCATGAATGAAATTTTTATCTAGAATTTAATATTTAATTATTTTTATCGACTGCTATTCTTATTAAATAGAAAGATTTAAAAAAAGTTGAAGTCTTTTTTAATCAGACAAAAGATACTTTTTACTGATATTAATTGAAACTGTTTGTTTTACTCCTTTAACTCAATACTCGAATATGATTTATGAATTAATTATTACATTTACAAAAATTATATATTATGGTATTAAGTAGATTTTGGCTCACTATTTTCATTTCTTCGATTGTATTTGTTGTAATTAGTTTGTTTACGGGTAATAGTTACACGATAGATTTTATTTTGAATGGAAAAAAAGACGACCCCATTTTACTTTCCGAAAAATACATCAATCAAGTTCCGGTTTTCATCAAAGACAGCATCAAAAATGCGCCAGATCAAACAATGATAATCAACAGAGATACCATTAATGCGGATACCACTTATGTTTATAAAAACAAAACCGTAAAGATTTACAGTGGTGTTCAAAAATCAGATGGGCTTTTGCCAACTTGTAAAAGTACGTTGCTCGACTTAATCATACCACTTATTGCTTATTTGGCATTCTTCTGTGGATTGATGGAACTTTTAATCATTTCTGGAGCAACAGAAAAACTGGCTAGAGTTTTGAGTCCAGTATTTGTGAAAGTGTTTCCAAGTATTCCCAAAAATCATCCTTCGATTTCCTATATGACTTTAAACTTTGCTGCTAATTTCTTGGGATTGGATTCTGCCGCAACACCTTTTGGATTAAAAGCCATGGAAAGTTTGCAGGAAATAAACCCCGAAAAAGACAAAGCCAGTGATGCTCAAATTATGTTTATGTGTCTTCATGCCTCGGGACTTACCTTAATTGCAACGTCTATAATCGGCTATCGTGCTGCTGCAAATGCCACCAACCCTGCCGATGTTATGTTGCCGTGTATTATCACCTCTTTTATTGGTACCATTGCTGCTTTTTTGATTGTTGGAATCAAGCAAAAAATTAATTTTAAAAGCGCTTCTTTGGTGATTGGTTTAATGACTTTGATAGCTGCAATTGTGGGTTTGTTAATGTATGTAAACCATTTGAATCTAATTGGTAAAAATTATTTCACATCCAATCTTTCTGCATTGATATTGGTTGGTATTATTGCTTTTACATTGATCTTATCCTTTATTAAAGAAAAGAAATTTACGGAAGCCAATACAACGGTTTATGAAACCTTTGTGTCCGGAGCCAATAATGGCGTAAAAACGGGTGTTACCATTTTTCCATATGTTTTAGGAATGTTAGTGGCTATTTCTTTGTTCAGGAACAGCGGTTTGTTTGAAATTATTAGTGAATGGATTGCTTATGGATTTTCAAATTTGGGCGTAAGTAAAGAAATCACCGATGCTTTACCGGTAGCATTGCTTAGACCTTTTAGTTCTGCGGGTTCACGAGGATTTTTAATTGATTCTATGAATACTTTTGGTGCCGATTCCTTAACGGGAAGATTAAGCAGTATTTTTCAATGCAGTGCCGAGAGTACTTTTTATGTGATTGCGGTTTACTTTGGTTCGGTTAACATAAAAAATACCCGATACGCTTTAAGTACTATGCTTTTGGTTGATTTAATTTGTGTAATAACCGCTATTTTGGTGGCGAGTTGGTTTTTTTAAAAAATACAGTGTTATTGCAAATTCAATAAAATAGGAGTTTTTACTTTGTTTTTAATAAAGTATCAAACATAAAAAAGCCTCACAAATTTGTGAGGCTTTTGATTTGTATAAAAAAGAAAAATTATTTCTTAATCAACTTTTTAGTCATTGTTTTTTGACCATCATTTATTTCAACAAAATAAGTACCGGCACTTAATTTGCCAATATTAATAGCATTTTCAGATAATTTTCCTGCATCAACTTGTTGTCCCAAGAAATTCATAATCCTATAAGAAGAGGCTCTATTGTCTGCTAATTTAACATTTACAAAATTAGAAGAAGGGTTTGGATATAGAGAGAAATCAAAAAGATTGTCTTCATTGCCCAACTCACTTGCAAAAGTACTAGCCGTAATTCCAGCGATAGCCGCACCTCCTATATTTACAGTATAATCTTCTACTTCTCCATAAGAGAACGTTTCACAAGCAGTTTGAGCAGCATTGTATTTCATAGACACTCTCATTCTTGTAGTTCCAGCCAAAGCAGTTGTAGGAACTGTAAAAGTATAGGTAAGATTAGTACTTAGAGAAGAGGAACCTGCTACCATTTGCTCAGAAGTTTCGAAAGTTCCATTTTTATTAAAATCGATCCAAATTCTCCAATATTCAGTGTAAGCTGTACTCGCAAAAGCAGCACTCAAAATTATTGTATTTGAACCGTAAGGCAAGTTTCCAGTTAGGTTGGTGAAGTTTCCATAACCTGCATTTGCACCAGTAGCATTTGCAATACCTCCAATTGCTACATTATCAATATATTCATAAGCAACACTGCTTCCTTTAGAAGTACAATAGGTAATTGTTGATGCCGTTGTAGTTACATTAACTGCAGTACTTGCAGCAGAAAGATTACCTGCAGCATCTTTGGCTTTTACAGTGAAAGTATAGGCAGTACTTGCTGTTAAACCAGTTACAGTGTAAGCCAATCCTGTAACAGTTGTTACTAAAGTAGTTCCGTTGTAAACATTATATCCAGTTACTGCTACATTGTCTGTTGAAGCTGCCCAAGTCAAATTTGTAGTCGTTGATGTTGTTCCGGCAGCGGCTAAACTTGTTGGTGCTGTTGGTGCAGTAGTATCTGTTGAAGCAGAATAGGCTGCTCCAACACCTACTGCATAAAAAGCATTTGTGGTTGCTATTACTTCTGCAGAACCTGCTCCATAAAGATCTGTAGCTGCTTGGATTCCGTAGGTTCTTGCGTTGGCGTATGTAGAGTTTGCCGACAAGTACACACTTTCTAAACGATAGGCTATTTTGGCAGCTTTGTCAATTGTAATTCCTGTAACATTATAGGCGCTTCCAATATCATTTGTACCTGATTTACCAACTGATAAAATGTAAAACCAATGGTTTAAAACTCCTGAATTTCTATGTACACCACATTGATCGTTTGCACTTGATGGGGTACAACTTACATTATACCAATTGGTTCCACCATAAGTATCCGGCTGTCCTTCTGTTTTTGGATTGCTCATGGATCGCAAAGACAAATGTCCTGTTCTTCTTTCGATGTCTTCACCAATCAGCCATGTTGATTTTGTTGGTGCTGCTCTATATTCAATACAGGCTCCCCAAATATCAGAGAAAGCTTCATTCATAGCCCCAGATTCTTTTTGATAGGCAAGATTTGCCGTATAAGTACAAACTGCATGTCCTATTTCGTGTCCAGCAACATCCATTGCGGTAAGAATATCAAATCCACCAGTTCCACTTCCATCTCCGTAAGTCATAACACTACCATTCCAAAAAGCATTATTATTGTCTGGGTAACCAGCCGCAATTAAATTATAATGGACATAGCTTTTTATTTTTGCACCAGCATTGTCATAACTATTTCTACCATGCACTGCAGACCAATAATCATAAGTCATTTCAGCTCCCCAATGAGCATCCAGCGCGCCATTGTCTTTATTGGTATTATTATATTCAGCGGCTGTCCAGTT
Source organism: Flavobacterium sp. IMCC34518 (assembly GCF_027111095.2). Classification (NCBI taxonomy): domain Bacteria; kingdom Pseudomonadati; phylum Bacteroidota; class Flavobacteriia; order Flavobacteriales; family Flavobacteriaceae; genus Flavobacterium; species Flavobacterium sp. IMCC34518. The sequence continues at coordinate 1,817,796 of NZ_CP114284.2, read as the reverse complement.
ATTATCAGCATCCGTGAAATTTGTTGTTGGATAAGTTGCAGTTCTTGCAGAATTATAGGTTTGAATCCCATTTCCTCTAGTTGCATCCGATAAAATATAAGATGAACCACTTAAAGTTGTTTGTATTGTTTGCGTACCGCTATATCGAGTTGCAGCATTTGCAGCAACAATGGCTAAATTTACATTGTTCGAATTAGTTCCTTTTTTTTCTGAAGACATTGCTTTTCCTGAATGACTAAATTCTCCTAGATGTTTAATGGTAGCATTATAAAATAACGTTTGTCCCGTTTCGGCATCAATATAAATATCTCCACGACTTATCGGATTAGTGGCATAGATATCAAATTTGTAAGCCAAACGAACATTGTCTTTTTTTCGTTTAAGACCTTGCTCTTCCATTGACGGCAACAAAACCAGTTCCCCTTTTGGTTTGGCATAATTCATTACTGCTGCATCTGCTTGATTTTCCCACAAGTAATTTTTTGCCCCAATTTGATTCAAAGCTTTTTCTAATGCAGCTTCAGCTGAAAGAGTTGGTTTGGTATTTACTTTGTTGATCGCATAATATTCACCACTCATTGATGCTATTTTATCATTTTTAGAATGAATACTGTAAGTTGCAAATTCTACTTTAATTCCCTCATGATACAATTGGAATTTTTCATGCGTAAATCCATCTTTATCCGATTCCGCTTTTATTTTAGCATAGGTTTGTTTATCAGCTAATTTTAATTGATCCTTTAATGCTTTTTGAAAGTCCGATCTTTTATACTCTGATTTTTCATTAAAAGCTATTAAACTTGGTGAGCCATTTTCGGATAGGCTTTTTTGACTAATTCCTTTTTCCGTTTTTTGTCCAAATGACGACAAACTAAACATTGCTGTAACTATTGTTAAAGCAATGATTTTGGGTAATTTTTTTTCCATTTTGGTTTTGTTTGGTTAATTAGTGAATAATTATTTTTTTAACAAAAGCAAATGTATTTGTTATGATATAATTACAAAAGCGTATAAATACCTGATTAATAAATAATTAAATTTCGGTTAAATTTAAAATTTAGCTCACAAATTGACCTAGCGTTTTCTATATAATACCTTTTGAAATCAAGGTTTAAAATGATTGGTGGGAAAAATATTTTTCAAATATGAACGTTTTTTTCAGTTATTTCAAATTTTCGAATTATTTAATTAGGAAGCTGATATAAATCAGTTATGATTCTTTGAACAATTCTTATATTTGGCTTTCTTTAAAAAAAAAATCATATTATGGACTTTATATACCAGGATCCTTATCCTATTTTAAAAGACGATACACAATACCGTAAAATTACTTCCGACTTTGTAAAAGTTGAAAAACTCGGAGATAGAGAAATCTTGACCGTTGACCCAAAAGGGTTGGAATTGTTGGCTCAAGAAGCCTTAAAAGATGTTTCATTTATGTTGCGTACAGCACATTTAGAAAAACTTAGATCAATTCTTGACGATCCCGAAGCAACCGATAACGACCGTTTTGTAGCTTATAATTTATTACAGAATGCCGTTGTGGCTATCGAAGGAGAGTTACCTTCTTGTCAGGATACAGGAACAGCGATTGTAATGGCCAAAAAAGGCGAAAACGTATATACAGGTGTTGATGATGCCGAATGGCTTTCAAAAGGGATTTTTAATACCTATCAGGAAAGAAACCTTCGTTACTCCCAAATTGTCCCGATTAGTATGTTTGAGGAAAAAAATTCAGGTTCAAATCTACCTGCTCAAATAGATATTTATGCCAAAAAGGGAGCTTCTTATGAGTTTTTGTTTTTAGCAAAAGGTGGAGGTTCTGCCAACAAAACCTATTTGTACCAACAAACAAAATCGTTGCTGAATGAAAAATCAATGGATGAATTCATTCGTGCCAAAATTAGAGACTTAGGAACATCAGCCTGTCCACCTTATCACCTGGCTTTAGTAATCGGAGGAACTTCTGCGGAAGCGAATTTGGCAACTGTTAAAAAAGCATCTGCTGGATATTTTGATCATTTACCTACTTCTGGAAACATGGCTGGTCAAGCTTTCCGTGATTTGGAATGGGAAAAAAGAGTACAATTAATTTGTCAAGAAAGTCAGATTGGAGCACAATTTGGCGGTAAATATTTCACACATGATGTTCGAGTAATTCGTTTGCCACGTCACGCCGCTTCTTGTCCAGTAGGATTAGGTGTTTCCTGCTCAGCAGATAGAAATATCAAAGGAAAAATCACCAAAGACGGTATTTTTGTAGAACAATTGGAAGTAAATCCAAAACGTTTGTTGCCAGAAACAGCACCACATTTGGAACCCGCTGTTGAAATTGATTTGAATCAGCCAATGGCCGATATTCTTAAAAAATTATCACAATACCCTATCAAGACCCGTTTGAAATTAAACGGAACATTGATCGTAGCCCGTGATATTGCACACGCTAAAATCAAAGAATTATTGGATGCGGGTAAACCAATGCCAGAATATTTTAAAAACCACCCAATCTATTATGCTGGCCCAGCCAAAACACCAGAAGGAATGGCTTCGGGAAGTTTTGGACCAACAACAGCTGGTAGAATGGATGTATATGTAGAAGAGTTCCAAAAAAATGGCGGTAGTATGGTAATGCTGGCCAAAGGAAACAGAACCAAAGCTGTGATGAACGCTTGTAAAACCTACGGTGGATTCTATTTAGGGTCAATTGGAGGTCCTGCAGCTATTTTGGCCAAAGAAAACATACTTTCTGTTGAGGTTGTTGATTTTGAAGAGCTAGGAATGGAAGCAGTACGTAAAATCACAATTAAAGATTTCCCTGCTTTTATTATCACTGATGATAAAGGGAATGATTTCTTTGAAAATCTTTAGAAAAACTAAATTATAAAACTAAAAACCACAATTTCAAAAAAGCTGAAATTGTGGTTTTTGATTTTAAAACGGTTTCTTATTATTTTTTCATAAAAGTTTTGGTAAAAGTTTTAATACCGTCATTGAGTTCCAGTATATAAATTCCTGTTCCTAAATTACTCGTATTAATATTGTTTTCATTAATTTTTCCTGAAGCTATTTGCATTCCAGAACTTGTGATAATGCGATAGGAGAATCTTTTGTTTTCTGGATTTGTAATATTCAAAATGGAACTCGTTGGATTTGGAAAGATTGCTATAGAATTTACTATTTCACTGTTCTCAGGCGAACCTGACAAAGCAAATGTTGTTATAGAACTTGCACCTATATTTACGGTATAATCTTCTACTTCTCCAAAATATAAAGCTTCGCAAGCTGTTGAAGCAGAAGATCTCTTCATTGAAACCCTCATTCTTGTAGGTCCTGCCAAAGCAGTATTTGGCACCGTAAATGTAAACGAATTATTAGCTCCTGTAGTTGTAGATGCATTCACCATTTTTTCGGAATTCTCGAATGTTCCATTTTGATTAAAGTCAATCCAAACGCCCCAAAATTCTTTAAATGCGGTTGATTTATATCCTGCACTTAAAACAATTGTATTTGATCCATAAGGTACATTCCCCGTTTGATTCGTGAAATCGCCATAACCGCCATTGCCTACAGTTGCATTGGCAATTCCACCAATACCCACATAATCGATAAATTCATAAACAACGCTTTTTCCTTTGGAAGCACAGTAGGTAAGGCTATTAGTTAGAGTTGTTATAGAAACGGCATTACTTGCATCAGATAAATTGTCTTTTGCATCTTTTGCCTTAACCGTAAAAGTATAAGCAGTATTTGGACTCAATCCCGTTACGGAATAAGTTGTAGCGCTTACTGTTGTTACTAATGTAGCTCCATTATAGACATTATAACCTGTAACCGCTACATTATCAGTTGAAGATGACCAAGATAAATTGGTTGAAGATGCTGTAGTTCCGCTTGCAGCCAATGCTGATGGAGCAGTTGGCGGAGTCGCGTCTGTTGCTAGCGTGGTAATTGTTGCATCATTGCTTGCATCTGAAAGGTTACCCGCCGCGTCTTTAGCTTTTACTGTAAATGTATATGCGGTGCTTGCACTTAAACCTGTTACTGTAAAAGTGCTACCAGTCACAGTAGTTATTAAAGTGGCACCATTGTATACGTTGTATCCTGTTACAGCAATATTGTCTGTTGCTGCTGTCCAAGATAATACGGTTGAAACATCTGTTACTGCAGTAGCAGTAAGAGCTGTTGGAGCTGTAGGTGGCGTATTGTCTATTGGCGTTGGTAAAGTAGTTATGCTTGCATTATTACTTACTGCTGCCAAATTACCAGCGGCATCTTTTGCTTTTACCGTAAAAGTATAAGCTGTTGAAGCTGTTAAACCAGTAACATTATAAGTAGTTCCAACCACTGTTGTTACCAAAGTTGCGCCATTGTATACATTGTAGCCTGTTACTGCCACATTATCTGTCGCTGCAGTCCAAGACAAATTTGTTGTTGTATCTGTGGTACCTGAAGCCGCCAAATCTGTGATAGCTGATGGCGGAGTGGTATCGGATGGGCCGACATAAGCAGCTCCAACACCTACTGCATAAAAAGCATTCGTTGTAGCAATAACCTCAGCGGATCCTGCGCCATAAAGATCTGTAGCCGATTGTATTCCATAAGTTCTTGCATCTGCATACGTGGAATTGGCTGTAAGATAAATGCTTTCCAGTCTATAGGTAATTTTGGCCGCTTTTTCTATTGTAATTCCTGTTACAGAATAGCTGTTTCCTTTGTCGTTTGTTCCCGATTTACCTACGGATAGGATATAAAACCAATGATTTAAAACGCCACTGTTTGTGTGCACGCCACAATAGTCATTGAAACTAAAAGGAAATCCACAGTTTGGGTTTTTCCAGTTGGTTCCCCCATACGTATCAGGTTGTCCTTCTGCTTTTGGGTTGCTCATCGAACGCAATGATAAATGACCAGCTCTTCTTTCTATATCCTCCCCTATTAACCACGTCGATTTGGTTGGTGCTGCAAAATATTCTATACAAGCTCCCCAAATATCCGACAACCCTTCATTCATAGCACCAGATTCTTTTTGATAGGCTAAGTTGGCTGTTTTTTCGCAGACAGCATGTCCAATTTCGTGCCCAGCAACATCAAGAGAAGTTAAAATATCAAAGTTGGTTCCGCTACCATCTCCGTAGGTCATTACAGATCCGTTCCAATACGCATTGTCATAGGCCACATCATAATGAACATAACTTTTTATGATAGCACCTGCGTTATCAAAACTATTACGACCGTGCACCGTAGACCAATAATCGTATGTTTTTTCGGCTCCCCAATGGGCATCAAAAGCGCCATTATCTTTGTTGGCATTATTATATTCGGCCGTTGTCCAGTTATTATCAGCATCATTAAAATTGACGGCATTATTGTAATTGGTGCCTTTCAGCATATTATAAGTATTGATTCCATTTCCTCTTGTGGCATCGGCTAGGATATAATTTGCTCCACTTAAAGTAGTTTGAATGGTTTGTGAGCCCGAATACCGAGTATCGGCATTGGCAGCGACAATCATTTTCTTTTGATTTTGAGCTCCTTTTTCTTTTTTACCATGGCTGAATTCCCCAAGATGTTTAATGATCGCATTATAAAACAAGCTTTCTCCTGTTATTGCATCAATATAAATATCTCCTCTACTTACGGGTTGTGTTGCATAAATATCAAATTTATAAGCTAATCTCAAAGGAGTGTCTTTTGTGTTCGAAGTATCGCTATTTAAGATTGGCAGCCACACCAATTCACCAACTGGTTTTTTATAATTAAACATTTTGGCGTCATCGGGAGTTTCCCAAAGGTATTTTTGGGCGCCTATTTGTTGCATTGCTTTATTAAAAGCTTGGTCTGCAGATAAAGTCGGAATGGCATTCAACAAATCAGTTTTATAAAATTCCCCATTCATAGAATTTAGTTTCCCGGCGGAAGAATGCAAGGTGTAAGTAGCAAATTCTACTTTTATACTATTATGGAACAATTGGAATTTTTCGTGGGAAACTCCTAATTTGTCAGTTTCCGATTTGATTTTTGTAAAATTGGAATTGTCTTTTACTCCCAATTGATCTTTGAAAAGTTGTTGGTAGTCACTTGTTTTATAAGTTGATTTACTATTGAATGTTATCAAGGTGGGAATCCCTTTTTCGTTAGTAATTTTTTTCAACACATTTTTATCACCTTCTTGTGCAATTAATGTTAATGTAGAAAAGAATAAAATGATGGAAATGAAACCCTTTTGAAGTATTGTATTTTTCATGGAGATATTATTTAAGAAATGAATAATCCTTGTTGAAAAATGGGGTGACCAAAATTAAGAATATTTTTTGAATATAAAATATATTTAAATTATTATTTTGCTGTATATTAGCAACATACATGTTTTTTCAACAATCTATACCGTCAATATAATTATCTTTTTGACAAAAAAAGCAACCCATATGAGAGTTGCTTTTGAGTGATTTTTTTATTTTCTTAGGACTGTCTGCAAAGTGCACCAGAAGTATTTTTTCGCCACTGAGTACACTAATTTTCACAGATTTTATAAGCATTATTAAAGAAATACGTCTAAATCTTTTTTTAATCTGTGGTTAACTTTTTCGTTTTGGTATTAGTCACGAATACGCATAATTTTTTAATATTATTTAAAGTTAAACCCAAGCACGGCTCCCAATCCAAATTGAAAAGAATTAACATAAGTAGCCACTTGAACAGGACCATACCAACCGTTCCAATACGTATCATATCCAGTATGTATAACCATAGATTGCAATGTAGCTTGGAGACTTAAAGAAACTACGGAAGCCGTTTTGAATTTGACTCCACCTTTAATTTCCCAAGCAAAATTGTTGTCACTTCCTTGATTTGGTGTTTCTAAAATTCCAATTCCAATTCCACCACCTAGATATGGCACTGCATTTCCTCCGTTTTCAAAATAATGGTTTCCACTTAGTAAAATATAATTAATAGCTCCATTGTCATTACCGCTGCTTCTATTGGAACCCAAATAATAGAGTGGCATTGAAGTATCAATTCTTAAGTATTTTATCTCTACAGAATTTGATCTATGAGTAAAAAATTCCAATCCTGCACCATATTGCAAACCATCTCCAATTGTTGTGTATCCTCCATCAAAATCAACACGATCAGAAAAAACGTAACTACCATAAATATCTAGTGCAACGGAGCCTCTCTTTTGAGCCATCATACTTACCGAAACTAAAAACACGATTACTAATAAATTGAAATTTTTCATATTTAATTGTTTTGTTGGTTTCTAACAAAATTAGTTGAAAATCATAACATTACAAAAAATATGTTAAAATTAGTAAATCATCATTTCTGGAATATCTCCTTCTACAATTAAATCAGCTTCGGTAGCTGCGATAATATGTTCTACACTTACGCCCGGTGCTCGTTCTAATAATTTGAAACCTTTGGGAGTGATTTCTAAGACGGCCAATTCAGTCACTATTTTTTTTACGCAGCCCACGCCCGTTAAAGGTAAAGTGCATTTTTTTAAAATTTTGGATTCTCCTGCTTTGTTAACATGCATCATAGCCACGATAATATTTTCGGCAGAAGCCACAAGATCCATAGCCCCACCCATTCCTTTCACCATTTTTCCAGGGATTTTCCAGTTGGCAATATCGCCATTCTCAGAAACTTCCATGGCGCCGAGTATGGTCAAATCGACGTGTTGCCCGCGAATCATTCCGAAACTGGTAGCGGAGTCAAAAAAAGAAGCTCCTGGCAGAGTCGTAATGGTTTGTTTTCCGGCATTGATAATATCGGCATCTTCGTCTCCTTCAAAAGGAAAAGGCCCCATGCCTAGAACACCATTTTCGCTTTGAAATTCGACATCAATTCCTTTCGGAATATAATTAGCTACCAAAGTTGGTATTCCGATGCCTAGATTCACGAAATAACGGTCTTTTAATTCTTGTGCAATACGTTTTGCAATTCCTATTTTATCTAATGCCATTTTTTATTATTTAAGAAGTAAAAAAATCTAAAATTATAGCGCTGTGAAGACACTATTTTCTAATTTCAAAATCTGAAAAACTATTCTCTTTTCCGAGTCGTTCTTTGTTCAATACGCTTTTCATACTTTTCACCTTTAAAAATACGTTGCACAAAAATTCCAGGAATGTGAATTTGATTGGGATCCAAAGTTCCTGCTTCGACCAATTCTTCTACTTCAGCCACCGTGATTTTGGCAGCGCCACACATGCAAGGATTAAAATTTCTGGCCGTTCCTTTGAAAATAAGATTTCCCGCAGTATCCCCTTTCCAAGCTTTCACAATTGCAAAATCAGCTTTGAAAGCGTGTTCCATAATATGCATTTTACCATTAAATTCACGAACTTCCTTGCCTTCGGACACTTCGGTTCCGTAACCTGCGGGAGTGAAAAAAGCTGGAATACCCGCTTGAGCCGCACGACATCTTTCGGCCAAAGTTCCTTGAGGAATTAAGTCAACTTCGAGTTCACCAGAAAGCATTTGACGTTCGAATTCGGCATTTTCTCCAACATAGGAAGAAATCATTTTTTTGATTTGTTTTTTTTGCAAAAGCAAACCAAGCCCAAAATCATCTACACCTGCATTGTTGGAGATACAAGTAAGGTTTGTCGTTTCTTTTTGAACCAATTCGGCTATTGAATTTTCGGGAATGCCACACAATCCAAAACCACCAAGCATAAGGGTCATTCCATTTTCTATTCCTTGAAGGGCTTCTTGAACGGTATTTACTTTTTTGTTAATCATATTGTTTTGTTTAGAACTATATCGATTTCTTAATTGATTGTAAAGTTAGGTATTTTTTGATTTTCTATGAAAGATTATTATTTAAAGCATTAAAAAAACTACTTCAATTGTATATAATGAATCTATAAAGTGAATTTAGTACAAGATTCGTATTGATTTGGAATTCGAAATTTTCTTGGCTTCCAGGATTTGCGTGAGGGATAGACGGCAATATCATTAAGTTAAGAAAATAGTACTGATTATACTAGGATTGCCGAGTAACTTGTGTGATCTCTCCTTCGTCGAGATGACAAACTAACGCGATATTGGATATCTAAATTATCGCTTTTTGTCATTCCGAGGCACGAGGAATCACATAATAAGAGAACTCTAGTAGCTCTCAAGTACTAAAAAAACTCATTAAGTTAAGCTTTTTTTCTCGCCAAGACGCAAAGGCGCAAAGTTTAGAGCCTATTTCTTTACGTCTTCACTTCTTTGCGAGAGTTGTATTATGAAAAAGCGTAGTGAGAAATCCTTAACTTAATGACATTGTGCGTGAGGGATAGACGGAAGCTACCGAAGTAGCCCAGATAGCCCGACCGCAATAAAAAAAGGGACAACTAGCACGTTATGCTGAGTTAGTCCCTTTTTTTATTGCTGTCACGCCCTACTATTTTTTACAAAGCAAATTCCTCTGTGTCTTGTTCTGGTGTAGCAGTTGTGTCTATTACTGTTGAAGCTCTACGCGTGTAACAATCTACTTTTATAGAAAGATTGGCTGGTCTTTCAAATGGTTCTTTGGATATATTTAAAGTTTTGTCTTCATAACATTTTTTCATATAGTAACCCCATATAGGTAATGCTTCTGCAGCACCTTGTCCGTAAGTAAGACTTTTGAAATGTGCTGAACGGTCTTCACAACCTACCCAAACACCTGTAACTAGATTGGGAACCATTCCCATAAACCATCCATCAGATTGATTTTGTGAAGTTCCTGTTTTTCCGGCAATTGGGTTGGTAAACATGTATGGATAACCGGTCCAGCGATTGTCACCACTACCGCCACCTTGAGTTCTAAGTCTTGCCCCAGAACCTGTTTCGGTAACTCCTTCTAAAAGTTTTATAACCGCAAAAGCAATATCTTTATTCAAAACATCATGAGATTCAGGAATTGGTTCGTAGATAACCTCACCACTTTTGTTTTCGATTTTAGATAAAAATTGAGGTTTGGTGTACACGCCTTGATTGGCGAAAGTACTAAAGGCTGCAACCATATCTTCTACCGTAATTTCAACTGCTCCCAAAGCAATAGAAGGCTGATTGATAATCTCGGATTTTACACCTAATTTATGTGTAAGTTCGATTACCGCTTCTGGACTAACTTTGTCAATTAATTTAGCTGATATAGTATTTATGGATTGTGCCAAAGCTTGTTTTAGCGTTACCATTCCACGGTATTTATTGTCAGAATTTCTAGGTTCCCAATCTTCGGTAACATGATGACGTCCTTTTCGAATCATAAACGGACCGTCTAAAATGGAGTCACAAGGAGACATGTTTAATTGTTCGATTGCCGTAGCATATACAAAGGGTTTAAAAGTAGAACCTACTTGTCTGGCTCCTTGGCCTACGTGATCGTATTGAAAATATTTGTAATTAATTCCACCGACCCAAACTTTTATATTTCCTGTTTGTGGCTCCATTGACATTACTCCCGATTGCAAAAAGTGTTTGTAATAGCGAATAGAATCCAGCGGAGTCATAATCGTATCTCTTTCCCCTTTCCAAGTAAAAACAGTCATTTTTGTTTTTTCGCTAAAGGTTTTGATAATTTCATCATCACTTTTGTCTTGCTCCTTCAAAGCGCTCCATCTATGGGAAGATTTCATGGCTTGATTGATAATACGTTGCGTTTCTGCTTCCGAAATGTTTACAAAAGGAGCGTTTTTATTGTCTTTATTTTGAATGAAAAATTCCTCTTGCATATTAGCCATGTGAGCTGCAACAGCTTCTTCGGCATACGCTTGCATTCTTGAATCAATAGTGGTATAGATTTTAAGACCATCTTTGTAAATATCGTAATCTGATCCGTCAGGTTTCTTGTTGTCTTCCACCCATTTTTTCATATAATCACGAAGGTATTCTCTAAAATAAGTTGCGGTTCCTTCTCTATGGCTTTCCAATTTAAATTTCAAAGTAATAGGCAAACTTTGCAATTGATGTTTTTGATCTTCGGTAATAATATTTGCTTTTTCCATTTGCGAAAGCACCACATTTCTACGATTTTTTACGCCAACAGGATTTTTTACAGGATTATAAAGTCCAGAGTTTTTAAACATTCCCACTAAAATAGCAGATTCGTCTATGGTTAAATCTTTGGGTTCTTTGGAGAAATACGTTTTTGCTGCTGAGCTAACTCCTACTGAGTAATTACCAAAATCATATACATTGCAGTACATGGCGATGATTTCATTTTTGGTATATTGTCTTTCTAATCGAATGGCAATGATCCATTCTTTTATTTTTTGAACAATTCTAAAAGGCAAAAACTTAGAACCTTCCCCATGAAATAATTGTTTGGCAAGTTGTTGAGATAATGTACTGGCTCCACCGCTAGTTCCTAAACTGGCGATGGCTCTTAAAGTTCCTCTGCCATCAATACCGGAATGTTCATAAAAACGAGCGTCTTCTGTTGCAACTAGTGCTTGAACCAAGTTTTTGGGTAGGTCAGAATATTTTAATGCCGAACGATTTTGTTTGAAATATTTACCCAATACCACTCCATCCGAGGAAATAATTTCGGTAGCCAAATTAGAATCTGGATTTTCTAAATCCTCAAAAGAGGGCATGGAACCAAAAAGCCCCCATGATGCAAAAAGGAAAAACAAGGCAATACTACCTAATCCATAAAAGAAAATTTTCCAAAATTTCTTGGAATAATATTTAACATCTTTTTCGATGCCTTTTGACTGTCCGTTATTTTTTTTAATAGCCATAATCGTGATCTATTCTTTGTTTTCTATTCTAAAACCTACTTCGGTAATTCCGTCTAAAAAAGCAACACCAGGTACTTTTCCGTTTTCTCGTACTGCTTGTTTGATGTGCACTTTATATTTTCCTCTAAAACGCACATTTTCTTTGTAATACAATTTACTTTCTTTAATATCAGTAAATCCATTGCCTAACAAAGTTCCGTCTGGATTGGCCATTTGATATTCTAAAGTATCCACTTTGGTGTATCCGTTTGGACTTTCTAAGGAAACAATTAAAAACAAATTGTTGTATTTGTAATTGCTGTTGTCTCTTAAATTCACAAATAAATCATATCGTTTTGTAGCATCTAAAACTGGCAAATCAAACGTAACAATACTGTCTTTATTCCAGGCACTTCCTACCGATTTATATTCATCAAAAACTCTTTTTTTGTCACATGAAAAAAGGAGTATTGTTACAAAAACCAGTAAAATACTATTCTTTATTCTCATTTTTTTTAATAATTATGGGTTTTCTAGGTTCGTCTGATTTGTTCTCAGTGTTTGCGGGCCGATTGTTGTTCGACTTTTTGCGATTGTTGTTTTTGTTGCGATTATTGTTCCTATTTGGGTTATTACCATTAGGATTTTCTTTTGCAGGATTTTCTTTTGCAGGATTTTCTTTAATAATAGAATTTACCTTTGACACAGGATTAATCTTTGTCCCAGGATTTGATTTTATCGGAGGGTTTGATTTTTGAATAGTCGGTTTGCTAGCATTGTTAGAAAGAATTACATTTTCACCAGCTACTCTAGGTTTTTTGTTTGGTTTTTTCTTTCTTTTGGGTTGGTCAAAACGTGTCAAACTTTCCTGACCCATCGCATTATTAAAGTTTTGCTCTGGTTCTGCAACTACTTCAATTGCATAATCTTCTAGCGATGAAACTTTGTTTTTTAACTTGTTTTCAGCTATAATTTCTTTGACCTGATCAATTTTTAAAATGTGCCAATTTGCAAAATTATTAGTATACGCAAACCACATTAAACCTTTGAAAATATCTTGCTTCTGACAAATGGCATCTCCTTTTTCGGTAACCAATTTGGTGTCAAATTCAGGAAAATCTTTTAAAGCATCCATATAAGTGTCCAATTCGTAATTCAAACAACACTTCAATTTGCCACACTGACCAGCCAGTTTTTGAGGGTTTAAAGACAATTGTTGATAGCGAGCTGCAGAGGTGTTAACACTTCTAAAATCCGTTAGCCAAGTCGAGCAACACAATTCTCTACCACACGAACCTATTCCGCCTAAACGAGCTGCCTCTTGACGAAAACCCACTTGTTTCATTTCGACTCTGGTACTGAATTCTTTTGCAAAATCTTTGATTAAAAGTCTAAAATCGACTCTGTCATTGGCAGTATAGTAGAAAGTAGCTTTGGAACCATCGCCTTGAAATTCAATGTCTGAAATTTTCATTTCCAGTTTTTGGGCAATCGCCAATTCTCGTGCACGCACTTTCATTGGTTCTTCCTTATTTCTGGCTACGGTCCAAATATCGATGTCTTTTTGAGTAGCTTTTCGGTACACTTTAGGTACTTCGTTGCTTAAATGATTGACTCCTTTTTTCTTCATTTGAATTTTTACCAATTCGCCTGTAAGTGTCACAATTCCAATATCGTGTCCTGGAGAAGCAACAGTTGCTACTATATCTCCCATACTCAAAGTCAATTTATCAGTGTTGCGATAAAACTCTTTTCTTCCGTTTTTGAATCGTACTTCAACACAATCAAATGGAGCTTCTCCGTTGGGTAAACTCATGTTCGAAAGCCAATCAAAAACCGTTAATTTATTGCAGCTATCGGTGCCGCAAGTCCCATTATTTTTACAACCCTTTGGTGCGCCACCATCTGAAGTTGAACAACTTGTACATGCCATAATGATATATGTAGTATTGCTATTGAAGCAATTTAAGTTCGTATTACGTTTAATGGGTAAAGATAGTATTTTTTTGGTTTATGTTACAAGGGGTAAAAAAGGCTAAAAATCATAAATTTATATTAAACTCTGATTTGGGATTAGAAATCTACAAAAACTGGATTCTATTTCAAATCCAGGTATTTATTGCTATTTTAAAATCGAAAGACAGAAGTAATAGTACATTGGTTATTATTTATTTTGGCATTCACTGAACTTCGTTTTCTTCATTAAAATAGTCCTTCAGCACTTGTTTTTATTGGTTAATCCAACTTCATAACAAAATCTGATGCAGAATCGGGGTAAAAGAATATGATTGATTGACAAGCTTAAACGTAATTTTAAATGTTTTTTAAAGATGTCATTTTCATAGATAAGAAAAGATTAAATCTCATAAAACTATTTTGAACTAAAAAAAGAGTCTCTTTCTAAACTGCAGCCAAAAAGTATAATCCTTTTAGCGCAGTCCATTGGAGACTCTTTTTGGAAAATGAATGTTTCTTTTTGAAGGATTGTCAAACTGTTTTTAAATGCCTACTGTTGAATAAAAGTAAATTTTAAAACAGAATTCTTTTTTTATAAACAATCCTCAAAGATTTATTTCTAGAACTTATTTTTTGGGTTTTATTTCCCTAGTAACATAATTTCGTTTACAACCACTTCGGTGATATAACGTTTTTCACCGTTTTTGTCGTCGTAGCTTCTGTGGGTTAGTTTGCCTTCAACGGCAATTTGTTTTCCTTTGGTCACAAATTTTTCGATAATCTCGGCCGTTTTTCCCCAAGCGACTACCGTGTGCCATTCCGTTTGTTCAACGCGTTCTCCTTTGTCGTTTTTGTAACTGTCATTGGTAGCGATAGTCAAACTGGCTAATTTTTTTCCTCCTTCAAAAGATTTGATGATTGGGTCGTTTCCTACGTTTCCGATTAATTGCACTCTGTTTTTCATGGCGTGTAAAATTTAAATATTAGTGTGTATATGATAGTTTTTTGAAATTGACATTGCTATTGTTATTGCTCTGTATCATTTCGACAGGGCAAAGATGCGACAGCCTCAAAATATTATTCGGTTGCTAACTGCTTACTTTCGGTTGTAAATATTTGTAACCGTTTGTAAATGGAAAATTTTGAGTATATTTGGGAGTTGGCAAAAAATAAAAATTTACAAATCTTGAATTGCCTCCTGATTTAGCAACTGAGATTAGGCCACAGAACCCGATAGCTCAATGTCATTAAGTTAAGGGTTTCTCACTACGCTTTTTCAAAATATAACTCTCGCAAAGACGCGAAGACGCCAAGAAATCGACTCTTAACTTTGCGCCTTTGCGTCTTGGCGAGAAAAAAAGCTTAACTTAATGACATTGCCCGATAGCTATCGGGACAGATTAAACGGATTCTACACGGATAAAAAATCGAGCGTATACCATGATTAGTGTTTGGAAAGTTTGAAATTAAAAATCTATGCTAATCCGTTTCATCCGTATTATCTCTGGCTAATTTTAAAAGTGTTAGGATGGAAAACAAAAACAAAACCATAAATCCTGACTAGCCCTGATTGCAGTGAAAATCCTTTTTTGTCTCGTCTTTTTCGAGACAAAAAAGATTGAAACAAAAAGCAGGAACCCATGCCTACAAATAAAGCCTATTGATTGGCTCCAAAAAATAAAATGATGTTGCTTTTAACTAATTATTCACCTAAAATTCTCCATTATGCAGGCCAAAATAAAAAAAGTAGAATTGCGGAATTTAGCTTTTGAGGATTACAAACAACTCAAAAACTCAATGGTGGAATCGTATCCAGAAATGGCCGATTCCTATTGGCGCGCCAATGATATTGAAAAGTTATTGAGTGTTTTTCCCGAAGGACAATTGGTTATTTTGGTCGACGGAAAAGTGGTGGGTTCTGCTCTATCACTGATTGTCGACGAAAAACGAGTTGATAAAAACCATAATTATTTGCAAATAATTGGCGATTATACGTTTTCGACTCACAACCCGAATGGGGAAATATTGTACGGAATCGATGTTTTTATCCATCCCAGTTATCGTGGTTTGCGTTTGGGCAGGCGTTTGTATGATGCCCGCAAAGAATTGTGCGAACAGTTGAACCTCAAAGCGATTGTTTTTGCCGGCCGGATTCCGAGTTATGGTCAACATGCCGATAAAATGACGCCCAAAAAATACATTGAGAAAGTAAAAAGCAAACAATTGCACGATCCGGTGCTTTCGTTTCAGTTGAGTAATGATTTTCATGTGCTTCGAATCATAAAAAATTATTTAGAGGGTGATGAAGACTCCAAAGAATTTGCTGTTTTGCTGGAATGGAACAACATCTATTTTGACGAAAGTCCAAGACTGATAAATACGGAGAAAAATGTGATTCGGCTAGGGCTAATTCAATGGCAAATGCGTTTACTGGGTAATCTCGAAGCGTTATTTGAACAATCGGAGTTCTTTATTGATGTGGTTTCGGGCTATACTTGTGATTTTGCGGTGTTTCCCGAATTATTCATTGCACCTTTAATGGCCGATTACAACCATTTGACCGAAGCGGAAGCGATTCGGGAATTGGCCAAACACTCAGAACCCATTCGGAAACGGTTTCAGGAACTGGCTATTTCGTATAATATCAATATTATTTCGGGAAGTATGCCGTATCTGGAAAATGGGGATTTGTATAATGTTGGGTTTCTATGTAAAAGAGATGGAACCTTTGAAATGTATACCAAAATTCACATTACTCCAAACGAAGCGCAACATTGGGGAATGAAAGGCGGATCCGAAATTAAGACTTTTGACACCGATTGTGGCAAAATTGGAATTATGATTTGTTATGATGTCGAGTTTCCCGAAGTGGCGAGAATTATGGCCGATGAAGGCATGAATATTCTATTTGTGCCTTTCTTGACCGATACCCAAAACGCCTACATCCGGGTAAAACATTGCGCGCAAGCACGAGCAATAGAAAACGAATGTTATGTTGCTATTGCAGGTTGTGTGGGAAATTTGCCTAAAGTAAATAATATGGATATACAATATGCACAAGCGGCGGTTTTTACGCCTTCGGATTTTGCGTTTCCAAGCAATGGAATCAAAGCCGAAGCTACTCCGAATACCGAAATGACTTTGATTGTTGATGTCGATTTGAGATTGCTGAAAGAATTGCACGAACATGGAAGCGTGAGAATCCTAAAAGACAGAAGAACCGACTTGTATGAAATAAAAAAGATTAAAAATTGAGATTATATTCGAAATTAATTTTAAACATATAAGTCATATAATTTCTTAATTTAAATACAAATAAAGTGAAATTAAAAGTTCATTTAAGGATAAGAACGAAACCTAACAAAGATGGTTTCCAGCTTATATTCTCTTTTCCCAATCTATTAACGAGCTTATTTTTTATTTAAACTTATATGACTTATATGGTAAGCATTTTTCCAGATCGATTCAAAAATAATAGCCTTAAAAAATAAAATTATGAAAACCTGCCTCGAATGTGGTGACCCCATTGTGGGTCGTGAAGACAAAAAATTCTGCAGCGATGGTTGCCGAAATGCCTACAATAACAAAATAAATAAGGATAGTACGAATTATATGCGCAATATCAACAACAAATTGCGCAAAAATTACCGAATTTTGTCGGAACTGAATGTGGAAGGAAAATCCAAAACGACTCGTGCCAAACTGATGAGCAAGGGTTTTGATTTTGACTTTTTCACTAACGTTCTGAATACCAAAACTGGGAATACCTACTATTTCCTGTATGACCAAGGCTATATGGTTTTGGACAATGATTATTATATGCTCGTTAAAAAAGATATTTAATACCTACAAATAATGAAAAAGAATTATTCCTCTATTATAACTGTTGTCATCATCCTTGGGATTTTGGGGTTTTTATTTGCAACCTTAATGCCTTCGTGGTCGCCAAATGAGGACAAAAAAGTTACGGAGTTTTCAACTAGCAGAGCCTTGGAACACATCAATGCGATTGCGAAACAACCGCATTATGTAGGTACCAAAAACCATGAAGTTGTGGCCAACTACATTATCAAAGAATTGCAAAAACTGGGGCTGGAAACAACGGTTCAAGAAGGCTTTACGCTGAGCGATTGGGGGAATTTGGTAAAATCCAAAAACATAATGTGCCGCATCGAAGGCACTAAAAATACCAAAGCATTGCTCCTGCTCTCACATTATGACAGCGCACCACATTCGGTTTCGCACGGAGCCAGTGACGATGCGTCGGGCGTTGCGACAATTCTGGAAGGCGTTCGTGCCTTTTTGAATGCCAAAACCAAGCACCAAAACGACATCATTATACTTTTTACCGATGCGGAAGAATTAGGATTGAATGGCGCTGCGCTTTTTGTTACTGAACATCAATGGGCCAAAGAAGTCGGATTGGTACTGAATTTTGAAGCCCGCGGTTCTTCGGGACCGAGTTATATGCTGATGGAAACTAACAAAGGAAATGCAGGTTTGGTAAAGGAATTTGCCAAAGCAAGTGCTACGTATCCGGTTTCGAATTCATTGATGTATAGTATTTACAAAATGTTACCGAATGACACCGACTTAACGGTTTTTAGAGAGCAAGGTGACATACAAGGATTTAATTTTGCTTTTATCGACGACCATTTCAATTACCATACTGCTCAAGATGATGTGGCACATTTGGACAAAAGCACCTTGAAACACCAAGGTTCCTATTTGATGCCATTGTTGAATTATTTCTCCAACGCCGATTTGAATGCGACAACTTCAACAACCGATGATGTGTATTTCACGATTCCGTTTACGTTTATCAGCTATCCTTTTGACTGGGTGCTGCCAATGACGCTTATCGCTGCTGGTTTACTACTGATTTTAGTATTTCTGGGCAAAGCCAAAAGAATGCTGAAGTTGAATGATATCATGAAAGGTTTCTTTCCGTTTTTGGGTGCTTTGCTTTTTACCGGATTGATCACGTATTATGGATGGCAAGGATTATTGTTGTTGAATCCACAATACAATGATTTACTCAATGGTTTTACCTATAATGGTCACGATTATATTGCAGCTTTTGTATTGCTGAGCCTTTCCATTTGTTTCTTGTTTTATCAAATTGCTTCCAAACCAAAAGTAACGATGAACCATTATGTGATTCCACTAGTGTTTTGGATCGTGCTAAATGGTTTTCTGGCCAACAGTTTACGTGGTGCTGGGTTTTTGATTATTCCAGTATATTTTGGGTTGGTTGCTTTTGCAGTTTTTGTCTTTAGCCAAAGATCCAATTGGATTGTAAACCTCATCTGTGGTATTCCAGCGTTGCTCATTATTGCTCCATTTATTCAAATGTTTCCAGTAGGTTTGGGATTGAAAGTACTGTTTGGAAGTGCAATTTTGACTGTTTTGGCATTTGCCTTGTTGTTACCAATTTTTGGAGCTTTTACCAAAAAAGGAAGCTGGTCATTATTGTTCTTTTTACTTTCTCTAATCTTTCTAGGCAAAGCACAATACCATTCGGGTTACGAATTAGGGGAAGCCAAATCCAACAGTTTGGTGTATCTGTATAATGGAGACTCGAACAAAGCCTATTGGGCAACTTATGATACTAATCTCGATTCTTGGACAAAAGGTTATTTGGGTGAAAACCCGAAAAGTGCTAAGACCTTGAATAATTTGAAGTTGTTTAGCAAATACAATTCGGAGTTCACCTATGCTGCTGAAGCGCCAAACAAAGGAATTGCCAAACCAACGATTACTTTTTTACAAGATAGCGTAGTGGGTTTCAAAAGGTATTTAAAAATTCAAATCACTCCAAACCGAAAGGTGAATCGCTATGATATTTTTGCTGATGAAATTATGACATTTTTCAATTTCAAAGCCAATGGTGTAAGTACTTTGGGGCAAAAAGGAACAGAATTGGAACGAAAAGGCAAAAAATTATTAAGCTATTATGTAGTCAATAATGAACCACTTATTTTGCAATTTACCATAAATAGAGCAACGATTCTCAATATGGATGTTATGGAAAGTTCTTTTGATTTGATGGTCAATCCAATTTTTTCAATGACTCCAAGAGAAGACTGGATGATGCCAACTCCTTTTGTACTGAATGATGCAGTAATTATTACCCAAAAAATAAAAAGACCACAAGTTAAGATCGAAAGCAAAATTGTCATTACTGCCACCGATTCATTAGCTATTGCAAAAGATAGCTTGGTAGTGCCAAAAAGGTAAATCGTTGTATATCCTTTTTAAAACACCCTATTCCATTATGTTGGAGTAGGGTGTTTTTTTTGAAATTATTTTACACAAAACACGATAAGTTTAAAAAAAATGTTAATTTTATTGTATTGCATTTGTTTTCAGTGTTTTATATTGGTTTTCAAGTAAGATTTTTGCTAAAATAATATCGTTTTTGTTTTCATACTTTTGTTTGAATTCAACTAATACTACTCTGAACATAGAGTTACAGAAAGGAAAAATAGCACATTTATTAATTTAATCTAAAAGCATCATGACTAAAAAAATTATCCTATTCGCTATGTGTTTGTTTTGTTCGATTGTAACATCCCAGACATTACAAGACATGAGTGGTACAATGACCACTGATACTCCCATTGTCATTTACACTGCCAAAGAAATCGTTACTATGGATATGGCCAAACCCAAGGCGGAGGCAGTAGCTGTTCAAAACGGAAAGATTATAGCAGTAGGTACTAAGGATGAAGTAGGTAAAATTCTGGGGGATAGAAAAGCACGTTTGGATAAAACGTTTAACGATAAGGTTATTGTACCTGGTTTTATTGCACAACACGATCACCCTGTTTTAGCAGCTTTGACTATGGCTTCTGAAGTACTTTCTATTGAAGATTGGGAATTGCCCGAAGGTACAGCAAAGGCTGTTAAAGACAAAAATGATTTTATGACGCGACTAGCGGCGGCTGAGAAAAAAATGTCTGATCCTGATGAGCCTTTAGTTACTTGGGGTTATCATCCTAATTTTTATGGTAAATTAGTTAAAACTGATTTGGATAAAATTAGTACCACCCGCCCAATTATTGCTTGGCTACGTTCTTGCCATGAAATTGTACTCAATTCAGTTGCCCTTCAAAAATATAACGTTACTGCTGATTTTATTAAGACTTGGGGTGAAACCCCACAAAAGCAATCCGTCTTAGCCGAAGGTCGTTTTTGGGAACAAGGTATGTTTGCCGTAGCCCCCAAAATAGCTACCGTATTAGCGACACCTGAAAAGCTAGAAAAAGGGTTGTATATCACTAGAGATTATATGCATTCCAAAGGGATTACGTTTGGTAATGAACCAGGCGGAATCTTAGTAAAGCCGTTGCAAGATGGTGTCAATAGTGTAATGTCGTCTAACGATATGCCTTTTAGATGGAGTTTTATGGCGGATGGGAAGACCTTGTGCGATAAATACAAGGATGATGCTCAGGTTATTGAAGAAGCCAAAAAATTAGAAAGTTGGTATACTGGTAAAACTTCTTTGGCGAAAAATCAAGTGAAATTATTTTCAGATGGGGCAATTTATTCTCTTTTGATGCAAGTGAGAGAGCCTTATACCGATAAACATCATGGCGAATGGATGACGGATTTGCCTGTTTTTGAACGTGCTTTCAAAATATTTTGGGACGCTGGCTATCAAATTCACGTACACGTAAATGGCGATGCCGGTTTGGATCGGGTATTGAATACTTTAGAGAAAAACCTAAAAGCCAATCCTAGAACAGATCACCGCACAGTAATTGTACATTTTGCCGTTAGTGCAAAAGATCAGGTAGACCGTTTAGCAAAACTAGGTTGTATAGTAAGCGGAAATCCATACTATCCTGTGGCTTTAGCAGATAATTACAGTAAAAATGGATTGGGTCCCCAAAGAGCAGAGAGTATGGTACGTATGGGTGATGTAGAAAGAGCTGGAGTCTCCTATTCTTTTCACAGCGATATGCCAATGGCGCCAGCTGATCCTTTGTATTTGATGTGGTGCGGTGTAAATAGACTAACCACTGGCGGGAGGGTAGTCGCTCCAGAACAAAAGGTTTCTAGAGAGGGCGCTCTAAAAGCAGTTACCATCGATGCTGCTTATTCTTTAAAAGTTGAAGATCAAATGGGTTCGATTACCAGTGGAAAGTTGGCTAACTTTACTATTCTATATGATAATCCTATCAGTTGTGAGGCAATGAAAATTAGAGATATAAAAGTATGGGGAACAGTAGTAGAAGGCAAAAAACAACCTGTGAGCTTAAAAAACACTAAAGATATTCTCGGAATGAATTACACTAAAGATGCCGATGGATTAGCACAAGCTGCATTAAATCACGTGGTAAAAATACTAGCTGCTCATGAAGATGCGGATCATTAAATTTTAGTACTTATGGTTTTATTTTTTCAAATTTTCTGGGCCATTGGCTGTATCGCTTGGAATATGTATGGTTTGTATTTGATTTCAAATAGTCAACAACCTATTGGGCCTACAGCAAGTGCTTTAGGAGCTGGACTTTGCGCAGTCTTTGCATTTCTATTTTGGTATTTTTTGAAAAATAACCTCAAATGGCCTTATATAATTCTCTCTGCTGTAGCGGCTTTGATGGCAGGTTTTGTGATCTATGGTTCATTTACGAAAGACCTTAGCTTATGGCCTTCGGAAGGTTGGCGTTGGGCAGGAATTTTGTTAAACGGAATAGGAATGATAGCTGGTATAGGAGGAATCATTCAAATTACTAATAAGAAAGCTACTTTGTAATACCCAATTTCTAATTCCAATTATCATAGTTTTCAGCAGTCGTTATTTGAGTTGTTATGTGATTAAAAGGAATCGTATAATTCAATTTTTTCTGTTTTTAGTGCGAAATAGATTGTATTTTAATGGTTTGATACGCCTGAGATAGTTTCAAAATTTTTTAATCAGTGGAAGTAGTAAATTAAATCAAATGAAACTTAATTATTTTATTTTACTTTTTGGAGTTGTAATTGTTTCATGTAATTTAACAAAAAAAAAGATTTCACAAACAACCGATACTACAATGAAAGCCAATTTAATTGATGGGTCTTGGAAAGTTAATTACATAATGAATGCTCCAAAAAACAGTAATGCGTTTAACAAGAGTTCAATAATCTTAATTTAAATGGTATGAAAAAAGCATCTCTTTATTTAGTACTACTGTTAAGCACTCTCATATCCTACAGTCAGAATGAAAACCACCATGAAATTCATAGTAGCCAAGGCAGTCATCGTCTCACTTTTGGTATCGGTCACACCCATCTGTCAGAAGGCAAAATAGATGGTAAAACCGAATGGTTGGCTGTACCCTCTTTTACTTTGAATTATGATTATTGGTTATCTAATACTTGGGCAGTCGGATTACAAAACGATATCATTTTGGAGTCGTTTAAAATTGAACACGGAGGAGCCGAATTGTTAGAACGTAGTTATCCATTAGCAGTAGTTCCTGTTGGTATTTATAAACCTGATAAACATTGGTCTTTTATTGGTGGTTTAGGAGCAGAGATTGCACATCAAAAAACCTTAACATTGACCCGTTTAGGCGTTGAATATGGTTGGCATATTCCAGGAAATTGGGAAGTAGGAGGAGCTTTAGTTTGGGATAACAAATGGAATTATTATAATTCTTGGGGTTTGAGTTTGACGATAAGTAAAATTTGGAATAAGTAACATTGATTTTTAATGATTAAATCAGTTGGTATGAATAGTAAAGTTATAAATGTAGTCGTCTTTTTTTTATTTTTTGGAACTATTCAAGCTCAAGTGGGTATAGGCACTATTACTCCTAATTCTTCTAGTATACTTGATATAACTTCTTCAAAAGCAGGAGTATTGATACCTAGAATAGGTCTTCAAAATACAACCGATCAAACCACCATAGAAAAGGGAAATGTAAATGGGTTATTGATTTTTAATACTACTTCTAATGCTGAGTTGCAACCCGGATTTTATTATTGGTTCTTAAATCGATGGATTAACTTAGGAGAACAAAAAGCAGAAACCATAACCACCATGACTGATAATGGAAATGGGACT
Source organism: Flavobacterium sp. IMCC34518 (assembly GCF_027111095.2). Taxonomy (NCBI): domain Bacteria; kingdom Pseudomonadati; phylum Bacteroidota; class Flavobacteriia; order Flavobacteriales; family Flavobacteriaceae; genus Flavobacterium; species Flavobacterium sp. IMCC34518. Next base: position 1,794,072 of record NZ_CP114284.2, on the reverse strand, counting down.
TTTACCTATGTCAACGAACAAAATATTCCAGTTACCATCAATTTAACAGCAGGTCCTCAAGGCATTCAAGGCCCCAAGGGCGATAAAGGAGACACAGGCGTAACAGGCCCACAAGGAATTCAAGGTCTAGCTGGACCAATAGGTGCAACAGGTGCTCAAGGTCTTAAAGGTGACAAAGGTGATACTGGAGCAGCAGGAACAAATGGAGTTGACGGAGCAGTTGGTGCAACAGGTCCTCAAGGCCCACAAGGTCTTAAAGGAGATAAAGGAGATACTGGAGCTACAGGTGCTCAAGGAATTCAAGGAGAAAAAGGAGATACAGGAATAACAGGTGCTAAAGGTGACAAAGGCGACACAGGTGCAGATGGTGTTGATGGAACGAATGGAATAGATGGAGCTACTGGAGCAACAGGGGCTCAAGGCCCAATAGGTTTAACAGGTGCTACAGGTGCTCAAGGAATTCAAGGAGAGAAAGGAGATACAGGAGATACAGGATTAACAGGTCCTAAAGGTGACAAAGGCGACACAGGTGCAGCTGGATTAGATGGTGCAACTGGTCTTGAAGGCCCAAAAGGTGACAAAGGAGATACAGGAGTTGCAGGAACCGATGGGGCTATTGGCCCACAAGGCCTCCAAGGGATTCAAGGTCCGAAGGGTGATAAAGGAGATACTGGAGCAGATGGTGCCATTGGTCCTCAAGGTCCTCAAGGAATTCAGGGTATTGATGGTGTTGATGGAACGAATGGAACGAATGGAACGAATGGAACGAATGGAACGAATGGAATAGATGGAGCTGCTGGTCAAGGAGGGGTAACTACAGCAGGAACCAATGTTACTGTCACAGGAACTGGTATTGTAACCGATCCCTATGTAATTAATGCCACTGGGTCAACAGAAACGAATACCACCTTAACATTTAATAGTAGTACTAAAATTTTGACGTATACGAATGAGAACAATGATAATCCTACACTTGATTTATCGGCATTGCAACAAGAACCATGGAAAGTGAATGTCACTAATGTAAATGCGAGTACTAATACCGAGAATATTTATCAAGCTGGAAGAGTAGGGGTTAATAAAATTTCTATTATGGATGATGTGGCGCTAGATATTGAAGGTGCTGTTAGAGGGGGAAACACTCAAATAACCCCAATTGGAACAAATTCTGTGGGTTTCGGATTAGCTGTTAAAGCTTCAGGTACTCGTAGCGCTGCTTTTGGTCTTTCAACATTAGCGGAAGGTGATAATACTTTTGTAGCAAATGAAGGTAATCAAGCTAAGGCACAATCTAGTAGTGCTTTTGGTAAAAGCAATATTGCTGATGATTCGAATGCATTTGTACTTGGAGAAACCAATAAAGCCAATGGGAACAATGCTTTTGTGCAAGGTAATAATAATCTTTCTACGTCTTATTCAGAAACGGTTCTTGGGTATTATAATGCGATTACACAAGGAGCAGGTGATACCGGTACTAATGGTACTACCGGTAATATTACTGCTGCTGAAGGTAGTGACCCTTTATTGCAAGTGGGAAATGGTACAAGCGGAGGAGCTACGGGAAGAAGAAACGCCTTAATTATTTTAAAAAATGGTAAAGTTGGTATTGGGTTGGACCAAACAACATTACATAAGCCTTCCGAGCGGTTGGATATTGGGGTTGGTAAGGTTAGAATTCGTGAAATTGTAACTACTCCTGGAGATGCATCTGATAAAATTGTAACCGTTAATAGTTTAGGTGTTTTACAAACAATGCCTGCTGCTGCAGCAATTCAATTACCTTCAGGCGACACCACGCAAAGACCAGCTAGTCCTACTTTTGGACAAATTCGATACAATACAGATTTAGGTAGAGTAGAAGTGTATGTCAATGATCTTAATAATGATGGAACGTTGGGAGATGCGGGTTGGTCTAAGTTATAATTGTATCCAAATGAAAAAACTTGTATTTACTCTAGGACTGCTTTTTTTATGGGAAATGCCAACCGTTGCTCAATGGATTAATAAGGAGCAGATTAGTATTTTGCCCAATACAATAGTTTTCAGTGATGAATCTTTCAGTAATGCCTCTACTGGAAAGTTTTTGAATGATGGTAGTTTATTTTTGACTAGCGATTTACGTAATGAAGGGGATTTTTCTTTTTCATCCAATTCACAAGGAACAACCTATTTCAATGGAAAAAATGTACAACAAATTTCGGGTCAAAGTGCGATACGATTGTTTCATACCGTTTTTGATAATCCCCAAGGATTTGAGTTGAGTAATACGGTTAATTTTTTTAAAAAAGTAGATTTTATTGACGGAATTATTACGGCGCAGCCTACTATAGGCATTCCTGTTTTTGAGGAAAATGCCTTAGCCAACAATGCCAGTAATACCAGTTTTATTGTGGGCAAGACTTTTAAAAACGGCACCACTGATTTTGAGTATCCGATAGGAAGAAATTCACAGTATCGTTCGGCGAAAATAAGTAGTTTAAAAGCAACGAATCAAATGTATAGTGGTGAGTTTTTCGAGGCTAACTCCAATGACCTCTATCCACACAGCAATCGCGCAGGGATTATCAAAGAAATTAGTTCTACAGAATATTGGGAAGTTTCAAATGTTGGTGGGGCGTTGCCTATGGTATTAACCTTAAGTTTTGAAAATGCTACATCTACAGATGCCATTGTTAGAGCACCACTCGAAGCCCTACGAATTGTTCGTTGGGATGTTCCTTCACAAAAATGGGTGGATGAAGGAGGTATTGTCGATAAGGATAAATTAACCATAACTACGCCTTATGAGGTGTCTGGTTTTAGCATTTTTACCATCGGTCGAATCGATGATGCTGGAATAATTTCTCCTTGTAATAAATTGGCAATCTATAATTTTATTTCGCCAAATGAAGATGGTTTTAATGATTTTTTTAGAATTGATGGTTTGGTAGAATGCGGCATTCCTAATTCTGTTGAAATATACAACAGATGGGGAAGAAAAGTGTATTCTACAAAAAACTATGGAAGTGACTTTAATGTATTCGAAGGTATTTCTAATTGTAATTTGCAAGATACCAAAACACTACAACTACCCAACGGAACCTATTTTTATGTTTTAAAAATTGGGGAACATTTTTCAAAGTCAGGTTATTTGTTTATTAATTAATTTTCAGTAAACTTTGTTTTTTAATGAAACAATCGAAAAATGACACAAATAAGCATATTAGGTTGCGGTTGGTTGGGTTGGCCTTTGGCGAAAGCCTTACTTGCAAATAAATTTTCAGTGAATGGTTCCACTACATCCGAAAGTAAACTCGCAATATTAGAAAAATTAGAAATTAAACCCTTTTTGATTGCTCTTTCAGAAGACAAACCAATTGGAGACTTTACTGATTTTCTAAAAGATTCATCAATTTTAATTATTGATATTCCGCCAAAACTCCGCGGTATAGAAAAAGAAAACTTTGTTTCCAAGATTAAAAACACAATTCCGTTTATCGCAAAATCGACGATTGAAAACGTGCTTTTTGTAAGTTCTACTTCAGTTTACGGTGAGGCCAAACAAACCATTTCAGAAAATACCACTCCAAAACCCGATACCGAAAGTGGCAAACAATTGCTAGAGGTAGAATCGCTTTTGCAAAGTAATCCCCATTTCAAAACCACCATTCTCCGTTTTGGCGGACTCATTGGAGAAGACCGAAATCCAACCAAGTTTATGGCAGGAAAAGTAAATATTGAAAACCCAGAAACCCCAATCAACTTTATTCATCAAGAAGATTGCATCGGGATCATCTTAAAAATAATAGCTACCAATTCTTGGAACGAAATCTTCAACGGCGTCAGTCCATTTCATCCCTCAAGAGAAAATTATTACACTCAAAAAGCATCCGAATTAGGTTTACCTTTGCCTCAATTTGATCACTCCAAACCATCAGTTGGCAAACTGATTCTTAGTGATAAAGTAGAAACAATTTTAGGTTATTCCTTTATTAAAACCAATTTATAAATTGAAAACAAAAATACAAACCGCTTTTAAATCTAGAATAAACGCTATCGGATTGCCCATTTTGGCTTTGTGTTGGGTGAGTTTCTTTTGGGGAACGACTTGGTTGGCTTCCAAAGAAGGGGTCAAACACATGCCCGCATTACAACTCGCTGGGATCAGACAATTTATTGGTGGTTCCTTATATCTTACTTTTTTCCTCTTGAAGAATACACCTTGGCCAAAAGGCAAACAATGGAAAAGCATCATTATTCTCAGTTTGCTCAATTTTGTTTTAAGCAACGGACTCAGCACTTGGGGCGTGAAATACATCAGTAGCGGACTGGGCGCTATCATTGGCGCTATGGTTCCTTTGTGGATTGTGTTCATCAGCTTTTTTAAAGGCGAAAGAATCACTAGATTAGCCGTTTTTGGAATTATAACCTGTTTTGGTGGCGTTTGTGTTATTTTTTATGAACACCTATTCGATTTTTTAAAACCTGATTTTCAATTTGGAATTGTACTTTCGATAGCGGCAACCATTACTTGGGCTTTTGGGACTTTATACACCAAGAAAAAAGCGGCTAGTTTCAATCCTTATTTCAGTTTGGGCTTGCAAATGTTTATCTCCAGTATTTTTCTGTTTGCTTTTGTAGGAGCTACGGGTGCGAGCATTCCACTTTCTGATATTCCATTAAATTCATGGTTATCCATTGCCTATTTGGTAATCATTGGTTCCGTTTTAACCTTTATTGCATTTATCTATGCCTTGCAAAAACTACCAACTGAATTGAGCAGTTTGTATGCCTATGTCAATCCGATAGTAGCGGTTATTTTGGGTTCTTTTATCTTTGGTGAGCCATTAACGACTGCCATCGTCTTTGGCGGAAGCGTAACATTATTTGGCTTATATCTAATAAATTATGCCATGCGGAAAAAGAAAAACAGCAGTGAACCCATTACTGAGATTAGCTAAATTAGTGCTAAAAATAAGCGATAAAAAATATTAGGAGCGAATGATTGGGCAATTTCAGCAAACATCGTTCCTGCCATTATTCCTAAACTTGCGAGCCGAACCCCGGCTCACAAGGTTTATTCCTTATGTCAGGGCTAAAAGAAAACAATAGGCATTTTTGGGAATAATTAATTGTGATCAGTTGATGGTTAAACCCACGTAATTTATTGATCAATTGGCTACAGGCCAATGTCATTAAGTTAAGCTTTGTTTTTTCTCGCAAAGACCCAAAGTTAAGAGCCATTTCTTTGCGTCTTCGCGTCTTTGCGAGAGTTATATTTTGAAAAAGCGTAGTGAGAAACCCTTAACTTAATGACATTGAGCTATAGGCCTAAAACAACAAACCTATTCCATTTCAAAACGGAATAGGTTTGTTACTTTAACTTTTTTATTTCTTTATCAAAATCAGAAATTATTTTTTGTGTTTTATTGAAAACTTCGTAAGCTGCAATTGCTTTTTTATCGGCTTGAATTTTAGAAATTCTCCCTTTGCCTTCTAAAACTTTATAATCATTAAAACTGATAAATTTATTCACACTTTCGGCCAATTGAGTCATCGTAAACGTATTCTCCCGCTCTATCAATCCTTCGATGTAATCAAAATATCCCGTTACGGTACGCTCCAATTGTTTAATTTCTTTTTCCTGTAAATAATTTTTGGCAACAATCACATCCGATTTTAAAACTCTTCCGTTTGGGCTATTTTTCCAGGTTGTCAATCCCATATTTTCCTTTTGGGAATCGGCAGTTTTAAATATAATTTCGGCAGCAGTTTTGCCTGTTATAGCAAAATGAAATTTATTTTGAACTGTAGCATAAAAATTTTTAGTTATTTCGGCATTGCTATCATAATCAATACTGCACTCGGCAAAAATATCGGTCACCTGCTGGTAAATTCGTCTCTCACTCGCTCGAATCGAACGAACTCTTTGCAGTAATTCTTTAAAGTAATCTTTACCAAAAATAGCTTCACCTTGCTTTAAACGATTGTCATCCAACACAAAACCTTTGATTATATATTCTTTTAAAGTTTGGGTTGCCCAAATCCTGAATTGTGTAGCTTTGGTAGAATTTACTCGGTATCCAACCGAAATTATGGCATCGAGATTATAATAATTTGTAATGTAATTTTTATCATCAGAAGCAGTTGTTTCCATTTTGGAAATAACTGAAGATTCAATTAATTCTCCCTCTTCAAAAATATTTTTAAAATGTTTACTTATTGCGGGTACTTGCACGCCAAACAACTCAGCTATTGCTTTTTGTGTAAGCCACACCGATTCATTTTGAAGCAATACATCAACGCGTATTTGACCGCTTGGAGCGGTATATAGTACAAACTTTTTTAAATCTTCTTCCATAACTACTCTATTTCAATTGTATCAATTGCTTTCATTAATCGGTCGGTTTCGGTAAGGGCTACTATTATTTTTTGATAGTGCGCAATATCGTCAAATTCTAGTTTACGTTCCTTACGGTCTTTGAGCCATTTTTGTGCGGGCTGGTAACCGCCAATATAAAAATTCCAAGCTACTTCTGGAACGTTATCGAAATATTGAGTTTCGTTGATGTACACTTTCCCAAACGTCCCTTTTTTCAAATTCCCCTCCACTGGAGGGGTGCCCGTAGGGTGGGGTGGTTCTTCTTGCAAAACCAATAAATTTGATGCTTTCCCAAACTCTTCTATTATAAAAAGCTCTAAGTTGCTCATAGCCGTTTTCATATTCTGTAAAACATCTGTTACGGGGATATGATACACTTGTAAACCCAAGGATTTCAAATAAACATCCCTTTCAGCATCGTATTTTTCTTTATTGTCGTGACTAGGTCCATCGATTTCTATTACTAAACCTAGTTTTTTGACATAAAAATCAACGATATAATTTCCTATAATGCGTTGTCTGTCAAAATCTATGCTGTGGAAATTACTTTTGTGTACTTGCATCCAAAAAAGCACTTCGGATAAATTTTCGGCATAACGAAGTTCCTTCGCTCTTTCTTTTAATTTGGGATTATAAGGAAGTTCTAAAATGGGGTTAAAAAATATGGGGTTGTTTTTGATGAAGAGATCAGGAACCACCCCGCCCGATGGGCACCCCTCCAGTGGAGGGGAATTTTCTTTGCTTGTGGTTATATTCGTTTTAAAGGAATTTTCTCCGATTGTGTTAATTTCAAACTTCGGTTTCCCCACCACACAATCCCCATCAATATTAAATTCCGTAATATACTCTTCAACAATTGGGCTTTCGAGCAAATGGATTTCTCTTATTTGTTTGCCCAATGCCACCAATTCCCAAAAGGTTGCAGCGTCTTTTGGATACGGAATTTTCGGGAAGTCTATCTTTAAAAATTCTTTGTATTTCTCTCGGTAGGTTGGCGAATGCAAAACGGCGTAGATGTAATCCAGAATATCGATTGGTGCAAAAACCACCCCGTCCTGCGGACACCCCTCCAATGGAGGGGAATTTTCTCCCTTTGTGTTTCTTAGAGGGGAATTGGTCGTGGTTTTCTCGGGAACAAAAGCTAAACCCAATTGCTTGGCTATTTGAGTGACTATTTCTGGGTTCAGGTTCGGGATTCTTTCTGTGGTTTGTTCTGTTGAAAGTTGTCCGTTGGTTTCGGGGTAGAGATATAAAGGAAATGCATATGTTGTTTCTTTAGTTTGTAAGGATACTGTACACATATCAATTAAATTTTTTGAAACTAATACATGTTGAAAATCAAAAGTTGATAGCTGTCTACAAGTCATAATAGCAATATTATCCTTTAACATATGCTTCATAACTGAATATCTATGTCGCTGAACTTTTTTAAGGTCATATTCAATATTTCTTACATCAAATGGTCTATAATCATATAATTGATTTGATGTATTAAATTTATCAAAATTGACTAGAGTAGCGTCACTATGAGTTTTTATGCCACTAGTTGATACTGCAAATAAACTATTAATATTAAATCCTTTATCATATTCTTTTTGCTGTTCAAAATCTTTAGAAACAAAAAAATAATTAGGAGCGATATTAAGTAATTTTTTAAATTCAATGTTTTTTAATAGGTTTTCAGAAAGAAAATCATATTTAAAATCGCGCTTTCCATATAAATCATAATGAAAAACCTGTCCCAATTCATTTGGTTTTTTCCTGCCTGTTTTGACAAAAATATTGATAGAAACTCCTTGCATGATATCAAAGACATTCACATCAGCGGAACCATCAGGCGAAGTTTCTTTCTTTTTGCTGTTACCATGTAAATCTATAGTGTAAATTTTGTCGTACGTTTTCAATAAATTCCAACGCATTCCTCGATAGGTAACATTATCTAAAAATCCGTGCGGGTTGATGAATGCCAAAACACCGCTGCCGTTACGCTCAATATAATGCTGTCCGTAACGCAAGAATTTTACATAATCGTCATTTAAAGCTTTGGGGTTTCGTTCTTTGAGTTTTTCTTTTCCGCCCGGTTCTTTTTTGTAATCTTCCATCAAGTCCATAATCCACTTGCCCTTGTTGTTGCTCTCCCCACTATACGGAGGATTTCCCACTATACACATCACGGGCGTATCGCGCTTGATGAAATTGGCTTCGTTGGCTTCACTGCTCAACCAATTGGCAAACAACGTTCCGGTATCGGGATGGCTTTCTTCGAGAGAGTTGGTCAAATAGATTTTTAAACGCTGTTCTCTGGTGGGTTTAAATCCGGTTTCGGTCAGTAATAAATCCATTTGCAAATGCGCCATGGCATAACTCGCCATCAGTAACTCAAAACCATTCAATCGGGGCAGTAAATGCGTTTCTACATAATTGCTCCAAACGCCTTGTTGCCCTTTGAATTTGTGGTGAATGTGCTTGACTACCTCAGCCAGAAATGTTCCTGTTCCCGTTGCTGGGTCTAGAATTTGTACTCGGTGTACTTCCTGTTCTACTTTCTTGCCTTGAAGGTCAATTTTTATTTTGGTTTTGCTGGTGTCAGCCAGACCTTGTGGCAAATCAAATTCGGTTTTCAGGATATCATCTACGGCACGCACGATGAAATTCACCACCGGTTTTGGAGTGTACCAAACCCCGCGGGCTTTTCTTAATTTCGGGTCGTATTCGCTTAGGAAAGTCTCATAAAAATGAATGATCGGGTCTTCCATTTTGGTAGACTTTCCGTAATTTTTTAGGATATCGGCAACATTACACGCCAGGAAAATATCAACCAGCGAATCTACTATCCATTTGATGCGGTCATCAATATCGGGTCCTGCTATGTAGCCAAAGAGTTTTCGCAGGAACGGGTTCGATTTTGGAATCAGTTCGGCGGCTTCTTGTCTGGAGAAGGTAGGCAAAGTAGGGTCGTGCAATCGTGCGGCAAACATTCCGTAGGCAATAGTTTGCGAGTACACGTCGGCAAAACCTTTGGGCGTAATGTCGTGAATCAGGATTTCCTTAAAGGCATTCATCTGGTCTTTCAGCGTACTGTCTTCGTTGTGGGTTTCGTCACTGGTTAGGGCTTGCTCGATTACATCCGATAGCAATCTGGCTTTTCCCGCCATCATTTCGGCCAGTCTTTTGGAACTTTTTATAGTTTGGCTTATGTGTACACAAAAATCTTTGATCAAATTGGTGAAAGCAGCGAAGTTTTCGGGAATTGGGACTATCTCAGCACCAGAAAAACCACCCCGCCCGTTGGGCACCCCTCCAGTGGAGGAACCACCCCGTCCTTCGGACACCCCTCCAGTGGAGGGGAATTTTAGTTCTGCGATGGCTATTTTGGTAATAAAAATACCATCTATGTACAAATGAAAATCGAGATAATCGGTAAATATCAGATTGTTTAACGAGTTTTTGTAACGGTCAAATTGTTCTTTGTTCCCTGTTTTCTTTAGTCCCGAAAGGTCTTTGTCGCCTATGTCTTTGGCTTCAATAAAACCAACAGGAACATCTTTTTTGGTCAGAATATAATCGGGAGCGCCACATTGCTGGCGTTTGGGTTCGTTGGTTGCTATGACATTTGGAACAATGGTTTCTATAAGCTTAGACAAATCGCCTCGATAGGTATGTTCTGTTGCTGTTCCTCGTTTGTAGGCCGCATTTATATTTTGAATGTATTGATCGATAGTCATGAATATGTTTTGGAATTGAATTGTAACAAATATATGTTTTAATTGTGAGAAGTGAAATGTGAATGGTGAGTTGTGAATGGTGGGTTGTGAATGATGAATGGTGAGAAGTAAATGTTGAATGGTGAGGATTGAGGAGTGAAAAGGTTTCTTGTTTGGGGACAAATCTGCTCAGAACGGGGTCATGGCCGTCGAGAACGGGGTTGACCCCGTTGTATAACGGGGTAGTTGACGTCTAGGACGGGGTGAACCACGTTGTTCGATGGGATAATTGGCGCACAGAACGGGGTAGACCACGTTACCCAACGGGGTAAACGGGGTTCGAGACGTGGTCGACCACGTTGTAGGAACTATCACGAGGACACAAGGTTAAAATTTAAACATTGATTAAACCCATTGTAGGTATCTAATTTCTATAAATTAGGTTTTGATTATACCATAGCCAACGGTTTCAACCGTTGGAGGCAATATAGAAGAATTCAATTTCGAGAAATACGTTTAGCGATACGTAACCCACGGTTGATCACGAGTATTATCCTATCGTGTGGATACAACTCCAAAATTTGGGCGTTGAATAAAGCAATTTAGTATAGTAATTCCTCTTTACATCGGTTTTGATTATACCATAGCCAACGGTTTCAACCGTTGGAGACAATATTAGGGAGCGGGCTGGTGCTGAATCTTAATCACATCGATTTGTTATGAATAATGAGGTCCTATTTGTGTCCATACGATATGTTGTAGAACGGGCTAAACGGGGTCGGGACGTAGTAGGCCACAAAAAAACGGGAAAGAAACTAGTTCCTTTCCCGTTTGGGTACTGTATGCAGGGGCTAAATCTCCTCTTCTATTTTCTTGGCGGGTTTTGCTGCAGTGCTGCCCCCTGTGAAAAACTGTGAAATGGCAGTTACTTTGCCTTCGTATCCTGCCGCTTTGGTGCTCGCTTTGTATTTGCTAAAGTCATAATCGGTAAGAGCAGCCTGGTAATTATCATAATCATGCAGGATTTTATTATTGGTCAATCCGTCGATTAAGGTCTGTAATCTAGTAATAGTAGATTGCAGAAAGTCTCTCGAATCAAAATCGCTCTGGAACTCCACCCAGTCTACATCGGGACTGCTTAAACCCGGCTGGCTGGCTTTATAGTCTTTTACTTTGTTTACAATTAGTTTGTTTGACTCATTGATGCTCCCATATTTCTGGCGCTCCTCGGCACTCAGGTTTTTAATTTTGGCAGACAAAGCAGTTTCAAGTGCAGTTAGGCTAGTGCCAACTACTGTTTTCTCGGCAGCGACATAATGGTTGTTGTTTAAATTTTCAAATGGCATAGGGTTTTGGTTTTTTAAGTTAATAACTATATTTATTCAAATATAAATAAAATCTTAAATAACCTATAAAATAATTGAATATTCTTATTTTTAAATATTTAATAATTCTTTATTCTTACTATTAAGGCATCAACACCTTCAAATTAAGGATTTTTCTACGTTTCCTTCACCGAAATAATTTTCACAGGACAGGCTTTAGCAGCCAATTCACAACTTTCGACTATGGTGTGGTCAGGTGATTTCAAGGTGTAAAACCCTTTGGCATTTACACTCTTAATCAATACCGATTTTCCGTCTTTTTTGGACATTTGGAATTGAACGGGTGCCATTTCTACACAATAATTGCACCCAATACATTTGTCTCTTTGCAGTGTTACAATAACCATTAGGCTTCCACTATTTTATATAATTTGTCGGACATACGGATTCTGAAAGGCAGTTTGAAAGTACAATCGTCTCCTTTTGTGGCTTTCTCGGCCGTCACGTCATTCACATACATTTCTTCGATGATCATTTCCTGCGCTCCCGTGCTTGGACCCGTCACCAATATTTTGTCGCCAACTTTGATATCGTAGGCTTCAATTTTGAATTGACCAATAGCTGCTTTTGGAAAAAAATGAGTTCCTTTCCCCACATACACTTTCTTCTGAGTAGCTACCGATCCCGAAACATCGCTCCACTCTCCCAATTCTTGACCAAGGTAATAGCCTGCCCAAAAACCGCGATTGTAAACGGTGTTCAATGCTTCCATCCAAACCGTTACTTTTTCTTTCGAGAAAGTACCTTCGTAATAGCTGTCAATTGCTTCACGGTAGGTTTTGATAACCGTTGCCACATATTCTGGAGCACGTCCGCGGCCTTCAATTTTAAGGACTTGAATACCGGAATCAATCACTTGATCCAGAAAATCCAGTGTGCATAAATCTTTTGGCGACATTAGATATTCGTTATCTACTTCAATTTCAAAACCAGTTTCCTGATCGATAACCGTGTATTTCTTGCGGCAATTTTGTTTGCAAGCGCCTCGGTTTGCAGAGGAATTGTTGGAATGTAAACTCAAATAACATTTCCCGGAAACCGCCATACACAAAGCACCGTGACCAAAAATTTCGATTTCCACCAAATTCCCGTTAGGCCCTTTGATTTGTTCTTTTTCGATTTGAGCAGTAATGCTTTTTACTTGACGCAAACTCAGTTCTCGACTCAAAACCATAGTATCTGCAAACAGACTGTAGAACCGAATGGTTTCGATATTCGTAACGTTCAATTGGGTCGAAATATGTACCTCCATTCCGATTCCCCTTGCCATAGCAATCACAGCTTGATCCGAAGCGATTACAGCCGTTATATTCGCTTCTTTGGCTTTTGCCAACAATGTCTTTACTACAGACAAATCGTGATCGTAAATGATGGTGTTTAGCGTTAAATAACTTCTAACATTTTTGGCTTCGCAACGACGGGCGATTTCTGGTAAATCATCCATAGTGAAATTTACAGTGGCACGAGCACGCATATTCAATTGTTCTACACCAAAGTAAACGGAATCCGCTCCGTTGTCTAATCCTGCTTGTAACGACTCGAAGTTTCCTGCGGGAGCCATTAATTCTATTTTGTTGTTTGTTGTCATTTTGTGTGAAATAAACCTTTGTCAAAGTTTAAAACTTTGACAAAGGTGATGGGTGAATGTAAACCTTTGTCAAAGTTTGGAACTTTGACAAAGGTGATGCGAGAATTATTGGAAGAACTATCCAATTATTTTATACAATTTGTCAGACAGCCTAATTCTAAATGGCACTTTGAAAGTACAAGTGTCTCCTGCAACAGCTTTTGCGGAAGCAATTTCATTGACAAACATTTCTTCAATAACCAATTGTTGCTCACCCGTTGTTGACCCTTTAATTAGGATTTTGTCACCAACATTGATTTCTTTTTCTTCAATCAAAAACTGGGCAATACTCGGTTTTGGGAAAAAGTGCGTTCCTTTTCCAATGTATTGTTTTTTGATCTTTGGTTCTTTTTTAACAACCGTTTTTGATTTTACTAAATCGCTAAGGTTAGGAACATTTGCCAAAGGATCTTGATTGTTCTTGAACGTCAAGACATCTGATTTTCCTTTTTTGAAGATTTTATTTCCGTTTTTAATGCCTCTTCGAATCGCTTTTTGTTCTTCTTCTGGAAGATGAATAACAGTTACACATTCGGTTGAGCAGCAGCCTTCCATTTTTTCCTTGCAAGAATCACATTGTATGAAAAGCAAATGACAACCTTCGTTGGCACAATTGGTATGCACATCACAAGGTTCGCCACATTGATGGCATTGCGAAACGATATCGTCTGTAATTCTTTCGCCCAAGCGGTGGTCAAATACAAAGTTTTTACCAATGAATTTACTTTCCAGTCCTTCGGCTTTAACCTGACGGGTGTATTCAATAATTCCACCTTCGAGTTGATACACATTTTCAAAACCTTTGTGTTTGAAGTAAGCGCTGGCTTTTTCGCAACGAATTCCGCCCGTGCAATACATCAACAGTTTTTTGTCTTGTTTGTGTTCGGCTAATTGCTCTTCGATAATTGGTAAGCTTTCGCGAAAGGTATCCACATCGGGTCTGATGGCTTTGGTAAAATGACCAATTTCCGATTCGTAATGGTTTCGCATATCGACCAAAATCGTGTTCGGATCTTCAAGTAATTCGTTGAATTCCTTTGCTTTTAGGTGAATTCCGATGTTGGTGACATCGAAAGTGTTGTCTTCTAGCCCGTCGGCAACAATTTTGTCGCGGACTTTTACGGTGAGTTTCAAAAAGGAATGGTCGTCATGCTCTACGGCAATATTCAATCGGATTCCCTTCATGAAATCATATTGTTCAATAGTATTTTTGAATTCGTAAAAATGATCTGCCGGAAGTGATAATTGGGCATTGATTCCTTCATGGGCAACATAAATTCTTCCTAAAACCTCAAGCGGGTTCCAAGCCAGAAATAATTCGTTACGAAATTGTGTTGGATTTTGAATTTGCGCGTAGGCATAAAAAGACAATGTGAGACGTTGCTTTCCGGCATCGTCAATCATAGTGGCTCTTTCCTCTGCGCTTAAAGTGTTGTACAGTTGCATGCTATAAACTAATTTAAGTTGAGAAAATATAAGATGATTTTAATTTACGGTTCCAATTATTTGGGAAATGCGTATTTGAAATCGGGCGCAAAATTAGTGAACTTTTGGGATTTTAGGATGCTAATTAGCGGAATATTGTGATTTGGCTAGTATCGAATGAGAATGTGTTTCAAAAATTACCCAACGGACATTACGGATCAAACAGATTTAGGACGATTTTTTATCATTGATTCTAATTGCCTCAACCACTAAATCATCTACCGAAACCGAACGACTAATATGCCCCAGTAGCACTTCAAGTCCTTCAGCCCGACAGGTATCGCGAACTTCAGAACGAGCTTCGGCAATTTTTAAGTATATGTTTTTGGCTTTCAAATCGATAAAAAGCTGTTTCAAAAAACGAGCTCCCGCAATATCTATGCGAGGTGATGAATTAAGATCTAAGATTATCGTTTTTAAGGTGTCTGATTCGCTATTAATTTTCAGCCACAACTGTTCTTTTATAAATTCGCAATTAAAATACAAAATCGCCGATTCAATTCGAACAATTAATACGCCTTCAATTTGTTCATTATCAGGATGTCTAGAAATATCAGTATAGCGTTTGGTGCCGGGAATTCTGCCCAAGAAAGCGATGGTTGGTTTTGAAGTTGCCTTTATCATTAACAGCAAGGTCACGATGGCTGCCAATAAAACACCAGTAAGAATTCCCCAAATAAGAACTCCAACAAACGCAATCATAGCAACATAAAATTCCTGTTTGTTGATTTTATAAAGATGTTTTATTTCTACAACGTCAAAAAGTCCTCTAATGGCTACTAAGACAATAGCGGCCAAAACTACGGTTGGCAAATTTTGAAGAAATCCTGTAAAAAAGAGTAGGCAAATCGCTATGGTTGCTGACGCAAATACTAAAGACAAAGGTGTTTTGGCTCCAGCGGTATCGTTTACAGCAGATTGGGACAAACCTCCTGCAACTGGATATCCTTGACCGAACGCTACAGCAGCATTGGCGATTCCGAGTGCGAGTAATTCTTGACGCGGGTCAATGGTGTATTTGTTTTTTTGTGCCAATGTTCTACCAGCCGAAACACTTTCGATATACGATAATAAAAAACAAGCCAATGCTAAGGGAAGAACGCCGTCGACGTCTCGAATTTGTAACAAAGGTATATGAAATTCTGGCAGTCCAGATGGTATAACTCCAACTGTTTTGAAACCTAGCAAACCAAGCGTTGTTGTAGATAGGAGTATAATCGAAAAGACTACGATAATAATGGCTATGGGTCGACCAGGTGCTTTTTTTTCACCAACTAGTAGGACAATAATAGCTATTATGCCAAAAATAAAAACTACCATATTCATTTCTGGAAGTTGCTGAAAAATAGTAACAATTCGATCCAAAAAATTTTCTCCACCTCCTTTTATACCAAAGAGTTTAGGTAATTGGGTTAAACCAATAGTCAAAGCAGCTCCAGCTTTGAAACCAACCAAAACGGTTTCACTGATAAAATTGATAATACCGCTCAGCCGCAAGATATAGGCCACTATCGCCATTCCTGCAAAAACAAGAGCAGTTAGAGAAGCTATATCGGCCCAACGCTGAATGTCTCCGTGTGCCATATCAGCAATTGTTGTACCAATAAGTAATGAAATTGCTGATGTTGGGCCAATGGCTAATTGCTTACTGCTGCCCAATAAAGCATAAAACAAACCACCAATAAGATAGCCATAGATTCCGTATTGAGGTGGTAAACCTGCAAGAGTTGCATATGCTAGCGAAACTGGAATTCCATACGCCGCTAAGGTGATTCCTGCAACAAAATCACTTTTTAAAGTTTTGGTATTGTATTTTGTTAGCCAGAGTACTGGAGGAAAAAAATTAGAGAGCATGGTTTGATTTAAATAAAATGCATTAGTCTTTCTCGTCCAGTAATGTTTGTTTGATTGCTTTTAATTCGGCTCTTTTGGCATCATCCACTTTAGGATATTCCAATTCCATTTCATCCAATGCGTGAATAATTGCAGAAGCTATAGCAATTCGGGCATAAGATTTGTTATCAGCGGGAATTACATACCAAGGCGATTTTTTGGTCGAGGTGTTTTTGATTAGTTCCTCATAAGCAAACATATAATCACCCCAATAACCTCTCTCTTTGGCGTCTGTAGCACTAAATTTCCAGTTTTTATCAGGATCGTCTACACGTTCTATAAAACGTTCTTTTTGTTCATTTTTAGAGACATTGAGAAAAAATTTGAGAACTATGGTTCCGTTTCTGGATAAATATTTTTCGAAGTTGCGAATGTCCTGAAAACGTTCTTCCCAGATGTCTTCGGTAACTAATTTTTCAGGAAGTTTTTGGCCTTTCAAAATTTGTTCGTGTACACGAACTACCAAAACTTCTTCATAATAAGAGCGATTAAAAATTCCGATTCGACCTCGTTCTGGCAAATGCTTTTGACAGCGCCACAAAAAATCATGATCCAAATCCTCTGAACTCGGTGCTTTGAACGAGGAAACTTGACATCCTTGTGGGTTTACTCCAGACATAACATGTTTAATAGCACCATCTTTTCCAGCGGCATCCATTGCTTGAAAAATGAGCAATAATGACCATTTGTCTTGAGCATATAATACATCCTGCATAGCAGCCAAAGCTTCAACACCCATTTGCAAAGTTTGATTCACCAATGGTTTTCCTTCTTCACCCAAATTAAAACTCGCTTTTGTTTCGTAATCATTGAGTTTGAAATTCTCACCATCACCAACCCAATATTGCTTAGAGAATGTTTTTGCTCTTTGTACTAGCTCTTTTTTGCTTAGATTATTTAAGTTTATTAGTTTATCCTCAAAGTTATTCGATTCCTTTTTGCTTGATTTTGACATATTTCCAAATTTAATTTTTATTAAAATCTGATTTCATTTAAATAATTAGAGCAATTCGATGTTGAAAATTGAATAATCGAATCCACTAATTTAATAAAAAAAAAGTAACAAGAATTGAACTTAACGAGAATAATTAAAGTATTCGTAACTTTTACGCAATCTGACGGTTAATTATATTTTATTTTAATAATATTAATGTTTTATTGAGTATTTTTTTTGTAATTTGATTAGTAGTCTTAATAAAAATCAATATTTTTGTTAGTATTAATTTTAATAAAACAATGTATGAATGCGCTAAAAAATAGTAAACTATTGTTTTTTGTTATAGCTTTTTCGGCTCTTTGTTCTTCGTGTAAAAAAGAAGAAAAGCAAGCACCCCCACCAATTCCTGCACCTTTTATTACTGTAGTTGCAAGAGATGTTCCCATTTATAAGGAATTTGCAGCTCAAACCTTTGGAGATTTAGACATTGTTTTAACGGCAAGAGTGGATGGAATTTTGACAGGCATTCATTTCAAAGAAGGACAACGCGTTCGAAAAGGACAATTGCTTTACACCATTGATCCATTAGAATATGAAACAAAAGTGGAGCAAGTAAAAGGGCAAGTGGCTACATCGCAAAGCAATCTTGTCAATGCTGAGGAAGAACTGAAAAGAATTCGCCCTCTGGCAGATATGAATGCGGTTAGTAAAAGAGAATTAGATGCCGCTGTTGCAAAAGCAAAAGCTGCACTATCTAATTATGAAAGTACTCAAGCAGCCTTACGAAATCAACAATTAGAAAGAAGTTATTGCAATATAGTATCGCCAATTGATGGTATAATTGGAATAAGCCATGCCCGAGTAGGAGATTATATTTCGAGAATGGGAAGTTCATCTAAGCTAAATACCGTTTCAAAATTAGAAAAAGTGAGAGTTCGCTTTACAATTAGCGAAGCGGAGTTTTTAGAGTATCGAAAAAAGAAAAGCCTTACATCTGACAATCAATCTAATGATATTGAGCTTTTATTATCAGACGGAAGCGTTCATCCTTACAAAGGAGTTTTAAACTTTGCTGACGCCAAAATAGATCCTACAACGGGAACCATGACTATTGAAACGACTTTCCCCAATCCAGAAAACAATTTGCGCTCAGGACAATTTTCGAAAGTGAGAGCTTTGATTCAAAATCAAAAAGGAGCTATCGCTATTCCTCAAAAAGCGGTTACCGAATTGCAAGGGATTTTTCAAGTATTAATCATTGATAACGAGAATAAAATTCAAGTTCGTATTGTTGAAGTGGGATCCAAAGTTGGACAAGATTGGGTAATTACAAAAGGACTAAACGTTGGAGATAAAGTAGCCATTGTAGGCAGTTTATTTATTCAACCCGGATCAGTTGTTATGCCAGTTCCATATGCATCAGAAGATAAAAAAACAAAATAGTTATGGATAATTTTTTTGTAAGAAGACCCATCGTTGCAATTGTATTATCCATTTTTATGGTTATAATTGGAGGATTATCCATACTCTCCACACCAATTGCTCAGTATCCAGAAATTGCGCCTCCAGTAGTACAAATTCAGACCAGTTATAGAGGTGCAAATGCTTTAAATGTAGAACAAGCAGTTGCTACTCCCATCGAACAAAAAGTAAATGGAGTAGAGAACATGTTGTATATGCAATCCACCAATACAGGAGACGGAAGCATGTCATTATCGGTTACTTTTGATATGGGAACCGATCTGGACAATGCGACAATGCTAACCCAAAACCGCGTGGCATCAGCAACCTCAACACTACCTGTTGATGTGAAAAACACAGGGGTTACGACCAAGAAGTCTTTGTCGATGCCGCTACTTTTGTTCTCTGTATATTCCCCAAACAACACTTATGATTCTGATTTTTTAACCAACTATGCCAACATCAATATGGTTGACGCCCTATCAAGAATCAAAGGAGTTGGTGAAGTAGTGATTTTTGGTGGAAGTAATTATGCCATGCGAATTTGGGTAAAACCCGACATTTTGGCCAAATATAAGTTGACCATTCCTGACATTATGAATGCAATCAAAGAGCAAAACTCGATTGCTCCCGGAGGAAAATTTGGTGCACCTCCAGCTAATGAAGGCAACGAATTTACTTATAATGTAACCTTAAAAGACCGATTGATTGATATAGCCGATTTTGAAAACATCATTTTGAAATCAAATATTGACAATCAACAAGTACGATTAAAAGATGTAGCCACAGTAGCATTAGGAACAGAAAGTTATGCTTCAAAAGGAGGTTTAAATGGAAAACCTGCAGGAACTATCGGTGTAAAACAAATGCCCGGATCCAATGCATTAGAAGTAGCTGCCGAGTCTAAACGTGTAATGGAAGAATTGAGTAAAAAGTTTCCACAAGACCTAAAATACGCTACCTCTTTAGACACCACTTTGGCAATCACCGAAGGGATAAATGAAATTATGCATACCCTTTTAGAAGCTATTATTTTAGTAATCATAGTGGTTTTTATCTTCTTACAAAATTGGAGAGCTACAATTATTCCTTTGCTTACCGTACCCGTTTCCTTAATTGGAGTTTTTATGCTGTTCCCGCTTTTAGGTTTTTCGGTCAACGTGTTGTCATTGTTAGGATTGGTATTAGCAATCGGGATTGTGGTCGATGATGCTATTGTCGTGGTCGAAGCTGTAATGCATCATATTGAACACGGATTATCGCCACGAGAAGCTACCAATCGTGCCATGAAAGAAGTTTCTGGACCAGTTGTCGCTATTGCTGTAGTTTTAACAGCTGTTTTTATTCCAGTTGCTATGACGCCAGGAATTACAGGCCGTTTGTACCAACAATTTGCAATCACGATAGCCATATCTGTAGTGTTTTCAGCCATAAGTGCACTAACGCTAAGTCCAGCTTTGTGTTCAATTTTATTAAAACCCAATCAAGAAGCGAAAGGCTGGTTAGGACGTTTTTTTAAGTCATTCAATAAAAAATTTGATGCTTTTACAGGCAAATACACTGGTTTTACAGGTTTTTTAATTAAGAAAACCGTTCGAAGTTTTATTTTCATAGGCATAATTGTGGGAGCCATTATAGTACTTGGCAGCAAAATTCCTGGAGGATTTGTGCCTGAAGAAGATCAAGGATACATGTTTGTCAATGTAGAATTACCTGGAGCTTCTTCATTGCATCGTACAGAGTTGGTTTGTAAAAAAATTGAAGCCATTTTGGGAAAAACAGAAGGAATTGAATATTACACAACAGTATCCGGATATAGTTTGTTGAAAAACTCAATGGCTACCAATAATGGTTTTTTCTTTATTTCACTAAAAGAATGGAAAGAACGTAAGCAAGATGTATTTCAAATTATAAAAGAACTAAACGGAAAATTGGTATATGCCGTTCCAGAAGCAACGGTTTTTGCTTTTGGACCACCGCCAATTTCTGGAATTGGAAATGCTGCAGGGTTCACTATAATGCTACAAGATAAAGGAGGGAAATCACCTCAATATTTATTTGAAAATGCCCAACGATTTATGGCTGAAGCCAGGAAACATCCCGAAATTGGAAGTGTCCGAACGACTTTTAACCCCAATGTTCCCCAAATTAGTTTGGATATTGATCGCGAAAAAGTAACCGAGCTGAATCTGTCCCTCTCCGATGTAAATTTAGCCATTGGAGCCAGTTTGGGAGGACAGTATGTAAACGAGTTCAATAGATTTGGGCGGCAATATATAGTTTTGATTCAGGCCGCTCCTAGTTTTACTTTAAATCCTGAAGATATCAATAAAATTTTTGTTCGAAATAGAGACAATATCATGATTCCTATTTCTAGTATTGCCACTATAAAAAAAGAAAGCGGTCCTGAGTTTACTACTCGGTTCAATTTGTATCGTGCCGCCGAAATTGGTGGTACACCCGCCGAAGGATACACTTCTGCCGAAGCACGTCAAGCGTTGCAAGAAACTGCCGAAAAAGTGCTACCTGCGGATATGGGATACGAATGGTCTGCCATGAGTTATCAAGAAAAACAAGCCGAAGGGAAAGGAGCAACTGTTTTTATCATGGCTATTTTGTTTGTTTTCTTGATATTGGCTGCCCAATACGAAAGTTGGAAACTACCTTTTAGTGTACTTTTAGGAACACCTTTTGCTGTTTTTGGAGCTTTTTTAGGACTGTATTTATGTAAATTGTTTAGTCCCGATTATGTAAATAATGTTTTTGCCCAAATTGGGTTAGTAATGCTCATCGGACTGGCGGCAAAAAACGCCATTCTTATTGTCGAATTTGCTAAGGCTGAATACGAAAAAGGAGTGCCGCTGGTTGAGGCAGCACTAACAGCAGCAAAGTTGAGATTCCGACCTATTTTGATGACTGCATTTGCCTTCATTCTTGGTGTTGTTCCGTTATTAACCGCTTCGGGAGCAGGAGCTCAAGCTCGAAAGGTAATGGGAATGACTGTTTTTAGCGGAATGCTCGTTGCTACTATCCTAGGGGTTTGTTTTATTCCCGTTCTATTTGTGTTCATTGAAGGTATTGGAAAAAAGAAAACTACCGAACAAAGTGTCGAATCTACTAAATCTATTAGCCATGAGGAATAAATTTAAAATAGGATTACTTCTGGTAACACTATCCTTTATACCAGTTAGTTGTTTGGTAGGACCAAAATATAAAGCACCCGAATTACAGGAAGCCCGTCAATATCGATTGACTCAAAATGCAGATACTACGGCATCCATTTTGAATGTAAAATGGTTTGATATCTTTAATGACGAAACCCTTAAAAACCTTATAAACAAAGGTATTCAGAACAATTATGATTTGAAAATTGCTATTTCGCGTTTGGATCAAGCCAAAGCTAATTTAGGATTTACCAAAGCCAATGTTTTGCCAAGTTTTCAATATTCAGGAGGAGTAAATACAGCAGAAACATTTTTTCAGCCTTCATCTTTGGTTGCCAATATGTCTTGGGAAATTGATTTTTGGGGTAAATTAAGACATGAGAACAAAGCCGTTCAAAATGAACTTCTAGCAACTGATGAGGCTAGGAAAACCGTTTTGGCAGGATTAGTAAGTGATATTGCAACTGCATATTTTCAGTTGCGCGATTTAGATAATCAATTAGAAATCACCAAACAAACACTAAAAACACGTCAGGATTCTTATGTGATCATAACTGATCGTTTCAAAAGCGGATATACTTCGGAATTGGACAAAGTTCAAATTGAACAACAAGTAGCTATTGCAGAGGCAGCCATTCCTAATATCAAAAGACAAATCACTGTTTTAGAAAATACCATTTCGATTTTGATAGGAGAAGTTCCCGGCCCGATAGAACGAGGAAAAGCCAACAAAGACCAGTTAATGGTAACCGATTTGCCAACCGCTATTCCGTCTTCATTGTTACAAAACAGACCCGATGTAAAAAGGGCTGAATTGCAATATATTGCGGCACATGAGCGAATAGGAGTGGCTCAAGCGATGCGTTTGCCTTCGTTTAACATAGCTGCTGTTGCAGGATTTGCAAGTGCAAAAGTGAGTGATTTATTTTTAGATGGTTCTTATAACCAAAATGCTTCAGCTGGAGTGGTTGGACCAATTTTTCAATTTGGTAAAAATACAAGAAGAGTAGAAATCAACAGACAAATTGCGGAGCAATCTAAACTAAATTATCAAAAAACGTATTTGGTAGCCATTGCAGAAGTTGAAAATGCCATTCAAAATGTTGCAACCTACAAAGAAGAATACGAAGCAAGAAGCCGACAAGTAGCAGCTGCAAAAAAGAATTACGAATTATCGTATGCCAGATATTATAATGGCTATGTTTCTTACTTAGAGGTATTAGATGTTCAACGTTCTTTATTTGATGCTGAAATCAATTTATCACAATTATCACAACGTCAGTTAGCGGCAATGGTACAATTGTATAAAGCACTTGGTGGCGGTTGGAACTAATACGGATTAGAAAAATGAAAATGCCGCAAATTCTATTATGAAATTTGCGGCATTTTGTATTAGTATAAAAATAAGAATACTGTTTTTGGAACAAAACGGTTTCTTAAACTTCTGCATTCATGCTAATTAGCAATACTCGTTGAAAGCATCTTTTAAGTTTTCTGCAATTGTTTCTGCTGGACGCCCTTCTATATGATGACGCTCTAACATATGAACCAATTCACCATCTTTAAACAAAGCAATACTTGGAGATGATGGAGGAAATGGGAACATAAATCCTCTTGCTGTTTCTACAGCTTCACGATCTACTCCTGCAAAAACAGTTACAAGTTTTGAAGGTTTTTTATCATTATCCAAGCTCATAACAACTCCTGGACGAGCATTTCTTGCAGCACAACCACAAACAGAGTTGACTACTACAAATGTTGTGCCTTCTGACTTAATAGCGCTTTCTACTGCGTCTGAAGTATGTAATTCTTGAAAACCAGCAACAGTTAATTCTGCTTTCATCGGTTTTACCATTTCTTCTGGATACATATTATTTTTGTTTTAAGATTGTAGTTTTAATATTTTAATACAAATATAAAGAGATTTATAATTTCAGGAATGTTTCTTGTATAAAGTTTTGTTATAGTTTGATTGTTATTTTATGTGTTAAAAATAACTCGAAATAATGCATTTATAAAAATGCGTTTTGGGCAACTCAATATGACATGTAAGTCTTCTAAAAACGAGGTTTCCTCATCCAAAAATTTAAAAATTAATTTGGAATCCCCTTTTTGAAATAAAGAAGAAAAAATAGTAGAACCCAATTCATTGTGTTTGTCTAAAATATCCAGCAATAACAAATCATAATACCAGAATTTTGTTTTATTATAAAAAGCCTTCAATTCTTTTCCTGATTGAAGAAATGCGACTAATTCCGTTGATTTTTTATCTGAATTTTTAAAAGTATATCCCGTGCTTGCTTTTGTCCAACCACCAGCAGTTCCAATATTCAGAACCCGTTTGGTGTTTTTTTTCCAAAAAGGAAAACTAGTCATTGGAATACTGCCTTGTTCTTTTTCGATAATTATATAATTTTCAATACCTAATTTATCGAGATAATTCTGAATTTCATTTTCATATTCTTCCTTTGAAAGTAAATCTTTTGAAAACATAGTATATTCCACCAAAGCTTCGGTCTTTGTATTTGGCAACACGTACATAAATCGAGTATTACCTTTTTGCGCTACCGAAAAATCCATGAAAGTTGCTTGTTTTGGATTGAAAATTTCTTTTTCTGTTTTAATAAACCACCCTATAAAATGTTGTTGCAAAACAGGATATCTATTTTGTGCTTCAACAAGGTTTTTTGTATAAATACTGTTGAATAAGGAATCAGAAGTAAAATTATTGAATTCTGTTCGTACAAAAACGTGAGTTTCCAACTCATTAATATCAATAACTTTCTCATTCAAAAAAGTTATATTATTTTGTTTTAGAAGCAAATCCAAAACGAAATTATAAAAATCTAATCCTAGAATTTGATTGTATTGATAAGGTTTTAATATCAAATTACGCTTAAAATTTTCATCTGCAAACAATGCCGAATCCCATTTTTTAGCTATTATTGAATTCCAAAAACCATCATTTTTATCCCAAAAACACCAAGTTCTATCATTGTTTTTTTTGGAATCAGAATCTAAAAGTAAGATGGTTTTGTTTTCGAATTTCTGGGATAAAACCATTTTATAAACTGTCATCAAAGCGGCCAAACCAGCACCGGCAAAAATGTAATCGAAATGTTTGATTTGAGGTGAATTCATCTTCAAAAATAATCAATTTAGAATATAATTTAGATTTTGAATCGAAAAGAGTATCCGAGTGCAATATAAAAGTCCGGGGAATCTTTAGAAAAACCAATCCCACCCGATACGTCTAATTGGTGATTTGGAGTTATCAAATAGGTTAAACCAGCATCAAAACGATGGTCTGGTTTTTCAAATTGAACTAAAAATCCATAGAGTTCAAGATACGCTCCCATTTTATCTGTAAAAGAATAACCAGTTGTTAAGGTGTAAATATAAGTTGGATTACTGGACAGACCGTTCCATTCGGCTCCAAGATTATAACTGAGTGATTGTTTCGCGTTAATAGTATGCTGCATGGTAAAACGGAATTCAGGATAGTAATTGTTTACCTTATAATCAGATGAAGCTGCTTTTGGAATCCCTAAATGACCAATTAAAGAAGTGTTTGGAATAATTCCATTCTCCTTCAAAAGTCTTGTTTTAAAACCAATCAAAATGGGATTTATTCCTGAATATCTGTTTGAATATTCATTAATATTGACAAATTCTGTTATTAATCGCAACTCAAAAAAATCATTTATCCCAAATCTCGTTAAAAAAGATTGTGCAATTATTTCATTGGAATCATCATGCCCTTTTTCATAAGAAAAACCACTTTCAATCTGAAAATAATGTTTTGGCGTTATAAATGGACATTCTGTTTGATCCGGTCGGTCAGTTTGAATTGAAGTCATATCCTGAGTGTATGAAGGATTGACAAACAGTATAAAAAACGCGAAAAATAGAATATTAGTTTTCATTTAGTCGGATATTATATTTATTTTTAGACAAAACTAAAAATAAATTAATTAATATAAAACAAATGTATACATTTGCTTTTTAAACTATTAAAAATGAGCAAATCTCTAGAAGAAGTAAACCAATCGGTGTCAACTCAAAATAAAAAAACTGTTTTCAAAAAAATACTGGCCTTTTTCGGGCCTGCTTATCTGGTAAGTGTGGGGTATATGGATCCAGGAAATTGGGCTACCGATATAGCAGGTGGAAGTCAATTTGGGTATGCCTTATTGTGGGTTTTGTTAATGAGTAATTTAATGGCGTTGCTTTTACAAAGTTTAAGTGCTCGTTTAGGAATCGTTACCCAGCGTGATTTGGCGCAAGCCTCCCGAGAAACGTATTCTAAATTTATTAATTACATTCTTTATATTCTTGCAGAAATAGCTATTGCCGCTTGTGATCTAGCAGAAGTTTTAGGAATGGCCATCGGGATCAATTTACTATTTAATATTCCGTTAATAGATGCTGTTATTATAACGGTACTGGATACTTTTTTATTGCTTTTTTTAATTAATAAAGGGATTCGAAAAATGGAAGCCTTTATCATTGTTTTGGTGTTAATAATTGGACTTTCATTCGTATTCGAAATGTTTTTTGCCCAACCAGAGATGGGGAAAGTTCTTTATGGTTTAATTCCTTCGATACCAAATGAACAAGCGCTTTACATCGCTATTGGAATTATTGGTGCTACGGTAATGCCCCACAATTTGTACCTACATTCCTCATTAGTACAAACTCGAAAATTTAGCCGAAGCGATGTTGGTATCAAACAAGCCTTAAAATACAATTTTATCGATTCAGCAATTGCTTTAAATTTAGCTTTTTTTGTAAATGCTGCGATTTTGATATTGGCTGCTGCCACATTTTACAAAAACGGAATGCATGAAGTAGCCGAAATTCAAGATGCGTACCGTTTTCTACAACCTTTACTGGGTACCAAATGGGCTTCAATATTGTTTGCAGTAGCTTTGATTGCTGCGGGACAAAGTTCAACCGTAACAGGCACATTGGCGGGACAAATTGTCATGGAAGGGTATTTAAATCTTAGAATACAGCCTTGGGTAAGACGCATTATAACACGCTTGATTGCGATCGTTCCAGCTGTGGTTATTATTTTAATTTATGGAGAAAGTGTTACTGGAAAATTATTGGTTCTTAGTCAAGTTGTATTGAGTTTACAATTGGGTTTTGCCATTATTCCATTGATACATTTTGTAAGTGATAAATCCAAAATGAAAGGTTTTCACATTGGTAAAGTAACCCAAGTTGCTGCTTGGCTAATTGCGATAATCATCGTTTCGCTGAATGCTAAACTGGTATATTCAGAAATTCAAGGATGGTTGGAAACCTCTGAAAACCCAATAATTCTGTGGTTAACAGTTGTTCCTTTGGCACTTGGTTTTTTATTTTTGTTGCTTTATATTGTAATAAAACCATTCATTTCGAAAGCTAAGTTGAATATTGAGAACCATTCGCCACATGATATGAATTTAAAATTTACAGAAACTTCTGTTCATGATAACAAAAACATAGCAATTACAGTTGATTTTTCGTTTGCAGATGAAAATGCGATTAACTATGCTTTCAAAATGGGAGGAAAAGAGGCAAAATACACCTTAATTCACGTGGTTGAATCTGTTGGTGCTCTGATGTATGGCAAACAAATTGATGATCACGAAACAACAATTGATGAAACCTTATTACTCGAATATAAATTGATGTTCCGAGAAAAAGGATTTCATGTCAAAACTTTATTAGGGTTCGGAAAGCCCAATAAAGTAATTCCGAAATTAGTAAACAAAGGCGATTTTGATATTTTAATTATGGGAACTCACGGGCATACAGGCATGAAAGATTTACTTTTTGGCACAACCGTTGACCGCTTGAGACACAAGATAACCATACCTTTGTTGATTGTCAAAAATTAATTTCAATTGCCAATCTGAAATTTAAATTCTAAAATCTTCAATCACAATTCAAATGACTTTCTCAGAAGAAAACTATTTAAAATCCATATACCATCTTACTACTAGCGCTAATAGTGAGGTGAGTACCAATGCCATTGCGGAAATGATGGAAACCAAAGCTTCCTCAGTAACCGATATGTTGAAGAAATTGGCCGAAAAAGATTTAGTTAATTACAAAAAATACCAAGGCGTATCTCTCACAGATAAGGGAAAACTTGCCGCCAAAATGATTGTTAGAAAACACCGATTATGGGAAGTATTCCTGGTAGACAAACTCGATTTCTCTTGGGATGAAGTACATGATATAGCGGAACAGCTTGAACATATTAAATCTGAAAAGCTAATCAATAAACTGGATGATTTTTTAGGAAATCCAACCGAAGATCCACACGGCGATCCCATTCCAGATGCACATGGACGCATTGTAGCGATCGAAAAACAATTGTTATCGGAATTGCAAATTAATCAGACAGGAATTTGTGTAGGAGTCAAAGACAATTCTTCCGATTTCTTGAAATACCTGGACAAACAACAAATTGGTTTGGGAACAAAAATTGAAATTCTAGCAAAGGAAACTTTTGATTTATCTTTGAAAATAAAAATAAATGATGCAGAAATGACCATTTCGAACAAAATTGCGAGTAATTTGTATGTAAAAGTACTTTAAGTTAAATTTTGAATACACCTAATTATTCATATTTTCAAAAAAATAACATACCCAATATAGTATAAAGTTCACTGTCCTAAAAAGCGATATTTTTAAATTTTGAGATATAGAAAGATTATAAAGTGTTAAGAAAGTTTCATTTTTACAAAAAAACGGGTTACGATTATACAGAAAATACTTCTTTGTTATTTGTAACAAAACATTTTCAAAACTCAATTTGCAAAGTCAATCTTTAAACAATTAAAAATGCAACAACCCTAAAATATTTTTTAAAAGAGACAACCAACTACTACGAAAATAAATGATATTCAGACAAAATGGGGACTCCCGATGAATGAAAAAAATACTTATTGATAATAAAAAAAACAACTTTTGCTACTTCAAAAAAAAGAAGTATTTTTACGAAAATTAAATTAAACCGATCCAATATTTTGAATAAAATAAAGGAAAACCAGAATAAACAAAAGAAATAGAGATGAAAGAAAAAAGCGGTTCAGAAAAAGAAGCTAAGTTAAAAGCATTACAACTTACACTTGACAAGTTAGATAAAACCTACGGAAAAGGAACTGTAATGAAAATGGGAGATAAAGCCATTGAAGAAGTAGAAACTATTTCTTCAGGGTCTTTGGGAATCGATTTGGCTTTGGGAGTTGGTGGTTATCCAAAAGGAAGAATTATAGAAATCTATGGACCAGAATCATCTGGTAAAACAACATTAACACTTCACGCAATTGCTGAAGCGCAAAAAGCCGGCGGAATAGCTGCTTTTATCGATGCGGAACATGCATTTGATAGAAATTATGCTGAAAAATTAGGCGTTGATATCGAAAACCTAATCATTTCACAACCGGATAATGGGGAACAAGCACTTGAAATTGCCGAAAACTTAATTCGCTCAGGAGCTATTGATATTGTGGTAATTGACTCGGTTGCTGCATTGACTCCAAAAAGTGAAATTGAAGGTGAAATGGGAGATTCCAAAATGGGTCTACACGCACGTTTGATGTCTCAAGCCTTAAGAAAATTAACCGGAACAATTAGCAAAACAAACTGTACGGTTTTCTTCATTAACCAATTAAGAGAGAAAATTGGAGTAATGTTTGGAAATCCAGAAACGACTACTGGTGGTAATGCCTTGAAGTTTTATGCTTCGGTACGTTTGGATATTCGCCGATCTACTCAAATTAAAGATGGTGAGAATGTATTGGGTAACCGAACTAAAGTAAAAGTGGTTAAAAACAAAGTAGCTCCACCGTTTAAAGTGGCCGAATTTGACATCATGTATGGTGAAGGAATTTCTAAAACAGGAGAAATACTAGATCTTGCGGTAGAATTTGAAATTATCAAAAAAGCGGGTTCTTGGTTCAGTTACGGTGAAACCAAACTGGGACAAGGTCGTGATGCAGTAAAATCATTGATCAAAGACAATCCAGAATTAGCAGATGAACTGGAAGTGAAAATTAAAAATCACATTAAAGAATTGGCTAACGCATAAAAACAGAAAAGACCGCAAATTGCGGTCTTTTTTTATTTATCTCGATTATCTAGTTTTTCAAATTCTACTAACTCATTGTAGATTATATTTCGAACTTTTTCTCGCACTTCTTTCCTTTCCAATGGTTCACCAGTTTCAGAAACGGTAGCTACAGTGGGTAAAATTTTAACCCGCATAATCCCTGGGCTACCACTATAAAACGTATACGACAACCTTTTTTTATTGTCTGGAAAAACAAGCGGTACAATTGGCAAATGATGTTCTACCGCCAAACGAAACGCTCCATCTTTGAAGGTGTCTAACAAAATAGACTCATCGTGAGGAACTCCTCCTTCGGGAAAAATACAAATACTCAATCCACGGTCGATTCTTTTTTGAGCTTCATTGAATACTTCCATTCTACTCTTAGAACAACTTCTATCAACCAATATGCTAGTTCTCTTGTAGAAAAAACCAAATAACGGAATTTTAGCAAGCGACATTTTTCCAACAAAAACAAAAGGATTATCAACTACTGCAAGCATCAACATAATGTCTGACATAGAAGTGTGATTGGCCACAAACATATAACTTTTGTTACGATCCAATTTTTGAATCTTCTCTACTTTATAATAAAAACCCATTCCAAACAAAACACATTTTGCCCAAATACGAGACATTTTAAAAAAATAAGGATAGCCGCTTTCCGTTAATATAGAAGCCACCAAAAAAGGCAACATAATTAGGATTGGTATGAGCATGACTACATAAAACCAAATCCGCCAAACGGCCCAAAATATCTTTTTTATACTTTTCATGTGTTGTTTGTAATAGTTATTTATTGGTCACATACAATTGCTTACTTGTTCCTACTGAAATTTATCAAGTATCTAGTTGCAAAATATAGATAATTGTAATCACCCATTTAAAAATATGCACATTTGATGGAGCCAAAAGTAAGGAAACTTGCGGAAAATTTAGCAAAAGAATTAACTTTGCAATAAAATATTATATTACCTTACAATCATACGAGATTTAAAAAACTAAAAATGGCAAAAATACTTACTGGCGTTCAAAGTACTGGAACACCGCATTTGGGAAACCTATTGGGCGCAATTATACCTGCAATCGCACTGTCGAATAAACCAGAAAACGAATCTTTCCTTTTTATAGCCGATTTACATTCAATTACACAAATAAAAAATGGGGAAACACTAAGAGCCAATACCTATAGTACTGCTGCCGCTTGGTTGGCCTGCGGTTTGGATATCGAAAAAGTCGTTTTCTACCGCCAATCAGATGTGGCACAAACTGCTGAGTTGTCTTGGTACTTGAGTTGTTTTTTCCCTTTTCAACGTTTGACATTGGCACACTCGTTCAAAGACAAAGCGGATCGGTTGGAAGATGTTAATGCCGGTTTATTTTCGTATCCAATGTTAATGGCAGCCGATATTTTGTTATACGATGCCGAATATGTTCCAGTTGGAAAAGATCAGTTGCAGCATTTGGAAATCACTCGCGATGTAGCTTCCCGTTTCAACCACCAAATGGGAGAAACTTTTGTGATTCCAGAAGCCAAAATCCAAGAAGACAGTATGCTGATTCCTGGAACTAATGGCGGAAAAATGAGTAAATCTGCTAATAATTTCATCAATATATTTTTGGATGATAAAGCTTTGCGCAAACAAATCATGAGCATTGAAACGGACAGCACACCCCTCGAAGCTCCAAAAAATCCGGATACTTGTAATTGTTTTGCTTTGTATAAATTATTGGCAGACGAAAGTCAAATCGAAGCGATGAGAGCCAATTATTTAGGCGGTAATTACGGATATGGTCACGCCAAACAAGCGTTGTTTGAATTGATCGTTGAAAAATTTAAAACCGAAAGAGAAAAATACAACTATTATATCAACAATCTTCCGGAAGTAGATGCCTTATTGAAAAAAGGAGCTGCAAAAGCAAGTACTGTTGCCACAGGTGTTTTGAATAGAGTTAGAGAGAAATTGGGATTTGAGGTTTAAAGAACTACTTGAAGTCAAATAACAATCAAGCTATCAAAACATAAAGTCAAAAAATGGAATCAGAAAGAATTAAGAGTATAACCATAAATGTCAGCTTGCTTCTGTTCTTTATTTCTTTAACTCAAAATGCAGTAAAAATATATTACCATGGAGAATCTCAGGATTCATCTTCCATAAGTTACTTACTAACAGGAAGCATCGCTTTTTTTGGTGGAGGATTATTGGAGGAAATTATTTGGCTTGCAAATCCTTTGTGTTTATATGCAATAATTATGCTCCAAAGAAAGGATCGAAAAGCAATTGTTTTAAGTTGTATAGCTTTACTTTTGGCAATTAGTTTTTCATTTTGGACTGAAATACTTGGATCTGAAAGTGGTTCACTAGCAAAAATTTTATCTTTAGAATTGGGTTATTTTCTCTGGTTACTGAGTATTATTACATTAACAATCGGTACTTTTCTCTTTTTTATAGTAGAAAAAAAGGAACTTATTGAAGAGGAAAATAGTATTCTTTAGTTCCAAAAAATTAAGAAAAACACAAATTGCACTAAGTTTCACGAATCAATCCGTAAAACTTAGTGCAATTGCTATTTATAGAAGCTACTGTATCGGCAAGTTTTTCTCAAAAGCTGACCCAAAAGAAATAAAAGAATCCGTTCCTCCCACTCCTTCAATAATATGAATTTGTTCGTAGATTATTTTGCGTAGCTCTTCGTTATTTGCCGCTACAATTTTTATAAACAAAGCATATTTACCCGAAACCCAATGGCATTCCACAATCTCTGGAATCAGTTTTAATTGCTCGGCTATTGAATAGGCAAAACGCGCTTCTTTGGTAGCAATTCCAGTATAGGTAATGGTTTCGAAACCGTTTGCTTTGGCATTCAATTTTACTGAGAATCCAGCTATCACGCCCGATTCCTGCAATTTTTTTACCCGTAAATGCACCAACGAATTGGATACTTTTAATTCTTTAGCCAGTTCAGAATAAGGGATTCTCCCGTTCTCACTCAACTTTTTGATGATTTCTTGGTCTAAATAATCCGTATTTTCGTTGTTTTTGGTGTTTACCATGACTTAAATAATGGGTTGAAAACTATAACATTGACAATTCTAAAGCCAAAAACGCTTTTTAAAATGTCAAAATTACATAATTATTAATCAAAAATGTCTATTTATAAATAATCGAATTATAAATATGTTAGTTTAACATATTTGTATCTAGTTTTGTGTCATTATTACAATATAAAAACACAGACAGAAATGGACAAAAATCAACTACTTTCGAAA
This sequence comes from Flavobacterium sp. IMCC34518, assembly GCF_027111095.2. NCBI lineage: Bacteria > Pseudomonadati > Bacteroidota > Flavobacteriia > Flavobacteriales > Flavobacteriaceae > Flavobacterium > Flavobacterium sp. IMCC34518. The sequence goes on along the minus strand of NZ_CP114284.2, from coordinate 1,760,671 downwards.
CTATGGGAGCAATATGCTGAAATAACCCCATCTGCAAAAAAAATACATGCTTTACTGGAAGAAAAAGGCGAAACGATTCAAAATGATCATATTGCAATCCGTACTTTTAATGACCCACGCGTTGATATTTCGGTTTTAGAAAAACCTTTTTTGGAAGTTGGTTACGAAGCGCGTGGAGAATATGTTTTCGAATCCAAAAAACTATATGCCAAACATTACGAACATACTTCAGATACCAATGCACCAAGAATTTTTATCTCCGAATTGGAGTTGGAAAAATGTTCTCCAGAACTACAGAAAACCGTAAAAACAATTTTGAACGATTGCTACCAAAAAGATTTTACTAATCCCGAACTAGTATTGAATGGTGTGATTTGGAAATCGAATTCACAAGCGATTTACAAAACGTTTTTAGAAGAATCTGAATATGCGGCTTGGATGTACGTGTATGGATTCCGTGCCAATCACTTTACCATCAATGTCAACGCCTTAAAGCATTTTGAAAAACTGGAAGAATTAAACACTTTCTTGGAAGAAAAAGGGTGGAAATTAAATGCTTCTGGCGGGAAAATCAAAGGAACTCCTGAGCAATTATTAGAACAATCCAGCACTTTGGCTGATTTATGTACCATAAACTTCGAAGAAGGTTCTTTTGAAATCCCATCTTGTTATTACGAATTTGCTTTGCGTTACGCATTGCCTGACGGGAATTTATACCAGGGTTTTGTCACTTCCTCTGCCGATAAAATTTTTGAAAGTACCGATGTAAAATTGCAAAATTAAACATCCAAAAACAGCTCAATAACTTGTCAAATTCTTTGTTTTGCATGAAGAATAATGACAAGTTATTGTTTTTTTAAGAAATATCGCTCTATTAATAAGAAAACGCACAAAGCTTTATCAATTTTAAAATAAATAAAACAAAATTTAAAATTGATTTTTGGGGTTTAAATTTAAAATTACCCAACTAAAGAGATAATTTATAACAATAATCTCAATTCTCGTTAAACTGGCCAGTATTATACCAATATATTTTCACAAAACCAATAGAGAGGCTATCTTTGAAAAAAAATTGACAAATAACTTCTATTTGTGAAAAACAGTAAAAAGATGACAGAAAATCAGGAAACATTTATATTCGATTTTGACAGTACTTTTATGAAAGTCGAAGCGCTAGATGTATTATGTGAAGTAATTTATAAAGATAGTGCAGCAGGAGTTCAAATATTAAGTGAAATTCAACGATTAACCGACCTTGGGATGGAAGGTAAATTGTCCTTGAAAGAATCTTTGACTCAAAGAATCCAATTATTACAGGCTAATAGAGATCACATAGGTGCAGTAATTGAAGAATTGAAAAAGAAAGTAACCGCATCGGTGATTCGAAATAGAACTTTTTTCAAACAACACTCCGATCATATTTATATCATTTCAAACGGTTTTAAGGAAATTATTATCCCAATTGTTCAAGAATATGGAATCAAACCAGAACACGTTTTGGCCAATACGTTCAAATTTGATCACGATGGAAATATTATTGGATTTGATGAAAAGGATGAATTGTGCGAAAACCAAGGAAAAGTAAAGAAGATAAAATCCTTAAACCTGAAGGGAGAAGCCATAATGATTGGTGATGGCTATACCGATTATGAAACTTTGGAAGGTGGCGCCGTTTCCCAATTTTTTGCTTTTACCGAAAATGTAAGTAGAAAAATTGTAATAGAAAAAGCCAGCCAAATAGCTCCTTCATTGGATGAAATTCTTTATGAACTTTCGTATAAAGCTTCGGTTTCCTATCCAAAAAACAGAATTAATGTTTTGTTATTGGAAAACATACACGAAGATGCTGTTAAAATTTTCGAACACGAAGGATACAATGTAGAAACACTTAAAGGCGCTTTGAATGAAGAAGAATTAATTGAAAAAATAAAAGGAGTTTCTATTCTTGGAATTCGTTCCAAAACCAATGTAACGGCCAAAGTTTTAGAACATGCTAAAAAATTACATGCTATTGGAACTTTTTGTATTGGTACCAATCAAGTAGATCTTAATGCTTGTAGCATGAAAGGGATTTCTGTTTTTAATGCACCTTATAGCAATACGCGCTCTGTTGTAGAATTAGCTTTGGGACAAATTATTATGTTAGTTCGTAATACTTTTGAAAAAAGCAAATTGATGCACGCTGGTGTTTGGGACAAATCGGCCACCAATAGTGTCGAAATTCGAGGCAAAAAATTAGGATTAGTTGGGTACGGAAGTATTGGATCTCAACTTTCAATTATTGCAGAAGCGTTAGGAATGAAAGTCTATTTTTATGATGCTGTAGACAGATTGGCACTTGGAAATGCTAAAAAATGTTCTTCTTTGAAAGAATTATTAGCCCTTTCGGATGTGGTTTCTTTACACGTTGACGGACGCGCCAGCAATAAAAATTTAATAAATGCAGAAGCATTTGAATACATGAAACCTGGCGTTATCTTTTTGAACCTTTCTCGAGGTCATGTAGTAGATATTGAAGCTCTAAGTGCGAACCTAAAAAGCGGTAAAATTCATGGTGCGGCTGTAGATGTTTTCCCTTATGAACCTAAAGACAATACGGAACCTTTTGTGTCTGAATTACAAGGAATGCCAAACGTAATTTTAACACCCCACATTGGAGGTAGTACCGAAGAAGCGCAAGAAGACATTGGACATTATGTGGCCAACAAAATTATTAATTATATCAATACTGGTACGACTTATGGAAGTGTAAATCTTCCTGAAATACAGCTTCCTGAACTGCAAAGTGCCCACAGAATCATGCACATTCATGAAAATGTGAAAGGTATATTGGCTCAAATCAACAATATTCTTTTAGAGTATGACAACAATATTTTGGGTCAATATCTTAAAACCAATGAAACTTTGGGTTATGTAATTACCGACATTGATAATTTCCATAACAAAGAATTGGAGAAAAAATTAAAAAAGATTCCTAATACCATTCGATATAGAATTCTTTATTAATGATTGTTGATTAATTCATTAGATAACAGCACTTTATCAAATAAAATTATAAACCATATAAGTCATATAAGTTTTTATTTAAATTAAGTCGAATCAAAGTTCATTTAAGAAAAAATGTTTAATAACATTTTTAAATTATATGAACTTTTTTAACCACTAATTTTAGCAAAGTATCAAAAAGCTTATATGGCTTAAATGGTAAAATTAATTGCTGCTTATTTTTATAATAAAGATATTCGTCACAAGAAATCAAAAATCAACCTCGATAACTGTCAGGGTTAATCTAAAATCAAAAATAAAATGAAGCTTGAACATCTTGAAAAGCAATTAGAAGGGAAGTTATTGTACGACCATACGATGCGTACACTTTACGCAACTGATGCAAGCGCTTATAAAGAAATGCCGTTAGCGGTAGCCATTCCGAAAACAAAGGAAGATATTCAAAAAATTATCACTTTTGCCAGAGAAAACAAAAGCAGTGTTATTCCACGTGCTGCAGGAACTTCTCTTGCGGGACAGGTGGTAGGAAATGGAATCGTGGTAGATATTTCACAAGAATTCACCAAAATACTTTCGGTTGATTCCGTAGAAAAATCATGTTGGGTTGAACCTGGAGTGATTCGAGATGAACTGAATTTACACTTAAAATCATACAAACTATTTTTTGGCCCCGAAACTTCTACCAGTAATCGCTGTATGATTGGCGGAATGGTCGGAAATAATGCTTGTGGCGCGAGATCCGTTATTTATGGTTCCACTCGGGAACATTTGCTTGAAATTAAAGGTTTTTTGGCTGATGGAAACGAAGTCACTTTTGGCGCATTGACCACTGCCGAATTTGAAGACAAATGCAACGGAATAAATGTAGTAAGTCCATTAGAGCAAGCAATTTATGTTCAAACTAAAGAAATATTAGGCTCACAAGCAAACAGAGCATTATTCGACGAAAATTATCCTAAAAAATCCATTCCAAGACGAAACACAGGTTACGCCTTGGATTTGCTGGCCGATAGTCAACCTTTTGGCGATCCAACCGAAAAATTTAATTTTTGCAAATTAATCGCAGGTTCCGAGGGGACATTGTTCTTTTCGACAGCGATAAAACTGAATTTAGTTGATGCTTTAAAACCTTTCGCTGGTTTGGTCTGTGTACACCACAATAGCATCAACGAATCGCTAAAAGCCAACTTGGAAGCTTTGAAATTCAAGCCGGACAGTGTTGAGTTAATCGACCATTATATCCTTGAATGTACTAAAGAAAATATCGAGCAAAGCAAAAATAGATTCTTTGTGGAAGGCGATCCACAGGCGATTTTGGTTGTTGAATTTTTAAGGGACTCAAAAGAAGAAATTATTCAGGCCGCCCAAGAAATGGAAGAACTGATGCGTTCCAAAAACCTTGGTTACCACTTCCCGATTGTTTGGGGAGAAGACACCAATAAAGTTTGGAATCTGAGAAAAGCAGGATTGGGATTATTGTCTAATATTCCTGGTGATGCCAAAGCCGTTGCCGTTATTGAGGATACTGCTGTTGATGTTAATGATTTACCTGATTTTATCGAAGATTTTAATGCCATTTTAAAAGAACGAAATCTAAGTTGTGTGCATTATGCGCATGCTGCCACAGGAGAATTACACCTTCGTCCAATTATTGACTTAAAAACCAAAGAAGGCGCAGCTTTATTCAGAACTATTGCGACTGATATCGCCCATTTGGTCAAAAAATACAAAGGTTCTCTAAGTGGGGAACACGGCGACGGAAGACTTCGAGGTGAATTTATTCCGCTAATGTTGGGAGAAGAAATCTACCAAATGTTCATACAAGTAAAAAATACTTGGGATCCTTGGGGCATTTTTAATCCAGGAAAAATTGTGAATACTCCACCAATGGACTCCAGTTTGAGATATAAACCGGGTCAGGAAACTCCGATGCCAGAAACCTATTTTGATTTTTCTGAGCATAACGGTATTGTACGTGCTGCCGAGATGTGCAACGGATCTGGGGATTGCCGAAAAACTGAGAAAAGTGGCGGAACCATGTGTCCAAGTTATATGGCGACACGTGATGAAAAACATACTACACGTGCGAGAGCCAATATTCTGAGAGAAACCATTAACAACTCTACACAAAAAAATAAATTTAATGATGAAGGTTTGATCGAAGTAATGGATTTGTGTTTGAGCTGCAAAGGATGTAAATCCGAATGTCCTTCGAATGTCGACATGGCAAAGCTAAAAGCCGAAACCTTACAACAATACCATGATAAAAATGGAGTGAAATTCCGTTCCAAATTAATTGGTAACACTCCAAAAATCAATCAATTATTTGCATCGGTACCATGGTTGTATAATTTTGGTTCGAAAGGAATTATAGGAAACTTAATGAAACGTTCGACTGGTTTTGCAACTGAAAGATCATTGCCGTTAATGCACAAAATTACTTTTGATAAATGGTTCAAAAGCTACAGACAAACGGGGAATTTAATCCAAGGAAAGGTGTATTTGTACAACGATGAATTCCTTAATTTCTATGATGTCGAAATAGGTCAAACTGCAGTAAAGCTCTTTAATCGTTTGGGTTATGAAGTGGTTGTTCCCGAAATTGGCATCAGCGGAAGAACCTATCTTTCAAAAGGAATGCTGAAAGAAGCCAGAGAAATCGCTGAAAAGAATGTTCAGGCTTTCGCCAAAGAAATACCCCAAAATAGCATTTTGATTGGAATTGAACCTTCGGCAATATTATCATTCCGTGATGAATATCCTGATTTGTGTCGTGGTGAATGGAAAGAAAAAGCCAAAGCATTCTCGAACAGAGCCATGCTAATCGAAGAATTTTTAGCCAAAGAATTGGATGAAGGACGCATCACTTCGGATTCATTTACGGAAACTCAAGAAAGAGTTCGTATGCACGGTCACTGTTTCCAAAAAGCCTTGTCTTCATTGGTACCATTAAAGAAAATCCTGATGTTGCCCAAAAATTATACTGTTCTCAATATCCCAAGTGGCTGTTGCGGAATGGCAGGATCTTTTGGATATGAAAAAGAGCATTACGACATTTCGATGAAAATTGGAGAATTGGTTTTATTTCCAACCATCCGCTCCGAAGAAGAAGCTACGTTAATTTCTGCCTCTGGAACCAGCTGTAGACACCAAATAAGCGACGGAACAAGCCGAAAAGCATTTCACCCTGTCGAGATCCTTTTTAAGGCTTTAAAATAACGATTTTTGATAAACGATTTAAGATTGCAGATGTTGTCTAAAGCATCTGCAATTTTTTTGGCTGAATTTAATTTTTTGGTTCCTACAAGGTTTTTTCGAACCTTGTAGGTAATTTATACGAAGGCGGATTTTCGCACAAACGAAGTGAACTGACGAAGTAATACGATTGGGGGATAAATATGAATACACAATAAAATTTTAATCAAATGAAAATAAATAATAATGCTTTTTTTAAAAAACATAAGATAATTAAAATTATATTGTTAGTACATCTGGCTATTTCATTACTTATATCTATTTCAGAAATAGTACATGGATATATTGATGGAAATGTTAAACAAGGTTTTGAAAAAAATTTTCAAAATGGCCTAGCTCTTTACAATCAAGATAAATATTTGGCAAAAGACTTTTTTGTAGTTGATACCGCATATATTGAAATACACGCGTCTCCAAGTCATAGATCAACTACAACTTACACTGACAATACAGTAATTAAAGGTCATTTATTGCACTCGAAATTTAAACAAGAAATGATTTGTAATTATAAAAACTCTGCCATACTAAATGATACTTCCTACCAAGAAATAAATAATAAAAAAGTAAAAATTTTAGAAGTATTAAGAAATAGAATTAATGATAATGTATTTTTAGAGGATAAACAATATATAAAAGAGTCAATGATTGATGCTGTTTCAGGTATCTATTTACTTATTTCAATTATTCCTCTCGTATTAATTTTATTAATCAAATCAAAATGAAAAAATATTTAGTTCTATTAGTCTCTTCGAAGTCTCTCCTGCTCAACAATTTATATAAACTCTACAAAGTCACAACACTTTGCGATTCGAGTAATTTTAGAATAACAATTTGAAACTGTGCAAATCTAGAATTTACATTCTGCAATCTAAAATCAAAAATCAAATCGCCTCAAACATTTTACCTGGCAATGGTCGTATCACTCCTTTCAACTCCATATTGAGTAGTAATCCAGAAATCCTGTAAATAGGAAAATCACAATGCAGGGCAATGATATCCATCAGTTCTTTGCCTGATTTCATAAGATAATCATATACTTTTTGTTCGTCATCATCAAGGGTGACAAACAATTGTTTTTGTATGGATTTGGTTTCTTGCTCAATATCCCAATTCAGCATATAAATTAAGTCAGCAGCACTAGTTAATACATTTGCTTTTTGGGTTTTAATTAAATTATTACAGCCCTGACTGTATTTATCGGTAATACGTCCTGGTACCGCAAAAACATCCCTGTTATAATCATTAGCCATATTGGCGGTAATGAGTGAACCACCTCTATCAGCGGATTCGATGACGATTGTTGCCTCGGTCATTCCGGCAACAATGCGGTTTCTACGAACAAAATTCTCTTTATCTGGATTAGAGGAACTCCAAAACTCAGTCATAAAACCTCCATTTTGTTCCATCTTGGCAACATACTTTTTGTGTGGTTTTGGATAAATTTGGTTCAAACCATGAGCCACAACACCAATGGTTTGTAAATTATGATCCATTGCCAGTTGATGTGCCACAATGTCAACTCCATAAGCAAAACCACTTACAATTATTGGATCCAATGGTGCCAAATCTTCTATCAATTTTCGGCAAAATTCGGTACCATATGACGTAATTTGTCGTGTACCGACAATACTTATTATTTTTCGGTTTTTTAAATTAATATTTCCTGTGGTGAATAATAAAACAGGACTATCAATACAATGTTTCAATCGATCTGGATATTTTTCCTCTAGAAAAGAATGCACTTCAATGTTATTATTTTGAATAAAATCAAGTTCCTGTTTCGCTTTTTCAAAAATAGTTTTGTCTTTAAAATTTTTTAGCAAAACTGTTCCTACACCGTCAATAGCGGCGAGTTGATCCGACTTGGCATTCAAAACTTTTTCGGCAGTACCAAAATGGGTAAGCAGTTTTTTGGCCATAATATCCCCTACTCCTTCAATTCGGAGTAAAGCCAATAAATAAAATATATTTTCTTCTGACATATCTTACAATTATACTACTTATTTTTGATTCCATAAATTTTTTTTAATCACTATTAAATAGATATTCAGATAAATTCAATTCAAAAACAATATAAAGTAAGAATAAAAATGAAAATAGTAGAATTTAATTTATAGGATAAAGGAGTAATGAAATTGCAATGAATTGATTTGTAAAACAATGCAAATTGTTAATAAAAATTGTGAATAAAATTTTGATAACTATTTTGGTTGTATAACTTTGTTACTATGAAAATCGAACTATACATCGCGCAACTTTTATACCGTTACCAATGTGTAACCGTTCCAGGTTTTGGAGCTTTTTTGACCGAAATCCAATCGGCTCAATTGATAGAAAATTCAAATTCCTTTTTTCCGCCAAAAAAGATGATTTCGTTTAATAGTTATTTAAAAAACAATGACGGATTATTGGCCAATCATATAGCACAAGCTGAAAAAACATCTTACGATTATGCTGTAAGTGCTATAGAATATGAAGTTTTAAATTGGAAAAAAGCATTACAAGAAAATAATTCTATTTCGATAAAAAATATTGGAGTTATAAGTCTTACTAGTGAAAATAACTTGCATTTTACTCCAAATGAGCAAACTAACTATTTGTCAGAATCATTTGGATTAACTTCTTTTGTTTCACCAAAAGTTAAAAGAGAATTAGAAGTGATAAAAAACACAACAATTTCAGAGATAACTACTGCAATTGTCGAAGAAGAAAAATCACTTTTCAATTTTATTCCAGATACCGAAACTAAAAAATCAAATCCATATATCAAGTATGCAGCCATTTTGGTTTTGGGATTAAGTGTTGCTGGAACTATTGCTTATCCTATGTATCAAAACAGAATCGCTTCCGAAACCATTTTGGTAGAAACTGCGGTTCAAAAACAAGTACAGAACAAGATTCAAGAAGCAACTTTCTTTATCAAAACTCCAATACCAGCAGTAACACTTTCTTTAAAATCGAATAAAGAAGTAACAAAATTACCGTATCACATTATGGCGGGAGCTTTTAGAAGTGAAGCAAACGCACAAAAAAGATACAATCAATTAATAGCAAAAGGTTTTAAAGCGCGAGTTTTGGGTATTAATAAAAATGGATTATATCCTGTTTTATATGGCAGTTATTCTACTTTTGCAGAAGCAGAAAAAGAAAAAAATACAATTACAACATCAGATAATCCAGAAGCTTGGATATTAATTCAATCTTTATAGAAAATTAAATAAAGTCAACATAATCAAATCACAAATAGAACCATTATTGAATGGGGATATTTGTGATTTTTTTGCATCAATATTTGACACAATGCCTATTTTGAATTAAAATAATTAGTGTAATTTCAACAATCCATACTTATTTTGACCTAAATTCGGTTTTAGAAATACGAAATATAAATTATACTGTTACATATTTTGAACTGTATTTATAATACTTTATTTTACTTTAGTTAAATTTATAAAAGAAGTTTACCATAACCTGTCTCCACGTTTTATAATAAAAAAAATATTTATAAAATTTATACATTCAAACTCGCTTTAAACATTCTAAGCTCTTCCCAAGAAAATTGGTCTCCGAATTTTTCTTTTAAGGGAGAAACCGATTCCTCTTTGTAACCAGCAAAAGCCTCAGACAGAGCCGTTATTTTTTCTTCAGAAAATACTTCATTAATCCTAATGGTTTTAGATTGAATCAATTTGGTGAGATGTAACAAAATGGTTTCCTGGGTAAACTTGCGGATAGTGGCAATTTCTTGAACTGTTTTCTTTTCCAACCAAAGCTCGTAAGTTTCTTGTACAGTAGATTTTTTGGGTTCCTTTTTGGCTGATTTCTTGGGAGCGTAACGTTCAGCATCTTTTTCGTCCTCAATCAAAGTAATATTCGCCTTTTTAAAATCTTCTATGACGCGTTCTATCTTTATGGCTTTGTACTTTTTTATTTCTTCGGAGGTCAATTTTTCTTTAGAGATCGTTTCACCTTTTACCAATGTGGCCATCATTAATTTGGCTTTCATCAGTTGAAGTACCGCTTTGGTTTGCAAATCGTCAAGTAGGGTTAATTCATCATAAAAAGCTTTGGCCTTTTTGATTCGTTTTACCTCTTCTATTTTCCAAAGGATTTCGTAAACCAACTTGTCCATCGGATCCATAAAATAATTAAAGGCAGCATTTATCCGATCTGAAATATGACTGAACTCCAACTGTTCACTGTGGAACAATCGATCCAATTGCATTAAAAACTTAGAAGAAGGTTCTAACAATTGCCAAATAACTCCAGCTTGGTTGTGAACCCATGCTTTATGTTTATATTTTACAGAGTTTTCGGCATCTTCGTTGTAACTGAACTGGTGATTGCGCCATTCTTGTGCCAACTCGTTCCAATCAAAGCTGTTTTTGAGATAGTTCAGAATAAAATTCTTGGTTTCTCGTTTTAAGGCATTCGCAAGCGCTTCTTCAGTGGCTTTGTTCTCTGCGTAATCCATCACATCCTGATCGTTTGAAATGCCATTCATTCGCAATGGAGAAAGCAAAACAAGCCCGTTTAAGGAACGCAAACGTGATAATGCCACATAAGCCTGTCCAGGCAGGAAAACTTGCGATACATCGAGCGCAGCTTTGTCAAAAGTTAATCCCTGACTTTTGTGAACGGTAATCGCCCATGCCAACTTGATCGGGTAATGCACAAATGTACCCAATACCTCCTCCTCTATTTCCTTAGTCATTTCGTTTACAGTGTACCGAATATTTTGCCATTCGTACTTGTCGACTTCAATGGTTTTATCTTCATCTGGAAAATGAACCCAAATTTCTTTGCTGGTCATTGTTTTGACAATACCCATTTTTCCGTTGAAATAATTTTTATCAAGCGACAAATCATTTTTGACAAACATAATCTGAGCGCCTACTTTTAAATGCAAATTGGGATCTACTGGATATATTTTTTCAGGGAAATCACCAGTAATCTCAGGAAAAAAGGTAGTTAACTTCCCTTCCAAGTCTTCAAGTGATTGCGCATTCATCACATCGGCTTTGGCATTGTGGGTCGTCAAGGTAATGTAACCTTTATTGGATTTCAAATCAAAATTAGGTTTAACAAATTCGTTCAGCATCAAAATATCAATCGGCGTGATTTCATTATTCCGCAGATTATTCAAAACAGAAATGAATCGATCATCGGTTTGTCTGTAAATTTTAGACAATTCGATGTACAATGGTGGAAATTGCTGAATCACATGTGCATGAAAAAAGAATTTTCCTCTGTAATAATTTCGAAGTGTACGCCATTCATCATCTCGAATGATAGGCGGAAGCTGTAATAAATCCCCAATAAATAATACTTGGACACCACCAAAAGGAGCCGATTTCCTTCTAACGGTTTGCATCATATAATCCATTGCATCTAACAAATCAGCTCGTAACATACTGACTTCATCTATGATAAGCAATTCCATATTCCGAATGACTGCGCGTTTTTGTCCACTCATTTTAAAATGCCTACGCAAAGTAGCTTTGGTTTCAAACTTAGTCGTATCAGAAAACTGGGGAGCAGAATTGTCAGGAATAAATCCACCAAAAGGCAATTGAAACATAGAATGAATTGTAACCCCACCAGCATTCAGCGCTGCAATACCCGTTGGAGCCACAACCACAGTATTCTTATGAGTAGTTGCGATGATTTCCTTTAAAAGTGTAGTTTTACCTGTTCCTGCTTTTCCAGTAAGAAAAACAGATTGATGGGTTTGATTGATAAAACGGAGAGCATAAGAAGCGGCTTCAGATAAAGATTGCATTCGGCGTATAAATTAAAAAGTGATACTATTGAAAAAGCTAAAATGATGATTAATTATTTGGATACGATATTTTTAGCCATTTTATTTTTTGAAATAAGTATTAAAATAAAAAGAATAAAAAACAAAACTAATGATGATCCAATTGTTCCGAGGTTAAAGCCTCCTTTTAAGTTAGATTTAGTTAATAAATCACCAAAAGTAGCGCCAAAAGGACGTGTTAAAATAAAGGCGATCCAAAACAAAAAAATGCGAGATATTTTTGTAAAATAATAAGCCAAACTTATTAATAATAATAAAATTCCTATAAAAATAGCGCCACCAGAAAAACCTAATCCAGAATTGTCAGCTAAATAATCTCCAAATGCAGTTCCTAAGGTATTAGAAAAAAGTATGGCCGTCCAATAAAACAATTCACTATTCAAGTTGGTAATAGTAGTAACGGACAACGATTTTTCTTTATAATACCATATTGCTAAAGTTAAAAGTAATAAACCAATTAAAAGTAAAGAACCTTTTGCATAACCCAATTCTAATGTTCGATCCATAAAATCAGAAATTGTAGTTCCTGCAGTGCTAGTTGCAAGAATTACAGCCCAGTATTTTATAGGATCATACTTTTTGGACTTTAATTGAATAATTAAAGAAACAAGAAAAAATCCAAGTAGAAGTAAAGAACTAATAGCATACCCAAAATCTAAAGTCATAGAAAACAAATCACCAGCTGTTTCTCCTAGTGTAGTAGCACAAATTTTCATTATCCAAAAAGAGAATGTAACTTCTGCTAAAGTACTTCTATGTTGTACGTGTGTCATTTTAGGTCCTTTAAAATTCAGTAAATAAACAAAAAAACCTTCAATCTTATTCAAGATGAAGGTTTTATAAATATTTTATAAAAGAAATTACTTTTTAGTTTCTTCTGTTTTAGCAGCAGATTTGTATTTTTCATTTAATAATTTTACAATATCTTTTGTAATATCATATTTTTCTTCAGCATACAAAACAGAAGCAGCATCACCAGTTCCGTAGATATAATCATATCCTTTTTCTTTACCGTAATCCTTAATAAATTTTTTAACTCCTTTTACAAGAGAATCCATTTCTTTTCCACTTTCTTGTTGTAATTGCATTTGCAAACCTTGCTGTGCCTGAGCTAATTGTTGCTCTCTACGTTGCAATTCAGCGCCATTTTTTTGAGCCCATTCTTGTCCATTTGCTTGAGCATTACGTTGAAAATTTGCAGCATCTTGTTTGAATCTGCTAATTTCGGCTTCTAGTTGTCTTCCCTTTTCAGCAGCTTGCCCTTTATATTTTGCTTCTAAATCTTTAGTCTCGGTATATTCTTTCATCAATTCAGCTGTATCTACATACGCTGTTTTAAATTCTTTTACTTCTGATTTTTTATCACAAGAAACAAGTGATATTGAAATTGCGATAAATAATAATGCTTTCTTCATTTTGGTGTATTTCAAGTTTTTTTAGTATGATGACAAAAATATAAAAAAATAGATAGTATTGATAAAAAGTTTTATAAATGCTACTATAAAATTAGCAATAAATTAAAATTATTAAAATATATAAAAATAATCAGGAAAAGCTATTAAAACCAAACTCATCAGCTTAATTCTTATCGATAAAAAAAATAATTCTAATAAATGCTATAAAAAGAACATAAATAAGGCTTTAAAATAGCTTAAAATGCTTTTTAGTTGTTTTTAAGGATGTAAATATGCGATGAATATTCCATTTTTTGTTTTGCTTTCCAATTCGATTGCAAACCTATGATAAAGGCTTTAATATAATTCATTTTTCCTGTTTTGTATTTTTCAGAAAGTAGACTTACATAAAAAGAATCAAACTTCATTGGAAGCACTTTTTCTAATTTCATATTCTCAATAGCAAATAATTTTTGAATAGCCGTTTTTGAGAAATGCCAAAAATGAATAGGCACATCATAAGCAGCCCAAAAACTTTCGTAATATTTTGCATCAAAAGATTTGAAATTAGGAACTGCAATAATTAAAGTTCCATTTGGTTTAAGCAATCGTTTCAACTCTTTGATTTGTTCTTCTAAATTAGGAACGTGTTCTAAAACATGCCACATCGAAATTACATCAAAAATATGGCTTTGCAATTCAACAGTGTTTCCAACAAAAGAAACACCTTTTCCTTTGGCAATAGACTTAGCTTTTTCACTAGGCTCTACTCCTATTGTTTTCCAACCATCCTTTTGTGCAACAGTTAAAAAATCTCCAGTACCAGCACCAATATCCAAAATCAAACCTTTTGAAGGTTGATGGGAATTAATTAAATCGAGTTTATTTTTTAAAGCTATATTTTTAACAAAATGATAAGCCTTCTCAAACAAGGATCTTTTGGAGTCCGTATGTGAAATATAGTCAACACTTTCATAGTATTTTCCTAAAACATCCAAACTAGGTTGTGGATGTGTGATAAGCATATCTAAATCTTCATCATGAAAAAGCTCGAAAACTTCTTGAGAAACTGAAAAATCTTTAACCGTAAGAAAATGTTTTTTGTTTGTAATGTCCATTTGTGTTTTTAAATAAATAAATCCAACTCTATACAAAGAGTTGAAAAGAAATTCTTTTTTATTCTATCATGCAATGAGAATCTTTCTATTCTCTTATCCAACTGATTTTAACAGCTGATATATAATTATTTTCCAATCTTATGTTTTGGTTAACTTTAAAACCATTTTTGATATAAAAATCTAAAGGTGAAAAATAAGTATCCTTATTTTGTTTTTTATCATTTTGATGATCGACTACCCAACCATTCAAATTTGATTTAGATATTTTCAATTCATTTAATAAAAAAGTTCCAAAACCTTTTCCGTGTATATTTGAATTTAAAATAATTGCAAACCAATCTTCTTCTTCTCTAAAAAAAGTAAATGCCCAACCTTTCAATTGATTTTGATCATTTATCAATAAAAAATGATTTGTTTTAGAAAGTCCGTCAAGATAAGATTCAAAATCGGACAATACCTTATAACAAATACTTTCTGGATACTCCAAATTCCAAAGTTCAAACAACGATTGTTTCTGATCTAAAGTTAAACCCGTTACTTCGACAATTTTCATTTTCAATAGAAATATAAACCATTTATTCAACAAATATAGGCATTACAGCCGTAGTTTCACGTGGAACAAATCATTTTAAATCAAAGAAATTAGATTATATGTTCCATTTCAAAAACAAAACAAAAGAGTAAAAATTGCCATTGAAATACAAATTACGAAATTAATTTAAATCCAAAAAAAATCACTTAAAGTAAAACTTGAAATGATTTAAAAATATCGAAAATTTATACAACAATAAAGCAACTCTAAAATCAATAAAAAAAATCCTCTACCTGCCCATATAAATCAAAAGCACCGAAACATCACTAGGAGAAACTCCACTAATTCTAGAAGCTTGAGAAATGGTAACAGGACGTATTTTAGCTAATTTTTGTTTAGCTTCAATTGACATCGATTTGATTTTATTATAATCGAAATTTTCTGGAATTTTCACATCTTCCAATCGTGTAAGCTTATCAGCATTATTTCTTTCTTTTTCGATATAACCAGAATACTTAACTTGAATTTCAGCTTGCTCTAAAATTTCTTGATCTAAATTATTTTCAGCTACATACTCCTTAACCTTTTCAAACTTCATAATATCTTCCAAATCGATTTGAGGCCTAGAAAAAACTTTAAACATTTTATCTCCTTGAGAAATAAGAGCCGTTTCTTTAGATTCTAAAATAGGATTAGTCTCAGCTACAGAAACACTTGTTTCCTTAAAGAAAGAAACCATTTTTTCAGACTCATTCAGTTTATGTTCCATTCTACGCAAACGTGCTTCCGATGCTAAACCAATTTCATACGAAAGTGGTGTTAATCTAAAATCAGCATTATCCTGACGCAACAAAGTTCTATATTCCGCACGAGACGTAAACATACGATAAGGTTCTTCAGTTCCTTTCGTAATTAAGTCATCAATCAAAACACCGATATAAGCTTCATCCCTTTTTAGAATTAATGGAGCTTGTTCATGTACTTTCAAATGCGCATTGATACCAGCCATCAAACCTTGAGAAGCTGCTTCTTCATAACCTGTAGTTCCATTAATTTGTCCAGCAAAATACAAACCTTCTACCAATTTAGTTTCAAGAGTATGTTTCAACTGTGTTGGCGGAAAATAATCATATTCGATAGCATAACCTGGACGAAAGAATTTTACATTCTCAAAACCAACAACAGAACGCAAAGCTTTAAATTGAATATCCTCCGGCAAAGAAGTTGAAAAACCATTCACATAAACCTCACAAGTATTCCAACCCTCAGGTTCGACAAATAATTGGTGTCGCTCTTTATCAGCAAAACGATTAATTTTATCTTCAATAGACGGACAGTATCTCGGACCAATACTTTTTATTCTTCCGTTAAACATTGGAGAGCGATCAAAACCTTCTCTCAAAATATTATGCACCTCATTTGAGGTATAAGTCATATGACACGATTTTTGAATAACTAAAGGTTTGGTCAAATCAGAATATGAAAACTTATCAGGTTTTGCATCTCCTTTTTCTTCATTCATTTTTGAATAATCCAAAGATCGCCCATCAACTCTAGGTGGCGTACCCGTTTTCATTCTCCCTGCTTCAAAACCAGCTTTAATCAAATCTTCGGTAATTCCATACGCAGCACTCTCCCCTGCACGACCTCCGCCAAATTGTTTTTCACCAATATGAATTAAACCATTTAAAAAAGTTCCATTAGTAAGGACAACCGATTTGGAACGAATCTCAACTCCAAGCGAAGTTTTAATACCTTTAATTTTTCCATTTTCAATAATCAACCCCTTTACCATTTCTTGATAAAAATCAAGATTTGGCGTTCCTTCTAACATCATTCTCCATTCTTCGGCAAATCGCATACGATCACTTTGAACTCTTGGCGACCACATTGCAGGACCTTTCGATTTATTCAACATCTTAAATTGAATTGCAGTTCGGTCTGAAACAATCCCAGAGTAACCACCAAGCGCATCAATTTCACGAACAATTTGTCCTTTTGCAATTCCACCCATTGCAGGATTACAAGACATTTGCGCAATGTTTTGCAAACTCATTGTTACCAATAAAGTTTTAGATCCCAAATTAGCAGCTGCTGCTGCAGCTTCAGAACCAGCATGACCCGCTCCCACCACAATTACATCGTATTCTTCTAAAAACATTCTCTTTTTATATTAATCCTACTAATAGGAATTATGGAAATCAAAATTTCGTTCCACGTGAAACATTCTAAACATTCTAAACATTCTAAACATTCTAAACATTCTAAACATTCTAAACATTCTAAACATTCTAAACATTCTAAACATTCTAAACATTCTAAACATTCTAAACATTCTAAACATTCTAAACATTCTAAACATTCTAAACATTCTAAACATTCTAAACATTCTAAACATTCTAAACATTCTAAACATTCTAAATATTCTAAATATTCTAAATATTCTAAATATTTGTTCCACGTGAAACACATATAATAAAAAATAAAAAATTAACAACGTTCCACGTGGAACGTATTGCTTTTTTATATAATTTTATTAGATTTTTAACTACTGTTTCACGTGGAACATAGCAATTTTTTCATCTTCTTTGTTGCGCATAAGTTTTTCATCGGATGAAGATTTATCTTTATATCCACAGTAATGTAAAACACCGTGAACTAATACGCGTTTCAATTCGTCTTCAAATAAAGTATTATAATCTTTTGCATTATCAATAACTCTTTCGATAGATACAAAAATATCACCACTAATTTCATTACCCATAGTGTAATCGAAACTTATAATATCAGTAAGTGTATCATGATTAAGATACTCTAAGTTAATCTTGTGAAGGTATTCATCATCACAAAAGATATAATTAATTTCACCTTCTGTTTTCTTTTCAGAAAGAATAACAGCGCTTAACCAAGTAGCAATTGCATCTTCGTTATCTAAATTAAAATCGGATTCGTAGTTAAAATTGATCATTTATGTTTAAAATATACTTGAACTTTTTGATTAAAATTCGAGCGCAAAGGTAACGATTGTCTATTTAATATTTCGATGCTATTTAAATAATCTGAAAGAACCTTAGGTAAAGGATTAGATTGATTCGAAAAGTTTTTTAAATTGCTCTCCGATTGTCGTTTTGGATCTTCACCCTGCAATCGAATAGCAGTTTCTAATTTTAAAAGTTCTTGTTTAATGTTATTCATTTTTTGAATGGATTCATTACTAAATCCTTTGTTTAATAACAGCTTTTCTAATTGCTTCATTTGTTCTAAAGTATTTTGACCATTATTACCTAAGCCTTTTTTATTTAATTCTTCTTGTAAAGCTTCACGTAATTGCTGCTGCTGTTTATAGATATCCATCGTGGCTTTAGCGTCACCTTCACCATCACTATTTATATCACCATTTTGTCCTTGACCTTTACCAGATTGAGAGCCTTTAGTATTACTGTCTCCGGGTTTGTTTCCTTCACCAGGTTTGCTACTTGGTTTCATTCCTTGTTTAATTTTATCTGACAATTCTCCTTGTTTTTTTATAATATCAGGTAATTGCATTCCTGAACCTTGACCTGGTTTTGGCTTACCGCTACTACTTCCTGACATTTGCATTTGCATACTATTTAAAGAATTACTCAATAAATCAGCCAATTTATTAGCAGATGAAATTGCATATTGTTGTTGTGAAAAACCTTTAGAAAATTGGGATTCTGTTAGACTTTCAATTGATTTATCAATATTGTATTGTACATTAGCGACTTCCTTAGTTACGGATTCAGCAATTTTTGGTTGACGTAAAGACAATGTAAAAAGACTATCGTCTATGTGTTTGAATTGAGTTTTTAAATTCTGTTGTGTTTTTATATATTTATTAAAAGAAGGTGAACCTATTTTAGTTGCTCTAAATTGATTCATTACGTCCTCTTGAGAAAAAGAATAAGCTAATAAATTATCTAATATTTGACGAAGCATTTTTACATCTTCTTCAATTTGATCTTTAGCTGAATCTTCCATAGACTTCTCAATTGATTTAGACATTTCTTGCATTTTTTTTGCAGCACTTTTTTGACTTGGTTTAGCCTTAGTTTTATTGTTGTATTGCAAATCTGAACTTGCTTTGTTAAGATCTTCTTTTATACTTTTCTCCATATCTAAATCAGAAGGAATATCCATAGGAGATTTTAAATCATCATTATCTTTGTTTAAATTTTTCAACTCTTCTTGAATAGCATCAAATTCTTCAGATAATTTCTTTTGTTCCTCAAGCGTATTTTCTTTATCACTCTCAGATAATTTATCTTCTTTTTGAGATAATTTATGTAATTTATCAGCTAATTGTTCAGCCTTTTTTTCTACATAATAACGTTTGGTCAACTCTACTAATTGAGCTAGATTTCGATTTTGACTTTTACTGTTTTCTTTATATTTTTCTAATTTTTGTACAAAGTCTTCATCCTTTATTTTTTTGTATAATTCATTAAGCTCGTCCAATAACTTTTTATTTTTATCAAATTCTTTAGTTGTATTATCTAACCGTTTTTGAAGTAATTCTTTTTTATCATCAAATTGATTAACATTCGATTTATCCAAATTGTTCTTCATTTTATTAGCAAACTCTTTCATTAAATTATTTTGTAATTGCTGTTGATTTACAAAATCATTAATTTTTTGGCGATCTTTAAAATTTAAATCATTCTTTTCTTTATTCATTTGTTGTAATTTATCTAAGTCCGAAAATTGCTTATCTTGTTTAGAAAGCGTTTTTTGCAAACTATTGATAGTACTATTTTGTTCTTTTAGCAAAGAATTTTGTTTCTCTTCATCAGATAAAATTCGATTTGAAAACACACTGGAACGAGAACTTTTAAAATGATGAATAGCATCATTATCAAAAACCTCAAAATAAAAATCATAATTAGTGCCTTTTACTAAATCAAGATTACTTGGGAATTCAAAAACAAATTGATCAAAAGTAGCCTGTTTGATAGCAATTGTTCCACGTTTGGTATTTACAGGTTTTCCAGATTCGTAATATACAATTTGCAATTTTGACAAACCATAATCATCTGATAGTTGACCAATAAAATAAGCATTACTAATAGCCAAGCTGTCTGATGCTTTGGTAATATTAATGGTTGGAAACTGATCTTTGATAACATTTATTTGATAATTTAATTTTTCAAAGTTTTTTATAGCATTATTTGATGTAATTATTTGATATTCTGTATTTTGAACTATGTTTTTAGTCAATTGAAAAGAATTAGAACTCTTTGAGAATGGAAAGGTTTTAAAATCATTAGACCACATCACATTCTGTGTAGCATTAGTACTTATTATCCAAGTAACTTGAGTTCCTTCAGGAATAATGGCGTTTCCAGTACCTTTAATAATAGTGCTTTTTAAATTTAGATAAGCAGGATAAACTAAATTCATTTGAAAATTAGAAATTGTCGGAACAGCTATAACTTTTAATTCATAATCAGAAGATACTACATCATTGGCTTTAATATAAAATGAAATAGTATTTACAGGCTTTGTGATTTTGAATTGAAACTCACCAGGTTTAATAGTTTCTAAAAAATAGCTTTCTTTACCAATAAATATCATAGCACTTTCAGGTACAATTTTACCTTGAGTTTTAATATGTAAAATAAAATCTTTGTCTTGTTCAGTAACTAAAGTTGAATTTAATATTCTAAAAACAAACGGTGCTGGAGGTGAAAAAGCAGCATTAAAATGCACTACCCTATTTAAACTTTGGGATATAATTAAACTATTTCCAGAAACAAAAAAATAGATTAAAAGAAGAATTGGAAAAATAGCTAGCGGTAAAAACTTTTTATTAGCACGAAAATTAATAGCATTTCCAAAAGGTATTGGTCGCAAAGCATTTGCTTTTTGATCAATAGAAGCTAATAATAATTCGGAATTTTCAACTGAAAAATTCGATTTTGACAGTTGTAAATAGTTTATTAAAGTATCGTTTACTTCAGAAAAATGATTTCCAATAATCAATGAAGCCTGTGTATAATCGATTCCTTCTTGAAATTTAAAAATTTTAAAAATTGGAAAAAAAATAAAACGAACTAATAAAAAACCTTCAACAATGATAAAAATCCAAAATAACAAAGTTCTTCCTTGTGGCTTTAACCAAAGGAAATACTCAATAAAAAGAGTAAAAAGAAAATAAATTAATCCTAAACCAATAAAAAAAATGATTCCCCGAATTAATTCATTAGTATAATACTTCTTTATAAAAGCTTCAAGTTTTTGTTGTATCAAATTAGAATGTTCCAAAATTATAGTACTGAATTAATAACCAATAAAAGTAATAATTTTAATGCGTAATAAAATGTAAATAAAACATAATATTAGTCTATTGAATAAACAATTAGTACATCTATTAAAACGAAAATTGAAATTGTATATTTGCAAAAAATTTATAATAATGTCTAAACCAGTTCGTGTGCGTTTTGCACCTAGTCCAACAGGACCTTTACATATTGGCGGAGTACGTACCGCTTTATTTAATTATTTGTTTGCAAAAAAAAATGGAGGAACTTTTTATTTACGAATAGAAGATACCGATCAGAACAGATTTGTACCTGGAGCAGAAGAATACATACTAGAAGCCTTAGAATGGTTAGGAATTTCTCCTGATGAAACGATTGGAAAGAATGAAAAATTTGGTCCATACAGACAAAGCGAAAGAAAACATTTGTACAGACAATACGCAGATCAATTGATTGAATCAGGAAATGCCTATTATGCGTTTGATACAGCAGAATCATTAGATAACCATAGAAAAAAACATGAAGCCGAGGGTAAAACATTTATTTACAACCATCACAATCGTGAAAAATTAGATACTTCATTAGTACTTTCAAAAGAAGAGACTGTGAAAAGAATTGCAAATAATGAAGATTATGTAATTCGTTTTAAAACACCTGTAAATGAAATTTTGCATTTACAAGATAGTATCCGTGGTGAAGTAAAATTTGATACCAATCTTTTAGATGATAAAGTATTATTCAAAAGTGATGGAATGCCTACCTATCACTTGGCTAATATTGTAGATGATCATTTAATGGAAACTACACATGTAATACGTGGTGAAGAATGGTTGCCTTCAATGCCTTTGCATGTAATGTTGTATCGTGCTTTTGGTTGGGAAGCACCAGAATTCGCCCATTTACCTTTAATACTTAAACCTATAGGTAACGGAAAATTATCCAAACGTGATGGAGATAAAATGGGATTTCCTGTTTTTCCTCTAGAATGGACAACTACAGAAGGAGTTTCATCTGGTTATAGAGAAAAAGGATTTTTCCCAGAAGCTGTGATAAACTTTTTAGCCTTATTGGGTTGGAATGACGGTACAGATAAAGAACTGTTTACTATAGAAGAATTATCACAAGCTTTTGATTTAAAAAGAGTGCATAAATCTGGAGCTAAATTTGATCCAGAAAAAAACAAATGGTTCAATCACCAGTATTTAATGAAACAAGAGGATCTGGTATTGGCAGAACAGTTTTCTAAAATTATTGAATCGAAAGATTTGAATCGATATTTCTCATTAGTTGACTTAGCTAAAATTGTATCTCTTATAAAAGAAAGAGCTGACTTCGTTTCTGAATTTTATGAAATGAGTGATTTCTTTTTTATAGCACCAACAAGTTATGATGAAAAAGCAAGTAAAAATTGGAAAGTCGAAACGCCAGCATTAATGCAAGAATTGATATCCGTACTTGAAGAAATAAGTGATTTTACATCAATAAATATTGAAACTATCGTCAAAGATTGGATGACCAAAAATGAAATTGGAATGGGAAAAGTAATGCAACCCTTCCGATTGAGTTTAGTAGGAGCACTCAAAGGGCCTCACCTATTTGACATTGTTGAAGTCATTGGTAAACAAGAAACGATTTCAAGACTCCAAAATGCCATAACCGCATTCTAAAAAAAATAAAAGCTTCCAAATAATTGGGAGCTTTTTTTATTTGTAACTTTAAAGTTATTCTTACGTATAACATGTACAAACTAAAAAACAGAAACTATGAACATTGCTCTAATTTTTTTAATCATTTTTGGATTTATTATTTTCCTCTCTTCCTTTTTTACAGTAAAACAACAAACCAGTATTATCGTGGAACGTTTTGGTAAATTTCATAGTATAAGACAATCTGGTTTACAATTGAAAATACCATTAATAGATCGAATAGCCGGAAGAGTAAATCTAAAAATTCAACAATTGGATGTTATTATTGAAACAAAAACTAAAGATAACGTATTTGTAAAACTAAAAGTTTCAGTACAATTTATGGTAGTTAAAGAAACCGTATATGATGCATTTTATAAATTAGAATATCCACATGATCAAATTACCTCTTACGTGTTTGATGTTGTACGTGCCGAAGTTCCTAAGTTAATTTTGGATGATGTGTTTGAAAGAAAAGATGATATTGCTATAGCTGTTAAAAGGGAATTGAATGAAGCAATGACAACGTATGGATATACAATAATAAATACGTTAGTAACAGATATTGATCCAGATATTCAAGTAAAAAATGCCATGAACAGAATAAATGCTGCTGATAGAGAGAAAACGGTTGCTGAATATGAAGCAGAAGCATCAAGAATAAGAATTGTTGCAAAAGCAAAAGCAGAAGCAGAAAGTAAGCGTTTGCAAGGTCAAGGTATTGCAGATCAAAGAAGAGAAATTGCAAAAGGACTTGTGGAAAGTGTAGATGTTTTAAATAAAGTAGGGATAAATTCACAAGAAGCTTCAGCATTAATAGTGGTAACACAACATTATGATACTTTACAGGCTATTGGAGCAGATGCAAATTCAAACTTAATTCTGTTACCTAATTCACCGCAAGCTGGAAGTGAAATGTTAAATAATATGGTGGCCTCCTTTTCTGCATCTAACCAAGTAGGTGAAATGATGAAAAAAAACAAACCTAAGGTAAAAATAAAAAAAGAAGATAAGTATACAAATCCAGATTTAACAATTCAACCAGAAACAGATACAAATGAAATATAATAAAAATAGAAAAAGAGGCTTAATCGCCTCTTTTTCTATTTAGAAAATAACTGATAATAAATGGAACAATAGTTTTAATAATTACAAGTAGTTTATTAGGAATAGCTTCTTTGTAGGGAGCTAGAAAACCACTAACGATATTTTGAGGAGTAATAGCATCTCTAGTTTGTTGTACACTTAAAACTAATTTTTGATAACTAATTTCTTTTTCTAATTTTAAAATTTCTAATTCACGATCAATTTCTGCGTAGGATGAATACTTTTTAGTTTCCATAATTAATCATTAAAAAAGATTTCCGAAAATTTTTCTAAGATTGGACCTTCAATTATTTTATCTTTAACTAAAAATAAAAGAAAAGTAGCAACAAGATAAAAACCACCAATAAGAAGAAAACCAAAAGCATAACTATTGTAATAAGTACCAATTGCCAAAGCTGCAGCAACAGAACCAAATAGTAAAACCATACTAAAACATAACAAAATTAAAGTAAACTTTAAAATCATAGTAGTAGATTTCATAGCTACCTTAAAACCCCATAACTTATAATATGAGGCTGAAGTTTCAAAATAAGCATGAGCTTGATCTTGAATATTCTCTGTTTTTTCTTTTATTTCATCAAAAGCCATAGATGCTAAAATTTATTTTTGAAATTTAGCATTTTTCAATTTAAGTTCCGCAAGTTTATTTTCTAAAAAAGAAATAACATCTTCAGTTTTATGACTAAGAGTGGAAACAATATTTTCATAATTTCCATCGATATCATCTTTGGCAATTAAAACTTTTCCAATTATTTTATCTGATACATCATACAATTTGTCTTGAAGATTGTGTTTGGCATCATCAAAACCATCTTTTAACTTTTCTCTAGTTTTAGAACCTTTATCTGGTGCAAACAAAATTCCTATTCCTGCACCAATTGCTGCACCTGCTAAAATTGCAACTATTGTATTTCCAGTATTATTTGACATGATAATTACTTTTTTAAAATTATACATATAAATTTACAACTTTATTAACAAGAGTATGTTAACAAGCAGTTAAAGTGTAAAACAAGACTACAAAAGTTAAAATAAAGATCCGTAGTGATTAAAATACACAAAAACGTATAAGAACATTCCAATAAATAAATAGTTCTTTAAAAAAGATATATAGAGCTTGATTTTAATCAGTTAATACTATTGAATTAGTTATAATTATAGAATATATTAATAATAATAAATAATTATAACATCTATATTATTAATAAAAAATTACAATATAATTATAAAAGGAAAAAAAACAATAAATAAAAGAGATAAAAAGGCTTTTTTAAAATAAAAAACGTAAAATAACACTTTTAAGATACTAATTTTAAAAATACATATTTATGTATAAAATAAACAAATAAAGGTCTTAAAATTAAAATATAAAAGTTGTTTTTAATAAATAATATCTATTACTAATAAATAATTAATATAAAAATATAATAATAAAAAAAGCGCTTTTAAAAAAGCGCTTTCAATAGATGAATACTATAATTAGTTTATATAGAATTTAATACTTCCAAGACTTTCTCATTCTTTTCTGTATTTCTTAAATCTGTGATTTGTGATTCAAAAAAGGAATCATTAACAGCATCTTTTTTAATATTCAATAAAACGAAAATACGAACATTAGCTAATTGACTTTTCAAAGACATAGAATATAATTTATGAAGTATATCTTGATCAATATCTTTGGGAGTCACTTTATCAGAAAAATGTAAAAGTAGATTGGCAAATAATAAAGAATTATTATCATTCTTTACATTCTTTGTAACTGTTTGACAAAGCAAACTAAAATTATCTATAGATTTAATGTTATCAACAATATTGTTTAAAAGTATAGAAGCATTTTTTTCCTCTTTTTCTTTTACATATTTATTGATATCTTTTTGGGTATGCATTAATAAATTAGATTCTTTTTTATCCTTCTCTTCCCAGGCATCTTTAAGACCAACTGTTTTATTAAAAACTAAATTTGAATCAATTGTATCTTTATCAACAACAAAATAACCCAAACGTTGAAATTGAAAATGAGTACCAATATTTGCATGTAATAAACTTGGTTCTACAAAACCTTTAACGATTTGTAATGAAGAAGGATTCATAAATTCAAGAAAACTCTTTTCCTTATGACTGTCAGGAGCCTCATCGATAAACAAACGATCATACAAACGAACTTCTACTTCAACAGCTGTACTTACAGCTACCCAATGCAAAGTTCCGGCAACTTTTCTTTGACTCGCTTCACTCCCACTCCCACTTCTGGAATCCTCATCATAAGTTACATGAATCTCCGTTATTAACCCTTTAGAATCTTTTATAACATGTTCACCTTTAATAATATAACCATTTTTAAGACGAACTTCATTACCTATACTCAAACGGAAAAATTTAGCAGGAGCTACTTCAAGAAAATCATCTCGTTCTATGTATAATTCACGAGAAAAAGGGACTTTTCTAAAACCAGCAGATTCATCTTCTTGATTATTTTCAGCTTCAAGCCACTCCTCTACTCCAACTGGATAATTGGTAATTATGACTTTTACAGGATCTAAAACTGCCATAACTCTTGGCGCTGTTTTATTTAAATCTTCACGTAAACAAAAATCCAAAAGAGAAACGTCTATTATATTTTCACGTTTAGCTACCCCAATTACCTCACAAAACTTACGAATTGAAGCAGCAGTATAACCACGTCTTCTTAAACCTGAAATAGTAGGCATTCGAGGATCATCCCAACCATTAACTATATTTTCCTGAACCAATTGCAAGAGCTTTCGCTTACTCATTACAGTATAATTCAAATTTAATCGAGCGAACTCATATTGGTGCGGACGAACTTTATTTGAATCATAAATTTGATCCAAAAACCAATCGTATAATTCACGGTGCATTACAAATTCTAAAGTACAAATAGAATGCGAAATTTGTTCAATGTAATCACTTTCACCATGTGCATAATCGTACATAGGATAAATATTCCATTCATTTCCTGTACGATGATGATGACGATGCAATATTCTGTACATCAATGGATCACGCATTAACATATTAGTAGAAGCCATATCAATTTTAGCTCTTAAAACGTGACTACCTTCTGGATAATCGCTATTTTTCATTCCTTCAAACAGCGTTAAATTTTCTTCGATTGAACGATTTCTAAAAGGACCATCAACACCTGGTTGAGTTGGAGTACCTTTCTGAATTGCCATATCTTCAGAAGACTGACTGTCAACATACGCTTTACCATTTTTTATCATAGTAACAGCCCAATCATATAATTGTTGAAAATAATCTGAAGAATACAATTCTTCAGTCCAATTGAAACCCAACCATTTTAAATCTTCTTTAATGGCATCAACATATTCTTGCTCTTCTTTAGCTGGATTTGTATCATCAAAACGTAAATTAACAGGCGCATTATATTTTAAACCTAATCCAAAATTAAGACATATCGATTTTGCATGGCCTATGTGTAAATATCCATTAGGTTCTGGTGGAAAACGAAAGCGTAATTTGTCTTGAGGAAAGCCGTTAGTTAAACTGTCTTCTATAATTTGTTCAATAAAATGAAGTGATTTCTCTTCTGATGCCATTTTTAAATAATTTTAGCAAAGATAAAAAATAGATGATAGATAATGGCCAATAAGATAATAGACTTTAAAGAAAAAACAGTTCCTTATTTTTAATACATTTGTATAAAAACTTTGTTTAATTAACAAAAAAAGAAAATATTAAAGATGTAAAAATCATTGAAAAAATGATGTCGTTGATAAAATAAATATTTAAAATCAAAATGATTTTAAAAAATTACTTAAATCCTAAAAGATAAAAAATGGGAACAATAAAATTAAAAAACATACGTACATATTCATATCACGGATGTTTAATAGAAGAAGGTAAAATAGGATCAGATTACAGTGTAGATTTAGAAATAAGAACTAATTTAAAACTATCATCTGAGTCGGATAATTTGAATGATACGGTAGATTATGTTCATTTAAATACAATTGTAATAGAAGAAATGGCTATTCGATCTAATTTATTAGAACATGTAGCCAAAAGAATTATCGATAGAGCATTAGCAGAACTTGAAATGATTTCAAAAATAAAAGTAGGTGTTTCTAAAATAAATCCTCCTATTGGTGGTGATGTAGAAGCGGTTACCATAGAAATGGAAGAAGAGCGTTTTTATAATTTATAAGAATTGAGATAAAAAAAGAAAAAAACTAACTTTAAACTTTTAAACTTTAAAATTTTAAGTTACTTTTGCCATCCGTTCAACAATGGCGTCGTGGCCGAGCGGCTAGGCTGGGCTCTGCAAAAGCTCCTACTCCGGTTCGAATCCGGACGATGCCTCTAAAACCTCTAAAGCAATTTAGAGGTTTTTTTTATGTCTCATTTTTAGAAAAAATGAAGTAAACTTAAGGTTCGAATCCGGACGATGCCTCTAAAACCTCTAAAGTAATTTTAGCCGTATTTTTTATGTCTCATTTTTAGAAAAAATGAATTAAAGTTAAGGTTCGAATCCGGACGATGCCGCTAAAACCTCTAAAGTAATTTTAGCCGTTTTTTTTTATGTCTCATTTTTAGAAAAAATGAAGTAAAGTTAAGGTTCGAATCCAAACGATGCCGCTAAAAACTCTAAAGTAATTTTAGCCGTATTTTTTATGTCTCATTTTTAGAAAAAATGAAGTAAAGTTAAGGTTCGAATCCAAACGATAACTCTGAACCTCATAAGCAATTCAGCAGTTTTTTTTATGTCAAATTTTTATAAAAAATGAAGTAAAGTTAAGGTTCGAATCCAAACGATAACTCTGAACCTCATAAGCAATTCAGCAGTTTTTTTTATGTCAAATTTTTATAAAAAATGAAGTAAAGTTAAGGTTCGAATCCGAACGATGCCGCTAAAAACTCTAAAGTAATTTTAGCCGTATTTTTTATGTCTCCTTTTTAGAAAAAATGAAGTAAAGTTAAGGTTCGAATCCGGACGATGCCTCTAAAACCTCTAAAGTAATTTTAGCCGTTTTTTTTATGTCAAATTTTTAGAAAAAATGAAGTAAAGTTAAGGTTCGAATCCGGACGATGCCGCTAAAAACTCATAAGCAATTCAGCCGTATTTTTTATGTCTCATTTTTAGAAAAAATGATATAAAATTTATGTTCGAATCCGGACGATGCCGCTAAAAACTCTAAAGTAATTCAGCCGTATTTTTTATGTCTCATTTTTAGAAAAAATGAAGTAAAGTTAAGGTTCGAATCCGGACGATGCCGCTAAAACCTCTAAAGTAATTTTAGCCGTATTTTTTATGTCTCATTTTTAGAAAAAATGATATAAAATTTATGTTCGAATCCAAACGATAACCCTAAACCTCATAAGCAATTCAGCCGTTTTTTTTATGTCAAATTTTTAGAAAAAATGAAGTAAAGTTAAGGTTCGAATCCGGACAATGACTCAAAATCACTAAAGTAATTAAGCCGTATTTTTGTGATATTTATATAAAAAATGAAGTAAAATTTATGTTCAAATCCGGACGAAGTATCAAAACCAGTAAAGTAATTTTAGCTATTTTTATTAAATTATTTATAATAATTACAAATTATTAGCAAAAAAAAAGAGACTTATTACAGCCTCTTCTATATATTTTTTTATTCAAAAATTATTTCTCTATTTTCTCAAAAGCATTTTTTACCATTTGCTTTTCTTTGGGAAACCAGCCCTGAAAGATTAAAACCAGTCCGAAAATCATTAAAACTATACTTATTCCCCTTTTAATTTTATAGATATTAGTAGGCGTCATTTTGTGTTTTAATTGTTTTGCCAAAACTATTTTTATACAATCAATTCCTAAATAAGTTAATATTACAGAGATAAAAAAGGTAAAAACTCTTGAAGTTTCCATTTCTAATTTTGGACCTACAGAAATAATAACCGCCAACCAAAAACCTAAAACACCAATATTAATAACATTAAGAAAAAAACCTTTTAGAAAAAGTCCCAGATAATTCTTTTTTATAATCTCATTATCGATGTTTTTTGTATTCACTTTCTTTTCTTTTTTGGTTCCAATAAAAGAAATGAAACCATATGCCATCATAATAAATCCTCCAAAAATAAACAAGGAAGAATTATCGTTTAAACTTTGAATCAATCTGTAACTACCCAAATAAGCTATTGTTATAAAAAAAACATCTCCTAAAACAACCCCTAAATCAAAAACCAAAGCAGCTCTAAATCCTTTAATAATACTGGTTTCCAGTAAAATAAAAAATACAGGGCCAATCATAAAACTCAATAGAACTCCCCAAGGAATACCCGTTAAAATATCGTTTATCATTAAAAAATGACTTTAAAAAATTAAAAAATAGTAATTACTAGTAATTATTAAGAGTTACTAAGATACTAAGTCTATATTAAAATTAAATACAAAATTGAGAAAATAAGAATTTAGGTATCTCAGAAACTTATTTCTGAATAACAGTTCCACCCATTAGAGTTTCCTGTCTAATTTCTTTTGGTTTACCATAAATCATAACAGTTCCTCCAGCTTTAACTTTTGCATCAACGAGCGTACTGGCTTTTATTTCAGCACTACCACCTGCAGCAATACTCACGTTAGTTTGGGATGTTTCAAACTCACTTGCTTTTAAAATTCCTCCAGAATTGATTAAAACAGTTTGAGAGACTGCTTTACCTGTTACAATTATTATTCCGCCTGAATACGCTTTAATTGTCGTTTTATCCACATCTAAAACCACTGTAATACTAGCACCTTCTTGAGTACTTAAATCAAAAGTAGTCTGTTTGATAATATCGGCACAGATTACAGTACTTCCTTCATTTGCATCAATAGACTGAATTTTTTTATAATACAAAACTACTTTTGCTTCATCTCCTGTCATCATCTTTGTTAAAGGCATCCGTATTTTTAAAAGTCCATTCTTATTAACAACTTCGACTTTATTATGACTTATTCCTGTGATAACAGCTTTATTTTCGTTTGAAGCAATTAAAGAAACATTTAATTTATCAAATACTTTTACATCATCAAAATCCTTAAGTTCAATGGTTGTTTGAGTAAAAGCGAACTGAATAAAAAACATAAAACTTACTACAATTATCTTTTTCATTTTATAAAAATTTAATTATTTATATCATTTGTATATTCTTATTCATTTCTTTTTATAAAATTGAAATCCAATTGTTTTTTAACTAAATCAGCATTTTTAACCTTAACATAAATCTCATCACCCAACTGCAATAATCGATTAGAATTCGCACCCACTAAGGCATATTGCTTCTCGTCAAATGTATAATAATCTTCTTTTATGTCACGGGTTCTAACCATTCCTTCACATTTATTTTCTATAATTTCTACATAAATACCCCATTCTGTAACCCCAGAAATAACACCTAAGAATTCTTGATCTTGATGGTTCTGCATATATTTAACTTGCATATATTTGATAGAGTCCCTTTCAGCATTCGTTGCTAAACCTTCCATAGTTGAAGAATGTAAACATTTTGCTTCATAAGTTTCTTCATCTACTGATTTACCTCCATCCAAATAATACTGTAATAATCGGTGTACCATAACATCTGGATAACGACGGATAGGCGATGTAAAATGCGAATAATAATCAAAAGCCAAACCGTAATGACCAATGTTATCCGTAGAATATTTAGCTTTACTCATGGATCGAATAGCAAGAGTATCAATTAAATTTTGCTCTTTTTTACCGTTTACTTCTTTCATCAAAGCATTCAATGATTTGGAAATATCACCCTTATTTCTGAAATCAATTTTATAACCAAACTTAGCAATTAAATTTTGCATGGCTATTAATTTGTCTTCATTGGGCTCATCGTGAATTCTATAGATGAAAGTTTTCTTTTGTTTACCAATGTATTCAGCGACTTTTCTATTAGCCAAAAGCATGAATTCTTCAATCAAATGATTGGCATCTTTTGAAACTTTAAAATAAACACCTTCTGGTTCTCCTTCTAGATCTAAATTGAATTTTACTTCTACTTTATCAAAAGAAATAGCTCCTTCGTTCATTCTATTTCTTCTGAATATTTTGGCTAATTGATCCATTTTTAGGGTAGCAGCCACGATTTCATCTGAAACTACATAGGAAGTTCCAGTAATCGAAATATCAACAGGAATTGTATTGTCCTTGGTTTCTATGATGTATTGCGCTTCTTCATAAGCAAAACGCTGATCGGAGAAGATTACAGTACGACCAAACCATTGGTTCACCACTTGACATTTCTCGCTGATTTCAAAAATAGCAGAGAACGTATATTTTTCTTCTTGAGGACGCAAAGAACAGGCAAAATTAGACAGCACTTCGGGTAACATTGGCACTACCCTATCCACCAAATAAACGGATGTTGCTCTTTGATAGGCTTCATCATCCAATATGGTACCTTCTTCCAAATAATAAGAAACATCGGCTATGTGAACTCCAATTTCATAATTTCCATTTTCTAATTTTTTGAAAGACAAAGCATCATCAAAATCCTTGGCATCTTTTGGGTCAATCGTAAAAGTCAACGTATCGCGCATGTCACGACGTTTGGCAATTTCACTGGCTTCAATTGATGTATCAATTTTTTGGGCAAAAGTTTCTACTTCAATAGGAAACTCTGCTGGTAATCCATATTCGGCCAAAATAGCATGAATTTCGGTATCGTGTTCTCCTGGTTTTCCAAGCACTTTTACCACTTTTCCAAAAGGGCTATCGGCTCTGGATGGCCAATCCTCAATATGGACTAAAACAACATCTCCTTGCTCCGCCTCCCCTATTTTATCTTTTGGAATAAAAATATCGGTGTACATTTTAGGATTGGCAGTCGAAACAAAAGAGAAATTCTTTTGAATGTCAATCACTCCAACAAAGTCAGTTTTATATCTTTCGATCACTTCAATTACTTCACCTTCAGCTCTTCGACCACTTCTTTTGTTATAAACATACACTTTTACGGTATCTTTATCCAGAGCGTGATTTAGATTATTGGATGGAATAAAAACATCTTCTTCAAATTCAGGACAAATGAAATAGGCCGTTTTACGACCCGTCATATCAATTGTACCTTCGTAATACTCTTTACTGGCAGCTTTTATTAAATATTTTCCAGGTTCAGATTCTATAATTTTTTTGGATGCGGCCAAAATCTTTAAATCCTTTATGATTTGATTGCGACTTTGAGTGTCATCAAGTTCTAACTTTGCTCCTATTTGCTTATAATTAAATGCTTTATTGGCATTTTGCGATAATATTTTTATAATTTTATCTGAGAAATCTTTCTCTTTCTTTATCGGCTTTCTTAATCTTTTACTCATGTATCTTTTCTTAAAAGTCTAAAATTACAAAATTGTATTCACTATTCCCTATTCTACTTAGAGTTTTAAACTAATAATAACTTTATTACTTTTATAAAAAAAATAAAATGAAAGACTTTAAAACGATTGCAATATTTAATTATCCACATGAAATTGTGGTACTTAGACATATTTTGGATCAGGAAGGAATTCATTATTTTTTTGAAAACGAACACATTGTTTCCATTGACCCGTTGGCAAGCTTTGCTTTTGGCGGAATCCAACTCAAAGTGCATCCAAACGATTTTGAACAAGTTCAAGAAATACTAGACAATTTGAATTCGAAACTTTCAATTGTTTAAAAAATTTAAACTTTCAATTTAATTTTTTTGTTTTCAAATTTCAAAGTTGTCAACATATATTAAATACAACAAAAAGAAAATTTAAATTAAATTAATTTTTTGGTGGTTATTATAGTGTGTTAATAGTTACTATAAATTTCTATAAAAATGTGCTGAAATGAAGTTTTAGGTTTTTATATTGAGTTATTAACATCGTTATTGATACTTAAATATTTAGTTTTTAGGGAGTTTTTTAAAATAATTAACAACTGTTAACAAATCAAAAATTATATAAATTGTAAATAAGTGACTTTGTGTTTTTTGTTTACAACCCAATTTTAAGTATTGATAACTTTTCTAAAAATTCATTAAACTTTATTTGGATTTCTGATATAGGTTTTGGATTACTTATTTTTTGTTTACAAACTCAAAAAACTTCTAAAATTCTATCCAAAGTTATAAACATTTTATGTTAACTTAAGGTTAATTGAATATCAAGTAGTTAGCTTTTACTATTAACAATGCAAAATATTAACATTATAATTATATTCTGTGTACTGATTTGCAGACTATTGTATATTTATAAAAATGTTAATAAACTCCAAAATTTCTAATAATCAATTAGTTGTGTTTTTATTTAAAAAATAGAATTTTGAAGTTTAATCTTTATCTATTATTACAACTGAAAAATACTTTTTGTATTGTATCTAAAATACTTTGGTTAAATTTGCAATTCAAAAACTAATTCAGAAAAAATGAAAATTTCGATAGGGAATGACCACGCCGGACCAGATTATAAAAAAGCAATTGTTCAATTTTTAGAGTCAAAAGGGCATCAAGTGACCAATTATGGTACAGATACAGAAGCTTCTGTTGATTATCCTGATTTTGGGCATCCTGTTGCAACGGATGTTGAAGAAGGTAAAGCTGATTTTGGTATTGTGATTTGCGGAAGTGGAAACGGAATTGCAATGACTGTTAATAAGCATGCAGGTGTTCGCGCCGGTTTGTGTTGGACTAAAGAGATTGCTTATTTAACGCGTTTGCATAATGATGCTAATATTGTAAGTATTCCAGCGCGTTTTACGTCTATTCCGCAAGCTGTAGAAATTGTTGAAACGTTCTTAGCTACCGAATTTGAAGGAGGAAGACATCAAAATAGAGTGAATAAAATTGCTTGTCAATAATAAAATCCGCGGGGTGCTTCGCACCAAAATTTAGTAAAAGCTCAGTCTAAAACTGGGCTTTTATTGTTTTTAAAGTTGAATAATGTAGTTTGATATCAATAAATAAACAGTCAAAATTTGAATTAGTGTAATACTGAAAAATTTTAGCAAGTAACTTGTTTTAGCCGTTTTGTGTCGAAAAATCGACATCGCAAGCAATGAACCAATGGTACCACCAAGCGCCACCCAGAACAGAAGTGTTTGTTCGGATATTCTTCTTTTATTATTTTTTGCTAATTTTTTGTCATAGCCTATTAACACAAAAGCAATTAAATTAACAAGAAAAAAGGTGAATATTAATAATACCATTTAAATAGAAATAAAAGTCAAAGATAGCAGAAGTTTATTATTTTTCTTATATTTAAAGTCTTTATTTAAGCCTTAAAAATGTATGTAGTATGAGCCCAATTAAATTATTTGAACAAAAAAAAGTACGCAGCCATTATGATGCTGAAAAAGAGATTTGGTATTTCTCGGTTATTGATGTAATCGAAATTTTGACGGGAAGTACTATACCTAAAAGGTATTGGACGGATTTAAAAAAGAAACTTACTAAAGAAGGAAGTCAGTTGTACGATGAAATCGTACAACTGAAATTTGAGTCATCTGATGGTAAAAAGTATAACACAGATTGTTTGGATACACAAAAATTATTACGTCTTATCCAATCCATTCCCTCTCCAAAAGCGGAACCTTTCAAACAATGGTTAGCCAAAGTTGGATATGAACGCATGCAAGAATTAGCAGATCCAGCGCAAAGTTTAGATCGTGCCCGCGAAAATTGGCAAAAATTAGGTCGAAGCGAAAAATGGATTCAGCAACGAATGACGGGACAGGAAACTAGAAACAAACTTACCGACTATTGGAAAGAAAGCGGAGTTGAAAAGCAGGACGAGTTTGCAATGCTTACCAATATTATTCATCAAGAGTGGACAGGATTATCTGTAAAAAAACACAAAGAGGTCAAGGGTCTGGAAGCCCAAAACCTTAGGGATCACATGAGTGAGGCAGAATTGATTTTTACCGCATTGGCTGAACTTTCTACCAGACAAATTGCCGAAAGCGATAAAGCCAAAGGGCTTATCGAAAATGCAAAAGCAAGCAAAAAAGGAGGTGCTATTGCTAAAAATGCTCGTATTGCTTTGGAAGATAAAACTGGTAAAAGCGTAGTAACTGGCGAGAATTTTTTGCCTCCCGCAAAAAAAGAATTAAATGAATAGAAATACATTCCTTTTTCTATTTTTACAGGATAATAAAATTACAGCATAATCAATGACCAACTTACAATTCATTTCAAAATACGTTGCCACAGCAACAATCAACATTCAAAATACGGTTCAATTATTACAAGAAGATTGCACGATTCCCTTTATTTCTCGTTATCGAAAAGACAAAACGGGAAACTTAGATGAAGTTTTTATCGAGAACATTGCCAAATTCCAAAAAGAATACGAAGTCATCGTAAAACGAAAAGAGGCGATTTTAAAATCGATTCAGGAGCAAAATGCATTGACACCGGAATTGGATAAAAAAATCCAACAAAGTTTTGATTTACAGGAATTGGAAGATTTTTATCTGCCGTATAAAAAGAAAAAAAGAACCAAAGCCGATGTAGCGAGAGAGAATGGATTGGAACCTTTGGCGAAAATTATAATGGCGCAAAGTAAGGATGATGTTGATTTCTTGGCAACACAATACTTGAATGAAAATGTGATTAATGAGGAATCGGCTTTGCAAGGCGCGCGAGATATTATTGCCGAATGGATCAATGAAAATATTTACGTTAGAAAACAGTTGAGACGATTGTTTGAGCGCAAGGCGACAATCACGACCAAGGTAGTTAAATCCAAAAAAGAGGAGGAAGGCGCCCAAAAATTCAATCAGTATTTTGAATGGGCGGAACCGTTGACCAAAGCGCCATCACACCGTTTATTGGCTATTATGCGAGCTGAAAACGAAGGTTTTATCAAGTTCAAAGTAGATGTAGAACTAGATGATGCTTACGACATTATTGATGAATTAATTATAAAAGGAGACAACAGTACCACGCCGCATATTCAATTGGCGATTGAAGACAGTTACAAACGTTTGTTGAATCCAGCAATTTCGAATGAAGCGTTGCAGGAAGCAAAGGCGAAAGCGGACATTAATTCGATTCAGGTATTTGCTAATAATTTAGGGCAATTGTTGTTGGCACCACCGTTAGGAGAAAAAAGAATTTTGGCAATAGATCCTGGATTTCGTTCGGGTTGTAAAATTGTTTGTTTGGACGAGAAAGGGGATTTGTTGTACAACGAAACTATTTATCCTCACGCTCCCCAAAAAGAGGAAGCCATGGCGATGAAAAAAATCCGTTCGATGGTCAATGCATATCAAATTGATGCGATATCGATAGGAAACGGAACGGCTTCACGCGAAACAGAATTCTTTATTAAGAAAATTGCTTTTGACAAACCAGTTCAGGTTTTTATTGTCTCGGAGGCGGGCGCTTCTGTATATTCTGCATCGAAGATTGCGAGAGAAGAGTTTCCTAATTATGATGTAACGGTGCGAGGATCGGTTTCTATTGGACGAAGATTGTCCGATCCGTTGGCTGAATTGGTAAAAATTGACCCAAAAGCGATTGGCGTTGGACAATATCAACACGATGTAGATCAAAACAAATTAAAGGAAGAATTAGACAATACCGTGATTCGTTGCGTGAACTCGGTGGGAATCAATATCAATACGGCGAGTAAACATTTGTTGAGTTATGTGAGTGGAATAGGAGAGAAGCTTGCCGAAAATATTGTAACGTATCGTTCTGAAAATGGTCCTTTTACTGACAGAAAACAACTCAAAAAAGTACCTCGTTTGGGTGATAAAGCCTATCAACAAGGAGTTGCTTTTATCCGAATTTCGAATGCTAAGAATCCTTTGGACAATTCGGCAGTGCATCCTGAAGCATATGCTATTGTTGAAAAAATGGCCAAAGATTTGAAATTGACCGTAAACGATTTGATTGCCAATGCAGCAAAAACAGCTTTGATAAAACCTGAAAACTACATTACGGCGGATATTGGAGTTTTGACTTTGAAAGACATTATAAAAGAGCTCGAAAAACCGGGATTGGACCCTAGAAAAGCAGCGACGGTTTTTGAATTTGACCCGAATGTAAAAACAATTAAAGATGTTAGAACCGGAATGATTTTGCCTGGAATTGTGAACAACATTACCAATTTCGGTTGTTTTGTGGATATAGGTGTGAAAGAAAGCGGATTGGTTCATATTTCGCAACTCAAAGCTGGTTTTGTGAGCGATGTGAATGAAGTGGTCAAATTACACCAACATGTTACCGTAAAAGTTGTGGAGGTTGACGAGGATAGAAAGAGGATTCAATTGACAATGGTGATCTAAAAATAATTATCTTTGTTATATGAAGAAGGAAATAAGCATAGACGATTTTTCTCCGCATCTTTTTTGGGATGTTGATTTATCTGATTTTGACTTTCAAAAACATAAAATTCATTTAGTTCAAAAAGTATTAGAACATGGCTTAATAAAAGATTGGAATTTATTAAAAGACGTCTATGGTTTAAATACAATTAAGGAAATTTCACTTAATATAAGAAGTTTGGATGCCGTTACACTTTCTTATTTAGCGGCACTTTTCAATATTGATAAAAAGGAATTCAGATGCTACAAACACAGACAGTTGTTCCCGAATTACTGGAACTCCTAAAAAAAATAATGTGCGAAGAATTGTTTCTTGATTATCATTTAGTTGGCGGCACTTCATTGTCATTGCAAATGGGTCACAGAAATTCGATAGATATAGATTTGTTTGGCAATTGTGAAATAAACCAAAACCTATTTATTGATAAACTAAAAGATTACGGTCAAGTTATTGTTACTCAAAGCACCAAAAATATTTTGATTGCTGAAGTGAACGGAATAAAAGTTGATTTTGTAAATTATAAATACCCTTTGTTATCAAATCCTATTCTAATTGGACATATAAGAATGTTGTCTACAATGGATATTGCAGCAATGAAATTAAACGCAATTGCAGGACGTGGCTCAAAAAAGGATTTTATTGACTTATATTTTTTGTTGGAAAAATTTTCAATGCGAGAAATGCTTGATTTTTATAATCTTAAATATTCAGATGGTTCGGAGTTTATGGTTTTGAAAAGTTTGTCCTAATTATGATGATGCCGATGAACAATTAAATCCTAAAATGCTTCACAAAGATTTTAACTGGGAAATTTGCAAACAAAAAATAATTGAGGAAGCTTTAAAACTATAAGTATTTGTCGCGATTATTGATGCTAAAAAGTGTATTTAGTTGGCGGTGGCGATTAAAATTTCTAATAATATTCAAAAAAATCCCAATCCAAACATTTTGGATTGGGATTTTTGTTTCAGTAAAAAACTACAAAACACATAAAACTACGTATTTTTACTTATGTGTAAAGAATTACGGATTTCTAAAAATGTACCGATTCTAAGTAGATGAAATGATAGTTGATGTTATTTTTTCGTGCTCATTTATAAAGAATGCACAAAAAGCAAGCTGTTTTTCGAGCTGATTGGGCGGCCTGTTGGGTTGTGCCAACTATTGTGTATTGCGAAAAACTCATATATTTACTTCAAAAGAAGACAGTTACAGTATTTTTTTTACTGATTTTGTCAATTAACCAAGATTTGTTCATTGGATTAAAAAATAAACAATAAAGAACTACAGATGAAAGAAAATCAAGCCATTTGCAACAGTTGTAGTAATGAAAATTGTTTTATCAAAAAGCATATTCATTTGTCCAACATGCAAAGTTATATAGAGAAGAAACACAGTTTTAGCTGCAAGAAATCGCAACAGTTTATTATTGAGGGGGCACCTATTCAGGGGCTCTATTTTGTGCAAAAAGGAAAGGTAAAAACGGTAAAAACAGGAATCAACGGCAGGGAACAAATTGTAAGGTTTACGACCGATGGGGATACGGTTGGTTTTAGGGGTTTTGGAACGAGCAATCGGTATTTGATTGGAGCTTATGCCTTGGAGGATACCATTTTGTGTAATTTTAATAATGAGGTGATGATGGACATTCTTCAAAATATTCCCGAATTCACTTATGATATGATGCTTTTTTATGCCGAGGAATTAAACAAGAGCGAGAACAACATTCGGAAAATCGCCCACATGAACGTGAGAGAGCGCGTGATTGATACCTTATTATACATTCACCGAAAATTTGGTCAAAAGAATGAGCTGATTAATCTTGATTTGTCCCGTAAAGAGATTGCCGATTTTGCTGGTACGACCGAAGAGCAAGTGACTAGGGTGATTTCGAGTTTGAAAAGAGAGGAATTAATTAAAACGGTTGGTAAGAAAATAGGTTTGCAACAAATTAACAAAATGAAATCGGAAATTATGGAACATAAGTATGTCTAAGTAGTTTTGGATTTACACTTTGAATTTAATAAGCCCTTTTGGGGCTTTTTTTGTGGAAATATATTTCCTTTTTTTGGCAAAATATTTTTTAGGCTTTACAAAATACGTGCTTCTGTTTAAAAGATAAGTATTGGTTGATGCCATTAATCAAAGGACTTCGCGAAAAATTATTGCGTAAACGCAGTTAATGAATTGTTTTCTGGATATTTTTTGTTGTGTAAAAAAGAGGTTTTATACTGTAAAAAGCAAATACGTAAGTATTAATACGTATGTATATTTGCTTCATACTAATCAAAACCAATTTATTATGCAAAAGAGTACTACCACAATACAAAAAATAAAAGCACTAAAAGAAGGCCGAAATTTAAAATCTTTGGTATTAGGTTTGACTATAACATTATTGGGTTGCAATACCGCCAAGGCACAGTTAACCGCGACAGGACAGTTAAGAACACGATCAGAATTTAGAGACGGATACAGTACTTTGCAAGCAAAAGACGCTGAGACTGCCATATTTACTTCACAAAGAACGCGATTGAATGTTGGTTTTACGGGATACAGATTCAAGTTTTTTGTAGCCATTCAGGATGTACGTGTTTGGGGGCAAGATGCTTCAACAATTAACAAAACTACAACAGCAGAAAATAACGGTGTACAACTGCACGAAGCTTGGGGAGAAATTATGTTGAACGACACTATAAGTAACATTCAAAATTTATCTTTAAAAATAGGACGTCAAGAGATTTCGTATGATGATCAAAAAGTAATAGGAGGACTAGACTGGTTGCAACAAGCGCGTTACCACGACGCGATTGTCTTGAAATATTTCAATAAAGGATGGACTGCCGATTTTGGAGCCGCTTTCAACCAAAACAAAGAGCAATTGGTAGGAACAATTTATAATGGTGTTCCAGCGGCAACTTCTGGCTATACCGCAGGTACAAACGGTTTGGGCACCAATTACAAATCATTGGAGTATGCTTATATCGCTAAGAAATTTTTCTTTGGAGACATTTCCTTTTTATTCTTAAGTGATAATTTTAATAAATATACCAATGTAACTACGGGAACTCCGGCGGTGACAACCAAAGTAAATGAGCAAGGAATCTGGACCCGTAACACTACCGGTTTCTACTATAATGTAAATCCAACCAGAAAACTGAAACTAGAAGGTAGTGTGTACCACCAATTTGGACATGACAAAAATGGTCGTAGTTTGAGTAGTAATCTGGCTTCGATTACTACGACTTTGCAAGTGGGCAGAAAATTATTTGTAGGTCCTGGCGTTGATTATTTATCAGGAAATGATGGTACAAAAGCAGTTACAGCAACCTCTACCAACAATCAATTTGACCCGCTTTATGGTACGCCTCACAAGTTTTGGGGAACTATGGATTACTTCTATGCCCCAAGCGGTTTTGGCGCACAAGGTTTGTTAAACTACTTCTTGAAAGCCAAATACAACTTGAAAGACAACCTAACCCTTTTTGCTGATTTGCACGGTTTTGAATCGGCTAACTCTTTGTCAAATGGAGCAGGAGGAAAACAAACCAGTTATTTAGGAACTGAATTGGATTTAAAAATGAATTACAGCTTGACCAAAATGGTCAATATTGAAGCAGGTTATTCTGTAATGAAAGCTACCAATTCTATGGCATCGGCACAAGTCAAAAATGTAGCCAATGCAAATCTTACTCCGCAATGGGCGTATGTGATGGTGAATATTAAACCCAACTTTTTGAACAAAAAATAATGGAATCAATCTTTAAAAAATAAAAAAATGATACAGACTAAAAAACAGAGAAGCACGATTTTTACCACCTTGATGTTGGTAGCGTGCGTGGTTTTGTTCTCTTCTTTCAAAACAAATTCAAAACCCCCAGTTAGCGAACCTATCAAGCTCGGTTTTATTCCCTTAACCGATTGTTCGCCAATTGTCATGGCCAAAGAATTGGGTTTATTTAAAAAATATGGAGTTGAAGTGGTGGTAACCAAAGAAACCTCTTGGGCCAATATCCGTGACAAAATCTTAACAGGCGAATTGGACGGCGCTCACTGTCTTTATACTATGCCTTTTTCTGTGTATACTGGAGTAGGAGGAAAGGCTGGCTCCGAAATGAGAATTGCCATGATGCTAAATGTAAACGGTCAAGCGATCACATTATCGAATGACTTTTGCGGAAAAGTAGGTTTCAAACAAATGAATAAAGTGACTCCAGTTGTGGCCGCCAAATTGAAAGCCGAAAAAGAAGTGACTTTTGCGATGACTTTCCCTGGAGGAACCCACGATTTGTGGTTGAGAAACTGGATGTCATTAGCAGGTTTAAACCAAAAAGCGGTAAAAATCATCACGATTCCGCCTCCGCAAATGGTGGCGAACATGAAAGTAGGAAACATGGACGGATACTGCGTAGGAGAGCCTTGGGGAGGTGTTGCCGTAAAGCAAGGAATTGGATTTACGCAAATTGCTTCACAGGATATTTGGAAAGACCATCCTGAAAAAGCATTGGTTGTCAACAAAGAATTTAGCGAAACCCGTCGTGAGGATCTTAAAAAAGTAATGAAAGCCATTCTCGAAGCTTGTATCTGGCTGGATAATCCGGCCAACCGCAAGAAAGCCGCCGCCATCATTGGGAAATCGCCTTATGTAAATGCCGCTGCAGATGTTATCGAATCGAGATTGATGGGCGATTACAACTTAGGTTGCAACCAAGGAACCGAAGTTTATACCGATGATTATATGTTGTTTTACAAAGGAGGAACCGTAAATTATCCTCGTAAATCTTACGCTATTTGGGCGATGGCACAATATGTTCGATTTGGATATTT
Organism: Flavobacterium sp. IMCC34518; assembly: GCF_027111095.2. Classification (NCBI taxonomy): domain Bacteria; kingdom Pseudomonadati; phylum Bacteroidota; class Flavobacteriia; order Flavobacteriales; family Flavobacteriaceae; genus Flavobacterium; species Flavobacterium sp. IMCC34518. The sequence goes on along the minus strand of NZ_CP114284.2, from coordinate 1,717,332 downwards.
GAAAGAAGAACCCAATTACAAAGCCATTGCCGATAAACTAATCATGCAGGATTTATACGAAGAAGTAGCCAAAAGCATGAAGATCAAAATCCCTACGGATGATATGAAACCTTTCTCTCTTACAATGGACAAAACAGTTTTCAATCCAGCAAACCCATCCGCTTATTTAAAAGTGGTGAAACGTTAAAAATAGTTGGGCGTGACCCAGTTGAGCAAAGGGGCTTACTTATAGCACCGCTCATACAGCCCCTTTGCTCAACTCGGTCGGGCTATCCGCGCTACTTCGGTAGCTAGCTTTTATCCCTCACGCAGCTTCACGGATTTCAAGAGCAATTGATCTAATAGGTTTTCAAAAACTGTTAACCTGAGAGCGATCATTACTCTAAAAACCTATTTATAAATAATGTACTTAATACTCCTGCAAGGTTTTTTCAGAACCTTGTAGGTATCTTTTCTTCGGTATTTATACCTACAAGGTTCTGAAAAAACTTGCAGGATATACAATGAAAAACAAATTATTAAATAATCGAAATCAGGTTGTTTGGTAAAATCAAAAAAAAATTAAAATTCACAATTATGTCACATTCAACTACAGCAACAATCGAAACTCAGGGGCAAGATATAGCCCACACTAAGAAGAAAATTATAGGTGGATTAATCAAGAAAAAAACACTTAAAAAAGCGTCACGCTATATTTTAGAAAAAGCAAAATCGATCCTATTTGCTTGTATTGGATTGACCATTTTTTGTGGATTTTGGAGTCTATTGAGTTATTATACCAAAGAGGCGCTTCCTGGGCCAACAGCAACCTTAACCGTATTATTCGAAATGTTAAGCGACCCTTTTTATGATTATGGCCCAAATGACAAAGGAATTGGTTTGCAATTGTTTGTCTCCATCAAAACCGTTTTATCGGGATTTTTATTGGGTTCTTTGTTTGCAATTCCTTTTGGAATTTTGATTGGTGCCAGTTCAATTTTCAAAAAAATATTTTACCCTATCGTTCAGTTCTTAAAACCGGTTTCGCCTTTGGCATGGTTTCCTATTGGTTTGGTGGTTTTCAAAGACACAGGGATGGCGACTATATTCATCGTGTTTATCACTTCTTTGTGGTCTACTTTAATCAACACTTCTTTTGGGGTGAGTACCATTCCGCAAGATCATAAAAATGTAGCCAAGGCATTTGGGTTTTCAAAATGGAGATACTTGACCAAGGTTGTTTTTCCGTACACTTTGCCACACATCATCACAGGATTGCGATTGAGTATCAGTGTGGCTTGGTTGGTTATTGTTGCTGGCGAAATGTTATCGGGTGGAGCAGGAATTGGATTTTTTGTTTGGGACAGCTGGAATGCATTGAGTTTGGAAAAAGTGATTTCGGCCATCATCATCATCGGCTTTGTCGGAATTATTTTTGATGGATTTTTTACAATGATTGAAAATAAAGTGTCTTATAAAGCGTAAAAAAGACTCTAAGATACTGAGACGCTATGTTTCTAAGATTTAGCAACTTCAGTAACTCAACATCTTAAAAAAACAGAATGCTGATTTTTAGCCCCGATAGCAGTGGAAATCCTTGTGGGCTGGGGTTCAGCCCGCAAGATTGCAACGAATAGCGGGAGGACACATGTTAAAAAAACAAATGCTTCTGCTCCCCAAAAACGTAGAAACTTAAAAACTAAAAAAAATGAGCTATTTAGAAATAAAAGATTTGGAAATTTCTTTTCCAACTCCAAAAGGGAAATACATTGCAGTAAAAGATATTAACCTTTCGATCAAAAAAGGTGAAATCATATCCATCATCGGACATTCGGGCTGTGGAAAATCAACGATTATGAACGCGATAGGAGGGATGCTTACCCCAACGGGCGGATCGGTAGTATTAGACAATAAGAATATCAAAGGACCAGGACCGGATCGCGGAATTGTTTTCCAAAACTATTCGTTATTGCCTTGGTTGACGGTGGAAAACAATATTTTTCAAGCGGTGGATTCGGTTATGGATTGTTCCAAAGCCGAGAAACACGAGATTGTGATTCAGAACCTCAAAATGGTTAATCTGTTTCAACATAAAGACAAATTACCGGGACAACTTTCGGGAGGAATGAAACAAAGAGTGGCTATTGCGAGAGCTTTTGCCATCAATCCGGGAGTTTTATTGATGGACGAACCTTTTGGTGCATTGGATGCTTTAACCAAAGGCTCGATGCAACTCGAAGTTTTGAAATTGTGGAATCTAAATAACAGAGAGAAAACCATCGTGATGATTACGCATGATATCGAAGAAGCGCTGTTCTTATCAGACCGAATTGTGGTTTTGCACAATGGCCCAGCTTCTACAATTAGAGAAATTGTTGAGGTTCATTTACCAAGACCCAGAAATAAAATTGAAATTGTAAAAACTCCAGAGTATATTGAGTTGCGAGACCATTTATTGCATTTATTGACGGACCATTTTTCTATTGAAGATATGGGAGTTTCTTATAAAAATTAGTTAAGTTAATTTGTAAAATTCTACTACAATACAAACCGTTTTTAATTTTAAACATATAAGTCATATAAATTATAAAAGAAAGAGTTAATCAAATTACGCGTAAAAGAGAATATAAGTTATAAGGTTCCTAAATAAGGTGAAGCAACTTTACTTAAATGAGCTTTTGATTTTACTTTATCGTAATCAAATTAAAAACTTAAATGACTTATATGTTTTAAAATGTATTAGACTAAATAATGTTGTTTGTAGAATTAAATAAAAAATCCCAAACTCCTTATATAAATAGTGGAATTTGGAATTTAAGATTTAGGAATTTTTTATAAAAAATTCTTATTTCGTTTCTTCTTCTTTTTTGTCAGCTGTCTGATCGTCTTTGGCGGCGTTTTTAAATTCTTTAATTCCGCTTCCTAAACCTTTCATTAATTCTGGAATTTTTTTTCCTCCAAAAAGTAATAATACAACTCCAACTATAACAAGGATTTCTGTAAGACCTAATCTTCCCATGATTGAATATTTAATGCCGTAGCAAATTTGTAATAAATCTAATGTGCAAATGTATATAGAATAACTTAATAGCCACTCATTTTGACTGATTTATTTGCTTTTGATAGCGTTAAATATTTGATAAAATAGTTAGGCTAAGAATGCAACTACTTAAAACAGGCTAGTGTTGGCAACGCTTTTAATTATTATATTTGTGACTTAAACACATCTCATGCCTACTAATCGATTAAAAAGAAAGAATTTTTTTGACAGATTATTAATCAAAAACCGATTAATAATTTTGAATGAGGATACTTTTGAAGAAATTTTTTCGTTCAAGTTGAACATTATGAGTGTTTTTGTTTCGCTTTCATTGGGAGCTATTTTCTTAATTTCAATTACAACCGTATTGATTGCTTTTACACCATTAAGAGAATTTATACCAGGATATTCTTCTTCTAAATTAAAAAGAGACGCGACCGTTTTAGCATTAAAATCAGACTCCCTTTCTTCAGCGCTAAAAAAAAACGAGCTCTATATCAAATCGATTCAAAAAGTATTGAATGGAGATTTAGAATATGCCAAATTCAATAAAGACTCCATACTTTCTAGCAATGACAATACATCAGAGCCAGTAGATTTGTCTCCTTCTACAAAAGAAAATGAATTGAGAGAAAGAGTGAATAAGGAAGAAAAATTAGATGCCAAATCTCAAAAAGGAGATTCTAAAAAGAAAGCGAGATAACATCAAAAGCGATTTCAAACATAAAAAGCACAAATAAAATTTAAAAATAAAGCCCAATAGAATGTCACTAAAATCGGTTGCAGCAAAATTATTTGCACAAAAAATATATAAAAAGACACAGGTTTGGGCCAATTCTCCTGTTGAAACCCAAAAGGCAGTTTTCTTAAACTTGATAAAAGAAGCAAAGCAAACTCAATTTGGAAAAGACCATCATTTTGATGAAATTAAGAATTTTGAAGATTTTACAAAGCAAGTTCCTGTTCGTGATTATGAAGCCTTAAAACCATATGTGGATCGAGTGGTAAAAGGGGAGGAGAACGTACTTTGGAAAGGAAAACCACTCTATTTTGCCAAAACTTCGGGTACAACTTCGGGTGCTAAATACATTCCGCTAACCAAAGAATCGATGCCATATCATATTGAAGCGGCTCGAAATGCGATTTTACTTTATATACACGAAACCAAAAATGCCGATTTTGTAAATGGCAAAATGATATTCCTGCAGGGAAGCCCAATTCTTGAAGAAAAATACGGAATAAAACTAGGTCGTTTGTCTGGAATTGTAGCGCATTTTGTTCCAAAATATTTGCAAAAAAATCGGCTGCCATCTTGGGAAACCAATTGTATTGAAGATTGGGAAACCAAAGTCAATGCGATTGTCGGCGAAACGATTGACCAAGATATGACGGTGATTTCAGGAATTCCATCTTGGGTGCAAATGTATTTTGAAAAATTGCAGCAAAGAAGTAAAAAACCAGTCGGAGAAATTTTCAAAAACTTCAATTTGTTTATTTATGGAGGGGTTAATTATGAACCGTACAGAGCCAAATTCGAAAATTTAATTGGTAGAAAAGTAGACAGTATTGAATTATTTCCAGCTTCCGAAGGATTTTTTGCCTATCAAGATTCCCAAAAAGAAAAAGGAATGTTACTGTTATTGAATGCCGGGATTTTTTATGAATTTATAAAAAGCGAAGACTTTTATGCCGAAAACCCAAAACGTTATACGATAGGAGAAGTAGAGTTGGGGGTTAATTATGTTTTAATTATTTCTACCAATGCAGGACTTTGGGGATACAATATTGGTGATACCGTTCAGTTTACATCATTGAAACCCTATCGCGTTATTGTTTCGGGACGCATCAAACATTATATTTCTGCCTTTGGCGAACATGTCATTGGGAAAGAAGTCGAATGTGCGTTGCAGGAAGCTATGAAAGGGACAACCATAAGAGTGAATGAATTTACTGTGGCACCACAAATTACGCCTACCGAAGGATTGCCGTATCACGAATGGTTTGTCGAATTTGAGAATGAACCCGATGACAGCGACACTTTTGCGGAAGCACTAGACAATGCCATGCGCAAACAAAACATTTATTATGATGATTTGATTGTGGGACATGTTTTAAAAAAATTAGTAGTAACCAAAGTTGCCAAAAACGGTTTTCAAAACTACATGAAATCGATTGGAAAATTGGGCGGTCAGAATAAAATACCAAGATTATCGAATGACAGGAATATTGTTGATTTATTGGCGTTATAAAGCATAAAATATTTTGATTTTAAAAAGGGAATAAAAGAGTTACAATACTATAACATTAACTAAAAGAACAAAATCCCTACATTTGAGAATTATAAAGTTATAAAAAAATGAAAGAGACTAAAAATATATCCAGATCCAGAGCACAAGAATCATCGGCGGCTATTGAAAAAATGTACATCACGATGCGCCATCTTTTCAATAGAGGATTTTACAAACCCATGGGAATTTCTGGTGATACTTTAAGAGAAGCATTATTGGCTTTAAGACCCGAAATTTATGGAAATATAGCCGAAGAGAAAGTCGAATTAAACGGACTTTTATATGTTATAGAACGTCTTCCTGTAGGAATCGAAGAGTGCCGTTTTATTAATTTAACATCGGATGAAGGCTATTCCAAATCGCACTTCAAAGCAATTGTTCCTCCAAAAAGACGTCGCAATTGTTACCGAATTGACGAAGAACAAATGAATGTGGAAATCACTCGAGGGCGATCAGACATTTATGATATTTTGACGCATTTGACCTTTATTTTCATCGAATCACATAAAATAAGAAATAGAGTTTTATTAGACGATGCAGGGGAAGTTTCCCGTGATTGGACAAAACTGGAAGCAGCGGTATTTCAACAAAAAAAACTGACTTTGGTCGAAAAAGAAAAAGCCATTTCGCATGCGGCTAATATTCTGGGAAGAACTTTTGAGGAAGTTTTGGATATTTATGATTCTTTTGGAAATGAAGCGGCACCAGATCGGTTTTTGCATGTTATTTATTGGTTGGGGAAACTAGCCATAGAAGAAGTTATTGACAGTAATAAAAGAACGATTACGTTCAGTCCAATTCTACGGGAGCGTTTGGGACACCATATTCACGGTGAAGTTTGGGCGACCAACATTAAGGAAGTCTTGAAAGAAAACCAACTCTTGGATAGACCCATTCACGTGATTAGTGCCAATATGCACTCAGTGATGAATTCTATTTTTGCCACTCCTATTTTGAAAACAAAATTCAAGGACAAGTCTGATTTTTTTATTTACGAAGAATTGAGTAAATCGGGAGCCAATGAGCTTCGCAATCAAGTAGAAGCTGTAGCACTGAAACAAGGAATGATTTTCTTGCCAGATACTTCAGGAACCAATATAGACGTTCAAATTTTTGACACAGCCAAAATAGATTGGCCCAAAACTTCTTTTCCAAAGGCCGATTTAGGAGAGCAAAAACCAGTGCTTATTGTGATGGATTATGCTTTTGGTGAACAAGCTTATGAAACAATAGACGAGTTGTTAAAACCTTATAAAAAAGAAATCTTACTCAATGTAAAATCGGTTTCGATTATGGGGAAAGCAGGAATCCTTGAAGGGGGAAAAGGAGATATTATGATTCCGAATGCCCATATTAATGAAGGAACCGCGGATAATTATTTCTTTGAAAACGAATTAACGGCTGACATGTTTGATGGCAATGACATTGCTGTTTTTGCTGGACCAATGGTTACCGTTCTGGGAACGTCTTTGCAAAACAGAGATTTATTAAAGTTTTTTCATGAATCAACTTGGGGCGTTATTGGTCTGGAAATGGAAGGTTCCTATTATCAAAAAGCCATTCAATCGGCTTCAAAAATCAGAAAAAGTGTCCCTCAAGATATAAAGGTACGATATGCCTATTACGCTTCGGATAACCCATTAGAAACAGGAAGTACATTGGCTTCAGGTGGTTTGGGAACTACTGGAGTGAAACCTACCTATCTGATTACCATTAAAATTTTGGAACAAATTTTCAATATAAAATAAATTAAGAAATGAGTACAAAAGTACCCCAAAATAAAGAGGACCAAGAAATTGATTTGCTTCAAATTCCTCAAAAAATAAGCGATTTTTTTGGATCTGTAAGTACATCGATTTTTAAAGGGATCCAATTTTTTGTTCGAAACAAGGTTTTAGTTTTGGCTTTGATTCTTGTTGGTTTTGGAATGGGCTGGTATTTGGATTCGAATAAGAAGATATTTGATAATCAAATCATTGTAACACCAAATTTTGAAAGTGTTGATTATTTGTACTCAAAAATTGATTTATTACAATCAAAAATTGCTTATGGAGACACTCTTTTTCTTAAAAATGTTGTTGGAATCAAGAAGCCAAAAGCAATTAAAAAAATTGCAATTAAACCAATTGCAGATGTTTATGGTTTTGTGGAAAACAAAGAACAAAATTTCGAATTATTAAAACTAATTGCAGAAGACGGAGATATAAACAAAGTTTTGATAGACAATGTAACGAGTAAAAATTACACCTATCACACCATTTCATTTACAACAAATGAATTAACAGATGAAGAAAATGTCGTTCAGCCAATATTAAATTACTTGAATAATTCGAAGTATTTTAGTACTGTTCAAAAAATTGGACTAAAGAATTTAGACCAAGAAATTGCTCAAAATGACACCATTATAAAGCAAATAAATGATGTTTTAGCTAGTTTTACAAGCAATAAGAAAAGTGTTCAAAAAGACGGAAAATTGGTTTATTATAATGAAAATACTCAGTTAAACGACCTTATTAAAACTAAACAATATTTAATAGGTGAACAAGGCAAAAACAGGGTTAAATTAGTTAGATATGATAAAACTATAAAACAAATAAACACTGTATTAAACCTAAAAAAAACGAATTTTATCAGTGGTAATTTAAGTCTGATTCTGCCCCTTTTATTTGTATTATTGTTTGTTGCATCGCATTCTTTTTTAGCATTTTACAAAAAGCAATCATTAATAACGGAGTCAAAGAAAGAATAGAATGTATGCTTGAAAACAGTACTGATATTGTATGGTTTATTTGCGTGAAATCGTTTTTAAATTTAGTAACCAATGTTTAAAAACAGACTCATAGAGACACTAGTTTCAAATAAAAGGCATATCAATTCTTCCTTTTTTTTGTTTTTTATCAATCTTTTAAATTTTGTATTTCCACTTTTAATTTCTCCAAGGATCATTCAAAAATGTGGGCTTGAAGGTTTTGGTATTGTTATATTATTTCAGTCTATTGCAATTTTTGTCTCTTCTATAACTGAATATGGTTTTAATATCAATGCCACAAGGGACGTAACTTTAAATCAAGACCATCCAGATTTTATAAACAAACACTTTTTTACAGTTACATACTGCAAAACTATTTTGTTAGGGATTGCTATTTTACTCTCTATTCTTATTTATTTCTTTTTTCCAAAAGCAAATGATTATAGTTTTATATATTTTACATCTTTGTTTATTTTAATCGGTAGGACTTTCAATCCGCTTTGGGTTTTGAGATCGTTACATAAATTGAAATACATTTTTTATTTTTTCATTTTCTTCAAAATAATAAGTCTTTTGGTGATTTATCTTTTTCTTGAAAGTGGAGCTAATTTATATCTTGTTAATTTAACCATAGGATCAATGGATTTATTAACTTGTATATTTTCTATTTTGGTATTGATGAATAGAATGAAATGGAAGTATTATAAACCAGATTTTAAAGCCATAAAAAATGAAATAGTAACTGGTTTTGGGATTTTTGTTCAAGTAATTTCGATTAATGCCAATGCTTATCTTAACCCAATGATTTTGGGATTGTTTGTAAATGAATATGCACTGGGAATCTATTGTGTTGTCGAAAAAGTGATATTAGTAGTACGGTTTTGCGGGTCATTTATAATTCAGAGTCTTTTCCCTAAAGCTTGCGAAATGGCTGGAAAAAATCATCAGGATTATAAGGTTTTTGCTCGAAAATTATTTATTTTTTTAGTAATAAGCATGCTAATAGCAGCAATGTTGTTAGTAGTTTTCTCAAATTTAATAGTTTCCTATTTCGTAAAAATGAATATAGCTGAATGTAGTGCCTTTTTGGTTTATAACTCACTGATTCCTTTTGTAGTTGCTTTTAATATGGTTCCTTATCTTACATTTATGGTGTATAGCAAACAAAAAGCCGTTACAAAAATCATTATTTTATCGGTTTTTATTAATGTTATATTGAATACAATTTTGTCTAAACAATTTGGAATATTTGGAATTTCTGCGGGAATTTATATTACAGAATTATTTGTTTCGATATCTTTATGGGCTGTTTTAATTTTTAAATTCCCAAATCTTAATTTTTTAAAGAATGAAAAATAAGCTTAACATTGGCTGCGGAAATGATATAAAAGAAGGATTTGTTAATTTAGATATTACTCAATTACCTGGTGTAGATGTCGTTTGCGATATTGAAAATAGTTTGCTTCCTTTTGAAAATGAAACATTTGAATATATAATGTGTATAGACGTTTTGGAGCATGTGGATTATCCTAAGGTTTTAAAAGAAATTCACCGGGTTTTAAAACCAGAAGGTATTGTTGAAATCAGAGTTCCACATTTTACATCAAGTAATAATTATATAGATCCTACGCACAAAAGAATGTTTTCGTTTCGAACTTTTGATTTTTTTGTAAATAATACAAGGTATAACAGAAATTATTATTTTGATTTTCAGTTTAGCGAATTACTGTTTTCCAAAATTACATTCATGAACAAGAATCCATTAAATTGGCCTTTTCTTATTTGGGTAAATGCAAATAAAACAACCCAAAAAATATATGAGGAAACCCTTTTGAGAAGTATTGCACCTGCCTATAATGTTGAGGTAAAACTCAAAAAATAGATCAAATAATATGATTAGGAATTTATAAATCAATTTCAATAAGTGAAAATAAAGACACAGCATCTTACAATGATATTGATTGTTTGTTTGATTACATTTTGTATTCAAACAGCAGATATTAAATTCGGCTTTATCAAAGTTTCAGAACTTATTTTATTGCTCTTTTTGCCTTTTTTGATAAAAAAATCCATTAATAAATTCATTTTTTATTTTTTGATATTCTTTACTATAGAAGCGGTATTAGGGTTAATACTAACAGCAACACATGAATTCGACATTCTTGGATCCTCAAGGTTTAAAGCTCCTTATGTGATAACCATTGGGCGTTATATTGAATTAGTATCTTGTTTGATTTTAGGTATAATTACTTTTAGATTATTTCAAAAGCAGTATGCAAATTCTAGAATTATTGTTGATTATCTAGTTAATTGGAATATTGCAATCACAATTGTTTTTGCTGTAATTTATGTTTTGGTTTTTTCGCGGATATTACCTCTTCATAGTTCAATAGTAGTATATGAAAACTATCGGTTAAGGGGGTTTTATAATGAGGGAGGTCCATACGGATTAATGCTTTCATTTATTTTTATGTTAACTTTTTTCCAGCCAAAAAGCAGCAAAAGAATTCTAAAACAAATTTTTCTGTTTTTTATAATTGCATTCTGTGCAAGGTCTAAGGCTGGTGTTTTATTAATTGTTGTGTGGATTGGAATGTTGAATTTTGATTACCTGAAAAATAAATTCAAAGTTCTGGCTTTTCCGGTAATTGTTTTGTTTTTGATAGGGTTTTACTATTTATTTATCAATATTAGTTCAATGTACATTACAGAATTAAATCGAGTAAAACTTTCAGTTGTTGAGCGTCCTACAGATATTAATTTAATTTTGGGTCGTGTTTCGGGTACATACATTGTGCCTAATATGGTCAAAGAAAACCCAGTATTTGGGATTGGTCTTGGGAATTATCCTTTATTGAGAAATAATGCAGAGTACCGTGCTTTTTTTCCAAAGCCACCAAAAGAAGTTCTTAATATAGACGCACACGGTTTTGGAGGATTGGTAGATATTATTGTAGAAATGGGGATTATTGGGTTTATATTATTTGCTTCAATTATTTATCAATTACACAAAGAATTAAAAAAATTAAATAGAGGATATATTTTATTGACAGGTTTTCTATTGCTATTTTGTTTTGGAGTACAAATTTATTTTTTATACCCTTGGGCATTTTTAGGAATCATTTTGGCATACCAAAACAACTATATAGATGAAATTAGTAATTGATATCCGTTTAATAAATGCCTCGGGAATCGGTACCTATTTAAAGAATATAGTACCGGGTATTTTAGACATTTTTGACCAAGTTATAGTGCTAGGTAATACAAAAGAAATAAGCAGATTTCATTGGAATAATCGAGTTGAAATCATTGAATTCAACGCCAAAATTTATTCTTTGAAAGAGCAAATACTTTATCCAATTGTAGTTCCTAAATGCGACATTTTTTGGGCACCACATTTTAATGTACCATTATTACCAATCAAAGCACAAAAAATTGTGACAACAATTCATGATCTAAATCATTTGGCAGGTGTATCTCCTATTTCTATGGTGAAGAAAAAATATGCCGAACTTTTATTTCAAAATGCAGTAAAAAAAGCCAATTTAATTTTTACAGTTTCTGAATTTTCAAAAAAGGAACTCCTAAAATACACGTCGGTATTTCCAAACAAAATAAAGGTAGTCTATTGTGGAGTTAATAAGTATTTTTTTCAAAACACAATAAATGATACCGATTTAAAATTGCCTTCAAACTATATTTTGTATGTTGGAAACGTAAAACCACATAAAAATTTAATGATCCTATTAAAAGCCTATTGCTTATTATCGAAAGAATTAAAATCTAAATACCAACTGGTGATTATTGGCAAAAAAGAAGGTTTTATCACACGAGATAAACAGATTGATAATTACATAAAGAGTCATAATTTACAACACCAAATTACTTTTACAGGATATATAGATGATTTAGATTTGCCAAAGATTTATCAAGAGGCTTCATTATTTGTTTTTCCTTCTTTGTATGAAGGTTTTGGGCTTCCTATTTTAGAGGCATTGGCTGCAGGAACCATGGTAATAAGTTCAAATGCATCCAGTTTGCCAGAAATAGGAGGAGAAGCGGTTATTTATTTTGACCCAAATGATCATACAGAATTGATTCAAAAAATAACGAAATATCTTGAAAAAGGAACTGATAATTCATTTTTAAGAAGTCAGAGCGAAATCCAATTGGGAAAATTTACTTGGGAAAAAGCGATCGAAAATCATATACAAGGATTCAAAATAATAGAATGAAACAGTACATTATAAATCAAAACCGTAAGATTACTTACTTTTTCTTGATTGCATTATCTTTTTTCCCAGTTTTGCCAACAGGAGTAGAAAGTGTCTTGATGATTGCTGCATTTTTGTTTTCACTTTCCTATTTTAGCATTGAAGGAAAGAAATTTTGGAATAGAAAGAAGACTTTATATAGTTTACTTTTTTCAAGTTTATTTCTTATTTATGCATTTTCATTATTTTATACCCAAAATATAGGTAATGGTATAAAGTACATAATTAGACTTTTGCCAACCATTTTATTTCCTGCCATTTTTTTGTTTAATGACAAAGAGATAATTAACAATAAGCAGTTGGAGTTTATAAAATCGATGTATATCATGGCTTTAATTTTGGCTTTGGTTTATTTGAATTTCACTTTATATGATTGCCTTTATAAGAGCGAAATTCAGTTTTGGGACTTTAGGCAGCTGATTGAAAAAAAGATAAAAGTTCACGGAACTTATTTGTCGATGTGGATTGGTTTTGGAGTTATTCTTCTTTTTTTTAAATTTAAAAAAGAGGTCTTTAATAGAAAAAATCTTTTGGTTTATATTGCCATGCTAGCCATTATTAGTTATTTCATATATTGGCAATATCTCATAGGATCCAGAATGCCTTTTGGTGCAACACTTTTGATATCTTCTATTTTGATGTTTAAAAACAGAAAGCAAATGTTTGTTTTTAGTATGTTTTTTATCGTTTTAGGATTCGTTATAATTTTAAAAACAGATAGACTAGGAGATCGTTTTCAAAAATTGTCTCAATATAATTTTTCTTTTCCAGAAGGCAAATACGAAGATAATTATCCTAATATAAGTACAGAACAAATTAGAAATGGAATCTATTATTGCAGTTTCGAAAAAATAAAACAGCAACCAATTTTAGGGTATGGAGTTGGCGATGTTGATGCAGAGTTGCAGTCCTGTTATGACAATACATTTACAAATACGGATACTTATAAAGTGACAAGATACAATTCGCACAATCAGTTTTTAAAAATTATTTTATCTGCAGGTTTTGTTGGATTGGTTTTGTTTTTAATTTCAATTTTATGCTTGATTAAAAATGCTATTGAACATAAATTAGTACTTTATATCAGTTTTATTTCCTTTGTTTTTCTTAATTTTTCCTTTGAAAACATATTAAGCAGACACGATGGTGTACTTTTTTTTGCTTTTTTTAGCGCCCTATTTTTTTTTACAAATACACAACAAAATGAAAAAAGCATTAATTAACGATTGGTATTATGTAAATGGTGGAGCCGAGAAAGTGATTCATTCGTTGAATCATATTTGGGATGATTTTGATCATTATGCTTTAATTGATTTCCTGAACGAAACCGATAGGGATTTTATTTTAAAAGGGAAAAAAGCTAAAACCAGTTTTATTCAAAATTTACCCACCGCCAAGTCCAATCACCGAAAGTTTTTGCAACTTTTCCCGTGCGCCATTGAACAATTTGACTTAAGCGAGTATGATTTAATACTGAGTTCTTCTTCATCAATTGCGAAAGGTGTTCGAACCCGTAAAAACCAGTTGCATATTTGTTACTGTCATTCTCCTATGCGGTACGCTTGGGATCTACAAGAACAATATCTACAGGATTCAGGTCTAAATAAAGGATTAAAAGGAATTTATGCCAAATATGTTTTAAATAATATTAGAAAATGGGATGTAACAAATTCAGAGAATGTCACTTATTTTATTGCCAATTCAAAAAACATTGCCCAAAAAATAAAAAAAATATACAACCGTGAATCAACTGTAATTTATCCTCCTGTTGATGTTGATTTTTTTACATTAGAAGAAAACAAAAAGGAGTATTATTTTACAGCATCCAGAATGGTTTCGTACAAAAAAACGCTCTTAATTGTTGAAGCTTTTAATGAATTACCACATCTGAAATTGGTAGTTGCAGGTTCTGGTCCTGATTATGATGCAATAAAAAAAATAGCCAAAAGCAATATTATACTTATTGGTCATATTGATAAATTAGAATTAAAAAAACAGATGCAAGAAGCAAAAGCATTTGTTTTTGCAGCCGAAGAAGATTTTGGAATTGTACCTGTAGAAGCTCAGGCTTGTGGAACTCCCGTTATTGCTTTTGGAAAAGGAGGAGCACTTGAAACTGTAATTGAAGGTAAAACAGGCGTTTTTTTTAAAGAACAAACAGCCCAAAGTTTAAAAGAAGCCATACTGAATTTTGAAACCTTAAAATTCAATCCAAAAGAAATACGGGAACACGCTTTGCAATTTTCAAAAGAAAGATTTGAAAGCGAAATTAAAGCTTTCGTAACAAAAAAACACAAAGAACATCAAAGTTTATATGCAGATAGTTTATAATAAAATTTTTCTTTTAAGATGAATTGCATATCTCATTCTCACTATATTTGCTGTCTATAATTATTTTCATGAAATCGCCATGACAGTTTTTGTCGCAAACACAAATGAAGATTTGGCGATTCCATATTCCAACTAAAACAATATTATCTTCTTATGAAAAGAATACTCATCACCGGAGCAGCAGGATTTTTAGGATCTCATTTATGTGATCGTTTTATCAAAGAAGGTTATCATGTTATAGGAATGGACAATCTAATTACAGGTGATTTAAAAAATATTGAACATTTGTTCAAACTAGAACATTTTGAATTTTATCATCACGATATCACAAAGTTTGTACATGTTCCAGGCGAGTTAGATTATATCCTGCATTTTGCTTCGCCGGCAAGTCCAATTGATTATCTCAAAATTCCAATTCAAACCTTGAAAGTAGGCTCATTGGGTACACATAATTTATTAGGTTTGGCAAGAGTCAAAAAAGCAAGAATTCTTATAGCTTCTACTTCTGAGGTATATGGTGATCCATTAGTTCATCCTCAAACCGAAGATTATTACGGAAACGTAAATACCATTGGACCAAGAGGAGTGTATGATGAAGCCAAACGCTTTCAAGAATCTATCACTATGGCTTATCATACTTTTCATGGAGTAGAAACTAGAATTGTTCGAATTTTCAATACTTACGGACCTCGTATGCGACTCAATGACGGTCGAGTTATTCCCGCTTTTATAGGACAAGCCATTCGTGGAGAAGATTTAACAATTTTTGGAGATGGCATGCAAACGCGATCTTTTTGTTATGTCAATGATCAAGTTGAAGGGATCTTCAGATTGTTACATTCGGATTATGTTTATCCTGTAAATATTGGTAATCCTGATGAAATTACGATCAAAGATTTTGCAGAGGAAATCATAAAACTAACAGGAACCAATCAAAAAGTAGTTTATTATCCGTTGCCTATAAATGACCCTTTGCAACGTCAACCTGATATTACCAAAGCAAAAGAATTATTGGGATGGGAAGCCACAGTAAATCGTGCCGAAGGAATGAAAATCACCTACGATTATTTCAAGTCATTATCCAAAGAAGAATTATCCAAAGAAGAACATAAAGATTTTTCTAAGTATATCAATTAGTGATTTGACTATGATTCAAATAGTTCAAATTAGATTGGAGAATGACGATACATATTCCATACAAAGTAAATAGTATCTTCAAATGAAAACTAAAACAGGAAGATATTCCGGTTACATTAGGCCTTTTTCACGCTTATTAGATTTGGTTATAATCAATTTCTTCGCAGCGTATTTTTCGGGTATTCCTGTTTTTCAAGATTTTTATGCTCTTTTTATCAGTACTGCTTGGTTTATTATTGCTGCCAATTTAGGGTTTTATGAAGTGTACCGTTATACCAAAGTTATTGCTATCTTGAATTGCACTTTGAAGCAAGCCATTGTTTTTTTAGTTTGGTGTTTTGCTCTAGCTTATTTTTATCCCGATAGATATAGTTTGTATTCAATTTTAGAATTCACATTTCTTTCGGTAATTATGATTCTTGTTTTTAAACTGTTTATCTACTTTTTTCTTAAAAAATACCGAATAATTTTTGGTGGTAATTTTAGAAGAGTTGTACTTATCGGTAAAAATAAAAGCATTTTACCATTAAAACATTTTTTCGAGGAAAATCCAGATTATGGCTATAAATTGATAAAGGTGTTTGATCTGGATTTAAACAAATCCGAACTACTTCAAGAGTGTTTTTCTTTTGTTTTAGAGCATAAAATAGATGAACTTTATTGCTCACAGGTTGATTTATCATTTAAGCAAATAGAAGAATTTGTGTTTTTTGCCGATAATAATTTAAAAACACTAAAGTTTATTCCAGATCAAAAGCAATTATTAGCATTAAACACCACTTTTGAATATTATGATTATATTCCTGTAATATCACAAAGAACAATTTCCCTAGATGAGTCCTTACATTATAATATCAAACGTGCTTTTGATATTGTTTTTTCAACTGTAATAATTGTATGTATATTATCATGGTTGATTCCTGTTTTGGCAATTATTATTCGAATGGATTCAAAAGGCCCTCTTTTTTTTATGCAAAAGAGGAACGGTTTAAATAATAAGGAATTCAATTGTTTCAAGTTTCGGTCTATGGAAATAAATGAATTGGCAGATATTGAACAAGTTTCCAAAAACGATTCAAGAATAACGAAGGTGGGTAAATTTATACGTAAAACAAGTATCGATGAATTGCCTCAATTTTTCAATGTTTTGTTGGGAGACATGTCAGTAGTAGGTCCTAGACCACACATGGTTAGTCACACGAATATGTATGCGGAACGGATTGATAAATTCATGGTGCGTCATTTTATAAAACCAGGAATAACGGGTTTAGCCCAAACAAAAGGATTTCGTGGAGAAATCGAAACGGACAAAGACATTATAAATAGAGTACGATATGATATTTTTTATATCGAAAAATGGTCTTTATTATTGGATTTAAAAATCATCTTCAATACCATTTACAATACTTTAAAAGGTGATAAAAAAGCATATTAGTATGGAAACAGCTTTAGTATCCATTATTACTCCTTCGTTCAACTCAGAGAAATTCATAGCTGAAACGATTCAATCCGTGCAAAATCAAACCTACCAAAACTGGGAAATGATCATAGTTGATGATTCTTCAACAGACCAGACTATTTCTGTTATTGAACAATTTGTTAAAAATGATATTAGAATTCGTCTTTTTCAATTGGATAAAAATTCAGGTGCTGGAATTGCTAGAGAAAAAGCATTGTCTATTGCAAATGGGGATTATATTTCGTTTTTGGATGCAGATGACCTTTGGAAACCACAAAAACTTCAAAAACAACTTCAGTTTTTAAAAGAAAACAAAGTACCTTTTACATTTTCTTTCTACGAATGTATTGATGAAAAAGGAAATGCATTAAATAGAATAGTTGAAGCTCCAAGAAATCTGACCTATCATCAATTGTTTTTTTGTAATTATGTTGGTAATCTTACGGGAATTTATGAAGTTAATTTTTTTGGAAAAATTGCTATTTCTGCAACCCGAAAACGACAGGATTGGATGGTCTGGCTTACGATTCTAAAAAAAATTAGAAAAGCTAAACCCGTTCCCGAAAGTTTGGCTTTTTATCGCATTAGAGATAATTCACTCTCTGCTTCAAAGGTCGATTTATTGAAACATAATTTTGCAGTTTACCGAAACTTTCACGGGTTTAGTTATATTTCTTCTTTATTTATTATGATTGGATTTTTAATCACTCAATTACTAATAAAACCGCGTTATATAAAGTAGATTTAGGAGATTATTTTTTATATCCAATTTTAATTCTTTCGCCTTCATTTTCTTTTTTCTCAGTCAATTCATCCAAATAGGAGAAAACCAACTCGATATTTTTATCATGATTTTCTAGTTTTTTTTGAATTTGAAGGATGTCAATTTTAATTTCAGTAGTATCCAATAACATTTGCCTCACTTTAGTAAAAATGCGCATGATTTGGATATTGGTCTGAATCGCTTTATCGCTTTTCAATACACTAGACAACATCAATACCCCGTGTTCAGTGAATGCTATCGGTACATAACGCAAACCCATCTTGTCCGAATTGGAGGTCGCAAATTGCGACCTCCAATTTTCGAACTCTAATTTAGTAAGCTCAAACATAAAATCTCCTGGAAATCTAGAGATATTGCGTTTGACTTGCTCTTTTAATCTTTTGGTTTCAATCCCATAGAGTTGTGCCAAATCACGATCAAGCATGACTTTTTGATTGCGGATAAAATAAATTTTGTTTGAAATGGTTTCTTCTGAAAGCAAAGACAGTTCACTCATCGTTTGTCAATTTTAACGGCCAATATACGATTTTATTTACATTACAAAAAAGAGGAAAATTGTTTTAATTTTCCGCGTTTACTTCTTTCCAAGGTTTTTTTACGAATAAAAGTAAAGTATAGATTCGGTTCCAAGTACAAAGCTACGGCCTGATTTATTTTTTCGATTTGTTCTGCATTCAATTCAAAATCACTTACATATTCTACTTCAAATTGGTCAATCTTAGTTTGTTTAATGATGAACTCTTTTACATTTCCATCGTCTTCAATGATACTTTTGGTTACATAATAAAATGTTAATCCAGGTGATTTTTTACCACTGGGTAAAATAGCCACATCATTGGTTCTTCCAATTAATTGTTTAAGAATAGGTTTTTTTAAAGTGCTTTTTTCATCCAATATGCCAATGTCACCAATATCGTATCGAATAAAAGGATGCGCTTTGTTAAAGAGGGAAGTAATTACAATCCGACCCGAAGTTCCGTTTGGAACCGCCTGATTATTTTCATCCAAAATCTCCACAAACAATGTTTCCGAGTTGGCTTGCCATTCATCCTCTAGATTTTGAAAAGCAATTAAATCCAATTCTGAAGCGCCATATTCATTGACAATAGGAATGCCAAATTGTTTTTCCAAAAGCAGTTTGTCTTCTTCAAAAAGCATTTCGGAGGTGACCATACATACTTTTAAAGTGGGACAAATTGCTGCTAAAAAGATATCTTTTTTCTGTAAAAATTTAGCAAACAAAACAATCGATGAGGTGTAACCATTTATATAATCGAATTTCTTAGTTTTAAAATGTCTCAAAAAAACCTCCAAAACTTCATCAGATAAATCGAATATGGAAAATCGATACCGATGACTCAAATAATCCTTGAATCTTTCTTTTTGGTTTCCAATAAAATGCATCGGAATACCATAAAATCGCGCTTGATAAGAAGTGTTAAAATCAATTCCATACCAGCCAAAACGATACATATTGGATGCCCAAGTTAGTGCATGACAATATTTGTCTTTGGCAAAAACAAAAGGATGTCCGCTGGACCCCGATGTTTTATTGAGATACACGGATTTTTCCGTAAAACCCAATGAAAGTCTTTCTTTCAAAGGCTTCTGTAAGTTTTTCTTATTTAAAATGGGTAAATCAGACCAATTTGCAAAAGAGTCAGAACCGACCAATTCTTTATAAAACGAATTATTGTTAAGGTGAAAATGGACAATTTCCGCTTTTTTTTGTTCGATAAAACGACTATAGTTTTCCTCAGGAATGGCAAGAATATTTTGCAATTCAGCTTTGGCTTCCTGCATAGGAAAACCGTTTATTAGGAGTGTTAGGTCGAATAGTTTGAACATCTACGCCACTTTTTGATTATCAAAAGGCTTGATACCTTGAATTTCTTCCCCTTTGTTTTCTTGTTCTTCCTCTATATCATAATCGTCTTGTAGTCCAAGCCAAAATTTAGGGGAGTTTCCAAAATATTGACTCAAACGCATTGCTGTATCTGCTGTAATTCTCCGGTTTCCTTTAGTAATTTCTGAAATTCTAGTTTGCGGAATTTTCAATTCTTTAGACAGCCGATATGGAGTTATGTCTAAAGGAATAAGAAATTCTTCAAGTAAAATTTCTCCCGGATGTATATTTTTTAATTTTTCCATTTCAAATCTAATTTTAATGATAATCTACAATTTCTACATTTGAAGCATTTCCATTTTCCCAATTAAAAATGATGCGCCATTGATTGTTAATCAGAATGCTATAAAATTCCTTTAAATTACCGCTTAATTTTTCTAAACGATTCGATGGAGGAATTCTTAAATCTATTAAATCTTGAGAGTTGTTTAACATTCTCAGCTTTCTTCTCGCAATTTGTTGAATTTCTATTGAAGGTTTTTTTACAACAATTCCATTCCAAATTTTTTCGGTTTCTTTTGATCCAAATGAAATTGTCATATCTTTCACGTTACTAACGTCAAAAGTAAGTAAAAAAAATTATTATTTCACGGCAAAACAAACTATTTTTGCACCGTCTGTCAAAAGACAGCAATGCAACTAAAATAACTACATCATGAATATTTTATTACTAGGATCGGGGGGAAGAGAACACGCTTTTGCTTGGAAAATGATTCAAAGTCCTCTTTGTGACACCCTTTTTGTAGCTCCAGGAAATGCGGGAACTGCTCAAATTGCGAAAAATGTTGACATCAGTGCCACCGACTTTGATGCCATAAAAACATTGGTTCTCAAAGAAAATATAGAGATGGTAGTGGTCGGTCCAGAAGATCCTTTAGTAAAAGGGATTTATGATTTTTTTCTAAACGATCAAGATTTGGCAGCTATTCCTGTTATTGGGCCTTCAAAAATTGGAGCAACATTAGAAGGAAGTAAAGAGTTTGCCAAAGAATTTTTGATGAAACACAACATTCCAACGGCAGCCTACGATAGTTTTACGGCCGAAACAGTTGAAAAAGGATGTAAGTTTCTAGAAACATTGCAACCACCGTATGTTTTGAAAGCAGATGGTCTAGCAGCCGGAAAAGGAGTTTTGATCATTCAGGATCTGGCCGAAGCACAAGATGAATTAAGAAACATGCTAGTTCATCAAAAATTTGGTGCTGCAAGTTCCAAAGTGGTTATTGAAGAATTTCTGGACGGTATAGAATTAAGCTGTTTTGTATTGACGGATGGTAAAAGTTACAAAATTTTGCCAACTGCCAAAGATTACAAACGTATAGGTGAAGGTGACACAGGTCTGAACACTGGTGGAATGGGAGCTGTTTCTCCAGTTCCTTATGTGGATGCTGTTTTGATGGAAAAAATCGAAACCCGTATCGTAAAACCTACAATCGAAGGTTTTCAAAAAGACGGAATTGCATATAAAGGATTCGTTTTTATTGGGCTAATCAATGTCAACAACGAACCAATCGTTATTGAATACAACGTGAGAATGGGAGATCCAGAAACCGAAGTAGTGGTTCCTAGATTAAAATCAGATTTGGTTGAATTGTTTTTGGCTGTAGCCAATGAAAAACTGGACGAATTCAACTTAGAAATTGATGAAAGAAGCGCCACAACTGTAATGATTGTTTCAGGAGGATACCCAGAAGATTTTGAAAAAGGAAAAGTAATTACCGGTTTAGAAAAAGTGACGGATTCTATTGTTTTTCATGCGGGAACCAAATTAGAGAATGGTAATGTAGTAAGCAACGGCGGAAGAGTTATGGCTATTACATCTTATGGAGATAATTTTCAAGAAGCTTTGGATAAATCATACAAAAATGTAAATCAGTTGCATTTTGACAAAATGAATTTCAGAAAAGACATTGGGTTTGATTTGATCTAGAAAATAAAAAACGGTTTAAACTTAATAGAAAGTTTAAACCGTTTTTATAATCTATTCGACAAAGAATTTATTTAGTCAAGAAAGAATGAGCAGTTGTATCCTGAAACTCTTCTCCATTTTCTTTATGTAATTTCAATTGTTTGATCCAATAAACGATAGCAACTGAACAAATAATCATAAAGATCCAGTTGATAGTGTTGGCACCAAACCAAGTTTTTAGTTCTAGTGAACGTAAAAAGTCTAAAGGAGCGAATAAAATGTTTACAAATAAATATTGTATTCCTTCAAAAAATGATGTCATAATGTATCTCTTTTATTTTGTTATTTTGTGTTTTGGAATTCAGAACATCAAAAAATAAATTTTCTAATGAATCTTTTTTAATCTTGTCCCGTTCCTTTTTAAACAAGTATTATATTTACAGTCACAAAAGTATAAAATATCCTTATGATAACAAGTGTTTTTAAAAAATCTACACCATTAAATTTTTCATTGGTCGTTATTTTAATGCTGGTTTTCTTTTTTCTATATCAAATTCAAGATGTAACTTGGACAAATTCTGTTATTTCGATACTTCAAAAAATAGGCACATTGGTACTATTATTGGGTGCAATTTTCTTAACTAGTTTTATTTCAAAACGCAATGGTTTGAGTAAAGACAGTACATACACTGCCTATTTCTATTTTTCATTTCTGATTTTTTTTCCTAATTTATTCAACAATCCCAATTTAATTTTAGCTAATTTATTTATACTTTTAGCCATTAGACGATTGATTTCTTTGCAAACCTTAAAACAAACAAAAGAGAAACTTTTTGATGCCTCTCTGTGGATTTTTATAGCGGCATTGTTTCAATTTTGGAGTATTTTATATATTATTTTGGTTTTTACCTCGGTTATTTTTCACGTATCTAGAGATTATAGAAATTGGGTTATTCCTTTTATTGCTCTTTTTGCAGTATCTATACTATTTGTTTTAACCTCCTTAATTTTTGATATCAACAGTATAGCCTTTTTGCAGGAGAGTAGTAAAATCAATTTAAATATTGATTATTTTACTAATAATTATCAAAATGCTGCTTTCTCCATTTATAGTACTGTTGCATTATTTTTTGTTGTTTCAATGTTTGTATCATTATCGAGCCGACCTTTAGTGCTGCTATCTTCTTACAAAAAGGTGATAGTATCGTTCTTTATTGGAATTATTATATTTGTACTTTCAACAAATAAAAGCAATGAGTTATTAGTTTTTACTTTTGCACCGATGGCAATAATGGCGACAGCTCATATCGAAATCTCTCAGCCCAAGTTGAAAGAGGAAATCGTAATGTTTGTGCTTTTAGCTTGTAGTTTTTTTACGTTTTTTTCCCAATTATAACTTATTTCCGTAAGCCAGATCACCTGCATCTCCAAGCCCAGGAACTATATAACTTTTTTCATTAAGTTTTTCGTCTAAGGAAGCAATCCAAAGGTGACAACTATCTGGTAAATGTTGCTTTAGATGTTCGATTCCTTCTGGCGCAGCAATAATCACGGCAATATGAATTTCTTTTGGAGTACCTCTTTCCATTAGTTTATTAAAAACAGCAACTATAGATTGTCCTGTGGCCAACATTGGATCTAATAATAACACATTTTTATCATTAATATCAGCTATAGCTTGGTATTCTACTAGTATATCAAAATAGTCATCATGATTGGGATGGTGTCTATAGGCCGAAATAAAACCATTTTCAGCATGGTCAAAATAGTTTAAAAAACCTTGGTGTAAGGTTAAACCAGCTCTTAAAATAGAACAGAGCACCAATTGTTCAGCAATTTCGGTGGTTTTTTTGATGCCAAGAGGTGTTTGTATATCAACTGCTTTGTAATGCAATGATTTACTCATTTCATAAGCCATAATTTCACCAATTCGCTCAATGTTTCTTCGAAAACGCATACTATCATTTTGAACGCTGATATTTCTAATTTGGCTTAAAAAGTGATTTAAGACACTGTTATTTTCTGATAAATAATGAATTTCCATGGATTTGTTATTAGAAATTTAATTTGTGGAGTTTTTTTTACACTATAAAAGTATAAAAAGTATCTTTGTATTTCTAAAATCATAAAGATATGTTTTCAAAATTAGCTTATTCAGTATTTGAGCAAAGTATAAAAGATTATCATCAATTTGATAATGTTGACCAACCTATAAATAACCCTTTTCCAAAAGAAAAATTCGAGCATTTGTTGTATCTAAAAAACTGGATCGACACCGTACAATGGCATTTTGAAGATATCATTCGTGATCCGAATATTGATCCAGTTGCGGCTTTGACTTTGAAAAGAAGAATCGATGCATCCAATCAAGAACGTACGGATATGGTGGAGTATATTGATAGTTATTTTCTTCAAAAATACAGCCATGTTGCCGTAAAAGACAATGCAAAAATCAATTCAGAAAGTCCAGCATGGGCTTTTGACAGATTGTCTATCTTGGCATTAAAAATTTATCACATGAACGAAGAAGCTACTCGCGCCGAAGCTTCACAAGATCATAGAGACAAATGTCAGGCAAAATTGAACATCCTTTTGGAACAAAGAACCGATTTGTCATTGGCCATCGATGATTTATTGACAGATATCGAAAACGGAGACAAATTCATGAAAGTGTACAAACAAATGAAAATGTACAACGACGATGATTTGAATCCTGTTTTGTATCAAAATAAAAAATAGTTTTTTGGCAACGAATTTGTACCCAAAAATTAAGCATATAGCCGTCATGAGACTTTCCGCAATGGGAGATGTCGCCATGACGGTTCCTGTTTTACGTGCTTTTGTAAATCAGTATCCCGAAGTAAAAATCACGGTCGTTTCTAGACCTTTTTTCAAACCTTTTTTTGATGGGATTCCCAATCTTTCCTTTTTTGCTTTCGATGAAAAAGAAAGACACAAAGGATTCCTTGGTTTAATCAAATTGTTTCAAGATTTAAGAGCGTTGGATATCGACGCTTTTGCTGATTTGCACAATGTTTTGCGTTCCAAAATCGTGAAAACACTTTTCGCCTTGAGCGGAAAAAAAACAGCTTCGGTTGATAAAGGAAGAGCCGAGAAAAAAGCCTTGACCCAATCTGAAAATAAAGTTTTCAAACCATTGACTACCATGTTCGAAAGACACACAAAGGTGTTTGAACAACTCGGTTTTCAGGTGAATTTGGATAACCCAATATTTCCTCCAAAAGCCATTTTAGATTCTGATATTCTGAATATAATTGGTACTTCACATCAAAATTTAATTGGAATTGCTCCTTTTGCACAATACGAGTCTAAAGTTTATCCTTTGGATTTAATACAAGAAGTAATAAACACTTTGTCATTAGATTCAAATAATACTATTTTGCTTTTTGGTGGAGGGAAGAAAGAAATTGAAACTTTGAATTCACTAAGTTCAGGCAAACAGAATGTCATTAATATGGCTGGAAAAATCAAGTTTACCCAAGAGTTACAACTCATCAGTAATCTGGATGTGATGCTTTCTATGGATTCTGGAAATGCTCATATTGCCGCAATGTTGGGTGTAAAAGTCATCACACTGTGGGGTGCAACTCATCCGTATGCTGGTTTTTCACCATTCAATCAGCTTTTAGAAAATGCTTTGGTATCGGATAGAAATTTATATCCAAAATTACCCACATCGGTGTATGGTAATAAAAAAGTGGAGGAGTATGAAGATGCAATGCGGACGATTAAGGTAGAAGATATTGTTTCAAGTATTCAAACAAAGCTTTCAGAGTAAGAGTTCTAAAATTTCAATAAAAAAATTCCAAATTCCAATTTGACACAATTGGAATTTGGAATTTTATTTTTAGACTTTTTTTTACAAATAAATCTTTTCATCCTTACATCTACCATAAATGTAGCGTTTCAAATTTGAAATGGTTTCTTGGTAATTGGGCGCTTCATATCCAAAACGTTCGTGTTCTGCTTGTTCTTTTTCGATAGCATTGCAACCTTTTATGACTTCTTTAAGCATATCGAGCATGGCTAGCTCTTTGTTATTGGTTTTTTCAAATTTGAATTCAACGATCTCATCCTGTAATTGCTCACAATATTCCAATAGCTTTGCCACTTCGGGCTCATCAAGTAGGGAAGGGTTACTTTTAAAAATTTCTCGAGTTGATTTCATAAGTAATGGCAATATCAAAAATCAATTTCAATAACAATAGTTGAATTTCAAATTTACAAACAGCAACTGATTACTAAAAAATGGAACACTGAACACTATTTTTTAAACATCATCATAATCTACACGAATAGTGGCAGAGGTAGGATGTGCTTGACAAGTTAGTATTAAACCTTCGGCAATTTCACTGTCGGTAAGGATAGAATTTTTCTTCATTTCGGCAGTACCTTCGGTAACTCTGGCCAAGCAACTGCTGCATATTCCGCCTTGGCAAGAATAAGGCGCATCAATTCCTTGTTTTAGAGCCGCATCTAGAATGCTTTGTTTTTGAGACATTTCAAAAGTCGTTTCTTCATCATCTACCATAACGGTGATTTTGGAATGACCGCTTAACGATTCTTTGATGGTATTTTCTTGTGTTGAAGTTGTAAATAATTCAAATTTTATTGCTGATTCTTTTACGTTTTTTTCTTTCAAAACACTAGAAACCGTATTGATCATTTCTTCTGGACCACACAAATAGAATTTGTCAAACTCCAATGTAGAATGCTTGGTATTCAAGGCATAATTTACTGTTGATTTATCAATTCGACCAAACAATGCATTTTCAACATTAGCCTGACTGTACACATAATGCACAAACAAACGACCTACATATTGCAATTGCAAATCATGTAATTCTTGGTGAAAAATAGTTTCTTCTGGAGATTTGTTTCCATAAACCAACACAAAAGAACTTTTAGGTTCGCTTTTCAAAACCGATTTCAAAATCGATAAAACAGGTGTAATTCCACTCCCTGCAACAAAAGCAATATAGTTTTTTTGACGATCGTTTTCGGGTTCAAAAGTAAATTTCCCTTCTGGTTTTCCTACTTCAAGAACATCACCTGCTTTTAGTTTGCTATTGGCAAATTGAGAGAAAGCACCGTCTTTTACCGCTTTTACTGCAATTCGTAATTCCCCACTTCCAGGAGTCGAACAAATAGAATACGCACGACGAATTTCTTGATTGTCTAGTGTCAAACGTAAATTTATGTATTGACCAGCAATAAAAGTATAATTGGATTTCAATTCTTCGGGTACATTAAAAAGTATCGAAACGGCGTCTTTGGTTTCGCGTTTTACTTCTTTTACTATTAATTTTAGAAAGGATGGCATAGGAATATTTTTTTACAAAGATACTAAACGTATTACTTTCCTTAAATGATACAGTTTGAAATTTTTTATACCTAATTTAATTATGTATAAGAATCTTATGTATATTTGTAGGAGAATAGAAGAACATTAGGTACTTCGTAACGACCGAAAAATGAAAAATTCACAGTTGTATAAAGGCAGTCTCAATACCATTATTATGAAATTGCTGGAAGAAAATGGCAAGATGTATGGCTATGAAATTACCCAAAAAGTAAAAGCAATTACTCAAGGTGAATTGCAGATTACCGAAGGGGCATTGTATCCTGCTCTGCACAAATTGGAAGCCGAAGGTATATTGGATGTTGAAATTGAAAAAGTAGACAATAGACTACGAAAATATTATAAACTAACAGAAAAAGGCACTACCGAAACCGTAAACCGACTATCCGAATTGGAAGATTTTATCCGAAACATGCAGAGTTTAGTGAACCCAAAACTTGAATTTTAATTTTATAGATATGAAATTAACAGCAGAACAAATAGACTATATCTCTAATTACATTCAATCATTTGACATAAAATGGTATGAACTCCAAGTAGAACTGACGGATCATTTTGTTTCCATTATGGAAGAAATTTGGGAGGAAGATGAGGAGCTTACTTTTCATCAAGTAAAATATAGAGCAGAACAACGTTTTGGAAAAGACTATTTTAAGGAAGTGGAAGAAGAGCGCACAACCATTTTAAGAAAAGAATATAAAAAGCAACAATGGTTTATGGTTGCGGAATATTTGAAATTCCCTAAAATCATTATGAGTTTTTTGTCAGTCATTTTAGTGTATCGAGTATCGTTTTATTTTGAGAATATTTTATTGTACATAAAAATTTTATTTGGAATATTACTTGGGGCTTCTGTAGTTTTATTACTTAATTGGCTTCGGTATAGAAAGATAAATGGAGAAAGATTTTTATCAATTGAAATGACAAAAATAATCAATAATAGTTCCATAATTATTACTCAATTCGTTCTTTTGTTTGTTAATAATTTTAAAGAAACTTTTCAAGAAAATCATTTGTATTTGCTCCCTTTATGTTTTCTATGGGTATTGGGAGTATTACTACTAGTTACAGGTAAGCATTTAACAAATAAAGTTGTTTCGGACATCAAAAAACAATATCAACATACATAATTTAGTTATGAAATTAACTTCCCAACAAATCGCTCAAATAGAAGAAACTTTAGTTTTAAACGGAATTCAATATGATGATATTAAATTGGAACTAACAGATCATATTGCTTCTGCGGTAGAAGAAAAAATAACTTTTCATGGAGTTTCTTTTGAAGTGGCTTGTCGTGAAGTTTTTGAAAACTGGACAGAACAATTAAGACCTACTTCCTCCCATTGGGTTGGGCTAATTAATTCTTCTCCCAAAATTGTTTTGGACAAATGGGTCAGGACGACTAAACAGTTACAATTAAAGGCACTATTAATTGCACTTTTTCCAACAGTTTTTTTTGCTTATTTTTTTAATGGGAAACAAAATAAATTTGATTATACCCTTTTAGTTCAGATTTTTAAAACAATGTGTTTTGCTATTTCACTTTCAATAATCATTTTTAAATTTTTAATTTTCAAATCAAACATAAAGACTTCTTTCAGCCTTTATTTCAATAAAAACTCTACTGTTTTCTTTATTTTTTTATTTTTTTATGGATTAGGGTTTATTCCTATAAAATTAAGTATTTGGGATTTCGGGACTAGTCTGTTCTTTATTTTATTGTTATCTTTTTTATTTGTGTATTCCCTTTTTTGTATAGGGTTAGCCTACCAACATTTACAATTTGTAAAAAAATTAAAATTGTCCTAATCTATGAAACTCAAAACCCAACAAATCCAACAATTATATACTTTCACTCGTCAGCATTATGTAGAATGGTATGATTTGCAATCTGAATTAGTGGATCATTTGGCAAATGCGATAGAACAGGAATTGGAAAGAAATCCAAAATGCACCTTTGATGAAATCCTGAACAAAGAATTCAAGAAATTTGGGGTTTTTGGTTTTATGGATGTGGTCGAGGAAAGACAAAAGTTTTTGAATAAAAAATACACTCGCCTTATCTGGAGTTACTACAAAGAATTTTTCAGCTTGCCCAAAATTATATTAACCATGGCATTATTTATTGGATTACATACTATAATACATTTGGTTGCCAACCCAAATATTTTTCCAACTGTTGTCGTTTCTTTTTTATTAGTTTCTGGATTTTTTACATTTAAAAAACGATACGATTTTAAGAAGAAAGGAAAGGAAACTGGAAAGAAATGGCTTTTTGAAGAAATTATGCTCAACAGGGTTAGTCTTTTGTTGTTTTTATTGCCTTCAGCGATTATTAATATTTTCAATACTTTTAGGGATAAAATTGAATTTTATGATTGGAGTTTAATTCTTGGAGAAATTGCATTTGTTTTAGTTGGACTGCTTATTTTTATTCAGATAAATATAATTCCAAAGAGAGTTGCTGAAGATTTAGCCAAAACGTATCCAGAATATTCTTAGCATCAATCGTAACATTTTCCTACCCCAAACTACTAACTACCAAAACCAAACCAAAAAACCATGTTTGCAAAATTTATTTATCTCGAATGGAAATCTTTTACGAGATCTGCTTCCTTCGCTTCAAATTTGGCGTTAAAAATTCTAATGGGATTTTTAGCCCTTTATTTTATTGTGCTTTTTTTAGCTATTGGGATTGGCGCTTTTTATATTCTAAGGGAAATGAAATTAGATCCTTTGGTAACGGTGAACAAGTTCTTACTTTATTATTTTGTAATGGATTTGATTGCTCGATTGATGCTGCAAGCGATTCCGGTAATGAACATACGTCCGCTTTTGTCTTTGCCTTTTAAAAGGCCTACTATTGTACATTTCTCTTTGTGGAAAACCGTTTTATCTTATTTTAATCTGATTCACGCTTTTTTCTTTCTGCCTTTTTGTGCGGTTTTGATTTACGAAGGTTATGATGTAATTAGTGTGTTGCTTTGGTTGATTGGACTCTATTCAATTATATATGCAAATAATTTTCTAAATATTTTATTGAATAACAAAGACAACTTATTGGGCATTTTTATTACGATAGCTTTGATTTTGGCTGGTTGCCAATATTACAAATTATTTGATATTACGCTCTATACCTATCCCTTTTTTGAAGCATTATTTCACACCAAATGGGTTTTTGCGCTTCCTGTTTTAGTAATGATAGGATTGTATTATTGGACGTATAATTTTCTGAAAGGTGATTTGTATCTAGACGCTGGATTAACAGTTAAAAATGATATTGCCAAAACAGAACAGTTAACTTGGTTGAATCAATTTGGAACTCTAGGGACCTTTTTGAAAAACGACATTAAATTAATCAAAAGAAATAAACGTTCTAAAACTACTATTGGTTTGAGTATTATGTTTTTATTTTATGGTTTAATCTTTTTCAATAGTAATTCTCATCAACCCGAGGTGATGCGAATTTTTGCCGGAATATTTGTTTCAGGTGGATTTTTGATCACATTTGGTCAGTTTGTACCGAGTTGGGATAGCGCGTATTATCAATTAATGATGACGCAAAATATTCCGTATCGAGGCTATTTGAATTCTAAATGGTGGTTGATGATTATTGGCACCGTCATTTCAACAATTCTAGCTTCTTTTTATTTATACTTTGGTTGGCAAATATATTTAACGATTGTGGTTGGTGCAATTTATAATATTGGAGTCAATTCCTTATTAGTTTTATTAGGAGGCGCTTTTACCAAAACTCCAATTGATTTAAGTTCAGGCAAAGGTGCTTTTGGAGACAAAAAAGCATTTAATGTCAAAACAATGCTTATCACTATTCCGCAGTTAATTTTGCCAGTGCTATTGTATTGGTTGGGTACTTATATAATGAATGCAAATTTAGGATTAGCTTTTGTTGCTATTGTAGGTATTTTGGGTTTAGCCCTTAAAAACAAAGTTTTTGTATTTATTGAAAAAACATATAAAAAAGAAAAATACGCTACCATTGCGGCTTATAAACAAAAATAAACTCCAATCAAAAATAGGTATAATTGCAGGTTTTCAATTTAAAATCTTAATTCTAAAATATTACAGTTCATGATACAAGTAAATACTCTTTCCAAAAAATACAATGATACTTCGGTATTACATATAGAATCATTAGCCATTCCAAAAGGGCAAAGTTTTGGACTGGTAGGAAATAACGGAGCAGGAAAAACCACTTTTTTTAGTTTGCTATTGGATTTGATCCAGCCAACAACTGGAAATATTATAAATAATGAAATCCAGGTAAATACTAGTGAAGATTGGAAACCTTTTACGACTTCATTTTTAGATGAGAGTTTCCTGATTGGTTATTTAACTCCCGAAGAATACTTCTATTTCATTGGAGATTTAAGAGGACAAAACAAAGCTGATGTAGACGCTTTATTGGCGCAACACGAAGGGTTTTTCAATGGCGAAATTCTAAAAAACAAAAAGTATTTGCGTGATTTATCCAAAGGAAACCAAAAGAAAGTAGGTATTATTGCCACTTTGATAGGCAATCCTGAAGTTATTATTTTAGACGAACCATTTGCAAATTTAGATCCAACTACAGTAAACAGACTTAAAAAAATCATTAAAGATTTGGCCGAGAATCCTAACGTAACAGTACTCGTTTCAAGTCACGATTTACTGCATACTGTTGAAGTTTGTAATCGAATTGTGGCACTCAATAAAGGAGAAGTGGTCAAAGACATTCAGACTTCAAAAGAAACACTTCAGGAATTGGAATTGTTTTTTGCGGTTTAAATTTATATATTTCAAAAAGAAACGTATTTTTACCAGTCATTATACTAAAATACTTTTTTAAAAGTTTAATGAACTAAACGTTTACCTTTGAATAGTAACACATCAAAATATTTTTTTTCAGTACTATTTTTGTCTTTCTTGATAGCTTGTTCTACCAAGAAAGATACTTTTGTGTCCAGAAATTCCCATGCCCTTAGTACTAAACTCAATATATTGTATAATGGTCAAATTGCCTTAGACAAAGGTGTAAAGGGCATAAACGATAATACTACCGAAAATTTTTGGAAGCGTTTGCCTGTAGAAAAAATGCAAATTAATGATGATGTGCCAGTAGAAGGAAAGCCCAAAAATGTTGATTTTGAACTTGCCGAAACCAAAGCTACCAAAGCCATTCAGAAACACTCCATGAATATTGATGGTCGCGAAAAGAATTATCAAATAGACGAGGCATATTTGCTACTTGGAAAAGCCAGATATTATGATCAAAGATTTATCCCTGCATTAGACGCATTCAATTATATTTTATATAAATACCCTAATAGCAGCAATATATATGATGCTAAAATTTGGCGTGAAAAAACCAATGTTCGGCTTGGAAATGATGCGATCGCCATCAAAAATACTTCAAAACTCATCAAAGACAATGAACTTGGTAA
The DNA here is from genome assembly GCF_027111095.2 of Flavobacterium sp. IMCC34518. Lineage (NCBI taxonomy): Bacteria > Pseudomonadati > Bacteroidota > Flavobacteriia > Flavobacteriales > Flavobacteriaceae > Flavobacterium > Flavobacterium sp. IMCC34518. The sequence continues at coordinate 1,684,649 of NZ_CP114284.2, read as the reverse complement.
ACAAGATTTCGCAAATGCAAATGCAATTTTAGCAGCAGCTTTTTTAAATATTGAAGAAAAAGATAGTGCTGTCGTAAAACTAAAATTGGCCAATGCATATACTAAAGTTCATGAGGAAAGAGAGCGTTATTCTTTTTTATTAGGACAGTTATATGAAGAAGCAGGTCAAAAAGATAGCGCCATTTATTTTTATCAAACCGTTATTGATATGAATAGAAAGGCTGAAAGAAAGTTTGTAATTCAGGCTTATGCCAAAAAAGCAAAACTCAATAATTACAAAGGTTTAGAATATGATGAATTTGTAAAAAAATCTAAAAAGATAATAGAGGATAGAGAAAATCGTCCCTATTTGGATGTAATCAATCACAGCATTGGAATTTTTTATGACAATAACGAACAGAAAAAATTAGCATTAGACTTTTACAAAGCTTCTTTGGATACCAAATCGACTGATCCTTATTTGAATGCATCCAATTATCGAAATATTGGAAATTTATATTTCAAACACACAGAATATGTAAATGCAGCCAAAAATTATGATAAATGTTTAGAACTGTTGGATCCTAAATCTAGAGAATATCTTCAGATTTTAAAAACCAGAAAAAATTTAGATGAAGTTATACTTAATGAAGCTATTGCAAAACGAAATGATAGTATTATTTATGTTGCCCAATTAAAAGAGCCTGAGCAAATAGTTTATTATGAGGATTACATCCAAAAGCTTAAAAGCAGTGATGAGCTTAAAAAAATAGTGGATGAAAAACAAAAGAAAATTGACAATAATATTGCCTTAAATGCTGGTGGTAATATGCCAAAAGAGGCAATTGTGGATTCAAATGGACAAAAAGAAAATGTTCCAGTTTTTACACCAGCTGCAAATTCAAATACATCTGCTACGAATGTTGTATTCTATTTTTACAATCCAAATACAGTTGCTTTTGGAAAATTAGAATTTAAAAAAATGTGGGGCAACAGAGCTCAAAATGGCTATTGGAGGTTTGCATCAGGAACAACACAAAATCAAAATACAATAGAAACAGGAACTTTAACAGAGACTAAAGACAAACCAGTAGTTGTTGAAGAGGTGAATGAAAAATACACCACCGATTATTATTTAAAACAATTACCTAAGACAGCAGCAGCAATTGATAGCATTAGTAAAGAAAGAAATGAAATCTATTATCAATTAGGTGTTGCATATAAAGAAAAATTCAAAGAATACAATTTAGCAGCCACAAGATTAGAACAATTATTGGTGTATCAACCTGATGAAAAATTTATTCTTCCAACAAAATATAATCTATATAAAATTTATCAAATTACAAACCCATCTCAAGCAGAATCTTTAAAATCTGAAATCATAAGTCAATATCCAAACTCAAGATATGTACAGATTATTACCAATACTGCTCCTTTAGATGGAAGTGCAAATGATACTCCAGTTGGTGAATATGAAAATTTATATCGATTGTTTCAACAGGAATATTTCACTTCAGTTTTAGAAAAAGTAGACGGTTTGATTAATCATTTTGCAGGTGAACCAATAATTCCAAAATTCGAATTGCTAAAAGCAAATGCTATTGGTAAACTTTATGGACTTGAAGCTTACAAAAAAGCAATTCAATATGTTGCAGATAATTACGCCACAAGCAATGAGGGAAAAGAGGCCTTAGAAATTATTAAAACCCAAATTCCGCTTTTGGAACAGTTGAATTTCACTAAGACTGATTCTAAAAATTGGAGGGTACTATTTAAAATAGACAAAAATGATGAAAAAAGCAGTGCAGCTATAGAAAGTAAGTTGGCCTTGTTTTTTGCAAATGAAAATGTAGAAAAGTTAAATTACACCTGTGATTTATATACTGAAAAAGAAAGTTTTATATCTATTCATGGAATACATTCAGAATCGTATGCCTTATTTGTAGCAGCCCTTTTTGCTGAAAACGGAAAATTTAAAATTGCCCAACCTGGAATAGTTATTTCAAATGAGAATTATAAAATAGTACAAATCAAGAAAAATCTTGAAGCCTATCTTTCACTAAATAAATCATAATTATGTTTGATAAAAAACCAAAAATGTTAACAGACGTTTTAGGAAAAACCAATAGAATTGTCGAAGGAACTACATTACATGGAGATATTATTTCCCCTGCCGATTTTAGATTGGATGGAGAACTAATAGGGAATTTTACATCCAATGGTAAACTGGTAATTGGACCAGCAGGAAGTGTAAAAGGAGATATCATTTGTAATAATGCAGATATAGAAGGTACGTTTGAAGGCAAAATTCAAGTAGAAGACACTTTAAACATAAAAGAAACGGCTAGTATTATAGGCGAAGTTGTTATTGGTAAATTGTCAGTAGAGCCTGGAGCTATTTTTAATGCATCCTGTGTTATGTTTTCCAAAAAAAGTAAAGAAACAACAAGTGCCGTCGAATAATAATCCAAAAAAAAACAACTACAATAAATGGTTGTCATTGATTAACATACCTATTCAAATGGGGGTGATTATTTTCTTGTTTGCCTATTTGGGAAATTGGATAGATGAAAATCATCCTAGCACCAAAGTATATTATGTAAAAATAATGGTGATGGTCGGTGTTTTTTTGGCGCTGTACAATGTGATAAGACAAGTTAACGAAATCAATAAAAATCAATAAAACCAAAAGTATAATGAACCTTAAAAAGTTGTTCCCATTTCTAACATTAATGGGTATTTCGCTCCTATTTTATACTATTCATAAAATTGTTTTCTTCTGTTTTGATCTCAACCAAGTAACATTTCACTATTCTTTAGAAACGCTTTATTTGTTTTTTTTTATATTATCGGCGATTATTTTTAAGATTTTATTACTAATTAAAGAAAGAAGTTTTGACAATGTTGGAATGTCATTTCTTCTAGTAACCAGTATTAAGATGGTTTTTTGTTATCTGATTTTAAGACCCTTATTGCAATTACCAAAGTCGGATAATTCAATAGAAAGAATAAATTTTTTCATACTGTTTATTGTCTTTTTAGCAATTGAGACCCTTTTCACGATACGCTTAGTAAATGAAAAGCAATAATCAACACTTCAGTAAATCAAATTCTCAAAAAAATACTTTTATATGCTTTTGAGTATTAATAAAAAATGTACCTTTGCACCAAATTTTAGAATCGTTAAAAAAAAGATATTTAAGAGATATGGTGATTTCCAACAAAGCACTTAGATTTATTATAGCGACTTTCGTTATATGTCTTCCTTTTACTAGTATGGCAAATCCTGAAAAGGATACTACAACTGTTCAAACTGAAGTTACACACGGAGCCACATCAGAAAGCCATGAAGCTCATGCCGAACCTACAGATGTTAAATCTAAAGTAAAAGCATTTATTAAGCACCACGTTTTAGATTCTCACGAATTTTCTTTTGCACAAGACGATGAAACAGGAGTGCATTATGGTTTTGCATTGCCTATTATTCTTTGGGATAATGGATTTCAAATATTTTCTTCTTCAAAATTCGAACACGGAGAAGCGGTTGCTGAATCAAATGGTAATTTCTATAAGTTAAACCACCATGACGGAAAAATTTACAAAACGGATGCTGCTGGAACTATAACTGAAGATGAAAAAACAGGTTTTCCAACAAATGTTCGTCCTTTGGATTTATCAATCACAAAAACAGTTTTCTCCATTTTTCTTGCAGCAATTTTGATGTTTGTGATTTTCACAAGTTTGGCAAAATCATATGCTAAAAATAATGGAATTGCTTCTGGTATTGGTCGTATTTTTGAACCAATTGTATTATACGTTCGTGACGAAATTGCAATCCCAAATATTGGAGAGAAACATTATAAGAAATACATGAGTTATTTATTGACTATCTTTTTCTTTATATTGTTCTTGAATATTTTTGGTTTGATGCCTTTTGGTATCAATGTAACTGGAAATCTTACCATTACTTTTTCATTAGCTATTCTTACTTTTTTAATTACCAATTTTACGGCTAATAAAAACTATTGGGGTCACATTTTCTGGATGCCAGGTGTGCCAAAAGTGATGCGTCTTGTTTTGGCTCCAATTGAATTGTTAGGAGTTTTTATTAAACCATTCTCATTAATGATACGTTTGTATGCAAACATTTTTGCAGGACATATTGTATTGATGAGTATTATTGGTTTAATGTTCATTTTCAAAAGTTGGTTAGGAAGTAGTTTGTCTTTTGGTTTATCATTTGCACTTTCTATTCTTGAGATATTAGTTGCTTTTTTACAAGCGTATATTTTCACGATGTTATCTGCTTTGTACTTTGGTAGTGCAGTAGAAGAACATCACCATGAGGAAGCTCATCATTAAAAGTTAGAAATTAGAATTCAGAAATTAGAAATCACTTCTAATCTCTAAATTCTAATCTCTAAATTCAAAAAGAATGTTTAATTTTTAATTATATATATTATGGAAATTCCACAAATCGTAGGAGCAGGATTGATCGTTATCGGAGCAGGTTTAGGTATTGGTAGAATTGGTGGTTCAGCAATGGACGCTATTGCTCGTCAACCAGAAGCTTCTGGAAAAATCCAAACTGCAATGCTTATTGCAGCTGCACTTATTGAAGGTATTGGTTTTGCTGCGTTATTCGCATCTTAATTAAAACTAAAAAAACAATAGTTGCAACGGTTGGTTGTAACTATTGTTTTAATTAAATGTTGAAAATTATATTAAACAGATTAAATTTTATTTTTTAAAATACAATTTACATTATATACAATTTATAAAAAATGGAAAAGTTAATAAATCAGTTTGAGTTGGGTTTGTTCTTCTGGCAAGTATTAATATTTATCGGATTAATAATCTTATTGAAAAAATTTGCTTGGAAACCTATTCTTGATGCAGTTAATGATAGAGAAGAAGGAATTAAAAACGCTTTGCTTTCTGCTGAAAATGCTAGAAAAGAAATGCAAAATTTGCAAGCAGACAACCAACGTATTTTACAAGAAGCAAGATTAGAGCGTGACAACATGCTTAAAGATGCTCGTGAAATGAAAGACAAAATGGTTGACGATGCTAAAACTGAAGCTCAAGCTCAAGGGCAAAAAATGATCGAGCAAGCTAAAGCGGCTATTGAAAGTGAAAAAAATGCAGCTATGGCTGAATTAAAATTACATGTTTCTACATTATCTCTTAGCATTGCTGAAAAATTATTAAAAGATGAACTATCTAACAAAGAAGCTCAAACTAAATTGGTTGAGAAATTGTTAGGTGACGTAAAATTGAATTAATCATGGCAAGTACTAGAGCAGCAATTCGTTATGCAACCGCAATTTTAGATTTATCCAATTCAAAAGGAACATCTGAAGCTGTGAATAATGACATGAAATCTATTGCTTCAACGATTAAAGGAAATGAGGAGTTGAGTACTTTTATTCAAAACCCAACCATTAAAGTAGAAGTGAAAGAGAAAGCACTTTTAGAGGTTTTTGCTACTGTTGATAATGTTACTAAAGGATTACTTCATTTGTTGTTTGAAAACAAAAGGTTCGAAATCCTAGATATTATCGCTGCAGAGTATAGCAAATTATTTGATATCATGAATAATGTTGAAGTAGCAAAAGTAACTACAGCAATTGCTATGGATGCAGCACTTGAAGCTAAAGTTTTGGCTAAAATAGCAACATTATCCGATAAGAAAATCACAATTGAAAATACCGTAGATCCTTCTATTATTGGTGGATTTATTTTAAGAATAGGCGATCAGCAGTATAATGCTTCTGTTGCCAACAGATTACAAATATTAAAGAGAGAGTTAAGTAATTAGTTTTATTACACATAAAAGTGTCTAAATTATAAATTAAGATGGCGGAAATTAAACCTGCTGAAATATCAGCAATATTAAGAAAGCAAGTAGAAGGTTTTGAATCTGGTGCTACGCTAGAGGAAGTAGGAACGGTACTTCAAGTTGGAGATGGTATTGCTCTTATTTATGGGCTTTCAAATGTTCAATATGGTGAATTAGTTGAATTCGAAAACGGATTAGAAGCTATCGTTTTGAATCTTGAACAAGACAATGTTGGGGTGGTACTTTTAGGACCTTCAACAGGAATCAAAGAAGGATCTACTGCAAAAAGAACACAACGTATTGCTTCCCTTAAAACAGGTGAAGGAATGGTAGGACGTGTAGTGAACACGCTTGGTTTTCCAATTGATGGAAAAGGACCGATCGGTGGTGAATTATTCGAAATGCCATTAGAAAGAAAAGCTCCTGGAGTTATCTTCCGTCAACCCGTTACTGAACCATTACAAACAGGAGTAAAAGCAGTTGATGCGATGATCCCAGTTGGTCGTGGACAACGTGAGTTGGTTATTGGTGACCGTCAAACAGGTAAATCTACTGTTTGTATCGATACCATCTTAAATCAAAAAGAATTTTATGATGCTGGGAAACCAGTATTTTGTATATATGTTGCGATTGGTCAAAAAGCTTCTACTGTTGCAGGAATTGCAAAAATGTTAGAAGAAAAAGGAGCAATGGCTTATACTGTGATCGTAGCTGCAAATGCTTCTGATCCAGCTCCGATGCAAGTTTACGCTCCTTTCGCAGGTGCGGCTATTGGAGAATATTTTAGAGATTCAGGTCGTCCAGCTTTAATTGTTTATGATGATTTATCTAAACAAGCTGTTGCTTACCGTGAGGTTTCTCTTTTATTAAGAAGACCACCGGGACGTGAAGCATATCCTGGAGACGTTTTCTACTTACACAGTCGTTTATTAGAGCGTGCTTGTAAAGTGATTGCTGATGATGGAATTGCAAAAGACATGAATGATTTGCCGGATTCTTTAAAAGGAATCGTAAAAGGTGGAGGTTCATTGACTGCATTGCCAATTATCGAAACACAAGCTGGTGACGTTTCTGCATATATCCCAACAAACGTAATTTCGATTACAGATGGTCAAATTTTCTTGGATGGAGATTTGTTTAACTCTGGGGTTCGTCCAGCTATTAACGTAGGTATTTCTGTATCTCGTGTTGGGGGTAATGCTCAAATTAAATCAATGAAAAAAGTAGCAGGTACTTTGAAACTGGATCAAGCACAATTCCGTGAATTGGAAGCGTTTGCAAAATTTGGTTCTGATCTTGATGCGGTTACGTTGAACGTAATTGAAAAAGGAAAAAGAAACGTTGAAATCTTGAAACAAGGGTTGAATGATCCTTATACTGTTGAAGACCAAGTTGCCATTATCTATGCTGGATCTAAAAACTTATTGAGAAATGTTCCTGTAAATAAAGTTAAAGAATTTGAGAAAGATTTCTTGGAATTCTTAAACAACAAACATAGAGCCACTCTTGATGCTTTGAAAGCAGGAAAATTAACAGATGAAATTACAGATGTATTGGAAACTGTTGCAAAAGAAATTTCAGCGAAATATAACTAATCTAGTGAATAGTGAAAAGTGAATGGTTTTGACTATTTACTTTTCACAACTCACTTTTCACTATAAATAAAATGGCAAATTTAAAGGAAATCCGTAATAGAATTACTTCCATTTCATCTACGATGCAAATTACATCGGCAATGAAAATGGTTTCTGCAGCAAAGCTAAAGAAAGCACAAGATGCGATCACAGCAATGCGCCCTTATGCCGAAAAATTAACGGAATTATTACAAAATCTTTCTGCTTCGCTAGATGGTGATGTTGGTGGAGAATTTACAACACAGCGTGAAGTAAAAAAAGTTTTAATTGTTGCCATTACTTCTAATAGAGGTTTATGTGGTGCTTTTAATACCAATGTAATTAAGGAAGCTAAAAATCGTTCTGAATATTATGCTGGTAAGCAAGTTGATATTTTTGCAATCGGTAAAAAAGGAAATGATATTTTGTCTAAAACATTGAGTGTTATAGACAATCAAAGTTCAATTTTTGATCATCTTACTTTTGATAATGTGGCTGCTATTGCAGAAACATTAACACAAAAATTTGTTACAGGTGAATATGATAGAATTGAATTGGTTTACAATCAGTTTAAAAATGCAGCTACTCAAATTGTACAAACGGAGCAGTTTTTACCATTAGCACCTATTCAATCTGATAAACCAGTTTCAACAGGAGATTATATTTTCGAGCCTGCAAAGGACGAAATTGTTTTGACTTTGATTCCAAAAGCTTTGAAAACACAATTGTATAAAGGGATTCGTGATTCATTTGCTTCTGAGCATGGAGCACGTATGACTGCAATGCACAAAGCAACAGACAATGCAACTGACTTAAGAGATCAATTAAAATTGACTTATAATAAAGCTCGTCAAGCTGCGATTACCAATGAGATTCTTGAAATTGTTGGTGGAGCAGAGGCTTTGAAAGGATAATTTTAAAATGCATAAAAAAGAAAAAAGAGCCATTTGGCTCTTTTTTTATGCTTTGTTTTATAGGAACAAATAGCTTTATAGTCCTTAGCTCTGTATTTAAGGGAGATTCTTAGCTTTACCCTGGCTCTGTTTTTTATTGGCGAAACTTAGCTTTGACCATGCTCTGTTTTGTGGGGACCGATTAGCTTTATTAACCCCTTATCTAAATTTTATTTTACAAATATCTGCAATAAAACGGGTTTGTGCAATACCCACTTTTAGTGATATTTCAATTAAATTTCTTTATTCTTTGAATTATTTCTTTTTCAGTATTTTTGTATTTTATTTCTAAACATTGTTCAATTGAATATAGTCGAATTTTCCACCGTTACTGAAATGCTTGCTCAAATTGAGACAATGCAACATTTGTACCCTAATCTCACTTTGGAAAAATATGAATCCTATCTACAACAAATGGTACCTCATAATTATAAACAAGTAGCTGTTTTTGATGGCGATATTTGTGTTGGATTATCCGGTTTTTGGACAGCCGTTAAGTTGTGGACTGGTAAATATATTGAAATAGACAATTTTATTGTTCATTCGGAACACCGTTCTAAAGGGATTGGCAAAATGATGACGGATTATATTGACACTAAAGCCCGTGCAGAAGGTTGTACAGCAATTGTTTTGGATGCTTTTACCGGAAATTTCACAGCACACCGTTTTTATTACAATCAAGGATATGTGCCAAAAGGTTTCCATTTTCTAAAAATGATTAATGAGGAGGGATTAACTTAGGAATTATTTTTTTTGAAACTTTATTCAACCACAAAACACAAAAAATAACCAAAGAATTGGTTATTTTTGTTTTTATAATATTTAACAAATAAATAATTTTGGGATTATACAAAAAGCTTTTTCAACAAACTGCCATATACGGACTTGCCACAGTAATACCTAGAATGTTCAGCTTTTTGCTGGTACCACTTTACACGGGATTATTGCCTCAAGCAGAGTATGGAAAGGTATCCATAATATTTGCTTGGATGATTTTTTTCAATGTGATTCTGGCTTACGGGATGGAAACCGCTTTCTTTAGATTTTATAATTCTGAAAAAAACAAAGATAGTGTAGTAGAAACAACAATTGTTTCTATTTTTTGGTCCACTATTCTTTTTGTCTTTATAGCCTTGTTATTTCGCAATTCATTAGCGCATTGGTCTGGAGTTGATACACAATACATAACCTTTTCTATTTGGATTTTAGCATTGGATGCTTTAGTGATCGTACCTTTTTCTAAATTGCGTGCCAATCAAAGACCAAAGTTTTATGCTTTAATCAAAATTGGAAATGTTTTAGTTAATCTATCTTTCAATCTTTTTTTTCTGTTGTATTTGCCAAGCATTTCGGTTTCGCAACCCGATAGTTTTTTAAGTTCCGTTTATATTGATAATTTTCAGATAGGATATATTTTTCTGGCCAATATTATTGCTAGTTTCCTAACTTTTGTGGTGCTATTTCCTGATTACTTTACAATCAAATGGAAATTTGATTACGAGCTCTGGAAACGAATGATGCAATACGGTTTGCCTATTATGGTTGCCGGCATTGCTTTTGCCATAAACGAACAGTTTGACAAAATCCTTTTAGGAAAACTGCTGCCTGCCAATATCGCCGCAGAACAAGTTGGAGTGTACTCCGCTTGTTATAAGTTAGGACTTTTCATGGTGTTGTTTAGAACCGCTTACACTTTAGGAATCGAACCTTTCTTTTTTAGTCATGCTTCGAATGATAATGCACCACAAACGTATGCAACGGTGACCAAATATTTTGTCATTTTCGGTTCTTTTATTTTATTGTCAGTAATCGTATTTGCTGATCTTTTGAAACAAATTATGATCCCAAATGCTGCTTATTGGGAAGCAATGAAAGTCGTTCCGTTGATTATTTTAGCTAATTTTTTTCTCGGAATTTACACGAACCTTTCAGTTTGGTATAAACTTATCGACAAAACATATGTAGGTGCTTATATTTCAATTGTTGGAGCATTAGTAACCTTAATTTTGAACTATTTATTGATTCCAAAATACAGTTATTATGGTTCTGCGATTGCTACCATTTCGGCTTATGGGAGTATGATGTTTATATCGTATTATCTCGGAAATAAATACTATCCCATACCGTATGACAAGAAGAAAATAGGAGGTTATTTAGGATTATCTATTGGTTTTTCATGTATTTCCTTTTACATTTTTAGAGAGAATTATTATATCGGAATTGCACTTTTGGCAGTATTTATGGGCTTTATATATTACAATGAAAAAGAAACACTTTTACGAATTTTAAAACGTCCAACTAAAAATTAGGAGCTTAATCCTGCTATCCGCTGTATTCCCACTTTAGAAAAACTACGGCAAAAAAGCCTTGTTTTTCTAAAGCGGGAGATGCCGCTTCTATCAGGGCTCATATCTTTGACTATGTTAAAAATATGAAATGTATCTTTGAAATACAACAATTGATAAGCAAAACGAAATGGCCAAATTCTATCGGGGCGAAATACATCTTTTGATGATATTGTAGACATTAGGTTAATCCATTTCGTTTTTATTACATTTCGAGTCACAATAGTACTTAAAGACCAGAATTTAATTTGGATCTTGTATAAAAAATGAGCAAAGATTTATGTAATATTTTGTTTATTGATTCTAAATCAAAGAGTTATGAATTTAAAGTATTCTGTTGGATTAGACGTTTCAAGCAAAAAAATTAATGCTTGTATTAGTGTTATTGATGAAAAACAAAAGGTAACTGTAAAGTCAAGTACCATTATTTCTAACACATTAAAAGGATTTTCTTCTTTGGAAGAGTGGATTTTAAAGCATAAAAAGGAAACTATTCCTGTGGTAATTTGCATGGAAGCTACAGGGATTTATCATGAGAATTGTGCTTATTGTTTGTTTGGGAAAGGATTTGATGTTTCTATAATTTTGCCTAATAAAGCAAAAAAATATTTGGAAGCTATTGGGCTCAAATCAAAAAATGACAGCATTGATGCCAAAGGATTATCACAAATGGGAGCCGAACAGTGCTTAGATTTATGGCAACCAATGGGATCCTTTTTCTATGAATTACGATTGTTGACAAGGCAACATCAAAATGTTACCGAATTGAAAACGGTTTTAAAAAACCAATTAGATGCGTTGAGTTTTGCAATGCACCATTTGGATTCAGTTACAAATCAATTAGAGCAAACCATAATTTTATTTGAGACACAGCTCAAAGAGTTGGACAAAGAAATAAAGATTCATTTGAAATCTAATAAAGAAGTTTATGACAAGACTGAAAATATATTGAAAATGAAAGGATTAGGAATTTTAACATTGAGTACTATTTTGGCTGAAACCAACGGTTTTACATTATTTACGAATTACAAACAGTTAGTGTCTTATGCGGGTTATGACGTAGTTGAAGCACAATCAGGAAAGCGTGTTGGTAAAACCAAAATATCAAAAAGAGGGAATTCAAGAATAAGACGCGCCTTACATATGCCGTCATTGGTAGTTATTCAATGCAAAGTTAAACCCTTCAAAGATTTATATGATAGAACCTATGAAAAACATGGAATAAAAATGAAAAGTTATGTGGCGGTTCAAAAAAAGATACTGACAATGATTTATCATTTATGGAAAAAGAATGAAGCTTACGATGCTATTTATCAGCTAAATATCCAAGAAGAGGAGCAAAAGTTGACCTCTCGGGCAATTGGCTTCGAAGAAGACACAATAGCAAAAAATAGCCCCAACATAAAAATTGAGGCTACACAAGGTAAACATCCAGTGAATAATCGCAAGAAGCTTCCTCTCGGTGTAACAAATATATAAAAATTAACCAAAATAAATTAGGTATTGAAGATAGTACCTAGGGCTTTTTACAATCAATAATATTTAGAGTAAACATGACAATCAATATCATAAACAAATCGCAACACGCATTACCAAATTATGAAACTATTGCTTCGGCTGGAATGGATCTAAGAGCCAATTTGACCGAATCTATAACCTTGAATCCACTGGAAAGAACCATTGTAAAAACAGGACTTTTTATAGAATTACCTATTGGTTATGAAGCTCAAGTGCGGCCAAGAAGTGGTTTGGCAGCCAAAAATGGTATAACAGTCCTAAATGCTCCAGGAACAGTCGACGCCGATTATAGAGGCGAAATTGGAGTAATTTTAGTAAATTTATCTAACGATCCATTTGTTATCCAAAATGGAGAGCGCATTGCCCAACTCATCATTGCCAAACACGAACGTGCGGATTGGATTGAAGTACAAGAATTAACCGAAACATCCCGTGGAGAAGGCGGTTTTGGAAGTACAGGAGTAAAATAAATTAATTTAATAATTTAAAGATTAAATAATTGAATGATTTTTGATTCTAATCTTTCAATCTTTTAATTTTTCAATCTTTTAATAAAAAGAATATGAAAATAATTGTACCAATGGCAGGACGCGGATCTCGCCTTCGCCCACATACATTAACCATTCCTAAACCTTTAATCCCAGTTGCTGGAAAACCAATTGTACATCGATTAGTCGAGGATATTGCTGGGGTTTTAAATCAAGATATAGAAGAAATAGCCTTCGTTATTCACGAAAGTTTTGGAAAAAAAGTAGAAGAAGATCTAGTTGCAATTGCTCAAAAACTCGGTGCCAGAGGAACTATTTATTATCAAAATGAAGCGCTTGGAACAGGACATGCCATTATGTGCGCCAAAGATTCGTTAAGCGGGCCGGCAGTAATTGCTTATGCCGATACTTTAATCCGTGCCAATTTTGATTTGGATGCAAATGCGGATAGTGTTATTTGGGTAAAACAAGTGGATCAACCAGAAGCTTTTGGTGTGGTAAACTTAAACGATGCCAATGAAATAATAGAATTGGTTGAAAAACCAAAGGAATTTGTTTCGGATCTTGCAGTTATCGGAATTTACTATTTTAAAGATGTTGCCGTTCTAAAAAATGAACTTCAATTAGTGATAGATAATAACATTATTCATGGAGGTGAATATCAAATTAATGACGGAATAAAACAAATGATGGCCAAAGGCATGATTTTTGTTCCAGGAGAAGTAGATGAGTGGATGGATTGTGGTAACAAAGATGTAACGGTTGAAACTAATTCTAGAATGCTCGGCTTTCTTCAAAACGACGGAGTGAATTTAGTGGATCCATCAGTTAAATTAGAAAATTCCACCATTATTCCTCCTTGTTATATTGGGGAAAATGTTGTTTTAATAAATTCTACTGTTGGTCCTAATGTCTCTTTAGGGGATGCTTGTCATGTTCAAAATAGCACAATACAAAACAGTTTGATACAAACACATTCGCATATTAAAAATGCCAATTTAGACAATGCGATGATTGGTAATCATGCCAGTTTTGACGGAAATTTTAAAAACATAAGTATTGGAGATTATTCGGTTTTAGAATAATTTGAAATGAGTATAGTACAAAAAATTAAGCAGCATTTTTAAGTTTTTATTATGCTGCTTTGTTGTTTTTTTAATTTATTTTGCACAATAAGAAATCATAACGATTTTATTTTCAAAGACTTCTTTTCTCAATGATAAGTAAATGGACATACATATTCACTTTTTGGGTATTGCTAAGCAATACTTTAAGTGTATTGGCTCAAACCGAACCAGAGGAAATAATAGTGGAAAATGATAAATTCCAAGATTTTTTCTATGAGTCTATTTTTCAAAAAAGTATTGAAAATTATGATAAATCATTAGCAGCATTGGACCAATGTTTAAAAATGAAGCCCAATGAAGCTAGCATTTATTTTGAAATGGGAAAAAATTATTTAGCTTCCAAAGATTATAAAAACGCCTATTCCTCCTTTGAACATGCTACACAAATAGATCCTACAAATAAATGGTTTTGGGTAGGAATGTATGATGTATGTTATGAAACCAAAGATTTCAATCAAGCCATTATCATTGTTAATAAAATCATTCCTTTTGATGCAGAATACAAGGAAGATTTAGTTTCACTTTACATGGCAACCAAACAATATGACAAAGCATTAGTTGGAATTAATGAATTGAATGAAAAAGTTGGAAAAACCGAGAGAAGAGAAATGTATAAAATGGAAATCCTCTCGGAAGGGAAATTTCAAAATTCTGAAATTGATAATTTAAATGCACTGATTGATAAAAACCCAAAAGAAGAATCCAATTACATTGCATTGATTTTTTTATATTCTAATAATAATGAAGAAACTAAAGCACAGGAAGTTGCTAAACAATTGGAAAAAGCAATTCCGGAATCGGTTTGGGCACAAGTAAGTTTATTTAAAAATTATCTCGAAAATAATGACGGTACCAATGCAGTAAAATCGATGAATATAGTTTTGGCAAGTCCTAAAATTGATTCGAAGATTAAGCATAGAATTCTGAATGAATTTTTACTTTTCACCAATACAAATCCTCAATTTATTCCAGATTTGGATGCCGCAATTGGGTATTTTGAAAACGACAATGAGATAAATGTAGCTAAAGAAATAGGCAAGTTTTTTCACAATAAAAAGCAATGGGATAAGGCAATTAAATATTATGATTTATCAGCAAAAAATAATTCAGAAATTGATTTAGAAACCAACTTGCTTTGGCTTCAAGCCAATACAGAACTTAAACAGTTTGAACCCGTAGTCAAAAAAGCAATGGCAATGATAGATAGCTATCCATCCGAACCGCAGTTTTATTATTATGCTGGAATGGCCAACAATCAGTTGAAATTGTTCAAGAAAGCCAAGGAGATACTTGAAATGGGAATGGATTATGTAGTAGATAATCAAAGTTTAGAAATCAATTTTAATATACAACTTGGTGAAGCCTACAGTGGTTTAGGCGATACTACCAAAAAAGAATTATATTTTAATAATGCCAATCAATTAATAAAAGGAAAAAAATAATGAATCGATTTTTAGTAAGAGTACTTTTTGTTTTTATGATTTGTTTGAGTAGTTCACTAACATTAGTGTCCTGTAAAGCAAAAGCAAAAGTGGTAAAAGAAAACAAAAGTGAAGACACAAATCGCATGACAGCGGAGCGAATTATTAAGAAACATTATAACAATAGCAATGAGTTTTCTACCTTATACATTAAATCAAATGTAAAATACAGTGACGAAAAACAGTCACAAAATGTTACTGCCGAAATCAAGATAAAGAAAAACGAACAAATTTTGGTAAGCATCCGTTTCCTAGGAATTACTATGGCCAAAGCTTTAATAACCCCAACGATGGTTAGTTATTACGAAAAAATCGGAGGCACTTATTTTGAAGGTGATTTTAGTTCCTTGAGTCAATGGTTAGGAACCGATTTGGATTTTTTTAAAGTTCAAAATATGTTAATTGGCCAAGCTATGGACGATTTAACCAAAGGAAATTACCAAGACTCTTTAGTTGAACAGTCTTATCGATTAGAAGAGATTTCTAAAAATGATGTAAAAAAATATTTCTTTTTTGACACCGGAAAATTTTTATTAAACAAGCAAGAAATAGCACAAATTACTCAAAATAGAAAGATGGATGTTTCCTATTCCGATTTCAAAATGTATAATGATTCTTCATTTCCTTCCTCTATTTTTATAACGGCAGAACAAGACAAAGGGAAAACAGAAATTAATATGACTTACAATGCAATTACCTTAAATGAAGAACTTTCTTTCCCTTATAATGTGCCAAATGGTTATAAACGAATTTTAATTAAGTAAATTTGAACAAACATATTTGTACGATGCAAAAATTTCTCTTAAGTCTGTTTTTTATAAGTCTGACCTCCGTAATATGGGGACAAGAAACGCAACAAGAAAAACTGGAAAAACGCAAAGCCGAAATTCAACAAGAAATTTTGGCCAATGAAAAACTATTACAATCGGTAAAGAAAAAAGAAAAATCGGCAGTTAATGTGATTATTTTACAAAGCAATAAAATAAAATTAAAAGAAAAATTGATTCATACTACAGAGAAACAAACTAAGATTCTTAGTAATGACATGTATGTTAATCAAATTAAAATCAACAAGTTGAATCGAGAATTGGTAATTCTAAAGGAAGATTACGCCAAGATGATTGTCAAGTCCTATAAAAGCAGATCGGAACAAAGTCGTGCTATGTTTTTATTGTCTTCAGAAAATTTTTTACAAGCCTACAAAAGAGCGCAGTATATGAAACAATATACAAGTTTTAGAAAGATACAAGGCGAAGAAATTAAATCCAAAACCAACGAACTTTTAGGATATAATGATAGACTTAACATTCAAAAAATAGCCAAAAAGAAATTATTAGCCGAAAACACTAAAGAGAAATTGTCTCTTGAAATTGAAAAGAAAAAACAATTAAAGTTGGTTAATGCCATCAAAAAAGACAAGAAAAAAATTACTGCCGAAATTAAAAGAAAGCAGCAAGAATCGCGAGCTATTGACCGACAAATTGATCGATTAATACGAGAGGCCATTGCCGAAGCCAATAGAAAAGCGGCAACCGAAAATGCCAAAGCAAATCCAAATGCTCCAGTTGTAGCTTATACATCTTCAAGGATTATATTAACGGCTGAGTCTAAAATATTGGCAGATAATTTTAGAGCGAACAGAGGTAAATTGCCTTGGCCAGTTGAGAAAGGTTTTGTTTCACTTGGATTTGGTGATCAGCCACATCCCGTTTATCCAAGTCTAGTTATTCACAATAGTGGCGTGGAAATCACTACAGATCAAGGTTCAAATGCCAGAGCAGTTTTTGGTGGCGAAGTAACTAGCGTAATCGTTTTGTCTCCTGTGAATAAAGCAGTAATGATTCAACATGGGGATTGCTTCACAGTATATCAAAATCTATCTTCTGTTTTTGTGAGCAAAGGTGATAAAGTAAGTATCAAACAAAGTTTAGGGAAAATAAGAACCAACGGAGAAGGAAAAACAATTTTAAAGTTCACAATTTCACAAAACACAACCTATAACAACCCTGCTTCTTGGTTGTATAATATGTAATTTCATGTAAACTAAATAAGAGCACTATTTTTTTGAAATGAGAAAATAGTGCAGTTTTATTATTAAATCATTCATTAAGTTTGCACCATATATAATCTAATATGTTAAAATATTTTCTAAGTTTTGTTTTTCTAATTTCAACATCTGCAATTTTTTCTCAGGTCAATCAACAAAAAAAATTAGAAGAAAGAAAAGCTAAAATTCAACAAGAAATTCGTGAAAACGAAACCAAACTTCAATCCGTTAAGAAGAAAGAAAAAACAGCTACCAAAGCGATTGTTTTACAAAGCAATAAAATTAAACTTAAAGAAGAATTAATTGCCACTACAGAAAAACAAACCAAATTATTAGGAAACTCAATAGTTGTCAATCAATCTCAAATTGATAAATTAGAACAAGAGCTTAAGTCACTCAAAGAGGATTATGCCAAAATGATAGTTCAATCTTATAAAAGCCGTTCTGAAGAAAGTCGAGCTATGTTTTTATTGTCTTCCGAAAGTTTTTTGCAGGCATACAAAAGAGCTCAGTATATGAAACAATATACGAATTACAGACGCATTCAAGGCGAAGAAATTTTTTCTAAAACCAACGTATTATATACTTTTAATGCCAAATTGGATGTTCAAAAAAGTGCTAAAGAACAGCTCATTACGGAGAATGAAAAAGAAAAATTGTCTTTGGAAAAAGAGAAACAAGAACAACAAAAATTAGTTGAAACATTAAAAAAAGACAAAAATAAAATTCTAGCCGAAATCAAGAAAAGGCAAAAAGAGGCCAAAACGATTGATAATAAAATTGATAAATTAATTAGAGAAGCTATTGCAGAAGCCAATAGAAAGGCCGCTAGAGAAAAAGCCGCTAAGGAAAAAGCGAAAGCGGATGCGATAGCCAAAGCCAACGCAATTGCCAAAGCCAAAGCAATAGAAAAAGCAAAAGCTATAGCCGCCGCCAATGCTGCTGCTGCTGCCAAAGCCAAAGCCAATTCCAAACCAATTCCAAAACCAATTCCAATACCGAAGGATGTAGCCATCGCCATCGCCAAAGTGGATCCTGTAGTTGTAGCAAAAGCCGCAGTTTCATCTACCAAAATGGAATTAACATCAGATGGTAAAATTGATTCAGACAGCTTTAAAGCCAACAAAGGAAAACTCCCTTGGCCAGTTGAAAGTGGTTTTGTCTCCATGGGATATGGAGATCAAGCACATCCAGTGTATAAATCATTAGTAATTCACAATAGCGGACTGGAATTTTCCACCAGTTCTGGTGCAAATGCAAGGGCTGTTTTTTTAGGAATAGTAAATAGTGTCATCGTAATTTCTCCGGTAAATAAAGTAGTTATGTTACAGCATGGAGACTTTTTTACAATATATCAAAACTTGATATCAGTTAATGTAAGTAAAGGCGATAAAGTAACAGCGAGACAAAGTTTAGGAAGAATAAAAACAAATGGAGATGGAAGAACAATATTAAAATTTGCAATCACTCAAAACACGACATACACCAATCCAAGAACTTGGCTGTCGCCTAAATAGAAGGAATAATTTAATAAAATTTAAAGAGTCTTCTAAAAAATTAAAATTATATTTGATAAAATTTAAAATTATGAAATGAGCATGACCGTATATTGGTAACAAACACCAATGACGATATGCGAATTACATATGACCAATAAAAAACAATAAATATCTACATATGAATTCGAATAACCCTTTTTTAAATAACAAAACATTTTCAACTGCTGTTTCTAGAAAAGACGAAGTACATCAAGCAACAATTATAGATGTCAATCAAGACATGACAGTCGCTGGAACCATCAACAGAAGTTTAATCCTTTTTTTATTACTTATTGCTTCTGCAACTGTAATTTGGTGGGCTACTTTTAATGGAATGAACCCGATTGTTCCTGCATTTGGAGGCGCCATTGTTGGGTTGATTTTAGTAGTAATCGCCGCTTTTAAACCACAATATTCCGCCTATTTAGCTCCAGGTTACGCCTTGTTCGAAGGGTTATTTATCGGAGGTGTTTCGGCTATTTTTGAAGTTCAATATCCTGGCATAGTAACACAAGCTGTTGGGGCTACATTTGTTACTTTTGCGGTTTGTTTGGGATTGTATAAATATAAAATAGTAAAAGTAACAGAGCAATTCAAATCAGTTGTAATGGCGGCCACTCTTGCTATTGCCACTTATTATTTAATTTCTTGGATATTTTCTATGTTTACAAGTTTTACTCCGGTACATTATGGAAATTCTATGATGAGTATTGGGATTAGTGTTTTTGTAATTGTAATTGCTGCTTTAAACTTGTTTTTGGATTTTGATAGAATCGAAAAAGGAGCAGAGCAAAAAATGCCAAAATACATGGAATGGTATGGAGCAATGGGATTAATGATCACATTAGTTTGGTTGTATATTGAATTTTTAAGATTGCTTTCAAAATTATCGAAAAAATAAAATGTAGCAATTGTTTTTATATAATGATGCCCTTCCAAAAGAAGGGTATTTTTTTTGATACTAAAGCATTTTATATACTGTATAGTTTCAATGTATCATTTTATATTAGGATAAAAGGGATTGTAGCTATCAAATCATTAAATTTGTATTCTTATTTAAAGACATGTTAGAAAAAGAAACAATAAATTTCGAGAAAACGGCTATTGTTGGTATAGTTACACAAAACCAAAGCGAAGAGAAACTTAATGAATATCTTGATGAATTGGAGTTTTTGACGTTTACCGCAGGTGGAGAAGTGGTCAAGCGCTTTTCACAGAAGATGGAACGTCCGAATCCTAAAACTTTTGTTGGAACCGGAAAACTGGAAGAAATTTGTCTTTTTGTAAAAGAGAATGACATTTCAACTTTAGTATTTGATGACGAATTGTCTCCGTCTCAACAAAAGAATATTTCTAAGATTATCGATTGCAAAATTTTAGATCGTACACATCTAATACTTGATATTTTTGCTCAAAGGGCCGAAACTTCTTATGCTAGAACTCAAGTAGAGCTAGCACAATGTCAATATTTGTTACCCCGACTTTCTGGAATGTGGACGCACTTGGAGCGTCAAAAAGGGGGTATCGGGATGCGTGGACCTGGAGAAACAGAGATTGAAACGGATAGACGTATTGTGCGTGATCGTATAGCGTTATTGAAAGAAAAGATTAAAACTATCGACAAACAAATGGGTGTGCAACGAAGTAATCGTGGCGCAATGGTTCGTGTTGCTTTGGTAGGATATACCAATGTTGGAAAATCAACATTGATGAATGCCGTTGGGAAAAGTGATGTTTTTGTAGAGAACAAACTTTTTGCAACTTTGGACACGACCGTTCGAAAAGTGGTTATTAAAAACTTACCTTTCTTGCTTTCGGATACCGTTGGTTTTATTCGAAAATTACCTACACAATTGGTAGATTCTTTTAAGAGTACATTGGATGAAGTTCGGGAAGCTGATTTGTTATTGCACGTTGTTGATATTTCACATCCTGAATTTGAAGATCATATCGAATCTGTAAACCAAACCTTGATGGATATTAAAGCCAATGATAAACCGGTTATTATGGTTTTCAATAAAATAGATGCCTACAAACATTTGACCATTGACGAAGATGATTTAATGACAGAAAAAACACCGAGACATTTTACATTGGAGGAATGGAAACAAACATGGATGCACCGATTGGGTGGAGAAAAAGCTTTGTTTATTTCGGCAACAAATAAAGAAAATTTCGAAGAATTCAGAGAACGTGTTTATGAAGCTGTTCGACAAATACACATTACTCGTTTTCCTTACAATAAGTTTTTATATCCTGATTATAAAGATGCAGTAGAGAAAGAAGAGAATGTTGATCAAGATGAATAAAAAAAGACCTTTTAGTAAATTGCTAAAAGGTCTTTTTTTTGTTAAAAATTGTAGTTTAAAGCGACTCCAAACACTTCTTTGGTTTGAAAACCAGCAAAAGCATCGTCATCATAAATCGCTTGGAAATTAAAATTTGCTGATAATACTTTGTTGATTTTCATCAAAATTATCAAGCTGTAATTGATGTCAATATTTTGAGGTTTTTCTAAATAATTGGAATATAAATTCAAAAGATTTTCCGCACTTACGTTTTCCATTATATTAAATTTATAGTAAGCTGTAGCATTGAATCCCAATTGATACAACATGCTTTTGTTGGCATCTACTCCAAAATAGGAGCCATCTACATAACCCGGAATTGAAGTATAGCGGCTATTTACAAAAGTGAATTTGGAGGTTAGAGGAGCCAAATTAATTTTAAAATTCTCATTCTTTTTCCAATACATTCCAGGACCAACAAGCAAATACCCTGGAGACATAAATTTGGTGTTTTCTTCTCTTATTTCTGCACCATTTACATCTTTGTCATACAAAAAACCTCTTGTAAATTGGGACCTGAAATTGACTAAAAACGAATAATACCAATAGCTTTTGGTTTTTTTGGCTACAATTGAATTGATTTCGAGTTGATCATCGGTTTTCTTTTCAAAACTGGAATTTTGTGTTTGTAATAAACCATAGGAAGCCAGAATTCTGTTTTCCCAGGTATAATCATCTTTTTTGTAATCAATTTTATAATCGAGACCAAGATTACCTGAGAAGCTATTCTCTCCACCGGCAATCCAGTTATTGAAGCTGGCTTGATTAAATAGAAATGTAACTTTTCCTTTTGACTTCCAGCCATTTTTAATGGTATCGTCTATGGTTTTTGCTGCATCTTCTGTTTTTTTTATTAGATCTTTTTCAGCAGATTGAGCAGTAATCAAAGTTGAAAGGAGAAACAGACATATTAATAGAATTAGTTTTTTCATTGTAAGAGTATTAGTTGTAATACAAATATAATAAAAAGAATAAAACGTTAAAGGTCAGGTTGTTAAAAAATAAAATTATTTTTTAGGCGATTTGTATAAAGGCACAGCTGAACATGCTTCGCCGAACATGATACTTTTGGCATGCCGTTGCAAATATTGTGCTGCCAAAACATAAGCCAGCATTGGAACAGGTTTTCTAGAACAACCTTTTATAATTACTGGTTTGTCTTGATAAACAGTATAATCGATTCTAGAAAGTATTTCGACATATAAAGCAGCATCTAAATCTTCCAGATAACCATTTATAATTTTTTTGGCAAAGGGAGCCAAATGCATCGTTACCAAAATAATGGCCCATTTGGGAATAATGGCATCAGTGCCACAAGTAACTGCAACATATTGATCTTGGTATTGGGACCAATCTTGTTTGTTAAGCTGTTCTCTAAAGTCTTTTTCTTTCAATAAAAAGCCTTCATAAAGCCATTGTGAAATATCGATTTGCACACGAATTCCAGCTGGATAATAGTCTTCAAGATCGAAAACTTCCAGTGTACTATTTGCTACTTTATTGATTATTTCTTCCATTCTAAATATTTAGTGGTCAGTGGTCAGTATTTAGTAGTCAGTTTCTAACTGAACACTAAAATACTGAACACTGCCTACTTTTTTGTTACAACATTCCCAATTCTAATTTTGCTTCTTCGCTCATCAAATCTTTGCTCCATGGTGGATCAAATGTGATTTCAACTTCGGCATCTTTTACATGCTCTATTGATTTTATTTTTTCCTCCACTTCTCTTGGTAAACTCTCGGCTACCGGACAGTTTGGCGAAGTAAGTGTCATGAGAATTTTTACTTCATAATCGGTGTTGACCATTACATCATAGATCAATCCCAATTCGTAGATATCTACAGGAATTTCTGGATCGTAAATGGTTTTCAATTTTGCTACAATCGATTCTCCTAATGCTTCTGTGTTTATTTCTTCTATCATAATTTATATTTTTTAAACCATATAAGTCATATAAGGTTATTTTTTGTTAATGTTTTAGCTAAATATAAGTTCAAAAAAGTTAATCTTCTAACATTCGATAATATTCATTGACCATTGTTTTTTGACCTTCATAGTAAATGTTTTTTACATTAAAATTAATTAATAAACCAATCGGAGCTTTTAATAAGTTCATATAAGTCAGCAATTGCGCTTCAAAAATGGGACTTATTTCATTTACCGATTTTAGTTCTACAACAAGTGAATTCTCTATAAATAAATCACATCTAAGTTTCGATTCTAACTGATATCCTTTATAATTTAAAGGAATCTCAAGTTCGGAGGAAAAATTTATTTTTCTTAATTCTAATTCTTTTTTAAGACATTGATGATAAACATTTTCCAAAAGACCTGCGCCTATACTTTTATGAACTTCAATTGCCGCTCCATTTACCTGATAGACTAAATCTTTGAGAGTACTTCTGTTTATAATCATATTTTTTATAGAATTAGCTTATATGACTTATATGTTTTTTATTTTTTTTTAGCATCAAATGCCAAAGCGTACATTTTAATATTTTTAATCATTGATACCAAACCATTGGCTCTTGTTGGTGATAGATGTTCTTTTAATCCTATTTCGTCAATAAAATTCATATCGGCGTTTAAGATATCCGTAGCTTTTTGGTTCGAGAAAGCACGGATTAAAATAGCGATTATACCTTTGGTCAAAATGGCGTCACTATCTGCTGTAAAGACAATTTTATCACCGTTTTGTTCTCCTTGCAACCAAACTTTGGATTGACATCCTTTGATCAGATTGTCGTCTGTTTTGAATTCTTCTTTGATTAATGGAAGATTTTTGCCTAAATCAATTATGTATTCATATCGTTGCATCCAGTCATCGAACATGGAAAATTCGTCTATAATTTCGTTTTGTATTTCTTTTATTGTCATTCTTCTTTAATTGAAAAGGATAGTACTGTATTTACTAAATTTTTTATTTTTTCATTCGGAAATCCATTGTCGAAAGTTTGGCTTTCATAGGTTTTCCCTTTATAAGTTATTTTCAAATTGGCCATTGCAGCTCCATCATGAAAGCGCTTTTGAGTCGGTGCTTTTAAACTTGGAATTTCCTCCAAATTCACTTTTTGAAATTCCTTAATCAAGGTATTCCATTGTGAATCTGTTAACGTATTTGAATCAGGTTTTTCATCTCTGGCATTAGTGACCGAAATTGTTTTATTTTGAATCACAATATTTTTATGCAATCCTCTTGAGTTTGCTGTGTATTCTATTTTAGCAGTTTCCATATCTAGATTTTGACTTTGGCAACTTTTTCCAAGAAACAGTGTTAAAAACAAAAGGGATAAAATTTTCATAGCGTTTTATGTTTTAGGACAACATCATTTTTGCTTTTTTGACCGCATCAACCATTATGTCTATTTCTTCTTTGGTGTTGTAAAAAGAAAACGACGCTCTTATTGTCCCTGGAATTCCGAAGAAATTCATAATAGGTTGTGCGCAATGATGGCCTGTTCTTACAGCAATTCCTAATTTGTCTATTATGGTTCCAATGTCATAAGGATGAATGCCTTCTATATTAAAAGAGATTACCGAAGTTTTTGCTTCAGCAGTACCATGAATTTTCAAACCGTCAATTTCTAGTAATCGTTTTGTACCGTATTCTAATAATTCTAATTCTTGTTTCTGAATGTTTTCAAAACCAATTTCATTCATATAATCAATGGCAGTTCCTAAGACAATTCCACCCGCAATATTGGGTGTTCCGGCTTCAAATTTATGAGGTAAATCCGCATAAGTGGTTTTTTCGAAAGTTACTTCTTTAATCATTTCACCACCACCTTGATACGGAGGTAATTTATTCAACCAGGCTTCTTTTCCATATAAAATTCCAGTTCCTGTTGGGCCACACATTTTATGTCCCGAAAACACATAGAAATCACAATCCAAAGCTTGAACATCTGGTTTTAGATGCGGAACTGCTTGTGCACCGTCAATCAAAATAGCGGCACCAACTTCATGTGCTTTGTCAATCATATATTTAATAGGATTGATGGTTCCCAGTGCATTCGAAATATGATTTACCGTTACAATCTTAGTTTTTGGAGAAAGCAACTTATCGTATTCACTCATGATTAATTCCCCGTTTTCATTCATCGGAATGACTTTGAGTAGGGCTCCTGTTTTTTCACAAAGCATTTGCCAAGGCACAATATTACTGTGATGTTCTAGAGCAGAAACCAGCACTTCATCACCCGGTTTTAAAATCGAAGCAAATCCATTGGCCACCAAGTTGATTCCAAAAGTTGTACCCGAAGTAAAAAGCACTTCGTGAAGGAATTTAGCATTAATATGATTCTGCACTTTTGCTCGGGAAACTTCATAAGCGTCTGTTGCCAATTGGCTTAATGTATGAACACCTCTATGAATGTTAGCATTAATTTCTTGATAATAGGTTGCAATTGCATCAATAACCACTTGCGGTTTTTGTGAAGTGGCACCGTTATCGAAATATACTAAAGGCTTTCCGTTTACTTTTTGTGATAGAATTGGAAAGTCGGCTCTTATTTTTTGAATGTCTAACATTTCTTTATTTAGAATTTTTCTAAATACAAAAGTAATACAATTGATTTAGTTTTCTAAGAAACAATAGTTAATAATTGTAAAAATTGTAACAAAGAATGGAGCGATAGTATTGAAAATGGAATAGGATTAAATTGTTTGTGGTTGGCATCCCTTTTTTTATTAATTTGGTGTAATAATCTTTCAATATGAAAAAATATTTTAGAATAGGAGCGCTTGTTTTTTTATTTTTTTTAGGTTATTTGGGTTTTACCAATTATCCTAAGCTTGAATTGATATCTGGATTTTCTGCAAAAAGTATTGCTTCTGGCCATTTCATTGATAATCGTTCACAAGAAATTATCGAAAAAAACGATAATGATTTTGATGTAATTGGTTGGGCTACCAATCAAATCAATGAATCGGGAAAATTTGCTACGGCCAATGTTTTAGGTTTAAAAAAGCGAAAAGCAATTTATAGAGCAGGTTTGGGAGCGACTTTGATTAATGATAATTTTGACATAAACAAACCGTATGCTGTTCCCAAAAGAACTAAATCTAACAATAATTTACCTTTTCCTTATGGAGATGTTGAACCCAAAGACACGGTTTTTACTAATGTCGATTATGACAAATTGAACCGTGTTGTTGCCAATGCATTTGATGCCAAAGGCAATGATTATAAAAGAACACGCTCCGTTTTGGTTATTTATAAAGATAAAATCATTGCCGAGAAATATGCGGAGGGTTTTACGAAAAACAGTGTTATTTTGGGTTGGTCGATGACCAAGAGTATTACGGGGACGCTTTTTGGAATCCTTCAAAAGCAAGGGCGATTTGACATCTACAAACCCGCTCCGATTTCCGAATGGCAAAACGACGATCGAAAATACATTACGACCAATGATTTATTGCATATGAATTCAGGTTTGGAATGGGAGGAGAAATATGACAGAATTTGTGATGCGACAAAAATGCTTTTCCAGTCGGAGGATATGTCAAAAGGGCAATTGCTAAAACCAGCGATTTTCAAACCCAACACGCATTGGAATTACTCTTCGGGAACAACAAATTTATTGTCGGGAATTTTGCGGAAGCAGTTCAAAACCCATCAAGAATACTTGGATTTTTGGTATTCGGCATTGATTGATAAAATTGGAATGCATTCCATGCTTGTGGAAACGGATATGGCGGGGAATTATGTTGGATCGTCTTATGGTTGGGCAACCACAAGAGATTGGTCCAAATTGGGATTGTTGTATTTGCACCAAGGCAATTGGAACGGTCAGCAATTATTTGATCCCAGTTGGGCAAAGTATGTTGCGACTCCCACAGATACTTCACACGGAAGATATGGAGCACAATTTTGGCTTAATGAAGGATACTATTTTCCAGATGTTCCAAGAGATATGTATTATTGTAGTGGTTTCCAAGGGCAAATGGTAGCTATAATTCCGTCTATGGATTTGGTAATTGTGAGAATGGGTTTGACAGAAGAATCTCAATTTGATTTTAATGGATTGTTGAGTGGAATTGTGTGGAGTGTGAGAAAAAATTAACCGCAAGGACACAAGGTAAAAAATCGCAAAGAGCGCAAAGTATTTTTACATATACTTTGCGCTCTTTGCGTAATCTTAGCAAACATTTCGGTTAAAATCACGAATCAATCTCTAAAAATTTCTTCCACATTAAAACTCAATTCTGGAAATAAGGGACTGTTTACCAATCCTTCTTCGGCAATTGGTTTTAGTCCGATGTATTTGTCGTTTTGGAGAGTATAAATCAAAATCGATTTTTGATAAGGTTCTACTATCCAATATTCTTTAACGCCGTTTTCTTCATATAAATCAAATTTGATATCCATTTCTTTTTTAGAATTTCCCGGAGAAAGAATTTCTATAATTAAGTCGGGCGCTCCAATACATCCTCTGTCGTCTAGTTTTTCTTTATCACAAATTACACAAATGTCAGGTTGAAATACAGTTGTAATTTCTTTATCTGAGGTGCTTTTTTTGAAGTTTTTCAAGCGCACATCAAATGGCGCAACATAAACATTACATGGAGTTTTTTTGAAATAATTATAAAAAATACCCGTAAGCTCAATTGATATTTCTTGATGTTTTCTACTTGGAGCTGGGCTCATTTTAAAAATTCTACCTTTCAAAATCTCCAACCTTTCTTGGAAATTCCAAGTAAGATAATCGGCGTAAGTGTATGATTTGCTTAAATCTAAATCATTTATGTCGGTTATAATGGTTGCCATAGTACATTGATTTTAATATTCAAAGATACTGATTTTTTTAATTGATGCGTGTTTTGCCTTTGATGGAAATGGAAAGCGTTTTACAGCAATAGCGCAATTTTTCTAAACAAAAAAGAGCGACAAATCCCGATAGCTATCGGGACTCTTTTTTGTTTTTAGAAAAATACGGTAGTGCCAAAAAGTTTGCAATGTACATCAGGATAAGGCACTTATTATAATTTACAAATCAAATCCAATTTTAACGCCCAATTTGTTAGCGATAATAGTAGTAATTCGTTGTTTCAATTCCGGTATTTTGATGTTTTCGATAACGGCATTTGAGAACGCGTACATCAATAATGCTTTGGCTTCTTTTTTCGGGATTCCGCGTTGTTGCATGTAGAACATAGCGGTTTCATCCAATTGACCAATGGTACAACCGTGCGAACATTTTACGTCATCGGCAAAAATCTCCAATTGCGGTTTGGCGTTAATAGTTGCTTTGTCGCTCAAAAGAATATTATTGCTTTTTTGGAAAGCGTTTGTTTTTTGAGCTTCTCTTTCTACATATACTTTTCCGTTGAAAACTCCTGTTGAACGGTCGGTAAAAATTCCTTTGTAATCTTGAAAGCTTTCACAGTTAGGTGTCGCGTGGTTCACCAAGGTATAATGGTCAACGTGTTGATTGCCACCAATGATTGTAATTCCGTTCAAGGTACTTGTTAGTCTTTCACCAAAATGATAGAAATTCAAATTGTTTCGGGTTAGGTTTCCGCCAAAAGAGAAAGTATGCACCGAAACGTGACTTTCCTGTTTTTGGGAAATATACGTATTGTCAATTAAATTGGCTTCCAGGTTGTCATTTTGAATTTTGTAATAATCAACAATCGCTCTTTTTTGAGCAAAAATTTCGGTAACCGAATTGGTTAAAACTGGATTAGCTTCGCTCCGTTCGCCGTTGGCTCGGGTTTCGTTCAAACTTTGATGGCGTTCTATGATTTGAACATGTGAGTTTTCACCAACAATAACCAAGTTTCTTGGTTGTACCAAAAGAGCCGATTCGCTTCCTGTAGAGAAATACATGATCTCAATAGGTTTGTCAGCAACTTTGCTTTTTGGGATATTGATGTAAGCTCCTTCATTGGCGAAAGCCGTATTCAAAGATGTCAAACTTTCGTCTTTACTAGCCACTTTATTGAAATAATTATCAATAATCATTTTGTATTTTGGCTTGTTTAATGCCGATGACATTAAGCATACATCGATACCGTCGTGAGTAGTTGAAGATAAATGTGAACTAAAGACACCATCTACGAAAACTACTTTGTAGGTATCAATTTCGTGTAAAAAGTATTTTTTTACATCACTATATTGAATGGTATTTTCTGTTTTTGGAAAAACGCTAAAGTCATTTTTTAAGATAGCATTTAGCGAAGTGTATTTCCAACTTTCTTCTTTTTTGGTTGGAAAGCCCTTATTTTCGAAGTTTTTTATAGCTGCTGTTCGCACATCGTGAAGTTCGGAATGAACATCAATACGCTCTTCAAAAGCCATAAAAGACGATAGTAATTTTTCTTTTAATTCCATATTCTTTAATTGTTTAAAGTTTAAGGTTTAAAAGTTTAAAGTTAGCTTGAGTCTACTTTAAACTTTAGACTTTAAACAAATTTTTAAGCTTCTTGTTCTTGTTTAATCCAATCGTATCCTTTTTCTTCCAGTTCATGCGCTAATTCTGCACCACCAGATTTTACAATTTTTCCGTTGTAAAGCACGTGCACAAAATCGGGAACGATATAATCCAATAATCTTTGGTAATGCGTAATTACAATGACAGCATTTTTATCACTTTTTAATTTGTTGACACCATTGGCAACAATTCTCAAAGCATCGATGTCTAGACCAGAATCGGTTTCGTCAAGGATGGCTAGTTTTGGTTCTAGCATCGCCATCTGGAAAATTTCATTTCTTTTTTTCTCTCCACCAGAGAAACCTTCATTAAGAGAACGCGAAAGAAACTTTCTGTCGATTTCTAATAGTTCCGATTTTTCACGAATCAATTTCAGCATTTCGTTGGCAGGCATTTCGTCTTGACCTTTAGCTTTACGAGTTTCGTTGATTGCCGATCTCATGAAATTGGTTACCGAAACTCCAGGAATTTCCACTGGATATTGGAACGAAAGGAAAACACCTTTATGTGCTCTTTCTTCTGGAGCTAATTCGGCAAGATCTTCTCCGTCCAAAATCACTTCTCCGTCCGTTACTTCATAATTTTCGTTTCCTGCAATTACAGCTGAAAGTGTACTTTTACCAGCACCATTTGGTCCCATTATAGCATGAACTTCTCCTGCTTTCACTTCAAGGTTTATTCCTTTTAATATTTCTTTGTCACCTATAGAGGCGTGTAAATTTTTTATTGATAACATCGTTTATTTGGTTTATTCATAATGTCCTTTTAAAGACAATATATCTAATATTTCTACTTTATTTTCTTCTGTAACTCTGTATATAATGCGGTGTTCTTTATTAATTCTTCTTGACTATCTTCCAGAAAGTTGATGTTTCAATTGTTCTGGTTTTCCAATTCCTTCAAAAGGATGCAAAATAATATCTTGGATTAAAGCAGATATTTTATTCATTATTGCTTTGTTACCAGATTTCTTCCAAAATTCTCTGTCTTTCTGAGCTTTTTCAGAATAAATTACTTCCACAAATCCTCTAGCTTTATTTTTATTCCTTTTCCGTCCTTAATGCTTTTTTCGGCTTCCAAAATTTCTTTTACAAATTTTGGATTATAAGGCTTTTCGATTTCTTGAACGATTTCAAAACCCAATGATTTTGCCAATGATTTCAAGACTGGAAAATCTTTTTTCTCAACGTTTTTTAAAATGAGTTCCATAACAATCTGGATATAATAATGTTTATACAAATTTATAAAAATTAACCCACAGAACCTTCTAAACTTATTTCCAATAATTTCTGTGCCTCAACAGCAAATTCCATCGGTAATTTATTCAACACATCTTTACTGAATCCGTTTACGATAAGCGCAATTGCTTTTTCGGTTGGGATTCCACGTTGGTTGCAATAGAAAACCTGGTCTTCACCAATTTTACTGGTTGTTGCTTCGTGTTCAATTTTTGCTGTTGGATTTTTGCTTTCTATATACGGAAAGGTATGAGCTCCACAATGGTTCCCCATTAATAAAGAATCACATTGTGAAAAGTTTCTCGCGTTTTCTGCTCTTGCTCCAATTTGAACCAAACCTCTATAACTGTTTTGTGATTTTCCTGCAGAAATACCTTTAGAAATAATGGTTGATTTGGTGTTTTTACCCAAATGAATCATTTTGGTTCCCGTATCGGCCTGTTGGTAATTATTGGTAACGGCAATCGAATAAAATTCTCCAATTGAGTTGTCTCCTTTTAAAATCACTGAAGGATATTTCCAAGTAATGGCAGATCCAGTTTCTACTTGTGTCCAAGAGATTTTTGCATTTTTCTCGCAGAATCCTCTTTTGGTTACAAAATTGTAAACTCCACCTTTACCTTCTTTATTACCAGGATACCAGTTTTGAACGGTAGAATATTTTATTTCAGCATCGTCTAGTGCAATCAATTCAACCACAGCGGCATGCAATTGATTTTCGTCACGAGTTGGCGCTGTACAGCCTTCTAAGTACGAAACATAACTGCCTTCATCTGCAACTAACAATGTTCTTTCGAATTGACCCGTTCCAGCTTGATTAATTCTAAAATAAGTTGATAATTCCATTGGACAACGAACGCCTTTTGGAATATAACAGAACGATCCATCTGAGAAAACAGCCGAATTCAATGCTGCATAAAAGTTGTCTTTTTGAGGAACAACGGTCCCCAAATATTTACGAACTAATTCAGGATGTTCTCTGATGGCTTCAGAAATACTCATGAAGATTATACCTTTTTCGCCTAATGTTTTTTTGAATGTTGTAGCGACTGAAACTGAGTCAACCACGATATCCATGGCAACATTATTCATCATTTTTTGCTCATCAACAGAGATTCCTAACTTTTTATACATTTCTAAAAGTTCAGGATCTACATCATCAAGAGTTTTATTTGGATCTGCTTTCTTTGGGGCTGAATAATAAGAGATGGCTTGAAAATCTGGTTTTTCATATCGAACATTTGCCCATTCTGGTTCTATCATTTCTTCCCAAGCACGGAAAGCCTCAATACGCCAGTCGGTCATCCATTGCGGTTCGTCTTTCTTTTTTGAAATAGCGCGAACAATATCTTCATTTAAACCAATCGGAAACGTTTCCGAGTCTAATTCGGTGTAGAATCCGTACTCATATTCTTTAGTCTCTAATTCGATTTTTAAATCGTCTTCGGTGTATTTTGACATATTAGCCCCCTAGCCCCCAAAGGGGGAACTCCTATTAGGGGTAAATAGGAATTTATAGTTATTATTAAATAATTTCTAAGTCTTTATAGCCTTTTATTTCCTTTTGGGAGTTGAGTACTATAATGAGAAACTCTCTCCGCAACCGCAAGTTCTATTTGCATTTGGATTATTAAATACAAAACCTTTACCGTTTAAGCCTCCTGAAAATTCCAATATGGTCCCTGCTAAATATAAAAAAGATTTTTTTTCGACAGCGATGGTGATTTCGTTATCCACAAAAATTTTATCGTCTTCACCTTTATTTTTGTCAAATTTCAAATCATAGGACAATCCAGAGCATCCGCCACTTTTCACGCCTACTCTCACGTAGTCGACAGCAGCATCAAAACCATCGTCTTTCATCAAATCGATGATTTTCTTTTTGGCAGTATCAGAAACTTGTATCATTGTTATTTTGATTTTGTCTAAATTAACGACAAAGATATTACTTTTAATGCTTTTTGCCATGATTCATAACATTTTTATAACTAATGATACTATAGAAAAAGTCTATTTGATACCTTTGACGTTATAATTTATATTCAACTGGAAAGATATCAAATAGATTTTCTCCATATAAACATTTAATTATTTAAGTATTTAATTCAAATTACAATGAAATTATATCCTATAGAAACAGGAAATTTTAAACTTGATGGTGGAGCTATGTTTGGTGTGGTACCTAAAACCATATGGAACAAAACCAATCCTGCTGACGAAAATAACTTGATCGATATTGCCGCTCGCTGTTTGTTGATTGAAGATGGAAATCGATTAATTTTGATTGATACTGGAATGGGGAATAAACAATCGGATAAGTTTTTTGGGTATTATTCGCTTTGGGGGACACATTCTATGGATAAATCGTTGGCTCAATTCGGTTTTCATCGCGATGATATTACAGATGTTTTTATGACGCATTTGCATTTTGACCATTGTGGAGGAAGTGTGCAATGGAACAAAGACCGAACAGGCTATGAGCCAGCTTTTAAAAATGCCAAATTTTGGAGTAACGAAAATCATTGGGAATGGGCGACAAAACCAAACGCTAGGGAAAAAGCTTCTTTTTTGTCTGAGAACATTTTACCTATGCAGGAAGGCGGTCAACTGCATTTTATTGCTAAACCTGACGGAGATTTTGGCATTTCAAATGAAATGGGATTTGGCATTTTTTATGCCGATGGGCATACCGAAAAACAAATGATTCCGCACATTCAGTACCAAGGCAAAACCATTGTTTTTTGTGCTGATTTATTAGCTACAGCTGGACACTTGCCCTTGCCTTATGTCATGGGATATGATACCAGACCTTTATTGACGATGCCCGAGAAATCAAAATTCTTGAACGCCGCTGCCGATAATAACCATTATTTGTTTTTGGAACACGATGCGCATAATGAAATTATAACGGTACAACATACTGAAAAAGGAGTACGATTGAAAGAAGTATTCTGTTGTGGTGATATTTTTTAAGAGTAGATTATAATAATTCTAATAGAAAAGTCCCCATTTTCATCGATTTGAAATGGGGATTATTCTTTATTATTTCATCTGAGCAATTACGATGCTTAGAATTGAAAAAACACCTACACCCCACATCATTGGTGTCACTTCTTTAGTATTTTTGGTGAATAACGCCAAGATTATAAAGGAGGAAAAACCATAGGCAATTCCGTTGCTGATACTATAGGTTAGGGGCATCATTATCATGGTTAAAAATGCAGGTACGGCAATATGTAAATCCGTAAAATTGATTCTGGATAGATGTTTGGACATATAGATTCCAACAAGGACTAGTGCTGGCGCTGTTGCATATGCTGGAACGATTGTTATTATAGGAGAGAAAAACAATGCTAAAAAGAAAAACAGTGCTACAAATACCGAACTTAATCCTGTTTTGGCTCCATTGGCAATTCCTGTGGCCGATTCAATAAAAACAACGGTATTACTTGTTCCCAAAATACCGCTGAACATTGTTGCAATACCATCGGCTTCCAATACTTTTTTGAGGTGTGGCATTTTGCCCTTTTTACCAACGAGATTTGCTTCATAAGAACAGGCAATCGCCGTTCCAATAGAATCAAATAAACTTACAAAAAGAAAAGAAAAAATAGCGGAAGCAAAACTTAGTTTTAAAACCCCCAAGATATTTAGTTGCCCAAAAATGGGCGTAATAGATGGCGGTAATGAAAATAGGTGAGTTGGTAAGTGAACAGAGGGATCAAATGCAATTCCTAAACAAGTGCCGAAAATGATTCCAATTAAGATGGCACCTTTTACTTTGTATATTTCTAAAATTATGGTTATTAATAGAGTTACTAAACCAATTACAACAGCTGGTGTAAATTTACCCAATGTAACCAAAGTATCTGGATGAGCAACGATAAGACCTAATTGTTTGAATCCGATAAAGGCAATAAAAAAACCAACACCACATCCCATAGCCACCTGTAATGAGGGAGGAATAGCTTCTACAATTTTATGCCGAATTCCAAAAAATGAGATAATTGTAAAAAATACTCCTGAAAGAAAAACAACGCCCAAAGCATCCTGCCAAGAAACGCCTTGTCCCAAAACTAGGGTAAAGGCAAACATAGCGTTTAGTCCCATTCCTGGTGCCATGGCAAAAGGGACTTTGGCCCAAATCCCAACCAATAAAGTACCAAAAATAGCTGCAATACAAGTAACCGAAATAAGCGCTTCTTTTGGCATACCCGTCATGGAGAGTATGTTTGGGTTTACAAAAATAATGTAAGCCATAGACAAAAAAGTAACCAAACCACCTAGAGCTTCTTGCTTTACAGAAGTTTCTCGTTCTTTTATTTTGAAATATTGAAGTATTTTATTCATTTGGTTTTTTATTTATTACTATTGAACCAGCGTTCTGTTTTTTTCGAAGAACTCAAATTTACGATAAAAAACAAAACCCCCATTTTCAAAATGAATGAAAATGGGGGTTTTGATTATAATTGATATATGTTATTCTACTATAATTTTTTTAGCAGTATTGGCACCTTCGCTTTCTAGATAAACAAAATAAATTCCTTTTGGTAATCCAGTTAAATATATTGTATTGTCTAAGGATCCAGTAGTAAATGTAGTTGTTTTTACTAATTTTCCTAAAGCATCATATACGGTTGCTTTTTTAAGAACAATATTGTCAATATGCAATTCTCCTTTGGTTGGATTAGGAAAAATGGCAACTTTGTCAAAAACAGAATCTTCGATTCCTAATGCAGAACATGTTGTCGAAAAGGTTGCTGTAGCATCTTTGTAAAAAGGAGCTGCAAAAGAATCGGCATAGTTTGCATCATCTACTTGAATACAAGATAAATTTGGGTTTTTAGTTGCTATGAAAGCAGTTATATTTGTGTTATTTCCATTTTTTATATTCAGTTTATTTAGTTTACCGTCACTACAATATAAACTTGTTAACTTTGTGTTTTTCGAAACATCTAAATTTGTAAATTGGTTTAGTCCACATGATAAGTAAGTTAGTACTAAATTATTTGAGAGATCTAAACTTGTTAATTGATTTGTATGACAAATTAAATAATCAAGGTTACTGTTTTTCGAAAAATCTAAATTAGTTAATTGGTTTTTTTCACAAAACAAATTAGTCAGGGCAAAGTTTTTTGAAATATCTAGACTAGTCAGTAAATTATCACTACAATTCAGCCTTTTTAGAGCAGTAAAATCCTGAATACCTGTCATATCAGCAATAGCAGAACTTCTAACATCAAGATCTACTTGGGAGTTAATACTAGAAGTTTTAACTTTTCCGTTTTTACCGTCGGTATCTATTCCTATTGAAATTAATTGATTTTCAAAATTAGAATCTGGTATTATAGTATAAGGCACACAAACAGTGTTATAGGATGCGATTTTATCTTTTGCCAATCCCCAATTTGCAATTGAATAAGCCTCGTTATCTACGAGTATGCAAGTTAATTTTGGGTTGTTGGTAAAATTGCCAAACATCATATTTTGCATATTGGCGTTATTCCCGTTTTGTATATTCAAATACGTCAAGTTGTTGTTTGAACATTCTAATTGTTTCAGCGATTTATTGGCAGTTACGTTTAAGGTAGTCAGCAAATTAAAACTACAACTCAAAACTGTAATGGCAGTGTTTTTTGAAATATCTAAATTTGATATTTTATTTACACCACAATATAATTTGTCTAAACTTTGGTTTTTGGAAACATCCAAAGCGGTAATAGCATTATTGCCACAGGTTAGCGAAGTTATCATTCTAAAATCTTGAATTCCTGTTAAGTCTGTGATTCCACTATAGGAAACATCCAAAGTACCTACATTAAATATACTAGCAGAAAGAACTTTCCCGTTTTTACCGTCTTTATCAATGCCAAGAGCGATTAATTTATCCTCAAATTTTGCGTCAGGGATAGTGGTATAAGTATTTGCTAAAGCGGAACAATCTGATGAATAACCCGCTGTTGCATCTTTAGCTTCCCAATTGCTATTACAAAAAGCAGCGTTGTCTACTTGAATACATAGTAGATTTGGGTTTTGCGCCAAATTTGCAAAATACATGCGTTTCATATTGATGTTGTTGCCATTTTTTAGATTCAAAGACGTCAAGCTGTTTTTGTAGCAGTTAATTTCAGTTAAACCGATATTTTTAGAAACATCAAGAGTAGTAAGTGTATTTTCTGAAACGTTTAATTTGTTCAACACAAGATTTTTAGAAACATCAATAGTTGTTAATTTATTGGTGTTGCAATACAAATCGGTTAAACTAGTGTTTTTGGACACATCCAATGTTGTAATCTCATTAGTTCTGCAATCCAAATAAGTTAAAGCGGTATTTTTTGTAACATTCAAAGCAGTTAGGACATTGTCGCTACAATCTAAATAATTTAAAGAGACAAAATCTTCAATACCCGTTAAATTGGCAATATTGCTGCTGTATACTTCAAGAGAGGTAAGAGCTGCTACGCTGGCTGTTTTTACTTTTCCGTTTTTACCATCGGTATCAATTCCAAGAGCAATTAACTTATCCTCAAAATTGGTGTCTGGTAATAAAGTATATGGAGTACAGTCTGTATTATAAGTTGCCGTAGCATCTTTTTTACTTGACCAATTTGTATCGGCATAAGAGACATCATCTACCAGAATACATTTTAAATCTGGATTATAATTCAGTGTAATTTTGTCATTGGTTATTAAATTGTTTTTTCCATTTTTCAAATTCAAACTAGTAAGTTTATTACCGCTGCAATTTAAAGATGTTAAAGCCGTATTCTTAGAAATATCTAGTGACGCCAATTGATTGTATCTACAACTGATAAAAGTTAAAACGACATTTGCAGAAACATCTAAAGCTGTTATTTTATTAAAATCACATCCAAAAATAGTTAAAGCTGTGTTTTTTGAAATATCTACAGACGTTAATTTATTACTGTCACAGCCCAAATAAGTCAAAGCAGTATTTTTTGAAACATCTAGTGTTGTTATTTGATTTTCGTAGCAATGTAATTCAGTTAGTGATTTAAAGTCTTGTATTCCAGTTAAATCAGTAATGGAGCTAAAGCCAACATTGAGATACGTTACAGAGGCGATACTTTCTATTGCGACTTTACCATTTTTTCCGTCTTGGTCAATTCCAAGAGCGATTAGTCTGTCTTCAAATTTAGAGTCCGGTAGTAAAGTATATATGGTACAGTCTAAACTAAAACTAGCTGTTGCATTTTTTATGGTAGCCCAATTTGTGGTTGCATAATCAACATCAGCTACTTGAATGCATATTAATGCTGGATTGTTTGAGCAATTTAAAGTTGTTAAAGCAGCATTTTTAGAAAGGTCTATTTTTTTTAATAAATTTCCTAAGCAATTTAATGCAGTCAATGCTGTGAATCCTTCAATACCTTTTAAATTAGCAATGGAACTGTTCGAAACATCTAAGGAAGTTATTGCGGCAATACTTGTGTTTAATATTATACCATTTTTTCCATCGGTATCAATTCCAAGCGCTATTAACTTGTCTTCAAAATTAGCATCAGGAATTTTTGTAATAGTTGAGCATTCATAAGGGGAAAAAATAGCAGAAGGATCTTTTTTGTTTTCCCAATTAGTATTTGAATAAGTAATATTATCAACAGCGATACAGGTTAAAAACGGATTTCCTAAAAGATCAATATTATTAGTGGTCAATAAATTATTTCCGCCATTTTTAAGATTTAAACTCCTTAATTTATTGGAACTGCAATCTAAATTCGTCAATACAGTATTTTTTGTAATATCCAAAGCTGTCAGCAAATTGTATTCACAGTTTAAAACTTTTAAGGATATGCTTTTAGATATGTCTAAAGTTGTTAATTGATTTGATTTACAATGTAAGTTAATCAATTTCATATTTTGAGAGACATCCAGTGCAGTTAACTGATTAGAATCACAATATAAGTTTGCTAATTTTATATTTTTATAAAAATCCAGACTTTTCAAATTATTATATCTGCAATCCAGATAGTCCAGAGAAATATTTTTTGAAAGATCCAAACTTGTCAATTGATTACTGTAACAAGTTAATTGTGTCAAAGAAACAAAATCCTGAATTCCTGTCAAGTCAGTAATAGAACTATAAGAAACATCCAACGAAGTCAATTGGTTAACACTATTAGTCAACACTTTTCCATCAGTTGCACCAGAATCAATTCCTAGTGCAATCAGTTTTTTCTCAAAATTCACATCGGGAATAGTAGTGTATTGAGCATAAGTAGTTAATGATGCTAAAAATAGCAAAATAAGTAATTTTGTTTTCATAGGTTATAACGCTTTGAGGTTGGTGCGAATGTACGGTAATTCCTTTTAAATTATAAGAACTTTTTTAAAAAATAGACAAAAGTCTAATATGACTGTCGAATAGCTAAATTATTACATTTTAACAAAAATATTCTAATAAAATTAAGACTGTTTCAGGGTGCTTCCTAAAATTAAGTTAACAATTGCATAATATCTAATTCACTTCCACTATTTTTGAAGTGTATTACAAAAACAAGAAACTACAATCCATGAAAAAAATAAATCTTACAGCTTTAACTCTTCTAGCCGCATTGACTTTAAGCCTTTCTGCCAATGCACAAACAGCCACAAACTATACTGCCAAAAAAGGAAAACTTAGTGAACCTGAATTGCAAAGATGGTCGCATTTGGATTTGGCCAAAGACAGTATTCCAGGGATGAGTGTAGACAAAGCCTATGCCGAATTGCTAAAAGGAAAGAAAAATGTAAAAGTAATTGTAGCTGTTGTAGATTCGGGTGTAGACATTGATCACGAAGATCTAAAAGACGTAATTTGGACCAATAAAAAAGAGATTGCCGGAAACGGAATTGATGATGATAAAAACGGTTTTATAGATGACATTCATGGTTGGAATTTTCTAGGTGATGCGCTACACGAAAGCCTCGAAATGACGAGAATCGTAAAAAAAGCAGATGATGGATCTGCTACTTATAAAAATGCTTTGGTTGCATATAATTTAAAATATGACAAAGCAATGAAGGATAAACAACAAATTGATTTCTTGCTTAGTGTGGATAAATCCATTCAGGAAAATCTAAAAAAAGAAGTTTATACTATTGAAGATTTGAACGGAATTGACACTACTGATCCTGAATTGGGAAGGAACAAAATGATAATGACTCAAATCATGACTGATGCTGGCCCAACTTTTAGAACCGAATTAAACGAATATGGAAAATACGTTTACAATCAACTGAATTACAATTTAAACAAAGAGTATGACGGCCGCAAAGTAGTTGGAGATAATCCTGAGGATATAAAAAACACAAAATACGGTAACAATATAGTTTATGGCCCAGACAAAGAAGAGGCCGATCACGGAACTCACGTTGCGGGTATTATTGCGCAAGTGAGAGGCAATAATCTTGGAGGGGACGGAATTGCCAATAATGTTGCTATTATGGCGGTGAGAGCTGTGCCAGATGGTGATGAATATGACAAAGATATTGCTCTAGCAATCCGTTATGCTGTAGATAATGGAGCAAAAGTAATCAATGGTAGTTTTGGGAAAAGTTATTCTCCACACAAACAATGGGTATACGATGCTATAAAGTATGCTGAAAAGAAAGATGTACTTTTTGTTCATGCTGCAGGAAATGATGGAGAAAATATTGATTTGGATCAAAATGCCAATTTCCCAAATGACTCTGATGATAATAAAATAGAATTTGCTTCGAATGTGTTAACAATAGGAGCTTTAAACAATCAATATGGAGAAGGTGTAATTGCTGATTTTTCAAATTATGGCACTTTTAATGTAGATGTTTTTGCACCGGGAAACCAAATATATGCTACAATTCCAAACAACAAATACAAATATTTGCAAGGAACTTCAATGGCTTCGCCAAATGCAGCTGGAGTAGCTGCCTTGATTCGTTCGTATTATCCGAAATTATCAGCCAAACAAGTAAAACAAATCTTGATGGAATCTGGAACACCACTTCCTGCTAAAGTAATTTTGGGTGAAAACCCAAATCCTGCTCAAGAGCTCAGTGCTGTTGCATCATCCCAATCATCAAAATCGGCAAGAATGGTTAATGCATACAATGCCTTATTGATGGCCGAAAAAATGACTAAGAAGTAATTTTCACTTTTAATTATACAATGGAAGAGACTATTACTCTTCCATTTTTTATTTTTATATACTATGCGCAAACTTTTTTTATTCCTACTCTTTTCGGTTAGTATCGGAAATTTATTCGCCCAAAACACTGGGTATTGGCAACAACATGTCGATTATAAAATGGACGTCACTATGGATGTCAAAACATATCAATACAAAGGGAAACAAGAATTGGTTTATACCAATAACTCTTCAGATACGTTAAAAAGTGTGTATTACCATTTGTACAATAATGCTTTTCAACCCGGAAGCGAAATGGATGCTCGATTGCAAACCATCAAAGATCCTGATGGACGTATGGTCACCAAAATAAAAGTCGATGGCAAAGATGTAAAAGAAAGCCGAATCAAAAACCTAAAACCCAACGAAATTGGATATTTGAAGATTTCTAATTTCAAACAAGATGGCGTTACCGCTGTTGCAAAAGAAGTGGGAACAATTCTTGAAGTGACTTTGGCCAAGCCCATTTTACCCAATTCAAAATCTACTTTTACACTTGATTTTGATGGTCAGGTTCCCGTGCAAATTCGTCGTTCAGGACGAAATAATACTGAGGGAGTTGAATTGTCGATGGCGCAGTGGTACCCAAAAATGGCAGAGTTTGATTTTGAAGGATGGCATGCCGATCCCTACATCGCTCGAGAATTTCATGGTGTTTGGGGGAATTTTGATGTAAAAATCACCATAGACAAGGATTATCTTTTGGGAGGTTCTGGTTATTTGCAAAACCCAAATGAAATAGGGTATGGGTATCAAGATGCTGGAGTTACAGTAGTTTATCCTAAAAAAACAAAAACGTTGACTTGGCATTTTATTGCACCAATGGTACATGATTTCACTTGGGCGGCCGATAAAAATTACCAACACGATATTGTCAAAGGGCCTAATAATGTAGATCTGCATTTTATCTATAAAAATACTCCCGCAGTTGTAGAAAACTGGAAAAAACTAGAGCCTTTGATGTCTCGAGTTATGGATTTTTACAATAAAAATGTGGGTAATTATCCATACAAACAATATTCATTTATACAAGGTGGTGATGGCGGAATGGAGTATGCTATGTGTACTTTAATGCTAGGAAATGGTACAACCGAAGGAATGTTAGGAACTGCCACTCATGAAATGGGACATTCTTGGTTTCAACATATTTTGGCATCCAATGAATCCAAACACCCTTGGATGGATGAAGGCTTTACAACCTATATCGAAGATTTGGCTCTAAATGATTTAAAAGACAAAAAAGAAGAAAACCCATTCAAAGGCAATTATGCGGCCTATTATAAATTAGTAGAATCTGGAAAAGAACAACCACTTTCTACACACGGAGATCGTTATGATGAAAACCGTCCGTATAGTATTGCTTCTTATGTAAAAGGGAGTATATTCTTGTCTCAACTAGAATACGTAATTGGTCAAGAAAATTTAAGAAATACACTTAAAAAGTATTTTCAAGATTTCAAATTCAAGCATCCATCTCCAAACGATATCAAGAGAACGGCCGAACGTGTTTCGGGAGCCAACCTCGATTGGTATTTGGTCGATTGGACGCAAACCTTAAACACAATCGATTACGGTATCAAAGACGTAAAAGAAAATGCAGATAAAACAACTGTAACTCTGGAACGAATTGGTCGTATGCCAATGCCTATCGATGTTTTGGTCGAATACACAGATGGCACCAAAGA
Source organism: Flavobacterium sp. IMCC34518 (assembly GCF_027111095.2). Lineage (NCBI taxonomy): Bacteria > Pseudomonadati > Bacteroidota > Flavobacteriia > Flavobacteriales > Flavobacteriaceae > Flavobacterium > Flavobacterium sp. IMCC34518. The sequence continues at coordinate 1,641,840 of NZ_CP114284.2, read as the reverse complement.
AAGTTTCTACATTCCGTTACGCATGATGAGTTTTGAAAAAGCAAACCCAACGCCAGCCATCACTAGAACTGTTCTTAACGATTGGGCTTGGGCGTATCCAACATTTGAATTTAATATTGCAAAACCAAAAGCAAGTATTAAGAAAATTACCATTGACCCAAGTGGTTTAATGGCAGATATCAAACAAACCAATAATAGTTACGATCTAAAGTAATTTTTAGGTTTACATACCAAAGGCTCTTTTAAAAGGTAACGTTTTAAAAGAGCCTTTTTTTGTCTAGAATTAGTAGGGGGTGCCCCCGTTGCGCAAAGGGGCGTACTTAGGGTGCCGCTTATACCGCCCCTTTGCGCAACGGCGTCGGGCTCTCCACGCTACTTTGGTAGCTAGTTCCTATCCCTCACCCAATTCTAACACCATTAGAGAAAATATAGAAACCTAGGTTTTTTTAAACGTTTCAATTTTTATAATTATAAATTTTATTAGTAAATTTACGATATAAAGTAATTTTAATTACTGTAAAATAAAGATTCCTAGACTTTTTTTATTAGTAAGCATAAGTAAAAAAAGTGAATAATTTAACAGGCATACCTTTGTCAAAGTCTGAAACTTTGACAAAGGTTCAAACTAAAACAATTTGAGAACAATTAGAAATACAGTTGTCGCGAACCCACTTTTGTCAAAGTTCAAAACTTTGACAAAGGTTCACAAAATAGCAATATGATAGCTGTTGGAATTTCAGATGTCGCTTTCACCTTTGTCAAAGTCTGAAACTTTGACAAAGGTTCAAAGTAAAACAAATTGAGAACAATTAGAAATACAGTTGTCGCGAACCCACCTTTGTCAAAGTTCAAAACTTTGACAAAGGTTCACCTAAAATAACATGATAGCATTAAGCATTTCAGATGTCAATTTCACCTTTGTCAAAGTCTGAAACTTTGACAAAGGTTCACAAAGGTCTTTATCTATTCCTCTTTTTCATGCAGATGCCTAATAATTTCAGCAATAAGTCCTGTCCATCCTGTTTGATGATTGGCGCCTAAACCTTTGCCGGTATCACCATCAAAATATTCAAAAAACAAATGATTTTTATTAAAAAGGGTATCCTTTTGAAATTTTTCATATTCGCCATACATCGGAATCTTTTTGTTCGTATCTGGGATAAATAGCGCTAATAAACGTTTGGCTACACCCTCTGCGGCTTCTCTCAAATTTACCGAATTTCCGGATTCACTTGGGAATTCTACCTTGAAGTCTTTTCCATAATAACCATGAAATTTATCTAAAGAGTCAAGTATTAAATAATTCATAGGGAACCAAATAGGACCTCTCCAATTCGAATTTCCACCAAACATATCTCCAGTGGCTTCTGCTGGGGTATAATCTACTTGAATGATTCCACCATCATGTTTGAATACATAGGGGTGGTCTTTATGGTATTTGGATAAAGAACGTACCCCAAAATCAGATAAAAATTCCTTTTCGTCAAACATACGTTTAAGGATCATCTTCATTCTATGTCCTCTAAGGGTTGATAGTAAACGAGTTTCACCTTTACCAGGATTGTACCAACTTGATACGAGACCAGCTAAGTCGGGACGGTTTTTCAATACCCATTCTACACGACGCTTGAAAACAGGAAGTTTTTCGAGCAAGTCTGGAGTTAAAACTTCGACAGCAAATAGTGGAATTAACCCAACCATCGAGCGAATTTTCAATAATTCGGCATCACCATTTGGCTTATGAAGCATGTCATAATAAAACTGATCGGTTTCGTCCCAAAGGCTTACGTTGTTGTCTCCCAAAGATTGCATAGCTCCCGAAATATGAAGGAAATGCTCAAAAAATTTGGATGCCATATCTTGATAAACAGGATTTTTCAAAGATATTTCACAGGCAATTCGTAACATATTCAAGCAATACATTGCCATCCAACCGGTACCGTCAGCTTGTTCGAGGTGACCACCTGTTGGCAAATCGGCGGAGCGGTCAAACACTCCAATATTATCCATTCCAAGAAATCCACCACCAAAAATATTATTGCCATTTTCATCTTTAAGATTCACCCACCAAGTAAAGTTGAGCAGCAATTTATGAAAAACACGTTCCAAGAAAACGGTATCACCAACACCTCCATTGGCTTCTTTGTCAATTTCGTATACCTTCCAAGTGGCCCATGCGTGAACAGGAGGATTCACATCCGAAAACGACCATTCATAAGCTGGGATTTGCCCGTTGGGATGCATATAATATTCCCGAAGGATAACCATCAATTGTCGTTTGGCAAAGTCAGGATCTAATCGTGCCAGTGGCAAGGTATGAAAAGCCAAATCCCAAGCTGCAAACCATGGATATTCCCATTTGTCGGGCATGGAAAGTATGTTTGAAGTGTACAAATGTTTCCAAGAACTGTTTCGTCCTTCTTTTCTATTGGCATCTGGCCTAGGAGTAGATGGATCTCCTTTTAGCCATTCGTGTACATTATAATAATACCATTGTTTGGTCCACAGCATTCCAGCATAAGCTTGACGTTGTATGGATTTTAATTTTTCGTCGGCAATATCTTTTTGTAATGGGGCGTAAAATTCATCTGCTTCTAGAAGTCTTTTTTCAAATAGAACATCAAAATCTTCGAATGGTTTTTCTGGTGATGTATTTGTAAAACGAAGGCGGTATTCTTTTTTACCATTAGCAGGTATAACATCATCATAATGAACAGATGCTTTTGTACCAACGGCTTCTGGATTTACACTTGTACGTTTTTGATTGACTATATAATCATTGATCCCATCTTTGGCATAAGGAGATTGTTTAGGGGACTTATATAATTTTTCAAAATTAGTTTCATTGTCACAAAACAAAATTTCTTTAGCATCTTCTGCATACAAGTTAAAGTGTCCTACCAAGCGATGGTTAACTTCTATAACTGATTTTCCAATTCCGGTTAAAGTAGGTTTGTGTTTGTAATTATCATAACCCCAACTCCACGTATTTCGGAACCAAATGGTTGGTAATACAGTTAGAGGTGCTGGCATTTTGGAGCGATTCTCTACAGTTATTTTGATGAGTATGTCTTGCTCATCGGCTTTGGCATAGGCAATTGTGATATCAAAATAATCATTGTTGTCAAAAATTCCAGTGTCTAACAATTCATATTCAGGTTCTAATCTGGATCTCTTTTTGCTCTCTTTGATTAATTTTTCATAGGGAAATGAAGAATGAGGATACTTATAAAGCATCTTTTGATAGGAATGCGTAGGAGTAGAATCTTGATAGAAATAAATTTCTTTTACATCTTCACCGTGATTTGACTCGGCTGGTGTTAAACCAAAAAAGCGTTCTTTTAAAATACGGTCATTATGATTCCAGAAGGCCAAAGCAAAACAAATGTGTTGTTTATTGTCTGAAATTCCTCCAATACCCTCTTCTCCCCATCTGTATGCTTTGGAGCGTGCCATATCATGTGTTACACTTCCCCAGGCATACCCACTTTGTGAGTAATCCTCGCGAACTGTTCCCCATTGTCTTTCAGTTAGGTACGGCCCCCATTTTTTCCAACCTTTATTGTCAATTCTGGATTGTAAACGAATTTTTTCTGCGTTTTTTTCTATTTCTTTTTCTTCAACTCTTTCTGACATTCCCTTTCTGTATTGATTCTAGTGTGCAATTTATATAAATCGCATTTAAAAACTGGTATATAATTATTAAAAATAGAGAGATAAAATTAACGAAATAGCATTAATGGTTTGTTTTATTATTTTATTTACAGAATTGCCTTAGGTATTGAATTTACTGTAGTTTTTTTAATATAATTTTTTACAATTCTCTTCGTTTCCAGATAGAAGATATTTTTGTCTTTGCTCTTTTTTCTAAAAAATTTAAGCTTCAAATGGTTTGTTTCTGAGTAGTAATTTTTTTGAGTTTAATCAGTTCTTGGGTAACAGTTTAGAATAGGTTACAATAGCGTATTGTAATATAAATGGAAAATTGTTTTTTCTAACGAAAAATAGTTTGATAGCACTGATGCCGAGTGAGGGATAGAGCAAGGCGCCAAAGCGCTCGTGATAGCCCGACCGCGATTTGTAAAGGGGGCGAATAAGCGTTGTCTAAAGTTGGCCCCCTTTGCAAATCGGGGGCACTCCCAAATGGGTTTTGACAAACTGATGAAGTAAGTGTTGGGTATTTTATTGTATATCGGTATTGTATTGAGGACTTAGATTTTTTAACATATCTACGGTCATCATTTCGAGATCAAATTCGTGATTCCAACCCCAATCTTCTCGGGCACGACTGTCATCGATACTCGCAGGCCAGCTGTCGGCAATTTTTTGACGAAAGTCGGGTGCATAAGTAACTTTAAGTTCTGGAATGTGTTTTTTGATTTCGGCAGCGATTTCGGTTGGGGTGAAACTGATAGCAGCCAAATTATACGAAGAACGGATCTTGATTTGTTCTACCGGTGCTTTCATAATGTTGATGGTGGCGGCAATGGCATCGTCCATGTACATCATAGGCATTTTGGTTTCAGAGGTCAAGAAACACTCGTATTTGCCTTCGCTTAAGGCTTTGTGGTAAATGTCAACGGCGTAATCGGTAGTTCCTCCGCCAGGTAAAGTAGTCCAACTGATAAGACCTGGGTAGCGAACACTTCTCACATCGACACCAAAAATGTTATGATAGTATTCGCACCATCTTTCACCCGCTTGTTTGCTGATTCCATAAACTGTGGAAGGTTCCATGATGGTGTATTGTGGTGTATTTTCTTTGGGTGTTGTTGGTCCAAAAACGGCGATACTCGAAGGCCAAAATATCTTTTTTATTTTTCCGGCTTTGGCCAAATTCAAAACGTGAAACAACGAATTCATATTCAAATCCCAAGCAAAAGCAGGATTTTTTTCGGCAGTTGCAGAGAGCAGTGCAGCCATCAAATAGACATCGGTGATTTGGTGGATTTCGACTAAATGTTCGATTTGGTTAAAATCTAATGCATTGACTACTTCAAAAGGACCTGAATTGACCACGTCATTATTCAGTTTTCGAATATCCGAAGCTATAACATTATCGGTTCCATAAAGAGCTCTAAGTTGATGAGTCAGTTCGGTACCAATTTGCCCGCAAGCGCCTATTATTAATATTTTTGGATTCATGGTGTGTAGTTTTGAAATGCAAATATAGCGATTTCGCAAATTATCAAGAATAAAGATAATAAATTTTATGAATGTTGTAATAATAAAGGCTGAATTACCGAAAGGTCATAATTCTGGATGTTGTCATTTTGTGACTGAGGCTGTAATTGTATGGGGTAATAAATGACCGCAGATTGCTTCGCCTATTCGTTATCACTCGGGTCACTGATTTTTTTGAAAAAGTAGATTTTTGAAACTTTAATAGATACTAATTGGCGTTAATTCCGCGGAAAGCGGTTAAGTCACAATATAAAGTCACATTAAAATTTGCGAATCAGTTGTAAAAATGACCCGTGTATTTGCCCATATTGCCCTTTATTTTAAGATTGCCATTGTACAATTTACTTTGTAACTTTGTGCTTCAAACAATGAAGAAATGAAGAATAAATTAACGCTACTTTTTTTGGTGCTTATGATGCAGTTTTCGTGTAAAAATGACAACGAAGAGCGACTTGCCGATAACCTGAGGGACGCAAAAAAGAAAGAATTAATTTTTACAACTATTAACAAAGGGTGGAATTTTTTTGACAAGCCTATCAATACTGTCTCTGAAGCCAATATGGCTACTTGGCCAGCTTGGAGGGATTTTATGAATGAATTGGCAATTAAACCCAAGAAAACCATTACTGCTTTTCAAAGAAAGTCAAAAACTTTATCTACCAAAGTGATGGCTCTGAATATCAATATTCCCACACAATTTGACACGCCACAAATAAGAAGCAGAATTGCGACATTGACAACTCAAGTCCGAATGTTGGATTTATACATTAATCTCGATAAAGTTTCGGACAAAAAAGTAACAAAGCTTGTTGCAGAAATAAATATTGAGCTAGTTTCATTGCAAAGACAAATGGATAAAATAATTGAAAAAGGCAAAATACCATTGGAAGTTGGAGAATCAGAAATGTTAATGATGCTGGATACCACAAGAGCTATTCCGTCTGGAAGGCCAATGATTCCAGGTAATCCTGGAGGAGCAACTAGTCCAAAAAACCCTAACGAAGCACACGTTGAGTAAAGTGACTATATATTCGGTTTATGATTCTTCTCCCAAAACGGCTCAAATTGTAGCGCACTTACAGGAAAATAATTCTGTAAAAATGCAATTGGATGGTTTGATTGGGTCGGCAGTTTCTTTTGTCATACAGTCTATTTTTAAGAATGCAGAACTTCCTTTTTTAATCGTTTTTAATAATAAAGAAGAAGCAGCCTATTATTTGAACGATTTGGAACAAATGATTGGTGAACAGGATGTGTTGTTTTATCCCGGATCTTTTCGTCGTCCGTATCAAATTGAAGAAACGGACAATGCCAATGTTCTGCTTCGCTCCGAAGTACTTAACAGAATCAATTCTCGTAAAAAACCTGCCGTAATTGTAACGTATCCAGAAGCACTTTTTGAAAAAGTTGTTACGAGACAAAATTTGGATAAAAATACTTTGAAAGTTACTGTTGGCGATAAAATTTCGATTGATTTTCTGAACGAAGTCTTGTTTGAATACGAATTCAAACGAGTAGATTTTATAACAGAACCAGGCGAATTCTCGGTTCGTGGTGGAATAGTTGATGTGTTTTCATTTTCGAACGATAATCCATATCGAATTGAATTTTTTGGCAATGAAGTCGAAAGCATTCGTAGTTTTGATGTGGGCACTCAATTATCATTAGAAAAAAAGAAAAAAATCACCATTATTCCGAATGTTGAGAATAAAATTTTTCAGGAAAATAGAGAGAGTTTTCTAGATTATATAAACGAAAAAACCGTTTTGTTTTTTCAAAATACAGAGAATCTTTTATACGAATTGGACAAGCAATTTGGCAGAGCCGAAGAAGCATTTGAGAAATTGTCCAAGGATATTAAACATGCCACGCCTGAACAATTGTTTGTAAATCAAAAAACATTTGTAAAACGAGCATTGGATTTTTCAGTTGTTGAATTCAATTCCAAGCCCGTTTTTAAAATTCAGAAGAAATTCGAATTTCACATTCAACCACAACCGTCTTTTAACAAACAATTTGATTTGTTGTTGAATAACTTGAGTGAAAATCAATTTAATGGGTTCAAAAATTATCTGTTTTGTTCGAATGAGGCTCAGGCCAAACGCTTCCATGATATATTTGAGACGTTAGACGAAACCAATTCGGAGAATATTCGTAAACAATATAAAACCATCGTATTGCCTTTGTATCAAGGTTTCATCGATCCCGAAAACCAGATTTGCTGTTATACCGATCATCAAATTTTTGAACGTTATCATAAATTTAGCATTAAAAATGGCTATTCAAAAAAGCAAAATTTAACTTTAAAAGAACTGACCACTTTGTCCGTAGGGGATTATGTGACGCATATTGACCACGGAATTGGGAAGTTTGGTGGTTTGCAAAAAATACAAGTTGAAGGCAAAACACAGGAAGCGATCAAGTTGGTGTATGCTGATAATGATATCGTGTACGTCAGCATTCATTCATTACACAAAATATCAAAATATACAGGAAAAGATGGAACGCCACCCAAAATTTATAAATTGGGTTCGAATGCTTGGAAGTCTTTAAAGCAAAAAACAAAGGCTAGAGTCAAAAATATTGCGTTCAATTTGATTCAATTGTATGCCAAACGAAGATTGGAAAAAGGATATCAATTTGCGCCCGATAGTTACTTGCAAAACGAATTGGAAAGTTCTTTTATTTACGAAGACACTCCCGACCAAATCAAATCGACACAAGAAGTCAAAGCCGATATGGAAAGCGAGCGTCCTATGGATCGCTTGGTTTGTGGAGACGTAGGATTTGGCAAAACCGAAGTTGCCATTCGTGCCGCTTTCAAGGCAGTGGATAATTCGAAACAAGTGGCGGTTTTGGTTCCAACCACTATTTTGGCGTACCAACATTACAGAACTTTTAGCGAAAGATTGAAAGATATGCCCGTTTCTATTGGTTACTTAAACCGTTTTAGAACCGCCAAACAAAAAGCCGAAACCCTTAAACAATTGGCCGAAGGAAAACTCGATATTGTCATAGGAACGCATCAATTGGTGAACAAAAATGTAGTTTTCAAAGACCTCGGATTATTGATTGTCGATGAGGAACAAAAGTTTGGTGTTAATGTAAAAGACAAACTCAAAACCATAGCGGCCAATGTTGATACCTTGACTTTGACCGCGACTCCTATTCCGAGAACTTTACAGTTTTCGTTGATGGCAGCACGAGATTTATCGGTTATTACAACACCGCCACCAAACAGATATCCTATAGAAACCAATGTGGTGAGTTTTAATGAAGAATTGATTCGAGATGCGATTTCGTATGAAATTCAGCGAAACGGACAGGTTTTCTTTATCAATAATAGAATAGAAAATATTAAGGAATTTGCCGGAATGATTCAGCGCTTGGTGCCCAACGCCCGAGTAGGGATTGGTCACGGGCAAATGGAAGGCGCGAAGCTAGAAGAATTAATGCTGGCGTTTATGAACGGAGAATTTGATGTTTTGGTAGCCACGACTATTATCGAAAGTGGATTGGACGTTCCGAATGCAAATACCATTTTCATCAATAATGCAAATAATTTTGGTCTGTCAGATTTGCATCAAATGCGAGGTCGAGTAGGGCGTAGCAATAAAAAAGCGTTTTGTTATTTTATCTGTCCGCCGTATTCGCACATGACTGAAGATGCTAGAAAACGAATTCAGGCTTTGGAACAATTCAGCGAATTGGGAAGCGGTTTGAACATTGCCATGAAAGATCTTGAAATTCGTGGAGCAGGAGATTTGTTGGGAGGAGAACAAAGTGGTTTTATCAACGACATAGGTTTTGATACCTACCAAAAAATAATGAACGAGGCCATCGAAGAATTAAAGGAAAATGAATTCAAGGATTTATATCCCGAAGAAAGCAATATAGAAATCAAGGAATATGTAAAAGACCTACAAATCGACACTGATTTTGAGTTGTTGTTTTCAGACGAATACATCAATAATGTCACAGAGCGTTTGAGTTTGTACAACGAATTGGGAACCGTCAAAAACGAAGAAGAATTGATTGTTTTTCAAAATAAACTAATTGACCGTTTTGGCCCAATGCCACCAAGAGCCCTTGCTTTAATGAACAGTATCCGCATCAAATGGATTGCTACTCGCGTGGGTATCGAAAAGCTGGTAATGAAAAAAGGCAAGATGATTGGTTATTTTGTTTCGGATCAGCAATCGGATTATTACCATTCGGCACGTTTTCACAAAGTGATTCAGTTTGTGCAAAAAAATAGCAGTATTTGTGTCATGAAAGAAAAACAAACGCCAGCTGGTCTACGATTGTTATTGACTTTTGATAATGCCAAAACAACCCGAAGATGTTTGGAGTTGATGGAGTTGTTGGGTGGGGAGTAAAGTAAAAAAAACTTCTGGTTTTTTAAAGAAGATGAGGCACTATTTTATTTTGTATATTTGATTTTTACAAATTCATTTCCAATGAAATCAAAATCAATCGAAGAGTTTTACCAAGATATTGTTAGAGATTCCGATATTAAACCAAGCTCGTTATTACCCAGTGGCATCCAAAAAGAAATTGGACATTTTAATGTTTTTAATATTCAAGAACTTTTTGAAAAGATGAAGCAAAAACCGGTTATGCCTTATGACCGAAGAGCTTATTTTAAAATAAGTTTGATACAGGGTAAAAACAGAGTGGAGTATGCCGATCGGGTAATTGATATTGAAGAGAACGCACTTCTATTCGCCACTCCCAAAATCCCGTATCATTATGTGCCACAGGATACAAAGCAGGCAGGTCATTTTTGTGTTTTTACCACTGAGTTCTTGACCAAAGACAAGAGTGGAATTGATTTGGATAAATTACCAATTTTTCAAACGGACGGCTATCCTGTTTTTCAGCTTACGAAAGAGGAAACAATTGCAATAGATCTGATTTTTAAAAAGATACACGACGAAATCAATTCGGATTATGTGTATAAATACGATTTGATTCGAAACTATGTGGCAGAGTTGATTCATTTTGGGCAAAAATTGCAACCAGTAACCGCCTTGTATTCTAAGCACAATTCGGCAGCCAGAGTTTCTTCTTTATTTGCCGAATTACTCGAAAGGCAATTCCCGATTGAATCACCTCACCAACGGTTGGAATTGAAATCGGCCAAAGATTTTGCTACGCGTTTGTCCATTCATGTCAATCATCTCAATAAAGTTTTAAAAGAAAATACAGGTAAAACCACCACCGAATTGATCAGCGACCGATTGATTCATGAAGCCAAAATTTTATTGAAACAAACCGACTGGAATATCTCGGAAATTGCCTACTCCCTCGGATTTGAAGAGTTGGCTCATTTTTCTAATTTTTTCAAGAAACAAACGGCACTGACTCCCTTATCTTTTCGAGTTTAAATAAATTGTTCCGCCAATTTTTTAAATAAAAAAGCACTATAATTCATTTAAGTTGGATAGTTGCTTAATAAGGAATTCTTAAAAATATAATCTGTCAAATCTGCAAAAATTAGCGTAAAAATAATTAATTGGCACTCAGTTTTTGCAGATTTAAAAGCATGGCTTTTTCTGGCTGTTATTTATCTATACAATTTTCTAATTTGAATTTTGCAAATTATCGATTGATTTTTGCAATTCTGGAGCTTACCCTCTGTTCTAATTTTGTCCCATCAATTTAAAACAAAATAAAGATGGAAATTAAAAAAAGTAAAATAGCATTTGTTACAGGAGGAAGCCGCGGTCTAGGAAAAGACATGGCTTTGAATCTAGCTCAAAAAGGGATGGACGTCATTTTAACTTTCAATAGCCAAAAAGAAGAAGCTGAAGAAGTAGTATCCGAAATCGAAAAATTAGGACAAAAAGCAGCCGCCATTCAATTGAATGTTGCTGAGGTGAATAGTTTTGATCTTTTTTTTCAAAAAGTTTCAGCAACTTTAAAAAACACTTTCAATACCGATAAAATCGATTTTTTAATCAACAATGCGGGAGTTGGTCTTCACGAAAGTTTTTCGACAACCACTGCAGCACAATTTGATGATTTGGTTAATATTCAATTCAAAGGCCCCTTTTTTCTAACCCAAAAAGCATTGGAAATATTGAACGATGGCGGCGGAATTGTAAATATTTCATCGGGATTGACTCGTTTTTCATTTCCGGGATATTCAACGTATGCGAGTATGAAAGGTGCAATGGAGACATTGACGAAATACCAAGCAATAGAATTGGGAGCTAGAAAAATTAGAGTGAATGTTGTGGCACCTGGAGCGATAGAAACCGATTTTGGTGGTGGGGTGGTTCGAGACAATGAACAACTAAATCAGTTAGTTGCTTCATTGACCGCTTTAGGTCGTGCTGGTTTGCCAGATGATATTGGAAGCGTTGTTGCCTTTTTGTGTACTGATGATGCCAAATGGGTAAATGGACAGCGCATTGAAGTTTCGGGAGGGATGAATTTGTAATTATCTAAGAAGTAAATTTCAGGTACAGATTTCACTAATTTTCACAAATTACTTAGTGGAAATTAATGAAATCTGTACTTGCTTTTTTTACCTAGTCACTTCCTCAATTAAATAAAAAATAGATTTAAAATCAATTCCACTCATTTTTTCAAAACCAATTTCACAGGTTCTACTGGTAGAATATCCTTCTTTGCAATTGGTAGGAATTTGAGTTTTTAAATCTCGCAAACCATGTTCGTTCAATTCTGGAACTAGAAAACCTCTATCTCCAGCAAAACCACAACAATTGCTGTCAATAATGGTTACATTATTGGCACACAAATTGGATAAGGCAAGGAGTTGGTCCATCTTCCCGATTTTTTTAACAGAGCAAACTGGAAAAACAACTACAGCATCTTTTTTGTTTTTTATAGTCAAAAGGGGCATTACATAATCCAACATAAATTCAATAGGATCTACTATTTTTAAGTCGCTTTTAAACTCTTCTTTCGAATGGTAAAAACAAGGACTCATGTCATACAAAATGGGATGTTTTCCGTTTTCTGAAACTTTGAGTAGGTCTTTTTCTAAAGCTTCTGATTGGGCATGATTGGCTTCGTCAAAACCTTTGCTGGAAAATGGCATTCCACAACAATGCGTGTCTAAAGCTTCAGGATAAATTATAGTAAAACCTGCACGGACCAATAATTGATGAGTAAGGGAAGTCAATTGAAGATCATCCGAATCCTGGAAACTGTTTTTACCCATGCTTCTGTTGATGCAGGAAGGAAAGTAAACGACTTTTAAATCAGTAGTTGTATTCATTTTAATGCTTTTGATTTAAGTTTATTTTATGGGCTCCTTTTGGCATTTCGGGAATCCATTTCGGAAGTTTTCCAAAGGTAATAAAGTGAGCTGCGTTCGATAATGCAGTCATAATAGTGGTTCCAAGAATGGTATGAAAAACCGAAATTATCTTCAATCCAATTCTCAAAATCGCCGTAGTTCCCGCCATGTGAGAACCAATATAAGCAGCCACTTTTTTATCGTTTGAATCCAACTCGGAGGCACGCCATTCTTTTACAAATTTACCGGTATCGATATGAACGGGACATGCCAATGCACAAAGCCCATCGGTTGCACAAGTCTCATCCAGTTGGTATGTGACATCTTTTCGAATGTCGGCCAATCGCTGTGGATTATCCTTTGTACTCTCTAATCGGCTGATTTCTCTGGCAATCACAATGCGTTGTCGTGGGGATAAAGTCAGTCCTTCGGATACGCAATGCGGTTCACAAAATCCGCACTCCATACATTTGTCAATAATAGCATTGGATTCTGGGAGCGGTTTTAAATTTTTGAGATGCGCTTTGGGATCGGGATTGATTAATACATCGGGATTTATTTTATTGTGAGGGTCAAAAATAGTCTTGATGCGTTTCATAATTTCGTAAGCCGCAGTACCCCATTCTTTTTCTACAAAAGGAGCCATGTTTCGTCCTGTTCCATGTTCTGCTTTTAAGGAACCATTAAAACGATCGACTACCAAAACGGCTAATTCGGACATTAATTTTTCATAACGATCGACTTCGGTTTGGTTCGAAAAGTCTTGGGAAAAAACAAAATGCAGGTTTCCTTCTAAAGCATGTCCGAATAAAACCGCATCGTGGTATTCGTATTTTTTAAACAAATCTTTCAGTGCTAAGCAGGCATCAGCTAGTTGAGGTAGTGGGAAAGCTACGTCTTCAATAATAACTGACGTTCCATTTTTTCTGAGTCCGCCAACTGTTGGTAACAATCCTTTTCTAGCTTTCCAATTAAAATAATATTGTTTAGGATCACTTGTAAATTCATATTCCGTAAATGTTGGTATCGACTGAATTTGTAAACGAACAGCTTCCTGTTTTTTATTTAAAATAGCCAAATCATTGTCACGGCATTCTACTAATAAAGCACATGCCGATTCTGGTAATGTTTTAAAATATTCAGGCGCATCATCGTCATTTTCTACAGAACGAATGGATTCCCTATCCAGTAATTCAACCGCAGCAACGGGAGCAGATTTTAATAAAATAGTGGCATTGCAAGCATCCTGTATTGTATTAAAAATGAGTAAGGAACAGGATTTGTGTTTTTCGTCTATAACCGTTTTGAAAGTTACATTCGAAATAAAAGCCAGCGTACCTTCAGACCCTACCATTAAATGCTTTATAATCTCAATTGGTTCTTGATAGTCGACCAAGGCATTGATGCTGTAGCCCGTAGTGTTTTTTATTTTGAATTTATTTTTGATCAAATGATACAGCGTTTCGTTGCTTTTGATTTGGTCTCTGAGATTTTCAATTTCTTGAATTAAAACGATTTTATTTTTTGTAAAAGCATTTACACTCTCCTCATTTGCAGTGTCTAGAATGGTTCCGTCATTCAATACAATTCGGATATCAGCTATGGTTTGATAGGAATTTTGGGCTGTCCCACAACACATTCCACTGGCATTATTGGCAACAATTCCGCCTATCATTGCAGCCCCGATTGAGGCAGGATCAGGACCAATTTTGAGTCCATGAGGAGCCAAATAATTATTGGCTTTGGTACCAATAATTCCAGGGTCTAATTTAATTTTTTGATTGTTCTCCAAAAGCTCAAAACTTTTCCAACCGTGAGTAGCTACTACCAAAACAGAATCTGTAATTGCCTGTCCGGACAAACTAGTTCCTGCCGCACGAAAAGTTAATGCGATATCAAGTGATTTGGCTTGTTTTATAATCTCGATTACTTCCAACTCAGTGTGGGCCAGAATAACAATTTTTGGAATCAGTCTGTAAAAACTAGCATCGGTTCCATAGGCAAGTGTTTGCAACGGATTGGTTAAAATACGTTTGGGATCAATAGTGGCTGATAGTAGGTCTTTTAACTTTTGATAAGAAGGAGCTAACATGGTGATTGTGTTTATAAATAGACTGATTTTATTGCACAGAGGCGTACTCCACACTTTTTGTGATAAAAATGTAAATTTAGGAATTAGCGAATGTTATATCAGGATTTGAACAAAAAAAAACGAAGCAATAAGCTTCGTTTTCAATTATAAGAACTAATTTTTAATTTTTCAAGTCTTTAATCACTTTAAAAGCAACATCTACTTCATTTTCACTAACCAAAATAGTAAATTCATTCGAAGTCGAAATTACCTCATTGATAATAATTCCTTCCCATGCCAAACGTTGAAATATGAAATAATAAATTCCAGGAACAACAATGTTTTCTTTTGGTAATTTAACGGTAATGGAAGCTAAATTATCCAGTTTTTGGATCATTTTTTCAGCAGTAAAATGTTTTTCAACCAAATGATTTACACTATTACTAACCACAATATTAGTCTCGTTTACTCCTTTGGACGAAGTGTAAAAAATATCAGGTAACGAATTGATATCGGTAATTAAGTCAGCTTGTTTGTTCAAAACAGTATCCGAAACGGCAAATGTATAATCAGTCAGTGCAGATCGAACGGTAATTTCACCAATGTTTTTTATTACTTTATTGATTTTATGATTCAATCTAAAATCTAATTCTTCTGTTAGTCTTTTTAGTGCCATTACAACGGCTCCTTGTTTTACTTCTTTTCCAAATTCACTTTCCAATTCGGTCATGATATTTCGGGACAAAGAAGTCAAATTGATGATTCCAAGTGACAATGCATTCAGCAAAAAAGGCTTTGTTTTGATGTAATTTTCAACAATAGATGAAACTGTTTTCATAATGTATAGTGGTTTTTACGTAGTTAGTACTTAGTTTTTGTGTCTAATTTTATTGCAAATATACATAAAAAACAATTTGTTACAAATATAACATTGTTAAATTTCTTTAAAAGTGATAAAAAGCATCTATAAGGTGTTCAATTGCAAAGGATTTCCCTTCTTTATTGATGGCAATAATATCAAAACGGACATCAATATCCAAATCTCTTTCAATTACGTAGGCGTCTACGGCTTTTACTAAGAGTTGAATTTTTTTTGGCTTTACAAAATCTTGAGGCAAACCAAAATCCAATGACGAACGGGTTTTTACTTCTACAATGGCAAGTGTATTTTCGATTTGGGCAATAATATCAATTTCGGCTTTCTGAAACGTCCAATTGGTTTCCAAAATAGTATATCCATTTTTCCGAAGATATTCTACTGCAAGATCTTCTCCCAGCTTTCCCAGTTCATTGTGTTCTGCCATTTTTAAAGTTAGAAATTATTGATATGAAGTTATAAAATAAAAAAAAGAGTAAAATTATTTATTTTTTGAAGCAGAAAGATTAGGCATTTTTGTTAGCATCGTCCCGCTTTTCGTTACAATCTCCCGAAGAAAAATCGGGAGGATTTTCACTGCAATCGGGGCTAGAAGCAAGCATTTTGTCTTTTTTGCCATCATTTAAAAAAGAAAAATAGTAATAATCGAGTTCAGGCAATTATAAAATTGCTTTATTCACTACAATTCCCCCTTTCGAGATTTAGGGGGCTTCAAAAACCACCGTATTACAACTCTCATTCACATCCATAGTCACAATGTTGCCCATGATCAAGGCTCGATTATCGTGAACGTGTCCTGCAGGAAAATTATAAAGAATAGGAATATTGTATTTTTGAGTCACATCTTGCACAATTTCATTGGCATCTTTGCCCCACGGAATATCATTGTCTTTCATTTTGGTCATTCCGCCCACAATGATTCCTTTGATACTTTCGAGGCAACCATTGCGTTTCAAGTTCATCATCATTCGGTCAATATGATAGAGATATTCGTCCAAATCTTCAATAAACAAAATTTTATCAGTACAATCAATAGCCGATTTAGAACCTAACAAACTGTATAAAATCGATAAATTACCACCTACCAATTCTCCGGTTGCTTTACCAAAACGATTCATCGGGAACGGATCAATTTTATATCCCAAAGGATCACCAAACAAAGCTGTTCTCAAACTAGAGATCGATTCGGGAGCTGTTCTTTCAACACTTACCGGCATCGTGCCGTGAATGGATTTGTAGCCCATGGTATTGAGATGATTGTGCAAAACCGTTACATCACTAAATCCAATAACCCATTTTGGGTGCTGTTTGAATTTGGTAAAATCCAGTAAATCAATCATTCGAACCGTACCATAACCGCCACGTGCGCACCAAATTGCTTTGATATTTGGGTTGTCCAATTGCTGTTGAAAATCGGCAGCACGTTGTTCATCTGTTCCTGCCAATTGATTCAAATCTAATCCGATGGTACTCCCAATAACCACTTCCAAACCCCAAGAATGCAGTAAGTCAATAGTAGGTTTCAGGTTGTCATCAACATTTTTTCGGGCTGTTGCCACAATAGCAATGGTGTCGCCTTTTTGCAAATAGGGTGGTGTAATCATGATAGTTTGAGCTTGACTGTTTGTAGATTGTAAAACAAAAATAAGCAATAGAAATTGATACAAAACACATTTGTTTGTCATAAATAGAAATGGATTAGTATGCATGCTTAATTTTTTGGTATAATTTTTTATAAAGACAAAAACAAATATAGACAATTCTAAAACAAACCCAATAATTGTAATCAATTTACTATTTTTACGAAATACAAACCAAATTTTATACCTTAACTAATGATAAGAGCAACCGTTTCATTCTTATTTGTATTTCTTTTTTTATTTAAAGGCAATGCACAGAACAAATCTTTTATCATTCATACTGCTGCCTTTTATAATTTTGAAAATCTTTTTGACACAATTAATGACCCTATTACCAATGATGAAGAATGGACACCAGCGGGAGACCAACATTGGAATACCAAAAAATACCATCAAAAATTAGAAAATTTGGCTCGCGTTTTATCCGAAATTGGAACCTCCGAAAATCCAAATTCCCCAACATTCATAGGCGGTGCCGAAATAGAAAATCAAGACGTTTTGGAAGATTTAATCAAGCAACCCAAACTGATCGACAAGGATTATGGAATCATTCATTTTGATTCTCCCGACAAAAGAGGTATTGATGTCGCCTTGCTGTATCAAAAAAAACAGTTTCAGCCCACCAGTTATTTGAACATTCCATTGTATGTATATAAAGGAGAACAACCGATTAAAGAAGAAGCAAAAACGGATTCATCTGAGAATTTAGAAACCGAAGACGTTATCCAAGTCAGTGCTAAAAACCATCGGGTTTACACTAGAGATCAATTGCTGGTAACTGGTTTTCTAAATGGAGAAGAAATTCACATTATTGTCAATCACTGGCCGTCGCGATCTGGAGGTGAAAAGAAATCGAGTCCATTTCGAGAAGCTGCAGGAGCTTTGAACCGAAAAATCATTGATTCTCTGCAACGCATCAATCCAAATGCGAAGATAATTACCATGGGCGATTTAAACGACAGTCCTTTTAATAATAGTGTAAAAAAAGCATTGGGCGCCAAAGGCAAAGTCCAAGATGTTGATTCCTTTGGAATTTACAACCCTTTCGAAGAAATGGCCAACAAAGGACTCGGAACAATTGCTTTTCGGGATTCTTGGGATATTTTTGACCAAGTCATGGTTTCGGGTTCGCTGTTGCAAAAGGATTACAGCTCCTTTCAATATTGGAAAGCTGGAATTTACAACAAACCTTTTTTAATTCAGAAAAGCGGAAAATACAAAGGGTATCCGTTACGGCATTCCCTCACCGAAATTGGTTTCAGCGACCACTTTCCAGTTTATGTTTATTTGATAAAAGAGAAAAAGTAAAGGTTGCTTAACCGCAAGGGTTCGCAAAGTATTACGCAAAGTTCGCAAAGCTTTGCGGGCATAGCGCTTCCTTTGCGAACCTTGCGGTTAAATAGCTACAATTCAAAACGTTCTCCTTGTTCGGGAAACACTAATTGCACTCCCAAATCATTTTGTTTTTGCAATTGTTCTTTGATTTTTACCCTGTTTTTGGTTGGCGGTTTCAAATGAGTAATGATAATTTTAAAATTCTTCAAAGAACCTTTTCCGCTAAAATCTTCCAGTTTGTGCAATTCTGCCATTAAATAATTGGGAGTTAAATGTCCAAATAGAGAAGAGTCTGGTTGTTCATTTGGAAATGAAACTTCAATGAAAATACCTCTCAACTGTTTGCTTTGAATCAGAGGAGTAATTGTTTTCCATAACTCACTTAAAGTATTGTTTTTTTCAACCAAATCTGGACCTGTATCCCCCAAATACAAAACAGCATCTTTTCCGTTTTGAATCAAAAAGGCAGTGCTCTCAAAAGGATTTCCGTGACTTAAGGGAAAAGCTTTTACAGTCATTGTGGTATTGGTAATTTTCGTTTCCTCCCCGAGAGTAAGCGTTTGAAAATGGTATTTTTTCAATTGAAAACCGGGACCTTCATCTCCAAAATTGGCCCAAGTCTCTCCATTAAAATAATGGTTTTCCATCATTTCCATGCATTTCTTTGTGGTGTAAACCGTTTTGGAAGAATCGGCTGGAGAGTTAATAATCAAACCCGATACATGATCCAAGTGGGCATGAGAAATACAATATCCTTTAATGTATTTTCGCAAAACTTCACTTGCCGAAACTTTGAAAACTTTGTTCGAAATGGCTTTTTCAATACCAGCATTTATAGTTCCGGCATCGAGACAAATGTAATCATGGGTATTTATGGGAGCAACCAAATAGGCCGAAAGATTTGTTTCGTCAATTCCACCTTTTACGCCTAATGGAACGATATCAAATGCTGCTTTTTGAGCAAACAATTGAATGGATATTAAAAACAAACCAATAAAGTATCGATTAATAGAAGTCATGTTTGAAGCTGTTTTAAATTTAATTTCAGTTTATAAAATTACTTCCTTCTTTTTTAATGAAAGTATTTTTTTTGTCAAAAATGACAACATCCGATTAAAAATGCTATAATTTTACTATTCGTGAATCTAAAGGTTGGATGTTTATAAGGAGGTAGGTTTTGTACCGATTTTGATTTTAACATCAAAAGAGTATCAATATTGACCTTAAAATAATATCTTTACGCAAAAATATAACAATTTTAACTAAAAAAGTTACAATGACAACAATAGCAGATCAATTTGGGATGAAAGAGGCATTAGCGCAATTGGGAGTTAAAGCCATAAACGAAGGAACTTCAACAGGGATTAATCATTTTTCAAACGGAGCAATTCTTGAAAGTTTTTCGCCCGTAGATGGTCAATTAATTGCTTCTGTAAAAATGAGTACACCGGCAGATTACGAAAAAGTAATGCAAACGGCTACCGAAGCTTTCAAAACATTTCGATTGATGCCAGCACCGCAACGTGGCGAAATTGTACGTCAGTTTGGAGATAAATTGCGTCAAAATAAAGAAGCTTTAGGGAAATTGGTTTCTTACGAAATGGGGAAATCATTGCAAGAAGGATATGGCGAAGTACAAGAGATGATTGATATCTGTGATTTTGCAGTTGGATTGTCACGTCAATTGCATGGATTAACCATGCACTCCGAACGTCCAGGACACAGAATGTATGAGCAATACCATTCTTTGGGAGTTGTAGGAATCATTTCAGCTTTCAATTTTCCAGTAGCGGTTTGGGCTTGGAATACGGCTTTGGCTTGGATATGTGGTGATGTTTGCGTTTGGAAACCATCAGAGAAAACACCATTGTGTGGAATCGCCTGTCAAAATATTATTGCTGAAGTCATCAAAGAAAATAACCTTCCAGAAGGAATTTCTTGCTTGATCAATGGAGATTATACGATTGGTCAATTAATGACTGCCGACAAACGTGTGCCTTTAATATCGGCTACCGGTTCTACTCGTATGGGTAAAATTGTAGCACAAACTGTTGCAGGTCGTTTAGGAAGATCATTATTGGAATTAGGTGGAAACAATGCAATCATTGTAACGCCAGATGCCGATATCAAAATGACCGTTATCGGTGCTGTTTTTGGAGCCGTTGGAACTGCAGGGCAAAGATGTACATCTACTCGTCGTTTAATCATTCACGAAAGTATTTATGATAAAGTAAAAGATGCCGTAGTATCTGCTTACGGACAATTGAGAATTGGAAATCCATTGGACGAGAAAAATCATGTTGGACCGTTAATCGACAAACAAGCCGTTGAAATGTACAATTCTGCATTAACAAAAGTGGTTGCCGAAGGAGGAAAAATCCTTGTTGAAGGAGGCGTTCTTGCTGGCGAAGGCTACGAAAGCGGTTGTTATGTAAAACCTGCAATAGCCGAAGCGCAAAATTCATTCGAAATTGTACAGCACGAAACGTTTGCTCCCGTTTTATACTTAATTAAATATTCTGGAACTATAGAGAATGCAATTGATGTTCAAAACGGAGTGGCTCAAGGATTATCTTCTGCAATTATGACCAACAATTTGCGTGAAGCAGAACATTTCTTATCTGTAGTAGGATCGGATTGTGGAATTGCCAATGTAAATATAGGAACTTCAGGAGCCGAAATTGGTGGTGCTTTTGGTGGAGAAAAAGAAACAGGTGGCGGTAGAGAATCTGGTTCTGATGCTTGGAAAGTGTATATGCGTCGTCAAACCAATACAATTAATTACACCACAAGTTTACCTTTGGCACAAGGAATCAAATTTGATTTGTAGTACTTATAATTTTTTGAATCTCATTAGGAGTTCGTAAATAAAAAGAGCCGTCTAAATTTTTACTTTTAGACGGCTCTTTTATTGGTTTTACTTTTTTATAATTTAAAACTTAATCTACCAAAATAGTAAGCACCTGTTGTTCCCATTTGGACTGGAGCATATTTAAAAACTCCAAAATAGCTGTTCTCATAAACTTGTCTGTCTGGGAAAACATCAAATAAATTATTAGCACCTAAAACAAATTGGATTTTAGGAGTTATTTTATAGGCCACTGATAGGTCGGTTACTGTTTTTCCTTTGTGGGTTTGAGAAATTCCAAAAGGAAATCCGTTTCGAATAACTTCACCAAAATAAGTATTTCTTACTAAAAAGTTGAATTTATTTATGGCGTAATTTAAAGATAGTGTTCCTTTATTTTTTGGGGTGTTGGTTTCTATCAAACTTCTTTCCTGAGGACCATAATACACATCTTCTTGACCAATGAAGATAGAAGGAATATTATTTAATTTATCATCTACTTTATTTTCGTTGAAGTTGTATAATAACGAAACGGCAAGGTTTCCATTTCCTATATTCATGTCATAATCTGCCACAAAATCGATACCTTTAGTTGAAGTATTAATGGCATTGGTAAAGAAACGACCCGTTTGTGCACCATACGTTTCAAATAATGCTTGTAGTTCTGGAACTGGATCGCCATAAGGATCATTCCCTAAATTTCCAGTTAGGATAATTCTATTGTCTATTTTAATTTGATAAGCATCAACTGTAAAATGTAAATTTTTTAGTGGAGAATATACAATTCCAAAACTGTAATTTTTAGAAGTTTCTTCTTTTAATTCAGGAATTCCAAGTTGTTTGGCAATATCACTATCGTTTCTAAAAATACCCGAATTTAAATTTTTTCCATCTACAATATCAGTTGCAATATTATTGAAATATTGTTGTTGCAATGATGGAGCTCTAAATCCTGTACTTATAGAGGCACGTACAAAAAAGGTATCCGTAATTTTATATCTAGAAGATAGTTTTCCATTAAACGTATTTCCAAAATCAGAATAATTTTCAAAACGTCCTGCAACACCTACCAAAAATTTATCTGAAAAATCTACTTCAACATCAGTGTAGATACTAAAGTTATTTCTCTTTTGGTTTACCTCATTCAAAGGAGAAAATCCTGGGAAAGATTGTGCACCACCATTAATATAAGAAGCCTCTTCGCCTTTACTAATTTGGAATTTTTCTGTACGGTATTCTGTTCCAAAAGCAAATCTCAATTCGTTAAAAATAGTTTTAAACGAACGAGAAATATCGGCATTCAAAGTGTTTTGTAAAAAAGAGTGATTTCCGGCATTAAAATCAGTTGGACTATTTACGCCTAAAGAAAAATTATTGGTATTAGACACTTCATATTTAAATACATTTTGACCTACAGTATTACTAACGTCTAATTTCCAATCTGAAAATTTAAATCTCAAACCCGAAATCAATGAGGCATCAGAGATGTCCGATTTTAATTCTGGTTGAAAGCCAAAAGGGAATAATTCTGGCACAACATTTTCGGTCTCACTTGGTAAACGTCTAAATCCAAAACCAGTACCATTTCTTTGGCTAAAACCACCTGAAGCGTAAAATTCGATATTTTGGCTTAAAGGAATCATTGAATTTACAAATCCTTGTATGTTTTGTATTTTGGCATCACCAATTTGAAAATTAAAATCATCTCGAGAAAGACCTGAAGCCGCAAGTAAATCATCGTCTATTTGGCGTGCATTTGGATTACTGAAATCGTATGCAAAATAATTATCATAAGCAGATTGATCAAAAATAATTAAATTATGATTTTGAGAACGATTCGTTTTTTCACGATTGTTAAATTCGGCGGTTAGATTGATAAAACCTCCTTTATCACCCAATTTATGACCGTAATTCAAATTCAAGTTGGTTGTTTGTCCATCGTTTCGAGAAGTTTGCCCATAAGTAGTATTGACTTCCAATCCTGAATTTTCTTTTAAAACTAAATTAATAACTCCTGCAATTGCATCGGAGCCATATTGTGCAGCAGATCCATCACGAAGTACCTCAATACGTTTTATCGCAGATGCCGGAATGGCACTTAAATCAGTTCCTACAGATCCATTACCTGTTGTATTTTGATAATTGACTAATGACGTAGTGTGCCTTCTTTTACCATTTATCAAAACCAAAGTTTGATCTGGACCTAAACCTCGTAACGACGCAGGGTCAATATGTTCGGTTCCATCAGAAGAGGATTGACGATTCGAATTAAAAGCGGGAATCATATACGTTAAGATGTCGTTTATGCTTGTTTGTGGCGTAACGTTTCTAATTTTCGCTAAATTCACGACATCAATGGGAACTGTAGTTTCGAGCTTACTTTTATTCGGGTTTCGGCTACCAACTATTACAATCTCATCAAGCGTATTGTCTTGTGCAATCAGTTGAATTTCGGTATTATCACCTTTAACTTCAACATGTTTCGAGTTATAACCAATCAAAGAAACTATTAAAACGGCAGTGTTTGTTGGTGCCGTAATAGTGAATTTTCCAAACGCATCACTTGAAGCGCTAGTGTTAGTTCCTTTGACAACAATTGTTGCCGATTCTAATGGATTTCCTTTTTCATTCGTCAGAATTCCGGATATAACATGGGTCTGACCGTAGAATTGTGCGCTGAAGAAAAATAGTAATAAAGGAATAATAGTTTTAGTAATTTTTTCCATACTTTTTTGTTATTGATTTTAATTAATTTAAAAACATAAACCCTCTGTTTTTGGCAGAGGGTTTATTGTCTATTTTAATGATTTAAAATGATGCAATACGATTACTCTGCAGAAGTTCCCCACATCATCATACAAATATTACATATTAGTAATTTCATTTTTTTTCGATTTTTTTCTGCTACAAATTAAATGTTTTTTTTTATTTAAAAAAAACAAACAGCAATAAAAATAGTGGTAGTTACAAAGTTGAGTTAATTGTAAACGCTAAGTAAAATAGCTTTTTTCAAATTTTTGAAATTGAGAATTCACTCAAAATAGAATATATTTGCAAAAATTATAAAGTATAAAAATATGAAATTACGTTTTCTAATCCTTTTGTGTGCCTTTTCTTTTTATGGTTTTTCACAAAACAATGTACTGGTTTTCCAGTCGGATTTTGGCACAAAAGATGGAGCAGTTTCTGCTATGAAAGGAGTTGCCTTAGGGGTTTCTACAGATATCAAAATATTTGATTTGACACATGAAATACCTGCATTTAATATTTGGGAAGCATCTTATCGTCTATCTCAGACGGCTCAGTATTATCCAGCAGGAACTGTTTTTGTTTCTGTTTGCGATCCTGGAGTTGGTACTTCAAGACACTCCGTAGTTCTGCTTACAAAATCAGGGCATTATTTTGTTACGCCAGATAATGGTACTTTGACTTTGATTTCAGAACAATTAGGAATACAAGAAATTAGAGAAATTGATGAAGTTAAAAACCGTCGTAAAAATTCGAATGAATCTTATACTTTTCACGGTCGTGATGTATATGCTTACACGGGTGCAAGACTGGCTTCCAAAGCAATCAAGTTTGAAGAAGTTGGGCCTAAATTGCCAAATGAGGTTGTAAAAATACCATACCAAAAACCTGTTTTTGAAAATGGAATTATTAAAGGCGGTATTCCAATTTTAGATATTCAATATGGCAATGTTTGGACAAACATTGATAAAAAAACATTTGAGAACCTAAATTTAAAATCGGGTGATTTTGTAAAAGTGCAACTATTTAAAGGAACCGAAAAAGTATATGACAATCAATTACAATTAGTAAACACTTTTGGACAAGTTGCTGTTAACAATGACATTTGCTACTTTAATAGTCTTTTGAATTTTTCATTAGCTGTAAATCAAGGTAGTTTTTCTGAAAAACATAAAATTTATAGTGGATCAGAATGGAGTATCATTATAAGTAAATAATTGATATTGCATCTGTTTATATAAATATTAATTTCCAATAAAAAAGCGTCTTGTTTTAATCAACAAGACGCTTTTTCTTTTACTATAAATTCAGCTTACATACTAAATGAAGCACCAATATTGAATGTGAATTGATTGTTTAAATTTTCAAATCCTGAAGCATCCGTATTGTATTTTGCAATTGGGAACCCAGCTTCGGTAAAAAGTCCAAATCCTTCTGTAAAGAAATATCGTGCTCCAATATGTGCACCAAAGTTTTTTAGACCTAAATTCAAACCTGGATAAATGTCTAATTTTTCGTCAATGTTAAGGACACTTCCTAAGTTAGCATTGATTCTAAATTTGGCATCAAAACGATCGTGAAATTCAGGTGTTTGTCCTAAAACTTCATCTACATTCAATAAGTATGAACCAACTAAGCCATACGATAAGTTTTCACCTAATCCAAAATCAGTTGAAATTTGAATTCCAGTTCCACCATTTTGAAGGTTTGCTCCAACATT
Organism: Flavobacterium sp. IMCC34518; assembly: GCF_027111095.2. Lineage (NCBI taxonomy): Bacteria > Pseudomonadati > Bacteroidota > Flavobacteriia > Flavobacteriales > Flavobacteriaceae > Flavobacterium > Flavobacterium sp. IMCC34518. The sequence goes on along the minus strand of NZ_CP114284.2, from coordinate 1,616,144 downwards.
AAATCTAGCATCTCCTTTTCCTTTAAAGGCTTGTTGTGCATTGGTTAAACCAAAAGTAACCAACGCTAAAAGTGTTATAATTTTTTTCATAAATATAAAAATAGGTAATAAATTTTTACAAATATAGTATTTACATTTTATTTCTACCTTTCTCGTTCGGATATAAAGTTGGTAAAGGTTCACTTTGCCAAAATTCTTTGGTGTCCACATCCATTATCGTTAATGGCCCTTTGAAAGCTGCACTAGTGTCAATATTCCAGATATTGGCTTTTTGAACGGGAGTGGTTTGACCAATTCGTGAAACAGGAGTATGGCCAATATAAATCTCTTTGTATAATGTGAATCGTTTGGGATAGTACAAATGATCTGGTTTCATATTTGGATCCAATGCCAATGCAGTTTCCCAAAGTGTTCGATCCCAGTAAAATAATTTAGGGAAATATTCGAATATAACTCCGTTCATATTAGTAAATCCAGCATGGATAAACATCCTATTTTGCTCGTCCAAATAATAATTCTCCAATGATTCTAAGAATTTTATATGCTTATTTTTGGTTTCACCATTCACATTTTGATATGCCAAAACAGTAGCTTCTCCGCCATGTTGGTACCATTGTTCATTGTCTTTGCTGTCTTTGAGCCATTCTCGTAACAATTCGTCATGATTTCCTCTTATGCAAATAATGTCATGTGTTTTTTTTAATTCAATCAAAAAATCGATTACTTGTGGTGATTGACTCCACCCATCTACATAATCTCCCAAGAAAATAAGTTTGTCTTTCGGGCTTACATTAGCTCTCTCCATTATTTGGTGCAATGCTCTCAAGCCACCATGTATATCTCCTATTACTAATGTTCTCATTTTATGCGGTATTTGTTCTTTTGCAAAAATAAGGGAAAAGAAGTGTGTTTTCTGCTTTTTTTAATAGAGATGATACAAGTGACTTCATTTTGATGATTTTAAGTTTTTATTAAGAATAAATCCGTTGAATTGCTTGTTATATCCGTTGAATTCTAAGCTTGTATGGTGTTATGGTATATTATTTTTAAGTACATTTGACTTTCAAAAATATCACTGTTTTTAGTGATTGCTCAGTATAAAGAATCATTGTAATTTTACTTAAAATTTATAAAATGAACGCACTTCTTACCTTATTGCTATTAATGACCAATTTTATTTGCCAAGTTATAAATGAAATAGTGGTTTGGATAACAGGATTATTCAGTTAAGCAACTCAGCTGTTTTTTATTGAACATCATATTTCATTTTTCTTAGTATGCGGAGTGCTTCTTTAAAAGAAAGGTAAACTTGTGAAAACGGTTTTAATAGCAGTTTTGCATCAATTAGTTTTTGCTTGGCATCTTCAAAACCATTGAGGTAGCATATCATAAAAGTAGAGGGCAAATTATTCAAATCTTTTCTTTCCCGATCCGATAATTTAATATTTTTTTCAAGTTTTCCTAGTAAGGCTAAATTTGAATTGTAGATATGGTAAAGCATTTTTTTGTTATATTCTGGCGGCTCAAAAAGTATTTTTCGATCAATGTTATAATAGCCATTTTCCTGAAAACGGATGGTTTGTTGTTCAAGAGGGTAATAACTGGTTCTATCGTTCAAACCTAACGGTACATATTCAACAATGGTAAAACTATCGTCATCATAACTAATCTCAACGACATCTTGAGCCGAATAAAACAGCTTAACTTGTTCGTTAATTAATTCAATATCCACTCGGGACAAATAGGTTTTGTTTCTTGATTTTTTTGTAATTCCAGCCCAGCACATTACAAATAGTTCTTTAAAAACTTTATATTTTGGACTCATGTCTTTGTGGCGAAAATTCATAAAATCAATTACGCCATCCAGTGTATATTTGATACTGTTTCTCGAATTGTTTTCGATGCCAATTACGGTTTCAATATTCTGAAAATTCTTCTCAATTTCTCCTTTCGCTGGCATTGTATTACTGCCTTGTCTGATAAAAACACTATTGATAGGAATGGTATGAATTCCTTTTTTAAAATAGGATGTTTTATTATTGGGTTTTATCGTTACAAGGCCAACTACTTTGTCCTTTGGTAAATTAGGGAAAGGGACATTTTCGTATTGAATTTTGGGTGGATTTTCAAGAAAAGCATTCACTAAATTTTGAATTCTGCTATCATCAAAAAAATCATCTCCAACAATTTGATTGTTCTCATCTTCTACACCCACAACGATGTATGAATTATTGGTCGGATTCGAATTCGATAAGGCACAAATGTGCTTCAAAAATTTGGCTTTTCCTTCTCTTGAGTGCAAATTCAACTGCCTTTTTTTATCATAGAAACTGCTCTCATCGTTGTGAGCCAGTAAGTTTTTGATAAGAATACGCTTATTGATCATTTGAACTTTGCAATTTTTATGAATACTTTAAATCTTCTAATTTATTAATGAACCATTCTATTTTGCAACTAAATATTAAAAATAGCTATGGAATTTCATTTCCAGTACTCGCTGTCCAAAGTGCAAACCAATCCTGCAAATCCATTTCAACGGTTGTGGCTTTCATCAAAAGCGAAAGTCTCTTTTTGTCTGAGGTGCCACAAACGGGTAAGATTCCTGCAGGATGTTTTATGATCCATGCCAATAAAATGATATCCTCAGACACATTATATTTAGCAGCCAATTCATGAGTTACTTTCTTAATACGTTGTGATTGTTCATTCTCATTTCGAAAAACGGTTCCAAGTGGTGACCAGCACATAGGCGTGATTCGGTTGGTTTGCATGTGATCCAAACTGCCATCGAGCATTGGTTCTAAATGGGTAATTGAAAACTCAATTTGATTGTAATTAATTTTTGTTTTTGTTTCAATCAAATTGCTTTGACTTGGTGTAAAATTAGAAACACCAAAATCTAATATTTTTCCCTCAATTTTAAGCTTTTCAACGGCTTCAGCAATTTCATCTGCTTGTATCAGTGGACTTGGTCTATGCAATAGCAAAAGATCCAAATAATCCGTTTGCAAATTTTTTAAAGATAGCTCTGCTGAGGCTATGATATATGCTTTTGAATATTGATAATGTTTGATAGTATTTTTTCTGCTTTCAGAGACCATTTGGATCCCACATTTAGAAATCAATTGGATGTCTTTACGGTTGATTTTACTTTCGTTAAATGCTTTTCCAAAGGCTTCTTCTGTAGTATATCCCCCATAAATATCGGCATGATCAAAGGTTGAAATGCCATTTTCAAGGCATATATTCATTAGTTCTATCATTTGTTCAGTGGTGCAGTTTTTGCCCCAAACTCCCCAAGTCATTGTGCCTGCAATAATTTTTGAAAAAGGTATTTTGCTCATGGTTTCATTTTTAGATTACCCCTTGAAAATTAGGGGTTTATTCAACTAATTTGAAGTTAATTTTTTTTAGTTCTTAAAAATAGACAAATACAATCATAATTCGTCCTTAAAATTAGGGGATTTGTCGAAGTTTTAACCATTCTTTAACATCTTACTTCTAAAAAAAAATTCAATTTGCACCATCAAACAAAACAGACAATAAAACAAGGGTTTAAAAATAACAATATGGAAGAAAATACAGCGACTTTAGACATTAGAGCAATCAATGAAAAAATCGAAAGAGAAAGTGCTTTTATTGACCTTCTCACTATGGAGATGAATAAAGTTATTGTGGGACAAAAACACATGGTCGAAAGATTATTAATTGGACTTTTGGGTCAGGGACATATTCTGTTAGAAGGTGTGCCCGGATTAGCAAAAACATTAGCGATTAATACCCTTTCTCAAGCCATTCAAGGTTCTTTTAGCCGAATCCAGTTTACTCCCGATTTATTACCTGCGGATGTTGTAGGGACGATGATCTATAATATCAAGCAAAATGAGTTTTCTATCAAAAAAGGACCAATTTTTGCTAATTTCGTTCTTGCCGATGAGATTAACCGTGCGCCAGCCAAAGTGCAATCAGCATTATTAGAGGCCATGCAAGAAAAACAAGTCACTATTGGTGATACTACATTTAAATTGGACCGACCATTTTTAGTATTGGCAACTCAAAACCCTATTGAACAAGAAGGAACCTATCAATTGCCGGAAGCGCAAGTCGATCGTTTTATGTTAAAAACGGTTATCGATTATCCGAAGATGGAAGACGAGCGTTTAGTTATTCGTCAAAACCTTAAAGGAAGTTATGATAAAGTAAATCCGGTAGTTTCTGTAGAGCAAATTTTACGTGCTCAAGAAGCAGTTCGAGAAGTTTACATGGATGAAAAAATAGAGAAATACATATTGGATATTATTTTTGCAACTCGTTATCCTGAGAAATATAAATTGGCTGATTTGAAACCTTTGATCAGTTTTGGAGCATCACCGCGTGGAAGTATTAATCTAGCTACCGCTGCAAAATGTTATGCATTTATCAAACGTCGCGGGTATGTAATTCCAGAAGATGTTCGTGCTGTAGTTCATGATATTTTGCGCCATAGAATTGGAATCACTTATGAAGCCGAAGCCGAAAACATTACATCGGTAGACATCATAAATAAAATCATAAACGAAATCGAAGTACCATAAGAAAGTGTTCAGTGTTCAGTTTTTTAGTATTCAGTCAGGCTTGTTTCAAAAAGTGTGGTTGTAAAAAGATTTTAATTTTAAAGACTTTGGAGAATAAACTTATAATAAAAAATTTGCTGAATTCAATTTACTGAATACTTATTGTTGATCGCTAAAAAACTGAACACTGTTCACTGAACACTGATCACTAAAGAAAAATGGATACAAAAGAGCTTTTAAAAAAAGTACGTAAAATAGAAATAAAAACCCGAAGATTGAGTGATCATATCTTTTCGGGAGAATACCATACATCGTTTAAAGGACGAGGAATGACCTTTAGCGAGGTGCGTCAATATCAATTTGGTGATGATATTCGTGCCATCGATTGGAACGTAACTGCGCGTTATAACGAAGCACATGTCAAAGTTTTTGAAGAAGAAAGAGAATTGACCATGATGTTAATGGTCGATATTTCGGGTTCTGAAAGTTTTGGTTCCAAAAATCAATTCAAGAAAGAAATTGTTACCGAAATAGCTGCAACAATGGCATTTTCGGCTACTCAAAACAATGACAAAATAGGATTGATTTTGTTTTCAGACCAAATAGAATTGTATATTCCACCCAAGAAAGGTAGATCTCACGTATTGCGTATCATTCGAGAATTGATAGAATTTGAGCCTAAAAGTTATAAAACCGATATTGCTCAAGCTTTAAAATTTTTATCGGGTACCCAAAAAAAGAAAGCGATTGTATTTGTTATTTCGGATTTTATGTCGGGAGATTATGAACAAACGTTGAAAATCGCTTCTAAGAAACACGACATTACGGGTATTCGAGTGTATGACATTCGAGAAGAAAAAATGCCCAATCTAGGAATGGTTTCAATGACCGATGCAGAAACAGGACAAACAAAATTGATTAATACAGGTTCAAAATCCGTGCGTATGAATTATGAAAAATACTATCATGATAATGTACACTATTTTAAAGAAACTTTCAGTAAATCAGGTTCAGGTGTTGTAAATACTAGAGTGGATGAAAGTTATGTAACCAAATTATTAGGCTATTTTAAATCCCGATAAAGATTTCAGATTTTTGATTAACTATTTATAAGTATAAAAACAGCAAAAACAACTTTGAAATAATATTTTTTTGGATTGAAAATAATCTTTTATTTATAGAGAAATCGTAAATCAAAAATCGTTAACCTTCAATCAAAAATCAAAATTTCCCAAAATCAATGCTTAAAAAATTAATAATATTCTTACTGCTGATTTCGACTTCTATTTTTGCACAGCAAAAAGTAGTTACCAGTATTGATACCACAAAAAACAAAATTGGAGCTGAGTTTAAATTGACTTTAAAAACTTCGGTAGATACGTTGTCTAAAGTGGTTTTCCCAAGACTAAAAAATATTGGTGCGCTCGAGGTAATTCATTCCTATCCAATTGATACTATTAAAAAAGACGATCGGTACGAATTAATCAAAAAATACGGTTTGACTCAATTTGATTCCGGAAGATATACGATTCCAAGCTTCAAAATTCTGATCAATAAAAAAGCATTTTTGACTGATTCTATAAAAGTTGAGGTGGCTAATGTTCAAGTAGATACATTAAAACAAAAAATGTATGACATTAAAGACATAGTAAAAGCCGAAGATTCATTGGGAGATTGGTGGAAATATCTTTTGGGAATTTTATTAATATTAGGAATTGGAGGTTTCATTTATTGGTATGTCAAAATTCGTCAAAAGAAAAAAATTGAAGAAGAAATCTATAAAACTCCCATAGAAAAAGCGACCAGTTTACTCAACACTTTAGAGAAAAAAGAACTTTGGCAGCATGGTGAAGTAAAAGCATATTACAGTGAATTGACGGATATTGCCCGAAATTATATTGAAGAAGCTATTGAAATTCCTGCCATGGAAAGCACTACATCAGAATTGATTGCAGGACTAAAAGCGGCATCGTTAAAAAAGAAAATGAAGCTCTCCCAAGAAACAATTGAGAATTTATTCACTGTTTTAAAACAAGCCGATTTAGTGAAATTTGCTAAATCAAAACCATTAGAATTCGAAATTACCGAGGATAGGAATAAAATTCAAAGAGCAATTCTAACACTTGATGAAGCGATTCCTGTTGAAGTGCCTGTGGATGAAGATTTGATTTTGAACGAAGCTCAGAAGCAGAAACAAATCAAAACAATGTTAAGGAAGAAAAGAAATCAACGAATTGCAATTTCGGTGGCTTCTGTGCTTTTCCTGCTTTTTGCTACAGCAACTTATTTTATTGCAACCAAAGGATTTGATTTTGTAAAAGATAATATTCTAGGCCATCCAACCAAAGAATTATTAGAAGGGGAATGGGTAAAAAGTGAGTACGGAAATCCAGGGGTAATTATTGAAACACCAAAAGTGTTGAAACGAATGGATTTGACCAAAACATTACCCAAAGAGGGAATGGCTTTGATAAAAGAGATGCAATCTTTCGGATACGGGAGTTTATTGGATAATTTTTATATCATGGTATCAACCATAAAATACAAACAAGAAGGTGCTTTAGATTTGTCTAAATCTATAGAAAGTTCTTTAAAAGCATTAGAATCACAAGGTGCTCAAAACATGATTGTCAAGCAAGAAGATTTTCAAACGGCTAACGGGATTACTGGTAAAAAAGGATTTGGTACTTTCTCAAGAATAGATGGAAACAGTCAGAGCAGTACTAAAATTTATTATGAAATCCTTCTCTTCGGACAAGCTGGAGGATTACAACAAATTTTGATTTTGCACGAAGAAGGAGATCGTTATGCAACAGAATTAACAGACCGTATTTTGAACGCTGTAGAACTTAAAACAACTAGTAACTAATGGAAAAAATAACCTTTTTAAATCCAGAATTTTTTTGGTTGTTTCTTTTGCTTCCATTTGCTATTGCTTGGTTATATTGGAAAAAAAATCAACAAACGGCTACTTTAAAAATAAGTTCGCTTCAAGGATTCAAAGGAACGGAATCAGTACTCGCAAAGTTAAAACCCGTTTTGAATGTGATGCGAATAGTTGCATTGGCTTCATTAATTATAGCAATGGCAAGACCAAGAACGGTAGACATTAGCAATAAAACCAAAACGACAAAAGGAATCGATATTGTGGTTGCGGTCGATGTGTCAGGAAGTATGCTAGCCAAGGATTTGAAACCAAATCGAATGGAAGCACTAAAAAGAGTTGCAGCCGATTTTGTTGAAGAAAGGCCCAATGATAGAATTGGATTGGTAGTTTATGCTTCTGAAGCCTATACAAAATCACCCGTAACAAGCGACAAAGCTGTAATTCAAGATGCCATTCGAAGTATAAAATATGACAATGTTTTGCAAGATGGAACTGGAATTGGAATGGGACTAGCTACAGCGGTTAATCGTTTAAAAGACAGTAAGGCCAAAAGCAAAGTGGTGATTTTATTGACAGATGGTGTAAATAATGCGGGATTTATCGAACCAGAAACCGCATCAGATATCGCTCAACAGTATGGCATAAAAGTCTATACAATTGGAATAGGAACTAATGGAATGGCGGAATTCCCATACGCGATTGCACCAAATGGTCAATTTCTATTTCAAATGATGAAGGTAGAAATTGATGAACAATTAATGAAGAATATTGCCAGGAAAACCGGAGGTAAATATTTCAGAGCAACCAGTAATGATAAATTGGCTGAAATTTACAATGAAATCAATAAACTCGAAACCACAGAAATTGAAGAATTGAAGTTCTATGATTATGACGAAAAATTCAGACCTTTTGTTTTACTTGCAGGGTTTTTATTGTTGTTGGAAATAGGGTTGCGCAATACAGTTTACAGAAGTTTTATATAAGCCCCTAACCCCCGATTCAGGAATTTGGAGCAACTAAATTAAATAGGAAAATATCAAAATTTAGATTTATAATTTTAGAATAAAAATCTAAAATCTAAATTCAGACCCGAGCCAAAGGCGAATTGGCGAAGCAAATCTAAAATTAAAAATGGAATTAGACGAACAAAATTATTTATACCTTCTTTTTATATTACCGCTTGTGGTGGTGGTTTTTCTATTTAATTTATATTGGAAAAGAAAAAAACAACGCGAGTTTGGAGATTTAGAAATCATTAAAAGATTAAGTCCTGAACGTTCTATTTTTAAGCCTGTTTTGAAATTGGGTGTACTGATTTTAGCTTTGATCGCTTTAATTGTTGGATTAGTAAATCCGAAGATAGGAACCAAAGTAGAAACGGTTAAAAGAGAAGGAATTGATATCGTTTTTGCAATGGATGTTTCCAAAAGTATGCTTTGTGAAGATGTTGCTCCAAGCCGATTGGATAAAAGCAAACAAATCGTATCTCAAATCATCAATCAATTAGGGAGCGACAGAATAGGAATTGTTGCTTATGCAGGTAGTGCATTTCCGGTATTGCCAATTACAACTGATTATAGTGTTGCCAAAATGTTCTTGCAAAGCATGGGTCCAGGATTGGTTTCGTCTCAGGGAACTTCACTAGATGAGGCCATTAAATTATCGGGTACTTATTTTGATGATAAAAGTAAGACCAGCAAATTAATGATTATGATTTCTGATGGTGAAGACCATTCTGAAGGAGCCGAAGCAGCCGCTGAAGAAGCAAAAAAACTAGGAATGAAAATCGTTACCATAGGTTTGGGCACCGAAAAAGGAGGGACTATTCCTTTAAAAAGAAATGGTGTTGTTGAAAGTTACCAAAGAGATAATGCAGGTGAAATTGTAATTACTAAATTGAATCCAAATAGTTTAGCGACTATTGCCAAAATTACCGGCGGAGGTTATGTCAACGGAAACAATACCAAAGAAGTATTGGAATACATAAAAGCGACATTGGATAAAATACAAAAAACCGAATTTGAAGCCACGGAAATGGCCGATTTTCAATCGCAATTTCAATGGTTTTTAGGATTGGGGTTTGTGCTGTTATTTTTGGATATTTTCTTTTTAGAGAGAAAAACCCAATGGGTCAAAAAATTAGATTTATTTAACGAGAATAAATAAAGTATCAAAAGAGCATTAACGAAAATTGAAGTTTTTTAAAATACGTTGAAAGGAACATAAATAGAAATGAAAAATAAAATCATATACATATTACTATTACTTTTTGCTTTTGGCGCCAATGCCCAAGAGAAAGATAAAATATTGCCTAATGCAAATGAAGAATATACAGCTAAAAATTATGTAGAGTCTGAAGCAAATTATAGAATTTCACATTCAAAATTCCCCAATCGAACAGTGGCTCCATATAATTTAGGAAATGCAATATACAGGCAAAATCAATTTTCAGAATCCAAATTTGCGTATGCAAATGCGTTAAAGAATTTAAAAACAAGATCCCAAAAGCATAAGGCATTTCATAATTTGGGTAATGTTTATATGAAAGAGAAGGATTATACGCAAGCAGTAGAAGCTTATAAAAACGCATTGCGCAATAACCCAGAAGATGATGAAACTAGATATAATTATGCTTTGGCCAAAAAAATGCTAAAGGATAATCCTCCTCCAAAAGACGATAAAAAGAAAGACAAGAATAAGGACAAAGATAAAAATAAAGACAAAAAAGACGACAAGAATAAAGATAAGGACAAAAAAGACGATAAGAAAGACGGCGATAAAGACAAGGACAAAGATAAAAAAGACGGCGATAAAGACAAGAAAGACGGTAAACCAAAAGATGATCAAGGGCAACCTAAACCAAAACCTGGAGGAATTTCAAAACAACGAACCGAAAATTTATTGGATGCTGTAAATAATGAGGAAAAGAAAATTCAAGATAAAGTAAATGCCAAAAAAGTAAAAGGTTCACCTGTGAAAACCGAGAAAGATTGGTAGTTTTTTATAATAGGAATTGACAAGAGATATTTTAAATTTATACAAATAAAACAGTAACGATTAAACCAGTAATGAAAAGATTTTTAATTCTATTACTATTATGTTTTCAAGGACTTATGGCTCAAGTTCAATTTGAGGCAAGAGTTAGCAAAACGACGCTTGGACTCAACGAGAGACTTCGTATCGATTTTGTAATGAATATTGATGGCGATAATTTTGTGCAACCTTCTTTTGAAGGTTTCCGAATTATTGCAGGACCGAGTCAACAAGTGAGTCAATCATGGATTAATGGAAAAACATCTTTCGAGAAAAGTTATTCCTATTATTTGTTGCCCAATCAAAAAGGAAATTTGGTCATCAAACAGGCTATGATTGAATATAATGGGCAGATTTACAAAACACAACCTATAAAAATCAATGTTACAGCAGCCACGGAGCAACCAAGAGATCCAAACGATTCTCAAGTTTCTGCCGATGACAATCTGTATTTAATTGCTAATATTTCGAATACCAATCCCTATATTAATCAACCTATTACAGTAGTATATAAATTGTATTTTAGTTATAATATTGGAATTAACAATTGGAATGAACTCAGTAAACCCAAATACAATGATTTTTGGAGCCAAAACATTGACATTAAACAATTAGTTGGCGAGGAAGGAATGTTTAAAGGGGAAAAATACCGTTTTGTAGTATTAAAAAAAGTTATTTTATATCCACAAAAGTCTGGTAAACTAGTCATAGAGCCTTTGTCGTTAGACATAAGCGTAAAATTACCAACCAATCGAAGAGATATGTTTGGTCGGGTATTATTAGTCGATGGGAATAAGAGAGTTTCAGCAGGAGCTAAAACTATTAGTGTAAAACCTTTGCCAGAAGCAGGAAAACCAGCCGATTTTACAGGAGCTGTTGGTAAATTTGATTTTAAAGCAATACCATCCAAAACAACTTTGAAAAATGGCGAAAGCTTGGATTTAACTTTGAGCGTTACAGGTACTGGAAATTTAAAATTATTTACTTTACCAAAACCCGAAGTACCAAATGCATTAGAAATGTATGATGCGGTTCATGATGAAAAAGTAAACACACCACTGTCTGGAATGAATGGCAAAATCTCAGATTCTTATACTATTATTCCACAATACAAAGGGGATTATGTTATAAAACCAATGCAATTTTCATACTTTGATTTGAGTTCAGGAACTTATAAAACCATTAGTTCAAAAGAAATTAAAATTAATGTTCTAGATGGTCCTACCCAAACTGCCGAGGCTCCTTCTAATACCAATGTAGGTAAAAATAAAATTGAAAAAATTGAGCAGTTTAAATTTATTGACTTAAAAACAGAACTTCTAGCAAGAAAACAGCCTGAATTTTTTGGTTCTACGTCATTTTACACCTTGTTGTTTTTGCCCTTTTTAATACTTCCTTTGATTGTTTTATTCAAAAAGAAAAAAGAAGCAATTGATAGTGATGTTTTTGGAAACCGAATTAAAATGAACAATAAATTGGCTAAGAAATATTTATCAGAAGCCAAAAAGCAAATTAATAACAAAGCCCCTTTCTATGTAGCTTTAGAAAAAGCAATGCATAATTTCCTGAAAGCCAAGTTGCATATCGAAACTTCAGAAATGAGTAAAGATAATATTCAGGAATTATTATTGTCTAGAAAAGCCAATCCAGAAGTAGTAAATAGTTTTATTGCACTTACTGAAAACTGTGAGATAGCCCGATATGCGCCATCATCGAGTGCAACGATTCAACATGATTTTGATAAAGCGGTAACTATTATTTCCGAATTAGAAAAACAGATTTAACACCTAAGAAACTTAGAATCTCAGCAAATTAGAATCTTAGCATCTTAAAAAAAAATGAAAATGAAAAATATTTTTTATATACTATTATTAATCTCGCAAGTTTTCTTTGCACAAACGGGTTTCGAAAAAGGAAATAATTTGTACCAAAACGGGAAATATGATTTAGCGGCCAAAGCTTATGAATCAGTTTTAAATGACAATAAGGAATCTGTTGAATTGTATTTTAATCTGGGGAATTGTTATTATAAATTGCACCAAACTGCTCTTGCAATTTATAACTATGAGAAAGCTTTAGTTCTAGATCCTAGCAACCCAGCCGTTTTAAACAATATTAAATTTGCCCAAAAGCAAACCATAGATGAGATTAAAGTAGTCCCAAAAGTGGGTTTTGCAAAGTTGCTTCGTGATTTTACGGGTATTTATCCTTTCGAAACTTGGGCTTGGATTTCAATAAGCTTCTCAATGTTGGTATTGGTTTTTTTTATAGGCTATTATTTTTCACAAAACGTAGTGATGAAAAGAGTTTTCTTTTTTGGAATGTTTGTAATTCTATTGCTTGTTGTGATGAGTATTTCGGCTGCCTTTTTTGAGAAAAGCCATTTTGATAATGAAAAACCAGCTATCGTTTTTGCAGAATCATCCGATGTAAGAAGTGAACCTCAAAAGGCTGGTTCAGTCATTTTTGTTTTACACGAAGGAACCAAAGTATATGTAGAAGAAACGCTAGGCAACTGGAAAAAAATTCAATTGACTGATGGAACCGAAGGTTGGATTGATAGCGGAGCCATTAAGGAAGTGAAGTAGTAGTCAGTATTCTGTCTCCGATCTAAAAAAATGATAAGACTGTCCAGAAAGTGTACCCAATATATTTTTATGCTATTGATAACACTGAATCTCATAGGTTTTATATGCATTATAAAAGAAATCTGTGTAAATCTTTTGAATCTGTGATCTACTTTTTCGTTTTGGGATTAGTCACGGATACTGATAAAAAATTATTATATAAAAGAATAGCCCGTAGTTTTTGACTATGGGCTATCTTATTTTAAGAACGCATTCAACTGATTGAACGGAAAAAGATAATCCTTTCGACTAAAATCGGATTACTGAAAACTTCGAACGCTACTTCCTCGCTTTGTCATACCATTTTTCGATAGAAGGAAAAATATATCCAGCTACTTTTTGAATCGGGTTAAAGAAAATCGATTTGTCAAGGGTCTCTTTTTTGGCTAAATAATTATGGTAATTCATTTTTTCGAAAATTGTTAGAAATATACTCATGATTAAAACAGTTTTCAATACTCTAAAAAAACCACCACCTAGACTGTTTATCCAACCCAGAAAAGCAAAATCGGCAATATTGGTCAGGAATTTGCCCAACATATAAATCCCAATTACAACCACAATAAAAGTCAAAATAAAGGCAAAAAACTGTACCGTGTAAGGATTCCAATGCAGCCAATTCGATAAAAAATCTTTGACAATTGAAGAAAATTTAATAGCAATGTATATTCCTAATATTAGTGAAAGCAAAGAAGCCAATTCTACAAAAAGTCCGTTTCTAATTCCTTTGTAAAATGAATAACATAAGAACCCACCAAGAATAATATCAAAAAAACTCATTTTTTTTATTTTAAAATTTAAAAGCGTAAAGATAAAAGAATTGTTCGGTAACCATTGTCAAATTTCAAGTTCTTATCTTTGCTGGAAATAATTTTAGATTGAAGTGTTCGGATTGTAGATAAAGAAATCTACACAACAACTAGTATAAAATCTAAAATCTAAAATCTATAATAAAAATGTCAAGAGACACACAACTGAAAGAACGCTGGGAACGGCTTGTCGATATACTTTCCAATCAATTTTCGCAAGGAGAAGATTTAGATTTGGATGCTATTATTTATTTAATTGGAGTACAGGAACTCGGGAAGGTTCATCGTGAATACAAAAAAGATGAAAAACTCAATTTGATGCACATTGCTATTTGCCGTTTATTAGAACCTTATGGATTTTATGAATTCGAATTTTTTGATGAAGACGGCTGGCCACACTATAAAGTAAAAGAAGAATTACCTCCTTTGAAAGCGGGCGAACAATCCGTTTTGATGAAAGAAGCAATTGTTAATTATTTCTTGGAAAGAGAATTGATTGATTAGGAATTAGTTGTAAGTGATTAGAAATTAGCTTTATTGTTAATTTTTTTTAGACTTATCACTAATTACTTTTCACGAATCACTAAAAAAAGCTAAATTTGCACTCTCAATTACGGATCGAAAATGATAGACAAGATAAAAGAATATATTGGCGAAGCACAGGCTTTCTCTACACAAAATCCTGCAGAATTAGAAGCATTTAGAATAAAATTCTTAGGAACTAAAGGATTGTTGAAAGACCTTTTTGCCGAATTCAAAAATGTACCAAATGACAAAAAAAAGGAATTTGGACAAGTGATTAATTTACTTAAAACTTCTGCCGAAGATAAAGTAAAATCAATCCTAGAAACATTAGAAAACAAAGAAGAAAGTAAAGGGTTTTATGGCGATTTAACGCGTACAGCCGAACCTACAATTATTGGTTCTCGTCACCCAATTTCATTGGTAAAAAACCAAATTATTGATGTCTTTTCAAACATTGGATTCAACGTTTCCGAAGGACCAGAAATTGAGGACGATTGGCATAATTTTACGGCATTAAACTTGCCAGAATACCATCCGGCGCGTGATATGCAGGATACTTTTTTCATACAAACCAACCCAGATATTTTGTTGCGTACGCACACTTCATCCGTGCAAGTGCGTTACATGGAGAACAATAAACCGCCTATTCGAACTATTTCTCCAGGGAGAGTTTTTCGTAATGAAGCTGTTTCTTCCCGTTCACACTGTATCTTTCACCAAGTGGAAGGATTGTATATTGACAAAGACGTGTCTTTTGCCGACTTGAAACAAACCCTTTTGTATTTCACCAAAGAAATGTTTGGAAAATCAAAAATTCGTTTGCGTCCATCCTATTTTCCATTTACGGAACCTAGCGCTGAGGTTGATATTTATTGGGGACTAAAAACAGAAACCGATTATAGAATTACCAAAGGTACTGGTTGGTTAGAAATTATGGGTTGCGGAATGGTAGATCCTAACGTACTTAAAAATTGCGACATCAATCCAGACGAATACAATGGTTTTGCATTCGGAATGGGAATTGAAAGAATTGCGATGTTGTTGTATCAAATTGGTGATATCCGTATGTTTTATGAAAATGACGTACGTTTCTTAGAGCAATTCAAATCAAGTATATAAAGATTTTAGATTAACGATTTTTATTATCATAATCCAGAAAATGAGCTATTTCCAGCTGTCCACAATATCTTTTATGCCGAACACCGGCATAAAAGGATATTTGCTCCCATCTGGGCTAGGGAATTCCGTAATCAATATATTTAGTGGAATAGATTATCCTGCAAGGTTTTTTTAACCTTGTAGGAATTACATAAAAGACAAATACCTACAAGGACTGGAAAAAGACCTTGCAGGAAAGCAAAAAACAAAACATACAAGCGTTTTTTAATTTTAGAAGTTTAAATCTAAAATCTAAAATCGTTAATCTGTAATCAAAGATCAAATGAAATCTGACATCACCATCCCCGAAGTAGAAAACGTATTCCTTGCTGCCGTTCAAGAATGGAGCGACGATTTTATGGAAAAAGTATGGTATGCCTATTTGATAAACGACAGTGATTTTCAATTGGACAGCGTAATGGTAGTTTCTAAAGCTTTTGGTACGATTGACGGAGAAATGAAAAAAACATCACTTTTGCGTCATGCTTTTATAGAAGTTCCAGCAGTCTCGGCAGTAAAAATCGAAATGATTGAAAAAAGTGTTTTGGCACTCAACAATGAGTTTATGGTGACTTATTTCATCGGCAACACCTTATACGATAAAAAATTTATTTTCAAAGCCAATTCTATCAATGAAACCGCAGTCGAAGAAGTACCTCTTTTATTTGTAGATGGAGTGGTAGTGTATTAAAAAACAGCGCTTTATATTCTAAAATTTAATAAAACTTTCCAAAATATGGAAAGTTTTTTGTTTTAAAAAAGTTGGCAGTCCTTGAAAACACTATATATGGTAATTTAGGCACAAGTATTGATTTTGATTTTTCGTAAAATCAAATATCATGAAAAAAACTTTATTTTATTTTTTACTTCTCTTCTTGACGACAAGTAAAATATTGGCTACGGGCGAACCGTCTACGTATTTTCAAATTTATCTTTCTCCAAACAACGATGCTGTAAAGAGGGACGTTTGTCTAATAGTCACGGCTATTTATGATGACACCCAATTTGAAATTATTGATGATGGAGCTGATGGTGACACCGATGATAGTAAGACGGGTGTATTGAAAGCTGGACAAAGTTACATTCTGTACATCAAAGACAACGGTATCAATGATGATGCCCGTTATGCTTCTGGCGGAGTTCTAAAATGGGATGGAGATTATTTTATTATTAAATCAAATAAATTAGTCTACGCTTCCCAAAGTACCAATAGCGATTGGCAACACGATTGGGTTCCTAGTGTCGATAAAAGTTCAATTGGGCAAAAATTCATAGTTTATGCTCCAATGATTAGTTCTTCAAATCGGGATATTAATGTGTTTGCTTATCAGGATAATACAGAGGTACAGTTTCATAAAATTTCTACACAAGCCAAAATCAATACCGGATTTACGGATGTAAACTCAGAAAATCCAATTCTAATTTTCAGTAAGAATTTAAACATAGGGCAAGACCTTATTTACAGTTCCGCCGAAGGGAAGAATGTTATGATATCCGGCGAAACGTATGTTGTTACTTCGAATAAACCCATTACGGTCCAATACGGTGCATTATTTCAAAACGAAAGAGACGGAGGTGGTTATGTACCAACTTCTAATGGTAGTTCCTCTGGTGAGTTACTGTATTTTGGAGTGCCTTATCAATCTGGAGGTGAACAAGAAATCCGAATTGTAAGTTGGGATGATTCGAATGCCATAAAATTGGATCGATACTCCAATGGGAATTGGGTTGCTGTCAAAAGTTTCACCCTAAATAAATCAAAAGCAGGAGACTGGGTTGGAAAAACAGATGGAAATGTTTCATACAATACCGTTTTTAGAATCAGTTGCAGTCCAGGTAAAAAAGTATCTGTTTTTGAAGGGAATTGGTTTGAAACGGGTTCTCCAGGAACTTCCGATATGGCTACTATGGTTTCTTCAGACAATGGAACTTCGGCTGGAAAAAATTTCTTGGCCTACATTCCGCCACCAGGCAACGAAGCAAATGCAGTCGATCCTTTTACAGGCTTAAAATTTGGAGGTCAATTTTCGCATTTGTACTTGTTTTCAAAAAATGGTGCAACGGTAACAATAAAAGATGCCAATAGCGACGGGAAAAAGTTCAAGAAAACCTACACAATTCTTCCAGAACGTTATGCCGATTGCTCCATAAGTTTAGCGGAATGGAAGGCAATTTATAACGGTACAGGAACCAATTCGGGTCCGGATAAACCCTATTTATCCGTGACCAGTGATGCTGATATTTCTGTAATGAATAGTAATTTCAACGACAATTGGATGTGCTATACCGGAAGTTCTCTTGGTCATTCGTTTACCCAAACGGGTTCCATAAATGACAATACTTTGATTCCTACTGAAAAGGCAAAAGCGGTTTCTGTCATTACTACGACTTCAGAAGTTACAGAACCATTAATTGAAGTTATTGTTCAAGATGGATTAAAAGTGATTGATTCTAGAATAATTGATTCAAATAATCAAAGCACAATTGGAGAAATTCAAGAACTTACCGACAAAACTAAAGTAGTATTTAACGACCTTAAAACCTTAGAACCTAACGCTGTTTACTCAGTTGAAACTACTGTTGTTGCTACAGTCGGGGCAAATAATGGTGAGATTTTAAGTCAAACTATTAATGCAACAATTGAAACCGTTATTACAGGAAAAATAAATAATGAAATTCAACAATCTACTATTGCAAATTCTATTTCTGTAAATACAAAAAACACTTCAAAATTGATTTTTTCTCATTTTGAAGATGCTGTGTTTAATTTGAATGCAACAAATTCATGGACAGTAAGTTGGGTAGATATCGACTCTGATGGTTGGGACGATTTGTTTGTAACCGATACAGATTTAACGGCTCCCAATTCCATTTTCATGAATAATAAAAAAGGAGGTTTCACAGCAGGTCAAGTGTTGCCAGAAGCAGGAATTTCAATGAGTAATACTTGGGCAGATACAGATAATGATGGCGATCCAGATTTATTGGTATTGAACAATACAAGAACTTCAAATAGTTTTTATAGAAATGATAAAGGGACTCTGGTTTTAGACAACACAAAATCATTTACTAAAGACGTTTCTTATTATCATGGCGGTACTTTTGCAGATTATGATAATGACAACAAAGTTGATTTGTTTATGTGCAATTATTTTCCAACGAAATATAATGAATTGCATAAAAATAATTCCAATGGAACCTTTAGTAAAGTCACCACCGAAGCAATTCCTCTAGAAGCTAATTCTTCTTTGGGACCAACATGGGCAGATTATGATCAAGATGGTTTTATGGATTTATTTGTTCCAAATGGAATTGGGAAAAATAATTCTTTATTTCATAATGATGGAAACGGAACATTTTCAAAAGCAAATAATGTTATTAATGCCGAGGGCGGAAAATCTGTAGGAAGTTGTTGGGGTGATATAGACAATGACGGTGATTTGGATTTGTTTGTAACCAACTCAAATAGTACTACTAATTTTTTATATAAAAATAACGGAAAAGGAAGTTTTGAAAAAATTTCAAATTCGGTTGTAAATCAAGGAGGAAGCTCACACGGTTGTAGCTTTGCTGATATTGATAATGATGGTGATTTGGATTTGTTTGTAACCAATGATAAAAGTCGAAAATATCTGTATTTTAATGACGGCAAAGGAAATTTCACTGAAGATCAAAGTGAAATGATTACGTTTAATTTTGGATTATCATTTGGCCATTCTTGGAGTGATTTTGATCATGATGGTGATTTAGATTTAGCCGTTGCCACACATTCTAATCAAAAAAATCACATTTTTGTAAACAACGGAAATGTCAATAATTGGGTAGAATTCAAATTAAAAGCGACAGTTAGTAACGGATCTTCAATTGGAGCCAAAATTAGTACTCATACTACAAATGGTATACAATATAGAGAAATAAACAGTCAAAGCGGTTTTGGAGGACAGAGTTCTTATAACCAGCATTTTGGATTGGGAGCTACAACTGTCATAGATTCAGTTGAAGTAAAATGGCCAAGCGGAATAAGACAAATAGTAAAAAATGTAGCTATCAATTCAATAGTTGAAATTACGGAACCGTATCAGCAAAAAGTAAATGGATTGGTTTATTTTGATGCAAATAATGATGGACAAAAACAAGCAGAAGAACCAATTATAACTCGAGCTGGTATAAAAATCATGCCAATGGATAGTAAAGTTTATTCAGATGTCAATGGGTTATTTAGCTTTTTTAGCACGGATAAAAAATGTAATTTAAGTATACTTGAAGAAAATGGCTTGTCTGCTTCAGCAACTGCAAAAGAAATCGATCTTACAACTTACAATGTTTCAGATGTATTAGAAATTCCTGCGATTCCAGTTTGTAGCACTTCAGATTTGAAATTGAGTATGGGAGGAACTGCGATACGAAAAGGATATACTAATGGACAATTTAATATTGTAGCTACAAATCAAACCAGAAATGTTGCACAAAATTTTACAGTGAATTTTGTAGCACCATCAGCAATTACAATTCAAAACCCATCGATACCGTATTCTCAACAGCAATCCTTTGTCGAAAACGGGATTACTTATAATAGATATTCATGGTCAATAAGTAATTTGAATGCGTTCGAAAACAAAACAATTTCATTCTCTCATGGCAATGATGCTTCGGTACAAATTGGGAATACATTTGTATTTAAAGGAGAAATTCTGTCGCCAGACACGGATTGTACGCCATTAAATAATCTTGTAGAGCAAACCTATTTGGTTTATGGAGCTATTGATCCAAATGATATTTTGGTTTCGCCAAAAGGATATGGAGAAGAAGGATATATTTTGCTAGACCAAGTTTTGAATTATACCATTCGATTTGAGAATGTTGGAAATTTCCCTGCTCAAAAAGTGATTATAGTAGACGAATTGCCTGCCGAATTGGATATTAATTCCTTAAAAGTGATGGCATCAAGTCATCAAAATGTAAAAACTGAAATTGTAGGCAGAGAAGTGAAATTTACTTGGGATGCCATCAATTTACCTTCTTCAATAGAAAACAGTTCAGAAGGACAAGGTTATATTTCGTTTTCTGTGCAACCAATAGCGGGATTGAATTCGGAGACTAAGATTGTAAATACGGCAAGTATTCAATTTGATCAAGATGCTGCATTGGCAACAAACAAAGTTATCAATACGATTCAATCCAAAACGGTTGAGAATGATTTGGTAGTAGTCAAAATGTATCCAAATCCAGTCAATGATGTTGTATTTGTAAGCCTAAGACATGAAAAAGGAAATGAATTTACAACAAAATTAATTTCTAAAGTTTCAATAATAACAATGCAAGGAATCACCGTTTTAGAAAAGAAATTTGAAAACGAGACCGAGATTAGAATGGATTTGCCTTTGGAATTACACGGTTTCTATTTTGTAAAAATAATGGATTCTGAGGGTCAAAGTCATGTTGAAAAAATGATTGTCAAGGATCGTTTTTGATGTATCCCAAAACGACAAAAGGCCCTATTTAAAAATTTTAAATAGGGCCTTTTTATGTTTTTTAAAATAGGTGTTAATCCAATTCCTCAGTCAATTTTTTAAATACCGCTTTGGCTTCTTTTCCTTCATATAAAATGGCATAAACAGCATCGATTATTGGTGTTTTGGCTCCATAACCTTGGTTGAGTTTATAGGCGCTTTTTACGGCATAGTATCCTTCGGCAACCATGCTCATCTCCATTTGTGCCGATTTTACTGTATATCCTTTTCCGATCATATTACCAAACATTCTATTTCTCGAAAAAACAGAATAACCCGTAACCAATAAATCGCCCAAATAAGCCGAATCATTGATATTTCGCTTCATTTTATGCACTTTCTTGATGAATTTTTTCATCTCCCGAATTGCATTACTCATGATAACCGATTGAAAATTATCACCATAACCTAATCCATGTGCAATACCAGCGGCAATGGCGTAAATGTTTTTAAGCATTGCGGCATATTCGGTTCCGATAATGTCATCAGTAATTTTTGCTTTGATATAATTACCTGATAAATTTTTGGCAACAATCGAAGCTTTTGCAGGATCGCCACAAGCAATGGTTAAGTAAGATAGTCTTTCCAAAGCAACTTCTTCTGCGTGACAAGGACCGGTAATTACACCAATATTGTAATACGGAATGTCATATTGAAAATGAAAGTGTTCACCAACAATCAAACTGGTTTCAGGAACAATTCCTTTTATGGCAGAAAAAATTATTTTGTCTTTTAGGGAAACAGTTAATTTTGCTAATTCACCATCTAAGAAAGCAGACGGAATAGCAAAAATAATATAATCTGCGTATGCAACCGCTTCGTTTATATCATTGGTAAGTTTGAGTTTTGTGTTGTCAAACTCAACAGAACTTAAATAATTTGGATTGTGTTTGTGTGTTTTAATGTGTTCTATTGCAGCATCATTTCGCATATACCATGCAATCTCAGGAAGATTTACGCACAACATTTTAGCTATAGCAGTTGCCCAGCTTCCACCACCAATTACTGCAAATTTTAAATTATCGGCCATTTTTTTATTAAATTTAATCAAAAGTACTTAAAAATATACCAATAATACAAATTAATTTTTTTTGCGAAGCCTAGAATTTAGGGGGCTATATAAATATTTTATTAAAAAATTAAAATATTTATATTTTTTTTAGATTTTACACAATATAAATACAATACTTACGTTGTAAGTGATTATAAATAAATTGTTTAGAATTTTAAATATGAAAATTGAGTTAGTTAGTTTTGTTTTAGTATTTTAAAAAGGCGTTCTTGTTGGTTAAGTGAACGCCTTTTTTTTATGTATTATTTTATTGTAGCAATTAATAACTCATCGTTACAATTTCTTTCACTTTTTCTAAAGTAATATTTTGCTTTTCTCCTAGAGCTTTCCAGCCTCTTTTCTCAAAACGGTCCACTATAAAATCAGCTGTTTTTTCGATATTTTCTGCATTTTCAGATAACAAGGTTTTCATTCCCATTGTATGAAAGAAAGCTACAGTTTTATCTATGGCAGCCAAAGCAATTTCTTCTTCAGTACCCGTTAAATTGAATACGCGTTTTCCGTATTGTGCTAATTTTCCTTTTTTAGTTTCAAACATAACTTTGTATAAGTTTGGTCCTATAATAGCCAATGTACGGGCATGGTCAATTCCGTAAAGTGCTGTCAATTCATGACCAATCATGTGAGTAGCCCAATCACTTGGAACTCCTTTTTGTATCAAACCGTTCAATGCCATCGTACAACTCCACATAAAATTAGAAGCCAAAGCATAATCAGTTGGTTTTTCTACTACATCTGGTCCTATTTGAAGTAAGGTTTGCAAAATACTTTCCGCAATTCGATCTTGCAGATATCCTTCGTGTACATACGTTAGATATTGTTCGAGAACGTGTGTATACGCATCTACAACTCCATTTTGCAATTGTCTTTTTGGTAAAGAAGCAATTACCGTTGGATCACAAATTGAAAACTTTGGAAATAAAGCCGCACCTCCAAAATCTAATTTTTCTTGAGTAGCAGCAATAGTTACCACGGATCCCGAATTCATTTCACTTCCCGTTGCAGGCAAAGTTAATACGGTACCAAACGGAATTACATTTGATCCTTCTTTAAAAATAATTCTCTTTTTAAGAATATCAATTGGGTCTCCTTCAAAAGGAACAGCGGCCGAAATAAACTTCACACCGTCAATAACGCTTCCGCCACCAACAGCAAGAACAAAATCAATTTTTTGTTCTCTGATGATTGCAACGGCTTTCATCAAAGTCTCAAAATGTGGATTGGCTTCAATTCCTCCAAATTCAACAATTTCAAATCCTTCCAGACTTTTACGAACTTGCTCGTGGATGCCGTTTTTAAAAATACTTCCTCCACCATAAGCAAGAAGAATTTTTGCATTGGCAGGAATCAGTGTTGGTAATTTTTCTATTTGTCCTTTTCCAAAAACCAATTTGGTAGGATTGTATAATTCGAAATTTAACATGATGTTTTTTTTAAGAGATACTAAGTTACTGAGAAGCTAAGAAACTAATTTTTTAAATCTTAGCAGCTTAGCTTCTTGGCATCTTAGCAACTTTAATTATTTTTTTGAATTCAATTGAGCTAATAATTTTTCAGCCACTAATTTTGACGAAGCAGGATTTTGACCCGTAATTAGTAAACCATCTTCTACTGCATAAGGATGCCAATCGGCTACTTTACTATAAGTTGCGCCATTGGTTTGTAATGCATCTTCTAATAAGAATGGAACAATTTTAGTTAATCCAACTGCTTCTTCTTCGGTATTAGCGAATCCAGTTACTTTTTTTCCTTTCACCAAAAATTGGCCATTTACCTTTACATTTTTCAAAGCTGCTGGTGCATGACAAACAAAAGCAACTGGTTTTTTATGAGTATAAAAATCTGAAATCAAAGCAATAGAAGTTGCATTCTCAACCAAATCCCAAAGTGGACCGTGACCTCCTGGGTAAAAAACCGCATCATAATCAGCTTGATTTACGTCTGCTAATTTTTTGGTGTTTTTTAGTTTTTCCAATAAAACGGTGTCAGCATCAAATCGTTTGGTGTCTTCGGTTGCCGATGCTGGATCAGCACTTTTTGGGTCAATTGGAGGTTGTCCTCCCTTTGGAGTTGCTATGTCTATTGCTACTCCTTGATCAAGTAATGCATAATAAGGAGCAGCCAATTCTTCTGTCCAAAATCCTGTTTTTTCTCCTGTGTTACCCAATTGATCGTGACTCGTAACTACAAATAATACTTTTTTCATCTTTTTGTTATTTTGTTTTTGTGCTGTTGCTATAAAGCAACTTACGGTTAATGCTAGAATTGTTAATACGGTTATTTTCCTCATGACTGATTTTTTGATACTGCAAATTTATGGCGAATATGGTATTAGTAAAAATAATTTAAATTATGTTTGTGATAAATATATTTATATCATGGTTAATCTAGAGTGGTACCGAACGTTTAAATCGGTGTATAAAAACGGAAACTTTTCTTTGGCTGCCAAAGAATTATTTATCAGTCAACCAGCAGTAAGTCAGCAAATAGTGATGTTGGAGGCACATGTGGGTTACAAACTTTTCAATCGAAAGTCCAAGGGGGTTGAACCGACAGAATATGCTAAGTTACTCAATAATTTAATCATTGATGCCTTAGATCGACTGGAAAATGTAGAAAATGGTTTTCGAGCTAAAGCTTTCAATGCCAATCGTTTATTGTCGGTCGGTATTTCCAGACATTTAATGAGCAGTATTGGGAGCGCATTGATTGCCAAATTTGATTTTATCGATTTTACATTCCATACTAATGATGCATTGTTTGATTTGGTAAATTCCAAAAAACTTGATTTTGCTATAGTAACCAAGAAATTTGACACTTTTGATACGCTTCAAAAAAAGGTGGGTGAAATCAAACAAATTATCGTGGGTTCAAACAATATTGATCTTTCGAGCATCCAACAAAATTGTAAGATCAATGATTATGTTTCCGTTGAAAATTGGCTTAACGATCAAAAATGGTACAGTCATGATGCTGGAATTCCGCATATTAAATTATTTTGGTTGCATGTTTTTGCCAAAAAAAGACCTTCGATAGTAGCCAATTATATTATTCCATCCGAATACGAAATGCTTGAAATCCTTAGCAAAAACACAGGTGTTGCAGTTACCTGGAATATCAATGCGAAAAATTTGATCCAAGAAAATAAATTGCAATTGATCTGGGACAGCAAAGAAATGCCCACTACCGATATGTTTTTATTGTCGGGAAAAAATGATAATTTGAGTGCTATTTTTCAGGATATTGAAACTGAATTAAAAGCAGTTTTAATCTAACTACTTTCTATAAAAATTATTATGATCAATATATTCCCAAACTTTATGAGGTAAAAGAGGCTGAACATTTTTTCCTCTCTTAACATTTTCTCGAATAAAAGTCGAAGATATTTCCACAACAGGAGCATCTATCATGTGTACTTTGGGATGGTTTTTCAAATCCAAATTTTGATGCACTAGCTCGTCTTTAAGGCTTGTGTCAGCTTCGGAAGAAATCCGGGGATATACATAAATATCATGGTGTGCCATAATCACTTCAAAGTTTTTCCATTTGTGTAATGACTTTAAATTGTCTTCTCCCATAATCAAGGAAAACTGGTGATCTGGATATTTTTCCTGTAAATGTGCTAAAGTATGAACGGTATAGTTGGGTTGTGATAATTTGAACTCTATGTCCGAAGGTTTTATTTTAGGAAAATCCTCAGTGGCCAAATACACCATTTGTAAACGGTGATAATCATCGAGCAAAGTGCTTTTCTTTTTCAGTGGATTGTGTGGCGTAACCACCATCCAGACCTGATCCAAATCGGCATGTTCGGCCATGTGATTGGCAATGATAAGATGCCCAACATGAATGGGATTAAACGTTCCGAAATAAAGTCCGATTTTCATGAGTTTAATTGAAAGATTTAAGAATTGAAAGATTTAAGAATTACGAAAAGTGAATTTAATTTTTAAATCTTTCAATTTTTAAATTTATTTGTTTACAAAATCCTTCACCAATTGGTACGCCTCTTCCAGAGCAATTGTCAAATCGTAATTTTTGATTATTACATCAAATTGTGGTGCTGTAGCCAGTTCTACTGAAGCTTTAGCAATTCGCATATTGATTTTGTCTTCGCTTTCGGTGGAGCGTTCTTTCAGTCTTCTCTTGAGTTCATCAACACTTGGTGGCTTTACAAAAACAGCCAATGTTTCCTCTGGAAATTTATGTTTGATACGCAATCCGCCGGCAACGTCAATATCAAAAATTACGTTTTTCCCTTTGGCCCAAATGCGTTCTACTTCGCTTTTTAATGTACCGTAGAAATTATCTCTGTAGACTTCTTCCCATTCTACAAAATCTTCGGCTTTGATGTGTTTTTTAAACTCTTCCAAAGACATAAAGTAATAATCCTTGCCATTTACTTCTTCGCCGCGGGCTTCACGTGTAGCTGCCGAAATCGAAAATTCAAGATTTAAATCTTCTTTTCCTAATAAATGTCTAACTATAGTTGTTTTTCCTGATCCCGATGGTGCCGAGAATACGATTAATTTTCCTTTCTTCATTGCTTTATGCTTTTCTTGCAAGGTTTTTTTGAACCTTGTAGGTATGGTTTTAAAATAGGAAACCTACAAGGATTAAAAAAAACCTTGCAGGTTGACTTTATAGTACATTCAATACTTGTTCTTTAATTTTTTCCAATTCATCTTTCATCTGAACCACTAGTTTTTGCATTTGTGCGTGATTCGATTTAGATCCCATAGTGTTGATTTCGCGACCCATTTCTTGAGTAATGAAACCAAGTTTTCTACCATTGGCTTCGGTTCCGTTGATGGTTTCCAGGAAATAATCCAAATGATTGGTCAAACGTACCTTCTCTTCGGTGATGTCCAGTTTTTCTAGATAATAAATCAATTCTTGCTCAAAACGGTTTTCATCTACATTGACTTTCAATTCGGTAATGGCAGTTTGCAATCGGTCTTTTATCGCTTGAACACGCTCAGGATCCAGTGCCAAAGCCTCGTTCATATATTGACGAATATTCCCAATACGCAATTGAAATTCGTTTTCCAAAGATTGCCCTTCGTCTTTACGGAAATTCAAAATATTTTGTAACGCTTCTTCGATTACGGTTTGGATTTGAATCCAATCATTTTCGTCGATTTCCTCGCGTTCAATTTTCATGGTGTCGGGCATGCGCACGGCCATTTTCATCAATTCGGTTTCATCAGCATTGGCATATACTTCTCTCAATTGATTGATGTATGCTTTTACGATAGGCACATTAACTTTGGTCGAAGTTTGTTCTGCGGTACTTTCGATAAAAATAGAAAAATCTACTTTACCTCTTTCTAGTTTCAGTGCGATTTGGTTGCGTAAACCCAATTCCATTTCGCGATATAGAGAAGGCATTCGTACATTTAAATCCAAACCTTTACTGTTTAAAGATTTTACTTCTACTGTAATTTTTTTGGATGGTAATTGCAAAGTGGCTTTACCAAAGCCTGTCATCGATTGTATCATGTGTTTTTCTAAAAGTGTTCAAAGATAAGAAAAAAGTTTCTCAGTCTCAGTCTCCGTTTTCAGTCTGCAAAAACAGTTCAAAATTGTGACTGCGACCTCTTTTCCATGGTTACCAAATAAACACCCGAAAAGATCAATAGAGCGGAACCGATCTTAACTAAACTCAAGGTGTCTTTACCTAAACTAATGGCAAAAATGGAGGCAAATAAGGGTTGCAAGTAAATGAAAACGGCTACTGTGGTTGGTTTTAATTCTTTCATCGAAAGTAAATTTAACAAATAAGTTAAGAAGGTAGAAATTACGACCACAAAACCTATTTTCCAGTAAATAGCTGTTGGAACAATAGTCCAATCAACAGTTGAAAATTGACTCCATCCAAAAGGCAAAACCATTATAAAACCAAACAAATAAATCCATTTTACAAACGTAAAAACACTGTATTTATTCATTAATTTTTTGACGATAATTAGGTAGAATCCATATGATATGGCGTTGACCAAAACCAAAAAATTTCCTAATCCAGATTGCGAAGTGTCGCCAATCGATTTTCCGTAAAGAATGAGTGAAGCCGTTCCAATTAATCCGAGAATAATTCCCAATACCATTCTTTTTTTTAGGCGTTCTTTCATAATGATGGCTGAAAGTACCAAGACAATCATTGGTGTCGAAACCATAATGACCGCGGCCGAAATAGGAGAGGTTAAGCTTAACCCTTTGAAAAAAGTCAGCATATTAAAGGCAACTCCAAAAAATGCAGCAGCAATTATTCGAGGAAAATCATTCAGTGCAATTTTTTCTTTAGGCATAAAAAGCCAAACCAACCAAAACAAAAGCATGGAACCTCCAGCGCGCATAAGGATGAATCCGTAGGCATCGATGTATTTTGGCATTACATCTTTGGCAATGGTAAAAGTGATGCCGTAAATTATAGAAACTATAGTGGCGCCAATTAAGGCAAGATTTCTTTTAGACATTACTAAATTTGGGGTTTTGATTATTTTAAATCTCCATCTATTTCGAAGAAGAGTTGAGGTTGGGTCTTTTAATCTAAATCTAGACTTTTTATCAAATCCCGAATAACAGCATCAGAAATTGAAGTGTGCTCGGATTTGTCGTAAATAGAAAGTAAATAAACCGTTTCTTCTTGAATATAAATATAAGAAATTACTCTAGCACCACCACTTTTACCTTTCCCTTTGGAAGCAATTGCCATTCGGATTTTATAGCAATTTTGAAGAATTTCATCACCCCTTTTGGGGTTTGATTCCAAGTCGTCCAAAAGTTTTTCATAGTCTTTTGGAATTGAGCGATGTTTTTTTGACAATGATTTTAGTTCTTTATCAAATGTTGGGATAGCGATTATTTTATAGCTCATCTAGCAACTCTCTTGCGGGTTTTCCTTTTAGTTTACCAGCTTTTATCAACTTCATTTCTTCAACAGCTTGGCGGATGTTGTTTAGGATTTCTTCTTCGGTTTGTTCTGGTTCATCCCAAGTTTCCAGATCTTTATACTTTGCTTTCATCTGTTTCCATTCTTTTATAGGAATAAAAACTCCCGCAGCTTTTCCTTTTTCGTTTTGAATGATTTGTAAACTCATGACATTGAAATTTAGAGTGTAAAGATAAAGAAAAAAGTGTTCAGTGTTCAGTCGTAATTTAGAGTTAAGTCACTGTATATTGTTTTGACCCCAGAGTAATCCTTTCTTTTTTACACCAAGGCTTTCATTACTTGAAGTATATTTTGTTGTGTATTGCCAATGTATATTTTTTCATTAATGATAAAAACTGGACGACTCAAGAAGGTATAATGCTCTAGTATGAATTTTTTGTAATCGGCTTCGGTAAGGGATTTGTTTTTTAAATCCATCGATTTATACAATTGTGCTTTTTTACTAAACAAGGCTTCGTAACTCCCTGAAAGGCGATGCATTTCCTCTAGTTCTTCAATAGTAATAGGGTTTTGTTTGATGTCATGAAAAACCAAATCATGATCTTTTGGTAGTGATTTTATAATTTTGCGGCAGGTGTCACAAGAAGCGAGATAGTATATTTTATTCATTTTTTTCTTTTTTCTGAATGCAAAGGAAATCATTTGACACTTAAAATGTTTAATTTTATGCAAAAATTACAATCATGCAAGATACATTTGAAGTAAACAGAACAGGCAGAAAAATGTTGAGTTCTTATTTTGAAAATTACACATTAGAACAACTGAATAAAATTCCAGATGGATTCAGTAATAATTTAATTTGGAATTTAGGTCATATTGTGGTGACGCAACAATTATTAGTTTATAAATTATCAGGTTTGCCAATGGCGGTGTCTGATGAGATGGTTGAAAAATATCGTAAGGGTACCAAACCGGAACACGATGTGACACAAGAAGAAGCCAATCAAATCCAAGCATTGTTATTTCAAACAATAGACCAATTAGAAGTTGATTATAAAAACGGAATTTTTGTGAATTATCAAGAATATCCAACTTCTACGGGGTATATTTTAAAAAGCACAAAAGGAGCAATTGAATTTAATAACTTTCACGAAGGCTTGCATATTGGAATTATGATGAGCATCAGAAAGTTTATTTAACTTTGCAGGTCAATTTATAAAAAAGAGGTTAGCTAAGAACTAACTAAAAAACAAAAATCCAAATGAAATTCAATACCAAAGTTATTCATGGTGGACAACATCATGATCCAAGTACAGGAGCGGTAATGCCTCCAGTATACCAAACCTCGACCTTTGTACAAACAAGTCCAGGAAAGCCTTTAAATCCAGATTACGAATACAGTAGAGCCGCAAATCCTACACGTACAGCGCTTGAGAATGCTTTGGCGAGTATCGAAAACGGAACACGCGGATTGGCTTTTTCATCAGGATTGGCCGCTACGGATTGTATTTTAAGATCGTTTAAAGCGGGTGACGAAATCATCGCTATGGATGATTTATACGGTGGTACCTACAGAATGTTTACCCGTATTTATAAAGATAGCGGAATTGTATTTCATTTTGTCGATATGAATGATTTGGATAAATTCAAGAAGTTGATTACTAAGAAAACCAAAATGGTTTGGGTAGAAACACCAACAAACCCTTTAATGAAATTGGCCGACATTCAAGAAATTGCCAAAATTACCAAAGCGCATAATATCCTTTTTGCTGTTGATAATACTTTTGCAACACCTTATCTACAAAAGCCTTTGGACTTAGGAGCTGATATTGTTATGCATTCGGCCACTAAATATTTAGGAGGGCATTCAGATGTAATTGCTGGTGCTTTGATTGTAAAAGACGAAGCTTTGGGAGACCAATTGCATTTTCAGCAATTTGCTACGGGAGCGACCTTGGGGCCAATGGATAGTTTTTTGGTACTTAGAGGTATAAAAACCCTGCATTTAAGAGTGCAAAGGCACTGTGAAAATGGCGCTAAAGTGGTTGAATTTTTGAGTAATCACTCCAAAATAAAAACAGTTTATTACCCAGGATTGCCGAGTCATCCACATCATGAAATCGCGATAAAACAAATGAGCGGTTTTGGAGGAATGGTTTCGTTTACATTTGTTTCAGGTAAAAAAGAAGAAGCAATTGATTTTCTAGAAAGACTAAAAGTATTCACTCTAGCAGAATCTTTGGGTGGAGTTGAATCCTTGGCCAATCATCCAGCACTAATGACGCATGCATCAATTCCGGAGGACAAAAGAAAAGCAATTGGAATCACAGACGATTTGGTACGATTGAGTGTTGGTATCGAAGATGCTGATGATTTGATTGCCGACTTGATTCAGGCATTAGAATAAAGGTGTAAAAAAAATCCCAATTTTATTAAACGAATAAAATTGGGATTTTTTTTGAACTATTTTGTCTAGTATTCTAAATAATAGATATAACCCACACCAACAAATGTTAGCCAGTCATTTTGTTTATTTTCTAGATACAATTCTTTATTTGGATTAAGACCATCAACCCAATCTGAATTGAAATATTGAACTCTTAGATCAAGTACAAGATCCGACATTCTATTTAATTTATATCGTGTTCCGATATTTACAGTTTCCGAAAGAACGGCTTTACTTTCATTAGAAAAGCCATGAGGACGACCTTCAGATGGAACCAAATATTTAGGGTGAGTAGTAGTCGCATTTCCTAATTCTCCCATAGTCGATGTCGCAGTCGCTGTATAATAGCTCATTTGAGCTCCCAATCCTATATAAGGCGCGAAACTTCCAATTGTATTTTCAAAATCATGAATATGCAAAGGGAAATATTCCAGTTGGAAACCTAAATTAATCAATTGAGTAGTACCTCTCATCGCTTCGAGCTGCTTGGATCCAATGGAATTTTTTTTGATCCATTCGCCATAGTGCTTCAAACTTGATTTGCTATAAGATAATTCGGATCTTAATTTGAAATGTTCTTTAAAATAGATGTTCTCATTGTCGTTGTACGAGAAGTTCATATAATCGACAATTGCAATACCAAAGCCCATATTGTTTAAATTGGTTTGGGTATTGTCACGTTGCCCATAATCGGACCGGAATTCGACGCGGCCAGTAATTACTCCAACTTCGTGTACAATTCCAGATTGGGGGAAAGCTGGAACGATACATCCAAATAGGATAATGATTACTAATAGTTTGTGTTTGATCATAGTAGGTTATTTTTCAAAATGGCGCAAAGATATAAAAACTATGTGCACTCAAATTATTATTCTCAAATATTTAAAAAACAGTAGGTTTTTATCGATTCATTACGAAAACTACATCGATTTCGTAAAATACATGGGCCATATATTGAATTTATTATAAATGATTAATAAAAAGATAATTTTGTAGTAAATGATCAAAAAAAAAGTTAAAATATTTAAAGAAGATGTATCTTTGCAAAACTAACGGAAGCGTTTTTTGAAACGTTTATAATTTAATAATCATGTCACAAAGTATTACAGATTTTATCGAATTAGTTGCCAAAAGAAATCCGAACGAGCCGGAATTTATGCAAGCTGTTACAGAAGTTGCTGAAACAGTAATTCCTTTTATCGAAGAAAACAAGAAATACCAAAACAAAATGCTTTTGGAAAGAATGGTCGAATCAGATC
The DNA here is from genome assembly GCF_027111095.2 of Flavobacterium sp. IMCC34518. NCBI lineage: Bacteria > Pseudomonadati > Bacteroidota > Flavobacteriia > Flavobacteriales > Flavobacteriaceae > Flavobacterium > Flavobacterium sp. IMCC34518. Next base: position 1,583,373 of record NZ_CP114284.2, on the reverse strand, counting down.
GAATCATAATGTTTCGAGTAGTTTGGACAGACGATAAAGGTGATACACAAGTAAATAGAGGATACCGTATTCAAATGAACTCGGCAATCGGACCATATAAAGGAGGAATTCGTTTTCATCCATCAGTAAATTTAAGTATTTTGAAATTCTTGGCTTTCGAGCAAACGTTCAAAAACAGCTTGACTACATTGCCAATGGGTGGTGGAAAAGGTGGAGCCGATTTTGATCCAAAAGGAAAATCAGATAATGAAGTAATGCGTTTTTGTCAAGCATTCATGACCGAATTGTCTAAACACATTGGCGCTAATACCGATGTACCTGCAGGAGATATCGGAGTAGGTGGAAGAGAAGTTGGATACATGTTTGGTCAATACAAAAGACTGAGAAACGAATTTACTGGAGTTTTAACCGGTAAAGGAATTTCGTTTGGAGGTTCATTAATCCGTCCAGAAGCTACTGGATACGGAGATGTATATTTTGCACAAAGTATGTTGGCAACCAAAGGAGAAAGTTTTGCTGGTAAAACAGTTGTAATATCAGGCTCTGGAAATGTAGCACAATATGCTGCTGAAAAAGCAACTCAATTGGGTGGTAAAGTAGTAACAATGTCTGATTCTGCTGGATATATCTACGATGCAGACGGAATTGATGCTACCAAATTAGCACACGTAATGGAAATCAAAAATGAGCTAAGAGGAAGAATTAGCGATTATGTTGCTAAATATCCAAATGCCAAATATGTAGCAGGTAAGCGTCCATGGGAAGTAAAATGTGATGTAGCCTTGCCATGTGCGACTCAAAATGAGTTAAACGAAGATGAAGCCAAAACTCTTGTGGCCAACGGATGTATCTGTGTTGCCGAAGGAGCAAATATGCCTTCTACTCCAGAAGCAGTTCACGTTTTCCAAAAAGCAAAAATCTTATTCGCTCCAGGAAAAGCATCAAATGCTGGTGGAGTTGCAACTTCAGGACTTGAAATGTCTCAAAATTCATTGCGTTTAAACTGGACTTCAGAAGAAGTAGACGAAAAACTAAAAACCATCATGAAAGACATTCACGCATCTTGTGTGAAATACGGTTCGGATGCCGCAGGTTATGTAGACTACGTAAGAGGAGCCAACATCGCAGGATTTGTAAAAGTTGCAGATGCAATGCTTGCTCAAGGAGTGGTATAATTTTTGACTTCAGAATTTAAATATATTGAAATGCCTTTTTTCTGTAAAGAATAAAGGCATTTTTTTGTGCTTATAAAATTCAGTTTTAAGATCATCAACTTCGTCAGTTCGCAAAAGCTCGTGTGGGCGAAACCCCATTGTAGAAAGGGAGCTATTTTAGACACCGCTTATTCGCTCCCTTTCTACAATGCGGTCGGGCTATCCACGCTACTTCGGTAGCTAGTTCCTATCCCTTTCGCGAACACCACAACTTCAAGGAAAATGACATATTTATGTTTTTTCAAGACCAAAAGCAAAATCACATATTCAAAAATTTTTCAAGAAATTATAAGTATTATTGAATATATTTGAGAACAGTACAAGTAAGTTATGGAGATGTATGTGTTCATTCAGTTTTCGGTGGATTTAATTAATCCCAACCTCTTTTTGCAGCACTAGATAGTTACTGCAATTGTATAAATAAATAAATTACACTAATGGAATACCACTTTAGAAAAGCCAAAATAGCTGAAATCCCTTCAATATGGGCTATTTTGCAATTGGCTATAGAAAGGAGAAAAAAGGACGGAAGTAATCAATGGCAGGATGGTTATCCAAACCCCGATGTGGTACAAAAAGATATTGAAAAAGAGACAGGATTTGTATTGACCGATGGAGAAACAATAGTTGGTTATTGCGCCATATTGATCAATGATGAACCTGAATATGCAAAAATTGAAGGAAAGTGGTTGACCAATGATGATTTTGTTGTGTTTCATCGTGTGGCTATTTCCGAGGCTTATTTAGGGAAAGGTTGTGCCCAAAAAATGATGGAACATATAGAAGACTTTGCTCGCCAGAACACTATTTATAGCATAAAAGCAGACACAAATTTTGACAACTTTGCCATGATTAAAATTTTCGAAAAGTTGGGTTACACTTTCTGTGGTCACGTTTATTTCCGAGGTGGACAAAGAAAAGCATACGAAAAAATGTTAGTTAAATTTTTCTAAGATTGGATAGGTACAAAATCTCCTAAAACCATCAGCAGTCATTTTTTAAACCGAGATTCCTCAATAGGAAAAATTTCATAAAGATGCGCAAAGGATTCGCAAAGACACGCAAAGGGAAATCGAATTCATTGAATGGAGCTTAAAAAACTTTGTGATTCTTCGTGTGACTCTGCGTAATAATGTCTATTGCTGAATCCGGGTTAAACTCATGCGTTTAACCGAGAATCATTATTCCAGAATCTTTATTTCTTTCCTTTGTACTATATTTGTGAATCAATATCCATTCCATGCAAAAAAGGCTTTTATACCTACTTTTTTTATTCGTATTACAAAACACTTTTGCCCAAAGTAATTTGTCTTGGCAAGGCTATTTTTCTTTTACCCAAATCAAAGCATTATCTCAATCGCCAACTGCTATTTATGCTGCTTCCGAGAATGTACTGTTTTCCAAAGACAGCAATACAAATAGCATAAAAACCACCACAACCGTTGATGGTCTTTCGGGCGAAACTATAACAGCGCTTTATTACAGTCCAACTTTTAACAAAACGATTGTTGGTTATCAGAATGGATTGCTCATTGTCATCAACGAAGCCGATGGATCGATGCTCAAAGTGGTCGATATTATTAATAAAAATTTACCTGCCAACATTAAGCGAATCAATAACTTTGATGAATTTAATGGAATTGTTTATGTTGCAACCGACTTTGGAATCGTGCAATTCAATTTGGCCTCGTCCAAGTTTGGAGATACCTATTTTATTGGTGACAATGGCTCCGAAATAAAGGTAACTCAAACTACAGTTTTCAATGGAGTTATTTTTGCTTCCACTTCGAGCGGAATTCGAAAAGGGGATACCACCAATCCTAATTTAATCGATTTCAAACAATGGCAAGTGACAACCGCAGGTGATTGGTCAGGGATCACTGCTTTTGGCACCGATTTATATGCTGTAAATTCAGTAGGTTACGTTCATAAATACGATTCGGGTTCCAATACGTTTATTGGTTTTTTGCCATTGGCGGAAGTAATCACTAATTTTCGTTCTACTACCGATTACTTTATCATAACGACAGCCTATAACATCTTTATTTATAACAATCAAATGGTATTGCAACGGCAAATTAACAGAAACCAAATTCCAGAAATAAATTCAAGTTTTAGCAGTACTACGATAATAAAGGATACGATTTATATTGGTACAACCGCAAACGGATTGATTACGACTTCGCTTTCGTCCACATCAACCTATGAAAATATAACACCGATTGGGCCATCCCGAAACAATATTTTCTCGTTGCAAGTGACTCCAACACAACTTTGGACAGTATATGGTGATTATGATGTTTTTTACAATCCGTATCCACTAGACTATTATGGCATAAGTAAATACAGTGCTTCTGGTTGGTTGAATATTCCTTATGATTCAGTTTTTGGAGCCAAATCGATGACCCAAATTGCAATCAATCCAACCAATGAGAATAATGTGTACGCCAGTTCATTTTTCTCGGGTTTGTTAAAAATTGAAAATGATATCCCAACAATTTTATACAATAAATCCAATAGTAGTTTAGAATCATTAGCTATCAGTCCGCCAGATCCTAATTATATTGATATCAGGATCAATGGTTCTGCCTTTGATAAATCGGGTAATTTATGGGTGACGAATTGCAGGGTTGCCAATGGTTTAAAAATGCTTAGTTCTAGTGGGCAATGGAAAAGTTATGCCATGGATAAAATATTATCGGACTTTAATAGCAATGATTTTGCCACTATGGTCATCGATAAATATGGTACAAAATGGATGGCAACCAATAAAAATGGTGTAATCGGATTTAATGAAAGCAGCAATACCTTCAAGAAAATCACTTTTGGCACAGACCAAGGAAATTTACCGATTCAAGACGTTCGAGCAGTTGCTGTAGACACCAAAAACCAGCTTTGGATAGGAACAACAAAAGGGTTAAGGGTTTTATCAAACGTAAATAATTTTCAAACCGAGAGCCAGTTGACAACCCAAAGCATTATTATTTTGGAAGATAATTTGGCTCAAGAATTGTTATACGAACAATTTATAACCGCTATCGAAGTTGATGGAGCCAATTATAAATGGATAGGAACAGCCGATGCAGGTGTATTTATGGTGTCGCCAAATGGTCAGGAAACCAAGTACCATTTTACGACAGACAATTCGCCATTACCGAGTAATGTAATAAACGATATTAGTATCAACAGCAGTACAGGAGCCGTTTTTATAGCGACTTCCAAAGGATTGATTTCTTTCAAAGGAATTGCAACAACAGCCAGTAATGACTTGAGTAATGTATATGTGTATCCCAATCCTGTTCGCCCAGAATATGAAGGTACTGTAAAAATTAACGGATTACTCAATAAAGCCAATGTAAAAATTACAGACGTGGCAGGCAATCTGGTTTATGAAGCGACTACCGAAGGTGGAACTTTAGAATGGGACACAACAGCTTTTGGAAAATACAAAGTAGCATCGGGAGTATATATGATTTTTGTTTCTGCTCAAGATGGCGTAGAAACCAAAGTCAAAAAAGTGATGATTATAAGGTAGTGTTCAGTGTTCAGTTTTTTAGTGATCAGTGAGCCGTATAACTGATAACGTATAACACATAACCCAACAAAATGTTAGTCAAAACCAAAGCCATAGTCATTTCGTCCTTAAAATTTCAAGAAAAAAGCTTGATTGTAAAATGTTTTACCTTATCGAGCGGACTGAAATCTTATTTTGTTCGGGATGCTTTTTCGTCTCGAAAGGCGAGTCAAAAAATGGCCTATTTTCAACCTTTGACGATCATCGAAATTGAAGCAGTTCATAAAAACAAAGGGACTTTAGAAAACTTCAAAGAAGTAAAAATTTCGTCTCCTTTTCATTCCATCCATTCCGATATTTACAAAAGCACCATGGTGATGTTTCTTTCCGAAATTTTACACCATTCAATACATGAGGAAGAAAAAAACGAATCCTTGTTTACTTTTCTCGAAACTGCTTTGCATTGGTTGGACCAACACGATGAAATTGCCAATTTTCATTTGATTCTAATGCTGGAAACCTCAAAGTACCTTGGTTTTTATCCAGACACTTCGGATATGGATATGCCTTTTTTCGAAATGACCGAAGGAGTTTTCGCTCCTTTTCATGCCATTAGTTCCCTTAGTGAACATGAAAGCCAATTGTTTAAAAAACTAATTCAATTGAAATTCGACACCGACCAAAAAACGTTTCATGTCATAGAAAGACAATTGCTTTTGAAAATTTTAATCGATTATTACAGTTTTCATCTCGACGGATTCAAAAGACCAAAATCTTTGGATGTTTTGAAAGAAGTTTTTTCCTAAAATAAATATAAAATTATATATTTGCTTTCAATCAAAATGCATTACTTTTTTTGTGAATTTATTGCATTTTAATAGAAAAAACAAACCAAAAGTTATTTAAAAAAACCAACAAAATGAAAAAAATGAAGTTTTCAATGTTGCTGATTCTATTTGTCAGCATATCGGTGTTTTCACAAAGAAGTTTCGATGAAGTTATTAAGACAGATAGCAATATCTCAGATTTGGTCCAAAACGAAATTACTGGAATTATTGTGTTTAAAGGAAGTGGAAAAATTAGCGGGATAGATGCTGAAACCAAAAAAGTAGTATGGACATTAACCAAAGAGGATTATGGAAATCCATCAACTATGGAAATTTTAGGGGATGGCGATTTTGACAAGATGTTTAAAGAAAAAAAAGAATTAAAAAGTGTTCCTAATAGCCCTTATGTAGAAGCTTATATCAATTCTAAATTCTTAATCATAAACACTGATACTGGAAAAATAGTTTACAATTCATCCAATGAATCTTTTTGGGTTGTACAATCTGATTTTCTTCCTGAAACGAATGAATATTTGATCACTGTAAGAGAAAAAGGAAATATGAATATTGCCTTAATAGATATGTCAACAGGAAGTATCAAGTGGAAAACTGCTGTTGATAAAGCAAAATCTATATTTAGTTTGTCTCTAAAATCAATTATCAATAAAGCTCAGGTAAATGGAGCTACAATTTATTACCTATTATACGGAAAACTATATTCTTTTAATAGAGAATCAGGAAAATTAAATTGGCAAGCCGAAGAAGAATATACTAAATTTTTCCCAACTCAAAACGATAATAATATTGTTGTAATTAATTCTGCTGGAACATTTTCATCAAAAGAGTACCTAAATGTTTTGAGTACTGAAACTGGAAAAAGTATCTGGAAAGAGTCTATAAAAACAAAATATGTAGTTTATCTTGAAGATTGGGGAACCAAATTATTGATAGCACATTTCGGAGGATTTAACTTTTTCGACCTAAAAACAGGTGAAAAAATATGGAAAAAAGATGCTCGTGGAGATGGATTGAAAAAAGTGATTCCTATCGATAAAGACTTTTTGTATGTTGCCGAAAATGAAATGATGTTGATCAACAAAGACGGAGAAAAACTTTGGAAAAACTTTATTGAAATTGCAGATGACAAAGAAGATCCTATTTTCTACTTAGGAAAAGTGGGAGAAAAAGTAATGTATCTTACTGGAACTTATGGGAATATGGTAGATTACAAAACGGGTAAAAAATTATGGAAACGTAACATACAGTTTAATAAAGATCGTCCAGTTTTACCAACTTTTGATGAATTAACCAATTCGTACTTAGTATATAATGACGAGAAATTATACAAATTCAATCCAACAATTGATGATAAACCAGAGCCCTTTGCAAAAGTGAATATCAAAAGAGAGAAAGAATTAAACAGTATCGAAATGTTTCCTTGGGGAGTTGCGCTTTCTGGACCTGTAGAAGTAATGGGTGTTGCACTTGATGGAACAATAAAATACCATGTTACGTACAGTCAACCGGGTGAAACTGGAAGACAGTTTATAAAAGGAGGTGCAATGTTAGCTAGTTTTGCATTGGGAGCCACATCTGTAGCCACAGGAATTCAAGGTTCTGAATGGACTATGACTACTCGTGATGCCGATGGTAACGAAACTACATCTGTAGTAAAACAAAAAGACAAAGCAAAACTAAATCAATCTGCTGCTGCTGCTGCTGGAGCTGGTGCAATGGCAATGGTAGCCGAAAAATTTGGATCTCGTTTTAATGCGATGAAACAAAATAAAGATTTTGCCTATATTTTTGCAAAAACCGAAACTGGTGAAAAAATGCTAGTAAAAGTTAGAAAATCAGACGGAGTTGAAGTTGATAAATTAATATTTAAAAACAATCACCCCGTTTATGAAATTGATCCAGCCACACAAAACATTTTTTATGTTTTGGATGATTCGATAGAAATTTTTAATAAAAAATAAAAACACTAGAGCCATCAAAATTTAATTTGATGGCTTTTTTTTTACACATATGAAAAAAACACTACTGCTACTTTTACTATTTTTAGGATTTAATACAATCCATGCGCAAGATAAAGTTGCCTCCAAAAAAGGCAAATTTTTTATACCTACAATTCTGTATTCGCAGTATCCTAGCTTAGACAATGTGATCACTCAAACCACTTTTTATCAAATAGATCCGGAATTAAAAACGGAAGAGCAAGTTTTGAAAAAAAATTATTTCAATATTGATGGTTATTTAAAGGATCCTTCAAATGGGAAGTTAAAAATTTATATCACTATTCCTCTTCCAAAATATACCGTTACTCAAATGGATAGTGTTTACAATTCTAAAACCAAAGATTGGGACTATTATCCATATTCTAAATTTGATGTAAAAATTAATATTGAAGTGAAATGTGCCGATAAATTAATTTATTCCAATGAATTTGTAAGTTCTGAGAAAAACGTTTTTCAAGGGAATTATAAAAAAAGTGAAGCCACAGAAGCCGTATCCAACAATAGAAAAATAATGAGTCATTCGGATATTAAAAATGACTTCAGTATTGAGGAATTAGGAATGGATGTGGTCATTTATGCAACAATGGATCGTATTCAAAATTTATTAAATTATAAATTGGGATATTCAAGTGAAGAAAGAAAAGAAAAGTTTGAGTTTATGACCTCCAAGTCGCATCCTGAATACCAACAAATGCTAGCATATGAGAATGAGATTACCCAGCAAATGAATAAAGTGACTTTAGAAAACGGTTTAAATGCCAAAGCATTAATGCCTCATTTGCAGTATTTGGAAAGCCTTTTGACTAAATATCCTCAAATTCCTGAAAATGAAAACATTCGATTTATAGTCTCTTATGATTTGGCTTTAACGTATTTGCTTTTAGAAAATAAAGAGAAAGCATTGTATTTTGCTGATGTCTTAATAAAAAACGACAAACAAAGTTCGAAAGGAACAAATATTATAGATCGTGTCAATAAAGCTAACTTTGTTGATAAAATAGTCAGAACACATACCAATCGTTTTGTTGAATTAAAAAAATTAGGTTTTAAAATTAAGGAAGAAAAGGAAGAAGCTCGACTTGCTTTTTTTGAGCGAATAATTCAAGAAGATGCCGATTGGGAACAAGAGAAAATAGACAGACGAAACGCTATTGAGAAAAGTATTTCGGAAAGAATGAATATACTTGACTCTGTTTATTTTCAAAAAAATTCTGAATTATTGAGCAAAATCATAAATAGTTTGGGAGGAAATGAAGCTATAAAGAAAATAGAAAAAACACATATTTTATCGAAATTAAAATTAGATGATAATAACATGCCTCAAACGGAAGAAAAGTGGTCAACGGCAACAAATTATCTTTTAAAGAAAAAAACACCCAATAATTATTTTGAAATTGTGAATGGACCAGAATCATGGATGCATGACGATTTGGATAACAGTACCGAAAAATGGAAAAAAATAAATAGTTCCGATTATTCCAATATTGTTACCAATCTAGATCCACTAAATTTGTTGACCTCATTTCGTATTGACTTATGGAATAAGTTTGATTTAGTTGCGGATGAAATGGCAGACGGGAGATCGTGTTATCACCTTACTTATTTTGAGAAAACACTGAATTCCAGTAACCGAATGGTTCCCAAAACCGAATATAATCTCTATATAGACAAAGAAAATTTCACCATTGTTTCTTTTGAAAAAACAGAATATTTCAAGGGAAACAAAAGTTCATTTGAACGTAAAATATTTCAAGATTACAGAGAAATTGGAGCGTTAAATAACGGAAAAATTCCACATAAAATTCTGAATGAAATAGAAGATTATTATGGAGAAACCTCCTATCAAGAACTTAGAGAAAAAGTAGAGGTAAATCCTGTTTTTGGCAATAGGATTTTTATGAAAGAAGTTTATTTTGGTGGATTTAAATAAAACTAAATTTTTAAAAACCCGAACTGAAATTGTATTTAGTCGGGTTTTTTTATGCAAATTAAAATCTCTTTGCACACCAAAGTCGTTATAAAGGAAAATCAATTTTGGGTTTTTAAAAGTCCTTTTTCGATTCATGACCTTGTTTCCGTTATGGAAACTGTCAGAATCAGTATTATTTTCAATAGTTTCAAGCACTTCAGTGTGAAGGATAGTTTTTTTTACGTTGGAAATTAATTCAAAAAACAAAAAAAGCAATATGTAACTTTTGCCTATGTCTTTGTCTTTTTATTTTAAAATTTCTTACTTTCGCACCACGATTAAGAAAAGGATAAAATGAGCACAAAATTTACTGAATACAAAGGACTTGACTTGCCAACAGTGGCGTCAGAAGTACTGGATTTTTGGAAGGAAAAAAACATCTTTGAAAAAAGTGTAACCACTCGCGAAGGAAAAGAACCTTTCGTGTTTTTTGAAGGTCCTCCTTCGGCTAACGGATTACCAGGAATTCACCACGTAATGGCACGTGCGATTAAAGATATTTTTTGCAGATATAAAACCCAAAAAGGGTTCCAAGTAAAGCGTAAAGCAGGTTGGGATACCCACGGATTGCCTGTAGAATTGGGTACAGAGGCAGCACTTGGAATTACCAAAGAAGATATTGGAAAAAAAATAACCGTAGCCGAGTATAACGAAGCGTGTAAAAAAACCGTAATGCGTTATACCGATGTATGGAATGACCTTACCGAAAAAATGGGATATTGGGTTGATATGGAAGATCCGTATGTGACTTACAAATCCAAATACATGGAATCGGTTTGGTGGTTGTTGAAACAAATCTACAATAAGGATTTGATGTATAAAGGGTACACCATTCAGCCGTATTCTCCAAAAGCAGGAACTGGTTTGAGTTCTCATGAAGTGAACCAACCCGGAAGTTACAGAGATGTAACTGACACTACAGTTGTGGCACAATTTAAAAGCCCCCTAACCCCCGAAGGGGGAAATGAGGAGAACTCAATTTCAAAAGCATTCGGTCTTAGCTCCCCTCTTTCGGAGGGGCTGGGGGAGGCTTTTTTCTTAGCATGGACTACTACGCCTTGGACTTTGCCAAGTAACACGGCCTTGACTGTTGGTCCTCGAATAGAATATGTTTTGGTAAAAACATTCAATCAATATACGTTCCGTCCATCGAATGTGATTTTGGCGAAGAATTTGGTTGGGAAACAATTTGGCAAAGGATTTTTCGAAAGTAGTGAACCATCCGATTTTGAAAATTTCAAAGAAGGAGACAAAAAAATACCATTTCTAATCCTTGCCGAATGCAAAGGAGCTGATTTAGTTGGAATTCGTTACGAACAATTAATGCAATATGCATTGCCTTACCAAAATCCAGAGAATGCTTTTAGAGTAATTTCAGGAGATTTCGTAACCACCGAAGACGGAACCGGAATTGTGCACACTGCCCCAACTTTTGGAGCCGATGATGCCAAAGTAGCCAAAGAAGCTACACCAGAAGTTCCGCCAATGTTAGTATTGGATGAAAATGAAAACCCAGTTCCATTAGTCGATTTGCAAGGAAGATTCACCTCACACATGGGAGAGTTTGGCGGTAAATATGTTAAGAACGAATATTATACTAATGATGATGCGCCAGAACGTTCTATCGATGTAGAAATTGCCATTCGATTAAAAGAAGAAAACAAAGCATTCAAAGTAGAAAAATACGTGCACAGTTATCCACACTGCTGGAGAACCGACACGCCAATTTTATATTATCCTTTGGATTCTTGGTTTATAAAAATTACCGAGGTCAGAGATCGTATGTTCGACCTGAACGAAACCATCAATTGGAAGCCGAAAGCTACAGGAGAAGGTCGTTTTGGGAATTGGTTGAAAAACGCTAACGATTGGAATTTATCCCGCTCTCGTTATTGGGGAATTCCATTGCCTATCTGGAGAACCGAAGATGGAACCGAAGAAATGCTAATCGGATCCGTAGAAGAATTATACAACGAAATCGAAAAAGCAGTTCAAGCAGGAGTACAAGGGGAGAATCCATTCAAGGAATTCCAAGTTGGAAATATGTCCGAAGAAAATTATGATTTGATTGATTTGCATAAAAATGTTGTCGATGAAATTACCTTGGTTTCTGCTTCTGGAAAAGCAATGAAGCGTGAGGCTGATTTGATAGATGTTTGGTTTGACTCCGGTGCCATGCCGTATGCGCAATGGCATTATCCTTTTGAAAACAAAGATAAAATAGACGAAAACAAAGATTTTCCAGCCAATTTTATTGCCGAAGGTGTGGATCAAACCCGTGGTTGGTTTTATACACTACACGCTATCGGAACTTTGGTTTTTGATAAAATAGCGTATAAAAATGTAGTTTCCAACGGTTTAGTGTTAGATAAAAACGGACAAAAAATGTCCAAACGTTTAGGAAATGCCGCAGATCCTTTCGAAACCTTAAAAGAATACGGTCCAGATGCTACGCGTTGGTACATGATATCGAATGCCAATCCTTGGGACAATTTAAAATTCGATTTAGAAGGAATTGCTGAGGTGCGTCGTAAGTTCTTTGGGACTTTATACAATACCTATTCATTCTTCAGTTTGTATGCCAATATTGATGGTTTTAAATACGCAGAAGCTGAGATTCCTGTAAACGAAAGACCGGAAATTGATCAATGGATTATTTCAGAATTAAATACTTTGATTGCAGCCGTTGATAGCTATTATGACGATTATGAACCTACAAAAGCGGCTCGTGCGATATCCGAATTTGTACAAGAGAACTTGAGTAACTGGTACGTTCGTTTGTGTCGTCGCCGTTTCTGGAAAGGAGACTATGCACAAGATAAAATTGCAGCTTATCAAACACTTTATACCTGTTTGTTAACCATAAGTAAATTAGGTGCACCAATTGCTCCTTTCTTTATGGATAAACTTTACAAAGATTTAACAGGAGCTACACAGAGCGAAAATTTTGAGTCTGTACATTTGGCACTGTTTCCAGTTTCAGTTGAAAAGTATGTTAATAAAATGTTAGAGAGCAAAATGCAGAAAGCACAGACGATTTCGTCACTGGTTTTGTCACTCAGAAAAAAGGAGATGATCAAGGTACGCCAACCATTGCAAAAGGTAATGATTCCAGTACTTGACGTGAATCAAAGACTCGAAATTGAAGCCGTTTCAGACCTCATAAAAGCAGAAGTAAATGTAAAAGAAATCGTACTTTTGGACGATGCTTCGGGAATTTTGATCAAACAAATAAAACCAAATTTCAAAGCTTTAGGGCCTCGATTTGGAAAAGATATGGGATTGATTTCCAAAGAGATACAAAATCTAACTACAGAACAAATCTCACAATTTGACAAGGAAGGATCTTTAACTATTGTAATTGCGGGAAATAGTGTAATTTTATCACTAGAAGATGTTGAAATATCCTCTCAAGATATCGAAGGATGGTTAGTCGCTAATTCAAACGGAATAACAGTTGCGTTAGATATTACGATTTCTCCCGAGTTGAAACAAGAAGGAATTGCAAGAGAATTGGTCAACAGAATTCAGAATATCCGTAAAGATGCAGGTTTTGAAGTAACGGATAAAATTAAAGTGCATTTGCAAATGAATGATACTTTGGAAACAGCAGTAAAGGCCAACGAAGACTATATAAAATCGGAAACATTGACAGAAGTGCTTGTTTTTGAAGAGAATATAGCTCAGGGCACGGAAATTGAGTTTGATGGAATAACAACAAATATAATCATAACAAAAAATTAGTATTATGGTAGATGAAATTGCAAGATACTCTGACGCTGATTTGGCAGAGTTTAAGGAGATCATTCAAAACAAAATCGAAAAGGCTCAAGCCGATTTGGATTTGATAAAAAGTGCCTATATGAATGACCTTAACAATGGAACGGATGATACATCTCCCACTTTTAAAGCATTTGAAGAAGGTAGCGAAATCATGTCTAAAGAAGCTAACTCTCAATTGGCCATTCGTCAAGAAAAGTTTATTCGTGATTTGAAAAACGCACTTTTCCGTGTTGAAAATAAAACATACGGAGTTTGTAGAATTACAGGAAAATTAATCGGAAAGGAAAGATTAAAAATCGTTCCTCATGCCACAATGAGCATCGAAGCCAAAAATTTACAACGATAAATTTCTTTTCATAAAATAATTAACGCTCCTTTGGGAGCGTTTTTTTTGATTAAATTAGTACTTTTACGCCATTAAATTTTCAAAAATGTCATTATTCAAAGCATACTTTCTCATCATTATTATATTATTAGTTGATCAATTTTCTAAAATTTATATAAAAACAAATTTTATTTTAGGCGAAGAAGTCCATGTCTTCAATTGGTTTCAAATTCATTTCATCGAAAATGAAGGGATGGCTTGGGGCACCAAAATACCGGGGGAATACGGAAAATTAATTTTAACCGTTTTTAGACTGTTTGCCGTTGTCGGAATTGGATATTGGTTGTGGGACGCCGTAGAGAAAAACAGCTCTAATTATCTCATAGTTGCCATCGCTTTAATACTTGCCGGCGCATTCGGGAACATCATCGACTCTGTTTTTTATGGCGTGATTTTTGACGACAGCCACCAGCAATTAGCCACTATATTTTCAGACAAACCCTATGGCACATGGCTCAACGGTCAAGTAGTCGATATGTTTTATTTTCCATTCATAAAAGACTATCCAATGCCAGAATGGGTTCCATATTTTGGTGGACGAAATTTCACTTTTTTCAATGCCATTTTCAACGTTGCCGATATGGCCATTTCAACTGGAGTTGGAATTTTAATCGCTTTCAACAAAAAAGCATTTCATAAAAACAATTAGTATTTATATCCCATTTCTTTTCAGAAGAATTTGGGCAAGACCACAATAAAAAATGGGGCTACTTTGCATACGTGCTAGTGGCCCCATTTTTTATTGCGGTCGGGCTATTGCCATTACTTCGGTAATTTGGCGCTATCCCTCTTGCGGTCGTAAAACAAGATCATTTGTTTAATAAGAATCCTTTTGATTTTAAACCATTAAGGCATTAAGAGTAATTAAGCTTCAAAACTTAATTGCTCTTAATGCCTTTTAATTTTTGCTTCATATTCTAAAACGCCCAAACTCCATTTGGAGTTACACAATAATCCAGCAACACATCACTCTCAAAAACATCCGAAATTTGTTCTTCGGGTGCAAAGAACGAAAGACCAATTTTTATAGTTTCTGGTTTGCAGTCGGCCAAGAATTTATCATAGAAACCTTTGCCGTAACCCACTCGGTTTCCCTTTTTGTCAAAAGCCAAAAGCGGGACAAAAACCACATCAATTTTTGTAGCAGGAACTTCTAGGCCATCAACAGGTTCTGGAATGTTGTACTCGTTTTTTTTTATTTTGGTATTGTCCGTCAAAAGAAAATGAGTCATTTCTCTAGTTGCAAAATTACTTTTCGAAATCACAATTTCCTTGTCTTTTCCAGCCAGTAGGTGAAGAATAAATTCAGTATTGATTTCCTTTTGCTCTTCAATAGGTAAAAAAATGTGGAAATACGTTTTCTCCCAAATAGTAAGTTTGATTATTTCATTGGCAATAGCCAAACTCTTTTCTTCAATTTCAATTTCAGAAAGGTGGTTGCGTAAGGCCTTATATTTCGCTCGTAATTCTTTTTTTAGCATAAAGTGATTCTTTTAGATCGGTGATAAAAGTACTCAAATGATCTACTTCTACGTGATCCATAATCACAATTTTATACCAGGAATTATCACCATTGTGTTTTTGAGGAACCAAATCGAATTTTTTGACCAAACTTTCTTCGATAAATTGCGCTTGAATGGTTACAATATTCATAAACGGTTCTCTAAAATACCCTACTTTCAATTCGTCCAATTGATCACAGAGCCACTGTGTTCTCATTTGTAAAATTCGAACTTTTTCACACCATCCAAAAGGTCCATAAGTAAACAAAATCATCCAAACTGCAACTGCATTGGCTCCCGATCGACTGCCACAAAGGGTTAAGTCCATTCCTTCTACATACTCAGCTTCTTTGGTCAAAACGTTTTCTATTAAGCCTTTTCGGCATAAAAATATTCCGGTTCCATAAGGAGCTTGGAGCATTTTATGTGCATCAATGGTTATTGAACTAATTTTTGGATTTTCAAAATTCAGATCACTTTCTTTATTGCTAAAAGGGTAGATAAAACCTCCGTAAGCGCCATCAACATGGATTTTATACAGTAAATTGTGTTTTTCCAGTATATGGATATAATCGTTAGGATCATCAATAGCACCAAACATAGTAGTTCCCATATTTGATATGACAATAAAATATTTCTTTCCTTTTTCTTTGGCTTTTATAATGATGTTTTCTAGTTGAAACGTATCAATTTCACGAGTATTAAAATCAACAGGGACTTTCAGCCAATCCAACATTAGTATATTGGCAGCTTTTGGAATAGAGTAGTGGGTATCTTCAGAGGCAAGTATGGCAATTTCTTGAGGATTAGCGCCTAGTTTATAACTAAAATAATTACGATACATCCAAATGGCTTGTATGTTGGCTTCGGTACCTCCTGGAGAAATATACCCGTCATAAGTTTTGGGTTGCGCCTTAAAAACATCTACGGCGAGTACATTCAAGACCTCACGTTCCATTTCTTGAGTGCCTTTAAAAGCTTTTTCTGATGTGCCTAATGTGTGGCAACCTATATGATTAGGATTGGCTACATAGGTTTTCAGAGTTGGAGCGTCTTTTAAGAAGGAAGCTTCCTCATTGTAGACTTTACTGTCGAGTTTTGAGGCGGGATATCCTAAAGAAGTATCTAAAGAAAAATTTACATTCTCTTCTAGGGCTTTTTCAATGCGGGCTTTTTTCTCTTTTTGAGATAATTTTTTCCAATACAACATAATCGCTATAATTTGTCCAAAATTACAAGTATAGAATTTTAGAAAATATGATAAATGTTAGTTTTTGGTTTCTAATAGTTAAAGTGTTTCTTCTATGGCATTTTCAGCAGTATTCGAAAGGTGATAAATGGCATCTCCTTGATATACAATTGGTGAGTGGTTGGCATTGAGTACATAACCATCGTTTGGTGCTTTTATTTTTCGTTCAAATTTTCCAAAAGGGTCAGTTATCATGCCTAATACGGTTCCTTTTTTGACAAATTGACCTACCAAATTTTGATCAATTAACAAACCTGAACATTTGGCTCTTAACCATCCTGATTTTTCAATATATATAGTTGGTTTTTTTTGGATTGGTACATCATGTTTTGGATCGAGCATGTCTAAATGGTTCAAAAGTCGCTTGATTCCATTGATTCCTTCTTGTGCAACATCGTGATTAATATCTAAAGATTTTCCACCTTCAAAGAGCAACATTTTTACATTCAGTTTCTCGCTGGAACTTCTAAAAGAGCCTGCAATATTTTTTGAAAATAAGGTAAAAGGCGCATTAAAAGCATCGGCCAATATTTTTACATTAGGGTTATTTGGTGTAAGCCTAATTTGAGGCGCGTTAAATCGGCTGGCACCGCCCGCATGAAAGTCGACGGCATAATCTACAAGCGGCATGATGTCGGTTATGATATGATAGGCAAATCGGCTGGCTAATGATCCTTTTTTGCTGCCAGGAAAGACCCGATTCAAATCCCTTCCATCGGGGAAATCTCGAGAT
Organism: Flavobacterium sp. IMCC34518; assembly: GCF_027111095.2. Lineage (NCBI taxonomy): Bacteria > Pseudomonadati > Bacteroidota > Flavobacteriia > Flavobacteriales > Flavobacteriaceae > Flavobacterium > Flavobacterium sp. IMCC34518. Next base: position 1,566,179 of record NZ_CP114284.2, on the reverse strand, counting down.
CGATTGATAAATCCGTATATATTAATAATGGGGATACAAATTATAGTTCCTTTTTTGGGTTTGTTTATTTTTTTACTGATGATTTGCCTTACGATTTCGATGCCATTAAATTCGTCTCCATGAATCCCTCCAGAAAAGAGAACAACAGGACCAGCAATTTTGGAACGTTTAATAATTATCGGAATTGTTAATTTTGTTGTGGTATGTAGTCGAGCTATTTCCAGTTGGATGGTTTTACTTTCGCCAGGCAAAACACTTTCGCCAAAAATTACTAAAGGTTTATAATCTTTCATGGTTTAAAAATAAAAGCTAAATATAGAAATTATTTATTTGGTATTAAAAATTTGATTTTGGTTTACGTCAATGTTATTTGTAAATTTGAAAAAATGAAGAATTGAGATTTGTCTACTGCAATCTATTAATTATCAGAAGTTTTAAAAAAAAATGACCAATCCTAATTTAGCCCTGCAAATACAAACCCTACCTGACGGTCCTGGTGTATATCAATATTACGATAAAGAAGGGAAAATTTTATATGTAGGTAAAGCTAAGAATTTAAAAAAACGAGTTTCTTCTTATTTTAATAAAATTCACGATACCGCGAAAACCAATGTATTGGTCAAGAAAATTGTTACTATCAAGCATATCGTGGTTCCTACGGAAACAGATGCTCTTTTGCTAGAAAACAATTTGATAAAAACCTTGCAACCCAGATACAATGTGTTATTGCGTGATGATAAAAGTTACCCTTGGCTGTGTATCAAGAAAGAGCCTTTTGCGCGCATTTTTGCCACCCGAAGAATGGTCAAAGATGGATCAGAATATTTTGGGCCTTACACCAGTTTTAAGACCGTACACACTATTTTAGATTTGATAAAAGAATTGTATCCCTTGCGGACTTGTAATTATGATTTAAGTAAAAATAATATTGACAGCGGTAAATTTAAAGTCTGTTTAGAATACCATATTGGCAATTGCAAAGGCCCTTGCGAAGGGTTTGAAACATTAGAAAATTATCAAAAACAAGTCGATGCGATTCGGGAAATTTTAAAAGGGAATTTCAAGGAAAGCATGAAAGATTTCAAACGTCTCATGACCAGTTTGGCACAAGACATGCATTTTGAAGAAGCCCAAAAAATAAAAGAAAAAATAGAAGTGCTCGAGAATTACCAATCTCGTTCTACAATTGTAAATCCGAAGATAACCAATATTGATGTTTTTTCTATCGTTTCTGATGAAAGTGCGGCTTTTGTCAACTTTTTGCAAATTTCTCATGGTTCCATTATTCGATCGCACACGATGGAAATCAAAAAGAAGCTTGAAGAAACAGATGAGGAATTATTAGAATTGGCTATAATCGAATTGCGGGAGCGCTTTCAATTATTGTCCAAAGAAGTGATTGTTCCTTTTGAAGTAGATTTGGGACCAACATTAAAAATTACAGTACCACAACTAGGAGACAAAAAACAGATACTTGATTTATCCATTCGAAATGCCAAGTTTTATAGAATAGAGCAACTCAAACAATTGCAAATTGTAGATCCAGATCGCCATACCAATAGAATTATGGCACAGATGAAAAGTGATTTGCGTTTGCCAGTGGAACCGAGACATATAGAATGTTTTGACAACTCTAATATTCAAGGAACCAATCCCGTGGCGGCTTGTGTGGTTTTTAAAGACGGGAAAGCAAGCAAAAAGGATTACAGACATTTTAATGTAAAAACCGTAGTGGGGCCAGATGATTTTGCTTCGATGGAAGAAATCGTTTATCGCCGTTACAAAAGATTGTTGGACGAAAACGAGCCTTTGCCCAATCTAATTATTATTGACGGAGGAAAAGGGCAATTGTCATCAGCATTAAAGAGTATTGACGCTTTGGGACTTCGCGGTAAAATTGCTATTATCGGTATTGCCAAAAGGCTAGAAGAATTGTTTTATCCTGGAGATTCTATTCCATTATATCTGGATAAAAAGTCTGAAACACTGAAAGTCATTCAGCAATTGCGTAATGAAGCCCACCGTTTTGGAATTACATTTCACCGCGACAAAAGAAGTAAAGCGGCATTGAATTCTTCTATAGAAAGTATTCCAGGAATTGGCGAAAAAACAATGCTGACGTTAATTCAACATTTTAAAAGTGTTAAAAGATTGAAACTGGCAACCGAAAAAGAAATTTCGGACGTTATAGGAGTATCAAAAGCCAAAAAAATTACCGACTTTTACAACACAAAGTAACCTGCCCTTATGTATAGAATAGTGTTTTTTATTATTTTATTTTTTTCTTGTTTGAATTCATTTTCTCAAGACACTGTAAAAAAACCTAAAATAGGTTTGGTGTTGAGTGGAGGTGGAGCCAAGGGACTAGCGCATATCGGAGTTTTAAATGTGCTTGAGGATGCTGGAATTAAGTTGGATTATATAGGTGGAACCAGTATGGGGGCTGTTATTGGAGGTCTTTACGCAATGGGATACAATGCCAAACAGATTGATTCTATAATTGATGTGACCAATTTTAGTAATGTTATAAATGATTTTATTCCACGTTCTTCTAAAAATTTTTATGAAAAAAGGAATGATGAATTATATGCATTGACGCTTCCATTTAATAAGTTTAGTATTGGTACGCCTGAAGCATTGTCCAAGGGGATGTATAATTTTAATATGTTAAGCCGATTGACCTTGCCAGTGCGGCATGTTAGGGATTTTAAAACCCTTTCTATTCCTTTTTTGTGTGTTGGAACTAATATTGCAATAGGAGAACAAGTGGTGTTTGATAAAGGAATTTTGGCACAGGCAATAACAGGAAGTTCATCCTTGCCTTCGGTATTTTCACCAGTGATAATTGATAATAATCTTATTGTGGATGGTGGCGTGATAAATAATTATCCGATAGATGAAGTTCGAAAAATGGGAGCTGATATTATAATTGGTGTAGATGTTCAATCCGGTTTGCTTAGTAAAGACGAATTAAAAAGTGCTTCAAAAATTTTCTTTCAAATCACCAATTTGCAAATGATTGAAAGGATGAAATTAAATGCAAATTTAACAGATGTTTATATCAAACCCGATGTAAAAAATTACGGAGTGGTTACTTTTGATAAAGCTACAGAAATAATAAAAAAAGGAGAAGATGCCACATTTGCTGTTTATGAAAAAATAGATCTTTTGGCAGATAAAACAAACCCGTATCATAAACCTAAATTAAAGATCGAAACCGATAGTTTGACTATTGTTGATATCAAAGTAAATGAATTGATAAATTATTCTAGGGATTATGTTATCGGTAAATTAAATTTTAAACCAGGTGCCAAAATAAGTTTCAAAAACTTAGAAACAGGAATTAATAATCTGAATGCCACTCAAAACTTTAGTGCGGTGAGTTATTATTTTGAAAAAAATGGTATGTATGATGATTTGATTCTGACATTGACCGAAAGTCCTGTAAAAACTAATTTAAAATTTGGATTGCATTATGACGGTTTGTTCAAAAGTGCTATTTTGGCTAATGTTACCAATAAAAAAACATTTTTTAAAAATGACTTTTTATCAGTGGATTTGGTAGTGGGGGATAATGTGAGGTATTATTTTGACTATTATATTGATAATGGATTTCAATTGAGTTATGGTTTCAATTCACATTTAAGCCGATTTAATAAAAACATTCCGGTAAAAGTGATAACTTTTAATAAAAAAGCCTCAAATTCTATAAATGTTGATTATGTGGATTTGTCTAATCAAGTGTATATTCAATCGGTATTTGCTCAAAAATTTCTTATTGGAATTGGAGCTGAATTTCAGTATTTAAATATTACCTCAGAAACACTAGAATTGAATTCTACAATTACAAAAAGTGATTATACCAGTGCATTTGGCTATATAAAATACGATAGTTACGATAATAAATACTTCCCGAAAAAAGGGTGGTATTTTTCAGGTAATTCCCAATTTTATATGTTTTCATCTGAAGATTCAGATACATTCGAACCTTTTTCTATTTTGAGTGCAGAAGCAGGTATTGCTCAAACAATTTTTAAAAATGCAACTGTTAAACTTCAAGCAGAAGCTGGAGCATCTATTGGGGATAAAAGTTTGCCTTATTTTGATTATATGTTAGGTGGCTATGGATTTAATACAACAAATAATTTTAGGTATTTTTATGGATATGATTATTTGAGTCTATCAGGAAATAGCTATTTGGAAACTACAATCACTTTAGATTATGAGATATTCAAAAAGAATCATCTCAACTTTTCAGCCAATTATGCCAATTTAGAAGATGATTTATATGATTCCTTAGATTGGATTTCTTGGCCCAAATACTCAGGCTATGCGCTTGGTTATGGTTTAGAAACCATTATTGGTCCTGTGGAAATAAAATATTCATGGTCACCAGAAATATCAAAATCGCACCTTTGGTTTTCGGTTGGATTTATTTTTTAATTTGTGTTTTTTATCGATAAAAATTACGACATTTGTAATTATGAAAACAAATTGGATCGGTTTATTAGAGTATCTTCAATTCTTAATCAAAAGAAATCCAGAGTGATTCTTTGGGTTTTATCCCTATTGTAGGATCATAGAATAAGATGCTTTTATGATGTTTAGCAATGCATTTGCAATGCAAAAGGCAACTTTTATATGGACTATTGCTTTAAAGAATTGTTTACTATCTAATCTAATTGTTATGCCAATATATCACAAACTAGGAAATATTCCTCCTAAAAGACACACCCAATTCGAAAATCCAAACGGTGGCTTGTATTTTGAGCAACTCTTTGGTACCGAAGGTTTTCACGGTCATTCTTCTTTATCCTATCACATTCACAGACCAACTCAGGTAAAAGAAATTCTTAATTCCTATTCCGTTGAACCCAAAATTGCAATTGGGAAAAACATAAAATCATTATTACTTAAAGGCTTCGAATTGAAACCGGAAGATGATTTCCTAGACAGTCGTAAAGCCATGTTGGTCAATAAAGATTGTACTATTGGACTGGCAGCACCCAGAAAATCATTGACCAGCTATTTCTACAAAAATGCCGATGCCGATGAGATGCTATTCATTCACAAAGGCAAAGGAAAACTCCGTACGATGTTGGGAAATATTCCTTTCGAGTATGGTGATTATTTGATCATTCCACGTGGTATTATTTATCAAATCGAGTTTGAAACCGAGGAAAATCGCTTGTTTTATGTAGAGTCTTATGCTCCTTTTTATACTCCAAAAAGATATAAAAATGACTCTGGACAACACTTAGAACATTCACCATTTTGCGAACGCGATTTTATTTTGCCAACCGAACTAGAATCGCATGACGAAAAAGGAGACTTTGTTATCAAAATGAAAAAAGAAGGGATGATGCACGAAGTGGTGTATGCCACTCACCCTTTTGACGTAGTGGGTTGGGACGGCTACAATTTTCCGTACGGTTTCAGCATTCACAATTTCGAACCTATTACAGGTCGTGTGCATTTGCCACCTCCTATTCACCAAACTTTCGAAACTAGCACTTTTGTGGTCTGTTCTTTCGTTCCAAGATTGTACGATTACCATCCAAAAGCCATTCCGGCACCTTACAATCACAGTAATATTGACAGCGACGAAGTGTTGTATTATGTAGACGGTGATTTCATGAGCCGCAACAATATTGAGCAAGGACATATTACTTTACACCCAAAAGGGATTCCACACGGCCCAGCTCCTGGTGCTATGGAACGTAGTATCGGACACAAAGAAACGCAGGAATTGGCCGTAATGGTTGACACCTTCCGACCACTTATGGTGACCGAAGAAGCAATGGGAATAGACGATGGACAGTATTATAAATCTTGGGTAGATGCCCCCTAGCCCCCAAAGGAGGAATTATAACTTCTCAACACTAAATAGAACGTAAAGTATAAATTGTTAACTAAAATCCTATTTACCCCTAATAGGAATTCCCCCTTCGGGGGCTAGGGGGCTTATCATGGCAAAAGAAGTAAAATCAGTAGAATACGGATTAGAAAAAATATTCGAAGGAGCTCAAGATTTCCTTCCATTACTAGGAACCGATTATGTCGAATTCTACGTAGGTAACGCAAAACAATCGGCACATTATTATAAAACCGCTTTTGGGTATCAATCATTGGCCTATGCTGGACTGGAAACAGGCGTAAAAGACAGAACATCTTATGTCTTAAAACAAGACAAAATCCGAATTGTTTTAACCACTCCCTTAACACAAGATTCGCCACTACACGACCATTTAAAAAAACACGGTGACGGAGTAAAAGTTGCCGCACTTTGGGTAGAAGATGCAAGAAGTGCCTACGAAGAAACCATGAAACGTGGCGCTCGTTCTTTTATGGAGCCAACGGTGGAACAAGATGAATTTGGTGAAGTAGTTCGCTCTGGAATTTATACCTATGGCGAAACTGTGCATATTTTTGTAGAACGAAAAAACTACAACGGCGTTTTCTTACCAGGCTACAAGGAATGGAAATCCGATTACAATCCAGAACCAACTGGTTTGAAATACATTGACCACATGGTAGGAAATGTGGGTTGGAACGAAATGAACACTTGGGTAAAATTCTATGAAGACGTCATGGGATTTGTGAATTTCCTTTCTTTTGATGACAAACAAATCAATACCGAATATTCGGCTTTAATGAGTAAAGTAATGTCAAACGGAAACGGAAGAATCAAATTCCCAATAAACGAACCAGCTGAAGGAAAGAAAAAATCACAAATTGAAGAATATTTGGATTTTTATGGTGGACCTGGAATTCAGCATATTGCTATTGCAACTGATGATATTATTAAAACAGTGTCAGAGCTAAAAGCAAGAGGAGTTGAGTTTTTGTCTGCTCCACCTCATACCTATTATCAAGCTATTCCCGAACGATTGGGAGTGCACATGGAAATGATGAAAGAAGATTTGAACGAAATTGAAAAATTAGCCATTATGGTCGATGCCGATGAGGATGGTTATTTGTTGCAGATTTTTACCAAACCCGTTCAAGATCGTCCAACTTTATTTTTTGAAATAATTCAAAGAATGGGAGCCAAAGGGTTTGGTGCTGGGAACTTTAAAGCGCTTTTTGAGTCCATAGAACGAGAGCAGCAATTACGAGGTACATTATAAAATTTAGTTATTTTTGCGGTATCAATAAAAATAATAGTTAATTAACCCTTAAAATTGCAAATGTTGTGTTAAACTTGACTTTTCGCTAAGAAAACCTTGATTTATACAATACCTTTGCACTCGCAAATCAGGAAGGGGTGGTTTCCTTCTTAGTTTCATATAAATTTTCATAATTTATAGTTTTTTGGTTAGTTAATAGCATAAAAACTCAGTCATTAATTTGACTGAGTTTTTTTGTTTTAATACATTTGAGGTTATTTTAGTTATAATGTATCGAATCTATGAAAAAAAATATAATTTTCTCGTTGTTGCTTTTCACTTTAGGTTTCGATACACAAAAAGATGAAGCTTTTTCATCAGGTGAATATCTAAAGTTTAGAGTGCATTATGGAATCATAAATGCCGGCTATGCCACAATCGAAGTTAAAGATGCTACGCTAAACGATCAGGCTGTTTTTCATGTTATAGGGAAAGGGTATTCTACTGGTATGACCAAATTCTTTTTTAATGTAGAAGATATTTATGAAAGTTACATTGATAAGAGTACAAGGAATCCCTATCGATTTGTTCGAAAAATCAACGAAGGAGGGTATACCAAAAACCAGGAAGGTTTTTTTAATCAAAAGACCAATAAAGTTTTGGTAAAAGATTACAAGCATAAAACCGAAAAAACTTTTGACTTTCCCAAAAACGTTCAGGACATACTTTCTTCCTTTTATTATTTACGAAATTATCCCAATGTTAATAAAATTAAGATTGGAGAGTCGGTCATTATTGATATGTTTTTTGACAATGAGACTACAAAATTTAAGTTAAAATTCATCGGGAGAGAAGATATTAAAACTAAATTTGGTGTTGTATCCACTATGATTTTTAGACCTTTGGTGCAGTCTGGACGGATTTTTAAGGAAGAAGAAAGTTTAACAATTTGGATTTCAGATGACTATAATAAAATACCTATTCGGATAAAAGCAAACCTTTTGGTAGGATCACTCAAAGCCGATTTGGAGGAATACAAAGGATTGAATAATCCGTTTAAAATTAAATCAAAATGACAATTAATGATACCACAGCATCAATTTTGGATGAAATTGATCATAAATTTCAAGCTATAAATCAAAAAACAGATACGCATCTTGAAGGACTACTTTGGTCCAAACCTATAACCTATTGGGATTACATTCAAACAGATGCTTTATTGAATTTGCAAATTCAAAGAACAACATTGCCCGACGAAATGGTTTTTATTATGTACCACCAGGTCAATGAATTGCTTTTTAAAATGATACTTTGGGAAATGCATCAAATCTCTTATGCCGAAAAATTAACAACAGAGTTTTTCACAGAACGGTTAATGAGAATAAGCCGTTATTTTGATATGTTGACCACTTCTTTTGATATAATGGGAGACGGTATGGAAGTAGAACAGTATATGAAATTTAGAAATACGCTTACACCTGCAAGTGGTTTTCAAAGTGCACAATATAGAATGATTGAAATTGCTTCAACCGATTTAATCAACCTTATCGATTACCGTTTTCGAGCAACAATAGACAGAAATACACCTTATGAGCATGCCCTAGATCACATGTATTGGCAAGCAGCAGGGAAAGATCATGAAACAGGTGAAAAGTCTTATTTGCTTTTGGAATTTGAGCGTAAATACAAAACTGCATTCATAACTCAAATGCAGGAATATAACACCATTAATCTTTGGCAAAAATTCAAACAATTACCCGATGCTGATCGTGAAAATCCAGATTTGGTAAAAGCAATGCGCCATTATGATCATACGGTAAACATTACATGGGTGATGGGGCACCTCAATGCAGCCAGAAAATATATAGACAATGGTAAAGGTGATGGAGAAGCAACCGGGGGAAGTGACTGGAAAAAATACATGCATCCCAGATACCAAAGAAGAATTTTCTTCCCGGAATTATGGAGCGAGGAAGAATTGAGGAATTGGGGAATTGAAAACTTAAATTAAAAGTAAGCAAAGTTTGAAAAAGATAATTCTAATTTTAGTACTATTGTTTTCCATCATATCCTGTAATAGGAAAGAAGAAATTATGGAAAACCAAGTAATTGCAAAATCCAAAAAGAGTGATTTTGGATTCAAGTTTTCTGATTTTAATGTTGTCCAAGATTCTGTAAAATCAGGAGATACTTTTGGTAGTATTTTGCAAAGACAAAATATTGGCAATAAAAAAGTATTCGATATTGTAGCGCAAGTAAAAGATACTTTTGATGTTCGAACCATAAGATTAAACAAACAGTACACCCTACTTCGTTCAAAAAACAAAACTAATACGCTGGCTGTTTTTATATACCAACCGGATGCATTAAATTATTACGTAGTAGATTTGAGAGATTCAATAGCAAAAGCCTATAAAAAAACAAAACCTTTGACATTAAAAAGGAGAACTATAGGCGGGATTTTAAAGGGTTCGCTTTCGGAAACATTAGAGTCTGCAAATGTGGAAGGAGCATTAGCCACTAGGATTTCAAAGATATTTGCTTGGTCTATCGATTTTTTTAAAGTAAAAAAAGGAGATCGATTTGGTCTGACTTTTACCGAGAGGTACATCAATGATTCTATTTATGATGGTGTAGACAGTCTTGAAGCCGCTTTTTTTGAATATAAAGGAAAAATTATTTATGCTTTTCCATTTGAACAAAATCCTGGTTCAGGTAAAATGGATTATTATGACGAAGATGGTAAAACGCTAAAGAATTTTTTTCTTAAAACACCTATAAAATTTAGCCATATTACTTCTCATTTTTCGATGAATCGTTTTCATCCCGTACAACAAATTTGGAAAGCACACAAAGGGACAGATTATGCCGCACCAACGGGTACTCCAATTTCTACTACAGCTGCAGGTATTGTTGAGCAAACGGGCTATACTGCGGGTAATGGGAATTTTGTAAAAGTAAAACACAATAAAACCTATTCTACTCAGTATTTACATATGTCTCGAATACTAGTTAGAAGAGGGCAACATGTGAATCAAGGGCAAACTATAGGACTGGTTGGAAGTACAGGATTGGCTTCAGGACCACATGTGTGTTATCGTTTTTGGAAAAATGGTGTTCAAGTAGATGCCCTGCGTTTAAAATTACCAAATGGAGAACCAATGAGCTCAAAAAATAAAGAGCGGTTTTTAAAGAAAATAGAGCCATTGAAGTTCGAATTGGATAGTGTGTCGAATTTATAAATATTAAAAATAAAGAAACTATTCTAAGTTGTGTTTTTTAGGTAGTGTATAAAGTTAATTTTAATGCAGATTTCTCAAGTTATTACAGTTTATTTTGTGATTTTTTGAGAAATCTGTTTTCTTTTTTTAACAAGGTTGTTTTTAAAGCATTTCTGTTTTTTTTAACTATTTAATAGTTATATAATGTCCTGATTTTAGTCCATTCAAACTTATTTCAGTAAATTTGCACAATTATAAAAAACTAGAATAAATGGCTTTAAATACAATAAACCCAACTGAAACTTCTGCTTGGAAAAAACTTCAAGCACACTATACTGAAATGCAAAAGGCTTCAATGACAGCAATGTTCCAAGCCGACATGTCAAGAACTGAAAAGTTCCATTTGAAATGGAACGATTTTTTAGTAGATTATTCCAAAAATAGAATCAATCAAGAAACTCTAAATTTGTTAGTTGAATTGGCTAATGAAACAGGTTTGAAAAATGCAATCACCGAATATTTTGGAGGAGCAATTATAAATCAAACAGAAAATAGAGCAGTTTTGCATACTGCATTACGAGCCACAGCAACGGCTGTAATAAATGTAGATGGTGTTAATGTAATACCAGAAGTATACGAAGTAAAAAACAAAATTCAATCATTTACAAACGAAGTAACCTCTGGACAAAGAACAGGGTACACCGGAAAACCATTTACCGATATCGTTAACATTGGTATTGGTGGTTCCGATTTGGGACCTGTTATGGCTGTTGAAGCTTTGCAATATTATAAAAATCATTTGAAGGTTCATTTTGTGTCCAATGTTGATGGAGATCACGTTAATGAAATTATAAAAAAGCTAAATCCTGAAACAACATTATTTGTTATTGTTTCCAAAACGTTTACCACGCAAGAAACCTTAACCAATTCTGAAACCATCAAAGCTTGGTTTTTGAAATCGGCAAAACAGGAAGATGTTGCCAAACATTTTGTAGCGGTTTCAACCAATTTACAAAAAGTAACCGAATTTGGTATTAATCCAGACAATGTGTTTCCAATGTGGGACTGGGTTGGAGGACGATTTTCTCTTTGGAGCGCAGTCGGACTTTCTATTAGTTTGGCGGTTGGTTTTGATAACTTCAACGATTTGTTAAGTGGTGCTAATGAAATGGATGAACATTTCAAAACTGCAGATTTTGATAAAAATATTCCTGTAACACTTGCTTTATTAAGTGTTTGGTATAATAATTTCTTTGGTGCCGAAAGTGAAGCTTTGATTCCTTATACACAATATTTGCAAAAACTTGCACCTTATTTACAACAAGGAACGATGGAGAGCAATGGCAAAAGTGTAGGTCGTGACGGAAAACCGGTAAATTATGAAACGGGAACCATTATTTGGGGTGAGCCAGGTACAAATGCTCAACATGCATTCTTTCAATTAATTCATCAAGGAACCAAATTGATTCCTTCTGATTTTATTGGATTTGTAACTCCTTTATATGGTGATGAAGATCATCATGATAAATTGATGTCCAATTTTTTTGCTCAAACTGAAGCTTTGATGAACGGAAAATCTCAAGAACAAGTACAAGCTGAATTTGACAAACAAGGATTAAGTGCTGAGAAAGCAAGTGAACTTTTGCCTTTCAAAGTTTTCTCTGGAAACAAACCAACTAATACGATTTTGATTCAAAAATTGACTCCTAAATCATTAGGTTCACTTATTGCAATGTACGAACATAAAATATTCGTGCAAGGAATTATTTGGAACATATTTAGTTTTGATCAATGGGGGGTAGAACTTGGAAAACAATTGGCGAATTCAATTTTAGACGAGATTAACACCAAACAGGTAAAAAATCACGATAGTTCAACACAATTTTTATTGAATCATTTTTTAGAAAATAAATAGATTTATTAAGAAATATAATAATTACAAAAGCCTTGATATCTGAAAATCAAGGCTTTTTTTTAGTCTAAAAACGAATAAAGATTTCAAGTATTCAAAGTAATAATATTGTTTTGCAAAATTTTGTTATCATATTCATATTTTTTAATTCTTAATTCAGAATAAATCGCAAAAAATTAATTAATAAACGTAAATATGTTTATTTAGTATGCGTGTATTGTAAAAGGAGCATTTTCTTAATACAATGTTAACATTTATTGATTCAAATGTTATAATTTTGCCAAACTAAACAAACAAAATAATATGAAAAAAATCACCTTTATTTTTATTTTTTTTCTGTCGGTTATTGGTTACTCTCAGGTAACTACTTCAGGAATTTCAGGAACAGTGAAGTCTGTTACTGGCGAGAACATAGCGGGAGCGTCGGTGCAAGTGATTCACTTACCTACTGGAACAAAGTATAATGCAATTACAAATTATACAGGCGGTTACTCAGTTCAGGCTATACGTCCAGGAGGGCCATATACTGTTAAGTTTACTTTCATTGGTACAAGATCAAGTGAAATTACAGATATTACAGCTCCTTTAGGAAGTACGATTACTGTAAACACAGTTCTCGTAGATGAAACAAGTCAACTAAAAGAGGTTGTTGTTTCTTCTTCAAAATCAAATGGTGCTTTTTCTAAAGGAAAAACAGGTGCTTCCCAACAGTTTTCTAATAGACAAATTAATGCTGTACCAGTTATTGGAGCTCGATCTATTAATGCTATAACTAAATACAATGCCAATGCTGGAAGCGGTGGTACTTTTGGAGGTCAAGATTCAAGGTTGAATAACTTTACTATTGATGGTTCTGTTTTTAATAATGGTTTTGGTTTGGGTAGTGATGCGCAAGCAGGAGGTAGAACGGGTTCTACAGCAATCTCTCTAGATGCTATTGAACAATTACAAGTAAACATTGCTCCTTTTGATGTACGTCAAACGGGTTTTACGGGATCTGGAATCAACGCGGTAACTCGTAGTGGAACAAACGAAGTTGAAGGATCAGTCTATAACTCATTCAGAAGTAATAAAGAAAGTTTTGTTGGAACAAAGGCAGGTGAAGTAAAAATTGTACCAGCTACTTTTGATGAAACAATTTGGGGGGCTAGAATTGGTGCTCCAATTATAAAAGACAAATTATTCTTTTTTGGTAATTTTGAAACGATTGAAAATACAAGTCCTGCAACGACTTGGACGTCTACAAATTCTCCAAATGGAGGTGCACAAGTATCTGCTCCAACATACGATCAAATGCAAGCGCTTTCAACTTTTATGCAAGACAAATTCAATTATACTACAGGGCCTTGGGAGAACTATGACGCTAAGAAAGAATCTAAAAAATTCCTTGGTAGAGTAGATTGGAACATCAATGATGATCATAAATTATCGGTACGTTATGTACATAGTGATTCTTCCTCGGATGAAGTTACATCATCATCGAACTCTTTAGGATTTGGGGGTAGAACAAAAAATGTAAATTCGATGTCTTTTAAAAACAGTGGCTATGTAATTGAAGACAATACTAGGTCTATCGTTGTACAATTGGACTCTAAACTGTCTGATACATGGAGCAATAACTTTATTGCTGGTTATGATAAACAAATCGAAGATAGATCCCTACAAGGAGGAGGATTGTTCCCAACCATTGACATCAAAAATGGAACGCCTAGTACTGTTGGTAATTTAAACTTTATCTCTGTAGGTTTGGATCCATTTACTCAAGGAAATAAATTGAGATATTCTACTTTGCATTTTACAGACAATGTAACTAAAACTTTTGGAAAACATAGTTTGTTGTTTGGTGCCAATTATGAGCATTTTAAATCAGAAAATTTATTTTTCTCTGGATCAAACGGAGTTTATATTTTTAATTCTTTGGATGAATTTTATAATGCAGCAAACGAATCTTTAGCTCTTAATGGAGCTCCTTCTAAAGTGAATTTGCCAGTTCGAACTCAATTTCGATATTCTGCATTGGATGGAGGTGTAGAGCCTATGCAAATAATGGAATCTGATAAGATAGATTTATATGCACAAGATGATTTTAAAGTAAATGAAAATTTCAGAGTTATTTTTGGTTTACGAGCTACATCTGTTTCATTTAAAGATACAGCAATAGAAAATAAAGCTATTACAGGCATGACTTTTGCAAATGGAGAAAAATTTAACACAGGTGATATGCCTGATACACAATATTTATTTGAGCCTAGACTAGGTTTCAACTTGGATGTTGCTGGTGATTCAAAAACTCAAGTGAGAGGGGGAACAGGAATTTTTACCGGAAGACCTCCTTATGTGTTTTTGTCTAATGCTATTGGAAACAATGGGGTCCTGACTGGATTTGTTGACGCAAGTGATGTAGCAGTTGCTACTGGTGGATATGGATTTACTGCTAATCCTTCACAATATTTTACACCTGCAACACCTACTTTGCCATCTACATTTGATTTAGCATTTACTGCTAAAGACTATAAATTTCCTCAAGTTTGGAAAACGACTATTGCTGTAGATCAAAAATTACCTTTTGGTTTTGTAGGAACTGTAGAAGGAATTTTTAGCAAAAACATCAATGAAGTAGGGTACTATAATGCGAATTTAGCCAATCCAGTTGGAAAAATTGCTGGGCCAGATAACAGACCCTTATATGCAGGTAATGATAATGGTGTTCGTATAAATAATACTGTTTCAAATGCTATAGTGTTGACAAACACGAATCAAGGGTATTTTTATTCTACTACTTTTAAATTAGAAT
Organism: Flavobacterium sp. IMCC34518; assembly: GCF_027111095.2. Taxonomy (NCBI): domain Bacteria; kingdom Pseudomonadati; phylum Bacteroidota; class Flavobacteriia; order Flavobacteriales; family Flavobacteriaceae; genus Flavobacterium; species Flavobacterium sp. IMCC34518. Next base: position 1,551,143 of record NZ_CP114284.2, on the reverse strand, counting down.
ATCCATATAGTAAAGGATTGTGGGGTTCATTTTCTTATACACATTCTGCAGCTTATGATTTGCTTTCAGCTGGTTCTATCGCTTCTGGTTCTTGGACAGGTGCAAAGTCTATTAATGGAAACAATGATTTGGCTTTAAGTCTATCTAATAATAATACTCCTCATCGTTATGTTGGTATTATTGGATACAAAATTGACTATGGCACAAAGTATGGTGGATCTACTTCTATAAATTTAGGTTATATTGGAGAACAAGCCAGCCCATTTACTTATGCCTATGGAGGAGATTTAAATGGAGATAGAGTAAATGGGAATGATTTACTTTTTGTTCCTCTTAAAGCTACAGACATAAGATTTAGTCCAATTACTCAAAATATAGCTGGAACTTCAGTAGTACTGTATACTGAAGCGCAACAACAAGAGGCTTTTGATAAATTTATAGATCAAGATTCTTATTTATCTAAAAGAAGAGGGCAATATGTAGAAAGAAACTCTAATATCTTACCAATGTTGCATAAAATAGATCTTTCTGTTACACAAGATTTCTTCGTGAATATCGCTGGCAAAAGAAACAGTTTTCAGTTTAGAGCAGATATCTTAAACTTTACAAATTTCTTGAACAGAAATTGGGGTATTTCTCAACGAGCTACTGCATCAAATATATTGAGTGTAGCTCAAGCACCAAGTGGAGCTAATGGTAATATTCCTTTTTATACTATGGCTCTTCAAACAGATAATGAAGGAAAAAGATTTTTAGCTAGAGACACTTTTCAAAAAAATGCATCTATATTTGATGTTTGGCAAGCTCAATTTACCTTAAGATATACTTTCGGGAAATAATATTTATTAAAAACTAGACGAATACTTTATAAACAGAAAAACAAAAATTATGAAATTTAAAAATCAAATCCTATATTTTGTTGCCGTTTTATCGGTTGCATTAATGACTTTTTCTTGTACTAATGATGATAACAAAGATGTAGTAAAACTTCCTTCTATAGTTGATATTGCAAAAGCAGATCCTGCTAATTTTAGTATATTAGTAGATGCATTAAATAAAACTGGATTAGCAACTACATTAAGTAATCCGGGTTCTTATACTGTTTTTGCTCCTACAAATGCTGCTTTTACAGCTGCAGGGGTTACAAGTGCGTCTATTATTGCTCTTGACCCAGTTGTTAATGCTCAACAAATTGCTGATTTAAAATTATCTCTTCAAAATCACATTATAGGAGTAGGAACAAGATCGGCAGATTTAGTTGCCACAGCTTCTTTTAAAACTTTTGGATATTATAGAAATAATCCTTTGGCTTTTACAGGTGCTAACTTGAATATGACTATTAGTAAAACTGGAACAGATATTTTAATAAATGCCGGGGAAACAAATGGAGGTGCCAAAATAACTAGTGTAGATATTGAGGCTAGTAATGGAATAGTTCACGTAATTAATAGCGTATTAAAATTACCAACAATAGTAAATCAAATTATTTCAACCCCAAGTTTATCATCTTTATTAGGAGTTGTAAGTAGCCCTGCTCAAGCAAGTGTATTAGCAATTTTAACAAATGCAACATTTACATCCACTGGCGCTGTTACGGTATATGCTCCAAATAATGATGCTTTTACAACTGCATTGGGAACAGGTGGTTATTTAGTTGGAAAAACAGATGCTGAAATTACAAATATCTTAAAATATCATTTACAAACAGGAAATAATACAGCAAGTTCTGCAACCTCTTATACTTCTTCAACGGCTTTTGCAGACGTTAAGGTTAATACTTTATTTAGTACTCCTGCACCTGCTAAAACATTTACTATTACCAAAGGAACAGTTAAAATTACAGATTTAGTTACTCCCGTAGTTAATGGAAATATTAAAGTTATAAATATTCAAGGTACTAATGGTGTTATTCAAATAATTGATAAAGTATTACAACCAATGTAGAATATATTTTTTTTCTAAAAAACCCAGAAATTTTTTCTGGGTTTTTTTATGACTTTTTTGCTTATATTTGTTTAAATTAAAAAACTATTTATGTACACTATTTTACAAAAATTTCACTCTGGCTGGGCATATATTGCATTGTTAGTTCTTGTTATTGCTGTTGTTAATGCTTTAATTGGATTGGCTACTAAAAAAGAATTTACGGCCAAAGACAGAAAAATTGCGCTGTTTGGTTTAATTGGAATACACACACAATTGTTGTTTGGTATAATTTTATACTTTGTATCTCCACTAGGACTTGCCTCTTTTGGGCTAATGTCTGATAAAGCTTTACGTTTAACTTCATTGGAGCATCCGTTAATCAATCTAATCGCAATTGCCTTAATTACAATCGGTTGGTCAAAACATAAAAAATTGACTACAAGTGAATCAAAATTCAAAACCTTCTCTATATTTTACGGTCTAGGGTTGTTATTGGTATTAAGTAGAATTCCTTGGTCGCTATGGTTTAAAAACTAATGAAAAGTCCTGAAAAGGACTTTTTTTACCCATAATTTTTTTTATAAATCAGAGTTTCACCTAATAAACTATAAATGAAAAAAATAATCACATTGTTGTTTTTACTTGCCAATATTGGTCTAGTAAGCAGTCAAAGTTCCATTATAAACAGCAAAAAATTTACCATTAATAAAGACACCGTAAAAAAATCAACAAAGGTTGTACTAAAAGATGTTGAGCCAATTGCTGTCGCCCCAGACTCAGCAATTATCGAAACTGGTAAATTTGTTTTCTTCAAAAAAAATGCACATGCTTCCTATTACCATGATAAATTTAATGGAAAGAGAACAGCAAGTGGCAAACGTTTTGATAATCAAAAATTAACTGCAGCTCATAGGAAATTCCCTTTCGGAACCAAACTAAAAATTACCAATGAAGCCAATGGAAAATCCGTTATTGTAGAAGTGATTGACAGAGGCCCTTTTGCCAGAGGAAGAGAAATTGACTTAAGTAAAAAAGCTTTTATGGATATAACGTCCAACAAAAGGAGTGGTGCTGTTAATGTGAAAATTGAGGAATTGAGAAAATAATTGCTTTTTTAGGAACTAGTAAAAAAATATTACTCAAACAATTACCAACTCTTAAAGGGATTCTTACTCAAAAAAGCATTGTAGTATCTGTTGTCATTAGTGACTTCTTCTCCCAGCCAAATTGGTTTTTCAAAGGATTCTTCTTCTGACTGTAATTCAATTTCAGCCATAATCAATCCTTCATTTTCGCCATAGAACTCATCTACTTCAAAAATATGATGGCCCGTTTTGATTTCAAAACGGGTTTTGTCTATTACGCCCTTTTCACATAAAAGCAATAATTTCTCGGCTTCATCAACAGGGATCTCTTTTTCCCATTCAAATCTGGACATGCCTGATTCGTTTGATATTCCTTTTATAGTCAAAAAACCTTTGTTGCCTTTCACACGAACGCGAACCGTTCTTTCAGGAATGGAGCTTAAATAGCCTTGCTTTATTCTGTTTTGATTGAAAGCCACTTCTTTGAAAGCTTTCGAAGTAACCAAAAATTTTCTTTCTATTTCTACCATTTATTTGAAGTATAAGGAGCTTTTTCCAGCTGTACACTATATTCCCAATTAACAAAAACTACGACAAAAAAGTTTTGTTTTTCTAAATCGGGAGATGCCGTTTCTATCTGGGCTAGTCAGTGCATCAAAGATATTCATTTATTTTTTAACAGTTCCGTTGTTCCATTTTTTTCAAAACGTTTTTAAATTTGTAAAATGCTCGAACCACCTCCATATAGAAAAATCATACACATTGACATGGATGCTTTCTATGCTTCAGTCGAGCAAATGGACAACCCTGATTTAAAAGGAAAACCTATAGCAGTAGGCGGTGCCGAAAATCGAGGTGTCGTTTCTGCGGCTAGTTATGAGGCTAGAAAATTTGGTGTTCGTTCAGCTTTGAGTGGAGTTTTGGCTAAAAAAAATTGCCCAGAACTTATTTTTGTAAGCCCTCGTTTTGACCGATACAAGGAAATATCCAAAAAAATCCATAAAATATTTCGAGATTATACAGATTTGATTGAGCCTCTATCTTTAGACGAAGCTTATCTGGATGTTACTCAAAACAAGAAAGGAAATCCTAGCGCCAGTTTATTGGCACATGAAATTCGCCAAAGAATTTTTAATGAAGTTGGGCTTACGGCTTCGGCTGGAATTTCGGTCAATAAGTTTGTCGCCAAAATTGCCAGTGATTACAATAAACCCAATGGTCAAAAAACGGTAAATCCTGACGAAGTTATTCCTTTTCTGGAGCAATTACCCATTCAAAAATTCTATGGAGTGGGGAAGGTAACAACCGAAAAAATGTTTCAACTTGGGATTTTTACAGGCTTAGATTTAAAAACAAAATCAATCGAGTTCCTTGATAAACATTTTGGAAAGTCTGGCGGTTTCTATTACAATGTAGTGCGGGGCATTCACAACAGTGAAGTAAAATCAAATCGGATTACAAAATCAGTGGCAGCAGAACATACTTTTGATATCAATCTTTCTTCTGAAATATTTATGATTGAGAAACTTGAAAAAATTGCGGCCGAATTAGAACGCCGTTTAAAAAAACACCAAATTTCAGGCAAAACGATTACGTTGAAAATAAAATACAGCGATTTTACTCAACAAACACGAAGTAAAACAATGCCTTATTTTATTTCGAATAAATCGCTTATTCTGGAAATTGTAAAGGAGTTATTGTACCAAGAAAAGATGAAAGACTCTGTTCGACTTCTTGGAATTTCCTTAAGTAATTTGAATACAGAAATTAAAAAAACAATTGTCGTACAGCTTAAATTTGATTTTTGATCAATAAAACTTTGGTTCAACAATAGTTAAACCCTAACGAATTGTATTGTGTTCTTTGTATTGTTTTTATATTTGAACCTTAAAATCAATATTATGGCAATTCAATATGACAATAATAATCCTAAAGCAAAGTATCTCTGCTCCTTAAAGTGGAATGCCATTCCTTTAATTTCTTGGGGTTTTAGTGCTACTTATAAAACGGAACTAAAAAATGTAGTTTTGGATTATAATAAAATCGCGATAATTTCCAATTCAAAAAAATGGAAAAATGCAGATTGGGATTTCAAAAATAAATTGGAAGAAAAGGTCATTTTGATCACAGATGCCAATTTGAATATTGTTTTTGCATCACATAGTTTGCATAAAATGAATGGATATAGAGAGCAGGAAGTGCTTGGCAAAAGCCCAAAAATGTTTCAGGGTAAAGAGACTGTTATGACAACCTCCCTTGAAATCAGAGAAGCTATTTCGCTTCAAAAACCATTCGTTAAACAAGTTTTAAATTATAAAAAAAGCGGAGAACTATATTATTGCAATATTGAAGGTTTCCCCATTTTTAATAAAAAAGGAGAGTTAGTAAACTTCATAGCATTTGAGCAGGCTGCTTAACTTATAAAAGATACTTATTTAGAATACTATTGTTGTTGCTGCTGCTGATGTTGTTCTATATAGCTTATTTGTTCCTTAACTTCCTGTGGAATTTCTTCAAGAAGAACATCGTTTATTTCTTCATAATGTCTGCCGTCTTCATAGCCTATTGATACACATACAGAGAGCGTTTGTCTTGCAAGTCCTTTAAAAGTTCCTTTAATTGGGGTGCAATCATAAAAATTTCTTCCTACAGCCAATTTTACATGATTGTCCATTGTCCATATATTATTGGTGGGATCTAAACCTAACCAGCCTTGCGAAGGGGTGTAAATTTCGACCCAGGCATGTGTTGCACCTTCGCCCCTTAAGCCGCTTTCGTAGGGGCAAATGTATCCACTCACGTATCTGGCAGGAATGCCAAAAGTACGAACTAGTTGCAATAATACATGCGCAAAATCTTGGCATACTCCCTTTTTAAGGGTTAGAATTTCATCAATTGTAGTTTCGATATTCGTAATTCCTTTAGTGTAAGTAAAGTTATCGAATATGTACTGATTGCATAATTGTGCAATTTCTATAATTGGTTTATTGGCTACATCTATTGATGTCAAAATGGTTTTTATCTCCTCTTGTTTTACAATAACCTCTGGATAACTAAGTCTTAATAAGGTTATGTTTTCACTTTTTTCTTTCTCAATGTCTTTTATGGTATTACTGTCAAAAGCGGGTATTTTTAGAGAATGATTCACTTGAACAGTCATTCTGGATTCAATGACCATTTCTTCATGTGCCTCAAGATTGTTAAAATTGGCAACTTTATTACCGTAGTAGTCATGATAATATTCTACTTCTGGATTATGAGTGATTAAAAGTTGGTAATCGATGACGTCTTGATTGCTAAAATTATGAGGAAATAGGCGTAACTCGTTTATACTTTCTTTTATTGGCCAGTTGTATTGGTATTTTGTAATGTGAACTATTTTGAATATTGCCATAAGTTATTAGGTGTAGGAAAAAAATAATTTTGAGAAGTCAACTGAAAACTGATTTAATTGTGTTTTTGTAGTTTCCAGAACCTCTTCTAACTGTGTGCCAGTTAGGTGATGATAGTCTGTAAAGTCAACATAACTTTTTAATCTTCCAAATTGATTGTATAATTTTCGAGCTTCACTTATTTCACTGTCTTTAACGAGGCAATCCAAATATTTATTAATTAAATCTAACGTATAGATTACAGAATGAGCAAAATCGCGATTGAAAATCACATGTTGAACTATTTTTCTGTTGTGTTTAAGGTTACTGTAACTTTTTAGATATAATTCATATCCAGATAATGAAAGTAATAATCTTCTCCAGTACATTACATCTTCATTTCCTTCCAAATTGTATTGTATCGGTGCATAATAGGCTTGAGTCATTGAGATGGTTTGTAAGCATCTCTCAATTAGTTTTCCAATATTCGAAAAACTCCATCCAAGTCCTCTTGGCATAGTAACATGTAATATACCATTATAGAGCAAGAGGTCTTTATTGAGTTTATTTACAATTTGTAAAGCATCTGAAGTTTCTAGTTTTTTGGGAAGATCTGGGGAATTCATAAAGTGATACAATGAATTGATATGTTCCCAAAGCTCTTTGGTTATTTTGTCTTGAGATCCTCTCGCATTTTCCCGAGCTTTTAAAATCAAATTTTTTACCGAATTGTGGTTTAAGCTATCGCAAATAATGTATTTCAAAACAAAGTTAGTATCGTATTGAAATTCGTTTATCTGACTGCATGTTAGGTCAGTGTAGTATTTTAACAGCGGTTTGTAGCCTTGGCAATCCTCGGTTTCTTTGTCGAATGACAATATGTAACTGGTATTAAGAGTTAGCAGCATGCCATCGGTTCTTTCCATATATCTGTTGAGCCAAAACATTCCGTCTGCAACTCGACTTAGCATATTTGCTTTCATTTGATCCGATTTATAAAATGTAAAAAAACTTTGTTTAGTAATAGATTTGGGATAGCTTTTCAATCCTAATTATTGGGGCGTGACTCTGTTGAGCAAAGGGGCTTACATACAGTGCCGCTTATACAGCCCCTTTACTCAACAGAGTCGGGCTATCACGAGCGCATGGCGCCTTGCTCTATCCCTCACGCAAAATGACGTTAAGTTTAGATGTTTTAGATTAAGGATTGCCGATTTTTTATGACAGAGCTAGTTTTGAAAAAATATTAGATTGTCTATTTCACGACCATTTTTATATCTGTTGTCTAAAAGCGTAGATCAAAAATTTGCAATCATTTTATCCTTAACTTTATCAAATTGCCTCGGTAAACCCCATAAATCATCAGCTCGTAAATAGTTGCGAGTTCATAATGATTGGAGAATAGTGCCTAAATGATGCTCTATTTTAACATTTGTAGATAATAGGCTCCACAATTGATTCTATTATAGATTCTATAATAGCAGCTTGATTTTCAATTTGACTTAACATGTTTGTTTCCATTTTGTTTGATTTATAAATTGATAATAGTAGTTTTTTAATTTATGTAAAAATTGCATTATAGAATTTTCTTCTGATTTGCTTTTTGGACTTTCCAAAATTGGTTCAAGAGTTGTTTTAGACGGTTTTCTTTTTTCTTTTTTTGGGATAATTTCAATATTGGATTCTAAATTCGGGATTTCTGGTTCTGCTGATATTGTTATTTTTTGGATTATCGGTTCTTCTGAAATCTCTGCTATAAGTTCATTTGGTTTCGCTTCGTTTAAATGGGTTAAAACCATTTCTGGTAAAAAAGCAAACATTGGTTTGTCGTTTTTTTCTGAGTTTAAGATTTTCTTTTTCATTTTGATTCATTTTAAAATTTAAAACGAAATTACTTTATGATCCAAGTGTCTTTGCTTCCTCCACCTTGAGAAGAGTTTACAACCAATGAACCTTCTGTTAGTGCGACTCGAGTAAGTCCTCCAGGTACTATTTCTACTCCATTGGGTCCACATAAAGCATAAGGTCTTAGATCAACATGGCGTAATTTCAATTGGCCATCTATTAAGCAGGGAACGGTGCTGAGTTGAATGATAGGTTGTGCGATAAAATTTCTGGGATTGGCAAGAATGGCTATTTTGCCATTTTCAAGTTCTTCTTGGGAAGCTTTGTTTCCCATAATCATTCCATAACCGCCGCTGCCATTGGTTTCTTTGATTACCATATTTTCCATATTTGCAAATACCAATTCTCTTTCTTCTTTGTTTTCCATTTGGTATGTTGGAACATTTTTAAGTATGGGTTCTTCGTTAAGGTAATATTTTATCATATCAGGAACGTAAGCATAGACCGCTTTGTCATCGGCAACTCCATTACCTACAGCATTGACTAATGCTACGTTGCCGTGGCGATAGGCGCTAATAAGTCCGGGTACGCCCAGTGTGCTTTCGGGTTTAAAAACCAATGGATCGAGATAATCATCATCTAAACGTCGGTAAATTACATCCACTTGATGCAGTCCCGAAGTGGTTTTCATATATACTTTGTTATTATTAACTACCAAATCTCTTCCTTCTACAAGCGGAATTCCCATTTGGCGGGCCAAAAAAGTATGCTCGTAGTATGCCGAATTGTAGACACCCGGTGTAAGTAAAACCACGTTAGGATTGGATATATTTCGGGGAGATAGCGATACTAGTATATTATGAAATATCATTGGATAGTTTCCTACCATGCTTACTTTGTTGGAGGTAAGCATGTCTGGAAAAATTCGTTTGGTAATTTCGCGATTCTCCAACATGTAACTCACACCGCTGGGACATCTCAAGTTGTCTTCAAGAACGTAAAATTCACCTTTTGCACCACGAATTAAATCAATTCCAGCAATATGTACATGAATGTTATGAGGTACTTTTATTCCGTGAACTTCCTGTATATAATGCGGACAAGAGGCTACTAATGAAGCAGGAATTATTCGATCTTTTATGATGTGCTGTCCATTATAGACATCTTCCAAAAATAGATTAAGGGCTTTTAGACGTTGTTTAATCCCCGTTTCTACTTCGCTCCATTCGGCTTTTGTTATGATTCTTGGAATGATATCAAAAGGGAATATTCTTTCTATCCCTTGATCATCATCACTATATACTGTAAATGTAATGCCCTGGTTCATGAACAAATCCGAAGCCTGAATTTGTTTGTCGTTTAGGTTTTCTGGATTTAATCTTTGTAAGGTTTGAAGAACTTGAGCATAGGAATCTCTCACGCCTTCATTGGAGAACATTTCATCCCATCCTTTTGGGTTTAGTTTTGGCATCACTTTCATCATATTTCTCAGTATTAAATAATTAATAAGTATGATTCAAAATGGCTTTTAGAGCTTAATTTTGAACTAAAATATTAAATTATTATCACCAAAAAATACAATGTTGTGATTATTTGGTAATTTATATGACTTTCTTTTTGAGGGAATCATTTTTTGTCAATTCTAATTTTTTTGATTGAATTTTTTTTTGATTTCGCATTTGGAAAATGGAATTTATTGACAACACCCTTGTTTAGTGATGGGTGTTATAAAGTTTATATCGAAAATTACTTGAAAATTTCAATTTGTTTTTCAATATTTAGTGTTTGTGCTTTGTTTTTATAGGGAGTCTGAGGAAATGACTCTCAATCTTATGCGTTTTTATGAAATTCAAGTCTCATATCAAAATTAGAAGTGAATCCAATATAGAAACGTTTTTGACTTGATCCGTTTTAGTTTTGCTGAATATAGAATGTAAACACAATTTATAGTTTTGGATTTTATGCAAAAAAAAAAGACCATCATTGCTGATAGTCTTTTTAATAATGCTCCCTCTCTTGGGCTCGAACCAAGGACCCTCTGATTAACAGTCAGATGCTCTAACCAACTGAGCTAAGAAGGAAAGTGTGATTCACTTTTGAAGCGGTGCAAAGATATAATTTTATTTGAATGTGGCAAACATTTTTTTTAAATTTTTAAAAACCTTTTGAGGTGTTGGATTTGCTGTATTTTAAATAGAAAAAAGGGTGTTATTTTTAATAAATTATGTTTCTCATTAGCTTTTAATTTTTTTATTGATCGTAATGGAATCTTTCGTTTGGTTTCTTGTTGAACTCTTGATGCTTGTGTAGATTTTATGGGTGGTGTTTGTTCTAAATTGTTCTAAAATGTTTTATTTTTTATAGCTTAAGAAAAGGAGTTATTTATAGAAAGGAAAACTTTGCCTGATAATTAGTTTTACGGAATATAGAATGTAAACGCAATTCATAGATTTGGGTTTTATGCAAAAAAAAGACTATCATTTCTGATAGTCTTTCTGCTTATTGCTCCTCCCGATAACTATCGGGACTTGGGCTCGAACCAACCCCGATAGCTATCGGGGCTTTGATTAACAGGCCTTATTTGTATTTATCTTTAAGTTTTAAAATAATATCTGGATACTTTACTAGATTTTCGATATAAGTTTTGCTTTTCATTTTTTTGATGTGTTTTTCAATGCTGAGGCCTTGTGTTTTATTTGCGCAGGGAATTCTAAGGAATAATTCCCAATCTTCCGCTTTTGCAGTAAATTTATGCGATTCTGCATTTTTATGAAAATCAAGCCTCGTGTCAAAATCAGATGTAAATCCAATATAGAAGCGGTTTAGTTTTGCGGAATATAGAATGTAAACGCAATTCATAGATTTGGGTTTTATGCAAAAAAAAAGACTATCATTTCTGATAGTCTTTTTGCTTATTGCTCCTCCCGATAGCTATCGGGGCTCTGATTAACAGGCCTTATTTGTATTTATCTTTAAGTTTTAAATAATATCTGGATACTTTACTAGATTTTCGATATAAGTTTTGCTTTTCATTTTTTTGATGTGTTTTTCAATGCTCAGGCCTTGTGTTTTATTTGCGCAGGGAATTCTAAGGAATAATTCCCAATCTTCCGCTTTTGCAGTAAATTTATGCGATTCTGCATTTTTATGAAATTCAAGCCTCGTGTCAAAATCAGATGTAAATCCAATATAGAAGCGGTTTAGTTTTGCGGAATATAGAATGTAAACGCAATTCATAGATTTGGGTTTTATGCAAAAAAAAAGCCTCACATTTCTGTAAGGCTTTCTGCTTATTGCTCCCTCTCTTGGGCTCGAACCAAGGACCCTCTGATTAACAGTCAGATGCTCTAACCAACTGAGCTAAGAAGGAAAGTGTGTTCACTTTTAAAGCGGTGCAAATATATGACTTTATTTAAATGTAGCAAATAAAAAAGGCAAAAAAAACATTCTTTTTTACTTGCCCACAATAGCTTTGTAGATGTCATTTCCATTGGCAAAAAGCAACAGACTGATAAGTAATACGAAACCAACCATTTGAGCATTCTCTAAGAATTTATCGCTTGGTTTTTTACCGCTTACAATTTCAAATAATAAAAACATTACGTGACCACCATCAAGTGCTGGAATAGGCAATAAGTTCATTACACCAAGCATAATCGATAAAATCGCTGTGATGCTCCAGAAAGTTTCCCAACTCCAATAACTTGGAAAAATATCAAATATTGCTTTAAAACCACCTACTTGTTTGTAGGCTTTGGTTTCAGGATTGAAAATCATTTTTAATTGTTTTCCATAACCTACTAATTGATCTTTCCCTTTTTGAATGCCAAAAGGAATCGATTCCATAAAACTGTATTTTTGATGTGTAATGGTATAATAGCCAAGTTTTTCTAAAGAGTCAAGACCTAAACCACCAAGTTGTACTCCTAGTTTTCCTTCGCCATTTATTTTTACTTGAACAGGAACTTGTTTTTCTTCTCTTAGAACAATTGCAGTAACTGTTTTATTTTTGTTGTTTTCTAAAATTACTTTGGCTTGATCAATATACTTAGTGGTTTGACCATTTAATTTCAAAAGAATGTCTTTTGCTTTAAGCTCTTTGTTTAAAGATTCATCAGGAATGTTTCCAATAACAAATGGGCTTCTGATAGTTAGTAAAGAAGATTTTTCAAATTTAGACAGTTGATCTATAAAATCATTTGGCATTTTTATCGTTTGTAGTGCGCCATTTCGTTCAACAACTACTTCTTTTGCCATAACCACTTTTGAGTTCATCTCCTTGTCAAAGCGTACTATTTTTTCACCATCAACAGCGATTATTTTATCACCAGTTTTAAAACCAGCATTAATCATCGCTTGGTTTTCTATCAAAACACCATCTTTCAAATCTGAATTAGCAATATAGGAATCCCCATATACAAAAGCCATACCAATATATATGATGAAAGCTAGTATAAAGTTGACCGTTACACCACCCAACATAATAATCAAACGTTGCCAAGCCGGTTTGGATCTAAACTCCCAAGGTTGCGCAGGTAATGCCATTTGCTCCTTGTCCATACTTTCATCAATCATTCCGGATATTTTTACATAACCACCAAGAGGCAACCAGCCAATACCATATTCGGTTTCACCAATTTTCTTTTTTAGAAGGGAATATTTTACGTCAAAAAATAAATAAAATTTCTCGACTCTGGTTTTGAATAATTTTGCAGGAATGAAATGTCCTAATTCGTGAAGTATAATAAGTAATGATAAGCTCAATAAAAATTGAGAAAGCTTGATAACTATTTCCATTTTTTAATTTTCGGTTCTTTAATGACTGACAAAAGTACTATTTTCTATTTTATTATTTACGGTATATTTTTGGGTATCGTTTTAAATGTTTGTTAATTAATTCATTTTTCATTTTTATTTTCGTGTTAGTACGATAACTTTACTAGATATAAATCTAGTTTTAATTCAAAATGGTTAAAACATTAATATACTTATATATATGTCTTCACAATTATTTTCTCGTCTACAAATAAAAAGTATTGTTTTCAAAAATAGAATCACAATTTCCCCTATGTGTCAATATTCTGCACAAGATGGTTTTGCAAATGATTGGCATTTGGTACATCTTGGAAGCCGCGCTGCAGGTGGTGCTGGTTTAATCATTCAGGAAGCTACTGCTGTTTCTCCCGAGGGAAGAATTTCTCCAGGCGATTTAGGGTTGTGGAGTGATGACCACATCAAGAAATTACAGGCTATCACCAAATTTATCATTAGTCAGAATTCGGTTCCCGGAATACAATTGGCTCATGCGGGTAGGAAAGCCAGTGTCTCGTCTCCGTGGTACGGCAATAAAAAATTGACTCAAAATCAAGGCGGATGGGAAACGGTTGCGCCAAGTGCGATTGGGTATCATGACAATGAGCAGGCTCCTGTAGCCTTGGATAAAATTGGAATTCAGAAAGTTATTGCTGATTTTAAATTAGCTACACGAAGAGCGGAGCAAGCAGGGTATCAAGTTCTTGAAATTCATGCTGCCCACGGATATTTATTGCATCAATTTTTATCTCCTTTGTCTAATACACGTACCGATGAATATGGTGGCTCTTTTGAAAACCGTATTCGGTTGCTTCTGGAAGTATTGCAAGCCGTACAGTCTGAATGGTCAAAAGTATTTCCTTTGATGGTTAGAATCTCAGCTACAGATTGGGCTGATGAAGGTTGGAATGCTGAAGAATCAGTTCAACTTTCTAAAATTCTAAAAGAAAAAGGTGTTGATTTAATTGATGTTTCTTCAGGCGGATTGGTATCGCATCAACAAATTCCTTTGGCGCCTAATTATCAGGTACATTTTGCCGAAAAAATCAAAAAAGAAACAGGGGTTTTGACTGGAGCGGTTGGTTTAATAACCACTTCTCAACAAGCCGAAGCTATTGTGGCGAGCGGGAAGGCTGATCTTGTTTTCTTTGCCAGAGAATCGCTTAGAAATCCAAATTTGGGATTGACTTTTGCGCAAGAATTAGGTGTTGATGTTCAATGGCCAAAACAATACGATAGAGCCAAAACGAGATAAATTATTTTCTATTCAATTTTCCTGCAAGGTCTTTTTTGACCTTGTAGGTGCTAAATTAATTATACCTACAAGGTTTTTGGAAACCTCGCAGGATTGTAAAATACCATAAAAAATATGCAAAAAATAAAAGCTGCATTACTGTCTTATGGGATGTCTGGAAAAGTTTTTCACGCTCCTTTTTTGGAATTTCATCCTGGATTTGAATTGGTTGGTTCTTGGGAAAGAAGCAAACATTTAATTCAATTGGATTATCCAAATGTAAAAAGCTATCCAACTCTTGCGACATTACTTCAGGACGATATAGATTTGGTCATTGTAAATACGCCGGTAGGAACTCATTTTGAATATGCTAAGCAGGTTTTGCTTGCTGGGAAACACGCTGTAGTAGAAAAAGCGTTTACGACGACGGTTGCTGAAGCTCAGGAATTGGTGAATTTGGCCAAAGAAAAAGGATTAAAACTTTCGGTTTTCCAAAATCGAAGATGGGACAGTGATTTTAAAACGGTACAAAAAGTGGTTACCGATAAAGTGTTGGGAGAATTGGTGGAAGCTGAGTTTCATTTTGATCGCTATAATCCGCTTTTGAGTCCGAAGGGGCATAAAGAAACGGTTAATTCTGGTGCCGGCATTCTAAAGGATTTAGGACCGCATATAATTGATCAGGCATTGTCCTTATTTGGATTCCCCCAAAGTGTTTTTGCGGATATTCGAATCACACGAGAGCATTCTTTGGTCGATGATTGGATAGATATTTTGTTTTATTATTCGGATTTTAGAGTGCGATTGAAAGCTGGTTTTTTTGTTCGTGAAGCAAACCCTGCGTATGTTATTCACGGTAAAAAAGGGTCTTTCCTGAAACCACGTGGTGATGTGCAAGAAGACGAATTAAAGCTCGGAAAGAAACCAAACCTTGATTCATGGGGGAAAGAAGTTTCTGGTAACGAAGGATTGTTGCATACGGAGATTGACGGGAAAATTATTAAAGATAAAATTCCAACACTGCAGGGAAATTATTATGACTTTTTTGATGGTGTTTATCATTCGATTGTGAATGATACCAAAGAACCAGTTACTGCTCAAGAAGGTTTGCAGGTAATGCAAATAATAGAAGCTGCTATTGAAAGTAATGCTCAAGGGAAAATTATTGGGTTGAAGGAATGATGTTTTTAATACTCAATATCTCGTTTTGCAGTTTGGGTGAGGGATAGCGCCAAGTTACCGAAGTAACGGCAATAGCCCGACCCCGTTGAGTAAAGGAGCGGAATAAGCGGTACTAAAAATTAGCTCCTTTGCTCAACGGGGGCACCCCCACACGAGCTTTTGCGAACTGACGAAGTAAATGATTTTTACTTTGGATAGAATTGGATTTATTTTCTAACAATAACGTTATAAATAATACTTACTGATGGGTTTGCGCCTTTGAAATGTTTCTTTTTGTATTTTTGATGACCACAATCCCAAAAACAAACATTTTGACAGATTTAGATCTTATTGGTAGTTCTCAGCCCAAAGGCAAATACAAGAAAATATATAAGGATGCAAAAGCCTCTTATTTATTTAGAATTCGTGGAGCAGTTTCTATGTTTTATTTTGCTATGGGATTGTGTTTCGCTACTTGGGCAAGTAGAATTCCAACTATCAAATCGGATCTGCATTTAAGTGATGGTCAATTAGGAACCATTCTGTTTGCTTTGCCTGTTGGTCAGTTATCGATGATGTATTTTTCTGGTAAATTAGTAACTCGTTTTGGTAGTCATCGTATTTTACTTTTTTCTATTTTGATGTATGCGATTAGTTTGACTAATTTGGGATTGGCACAAAATGCATGGCAACTTGCTCTTGGATTGTACTTTTTTGGAGTTTTTAGTAACCTAACGAACATTTCTGTAAACACACAGGGGGTTTATACCGAAGGACTTTTTAAAAGAACCATTATGTCTTCCTTTCATGGAATGTGGAGTATGGCTGGATTTACTGGTGCATTGGTAGGATTGGGAATGTTAGCATTAGGTCTTAGTACGTATTCTCATTTTCTTATTGTTGCTTTCATTGCTTTTTTGTTGATAGCATTCAACTTTAAATTCTTAATTAAAGCCAAAGAAACTATTAAAACAGAGAAGAAAAAGGGATTCCGAAAACCAGATACGACTTTAGTTTTACTTGGTATTATTGGATTTTGTAGTATGGCTAGCGAAGGAATCATGTTTGATTGGAGTGGCGTATTCTTTAAAGATATAGTCAAAGTTCCTGGAGCTTTAGTGATTTTAGGGTACACCTCTTTTATGATTATGATGGCCAGCGGTCGTTTTTTTGGAGACAAATTAATCAATAAATTTGGACGAAAAACGGTAATGCAAATTAGTGGAATTATGATTTCATCCGGTTTTTTTACAGCGGTTATATTTCCATATTTGATACCTTCAATGATTGCTTTTATGGTTATTGGTTTAGGGGTTTCAACAATAGTTCCTACTCTCTATAGTATTGCAGGGAAACATCCAACGATACCTACTGGTGAAGCTTTAACAGCTGTTTCTAGTGTAAGTTTTCTTGGTTTTCTAATGGGACCACCTATGATAGGATATATTGCAGAAGCTTCTAGTTTGCGTTATTCCTTTGCTTTTATTGGCATTTTTGGTGTTTTCATTGCATTTATGGTAAGCAGAATTAAGACAATTAATTAAAAAACAAAGAAAATAATTACTTTTTACATACAACTTAATAGTTTTTTACTTAAGTTTATCGCTTGAATTTCAATCGGATGTTATTTTTTTGATTGAAAATTCAAAATACCACATTTTTTCCAAAACTTTTTTTTCTTTTTGGTTCTACCACGAATTGTGTGGGGTTTTTAAATTTAAGATTAAATTTAAAACTCTAAGCCATTAAGGAATTAAGATTCATCAAGGTTACAATGGCTTAATGAATCTTAATTCCTTAATGGTTTATTATTTATCAAAATTTATTTTGATAAAAGTCTCTATTTGATAAAACCCACACAGTTGAGGTTAGAACCTACTTTTTTAAACGAATCTAATTCTTGGATGCGCCACTTGCTGTATCCAAATAAGTTTACAAAATAAGTATGGGTAAATCTTTGTTAGGAATGCTTTTTTTATTGAAAATTACTTTTGTGTTTTCACAAAAACCAACTGGAATTAAAGGGAAAATTATTGATGCTAAAACTCAAAAACCATTAGAAAATGTAGTGGTTACGATTGAAAATACGCAGTTGATGCAACTCACAACAACTGATGGTATTTTTAGTTTTTATGCAGTAGTCCCCGGAAATCAATTGTTGCTTTTGCACAGTCAAGGGTTTAAGGATATGATACTGCCAGTTGTTATTATCAAAGATGAAATGGTAGATTTGGGTACTATTCCATTAGAAGACAATCAAACATCAGAACAACAAACAGGAATAATTATACTTCTTGAAAGTGATTTGAGTGATGATAATAGTGGTTCCGAAAGCACTTCGGGGCTTTTACAATCTTCCAGAGATGCTTTTCAGCAAGCCGCAGCTTTCAATTGGGGACAGGCTCGCTTTAGAATTCGGGGGTTAGACAGTCAATTTGCAACGACCATGATTAATGGGGTTACAATGAACAAACTGTTTGACGGAAGACCACAATGGGGGGACTGGGGTGGGTTGAATAATGTGGTTCGGAATCAGGAATTTACTGTGGGTTCCTTTCCTTCGGATTATGCTTTTGGAGGGATTTTGGGAACACAAGAAATTAATACTAGAGCTTCGATTTATAAGCCAGGGACGATTCTTTCTTTTACAGGAACCAATACCAATTATTCTTGGCGAATGGTAGGTACTTATGCTTCTGGAATGAATAGCAAAGGGTGGGCATTTGTGGTTTCAGCAGGAACTCGCTGGGCCGAAGAAGGGTATTTTGAAGGAACCAATTATAAAGCTTTAGCGGGTTTTGTTAGTGTTGAAAAGAAAATAAGCGACCATCATTCATTAAATTTCTCAGGATTTTACACACCCAATTCACGAGCCAAAAATTCACCAAATACCGCTGAAGTCACAGAATTAACAAGCTACAACTACAACTCTTATTGGGGTTGGCATGAAGGAAAAAAGCGAAATGCCAGAATAAAAACTATCGAGGAACCCATCTTGATGCTGAATCATTTTTATGCAATTAATGAATTTACGACTCTAAATTCAAGTTTGACATATCAATTTGGAAAAATCATCAACAGCAATATTGATTACCAAAACAGTAATAGTCCGGATCCAACGTATTACAGAGAGATGCCGAGTTATTATAGTTCCCAGTATGCACCAGATAATGGTTCGTTTTCAGGAGAATTTACTCCAGATTATGTAAATGCGGGCAAAAGCAAGGAACAGTTTTTAGCCAATAATCAAATTGATTGGAAGGCCCTGTATTTTGCAAATCAAACTCCAATTATAGATGCAAACGGTCAAATAACAGGATATGCTCCCGCCAAAAGCAATTACGTTTTATATGAAGATCGTACAGATGACCAAACGACAACGGCTGCTTCGACTTTCAATTCGCAAATAAGTGACAATCTTTTCTTGACAGCCGGTGGTTTTTACAGCCATTTAAAATCACATAATTACCAACAATTAACGGACTTACTGGGAGGTTTGTATTTTGACGATTTAGATGTTTTTTATAATGGAAGTCAAGCGCAATCCGATTTGAATCATCCCGATAGACAGGTTGTGGAGGGAGATAAATATGGTTACAACTTTAATTACAATGCAAATACGTTAAACCTTTTTACCAACTTTAAATTCACCTATGACAAAGTTGATTTTTATTTGGCTCAAAATTTTATAAGCACCAATTATCAAAGAGAAGGCTTGTACCAAAACGGAATTTATTCAACCAATTCTTTCGGGAAAAGTGAGAAAGTTCAATTTGAGAATTTTGGATTTAAAGGTGGAATACTTTTCAAAATTTCTGGTAAACAACAATTGAATTTTAATGGAGCGTATCTTTCTAATGCACCAACTATCAGGAATACATTTCCAAATTCGAGATTGAACAATTCGGTTGTTTCTGGTTTAGAAAGTGAAAATATAAGCAGTTTGGATGCGAGTTATTTTTACAGGACTCCAAAATGGCAAACCCGTCTCACTCTTTTTTATGCCAAAATAAAGAACATCACTCAAACTTCGTTCTTTTATGCCGAGGGAATTTTTGATGATGGAGCAGGATATGCCAATACAGACGCTTTTGTGAGTCAGACTTTGAAACATTTGGATAAGAAAAATTTAGGTGTGGAATTCAGTTTTCAATACCAATTAAGCCCAACACTAATGGCAAATTTCTCGGCTGGATATGGTCAATATACAATTGACAGCAACCCGAATGTTACGATTACCAATGATGCTCAGGCAACTTCTGAAAATCCAAATCCGGTATTTGATTTTGGAACAGCATCATTAAAAAATTACCATCAGGCGGGAATGCCCCAGCAAGCTTTTGCATTAGGAATCGAATACAGAGATCCAAAATATTGGTGGATTGGTGCCAACTTCAATTATTTGGCTGACAGTTTTATAGATATTTCTCCTATTTCCAGAACGGCAACTTTTTATAAAAATCCAGCTAGTGGTTTTAATTTTCCAGAAGCCTCAGAAGAAAGAGCGAGGGAATTATTAAAACAAGAAGTATTTGATCCAACAACTTTGTTAAATATTTCAGGCGGAAAATCATGGAAAATAAAGGGAAAGAATATTGGACTTTTTGCTACAGTAAATAATGTTTTGGATCTAACGTATAAAACCGGAGGGTATGAGCAAGCTCGAAATGCCAATTTCAGACAATTCAATCAAGATGTTTCTAGTGGAACTCCCAATTTTGGAAACAAATATTTTTACGGTTATGGGAGAACGTATTTTGTAAACCTGTACATCAATTTATAAATTTTAAAATAAAAGAATATGAACTTAAAATTCTATACTGTTTTTTTAGGAATTACATTGACTTTTGGCAGTTGTGCTACAGAAGAATTTGATATACCAAAATTAACTTGCACCCAACCCGATTTGAAAGTAAACCGCACCGTTGAAGAAGTTCGAGCCGTTACAGGTTCCATTGTAACACAATATACGTACGATGATATTATTGAAGCGTATGTGATTTCGAGCGATGAGGCTGGAAATTTTTTTAAGACCATTTCGTTTCAAACTTTGGCTACAGCCGCAACCCCAGCAGTAGGTTTTAGTGTTCCTGTAGATGCTTCGTACACTTATATTGATTTTAGATTGGGTAATAAAGTCTATATCAAAATGAAAGATCAATATACGGATGTTAATTTTGGAGGGATGCGAATAGGAAGCATTTACGTCAATACGTACAATGAAGGAGGTGTGGGTAGAATTTCTCCAAATGATTATAAAAAAGTACTGAACGCTTCTTGCACAATGGTGAGTGAGGAACTTTTAGTGCGTCCTGTTTCTATTCCTGATTTGTTGCAGGATGCCAATATAAATACCTTGGTAGAATTGTCTGATGTGCAATTTACTTCTGATGCCATTGGACGCCATTATTACGAAGAATCGAACGATGTTGGTGGAGCGACCAACTGGAGTTTGACCGATAGATTGGGAAATCAAGTGTTATTTAGAACCAGTAGTTTTGCTGATTTTGCAGATAAAATTGTTCCCGACGGAAGTGGAAAAGTACGAGGCGTTTTGACCAAGTTTGGCTCGGATTATCAATTGTTGGCACGATTTGAAAAAGATGTTGAGTTTACAGGAACGGCTGTAGTTCCGTTCTTTGCAGAAAATTTCCAAAGTGTGGAAACCAATACCAAACTCAATCTTTCAGGTTGGACAAATTTGGTGCAAAAAGGAACGAAATATTGGTTGGGAACCGTGTATGCAGGCAATGGTTATGCCGAATTCAATACTACAGGAACCAAAGTAGTATCCAATATTGCATGGCTGATTTCTCCAAAAATTGATATGGATTTGCATACCAAAGAAGTACTCACTTTTAGATCGGCGCAACATCACTTAGATGTGGATTCGTCATTAAATTCACTCGAAGTTTATGTTTCCCAAAATTTTGATGGTTTGAATATTGACAAAGCCACTTGGATTTCGCTAAAAGTTGTATTGCCTAAACAAGCTACGCCTTGGTATCAGTTTGTGGGTTCGGGAGGAGTTGATTTGTCATCGTATACTGGAAAAATAAACATTGCTTTCAAGTACACAGGCTCAGGAAAAAACCTTGCTTTGGATGGCGCTTTTCAAATAGATGATGTTCAGATTTATGGAGATAAATAATATAAACTTTAAAATTTTAAACCATTAAGAAATTAAGGCTCATTAAGTTTTTAATCCTTAATGAAGCTTAATGTCTTAATGGTTCACTTTTTTTAATCCGTTCGGATTAGGAAAAAATTATTTCTTATTTTGAATGATGCTTATTGCGTAACCGCCTCCAGCTGCACTTAGTTGAGAAAGTTTAGAAGTATTGGTTACCTCTATTTTTCGAACGGTATAAGCCTGTGGATTTGTTTTGTAATTAGCGTCTTTCCCATCAGCATAAATCGTGGCTGTGTATTTTTTTCCTTTTTCTAAAAATGAAAAATTGATACTTGAAGTACGAGGTTCATAACCATTTACATTCCCAACAAACCAGTTGTTGGTTCCTTTTGCTTTTCGGGCTACGGTAATATATTGACCAGGCTCAGCTTCCAAATAATTGCTTTCGCTCCAATCTACAGCTACGTCTTTAATGAACTGAAATGCATCCGGAAATTTATTGTAGTGTTCAGGAAAATCGGCAGCCATTTGCAACGGGCTGTAAAGGGTTACATATAAAGCCAATTGATTGGCAATCGTGCTGTTTACGTGCGATTTATTGTTGGGACTAAATTTACTTAAATCCATTTCAAAAATACCGGGAGTATAATCCATTGGGCCACCAATTAATCGAGTAAAAGGCAATAATGTTACATGGTTTGGTTTGGATCCAGCAAAAGCTTGATATTCTGTTCCTCGAGCAGATTCGTTGCCAATTAGGTTTGGGTAAGTTCTGCAAATACCCGTTGGGCGAACTGCTTCATGGGCATTAACCATAATTTTATAATCAGCTGCTTTTTCTAAGGCATATTGATAATGGTTTATCATAAATTGATTGTAATGATTGTCTCCATTAGAGATGATGCTCCCTACATAACCACTTTTTACCGCATCGTATCCATTGTCTTTCATAAATTGGTACGCTTGATCCATATGACGTTCATAGTTACGAACCGATCCGGAGGTTTCATGGTGCATAATCATTTTCACACCTTTGGATTTTGCATATTCTTGTATGCCTTTCACGTCAAAATCGGGGTAAGGCGTTACAAAGTCAAAAACATAATCTTTAGAATGACCAAACCAATCTTCCCAACCTTCGTTCCAACCTTCAACCAATACAGCACCAAATCCATTAGCAGCAGCAAAATCAATGTATTTTTTCACATTGGCATTATTAGCACCATGTGTTCCGTTTGGTTTTGCTTTAGAATAATCAGTAACACCCAATTGTACCGAGGGAAATTCATCGGTGTACGACCAGGAACTTTTTCCGCTAATCATTTCCCACCAAACACCAACATATTTTATGGGTTTTATCCAAGAAGTATCTTCAATTTTGCAAGGGTCATTCAAGTTTAAAGTCATTTTGGAAGCCAGAATTTCTCGAGCATCATCACTCACGATAATGGTACGCCAAGGCGAATGCATTGGAGCTTGAATGTTCCCTTTATCTCCTTTTTCATCAGGAGTTAACCAAGATTCAAAAACCATATTTTTATCATCCAGATTCAAGTGCATACAGGAATAATTAATCAACGCCGCTTCATGTAAATTGATGTATATTCCATTTGCTGTTTTCAGCATTAGAGAAGTTTGAACGCCAGTTGGAGAAAAGGAGGTTTGCGATAAATTACTGGTTTTAGCTTTTTCAGTTAATCCTTTTATTTCAGATAATTTCGAAATGGTGTAATCGTATTCTTGGGTGTCATAATCTCCCGGAATCCAATATGCAGTATGGTCTCCCGTCATAGCAAATTGTGTTCTTTCTTCTTTTATAACAAAATATACCAAGTTTTTTTGGGTTGGAAATTCATATCGAAAGCCCAATCCATCATTAAACAATCGAAAACGGACGATGATTTGTCTATCTGTTTCTTTCTGGTTTAGCGTAACAGCCAGTTCGTTATATTGATTTCTAATATTTTCCACTTCTCCCCAAACGGGTTTCCAAGTCTCATCAAAAGTGGCAGTTTTGCTATCAATTATAGTAAAATCATTCAACAATGATTTTTTATCATTTTTAAGTTCAAGTCCTAATTTACTTGGTTTTATAACCGCTTTGTCTTTATAGTTTAAACTATAACTTGGAGTGCCGTCATTTTGTAATGTAAAGTCCATCGTGAATTTTCCATTAGGAGATTTCAACTGTTGGGAATTCGCAGACTGCAAAACCAAAAAGCAGAACAGCGCTGTATAAAGTAAATGTTTCATTTTAAAAAAATAATTAGAGGTTGATTTTTCGAATGGCTTTTACGAAAACGATTTATCAAGGTGCTAAAGTGAGATATCGTTTTCGTGAAAGTAAAAGTAGATGCTTTGTAGTTTAAAAAAATTTGTCACTTTAAAAAAGTAGATTGTGATTTTTAAAAATAACTTAAAAATACTAAAAATCAATACTTTAAAATTATTTTGATTTAAAAAAAAGTGGTAATGAAGTAAAAATATATTTTAAATTAGGATAAATTTAAATCCAATAAATTCTTAGATGAAGCGTTTTATTTATTGCTTGTTCCAATTCGCATTACTTTTTCTTCAAATTCTTCTCTTGGCCCAGCCGATTTGTTTTTGAGTTGTGATCGGTAATTGTAAATGGTAGAAATGGAATAACGAAGAAAAACAGCAATTTTAGCGCTATCTTTTATCCCCAAACGAATGAGTGCAAAAATTCTCAACTCGGTATTGAGTTGTTCACCTTCCTTTAGTTGAATGGTTTCTTCTGAAATTAATAAAGTATTAAAATCACGAATAAAATTAGGGAAGAGTTGCAAAAAGGTTCGGTCAAAGTTGGTATAAAAGTCTTTCAGTTCATTTTCAATGTATTCTTTTGATTTTACTGCACTTACCAAATCTTTAATTTTTCCGGTAGTTGCCAATACATTTAGTTTTCGTTGGTATTCATCCAGTTTTCCTAAATAATCGGAACATTGATCCATATAGCGACCAATGTATATTTCCTTCAAAAAATTAGCTTCCGTCAAGGTGTTGTTCGAAAGATTTAATTTTTCATTAAATGTGTTTAGTTGATCGTTCAATTCTGAAAGTTTATTATTAGCGAAACTTAAATCTTTTTTTGCCGTTGACAATTTTTTCATTTGTTTGGATAATAAAAACAAGAGTGCAAGCAAAATAAGTACCAAAATGCCTGCACTAACTAGAAATAGAACCAATTGAAATCTGTTGGTTTCGTTTTGTTTCTGATAGGATTCGCTGATAATAGGCAACATCTTAGAAATCTCGTACGTTCTCAAGCGGGCATTACAAAAAACAGCATCGTCAAGAGAACGTTTTATATAGGTATAGGATCGCTCAATGTCACCCTCTTCATAAAGCAGGAACGCTAATGATCGTAACGAAATGTATTCTTTTTTGTCCAATTGCAAATCCGATAATGTCGAAATGCTAAGCCATTTTTTTTCCAGTTTTCTATCTTTTTTCTGCTTGTAGGCTTGTGAAATGATATAAGATATAATAGCCCGATTGGGGTCGTTTTGATGAATTTTTGAAAAAAAAGGAAGTAATAAATCTAGCGTTTCGTTCTGTTTGGCATGGTCTAAATACCAATCAGCCTTAGCGATAATGTATGGTACCGTATTTGTTGGGTAATAACCCACACAGGAATCTCGGTATTGTTTGGAAAGCAAAAGATATTTTTCTTTTTCTTGTTGCGAGGATGCATTATCGGCCATTTGTCCATAAATGACTCTAGTCATACCATAAAAAGAACCTTTTAAATTGGGCGTAGATGCAATATTTATGGCATTCAGTACATCAATTCCTTCTTTGTACATACCCAATGTTCCCATTATGGACACGAGATTCAATTTGGCCTGATTTAATTTTTCAGGTTCGTTTAGATTTTCCGCTATTTGAAAATTCTTTCTGGCATAAACCAAAGCAGAATCAGATTGATACGACTGGTAATCATTGTATAATTTTCTCGTTATATCATATTTTTGCTCTAGACTAGTAGTATGTTTTAAAAATGCTTTGAGCTGAGTAATCTTGTGTTCTTTCTTTTGGGTATAATACGTTTTGTTTTCTATGGTTTTGTCTATTTCAATCAATAATACATTTGAATTGTTTTGAGCAATTAAATGGAATGACATTAATAAAAAAATACAAAAGAATATAAAACGATTCATTGAGGGAAGATTTATTTCTTGTAAAAATAATTAAAAATTTAAATGCAAAAACCGTCTTGAATTTTTAAAATCAAGACGGTTTTACAATTTTTATGTACCAAAAGTTATTCTATTTCTGAAACTCTTAAGGTGTTTACCATTCCTTTGTCAGTAATCGGCATAGCGGCCAAGTTGATCAAGAAATCGCCTTTTTTTACATATCCTTTATCTTTAACAATATTGTTAACATCGGTTACAGTATCGTCAGTGCTTACAGATTTTTCATAATAGAATGATTTTACTCCCCATAATAGGTTAAGTTGAGTTAAAATTCTTTTATTAGATGTAAATACAAGAATATGTGCTGATGGTCTCCAAGCTGAAATTTGAAATGCAGTATATCCACTATTTGTTAATGTACAGATTGCCTTAGCTTTAATTACATTAGCCATAATCGCTGCATGCTGACAAACAGTTTTTGTTATAAAACGATTTGTTCTTACTTGTGGAGAATTTTGAGGTACTTGAATAAGCGGAGAATCTTCAACTGCTTCAATGATTTGAGTCATTTTTTGAATTACTTGAACTGGATAATTACCTGCTGCTGTTTCTCCAGAAAGCATTACTGCATCAGCTCCATCCATTACAGAGTTAGCTACGTCATTTACTTCAGCACGAGTAGGAGTCAAACTAGTGATCATTGTTTCCATCATTTGTGTGGCAACAATAACTGGAATTCTTGCAGTTTTTGCTCTTCGAATTAATTCTTTTTGAACTAATGGTACTTCATGTGCAGGAAGTTCAACTCCTAGATCCCCTCTAGCTACCATCAAAGCATCACAATAGGCAACAATTCTATCAATGTTTTCTAATGCTTCTGGCATTTCGATTTTTGCAATAATAGGAATTTTATGTTCAGAGTGTACAGCAATTAGGTCTTGTAAATCTTGTAAATCTCTTGGAGTTTTTACAAAAGAAAGAGCAATCCAATCTAATTTTTGTTCAATAGCAAATTTTGCATCAGCTACATCTTTCTCTGTCATTGCAGGCAAAGAAATTTTTGTATTTGGTAAATTAACTCCTTTCTTAGATTTTAATTCTCCTCCTTGGATAACACGTGCTATTACCTCTGTTTTTTTATCTGTCTCAACGATTTCGAAAATTAATTTTCCATCATCAAGTAATATTCTTTCGCCAGGATTTACGTCATTAGGAAAGTTTTTATATTTCATAAAAACTTTCTTAGATGTACCAAGAATGTCTTCTGCAGTGGTGAAAGTGATAAGATCTCCATCATTTACAACTACTCCGTCTTCCATTACTCCAACTCGAAGTTTTGGCCCTTGTAAATCTCCAAGAATTCCTGTAGTGTATCCAAATTCTTCGTTTATTCCACGAATAATGTTTATTTTATTTTTTACATCTTCATAATCAGCATGTGAAAAATTTACTCTAAATACATTTACACCTGCCTCAATCATGTCTTTTATGATTTCTCGTGTACTACATGCAGGCCCAAGTGTGGCTACAATTTTGGTTTTTTTGTTTGTAAGCATTTGTATTAAAAAATTAAATTGTTTTTAGATTTTATTTTATTAGTATCGACTATATATATTGTCGATATGTTTTCTATTGAATTCAATGTATTTTGTATTTTCAAAAGATTCAAACTCTCATCGGTGTTTTCTATTTTTAAAAAGTAATCTACTTTTTTAAATTCTGGAAGCATAAATACTTTTGTAGCAACTTCTATATTAACATTCGAAAATAAACTTTGGTTTTCTTCATTTTGTTGTTGAATGACTTCGTTTTTATTCTGTATCAAATCCCATGTGATTTCTTTCTTTTTTTCATAATAATGAAATCTAGAAAAATGAGCTTCTCCTTCTTTAACAGCAATCTGAATATCTTTTATAGATTTATTCAGATTTACATGAAGCCCTTGATTAATAAAATAAGCCAATCTGTAATCCTCTAATGTGGTGTGAATAGCAATTAAACTATAATCTATTTCGTCAAATTCGCCAAAATCTAGTTTATGAATTGCCATTTCATTAAAAAATAAGATGTAAAGATACTATTTCTAATTTAGCAAAAGGATGCTTGATGGCTAGGATTTTGATATTTTATTAACGAAAACGATGTAGTATTGATAATAGAATAGTTATTTTCTGTCAATTTTCTCTTGAAATGCAAAGTAAGCTCGTTGGGATGCTTTTTCTTCTGCTTTCTTTTTTGAAGTAGCTCTAGCTTTAGCAATGACTTTATCATCAATACTTAGTTTTACTCCAAACAACCGTTGCCCATCTATAGCATTGTCTTCAAAAATATCATAGTGAAACAGTTTTTTTTCTTTTTGACACCATTCTATTACGAGGCTTTTATAGCTGATTACTTTTCCTTCAAGACGAGCAATATCTACATATGGAATGATAACTCTCTTCTGAATGAATTTTTCGCAATATTCATATCCCCTGTCCAAATAGATAGCACCAATTAAAGATTCAAATATGTTACCATGGATGTTTTCGCCAAAATGTTGTACAGGGACTTTACTTTCAACAAATTTTATCAAGTTCAAATCTTTTCCCAATTCATTTAAATGTTCTCTGCTGACAATTTTAGAACGCATCTTAGTCAAATATCCTTCATCTCCTAAAGGTGCTTCATTGAATAAATAAGCCGCAATTACTGCACTTAACATGGCGTCACCTAAAAACTCAAGTCTTTCATAATTAATTGGATTTCCTTTTAAATCAAGGCGATTTGAGGAACGATGAGTGAATGCTTTTTTATAACATTCTAAGTTAACGGGATTGAAACCTAGAATGGGTTGAATAGCATCAAAAAAAATCCCGTCTTCAAGAGAACGGGATTTTGAGAATATTTTTCTAACTATACGCATTTATGATTTGTAATCTAATTTTTTAACTAATACGCATGCATTATGTCCGCCAAAACCAAAGGTATTACTCATTACCACATTCATCTCTCTTTTTTGAGCTACATTAAATGTAAAGTTTAATTTAGTGTCAATGTTTTTATCATCTGTAAAATGATTAATAGTTGGAGGGACGATACCATGCTTTAATGATAATATGGATGAAATGGTTTCTATAGCTCCAGCAGCACCTAGTAAATGCCCTGTCATTGATTTTGTGGAATTCAAATTCATGGTATAAGCATGTTCTCCAAATACATGTTGAATCGCTTTTGATTCTGCTAAATCTCCTAATGGAGTTGAAGTTCCGTGCATGTTTACACCATCAACATCGGTTGGTTGCAAACCAGAATCTCTTAAGCAGTTTAGCATTACATTTTTGGCGCCCAATCCTTCTGGATGTGGAGCAGTTATATGGTATGCATCTGCAGACATACCGCCACCACCAATTTCGCAATAAATTTTTGCGCCACGGGCTACAGCGTGTTCGTATTCTTCCAAAATTAATGCTCCAGCACCTTCTCCAAGTACAAAACCATCTCTGTCTTTGTCCATTGGTCTAGAAGCAGTTTTTGGATCATCATTTCTTGTAGATAAGGCATGCATTGCATTAAAACCTCCCATACCAGCAATTGTTACTGCGGCTTCTGAACCTCCAGTTACCATAATATCGGCATGACCCAAACGAATATAGTTGAAGGCGTCAATAATAGCATTTGTTGATGAAGCGCAAGCTGAAACGGTTGCAAAGTTAGGGCCTCTAAATCCATATTTTATAGAAATATGCCCACAAGCAATATCCGAAATCATTTTAGGTATAAAGAAAGGATTGAATTTTGGAGTTCCATCACCTGCAGCAAAATTTAGGACTTCAATTTGAAAAGTTTCTAATCCGCCAATTCCAGATCCCCAAATTACTCCAGCACGATCTTTGTCTATAGTGTCTAGATTAAAATTTGCATCTTTCATAGCTTCTTCAGATGAAACCATCGCATATTGCGCATATCGGTCCATTTTACGAGCTTCTTTGCGTTCTATAAAATCTTCAACATTGAAGTTTTTTAATTCGCAAGCAAAGTGAGTTCTGAATTTTGAAGCATCAAAGTAAGTTATCGGTGCAGCTCCACTGATACCGTTAATAAGTCCATTCCAATATTCTTCTATAGTATTTCCAATGGGAGTAAGAGCACCAAGGCCTGTTACAACAACTCTTCTTAAAACCATAACGTTTTTATTTTTGTTATCTTTTAACAAATAAAGCCCATGCTTTCTATACTAAAAAGAGTAACTAAAAGAGTCATGGGTATTATTATGTATGTAATTTGATTGAAATTCAATCGAAAAATTTTTTATTAAAATAAGAACACCCGATTCTTAAAATTTTAAATTTTTAGAAATCGGGTGTGTCATTATTATTTTTTAGCTTCCTCGATGTAAGAGATAGCTTGACCTACAGTAGCGATGTTTTCTGCTTGATCATCTGGAATTTGAATATCAAATTCTTTTTCGAATTCCATAATAAGCTCAACAGTGTCTAATGAGTCAGCTCCCAAATCATTAGTGAAGCTTGCTTCTGTTACAACTTCGTTTTCGTCAACACCTAATTTGTCTACGATAATCGCTTTTACTCTTGATGCAATGTCTGACATAATCTTTTAATTTTAGAATTTAATTTGTTGGCAAAAATAAAACAACTTTATTTTAAAACAACTATTTAGTTAATAAATATGACTACTAATTTATAAAATTTATTTCAACAAAGATTTCGCAAACCTATTTATTTTCGTTTTTTATTCCTTTTTTTGCATAAATTTATAAAAAATAATTATGAAAAAAATACTGATATTTGCTTCTGGATCGGGTACTAACGCTGAAAATATTATTAATTTTTTTGCAAAAAAATCTACAGGAACTGTAGTGGCAGTTTTTACAAATAATTCTACTGCGTCCGTTATTCAGAAAGCAAATAAGCTACAAGTTTCAACAGTAATTTTTTCAAAAGACGAGTTAAATTCAGGAATAGTATTACAAAAAGTTAATAACTTTGAGCCTGATTTAATTGTTTTAGCTGGTTTTTTATTAAAATTTCCTCAAAATTTGATCTTTGCTTACCCAAATAAGATTATAAATATACATCCTGCATTATTACCAAAGTTTGGTGGTAAAGGAATGTACGGTATGAATATTCACAAATCTGTAGTTGAAAATAAAGAAAAAGAAACTGGAATAACCATTCATTATGTAAATGAAAATTATGATGAAGGAAATATTATATTTCAACAAAGTGTTTTGCTTGCTGATAATGAGACACCAGAATCAGTAGCTATAAAAATTCATACCCTGGAGCAAGAATATTTTCCTGAGGTTATTGAAAAACTTCTTACCGCTACTTCAAACCTCTAACTTGAAATCTCTGACTTTGAATTACGATGTACATATATATACGGATGGAGCTGCAAAAGGGAATCCTGGAAATGGCGGTTATGGTGTAGTCATGGAATGGGTTGGTAAACCTTATAAAAAAGAATTCTATGAGGGTTTTCGCTATACTACTAACAATAGAATGGAACTGTTAGGTGTTATTGTGGGTTTAGAAAAACTAAAAAATGATAATACGAGCGTTTTAGTAATCTCTGATTCTAAATATGTGGTAGATTCTGTGCAAAAAAAATGGGTTTTGGGATGGGAGAAAAAAGGTTTTGCAGATAGAAAAAATGCGGATTTATGGAAAAGATTTCTCATTGTTTATAGAAAACATAAAGTCGATTTTAAATGGATTAAAGGACATAATAATCACCCCCAAAATGAAAGGTGTGATGAATTGGCTGTTATGGCTTCTATGCAAAAAAGCCTTTCTGTTGATGCTTTTTATGAAAATGTAGAGGGAAAATTGTTGTGATTTGTTTGTGTTTTAATATATGATTGGGAACCAATTTTTTTTCAACAAAATTGCATTTCTAAATGCAAATTACTTATTGTTGTATATTTCAATTCTAATATAATTGTTACTATGAAAGTATCTAATTTAAGTTCAATGTACATTTTAGAATAAAATAATATTTGACTTGTTCTCTTTCTTTAAATGTACTAAATATTGATTTTTGTAGTAATTTCAAAAAGTACTTTTTTGTAGTCTTAATGTTTGCTTAAAGGATTATCTAGCAAGTGTTTGTAATTTGTATTCTACTAAGTTCTAATCTAACTTTGAATAATAAAATTTATTAAAATGAAAAAGTTAGTTTTTATTATCCTAGGGTTAGTTTTTTTTGGTTGCAAAAAAGAAACTAAAGAAGATTTCTCAATAAAGCCAATAATTGAGAAATCAGAACTCGCAAAAAAAGCAAATAATTTTTTTAAATCCATTTCAACTATAGAGCCTGTGACGATTGCTCAAAATAAAATTGATTTAGGGAAAAAGTTGTATTTTGATAAAGCTTTGTCAAAAAACGGAACTGTTAGCTGTAATTCGTGTCATAATTTGGCAACTTATGGGGTTGATAACAAATCGTTTTCACTTGGAGACACCAAACAATTAGGAGGAAGAAACTCTCCCTCGGTAATTTATGCTTCATTACATGCAATGCAATTTTGGGATGGTCGTGCCAAAGATGTTGAGGAACAAGCTGGAGGGCCGTTATTAAACCCAGTTGAACATGGAATTCCAAACGAAGCTTTTTTAGAAAAAAAGGTAAGAGATCTGCCTGAATATCAAGCCGCTTTTAAGATCGTTTTTCCAAATGATAAAGAACCCATAACTTTTGCAAATTTAACTAACGCTATTGGGGCATTTGAGCGCCAATTAAATCCAAAAAGTAAATTTGACGATTACTTAGATGGCAATGAAAAAGCCTTAAATGATCAAGAGAAAAAAGGATTAACTGCCTTTATCGACAATGGCTGTATTACTTGTCATAGTGGAGTTGCGGTAGGAGGTCAATTGATGCAAAAATTTGGAGTGTATGGCGATTATGCTAAATTGACACACAGCAAAAAAATAGATATGGGACTTTATGATAGAACTAAAAAAGAAGGGGACCAATTTATGTTTAAAACTCCAAGTTTAAGAAATAGCGAAAAGACGTATCCTTACTTTCATGACGGTTCTGTTGCTTCACTCAAGGAAGCTATAAAAGTAATGGGAAAAATTCAGCTCAATAAAGAGCTTTCAGATGCCGATATCAACGATATTGAGAAATTTTTGAAAGCTTTAACGGCTGATGTAGATGCCAAATACAAAGAATAATAAGGGTTTAAAGTTTTGATTTAATAAACATTATATACTAAAAAGTCTGAGATTTATTTTTCAGACTTTTTTTATGATTTTTTTATTTTTAGAACTATTATTAGATCTTTACAGTAGTTGTGATTTAGTTTTAAAGAGCATCTTTTTTTTGTGAAAACTTTGAGAGCTTCATCCTTTGCAACTCTAAAACTTATAAACTATCTTTGCGCCTTAATTCGAATCACCTATATTGAAACTATTTATGAATAAATTATTGATTGTTGGAACAGTAGCTTTCGACGCCATTGAAACTCCTTTTGGGAAAACAGATAAAATTCTTGGTGGAGCAGCCACTTATATTGGTATCTCCGCTTCTTTTTTTAATGTAAAATCTGCTATAGTTTCTGTAGTTGGCGATGATTTTCCTCAAGAATATTTGGATTTATTAGTAGATAGAAATATTGATATTTCAGGGATAGAAGTTGTAAAAGGAGGTAAAACATTCTTTTGGAGTGGGTTGTATCATAATGATTTAAATTCTAGAGATACTTTGGTTACAGAACTTAATGTTTTGGCTGATTTTCAACCAAAAGTTCCTCAAGATTATAAAAACGCCGAAATTGTGATGTTAGGTAACTTGCATCCCTTAGTTCAAAGCAGTGTTTTAGATCAAATGGAAACCAAACCAAAATTAGTGGTTTTAGATACTATGAATTTCTGGATGGATTGCGCTTTGCCTGAATTATTGGAAATTATCAAGAGAGTAGATGTTATAACGATAAATGACGAAGAAGCACGTCAGCTTTCTGGAGAATATTCATTGGTTAAAGCAGCTGCCAAAATCCATAAAATGGGACCTAAATATGTGGTAATCAAAAAAGGGGAACATGGTGCGCTATTGTTTCATGGTGAAGAGATTTTCTTTGCTCCTGCATTGCCTTTAGAAGAAGTATTCGATCCAACAGGAGCTGGAGATACTTTTGCTGGTGGTTTCTCTGGATTTATTACACAAAGTGAAAATGTTTCTTTCGATAATTTGAAAAAAGCAATAATTTATGGTTCAAATTTAGCTTCTTTTAGTGTAGAAAAATTTGGAACGGAACGAATGATCGGCTTAACTGAAAATGAAGTGTTAACAAGGTTGAAGCAATTCAAAGCTCTGACCCATTTTGATATAGAATTATAATATCAAAAAGCCTCTAAAATGAGGCTTTTTTTAATTAGTACAGTCAATATTTATAAAATAACGTGCGAATTTGCATCGTTATATTAAGAGTATAAATAGACACACCATTAAATACAATAACTACAAACAAAAAAACAATGAGCGACGCTTTAAAACACGAATGTGGGATAGCTTTAGTTAGACTTTTAAAACCTCTTGAATTCTATAAAGAAAAGTACGGCACTGCATTTTATGGTATCCAAAAAATGTATTTAATGATGGAGAAACAGCACAACCGTGGTCAAGATGGTGCTGGTTTTGCAAGTATAAAAATGGATGTAGAACCTGGTGAAAGATACATTAGTCGGGTACGATCCAATCATGCACAACCCATTCAAGATGTTTTTAAACAAATCAATGATCGTATAAATGAAGAAATGGTGGCTCATCCTGAATATGCAGATGATGTGCCAAAATTGAAGGCAAATATTCCTTATATTGGAGAACTGTTCTTAGGCCACGTCCGTTATGGTACTTTTGGTAAAAACAGTATCGAAAGTGTTCATCCTTTTTTGCGTCAAAGCAATTGGATGCATCGAAATCTAATTTTGGCTGGAAATTTTAACATGACTAATGTTAAAGAGCTTTTTCAAAACCTTGTAGAATTAGGACAACATCCCAAGGAAATGGCGGATACCGTTACAGTTATGGAAAAAATTGGTCATTTTTTGGACAAAGAAGTGATGCAATTGTACCAGGATTGTAAAACGGAGGGGCTGTCAAAAAGAGAAGCTTCGCCTGTTATTGCTGAACGATTGGATGTTGCCAAAATTTTAACCCGTTCTTCAAAAAATTTAGACGGAGGATATGCTATGGCTGGTCTTTTAGGGCATGGCGATGCGTTTGTGTTTAGAGATCCTGCAGGTATTCGTCCAGCATATTATTATCAAGATGATGAAATTGTAGTAGTAGCATCTGAACGCCCTGTGATTCAAACTGTTTTCAATGTTCCTTTTGATAAAGTTAAGGAAGTAGAACCAGGTAGCGCTTTGATTATCAAAAAAAACGGAGACGTTTCTATGAAAGAAATCCTTACTCCTACTGTAAAAAAAGCGTGTTCTTTTGAACGCATCTATTTTTCTAGAGGAAGTGATGCCGAAATTTATCAAGAAAGAAAAAAATTAGGAAAACTTATTTTGCCAGCCGTTTTAGAATCGATAGATAATGATACTGATAATACCGTTTTCTCTTATATTCCAAATACAGCTGAAACTTCTTTTTACGGTTTAGTTGAAGCTGCTCAAGATTTTTTGAACCAAAGAAAGAAAAATTATATTCTTGAAAACAAGGAGGTACTGAATGCGGATTCTTTAGAAAAATTATTGTCTGTAAAAATCAGAACGGAAAAAGTAGCCATAAAAGATGCGAAATTAAGAACTTTTATCACCGAGGATAGTAGTAGAGATGATTTAGTGGCGCACGTCTATGATGTGACTTATGGAGTTATAAAGCCATCAGATAACCTTGTTATAATTGATGATAGTATTGTAAGAGGAACTACTCTTAAAATGAGTATTATCAAAATGATGGATCGTTTGAATCCTAAACGAATTGTTATTGTTTCTTCTGCTCCTCAAATCCGTTTTCCAGATTGTTACGGAATTGATATGGCAAAACTAGAAGGACTGGTAGCTTTTAAAGCAGCTTTAGAATTATTAAGAGAGCGAAATTTGTATCACATTGTAGACGAAGTATATGCAAAATGCAAAGCACAAGAGAACTACAATGATTCTGATGTTGTAAATTATGTTACCGCTATATACGAACCTTTTTCAGCTCAAGAAGTTTCGGATAAAATAGCTGAAATGCTTAGTTCTCCAGAAATTAAAGCAGAAGTGAAAATTATATTCCAAACGGTAGAGGATTTACATATTGCATGTCCAAAAAATCTTGGCGATTGGTATTTTACTGGAAATTATCCAACACCAGGAGGGAATCGTGTAGTAAATAGAGCTTTCATGAATTTCTATGAAGGCAAAGACGCTAGAGCATATTAATTAATTTTCCCGATAATCGATTATATGGGTACTTAGTCGGATTTATTTTTAAAATTTTATTTATAAAAGTACATTTGTTCTACCATGATTTAGTAGGTTAAGTTTATGGTAGATTTGGGGCAAAAAGGGTGAAAGTAAAATTTCACCTTTTTTATTGGAATAAAGTCAGGGTTTAGTTTTTTTGTTTCAATTTTCAGAAACTAAATTTTTTTAAGTGTGCTGAAAATCAATATTTTAGTAGGTTATCGACTATTTGAGGAATTTATCGACTATATTTTTATTCATAAACTTATCATAGTATATTTGACTACCATGATTTTAGTAGGTTAAGTTTATGGTAGATTTGGGGCAAAAAGGGTGAAAGTAACATTTCACCTTTTTTATTGGACAATAGTCAAGATTTTAATGTTCAATAAAATTTTTAACCATAAAATAATTGCTAAATACACTATTAAAAGTATTGAAAATCAATTAGATAGTAAATAAACGAGTATTTAGGATGTTCATCGAATATATTTCTATTAGCAGTAATACTATCGTATATTTGACCACCATGATTTTAGTAGGTTAAGTTTATGGTAGATTTGGGGCAAAAAGGGTGAAAGTAACATTTCACCTTTTTTATTGGAATATAGTCACCTTTTAAATTCTATATGTTTGGCATCAATACCTATTAATTACAATAATAAGTGCTATAATGAATCTGTAAATCAGTTAATTATCAATTAAACGAGTATTTAGGATGTTCATCGAAAATAATTTTATAACAGTATATTTCAAATTATATTTGACTATCATAATTTTTAGTAGGTTAAGTTTATGGTAGATTTGGGGCAAAAAGGGTGAAAGCAACATTTCACCTTTTTTATTGGAATATAATCAAGATTTTAGTTCTATAAAATATTTTTTGAATTCTATAATTAAGAATATAATAACAAGTCAAATACTCTGAAAATCAATTATTTAGCATATAAACGAGTATTTTGGATGTTCATCGAAAATATTTTAAAATAAAGAATTACCATCGTACATTTGAGTACCATAATTTTTAGTAGGTTAAGTTTATGGTAGATTTGGGGCAAAAAGGGTGAAAGTAACATTTCACCTTTTTTATTGGAATAAAGTCAAAGCCCCATAACCCTTAAAGGAGGAATAAAAAGCAATTATAAGAACAAATTTTCGAGGATATTAAAAAAAAAGAGGTAAGTAGAAGATTTTTAAAATCCTTTTCTTACCTCTTTTTTTTATTCTATAATTCCCCCTTGAGGGCTAAGAGTCTTATTTTTCTAAAGCAAAACGTCTAGCCACTTCAGTCCAGTTAATTACATTAAAAAATGCTTCAATATAATCCGGTCTTCTGTTTTGGTAATGCAAGTAATAAGCATGTTCCCAAACGTCCATAGCAAGAATTGGAGTCCCTCCACATCCATTTTCTGGCATCAAGGGATTGTCTTGATTTGGAGTTCCGCAAACTTCAAGTTTACCTCCTTTTTGTACACACAACCATGCCCATCCAGAACCAAATTGTGTTGCACCAGCCTTCGAAAATTTCGCTTTAAATTCTTCAAAAGTACCAAAAGAACTTTCAATAGCGTCTAACAATTCACCAGTAGGCAAACCTCCACCATTTGGCGACATTACTGTCCAAAACAAATTGTGATTGTAAAATCCACCACCATTGTTACGAACCGCTGCATTCGTTTTATCTAGGTTAATTAAAATGTTTTCAATCGTTTTTCCTTCCAAATCAGTTCCAGCAATAGCTGCATTCAAATTGGTGGTATACGCATTGTGATGTTTTGTATAGTGAATTTCCATTGTACGAGCATCAATATGAGGTTCTAATGCGTCATACGCATAAGGTAATTGTGGTAATTCAAAAGCCATAATATAGTTGTTTAATGATTTATAAATATTTTATTCAAAATTAAACATTTAACTTTGGAATATATAATTCTATTTTGTTATAATTTCATCAAATAAAATGATAGTGTAATTCTTACTATAAAATCTCTAGTAATTAGGAGCTATTTCCTGCTGTACACTATATCTTTTTATCTCGTCCAAAAAAAAGACGAGATAAAAAGGATGCCGTTCCCATCAGGGCTAGGGCATTAGGCATTTTAGGAACCATTAGTAAAATTCAAAAATATAAATCGTTAATCCTCATTCAAAAATAAAAATGGAAAGACCTTCTTTCGCCATATACGATGCTTCCGCAGGTTCGGGAAAAACATACGCTCTTGTCAAAGAATACCTCAAAATTATTCTTACGGCAAACAAGAACGACGCTTACCGAAATATCCTTGCCATTACGTTTACCAACAAAGCGGTGCACGAAATGAAAAGCCGAATTGTAGGTAGTTTGTCCGAATTTGCCAAAGACGAACCCAATGCCAAAGCGTTGGAATTAATGCAGGATTTGGCAATAGATACGGCACTTTCAATCCTTCAAATTAAAACCAAATCCCAGCAAATCATCAAGCATATTATTCATAATTATGCTGCTTTTGATATATCCACGATTGATAAATTTACGCACAAAGTCATCCGCGCATTCGCACACGATTTAGGATTGCCCATGACTTTTGAGGTGACTTTGGATACCGAAAACCTTTTAATTGAAGCCGTAGATGCGATCATTGCACAAGCAGGTGAAGACGAAACTCTAACCAAATTGCTCATCGATTTCACAATGGAAAAAATCGATGATGATAAATCGTGGGACATCTCACGTGAAATTCTGGAAACAGGAAAATTAGTGCTGAATGAAAATAACCGAAACGAGATTGTCCATTTTCACGATAAATCGATAAGTGATTTTATAGCTGTAAAAGAAAAATTAGTTAAGGTCTGTGCAACTTTAGAAAAAGAAAATGCAACCCTTGCCGTAACTTCGTTGTCATTAATTGATAAAAATGGAATCGATTTAAAATCTTTTTCCAGAGGAACTTTTCCCAATCATCTTCAAAGTATTGCTGATGAAAAGTTCAATCCGAAAAATAAAATGTTTAGGGAGTTCGAAGACATTGCTATCAATAAAACAGCCAAAGACCGAGCTTTAATAGAAAATATCATCCCTGAATTACTACAAACTCTTGCTGAAATTTACAAGAACTTCGAAAAAAGGAATTTTTACAAGGCGTTCTTAAAAAACATTACACCTTTATCTTTATTGAATACAGTAAGTAATGAATTGGCTAAAATTCAGAACGAGCAAAATGTGCTTTCGATAACGGAGTTCAATGCGATTATTCATCGCGAAATACAAAATCAGCCTGCTCCTTTTATATATGAACGATTGGGCGAGCGCTACCGTCACTTTTTTATTGACGAATTTCAGGATACTTCCGAAATGCAATGGCAAAACTTGATTCCGCTTATTGATAATGCGCTTTCGGGTCAAGATGATTCGGGTCAAAAAGGAACTTTAATGATTGTGGGCGACCCAAAACAGTCCATTTACCGCTGGCGTGGCGGAAAAGCAGAACAGTTTATTG
This sequence comes from Flavobacterium sp. IMCC34518, assembly GCF_027111095.2. Classification (NCBI taxonomy): domain Bacteria; kingdom Pseudomonadati; phylum Bacteroidota; class Flavobacteriia; order Flavobacteriales; family Flavobacteriaceae; genus Flavobacterium; species Flavobacterium sp. IMCC34518. The sequence goes on along the minus strand of NZ_CP114284.2, from coordinate 1,511,528 downwards.
AGTTGAGCAAAGACCAAAATCCTTTCAACAATCCCGATAAAAAACTGGAGCATTTAGACAAAAATTATAGAAGTTTTTCGCAGGTAATCGAATTCAACAATGATTTCTTTCAATTGTTGTCGAATGAGTTTAACAATGCAGATTATAAAGATTTATACGAAAATCACAGCCATCAAAAGATAAATAATAAAGTAGGCGGTTATGTAAATATTTCATTTTTGCCCAAAATTGAAGAGCCAGAAACCGAAGACGAAGACGTCCTGGATAAAACGGCACAATATGTTTTGGCTACTTTAGAGACCATTAAAAAAGTAACTAATGAAGGATTTGAATACAAAGATATTGTAATTCTGACCCGAAAAAGAAGTCAGGGAATTGCGGTTGCCAATTATTTAACGGAGCAAAGCATTCCGCTTTTGTCTTCCGAAACATTAATGATTCAAAACGCCACCGAAGTCCGATTGATTATTCATATTTTAAAATATTTAAAAAACAGTTCCGATTTAGAATCAAAGGCTAACTTTTTGCAATATTTGGCACAACACAAACAAAAGGAATTGCCTATTCATGACTTTATAGCCAAAGGAATGGAATTGAAAGAGGAACTGGCTTTTGAACAATGGTTGGAGAACTGCAATATTGAGCTTTCTTTTCAAAATATTAGAAAAAAATCATTGTATGAAGCGGTTGAGATTATTGTTTCAAAATTCCTAGCCTCCCCCGCACCCGAAGGGGGAGCTACTAAGATTGAGGAAATGCTTACGTCTAGTTTGTCAGCTCCCCCTTCGGGGGCGGGGGGGGCTTGTGGTGGGGCTTATGTTCAGTATTTTCTAGACATTGTTCTAGAACGCGATGTTCGTAATCAAGCAGGAATTTCAGATTTTCTCAATTATTGGGATAAAAACTCGGAGAAATTTAGTATTCCTTCTCCCGAAGGAACAAATGCGGTTCGAATAATGACCATTCATAAATCAAAAGGATTAGAATTTCCGGTGGTTATCATGCCTTTTGCCGAAGAAGATTACAACAGAAAACCAAAAGATAAATTATGGTTGAACTCGGAAGAGCAAGATTTTGATATGCCGAAAGTGCTAGTGGATAACAGTAGCGCTATTGAGGAATTTGGTTCAGAAGCTTCAGCGGTTTATAATTTAAAGAAACAAGAGGAATTGTTGGATAATATTAATGTGTTGTATGTGGCTTTGACCCGAGCTGAAGAGCAATTGTATATAATCTCTCAAAATCTAAAGCCAAGAAAAGATGGTGAATATCCAAGCAATATGGCTTCTTTTTTTATAAAATATTTGATTCAACAAGGACCTTACGATGAAAATCAATTGGAATATCCTTTTGGAAATCCTGCAAAGTTGTCTGCTAAAGAAAAACATATTGATACGACCAAGAATATCCCAGTTGTTTTGGAGGTATTGAATCCTAAAAATATAAAAATAGCACAAAAGGAAGCATTAATGTGGGGAACGCATCAGCAGGAAGCAATCGAATTTGGTAATGTAATTCACGAAATTCTTTCTTTTGTAGCGACAAAAAAGGATGTAGAACAAGCTATAAATAGAGCGCTAGAAAGTGGATTAATTTCGGCACTTCAAAAAGAAATTGTTTACAATGCTATAATTGAAATAGTAAATCATCAAGATTTAGGAATGCATTTTGCTGAAGGGAACGAGGTTTTGAATGAAAAAACGATTATTCAAAAAGAAGGAGGAACAATAAAACCGGACCGAATAGTGTTTAATAAAGCCAAAGAGGTTTTTTTATTGGATTATAAAACTGGGCTTTCTAGTCCAAAGTATAAATTTCAATTGGATAATTATCAAATGGCTATTGAGAAGATGGGCTACAAAGTGGTAAAAAAAGCTTTGGTATATATAGGAACCGAAATCGATGTAGTACATTTGTAAAAAATAAATTAATTGTCAAATAATAGAAGTTTGCAGTACTTTTGGGCTCTAAACTTTTAGCTTTTAAATCAAAATAAAATGTACGGTAAAATTCAACAACATTTACAATCTGAACTTCGAACTATTGAAGAAAACGGAATTTTCAAAAAAGAAAGAATAATTACTTCACCACAAGGAGCTGAAATCACTATTTCAACGGGAGAAACAGTTTTAAATTTTTGTGCCAATAATTATTTGGGACTTTCTTCACATCCAGAAGTAGTTCAGGCGGCCAAAGACGCTATGGATACTCATGGTTTCGGAATGTCATCGGTACGTTTCATTTGCGGAACTCAGGATATTCATAAAACCTTAGAAAAAAAGATAGCCGATTTTTACGGAACAGAAGATACTATATTATATGCTGCAGCTTTTGACGCCAATGGAGGCGTTTTTGAGCCTTTATTTGGAGAAAATGACGCCATTATATCGGATAGTTTAAATCATGCTTCTATTATAGACGGTGTTCGTTTGTGTAAAGCAGCTCGTTATCGCTATGAAAATAGCAATATGCAAGATTTAGAGCAGCAACTAATTAAAGCAAATGAGGCAGGAGCTCGTTTTAAAATAATAGTAACTGACGGTGTTTTCTCTATGGATGGAGTTGTAGCGCCATTAGATAAAATATGTGATCTTGCAGATAAGTATGATGCTTTAGTTATGGTGGATGAATGCCATGCTGCGGGATTTATAGGTGCTACAGGCAAAGGAACACTTGAAGCCAAAGGAGTTATGGGGCGTGTCGATATCATTACGGGGACACTAGGAAAAGCATTAGGAGGAGCAATGGGAGGTTATACTACCGCTAAAAAAGAAATAATTGAATTGTTACGTCAGCGTTCTAGACCTTATTTATTTTCGAATTCGTTGGCTCCGGCTATTGTAGGTGCATCTATTAAGGTTTTTGAATTGCTAGAAAAGGATACATCACTAAGAGATCAACTAGAATGGAATACCAATTATTTTAAAGCAGGGATGAAAGAGGCTGGTTTTGATATCGTAGAAGGAGATTCCGCAATCGTACCAGTTATGTTATATGATGCGAAATTAGCTCAAAATATGGCTAATGAGTTGTTGAAAGAAGGAGTTTATGTTATTGGTTTCTTTTTCCCAGTGGTGCCAAAGGATAAGGCTAGAATAAGAGTACAGTTATCAGCAGCTCACACAAAACAACATTTAGATAAGGCAATTAGTGCATTTGTAACTGTAGGCAAGAGACTTGCTGTAATATAATTGTTAAATTTTACAATTCCGAGGTGTATTATTTAACATTTTATTTTGATGTTACAGAAAATCATCCTACTTTTGTTTGAAATTAACTAATTGTAATTAAAATATCAAAGTATGAAACATCTTAACAAACTTTTAGTTGCTGGTATGATGGTGATGGGATTAAGCTCTCAGGCACAAGACAGTAACAATAAATGGGCTATCGGTTTCGGAGTAAACGCGATTGACTACAGATCTAGTGCTGGAGGTGACTTTATGAGTCATTTTGATCAGCCATTTAAAGTAAGCGACAACTGGAATATTCTTCCTTCAGTTTCTTACATCAACGTTTCAAGATACGTAGGAAGTGGTTTTATCGTGGGAGTTACAGGTTCTATCAACCAAGTAGATAAATTTGTTGTTCCAGTTGCTGGACGTACACCAGATAAAAGTGATTATTTAGCAGTAAATCCTGGAGACTTAATGTACTACGGAGTAGATGCTACACTTACTTATAGTTTCATGGAATTATTAAAATCTAAAGTAATTGAGCCTACGTTAAGCGTTGGTGGAGGTTATACTTTCTTAGGTGACGAAAGCTACGGAACTGTAAACCCAGGAGTTGGATTAAACTTTTGGTTTACTGAAAATGTAGGTCTTTCTTTATTAGGAGTTTACAAAAAATCTTTTGGAGACAGACAATATGCTGGTACAAATACTCCTGATGCTCCATCTTACACTCAATATTCTGCAGGACTTGTTTTCAAGTTTGGTGCTAAAGATACTGATGGTGATGGAATCTATGATAGAGATGACGCTTGTCCAGAAGTGGCAGGTTTAAAACAATTCAATGGTTGTCCTGACACAGATTCTGATGGTATTACAGATGCTTCAGATAAATGTCCTACAATTGCTGGTCCAGCTGAATTCCAAGGATGTCCTGATACAGACGGTGACGGTGTAGCAGATCCTGATGATGCTTGTCCTACTGTTGCAGGTTTGAAACAATTCCAAGGTTGTCCTGATACTGACGGAGATGGTATTACTGACGCTTCTGACAAATGTCCTACAGTAGCTGGTCCTGCTAGCAATAATGGATGTCCTCTTCCATTAGATGCTGATAAAGATGGTGTACCTGATACAGAGGATGATTGTCCTATCCTAGCTGGTCCTGCAAGCAACAAAGGTTGTCCTGAAGTAACTGAAGAAGTAGTTAAAGAATTAAGAGTTCAAGCTAGATCAATTTTCTTTGTAACTGGTAAAGCTACTTTAGATGCTGCTAAACCTGCAACTGCAACTAGTTTGGATGCTATCAAAGAAATTTTGAAAAACTATCCTAATGCTAGATTTGAAGTTAATGGACATACTGACAATGTTGGTAAACCAGCAATGAACAAAAAACTTTCTGAAGCTAGAGCAAAAGCAGTTGTTGATGCTTTAGTATCAAGAGGAATTAATCCAGCTAACTTGACTGCACAAGGTTTCGGAGATACTAAACCAGTAGCTTCAAACAAAACAGCTAAAGGAAAAGCTGCAAATAGAAGAACTGAAATTGTATATGTTGGTGGACCTTCTGGAATGAAAGTAAACCCATAATACTATTTAAATATTATTTTTCTAAAAAGCCGTTCTTAATTGAACGGCTTTTTTTATATTTATAAAATGAATACTATTTCTTTTTTAGATAAAATTGCAACTGTACTACTTACAGATTATAGAAATATACTAGCCGAGACGGTTATAGTTTTACCCAATAAGCGAGCCAAAATATTTCTTATTGAAGCTTTAAAAAACCAAACTGAGACAAATATATTTTCGCCTGAAATTATAAGTATAGAAGATTTTGTTCAAAACATTTCAGGAATAAGAACTATTGATCCTATAGAATTGTTATTTGAATTCTATGAAGTTTATTTGTCTATTACGGAAAAAAAGAATCAACAATCTTTTGAACTTTTTGCCAATTGGGGCAAAACCTTACTTCAGGATTTTAATGAAATCGATCGTTATTTATTAGACTCCAAACATGTCTTATCCTACTTGAAAGATATTGAAGATATTAAAAAGTGGGGAATTGAAGTCGAAAATAAAACTCAGTTACTCGAAAACTATATTGATTTTTGGAAATTATTACCCAATTATTACCAATCTCTTTACGAACATTTGTTAAAAAAAGGAATCGGATATCAAGGATTGATATATAGAGAGGCCGTAAATAATATGTTGAATTTTTCAAAATTAATTCAAGGGAAACAATTTGTTTTTGCTGGTTTTAATGCATTGAATGCAGCAGAAGAAAAAATAATTCAACATCTTATTGCTAATGAGCAAGCTAAGATTTATTGGGATTCGGATCAAACTTTTCTTAACGATCCATATCATGATGCGGGCTTGTTTGTACGTCGTTTCAAAGAAAGTTGGAAACATTATAAATCACACCCCTTTGAATGGATAGTAGATGATTTTTCGGCAACCAAAAACATTCACGTTATTGGTACACCAAAAACGATTGGTCAAGCCAAAATTGCTGGGAGTATTATTGAAAAAATCAATATTGAAAATCCCAATACTCCATTAGATAAAGTGGCTATTGTATTAGGAGAAGAGAATTTATTGATTCCACTCTTGTATTCTCTTCCAAATTCTGTTGGTGCTTTGAATATTACGATGGGATATTCTAGTAAAAACAATCCAGCGCAAATATTGATCGCTAAATTGTTTAAAATGCACACCAATGCATTGTCTAGAAGCAATAGTAGTTACGTTTTTTATTACAAAGACGTTTTGGATATTCTTACCCATCCATTAATTGAGCCATATGCCAACACTAGTGCTTTGGTTAGCATTATCAATAAGAACAATTACACATTTATCAGTCATCATAAATTATTGGAATTAAATGATAATGCCAGTGATTTATTCTCGCTTGTTTTTCAAAAATGGGAAAGTGGTTCTATTGCTGTTTTAAAAATAATTTCGAGTTTGTTACTAAAGGTGAAGAGCAATTTGAGTGATGAAAATGAAGAGGAAAAAATAACTAAATCTTTTGTTTACGCCATTTTTAAAGTAATTAATAAGTTGATTAATTATTATTCTCAACACAAAGAAATTGATACAATTGATACTTTACATACCATTTACAAACAAGTAATTGATCTGGCTGAAGTTTCTTTTGAAGGAGAACCTTTGAATGGACTTCAAATCATGGGTGTTCTCGAAAGTAGAGTATTGGATTTTGAAACGGTTATAATCACTTCTATGAACGAAGGGAAATTCCCTGCTGGGAAATCACAGAATTCTTTTATTCCTTATGATGTGAAACGTGAATTGGGATTGCCGACTTTTAAAGAGAAAGATGCCATTTACACCTATCACTTTTACCATTTGTTGCAACGCGCCAAAAACATTTATTTATTGTATAATACCGAAAGTGAAGGTCTTGATGCAGGAGAGAAAAGTCGTTTCATAACTCAACTAGAAGTAGAGAAACAACCCAAACACAATTTAACCCACGAAATTTACAATGCTGTTTTGCCTGAAACTGCGTATCAGCCAATGGTTATTCCGAAATCAGAGAAGGTGGTGATGAGGCTGAGAGAAATTGCTGAAAAAGGTTTTTCACCTTCGGCATTAACAAGTTATATTAGGAATCCGATTCAGTTTTATTTTCAAAAGATTTTGCGGATTAGTGAAGTCGAAGAGGTTGAAGAGAATATTGCTTTGAATACGTTAGGTACAATTATACACGAGACTTTACGGGTTTTATACGAACCTTTCGTTGGTAAGTTTATTTCAGAAATGGATATTCAGAATTGCATTAAGCGAATTGATTCTGAAGTTTTGATTCAATTTAAAGTGGTGTACAAAGAAGGGGAAATCAAAAAAGGAAGGAACTTATTGGCTTTTGAAGTAGCAAAACGAAATGTTTTCAATTTCTTGAAAGTAGAATTAGAAAGTATTAAAAACGGAGATGCTATAAAGATTCTGGAACTTGAAAAAACGTTTGAAAGAATGGTGCAACATCCGAGTTTGCCTTTTCCTGTTTTGATTAAGGGAAATGTGGATCGAATTGAAGAACGCAACGGTATCATCAGAATCATTGATTACAAAACGGGTAAAGTAGAGAAATCCAGTGTTACGCTTAAATCTTGGAAAGGATTAACGGATGATATTAAAAATGACAAAATCATTCAGGTTTTGGCATACGCCTATATGTATGAGGAAAATGCAAAAGGCAAACCTATTGAGGCAGGAATCATTTCGTTCAAAAATCTAAAATCAGGTTTTTTGCCCTTTAATTTTAAAGAAGAAAAAGAGAGTGTTTCCATTATTAACAATGATATCCAATCCAATTATTTGGAGCAAATTGTTTTGTTACTGAATGAAATTTTGGATGTCACAATTCCTTTTGAGGAGAAAATTTTATAAAGGAATGAGTAGAAAATGGAACAACCTGTTTGCGTTTTTCAAAAGCACGCTTGTGATTAATTTTGCAGCTAGTTTTTTTGTCTTTCTTTTTGGTGGACTTATAGCTTTTAATTATTCGGTTCTGACTTTTGGTTTTGGTTTAAGTTTACTCTTTAAAGAAGTTAACTCCAAAAATGAATACGTGTTTTATTTCAATAATAAAATTTCTAAAATGCAGCTTTGGATGTATTCTTGGTGTTTTACTTTTGCTTTTTTAATTATTTCGGTTTGTATTTTTAATGTAATAAAGAGGTTGTTTTGAAAAATCATTTTTTAGAAATAGATAGTGTTCAGAAATCTTTTGACAACAAAAACATTTTGTCGGATGTTTATTTAAAATGCAAGACTAATGATATTATTGGACTTCTAGGTAGGAATGGTTCGGGGAAGTCAACTTTGCTAAAAATTATTTTTGGAATTGAATCTGCCGATTTTAAGTTTGTTAGAATTGATGGTAATGTAAAAACAAAGACTAAGGATTTATTCGATGAAATTAGTTATCTGCCTCAAGATAATTGTATTCCGAAGAGGTTGACAGTTAAAAAAGCGATTCAACTTTCAGTTTCAAAAGAAAATATTTCAGCTTTTAATGCAGATGAAATGATTGCATCGATTTTAGATAAAAAAATTGCGCATTTGTCAGGAGGTGAATTACGTTATTTAGAAATTAAAATTATACTGAATAATTCTTCAATATTTGTTTTGTTAGATGAACCTTATAATGGTTTATCCCCTTTGTTAGTTTCTAAAGTGAATGAATTGATAGTTGCCAATTCAATAAAGAAAGGGATTATTATTTCTGATCACAATTATGAAAATGTAATCAAAGTATCAAACAAATTGGTTTTGCTCAAAGAAGGCAAGGCGCATCATCTGCTTTGGAAAGAAGAATTGATTGAGAAAGGCTATTTGAAAGAAGGAATGCTTTAAATTTTTTTGAAAAAGTTTCCTAAAACAGTTAGTAATTCGGCTTGATTTTCAATAGAACTCATATGTCCATCTTCAAAAGTGACCAATTCAACATCAGTGCCTTTTATTTGTTCGAGGTTTTCTTCGTAATTGAGAACGGGATCTTTTTCCCCTAGAATCAATAATTTTGGATAAGTAGTGGTGTGTAAAAGAAATTCTCGGTCTTTTCGAACTTTCATTCCTTCCAATGAGGCGACAATTCCTTGCAAAGGAGTTTGTAAAGCTTGAATTTTGACTTCTTCAATTTCTTTGATAAGTATTTCTCTGTTGTCTTCGCTAAATAAATTGGCAATAGAAAGTCTGATAAAGGTTTCGTAATCTTTCTTGACAGCTTTGATGGCGCGGTCTCTGTTTTTCTTTCTTTCGGGACTGTCTTCTTTGGAAGTAGAGTTGAGCAATACCAATCCTTTCATTTTTTCTGGATACAATTCGGCGAAAGCCAAAGCGACATAACCGCCCATGGAATGTCCCACAAGAATGGCTTTTCGAATTCGTAATTTGGATAAAACCTCGTGAACCACATCGGCGTTTTCTTCCATGGTTTGTATGTAACCCAAACTTTGGGTTTTGCCGTGTCCCAATAAATCGATGGTTATGATTCGGTTTCTTTTGCTTAATTCAGGAACAAAAGCATCCCACATGGTTTTGTTTTCTAGAAAACCGTGCAGCAATACTACAGTCGTTCCTTTTCCGGAATCCGAATACGAAATTTGCGTGTTTTTGTAGAGAAGTGTTTCCAAAAGAGTGAAGATTATGTTGATAGTTTACAATTGCAAAATTAATTTTTTAAATTCCTAAATGCTACATTTGAGGAAAGCATTTTATAAATAAAAACGGCTCCCATTTCTGAAAGCCGTTCGTATTAAATTTATAAAAAATTAAAAACGATTATCCCCATCCAAAAGATTGCCAAGTCCGCCTAGCAAACTTCCTTCTTCGCGACTGTTACCGCCAGATCTAGGTGCCGATGCAATGATTCTATCGGCCAATCTGCTGAAAGGCAATGACTGAATATAAACTGTTCCTGGTCCTTTCAAGGTAGCATAAAACAAACCTTCTCCTCCAAAAATGGAGTTCTTGATTCCGCCTATAAATTCAATATCATAATCAACATCTTTGGTAAATCCGATGATGCAACCGGTATCTACTTTTAGGACTTCGCCTGGAGCCAATTCTTTTTTGGCCATTGTTCCGCCAGAATGAACGAAGGCCATTCCGTCTCCTTCTATTTTTTGCATGATGAAACCTTCACCTCCAAAGAAACCACGACCGAGTTTTTGGGAGAATTCTATTCCAACCGAAACACCTTTGGCAGCGCATAGAAACGAACTTTTTTGGCAGATAAACTTCCCTTGAAATTGTGTTAAATCAATTGGGAGAATTTTTCCGGGATAGGGAGAGGCAAATGAAACCTTACTTTTGGTATTGCCTTGATTTAAAAAAGCGGTCATGAATAAGCTTTCGCCTGTAAGAACTCTTTTTCCAGCATTTAGAAGTTTTCCAAATAATCCTGAATTTGATTGTTGCTGGGATCCATCTCCAAAAATGGTTTCCATTTGGATGTTGTTTTCCATCATCATAAAACTGCCAGCTTCGGCAATTACGATTTCTTGTGGATCCAATTCTATTTCGACATATTGCATTTCTTCGCCAAAAATCTGGTAATCTATTTCGTGTGCTTGCATGATTTCTAGAGTTTTAATTTTTTTAATGAGTCGGTTAGAGATTTAGAATGTTACAAACGGTTACCAAAATATGTGGTTTTACGCGCGAGGGATAGCAACGGAAAGCCCACAGTCCCGACTTTTTTCGGGACGAGGACTTGTAGTGAATAGCCCGACCCAACTGGAGTTTACGGAGGTTGGGACGCGCCCAAATTATGTAGGAACAAAAAAACGGCTTCCATTACTGAAAGCCGTTTAGGATAGTATAAAATATAGATTTAAGAATGCATCAAACTTTCGATTTCTTCTACTTCAATCGGGATATTTCGCATTAAGTTGAAAGGCTCGCCAGTTTCTTGAATGACTAAATTATCTTCAAGTCGAATACCGAAACCTTCGGCCGGGATGTAAATTCCTGGTTCAACGGTAAAGACCATGTTGGCTTTCATGGGTTCGTGCAATAATCCGTAATCATGCGTGTCTAAGCCCATGTGATGTGAGGTTCCGTGCATGAAATATTTTTTGTATGCTGGCCATTCTGGGTTTTCATTTTGTACGTCGGCTTTGTCAATCAATCCTAGACCCAGTAATTCGGAAGTCATGATTTTGCCCACTTCTATATGGTATTGTTTCCAAAGTGTTCCAGGAGTCAGCATTTTGGAAGCTTCGTTTTTTACTCTCAAAACAGCATTGTACACCTCTTTTTGTCTGTCTGAATATCTTCCGGATACTGGAATTGTTCGGGTCATGTCGCTGGAATAGTTGGCGTATTCTGCTGCTACATCCAATAAAATCAAATCACCAGCTTTGCATTGTTGGTTGTTTTCGATGTAATGCAACACATTGGCATTATTTCCAGAAGCAATAATTGGGGTATATGCAAAACCTTTGGAACGGTTGCGGATGAACTCGTGAATTAATTCGGCTTCGATTTCATATTCGGTTACGTTTGGTTTTACGAAAGAAAGCAATCTTCGGAAACCTTTTTCGGTAATGTTGCAGGCGTTCTGAATCAAATCTATTTCTTCAGTTTCTTTAACCGAACGGATGCGTTGCAAAATAGGGTTGCTTTTGGCCACTTGATGCGCAGGGTATTTGGCTTTCCACCATTTTACAAAGCGTGCTTCGCGGGTTTCAGTTTCTACAGCAGCGCGGTAATGTTCGTTGGTGTTGATGTACATGATGTCTGAATATGTCATCATTTCGTTTAAGATTTTTTCAAAATCTTGTAACCAATACACGGTTTTGATTCCTGAAACTTCAAAAGCACGTTCTTTGGTTAGTTTTTCACCTTCCCAAATTGCGATATGCTCGCTGGTTTCTTTTAGGAACAATATTTCTCTTTGATTTGCATAAGGCGCATCCGGAAAAAGTAATAAGATACTTTCTTCTTGATCTACACCCGATAAATAAAAGATATCACGATGTTGTGCAAACGGCAAAGTACTATCTGCAGAAACCGGATAAATATCATTGGAGTTGAATATAGCTACACTATTTGGCTTCATTTGAGCCGTGAATTTTGCTCTGTTTTTTATAAAAAGAGCACGATCTATTTGATGATATTTCATACGAATTTATTATTTGCTTTTTAATGAATATGGAATTGCCACTTTTTTTGGAAATTTGTGTTTTTAAATTGTGGCAATTTCATTCTAAAACGAATTATGGTATTGAATTATCAAAAATACTAACTTTAAGGATGTAATTAGGTTTTGTTTTAGTTTTTTTAAGATATAAATTAAGGTTAGTTTTATAAAATAATGAAAATCTTTATGTTGTCATTTTTAGTGTTTTTTTTAAATATAAAAAGCACGAAGAAATGAGCGTATCTTCGTGCTTTTGAGAAAAGTATTTAAAATTAAAACTGGGCTGTTTCAGTAGAATCTTTCATGGCTGTAGTAGACGATTTTCCTGTAGTAACCGTGTTTTGTACAGCATCAAAATAAGAGGTTCCTACGAAATTTTGGTGTTTTACAGCTCTAAATCCATGTTGTTGTAGTGCAAATTCTCTTTCTTGTAATTCAGAATAGCCTGCCATTCCTCTTTCTTTGTAAGCTTTAGACAATTCGAACATACTGGTGTTCAAAGCATGGAAACCTGCCAAAGTGATGAATTGGAATTTGTAACCCATTGCTGCCAAGTCTTCTCTGAATGTTTCCATTTCGGCTAAGGATAATTTGGCAGCCCAGTTGAAAGAAGGCGAGCAATTGTAAGCTAACATTTTCCCTGGAAATTCTTTGTGGATGGCATCGGCAAAGCGTTTAGCATAAGCCAAATCAGGGTTGCTGGTTTCCATCCAAATCAAATCGGCATAAGGTGCGTAGCTTAATCCACGGTCAATTCCTTGTTCAACACCGCAGTTTACATAGAAAAATCCTTCGGCTGTTTTTTCTCCAGTGATGAATTTGGCATCTCTTGGATCAATGTCGCTGGTTAGTAAATTGGCAGCATCGGCATCAGTTCTAGCTACTACTAATGTTGGAGTTCCCATAACATCGGCAGCCAAACGTGCAGCAATTAACTTGTTGATTGCTTCTTGAGTTGGAACCAATACTTTGCCGCCTAGATGGCCACATTTTTTGGCAGAACTCAATTGATCTTCAAAGTGAACACCTGCAGCACCAGATTCGATCATAGATTTCATTAATTCGAATGCGTTTAAATTCCCACCAAAACCTGCTTCGGCATCGGCCACAATCGGCACTAAATAATCTTTTTTATCAGCAGTTCCATTCACTACTTGTATTTGATCGGCACGTAAAAGTGCGTTGTTGATTCTTTTTACTACCAAAGGAACGCTGTTGGCCGGATATAAAGATTGGTCTGGATACATTTCGCCAGCCACATTGGCATCGGCCGCTACTTGCCACCCGCTTAAATAAATGGCTTCAAGACCTGCTTCAACTTCTTGAATAGCTTGGTTTCCTGTAAGTGCGCCCAATCCTGCTACAAAATCTTGAGAATTTAGTTTGTCCCACAATTTGTTGGCACCAATTTTGGCAACACTATGCTCAATTTGGTAGGAGCCTTGCAATTTGATAACTTCTTCGGCGGTGTAAGGACGTTCTATTCCTTTCCATCTTGGGTTTGTAATCCAGTCAGTAACTAATTCTTGAATTCTTGTCTCGGTTGTTTTCATAATTTTAAGTTTAATAGCGTTTGTTGGTTATTTTTTTTTGGTTTATTTTTTATTTTAAAATTGATATTGACATTTTACAGGTATTTATAACCGATAAGAGTTAGAAACTCGATAAAATTTTCATTTACAACCAAAGTATCTAGCAATTGTTCCGCTAAGTGATAATTTTGGGTTTCATGATTTTCGTCTCCTACACTTTTTTTAATTTTTTCAAATTCTTCCATGGCAATACGATGGTAATAATCTTCGGTCAATGTTTTTCCATTGTCTAAAATCACTTCATTTTGAAGCCATTGCCACAATTGAGATCTTGAAATTTCGGCAGTTGCAGCATCTTCCATTAAGTGGTGTAAGGCCGCAGCACCTTGTCCGTTAAGCCAAGAAGCAATGTATAAGACAGAAATGCTGATGTTTTTTCGAACCCCTTCTTCTGTTATTGTTCCTTTTGGGATAGCCAACAAATCTTCAGCGACCACATTTACATCCTCCCTGGTTACAAAGATTTGGTTGGGAGTAGGCATGTATTTGTCGAAAACAGATTTCGCTAAAGGCACTAAATCAGGATGGGCTACCCATGTACCATCATGTCCGTTTTTTACTTCTCTTCTTTTGTCGGTTACTACTTTGTCAAAAGCGATGTTGTTAGCTTCTATGTTGTTTTTAATCGGAATTTGTGCTGCCATTCCTCCAATAGCATGTATGTTGCGTTTGTGACATCTTTGGATAACCAATTGCGAATAGGCACTCATAAATGGCGTAGTCATGGTTACTTGATCACGATTTGGAACGATGTAGGTTTTGTTTCTTCTTAGTTTTTTAATGAAAGAAAAAATATAATCCCAACGGCCACAATTTAGTCCTACAATATGATCTCTTAATTCGAATATGATTTCGTCCAATTGAAAACTTGCTGTAATTGTTTCAATCAAAACGGTCGCTTTGAAAGTGCCATTTTGTTCCCCCAAATATTCTTGGGCAAATTCGAATACTTCATTCCACCATCTTGCTTCTAAATAGTGTTCTAATTTTGGCAAGTAGAAATACGGAGAAGTTCCGTTTTTGGACAATTGTTCATGATTATGAAAAGCATAAAGACCGAAATCAAGTAAAGAGCCTGAAGTTTCCTGACCGTCAATTGTAATATTTTTTTCGTTCAAGTGTAATCCTCTGGGCCTTACAATTAAGATTGCCGTATTGTCATTTAGTTCATATTTTTTGTTTTTGGCTGTATCTTCAAGTGTAATAGTTTTGTTTACGGCATCTATGAGGTTTTGCTGTCCTTCTATCAAATTTTTCCAAGTAGGAGAAGTACTGTCTTCAAAATCAGCCATAAATGTATTGGCGCCAGAATTGAGTGCATTGATGACCATTTTGCGATCCACTGGTCCTGTAATTTCGACTCTTCTGTCTAATAAATCTCTAGGAGTTTTGGCGGCAATCCAATTGCTTTCTCTAATCATTCTTGTTTCGGTAGGGAATGAAGGCAAAGCACCTGCATCAAAGAGGACTTGTTGTTTTTTGCGGTCTTCTAATAACGAAAGTCTTTTGCTATTGAATTTTTCATGCAATTCTGTCAAGAATTCGATCGCTTCTTCCGTTAAAATTTCAGGATACTGTTGTGTGATTCCATTTGTGATTTGGAATTTTTTTTCTGTGGTTTCAGTTTGGTTTTTCATAACAAATTCATTTTGATACTGCAATACTACAAAAAGTTTTTTACAAAACAAGCGAACGTTCGCTAAAATTGAAAAATATTTTTTTTGAGGATTTTATTTTTTTAGTTTATCTTTGATTTTATGAATGTAGAAAAAGAGTATATCAAGTTGATTTTTGGCCTTAAACTCAAGCAGGCTCGAACAAATAAAGATTTGTCATTATTTGGCTTGGCCAAAATAACGGAGCTGTCTAAGTCGTATTTGAATGAAATAGAAAAAGGAAAAAAATATCCAAAAACGGAAAAGATTATTCTTTTGGCAGAGAAATTAGATGTTTCTTACGATCATATGGTGTCCTTAAAACTCGATAATAATCTCGCTCCAATTGGAGAAATATTAAAATCGGGAATTTTAAAAGAGATTCCATTAGATTTATTTGGTATTCAAGAAGCCGATTTAATTGACATTATTGCCAATGCTCCTGCGAAAGTCAATGCCTTTATCAGTACCATTATTGAAATTGCACAACATTATAACTTAACCCGAGAAAGTTTTTTCTTGGCTTCCTTGCGCTCCTATCAAGAAGCGTATAATAATTACTTTGAAGATCTGGAAGAGAAAGTTTTGTTGTTTTGCAAAGCATTTCATATTACAAACACAACCAATATTTCAATTGATGAATTGTCTGCCATCTTGATTGAAGAATATGGATACTCTATAAAAGAAATTGTTTTTTCGGAACAAGAAGAATTGGGGGATTTGAGATCTATTTTTGTACCCAAAAGCAGGACTTTATTGCTTTCATTAGGAATTGACGATTCTCAAAAAGCGTTTATTTTGGCCAAAGAAATTGCATATAATTTTCTTGAAATAACAGAACGTTTGTATACTTTCAGTTGGATCAAATTTGATAATTTCGATCAGGTTCTCAATAATTTTTATGCTTCCTATTTTGCGGGAGCGTTATTGTTGCCAAGACAACATTTGATAGATGAGTTAAATGTGTTTTTATCCAACAGCAATCCAAAGCCTCAAGAAATGGTTCAATTGATGGGAAAATTCAATGTTTCTCCAGAATCTTTCTACCAACGATTGACCAATATACTGCCGAAAGATTTTCAAATAAAGAATCTCTTTTTTCTTCGCTTATCACATGATATTGGAACAGATACCTATCAAATTAAAAAAGAATTACACATTACCAATCAGCAAGAACCTCACGCCAATGAAATGAATGAGCATTATTGCAGAAGATGGGTTTCTATTAAAACAATAGTAGAATCTTTGAAGCAAAAGAAGGCACATTTTTTTGATGCTCAAATTTCTCGTTATGAAAATAGTAATAATGAGTACCTCGTTTTTTCGTCGGCAACACCAGATCCTTTTAAGAAAAATTGTTTGCGTAGTATTTCGGTTGGAATCTTAATTACACCTTCGGTTAAGAAAAAATTCAAATTCATCGAAGGCGATTCGGTAAAAAAACAATTAGTAGGGGTTACTTGCGAAACCTGTTCGGTTAAGGATTGTTTGGAAAGGGCTTCACCTCCAATTCATCTAGATCGCAAAATTAGAAACGAAAAGACGGATGTTACTGTTCAGGACTATATGGCTAAATATAGTTAAAGTAATTAGTATTTGCATGGATGCAAATTCAATTTTAGATTTTTTTAAACCCTTAAGAAATTAAGAATCATTTAGACTGAATGCTTAATGATTCTTAATTTTTTAATGGTTAAATTTTTGGACTAAAGCTTTTATTAGTAATGCTAAAGTTACTCAACCCATTTGTAATAGCGGGCTCCAATTAAATTTGGTATTTCGCTTTCAATTCGATCCAGAATCCATTCGTTTTTGGGTGCTTGAATGCTTTGTTTTTGTTCCTTTTTGTGTAATTTTTCATAAGTTTCAAAATCAATTTCAAAGCTATTTTCCAGTGTTTCAAAAAGAGAAACAGTAGCTAGAGCTGATTTCCATTCGGATTGAATAGTGCCTTCGAAAACTTTTGATTTAGAGCCACTTCCATAAGCAAGAAAGCCAAATTTTTCGGCTGCAATTTCTTTTTTGGAATCATAAAAATGCGCCAAAGTAGAAAGTAATCCCATGAAAATAGAACCAGTATATAAGTTTCCAATCAAAGAAGACGCGATTTCTGCAGGTTGTAATTTTTCGGAAACGAATGTTTTGTACTCCTCAGATTTGCTGATTTCTTTTAATTTGTTTTGGTATTCAGAAGCGGTTTCTTCTCCTGAAATAAACGGAGTTGAAGCATCCAAAGCGTATATTTCAGACAACATTCTTCGGCCTTGAAAAGCATAAGGCAAATGCATTACAATACTTTTCCAAGAATGGTAAATAGTATCTTGGGTGTTTTTTAGTTTCTTGAATGAAAAATAGGCGTCTCTGGTTCGGTCCATATAGCACTGATTGGAGTATTGACCATCAAAAACGGGTTGGTCTTTGTGGATTTCAATTTCGCTTTCTAAATTGTCAAACCAAGATTCGTTATTTGTATTTCCAGTAATCTCTTGTTTTGAAACCGTTCTGTATGGTTTGAAAAAATCAAAAACACCTTTTGTGCTTACTCCCCAGTGATTTTCAAAAGTAATAATTCTTGGGTTTGAAGCAATCAGCATCGCTACTGCACCTGCGCCTTGTGTGTATTCGCCTGTAGAATTTAAGTCGTATTTGGCAAAATCTGTCGTAACAACTATCGCTTTTTTGGTTGGATTAAGTTGAACAAAATCAAGGCAGTTTTGCATCGCATCAACACCTCCAATGCAGGCAAAAGTAAAATCAACCACATCACATTCTGACAAAGTACCTTCTCCAAATTTTTGTTCCATCAGGGAAATCAAAAAAGAACTTATGGGTTTTGAACTGTCAATAGCACTTTCGGTACCAACGTATATTCGGGCAATATCTTCTAATTTTATGTTATTGTCTTGGACTAATTTTGTCAAGGCATTGGCTCCAAACACTACGGTATCTTGGTGCGCATCTGGCAAAGTCATTTTTAATAGGCCCAATCCTTTTTCGAGTTTCTCGGGTTCTATATTTCTAGCAAGCGCTAATGTTTTTATGGGTAAGTGTAATTTGGCAACATCAAAAGCTATTGCATCAATTCCGATTTTCATCTTTAATTTTTTTGGCAAAATTATAACACCACTTTTGAATATCTATTGTTTTGACATATAAAAAATGATGATTTGGTTGTTTTTATTTATTTGAACTCTAAAAGCTCATTTTTTAAGATTTTTGATAATTTTTATTCCCTTCCTAAAGTTTTTTTTGAGTTATTTATAAAGGATAAATTAGTGTTTTTTTAAGCTTTGTTTAATTAACATACGGATTTGCAAAGTGTTAAGCTTTGTTTTTTTTGCACTTGAAAATAGGCAGGTTAAACACTTTAAAATGATTATAAATAGAGCAGTAAAAAGGGTTAAAAGGTTGTGATTCTTTATTAATTAACCTAAATTTGTTCGACTTTTTAAAAAATAAAACATTTATATTATTATGGCAAAATCTGCAATATTGAAGTCGTCTATAGCTAAAAAAGTAGCTATGGCGCTTTCAGGACTTTTTTTGATTATGTTTCTATCGCTACACGTTTTTATTAATTTCGTTTCGGTTTTTAGTGCCGATGCTTTTAATGCGATGTCACATTTTATGGGTTACAATCCGTTAATCCAATTTGTAATGCAACCCATCTTGGTTGCAGGAGTAGTTTTTCACTTTGTTATGGGATTCGTTCTTGAATTGAAAAACAGAAGTGCTAGACCTGTTGCTTATGCAAAATATGATGGTGCTGCAAACGCATCATGGGCTTCTAGAAATATGATTATTTCCGGTTTAGTTGTGTTGGCTTTTTTAGGTTTGCATTTCTATGACTTTTGGGTTCAAGAAATAGCATACAAATATTGTTTAGGGAATCCTATAGATGAAACTCGTTATTATGGCGAATTGGTTCATAAATTTGAAAGCCCAGTTCGTACAGGTTTATACAGTATTGCTTTCTTGTTATTATCCGTTCACCTTTGGCATGGATTTACTTCTTCTTTGCAATCAATAGGATTCGATAATAAAATCGGAAAATCATTGCATAAAATCTGCTATGCTTTTGCAATTATAGTTCCTTTTGGATTTATTTTCATTGCACTATTTCATCATTTTAATAATTAATATCACTCTATAATGAAATGAGCATTTCTAATTTGGTTTCTTAAAATCAAATTAGTTAAGTGAATTACATAAGACCGATAAAAAAAATAAAGATCAACTTATGAAACTAGATTCTAAAATACCTGAAGGTCACATTTCACAAAAATGGACTGATTATAAAGATCACTTAAAGTTGGTTGCTCCAAACAACCGACCAAAAATAGATATTATCGTAGTAGGAACGGGATTGGCGGGTGCTTCAGCAGCAGCGTCTTTTGCCGAAATGGGTTATAATGTAAAAGCATTTTGTTACCAAGATTCTCCACGTCGTGCGCACTCAATCGCTGCACAAGGAGGGATCAATGCTGCAAAAAATTATCAAAATGACGGTGATAGTACGTTCCGTTTATTTTATGATACAATCAAAGGAGGAGATTACAGAGCACGTGAAGCAAACGTTCACCGTTTAGCCGAAGTTTCTGGAAATATTATTGACCAATGTGTGGCTCAAGGTGTTCCTTTTGCTCGTGATTACGGTGGATATTTAGATAACCGTTCTTTTGGAGGAACTCAAGTACAACGTACTTTTTATGCAGCAGGTCAAACAGGTCAACAATTGTTATTGGGAGCGTATTCTTCTTTGTCTAGACAAATTGGTTTAGGTAAAGTTGATATGTACAACCGTCACGAAATGTTAGAATTGGTAAAAGTAAACGGTAAAGCTAGAGGTATCATTGCTCGTAACTTAATTACCGGTGAATTAGAAAGACATTCTGCTCATGCTGTAATTATTGCAACTGGAGGATATGGAAACGTTTACTTTCTTTCTACCAATGCAATGGGATCAAATGTAACTGCTGGTTGGAAAGTTCACAAACAAGGCGCTTTGTTTGCAAATCCTTGTTATGTTCAAATTCACCCAACTTGTATTCCTGTTCACGGTACCAATCAATCTAAATTAACTTTAATGTCTGAGTCCTTAAGAAACTCTGGACGTATTTGGGTACCAAAGAAAAAAGAAGATGCTGAAGCTATTCGTGCTGGTAAAATGAAACCAACTCAAATCGCAGAAGCAGATAGAGATTATTATTTAGAAAGAAAATATCCAGCATTTGGTAACTTAGTACCTCGTGATGTGGCTTCAAGAGCAGCAAAAGAAGTTTGCGACGCAGGTCATGGTATCGAAGCTAATGATACCAATGAAGGAGTTTATTTGGATTTCTCTACAGAAATTCAATCTAAAGGAAAACAAACGGCTTACGCCAAAGGAAATCATAATCCTTCTCAAGAAGAAATTCTTTCATTAGGAAAAAAATGGTTAGAGGAAAAATACGGTAACTTGTTTACCATGTACCAAAAAATCACCGATGAGAATCCTTATGAAACTCCAATGAAAATTTATCCTGCTGTTCACTATACCATGGGAGGTGTTTGGGTAGATTATAATTTACAATCAACTATTCCAGGTTGTTTCGTTGCAGGAGAAGCGAATTTCTCTGATCACGGAGCGAATCGTTTAGGAGCTTCTGCTTTGATGCAAGGATTAGCCGATGGGTATTTTGTATTGCCATACACTGTTTCAGATTATTTGGCAGATGATATTCGTACTGGAAAAATCTCTACAGATTTACCAGAATTTGTTGAAGCTGAAAAAAATGTAAAAGATTCAATTGATAAATTCTTATCTAATAATGGAACAAAAACGGTGGATCATTTCCACAAACGTTTAGGTTTAATTATGTGGAATAAAGTAGGAATGGGTCGTAATGAAAAAGGTTTACAAGAAGCTATTACTGAAATTGCTGCTTTAAAAGAAGAATTCTACAAAGAGGTTTACGTTCCTGGAAGTGCAGATGAATTAAATCCAGAATTGGAAAAAGCACTTCGTGTGGCTGATTTCATTGAATTGGGACAATTAATGGCTATCGACGGATTACAACGTAAAGAATCTTGTGGAGGTCACTTCCGTGAAGAATACCAAGATGCCGAAGGAGAAACACTTCGTGATGATGAAAACTTTAAATTTGTTGGTGCTTGGGAATACAAAGGAGACGACATCAGCAAAGAAGAGCTTCACAAAGAAGAATTGAAATATGAATTTATCAAAATAGCCGCAAGAAATTACAAATAAAAAAATTATGAGTGCAGCAAAAAATATCAATATAACCCTTAAAATTTGGCGTCAAAAAAACTCCAAAGAAAAAGGGAGCATGGAAAGTTATAAATTAGATAATGTTTCTACTGCTAGTTCATTTTTGGAAATGTTAGACCAATTGAACGAACAATTAGTAAACGAAAGAAAAGAACCAATTGCTTTTGACCACGATTGTCGTGAAGGTATTTGCGGAATGTGTTCTTTATACATCAATGGGCGTGCTCACGGACCAGATACTGGGATCACAACTTGTCAATTGCACATGAGAATGTTCAATGACGGAGATACTATTGTAGTGGAACCATGGAGAAGTGTTGCTTTCCCAGTGATCAAAGATTTAGTGGTAGATAGAACTGCTTTTGAAAGAATTCAACAAGCTGGTGGATTCGTTTCAGTGAATACTTCTGGAAACACAATCGATGCCAATACTATTTTAGTACCCAAAGATGATGCAGACAAAGCTTTTGAAGCGGCAGCTTGTATCGGTTGTGGTGCTTGTGTAGCTACTTGTAAAAACGGATCAGCAATGTTATTTGTTGGAGCAAAAGTTTCGCAATATGCATTATTGCCACAAGGAAAAGTAGAAGCTACAAACCGTGTATTAAACATGGTACGTCAAATGGACGAAGAAGGTTTTGGTAACTGTACCAATACCGGAGCTTGTGAAATCGAATGTCCTAAGGGAATTTCATTGGAAAATATTGCTCGTATGAACAGAGAATATTTATCTGCAAGTTTGAAATAGTATTTCAATATAGTTTATATCAAAAACGTCCCAATTATTGGGACGTTTTTTTGTTTAATAAAACCTTTGTGAATCTCTTTTTATCTTTGTGTATCTTTGTTTAACAGTAAAGTATTCAAAATGAAAATCGCACTCGTACAATCGGCATTGTCCTGGGAAAACGCAGAAAAGAATCGAAAAAAACTTGGTGAGAAAATCAATGCTATTACCGAAAGTATTGATTTAATTATACTACCCGAAATGTTTACTTCGGGCTTCACCATGCAACCCAATATTGTTGCCGAAACGATGCAAGGAGAAACGATTATTTGGTTAAAACAGTTGGCAAAAGACAAAAATTGTGCCATTACAGGAAGTTTGGTTATTTCTGAAAATGGTAATTTCTATAACCGATTGGTCTTTGTTTTTCCAACAGGTGAAATTCAATTTTACAACAAAAAACACTTATTTACACTGGCAGGAGAAGATGAAGTTTATACTGCTGGTGACAAAAAATTAATTGTAGAATATAACGGATGGAAAATTTGTCCGTTAATTTGTTATGATTTACGTTTTCCTGTTTTTGCTAGAAACGTCGAAGAATATGATGTGTTGCTTTATGTTGCCAATTGGCCAAAAGTACGAATCAATGCTTGGGATGCTTTGCTAAAAGCACGTGCTATAGAAAACATGAGTTATGTCGTTGGAGTCAATAGAATTGGTGAAGATGCCAACAAATTTGAATATAATGGTCATTCCCAAGGGATCAATTTTATGGGGGATTATATTTTAGAACCAGTTGAAATTAAAGGAGTTATTATAATCGAATTAAATAAAGCAGAACTTCTTTTAGCAAGAGATAGATTTAATTTTTTAAGCGATCAAGATTCTTTTTCTTTAAAATGAACTAGATTTCTTTTTTTCTTTTTCTTTTTTCTTTTTCGGTTCTGGAGTAAATGGAATACTCAAATCAAATGTTTGCGTGACATCCCAATTTGTTCTTACATCTACCTCCTTCGAAAGATAGATCACTTCTTCGGCCTGTTTTTTTTCAAGATAACTTCCAGTATCCCATTGTTTATTTTTATTGTCATCATAAATCGCTCGAAGCGTATATAAAAAAGGTTCAAGAAGATTGAATTCTATTTCTGTTTTACTGTCTGTATACTCAGTTGCTTTGACAATGGTGCCTTTTTCATCCGTCAATTGAATGATAACTGGGAAACGTTTTACGTTTTTCAAACTCAAAATAAGATTCCCGTAATCAGCACGATTTCTTGTAGTGGTGCTAAATGATATGGTGTCATTTGTTTTTTCAAAAAAATCAGTAACAGCACCTGGCATCATTTTCAAATTGTATTTCTGTGCTTCTTCAATTTTAAAATCAATATATAATTCTTGAGTGTATTCATCATATGCTGTTGTAAAGTTGACTGCTGCCGAATCTTTATCAATAAGTTTTATTTTGGATTTATCAAATTTCACCAATGGTGTATTGGATTCCAATGTAAATCGGTCTCTAAAATTCAATAAACCACTTTGTACTGCTTTGAGTGTCAAAGTATCGTTTTTTTGATTTTTAATTTTAAAATTAAAGTCCTTTTTGTAATTATCTTTTACAACATTTAAGGAAAGAGAATCGACTTTCAACGGTTTAAACCAGATTTGTAATGAGTCTTTTTTGGCTATTTTTGTTACAATTGTTGGTAATATGTCGCCTTTGCTTTTTAATGTTATTTTAGGTTTCGTTTCTTGGGTATAATTCTTGCCTTCGTAGCCCATAATTATTCTGTTTCCAGACACTTGTACGGGTTTTATAGCTTTAAATGGCAAATCTTCCTTGAATAATTCCAGTTCAAAAACAGTATCATTGGGGATGGTCACAATTTGTTTGTTAAACCCAATTCGATCTGATTTAGGATTGAATTTGTTATTTTTATTGTTGTCTTTCAAAGCAATCAAAAAATATTTACCCGCTTTTAGATTCTCCAGTCGAAACGTTTTTAAACTGTCTAAAGTATTGGTAACATATCTAGGGTTTTCTTTGTAAATAGTAGAATCATTAAATTTTTCATTAGCTTCATAAAGCATAATCGACACAAAAGAAGCAACTTCTTTATCGTAGGCATCTTTTACTTTTCCGCCCAGTGCCAATGAATCAATATAATCGCCTGTAGAAAACACATATTTGAATTGGTTGTACGGATTTCCCTCGTTATTATCAGCAATACTCTGTCCAAAATTCAAGCTATAAGTTGTATTAGGAAGTAAGGTGTCTTTTAATGTAATAGTAAGATTCTTTGTTGGAGTTGTCGGAATGATTAAGGGTTCATTCTTCATCGGAGGCGAAATAATCAACTGCTTGTTTAGATCTTTAAGTTTGATATTTTCATCAAAAACAAGTTTAATTTTATTGCCTTGAAATTTAATCGAATAATTTTCAGGAAAACTAGATTTCAAAGTTGGTGCAATAGTATCTTTTGCACCGCCAGTTATAGAACCCCTTTTTGCGCAACTCATAAAAAAAAGCAAGAGTAAAAAAGGAATATATTTAAAAATGTTTTTGAACATAATACGTCGAAATTTGATTCTACAAAATAACAATTATATTTACTGTAATCGAAATATTTTGCCAATTATTAGGAGCTATTTCCTGCTGTACACTATATCTTTTTATGAGGTGAAGAAAAATCACCTCATAAAAAGGATGCCGTTTCCATCAGGGCTAGGGCTTTACGGTAAAATACCTATTTTGAAAACCAATCAGCCACAGACGAAACACTCACACTTTTTTCTTGTAAATTCGCTACAGCTACATTAGGAGTTTAGATACAATTACCAAACGATCCTAAAAATCTTTAAGGGTCTTTATGAATACTTCGAGAATCTTTGTGAAATTATTAAACAAAAACGTTTGTCCAACATTTACGGGTCATTTCTCATGCTAATTCATTAAATTTGCAACCAAAATCGATCTTCAATGAGCAATATTAGAATCACCAAACAATTTAATTTTGAAACCGGTCACGCTTTATACGGTTATGACGGGAAATGTAAAAATGTTCACGGTCATAGTTACAAATTATCGGTTACAGTTATCGGTAAACCAATTACGGATCGGAATAATGTAAAGTATGGAATGGTCATTGATTTTTCGGATCTAAAAAAAATTGTCAAAGAAGAAATTGTCGATCAATTTGATCACGCTACCGTTTTCAATGAGACAACTCCTCATATCGAATTGGCAAACGAATTAAAAAATCGCGGACATCATGTTATTCTGGTTGATTATCAGCCTACTAGTGAAAATATGGTGGTCGATTTTTCGCAACGAATCATTCGTAGATTGCCCAATAATATTCAATTATTTTCTTTGAAATTACAAGAAACCGAATCGTCATTTGCCGAGTGGTTTGCCAGCGACAATCAATAATATACACTTCATTTTCATGCAATTATCAAACCATAAAAAAATCTATTTCGCTTCCGATCAACATTTTGGAGCTCCAACCCCAGAGTTGAGTTTTCCAAGAGAACAAAAGTTTGTAGCTTGGCTCGATGAAGTCAAACAGGATGCCGAAGCTATTTTTCTTTTAGGTGATTTATTTGATTTTTGGTTCGAGTATAAAACCGTTGTTCCCAAAGGCTTTGTTCGAATTTTAGGAAAATTGGCCGAAATTCGTGACAGCGGTATTCCTATTTATTTCTTTGTAGGCAACCACGATTTATGGATGGCAGATTATTTTGAAACAGAATTGAATATTCCAGTATATCATGATAATCAAGAATATACTTTTGGAAATAAAACTTTTCTAATAGGGCATGGCGATGGAAAAGGACCAGGTGATATGGGATACAAACGCATGAAAAAAGTATTTACCAATCCCTTTTCAAAATGGCTTTTTAGATGGCTACACCCCGATATTGGAGTAAAATTGGCACAATACCTTTCAGTAAAAAACAAACTTATTTCTGGAGCTGAAGATGTTAAATTTTTAGGTGAAGAAAACGAATGGCTGATGCTTTATGCCAAACGAAAATTGGAAACAAAGCATTACAACTATTTTGTTTTTGGCCACCGTCACTTACCAATGATTAAATCAGTAGGCGAAAATTCTGAATACGTTAATCTTGGGGATTGGATCAGTTATTTTACCTACGGAGTTTTTGATGGGGAAACATTTGAGGTCAAAAAGTATTAATTACTCTTGTTTTTCATGGTCTTCCAGATCTTTTGTTAAATCTAAGTTTCTAAATTCGGGAGAAATAAATCCAGTAAATAATACAATAATTAATGTCATAGTTCCGCCAAAAACGACTGCTGTTACTGTTCCCATTAATTTGGCTGTCAATCCGCTCTCAAAAGCACCCAATTCATTCGATGAACCTACAAAAATCGAATTTACTGACGCTACACGACCTCGCATGTGATCCGGAGTTTTGAGTTGTAAAATGGTTTGACGAATCACCATTGATATTCCATCTACAATCCCACTAAAGAATAATACCAAAAGCGAAATCCAAAAGATTGTTGAAAGTCCGAAAATAATAATACAAACACCAAAAAGAAAAATAGCAGTTAGTAATTTCATTCCTGCATTTTTATTCACAGGAACATAAGCTGTAAAAAACATGGTCAAAATAGCGCCAACTGCTGGAGCTGCCCTCAAGAAACCAAATCCTTCTGGTCCTACTTTTAAAATATCTAATGCAAAAATAGGGAGTAGAGCAACAGCGCCTCCAAACAATACAGCAGCCATATCGAGTGTCAAAGCACTCAAAATGGTTTTGTTGTTATACACAAATTTAACTCCCTCAATCAAACTGTCCATTACAGGTTCTCCAATTTTTGGATTCAAAATAGGTTTTTTTTCAATTTGTGTTAGCAGAAGCGAAGCAAATACAGAGCATCCAAGAACGGTGCTCAAAGACCAATGAACCCCAATTAAATGAATAGAAAATCCCGCAACGGCAGGTCCTACGACAGAACCAACTTGCCAAACCGAACTACTCCAAGTTGCAGCATTCGAGTATGCTTTTTTAGGAACGATCAATGCCAATAGCGAAAAAACGGTTGGTCCCAAAAAGGAACGAACAATTCCTCCTAAGAATACCAAGAAGTAAATGGTGTATAATACAATTGGGGTAGATAATCCTGTATTTACTATTGGCCAAGTGATTAAAAATAATCCTAAACTGATAACAGAGAAACCCAAAATGCACTTGAGTAAAAGTCCTTTTTTTTCATTTTGATCGACAAAGTGACCAGCAAATAATGAAACTGCGATAGCAGGAATAATCTCCATTAATCCAATAATTCCAAGGGATAAAGCACTTTTCGTCATTCTATATACTTCCCATTCAATAATGATAAACTGCATGGACCAAGCAAATACCATGGCGAAACGAATTAATAAAAAAGTATTAAATTCTTTATATCTCAAGGCTGCGTAAGGGTCGTTTTTTTTCATTTTAAATTATTTAATATCTTTTAATCGTAATTGAATGCTCACTTTGTCTTTCCATTCATTTTCATCGATGCAATATACGGCTTCAAATTCTTTTTGGTTGTCAGTAATTTCTTTTTTATTTCCTAGTCCAAAACCTATAGCTGTTAAGCCTTCGGAGTTGTTTTGTTTGACGAATAGTTTTAAATGCTCCTCATCAGAACCCAAAGTTTTAGCATAGCCAGTATCTTTTATTTTTTTGGTTAAAAAAACAGGAGTCATATTCAATGGACCAAATGGTTCGAATTGTTTTAAAATCCGAATTAATTTAGGAGTGATATCACCAAAACTAATTTCGGCATCAATAGCTATTTCCGGCGTTAATTGATCGGGCTGAATGGTTTTTTGGACTATTTTCTCAAATGCATTTTTAAAATTTTGGTAATTCTCTGCTTTCAAAGTCATTCCTGCAGCGTACATGTGTCCTCCAAATTGCTCTAAATGTTCGGAACAGGCTTCGAGAGCATTATACACATCAAAGCCTTTTACGGATCGTGCTGAAGCGGCATATTTGTCACCACTTTTTGTAAAAACTAGAGTGGGACGGTAGTAGGTTTCTATCAATCGCGAAGCTACAATCCCGATTACTCCTTTGTGCCAATCTTCTTGAAAAACGACTGATGTGAAGTTTTTTTCTTCTTGATTTTCGATTATTTGCAAAAGTGCTTCTTTGGTGATTTGCTTGTCTAAATCTTTTCGATCCGAATTGTATTGCTCAATTTCGGAGGCAAATTGTTGTGCTTGTTCAAAATTGAATTCAGTCAATAATTCAACTGCATGGTTGCCGTGTTTTATTCGCCCCGCTGCATTGATTCTTGGAGCAATTATAAATACAACATCTGTTATATCGAGTGTTTTCTTTTTTACTTGATGTACTAATGCCTTGATTCCAGGTCTTGGTTCTGCATTAATAACTTGAAGTCCGAAGTAAGCCAAAACCCGGTTCTCTCCGGTCATTGGGACAATATCTGCGGCAATTGCTGTAGCCACCAAGTCAAGGTACAATACGAGGTCTTCAATAGTTTGATCCCGGTTTGTTCCTAAGGCTTGAATGAGTTTGAATCCTACTCCGCATCCGCATAGCTCATCATAAGGATAATGACAATCTTCTCTTTTTGGATCCAAAACGGCAACTGCTTCTGGCAGCGTTTCTCCTGGTCTATGGTGGTCACAAATTATGAAATCGATGTTTCGTTCTTTTGCGTAAGCGACATGATCGATTGATTTTATACCACAATCCAAAGCAATGATGAGTGAAAAGCCATTATCATCTGCAAAGTCAATCCCTTTATACGAGATGCCATATCCTTCGGCATAACGATCTGGAATATAGGTAGCAACGTTTGGGTAAAAGGTTCTTAAATAGGAAGAAACAAGTGATACGGCGGTGGTTCCATCGACATCATAATCACCAAAAACGAGTATGTTTTCTTGATTTGCAATCGCCTTTTCAATGCGTTCGACGGCTTTATCCATATCTTTCATCAAGAAAGGATCATGCAAATCATCTAAACTTGGTCTAAAAAAAAGACGAGCTTGCTCAAATGTTTCAATACCTCTTTGTATTAATAAAGCAGCAACAAATTCTTCTACATTCAAAGCTTGAGCTAGATGCTCTATTTTTTCTTCAGTAGGTTTTGGCTTTAAAGTCCAACGCATTTTTTATGAAAATTTGATAGGTTAGGTGTAATAAAGAGATGTACTCAAGTAAGAATCTTTGGAATACGAATTTAAAATTTTTAAATTAAATACAGCATTAAAAAAGGTTTTTAATTTGTTTGTAAAGATGGTTGAAAACAAAATAAAATTTGTATTTTTGATACAAATAAGCGTCGTTATAGTTTAATTTATGATATAATGGAACAAAAAAGCTACTACAAAAATTGGTATGCATTAACAGATAATGCTATTGTGGAGACCCTTTGCAAAAGCATAAAACAAATGCGTTTGAATAAAAACATTTCGCAGGAAGAACTTTCGGAAAAATCGGGTGTTAATAGAATTACCATAAGCAGAATGGAAACAGGAAAAGCAATCAATTTAATGACTTTGATACAGTTGCTGCGTGCTTTAGAAAAATTAGAATTATTAAATTACTTGAATGAAGAACCCGAAGTAAGCCCGATAATGGTTATGGAAGCTCAGAGAAAGCTTCGTAAAAAAGCTTCACCTACTTCAAGAAATTCGGATCCTAACTCCTATTAATTATGATTGCAATTGCCGATGTAAAAATTTGGAATCACAAAGTTGGGGTTGTTCTTTGGGATCAACAAAGGAATTATGGTGTTTTTGAATACGACAAACAGTTTTTTAAATTGGGATTGGATCTTTCTCCTTTAATGATGCCTATTGCAGACGCTCAAAGAGGTAGAAAAGTTTTTTCGTTTCCGTTATTAAATCCGGATACTTTTAAAGGATTGCCAGGATTATTGGCAGATAGTTTACCGGATAAATTTGGTAATCAAATCATTGATGCTTGGCTGGCACAACAAGGTAAAAGCAGTGACGATTTTAATCCTGTGGATCGTCTTTGTTATATTGGCAAAAGAGGGATGGGCGCTTTGGAATTTGAACCTGCAAGTAATGCTACTGTTGAAAAATCGAATCCTATCGAAATTCAGGAATTGGTAAAATTTGCCAAGGAAGTTTTGGATACGCGCAGTGATTTCCATTCCAATATGGATTCCGAAAAAGGGTTTTCGGATATTTTGCAAGTGGGAAGTTCTGCAGGAGGAGCAAGGGCCAAAGCCATTATTGCGTACAATAAAACTTCGGGTGAAGTACGTTCTGGACAAGTTGATGGACTGGCAGGTTTTGATTATTGGCTGATTAAGTTTGATGGTGTTACCAATCATCAATTAGGAGATCCCAAAGGGTACGGAAATATTGAATATGCTTATTATTTGATGGCTATCGATGCTGGAATTGCTATGTTTGAGAGTAAATTGATGACAGAAAATAATCGTTCGCATTTTATGACCAAGCGGTTTGATAGGCAAAACAATCAAAAAATTCACATGCAAACGCTGTGCGGGATTGCTCATTTTGACTACAATCAACCACGGGCTTATTCTTATGAGCAGGCTTTTCAGGTAATGCGTCAAATGCGTTTACCGTATTCGGATATGGAAGAATTGTACAGGCGTATGGTTTTTAATGTAATGTCCAGAAATCAAGACGATCATACCAAGAATATTTCTTTTTTGATGTTTCCGAATGGGGATTGGCAATTGTCTCCAGCCTATGATGTGACTTATGCTTACAACCCAGACAATTTTTGGTTAAAAGCGCATCAAATGAGTGTGAATGGAAAAAGAGAAAATATTTTATTGGAAGATCTTTTGGCAGTTGCTAAAAACATTAACCTCAAAAAGCCAAAACCAATAATTGAGTTGTGTAACGAAGTACTTTCGAATTGGAAAGATTATGCATTTAAAGCAGGAATAGACCAAACACAGATAGAGCAAATTGGCAAACAAATTATGAATTATAAAATGTAGCATTTATGTTTCGTTATAGTCATATATATATAATAGCGAAACATAAAAGCTACAGAAAGTATATTTTATTTTTGCACTAATGCTACTCCTTCAAATTGAATTCCGTCCCAACCTGTTTTTATAAAGTTGCGAATGTTTTGATGATTGGTTCCGTTTGGATCTCCTAAAACTTCTTCAAAATAATAGGCTCCAAAACAAGCTAATGTTTCTGCAGCAGATAGTTTTTGCAATTGTGCAAAAGCAAATAATTTACAAGAACCTGAATTTTCTTCAGCATTATTAAGTTGTTCTCCGTTTTGAAAAGCGGTTGGTGTAAATGTGTAGTTTTCTTCTATTGTTGCAATAGTTTCTGCAAAGGTTATAGATTTTGGAATTTCTTTTAGTTTTTCTAAAAATGTAGATATAGACATGTTGATGAATTTATATTAAAATTGAGAGGCAATAGTTTGAGCAGCGTTTACTGCTCCATCCATGTAGCCTGGATTCTGTGTGGCTGTTTCTGAACCTGAAATGTATAATTTGTCTTCAAAAAATTTATTTTTATACATTGCATGCCCATTGTTTTGATGCGCCATTATTAATTGTTCATAGGGAAGAAAGGCAAGGGGCTCCTCTCTCCAAACTTTCTCATAATAGACAGTATAATTTTTCGCTTCCACACCAAAAAAGGCAATGAGTTGTTGAATTACTTTTTCTTTTCTTTCTTCTTTCGAAAGGGTGTTTGTCCCGCCATTCAAGAATCCTTTTAGTGCAAATTTTGTGTGATCTGCACTACTGTGATCGTACATTTCTTGAATGATGCTAGCTTGACTGAATAAGGTTCCCGAAAAATTATTTTCTTTCCAAAAGGCAGTTGGATATTCTACTGCAAATTTAATGGATTCTCCCATCCAAGTATGCGTTTTCTTGGCCAATTGTAATAAAGAATCAGGTAAATTGGGTTCAAATACTATTGTTTTTACTAGCAAATGAGGGGGTAAGGTAGATATCACTTTATCGGCCAAATAGGTTTCGCCTTTTTCAGTTGTAATTTCGATTTGGTTATTTAGCAATTTTAAAGCAATCACTTTTGAGTTGTTTTTAAGGTTGTCCAAACCAATTTTTGCAATCAAAGTGTTTATTAGTTTCGCAGTCCCACCCTCTATTCGATAGGAAGCCGCCTCTGCATCTGGAATTTCAAATTTTTGAGGAGGCACAAAAGACATCGTTTCAAAAAGTGAAATACCACTAGTATGTTGTTTAAAATAAGATAGCTGGAGTTCGTCTAATAAAGCCAAAAGGGAAGGATGTTGTTGACTGAACCACGTAGCACCCATTTCTATAGTTACGCCAGATTCTCCTGAAACAGTCTCAATTCGTCCGCCAATTCTAGAATTAGCTTCTAATAATTGACATTGAATTCCTTTCTTTTGAAGTAAATAGGCAATGGTCAGGCCAGTTAGTCCAGCACCAAGAATGTAAATTTTAGGTTGAGGCATGATTTATTCGTCTTTCGAAAATTTACTTTTCTTGGCTTCTTTTACAATTGGTTTTCCAGCTACCACGACTACAATTTCACCACGAGGTGCAATTTTTTCAAAATGAGTTAAAACTTCACGAGTTGTACCTCTTACGTTTTCTTCGTGTAATTTTGATAATTCTCTACTCACACAAATGCTGCGTTCTTCGCCAAAATAAATTATAAACTCAGCTAAAGTTTTGACTAACTTATGTGGGGAAACATACAAAATCATGGTGCGAGTTTCTTCGGCAAGTTCTAAATATCGGGTTTGTCTTCCTTTTTTTTCGGGAAGAAAACCCTCGAAAACAAATTTGTCATTGGGTAAGCCACTATTGACAAGAGCAGGGACAAAAGCCGTCGCACCAGGCAAACATTCTACTGTTATTCCGTTTTCGATGCAAGCACGAGTCAGTAAAAAACCAGGGTCTGAAATGGCCGGTGTTCCTGCATCCGAAATCAAAGCGATTGTTTCTCCCGCTTTCATTCTAGAAATTAAATTCTCGATAGTTTTGTGCTCGTTGTGCATGTGATGGCTGTACATGTGCGTGCCAATCTCGAAATGCTTGAGCAATTTTCCGCTGGTTCTAGTGTCTTCAGCTAGTATTAAATCTACTTCTTTTAGAATCCGAATGGCACGAAAAGTCATGTCTTCGAGATTGCCAATAGGAGTAGGGACGATATATAATTTTGACATTTTTTTTAAATTAAAAACAATTTGTGGTTACTTGACAATTATATCCATATGTATTAATTAAATTTTTAACATATTCAAGTTCAGTTGGGTTACAACAAATTGAATTTAAATTTGGATTTAAATAAAATGAATAACTAATCGTTGAGCCATTACCAGTACCAATAGTTTTAACAATCAAGTATTCTAATTTATTTGAATAGCAATTTAAATTCGTTAATAGGGGGCAATCACGTGCATCTAAAGTTTTTAATTGGTTAAAAGAACAGTCAATATAGTTTAGTTCTTTTAATCCCTTTAAATTCAAGGATGATAATTGGTTTCCATCGCAATTAAGGGAATTCATTTTTGTACAATTATCAATTATTAATTCTGTTATAGCATTATGATTGCAATCTAACCATCCTAGGTTTGTACAATTGGAAGTATTTAATTTCGTTATTTTATTTGAACTACATTGTAAATCATGAATAATTTTTAAGTCGCTAATGTCTAATGAAGTTAATGAATTATAATTCACACTTAAATATTCCAAATTAGCTAAATGTTTTACTGAGAGTGTAGTTAATAAATTATTGTCACCAGTTATATATTTTATTTTATCAGAATTGTTAATATTTAAGTCACTAATTTTATTACTCTCAAATCTTACTATTTCTAATTTTGGTAATGATTTCAAATTTAGAGATGTTAATTGATTGCCATAGCATAAAAGTTCTTGCAGATTGTTTAAACCTTGTACGTTTAAATTTGTAATTTTATTAGAATGGCAATATAAAATTTCTAATTTTTTAAAACTAGAAACATCTAGGCTACCAATATTGTTATAGCCACAGTATAATCTTTTAAGATTAGGAAATGATTGTAAACCTTCTAAATTCGTAATATTTGCACTTTGAAGATCTAAAGCGCTAACATTTTCGGCTTCACAAACTTGAATAATCCCGTCATCATTTGTATCAATTTTAAATTGAAAACCTTGTAAATTTGTGGCTATAGAGTTAATATCATTTTTTGATGATAACAGTTTTGCTTTAAAATTGGCGTCAGGTATGTTAACTATTTGTTTGCAATCTGGATCAGAATTTATTGTTTTTAATTCATCATTTAATTGATTGTCAGAATTAGAGCAACTTAGGATTACTAGGCTAAAACAAAATAAGAAATAAAAACCAATTGATTTGATATTCATTTTTTTATGCAAATTTAGGATTAAAAAAACGTGAAATAGTATTAAAAATGGAAATTGTTAAAAAGACAGAAACTTTTTCTCAATGATTTCCACAAAGCGAAGTTCATATTCTTCTTTTCCTTCCCAATTATTATAATCAGGTTTTACCATTTCGTCAATAAAAGTTTTGGTTTCTAAAAAAGTGTCAAATGTAATGAGTTGATTAAGAACTCGGTTGTAATCTTCATTATTTCCTCCAAACAAATGTTTGACAAAAGCAATTCGGTCATTTAGTCCAATGGTGATTTCCTTTGCTAATTTGTCATTCAGAGGAACTGGTTTGGGCTCTTCTTTTTCAAATGGTGTTGGTTCAGCAGTTGTAGTCGTTTCTTTTTTAAAATTAAATGAAGGGGCGGAATTACTGGAATCAGATTCTTGCTTTTTTTCCGATGGAGAAACTTTTACAAAATCGGGGTCTATATATTTTCCACCAAGAAGATCATCAAAGGAAATTTGAACCGCTTCTTTTTTCTTTTGAGTTTCTGGTTTTTCAGATTCTATTGGCTTAGTAATAGGTTCAATTTCTGTTTTTTCTAAAACGAACAGTGGTGCTTCAAGGGAGGCAATTTCTTCTTTTTTTTCAGCTATAACTTCTTTTGATTCTTCAATTTCAGCTATAGGTTCTACAGGTATTGATACTGGAATATCATCTTTAGTAGCAATGACTTCTTCTAGTTGCTCTTTGGTTTGTTCGTTTTTGGTTTCTTCAATTTCTGCTGTAGGAATAGGTTCTTCCTCTATGATTTTATCTTCAGGAGATTCTTCTACGGCGGATTTGATAATTGCAGGGGGTCTTTGAAATTCTGGTACAGCAATGTTTTCGAAAAATTCTTTCATTTTCGCTACAACTTCTGCTTGACCAATGGTTGGTTTAGGCTCCCCAAAATGTTCCTCAACAAAACGTAGAACAGCTAATTTTTCATATAGTTTCTGGGTTTCTAAAAACAGTTGATTGACATCAGATTTGTTTTTAAGTTGCAAAATTCTATGTGCTATGCTGATTAAGTCGGCTTCCAATTTTTTTTTCATGGCTTCTGAAATTATAATGAATATGGCTTTTTGTACTATTGTTCTTTGTTTGTAATTGTTGGCAAGGGATTAACTTTTTTTTATTATCGAAATAAGACCTCTCAAATTTCTGAATTGATAAAAATTATCTACTTTTGAAACGAGGTAAAATTGAAGTTTACCCAATTGATTTATTACCGTTACAAAGTAATAAAAACTATTCATTTTTTAAGGTAGAAAAATACAAAATGTTTCTCGAAAACACAGTAAATCATAAAGAGCAGTTTGGTTGGATTGAAGTCATTTGCGGCTCCATGTTTTCGGGAAAAACCGAAGAGCTTATTCGTAGATTAAAGCGAGCACAATTTGCCAAACAAAAAGTAGAGATTTTCAAACCCGCTATTGATACCCGTTATCATGATGAAATGGTAGTGTCTCATGACAGTAATGAAATTCGTTCTACACCCGTTCCTGCTGCAGCCAATATTTCGATTTTGGCACAAGGCTGTGATGTGGTTGGAATTGATGAAGCACAGTTTTTTGATGATGAAATTGTAACCGTTTGCAATGACCTTGCTAACCAGGGAATTCGTGTGATTGTTGCAGGTTTGGATATGGATTTTAAGGGAAATCCTTTTGGTCCAATGCCAGCGCTTATGGCCACTGCAGAGTATGTAACCAAAGTGCATGCCGTGTGTACCCGAACGGGGAATTTAGCCAATTATAGTTTTCGAAAAACCGACAATGATAAACTCGTAATGCTTGGTGAAACCGAAGAGTATGAACCTTTAAGCCGCGCGGCCTATTATCATGCAATGCGGAAAGATGATAAAAATGAGGAGAGTCAAAAAACTAAAAATAAAGACCAAAATTGAATTTAAATACTGCAAATATTGAAAGTATCCTAAAATCGAAATGGAATGGAAATCCAATAGCAGAAACTATAGACACCATTTCAATCGACAGTCGTTCTTTGCAAAATAATCAAAAAACACTCTTTTTTGCATTAACAGGAATCAATAACGACGCGCATATTTACATCAAGGATTTAATTAGCAAGGGAGTTCACAATTTTGTTGTAACCCATATTCCTGAAGGGCTTGAAGGGAAGGCTAATTTTTTAATTGTCCAAAATACATTAGAGGCTTTACAACAAATTGCGGCCTATTACCGAAGCCTTTTTTCATTTCCAATTATTGGTGTGACAGGAAGTAACGGTAAAACGATTGTGAAGGAATGGCTTAACTTTCTATTGAGCCCTGATTATAACGTTATTCGAAGTCCTAAAAGTTATAATTCGCAAGTAGGCGTTCCCTTGTCAGTGCTTGCTATCAACGAGCAGCATAACCTTGGGATTTTTGAAGCAGGAATTTCGACCGTTTCAGAAATGGAGAAACTGCAAAAAATCATTCAACCCACAATTGGAATTTTAACCAATATAGGTTCTGCGCACGATGAAGGTTTTACTAATTTGGAAGAAAAAATAAAAGAAAAAATACTGCTTTTCCAACAATCGGAGGTTTTGATTTATCAAAAAAGTAAATTAGTTGATAACTGTTTATCTTATTGTAGTGGACATATTCCCCATTCGAAGGCTAGAGAGCTTTTTTCTTGGTCTTTCACAGATACAACAGCTACAGTTTTTATATCCAAAAAAGAACATACCCACGACAGTACGATTGTCGAATGCCATTATAAAGGGAATGTTTCGACTTTGCAAATTCCTTTTGTAGACGATGCTTCGGTCGAAAATGTAATGAGTTGTCTTTTGGTTTTACTGTATTTAGAATACGATACCAAAACCATTCAGAATAGAATTGAGTTGTTGTATCCGATTGAAATGCGCTTGAAAGTAAAAAAAGCAATCAATAATTGCAGTATTATCGATGACAGTTATAGTTCCGATTTTCAATCTTTAAAAATAGCATTGGATTTTCTGGAAAGTCAAAAACAACATCAGAAAAAAACCGTCGTGCTTTCAGATATCTTTCAGAGTGGATTGTCAAATGAAGTATTGTATTCTAAAGTCGCCGAATTGATAGTCTCTAATAATATCAGTCGCGTTATTGGAATTGGCGAAACGATTTCAACTTTAAAAACCAAGCTTCCCAATGCAGTTTTTTATAAAGATACCGAAGCGTTTTTATTGCATTTGGGGCAATTGAATTTTGAAAACGAAACTATTCTAATCAAAGGAGCGCGATCTTTTCAATTTGAAGAAATCGTGGCGGCATTGGCTGAGAAAACACATGAAACGGTTCTGGAGATTAATCTGAATGCGATAAGTCACAATTTTAATTTCTTTAAATCAAAACTAAAACCCAAAACCAAAATGATGGCGATGGTAAAAGCATTTGGTTATGGAAGTGGCGGTTTTGAAATCGCAAAATTATTAGAACATCACAAAGTTGATTATTTAGGTGTGGCTTTCGCCGATGAAGGAATCTCTTTGAAAACGGCGGGAATCAAATTGCCTATCATGGTTTTGAATCCTGAAAATACGAGCTTTCCTGCAATTATTCAGCATCAATTGGAGCCAGAGATTTACAGTATAAAAGGACTGAATGCCTTCTTGAAAATCGCAGAGCAAAAGAAACTAAAAGATTTCCCGATACATATAAAGTTAGATACTGGAATGCATCGTTTGGGTTTTGAAGCCAATACAATCGATGATTTGATAACTACTTTGAAAGGAAATCAATCGGTAAAAGTAAAAAGTATTTTATCTCATTTGGCTACAAGTGATGATTTGCAACATATAGATTTTGTAACATATCAAATTAATTTATTCGAAAAATTATCGTCTCAGTTGATGAATGAATTGCAAATTACACCCATTCGTCATATTTTGAATACTTCCGGAATTAGTAATTTTCCACAAGCACAATATGATATGGTTCGTTTGGGAATTGGACTTTATGGCGTTTCTAATGATCCAGAAGAACAAAAATACCTTGAAAATGTAGGGACTTTAAAATCCATTATTTCTCAAATTAGAACCATTCAATCGGGAGAAAGCGTGGGCTATGGCAGACGATTTATAGCAAACCGAGAATCGAGAATAGCCACCATTCCTATTGGTTATGCCGATGGTATTGCTAGGAGTTGGGGAAATGGAGTGGGATTTGTAACCATAAAAAATAAAAAAGCACCCATTCTAGGAAGTGTGTGTATGGATATGCTCATGGCAGATGTCACTGAGATTGATTGCAAAGAAGGGGATTCGGTAGTGATTTTTGGCGAAAGCCCAACAGTAACTTATATGGCGGAGCAATTAAAGACGATTCCGTATGAAATCATGACGAGTATTTCACAACGGGTAAAACGTGTTTTTTATAGAGAATAATAACATTTTGTTTTCAAAAAATAAGTATATTCGTTATTCGATATCTTTGTAAAACTAATTAAAACCAATATGTTATGGGATTCATAAGTGATTTTAAGGCCTTTTTAATGAAAGGTGAAATAGTAAATTTGGCAACAGCAGTAATCGTTGGAGGTGCTTTTGGAAAAATTGTAACCTCTTTTACCAATGACGTTTTAATGCCGCCAATTGGGTTGTTACTAGGGAAAGTAGATTTTAAAAATCTAAAAGTGGTACTTCAAGATGGCGTTCCTGCAGTCATGGAAAAAGGAACGGAGAAAGTTCCTGCAATTGCTGAAGTCGCAATTAATTATGGTGCTTTTGTTCAAACCATTTTTGACTTTGTCATTATTGGATTCTGTATTTTTATGGTATTAAAAGCATATGAAAGGACCAAAAAACAAGAAGTTGTGGTTGAAGCTCCACCTGCTGGACCAACACAAGAAGAATTGCTTACACAAATTAGGGATTTACTGAAGAAATAGACTCTAAGGAACTAAGTTATTAAGGTTTTAAGTTAAATAAAAAAGAACATAATTTCAAATCTCAGGAACTATTTCAAACCCGCTTTACACTATATATTCTAATCAAACCACTCTGTAAAGGGGTGGTTTTTCTATTTTGTTTGATTTATAACAATTTGTTAATTTTTGTGAATCCCCTTGTTATCTTTTGAATATTACTTACTTTTGTACTTCAAAAATAAATATACAAATATAAAACATATACGATGAGAATAGCAGTTGTTGGTGCTACCGGAATGGTTGGCGAAATAATGTTGAAAGTATTGGCAGAAAGAAATTTTCCTGTAACCGAATTAATTCCAGTTGCTTCTGAGAAATCAGTAGGAAAAGAAATTGAATTTCAAGGAAAAAAATACAAAGTGGTAGGAATGCAAACAGCCGTTGATATGAAAGCGGATATTGCATTGTTCTCTGCAGGTGGAGGAACATCATTAGAGTGGGCTCCAAAATTTGCTGCAGCAGGAACAACTGTTATTGATAATTCTTCGGCTTGGAGAATGGATCCAACTAAGAAATTAGTAGTTCCAGAAATCAACGCAGGTGAATTGACAGCAGCAGATAAAATCATTGCCAATCCAAACTGCTCTACTATTCAAATGGTATTGGCGTTGGCTCCATTACATAAAAAATACAACATCAAACGTGTGATTGTTTCTACTTACCAATCCATTACGGGTACTGGTGTAAAAGCAGTTCAACAATTTGAAAACGAAGTTGCTGGTATCGAAGGTGACATGGTTTACAAATACAAAATCAACAGAAACTGTATACCTCAATGTGATAGTTTTGAAGATAATGGTTACACCAAAGAAGAAATGAAATTGGTAAACGAAACCAAAAAAATCTTAAGTGATGATTCTATCAAAGTTACAGCAACTGCTGTTCGTGTGCCAGTTGTTGGTGGACATAGCGAAGCTGTAAATGTTGAATTCACCAATGACTTTGATGTAAACGAAGTAAGAAACATTTTGCACCATACAGATGGTATCGTTGTTCAAGATAATTTAGACACTTTTACTTACCCAATGCCTCGCTATGCTGAAGGGAAAAATGAAGTTTTTGTAGGTAGAATTCGTCGTGACGAAAGCCAAGACAATACATTAAATATGTGGATTGTAGCTGATAACTTGAGAAAAGGAGCGGCAACCAATACGATTCAAATTGCAGAATACTTAATTGCAGCAAAATTGGTTTAATCCATTTTTAGATATTTTAAATCAGAAAACTACAACTTTAAGCGGTTGTAGTTTTTTTGTTTTATTACCTTTGCGGTGATGAAAAGAAAACAGCTCCTACTTAATCTTTCTTTGATTGTTGCAGTATTGTTCTCAATAGTGTTTCAGTCGGTGGACAGTATTGGGCATTTACGAGATAAATTTTCTCAAAAACAATGTCATCATACCTATAATTCTAGCTCTGAATTTACCCATCAGCATCACAGTTTTGAGCATTGTTATGTATGCGAATTTGGCTTCAGTAGTTTTATAATACCAACAAATTATTCCCCAGCATTCTACGCTGACAATTGGAATATCCCTTATTTCTTTGCTAATCCTAAAACCATTATTTCGTTTTCGGGTAGTTTGTATTCCCTTCGCGGACCTCCAAATCGAATCTAAATAATCCTTTATTTTATTTAAAGATAGTACAGTCAAAAGTTATTAGAAACGAAAGAATTGGCTTTATCAGTAAACATAGTTCCTGCCCTTGATAGCTATCGGGGTTCTAATCTTTTTGTCCGCTGGAAAAGCGTTCAAAAAGGATTTTCCCTTTCATCAGGGTTAAAAAGCCAGTATATTACATTTTTACAAACATTGCCCAACATAACGATTTGGGTTGTTGTTTCATTATTACTGTATTTAAGGATAACTTTCTTTTCTAAAAGATTTTTTCGACTGTGTTATTATTCACAAAACCATTTCCAATCACTTGTTACTCTTTTATAGTACACTTTGATTAGGAGCAATAAATTATTCAAATGAAACAATATATTTTGGCTCTATTTCTGGGGCTTACCTCTTTTGTACAAGCCCAAAATTCGATAACAGGAAAAGTTACGGATTCAAAAAACAATCCTTTGATTGGAGTTACCGTCGATGCCTCCGATTTGCACAAATCAACCAAGACAGACGAAAATGGAGTGTACACTTTGTCGGCACTTCCAAATGGAAATTTAACTTTAGTTTTTACTTATTTGGGTTTTTTAACTTTAAACAAGAAGATTGAAAAAGCTCAAAACACAAAAACACTAGATGTTATTTTGGATGAATTGGCTTTTCAAATGGATGAGGTAATTGTCTCTACACCATTTTCTAAATTACAGTCCCAGAATGTGATGAAAGTGGATCGCGAAAGTGTCAAATCGATGCAGGAAAAAGGGAGTGCTACTTTGATAGAAGGCTTAGCTACTATTCCTGGAGTTTCTCAAGTTTCTACAGGAACTTCAATCGGGAAACCTGTAATTCGAGGATTGAGCGGCAATCGAGTGTTGGTCTATACACAGGGCGTACGATTAGAAAATCAACAGTTTGGAGACGAACACGGCCTGGGGCTAAACGATGCAGGAGTAGAAAATGTTGAGGTTATAAAAGGACCAGCTTCTTTGTTGTATGGTTCTGATGCTTTGGGTGGTGTCTTGTTTTTTAATCCCGAGAAATTTGCTTTGGCCAATACTTTTCAAGGCGATTTTGGACAACGATTGTTTTCGAATACGCTTGGAAGTAGTACTACTTTGGGTTTAAAAACATCTACTACAAATTGGAAATACTTAATTCGCGGCGCTTATAATACCCAATCCGATTATAAAATCCCAGATGGAGATCGTGTTACCAACACGCGCTTTCAGGAAATGGATTTCAAAGCAGGAATTGGATACAGTAATGCTAAGTTTTCGAGTGTTTTGAGATACAATTACAATAATTTGGATATTGGAATCCCAGAAGATGGTATTGCAGATCAAACTACAACCAAGAAGACTACTTTCCCCAAACAAGGTGTTTTTAATAATTTATTCTCTTTAAATAATACATTGTTTTTTAGCGATTCAAAATTAGATGTGAATTTAGGATATATTCAGAACGATCGAAGCGAATTTGAAGATAGCAATGTTGCAGTTTTACACATGATTTTGCATACTTTCGATTATAATGTCAAATATTATTTACCAAAGATTGGTAAAGTAGAAACAATTGTAGGTGTTCAAGGAATGTCTCAGGAAAATAAAAACCGTGCCGAAGAGTTTTTAATTCCAAATGCGAAAACCAATGATTTTGGAGTTTTTGGAACTGGAATTTATGACTGGGGTTCAAATTCCTTGCAAGCGGGTATTCGCTTTGACTATAGACATTTAGTTGCTGAAGAGCATGGGGTACTTGGAGAGGAAGGTTATTTTGAAGCACTTCATAAAAATTATGATAGTTTCAACGCTTCATTGGGATATAAAACCAATTTTGATAAGGATTTGACCTTCCGATTGAATGCTGCAACTGGGTTTAGAGCGCCAAATTTGGCAGAGTTGTCTTCAAATGGAGTACACGAAGGTACTTTCCGGTATGAAGTAGGAAATCCTAATTTAAGAACGGAGCAAAATTTACAAACCGATTTGGATTTGGAATATAAAAGCACTCATTTTGAATTTAGTGTTAGTGGTTTTTACAATCATATTAACGATTATATTTATTCATCGCCAAGTGGTGCTGAAATAGGTGGATTTAAAGTGTA
Source organism: Flavobacterium sp. IMCC34518 (assembly GCF_027111095.2). NCBI lineage: Bacteria > Pseudomonadati > Bacteroidota > Flavobacteriia > Flavobacteriales > Flavobacteriaceae > Flavobacterium > Flavobacterium sp. IMCC34518. Next base: position 1,468,381 of record NZ_CP114284.2, on the reverse strand, counting down.
TGACTACATTCAAAACAATGCCAATTTGTATGGAGGGGAAGTTGCATTGCACATTCACCCGCATCCTTTAGATTGGTTGCATATAGAAAGTAGTTTTGAAACCGTAACTGGAAAATTGCAAACGGGTGGATATTTGCCTCAAATTCCAGCTAACAACTGGGACAATACCATAAAAACTGATTTTGAAATTGGAAAATGGCTTCAAGAAGCATTTGTTACTTTTAATGTTTCAACTACTTTCAGTCAGGATAAAGTTAGCGGTTTTGATATTTCTTCGGATGGTTATACTCTACTGAATATGGGTTTTGGAGGAAAAGTTAAGTTGGGAAAATCTACTTTTGATCTAAATTTAAACGGAAATAATTTGCTCAACAAAACCTATATTCCTCATTTATCGCGACTGGCAACAGCTGGAATACCGAATCTAGGAAGGAATTTTGTTTGCGGTGTAGCTTTTAAATTCTAAAGTGAAATCTGTCGACAAACCACTATTGGAATCATAGAATTGAATTTCACAAGGGATTAAAATAATGCGGAATCAAAACAAAAAACGTATTCCTAATAATTTATTTAGAGTAGTAAAACTAATTAAATTAGATACGATTCCTAGTTTTCTTTGAGAAACAAAATGTCTTAAAAAGAGATAATAAACTATGAATCATAAAAATATAAAAGATTTAAAATTATTTGGATAAAAAATGTATCTTTGCACCCTTAATTAATCGAGGTCGAGTACCTCAAAATTTAATCATAAGATTATGTCAGTAAAAATTAGATTACAAAGACACGGTAAAAAACAAAAACCTTTTTACTGGGTTGTAGCAGCAGATGCTCGCTCAAAAAGAGATGGTAAATACTTAGAGAAAATCGGTACTTACAATCCAAATACTAACCCAGCAACTATCGAATTAAACCTTGATAGTGCAGTGAAATGGTTGCACAATGGTGCTCAACCAACGGATACTGCAAAAGCAATTCTTTCTTACAAAGGTGCTTTATTGAAACACCACCTTGATGGAGGTATTCGTAAAGGAGCTTTAACTCAAGAACAAGCTGATGCAAAATTAGCTGCTTGGTTAGAAGCTAAAGCTGGAAAAGTGGATGCTAAAAAAGAAGGTTTGACTAAAGCTCAAGCTGCTGATAAAGCAAAAGCATTCAAAGCAGAACAAGAAGTAAATGCAAAACGTTTAGCTGCTGCTGCTCAAGCTGAAGCTGACGCAATTGCTGCTGCAACTCCTGCTGTTGAAGAAGTAGAAGCTGAAGAAGCTCCTGCTGCAGAAGAAAATAACGAAACAACTGAAGCATAATTTAGTAGGCGACGATGCGTAAAGAAGATTGTTTCTATTTGGGTAAAATCGCCAAAAAATTTAGTTTCAAAGGGGAAGTTCTTGCTTATTTAGACACGGACGAACCTGAGTTGTACGAAAACTTGGAATCAGTGTTTGTTGAATGCAACAAACACTTGGTTCCTTTTTTTATAGAAAATAGCTCGTTACACAAAAATGATTTCCTAAGAATTCGTTTTGAAGATGTTAACACGGAAGAAGAAGCGGATGCCATTTTAGGCAACGATCTTTATCTTCCTTTAAAAATGTTACCCAAACTTACGGGTAACAAATTCTACTTTCATGAAGTTATTGGCTTTGAAGTAGAAGATAAACGTCTGGGAATTGTTGGTCAAATTCAATCGATCAACGATACCACTGCGCAACCACTATTTGAAGTATTAAATGGTGATGTTGAAATTTTGATTCCCATGATTGACCATTTCTTGGTTAAAATAGACCGTGAAAACAAAAAGGTCGTGATGGATTTACCAGAAGGACTCATTGAAATGTATTTATAACAAAAAAAATAATTTTTTGAACCATTAGATTAAAGAGATTAAGAATACACTTAATGAAACTTAATTTCTTAATGGTTTAATTTTTTTAAATATCATGAGTGTGTCAAAATTTTCCTTTAAACAATTCTCAGTAGAACAAGACCGTTGCGCCATGAAAATTGGCACTGATGGTGTTTTATTAGGTGCTTGGACCCCAGTAGGTCATAATCCTTTTAGTATTCTAGATATTGGAACAGGAACAGGAATTATCGCTTTAATGCTTTCGCAAAGAAGCTATGCCGAACAAATTGATGCACTAGAAATCGATGAGGATGCATACGAACAAGCAGTAGATAATTTTGAAAATTCACCTTGGAGTGATCGACTTTTTTGCTTTCATGCTGGACTTGATGAATTTGTAGAAGAGCCAGAAGATGAATATGATCTTATTGTTTCCAACCCTCCATTTTATACTGAAGATTATAAAACTGAAGACGGGAAACGTGATTTGGCTCGATTTGCTGATGCCTTGCCTTTTGAAGATTTAATTGAAGCTGCAGCATTGTTACTTTCAGAAAATGGTGTTTTTTCGACCATAATTCCATTTAAAGAAGAAGAAAAATTTTTGGCTCTTGCTATTGAATATGAATTGTATCCAATGAAAATCACCAGAGTTAAAGGTACACCTTCCTCTGATATCAAACGCAGTTTGTTGGCTTTCAGTCGCGATAATAAAACATCCGTTATCATTGAGGAATTAGTTATCGAAACTGCAAGGCACGTCTATACTCCTGAATATATTGAACTGACAAAAGATTTTTATTTAAAAATGTAGTTTAATGTTTTTTTTATTTCTATGCTGTTTCTTAATTTATAATCATGATATTTGATTATCCATTTTAATCACATTTGTTATTATAAATCAATTAATGGGTTTCTTTCTTGAAAAACATGTTCAGTAAGGTGTTATTATTTAGTAGTTTGAAAAAAAATAATATTTTTTTTGAGAAAATTAACACAAAAAAACAATTTATTCCTTGTCCTTCAATTCTTTATTTTAAATCTTATTTTTTTTACTAAAAATTACTTAAATTTGATTTGAATCAAAAATTCAATCCTTTTGAATTCTATTTATCAATACGGATTAGTTATCATAATTGATAAATATGAAAATGCTTTTGGATTTCATTTAATATTTGAGAGATGAAAAGACATTTAATACTTCCATTCGTTTTTGCTTTATCACTACAAATAATAGCACAATCTCCGACAATATCGAATAAAAAAATTTCACTTGGAAGTTATGGTCGAGTTGGAATAGGGTATAGTCTTGGAGCTGAAAATAGTGATTTTCCTCAAGCTCTTAATTTGAATGGTATGGGGTCTATTGGAGGTCGTTTTGAAGAGAATGACTACTTTGAATTAGCGGCTGCCATGCACTTTACTCCGACAATTGCAAATAAAGAAACTACCCAGATTAATGTTCAATCGCGATTTTCATTTTATACCACTCGAGGGCAATTGATTGGCAATGTTTCTAACAAATCAATAGGAGGAATTACAACCGCTCTGCCGGAATTATATGCTGAAGCCTTAAACATAATGGGAAGTGATTGGAGTGTATGGTTAGGAGCACGATTATTTAGAGCAGATGATATCCAGATTATAGATCATTTTTATTTTGATGATCATTCAGGTCAAGGAGTAGGTGTTAAATACAAAAAAACTCAATTTTCACTTATTTTTACTGGCTCAATAGATACTACATCGACTTTGCCACCCAATTTCTATCTTAATATTGTAAACGGGACACCTACATTGGGATTGCGAAACAGATATGTTTCCATCTTGGAACATACAATAGATGTAAAAAATGGAACTGTCAAGTTAATGGGTGAATTTCAACGTTTACCTTCTGGTACCACAAAAGATGCTAATTCAAAATATAATTATCCAGCCGATTTTGGCTATGTCGTTGGTGCAAAATACTTCAAAACCATCCCATCCAAAATTTCTGGTTCTTTTAATGCTATAAGTGCTCGATATGGTGCTGGTATTGCCAATGGCGGAGATGGAGGTAGTAGTAGAACTTATGTTACTTATGGAGGACCCAATCTGGAAACAAATAGTTTTAGGAAAGCTTATTCATTGGCATTGACTGAAACTTTCTTGTTGAATATTAATAAAAAATATTCCTTGAATGGATATGCTATTTATACCAAAAGTAAAGGGGCAAGTGATAGTCTAAACACCACTAGTGATTATCTTGGAAAACAAAAATTATTCAATAGAAAACAAGATATCGCTTTTGGAGCACGAGGAACTTGGTATATTAAAAACTGGCTTCACCTGCTTCACGAATTTGATCTTACTTGGAGGAAAGATGGTACGCAAGATTTTGCACAAATGACAAAATTTACTATAGCCCCAACAATAGTGCCTACTGGTCAACAAGATGTTTGGGCTAGACCCCATTTTAGGCTAGTGTATAGTGTAGCACATTATAACCAGTTTGCTGCAGACAACCTATATTCTCCCTATCTAGCTCAGAGTGGTACCAAAAATTGGGGACATTATTTAGGCTTTAAAGTAGAGTGGTGGGTTTGGTAAATAATACTGAATAACCCGTTTTGTGAAATTTAAATTAAAAATAATAATCATATAGAATTATAGATATGTGCTAAATAGGCAAAGAATAATTGGGAATAGTACTTTTTCAGACGTAGAATATCTATTTGAATAGTAAAACTTCTATTTTTTTGTTTTAAAAACTATAAATTATTATGTTTATGTGTTGTAAAAAAAATAATTTCAGCCAATGGGTATTGAAAAATTAAAAATCCCTATCTATAAATAAATAGTGGTAGGGATTTTTAAATGTCAAAAAAAATAAGTTGACAATAATTTGGACTAGAGTAAAGTTTACTTCATATAACTGTTATTTCGATAAACAATAAGTACTCCCTGGATCTATATCTCCTTCTGGAAAGTTTTTACAATAGAAAGTTCTTTTGAGAGTAAAACAATCACCGTCTATACTTACAATATCCATTACTATTCTATCGCCAACTTCGATTTGATTCTCCACTGTTTTTTTAGTGCAGGTTACTTCATATTGACAATCTGTTATCCATTTTACACTCCATACCATTTGAAGGATGCCATTGTCATAACTTTCTTGAGTTGCCCCTTTTATCAGAAAAGTCTTTTTCGGATAGTCTGGATTGAATGCTTTAATATTTTTAAATTTACTGCAATCAAGAGTTTGTGAATACCCAATTGCTCCTACTAGTAGTAATAAAATAAGTGCTGCCTGCTTTTTCATATTTATTTATTGATTAATTTCTTCTTGTATTACTAAATTAAATTATTATTTTGATTGACTTTTCTTTTTTAAATGTTAATAATGACTAGCCTTAATTTGAATTTTTAAAAAAGCTAAAATGCTAATATTGTATAGATTAGATGTTTGTTTTTTAAAATTTAAGTGAACTTTAAAAACTTTTCAAATATATATGTTTATTTAGACAAATGAAAGATGAAATTAGGAGTAACAATTGTTAGTTTTAAACATTCGTTTTTTAATGCCTATCCAACAAGTATATAAAACATCTGCTTTTGCATTTATAACATTTTAGATTAGTTTTGTTATATTTCTTTGTGTAGATTTGTATCACTAAAACGTTTTATTATGAGACCCGATTTATTTCAAGCCCCAGATTATTACAATCTTGACGATTTATTAAGTGAAGAACACAAACTTGTTCGTGACTCAGCTCGTGCTTGGGTAAAACGCGAAGTTTCTCCCATCATAGAAGAATATGCTCAAAAAGCCGAGTTCCCGAAACAAATCATAAAAGGTCTTGGAGAAATTGGTGGCTTTGGTCCTTATATCCCAGAAGAATATGGAGGTGCAGGATTAGACCAGATTTCTTATGGCTTAATTATGCAAGAAATAGAAAGAGGGGATTCTGGTGTTCGTTCAACTTCTTCTGTGCAATCTTCTTTGGTTATGTATCCGATTTGGAAATATGGAAACGAAGAACAAAGGATGAAATACTTACCCAAATTGGCTACTGGTGAATTTATGGGTTGTTTTGGATTAACAGAACCCAATTACGGTTCTGATCCTGGAAGTATGATTACCAACTTTAAGGACATGGGAGACCATTATTTATTGAATGGTGCCAAAATGTGGATTTCGAATGCTCCATTTGCAGATATTGCCATCGTTTGGGCAAAAAATGAAGAAGGAAGAATTCATGGATTAATCGTAGAACGTGGTATGGAAGGTTTTACAACTCCTGAAACACATAACAAATGGTCGCTACGTGCTTCGTCAACTGGAGAATTGATCTTTGACAATGTAAAAGTACCTAAAGAAAATTTACTTCCTAATAAGTCTGGACTTGGAGCACCTCTTGGTTGCTTAGATTCGGCTCGTTATGGAATTGCATGGGGCGCAATTGGTGCCGCTATGGACTGTTACGATACAGCTTTACGTTATGCCAAAGAAAGAATTCAGTTTGACAAACCTATTGCAGGAACTCAACTTCAACAAAAGAAATTGGCTGAAATGATTACTGAAATTACCAAAGCACAATTATTAACGTGGAGACTTGGAGTTTTAAGAAACGAAGGAAGAGCGACAACGGCTCAAATTTCTATGGCAAAAAGAAACAATGTAGACATGGCTATTCATATTGCACGCGAAGCGCGACAAATGCTTGGCGGAATGGGAATCACTGGTGAATATTCAATCATGCGCCATATGATGAACTTAGAATCGGTAATTACTTACGAAGGAACGCATGACATTCATTTATTAATTACTGGAATGGATATTACTGGAATTCCAGCTTTCAAATAGCACTAAACAACTATTAAAGTATTTATAAAGTTAATAGTAAAAGCTTCTTGGAAACGAGAAGCTTTTTTAATTTTACATAAAAAAATCCCCAATGAATATTTCAGCTATAAATTCGAAAATACAAAATCATAAACAGCAATTATTAGATCATTCTTTATATGAAAAAGTAAATACGATTGATGATTTACATTATTTTTTGGAAAACCATGTATTTGCAGTTTGGGATTTCATGTCATTATTAAAAGCATTACAAAATAAATTAACGTGCACTACTATACCTTGGTTTGCTACAGCAAGTCCAGAAACTAGATATTTAATTAACGAAATTGTATTGGCCGAAGAAAGTGATTTAAGCTTTGATGGTCGTCGTTTAAGTCATTTTGAAATGTATATTGAAGCCATGCAAGATTGTGGAGCTGACACTTCTGGTATAGACTGTTTTTTAGAAGAGGTAATTTCACTTCAAAATATATTTGTTGCCATTAAAAAGAGTACACTGCATCCAAATATAAAAGCTTTTCTAGATTTTACATTTAGAGTAATAGAAGAAGGAAAACCACATGAAATAGCTGCGGCATTTACATTTGGCAGGGAAGATTTAATACCAAGTATGTTTACCGAAATTCTAAAAAGTTTTCAATCGAATTTTCCAGAAAGAGATTTGAAAAAATTGCTTTATTATTTTGAAAGACATATAGAATTAGATTTGGATGAACATGGACCAATGGCAATGACAATGATCACAGAACTTTGTGGGGATGATTACAAAAAATGGTCAGAGGTAGAAGCGATTTCAATTTTAGCATTAGAAAAAAGAATTGGCCTTTGGGATGCCATAGAAGAACAAATTATTCGAAGACCTGAAATGGCTTAAGAGGTAATAGGATGACTTTCAGCTAAAAACAAACAAACATAAAATACTGAATATGTTTCGAAAATCAAGGTTGCTAGTTTGTATAATAATTCTATTGAATAGTAGCTGTCAAACGGATAACAGTTCAAGTCAGCAAACAACTATTGTTCCATCCACAAATATACCAGTATTAACTTTAGATACTAAAACGGATGTCATTAAGTATTTAGCGCTTGGTGATAGTTACACTATTGGTCAAAGCGTATGCGAAACCTGTAGATTTCCAGAACAATTAAAAAATAATCTCTTTAACTTAAACAAACAGAATACTTTTTATTTGAATATCATTGCGAAAACGGGATGGACAACAGGAAATTTAATCTCATCCATAAATAGTCAAAACCCAAATAATGATTATGACTTAGTTACTTTGCTTATAGGAGTAAACAACCAATATCAGGGAAACTCTTTTTCCGTATATGAAAAAGAATTTCCTGAATTAGTAAATAAAGCCATTTATTTGGCCAAAGGGGATAAATCAAATGTAATTGTTGTTTCTATTCCGGATTATGCTTTTACTCCTTTTGGAAATGGAAATAAAACAATTACTGCTGAAATAGATCTTTACAATGCTTATGCTGAGAGTTTTTGTTCAAAAAACGGTATTGCTTTTATAAACATAACAGATATTACACGACAAGGGATTATTGATCCAAGCTTAGTAGCATCCGATAATTTGCATCCTTCTGAAAAAGCATATCGTTTATTTGTAGAACGCATAATGCCAAAAGCGGTTATGATACTACAATAAAATTAAGATTCGGGTGCCAATTCCAATTCTAAGCCTACTAAACTTTCCGTTATAGGAATTTGACAACCTAAACGACTGTTTGATTTTACATAAAAAGCTTCCGAAAGCATCGCCTCTTCGTCCTCGCCCATTTCAGGTAACACAACATCATTAAGAACATAGCATTGGCAAGATGCACACATGGCCATTCCGCCACAAGTTCCTTCAACTGGAAGTTCATAAGCTTTGCATAATTCCATTATGTTCATTGCCATATCGGTTGGAGCTTGCAATTCATGAACTACACCTTCTCGATCTTTTATCTTTATTAAAACGTCCATTCGTTTATTTAATTTTTTTCACAAAGTGGTTTCCACTTTTATTTTTATTCTTTTATTTCAAGATTTAATAAATATTCTTTATTATTTTCCTTGTTAACAATTCTAAGTCCAATTACATCTGCATTGTTGATGATAAATGTAACTTTTGAATTGGGAGTATAAGTTCCGTCATGGGTTTTAAACACCAATTTCCCTTCATAGGTCACATTTAATAAGCCATTTTTTTCTTCTTTTTCTTTGGTTAGAATTTGAGAAGATAAAACAGCTGTGCTATACGCACTATCATCTAGCATATTGGCCTTTCCTCCACTAAGGTCAGTCAAAAATTCTGCATTTTCAATTTTTAGCTGTCCTTTTCTATTTGAAGAAATATTTACCATTTTACTAAAATTCAGTTGACTCCATTCTTCATCAACAACGGTTAACATCTTGGACACATAAGACTCTTGAATTGGTTCTTGCCCGTAATTTTTATAAAAACATAAAAATAAAACAATCAATAAGTACTTCTTTTTCATAATTCAAATTTGTAGGTTAGTGCTACAAAAGTAAATTTTTATTTGAATTTTCAAAGTAAAAAAAAATGAATTATTTATATTAGTTTTTGAATAAAACGAAATTATCCTTGATTTTATTGGTAATTCACTAATAATAATTACTAATATAATTTGAATTTGTCACTATTTAACAAGTAATACCAAATCTTCTAGAGTAGTAAAAATGATTTTTATCTTATAATAAAAGATATTAATTCGCTATTGAATTTAATTATCGAAGCTATTATAGTGTTAAAAAAAAATAGCTTCAATAATTAATTATTAGAAAAATATTACAAAACATTTACAACTGTTTCAATTTGAGGGGCATATTTTTTAATTGTAGTTTCTACTCCTGCCCTTAGCGTCATTTGATTTACGCTACAACTTGTACAAGCTCCTTCAAGGCGGACTTTTACATGTTTTCCTTCGTCAATTGAAATAAGGGTAATATCACCTCCATCTGAATTCAAAAAGGGTCTGATTTCATCTAGCGCTTTTAGAACATTATTTGTCAATTCTTCTGTTTTCATACTTTTTAAATTTCTTCTTTAGATAGAGATTAAGAATCTTATTTCTTAACTGATGAACATCCTGCCATTGTTGTGATTTTGATTACTTCGGTGGGTTCTAAATTTTCATTTCTATTTACTACTTCATTTACTACATTGCGGGTAATATCATCAAATACATTTTCAATAATTGAGCCTGCTTGTAATGCAGCTGGACGACCAAAATCACCTGCTTCACGAATTGATTGAACAATTGGTACTTCTCCTAGAAAAGCAACACCTAAATCTTGTGCCAAATCTTTTGCACCTTCTTTACCAAAAATGTAATATTTATTATTAGGCAATTCTTCAGGGGTGAAATAAGCCATGTTCTCGATAATTCCTAAAACGGGTACATTAATTGCTTCAGACATAAACATAGAAACCCCTTTTTTAGCATCGGCCAAAGCGACTGCTTGAGGAGTACTTACTACAACTGCTCCAGTTACTGGCAATGACTGCATAATTGATAAGTGAATGTCTCCTGTTCCTGGTGGTAAATCAATTAACATAAAATCCAATTCGCCCCAATTTGCATCAAAAATCATTTGATTCAAGGCTTTGGAAGCCATAGGACCTCTCCAGATTACAGCTTGACTTGGTGAAGTAAAAAATCCTATCGAAAGTATTTTTATTCCATAACTTTCAACTGGTTTCATTTTTGACATTCCATTAACTTCAACTGATAATGGTTTTTCATTTTCAACATCAAACATTATTGGCATTGATGGCCCGTAAATGTCTGCATCTAATACTCCTACAGCAAATCCCATTTTGGCTAATGTTACTGCTAAATTTGCCGTAACAGTAGATTTTCCAACTCCTCCTTTGCCTGAAGCTACTGCTATGATGTTTTTAATCCCAGGAATTGATTTTCCTTTAATTTGATTTGGATTTTCTGCTGCTTCTACTTTTATGTTAACTTTAATTTTTGCGTCTGGCGAAACTAATTCTAGGATTGTTTTTTTAATATCATCTTCGGCTCTTTTTTTAATGTGCATTGCCGGAGTATGTAAAACCAAATCCACAACGACTTCGTCCCCAAACGTAACTACATTTGCAATCGCTCCACTTTCAACCATGTTTTTTCCTTCTCCAGCAATTGTTATTGTTTCTAATGCTTTAAGAATATCTTTTCTTTCTAATTTCATATTTAAATATTGTTTTATATTGAAAATTCTTTTTTTTTTTTTATTAAAATTCTTTTTTGTAGCTTACAAGATCATTTTATTATTTTTTATACTAAAATATAAAAGTAACTATTCTTATTTAAACTAATTTTAGATTACAAAGATAACGGATTAAGTTCTTATTTTAAAGGATTTGGATTGTATTTATTGATCGTATTATTCAATAAATGATATATTTCATTTTCTATTTATCAACTTTAAAATCTACCAAAAAAAGGTGTGTTATATTATTTATTCCTTTAGTATTGGTTCCCAAAAAACAGATTCCAAATCGATGATTTGATTCTCTTTAACAATAATGCCTTCACTTTCCAGTAATTGTTGCATGAGATTGGTTCCATCAAAATGGTGTTTTCCTGTTAATAATCCTTTTCTATTGACCACTCTATGCGCGGGTACATCTTCTAGATTATGTGCTGCATTCATTGCCCAACCTACCATTCTTGCAGAGCGTGTTGCGCCTAATACTTTAGCAATTGCGCCATATGAGGTTACTTTTCCATATGGAATTTGCCTAACGACTCTATATACTCTCTCAAAAAAATTGTCGCTATTTGATTCCATTGGTTTTATCCAAAATAGGCTTTAATAAGTTTAAATAGTGTGATTATCGAAACAATTCCAGTTATTGTACCTATAATATAATTTCCGTTATTCATTAAAAAAGAGGACTTAGATTCCCTTTTTTTAAAGTAAATAATATAAAGATAAAAAACCAAAAAGGAACCTGAAACTACTCCTGTTACAAAGGAATATATAAAATATTGAGTAAAGTAAAAATAACCGTAACTACTGAGTGTTATAGATACAAAAACATAATAAGGTACGGGAAACAAATTCAAAGCCGACAATAACATTCCCAAAAACAAACGGTTTGTTTTACTGCGAATTTTTGTTTCAGACTCTGGTATTTTTGGTTTTTTGGCTTTCCATAAGAAATAAATGGTCAAAGCGATAAAGATAAACAACCCAATTTCTTGAAGTCTATTGATAATATCTGGCCTGCTATTGATGAAATTAGCAAATAATATTGCCAAAAGTGTTTGAAAAAACACAATTAGTGTAGCGCCAATAGCAAAGAAATATGCTTCATTTTTGCCATCTTTTAAACTCACTTTTGCAGCTGTCATATTGATTAGACCTGGAGGAGCAATACCGATTGCAGCAACAATAAACCCGAGTATAAAAGGTAAGATTAGCGTCATATATAGATTTTACAGTCTAATGTACAGTCACAGATTTGTTGCTAAAGGCTGTAACAAAAAACTATTTTATTTTAAAACGAATGTACGTAATTGCTTTATTAATTTCTAAATATTGTTTTTCATAAAAGGTCTGAAAAGCGGTAACTTCCTCAGGACTTCCTTCGTTTACATACACATTGTGGTTGGCATATAAAACTTCATGTCCTTCACCATGAAGCAATCCTAATGTATAGCCGTGCATAAACTCACTATCGGTTTTAAGGTTTACAACACCGTCTTTTTTCAATATTTTTTTATACAATTGTAAAAATTCAGAATTGGTCATTCTGTGTTTTGTTCTTTTGTATTTTATTTGAGGATCTGGAAAAGTGATCCAAATTTCGTCGACTTCATTTTCTGCAAAAATATGGTTGATTAATTCGATTTGAGTTCGAATGAATGCTACATTATGCAATCCCGTTTCAACAGCTGTCTTTGCACCTCGCCAAAAACGAGCCCCTTTGATATCGATTCCCACAAAGTTTTTGTTAGGATATCTCTCGGCCAAACCAACGGAGTATTCTCCTTTGCCACAACCCAATTCCAACACTAATGGATTTTCATTTTTAAAGAAATCTGAATTCCATTTCCCTTTTAGCGGAAATAAATCTCCTACTACTTCTTCTCTTGTTGGTTGAAAAACATTATTGAATGTTTCGTTTTCCTTGAATCTCTTTAATTTATTTTTGCTTCCCACGATCTAATTACTATTTCGGCAAAATTAAGGAATTATATAAGAACGAAAGCTCAAGTATCGAAAAAATCAGAAATTATCATTTGATTTGCTTATTTTGTATCAATACATCTTCTATTGGCGCAATGATTTTGATTACTTGGTCGGTATTTTCGTTGGGAATTGTCATGGATAGAACATAATGCTTTATTTTCCAATCTATACCAATTTTGACCAAAACTCCAGAACCCCTACAAATTTTCATTTGTGTATTTAAAAGTTCATCAAACCAAGCTATTTTTCCTGATTCATCAAAATAAATATGACGTTCCATTGCTTTAAAATTCCATGCCCTGCCTTTATCGAAAAAGGGTTTTGCAAAAGCTTGAAAGTTTTTATAATTCCAATTCTCAGACGGATCTGTCCCAATAAAAATGGCATCTTCGGTCATTAATCCAAAATAGGCATTAAAATTTGCTTCGGAAGCCGCTTTGTGCCAAGCATCAAGTGTTTTATTTACCTCTTCTTTTTTGTCTAATTCTTTATGTTGAAAAGCGTCAAAACTAAAAACTGATAATATTGCTAAACTTAAAAAAAATACTTTCATATGTAGTTACTATTTGTTCTTTATAGGATTCCGATAGCTATCGGGAGGTATTGTTATATCTTCATTGGTGTTTGCAACCAATTTACAGTCATGCTCCTTTCATATTACTGTAATTTTTTATCTGGGAGACTTCCTAATTTAATTTTCATTTCGTCATTTTTTCCGTCGACTACTAATAGATGCAATACAATCCCTTTATAACGTTTTGTTTCCCTTTCTTTTAAATCTTTAATTTTTAAATCATCTGCTGGGTTTCGCAGCGGTATCACTACTCCCAATTTGGTTCCTTTCTGGAATGAATAGACACCTCCAACGTCAAAATTCAATACATTCGAACTTACTTTAAAATAATCAACTTCAAGAAAATTTCCTTTAACGGTAACACTTCCATACAAATCATTAAAGACAATATGTTTCACATCTCTGTTAGGAAAGGCAAATTTACCGATTTTGATAATGGGATTAAAATTGATTAAAGATCCGTTTTTGATTTCATATTTTAAGTTTCCTCTCGCAGATTCATTTATTAAATCTCCGTTTGAGGTAATTTTTAATGACAAATCGGCCTTTGCCGAAAGTTTTCCATTAATATTTTGAGGGTCAAAAGATTTGACACCAAAATTATTAAAAGACGATAAAAATTGAGGAATATCAACTGATGAGATAGTTACTTTGGTTTTTACATCATATTTATTTTGTTGTGGAATAAGCTCTGAATCAAAGGTGATTTTTCCTCCGCAACTTTCTATTGATCCTTGCTTGATGAAAAAGCGCTTGTCATTGGCCGAAATGATAATTTTTGCATTCTTGGCCGTCAAATTGGAATACACCATTTTATCCAAATTCAAATTCAATACTACTTGGCATTTTTGTAAAAAAGCAATTCTTTTTTTTATAGTTATCTGGTTCGTAATTGTATTCGTTTTGCCTCTTTTTTCATTACTTGCTAAGATACCCATAAAATTCTTTACATCCATAAACGGACTCTTGAGGTGGAGTACAGCAATCATTTTTTCGGGATTGTTATAATACAAATTTAGAAAGTTATCTATTCTACCATCCAAATAAACAACGTTTTTGTCTCTTTGATATTTAATGTTTCGAAGGAAAAAGGCTTTATCTGTAAAATCCAGTAAGATATTCGTTTGAAAAGTCAAGTTCTTGGGAACATAAAGTAGGTTAGCATTTTTTATATCCACTTTTCCTGTAAAATGAGGTTTTGAAATATGCAAGTCCACAATATCAACATTGAATTTAAAGTCAACATTGGCTGTTCCTCCACTGAATTTAAAAATATCTTCTCCAATAACCTTTCCTAATTTATTTACTTCAAAATTTGAATGAAAATCTCCAGTGGCAATGGGTTTTTCTAAATTATTGATGGCAGCAACAGGAATAGAAACTGGAATTCCCTCGTAGTTTCCTTTAAAATTTTTAATGATAACCGCAGAGTTAATGTCATTATTACCTAACTCTTTATTAAAATTATTTATATATCTCCCTATAAAATTGCATGCTGTAACAGTTCCATCAGGAAAAACTAATGTGTTGTTTTTTATTTGTGCATCAACTATAATTTGAGGATCTCCTTCGGCGTTCATATCTCCAATAATACTACATTGCGCATCCAAGGGTTTTGTGATATTAAAATGATTTAGAATTTTAAATAAATGCGGATCCAATAAATGAGCAGCATTCAACCACAAAATATGCGTTTTTATGTTGAGATTCATCATCGGGCGAACCTTTTCGAGACCAAAACTTGCTTTTATGTCAAAATCGTCGTCACCTATTTTAAGAGCTTTGGATACAACTTCAATTTTATTCTTTTTATCAGTGTATTGAACAACAAGTTTTCCCTTAACTCTTTGGTTTTTTATAAAACTGCCCTTAATAGTATTGAAAGCCATGTTTTTGGCAAAAACATCCAAATATATATCGGTATGAAAACCATCATCTGTATAATCAATTTTACTTTTTAAAGAAGCCACTTCAAAATGGAACAATTTATTTCTTTGGAGATTTTGAGAAATAAACACTACATTTTTAAAATTCACCTCATCGATTTCTGTTTCTGTATCTGTTTTGGGCCTACTTATTTTGTCTTTCTTTTTAAATATATTAAAATTAGATATGCCATTTTTATCTTTAAACAAATCAATTTTTGCGTTAATCAATATTACTTTGTCAATGTTTACCTTTTTATGCAATAAACTCAGCACATTCAAACGCACTTCAATTTCTTGAGCTTTAAGAACGCTTCTTTTATGAACGGCATACAAACTGTCTTGTATTTCTACTTTTTTTAGGACTACCGTAAAATTTGGAAAACCAGTCAAAAACCTATAGTTAATATCTTCGATACTGGCATGACCCGAAATAGTTTCATTGATTTTCCGATTGATTTCGGTTGTTATAATGTCTTTATTTTGAATGAAATACATTCGCAAACCAATAAAGAAAATCAAGATTATTCCAAAAAAGCCAATGATAAAAAAAGCCAATTTTTTTAAAACCTTTTTAAATCGTTTTGTCTTCAAAAATTGTTTTCCTTTTTCTATAAATTCTTTCATACAAATGCTATAAATAGTATAATAAAAAAACATTTTGGTTCCAATCAGCAGCATTTTATTATCTGCAAAGCAAGTCGCTTCTTATCAAATCTAACATAATATTTTTAGAAAACAGCCGTTATATCTTAAAATGTTTACATTGTATTGTATTTAATATCAATATTTTATAAACTATCATTATCGAACAACGAATACTCGATTGAAAATATTTATCAGTATAGTAATATGAAAATTGAAAAATTATAGTACTTTTAAATGAAGAACGAGTAATTAATTTAAAAACAAAAAATATGCGATTATTTAAAATTTTACTACTGGGTGCGTTTGTTGTATTAGTTTCTAATACCTTATCAGCACAAGCGATTGGAGTTAGGGCAGGAGCCAACATTTCGAATATTGATGTAAATGGCTTGAACACAAATGCCAAAACAGGACTTTATGTTGGTATTTATAAAGAAATCCCATTAATTAAGGGCTTGCTTTTTGTACAACCGGAACTTCAATACTCACAAGAAGGATTCTCCACCAAAAATGCTCCAGACACAAAGATAGATTACCTTACTGTGCCCATTTTAGCAAAAGTATATGCTGTTAAATTATTGAGTTTTGAAACAGGACCACAATTTGCATTTAAAGTCTCAGACAATGCGAATTTTTTAGATGCAAAAAGTTTTGTGCCTTCATGGGCATTTGGAATGTCGCTAAACTTACCACTAGGATTATCCATAAATGGCCGTTACATTTCTAGTTTAAATGATACTTTTAATAATGTGGATGGAAAAAATCAAGTTTTTCAAATAGGTGCTGCTTTTCAATTTTAAAAAAGAGCATTCCATATTCCTACACTTAAAAAGTTGCCTTAAAGTTCATTTCTTTAAGGCAACTTTTTTTGTACTTTTATAGTGTCACTTAATTCATTCGATCTATGAGAAAATCAATTGTGTTGCTTGCCCTCTTTGTTTTTGGTTCCTCACTTTCTGTACTTTCTTGCAAAAAAAAGGACGATGACACTATAAAATCACCACTTGCTAGTACTACTCCTGCCAAAGCATCCAGTCTAATTCCATTTGACAGCACTTTGGTAACTGTTTTTTTTAAAAAGTATCCAGAATTAAATAAATATCATCAAGAAACTACCGAATTATATCAAAAACGAAATTATCAATACGTTTGGTTTGATTCAAAAGGAATGCTAGAAGTTGGTCATTTGCTGTATAACAAATTAAACAATATTGAAGAGGAAGGAATTAAAACTACTATTCCGTATAAAAATAAATTGGACAGTCTTTTTCTGACCAAGGTAGAGAACAACAAAATAAATATTGATGATGAATTATTACTGACCACACTTTATTTTTTTTATACCCATAAAGTATTAAAAGGAATTGATCCCAAAAAATCAATAGAATTGGGTTGGTACTTGCCTAGAAAAAAGGAATCGTATGTTGGTTATTTGGATTCTATTATTGCTAATCCTTCCTTGATTAACAAAAACGAGAAAGAACAACTAAGCCAATATTACAAATTAAAAGAGGTATTGCAAAAATACAGAACGTTACAAAAAAACGATTCTTGGACTCCTATAGAAATGGATTCAAGTCGAGTGGCATTAAATCCTGGAGATTCTACCACAACTATTGCGCAAATCAGAAAACGGTTGTATCAGTTAGAAGACCTAACAAAGGACTCGAAAAGTGCAATATATGATGAAGATCTAAAAGCAGGAATTCTAAAATATCAAGCTCGAAATGGAATAAAAGAAAACACCACAATAAACAAAAAACTAATTACCTCATTGAATGTTTCAATAGAAGATCGAATTAAAACCATCATGGTCAATATGGAACGTTGCCGCTGGATTGACGTAGATATTTCAAAGGTCGCAGCCTTGATTTTAATTAATATTCCTGCATTTCAATTGACTTATTTAAAAGAAGGGAAAGTAGTTTTAAACTCCAATGTTGTGGTGGGGAAAGATATAAATAGGACTGTAATTTTTAGTGCAGACATGCGCTATATCGTTTTTAGTCCGTACTGGAATGTTCCCAAAAGCATCATCACAAAGGAAATTAAACCTAGCATAGCCAAAAATCCAAACTATCTGGCCCAACACAATATGGAATGGCATGAAGGGGGCATTAGACAAAAACCAGGTCCGAAAAATTCATTGGGATTAATAAAATTCTTGTTTCCCAATAACAATTCAATTTACCTGCATGACACGCCTTCCAAAAATTTATTTAACGAAGAGAAAAGGGCCTTTAGCCACGGCTGCATCCGAGTAGCTAAACCTGTAGAACTCGCAAACGAAATACTAAAAGACGATAAAAACTGGACACCCGAAAAGATCGACGCCGCCATGCATAAAGGCAAAGAATCTTGGTACACACTAAAGAATAAAATTCCGGTTTACATTGGTTATTTTACCGCATGGGTAGATGACAACGGTGAAATCCATTTTTATGATGATGTTTACAAAAGAGACGATCGGCTAGCTACCATGTTGTTTGAGGAATAATACTATCTAAGCATAGAATTTACTGCAATAAAACATTCTTTTTTATGACTGTCCGTAACTCATACCAAGAGTCTAAAAATTGAAAATATACCTTTGCGCCTTTGCGAGCCCAATTTCACGCAAAGGCGCAGAGACGCAAAGAACAGAAAGGGAAAGTTTTGTGAATAACATTCAATAATTAATCTATTCTTTGAAATGGTACTAGTCACGGATAGTCATATTTTTTTTTTACTATCTTATTCAAAATAAAAAGAAACCGTAGTCCAGCTATGCTTGATTTTTTTTTCTGATAAAAAAAACGGCTGTTTTAATTAACAGTAAATTCTAAACTTAAATGGTACAAACCCAGATTCAGCATTAGACATTATTACGCAGAGTCACACGAAGAATTCGCGAAGAATCACAAAGTTTATTAAGCTCCATTCAAAGAATTCGATTTCCCTTTGCGCATCTTCTTGAAATTTTTTCTATTGCGGAATCTTGGATAAAAGGATTCAAAATAAATGCCAAAGGCTGTCTAAATATTAGACAGCCTTTGTTTTATGTATTACTTACGTTAGAATACTCTTTTAGTGTGCTTTTTGTTTATCGAAGGTTGTGTTTAGCACTTTTTTGATTTTGTCTAAGGCGCCATTGAATGCTTTTTCAATAGAATCCGAATGTTCTGTTACGGCTATTGGTTGCATATTAGCCGGTCTAGCCTCAATAATACAACGTTTGTCGCCAAAACCTGTCTTGGCATTATTCTCGTCTCCAAAATGCACTTCAATACGTGTTACTTTTTCATCAAAACGGGATAACACTCTTTGGATTTCTGTAGAAAAATAAGCTTCCAATCTATCGCTACCCTCAATATTCTTGTCTGTGTTGATTTGTACTTTCATATTATTTTTTTATTAATTACATAATGCTATATCTCAAAGTTAAGAAATTTTCTTCATTTTTTTAGCCTTTTAATAAAAGATTATGAAAGAAAAAACCCGTTTTTTGATTTAAAGACAGAAGTGTCTGAAAACGAAAAATTTAGTTTTTATTTGATTGGTAATTAGCCTTGTTTTTGCATTAAAATAATTTCTTGTTGGTTTACGGCAATATAATTCTCTAGATTATTTTTCTATTTCGAGACTCCAAAAACGGATAACTTTCCATTTTTGAGCTTCCAGATAATTGTTTACATCAACATCTTTTTGAATGTTTCGTTCTATTTTCTTTTGCCAAAATTCTGTATTGGTTTTGACACGATCTTTTTGAATTTCCCAGTCTTTGCCGTAGAAGAATTCACTATCGACAAATATGGCAATTTTTAGTTTTTTGAAGGTTAAATCGGGTGTGCCAAAAACTGCTCTATTGTTTTACGATAACGGTAACCGAGATGCCACAAGGCTTTGCCCAATCGCACCTCCTCTTTGGTATTGGTGGAGTGAATGGCAGACATGATTTTGGAACGTTGGGCAGATGTAATACGATCCATGATGCAACGATTTAAAAATTGCTAGTTAAAGTTAAGGAGATTGTTTGGGAAATTTTACAACAAGAAATGAAACCTTTTTTATTTGAGATTTAAAACCTTTTCCCTAGTTATAATTTGATTACTTTCGATTACTTTAACTATTGGAGGATCAGAAAATTTATATTGTTTTAATTCATCAATTAAATCATTGAATTCATTACTAGTGGCTACAACAACTTTATCAATTCCAATAACATCTCCAGTTTTAATTTTTTCTTTAACTTTTTTGGCTTCACTAACATCAAGAGTCACCAAATAACATAATGCTTTTCTATGAACATATTTTAAAGCGATAGCTTCGAGGTCTGCTTGTTTATATCTTTCTCGCAAACTTGTCTTTGCTGAGATACATATTGGACCTCGTTCTGTCGTATAAAACATCAAATCATATACTACGTTCGGCACGAATGCAACATTTGCATTTAAATATAATGGCAAAATATTTTCACGAACACATAAAGTAGCAAGAATGTATTCAAATATCTTCCCATTAAGACTTTTATTCCCTTCAGAATGCTTTTTATATGCTTCCCAATAAATCGAAATGTATTCGGATGGTTTACTATATTCAATTTCTAAAAAATTTAAAAATAGACTATCAAATATAATATTGGCTTTCCCACTTTTTCCTACGACTATACCTAGTTGATTCAGTTTACTCATTTTATAAATCGTATTTGTAAATTCAGTTTAAAAAATAGTTCTTCATTTTCTTGGTAAACGATACCAAATCCATGTCTAGAAGAACTTGCAGTGTCCAATTTTGTGTTATTTATCAAATAGTTTTCAAATTCATTTTTGTTATAAACATGATAACATAATACTTCGCCATCTTCCTTTACTATCAGATAACCTCCCGTTGCATCATACTCTCCAGCCCAAACCTTTGATGGCATCATTCCTAAAGCAATATCCGTCAAAAGTCGTTTAGTTTTGTATTCATAAAATTTATGCTTGTTTGAGATATCAAAATTTAAAGGATTATCCTCTTCTACTTTTGAAATTAAATCGATAATTTTCGAAGAGTTACTTGTATAAAAATTGTAAATTATATTTGCTAAGATCTCAGGTAGTAAACTATCAATTAAAATCAAATTATTAGAAAAAACTTGTTGTTCAGTCCCAATAAACTGAAAAACACCGCCTTTATTTACTACGTATTCAATACGATCTTTTATTTTACTTCTTGTATCAATGGTATTAATCGTATCTATTTCATCCTGATTAAGATTCAATCCATTAATTTTAAAAATAAAATTTGTTGTTTTTCCTGCATTAAGAAGAGTTGAAGGATTCCCTAACTGTGATTTAATGCTAAACCCAAGAGTTGGTTGCTGATTTGTCCTTTGGTCGTGAACAACAATTGTAATATCAGTTTTAGCACTTGAATCTGCCTTTAAAGAAATACAATTAATACTAAGCATAAACTGTTCAATCTCGGGTACAGAAAAAGTAGTTTCTCTGTTAGATTTAATTAAATTTAACAATGAAATAGCCTTATCCTTAAACTCTTGTATAGGGATTCTTAAAACTTCTTCATTGCCTGAAATTAATACGATGTCATCCTGAATAGAATATTCAAAATCGCCATTTGTACCTGAACGCAATATTCTAATAATAGGGTAAAAGACATTTTTTATTTTTATGATATTTTCATCTCCAGGATGGAGAATCTTATCCCCCAAGAGTTTGAACAAAGTGTATATTTCACTCCATTCCCCTTTATTTCCTGTTATCATAATTTAGCTTTTATTAATTCAATAATTTTCTCCGCCGTTGCCTGAATTGCAGGAACTGCAACAGAATTTCCAAATTGTTTATAAGCTGAAGCATCTGCAACTGGAATAATAAAATTATCAGGAAAGCCTTGTAATCTTGCCCATTCTCGAGGAGTCATTTTTCTGATTCCTTCACGATTAACTTCGCCTTTAATATGTGTTGTTGGCGTAAAATCTGTTATTCGTTTATCAATAACAAGATTTCTTTCTCTTCCCATTCCACCAACTAGAATCGAATTTGATATTTCATCATCTTTAATAATTGCGAAACCAAATCCATTTCCTTTACCAGCATGTCTCGCTTTGTGATTAATCAGAGTTTGTAAATACTGAGTTGATAAATAATATTTAGTTGGAACAACTTTTTTCTCTTTTACATTTTTAAAAAACACCTTTTCTTCAAAAGGTTCAGGATATTCAAAAGAATTTATTTCCAAATCTTTTCTAAAACCTACAATGTAAATACGTTCTCTATTTTGTGGCACACCAAATTCTTTGGCATTAATTATTTGTGGCTCTGGAACAAAATATCCTAAATCATTTCTCAAAACGTTTAAAATGGTCTCTAGAGTTTTTCCTTTATCATGGCTTCTTAATCCTTTAACATTTTCTAAGAAAATTGCTTTTGGTTTCCTTGTCTTTATAATTTCTGCCACATCAAAAAAGAGAGTTCCTCTTGTATCTTCAAAACCGCCTCTTTTTCCAGCTATAGAAAATGCTTGACATGGAAAACCTGCACATAGAACATCAAAATTATTTGGTATATAATTTTTAGTGCTTACTTTTGTTATATCTCCAAAAGGAGTTTCTCCAAAATTTGCTCTATAGGTTTTTTTAGCATTTTCATCCCATTCGCTTGTAAACACACACTTTCCTCCTAGATTTTGCATTGCCATTCTAAATCCACCAATTCCAGCAAACAAATCGATAAATTTGAAAGTATAATTTTTTGGAGTTGGAAAAGGAACATTTTCTACTTCAAATAACAATTGTTGCAAGGCTACATCAGAAACAATATCTAAATTTTCTTCTTCATTTTTATATTCAACAATCTCCTTTAAATAGATTTTAGCTTCTTTTTCATAGTGTTTTTTTACACCATTATGATAATTATGAAGATAATGTGTCACAACAGCTTTCTTATTATCATCTTCTTCCAATGTTCGAATCTTAAACTTTTTCCCGTCAAACTCTTCTATTGATATCTGCTCTTTCATTTTCATTTCTTAAAATCTGATTCGTTAAAAAAAGTTGCAAAATCACTATCCAATGCGATGATTATTTTATCTAAAATCTTTACAGTAACATTCCTTTTTCCGGTTTCTACTTTCGTCATATATGTTCTATCTACTTCCGCAATGTTTGCTAATGCTTCTTGCGACAAGCCTTTAGCCTTTCTTAGTTCACGAATTCTATCGCCAATTTTGATATTAATATCCATTAATTTTTAAGTATTGAAGTGAAACAAATCTATCCGAATGTTGCTTTTGGTGCAACGGCATAAGAGTCACTTGTTGTTATTGTTTATAAGTTTTCATGCAAAAAAAAACCGCCAATCTTTTGACTGACGGTTTTCTCAAAGGTTTTAATAATCCAATAATTCCCTTTTTATATTTTACAATCAAATTGCCATCGGCAAGAATTTAGCCCAAAAGCGTCAAATTTGGAGTTGTAGAGGTCATACACGGAGTTTTAGACCTCAAATTTGGTATCTCGAACGTCATTTTTGGAGTTTTTTACGTCATTTTTGACGTCACGAACGTCAAATTTGAGGCTCAATACGTCAAATTTGACGTAAAAAGCTCCAAATTTGACATTTTAGGGAATTTTTCAGACCAAAAAAAAACGCCAATCTTTCGATCGGCGTTTTGAGTATAAAAATGTTTATTCTAATTTTCTTCTTCTAAGTTTTCGAGTTGTTTCTCGAGAACAGCATCAACTTTTATTCGCTTCACAGTTTCCTTACGGGTGATAAGCATCGGGATCGCAACTCCTGCGGCCAATGCCAAAATGATAAATAAAGCTTTTAGTCCATTGCTTGTTGTTTCAAAAAAAAGTTTGGAGTACAGTTCAGGATCCTTTTCGGCAGTCAATTCCATAACGCCTACCATGGCTTTATAGGCAAACAATCCCGGAATCATTGGGATTAATGCCGGTAATGCAAATGTCATTGGGGGCGCTTTTCTATAATGAGCGGCCAGGACACTCAAAAAACCAATGGTGCTGGATCCGCATAAGGCTGCAAATACCAATCCTATTTCTTGTGAAATCAAATAAAATTTAATCAATCCGCCAAGAGCAGCTATAATGTAAATAATTCCTAAAGTTCTACGAGGCACATTGAATAATACTGCAAAACCTATTGCTGCACAACCCAGCCAAATTCCTTTTTCTAATAATACAAAATCCATTTTAGTGTAAATTAAAAATTAATAATGAAGTCATCAATCCTAAAGCAATGGCAAATGCAATAACAAGCACATTTACGCCTCTGGTGGTTCCGTTTAATATGTTACCGTCAATTAAATCGGAGAAAGAATTGATCATTGGAACTCCAGGAATTAAGAACAATACTGAAGTGGATAAGGCATGAACGTAGGTTGCATCTGGATTCAAAAAAGAATATAGACCTACAGTAAAAGAGGAGGTTAGTGCTGCAAAATAAACGCACAAATAGAAGTTAAATTTGAGCTTCATGGTTTCTTGTCTTGCATAAAGGCCTAAGAAACTCCCTAGGAAACAAATTATCATTTCGATTAATTCTCCACCTAGAATTCTACAAAAAGAAGCTCCTGCCAAAGCCACCAAAAACAAGACAGCAAATCTAGGGTATAAAGCTTTCCTGTCTAACGATTTCATTTCTTTGTTGATGCGTTCGACAGACCATTTTTCTTCTACAATTTTCCAACTCATGGTGCTGATATCGGCAATAAGGTTGAAGTTAAGATGCATGTTGGGCACCCATTTTACACTGGTAAAGGTTTTGATTTTGTTTTGATAGGTCAAAGTAATCATTAAGGCATGATTGGTAATCATCAAATCAGAATCACAACCAAATGCACCAGCTATTCTGCTAATCGTCATTTTGACACGTTCTGTATTGGCTCCAGAGACCATAAGCAAGGAACCTATTTCTAGGAGCATTTCTCCTAATTCATATTTATTGGGTTTTGCAATTACTTCCATTTAAAAGTGGTTATTTATTATACCTTCAAATTTAAAAAAATAAGACCTTAAAAAAGATGATATTTCCCCATAAAACGATAATTTATTTAGAAAATAAATAACAAGGCATTTCCAACGTTTTCGCTTGTTGTAAATTGTAAAAAAAAGAACATTTTGATTTATTTTGACGGTTTTTGAACAGCCTTTTTACCGATTTTAAAAAGATTTCCCCAGTTTTAAAACTCAAAAAACGTCAGCAAAACGACTTTGGTTTGTCAAAAACGCATTTTTAGATATGCTTTTTTATTGAATTTTTGATTTCGACTGCTATAAAATAAAGTTATGAGAATATTGAAAAAAAAATAAAACATTAAGGCTTTCATTTATCATAGAATGTAGTTTGCCCCCTTTTGAATACAAAACCGTTGATGCCCTACTATATCAAACAACAACTTTTTTTAAAATAATATCCAAATGCATTAAAACAAAATGAACTGCAAAAAAATTAAAACAAACTAGAAAATGAAATTATTCTATCGCTAGGCTACCAACAGTAAGGTCATCCAATTTAAAAACAATCATTTGTACAAAATAACTATTAGCAATGTATTTATAATGAAAACTAATTTAAGAAAGACGTTTGATTGGGTTTTAATTTCTAAATTTGTACCTAAGTTAATAAACAAACAGGGAATTTAAATAAAAATAAAAATAGTATGGCATTAGCAATAACAGATGCTACTTTTGAAGAAGTAGTTTTGAAATCGACACAACCAGTTATGGTTGATTTTTGGGCAGCTTGGTGTGGACCATGTAGAATGGTTGGACCAATCATTGACGAGATAAGTAAAGAATACGAAGGAAAAGTGGTTGTTGGTAAAGTAGATGTAGATGCTAACCAAGAATTTGCTGCAAAATACGGTGTTAGAAACATACCAACTGTATTGGTTTTCCATAATGGAGAAGTAGTAGGGAAACAAGTAGGAGTAGCTCCAAAACAAACGTATGCAGATAGCTTAGACGCATTGTTGTAATCGTAAGATTAAAATTTATATAGAAAGGTTTGGCGAAAGTCAAGCCTTTTTTTTTGATTTGTATTTAAATCAATTTCTCAAAGTGATTTTCTATTTGCAATCTTTATAACTATTCAGTCTAACAAAATTTTGACACAAATTTCACGAATTAGCACAAATTAGATACAATTAGAAAATAATATATCACTAATTTGATTTACATTACTAATTTATGAAATTAAAACAACTGTTGTTTCGTGTAAATTTGTGCAATTTGCATCTGCTTTTATACAAAATCCTACATTAATTTCCTGTAAGCTGAATAGATCCCAATCTTTTAATTTTTAAATCATTCAATCTTTCAATCTTTCAATTTTTAAATCATTCAATCTTTTAATACATTTGGAATATGAAGATCGAATCGCAAATAGAAAAGATATCCAGTTTTCAGCATTTGGAGTTGTTGGCTAATCAAGTGGTGGAAGGTTTTATTTCGGGAATGCATAAAAGTCCGTTTCATGGATTTTCAGCCGAATTTGCCGAACATAAAGTATATAATATAGGAGAAAGCACCAAACACATAGATTGGAAATTATTTGCCAAAACGGATCGTTTGTACACCAAATGCTTTGAGGAAGAAACCAACTTGAGGTGTCATATAATAATTGACAACTCTTCGTCGATGCATTATCCTAAATTGAAGGACAATCAGCCCTTTTACGAGAGTAAAATAGGATTTTCGGTATTGGCATCGGCAGTTTTGATGAATTTGTTAAAAAAGCAGCGAGATGCCGTAGGTTTAAGTGTGTTTTCGGATCGTTATGAATATTATGCACCAGAGAAAGGAAGTGATCGCCATCACCGAATGATATTGAACAAGCTCGAAGGTCTTTTGGAAACCACAAAAGAGAGTAGGCAAACCGATACTATTACGTATTTGCATCAAATAGCTGAAAAAATTCACCGCCGATCGATGATTATTTTGTTTACAGACATGTTTCAATCCGAAAATGAAGAAGCACTTTTTAATGCCTTGCAACATTTGAAACACAACAAGCACAAAGTTGTTTTATTTCATGTGATAGACAAAGAAACGGAGCTAAAATTTGATTTTGACAATGCCCCTAGAAAGTTTATTGATCTGGAAACTGGAGATGAGGTTGTCATTTTTGCCGATAATGTGAAGCAAGAATATGAAAAACAGGTGAGCGATTACTTCAAAAAGTTGGCTTTAACCTGTGCTCAAAACAAAATAAAGTACATTCCGGTGGGTGTTGATGAAAGTTTTGAAAAAATTTTAACGGCATACTTAGTTGAAAAACAAAAGTTTGGATAAATCGGCCGAAAAATATTTAAAATTCTCTAATAAAAGGCTTGTGTAAACGAAAATCTATTGTATCTTTGCCACCGCAATAAAGCAGAGGTTTGGTAGTTCAGTTGGTTAGAATACATGCCTGTCACGCATGGGGTCGCGGGTTCGAGTCCCGTCCAGACCGCAATATTGGGGAAAGCCTTTCGTAACAGAAAGGCTTTTTTGCCCAAATACGGTATCTAAAGCTAGTTGTGTTGTTTCTCGTCCATTATGACGAGATCGGTTTGTAGTTAGACCAATGAAAAGCTTTCCACTTTGTGGATGGCTTTTTTGATTTTAGAGTGTTTGTTATTTTTTTTAAAGTTGTGTTATAAAATAGTTGTGGATACGAAAATCTATTGTATATTTGCACTCGCAATAAAACAGGGTTTGGTAGTTCAGTTGGTTAGAATACATGCCTGTCACGCATGGGGTCGCGGGTTCGAGTCCCGTCCAGACCGCAACATATTGTTTGAAGCCTTTCCTAACGGTCAGGCTTTTTTTTATGCTTAAAAAACAACTGTTGCTTTTATTAAACGAATGCATTTCAAAAGTTGTGAACTAAGAGAGATTCCATCAGATCCGGAAATTGCTTATTTTGTTTTCACGCAGATTTTGCAGATTTACGCAGAAAAAGGAGTGTAGAATGTGCTGATTTTGTGATTCCTTTTTTTTTCTTCTTAGTTTAATTCTTAACTTTTAAACTTGATCCAAAAGTTGGCAAGTTGACTATTTCTGAAAATCTACAATTATATAGAAATCCTTATTTTACTGGGTTTAGTGTATAAAAAAAGCCTTTCAATTGCTTGAAAGGCTTGTAATCTGTGGTCCCACCTGGGCTCGAACCAGGGACCACCTGATTATGAGTCGTAATCCATCCTTTTTCTTCTGTTTTCTTCTCTTTTCAAATAGCTTCCAAAGTACTATAGAATATGACAAATATAAAAAATCCTTTTTCATTTAGTTTCTTTCTTTTTCTTTTTTCTGCTACTTTTGTGTGCAACGTGTGTGTTCCATTACACACAAAATCCAAAACTATATGTTTAGTTACTCAAAAGATGGTATTACTATAGCCTCAATCCTTGATAATCGTAAAGAAAACAAAAAAGGAACATATCCTATAAAAATACGTGTTACATACAAAAGGCTAAGAAAATATTACTCAACTGGTAAAGATTTAAAAATTGAGGAATGGGATTCATTGCCCACAGTTAAAAGCCGTAAATTAAAAGAGACTAGAGAGAGTATAGAAAATAGTTTTTCTTTGGTTAAACTTAATGTAGAAACTCTTGCGGAAAAGGGAGGTTTTTCTTTTGATAGCCTAAATTTACGATTAAGCAGAGCTACTGGAGATACAGTCAATAGTGCTTTTAGAGCCAAAATAGAAAATTTAAGACACGACGAAAGAATTGGCACAATGCATATCAATGAAAATGTTATAAATACTATTGAGAAGTTTGCAGGTAAAAATTTGACATTTGAAAATATCTCTATAGATTGGTTAAAGCAATATGAAAAATATCTCCTTATTGATAAAAATCATACTACTGTGGGGATACATATGAGAGAGATTCGTACAATAATGAATCAGGCAAAAAAAGCTGGTATTATCAAAGAAACCCAATATCCGTTTGGTAAAGATAAATATGAGATTCAAACTGGGGAAGGAAATAAAAAAGCTTTAACTTTAAGTCAAATAGGTCAAGTTGTAAATTTTACCGATGGTACTGAGACAACTGATAGATATAGAGACCTATGGTTTTTTATATACTTATGTAATGGAATTAATGTCGCCGATGTGATTAAATTGAAATTCAAAAACATTAAAGATGGTGAAATCTATTTTATTCGACAAAAAACTGAAAGGACTACAAAAACCCGCAAAGAAATTCGAGCCACAATAACTGTTGAAATGGAAAATATAATCAAAAAGTGGGGTAATAAACCTCACCCAGAAAGTTATATTTTTCCATATATCACTGGAAAAGAAGATGCAGAAAAAAGAAAAAGCATGACTAAGAGCTTAACCAAACGAATTAATATGCGTATGAAAATAATCGGCAAGCATTTAGGAATAGGAGACATTACGACTTATACTGCCCGTCATAGCTTCGCTACTGTGTTAAAAAGAAGTGGAGCTAATATTGCCTCCATTAGTGAAAGTTTAGGTCATAATGATTTAAAAACTACAGAAAGTTATTTAGCTAGTTTTGAAAAAGAAGAGCGCACTAAAAATGCGGGCTTGTTGACTAATTTTTAATTTAAATAATAAAAAATATTTCAAATATAATTTAGTTTAATTTTGCTTAAAGGATTTGAAACCTGACTCACAATAAATTATGAAACCTGAAAAAAGATTAATCTACCTTGACAATAACTCTACTACTCCTGTTGACCAAAGGGTTTTAGATACTATGATGCCATTCTTTGCAAACAATTTCGCAAATGCAAGTAGTACTCACCAATTTGGAGTAGGAGCTCATGAGGCTGTTAAAAAGGCCCGTAATCAAGTTGCTGATATAATTGGTGCTGAAACGAATGAAATTGTTTTCACTAGTGGCGCAACAGAAGCTATCAATATTGCAATAAAAGGTGTTGTTGAGAATTATTCGGAAAAAGGGAAACATATTATTACTGTTCTTACTGAACATAGTGCCGTTTTAGACACATGTAAATATCTTGAAAAAAAGGGATTTGAGGTTACATATCTAAAAGTTAAATCTGATGGTTTGATAGATTTAGATGAATTAAAAAATTATTTAAGAGATGATACTGTTTTAGTTTCTGTTATGTATGTTAATAATGAAACTGGAGTTTTGCAACCAATAAAAGAAATATCAAATTTAACTCATAGTTTTGATGCGCTTTTTATGACAGATGCGACTCAAGCTGTTGGGAAAATACAAATAGATGTTGATGATTTAGGTATAGATTTACTTTGTTTTAGCGGTCACAAAATTTATGCTCCAAAAGGAGTGGGTGCACTCTATGTAAGACAAAGACAAACTAGAATTAAGATTCCTGCTTTATTTCATGGTGGTGGACATGAAAGAGGTTTACGAAGTGGAACTCTAAATGTACCTGGGATAGTTGCTTTAGGAAAAGCTTGTGAATTATCTAAAGAAGGGATGAAGTCTAATGCTGAGCAAATTAAAACAATGCGAGATTATATCGAGTCAAAGTTACTTTTAATATCCGACACATTTGTTAATGGTAATATTTCACACCGTTTATATAATGTGACTAATATTTGCTTTGTGGGGGCAGATAGCGAAGCTGTAATTATGGGACTTAGTAATTTAGAAAATAATTCTCCTCTAATTGCTGTAAGTAACGGTAGCGCTTGTACATCAGCTAGTATTGAACCATCTCACGTTTTAATTGCTATGGGCTTAGATGAAAACAAAGCATTCAATAGTATTCGTATTTCTTTGGGGAAATTTAATACTATTGATGAATTAGATATTGTTATTGATGAAGTTAAAAAAGTCGTTGAAAATTTAAGAGCAATGATACACTAACAATGTCGATATGATTTTTTATGAAGATTGATAATAAATTTGTCCGCTTTAGCTCCAGCTTCTTCATCTTCATGTAATTGAGGTACTTTAAAACCTAGATTATTATTAGCATACAGTAACATTTGCATTGTAAATAATACAATTCTACTACTTGCTGAAATAATTTCTACATCTAATGGTTTAGTACCATTCCATCCTTCGGGCTCGCTAAAAGTAAAAGCACCATGAGCAAATAAATTTCTGATCTTATAAACTATCTTTAATCCCAATAGTTCCTCAACTTCGCATACATTTGGTTTAAATAATATTTCACTGTTACCATACCATGGATTAAGAATAATCATTTTTTTCAAAGTGTCAACCACCTTATTATAATGTTCAGGTATCGGATGATTATTTAAATATTTTTCCTTTAAAAAATAATTTATTTTATTAATTTCCCCTCTATATTTTTTACAATTAGGTAAATCTAAAGTGTCTATATATGCCTCAAATCCTCCCCAGACAAAATTAAAAAATGTTAAAGCATGAATTAATTTTGAATGAAATTTTGATTTTTCATTTTCATAATCAATTGCAGGCCCACACCATTGAACATAATTATCATATTTATCACTAACATAATGAACTTTATTTATTCCTGAAGCAATTCTAAACCAAGGACTAATTAATTCTTCATCATAAATGTTTTCATAAATTAAAAAACGAGCAATATTATGAGCGTGTCTATCTAGACCAATCAAAGGACCATGTTTGACGCATAATATTGATTTACATTCCATAATAAACTATTTCTGCCAGCCAATTTTTTTCAAATTATCTTCATAATCAATTAAACAGCTTGAAACTAATTCCTCAACATCAAATTTTTCCCTTTGTTCCTCAGCATATTCATTATCACTTGGTAGGCTTGACACATATGCCATCTCTGCAATAAGAACTAATTTATTAAAGAATTCTTCATAATTCTTTAATTTAACTACATCATCATATTCATATCCTTCAAACAAACTGGCAGTATTATCATCATAATTCCAATTTAGATTTTCTAAACTACTTATAACAGCATTTTCCGCTTCTTCTTCCCAAAATAATTTTTCTTTTAAAGTATTTGTGTCTTGACCAATAATCAATGCATCATAAAAAGGAATATCATTTTTCTTTATTTTTTCTTTACTAATAAGTCCTGATTGAAGTCCAATAGTATTTTTTATTCGACTTCTTCCTATACCAGAAGCTTGATAGAATTTGTCTCCGAAGTTTATATTTTTTGCTTTTTCGATATATTTTTTAAAATCAATTTCATTTGGTTGTAATAAATTTTTCTCTTTAAGTAGAATTAATTTTAATATATCAAATAAAGCCTGAATACCGACTGTTTTATTTATGTATGATTTTGAACTAACATTTTTAAACAATTGCTCATCAACAATCTTAAAATAAATTATTATAGTATCATAAATCGTTTTGTCTTGATTTTTTAGAAATAAGGTTCGTAAAGGAGAATAATCTTTAATTTTTACCAACATTTCTCTATTTCTGCCCGTTAGCATTTGCTTTTGTTGCATAATTACCCTGTCCCTCTTAGGATTAGAACTAATTAAACCACAAATACCATCAACTACGGTTGCAGTTGAAACAACCCAAGTATTTATATTCTCATTGTTAAAGAGAATTTGAGAATTAAGAGGCGCAACCTTTATGTGTTTATGTAATGCGGAGTTCTCAGAGTCAATGTTTAATTTTCTAGATAGAAATACGGAAAATTTTTCTGGAGTCCAAGCTTTTTCAGGTTCATCATCCACATTATATCCAAATTGATCTAAAGCTAAACTTCTATCTACTTTTTTTTGATTAGAATTAATTGTTGCAAATAAAAATGCCTGGTATGAATTAGGCAAATCAAAATATATTGAAACTAGTAATTGTAAATCAGTAAACCTTTCCTCATTTGTAACAAATTCAAAAGCATTTAATCTATGTTGACCATCAATGATCGCAGCAAGTTTAACTTTTTTAGGTATAATTAGTTTATAAGTGCCGGTTCCTTCATTCTCAATAACTTTCCATCGCTCATTTTCATCTTTTGAAATTTCGCCATTTTCATTATAATTTGCAGCTAAAATTATTGAGTTCGGAAAAGCCATTTCAACAGAATCAATATATACTGCTATATCTTTGAGTCTTTTTGGATCTTGTGGTCGTTGACTACCTTTTACGTTGCCTGAATTATCAATGTATTTCATTGGTTCAGAAAAGGTTATCTCCAATAACTCTTTAGCAGATATTGAAATGACAAAAAAATCTCCTAAAGGTTGTTTAACTTTTAAAGCTGGTATTTCGAGAAAATTTTTATCCATTTTTTAAATCATTATTTGCATTACCTCCTAAAACACTATTCCCTGGTATAAAATTAGGATTAGTCTCATTTGCAATCCACCAAATTCTATATGAAATCAAAACCCCTATAATCCCTAAGAATAATGAATAAAAATCATGATGATAAATATTAAGTAAGATGGATCCAATTACTAAACCTAAACCTAATATTACGATTGTAATTAAATTAAAAAAAACATTAATTACCCCATCTATATTTACATCTCTAACCTTATTTAAAAAATAATCAATACATCCTGCAAATAATAAACTGACAAAATATGTAGTGACATTAGATGGTATTTTATTTAATGTTACTTGCTTTTCTATTAATGCTTCTAATCCTATAGGCATCCAAATACCTACGGAACCAATTAAAACAACCGCAATAAAAAAATATTTTGATCTTGTACCCATAATAAACTATGCTTTAAATAGTTCCCCAACCTTAAACTCTTTAAGATTAGACACTAATTGATATTTTTGTATTTTCTCCATACTCGTTTTCAATCTTATGGCTTCTTTTTCACCAATTCCCATGAACTTTTGCATCATCTTTAAATTGGTTTTGTCTTTAATATCAAATAGAAAAGCTGTTTCACACATACTACTGAAATCAAATGATGGTTGGTTAAACTCTTCAATGCCTTGAGATAATAAAATAACTGACACTCCTTTCGAGCGTATTTCACGCAGTATTTTTTCTAATAAATCCTGTGATTTTTTTTCTTTAAATATTGTATGAGCCTCGTCAATTAATAACACATAACGCATTCCTTGGTAATCACCTTCTATTGGTGCATTATCCATATTCATAAATGTATTATAAATGTAGTTAATTATTAAAAAAACTGATGTAAAACGAACATTTTTAGGCAAATCACCAGATAAGCTTAAATAATAATTACTATTTAAGAAATTGTTTTTAATATCAACAGTAGTTTCAAATAAATCCAATTCACTTAAACTTTCTAAAATCTCTCTTAAAGTGCTAGCTTTATCTCCTTCGTAATCTAATACCTTTTCATAAATTTGTTTGAATGAAGGGTATTGTCCACCTTTCATGTCCGCAAAGACATCTTTAGTAGCATCCTTTAAAGTTTGTTGTTGGTTTTTACCAATATTACTATAACTAGTAATAATGTCAACAAATTTATTGATTCCCATAATTTTATTTTTCTCATTGATATTATCAATAAAAGAAAGAGGATTTACAGGGAATGGTTTATGAGGTGCTTTGATTAATTCACAATTAGTAGCATTAAAAAATTCGCTATTTTTCTTTTCATCTTCTTCGGTTATTCCTTTGAAATCTAAAAAGATAAAATTTACTTGACCCTTACTTTCCTTTACAACTTGTTTTAAAATGCTATTGGCAAAATAAGTTTTTCCGGTTCCAGAATTTCCAGCTACGGCAATATGTGCATTATTATGAATTGAAGTATCATTAAGCTTAAAATAAATATCTTCATCTTCAAAAGATTTTCCAACCAATAATTTAATACTTTCGGCAAAGTAGTTTTTGTTAACTATTCTATTTTGCCTAGTATGCTCATCGTAAATTATAGGTTCATTAGAAACTTCATTCTCTTCAAGCTTTTCAATACCAGTCTCTATGTGTTCTAAAAGAAAGTCAAGACCTGAATAATTTTTATTTTCTTCAAATATCTTATTCATTATAGTCAAACCATGATCGATATGCATTTTAATATACTTACCAATGTCTTTATCAGTTTTATATAGAGCATAATGTTGACAAATCAAAGCAATATAATAATCACGATATTTTCCGAATAGAATATCGTCTTTATACTCTTTCCCTTTACTATCAAACAAATCTTTTTCTAAATCAAGCTTAATGTTTTTTGATAATGAGAATGAGAAAGCAATTCTTGAAACGACATTTTCAGCACCTAAGTTTAAACGTCGTGTTAATTCTTGGACAACAGGTTTGTTTGCCTCTGATGTTCTAATATTAATCAGCATTGTTATACATTTTGTTGTATGTTGAAATAAAATCTTTTGGTTCTAATGGCAAAAATTCGCTTTTATCTTCATGAATATTAGTAATCAGGAATGTTTTAGCAATATTATTTGATAAAATATTGTATTCTCTTTCGGTTAATTCTTTATTGATTAAAGGAAAAATTACAACTTGATCGGATATATTTGGATAGAAATATTTGACAATATTTTCAGCATGTTGTTCGTCAAATTTTTGCATAGGAGAATCTATGAATACAGGAAATTGAATATCACTTCCTTCAACCAAAGCACGAAGTAAGGCGGTAGCATACATTTGTTGCTCTCCCTTGCTTAATGATTCTTTTTTGATTTCTTCGCCACGAACATTTTTTAAAATAATATCAATCGTTTCTCCAATGATTTCGACTTCTACTTTTTTTACAAAACCTTTTTTGTGGAGTAATGTTTCTAATCCTTCAAGAATTTGCCCCTCTAATGACTCTTTCTTTTTAGTTTTAAATTTTTCAATAAAGTCTCTAAGATTACCTATGTTTCTAGTTATAATTTCATCTTTAACTTTATTCTTTTCAGAAACTTTAAGTTTTTTAGAAAGTTCTTCGATACGCTTTCCTTTTTGAGTTTTTTCATTAATAAACTCACCAATTTCGCGATTTAAAGAACCAATAGTTTCATCAATCCTAATGATTTCTTTGTCTAAAACTTCTTTATCTTTTCTGAACTCAGCAATCATTGGACTTTCTTGATTGGTCTCAGCATCTCTAATTTTTTTTCTAATAGAGTTGATCTCATTTCTGGCTAGATTATATTCAGAAGTAATTCTTTTAAATGATTCTTTAAATGAGTATCTAATATTATTAAATAAAGCTTGGAGTTCATTTTGCTCTAAATCGGAGAATTCTTGAAGCATTTTAAAATCTTCGGGGAGTTCTGGAGCATCAGAAAAGAAATGCTTGCGAATTAATCTTTCAAATGTCTCGGCAAAATGTTTCTCAATTTGATAGTCAATTACCAAGTCATTTGGTTTAGGCTCCTTAATCAAATCAGTTAAAATTTTATTTGTGACACCTCTTACGTTGTCATCTTTAAATTTTGCTGTCTTAAAATTAGCCTCATTTACAAGTTGATTACTAACTTCCAAAAATTTCTCTCCTGCAATTGCGAAGGGGATAATATCATAAGAATCTTTTAATTCATTTTGTAACTCAGCGAGTTTCTTAGTTAGCTCTTCTTCGTTAGTTCTAATTGTTTGTAGTTCTTCTACAGTGATTAAGCTACCAGATTTTATAAGTTTTTCCTGTATATCTCTAGAATTTTTATTCTTTTCACTTCTCTTTTCTTTTAAATCTAGGATTTTAAATTCGTTTTCTTTGATTTTATCGTCACAGTTATCAAAATCTGCTTCAAGCGATCTTAACTGACTTTTTTCTGAAGCACTAGCGGAATCTTGTCTTATTTTTAATTGTAAACCTTCAAGTTCACCTTTAATATCTTCATATTTTTTTATTCCTAAAACTTCTGAATAAGCTTTACTTAGTCTTCGTTTTTGTTCAGGAGTATTAACTTCTGCAAGACTTACTATTTTTTCAGCATCAAAAAAGAAGAATTTTGCTATTTCAATTGGCATAATGAATTCACGAATGAATATTTCTTGTCCAACTTCTTTTGCTAATTCACTAGGAGAACCATCAATTAAAACTTCTACTTCTTCTGATGTACTTGTTTTTGTGTTATAACTTCTCTTAATAACAATTTCTTTACAAGGAACTTCAGGAATATTAAGATTGTGAAATGTAATAGAAACATGAAATTTATAATCACCTTCAGATTTTGACAATCTATTTAGTGAATTAGCAATATATTTACTATAACCGCCTTGGTCATCTATTTCTTTTTTGTAAATATCATCAACATCTTGCATTTGTCTTCCATACAAACACCAAACAAGAGACATTAAAAATGTTGTCTTTCCAAAACCATTTCTACCACTAATTACAAAAATATTTTTATCTTCTTGGTTAGAAAAATCGACCTGATTAGAATTTTTGTAAATTCTAAAATTGTATAATTCTATTTCTTTTATTGTCATCGGTAATTATTTGCTTTTTTTAGCGGCATCTATATATTGGTCAAGACGATTTTCAATATCAGCTTGTAGTCCTCTTTTTTTAATCATTAAGATTTTTGTTTTTTGTAGAGCTAAAAGGTCATGAATCAAATCAACATCATCTATATTGTCTTTACAAGACTCCTTTAACAAGTCAGACTCTTGCTTAAATTTTTCTTCTTGCTTGCTCATATCAATTTTAGTTTTATATATGGAGTTATAAATATCCGATACTTTTGTTTTAAAATAACAATCTCTAAACCAATAATATTGGATCATTACAAGTTCTTGATGTGTTATCAATTCAATCCCTTCTTCGCGTTGAATATCACGTTGTGCTCTTAAAATTCTAGTTAAAATTTTAACTCTAGTATCAAAAGTATAAGGACCCCACAGATTTTCTGAAACAGTTTTATTTCTTCTTTCTTTTTGTCTGTATTTTTCAGGATTGTCTCTAGTAACAACTAAAAAGTTCCTAATATCCATCAAGGGAGTCATCCATTCCTCTCCGTTTTCAATTAGCCCCTCCATACTTTTGTCTTTACTGACAACCGTGCAAGTCCAACAACCAAATCGGCTATTTCCACAACTAGGAGTTGTTTCATCTATTACTAAAGGACAATCGCCGGCATTAGCATTTCTATAAAGTGTAATTAATTCTTTATTAGTCCCTCCCCATGGAGGAGAAACTTGATTCAAGTATTGCCATAATTCATTTGTTGTAACATCTTTTATAGGAGCATAAACATAGGAGTTTGGCAACTGATGTTTTCTCAATCGTTGTCCTTTTATTTCGTGTTTTTTTATTGATGCAGCTCTATTAGAACTTTCAGCACTTCTAGTTCCTAAAAGAATAATGGCCTCCCCATTTTCATGAATTTTTTCAGTTATAAATTTAGTTGTTGGACTGATCTTTAAACGTTCTGTACACCATCTGTAAAATTTATTTGGAGCAGGATATCCAAGACCTATAAGTTTGACCCAAAAACTTTCTTCTAATACTGGTGTTGTTTGATGAACCGTTATAGGTAATTCATATTGAATAGCAGCTTCTTGTATTTTTGCCAAAGTTGCATTTATGAATTTTACGATTCTAGGATTTTCAACCAATGTGTCATTACAGACAACATAAATTCTTCTTGATTGTCTTAGAAAAGGATCTATTTTTAAGAGAGATCGCCAAACTACTTGCAGCAACATTGTACTGTCTTTCCCCCCACTAAATCCTATAATCCAGGGTCTTTTTGAATCATCAAATAAAAACTGATCAATAATTTCATTTTCTAAGTGGTTCAAGTCTAACGACATATATAAATTTACTTTTTGTAGTTCTTAATAAAAATTCTTAATCGAACAAAGTAACAAAATATTATAAGGTTTTTAGCATTTAAACCTAATATTAATTGCTTAGAGTGGATTTTTTTTGATTTTTATTTGTAATAGTGAAGTAAGTGAACTAAATATTTAAAAAAGAAATTATAAAAAGAAATAGTAATTTTTAAAATATATAATTTTTTTAAATATTTAGTTCACTATTATAAAAAATTATAGTATTTATTTTTTTAAATATTTTAGTTCACTTACTTCACTTTTAACAATCAAAAAAAATCAAAAACTCTTATAAAAATTAAATATTTCGGATATATACTGATATAACTTAAATCATTTGAATTATGAAAGGATTAATTGATCATTACATTATTTCGTTAGATAAAATTGAAAAAGAATTACGAAAGGATTCTAACGAAAAAGCAACGTTGTCTATAATAGAATCAAATTACACAGGAGTGTCCGACGAGGATTTAGACAATGCAATTACAAAAATTTTAGAAGGGAATAATTGTGTTTGAGGATTATTAAAATCTAAAAAATTCGATTACATCTACTTCTAAAGCTTTAGAAACAGTCTCTAATGTAGAAAGTGTTGCATTAGATCTTCCTGCTTCTAATCTTGACATGTTACTTTTTTCAAAATTACATTTCGCAGCTAAATCTTGTTGAGATATATTCTTCTCAATTCTGATTTGCTGAATGCGTTTTCCAACTTCTATTTGCAGGGATTTTTTCAAATTTTGACTTATCATAAATGATAAGTCAAAATTTGTTTTATATTTGCTTATAGCGGTTATCATAAAAGATAACTTATTTTAATTCAATGAGGAAACCCGTAATGGGCGTATCCTTAAAAGAGCTAAAATTGCATATGAAACAAAAATACATTGCTTTGACAATGTATAAATTAAAACTAAAAACACACATTACTCATTATGAAAAGACTATTAGTACTATTATCATTATCACTTGCCCATTCAATATCTTTTGGTCAAACTATTTGGGATAAATCAAATTGCGAAAAATGCAGTGAAAATCAATTCACATTTGATAAAGTAACTATATTGAAACTTGAAAAAGATCCTTCATTTAACAAATTCGACAATCAAATTTATAAATATAATTTGTCTTTGGGAGCAATGATTATAAAAAACGAGAATGATGATGAGTCATTAGGCAAGTACATTAAATTGTCTGACATCCCAAGTACAGATAAGTTTATTTTGATTGGTGACTCATTCAAAAATGTTTTGATTCAAAACGTGAAAACTAAACTATTTTACGTGACGAACTCAGCAAGTTTTAATTATATGGATTACAGTAAATCAGATGAAAACGGTTTTAAAACATTGATTAAGCATGTCCCTAAAGCTCTTACAGTTAATGAACAAGAATTACTAAATAGATATAAATCTTTAATTAAAAGTGGACAAGCAAACGCCAATGTACTAAAGTCAATACAAATAAAATGTATGACAAGAGGATATTTTGATCCTCAAAAAATGAATAAAACACATAAACAAATCTGGAATAAAAATATTTTAGCTTTAAAAAGCAAGGCTGATAAATTATCCGACATTAAATATGAAGATACAGACAATAAAGCACTGGATAAATTGACAATGTCTGAACTTGGGTCAATTCACAATATAAACCAATGGGATTCGAATTTTTCAACTATTGAGTAAATTACTGGATTAATAAAAAGATGAATGTGGTTTAGTCCATTACTTACGATTACTTAATTTTTAAAAGCTGCTTAGATACTCTAAGTAGCTTTTTTTTTGCTCAAAATAATTTTCAAAATCATGAATCAAAATGTGTTTTTTCTCTCTTTTATTTATCTTTAAAAAGCTACAAAAAGTAAGGTTTTTTCAATCAAAAAATTCGACAATATAACAAAAACAACTTTATATGTTTAATTTACAACAAAAAATGTTAAATTTTATTTTATTTATTAAATTTTAATATACTGATATTTAGATATTAGTAAAATTAAAGTAAGTTAATACTCGTGAAATCACATATTGAAAAATTGAAAAATTGACTTCTTGTCAAAAGTACGTGCATATATAACTCGTGATTTGAACGATTCAAATTGCTTTAAAATATGTATGATATGAATAATTTTGAAGAGCTTAGTTTTGAAAAACTTCCAGCAGCAGTTTCAAAAATCTTGTTAGATTTAGAAGACATAAGAAAATTGCTTTTGCGAAAACATACAAGAGAACCTACTGATAATGAAATTTTATCTTTAGAAAAAGCACTTGCTTTTCTTTTAGATAATGGTTGTGCAATGAGTAAAAGTAAAATTTACAAATTGACTTCTAAACAAAGAATACCACATGCTAAACTTAGCAATAAATTGATTTTTAGCAAACATGAACTAGCTCAATGGCTGGAATTACAAACTGCTAAAAATCCTAATACTCAAACTGAATCAATTATAAATTCAGCAATAATCTTATCCAAAAAAAATTATAAACATGGAAAAAGATAAAATTTTCATACCTCTTGATACTGATTTTAATAAAATATCAATCACGGAAAAAGAAGAAATTAAGAAAGAAGGACTCCTGAAAGCTGAGGTTGCAGAAATGCCAATTTTTGAGAATCTGATGCAGATAAATATTCGGCAAGACGATATTTTTAATAATTTATTAGAAGAAATAGAGCCAATTGATTTTGAATATGAGACTTA
The DNA here is from genome assembly GCF_027111095.2 of Flavobacterium sp. IMCC34518. Classification (NCBI taxonomy): domain Bacteria; kingdom Pseudomonadati; phylum Bacteroidota; class Flavobacteriia; order Flavobacteriales; family Flavobacteriaceae; genus Flavobacterium; species Flavobacterium sp. IMCC34518. The sequence continues at coordinate 1,426,970 of NZ_CP114284.2, read as the reverse complement.
TGGTAATGATATTAATATTCTGAGAGATCAAATAACTGAAGCTTCCGATTCTAAATACAAAGCTAGATTTCAAAAAAATTATGAGAAATTTTCGTTGATTATTTCGAAAAAGTTTGTCATTATCATACAGTTTTTGTTGTCGATCGCACATGAAAAAGGGTATGGTATGGGCATATCGCGTGGAAAATTTTACTTTTATAACAAACGTTTTTGGGAAAATAGGGATTATGAATTTCTCTATAGTTTTTTAGGTGAATTTGCTCAAAAGGCCGGATTAGATCGCCTTGACGCAAAACAGTTCAAAAACAAAGAGCTTTTACTCAAACAATTTGAGTCTGATGCTATGTTACCTACATTTAATGATAAACCAAAAGACAATTTGATACCTCTACAGAATTGTGTATTGCTTGTTGAAAATGGAGAAGTTGAACTAAAGTCTTTTAAAAAAGAATACTATCTGAAATCTCTATTGCCTTTTAAATATGACCGAGAAGCGAAAGCACCAATTTTCATCAATGCCTTAAACAGAATTTTGCCCGACCCTATTTTACAAAATATACTGTTTGAATTTTTTGGTTCGGTTTTTATAAAAAACCTAAAACATGAAAAAATGCTATTTCTGCACGGAAATGGATCTAACGGCAAATCACTGATCCATAATGTCATAAATGCCGTTTTTGGTGAAGAAAATGTAACAAATCATACCTTACAGAGTTTATGTGATGCTGATGGTCAAGCCAGAGCTTCAATTGAAAATACCCTAATCAATTTTTCATCTGAAATTGGAAATGGTAAATTTGATATTGATACTTTTAAACAATTAATTAGCAATGAACCTGTTTATGGAAAGTTCTTGTATAAGGATAAATTTAGAGTTACAAACTATGGTAGATTTGCGTTTAATGGTAATACACTTCCTTCTTTTGTTGAAAACACAGATGCATTTTATCGGAGATTTATAATAATACCTTTTAACGTACATATTACCGACGAGGAGAAAGATCCTTATTTGTCTCAAAAAATCATCTCTGAGGAATTGCCAGGAGTCTTTAATTTGATACTCGAAGGAATGAAGCGATTGCTTACCCAAAAAGGTTTTTCTAAGTCCGAAATTATCGACGAAGAAGTAAAAAAATACAGGAGAAAATCGAGTAGTATTTTATCATTTTTAGATGACGAAAGCTACATTAAATCTACTAAAACACATATGAGTTCCGAAACTTTTCATGTATTATATAAAGACTATTGTATAAAAAACGGATTTCATCCCTTTTCAACAAGAGCATTTAATGATCAATTGAGAAATATGGGTTTTGAAATCAAGAGAAGTACAAACGGTTACTATCATATAAATGTTGAAAAAAGCATACCAGGTATTGATGATTCATCTATTGTTATCAATATAAATAGACATATAAATCTTTAATTAACTTTAACAGACTAGCTTTTTCTAAATATTCAGAGGCTAGTCTGTTATTAATAATATAAAATCATGAAAAATATATTAGTGAGCAAATTTGCCAATTATAAAACTCCTATTCCTGTTGAAAACGTAAATCTTTTAGAATATTTAAAAGATGACACTTATAAAAATATTTGATTGTCCGTAATCACTCATAATTAATAAAAAGTGTTATATTTGATAAAAAAAAGCGATGAATTTATTCAGTTTTACAGCAAATTTCGGGAGTGAAGAATCTTGTAGACTTCATTTTAAAGAGGAAAGAGATAAAATCGGAGTTCAATGTAAATGCGGATGCAAAGAACATTTTTGGATAAAAAGCAGATGGAGTTATGAGTGTAAAAAATGTAGAAGTAGAATATCATTACGAAGTGGTACGATAATGCAAAGCTCTAATTTGTCATTTTTGATTTGGTACAAAACCATGTTCTTATTAACGGCAACTAAAAAAGGTTTTTCAAGTAAAGAAATTCAAAAACAATTGGGATTGAAGCGATACGAACCGGTTTGGTCTATGGTTCATAAGTTGCGAAAAGCAATGGGCAATAGAGATGCGCGTTATACTTTGGAAGGGATGATTGAATTTGATGAAGGATATTTTACAATTGAATCTACCGAAATAGAACAAGAAAAAGGAATTCGTGGACGTGGTGCTGTTGGTAAATCTAACGTTGCAATTATGGCTGAGTCGACTGTTTTAGAAGATATTGAAACTGGTAAAAAATCAAATCAATGCAGGTATTTTAAAGCAAAAGTTTTGACTGATCACACATCAGAACTGATAAATCAAACAATTCAGGAATCCATTTCGGAAAAAAGTATTCTTTTTACAGACAAAAGCACATCATATATAGATATTGCAGATTACGTGGAAATTCATATTACTGAAAAATCGAATAAAGAAACAACTACGGAAACTTTAAAGTGGGTGCATATTGCAATTAGTAATGCTAAAAGGAATTTTCTAGGAAATTATCATAAAATTAAAGGCAAATATCTTCAACTGTACCTAAATGAGTTCGTCTACAAGCTTAATAGAAGATATTTTGAGGAACAATTATTCGATAGGCTAGTAATAGCAAGTATTACAGGGTTATGACTAAAAACGGACAATCAAAAAAATATTGTTGAATACATTAGAACTTTAACTGATAAAGATGAAATTAGATATAATAAGTCCAAACTTCCTGCTATTACACCAAGTGGCACCTTTCAAGAACGAAATAAAGACGGATTGATAGAACATAGTGGTTATATCTGTATTGATATAGACGGAGGTGGAGAAAATCAACACATTAGTGACTTTAATATGGTTAGAGATGAATTAAAAAAATGTTTAAATGTTTTTTACGCTTCTCTTTCGGTTAGTGGTAAAGGTGTGTTTTGTATAATCCCTATAAAAGAACGAGAAAAACATAAAGAACATTTTGAAGCTTTAAAAATAATTTTTAAAACTTTCGGAATCACTATTGATAAGGGTTGTGGAGATGTAACTAGACTGAGGGGCTATTCTTATGATTCAAATGCCCATATTAATGAGGATGCTGTAGTTTTTAATCAATTAGTTGAATATAAACAAAAAACTTCGCAAACTCAATCGCCGAAAAAAGAAATAAAACCAGCTTATAAGAGCACGTCAAATAACACGGAAGCGAGAGTAATTGAAATTATTCGTGAAATAAATAGGAAGGGAATTGATATTACAGAAAATTATGAGCAGTGGTTTCAAATCGGTTGCGCACTAGCTAATGAATTTGGGGGAAGCGGAAGAGATATGTTTATTCTTGTTTCTCAAAATCATCCTAAATATCATCCTGAGGTTGCTGATAGTATGTTTGACAAATGCCTTGAAAACTCGTACGGATATAACATAGGAACGTTTTTTCATTGGGCAAGTCACTATGGCTTAAAATAGTATAAACCTCTAAATTTGAAAAGGCCACATTAACTTTGTTAATGTGGCCTTTTTTGTGTTTTATCAATAGTTGTGTGTAATCTGTGTGCAATGAGCAAAAAAATAGCACCTACAAATTACTTCGTAAGTGCTTGATTTTCAATTAGTGGTCCCACCTGGGCTCGAACCAGGGACCACCTGATTATGAGTCAGGTGCTCTAACCAGCTGAGCTATAGGACCGGTTAAGAGTTTGCAATATTACTACATTTATTTTATTGTTACAAGTATTTTGGGGGTAGATTTTAATAATATTTCAGTATTAATCGCAAACGATTTGGAAGAAACTGATTATGAATATACTAATTCTTCCTTTTTTTTATTTTATTTCCTGACACAGTTCGATTAATACGCCATTTGTACCTTTTGGATGCAAAAAAGCGACCCATTTATTGTCGGCTCCCTTTTTTGGGGTTTCGTTAAGGACGGTGAAACCTTCGGATTTGAGGCGCTGGATTTCGGTGTGGATGTCTTCTACGTCAAAAGCGATGTGATGGATTCCTTCTCCTTTTTTTTCTAGGAATTTGGCAATAGGGCTTTCGGGATTGGTGGCTTCGAGTAATTCTATTTTGTTAGGACCGTTCATGAAGAAAGATGTTTTTACACCTTCGCTGGCAACTTCTTCCTGCTTGTAGGCGGGTGCGCCAAAGAGTTTTTCGAATAACAAATTGGATACTTCAAGGTTTTTGACTGCGATGCCAATGTGTTCTATTTTTCTCATGGTGTGCTGTTTTGTGTTTTTTAAATAGTTTCATAGAGAAACCATCGCTTCTCTTTAGCTCTGATGGGAGGGAAAATCCTTTTGTCTTGTCCTCAAGCAAGACAAAAGATTAGAACCCCGATAGCTATCGAGGGGCAGGAACTTTGTCTCCTAAAAAGCCTAATTTTCTGCTCCTAAATCATAAAACAAATATAAAAAACTTTATGAGTTTATGACTTTGTAAGGTGGTCTCTCAAAAAAATAGTATTTTTGCAGGATGGAAACAAATAGACAGAAAAAAATAGGTGGGGTGATCCAAAAAGATTTGGTTGACATTCTGCAAGGTGAAGTGAGAAAAAATGGAATTACGAATTTAATAATTTCAGTATCCAAAGTTGTTGTGACTACAGATTTGTCTGTGGCGACGGTGCATTTAAGTATTTTTCCTCAGGAAAAAGCAGCGGAAACGTTGGTGGGGATTAAGGCTAATTCGACTTTAATTAAGCACGATTTATCGCAAAGAGTGCGTTTGCAATTGCGCAAAGTGCCAAATTTGGTTTTCTTTATCGATGACTCTTTGGATTATATCGAAAAGATTGACAATGCCTTGAAAAATCAAGAAAACCCGATAGAGAATAGAGATTTGTTGGACAAACGCAGATTTCAATAAGATTTGAATTTCCCTCTTTACATAGCCAAGCGGTATATTTTTAGCAAAAGCAAAAATAATGCTATCAATATTATTAATCGTATTGCTAGTATGGGGATTGTTGTGGGAGCCATGGCATTATTTGTTGTGCTCTCGGTTTTTACGGGTTTGAAAGAATTTAGTCTTTCGTTTACCAATGATATTGACCCTGACCTTAAAGTAAGCAGCACACTTGGGAAATCTTTTTTTGTGGTACCCAATCAGGAAAAAGAGATTGCCGCAATTGAAGGTGTTGCGCACTATTCTAAAATTGTTGAAGAACGGGTATTGTTTACTTTTAATGGAAAACAAGAGGTTACTTACTTAAAAGGTGTCGACTCTACTTTTAACTCCGTTAGTGATTTTAATAAAAAACTTTACAATGGACAATGGCTAAAGCCAGACACTTATCAAGTGGTGGTAGGCTATGGCATTGCTCAAAAGTTCTCGATGGGTTTGTTGGATTACAATAATGCCTTTGAGGTTTTTGTACCAAAACCAGGTAAAGGAACTATTGAAAATCCTGCTCAAGCGTTTAATTCGACGGATGTTTTTCCGGTTGGGATTTATGCAATTAGCGAAGATTTGGATTCTAAATATGTGTTTGCCGATTTGGGTTTGGCACAGGAATTATTAGAATACAAGACCAATCAGATTTCGAATCTTGAAATCAAATTAAAGAAAGGAGCTGATGAAGATGCCGTTATCGCGAAACTTCAGTCGATTTTCCAGAATAAAATTACTGTAAAAAACAAGGAACAGTTGAACGAAGCTTTGTATAAAATGTTGAACACCGAGAATATTGCGGTGTATTTGATTTTTACTTTGGTGATTATTGTGGCGCTTTTTAATTTGATTGGTGCGCTTATTATGATGATTTTGGATAAAAAAGGAAACCTAAAAACCCTTTTTAATCTAGGTACGGATATCAAAGATTTGCGAAATATATTTTTACTGCAAGGAACACTGTTGAGTGTTTTTGGTGGAATTATCGGTTTGTTATTGGGTGTTGTATTTGTAGTATTGCAACAACAATACCAACTGATTATGATAACCCCTACACTGGCTTATCCGGTGGTTTTTACATTAGAAAATGTAGGGATTGTAATGGCAACTATTGTTACGCTTGGTTTTATTGCTTCGCTTATTGCAAGTAGTCGAGTGAGTAAGAAGTTGTTGGATTAGAGATTTATAATTAATGATTTCTGGTTTTTGATTTTTTTTAAAATACCGATTATAAAATCTGTAAAATTTTGTTAGGAATGTCTTCTTTTGTATGCCAAAACGCTAAGATTGAAACCTCATTATTTTTCCAAATATAATACAAACCATAAGGAAATTTATTCAGCCAAAATATTCTGACTTTAGAATAACGGCATTGGAAACTTTCGGGGTTTTTTGCAATAGTTTTAAAACCTAATCGAATTTCCTTTTCTATTCGTTTTGCTAGAATGGTGCTTTTTGAAGCATAATTGGAAATTATATTTTCGATTTCAACCGCTGCATTTGTTTTTAAAAGGAGTTTATTATAACTCATATTTAGATTTTAAGGAATCTAAAAAATCAAATGCATCAATTCCTGATCTAGGGTTTTCTTGATGTTCTAATAATCGTTTATCGAGTTCTTTTTTTTGATTTTCTGATAAAGAAACAGGCTCGATTTCGTGCAATATAAAATCCTTCACTTTCTGAATGATAGAAGCGTCATTGATGTTTTGAAGTAAATCAATTAAAAAAGATTTTTCGGTTTGAACACTCATAATAAAGATTGTTTACAACAAATATAATGAAAATTAGAAAACAATATTTTAGGTTGATTAATTTTTACACCACTTCATAACCACTATAAGTCTCTTCTATTTCTTTTAAAACGGCAAATAATTCTTCGGGATGATCTAGAGTTACTAGTTTTTGTTTGAAGGGTTTGAACGAATGGATTCCTTTGAAATAATTGGTGTAATGCGGTCTTGTTTCTACAATTCCGAGTCTTTCGCCTTTCCATTCCATTGCCCAGGTGAGGTGATTTCGCACTGCTTCGGCACGGTCGGCAACGGTAGGTTTTGCAAGATGTTCGCCTGTTTTAAAGAAATGTTTGATTTCGTTGAAAATCCATGGATAACCAATGGCGGCGCGACCAATCATAATCCCGTCGATACCGTATTCATTTTTATAATGCAATGCTTTTTCGGGTGAATCGATATCGCCGTTTCCAAAAATGGGCATGGTAATTCTTGGGTTGTTTTTGACACGGGCAATGTGTGACCAATCGGAATGGCCTTTGTACATTTGGGCACGTGTACGAGCGTGTATGCTCAAGGCGGCTACGCCAATATCTTGCAAACGCTCGGCAACTTCGTCTATATTTATGGAATTGTCATCCCAACCCAAACGGGTTTTTACGGTAACTGGCAAATGGGTGCTGTCGATAACGGCTTGAGTCAAGCGAATCATTAAATCAACATCTTTCAAAACTCCGGCACCGGCGCCTTTGCAAACGACTTTTTTGACAGGACAACCAAAATTGATATCGATCAAATCTGGGTTCACGGTAGATACTATTTTTGAGGAAAGTGCCATTGCTTCTTCGTCTCCACCAAAAATTTGGATTCCAACTGGGCGTTCGTAATCGAAAATGTCTAATTTCATTCGGCTTTTGATGGCGTCACGGATTAGACCTTCGGAAGAAATGAATTCGGAGTACATTAAATCGGCTCCATGCTGTTTGCATAATCTACGAAATGGAGGGTCGCTCACATCTTCCATAGGTGCTAACAGTAGGGGGAATTCGGGTAATATAATGTTGCCAATCTTGATCATCTTCCTTAAATTTTTTGCAAAATTACGGTTTTTAGACGAATAGAAGAAAGAGTAAAGAAGAAAGACTTCTTATTAAACGTGTTAGTTTACGAATTCGACACTTTGAAACTGTTTATTTTAGACTATATTTGCAGATTAATTGTCGCTTTACGGTACGCGCGTGAGGGCAATGTCATTAAGTTAAGCTTTGTTTTTTCTCGCCAAGACGCAAAGGCGCAAAGTTAAGAGCCGATTTCTTAGCGTCTTTGCGAGAGTTATATTTTGAAAAAGCGTAGTAAGAAACCCTTAACTTAATGACATTGCGCGTGAGGGATAGTAGCGAAAAGCCCACAGTAAAGTGTAGCGATAGCGGAACTGAGCGAGGACTTGTAGCGGATAGCCCGACCCTTGTGGTCACGCCCATACAAAGGCTACGCTCAGGAGGACATAAAATTTGATATTAGGATAAGAGACTTGCGGAGCATTGCCTGTTCCAAAAAGTAAATAAAAATGACACATGAAACATATTAGGAATTTTTGCATTATTGCACATATTGATCACGGAAAAAGTACATTGGCAGACCGATTATTGGGGGCAACCCAAACGGTAACTGCTCGTGAAGAAAAGGCGCAATTGCTTGATAATATGGACTTGGAGCGCGAACGTGGTATCACGATTAAAAGTCATGCCATACAAATGGAGTACACTTACAAAGGCGAAGAGTACATCTTGAACTTGATTGACACTCCGGGTCACGTGGATTTCTCATATGAAGTTTCCCGTTCTATTGCGGCTTGTGAAGGTGCGTTATTGATTGTGGATGCGGCACAAAGCATACAGGCACAAACAATATCCAATTTATATTTGGCGTTAGAAAATGACTTGGAAATTATTCCTGTTTTGAACAAAGTAGATTTGCCAAGTGCCAATCCGGAGGAAGTAAGTGACGATATTATTGATTTACTAGGTTGTAAGTTGGAAGATATTATTCACGCTTCGGGTAAAACTGGTTTTGGTGTAGAAAATATTTTGGCAGCCATTATTGAAAAAATTCCACATCCAAAAGGGGTGAAAGACGAACCGTTGCAGGCATTGATATTCGATTCGCATTACAATCCGTTTCGTGGTATTGAAGTAATTTTTCGTGTGAAAAACGGGGAAATTCGCAAAGGACAAAAAATAAAATTCATGGCTACTGGCAATGAATATTTTGCCGATGAAGTAGGGACTTTGAAATTGAATCAAGTGCCTAAAAATGTAATTTCGACAGGAGATGTTGGGTATTTGATTTCGGGTATAAAAGAAGCCAAAGAAGTAAAAGTAGGAGATACAATTACGGATGCCAAAACGCCTACAACGAATATGATTACTGGTTTTGAGGATGTAAAACCAATGGTATTTGCTGGAATTTATCCTGTAGATACTGAAGATTATGAGGATTTGCGTTCTTCGATGGAGAAACTGCAATTGAATGATGCGTCATTAGTATTTGTTCCGGAAAGTTCTGCTGCGTTGGGATTTGGTTTCCGTTGCGGGTTCTTAGGAATGTTGCACATGGAGATTATTCAAGAGCGATTGGAGCGTGAGTTTGATATGACAGTAATCACTACGGTTCCTAACGTTTCGTATTTGGCTTACACCAAAAAACATCCTGAAACTGCTTTTACGGTAAACAACCCGTCAGATTTGCCAGAACCATCTCGTTTAGACCGAGTTGAGGAACCTTATATCAAAGCGACTATTATTACCAAAGCTGATTTTGTTGGAAATGTTATGAGTTTGTGTATCGAAAAACGTGGTCAAATTACAAATCAGACGTATTTGACAACCGAGCGTGTAGAATTAAATTTCGATATGCCTTTGGCAGAGATAGTATTTGATTTTTACGATAGATTGAAAACGGTTTCAAAAGGGTATGCTTCATTTGATTATTCTCCGATTGGAATGAAAACTTCTAAATTAGTTCGTTTGGATGTTTTATTGAATGGTCAAACGGTTGATGCACTTTCTGCGTTGATACACGAAGACAATGCGTATAACATTGGTAAAAAAATGACCGAGAAATTGCGTGAATTGATTCCGAGACAGCAATTTGATATTCCGATTCAAGCGGCAATTGGTGCTAAAATCATTGCTCGTGAAACGATCAAAGCTTTACGTAAAGATGTTACTGCTAAATGTTACGGTGGGGATATTTCCCGTAAACGTAAATTGTTGGAAAAACAGAAAAAAGGTAAAAAACGTATGCGCCAAGTAGGAAATGTAGAGATTCCGCAGGAAGCATTTATGGCAGTTTTGAAATTGAATGATTAGAGCCTCCTAACCCGCCAAGGTGGGAAAATAACAATATTGAGAAACCTGATGATGTAAAAATTGTCAGGTTTTTTGTTTTTAGTAAAAATCTTATTTATTTTCAAACTAATAATAAGACTTATTATACTTTAGAAAATAGCTTAAGGTAAACAGGTTACAAAACCTTTTTTCGTTAACTTTGTTTTTATGGAAACAATAAAATTAAACATTGATTTAAGTGTAAGTCAATTACTTGAAGCAGTTAAACAATTATCTCCAAAAGATCGATTGAAAATCAATGATGCGCTTTGGAATGAAGATGTTGAAATTCCTATAGAACACCAACAAATTGTTTTAGATCGAATAGCTAAAGCCAAAACTAATCCTGAACGCCTTTTGGATTGGGACAAAGTATCTAAAACACTATAAAGGTTTGGACTATAAATTAAAGATAGATATTGACGCATTCAATGACATCCTTGAAACCTCCGAATGGTATGAAATACAATTAAAAGGTTTGGGTTTTCGCTACAAAGCTCAAGTTAAAATACAAATTAATTCTTTAAAGAAAAACCCTTACTTATACGCTATAAAATACGACGAGGTGAGATGTCGGAAAATTGAAAAATTCCCTTTCCTAATTCATTATCTAGTACACGAAGAACTAAAGTTAATCACTATTTTTGCCATTTTTCATACTTCAAGAAATCCCGAAATTTGGAAAAACGAAATAAGTAACTTGTTTTTTCTGCAAATATAGCTTTAGCTTTTATGACAAAAACAGAAAACCTGATGATGTAAAAATTGTCAAGTTTTTTTGTTCCCCCTTTGGGGGCTAGGGGGCTTATTTATCCTTCAACCAATCAAATAAACGTTGCGCATCAGAACCTTTAAACAATTGAGTTCCTTCGTTCATGGTGGCAGCAGAACCACAGGCAACGCCCCAACGAATGACTTCTTTCAGGCTTTTATTTTGAGAAAGCGCCCAAACCATTCCACCCACCATACTATCACCTGCACCAACGGTACTTTTTTTGGCGACATTGGGAGCGGGAACAAATTCATAATGATCTTTGGTTACTAGCACTGCACCTTGAGGTCCTAGAGAAACCACAACTATTTCGGCTCCGCCTTTGGCAATAATTTTTTTGGCAGCTTCATTGACTTCTTCCATTTCTAGACGTTCAACACCTACTAATTTGGCCAGTTCTCCTACGTTTGGTTTGATGAGATAAGCTCCAGTTTCTAAGACTTTTTTTAAGGCATCTCCCGAAGTATCAACTATCAATTTTGAATTGGATTTTTTAGCAATTTCGGCTACTTTTTGATAAAAATCTGCAGACAAACCTTCGTTAAGACTGCCGCTGGCTACCATGAATTTTGGTTTCAAGTTGGCTATGGCGTCAAGTACAGCTTGTTCTTCTTCATTGGTGATTTCTCCTCCAGTAAAACCAAAACGATATTGAGAATTGGTATTTTCATCTACAGCAACAAAACTTTCTCTAGTCCAAGTTTGAATAGGAATGGCTTGAAAGGCGATGGCTTCTTTGGCAACCAATTCTTCTAGCATTTTCCCCAGTGGTCCACCTGAAGTGAATACAGCTAAAGATGATCCACCCAAACGCGAAATAGCTTTAGAAACATTGATCCCGCCACCTCCGGCATCAAAACGAGGTTCGGAGCAACGAATTTTTTGTTCAGCAACCAATCCTTTAAAATGAGTGCTTTTGTCTAAAGCTGGATTTACGGTTAGGGTAACAATATCGAATGAGTTCATTGTATGTTTTTTAGTTGTGTTAGGATCCTCTAAAAAGAGTTTGTCTATTTTATGCAATTTACTAAAATATAAACCAATAATAGATTGTATAATCCGATTAATGAGAATGATTTTTAAATTTTAATATACTGAAATTCATCATATTAAAATTTAAAATAATCGTATCTTTAATGTCCCCAAACTGATAAAATCGGAATTATGAGAAAAACTCTACTTCTACTTTTATTATTTTGTTCGACTAAATCTTTGTCACAGGGAATTATTGTCGATACTACTTCGTTGACTATACCCCAACTTATTCGTGAAGAGCTTATGCAAAATGCATGTGCTAATGAAAGTAACTTTCAATTTTCATCACACCAAGGCATTGGGAAATTTATAAATACCAATCCCAATTTCCCAATATCGGAGGGTATTATTATTCGAAATGGTTTGGCCAAATATACTGAAGGAACTTATACCGGAATTAATGAAAGTAGTCAATTGAACATCAAAACAGATAATGATTTACAAGCCATAAGTGATAGCAACGGACAAGTAGTCCCCATTATTGATGTTGGCTATATCCAGTTTGATTTCACTCCTTTGTCGAGTAATTTTAGTTTTGATTTCCTGTTTGCCTCCAATGAATATGGCGAATTTCAATGTGGTTTTAGCGATGTTTTTGCTTTTGTTTTAACCGATTTAACTACAGGAATCGCTACCAATCTGGCTGTTTTGCCAAATACAACAATTCCGGTTTCTGTCAAAAATATCCGTGATGAACAATACAATACCTCTTGTTTATCTGCCAATGCTAATTTGTTTGACCATTATAACGTAACCAATCCTGGAGCATCAGCTATTAATATGAGAGGGGAAACTAAAGTTTTGACTGCCTCGTCTACTGTCATTCCGAATCGGACTTACAGCATAAAACTGGCCATCGGCGATTACAATGACAGCAGTTATGATTCGGCAGTTTTTATAAAAGGAGGCAGTTTTAAAACGACTATGGATCTAGGTCCCGACAAAACCATTTGCGAAGGCGAAAGAATTACACTTCAATCCAATCTTGTGGGGAATTACACTTATGTTTGGACATTCAATGGTACTGAAATTGCAGGAGAAACTTCCAGTTCCTTGATTCTAAACAAAGCAGGGATTTATGGTGTTACCGCAACACTTTCGGGTTGTGTAATAAAAGATGAAATTGTGATTACCGATTTAATAATTAATACACCCAAAAATCTAATCACTTGTTACACGGGAAATTCAACGTATCAGTATGATTTAACCCAGAACAATTTAATCACATTAGGTTTAAATCCTGCAGAATATTCACTTAATTATTTTGATTCTTTGGCAGCAGCCAACTCAAATGGCCCAACAATTCCTGATAATCAATTGGCTTCATTCAACAGTGTGGGCAACCAAACAATCTATATTAAACCTGTACATGTTGCTAATAAAAATACGTATTGCAACAACTTGCTTTCCTTTGATTTACTAATCACCGCACCAATTAATGTTGCGATACCACCCGATTTAAGTTTTTGCGATACAAATTTTGGGAGAGTACCCGTTGATTTAACGGTTCAAGAAACTCCAATTCTCAATGGGCTAAATCCATCAGACTACAAAATCACATTTTATAACAGTCAGGCAGACGCAAACAATGCTTCCAATGCAATTGCCAGTCCGCAAAACTACATCACCTCATTATCCAAATCTCTAGAAACTATTTGGGTACGAATAGCGGATACTAAGAGTTCCGTTTGTTTTGCAACCGTAAATTTTAAAGTTATGGTATATTCACTTCCAACCGTTGATGATATTCCAGATGTAATTGCTTGTAGTAGTTACATATTACCACCAATAGTTTCAGGAGAATATTACACTGGACCAAATGGAACAGGTATTAAACTGAATATTGGCGATGTCATTACCAAAACAGGAACCTATTACATATACAGCGGCCCAACATCGACCAATTCGTGTACCAATCAAAATACATTTAGGCTTACTTTTATCAATCAAATTAATTTCCCAAAAGAAGGTTGCGGCAAATATTTCGTGCCAATTGTTGATGCAGGCGCTTTTTATACATCAACTGGAGGTACTGGAAACCTAATTCCTGCAGGAACAGCATTAACAACAAACCAAACTATATATTATTATGCGGTAATAAATGGAGTTGTTTGTCGGGATGAAGCTATCCCAATAACAGTCTATCCCTTGCCGTTGGTAGATCAGCCTAAGGATGTTATTACCTGTGATGCTTACACTTTAGAACCACTTACTTTTGGTCATTACTTCACACTTCCAAATGGTTTAGGATCAGCTTTAAATGCAGGGGATATTATTAATTCAAGCCAAGTAATTTATGTTTTCGCGAATGACGGCAAATGTACTAACGAAAACTCCTTTAGGGTTGACATTATAAATTCTGCTGCATTTATTCCAATAAGCAATTGCGGCAGTTATACGTTACCCAATTTGACTATTGGCGGTTATTTTGATCAACCCAATGGCAAAGGAAATTCGATACCAGCAGGAACAATACTAACTACTTCACAAACGGTTTATTATTATGCGGTAACCACCACTACTCCTAATTGTACCGATACTCTAAAATATGAAATCACTATAAAGCCATTGCCTTTAGTAGACACTCCTGTAGATCGATTAGAGTGTCAAAGTTACATTCTCCCTCCTTTAACCAATGGAAAATATTATACTCAACCACAAGGAAATGGCATTTCGTTAAAGGCAGGAGATCTTATAACCAAAACCCAAATTTTATATGTTTATACTATTGGAACCGATTGCAGCAATGAGCATTCTTTTAAAATAGAGATCAGACCTCTTCCAGAAGTAGATAGTTTCACAGATGTTGTTAGCTGTAGTGATTTTATATTACCTAAGTTAAAAAATGGTGCTTATTTCACCGCAACAGGAGGACCTCATGGTCTAGGAAAACCATTAGCCGTTGGAACAGTTATAAATACTACTCAGACCATTTATATATACAATGAATGGACTGATTTTACCAAATGCAGCAATGAATCTTTTTTTAAAGTTAATATAAACGGGATCGATGTTGGTCCTTTTGCAGATATAAACGCTTGTGATAGTTACACATTACCACCATTAAAAATTGGCGACTATTATTCGCAACCTAATGGGAAAGGCTCAATAATACCAATGGGAACCCTTTTGAGAACCTCCCAAAAAATATATGTGTACGCCAAAGTCGGTAATCGTTTAACCTGTTCTAGCGAGAGTAATTTTTTTGTAAATATTGCAACGGCACCCGTTTTAGTAGCGACATCAGATGTTGCTGTTTGCGGTAGCTATACTTTACCAACATTACCGATTGGCGATTATTATTCGGAACCAAATGGAGGTGGAATACTTTATTTAGCAGGCCAAACTATTACTGCCAGCCAAAAAATATACATTTTTGCCAAATCAGTAACCAATTCCAATTGTGTTTCTCAAGATGATTTTAATATTACCATTTATCCTTTAAAAAATTTGCCATTGAGGGACGGGGTAATCTGTGTCAATTATCAAACAAAAGCGATTATCAATCCAGCACAATTAAGTTCAGGACTTAATCCAATAGATTACACCATAGATTGGTATTTAGAGGGTGCTAAAATAAGTACGGGACCAACATATTCAGCCATTCAAGAAGGAACTTATACCGTCATTAGTACCAAAAATACCCCTAAAATTGGGAATGATTGTGGTTATAATCCTGCGGCAATAACCGTAGAAAAATCCAGTCCCGCCATTGCAACCGTAACCGTAACCGATTCTTTTGAGGACAACATCGACATTATAGTCTCCATTACAAATGGTTTTGGAATCTACGAATTTCAAATGGATGGCGGCAATTTTCAGACCAGCACTGTTTTCTCCAATGTAGATTCGGGGCAACACATTATAACCGTAAAAGATACCAAGGGCAACTGTGACAATAGTGTTTTAATTGCCAATGTACTCAAATATCCTAAATTTTTCACCCCAAACAACGACGGTTTTCACGATACTTGGAACATCATAGATCTGGCTTTTCAGCCGGAAGCAATAATAAATATTTTTGACCGTTACGGAAAATTTCTAATTGAAATCAGTCCATCAGGGCCAGGCTGGGACGGCAATCACAATGGGAATCCACTTCCCTCTACTGATTATTGGTTCCAAGTTTTCTACACTCAAAACGGAACACCACAGGTCTTCAAATCACATTTTGCCATGAAACGTTAATCTTTATTCGATCCAAACGAATATGCAAATAAGGGCGTGACCCCAATGGTATTACGTTAAGGATTTCTCACTACGCTTTTTCAAAATAGAGCACTCGCAAAGTCGCGAAGACGCAAAGAAATCGTCTCTAAACTTTGCGTCTTTGCGAGAAAAAACAAAGCTTAACTTAACCGAGATTCCGCAATAGGAAAAAATTCAAGAAGACGCACAAAGGGAAATCAAATTCTTTGAATGGAGCATAAAAAAAATTGTGATTCTTTGCGAATTCTTCGTGTAACTCCGCGTAATAATGTCTAATGCTGAATCTGGGCTTAATGACCTTGGGCGTGACCCTGTTGCGAAAAGGGGCTTAGATACAGCACCGCTCATTCAGCCCCTTTGCACAACAGCGTCGGGCTATCACGAGCGCTTTGGCGCCTTGCTCTATCCCTCACGCAAACTGCAAAACAACAACTTCAGTTTGAACAAGAATAGTTCCTTAACCGTTTTTCGAAAACAAAAAAAATCCCGACTTTAGATTAAGTCGGGACTATAAAATTTAAAAAATAAAAAACTAAGCTCCTATTTTCTTAGCAATATCTGCTGGAACTCCACCTTTATTTACCATCAATGAAGTAGTTTTGTATTTTACAAAATTCTTACTCACATACAAATAGCCTTTGTAGTCATTTGTAGCTCCCCAAGAATTTTTTACAATATAATACTCTTTACCCATTTGGTCTTTGGCAATCCCAACAATGTGCATGGCGTGATCATCTGTTGTTTGATAATTGTCAAAAGCTTTTTGACGGATTTCCTCAGTGATTTCCAATTCTTCTTTTGGACCATTAAACATGTTCTCTTTTTCAATAGCAGTCATGTCCTCATATTTTTTGGTAGGAACAAAAGCCACACCATTTTTCCAACTGAAACTTTTCTCACTCACATCCGAAGCCCACGCAACAGTGTAACCGTTTTTCAAGGCATTGTCAATTATTGCCGTCATATCATTCATTTTGATATTATAAACCATGTCAAAAGACCAGTTGTCTGGAACCATCATCATTGTTTTGGTATAATAAGGCACATTGGCATATGAGGCAAACTCTACATATTCATCAGCATTAATGCCTACAATTTCTTTTGCAAAAGATTGTGGAGTATAGCTTTTTCCTTTATACATAAAATTTTCAGGAACTTGACCTAAATAAGAATCAATAACTGCGGCATATGCTTTTTCCCAGTTTGGCGTCAATTCTCCATTAGGATTTTTTACCACTGCTGCTAATAATGCTTCTGTCAAAGCACCCATTTCAGCAAATTTATTTTTAGAGGTTCCATAATTCAAACCAGTATACACTTCTTGAGGAACAGCTCCGTATTTTTTGTACATATTAGTTACATCATGCAATTCGCCACCATCTCCCAATGTTACAGCACCATGCATGCGTACATAATTTTTCCCTTTTTCGATGTAAGCATTTCGAGCAGAGAAAACTTGTGATAATTCTACTGGCTGTTTACCCAATCGTATCATTTCAGATTCTAAAAATGAATTGGTAGAATAACTCCAACACGTTCCAGAAGAACCTTGATTTTTTACAGTCGTATTGGCCAAATTAATTACATCAGTAAATTTGAAACTTTCTACACTTTTTTCACTAGCATTTGCCTTCAATGAATTGACTAATCCATCTTGAGCCATTATGGTATTCATTCCAACAACCAAAGTTGTAGCAATAAATAATGATTTAATTGGTAATTTGAACATTTTGAAAAATTTTATGGTTTAATAATTTGTAACAATACTACTTGTTTTGTTACATTTATTCGAGTTAGTTTTTTATTTTAAACGAATTACAAGGTCTCTTTCAGCCATTTATAAAATTCTTTTTGCCAAATTTGAGCATTCTGAGGTTTTAAAACCCAGTGATTTTCTTCTGGAAAATAGAGAAATCTACTTTTAATACCACGAATTTGAGCCGCTTGAAAAGCTTCTTGCCCTTGCCCAATCGGCACTCTAAAATCATTACCGCCTTGTATAATTAAGATGGGAGTATTCCAGTTTTGAACAAAATTAATTGGATTGAATTTTTCATACGTTTTTTGGGCGACTGCATTGTCTTTTTCCCAATACGGACCTCCAAAATCCCAATTATTAAAGAAAACTTCTTCGGTTGTTCCAAACATACTTTGTAAGTTAAAAACACCATCATGAGCAATAAATGTTTTAAATCTATTGTTGTGAATTCCCGCCAAATAAAACACAGAATAACCGCCATAGCTTGCACCTACACAACCCAAACGCGATTTATCTACATAGTTCTCCTTGGCCACATCATCTATTGCCGAAAGGTAGTCCTCCATTACCTGACCACCCCAATCTTTGCTAATTTGCTCGTTCCATTCTACTCCATGTCCTTGCATTCCGCGACGGTTAGGTGCTACAACAATATAACCATTAGCAGCCATCAATGAAAAATTCCAACGGAAAGAATAGGATTGAGTCAATGGAGATTGTGGTCCACCTTGACAAAATAATAATGTTGGGTATTTTTTGGAAGCATCAAAATTAGGTGGTAAAGCTACCCAAACTAACATTTTCTTTCCATCGGTAGTGGTCACGTAACGTCTTTCTATTTTACCCAACTGTAAGGAAGCGTAAGTTGCTGTATTTACATTTGTTAATTGTTTCCAAGTATTTTTCTTTAAGTTGAAAGAAAAAATTTCAGCAGCATGATTCATATCGGTTTTGGTCACAATAATATCCTCTCCTGAAAAGCCTACTAAATCATGTACATCAAAATCTCCACTTGTAATTTGTTTTACTGTAATTGCAATTTTTGTCATTCCAGGGAAGTTAACCTCAAAAAGTTGTACTGTTCCATCAATTGGAGCTAAAAAATAAATCTTTTTTCCGTCTTTACTCCACAGGAAACTATTTACAGTTCCATCCCAATGTGCAGTAAGATTCATATTTATCCCTTTAAAACTAACGATTAAGTCATTTTTGTCAGCTTCATAGCCATCTCTTTTCATTTGCAACCAAGTCAAATCGCCTGATGGTGAAAATTGAGGCGCAGTATCATACCCTAAATTTTCTTCTGTTCGGTTAATCGTTTTTCCTGATTCAAGATTGTATTCATAAATATTGGTGTCTGTAGAAAGAGCATATTGAGTTCCTGCTTTTTTCTTGCATACATAAACTATACTTTTTCCGTCTGGAGACCAATTATAATCTTCATCATCTCCAAAAGGTTTTTGTGGACTATCAAAGTTTTCTCCTTTTAAAATATCAATACCTTCAGATCCTTCTTTGTTTTCTCTGTAAAAAACATGGTTAAATTTACCTTCGTTCCAAGTATCCCAATGGCGATAATCGAGACCATTATATATTTGAACATTGGATTTATCTAAATTAGGGTAGAAATCTTTCCCCAAAATATTATCAATTTTAACTTCTTGGTTGTAAACTATGTATTTCCCGTCTGGAGAAACGTTTTTATCTGCCAAAATTTCTTTGGTATCCTTAATTTCCAATATGGTTCCTGTGCTAATTGCAACAGTATATAATTTTGAATTGGATTTGTTTTCTTCGACAGAAGGTGTCGATACTTTATAGACAACATTTTTGCCATCTTTTGAAATTCCTAAAGGTGTAATTCGTCCTAACTTCCAAAGTAATTCCGGAGTCATAACATTTTGAGCGATTGCATTTAAACTCATCATTGTTAGCATTAAAAAGAGTAATTTTCTCATTATTATTGAAAATTTATGTTCAGATTCCAAATATAGCACTATAATTCTCAAAAAGAATAGATAGTCTAACATAAAAAAACCTTAATTTTTCAATACACTCAAGTGCTAACAAATCTGTAGAAAATTAAGATACTTTAAAAAATTGAATAGTCAAGAATGTGATTACAAAACACAAAACCAAAACAGCAACACCAACGATAATGGCTCTTTTCAAGAAAGATTTCTTTATTTTTATAACTTCGGAATCTATATTCACAATGGTTTTGAATTTATCAAAGGATTCAATAGTTTCCAAATATTTTATCCAACCACCACTCTCATATATTTGCTTGCCAAATTCAGTTAAATCACACCGAAACTCTTGCTCTTTTTCTAAAACAACAAGGCCTTTCTTGTCAAGAATTTCAGCAAATACTTTAGAATTTTTTAAATTAAAACCACATTCATCTTTAAAATTGATTCGCATCATAAATTGAGATTTCGATAAATAAAGTAATTTTAAATTTACCTCAATAATTTCATCGATATTTTCCAACATAACAAATATTTTATATTTACATTCATGCCCCATTTATACTTTTACAAATTATAAAAGCGCTTTTTTCAGGGTCTTTTTTCATTAATCAATTATAATGCCAAAGACTTCATTTTCATAAATTTAACACATTTCTATTTCAAAACTGAAGTATTCTAAAAAACAATACTATTCAATACATATTCATATAGGAAGTTTATATAACTAGAAAAATTATTTAATTTTATAAAAAAAAATAAGATGGAACTAAGCTATTGGGAATTGAAAAATTGGTTTAGCCAAGTTGATTATACTATTGTTGGTAGCGGTATAGTAGGATTGCATGCTGGATTGCGCTTGCGTGAAAAATACCCCAACAGTAAAATATTGATCCTCGAGAAAGGAATGTTACCACAGGGAGCCAGTACCAAAAATGCTGGATTTGCTTGTTTTGGAAGTATTTCTGAAATCATCGACGACCTAAAAACACATACTGAAGAGGACGTAATTCAGTTGGTACAAAAAAGATGGAGTGGTTTGCAATTACTCAGAAAAAGACTTAATGATACTACAATAGATTTCAAACCTTATGGTGGATATGAGTTGTTTTTAAAAAATGATGAAAATAGTTTTAGTGAATGTTTCAATAAGTTACCGTTTATAAATGATATTCTAAAACCACTATTCAAAACCGATGTATTTGCCAAAGAAATAGACCGATTTGGTTTTGGAGGCATTCAGGAATATTTAATTTTTAATCCTTTTGAAGCTCAAATTGATACCGGAAATATGATGCAAGCCTTATTGAAACAAGCCATTGCTCAAGACATATTAATACTGAACCAACAAACCGTTACTTCTTTTTTGGATAACGAAAAAAATGTTGAGGTAGCACTAGGCGATTTTAGTTTTACTACCAAAAAATTATTGTTTGCCACCAATGGTTTTGCCAATACGCTAACAAAAGGGGAAGTAAAACCAGCGAGAGCACAAGTTTTAATCACCAAACCAATTCCTAATCTGGATATAAAAGGTACATTTCATTTGGATAAAGGATACTATTATTTTAGAAACATCGGTGATCGTATTTTACTGGGAGGCGGAAGGAATCTCGATTTTGAAACGGAAACCACAACCGAGTTTGGTCAAACAGAAATTATTCAAAAAAAATTGGAAGATGTATTAAAAAAAGTAATTTTGCCCAACCAAGATGTCCAGATTGAACACCGTTGGAGTGGTATTATGGGAATTGGCAATAGCAAAAAACCAATTATTACTCAATTGTCTGAAAACGTGTATTGTGGTGTACGACTTGGTGGTATGGGAGTAGCAATAGGCAGTTTAATAGGAACCGAATTAGCAGATTTAATATAAAATGGCGACCAAAATAACACCAAAAAAAACGACAAAGAAACCCGTTAAAAAAAACACGGGAAATTTTATTACCAAAGTAAAATGGTTTTTATTGAAGGCTTTGCTATGGTTTTTTGGGATTTCGATAGCTTTTGTAGTATTATTTAAATTTGTACCCGTTCCATTCACCCCTTTGATGGTGATGCGTTATTTTGAAAACAAGGCCGCTGGAAAAGAAATATACTTTAGCCATAATTGGGAACCGCTGGATAAAATTTCGATGAATTTACAAAAAGCCGTGATTGCCAGCGAAGACGGAACTTTCTTAACCCACAATGGTTTTGATTTTATCGCTATGCAAAAAGCTTATAAAAGCAACGAACGCGGTCGAAAAATAAAAGGTGGAAGTACCATATCGCAACAAACCGCCAAAAATGTTTTCCTTTGGCAAGGACGTAGCTACCTTCGAAAAGGTCTGGAAGCTTATTTTACCGTGCTAATAGAACTTATTTGGGGTAAAGAACGCATCATGGAGGTCTATCTCAACAGCATCGAAATGGGTGATGGTGTTTATGGTGCCTATGCCGCAACAGAACATTGGTACAGGAAAGATGCTTCAAGCCTTACAATGACACAAGCAGCAGGAATCGCAGCGATATTACCTAATCCTAGAAAATACAAAGCCACCAGTTCTTCTTCGTACATCAACAATAGGAAAACAAAAATTGTTCGAATTATGAGGCATATCGGTAAAATTGAATATTAAAAACAAACCTCAATCATAAGACTACCCCCAAAAAAGTTAAACACTATTTGGGGGTATTTTTATAAATTCCCACTTAAAAAATCATATACAAGTAAAAGAATAACATTGCAAAAGGATTCATTTTAGACATCCAGCAAAAATTGTTTTTTTTAAATGTAATTTTTTTTTTGGCATCCTCTAATGGTTGTGCTCAATATCGTTACGTTAAGGATTTCTCACTACATTTTTTCAAAATATAGCTCTAGCAAAGATGCGAAGGCACAAAGAAATTGTCTCTAAACTTTGCGCCTTGGCAAGAAAGACAAAGCTTAACTTAATGATATTGACATCAAGCTGTACGTACTCGCTTTTTTTGTGAGCCTAAAAAGGCTTACAAAAAAAGAGTTCCACTGCCATAACTTACGAGACATCAAGACATAGTATCGTATTTGTATAAATAATTACCTTCATAAATGGAGTTAAAACAAAATATTTTTAAAAAAAACATGATTTTATTAAAAAATACTAAAACTGGCATTGTTATTGTTTTGATTATAACCCCGATTCAATATTAGATTTCGCTATGATTCTGGATTATTCAATAAAAAGAAGTGCCCAAGAACTTTTTTAGAAATAGAAGATTTATTTCTTTCAATTTTAAAAATAGAAGAAAGTGCTTGGCTTTGAAGAAAAGAATCCAAACAAAGTAGATTTCTAATATAGCTGGGTTTATTATATTATGTACAAACCCCAATTTATTCGGATTTCAAATAAGTTACAAAAGAGAAACTATGATATCACCTACAATTCCAGACAATGAAAAAATACGTATAAAAGCTTTAAAGTCTTTCTCTATTTTGGACACTTTTTCCGAAAAAGAATATGACGAAATAACCCTTTTAGCTTCAGTCATTTGTGATACCCCAATATCTTTAATTTCTCTTATTGATGAAGACAGACAGTGGTTTAAATCAAAAACGGGAATCGATATAGAAGAAACACCACGTGAGTTTTCTTTTTGCGGACACGCAATTTTGGATAACAGTCAACTGTTTACAATTGAAGATTCTCGGCTTGATGAAAGATTTCATGACAATCCATTAGTAACAGGTTATCCAAATGTGGTTTTTTATGCTGGAGCCCCATTGATTACATCTGATGGATTGGCTTTGGGGACTTTATGTGTTTTGGATAATAAGCCAAAAACACTAACGCCCATGCAGCAACAAGCAATGAAAGTACTTTCTAATAAGGTAATAAGCCTTTTTGAACTCAAAAAAGCGAATTTACTTTTAAAACAAAAAAATAAAGAGTTGGAATCACAGCGAACCGAATTGGAAATGTTTGCAAATGTGGCGGCCCATGACATTAAATCTCCTTTAAAAAATATAGGTAGTTTAACCCAACTTTTACTTGAAGAATATGGACCCAAATTAGATGAAGGAGCGAATGAAATGTTGAATATGTTGCACACATCTTCCCTTATTTTGAATAGTTTAGTCGATGGAATTTTAAATCACAGTAAAGCAGGATCAATTTTAGAAATTAATAGAGATAAGTTTGATTTAAAATACTTCATAGACAATACAATACAACTTATGAATAGTCGAGGGCAATATGAATTCATAACCTTATTTGAAAATCAGTTCATAGTCGTTAATAGAGTCGCTTTGCAGCAAATTTTTATTAATTTAATCGGTAACGCAATTAAGTATAATAATAAGGAACAAATTGAAATTACAATCGGTTTTTCAGAAACCAAAAGTCATTATCATTTCTATATATCGGATAATGGAATGGGAATGGTTAAAGAACATCAATCAAAAATATTTAAAATTTTCGAGATTTTAGGGGTCGAAGATCGATTTGGCAATAAAGGAAATGGAATTGGACTTTCTACTGTAAAAAAAATAATTGAAGGTCTTGGCGGTAGTGTTTCAGTTGATTCTGAAATTGATAAAGGAACAAAAGTTAGTTTTTCAGTGTTGAAATAATGATTTGTTAAAAAGTTAAATAGCTCTAAATCATAAAAGATTTCACAAATATGCTAATTTATAGTTGATTAGAATAAAAATAGAGTACATTTGCTTCAATTATTATAAATAAGTACTTATGAATATTTTTGTTGGAAGCCTTCCATTCAGTATTGAGGAAGCAGATTTAAGAGAGTCTTTCGAGGCTTACGGAGCAGTTGATTCAGTTAAAATTATCACAGATAAATTTACAGGAAGAAGTAAAGGATTCGGATTTGTTGAAATGACAAATGATGATGAAGCTCAAAAAGCAATTGACGAATTGAACGGAGCTACTGTTCAAGGACGTGCAATCGTAGTAAACAAATCTGAACCAAAACCAGAAGGTGAAAGAAGAAGTTTTAACAATAACAGTCGTGGTGGAGATTCACGCGGTGGTTATGGTGGTGGAAACAGCCGTGGTGGAGACAACCGTGGAGGTGGAGACAGAGGAGGAAGATATTAATATTCTTTTCAATCATATAAAAAAAGGTGTCAATGTAAATTGACACCTTTTTTGTTTACTCACTTTCCACCCTCTCCAAAGGAAAGGGATTGAAAGCGGACATTTTATGTTACAAATTAGCAACCAACCAGTCACCAACTTCACTAGTTTTATATGCTTTTGCGCCTTTAGATACTAAATCTTCTGTCACAATTCCTTGTTCCAATGATTTGTTCACGACGGTTCTGATTGCTTCGGCTTCTTCTTTTAATCCAAAAGCATCTTCAAACATCATTGCTGCCGATAAAACAGTTGCTAATGGATTGGCAATATTCAAACCAGTTGCTTGTGGATAAGAACCGTGAATTGGTTCGTATAATGAAGTGTGTTCCCCAACAGAAGCTGATGGCATTAATCCCATTGATCCTGAAATAACAGAAGCCTCATCAGTCAAAATATCTCCAAATAAATTTTCTGTAATCAATACATCATAAGAGTTTGGCCATTGTACCAAACGCATGGCTACAGCATCCACAAATTCGTAAGACACTTCAACTTCTGGATAGTCTTTTTCCATTGCCTGAACAGTTTCTCTCCACAAACGAGATGTCTCTAATACATTGGCTTTATCCACACAACATAATTTTTTGGAGCGCGTCATAGCCAATTCAAATCCTTTTTTGGCCAAACGCTGCACTTCAACTCTAGTGTACACACAGTTGTCAAAAGCAGTTTCTCCGTTGTCTCTTCTTCCTTTTTCTCCAAAATAAATTCCTCCAGTCAATTCTCTAAGGAAAACCAAATCAGTTCCTTCTATACGCTCTCTTTTTAATGGAGAATTGTCAATTAATGATGGGAAAGTAAAGGTTGGGCGTACATTGGCAAACAAGCCTAATTTTTTACGCATCAATAATAATCCTTGCTCTGGACGAACAGGAGCGCTTGGGTTGTTATCGTATTTTGGGTGACCGATAGCTCCAAAAAGAACCGCATCGGCAGCCATGCAAATTTCATGCGTTTCGTCAGGGTAAGGAACACCAACGGCATCAATAGCACAAGCTCCTGTAAGTGCAGGTGTCCAAGTGATTTCGTGGTTGAATTTTTTTGCAATGGCATCCGAAACTTTAACGGCTTCGTTAATTACTTCTGGTCCGATTCCGTCTCCGGCTAAAAGGGCGATATTTAATTTCATTATAAAATATTTTATTTAAAGATTGAATTATTTAAAGATTTAAAGATTGAAGTTTTAATTTTTCAATCTTTAAATCATTTCATTTTTTTAATTAGTAACCACATTGAGCATTTTTTGCGTAGCAATGATAGCGGCAACGGTTTGATCCGAGTCTAATCCTCTTGTTTTAAATTCTTTTCCATTATTAGTCCAAGTGATAATGGTTTCGCATAATGCATCCGAGCTACTTCCTGGTGGAATGCGAACCGCATAATCAATCAATTTAGGCAAAATCATTTTTCTGGATTTGTAAATTTTAGAAAGGGCATTCATGAAAGCATCAAATTGACCATCTCCTTGTGCATTTTCTTCAAAAATTTCACCTTCAATTTTTAAACATAGCGTTGTCGATGGGCGCAACCCTTTGGCATGAACCAATATATAGGATTCGACTACAATTTTTTCTTCATAAGACTGACTGTCCAATACATCCGAAATGATATAGGGCAAATCTTCTTTAGTAACGGTTTCTTTTTTGTCTCCCAATTCGATGATTCGTTGGGTTACCAATTTTAAATCCTCAGGGTTTAGTTTCAATCCCAATTCTTGTAGATTTTTTTCGATATTGGCTTTCCCGGATGTTTTTCCTAAAGCATATTTTCGCTTTCTTCCAAAACGTTCTGGAAGCAAATCATTAAAATACAAATTGTTTTTGTTGTCACCATCGGCGTGAATTCCTGCCGTTTGTGTAAAAACATTATCACCTACAATAGGCTTGTTGGCAGGGATTCTATAGCCAGTAAAGGTTTCAACAAGCTTGCTTACAGAATATAATGAGGATTCTTTGATGTTGATTTTTACCTCGGGCATAAAATCATTAATCACTGCAACGGTACTTTCCAGCGGAGCATTTCCAGCGCGTTCTCCCATTCCGTTTACGGTAACGTGCAGTCCGCTGATGCCTGCTTTTACAGCTTCCATCACATTGGCAACACTTAAATCATAGTCATTATGGGCGTGAAAATCAAAATGAATTTCAGGATATTTTGTGGTAATTTTAGAAATAAATTCAAAAGTATCGGATGGAATAAGCACACCTAGTGTATCTGGCAAAAGTACTCTTTTGATGGGCTGCGTTACTATAAAATCCAAATACTGAAAAACATATTCAGGAGAATTACGCATACCATTACTCCAATCTTCAAGATACACATTGGTGGCGATTCCATTTTCGTTAGCCAAAGCAATAGATTGTGCGATTTCGGCAAAATGTTGCTCCGGTGTTTTTTTTAATTGATGCGTCAAATGATTCAGAGAACCTTTGGTCAATAAATTTTGCACTTTGGCCCCCGCTTTTTTCATCCATTCGATAGAAATTCCGCCATCAACAAATGCCAATACTTCAATTCTGTCAGTATATCCCTTTTCTTCAGCCCAAGACATAATTCCTTTAACGCCTTGAAACTCTCCTTCGCTCACACGAGCGGAAGCCACTTCTATTCGATCAATGTTTAATTCTTCTAATAATAATTGCGCAATGGTTAATTTTTCTGTAGCAGAAAAGGATACTCCCGAGGTTTGTTCACCGTCGCGAAGTGTGGTATCCATTATTTCAATTTTTCTTTTTTCCATGTTTGATATTACTATTTGCTTTTGGCTAGTATATTCTAATCGTTTTTGTATCCAATTTTCACTCGTGGTTTTTCATCTTCCTTTTTCTCATTTAGTTCATCTAAATAAGAAAACACCAATTCAATATTCTTATCGTGATTTTCGAGTTTCTTCTGTATTTGCACTATGTTTAACTTCATATCACTTGTATCCAAAAGCATTTGCTTTACTTTTGTGAAAGTGCGCATGATTTGAATATTAGTTTAGCTTCGCTCCGTTCGGCTCTGCCTCGGGTGAATGGCTTTGTCGCTTTTAAGAACACTAGAAAGCATCATCACACCATGTTCAGTGAAGGCCAAAGGAAGTTTTCTTGTTCCACCCCAACTTGATGTCACAATTTGTGATATCAAGTTGTCAAATTCAACTTTTGAGACCTCAAACATAAAGTCATCAGGAAATCGACCGATGTTTCGTTTAACGGCTTGATTTAAAACTCTTGTTTCTACCCCATAAAGTTTTGCCAAGTCTCTGTCTAGCATTACTTTTTGGTTTCGAATAATGTAAATCTTATCCGTGATTATTTGTTCAGGAATTGTTAAATTCTCATTCATAATTTATACAGAATCTATATTTTCAGTATTTTTTAATAATCGATATAATTTTATATTTTTCCTCGCACTTCGTTTAATTTCATTGTCATAGAAATTGCTTCGGTTTCTATCCAATGGTTGTATTCTTCTATGGCTTTCAATCGCAAGTCATTTTCCAAATAACCTTCTTCTACCATTTGAATAGAACCAGCTACTTTCGACCAAATTCCTATTTTTGATTTATAATCCAATCGCTCTTCATTATATAACTCATCGGAATTGATTTTCTCTATCGAATGAAAACCTGCTTCTTCTAATAAACGAGGTAAATCTTCGGCAATTTTATTGTTCATTCCAGCATCTTGTCTCCATTTTAGAAAAGTATTATAAAAAGCTTGCATACTTTCTGGCGGCGACGGATTCCAATCTAGATTCGTATGGTCATAATCTAAAATTGAAATTTGACCGTTTGGTTTCAAAAGGGATTTCATTTTTAGTAAAGCCTCTTTTGGATTGCTCAACCATTGTAATACTCTTGCTGAAATAATTAAATCAAATTTTTCTTCTGGATTAAAATCAAATAAATCAACGTGAATTAATTCTAAATTTGTGACGTTTTGATGCGATTCTTTCCCACTTAAAATTAAACTTTCGGTATTGTCAATCCCAGTAACTTTTCCGTTTACTCCAACTATATTTGCAATGTCTTTTGAAATAAAACCTGTCGCACAGCCGATATCCAAAACTTTCATTCCTGGTTTTAAAATAGAGGATAAATGCTTGTAATCATTTATTAGGCTTCTGTCATTATATACTTTATTGGCTTCTTGATCGTCTCTTTGTATGTGTTTGTTAGCTTTCATGTGATTTATTTTATACCTCCAAACACGGAAAAATTACTATTTTTATGCAATACATCCACATAATGAAAACCTGCTTTTTTCAAAACCTCTAATTGATATATTACTGATCTTGGCGTATCTTCTTTTGAGATATATGCAAATACATTTTCTTGATACGCTTTGCCTCCAACACCTTCTAAATAATCAGCATAACGTTTCCACATCAATTGGTCAATGGCGGGATGGTCGTGCTTGATTAAATCGCATATCCAAAAGCAGCCTCCTTTTTTGAGACTTTTATATATTTTAGAAAAAACTTGTTCCCACTCTTCATCCGATCTTAAATGATGCATTGCTGCTCCTGTAACCACAATATCAAAAGTGTCTTCGGGTAATTCCATATTCAAAAAATCAGTTTGAATAGTAGTAATTTTTCCTTCTGAAACTTCAAAAATTCTTTCTTTTGCTTTATCCAACATTGGTAGACTTAAATCAATCAAGGTGGCATCAAAGTCAGGAATAAGCCCTAATAATTTTAATGTATAATTACCCGCACCACAGCCTAAATCCAAAACTTGTTTGGCATCAGGACAACAAACGCTAGCAGCTTGGGTCAATAATTCTAAACTCAAAGTGGCATCAACGGTACTGATTTGGCCTGTTTCTAAATTTGAAAAACGGGCTACTTCGTTGTCAAAACGCTGTTGTATTTCAGATAATGTTGATTTCATTTTATATGATTTAAAATTATTTTTTAGACTCCAAAACCATTTCATAATGCTCCACAATCGGGAACGGGTTATAATAATGATGCAACAATTTTTTCCATTCTAAATACGCTTCAGATTCTCTAAAGCCGATGGTATGATTTTCCAATTTCTCCCAATTAACAAGCAATAGGTATTTGTTTTCTTGCTCTAAACATTTTCTCAAACTGTGGTTTACATACCCAGGAATCGATTGTATGAATTGGCTGGCAATTGTAAAGTCTCTTTCAAATTGAATACCTGAACCTTCTCTAACCTGCAGAGTAGCCATTTCTAAAATCATATCTATTTTTATTTATAAACCCGACAGATTTAAAAAATGTGTCGGGTTTTTTAACTAAAACTAATTGTATTTATTTTTAGTAAGGCAGTTTGTCTGCAAACCCTGTAATCTCTTCTTTAATGTTTTGCAAGTAGTCAATATCATCAAATCCGTTAATCATATTGTCTTTTTTGTAACCAGAGATATCAAAAGACTCTTTTTGACCCGTTACTTTAAGTGTAATGGTTTGCTCTGGCAAATTGATTTCCAATTCTGTTTTTGGATCGGCTTCGATTGCTTTGAAAATAGTTTCAGCAAATTCTGGACTAACTTGAACAGGTAAAACACCAATGTTTAAGCAATTTCCTTTGAAGATGTCTGCGAAGAAACTAGAAACAACGGCACGGAATCCATAATCGTAAACCGCCCAAGCTGCGTGTTCTCTTGAAGAACCTGAACCAAAGTTTTTTCCGCCGACTAATATTTGACCGCTGTATGTTGCGTCGTTCAAAACGAAATCTGCTTTTGGAGTATCGTCTCCATTGTATCTCCAGTCTCTAAAAAGGTTGTCTCCAAAAGCTTCACGTTTAGTAGCTTTCAAGAAACGAGCTGGAATAATTTGATCCGTATCTACGTTTTCTATTGGTAGTGGCACTGCACTACTGGTAAGGATGGTGAATTTATCGTATGCCATTTTTATTTGTTTTTGGCAGTCGGCTTTGAGCTTTGAGCTTTGGGCAAAACTGCACTAATTTTATTGATTTAATTTTAGTCTTAATTGGTAAATCTGTTTTCTAATTTGAATAACTTTGCTTTCTAAAGTCTGATGAATTTCAGGTTTTAAATATTTCAAGTCAGAAGAAAGTAATAATAAATATTCAACTTCTGAGCAGGAAGCAATTGCAATATTCAAATATCTTGCAAATTCTTTTTCGGAATTAGAACCACAACCTTCAGCAAAATTTGTTGGAATAGAAGAAACTGCTCTTCTCAATTGACTTGTTAATCCAAATAATTCTTCTTTTGGAAACTCTTTTGTTACTTGATAAACTTCAAGTGTAAACAAATGACTTTCTTGCCAAACATTATATTTTCTAAAATCTCTCATATGGGCTTTGGGTCATCAGCTTTTAGCTTTCGGCTGATAGCCCATAGCCGAAAGCCCAAGGCCGACTGCTTTTTTACATCAATTCTCTTGGATCTGTAAGTTTTCCGGTAACGGCAGCAGCCGCCGCCATAATTGGACTAGCCAATAGGGTTCTTGAACCTGGACCTTGACGACCTTCAAAGTTTCTGTTGGATGTACTTACCGCATATTTTCCGGCAGGAACTTTATCATCATTCATTGCCAAACAAGCCGAACAACCTGGCTGACGCAATACAAAACCAGCTTCGGTAAGAATGTCTAGAAGACCTTCCTCTTTGATCTGAGCTTCTACAACGTGAGAACCTGGAACCAACCAAGCGGTAACATTGTCTGCTTTTTTTCTGCCTTTAACAATTTCTGTAAAAGCTCTAAAATCTTCAATACGACCATTAGTACAGCTTCCCAAGAAAACGAAATCAATTGGTTTGCCAATCATTACGTCATTTTCGTGGAAGCCCATATAGGCCAAAGATTTTTTGTAGGTTTCCTCGCCACCTTCTACTTGGTTGGCGTTTGGAATATTTTTTGAAATACCAATTCCCATTCCAGGATTGGTTCCGTACGTAATCATTGGTTCAATATCCGCGGCATCGATATTCAATTCAGCATCAAAAACAGCATCAGCATCCGTTTTCAAAGTTTTCCAGTATTCAACTGCTTTTGTCCAAGCTTCCCCTTTTGGAGCATATAAACGTCCTTCTAAGAAATCGAAAGTTTTTTGGTCAGGAGCAATCATACCACCACGGGCACCCATTTCGATACTCAAGTTACAAACGGTCATACGACCTTCCATAGACATCTCTTCAAAAACATTTCCGGCATATTCAGCAAAATATCCTGTACCTCCAGAAGTAGTTAATTTTGAAATAATATATAGTGCAACGTCTTTTGGGCCAACACCTTTGCTCAAAATTCCGTTTACGTTGATACGCATTTTTTTTGGTTTTGGCTGCATAATACATTGCGTAGCCATAACCATTTCCACCTCAGAAGTTCCGATACCAAAAGCAATCGCTCCAAAAGCACCGTGAGTAGAAGTGTGAGAGTCACCACAAACGATAGTAGCACCAGGTAAAGTAATTCCGTTTTCAGGCCCTACCACGTGAACGATACCATTTTTTTGATGTCCCAATCCCCAGTGCGAAATTCCATATTCGGCAGCATTATCTTCCAATGCTTTCAATTGATTCGCAGACAAAGCATCAGCAACAGGTAAGTGTTGGTTTATAGTTGGTGTGTTGTGATCGGCAGTTGCAAAAGTGCGTTCCGGATACAATACCTTAATGCCTCTTTCTTTCAAACCTAAAAAAGCAACAGGACTAGTTACCTCGTGAATAAAATGACGGTCAATAAAAAACACATCTGGTCCATCTTCTATTTTACGCACCACGTGCGAATCCCATACTTTGTCGAATAATGTAGTACTCATTTTAACTATTTTTTAGTGTATTTTTCTTTTATAATTTAGATAGTTTCCTACCAATTATATCATTGGCAACAAATTTAAAAAAGAAAAGAGAGTTGTCAATTTCGAAAAGCGGTTATATACGATACCCAAAAGAATATTACAACACTATTGTACTTTGGTTCGCTGTTTTTGGTCAAAAAATACGCTTTCTTGTTTTGACTTTGAATTTCTTTTCAAAGTAGATTTGATGCTGTTGACTCTGTTTTTAATAATTTGCAAATTTATTACAAATAAAACGCATAAACAGACAATTTGTTTAAAAAATAACAACAAAAATTTAAAAAATAGTGATTATTGTTATATTTTATGTTGAAGATATTTGATATAAAAGAGTAAAAAAAACAATTTAGGGAGCTGAAAATAATGCTATTTTTGAGTTTTTAGACCTCCTTTTTTTTGCTAAAATACTACGACATCCAAAAAAGAGAAGAGATGAATATTTGATAGTAAAGAAGGTTTTCGGATGAAATAAAAACTATAAATCAGTTGGGCGTGACCGCGTTGAGAAAAGGGGCTTGATTATGATACCGCTCATACAGCCCCTTTCCTCAACGCGGTCGGGCTGTTGCTGCTACTTCGGTAGCTTAGCCCATCCCTCACGCGATCGCAAGAACATTTAGGAAGTTCTGTAAAAATTTATTTTACGAATGAGATTTAAAACGTACAGACAAGTGCCTCTTTTTTGTTAATAACTTAAGGCTTTCAATCCCCATAAAAAACCTAAATTTGAATTTCATTTTTTGAATTTACAATTAATTTTAAAGTGTTTATAGCCAGTTAAATGCACTGTTAAAACCATAAAGGTTTTAGCCCCCTCCCTTTCGGGGAGGGCTGGGGAGGGGCTTATGTACTTAATATTCGATACCGAAACCACAGGATTACCCAAAAAATGGGGCGCACCCATTTCTGACACCGACAACTGGCCCAGATGTATACAAATCGCGTGGCAGTTGCATGATGACATGGGGAAACTCATCGAGCATCAGGATTATTTGGTAAAACCCGAGGGATTTAATATTCCCTATGATGCCGAGCGTATTCACGGAATCTCCACTGAATTGGCCGAAGCCGAAGGAATTTCATTGGGCGAGGTTTTAGAGAAATTCAATGTGGCGCTGGGCAAAGCCAAATTTATAGTGGGTCAGAATCTAGGTTTTGATATCAATATTATGGGCTGTGAATTCTATAGAATGGGTGTGACTTCGACTATGGGTTCAATGCCAATTCTGGATACTTGTACCGAGGTTACCGCTTCGTTATTGCGTTTACCCGGAGGACGTGGCGGGAAATTCAAATTGCCTACTTTGACGGAATTACACTCTTATCTTTTCGATAAACCTTTTGCGGAAGCACACAACGCTACCGCCGACGTTGAGGCAACTACGCGTTGTTTCTTGGAATTAATTCGTCGTGATATTTTTACCAAAGAAGAGCTGGATGTAGAAATTGGTTATTTCAAGGATTTCAAAAATAAGAATCCGCATGAAATTGAGCTGATAGGGTTAAAACACATTAATTTAAAAGAAGCTTCGGAGAAAATCCGACTTCAATTTGGCGAGAAGCAAGCCGTCTCCGTTTCCAAAGAAGAACTAACGGAGAATAAAAAAGTATTGGTAGATGCCTCTTTTGTGCATTTACACAACCACACACAGTTTTCGGTTTTGCAATCGACTATTGGGATTGGTAATATAGTTTCGGTCACAGCTCAAAATAAAATGCCAGCTGTAGCCATGACCGATACAGGAAATATGATGGGGGCTTTTCATTTTGTGAGTGCAGTGATGAATCACAACAAAGCGGCATCAGCTAAAAACAAAGCCTTAGTAGAAAGTGGTGAGGAGCCTACAGAGACCGAGATAAAACCAATTGTAGGTTGCGAATTTAATATTTGCGAAAATCATTTGGATAAAACTAAGAAGGATAATGGTTATCAAATTGTGTTATTGGCCAAAAATAAAAAAGGCTATCACAATTTGGCCAAGATGGCTTCGATTGCCTATACTGAAGGTTTTTATTATGTTCCAAGAATTGACAGAAACATTGTTGAAAAATACAAGGAAGACATCATGGTTTTGTCCGGGAATTTATACGGAGAGATTCCGAGTAAAATTCTGAACATTGGAGAGAACCAAGCAGAGGAAGCTTTAATTTGGTGGAAAGCACAATTTGGGGATGATTTGTATCTCGAAATTATGCGTCACAATCAAGAAGATGAAAATCGTGTAAATAAAACCTTGGTTGAATTTTCCCAAAAACACCAAGTAAAATTAATTGCCACCAATAACACCTACTATTTAAAGAAAGAGGATGCGAATGCGCACGATATTTTATTGTGTGTCAAAGATGGTGAAAAACAAGCCACCCCGATTGGTCGAGGTCGTGGCTATCGTTATGGTTTGCCCAATCAAGAGTATTATTTCAAGTCGGGCGAAGAGATGAAAAAACTTTTTGCCGATTTGCCTGATGCCATAATTAACATTCAGGAAATTGTAGATAAAGTCGAAATCTACTCGCTGTATCGCGACGTATTGCTACCTAAATTTGATATTCCAGAGGAATTCATAGTTCCCGAAGATGAAGCGGATGGTGGAGTGAGAGGAGAGAATGCTTATTTGAGGCATCTAACAATGAATGGTGCCAAAAAAAGATATGGCGAAATTACTCCTGCTATTCAAGAACGATTGGATTTTGAGTTGTTGACCATTTCGAATTCTGGATATCCAGGTTACTTTTTGATTGTTCAGGATTTTATTGCCGAAGCTCGAAATATGGATGTTTCGGTAGGACCTGGTCGTGGTTCTGCGGCGGGTTCTGCAGTGGCTTATTGTTTAGGGATTACCAATATTGACCCGATTAAGTACGATTTGCTTTTTGAGCGTTTCTTGAATCCGGATCGTGTGTCCATGCCCGATATTGATATCGATTTTGATGATGAGGGTCGTGGTCGAGTTATGGATTATGTGATCAATAAATATGGTAAGAATCAGGTAGCACAAATTATTACCTACGGTAAAATGGCAACCAAATCAGCGATTCGTGATACGGCCCGTGTATTGGACTTGCCATTGTTTGAAGCCGACAGGATTGCAAAATTGATTCCAGGAATGATGCCATCCAAATGGAATTTGGCACGTTTTATTTCTGAAAGTGAGGATGAGGTTAAAAAAGCCTTACGTTCAGATGAATTTGATAATGTAAAAGAGTTGATCGCTATCGCCAATTCGGGGGATTTGGCTGGAGAAACTATTCAACAAGCGAAAATTTTGGAGGGTTCTATGCGAAACACCGGAATTCATGCTTGCGGGGTGATTATTACACCATCGGATATTACGAATTTTGTTCCGGTTACTACGGCCAAAGATTCTGATTTGTATGTTACTCAGTTTGATAACTCAGTAGCAGAAAGTGCCGGATTGCTGAAGATGGACTTTTTGGGTCTGAAGACCCTAACTTTGATAAAAGATACCGTAAAATTGGTAAAGTACAGAACCGGAATTCAACTCGATCCTGATACTTTTCCGATTGATGATACCAAAACGTATGAGTTGTTCCAAAGAGGGGAAACCGTTGGGATTTTCCAATACGAGTCACCAGGAATGCAGAAATACATGAAGGATTTGAAGCCAACGGTTTTTGGGGATTTGATTGCGATGAATGCTTTGTATCGTCCAGGACCTTTGGAGTATATTCCATCATTTGTTAGAAGAAAAAATGGCGAAGAAGAAATCAAATACGATCTAGATGCCTGCGAGGAATATTTAGGGGAAACTTATGGAATTACCGTTTACCAAGAGCAGGTAATGCTTTTGTCCCAATCGTTAGCAGGATTTACCAAAGGTGAAGCCGACGTATTGCGTAAAGCGATGGGTAAGAAGCAAAAAGAGGTGCTGGATAAAATGAAACCCAAGTTTGTTGCCCAAGCTGCCGAAAAAGGCCATGATGCAACCGTTTTGGAGAAAATTTGGAAAGACTGGGAAGCATTTGCGAGTTATGCATTTAATAAATCCCACTCCACTTGTTACGCTTGGATAGCCTATCAAACCGCTTATCTCAAAGCGCATTATCCAGCTGAATATATGGCGGCGGTACTCTCTAATAATATGAATGATATTAAACAGGTGTCCTTTTTTATGGAAGAATGCAAGCGTATGGGCTTACAGGTTCTTGGGCCTGATGTAAATGAATCGTTCTACAAGTTTACCGTAAATGATGATTATGCGGTACGTTTTGGAATGGGTGCCATAAAAGGGGTTGGTTCTGGAGCGGTTGCGACTATTGTGGAAAACAGAAAAGATGGAAAATACAAGTCTATTTTTGACTTGACCAAGCGTATTGATTTGCGCGCTGCTAATAAAAAAGCACTGGAGAATTTAATTTTGGCGGGTGGTTTCGATTCGTTTGAGGGAACGACCAGAGCGCAATATTTTCATGATGATGGTGACGGAATAACCTTTTATGAAAAATCCATTAAGTATGGATCTAAATTTCAAGAGAATGAAAATTCATCGCAAGTAAGTCTATTTGGAGAAACTAGCGAGGTGCAAATTGCCGAACCCGTTGTGCCTCCTTGTGAAGACTGGAGTACGATGGAAAAATTGGCCAAAGAGAAAGAAGTGGTTGGGATTTATATTTCGGGGCATCCGTTGGACGATTACAAATTTGAGATGAAATATTTTTGCAATGCTAAACTCGAAGCCCTCAAAAACATGGAGATGTATGTGGGTAAAAATCTAACTTTTGGAGGGATCATTACCAATGTACAACACCGTGTAGCCAAAAACGGAAAAGGATGGGGGACTTTTGTGTTGGAAGGCTATGATGAGAGTTATGAGTTTAAAATTTTTGGCGAAGAATATTTAAAGTTCAGGCATTTCTTTATTCAAAACAATTTTACTTTCATGAAAGTGATGATAAAAGAAGGTTGGGTAAATCAGGATACAGGTAAAAAAACCGATCCTAGAATGCAATTTGTATTAGTGCAATACCTTCAGGATGTGTTGAGTACTTTTGCGAAAAAACTCATTCTTTTGTTGAATATAAAGGATTTGGAAACCGATTTTATCCACCAATTGAACCGACTGTTTCAAGAAAATAAAGGAGACAACACCGTGACTTTTGAAATTATGGAATTAGAAAAAATAAAACGAATCGTCGAGACCACTTCTGAGTTTGAAGAGAGCGAGGAGGAATCTTTTGTGGATGAAAACGAAGAAGCAACCGAAGTGATTGAAACAAAAACAGTCACCGAAGTTGAAGAAATAAAAGTGGTGACCAAATTATCGATGCCAAGTAGAAAATTAAAAGTTCAAATTTCAAATGAATTATTGTTTGAATTGGAGAAAATGCAGATTAATTTTAAATTGAATTAAAAATAACAATTAAAAATATGCTCGCATAATATATTTTTACTAATATTGCCGTGAATTACAACGATTTCGCATCAATTCAATTAGATACAAAGTCTTGTCAATTTGAATAACTTAAATAACTCATACATACATGAAAACAAAATTATTTTTATTAGGATTACTAGCTTCTACAATGACTATGGTAGGGCAAACTTCAAACACTAGCGATAGTAAGCCAGAAACTTGGTATTTTAAATTAGGCGGTTCTTATTTTATGCAAACAGTTGCTACAGAATTTCCAACTGTTGGAGGAAATCTTCCTTTAGATCAAACTTATGTTGGAGGGAAATTAGTTTCAAAAGAAAGTGTGACTGGTTCTTTTGGAGAAGGTTTTAGAACAGGACTTACAGCAGGATATAGAATTAATTCACGTTTAGGAGTAGAAATGGGTATAAACTACTATTCAAGTAAAGACAAAACTATGGCACAAACAAAATCAGATTTACCTATCACACCAAGTGGAGTCTATAGTTTTAAATCCGTAGGACAAATTACAGCATGGGATTTGTCTCCATCGCTAGTTTTGTTTTTAGGAGAGCACAAAGGATTTGAGCCTTATACAAAAGTTGGTGTTTTAGTGCCAGTTCATGGTGATTTAGAAATCACTTCTGATGCGTATGCACCAATTGCATTTAATTCTTCGGGTGTTCCTGTTGCTTTTGGAAATGTTCACAGTGTTGATCAAGTAAAGCCAAATCCAACATTAGGATTTACTGCAACTTTAGGTACGTCATATAAATTAGCAAAACACATTTCTCTTTATGCTGAATTAGAATACCGTAACTTTACAGTACACGGAAAGACTAAAGAGACTACAGAATTTACTGTTAATGGTAAGGATGCTATGGCTACTAGAAGTCAAGCACAACTTCATACTAATTACCAAGACCGCTTAGATGTTAATTCTAATAACGCAGCAACCAATCCATCTGGTTTGGACAAAACTAAACCAACTGATGAATTAAGTTCTTACGTTGGAATTTCTGGATTAGGTATGACTATTGGAGTGAAATACAGTCTATAATCAAATACGATTGAAAATATATTGAAGACCTTCTGAAAAGAAGGTCTTTTTTGTTGCCTAATGTTTTTTGAAATTCGAAGAAGCTAATTCTGCAATAGAAATCCACTATATCTGGATTCTTCTGAAGAGCCCAAATTTACGCCTAATCTTAGAATCGAAAGAGAAGATTCTTTCATTATTAAAATAATCCGTCAGTACTTGTTTTATTGAGTAATCTAGCTTCGTAATGAAATATAATGTGGAATTTTAGGTTGAAGCCCTAGCCCTGATGGAAGTGAAAAGCCTTTTGAAATAAAAGGCCCTTTTTCTTGAACAAAAAGAGCGACCAGAGGAAGCTCCTTTTTATTCTTAGAAAAAGGGCGTTTTATGATAAAGCTTGTAGCAAACAGCAGGATTAAGCTCCTTATTACTACAGCTTCTTTATTTTGGCAATGCTGTAAATCCCATATTGTATAAAGTAAAGGCTTGTATATCGCAACTTTCCTGAATGGTAGCAGCCAATGATTTTCCGGCTCCGTGACCTGCATTGATGTCGATTCGGATTAAAACGGGGTTGTTTCCGGTTTGCTTTTCTTGTAACTCGGCTGCAAATTTAAAACTGTGTGCTGGAACTACCCTGTCGTCATGATCACCCGTAGTGACCATCGTGGCGGGATATTGAACTCCTGCTTTTACGTTGGCCACTGGTGAATATCCTTTGATGTATTCGAACATTTCTTTGCTGTCTGCCGAGGTTCCATAATCAAAAGCCCAACCGGCTCCCGAGGTAAAGGTGTGGTAACGCAACATGTCCATTACACCAACGGCAGGCAACGCCACTTTCATTAAATCGGGGCGTTGTGTCATAGTGGCGCCTACCAATAACCCTCCGTTGGATCCTCCGCGAATGGCTAGAAAATTGGATGAAGTATATTTTTGCGCTATTAGATATTCGGCTGCGGCGATGAAATCATCAAATACGTTTTGTTTTTGCATTTTGATTCCTGCATCGTGCCATTTTTTGCCGTATTCTCCGCCTCCGCGCAAATTGGCTACTGCGTAAATACCGCCGTTTTCCATCCAAACGGCATTGGAAATACTAAAACTAGGCGTTAAACTAATGTTGAATCCGCCATATCCATAAAGAATAGTTGGGTTTTTGCCGTTGAGTTTTAATCCTTTTTTGTGCGTGATAATCATTGGGATTTTGGTTCCATCTTTGGACGTATAAAACACTTGTACGGATTGGTAATCTTCGCTTTTGAAATCAACTTTTGGTTTTTGATACACAGCCGATTTTCCTAATTTAGGTTCAAAAGAATAAATTGAAGGCGGCGTAATATAATTGGTAAAGGAATAATACAGAATTTTTTCTTCTTTTTTACTTCCAAATCCAGAGGCTGTACCTATTCCTGGTAATGTAATTTCGCGAACCAATTTTCCGGAATAATCATATTGTTTAACGACCGAAACGGCATCTTTCATGTAATTGGCAAAGAAATACCCGCCTCCTGTTGTTGGGGTCAACACATTTTCGGTTTCGGGAATCAGATCTTTCCAGTTTTCTGGTTTTGGATTGTTCACATCTACACTTACAATGCGTTTGTTGGGCGCATTTAAGTCGGTTTCTATGAATAATTTTTCACCTTCGTTTTCAATGATGTTGTTGTCACTATTAAAATTATCCACAATCGTTACTATCGGACTGTTGGGTTTGGTCAAATCCTGAATGTACAATTCGTTTCCGTAAGTGGCATTGGAGGCAGAAATCACTAGATAATGATTGTCTTCGGTCACGCCTCCGCCTACATAACGGCGTTTTTGGTCTGCTCCAAAAATGACCTGATCGTCTTTTTGAGCCGTTCCCAATTTATGGTAATACAATTTGTGTTGGTCGGTTTTGGCCGAGAGTTCACTTCCTTTTGGTTTGTCATAACTGGAATAATAAAATCCTTCGTTCCCTTTCCAGGAGATACCGCTAAACTTGACATCGACCAAAGTGTCTTCGAGTTTTTTGAAAGTGTTGACATCCATAAGGACTACTTTTCGCCAGTCACTTCCGCCTTCAGAGATAGAATAAGCTACTTTGGAGCCGTCTTTAGAAAAATCTACTCCTCCCAAAGAACTGGTTCCTAATTTTGAAAAGGTATTCGGGTCCAGAAAAACTTCTTCTTTGCCTTTGGAGTCTTTTCGATACAAAACCGATTGATTTTGCAAACCGTTATTTTTGTAATAATAAATAAAACTTCCTTCTTTGAATGGTGCACCAATTTTTTCGTAATTCCACAGTTTTTCGAGTCTGGATTTCAAAGCGTTTCTAAAAGGGATTTGATCCAAATAATCGTAGGTTACTTTGTTTTCTTCTTTTACCCAAGCAGCTGTTTCGGGAGATTTATCGTCCTCGAGCCAACGGTAGGGATCGTTTACTTTGGTGTCAAAATAGACATCAACCGTTTCCCCCTTTGCTGTTTTGGGATACGTTAATGGAGTTGCTTTTTGGTTTTGCCCTAGAGAAGTTAACGAAGTTGATACTGCCATCAGAAATAAGATTTTTTTCATTTTGAAGTTAGTTTAAGTACCTAACAAAAATAGGCAAAGTTTT
This sequence comes from Flavobacterium sp. IMCC34518, assembly GCF_027111095.2. Classification (NCBI taxonomy): domain Bacteria; kingdom Pseudomonadati; phylum Bacteroidota; class Flavobacteriia; order Flavobacteriales; family Flavobacteriaceae; genus Flavobacterium; species Flavobacterium sp. IMCC34518. The sequence goes on along the minus strand of NZ_CP114284.2, from coordinate 1,385,367 downwards.
TTTAGTAAATTGTATCGAAGGAAGGATTGGAAAACAAAAGTTCTCATGGTCAACAAAGAAATTTGGGGCATTACCAAAAAGGTCATAGCCATTCTTTTTTTTAAACCATTAAGAAATTAAGATTCATTAAGATTCGAGGTCGTTCTTAATGAATCTTAATTTCTTAATGGTTCAATATTTCTGAGAATTTATTGCTCCCTTTTTTTCAGGACTAGGCATAAAAAAACCCAAACAAGGTTTGGGTTTTTGTGGAGAATATCGGATTCGAACCGACCACCTCTTGCCTGCCAGGCAAGCGCTCTAGCCAAATGAGCTAATCCCCCAATATTTTAATAGAATTCAAAAGTTTTATAACTAATTAAAACCGAACCTTCCCGATCATTATCGGGACGCTCTAGCCAAATGAGCTAATCCCTCAAGTACGGCGCAAATATAACATTTAATTATAGGAATATGCAAATTTCAAAATCACTATTCTTCAATTCCTAAAAAAATATATTTTGCTATGATTCCTTTTTTTAACTTTACATCAAAATATACCTTATGCTTACACCAGACAAAAACGGAACATTACTAACAACTATAGAAAACAAAATTGCTACGGTTCAGTTTGGTCATCCAGCAAGCAACTCTTTTCCAAGAGTATTACTCGATAGATTGACAAATGAGCTTACTTTTTTGAGTGATAATCCAGAGATTTCTGTAATTGTATTAAAAAGTGAAGGTACAGGCGCTTTTTGTGCAGGTGCTTCTTTTGATGAACTTTTGGCAGTAAGTACACTTGAAGAGGGGACACGCTTTTTTTCTGGATTTGCCAATTTGATCAATGCTATGCGTACTTGCAAAAAAATAATAGTAGGGCGGATACACGGAAAAGCAGTGGGAGGAGGAGTTGGTATTGCTGCCGCTTGTGACTATGCATTGGCCACCTCAGAAAGTGCCATAAAATTATCTGAATTGGCTATTGGTATTGGCCCTTTTGTAATTGAACCTGCTGTGAGTCGAAAAATTGGAAAAATGGCAATGTCAGAAATGGCTTTGGACGCACACGAATGGAAATCGGCTTCATGGGCTCATCAAAAAGGACTTTTTGCTAAAATAGTGAATTCACAAGAAGAATTAGATAAAGAAGTTGTTGCATTCTCCAGAAAACTGGCACTTTATAATCCAGAAGCACTTTATGAAATAAAAAAAGTATTTTGGGAAGGAACGGCGCATTGGGATAAACTTTTAAAAGAAAGAGCTGCAATTTCAGGTAAATTAGTACTGTCCGATTTTACAAAAAACGCTTTAATCAAATAATAATGACTCATATTATTCTATTACTTCAAAATGTAGATATTGCAAAAAAAATTAAACAAGCTCCCGATGAAGGGTATCAAATTGGGGTTCTAATTGGTTCTTATTTGCCTTTTGTAATTTTAGTAGTATTGGCTTATTGGACCTATAATCGAGCCAAAAACCGAAAAGAGTAACTTTTAAATTTCCCCTTTTGAAAAAAATAGTTCTTATTGGGCTCATAGTCTGTTTCTTTTTTTCCTGCCAACAACAAGAACAGCCAATTGTCTCTTTTTATTATTGGAAAACAATTTTTAGGCTTTCACCAAAAGAAAAAAATACCCTGATATCAAACAAAGTGCAGCGAGTTTATATTAGATATTTTGATGTCGACTTAAATCCAAAAACACAAAATCCGTATCCTAAAAGTCCAATTCGTTTTGAGGATTCAACTCTTAATTTTGAAATCGTACCTGTAGTATATATCAAAAATAAAGTAATGCTTGATAAAAAAGTAGATCTTTTGGATTTGGCACAAAAAACAAACCATTTTATCCAACAAATCAATACTAAAAACAATATCAGCATTGAAGAAATTCAAATAGATTGCGATTGGACTTTGAGAAGTAAAGATAATTATCTGCGATTTATTCAAATTTTTAAAAAAATTTCAAGCAAGCAACTCTCCGCAACGATACGACTTCATCAAATAAAATATTTCAAGAAAACAAAAATCCCTGCTGTAGATCGGGGTGTTTTAATGTACTATAATATGGGCAAAATTGCTCCAGATTCCCTAAATTCAATTTACGATCGCAACATAGCCAAACGTTATTTAGCAAGTCTAAAAAATTATCCACTACCAATAAATATTGCATTGCCAATCTATTCTTGGGGTATACATATTAGAGACAGAAAAATAATTGGTTTAAGAAATAAAATTGATGTTAATAATTTAAAAAATAACAGTAGTTTTGTTCTTACAAATAAAAATTGGTTTTTAGTTAAAAAAGCAACCTTTCAAAATGGTATTTATTACAAAGAAAAGGACCAATTAAAAATAGAAACCATTTCAGAGTCTGATTTGTTTGAAATGGGAAATGATCTTAAAAAACACACAAATCAAAATCCAAAAGAAATTATCTTTTACGATTTAGATGAATTTAATTTAAAAAACTATGATGCAGCCATTTTTAAAAAAGTTATTGATTGCTTTTAGCACCATTTCTCTTTTGGTTTACGGTACCATTTATGCCTGTTCAGATGGTGATTGGGGGTGGTCTTTTGATTCCAACTTTGCTCCAGAAACTTTTGTAGATAAATCGTATTCTCCTTTGTTTTTGTCTACCGATTTCTTTTATGAAATAGGGTATGATACCGAACATCGCACCCGTTTCAACTCAGATAATATCAAAGACTGGAATACGTATCTTGAAGGGAAAATAAAAGAAAAAGAGCTGACTTTTTTCTTAACCGATTCCAGTAGTGCTGATGTGGCCGATTTGATGGTATATTATAAAAAAGAGAAACCGAATAAAGTCTCTGAGAAATGGAATAAAAAATTCAAATTAAGTGAAGCAAAAATTAAAGATTTTTTCTTTTTTTTAAATGAAGCACAAATTATTGAAACCTATTCCACCCAGCAATATGATTCTTGGAATTATGATGAAACGGTAAAACCAGAAGTTTTATCCGATAGCAATTGGATTAAATCACTGGAAAAAAAATACAACGATACCAAAGATCCTTTTCTAAAAAACAGGTATTGGTTCCTTGTTATAAAAGCAAGTTTTTATAGTGATAGACAAGTAAATGGGGTGACATTTTTCAATCAAACTGAAAAGACAATGCCAAAAAACACCTTGTATTATAGAGCACTTGCTTATGTTGCCGGAATTGAATACAAACAAAAACACTATGCGAAATCCAATTATCTGTACAGCCAGGTTTTTGATAAATGTTCTGCAATGCGCGTAGTTTCAGCTTATTGTTTCCATCCTCAAGAAGAAAAAGACTGGAAACAATCCTTGGCGATGGCCAAAACGAATGACGAAAAAGCGGCGCTTTGGGCTATTCAAGGGTATTATAACGATGAAGAAAAAGCAATTAGTGAAATCTATAAATTACAACCCAAAAGTCAGCATCTCGACTATTTATTGACTCGATTAATAAACAATCAAGAAAATAAAATAGACCGTAATTTTAAAGACAAATCCGTTCTTGAAAATAAAAAAAGCAACAAAGACAGTATTAATAAAACGACAATTGATCTGGTTAATAAAGTAGCACAATCCGATAAAACGACAAAACCCTATTTGTGGAATGTAGCAGCTGCTTACCTTGAAACCTTAAATGGAAACTTCAAACAAGCCGACAAAAATTTTGACAAAGCCGAAAGTAAGATGCCAAAAACTCCTCTGGCCATTGCTCAAGTTCGTTTGCTTCGTTTTGTAAATAACCTTAGCAAAATAGATCAATTGAATCCTGAAAATGAAAAAACAATTCTAGCCGATTTGAATTGGTTGTATCTAGAATTGCCAAAAAGTACGATTGAGAATCTTAGATATGAAAATGCAACCGCTTGGAGCAAAAATTATTTAGCAGCGCTTTACCGCTCTCAAAAAAATAGTGTGATGAACGAAGTTTTCAATCATAATTCCAGTTTTTATGATTCAGAGCAGCAACTTTTAGATATGAAAGCATTTCTTTCTAAAGAAAATAAAACGAAAATTGAAAAAATTGGCGCTTCCATTTATGAAATAAAACTAGCCGATATAAATTATTTTCAAGGAGTCAAAGCAACTTTCGAGAACAAAATTCCGGAAGCCATTGCTTTTATGAAACAAGCAGAAGGAATTCAAACAACGGTTTTTTACGGGAATCCATTTTTAGGGAACATCAAAGATTGTCATGATTGTGACCATCAAGCTCCACAAAAAAAGAAATACAGCATGCTTGATTTTTTGACAATAATTCAAAAAATGCAAGACAATTTAGCCAAAAAAGTGGATGTTTACAACAGTAGTCTTTTACTTGGAAATGCTTTTTATAACATTACACATTTTGGTAACGGTCGCCTTTTCTATGAAGGAAAAATAGCAGGAGAAGGTTCAACTCCAGACTATTTTAGAGATCCTATTCGAGATATGATTATCAATAGTTCTTTGGCAAAAGCCTATTACGCAAAAGCTTTTCAAGCAACCAAAAACAACGAACAGAAAGCCAAAACCCAATACTTGTTAGCCAAATGTGAGCGCAATGATTATTACAACAAAAAATATTATTCACTGAATTTATCTACTTGGGACATTCAAGATGACCAAACCAATTTTATCGCTTGGCAAGGCTTCAAAAATCTAAAAGAAAATTATTCGAAAACTAAATATTATAAGGAAATTATCAATGAATGCGGGTATTTCAAGACCTATGCACGAAAATAGTTTTAAAATTATTGGGGCGTGCCACCATAAGGAAAAGTGGCCTAACTTAGAAACCGCTTATTCGGCCACTTTTCCTTATGCTGTCGGGCTGTTTGCGCTACTTCGGTAGCCAGCGTCCATCCCTCACGCATATTTACAAGGCCTTTTAGTCTAACCCAGATACAGTAGATTTCTAACGCTGAATATGGCTTTTATCTAGATATTTAATTTTTCTAACACATATTTCATCCCCTAACGGGCCTCCATGACTGGTTAAAAAAAAAGGAAATCAAGAATGTGCCATCGCCATACAAACAATACTAATTTTTGCTCCCGGAATTTTAAGCAATGCTTTTGAACAAGCTTCGAGCGTAGCGCCTGTGGTCAATACATCATCAATCAATAGATAATGTTTGTTCCAGTCTTCTTCACAGAAATCAACATCAAAAACCGTTTCAATTCCTTCGATTCTCCCCAAAAGATTCTTTTTTGATTGCGTTTTTGAATATACTTTTCGCATTAGAATGGAATCGTTCAACGGAATTTTAAAATTTTCAGACAAAGCCAAACCAAAATTAGTGACTTGATTATAGCCCCTTTCTTTCATGCGTTTTTTATGCAATGGAACAGGAATGATACGATCCACATCCTTTATAATCGGATTGTCTTTTAGCTCGGAAGCGTACCATTCGCCCAAAACGGTTCCGATTTCTTCATGACCTTTGTATTTCAAATTATGTATGAGTTCTTGAACCATTCCCTTTTTATGAAAATACAACAATGCAGAAACATGTTCTACGGGAATTCGACCATAAAACTTTTTAAAGGCTTCATTTTCTGGATTCAAATGATGATTGGTCAAAGGCAATTCATGACGACATACGGTACAAATTACATTTTCATTTGTACCAATGAATGATTTGCAGCCGGCACAAACGGGCGGAAAAAACAGATTGATCAAGGAATTAAGCATATAAAAGTAGATTTATCCATAAAAATAAGAAAATCACCATTTCTAACTTCATTTTTTTTCTTTTATTAATTTCCCTTTTTATATTTTTGCACTATTATGGCAAAACAAGAAGATTTATTTAAGAATGTAGTTTCGCACGCAAAAGAGTACGGATTTATTTTTCCGTCAAGCGAAATATACGATGGTTTAAGTGCAGTCTATGATTATGCACAAAACGGAGTAGAATTAAAAAAGAACATACGCGAATATTGGTGGAAATCGATGGTTCAAATGAACGAAAACATCGTAGGACTAGACGCGGCTATATTGATGCACCCAACCACTTGGAAAGCATCGGGTCACGTGGATGCCTTTAACGATCCATTGATAGACAACAAAGATTCCAAAAGAAGATACAGAGCCGATGTCCTGATTGAAGATTATGCCGAAAAGCTAAATCTAAAAGCTATCAAAGAAATCGAAAAAGCGCGTGCTCGATTTGGGGATGCGTTCAACGAACAAGAGTTTGTGACCACCAACGCAAGAGTGATGGAATACAAAGCAAAAGAAAGACAAATTCTGGAAAGAATGGGTCGCTCTTTAGGAGCTGGTGATCTAGACGATGTAAAAGTATTAATCGAAGAACTGGAAATTGCTTGTCCAGAATCAGGTTCTAGAAATTGGACCGAAGTGCGTCAATTCAACTTGATGTTTGGTACTAAATTGGGTGCTTCTGCAGATACTGCAATGGATTTATACTTGCGTCCAGAAACAGCTCAAGGTATTTTTGTGAATTTCTTGAATGTTCAAAAATCAGGAAGAATGAAAATTCCTTTTGGTATCGCTCAAACTGGAAAAGCGTTTCGTAACGAAATTGTTGCCAGACAATTCATCTTCCGTATGCGTGAATTTGAGCAAATGGAAATGCAATTTTTTGTACGTCCAGGCGAAGAAATGCAATGGTACGAACACTGGAAAACCACTCGTTTGAACTGGCATTTATCCCTTGGTTTAGGAAAAGAAAATTACCGTTTTCACGATCATGAAAAACTAGCTCATTATGCCAATGCAGCGGCTGATATTGAGTTTAATTTTCCTTTTGGTTTCAAAGAATTGGAAGGAATTCACTCCAGAACTGACTTTGATTTAAAAGCGCACGAACAATTTTCGGGTAGAAAATTGCAATATTTTGATGCCGAATTGAATCAAAACTACGTTCCTTATGTGGTTGAAACTTCCGTAGGATTGGACAGAATGTTCTTGGCCGTTTTCGCTACTTCCTTAAAAGAAGAAACACTAGAAGATGGTTCAACAAGAACTGTATTAAAATTGCCAGCCGTTTTGGCTCCAACAAAAGCAGCTGTTTTACCATTGGTTAAAAAAGATGGATTACCTGAAATTTCCAAAAAAATCATTGATGATTTGAAATGGGATTTCAATGTTTCCTACGATGAAAAAGATGCAGTAGGAAGACGTTATAGAAGACAAGATGCTTTGGGAACTCCATTTTGTATCACTGTTGATCACCAAACAATAGAAGACCAAACGGTAACCATTCGTCATAGAGATACTATGAAACAAGACCGTGTCGCTATTGCCGACTTGAAATCAATCATTGAAAATGAGGTTTCTATGAAAAATTGGTTGATGAAAATGTAATTTTTTATTTAAAATAGATGAAAATGCTTCTCAGTTGGGAGGCATTTTTTTTTGCCTGAAATTTTAAAAAATAAGCTGATACAGTGATTGTTTGAATTTCTAAACCAATGCATATTAATTTTAAATTATTTTTATTAACCCATACTAAAAAAAACATAACTTTGAATGTTTTTCTTTAAAATTATATCGTAATTAGTGTGATTTTTGTTAATTAAATAGGATAGATATTATAAATGGTTATTTTGAATTTTAGAAAAAGTAAATAAGAGAACATAAAAATAAAGTATTCCAACGAAAAAATGAATTATACCTACATAATCATAGACGATGATCCAGAAAGTGCTTTGCGAACAAAGGCTATTGCCAGTGAGTTTTCCGAATTAAATTTTCTCGGTACTGCAGATAATTATGCAGACGGAGTAAATCTTATTTTAGAACACATGCCCAAACTGGTTTTCTTGGAAATAGATCCTATTAATAAAAATAGCAATTTATCCTTACAGTTAATCAATGGATTATTGATGTATTTAAAGGAGTTGCCTAAAATAGTAATTACAACCAAGAAAAAAGATTTTGCATTTGATTGCATCAAATATGAAGTTATAGATTATTTGCTAAAACCATTATTAGTAATCGATTTTGTAAAATTGATTCATAAATTAAATAAAATAAATACTGATGATGAAGTATTATTGGTGCAAAGTCCAAATGCAAAGGAAAGACTAGCGCTAGAGAATTTTGAAATAAAGAAAAATAAAAAATCATTTATATTATGTGTTAAATCATATGGCGATCATAGGTATATTGATTCGGATGACATTTGTTACTTTCAAGCAGATAATAATTCTACTGATATTCATTTAAAAAGTGGTGAGATGATAACAGCTTTCAAGACATTAAAGCATTTTGAAACTGTTTTGACAAATCCCTTTATCCGAATACACAATAGTTATATTGTCAATCGAAATTACATCTCAAGAATCCATACGGGAAACTCGTTATGTTATATAAAAAAAACCACTATAAAATTGCCTTTTTCAAAATCTTACAAAACCAATGTTGACTTTATAATAGCTGAATTTGCCAATGAAAATTATATCGAAACCTAATTAATTGTCATTTGCCCTGATTTGCTATCCATTCACTATCAAACGAATACCATTGACCATAAACGCCTTTTTTTGAATTGATTATCTCGGTTTACTGTTTAGTTTTACAAAAGAATTCCAACACAAATGGAATCAAAAAAGTAAAAAATAACAACAACATAAACCCCAGAAATCATGAAAAAAGCAACTTTAACAATCGGATTATTTACATTAGTATTGTCATTAACTTCATTTGCAAATCCTACAACAGCAACGGCCTCAAATCTTGAAAATACAGTTATAACTGATGTTGACGGAACGGGAACTCAAGATACTGGAGGAAATAAAAAAGTTGATTTTTTTGGTAATGTTTCTAAAATTGAGGCATCAAAAACTTTAGTTTCTATTGATGGTACCGGTACACAAAGTACTGGAGGAAACAAAAAAGTTGACTAACAATTAAATTATAATTTAAGATAAAGACTGTCATTTACTTGGCAGTCTTTTTTTATATGAAAAGTTTTAGTATTTTTGATATAATTCAAATTATACTATTGAAAAAACAATATTACATACTATTCCTTTTATTAGTTATTTTTATTAGTTGCACGAATAATAAAGTGGTCAAACAAAATTCAAATAGCAAAAATGATAGTCTTTCTGCCTATCTTACTTTGGCCAATGATGAAAATCTGTCTTTTACTTATAAAAAAAAATATACTCAAAAAGCATTAGCTATTATTCTAACTCAAAAAGATGACTCCATTAACAAAGTCAATCTTTTTAAAGTGGCCAATCGCTATTACAATATGAGCGAATGGAATGGCTATCGCGAAACTTCAAAGCTTATTTTGGAACGAACCAAAAATAGTAATGACTCTGCGAATATGGCTAAAGCATTTACCTATTTAGGGGATTATTATGTCGAAAAATCCATTTCGGATAGTGCTTTCTATTGTTATTTTAAAGCTGAAAGACTATATCTTAAACTCAATGCCAATTACAATTTAGGAAAAACATTAATAAGTAAAGCTAATTTACAATTCAATGAAAGTGATTATTTTAATAGCGAAATTGCTGTTTTTAAGGCATTACGTATATTAAAAGGTGAAAAGGCTAATGATTTACTTTATGAATCCTATAATCTTTTGGGGATTTTATATAACGAGCGAGAAGAATATGGTAGAGCTTTAGAATACCATAATAAAGCACTAGTCAGTATTGATGATAAATCTATTCCATCAGTATTCCAATCGAAAGCCTCTTCTTTCAACAATATGGGCTATGTTTACTTGAACTTAAAAAACTACAATCAAGCTAAAAATTATTTTGAAAAGGGACTGCAACAAGAACATTTATTTGTGGATAAGCCCAAACTATATGCGATGTTGTTGGATAATTTGGCTTATGCCAAATTTAAACTTAATGAATCTGAAGGTCTTCCTGATCAATTTTATCAAGCATTAAAAATTCGGGATAGTTTAAAAATTACATCTGGGATTATTGTAAGTAAAACTCGTTTGTCAGAATATTTCGCTTCTAAAAAGGATACCTTAAAAGCGGTTCAATATGCCAAACAAGCGCTATTACTTTCTCGTAGTACCAATCGCTTGAGAAGTATTTTGGAAGCGCTGAAACAAATGGAAGCGGTAGATCCCAAGAATGCTTCTACTTATTCCAAAGAATACATCCTTATTAATGATCGTTTGCAAAAAGCAGAACGTAAAATGGGGGAGAAGTTTTCTCGTATAGAATTTGAAACAGATGAAATAAAAGTTGAATACATTAATTTAGAGGGTCAAAACAAGACACTTTTATTGATTTTTGCTTCTTTTGTGATCTTAGCGGTATTATTATATACCATTAAATTACAAAAAGTTAAACAACGCGAATTATTATTTAAGCAACAGCAGCAACAAGCCAATGCCGAGATATATAATTTATTAATCAATCAGCAAAACACAATTGAAATCAATAATATAAAAGAAAAAAAAAGAGTAGCAAGAGAATTACACGATGGTGTTTTAGGAAGAATGTTTGGAGTTCGAATTAATCTAGACAGTTTAAATAAAATTAAAGACGATTCTGGAGTAGAAAGGCGATTGAATTATTTGACAGAACTTAAAAATATTGAACAAGATATTCGTGAAATTTCACATAACTTGAATAGAGAAAAATCAGAATTAATTAATAACTTCGTTGCTATAGTCGCTAACTTATTTGAAGAACAAAAAAAGACATATGCTTCAAAGTTTCTTGCTCACATAGACGCTGCAATTAAGTGGGAGTTTATCGATAACACTATAAAAATCAACATTTACAGAATTATTCAAGAATCTCTTCAAAATTGTAATAAATATTCTAAGGCTACAAAAATTAAAGTAGAATTTAGAAAGCAGGAAGATAATATAGTATTAAAAATAAGTGATGATGGAATTGGGTTTAATGTTTTACGTGCAAAAAAAGGTATTGGTCTTCAAAATATAAAAACAAGAACTATAGAATGTAATGGGACTCTAGATATTAAATCAAAAAAAGGAGAAGGCACGACCTTAACAATAGTAATACCAATTAAAAAAATATAAAACCTACAATATAATGATAGAGGATATTAAAGTGGAAAGATTAATTAAAAAAAATATTTTAATAGTTGACGACCATCCCTTTATAATTGACGGATATAAAAACGCAATCACCCGATATAAGCCGAATCTTTATGAATATTCATTTTCGCAAGGTAAAGATTGTAAAACAGGTTACACTATTATAACAGATCCTGACACCTTACCTTTTGATGTTGCTTTTTTAGATATAAGCATGCCAGTATATGAAGAAGAAGGCATTTATTCAGGTGAAGATTTAGCCAAATTGATCATGGAATTAATGCCTGATTGCAAAATTATCTTGCTTACCATGTTTAATGAGTTGCTGAAAATTAAAAACATTATTGATACCATAAATCCATCAGGATTGGTAATAAAAAGTGATTTAACCTTTGATGAATTGCTTTTTGGTTTTGATATTATTTTGAAAGACGAAATTTATTACAGTCACTCCGTAATTAAAATGGCCAATCAAGATATTACTGATGTTGAAGGAATTGATCAATTTGATAAGTTAATTCTTTTTCATATTTCTAAAGGAACCAAAACCAAAGACATCCCGCAATATATTCCCATATCCTTGCAAGCAATTGAAAGGCGGAAAGTAAATCTTAAAGAACTTTTTAAGATTGAAGAAGGTAGCGATATCGATTTGATTCAGGAAGCAAAAGTTAGAGGAATCATTTTTTAATACTTATATTGAACAAAAAACGACACTATTTTAGTGTCGTTTTTTGTTGATTAGAATGTGAATTAATCTATTCGCTTATGGCATCCCAGCCTCTGGCTTTTAAAGGTATTTTGGTATTGGCGCGTGTTATCAGATGTATGCCTTCACTTTCTTGAGTCATATGCCCAATAATGCTGAAATTTGGATTCCCTTTTATTTTTTCGAAATCTTCCATAGCAATTGTAAATAGTAATTCATAATCCTCACCGCCATTTATTGCAACTGTAGTACTATCAATATCAAATTCCTCGCAAACATTTATGAATTGTGGATCAATCGGTAATTTATCCTCATATAAATTACATCCAACATTTGATTGTTTACATATATGTATAATTTCAGACGATAAGCCATCGGATATGTCGATCATTGATGTGGGTTTTATTTCTAGCGCGTGCAATAAAGTTCGAACGTCTTTTCTAGCTTCTGGTTTTAATTGACGCTCAATAAGGTAGGTGTAAGCATCCAAGTCAGGTTGTGAATTGGGGTTTACTTGAAATACTTGCTTTTCTCTTTCTAATACTTGTAATCCCATATAGGCCGCGCCAATATCACCAGTGACTACTAAAAGATCGCTTTGTTTGGCTCCATTTCTATACACGATTTCGTTTTCATCCGCCTCGCCAATGGCAGTGATACTGATGATTAATCCTTTTTGTGAAGAGGTTGTGTCTCCTCCAATTACATCAACTTTGTATTCTTGTGCTGCGTGTGTAATTCCTGCAAATAATTCTTCTAATGCTTCTAGAGGGAAACGATTGGAAACAGCAATAGAAACTGTAATTTGAGTTGGTTTAGCATTCATCGCACAAATATCCGAAACATTGACAACTACCGCTTTATACCCTAAATGCTTTAGAGGCATATAAGATAAATCAAAATGCACACCTTCTATCAATAAATCTGTTGAAATGACTACTTTTTTATCTTTGAAATCCAATACTGCGGCATCATCTCCGATCCCTTTTAGTGTTGAAGGTTGGTTGATTTCGAAGTTTTTTGTTAAATGGTCTATTAGACCAAACTCGCCTAATTGGGCTATACTGGTGCGTTGTGGAGTTTTATCTTCAATCATTATGTTTGTATATTTTTTGTTTTTACAAGAAAGCAAAGGTACGAAGTTGATTATGTATTAGCTATAAATATATAGGAAAGGGAATTGTTGGTGAAAAAAATATTTAGTTTAATGGTAGAATTAATGGTCTACGGAAAGTTGGATATGTTGTTTATTCGAATGGTTTTGCGAGCGCGTGAGGGATGGGCTAAGCTACCGAAGTAGCAGCAACAGCCCGACAGCATAAAGAGAAGTGGCCGAATAAGCGGTGTATATGTTGGGCCACTTCTCTTTATGGTGGCACGCCCAACTATTTTTTATACTTGATATTTGAAATATTTTGTTTAAAAAAAATCCCATTCATTGTAAGAATGGGATTTAATTTTTTATTCTGGATCATTCATTTTGAAAGTATCCATGAAGGCAGTGGTGTACTCTCCTGCGATGTATCTAGGTTCATCCATTAATTGTCTGTGAAATGGAATGGTTGTTTTTATACCTTCGATTACAAATTCGTCTAAAGCTCTTCTCATTTTACTAATAGCTTCTTCACGAGTTTGTGCTGTAGTAATTAATTTGGCAATCATAGAATCGTAATTTGGTGGAATCGTATATCCAGAATACACATGGGTATCTAGACGTACACCGTGTCCGCCTGGCATATGAAGTGTAGTGATTTTTCCTGGTGAAGGTCTGAAGTCGTTGTAAGGATCTTCGGCATTGATACGACATTCAATAGCATGTAATTGTGGTAAGTAATTTTTACCTGAAATTGGCACGCCAGCAGCAACTAAAATTTGCTCTCTAATTAAATCGTAATCAACTACTTGTTCAGTAATAGGGTGCTCTACTTGGATACGAGTGTTCATTTCCATGAAGTAAAAGTTTCTGTGTTTGTCTACTAAAAACTCAACAGTTCCTGCACCTTCGTATTTTATATATTCTGCTGCTTTTACAGCTGCTTCACCCATTTTGGCACGTAACTCGTCGGTCATAAATGGAGAAGGAGTTTCTTCGGTCAATTTTTGATGGCGACGTTGTACCGAACAATCTCTTTCTGAAAGGTGGCAGGCTTTACCGTAAGAATCACCAACAACTTGGATTTCGATATGACGAGGTTCTTCAATAAGTTTTTCAAGATACATTCCGTCGTTTCCAAAAGCAGCCGCAGATTCTTGACGTGCACCTTCCCATGCTTTTAGTAAATCTTCTGGAGCCCAAACAGCTCTCATTCCTTTACCTCCACCACCAGCAGTGGCTTTTAACATTACAGGATATCCAAATTTATTGGCTAATTCTGCTGCTTGTTCGAATGATTCCAAAATCCCAACTGAACCTGGTACACAAGGTACTCCTGCTTCAATCATAGTGGCTTTTGCGGAAGCTTTATCTCCCATTCTGTCAATCATTTCTGGAGAAGCACCAATGAATTTTATGTTGTGTTCTTGGCAAATTTTAGAAAATTTAGCATTTTCTGAAAGAAACCCGTAACCTGGATGTATTGCATCTGCATTTGTAATTTCTGCAGCTGCAATAATATTAGACATCTTTAAATAAGATAAATTACTAGGAGGAGGTCCTATGCAAACAGCTTCGTCAGCAAATTTAACGTGTAAGCTTTCAGCATCTGCAGTAGAATAAACCGCTACTGTCTTGATACCCATCTCTCTACAAGTACGGATAACACGAAGCGCTATCTCTCCTCTATTGGCTATTAGTATTTTTTTAAACATATTTTTTAAAATTAGATAATTAGACGGTTTAGAGAATTAGACAAACCGATTATAGAAAAATGAAAAATAGATTCATAGTATAAGTGAAATTTATTTTCAAAAATGACAACTACATAAAACCTAAAACACTATTTCAGATTTAAAAACCTGAAATCTATAATCTGAAATCTATAATCTAAAATCTAAAATTAAGAAGGGTCTACTAAGAATAAAGGTTGGTCAAATTCAACAGGAGACATATCATCTACTAATATTTTTACAATTTTACCAGATATTTCAGATTCAATTTCGTTGAATAATTTCATGGCTTCAATAACACAAAGAACATCTCCTTTTGCAATAGATTTACCAACTTCTACAAACATTGGTTTGTCTGGAGACGGTTTTCTATAAAAAGTACCAATGATTGGTGATTTTATTGTAATATAATGTGCGTTTTCTACAACAGCAACTTCTGGAGTAGCTGCAACTGGAGCAATTTGTTGTGGAGCAGCAGCTTGTGGAAGTGCATTTTGAGAAGGTAGCTGTTGAACATATGTTGTTTCGGTTACACTTCCTTCTAAAGTAGTTCTGATGGTGATTTTAACATCATCCATTTCTAATTTAACTTCTGCAACACCTGAATTTGCTACAAATTTGATTAGATTTTGAATTTCTTTTAAATCCATAATTATTTCTTTTTAGTTTAATTTATTTTTTATCGTAGGCCCAAGTTAAGTAAATAGATCCCCAAGTAAAGCCACCACCAAAAGCGGCAAAGATTATGGTATCTCCTTTTTTGAAAAGGTGTTCAAAATCATAAAGTACTAAAGGCAATGTTGCTGATGTAGTGTTTCCGTATCTTTCAATATTCATCAATACTTTGGCATCCTCTAAGTTCATTCTATGCGCTGTTGCATCAATAATACGCTTATTTGCTTGGTGTGGAACTAACCAATTTACATCTTCGTTGGTTAAATTATTTCTTTTGAGAATTAATTCGCTAGCATCGGCCATATTGGTAACTGCATATTTAAAAACGGTTTTTCCGTCTTGTATAATATTATGCATATTGTCATTTACAGTATCTAAACTCGTTGGAAGAAGTGAACCTCCAGCTGGAATTTTCAAGAAATCACGACCTACGCCATCGCTTCTTAAATATTCATCTTGTAAGCCATATCCTTCGTAATTTGGCTCAAACAATACTGCTCCAGCACCATCTCCAAAGATTATACATGTAGCTCTGTCTTTATAGTCGACTATTGAAGACATTTTATCAGCTCCAATTAGTAATACTTTTTTGTATCTTCCAGATTGAACATATGCGGCAGCTGTAGACATTCCGTAAAGAAAACTAGAACATGCAGCTTGTAAGTCGTAGGCAAAAGCATTGGTAGCTCCTATTGCGGTTGCTACATATACACCAGTAGAAGCTACTGGCATGTCTGAGGTTGCAGTTGCCATTAAAATTAAATCAATTTCAAGAGGGTCAATGTTTGCTTTTGCTATTAAATCTTGAGCAGCTTTTATTGCAAGAAATGAAGTTCCTTTATCACTATCTTTTAGTATTCTTCTTTCTTTAATTCCTGTGCGTGTGGTTATCCATTCGTCATTTGTATCGACCATTGTTTCTAATACTTTGTTTGAAAGAACAAAGTCGGGAACATAACCACCAACTGCGGTAATTGCGGCTGTAATTGTACTCATTATATGCGATTATTTATTGTCAAATGTTGCCATTTGCAAAATTTTTAAAAGACTTTAAAATTACAATAAAAAAACTAAACTAGCTGTTTTTAAGTTTTCTTATTTGGGGAAATTATAAACAACAAAAAAAACTCTCACGTAGTGAGAGTTCCAATATTATTTACAAAAACGTATTAAGCAAGAGCTACAGATTTATCTATAACAACTTGTCCTCTGTAATACATTTTTCCTTCATGCCAGTAGGCTCTGTGGTATAAATGCGCTTCTCCAGTGATAGGACATGTAGCGATTTGAGCTACAGTAGCTTTGTAATGTGTTCTTCTTTTGTCTCTTCTTGTTTTCGAGATTTTTCTCTTAGGATGTGCCATTTTACTATATTATTTATCCGTTAATAGTTGCTTTAATTTGTCCCAACGTGGGTCTATATTCTCTTCTTTTTTCTCTTCTTTTTTTTTCTTCTTTTGTTCTTCAATTGCTAATTCTTTCAGTTTTGTCAAAGCTTCTGTTTTTAAACTTCCATCTTTGATTCCTGGATGAACCCTTCGTAATGGAATTGAAAGAACGATCATCTCATAAATATATTGAGAGATGTCAATCTCAAATTCGCCAAACGGTACGATTAACAATTCCTCATTATCATTATTATAAGTATCTCCAAATCGAACAATTAATTTTAATTTCCCTTTTACGGGTAAATCAAAATCTTCACTTGTTAGATCACAAGGCACATTAACTGTTCCTTTATGTTTGAAATCAATTTCTAAAAGGTTGCTTTTTTTGTCTAAAACTACACTTACTCTGATATCTGAATTTTGAAATTCATTATAATCAAAGATTTCAAAGAACGCGTTATTTATTTGATACTCAAATTTGTGTTTTCCTAGCTTCAATCCTACGAAAGGAATTACATATTCTTTAGTCTTGCTCATTTCAACAACAATTTGCCCTAAACTTCGGGAGTGCAAAGATATAAAATAAATGGAAATCTAATAATGTTATTCACCTTTTTTTGTTTACAACTGTTTTTCTTTTGTTTTTAGAGGCTTTTGGCTGATTTCAGCATATTGATTTCTGGAATTATAGATATCAATTGCAAGATAAACCGCTTCTTTGAAAGAATTATAGTCGGCTTTATTTTTGCCAGCAATGTCATAAGCAGTTCCATGATCAGGAGAAGTCCTAATTTTATTTAGACCTGCTGTATAGTTTACGCCGTTTCCAAATGAAAGTGTTTTAAAAGGGATTAGCCCTTGATCGTGATACGTAGCGATAATGGCATCATATTTTTCATATTGATTGCTTCCAAAGAAACCGTCAGCGGCAAATGGGCCAAAAACTAAAGTGCCTTTTTCGAATAATTTTTTTAAAGCCGGCTTCAGTACAGCATCATCTTCGGTACCTATAACACCGCCATCTCCACAATGGGGATTTAAGCCTAAAACTGCAATTTTTGGTTTATTGATACTAAAATCTTGAATTAAGGTTTTCTTTATTGTTTCTATTTTCTTAAAAATCAACTCTTCAGTTAAATGAGAAGCTACTTCGTTAATAGGCACATGATCTGTCAATAAACCAACTCTTAAGTTGTCTTGAACCATTAACATTAAAGCATTGCCTTCCAATTCTTGATCCAAATAATCTGTGTGTCCAGGAAATTTAAACGTATCTGATTGAATGTTGTATTTGTTGATAGGAGCAGTTACCAAAACATCAATAGTTCCTTCCTTTAGTGCTTTAGTGGCTGCAATAAAGGACTTAATGGCATATTCCCCAACTTTTTCGTCATTTACTCCAAGATTTATATCAATCCCTTCTTTCCATAGATTAAAAACATTGACTTTGCCAACGACAATTTGATCTAATTTATCTATGCCATGAAGCGCAACAGTAGATTCAAAATTTTTTCTAATAAACGACAGTATCTTTACATTGGCAAAAATAACTGGGGTACAAAGTTCAAGCATACGAGAATCCTCGAATGTTTTTAGAACCACTTCGCTTCCAATACCGTTCAAATCTCCTATTGAAATCCCTACGATTATATTTTCTGCTTTTTTCATAATGTCCTTAAGTTATTTATTGCTATTTTTGAAGTGCAAATTTAGTAAAATAAAACAAGAAATGTTTACAGGAATTATTGAAACACTAGGAACTGTTCAAGAAGTTAAAAAAGAACAAGATAATCTCCATATTACTATCGATTCTTCCATCACTGAAGAATTAAAAGTAGATCAAAGTGTGGCGCATAATGGAATATGCTTAACCGTTGTTGCTATAGATAAGGATCTTTATACTGTTACTGCTATAGGAGAAACAATAAAGAAGACAAATATTTCAACTTGGGACGTAGGTGATAAAATTAATCTAGAACGAGCGATGAAATTAGGTGATCGATTAGACGGTCACATCGTACAAGGACATGTTGACCAAGTAGGGTCATGTGTTGCGGCAAATGAAACTAATGGGAGTTGGTTTTATACCTTTGAATACGATTCTTCATTACAAAATATTACTATTGAAAAGGGATCTATCACTGTAAATGGGGTTAGTTTGACAGTTGTGGATTCAGGTAAAAATAATTTCAGTGTTGCAATTATACCTTATACTTATGAGCACACCAATTTTCATACTTTTGTAGTTGGAACCAAAGTGAATTTGGAATTTGATGTAATTGGGAAGTATGTCTCTAGACTTTATAGTAACAAATAAATTACAGATAATGTCTGTATCAAAAAAGCGTCAATTAAATTGACGCTTTTTTGTTTTTTATGTGTTTGTAAATTGTATACAAGCCGTATAGAGTTACTATTGTTAATACAATTGTTAAATTCTCGTCTATTGGTAGATCTGGAGGTTTTCCTTTACCTGTTGGTGAAGGGGGATTTGGTCCAGCAAATCCAAACATACTGAACAGCAAAAGAATAAGTGTGCTAAAGGATTTTTTGAAGACCATATTTATAACTTATTGTAAAAACAGAAAATAAATTTATATTAATTCCAGAAGTAATTTAGTTTTTCTAAAAAAAACATTCTTTACTAATTTTAATGCGCAAACTTACAACTATTTTTTTTATAAGCTTAATTGAAAATAGCGTCAATCTGCATAATTTAACGCTTAAAATTTAACTTATTGCTATTTTTGTATGAAAAGTAAGGGTAATTTAAAAAATAGTATCTTTTTTAATACAAACCAAAAAGCGTAGAATTTCATAAATTCTTTTTTTGAATAGTATGATACCAGCGAAGAGGATTCAATTAAACCTCATGGTGTTAAAAATTAATATTGTTCTGTAAATTTGATTAAGGTGAAAATATCTGTTTTTTAAAGAAGTTATTTTTCTAAAACAATGCATTACTATTTTTCCACACAATCCAAAGAAACAATCCCAAATACATCATACAAACCACAAATTTCATAAAAGAAGAAGCCAGAAAGCCCAGAAGGGAGCCTGTTGCCGCTTTCAAAGCACGTTTGTGGTTTTTGTTGTCATATATAAGTTCTCCTATAAATGCACCAACAAACGGCCCGATAATAAAGCCCAAAGGAATTGGAGCAAAAATACCAATAATCAAACCAATATTGGTTCCCCAAATGCCATAGGAACTTCCGCCAAATTTTTTGGTTCCCTTGGCAGGAATGATATAATCCAAAACGGTAAGCACAATAGTAATCAACAAGGAAATGCCCAAAATCCAATAGTTGGCGGGAACAGCAGTTGTAAAATACAACAATACAATTCCAACCCAGCTTATGCTTGGTCCAGGCAGAACAGGCAAAAAACTCCCAAAAACACCTACAACAACACAAACAAAACCCAATAACAAAAGCAGGATATCCATAAAAATATTTTTAGTAATTTTGATGCCAATAATACAAGACCTTAATCATATACGAATATGAGGAAAATAATTGTATTTTTATAACATATTTGTCCCATTCAAAAAACAAACATTGAAGCAGTTTCCCTTTTTTATAGTCTTTATACTTTTTAATTCCTGTCAATATTTTGACAAGCAGGTTCCTTCCGAAAAGGAATTGCTGCAAAAGGAATTGAAGTCCATCAATTGGAAAGAGGTAGACGAATATCCATCGGTTGTCGATTGTGACAAAATCGAGGATAAAAAACAACGCCAACAATGTTTCTTTGAGGTTTTAACCCAGTTAATTCAAGAGAAATTGTGCAATGACACCTTAGCCATGCTTTATCCGGAGTTGGACACGATTGAAGTCAAAGTGACCGTTTTCCCGAATGCCACCATGAAATTTGAACCGCAATTCCCAAAAGATTCAGTGGCTTATGATAAAATAAAAATTGACAGTATCCTGAAAGCTCGTTTAGTCGATTTTCCTAAAATAAATCCAGCAATCAAAAGAGGATTACCCGTAAAAACCCAGTTTATACTTCCTGTAATTTTAAAGGTCGAGTAGTTTTTTAAGGAGCAATTTCCAGCTGTACACTATATCTGTTGCCCTGAACCCCAGGACAACAGGATGCCGTTTCCATCTGGGCTAGGGCATTCATTTTCATTACAAGATTTGTTTAAAACCGTCTTCCTTTCCATTCGTATTTTCCGAACAAGCAATACAAAGCCACAGCAGTGCTGAAAACGGGATACCACAAACTACTTAAAAGCAAATAATGGATTTTATGCTTAGTCAAGAATCTATTTGTTTGCTGAATCAGCACAGTGTCAATTCCAAATTTGATCAGGAAATAAAACACAGGAGAAAAATAGGGAAGAATTCCAAAAACGGTCAGCCCCAAACAACAAACCAACCCAAAATTCATCACAAACACAAGCAGTCCCAATCTTTTTCCAAAATCACTTTGGTACGAAGTAGTTTTGGATGCCCAGCGCACGCGTTGGTAAAACAATGATTTCCAGTTGTTCAAAGGTTTTGTAGTCACAATGGTATCTTTCGATTTTAAATACGCTACTTTTTCAGGGTATTTGGCAATTGCCTTTTGCAACAGAAAAACATCATCGCCACTGGCTATTGCAGAATTTCCATCGAAACCTTTTAACTTTTGAAAAAATGATTTGGTATAAGCAAAATTGGCGCCATTGCACATAAAACCCTTTTTAATTCCAAAACTTCCTATGGTAGCCCCTTGCAAACTCGCCAAATCCAATTGCTGAAAATGATGCAAAAACGAATTTTGGCAATCATAAGTAACTGCTCCAGCAATCATCGAAGCGTGATGCAACTGTATAAAATTATCCAAAGCCAGCAACCAATTTTTATGTACCACACAATCAGCATCAGTGGTGATGACCCATTCAGTTTTTACGATTTGCATAGCCGTTGTAATGGCATCTTTCTTTGGTGAATTTGAAATCCGAACATTATTAACAACCGAAACTTTAAACTTTAAACCTGAAACTTTAAACTCTTTATCCGATTGATCATCAACCAGAATCACTTCAAACAAATCCGTCGGATAATTCAATTGTGAAAAGCTTTCTAATAAAATGGGCAAATTTTCAGCTTCATTCCGAAAAGGAACAATAATGCTAAAGCTCGTTTTTGGCGGCAAGCCAATGTATTCGAATAAATTTATTTTGGTAAAACCATAAATGAGCCAACTTATAGTCAGCACATAAACGATTGCTATGCCTAGTAAAGCAAAAATCATTGTTTTTCTTTGAGATTAGCAATTGTCCCTTCGGGGGCGAGGGGGCTTTTGAAATTCAGCACATAATAGCTCCCAATCACCACCGGTAAAACTACATTCAAAAACCACATTAACGTAGTGACAAAAACCACTACCCATTCATTAACGCCCAATATTCCAAAGAAATAAACTGCCACACTTCCTTTTACAGCAAAATCCAAAAACTGGAATGTAGGCAAAGAAGAAGCTAGAAAGTAAACACTGGAAATGGCTGAGATGAGAATTAAATAAGGTAAATCAACATCAAAAGCCAAAAACAAAAAGTAGTATTGATGCGAGAAAACCAAATACCGTAAAATGGCCAAAAGGGTATTTTTTTGATGAATCGATTTTGGAATTTCGTTAATTTTATGAATCAGTTTTTCTATCGAATAGCCTTTGATTTTGATTTTTTTGACTGAAAATAAAACCACAAATAGGAATATCAGAATTCCGAAAAGTACAGCAACCGTTTTGGTCGTAATTACATTGTATTGTGCATTGAAATACAACAATCCAAAAATCCCAAAAACGACAGTTAAGATCATTTGTATTCCATTGCAAATCAAATTTAAAAACACGACTTTCTTGGCTTCTTTTTTGTCAAAATACAATGCTTTTCCGGCATATTCTCCAACGCCATTTGGAGTAAATAATCCTGCAGTCAAACCTGCCAAAACTTGCTTGGTGGCTTCTGCCAAAGAAATAGGATGGAGGTAGGAAACCAAATATTTCCATTTTAAAATTTCAAAGAAGCGGTTCAAGACACTCAAAAGCAGAATAAATCCAATTCCCAAAACAGACTGATTTTTATGAAACAATACCAAGAATTTTTGCCAGTCGAGTTTGTCATTGTTGGCCAATTGATTGTATATAAAATAAAAGGCACCACCTACAATCAAAAGTTTGACTAGAAGTACGAGGAATTGCTTAGTTTTGTGTGAAATTGAAATCATACCGCAAAGTAAAGGAAAATCGTCGTGAAAATGCTATTTCGCAAAGATTCGCAAAGACTCTTTATTTTGTTAGCGAATTCAAACTTCGCGAATGGCTGTGTGCACTTCGAGTATCTTTGTCTAATAACAGAAATGATTCAAATAAAACAAATTTTAAAAGAGATGAAGAATAACAAAACTTGGCACGAAAAACATATAGAAGCATTAAGTTTTGGCAGTCGTTTGGCTGATTCTGTTGCTAAAGGAATGGGGTCTTGGAAATTTATTATTATTCAAAGTGTTTTTGTAATAGTATGGATGGGATTAAACCTTCTCGCGTATATGAGTCATTGGGATGTCTATCCTTTTATTTTGCTGAATCTAGTTTTCTCCACTCAGGCGGCTTATGCAGCACCAATTATTATGATGTCGCAAAACAGACAAAGTGAAAGAGACCGAATTCAAGCGCAATCCGATTATCAAACCAATATAGATGCAAAATTGGAAATTGAAGCTTTGACCATTAAGTTGGATAAAATTGAAGCCGAAAAATTGGATAAGATAATTGCCATGTTGGAAGAGATGAAAAGCAATTCTAATAAATAAAAAATATCAGTACCACAATTTAAAAACAAAAGGTGACAAAAGAACGCATTATATTAGGAATTGACCCTGGAACCACGATTATGGGTTTTGGATTGATAAAAATTGTGAATAAGAAAATGGAATTTTTGCAACTTAACGAATTGCAATTGTCCAAATATGACAACCATTATCAGAAACTAAAAATAATATTTGAACGAACCATAGAATTAATAGAAACGCATCATCCAGACGAAATTGCGATTGAAGCTCCGTTCTTTGGCAAGAACGTACAATCGATGCTGAAGTTGGGTCGCGCGCAAGGTGTGGCAATGGCTGCGGGACTTTCCAGAGACATACCAATAACTGAATATGAACCCAAAAAAATAAAAATGGCCATCACCGGAAACGGAAATGCCAGCAAAGAACAAGTGGCCAAAATGCTTCAACAATTATTGGGACTGAAAGAATTACCTAAAAACTTGGATTCAACAGATGGCTTGGCAGCAGCTGTTTGCCATTTTTTTAATTCTGGGAAAGTGATCGGTGAAAAAAGCTATACAGGTTGGGATGCTTTTGTAAAACAGAATGAGGAAAGAGTTAAGAAATAGTGATCAGTGGTCAGTTTTTTAGTGATCAGTCGCAAAAAGTAATCAGTTTTCAGAAGTAGTGTTTAAAATAGAATATTCAATTTAAAAAATCCATATATGAGATTTCAGGATTTATTAGCTTTTAAAAAATCATTTTCGTTAGCAATGAAGATTTTTGAAATAACAAAAAGCTTTCCAAAAGAAGAGACCTATTCATTGACTGATCAAATTAGACGTTCATCCAGAAGTGTTCCTGTTACTATTGCCGAAGCGTATAGAAAAAGAATTTATCCAAGACATTTTCACAGTAAATTAACCGATTCTGACGGCGAAAACTCAGAAACACAAGTTTGGTTAGAATTTGCATTTGCGTGTAAATATATTTCAGAGACGATTTATCAAGAACTTATTTCGGAGAGTTTAGAAATCGGGAAACTCGTTAATTATATGATATTAAATCCAGAGAAGTTTGGAGTAAAGAAAGAGTAATTAGTGTTCAGTTTTTTTAGTATTCAGTAATAATCCGACGAAATTCAATAAGTCTGACCACTAAAAAACTGACCACTTATCCTAGACTGATCACTAAAAAACTGAACACTGAACACTACTAAATGAGCGGCATCTACATACACATACCCTTCTGCAAGCAGGCTTGTCATTACTGCGATTTTCATTTTTCGACTTCAATGAAGAAGAAAGAAGAGATGGTTTTGGCTATTGCCAAAGAATTGCAAATGCGCAAAACGGAATTTCAGGACGAACTTGTTGAAACGATTTACTTTGGTGGAGGAACACCTTCTGTATTGACCACAGAACAAATTGAATTTTTGATTGCCGAAGTTTACAATCATTATAGCGTTGTTGAAAATCCAGAAATTACCCTCGAAGCGAATCCAGATGATTTGACAAGTGAGCGAATTGTAGAATTGTCCAAAAGCCGAATCAACCGACTCAGTATAGGTATTCAATCTTTTTTTGAAGATGATTTGAAGATGATGAATCGTGCTCATAATTCGGTCGAAGCCAAAAAATGTTTGGAAGAAGCGACACACTATTTTGATAATATTTCCCTCGATTTAATTTATGGAATTCCAAGAATGAGCAATGAAAAATGGAAGCATAATATCGAAACTGCTTTGTCTTTTGGAATACCGCATATTTCCAGTTATGCCTTGACTGTCGAACCCAAAACGGCTTTGAATAAACTCATTCAAACTGGAAAAATAGCCAAACCCAATGACGAATCGGCTCAGGAACACTTTGCCATTTTGGTCGAAACATTGGAAGCGAATGATTTTATTCATTACGAATTGTCCAATTTTGGAAAAGAAAATTATTTTTCAAAGAATAATTCGGCCTATTGGTTGGGGAAAAAATATTTAGGAATTGGCCCATCAGCCCATAGTTATGACGGTGTTTCTCGAAGCTGGAATGTCTCGAATAATTCCTTGTATTTAAAATCCATACAGGAAGATAAATTACCCAATGAAATTGAGATTCTCTCCGTTGCCGACCGTTACAACGAATATATTATGACTGGTTTGCGAACGATCTGGGGTGTTTCTTTGGATAGAATTGAAACTGAATTCGGAAGTGATTATTTAGAGTATTTATACAAACAAGCGAAAAAATATCTAAACGATGATTTGCTTGAAATCGTCACTTCGAGTGATTCCGCTTTTGGGCGGAATAGTATCGAGAAGATTTTGAAACCAACTCCAAAAGGAAAATTTTTGACAGATGGAATTGCAAGTGATTTGTTTTATTTAAATTCGGAGGTTTAACCGCAAGGTTCGCAAAGTTTTACGCAAAGAACGCTATTTAAATATTTTTCTTATATTTATTTCCTTGAAAAGATTTAGGAGTCTAGCTTTGCAAACTTTGGTTAAAACTTTGAGCTCCTTGCGGTAAAAAAACCTTGCGGTAAAAATTATGACTGAAAATGAATTATCTAGAGTTGTTTTTGATTGTGCGCTAAAAGTACATCAAACTTTGGGTCCAGGACTTTTAGAAAGTGCTTATGAAGAATGTTTGTTTTATGAATTAAAAAAGACAGGATTAGAAATTCAAAAACAGAAACCTTTACCTTTAGTTTATGAAGAAGTTAAATTAGATGTGGGATATCGTCTAGATATTATAATAGAAAACAAATTAATTTTAGAAATAAAATCCATTGATGCTTTAAATGACATTCATTTTGCACAACTATTAACCTATTTGAAATTAACAGATTGTAAATTAGGTTTGCTTATAAATTTTAATGTTGTTTTAATAAAAAACGGAATTAAGAGAGTAGTAAATAATCTCTAGTTAAATAATAATTTCTTTGCGAACTTTGCGTAAAACTTTGCGGACCTTGCGGTTAAAATTATGATAGCAACCATCAACAACGAATTTAAAGTCGATCTATCAAAACCGATTGATATTTCGATTCCGTTAACTAATTCAGACGAGAATCCTATTGCTTGGTACATCGAAAAACCAGAAATAGAACCCGTTGTTTTTGGCGATTGGATAGGAAGCATAAAAGAAGGAGCCTCTACAAATTTCAATACCATTTCCTTCAATCCTCACGGTCATGGAACACACACAGAATGTCTGGGTCATATTACTCGAGAGTTTTACAGCATCAATCAATGTTTGAAACAGTTTTTCTTTTTGGCCGAACTGGTTTCAATTGTGCCGGAAATGCAAGCGGAAGACTGGGTGATCAGCAGAAATCAGGTTAAAAAAGCATTGGGCTTGAAAACTCCTGAAGCAATCATTATTCGAACATTACCCAATTTTAAAATAAAAAAATCACAGAAATATTCCAATACCAACCCGCCTTATTTGGCAGAAGATGCGGCGCTTTTTATTCGCGAAAACGGAATTAAACATTTGCTGATCGATTTACCGAGTGTGGACAAAGAACATGATGAAGGAAAATTATTGGCACACAAAGCATTTTGGAATGTAAAAGATGTCAACATTTTAAATGCTAGTGCGAGATTGGATTGCACGATTACCGAAATGATTTATGTCGCTGATGAAATAGAAGACGGCAGTTATTTGCTGAATTTGCAAATTGCTTCTTTCGAGAACGATGCGAGTCCGAGTAAACCTATTTTATACCAAATATGATACAAGTTTCCACCGATAAAAAGAAACTCGACGTTCCTTTTATTCAAAATTTTCTAAAAGATATTTATTGGGCTGCGGGCAGAACGATTGAAGAAGTGCAGAAAACAATTGACAGTTCCATTTGTTTCGGGATTTATTTGGATGAGCAACAAATTGGTTTTGCTCGGGTAATTACCGATTATGTGGTTTTTGCCTATGTGATGGATGTTTTTATTACTGAAGAGCACAGGGGAAAAGGATATTCGTCTATTTTGGTTTCGACAATGATGGAAGAACCTATTTTGCGAAATATTAAAATATGGAGATTGGCAACCAAAGATGCTCATTTTTTATATGAGAAATTTGGGTTCAAAGCTTTGGCATACCCAGAAAGAATGATGGAAAAAATAGTATGATGAAAACAATTATCAAACTCGAAGAATTAGGTTTATTTATACTCGGTATTTATTTTTTTAGCCAATTGAACTATGCTTGGTGGTGGTTTTTGGCACTAATTTTAGTTCCTGATTTCTCTATGATTGGCTATGTATTTGGAGATAAAGTTGGTGCTTTTTGTTATAATTTGGCTCATCATAGAGGCATTGCCATTGCGGTATATTTGATTGGAATTTATTTTTCTAATACTGCAATTCAGCTTTCAGGAGTAGTTTTATTTGCCCATTCGTCTATGGATAGATTGTTTGGTTATGGATTGAAATATGAATCGGGTTTTAAGTTTACCCATTTGGGCGAAATCGGAAAATAATTAAATATGAACCTAGAAACCTATTACGAATATTGCCTTTCTAAAAAAGGAGTCACGGAACATTTTCCTTTCGACGAAGACACTTTAGTTTTTAAAGTAGGCGGAAAAATGTTTGCTTTATCCTCTTTATTACAATGGGAAAAGGGCAATCCCTCTATGAATCTAAAGTGTGATCCCGAACGCGCACAAGAACTACGAGCCGAATACGATGCCATACAACCCGGTTTTCACATGAGCAAAATACATTGGAATACAATTGCTATAAATCAAGATGTTCCTGATGTTTTATTGAAAGAATTGATAGATCATTCGTATAACTTAGTATTTAAAAGTTTAACCAAGAAAATTCAAAAAGAGGCCGAAGGGTGGTAAGACCTTCGGCAGATCTTCACATTCAGGATTTGTTTTTGGACTTATCGCTGTTCTAATTTTTTTAAAGTATTTTTCCATTCTTCAAGTTTTTTTATCATTAATAAAAACCGAATAATGGACCAAAACACCAAAAAAGTAGTTATAATTATTAAAGTAATGGAGAAAAAGGAAATTAGCCCAAAACCAATAAAATAGAAAAGCAAGCTAAGTGCAACTACTACTATCGAAACTTTTTTGTGAGTTAAGCCAGCTGTCAATAGCAAATGATGTAGATGAGATTTATCAGCACTAAAGGGTGAGTTTCCTCTTTTAATGCGCCCCATATAGACTCTTAAGGAGTCCAATACTGGGATAGCAAAGAAAGCCAGTAATAATATAAAACCATAACCATAACTAGTGTTTGTTACATTTGATTGTTTTTCCATGAGTTGTATTCCTAAGGAAATTAATATAAAGCCCAAAAAGAGAGAGCCTGCATCACCCATAAATATTTTTTTTGCAGACAAATTGAATCTTAAAAAACCAATAATTGCTCCGATAAATACAATACTAATGTACCCTAAATTTGCATCTTTGAAATAAAAGGAGGATAGCAAAAACATGGTGAATCCTAGTAATGATAAGCCGCCAACAAGGCCATCAACACCATCCATTAAATTAAAAGCATTGACTACACCTGTAATCACAATGATCGTTAACACATATTGTGCCCAAACAGCAATTTCATAAATGCCAAATAAACCAAAAAGAGATGTAATTCGAATAGAAGAGGCAGCAATTATAAACGACAATAACAATTGAATCGCTAATTTGTATTTAGCTTTTACATCCATTTTATCATCAATAATGCCGACGATTAAAAGTATAAATGCTGACACTAATATGGTTATGTATCCTTTTGTATAGGTAAACAATAAAGATTGAATTGCGAATACTAGAAAAAAAGTGATTGCAATTGCAATTCCACCAACAAGAGGAACAGCATCTTGATGTATTTTTCTGTAATTGGGTTTGTCTACAAGATTGACTTTTACTGCTATTTTTTTAAAAAATGGAATAAGAATTAAAGTAAGTAGAAATGATAATATTCCAAACGATGCATATATAATATTAGTTTTCATAATTTTTCTTTTTTAAAAAGGTATGCTTTATAATTATCGATTTTCATAAAACAAGAAGTTATTGTGTAAGTGCGCCAATTGATATTCTTGTAAAAAGGAAAGTTCTAAACTTTTTATTTCAGCATGTACGCTATGTTTGTTTTTTGTAACTAGAGCTTCTTGAATTAATAATTCATATTGTTTGGCAATTACTTTCCAAGTATATCTTCGATTGGCAATGCTTTTCATTTCATGTTTTAAAACCTCTTTCTGTGCAATTGATAACGTATTTAGTTTTTGGATTAATTCTTTGGATGTTGAAAAGTATATTGCTTTGTTTTCGGTAGTTGTGATATTATAAGAAACTTTGAAAGCAAGAACCGGAAGTGCCAAATACATGGCCTCTACAAGTGAAGGATTTGTTCCTCCAGCCGAATGGCCATGTATGTATAAAGTGGCATTTCCTCGAATTAAATCGATTTCTCGTTGATTGTAAATGGGGTCAAAAAGGGAAATGTTTGGGGTATTCATGTAGGTTTCTTTTAATAGTTTTCCATAATCGCTGTTGTTCCAATTGCCAACAATTACCAAATTTATTTCTTGTTGCATTTTAAAGGCTTCCAGAACCAAATGGACGTTATTTTCGGGTTCGATTCGGCAAACTTTTACAGCATAATCATTTTTTAAAAAAGGATACTTTTCAATATCTTGAAGTGTAGGTTTTACTTCAAGCGTATGATCGGCTCCATATTCAATCACTCGACTTAAGGTTTCGTATCGTAGTGCAGTATAATCTTGTATGGATTCATTGTCAGAAATGTCAATATGCGAAAATCGAACCGCCATTTTTTCGGCCCACCACAAATACAGTTTAGCTAGCATGGACCATTTATCTCTTTTCCATTCAATACCATCAATGGAGATAATGATTTTTTTGTTGGAAAATAAACGAACAAATGGCAATATCCAAGCACCAGCCACTCCCAAAATAAGCAATACATCTGAAGTGAATACAGCATGAAGTATTGAAATCGTATCGTAAGGAATACTTTGTACTCCATTAGCTTCTAATGATATGTATTTCAATTTGGCTCCTTTATAGTTTTTAATTTGCTCTTCCTTTTTGTATTTTTTTTGAGAGCAATAAACCGTAAAATCATATTGATCAGACAAATGGGATACCAAGTGTTCTGCAAGGGTTTCAAATCCGCCGTATTTTGCGGGTAATCCTACTGTGCCAATGATGGCTATTTTATCTTTTTTCATTTTAGTTCCATTTGATATTAGTATGCCAATAATCATGCTATTTTTTACAAATCCAACAAAACAGGGGGTTCATTAAATTGGCACAATTAAATATTTTCCATATTTTGGAATATTTGCAATTAATTGGAAAGAATTCGGGTAGATTCATTTTCAAAATAGTCCTCACAAAAGAACTTACTATAGGCCAATGCGCTTTCACTCATTTGAGAATATAATGTAGAATTTAGCAAAAGATCATTTAGTTTTTTTGAAATAAGAGCAATGTTTTTACTGTCTATTAAATACCCATTTTTACCTTCTTCAACAAGTTCTATGACACCTCCAATTGGAGGTACTATCGTTGGTAATCCATACGCCATTGCCTCAAGAATGGTTAACCCAAATGTTTCAACCCATAAATTAGTATCGGATAAATTGAGTACCACACTCGCTTCTTTATAAAAGGAATGAGTATCTTTTTGAGTGGGATAGATAATTAAATTACTCGGAATATTTTCTTTTTTAAAATAATCATTGATTTCATTTTGAGAGGCATTTACAACCAGTTTAAAGGTGAATTTTGAATTAACTTGTGCTAGTTTTAGAAATTCATTTACTCCTTTGTAGGCTTTTAGCGAACAAATCATTAGGACTATTTTGGATCGTTTTTCTGGATTAAAATTCAAGCGGGATTGTTTGATAAAACTGCTTTCCAGAACATTATAAATTACATTTTTTTTCACTTTCAAAGGTTCCTGATTGGCCAGAAAATTGGAAACATAAACGACTTCCGATGCCGTTATTTTTACAATCCCAAAAAGGAATGATTTTAAAATTTTTGGTTTCATTGTAGTTTCATGTATATGATACATTACTTTGCAACCTCTTAATTTGCCTGCAATTGCCGCTCCAAAAGGCAGAACAGTATTGATATAGACAATATCATTTTTTTGTAATTTAAAAAGTAATTTAACAAAAAGGAGAAATTGACTTGTCATTAAAAACAATAGTCGGATAAAGGGATTTTTAGCAAAACGATACCAATAAAAATGGTTTTTTACCTGTGTAATATTTGATAAAAATCCATCTCTCCCGCTGCAGGTGTATAGATGAGTTTCTATATTTTTTTTAGTCCAGCCTTTTAGTAATTGCATTAATACTTTTGGGCTTCCGCTATAATCGTTTAATAAATGGATGGCTATAATTCTCATGGCTATAATTGATTATAAATGGTTTGTAAATGTTGACCTCGGCTATTCCAAGTAAATTTTTCTTCGTATTTTTTTCTGGCATTTATACTCATTTGATGTAATAAATCCGGATTTGAATATAATTTTTGAATGGCTTTTTTTAAATCAGTAATTGTTTCTAGGTAATCTGATTTAGGAATTGCAAATCCACAATTGTTGTCAATATATTGTCCTGGACCTTCGTTGTCCAGGCAAATGATGGGTAACCCAAAGGATAATGCCTCAGCGACAACCATTCCGGCTCCTTCATGGGACGGGAATAGAAAAACGGCTGATTTTTCATATAATTTCATTAATTCAGATCGGTCAATCCATTCTATGATTTCCACATAGTCTTGAATATTGTTTTGAATCATTATTTTTTTATATAATTCTTTTTCTGGTCCAGATCCCACTAGGGTAAGTTTGCATATTTTTCTCTCTGATAATGTGAGCGAATTAACAAAAGCAGCATAAGAGTGCAACGTTAAATCAAATCCTTTGAGAGTCACAAAACGACCTACACTTATAATATGGAAGTTTTCCTTTTTTGGAATAACATTAGTATAAAAATCCTCAGAAGCTACTGATGGAAAAATAGAGAAGGACTCATTTTTTAGTTTTAAAGCACTTGGAACACCATTATTCATGCACCAAATATGATTGGCATTTTTGATGGTTTTGTTCAATGCAGGTGACCATTTCCAAAAGAAATTTTTCACAAGCCAAGTTAAACGGTCTTTTACTTTAAATGAAGTGGAGGCCAATTTTAGATATTGTTGTGGAATAATGGGATGATGTCCAACAGGTCCCCAAACCATTGGTTTTTTTAATTTATATAAAAAACTCGGGGTCCAATCATTATGAAAGTTTACGTTGTGTGCAATATCAAAATCAATATTTTTATTTTTGATGAAACGTACAATTCCTTTTTGCCACATATAATAATAAAGCATTGCGCCACGGCCTCCTTTTTTCCAGAATCGCATCCAATAGGGCAAATCAAAATAAAGAAATGTAATATTGTTGTACACATCATCTGGGTTTTGACTCATATATTTCTCTATAGATTCTTGGTTATTTTCTCTTGTAACAGCAAATACTTTATTGAAACGGGCAATTTGGTAAACAAAATTCCATCCCATCCCGTCTTCAGAGCCTTTGTATGGATTTATGGCATAGCAAGTGGCTACTATAGTTTTGTTACTCATGATTTCTATTTTTTAAAAGTTTGGCAGGAACACCACCAATTATACTATTCTCAGGAAATGATTTGTTTACGACACTCCCAGCGGCTATGATGCTACCGTCTCCTATTTGTACTCCATCCAGTATGGTTACTTTGCTTCCAATCCAGCAATTTTTTCCAATTTTAATACCTTTTCTAGTCACTCCTTGGTGTCTTATAGAAACATTTAAATCTTCATAATTGTGGTTTTCGGGATGACAGCTCCAATATTGGCCAACAATGCATTCGTCGCCAATTTCAAGACCGCCAGCACCACCCAAATACGCAAATTCTCCAATTCCTACGCTGTTGCCAATGATGATTTTATCTCCAAGATCGTGTAATGAAGTAGAAACAATAATCCGACTAAAGGCTCCAATGCTTACATTATCGCCCAATTGAATACCATTTTTACTCAAAGCAGACAAAGAGACTTGATTGCCTAATCTTAGAAATTTTCCCCATTTTATTTTGGAACTATTAAAAAAAGAAACCCCAGTTCCCAGCAACATTCCTTTTGGATTTCGGAACAAAAAAAGAACTTTGCACCCTCTCAATAAACTCCAAATTTGAATCCAAATAAATTGAATCAACGCGCCAGAATTTAATGCTTCATCAAAGAAAAAGGTAGGGTTTCTTAATTGGATGATTTTTAAGAGGAGTGTTTTCATTTTTCATTTTGTATTAAAGTACCTACTATTCTATTTAAAGTAATTTCCAATTCTATGTTGTTAATGGTTTCATAAGTTGAGAAATGACTTTTTGAACTCAACGATTCGAATAATGAATGATAGTCATGTGTCAGTTTTTCGATGGTTATTTTACTCAATTCTTGCTTTCTTTTTAAAATAATGTCCGCATCTGCAAAAAGGAAAAAATTGAATTTTGGTTTTAATAAAAAACGATAGCAAAACACCGTTAGTTTCTTTGGTAATTCAATATTGCTTCGCTTACTATCATTTATAAAATCAAAATAATATCGGTCATAAATTACCACATGACCTCGAAAAATGTGTTTGAAATAAACAACAAACTGACCCAAAATGTAATCCGTATAATAATAAGAGAATCGAAATAAAGAAGATACCAAACTATTGTTTTTTCCTTGTCTCGGTAAACTTTCTATGGCGTCTTGATGTGCTTTTTCTTTCCCTTTTGTCCAAACACTCAATATGGGCAAAACCGAAGGACGGTGACGCAATACAACCACTTTTTTGCGCAATTGTTTTTCGACTCTTACCGCTATATTTTCTATGACAGTAGATTTTCCGGCACCATCAACACCGCTAAAGGTGATTACAAAACCTTTGTTGTTCAAGCTATTTTTTAGGGTATCCATAAAATAATTCATTGTGTTTTTGATGTAATGAAACGAGGTATTTGGTTTTTCTTTTTTAATAAAATTCAACACCTCTTTTGGGCTGTTTTGAAGCATTACATCAAAAGAAGAAGTTGTGTTTTTAAGGTAATTTTGTGTTGCCAGATATTTTGTTGGAATTTTTGAACCATTGAGTAAATAGAACAAAGCGATAAATTGTGCCGTATCTCTATCTGATGCATTTTTAACGCCGTATCTATTTCGAGAGCCGCTTGCAATTATTTTTTTTGCATCCATTATCTCAATGTTTTTTACCTTCAATTGAGTGATTAAGTCTAAAGCCAATAGCGAACCATCCTTTAAAAAAACAAGAATACTAGTCATAAACGATTTCTTATTGGTTTTGATTTTTGAGACTAGTGCATGTTTTTTTAGAAAATAGACTAAACTTTTACTGGTGTTTTTATTTACAATCAAGTCAATATCTGAATTCTCGTTTAAGGATTCAGGAAAACCAAATTCTAGTTTCAAACCGGCATATTCTTGGTTTTGAATACAATCAAAAACATCCATAATCAGTAATTCTCTTGACGATTTTTCATCGGATATAAATTCATTCAATGCCTCATTCCAAACGGGTAGTAACCACTCAATTTGTGCATGCCATTTGGGTTGTGCAGCATATACTTTCAAATAATACATGCAATTCAATATGAGATACCATTTTAAGTATTGTTTCATTTGATCAATGTCATTATCAAATAGTGTAGTTGCAAATGCGCCAGAACAGTTTTCTTTTATGGATTTATAAATTTCTGTCCAACTTTTTCGCTCTACCATAATGCCATTTTGAATGATGAAATGGAAATAATCAAAAGCTTTTGGCCGATCAAAGCTGGCAAGTTCCCAGTCATAAAGAGCGATTGTTTCGTCTACTTTATACATATTCCATTGTGTAAAATCGCCGTGGGAAAGTGTAAGGGTTACTTTTTCATATGGGTTCGCATTATCTAAAAGGATATTCATCTTTCGAATCATATTTACTGGGATTCTATCGTCATTTATATTCTGAAAATTATTTTTTAAGGTTTTATAAAACTTCCAATCTTTTAATAAAATGGTATTACTTCTTTTAGAACTTATGGCTGATAAAATGTTGAGGTGTGTTGGAGTACAATTTTTGGATCTTTTACCATCTTTTGAAACATCCGTTAAGAGAATTATTTCATTTGATATTTTGATGGATTGTGGAGTTTTCAAATTTGGAATTGATCCATGTACTTCTTGCAACATTTGATGCTCATTGTCTATTAATTTTTGCGCCGAAAGGGAAGTGGCGATTTTATAAAATGAATTATTAGTATATAAAATGGCTTTATTATTGGGGCCAACTGTACCGGTAAATAAAGCCCAGTTATCATTTAAGTTGAATAATGGATTCAGTTTGTTTACAACAAAAAACTTTTTGCTAGGGAAAACTAATTTTTGAAGTTTTGCATAAAACAATACACGAATCATTGCCGCAAACATTTTTGCTCTAATACTGCTAGTGGAATAGAATTTTAAAAATAATGGTTGATTTTGGGTTTTACTCCAAATCCATCTTGGAGTGCCATCAGGATTTTTGATATAAAGAAATTCGACTACTTTTTCTGTAGAATTAATTGAGGCTTTAGAAATAGTGTATCCAAGAGTTTTAAAAATAACTTCCATAATATTCGTTTTATAGTATGACTATTAGAAAAACCGTGCCAGAAAACAAAAACCCATATATTATAAGGGTTTTATGGTTTTTGCTATTGTGCTATTTTCCATAATTTGGAAAAATTTTGTTTTTTGGAAATTTTAAATCACTAAATCAGGTCTTCTTTTTCTTAAATACAGTTTTTGAAGTGAGGTTAAATGAGGATTGTTTTTAAAAGAAACTGAGAAAATTATCATTTGGTAAAACATGATTCCATAGTTGCTTTCGCCAAAAATTCCAAACTCGGTAAAGGAATTGATTATAATTGGGATCAGTATTCCAATCAGCATTAAGCGCGTTTCTTTGTTCTCTGTAGTGAAAGCACATAAGGTAAAAAACATTTGAAGTAAGGCAATACACAAACCTATAAATCCTAAGTTCATCAGTACTTGCATGAAGGTGTTGTGCGTCATTTTGCCCGGATAGGTATGTACACTTTGAAAAAATTCTTTATAATCAATTCTCATATACCCAAAACCCAATAGTGGTTCCCTTGGAAGTCCTTCGGAAATTAGCGCTTGCCAAAATGGTAATCTTCCAGTTAAAGTTAATATTTCTTCCATTCTAGCTTTGTCTCCTCCTTTTAGAATGATTTGATTGATGGCAAATGGAATTACCAATAAAACACATCCTATAATCGCCATTTTTAAACCTTGTTTTTTGGTTTGATTAATGTGGAAAAAGATGATTATTAAAACACCAATTAGTGAAGAACGTGATCCCGTCATGAATAAGGCATAGAAAATAACCAAAATTTTGATAATGGTCCACGCTTTGTTTTCTTTTCGGTACAAATCAAAGATTAAGCAGGCTACACCAACTCCAGCAAGCATACCAAGCTCATTCGGGTTCATCATTACACCACCCAAACGCGCTTCTTCTCCTCCATTTGTCAATCGGAAGAAAGTATCTGGATCAATCCACATTCCCACCACAAATATCAATTGTAAAACGAAAACGGTATTCCCCAAAAGATGGTACAAACGAATGTGGTGACCTTCAAAAAAAGAGTCTAATAGTTTGATACTTTTTATAAAAAAATAAGCAAATACAAAACTCTGAAAAGTCATAAACCATTGCAAAGCACTAAAGCCAGGGTTGGTACTCCACATAAAAGACAAAAAGCCTAAACCCAAATACCCTAAATAGAGTAATGGAGAAAAAGTATTTTTATAGCCCAAAGTGTTTACCGCCCCGTAGCGTATAATTTTATAATAAATACCAATGGAGGATAGCATCAATCCCATTCTGCCCACCACTTTTATAGCTCTAGTAATGTTTATATTTTCACTCCAGGTAAAAAAACAGGCTACCATCAATAGTAAAATGATAAACATATAGTTGTTTATTTTTTTTAGGAAAGCATCGTGAATGGTGGTACTGGTTTGCATGACTAATGGTATAATTCGATGTTAAACCGAGATATAAGTTGTTTCCAATTGTAATTTTGTTTCACCATTTTGATGGCATTGTATTGCATTTCGATAAAATAGTTTGGATTTTTCCAGCAAGAGAATAAATCTGACATAGCATTTTCCAGTAAATTACTGCTTTGTGCATATATAGTTTTTCCTGCTTGGTTTTTAGTAATTAGTTGACCAATATTTGTCGCATCGGTTACAATACAAGGTTTTCCAAAACTAGCTGCTTCAATTACTGAAAGTGGTAGCCCTTCATTGCGGGAAGGATGTACAAAAACATCTATTTTTTGAAGTAAGTCGTTTTTTTCTTCTCCAAATTTACTACCAAATAGAACAACGTTTTGTGCAAATGCTTTGCCTTTTAGTTGTTGTTCTAATAGCACTTTTTCTGGGCTATCACCTATAATCCAAAGTTTTGAATTGGGTACTTTTTCTTGAAATTTCTGAAAGGCTTCGAGTAAAGTATCTAAACCTTTGGTATAAATATCCAACCGACCGATAAAACCAAAAATAATTTCAGGGTTAGTCGATTTTTCTATTACAACAATCTTTTCATTCTCATAACCATAGGGTAATAAAATAGATTTGCTGTTTTTGAAAATCCTTTTTAAACCAATAACTTCGCTTTGGCCAATACAATGAATTTTTGATGAATTGTTGAGTACTGTTTTTTCGAATAATAAGAAATATACTTTTTTTCTCCAAGAACTTCTTTGCATGGCAATTGTATTGTAAGCACCATGAGGAGTGAAAACAAAAGAGATGTTGTTTTGGTGTAATAATTTAGACAAAGTATAAAAAATAGGAATCCAACCACCGTGAAGATGAAATACAGCTTTATCTTTTTTTTGGATAATGGCGCTTTTTAATTCTTCAGAAATGGCAAAAGGATTTCGTTGTTTTAAAAACAATTGGGTTTTGTAATTGCGTTCACCATAATTGTTTTCTAAATCTTTGGTAATGCCCCAAACTGCAACTTTTTCTCCAAATTCAGTTTGCTTGGTCGCTAATTGATGCACTACTTTATTAACGCCATTCATTCTTTGAGGATTTGCTTTTCCTAATACGATGTGAATTATTTCCATAACTGAAATTGATTTTTTTTCAATTGATTTTGCCAAAACAAAATCATAATGATTTGATTCATAATAAGTCCCGAAACTGCTCCATAAAGACCAAAACTGTTTAATAAAAAATGAAAAGAAATTAAAGAAGAGACGAATGAAAGCACATATCCAAAAAAGAATATTTTGTTCAACACCAATATTCTTACCGCTATTCGAATGGGGTAACTCAAGAAAATAAAGAAGTATAAAACCGAAATAATTCGGACCACATAACCGTAGTTTTGATATTTCTGGCCACCTGCCAAAACAATTATTTCATTAGAGAAAATAGAAAAAATACTCAAAAGGGTAGCAAATAACAATGCTCCAAATAAGGTGATTTCCAATAGATATTTCTTTGCTTTAGCGCTATTCTCGTTATAAATTGCTGCTACTTTTGGCAAATAATAGTTTTCAATTGTTTGCAGTCCTATATTTAGAATCCCAAAAAAAGATTGAACCAATCGTAAAGCACCAAGGGCTTCAATACCTAAATAGACACCAGAAACCAATACGAAAAAATTGCTGGAGCACCACTGCAAAAGAGCCACACTAAACAACCATTTGCCTTGAGCAAAATGATGATTTAAGAATAATTTCCAAGAACTGGGACGTTCAAAGTTTTTCGCAATAAAGTACATTCCCGGTAACGCAGTAATAAGATTTGACAATCCAATGATCCAAAGGGCATTTGATAATTGAATTGTCTCATCCAAGTAAAAAATAACAACAATTAACAACAAAAAAATAAAATCCATGGCAAAAACAATTCTTACTTTGTTAATGCCTAAAAGTAATTTTCGGAAAAAATCATTTATGATAAAACCCAATATGAAACAGCTTATAGCATAAGTATTTATTCGATATTCATTGCCATTAGATAAAAAAAGCACTGCAAATTGAATTATAAAAAATATGAAAACAGACAATCCTATCAATCCATAAGTCAAGAAAACCTGGTATTGTTTTTTTTCAATTATTCTAGAAATGGAAACCTGAAAAGGTTGAATGAGCAAGGCATTTGTAATGCTAACGATTAAATAGCTGACCAAAACTATGGCCGAAAACACACCAAAACTCCTATTGTCTAATTTTTGAGCCAAAAAAAGAGTCAACAAAAAAGTGGTTCCACTACTAATTGCTTGGTCAGCAAAGACCAAGAGAGTGGGAGATGACACTATTTTTTTTAGTAGGCTCATGTTTAGCATTTTATTTTGTAATGTATTTTTTCCAAAGTTTTTTTACTTCAAAAAACACGCTTGGGCTGTAGTTTAATTTATTTAATACAAACCAAACATTTGGTAATTTGTATTCATCTTTTAATAGTTCGATTTTTAGAACTGTTTTTTCGGCAGATTTTCGGCTGTCTAAAACAATTAGGTTTTCGCTTGCCAAACTCATAAAAAGCAACGCAAGTTTGTCTTCTTTTATAGCTTGATTGTGAATGATGCACAACTCAAAATAGCTCATTATTTCCTGAATTTCATTTTGAAATGCAGTTTTGGTATAGCTTAAGTATTTTGGATCTGAAAAATTGCGGTATTCAGCAGTTTCAAACTCATTTTCTAATTGTCCTGTTACATCAAATACAACGATTTTTCGTCCTTGTTTTTTGAAAGCATAGGCTAAATTTTTGGAGTGAAATAAATGATCTTTATCACTGTCATAAGAACTTATGGCCAAAATATTTTTGTCTTTTATCATTCCTTTCAACTCCATTTGAATGGCTTCTTTCAAAAAGTTAGTTTTAATTTCTATTTCTGATTTCAAAAAAGGGGTTGCTATTGCTACTGGAATAGTGCTATTTTTTTCGATGGTGTAGATGTCATTTACTTTTGCTTTTGCAAAATGAACAATATAGATCAGAACAACAGATCCAAACAATCCCATCAATGCAGCGACTACAATTATTATTCCGCGAATAGGAGAAACTGGAGTTTTCGAAATTTCGGCTGGAGTGATAATTTTATGAAAAGCAATTTTTGCAGATCGTGCAATTTCAGCATCAATTCTTTTTTCATTCAAAAAATTATAATTCGATTCATAAAGATTAAATTCTCGGTTTAAAATGGTTAATTCTTTTTCTTTTTCAGGCAAACCGATAAATACTTTTTCTGATTCGGTTATGTCATTTGTAAGATCGTTGTATTTTATTTGTAAATTTTTCTCCGTGTTTTTGATACTTTCAATTTGATAATCGATGAGGTCTTTTAGTTTTGCATCTATAATTTTTACTTTTTCATTTTCGGGTGTATAAGTCATCAATAAATCCTTTTTGTCCGATTGTAGTTTTTTGATGTTTTTTACCATTTCTGTTGAAAGTAAATCAGTAAAAGCTTCAAAATTGGGAGCCAAATCCAAATAATTGGTTTTTCCGGCTGCGATATATTTATTCAAATCTTTGATCGCATTTAGGTTCATTTTTATATTGGTTTGCTCAATTTTTAATTGTGATATTTTGCGTAAATCGGTTTCGGTTTCTTGTCTTACATTGACAATGTTTTTTTTATCTCTATAATTTTGAATATTATTTTCAGAACTGGATAATTTTTTATTTGAGTTACTGATTTCTTTTTGTAAAAAATCCACTGTGGTATTTGCGGCTCGAAACTTATTTTCGATATAATCTTTGATATACATTTCGGCCAATTTATTTACAAAAAGAGCTGCTTTCTCAGGCACATTACTTTTCATATTAATGCGAATCACAGGTACATCCTTGTCAACCGGGACGATATCTAAATTTTTGTTGATTTTTTCCATCAATTTTTGGTTACTCAAAAATTCAAATTCGTAAGTGTCAATTATTTTTACTTCTTTTTTGGATAGAATAAAAGGTTCGTTTAATGTAATTAAGAAGGTAGCACCATTAATTTTTAAAGGTTTGCCAAATTTCCCGGGTATGCTTTGATTTGAATTAGGGTAAAAAAATTGAAATTCTTTATCCGAAATGACATTTAAGGAATAGCGTTTGTCCAATGCTTTTTCGGTCTGAAAAGTACCTTCTATCAAAATAGGAGAGTTGCCAAACAATTCAACGGTTAGCATATCGCCTTTTCTGTATATTTCTTTATTGAAAGGGACTTCTTTTAAAGATTTTTGAATCAAATTTGCTGATTTTAATACTTCAATTTCAGTTGCAATTTTATTGGCAGATGCAAATACATCCAGATCCTTGAATAAATTAGCACTTGGCACTCCTTCTTGCACATCGGCTAGTTTGAGCATGGTGGTGCTTTCATACATAGGAGTTACATAATTTAAATATTTTTTGGCCGCCAAGACAGATACAACCATGACCAAGATGATGATTGGTAATCCTCTTAAAAAAGGCTTAAGTAATCGTATGTTTTCGTTCATGTTTCCTTTTTTAAAATAAGCCAATTAAAATCGCAGCTGTTGTTATCGTCGTGGTAAGAGGTATAATAGTGGCTATACGTTTGTCAAATTCTTTGTTCTTTTTGGAAGGAACAATTACTACGTCGCCAGGATGAAGCTGTATATTGGTGTTTACAATATCATTATCATTGGTCAAGTCAAGATTGGTTATTTTTACAGTTGTTCCTACTTGGCGAAGTATTTTAATTGATTTTAAGTTGGCATAAAAGTCGAAACCTCCCGATTTACTGATCATTTCGAATAGTGTCACATGATCTTTATCTATTTTTATCGTATTTGGATTTTTGACTTCACCAAGAATTGTAATTTCTTTATTCAATACTTTGATATCTACTATTGGATTCACCAGCCATTTTTTAAGAGCAGTTCTCAATTCTTCTCTCAATTCAGGAATTGTTTTGTTTACTACAATAGTTGGCCCAATTTTAGGAATTTCGATACTGCCATTTGTATCGACCATAAGCCATTTTCCATATACTTCATTTGAATCATATATTCCATAAACCGAACCTACGCTCAAATTATCTTCGCCCCAAACAGAAATAGACAGTTTGTCATCTACTCTTATTTTATATTGATACGTTGAATCATATAGAAATGCAGCTTGATCTACAACAGGTTTTTTGCTGACCAATAGATTTTCTGTTTTACAAGATGTAAAAAATAAAGACAGTAAAAGTATTTTTAAAATTGTTTTCATTTGGGG
Source organism: Flavobacterium sp. IMCC34518 (assembly GCF_027111095.2). Lineage (NCBI taxonomy): Bacteria > Pseudomonadati > Bacteroidota > Flavobacteriia > Flavobacteriales > Flavobacteriaceae > Flavobacterium > Flavobacterium sp. IMCC34518. The sequence goes on along the minus strand of NZ_CP114284.2, from coordinate 1,342,662 downwards.
TACTATTTAATAATAATCCTAGAAAATGGATAAAAATCGTCTTGTTAAAGAAGGATTCGTTTTTTTGAGTTCTTCTTTTACTTTTATGATTTTAGAAATAATTAAATCCATTTTTTCACAAACCATTTTATCCTTTATGATATAATCAAAAGCGCCATATTTTAGTGCGTCCACTGCTGTTATGATGTTTTCTTGACCAGAAATCATCACCACATAAATATTGGGATTTTGTCTTTTTATTTTTTTCAATACTTCAAAACCAGTAATGTCTTCCATATTATGGTCCAAGAAAATAATATCTGGTTTTTTATCAAGATTGTTTAAACAATCATTTCCATTACTATAATAAGTAATATCCGTATAATTTAAGTTCAATAAGTATTGTTCGTACATATTGGCATAAAACATATCGTCGTCTACGATAAAGAATTTAAATTGAGCTGAATTTTTCATAGTATATGTTATTTTGATAACAGCTATACCAATATCAAGCCAAAATTTCTAAATCATTGAAAAACAAGCGATTACCTGTTTTTTATGTTTTTATTTTTTCCATATTTTGGAAAATTTTTCCATTTAAATAAAAATAAAGAATTATTTATTAAGCTCATTTTCATTAAGTAAGGAAATGACTTGGAGTAAAGTAGATTTGATAATCGAAAAAAGAGACGTTATTTGTTCTTTGTCTATAGTTTCCTGTGCTACTTTTTCAAGGGATTTCATCTCCTCTTCGATAGATTTTATACCTAAACTTTCTACACTTGGTTTTATTTTATGAATCAATCTGCCTATTTCGGAAAAGTCATCAACAGATATTGCGGTTGTGATGTTTTCTATTTCAGTAGTAGTTTGTTTTATAAATAGGTGAATCATTTTGGTTACAAATTCCGAGTTTCCTCTGCTTAAGTTGTTTAGAGAGTTAAGGTTATAAAGATTTTCAGTATTCAAAGGTTTGTTTTCTTTAAAATTCGCAATTTTTTTATGTACAGTATACTTTGCAATGGTATTTAACAGAATTGTTTCGTCAAACGGTTTTGTCACATAATCATTCATCCCAGCTTTTTTGCATTTTTCGATTTCGGCTTTAAAGGCATTGGCGGTAAGCGCAATAATAGGAGTAGTCAATTTAAAATCGTTTCTAATAATTTGGGTGGTTTCATATCCATCCATTTCAGGCATTTGAAGATCCATTAGGATAATGTCAAAATTTTGGTTTTTCAAAATAGTAATGGCTTCCATTCCATTTTCCGCCTCGGTAACAGTACAATCATAATATTGCAGCGTATTTTGCGCAACCATTCGATTCATTTCATTATCCTCAACCAATAAAATAGAAAGTCCATTGAGTTCTACCATCTTTTCTTGTTGTTTTAAATTCGCAATGTTTTCAGGATTTCCTTTTATAAAACTGGCATAAATACGAATAGTGGTTCCTTCATTTTTTTTACTTTGAATGTCAATTTTTGCATTCATTAATTGAATAAGTTCATAGGTAATTGCCATACCTAAACCAGTTCCGCCAAATTTTCTAGTAATGGTTTTGTCTTCTTGCGAAAATTTCCTGAAAATATTTTCAATAAAACTTTCATCCATTCCTATTCCCGTATCAGATATAGATAGGCATAATTCCTGAAAGGTGATATTGTCCTTAATTAGTTCACATTCTATAGATATTTTGCCTCTTGAAGTAAATTTTAAAGCATTTCCAATGAGGTTATAAAGTATTTGCTCCAATCGTAAGGTGTCCCCTTTTAATACGGTATTTACTTGATCCGAAATTTTAAAATTGAGTTTTAATCCTTTCTCTTTGGCTTTTGGTTTTAGAATTCGGATAACATTTTTGATAGAATTTTTAATAATAAAATCTTCTTTTTCAAGGGCCATTTCACCTGCTTCAATTTTAGAAATATCCAATATGTTATTAATTATGGAAAGCAAATGTTTGGATGCGATAGAACTGTTTTCTATGTATCTTTTTTGAATTTCAGTAAGTTCCTGTTTTTCTAGTTCTCTCAAAAAGCCAATAATTGCATTTAGAGGAGTTCGTATTTCATGACTCATATTGGCCAGGAAGGTTTCCTTTGCTTTAGACGCTTCTTCGGCTTTAATTTTCTCTGCCTCAAGGTCTATTTCAAGTTGCTTTTGCTCAGTAACATCTAAATGAATCCCTACTGAACCGATAAGGTTTCCATTGTCGTCATAATTGGGACCTCCACTGATGGTCCACCACTTGAGTTCACCTCTTTTGTTTTTAATGGGAACTTGATATAAGTCGGATATGCCTTGTTCTCGTAATTCTATTTTCGAGGATATTTTTTCTTTATTTTCCCCAAAAACAAATATATCTGATGGGTTTTTCCCCAAAAGCTCACTCACTTCGTATCCAGACATCGTGGCAAAACTCTGATTGACAAATTGTATAATCTCATTATTGTCAACTTCTATTAAGCCTAAATTCATGTTGGCAATAATATTTCGATATTTTTCTTCTTGAAATCTTAAATTGGATTCCGCTTTTTTTCTTTCGGAAATATCTTGAATAAAAGAACAAAAGAATAACTCATCATTTTCTCTAATAGGTACTATTGAAATTTCAATTGGAAATTCTATACCCTTTTTGTGCAAAGCTGGAAGCTCTATTTGTTTGTTTAATATTGGACCTTCTCCCGTATCAATATAATGTTGCATTCCTTTAGCATGTCCAGCTACATGTTGTTTTGGAATAATGGTTTGATTTAGTGTTTTTCCCAAAACCTCATTTTCGGACCAACCAAAAATAGATTCTGCTTGACTGTTCCAAAAGGTAATCTTTCCTTTTGTATCAATCATTATTATTGCATTCAAAGAGGCGTTCATAATATTACGGGATCGCTCTTCGCTTTGTTCCAGAAGTTTTTGATTTAGAATTCGATCGGTGACATCCGTATATTTCCAGAGATGTCCTTTGTATTTGTCATCAATAAAAAGAGGGATATAATCTCTTTCATAAAATGTATTTTTGCTTGTTTCTATTAGTTCTCCAATTATAGTTTTTCTCTGTACTAAAATTTCTTTAACTCTCGATACAAAATTATCGGGTTGTTTGTATAAAAGTTTATTTTCTTCAAATTTTATCGAAAAATCAATACCTTCTTCGTTCTCAGGGGTTGTTTTTTTGTTTTTCTGATCCCAATACAACTGATTTGAAAAAAGAATAAATTGGTTTTCATCTTCAACCAATATTCCAGATTTGAGGTTATTTAGTAATGTTTTTAAGAGTTCAACAGTTCGATAAAGCTGGTTTTCGGCTTCTTTTCTTTTAGAGATATCTTGAATAAAGGCACAGAAAAACGTTTCTCCATTCTGATTGATTGGAATAATGGAGACTTCCGTTGGGAATATAGTTCCTTCTTTATTGATGGCATCCAGTTCTACTTGTTTGTTTAAATAATAGTCTTCACCGTTAGCCAAATAATGCTTAATTCCATTGTCATAATTCTCTTTACTATAATTAGGAACGATGTAATCTGAAAATATTTTACCTACTATTTCTTCTTTTTTCCATCCAAATATAATCTCGGCTTGTTGGTTCCAAAACGTTATTTCTCCTTTGTCATCTACTGTGAGTATGGCATTTAGCGAAGCATTCATGATCTGTCTGCTTCGTACTTCACTTTGTTCTAATGATATTTGGTTTTGAATTCTATCGGTTACATTATTATATTTCCAAAGATGTCCTTTGTATTCATTATTTATATAAATCGGGATGTAATCTCTTTCTAGAAATCGATTGTCCGAAGTTTCTAGTAATTCATTGGTCACAATTTCTCTTTTGGCTAATATTTCATTAATTCTGGAACAAAAATGTTCTGGTTTTTTGAACATCAATTTTGAATCTTCGGCCGAATTTGTGCAATCAAATCCAATCATAGATTCTGGATTTAAAGGTATCGAGAAAATAGAACAGAACATTAAGTTGGTAAACAGAATACTACGGTTTTCATCTTCAACTAGTATTCCAGAATTAAGATTGGCCAGTAAAGTTTTTAATAATTCTACTGTTCGGGATAGATTTTCTTCAGTTGCTTTTCTTGATTCTATTTGTTGGTTCAAATACCTAGAAATAAAGAGTAAATCATCAACATTGTCATCTGGATTTATTCCTAAAAAACTGTCGTCTAAAGTTTCAATACTGTCGTATAAATTTGAAATGGATTCTTGTTTTAAAGCATACTCTTTTTTCAAATTTTGATTGATTTCATGGTATTCTTTCTCGCTTTCCTGAAACGAATGATCCATCAATTCTTTATCTCTTTCAAATGAAAAATAGGAATCGTTAATGGATTGTAGAAAAGTTTGCAACATTGGATCATTTACCAATTCATTTGGTAGATACTTTTTGATTTGTTTTTGTAGTTGTTTATGAAAATCCATACTTAATCGATTTCGTTTAAACATGTAATAGTCATGGTTTGATTGTGTAATTCACAATTAGCCATTGGTTTGAGAGGCGAAATTTCACCATAGGAATAGAAACCAGTGAGTAGGGTTTTGTCACCAAATATTTCCGAAACGGCTTCAATTTCTTCTTCGGTTCTATTGCTTAATATGAGTTTTCTTCCTACACAACTTATTAAGATTGCCAATTTTGGATTACTCGTATTCATTTTTAAACAAGTAGAAGCAGCATCGCTAGCAGCATCAATCAAACGATCAAAATTGGCTTTCATAAAACGAACTTTACTTCCTAAAGGAATGTCACCTGCAAAAGTCATCGACTGATTTTTTTCGTCAATAGATAATATGGTACGTACAATTGGATCTTCACTTTCATTTAATTTTATGGATAAAGGAAATAATAATGCAGACCCTGGTAGTTCATCAGCATATTTGCCCAAGTAGGTTTTATACAAATCAAGCGCATTTTTGCCGTCTATCTCAAATAGCACATTATCGGTTGCTTTTGTAACAGTTCTTTCGAGTCCAAAACTTTCCCAACCCCCAAGAGATCCATGAGATACTTCCAGTTGGGAGCCATAAAAACCAACTGCAATAATTTTGCCTATTTCTGGCACTTTATTTAAGCCTACATACGTTTTTTCAAATTTGGCACCATCTCCAGCTAATCCTCCAGTAATTAATACGGATTCCTTTTTGGCATGATTCATCCCTTTTACTAGTTCACTGCCATTTACTTTTCCTCCATCAGAAAGCACAAACACAAGCTTTAAATCTTCCTGGGGGAAAGTATTTATTAAGGATGAACCAGCTTCAAAACTGGTTGAAAAATCATTAATATCTACTTCAGATGTTTTTATTTTGGTTTTTGAAAATGATATAGCTGTAATTGAAATGGTATTGTCAATAACTTCATTGTCATAAATTTCTCCAGAGGAGGAACATAAAAGTATTTCTGCATTTGGAAATTTATTCTTTATGGCATCAAATGAATTTGGATTCGATATCAAGTCACGTGACCCGAATCCAAGGACTAAATGTGCTTGATCCAAAATTAAATTTTCTTTATTTTTTCCTTCAATAAATGAATTTTCTTTATAAAGTGATGCTGCTACTTTCATATGTTTTATTTTTTTAAATCCAAAGACTGAATTAAATTGTAAATGGTTGATTTACCTATGTCTAGTTTTTTTGCCGTTTTTAAAACATCATTGTTATTCTTTTTTAGGTAGTGCATTATAATTTCAGCATTATATTCTTTTAGTGTTTTCTCTTCCGAAAGAAAAAAATCGGTATCATGAATACTGTTAAATGAAAAATCATCGGCAAGAATTTCATTTGATTCACACATTACACAAGCTAGATCTATAACCGACTTCAATTCACGAATATTTCCCGGAAAAGGATATTTCAATAATTTATCCTTTGCTTCTTTAGATAGTATAATTGGTTTCATTTTATTATCTTTTACAAACAAATCAATAAAATGCTTTGCCAATAGCAAGGTATCATTTCCTCGTTCTCTTAAAGGCGGCAACTCAATAGGTAATCCTATAATTCTATAATATAAATCTTCTCTAAAAGTTCCTTTTTTGACCTCTTGAGCCAAATCTTTATGAGTTGCAATAATTAACCTTGCATTGAATTTTATTTTTGTGGATCCACCTAATCGTACCACTTCTCTTTCTTGTAAAACTCGAAGTAACTTACTTTGAAGATTCAAATCCAATTCAGCTATTTCATCCAAAAAAATAGTGCCTCCATCGGCTTGTTCAAATTTTCCAATACGTCTAGTATCAGCACCTGTGAAAGCCCCTTTTTCATGCCCAAAAAATTCACTTTCTACTAATTCTTTTGGAATGGCGGCCATGTTTACCGCAATAAAAGGCTTGCTTTTTAATTCGGAATTATAATGTATGGCTTTGGCAACTACTTCTTTACCTGTTCCGGTTTCTCCAGTTATCGAAACATTTATATTGGTATTGATCGACTTGTTTATTTTATTAAAAACACTTTTTATAGCTTCACTTTGACCAACAATTGTTTTTTCAAAGCTAAATTTCTGTTCTAATTTTTCTTTGAGTTCTTCAACTTCATGGACTAAGTTTAGATTCCCTTTAATTTTAATAATCGAGTTCCACAACAAGTCTTTGGTGTGGTTGTTTTTTACAATATAATCGTCAGCTCCAGATTTTAAGAATTCTACAGCTACTTCAATATCTTCTTGTCCACTTATGATTATTATTGGAATCGAATTATTGATTTCCTTTATTTTTTTTAAAAGCAAATCTCCAGAAATGTCCGGCAAACCAAAGTCCAAACAAATAATATCGGGCTTTAAATACAAATGACTTAAACACTCTTTTCCTGAGTAAAAAAGATGAACTTCAAAATCTGGATTTAACTTTAAATGGTATTTTAAGGTTTCACCAAAAAAAGCATCGTCTTCAATTAGAAATATTTTTATTAGACTCATAGCGTTTTTTATTTACTTTCATCAATTAAAGGTATGAAATAAAAGTAAAGCTTTTCTGTTTTATAACAAAAAAAACGGTATTTAGTCGATATAAAATGACATTTAATAGCTAAAAACGGTTTTTTTAGTCTGAGAATTTCAAATTATTGTGTCGAATTAGAAAATAGACATTACTTTTGTAGTGAAGATAAGAATTAAAAATATATTTTAAAATATATTCTGCACACTATTAAAAGGTTATAAAAAAATTTGATAAAGTGCATCTGGAATTCAAAAAAAATTCTCTCGATAATTTTCGTGGGGTTATAAATAAAAAAACATTATTTACTGATGAAAGAACAAATTAAAAAGTTTTTAAACGAAGAACAAGATCCAAAAGCAATTGAGAAAGTTACATCAAAATTGAAGGATATTTTAATGAAAAATGAGGAAGTTGGATATATTGCTGTGCAAAAAAAACCTGCATTGACCGTTCTTCCAGACAGTATTGTAATGACCAATAAAAGAATAATTATCTGTCAGCCTAAAAATTTGGGCTTGTCTATGAATTTTATTGATTACACATGGGATGATATTGAAGGGACTTTTGTCAAAGAAAATATTCTTGGATCAGAATTTTCTTTTTCAACTAAAACCGATATGCAAGTTTCGATTGATTATATTCCGAAGATTCAAGCCCGTAAAATATTTACATATGCCAAAGAACAATTGGATATTTTAAAAAATCATACAAATTTTGTTTCGCCTGTTACCGAAGAAATTGCTCCGACATTAATTGAAGAGTCTGAAATGATTGAAGAAATGGAAACAGAAGAAATTACGGATTATGCCGAAATTATGCCAGTAGTTTCAAATTATGCGGAGCCTATAATTGACAATACCTTCACTTCAACCGAAAAAAGGCCAAGTGAATTGACACAAGACGAACTTTTTGCAAAGCTTCAAAACTATAAAAAGTTACTCGATAATGGTTTAATTTTACAAGGCGAATACGACGCCTTCAAAAAAGAGATTTTGAGTTATATGTAGTCTATTACAAAAAAAATAAATCAACCCGACACTTCATACATGTCGGGTTTTTTTTGGTCTTGTGTGATAATTGTTACTGTTTAAATTATTTTGTGAATTTAACTTTACACTATAAAATTTAAAATTATGACAACGACAGTAGTAGTAGGAGGGAGCTTTGCTGGAATGACGGCAGCACTCGAAATAAAAAGAAAAGGCAAAGAGGAGCACAAAGTAATTTTGATAGACAAATCCCCTTTGTTTTTATTTATTCCATCCCTTATTTGGGTGCCTTTTGGAAGAAGAGAAATAAAAGATATTTCTTTTAAAAAAGAAGAAGTATTAAAGAAAAAAGGTGTTGATTTTGTTCACGCAGAAGCCCTAAAAGTTGATACTACAACCCAAACGGTGTCTACAACCAAAGGGGATTTTAAATACGATAATTTAGTAGTGGCCACAGGTCCAAAAGTGAAATATGATATCGCCCCAGGAGTTGAAGAATTTGCTCATTATATAGGTACTCCAAACGGGGCTATGAAAATCCGAACTACCTTGGAGGAATTCAAGAAAAACCCAGGGCCTATTGTAATTGGTGCTACTCAAAATGCAGGTTGTATGGGAGCTGCTTATGAATTTTTATTCAATATCGAAAAATGGTTACGGGAACAAAATATTCGCAAAAAAGTCGATTTGTATTGGATTACTCCCGAAGATTATTTGGGACATTTTGGAATAGGAGGAATGCCAATGGGTGAAACCATGCTCAAAACTTTTATGAAAATGTTCAATATTCACTACAGAACAGAAGTCGGTGTAAAAGAAGTTTTTGCTGATGGAGTAGAATTGTCTAATGGTGAAGTTTTACCAAGCCGTTTTACCATGTTGATGCCGCCCTTTGTAGGTGTTGAGTTTGTTACAAATTCGCTAGATCTTAAAGCTACTCCTGCAGGCTATATCCCAATTGGAGACGATTACAAACATCTTTATGTTCCAAATGTTTGGGCAGCAGGAATTGCTGTTGATGTAAAGTTGCCTTTTACCCCAAAAAGCATCCCGTTTGGATCTCCAAAAACAGGCTACCCATCTGATGAAACAGGAAAAATTGTAGCTGAGAATATTATACGTACTGCCAAAGGAAGAACAGATTTGGTGAAAAAATCTTGGGGACGAATTCCTGGACTTTGTATAATGGATGCTGGAAAAAAAGAAGTACTTATAATATCCAGTTCCTTGTTTAAACCGCGTTCTTTTGCAATTATGATTCCTAATATTCTGTATGATTTTAATAAAGTTTTACTCGAAAAATATTTTCTTTGGAAAACTAAAAAAGGATTTGCATTTTTGCCCTAACTTGATTTTGATCAATAAAAAAAAGCCTTTCAGTTAATGCTGAAAGGCTTACTTAATTATAATGTTTTCATTTGCTTCTCCACAAAATTATTCGATTGCTGCTCTAATAATTCGGTTGCATTCTTTCTTTGCAAATTATAAAGCTGTTTATCTTCGGCAATATCAGCATAAACTTTATCATGCATCGTTGCACTGGTTTTTATTAAGAGCTGACGTTGGTATTTGTCTTGTTCGATAGTAGCTTTGAGTGCCGTTTCTAAGTCTTCCAATTTATAATCATATTCTCCTCTGGGTGATAATAATTTTGCAATAATAGGAGAGGTTTCTATTGCCAAAAACAATAGCATAATAAAAAAGGAAGGAAGCCAAGGCAATTTATTCAAGGCATTTATTCGAGCCATCAATCCATCAAATCCATCAATGATAGGTTGTGTTTCAGTTACTTTTTTGTCCAAATCGGTTTGCAAAGTTTTAGTTCCTTTTTCCAAAACAGCAATTTTGGCCAAATTGTTTTTCCGAATGGTATCCAATTCATTTTTTGCCAAATCGTGTTTGGCTATTTTTTCTTTAAAAACGGGGCCTTTGCCTAGTTTTTTTGTACCGGCAGTTCCTTCAGCTTCTTTAATGTAGGTTTCATAGAGTGTGTTTACTTCCTTTTCTTTTGCTATGATTTCTGCTTTTAGACTTGTAATTTCGGTTCTGTTCTTGGCTAAATCCGATTGAAAATAGTTAGCGACTTCTTTTTTGTTGTTTAAGGCCATCGCATTTTTTTCTTTTAATAAAACCGTATTGATTTCTTTTTCAAAAATTTTGATTTCCAAAGGTTTTGAAATCACAATAGCAATGATGAAAGCCAATATAATTCGTGGAGTAGCTTGCAGAAATTCATTGGAAAAACTATCTCTTTTTCGAATAGTGGAGACAATAAAACGATCTAGATTAAAAATGAGTAAACTCCATACAAAGCCAAAAAGTAAAGCGGGAATAACGTTGTCAAAAACGGTAAAAAGGGCATAAGCGCTGGCAATAAAAGCCATTACAGCAGTAAAAAAAACAGTGGCACCAATACCAACAAATTTGGTTTGTTCGCCATCAGAGCAGCCTTCAAGTAGCTTCTTGTCGGCCCCTGAGCAGAGGATGAAAAATTGTTTTAACATGATTGATTTGATTTTTGATTGATGATGCAAATTTAAGGCCAAAAAGTTAATATAGACCTAAAATGTTGATTTGTTTTTGGTTATGTTTTTAATTCAAAAAAAAAAAGAGCTGTTCAGTAACGGAGGGCACTGAAAAAGTCCCTATTTTCAAAAATCATTAAAAAAAGCGATTAAATAAGGCTTTGATTTTATTTAATCGTCTTTTTTTAGTCAAATTTAATCTTCTTAGATTACAAGGGGCTTATAATAACTAAAAGGAGCGAAACCATAGTGTTTTCGCTCCTTTTCAGTTATTTTCATTTTCCTTATTCGAGAGACTTTTTCAGTGCCCTCCAGTAACGAACAGCTCTTTTAATAAATTAATAATAAACTTAGGCAATTGGAGCACCAGCCAATATTTCGGCATTGGCGAATTCTTTAAATTTAGCAAAATTATCTTCAAATTTTTGAGCCAGTTCACTGGCTTTTTTATCGTATAATTCCTTGTCTTCCCAAGTATTTCTAGGATTTAAAATTTCGATTGGAACTTCTGGACAAACTTGTGGAATAGCAATTCCGAATACGTCATGATTTACAAATGCAACAGTATCCAATTCTCCATTTAAAGCTGCAGTAATCATGGCACGGGTATATTTCAATTTCATTCTACTTCCTGTACCATAAGGGCCGCCAGTCCATCCTGTATTGATAAGCCAAACTTTTACATTGGCATCTTTCATTTTTTTGCTCAACATTTCGGCATATTTTGTTGGATGCAGTGGCATGAATGGAGCACCAAAACAAGCTGAAAAATTGGGTTGAGGTTCAGTAACTCCTGCTTCAGTTCCCGCTACTTTTGCGGTATATCCAGATATAAAATGATAGGCCGCTTGTCCAGCAGTTAATTTTGAAATTGGAGGTAAAATTCCATAAGCATCTGCCGTTAAGAAAAATATGTTTTTTGGATTTTCCCCAATAGATCCTGGTTGAATGTTATCAATATGCTCGATAGGGTAGCTAACTCTTGTGTTTTGCGTGATGGAAACATCTTCAAAATCAACTTCATTGGTTCCTGATTTGAAAACAATATTTTCAAGAATGGCTCCTTTTTTGATAGCTCTAAAAATATCAGGTTCGTTCTCCTCAGTAAGATTGATTACTTTGGCATAACAGCCTCCTTCAAAATTGAAAACGGTATTCTCATTTGTCCATCCATGCTCATCATCACCAATTAATTTTCTCTCAGGATCTGCAGATAATGTTGTTTTCCCTGTTCCTGATAAACCAAAAAAGATGGCTGTATCTCCATTTTTTCCAACATTAGCGCTACAATGCATTGGCAAGGTATTTTTGAAAACAGGTAAAATAAAGTTCAAAGCCGAAAAAATCCCTTTTTTCATTTCTCCTGTATATCCTGTACCACCAATTAAAGCAATCTTTTTTGTGAAATCTAAAATAGCAAAATTGCCTTGACGTGTTCCGTCGATTACTGGATCTGCAACAAAACCAGCTGCACAAATTACGGTCCACTCAGGAGTAAAATGCTCTAGCTCTTCTTTTGTAAGTCTCAAAAACATATTGTGACAAAACAAATTGGCCCAGGCAGTTTCTGTTACCACACGCACATTTAATTTGTAATTGGTGTCTGCGCAAACATAAGCATCTCTTACAAATACTTCTTTGTTTGATAAGTACGTAGTCACTTTTTTGTATAAAGCATCAAATGCTGTAGGCTCAAACGGAATATTTACTTTACCCCACCATACTTTGTCTTGGGTGATGCTATCTTTAACAATAAAACGGTCTTGTGGAGAGCGTCCAGTAAATTCTCCTGTAAGAACTGCTAAAGCTCCAGTAGAATTTTCAACTCCTTGTCCAGTTTGAATAGTAATGTCTTGTAACTCATTTGGAGTCAGCTGATATTGAATCGTTGCATTTTCAATTCCCAATTCTTTTAACGAAATCGATTTCGTAATTAAGGCGTAGTTGTCCATAAAAATAAATATTTTTGAGTGTTGTTTATTTCACTGCAAAAGTATAATTATTTTTTTATTCTATTTAAATATTATTTTTCTTTTTTTTAGGCGCTATTAAGTCAAATATTAAAACAAACCATGCTGAAATAAGAAATAAACCACCAACAGGAGTAATGAAACCCATCATTTTGAAGTCAATATGGGTCAAAGAGTTGGTCGCAAGGAAATAAATAGAGACAGAAAAAAAAGTCACTCCATAAACAACTAAATTATAGATTCTTTTTTTGATTTTTTGATTGATTATCGTAGTTGTTCCAATAAATAATAAAAATAAAGCATGGTACATTTGATACCGTACACCCGTCTCAAAAGTGGTGAGTTGTTCTACAGACAGTACTTTTTTTAGGGCATGTGCTCCAAAAGCACCTAATATTATAGCAACCATTCCAAATAGTGCGGCTGTTGTAACTATTTTTTTATCCATTTTTTATGTATTTTTCTTAGACAAAAGTATTCTATTATTTTTAAAGAAAAAGAATTTATGGCTGAACTTTGAACGTATTTTTTTTAAACATAATTGCATAATTTACTTAGGTTTTATTCGTTTTTAAGAAAAACTAAATTTTATTTAAAATGTTTTTTCAAAAACAACTTGTTATAAATACAACAATATTGTATGTTTGTGTTATAATTATGTATTTCATTACGAATAATACAATTTTAAATAAAGATAAAAATATCCGCTTTTTATTTAATGGCAGAATCTTTTAATCGCGATTGTAAAATAAAGACAACTCATGAGAACAATTCTTATTATTGGTGCAGGAAGATCGGCTTCTTCTTTGATTCAATATCTTTTGAATAAATCGGAATCAGAAAATTTGCATCTTGTAATTGCTGATTTATCTTTGGCTTTAGCCGAAAAAAAGACAAAAAATCATCCGAATGCTACTCCTATTGCTTTGGATATATTAGATAAGGAGCAAAGGGGGAAAGCCATTCAAAACGCAACTATAGTAATTTCGATGTTGCCCGCTCACCTCCATATAGAAGTAGCTAAAGATTGTATTGTTTATAAAAAACATCTGGTTACTGCATCCTATATAAGTGATGCGATGCAAGAATTGGATGAACAAGCCAAAGCAAACGGCCTAATTTTTATGAATGAAATTGGACTTGATCCTGGAATTGATCATATGAGTGCGATGAAAGTAATTGATGAAATTAGGGATCAAGGTGGAAAAATGCTTTTGTTTGAATCTTTTTGTGGTGGTCTTGTAGCTCCTGAATCGGATACTAATCTTTGGAATTACAAATTTACTTGGGCACCAAGAAATGTTGTGCTTGCTGGACAAGGCGGTGCAGCAAAATTTATTCAGGAAGGGGCTTATAAATACATCCCTTATACGAGTTTGTTTCGAAGAACAGAGTTTTTAGAAGTAGAAGGGTACGGTAAATTTGAAGCGTATTCGAACAGGGATTCACTGAAATATAGAAGTGTTTATGGCCTTGATGATGTGCTTACCTTATATAGAGGAACTATTCGTAGAGTTGGTTTTTCCAAAGCTTGGAATATGTTTGTTCAATTAGGAATGACAGATGATAGTTATAGTATGGAGAACACGGAGAATATGACTTACAGACAATTTGTGAATTCCTTTTTGCCTTACCATCCAACTGATTCCGTCGAAATTAAAATGCGTTTAATTCTAAAAATTGATCAAGATGATATCATGTGGGATAAGCTATTGGAATTGGATTTGTTCAATCGCAATAAAAAAGTAGGGTTAAAAGATGCCACACCTGCTCAGATTCTTGAAAAAATATTAGCCGAAAGTTGGTCGTTACAGCCCAATGATAAGGATATGATTGTAATGTATCACAAATTTGGATACGTTCTTGATGGTGATGAAAAACAAATTGATTCCAAAATGGTTTGTATTGGCGATGATCAAATCTATACTGCAATGGCAAAAACAGTGGGATTGCCGGTAGCGATGGCTACTTTGTTGATATTAAATGGAAAAATAAAAACACCAGGTGTGCAACTTCCTATTCGAAAAGAAGTATATCAGCCAATTTTGAAAGAATTGGAAGAATATGGTGTGCTGTTCCATGAGCAGGACATGCCCTATGTGGGATACAATCCCGATAAAGTTTTTAGTTAAGGTTTTTTTTTAATTTTTTTTAGATTTTTTTTTTAGATTTTTTTTCAAATCCGCTCCGAAAGAGGCGGATTTGTTGCTATTATCTATTTGTTTTCTGGTTCGATTTGAATTGGCAAACTGTATTTTACCCTTACCATCTCATTTTTTTCTTTTCCTGGTATCCATTTTGGAGATAATTTTAATACTCGAATAACTTCATCCGCAGTTCCAAAACCCATATCCTTTAGAACCTCGAATTCAGAAAGTGTTCCGTCTTTTTCTACTATAAAAGTCAAAAAAACTTTACCACCAGTTTTTAATTCTGCAGGGACTTTAAAATTGGTACCAATAAATTTATAAAATTCTAAAACTCCTCCTGGAAATTCTGGTTGTGTTATCTCCGTTATAGGATTGGCTTCAGTATTAATAGAATCTATAATTTGATTTTTTTGGGCTATATTTTTTTCTATTATAGTTGGATTTAATGTATTTGTTTCTTGAAGAGATTCTTTTTTATTTGGAAGATTTTCTTTTTGAATTTCATTTTTGGAAATGCTGTTTTTAGTCTGAACTAAATGTATGGATGGGTTTTCTCTAGCCACAGTTTTAATTGAAATACAATAGAAAACAGCACCGAAAACTGGAATTAAAGCGATTTGTTTTAGAATGGCTTTGGTTTGTGTTGTGTTTTTTGTCATCATAAGAAGTCTTTTTTTGGTCGCTAAAAAGGTTAAGTTGCTAACTAAAAGAAGAGGCTGCTTTACATTTGCTTTGGATACCAGTAAAGATTGATAAAACGGAATGTTTTCATAAGAACGTATCACAAATTCATCGGCCAAGAATTCATGGTTGAGTTGAATGGCTTTTTTATAAAAAATGAAAATCGGGTTAAACCAAAATATTGTTTTCAAAAATTCGATTAATAGAACGTCCAAAGTGTGAATCTGCCTTACATGTGTAAGTTCATGAGCATATAATTCAGCTTCGATGTTTCTGTTGTTATAATCAGTTTCATTAATGAAGATATAATTAAGAAAAGTATATGGAAGTATTTTTTCTGGTATCAAAACGAGTTTGGCATTATGATAATCTAGCGTTGTATTCGTTTTTATTTTGGCAGTGATTTTTAGAATATTCCTAATGAATCGGATGCTCCAAAATAGTGTAATTATTCCATAAATTATCCAAAGCCAATAAGTGGTATAATTTGTTTCCTTTATTATTTGTGAGCTTCCTTGTAAAAACAGAATGTTTGCTGGGTTTTTTACAGATTGGATTATTTCGGTTGAAAGTTCTATTGTAATGAAAGGAATTACAAATGAAAAAACAAGACTGAACAATAAGTAAAACCTATTGAATTGGTTCATTTTTTCTTTTTCTAACACTAAATGGTAAAAGATTAAAAGAGCCAAAAGGCTGATCGAGGATTTGATTAAAAAGTCAATCATTTTTTCTTTTTTTGAATTTCACTATCAATTATTTTTTTGAGTTCTTCCAATTCAGATGCCGATAAATTGGTTTCGGTGGTAAAGAAAGAAGCAAATTGCGAAGCCGAATTATTAAAGAAATTGCTAATCAATCCGTTTACGTGTTTCGAGAAATAATCGGTTTTTTTGACCAATGGATAATATTGTCTTGAGTTTCCAAATTCGTTATAAGCAACGAATTTCTTGTCAATCATTCTCTTTAGTAAAGTGGCAACTGTTGTAGTGGCCGGTTTGGGCTCTGGGTATGCTTCGAGTAAATCCTTCATAAAGGCTTTCTCGAGTTGCCAAAGATGTTCCATTAATTGTTCTTCGGAGTTGGATAGTTGCATGTTTTATTTTTTTATATTTATAATTGAAATTGCCATTGCCTTTGAAATTGTAATTATTGAATCAGTTCTACTTCGGAAATTAATTCTCCATTATTGTATTTTTTTACAATAGTTGGTTTTCCTTTTTCATTGTAGAAATTCCAAATTCCATCATAAAACCAATGAATTTCAATATTATTTGTGGTTGTTTTGGTATGTCCTTTTGATTGAATTTTTCCGTTTTCAAAATAGGTTTTTGTTTTGCAAATGGTTCCCTTGTATTTTTCTCTTTTGATAATTTTTCCATTTAAGTAATAACGCCACTTTTTTATGGGATCATCATTTTTATACTTTCCAACCGATTTGTATTGTGTGCTGTCAATTGAATATTGTTCAATCCAAAGCCCTTCTCTTTTCTTGTTTACCTTTTGATTGATGGGAGCTGTTTTGCATCCAATAAGGCTAAATATAAAACATAAAGTAATGAATAAGTGTTTCATGAATTGATTTTGCTCTACAGAAATAGATGATACTCTACAAATGTAGAATAAAAATTAATTCAGCAAAATTTTTTGAATGTTTTTTTTATAGAAAATATTTATTTCTTATGCAGGTTAATATTTAAAACCAATGTTTTATGAAAACGAAAAGGCCTAGCCCTGATAGAAGTGAAAATCCTTATGAGCCGGTGTTCGGTTTATAAGATTGTAACGAATAGCAGGAAATAGCTTCAAATTAAATATATATCATTTCAGAAAAGCATAAAAAAAATCCGCTCTTTGCAGAACGGATTTAGTTATTTTTAAAGAAGTCTTATTTGGATAGCTCCACAAAATATTTGTAAAATAACGGAATGGTTTCAATCCCTTTTAGGTAATTGAAAATCCCAAAATGCTCGTTTGGCGAGTGAATGGCATCACTGTCAAGACCAAATCCCATAAGTATTGTTTTGCTTTTCAGCTCTTTTTCGAACAAGGCAACAATAGGAATACTTCCTCCTGAACGTACCGGAATTGCGGGAACACCAAAGGTATCGGTGTAAGCCATATTTGCTGCTTTGTAACCGATGCTATCTATTGGAGTCACATAGCCCTGACCTCCGTGATGAGGTGTAACTTTTACGGTAACTCCCGCGGGAGCAATATTGATGAAATGTTTGGTGAACAAGTCAGTGATGACTTCCCAATCTTGGTTGGGTACTAATCGCATCGAGATTTTGGCGAAAGCCTTACTTGCTATTACTGTTTTTGCACCTTCTCCTGTATAACCTCCCCAGATTCCGTTTACATCCAATGTTGGGCGAATTGAGTTTCTTTCGTTGGTCACATAGCCGCTTTCTCCATAAATATCGTTTAGGTTCAATGCTTTTTTGTAGTTTTCAAGACTAAACGGTGCTTTGGCCATCTCTGCTCTTTCTTCCAGAGATAATTCTTCTACATTATCATAAAATCCTGGAATGGTAATGTGGTTGTTTTCATCATGTAAAGAAGCAATCATTTTTGCCAAAACGTTAATTGGATTAGCAACGGCACCCCCATATAGTCCAGAGTGTAAATCACGATTTGGCCCTGTAACTTCAACTTCTACATAGCTCAAACCACGAAGACCCGTAGTGATAGATGGTTGCTGATTGGAGATCATTCCAGTGTCTGAAATTAAAATCACATCGTTTCTAAGTTTTTCAGTGTTGTTTTCTACAAAGGTTTTAAGGTTGACACTACCAACTTCTTCTTCACCTTCAATCATGAATTTCACGTTGCAAGGCAATGAATTAGTCTGGATCATATATTCAAAAGCTTTTAAATGCATGTACATTTGACCTTTGTCATCACAAGCTCCGCGCGCAAAAATAGCGCCTTCTGGATGTATCTCGGTTTCTTTTATGATTGGTTCAAATGGTGGGGAAGTCCAAAGTTCTATTGGATCTGCAGGTTGAACATCATAGTGGCCGTAAACCAAAACAGTAGGTAATTTTGGATCGATTGTTTTCTCTCCATAGACAATTGGGTAGCCTGCAGTTTCGCAAATTTCGACCAAATCGCATCCAGCTTTTACTAAACTTTCTTTTACAGCCATTGCAGTGTCAAGAACATCTTGTGAAAAAGCGGTGTCGGCACTTACAGAAGGAATTTTTAATAATTCAATTAACTCGTTGATAAAGCGATCTTTGTGTTTTGTAACATATAATTTTATATCATCCATGGAATCAAATTTTTTTAAGAATCAAAAATACAAAAAATAGAATGAATATTTTTTTTAAAAAAACCTTTGAAAATTGGAAGATATGATTATCTTTGCACCCACAATTACGCGGATATGGTGAAATTGGTAGACATGCCAGACTTAGGATCTGGTGCCGCAAGGCGTGTAGGTTCGAGTCCTATTATCCGCACTTTAAAAACCTCTAATCTCTTGTTTTTCAAGATTTTAGGGGTTTTTTGTTTCTATTTTTGCCGAAATTTTGCCGAAAATATTTTTTTTAAAATAAATAAATACGGATCAAGAAATTTTGCTTTTTTTGTTTTCTACTTTTTTTTAAATTCATTAAAACGAATTAAGTAAACTTAATTCTAGTATTTGTTCCAAGTTTTTTTTCAACTGTGTTTATTTTTTCTATTTTTTCAGGTAAGCCATAATAGATGAAATAGTAGCAGCTGATTCTTTTTGTGTGTCTTTCATACAGTACTTCAATTCCTATGGCATCATTTGATTTTTTGGCTAGTCTATATTTTGAATAATACCACCAACTACTTCCAAGCAGTAGTGTCATCACTATCATAACTATTGACCTTGATTTTTTAATCATTTTGTAGTAGTATACTAAATAGTGTGGGTATTAAAAATTATATTTCAATTTTAGCTGTCATCTATTAATTTAGAGCAAATTCCATCCAAATCGGAATGTGGTCTGATATTTTTCTGGCTTCTTGTAGGGAGGGGAAGCTTTTGTAAAAATGAATCACTCCGCCATTTTTCTTTTGAATCGGTTTGGAATACCAAATGTTGTCAAATTCTGACGCCAGACTTTGACCGTTTTTGGTTTCCCTTTTTAGAGATGTTTTTTGGTTGATAAGGAGTGGTATATAGCCCATTTTTCGTAAGGGATTAAAAACAGTGTGTGATTGGGGACAATTGAAGTCGCCTACAAAAATCAAATTCAACGTGGGATATTGGGCAGGTAAGAATTTGAAATATTTGATTTCGGTCTCGGGTTGTTTGCTCTTGGTAATGGCGTGAAAGTTCACCACGGTGAAGGACTTGTTTTGGTATTGGAACGTGGCATAAAACGGTTCGCGATCTATTTCTAAATGGAACTTTTTCTCCAACCAAGGGCGCCCTATCTTTTTAAGTTGTGCCGTTTTCCATAAAAAGGCATAGCGCTCGGTTTTGTAGGCACTACTACTTGTAGGGTCGCTAATCACATAGTCCCATTTACTCCCTTTGCGATTTAGTTCATCGGCTAAAAGTGCTACCGCCTGAGCACCACCATAGCCCGCTACCACTTCTTGTAGGGCTACAATATCGTAGTCTTTGATGGTTTGCGCCATAAAAGCAATCTCTTGTGCTGATTTTGATTTTCCTAAATTTTCGATGTTCCAGGAGAGGATTTTGATTTGGGAAAAGGAGAGTGTTGTAAAAAGGAAAAGGAGTAATACAAAAGTGTTTTTCATTATTTTGCTTTATCGTCATTTTGAAAAAGAGACCACAATAGGCCTATAGCTACAATTACATCAACGAAATTCCATAGTTCTCTACCTAATGCTATTTTGAAAAAAGGCTGAAACAGCAAAGCAAGACCTCCATAAAGCATTATTTCGTTTGTTTTTCCATGTTGGTTGGACTGGTAAGCTAAATAGGAAAACCCCATGAACGCAGCAAAGCGAACGAATTGGAAATAGACGTAGGGCATTTCAAGTACACAAAGGAAAAGTATTATTGATAAGAAAACCTTTAAGAGGCTTGTAGTCATAGTTAAATTTGATTTAAAATGTAATTTTTGATTGAAATTCTTTTGCTTTTTTCAGATAAATAATTAGTAATGCAACTCCAAAATAAGCAATAAAAAGCCCAATTAAAGACCAGGTAAATACATCATATAACCCGTGAAGAATTGCAGGAATAACTATTGCTAATAAAAACATAGCATATCTTTTTGTTGGATATAAGAAGTAGAAAGCAATAAAGTATGAGCTAATTCCTGACCAAACTGCGTGAAGAAATGGAAGAGAAGTTAATCTAGCAATGTTCATAAAAAAGGAGCTGTTATAATCTAATTTTGAATTGACACTTATTTGATATATAACACCTTCAAATACACCAAAACCAATCCCTGAAATTAAACCATAAAACACAACAGTTTGTGGAAGTAAGGGCTCTTTAGAATGTTTAATAAAAAAAAATACTGGAATTAATTTTATCAATTCTTCAAATATGCCAACACCAAAAACATAGCCGATTACCTGATTAATAAACGAATCGTTTTCGTCAATTAGTCTGTAAAAAGGATTGAATTGATTTATATTTAAGATATCGACACTAATAAAGACAAGAATTTGTACAGTAAAAAAAATGAAAATTGTTTTTTTACTGAAACTTGGGTTGTTTTAAAAACGGTATAAAAAAACAATCCCCAAATGAGAGAGAAGTATAAAGCAATTGCATAAAATGTAAAAACAGATGCACTTGTAATTCTAATCAAAAAAGCAGGAGCTAAACCAATAAATGATATTATTAATAGTTTACTATCTCCCTTCAATGTTTTGTATGAAATGGAATCTTTTGGTAAAAGCAAATTCAGTCCAAAGGACTGAATTTGACTAAAAAAATTACCAGTTTTTATTCTATATTTTAACTTATTCGATTTTAAAACATCTCTAACAGATAAATCTTTTCCATTAGTATTGACAACTTTGTCTTGTAGCAAAATTTTACCTTCACTAACATACAATTGAATGGTACTTATTTCATAAGGACCAAATACTTGATTATTTCGAATAATAGAATATTGCATTTTTTATATTGACCAATTTATTTTGCTAATTCTTCCTCCTCTTTATTAGGAAACATAATAGATGCAAGTACAGATAAAGCTAAAATACCACCAATAACCATTAATGAGTAAACAGACTCAATGTGGTAGAAAGGTGCTATTATCATTTTAATTCCAATAAATGAAAGTATGAAAGCTAAACCATAAGTTAGTTTACTAAATAAATGAATGAAATTATCTAAAAGAAAAAACAAGGCTCTTAAACCAAGTATCGCAAAGATATTAGATGTATAAAGTATAAAAGGGTCGCTTGATATTGCAAAAATTGCAGGTATTGAATCCACTGCAAAAAGCAAATCTGTAAATTCAATTACAGCAACAACTACTAACAATGGAGTTGCTAATTTTTTACCATTCTCAATTGTAAAGAATTTATCACCTACATAATTATCACTTACGCTGAAAAATCTTCTAATTAACTTGGCTCCTCTAGTATCATTATAATCTTCATCATCGTCTTCATCTCCAGCTGACCAAGATTTAATTCCTGCATAAACTAAAAATAATCCGAAGAGAGTCATAATTATATTAATATCGTATTTGAAGCCTTGAATTCCTGCAAGACCTAATAGTTTGTTTAAATAAGTCAATTCAATTAAAAATGCTCCCGAAAAAATAAAAATTGCTCTTAGCACTAAAGCACCAATTATTCCCCAAAATAATACTTTATGCTTATTTGAATTTGCTACATCAAAAAATTTAAAGACTAAAATAAATACAAATAGGTTATCTACTGATAATGCTTTTTCTATCCAATAGGCTGATTGGAATTCATAAAACTTTACCGATCCAGCATAGTAATATACCAACCCACTAAAAAGCATGGAAAGTGATATCCATACTAGAGACCAAGTTACAGCCTCCTTATTTGAAACTTCATGACTTTTTTTACTAAAAACGCCTAAATCTAGTAAAAGCATTACTACTATTGAAATTGCAAAGGTTACTATTAACCATGGGTGTTCCGATATTATTGGATGATTGTTCATTTGTTATAATTTAAAAGTTATTTATTTATTTATTTATTTATTTGCCATTGTTATTACTACTACTCTTCCGCCATCTTCTTTTGATAATAAGAGTTTTTTTCCATCGGTTAATTCAACCATTGACCCGATTGGGACTTCTTTATTTTCCGTTACATCTTTCATAGATGTTAATTTTTGATTTACGAAAACCCATTTATTATTATGAAATGTGAAATAACCTACTGGAACTTTCTGTTCTGCGGTTGTTTTTTCGTTTCTGGTAACATTTCGATTAACGTGCCATTGAAACAAATATTGATTATCATAAACCATTAATCTATGATTTTCAGGTTTCCAAACAGATTCTTTAAATTGATAGTACAAATCTAACATTGGCAAAGTACCTTTATGAGCGGTGCCACAAAATGGGCATTTAGGTGTATTTGTATTATCAAAGACATACCATTTTTGTTCACAAGAAACATTGTGGCATTTCTGCATTAAATCGGTTGTTTTCAGCAATCCTATTTCCCATTCTTCAGCAGTTGGTCTTTGCATTGGATTGTGTAAACCGTCAATAAAAACTTTGTCAAACAAAGTTTTTAAATACGGACCAGTAATAGAATATGGAAGTTTTGCAATATCTGCCCAAGGCAAATCCCATTTAGAAACTTGGTTTAATTTAGGTCTATTGGTTGCGTCTTTTGGATGCTCAATAAACATTGCTTTCTCACCCATCGATAATAAATCATCTTTTTCAGTATCTAAATCGTGAACTTTACCTCCTTTTAGTGGATGTCTATGTAAAAGAAACATATAAATAAGTACTGGTAAGGCGTGTAAATCTGTTAGTCTGTTTGGTAATTTTCTATTAGGGTCTGTTTTGTTTAAATGTTTTGAAGATAGTACTTCAGGTGCTATAAATTCAGCTGTCCCAATTACTTCTGCAGGAAACATCCCAGGAACTACCAAACCATCTAAATCAATCATACAAGCAGATTTTTCTACTGGATCTATAAGAACATTATTGTATGATAAATCAGAGTGAGCCAATCCCATTGCGTGCATTTTTTTGACTCCACGAGTTAAATTAACACACACTTGAAAATAGCTTAACCAATCACCTAATTCGGATTTAGCCACTTTCAAGGGAAATTGAGGATTTCTAAATTTTGCCCCTGCAAACCACTTACCGTTTTTTTCGTTCCCTTGAATCAAATCACTGCTTTCGTACCCTTTTTTAAAGAAAAATTTGGAATTATATATAGGAACAATTATTCCTGTTAAACCTTTATGTTCAATGACATCTGTTGGCCATCTATATACTTCATTTAAATAATAATCTCCTGCTTCTTTATTTTGAATTTGAGGTAAGTAATGATTGGTTATTCTTTGAAGTCTTTCCTTTTGATTAAAATCTAACTTATCTCTAAAAATAGCTACAACATATTTTTTATCAGGACTAAAAAATACATCTTTTACTCCACCACGCATCGGTTCGCCATTATCTACAAACTGATATGTTTTAGAGGTATCGTTAATTGATTTTACTGTTATTATACTCATAGTCTAATAGATTATTGCAAGTGTTCTGTCATCGTGATTCCCTGGATTCCAAAAATCCATCCAAGTAGAAAGTTGATTTGCAATTTCTGTATTTTCTTTATTGAAATCAACTTTACAATTTTCTTCGTTTTTCCCATTTAAATCTTCAAGGAAATCCTTCCAATTTTCTATTTTTTCCAGATTTGCTTCAACTACAAATTTAGGGTCATAGATTCCATCAGTCATTAATATTAAATAAGAGAAATCATCGACTAATTTAAAACCAAATCGAGTTGAGAATTTATCGCTTTGGAATATTTCCGGCATCGTAATAAAACGAGTTCCTCCACCAAATTCTCCAACATCCAACCAATTCATTAATTTTATTTCGGTTAAATCTTTGTTTAATATACCTATTGGACAATCTCCTACACCAAAAGTTAAGATGGCATATCCAAAATCATATTTTTTGACTAATGCAAAAATTAAAGTGGCGTGTAAATCTTTTAATGGTCTTTCAAGTTTTATCGCAAATTTCTCTAATTCCTTATGGACATACCACGCTGCTTTTGAAAGATTGTCATAAACAAAATGACTTATTTTCTTTGATGAATCTTCATCTGTTTTATTATGATGATTTAAAAGGTTATCGTCAAATTCTTTTAAAAATTCCTCCGTGAAGTTTTCTTCAAAATAAGACACCACTAAATCGCAAGACATTTTAGAACCTTGCCTTGATAAACTAGCAGAACCTGCTCCATCTGACACTGCTAACACACTCCAACCTGTTTCGTTGATATTCTTGAATGCAAAATCATCGTCTCTAAAAGAACCCACATTAGCGTGACTTCTGCCACGTTTAGAAGATATTACTATATTTTTATCTAAAAAACTAGCAGACACATTAACATTATCCTCTTTCCAATAAGGATCATTTTTATCACTTTCAATGTCTTTCCACAATGATTTAGGGTCAGGATTTATAATAATTGTTATTATTTTTTCATTTAATTTAGAATCTACTGCTTCTCCTTCAATTCTAAATAACAATTTTATTTTTAAATCTCCACTTATTAATGGATTTCCAAAAAGCAATTCTTCATCATTATTAAATTCAAGACCTGTTTCTTCTAAATCTTTAATTTCAGAATAAATAACGTCATTCCAACCTAAGGTAATAAAATCAAATTTTGCTTCGTACTTTTTATTTACTGTACCGTTTGGTAACGAAATTTGATGAGAAATTATATCATCAATTCTTGTTTTTAGTTTCCAATTTGCCATAATTACCTTCTGATTTTCTTGAATTATTTTAACTGAATTTATATTCTGTTCATTAGCAATAAATTCATCAAAAAGGGACAATTTATTTGGCGGAACTTCTATTTTATTTTGTGATAAAAATGCCTGAATATATTTTTTTGTTTCTTCCATGAATTATCCTTGTGTTCTATTTACATCAAAACCACCTTCACCACTTCCATAAGTCCCTTGATTACCACACCAAGGACAAGTACTCAATTCTTCATCACCAATACAATGAATTTTACCACAGCTACAAACAGCGAAAGCAATTTGATTACCACAACACGGACAAGTTGGACCTCCAATTAATTCATCTGTATTTACTTTATTAGAAAAATTAGTGTTGTCTGCCAATTCAAAATAAGAATTATCAACTTGATACGCTCCAACTAGTCTGTAACTTTTAGTCCCTAATTCAATACCAGCAAAACTTGAAGGCGCAATTGTTTTACGGTATTTCATTAGGTAGGGTCTTTTGGTATTTTGACATTTACCATTTAGTACTACAAAATTATCATCTACAAATTGGCGGTTTGGTTCTGATTTTGTTAAGTCAATCTTTTCAATAGTAACACCATCCAATTTTGCTAATTCAAATCCAGTTGAATTACTCTCAACACTTATACTACTTGTCTTAATAGAATCTGTAACCCATTTGAAAAATTCTTTATAAGATTGCACATTAGTGTTTTTGAATTCTAATACCGTGTCTGTTAATTCACCGAGTAGATGAGCATCCGTATTGTTTCCAAAGGAAACAGCAATTAAATTGGCAGTTCTTTGCCAATTTTGTTTCCACTCATTTATGGCTGCTTGGCTATCATCCGTTGGCACACCATCAGTAAATAGAAATACAATTGGTTTCCAATCTCCTTTTACTTCATAAGTTGTTTTGACAATATTAGTTCTCAATTCATGCATTAAATGCCCCAAACCTTTACTTAGTGAAGTTCCGCTACCGATAGGGAATTTTGGAGGATAGAAACTGACAATTTCTTGCAAAGGGACTAATGTTTTTGGTTGGCCAGCAAAAACTATAATAGAAACAAAAACAGTTTCCAAAGCATGTGGATCTGTTTTTAGTGCTTGGATAATTGTTGCTAATCCTTCTTCAACTTGTTGAATAGGTTCGCCAACCATTGATTCTGAAATGTCTATTAGGAAATATATTGGTAATCTTCTCATAGTTTTTCTGTTATTAAATTCAAATACAACTCTAAATTTTCTAAAAACATGTTAGTAATAAAATTCATTATTAAATTTTAGTTCTCTACTTTAATATATGGCTTAGACATATATTTTTTTTCATTTTATTGATGTTCCCTTGTCAGTTTTATTATAACCTGCACAGATATTCATTAATTGAGCAATTTTTAAATTTATGTCAGCTGTTGGTGTAATTTTGTTTGAACTTATTTCGTTCCAGAATTGCTTTAATATTGGTTGTCTTGATACGAAGTTATTTATTTCAGAATATTTTGTTGTAAAAACACTATTATTTACATTTAGAACTTTTCCAACTTCAATTATTCGTCGTGTTTCTGTGTAAACAATTTCTGCATCGGAAAATAATTTATTAATTATAGATATTACACGTTGTTTTTCTCGTTGTATTTGTTTTCTCTGTTTCTGTATTTCACCATTATACTTTAAAGCCTGTGAAAAACCTTCGAATATTGTCTCAATTGCAACTACCCCAGCTTCTAACAAAAATTCATCTTTTGAAATATCTTTAATGTTTCTACCTTTATGTCTTTTGAATGAGTTTTCGACAGAAGTGGAAAAAGTATTGGTTATTGCTTCCAAATTTTTACCAAAACTATCATTGTAGTTAAAATTTTCCTGTTGAAAATCCTTAATTACTACGTTTGTGACATTATCAATTGTTCTTGAATTTTGATTATTACTAACATTTTTAAATTTTTTTAATAAATTTTTTGCAATTACAAAATTTCTATGCGCTTCAAGTCTTTCATGTTCAAGATTTGTGTAAGCTTCTAAACGATCTTTGTATAGATCTGAAAAAGAAGAGCTTATATGAGAATATCTTTTTTTTAATATTTCAAATTCTATTTTTTCATCTTCTAATCTACCATAACCACCACCAGTAATTATGTTTTTTCCAAGATCTATTATGCCGTCTAATATATTGTCTAACATATAGTTATTGTTTCCATTGATTGTATTCTTGTAACATTAAATTATTGTTAATTTCTAATGATTTTTTGATTTCTAAAAAGGCAAGTTCTCTTTCCTTTGAAATTTTAGGAGAAATATTATCTCTAAACGATTTATTTATTCTAAAAACTTGAATTGAAATAGTAAATAAATCAATAGTAGCAAAAAATAAAATCAGACATATTATAACTTTACTGGCTAAATTTTCATTTATCGTATAAATTAAAACACTTGGATTATTATAAAAGTTTGAGGTAATAAATGTGTTTATATGTAAAAACATTAATAACAAAATAGAGTAAATCCAATATTTCCAGTATTTACCTAAATATATAAAATGGCCACCAAAAAAGGATGAAAAAATAAAATATAAATAAGCGGTTTTAATCTTTCGAGTATCATAAATGGTTTTACTAACTTTTGAATTTAGTTTATTTCCAATTAAAAAATATATCACTGAAAATAAAACCCAATACTTGTATTTGTTGAAGAAACCTTTTGAATTCCAATTAGCTAAAGCTTCTTTTTTTAATACTGTATCAACCTTATTTAGCTCTTCTACCTTAAAATTGAGAGATGTTATATTCTCTAAAATTTTAGAGTCTAATATTTGTTTTTCAGAATCTGTATTAGAGATACAAGACACAAACATAATAGATAGTAATATGTAAAATATTTTTTTCATTTTTAAAAATCTAATTCAAGTGTATCGTTGCTTTCTAAAATACTTAATGTATTTTGGATCTCTTGTAAAGGATCTGTGATTACTAAACTATTTACAGCTGATAACCCCATCAAGACTAAATTATCATTACCTGTTTCAAGGCCTTTATCAATTACCTCAAAGTATTTTGAAAAAACTAAACCTCTTTCTTCAAATCTTTTTTCAATTACAGTCATATTTCTTTGATGTTTATAAAGAATTTGACTAAATTGATTTTGAAGATTTATCCTTTCATTATCTAATCTTTTATTTTCATTGATTAATTCTCCAACAGTTACAAGTTTTCCAGCAAAATCAATAACCTTGTCAATTCTTTCATTATTAAATTGGATGATTTGAAGTTGTTTTTCCTGAATTATTTCTATTTTATTCGAATATTCAATTAATTTATCAGCATCATTTTTGGCTTCGTTATTCATTTTTTTTTTTATTGGTTAGTTGCTGTTGCTATAGTGAAGGTGAGTGTTTTCCTTTTCCACTACCGTTTGGATGTCTATGACAAGAATTTCCAGTTAATCCAGAAATATTTGATGAAGAAGTGCCACAATATTTACAACTATATTGGTTTTTTTCAGTTCCTTCATACAATTTATGCTTCCCTTTTCCACTTCCTAAAATGTGACGATGACAAGAGTTTGCAGTTAAACTTGAAATACTTGAGCTTTTAGTTCCACAGTATTCACAATAGAAATTTGACATTAGTTTTATTGTTATTTAATACTTAATTCGTTTTTATTTTATTAGTAAATATCACACTGTGTTTAATTATACCAAATGGTAGTCCAAAATACAATCTTCATTTTAAAAAAAATTTAAGAGCATTAAAAAGATAATTAAAAGCACAATTTGAGACATATCAACAGACAATCCTATTCCAATTTGAAAAGGTTTAACCATATTTTTTAAAAAAATAAAAATTGGAGAAAAAAGACTGTTGAAAAAATCAAAAATATTTTTGTATTGTGGATTCAATTTGTCTTTATACGGCAATAATTTTGAATATAAAAACAACCCAACAATAAGAATATTTATAAAAATCGGAATTAATTGCATCATATTACAACCGTTATTTCACTTGGTGGTGGTGGTAATGTTACACTTTCTCCTGTTCCTTGACTTTTATTGCCTTGTTCAATCGTTTCTGAAACCCATTTAAAGAATTGTTTTAGGGTTGAGCTATCAGCTGAATCTAAATGAACTACATTATCTGTTAATTCTTTTAGGATATCATCGTTAGCCATATGACCAGCAGCACAACCCACAACAGCACCAAAGTTTAGACTCTTAATTTCGGGTGTTTTTTCTCTGTATAATTGTATATCAGAAGGTTTGCCATCAGTAAAAACAAAAAGTAGTGGCTTCCAATCTCCTTTTTGAGAGGATGAACCTTTTATAACATCTTTTTTTACTTTTTGAATAACAAATTCTAAACCTGCTCCAGTATTTGTCGGACCGCTTTGCGGGCATGTTATTTCTGGAAGTTGAAAACTAACCAATTCTGTTAATGGGACAATTTCCTTTACTTCCCTGTCATAAGTTATAATACTTATCCAAAGAGAATCTAACGCTTGAGCATCTGAACGTAAAGTGTTAATCATACCACTCAAAGCATTATTTAATGCTTGAATCGGTTCACCGTACATGGAACCTGATGTATCTAATAAAAAATATACTGGTAGTCTTCTCATATTATTTTTTTCCGAATAACGATTTAATTATTAAATTGCCTAATTTTCTCTCTACACCACCTCTAGTGGTTGGAACGCCTGTTTTTCTAGCAAAACTTTGTTTGGCACTAGTAATACCTAAAAGTCGATTTAAAGAAAATGAAAATCCAAATTTGCTCATATTTTTAGGATTTAAACGACAATATTTAATTCAGATGGTGGAGGAGGCAATTCATTCAGTCCTGTAACTTCTTTTCCGGAATCTTCTACTTTTGTAGAGCTTACTCCAATAGAAGCAGTCACCCATTGAAAGAATTTACCAATGCTTGCACTATCAGCAGTATCTAAACTAACTACATTATCTGTAATTTGTTTCAAAATATTAGCATCAGCTCCACTTCCTGCTGCACAAGCAACCGTAAAAGCAACTTTAGATTTTTTGAATTCATTTAATCCATTTTGCCAGTCATCAGTAGGAATCCCATCAGTCATAATGAACACCAGAGGTTTCCAATCACCTTTTTGTTCAGTAGTTGTTTTGGCTACTTCAGTATCAATTTTATGGGCTACTAATTTTAAAGCTTCTCCAAGAGCGGTTACTCCAGTTGCTTTAATATCGACCATTTGAAAAGATGCTAAATCCGTCAACGGAATAATTTGTTGAGCTGTACTATCAAAAGTTATAACACTTAAAAAAGCTGTTTCGATAGCTTGTGGATTTTGGCGTAATGAACTAATCATTATTTGAACTCCATTTTTTACTGCTTCAATTGGTTCTCCTGACATTGAGCCAGAAGTGTCCAATAATAAATATACGGGTAGTCTTCTCATTTTATAAATATTGATTGGTTACAGTGCTTAATGTTTGTTCTAATTTTTTGTCTCTTGTAGGTTCTCCAATGGCATTGAATTTCCATTCGTTATTTTTCTTGTAAAAAACACCCATAACCATAGAAACGTGACCTGCAAAACCTGAACCGTTTGCAATATCAAATGTTGCGAAAACCTCGTTTACTCTTGTTGGTGTTCCTTCGTAAATTCTAATAGAAGCAAATGGAATTGTTCCAAAATCGTGTCCTTGAAAACTGTTTAAAACGAAAGCTACATTACTAACTGAAGGATTTAGTTTTGAAAAATCAAGTGTAATAATTTCATTGTCTAATCCATCATCCCCACCCAAATCTCCTGTTAAATCATCTCCACTATGGGCTATGGAACCATCTTTAGAGCGAAGATTTCCGAAGTAAATAACTTCTAACAAATTTTTATTATCATCATACAAAGCACAAGATGCATCCAAGTCAACTGCTTCTTTTTTGGTGTTACCAAAAAAGCCTTTTTTTTCTATTGCCCCCCAGTTTATACCAACACAAATGTTTTGTAATGTACTTCCACTACTTTTTACAAGGTTTATTCTTTGACCTTTTTGAAGATTTATTGCCATTTATATATTTATTTAGTTGTATTTATTTAAAAAGTCTTCCAATCCACCTTTTTGCCCCATTCCAATAGCTTCAAATTTCCATTGCCCATCTTTATTATAAATTCTTCCGAATTCGACAGCTGTTTCAATTGAAAAATCTTCTTCTAATTCATATTTCACTAATTCTATATTATTGCTATCATCAACAATTCGAATAAATGAATTACGAACTTGGCCAAAGTTTTGTTTTCTAGCTTCTGCTTCGTGAATTGTCACAACAATGCAAATCTCTTTAACAGCAGAATTAATTTTTGTCAAATCAATTTTAATTTGCTCATCATCGCCATCGCCATCGCCAGTTAGATTATCACCAGTATGGATAACCGAATCATCTGGAGACTTTAAATTGTTGAAGAAAACAAAATGTTCATCTGAAACAAGTTTTTTATTTTCCCCTAAAATAAAAACGGATGCATCTAAATCAAAACCTGATCCAGTAGAGCTACTGTTTGTGTCCCATCCTAATCCAATTGTGAACTTTGGAGCATTTATATTTTCTCTTTGTCCTTTTTGTAAGTTGATTGCCATAATTGGTAATTATTTATTTGATTAATATTCGTTTGATATTCAGAAATTTGATGATAATTGTTACTAATAGCTAAATGAAACAATTCATCACATTTAGCGATTGATATATTATTCATCAAGAAATTAAATTGTTCTCGATCAAGCTTCAATATGTATTTAATTATTCTTGTGTTATATTGAAATTTATTTTTGTTAATAATAGTTACTATATCCTGTAGATTTTTTATAGCGAAGTAATTGTAATGATTTTCAATTTTTGGATGAATATTTTTGTTTACTAATTCCGCAAAATAGACAAAAACAAATTCTCCTTTTACACCATATTGATTCAATATTTTATTAACTGTGTGCTCATGACTTCCAGTAATCTTAATGTCATCAACAAAAATACACAGCTTATCATTTATGAATTTTTGGTCTATATAATAAGTATCATTTGAAATTAATTGTAACCTTTCATCAAAGCTTAAATTACCATAATCAGTAACATAAGTTTGATTTCTGTAAATTTTAGATTCAATACTTGCTTTTCTATTATTCTTAAACAGAAAGCAATTTAAATGCTTTTTAAAATAATGGCACAAAAAATTCGAAGCTGTAGGTATTGATAAATAAGGACTTGGCAGAATGACAATTTCTTTGTTAGATAAAAGCAAATCGCTGTATTTTTCTATAAATCCCTCAAACAATTCTCCCGCGAATTTTTCTGCATAGTGCTTATCGCCAAATTTAAACCAGCTATATTCATTTGCATCAAATGGATATTCGTTTTCATGGATAATTTTATGTAAACTATAACTACTCTTCACTTTTTAAATTTTAATTAACAAAGCCTCAAAACCAAATTTGATTGCTCCACTATAATCTGCTATTATATTATCTCCTATGTGTAAAACCTGCTTTTTCTCTACTATTTTTAAACGCTCTATTTGATTATAAACCAACTGAAATATTTCATTATTTGGTTTTGATAATCCAGTTTCATCAGAATAAATTTGAAATGAAAAGTAACTATTCAATTCGTAATACGAAAGCAACTTTTTTAAAGTTTCACCTTTTATAAATCCTGTGTTACTTAAGATGCTTATCGTTTTTTCTTGTTCAACAATTTCATCAAACAGTAATCGAATTTTTGGATAAATTAAATCGGGTTTGAATTTCATAAATAACAATTCTGTTTCTTTATAAAAGGCACTTAATTTCTCAATTTCAAAATCATTAACCTTAACATTTAAGGCATTTAGTATTAAATAATAAATCTCAAACGTATCAATGTTTAACCCTGTCTTCTCATTTATATTGTTACACAAAACATCATAATACCTTACAACCTCTGTTACCTTCTCAATTGTACAATCTACTTCAAAAAAATCTTTAAATAGTAAATTCCTCTTACTCTTAAATTGTGGATTTGACTTTATTAATGTTAACCATAAATCAAAAGAAAGATGTTGATAGTTTGAATATTCTAATTTCAATTTCAATTTTTTAGTTCACATATTTTTTTAGAATATCCACAAAATTATCTGTATGAAGTGGTTCTCCAATCGCTCTGAATTTCCAACCTCCATTATGTCGATAGGTTTCTCCAAAAATTAAAGAGTGTTTGTTTTCTAACTCTGGACTATTTGATAGTGTATATTTTGCAATTTCTTTGTTATTCTTATCGCATGCTCTAATAAAAGCATTTTCTACTTTACCAAACTGTTGATTTTTACTTATCCCTTGATAGATACACACTAAAAAGATTATTTTTTCAATTTTTGCTGGTAATGCATCTAGCTTAATAATAATTTGTTCGTCATCACCATCTCCTTCTCCAGTTAAATTATCTCCAGTATGAACGATAAGTTCACCATTATTTAAAAGTTGGTTGATTTTTTGCTGCATAGTATATTTTGAAGCACCCTCTGGAAAAAGCATATTTGAAGTACCTGTTCCTGATGGATAAGTCATACTGTTAAAATAAACAACATCACCCCCGTGTAACCCAACTTTATTGCCATTTGAAAAAGTTAAATCACGACCAAGATTAGCGACTTTTCCATTTGAATCAAGCAAAAATGCAATAACATCTAAGTCGTACTCTTCTTCATTGGAACCTCCAAAAAGTTTACTTAAAAAACCATTTTCTTTTTGTTTTACATCCCAACCTAAACCAATTGTTACTTGTGATAAATCGAATGTTTCGCCTCTATCGTTTTTTCTTAGATCAATTGTTTGACCCTTTTGAAGATTAATTGCCATTTTAATGTTTATTTAATAATAGTACCTGAATAATATTTTTCTAGAAAGAATCCTAAATCAGCTTTGTAACCAATTCCAGAAGCTTCAAATTTCCATTGACCATTTCTTTTGTATAATCTGCCGAATTCAACTCCTGTTTCTATTGAAAAATCCTCATCCAACTCATATTTCGCAATCTCTTGACAAGTAGCATCATCAACGATCCTAATGTATGAATTTCTAACTTGTCCAAAATTTTGTTTTCTTCTTTCAAAATCTTCAATTGTAACTACAAAAAGTATTTCTTGAACTTTGGTGTCAATTTTGTTTAAATCAACTTTTATTGCTTCATCATCATCACCATCACTATTACCACCAGTTGGGTCATCACCAGTATGTTCCAAAGCACCATCTGGAGAATTTAGATTGTTGTAAAAAATAAAATAATTTTCTCCTAAAAGTTTACGTTCTGAATTAATCATAATTGCAGACGCATCTAAATCAAAATCATTTCCTGTTCCTTCATTTGGATCCCAACCCAACCCAACAGTGATTTTCGATAACCCAATATCGATTTTTTGTCCTTTTTGTAAATTAATTGCCATTTTAAATTAAATTTTAATGTTTTATGTTATTAAACAATAGTATTTGATTAATCTTATCGCTTGAATGTTTAAAATTTTATTGATTATCAGATTCTTAACTAAATTATTTTTATTAACTTCTTTTTTCTAAAGTTATAGAAAAAAAAATATTAATTCCTATCCCCATTTCTAATGATTTTTTACTTTTTTTTAAGAATTGCAATTTTATTTAAAAACTGGGTCATTATATATGATTAATATCAAAGTTGGGCATTAAAGTGTAAATAATCATTTTGTTCTTAAGATATTAGGCGTCTAATAACTGCGATCTGAAAAGTTTTAAGGAATAGAAGTTTTAATTTTTTTTCCTTAAATCTTGATACCATTTCTTAGTCTGACCCTTTTTTTGTTTAAATAGATTCCATTTAATGAATTGATCTCTGGACTCCATTTTATTTAATCTATCAAACTTAAACAGTTCAAAATTCAATTCCTTACGGTTTCCCTCATTTTGTAAAAAAATGGGTTATTATTCTGTAAAGGCTATTTTTCCTTTTCGTTTTTTAGAGAATTTAATTCTTTTAGAAGGCATGAAATAAGTGTTTTGGAATGCTTTTAGTGCAGGTAATTGCATATAAGAACAGCAATCATTCGGATCTTTTGAAAATGTTGCGTTGCCACTATATTCATCAATTTCGATTGATAAAGATTGAGCAACTTTTCCTTTGGCCCAAACAAGCGAAAAGCAAGATAATAAAAGACAAACTAACGTTTTGGTATTGTAAGAAGGCGACATAGGGATTATTTTTGAACGAAATCAAAAGTAGTGTCCTATGCCAAAACTTCCTTACGGGAAACCGTAAAGGGGTGTTTTTTTATTACCGTAATTATTGGAGGAAGAGGATTTTTATTTTAAATCAACCCTAAATCTTTGGTAATCGATACCAAATGGGTTGTATTAAGTGCTTTGAAGTAGATTTTGAGTTTACTGATGCGTTTTTCGATGGTGCTTTTGCTATTGGGCGTAATACCGGCTTGTTTCAAAACGGATTCCATCGCTTCCTGAGAAACGCCTTTTGAGAGATACTCCAGCAGTTGGATGTCATAATCATCAATTTCGTTGATCAATTTATCCTGAAAAATATACTGCAAATCTGCGGGTAAGTAGGGAGCGTCTTGACTCGCCACGGCTTCTACGGCTTTGCGTAGCTCGATCATGGTGTTGCGTCCTTTCATGACAAAAGCGTTGATGTCCAATTGGTCAAACAAGGATTTGATGCGATAGGATTTGTCTTCGATAGAAAAAGCAATGATTTTGATTTCCGGAAACAATCCTTTTACCGCTTCGATTAAGGCTTCACCCGATGTAAGTTGATTGGTTCGATGGTCGGCTTTGAACGATAAATCGGTAATCAATAAATCATAAGGTTCATGCTCTAGATAGCCTCTTTTGAGTTTGAGCAAGGCATCATCACAGTATTTAGCAAAGTCTATTTGAGGTACAGCCAAAGCTTCTAGTACACTGACGGCTGCTACATCATTGAAATCAATATCATCTACGATCAAAACTTTTTGAAACATACTTGGTTTATTTAGGAAACGTTAGTTTGATTTTAAGCCCTTTTGAACTTGATGTGTCAAAAATAATACTTCCGCCAATAGCATGAATACGGTTTTCCACATTATGAAGGCCATTTTTTGAAGGAATCGGATCGGGAATACCGATGCCATTGTCTGAATAGTGCACCAAGTATTGTTTGGAATCGGCTTCAAAACGTAGGATTGCAAAGGAACCATGGCTGTGTTTTTTCATGTTAACCATGAGTTCTTGTAGGATCCGATAGAGTGCAATTTTTTTCTCATCTGCCACTTTGTTCCAAGGAATTACGTTTACGTCTTTTAAAATGATTTGTACATGGGAAGATGAAAAGCCCGAAAGCATTTCTTTTAACTCCATTTCGTAGGAATCGCCGGTACCAATGAGACTGTTTTCACGGGATATATTTCGCGTTCGTGTGTAAATTTTATCCAAATTATCCAATAGCGTTTCTTTCTGCACAGGGTTGTGCAAGTCTTGAGTTTCAGCAAAAGCAATGGTTTGATAGACATCATTGGCCAACTCGTCGTGCAGTTTTTTGGCAATCCGAGTTTCACTTTCATAAATAGCGGCTTGTTTTTCTTTCTTGCTTTTGTTTTGCAGGTAGAAATACAATAACACCACCGAGATCATTAGTAGCAACAATATAAAAAATAGTATGTAATTGTTGAATTTTTCATTTGCTAAGGCCAAGTCATTTTCTGCTTTTGCCGCTTTTAATTGTAAATTCTCATTGCGCTCTTGAGTCGCATCGTATTTGATTTTGGCAAACTGATTTTTCGCGATTTGCTTGACTTTGCTAATACTGTCGTTAAGTTGCAGGTAGTGTTTAGTGTAGGTAGGAAGTTGTGAAGGCGTACTTACTTCCATTAAGAGGGCTAGGGCTAACAAACGATCTTCAGTACTCTGGATGGCAGTAGCTTTGGTATAGGATTGTTGGGCATAGGTAAAAGCCAATTGGGGTTGACTCTTTTGATAGTATTTTGCCAAATTGCTGTAACTGGTAATCAAGCCATAATCAAATTGCAACTGTTGATGAATAGCTAATGCTTTCTTTAAATAAGCACCACTTCTGGAGTCTTGGATTTTAAAATAACAAACGCCCAAATTGTCCAAAACTCGGGCTTGATGCTCCAAATTATTCGGTACGATAGGAGATTGAGAGAGAATAGTCAATAGCTGAATAGCTTGCTTGTAGCGCTTTTGTTCCATATACACCACAGCGATGTTGTTTTGAATGACTGCTTTTTGTAGCGGTGTGTCGGCCAAGTTACTTGCTTTTTGATAATACCGAATGGCATTCGCGTAATCAAAAAGATGTTGGTAATTAATACCTAGGGTGTTGTAAATGGCCACTTTGTATTGGGCTTCGGTGTTTTTTTGAAAAAACGATAAGGCTTCGGTAGCCGTAGCTTCACTCCCTACATAATCACCTTGCGTTTGCTGAATAGCTGCCATTTTGAGCAAGGCATAGACAATTTTATCCCCTTCAATTTTGGTATTGCTCTGCGTTCGAATTTGATTGTAGTAATAATAAGCACTATCGTATATACCCTTGGCATAAAAATCTTCTGCGGGGGTAATATATTGATGATAAGGGCTAACTGGGGTTACCTCGTTTACAGTAGGAGTTTTACGAGTACAAGAAAAGAAAAAACAACCAAAAAGGAGTAGAGAAATAAAAAACGGGAAATGTATTTTTTGAAACATTCCCCGAAAATATCAAATTAATTCCAATTAATAGAACATCATATTTTATTTTTTTGGCGGAGTTGTTGGGGTTTGACCCGTTGAGTTTCCTCCTAAATCACTATCTGCAGTTAGTTGTTGTTTTGAAGGGGTTGTAGTAGACTCTAGATCATCATTGGTACAGGAAACAAAAGTAATACTGCTTGTTATAAAACATAAAAGGACAATTATTTTTTTCATTGGATTTGATTTAAAAATTAGACATAGGAAGGGCTGTTCGATCATGAAATCGAAAATTTTTGGATAAGGAGTGTTTCCTTAAAAGCCCTTTGGATTGATGCTACTGGGAAGTGAAGTGTGCTAAAATAGTTGATCCAGAATTTATACTTCCCGGATAAATCTAACCCACTGTTTAGCCCACTTTTTTTAAACTAGTTTTGTACATTTGTTCGTATCGCGAAATAGAACAAGAACTAATTCTGAAGCAAAGGAATGATGTTTCTAGGTGCTAAGACTAAGGTGATTCCGATAATTCCAGTAATTCCATTGCGTTCTACTAATTCTAATACAATCCGTTGGTGTTTATGAGTACAATTACTTTTGAAGAATATAAAGAGGGGATAAAAGCGCAATTTCAAGCGATAAAAAGAGTGGGTGTTTATGGTAGTGGTGATTTGTCCAATGTAACACCTGCACAACTGAGAGATTTGTGTTTGAGGAAGGCAGAAAACGAGTTGAATCCAAAAGATGAAATGGTCTTCAGGTATTTTTTTAATGCAAAAGAAGGGGAGAAATTGACTAGAGCCATAGAAAATTTTGAAATTGGAAAATTAAAATCGGTGATTTCCTTTTTAAAGGGAGAGAAGAATTCTGAAAATAGAAACAGAATAGAATTGGCCGCCATTTTGGTGGATTTTAGTCCAAGACCTTTTCATAGTTTTTTTACAAATGTTGGGAAGGAGATAAAAATAGAGGAGGAGTCTTTACAAGTGATAAAAGGCAAAAAAGAAGAAGCGGTACTATCTTTAGTTTCTGAAGAGGGCATAGCGATAAAAGGTTATCAAAATAAATCAATACTAGACCGATATAAAAAGGTATTGACTAAAGGTGCTGTGTTGTGTAGTCTAGGAATTGGAGTGGTCACATTACTTCCTAAAAAAGAATGTATGCAATGGAATACCAATCATTATGAAGTAGTAGATTGCTCCACAGAGAGCAGTAGTTTTTTAGACCCACGTATACCAATAAATAAAGAAAGATTAAGTTTAAAAAAACTAGATCCAAAGACCATAAAATGCTATTTTGAAAATGGCGAACCATGCGTTTGGTATACTAAAATTGAGGGCAAGATAGAACTTTTCAATCAACCAGGATTGCATCCCACTACTGGAAAAACTTTAAAGCCGATTACAAAATATATGATTAATAAGTATTTAAAACCATGATCAAGATAGGGTAATCATTCGGTAAATAATGAGTGTTTTCATGATTTTGAAGCACGCAGTAAAGATTCTGAGCAAATCTCTATTTCTAGTAATTTACTATAAATCGAGTTTGCTTATTTATAAATATTCAATCAATAATTAATTTGAAAAGGTTTTAACTCTATAAAGCGATAAGCCTCAAATAACGGCGATTATCGCCGTTATAGCAACGTTTTGTAAATAGATTTATTTATATTATCTTTGTTTTGCGGCGATAATCACCGCAGTAATCAATATTATTAAATTATGGCACTTAATGTAACCCGCAGAAAAGAACTATATGACATGATGCCTGAAGGAGTGGTTGCCACCAGAAAATGGCTAATGGAAAAGAATTTTAGTCGTCATGCAATAGACAATTTGGTAAAGAGTAATCAGTTAGAATCCATCAGTAAAGGAGTCTATGTTAGAAATTCTTCCAAAATAACTTGGCAGTCGGTGGCATTTTCTTTGCAGACGATATTGAAAACAGATTTGGTTGTGGGTGGTTTAACTTCACTTGAATTGCAGGGTTTGGCCCATTACTTGTCCTTATCTGACGCAAAAATAGTTCATTTGTATGGGAAAGATCCACTGCCCGAATGGGTTACTACTTTGGCTTTGAATGTGAAATTTGTTAAACATACAATCAAAGGCCTACTTGAAATACACCAAGAAGAGAATAAGCCATACTATGCATTTACAATGCAAAGGGATTGGGGAAATGAAAATAAAAATCTACTACTTTCTACCCCCGAAAGAGCCTTTTTGGAAGTGCTTTTGGATGTTCCCCAAAAAACAACCTTTGAACATGCTGACCAACTCATGCAAGGATTGACAACCTTATCACCACGAAGCCTTCAAAAACTATTGGAAGGATGCCAAAACGTGAAAGTCAAACGACTTTTCTTTTGGTTTGCGGATCGCCATAATTATGTTTGGTTAAATAAAATAAACAGAGAAACCATAACATTGGGTTCAGGAAATCGATTGATCGTAAAAGGGGGTAAATTAGAACCTAAATATAAAATAACAATTCCGCAATGGCTATAGACAGTAACAATATATACAGCAAACAAGTACAACTTTTAGTTCGTGTTTTACCGTTAGTGGACACCGAAAAATGTTTTGCACTAAAAGGAGGTACGGCAATTAATTTATTTTACAGAGCACTTCCTCGCCTTTCGGTTGATATAGATTTATTATACATACCAATGGATAATCGTGAAAATGCACTAATAAACATTAGGGCTGCTTTATCAAACATTAGCAAACTAATCACGCAAACAATACCAGGAAGTAAAGTACAGGATGCACATGAACAAAGTGATGCATTAAGACTAATTGTAAGCCAAGGCGAAGTTCGCATAAAAGTAGAATTATCACCTGTAATTAGAGGTACAGTTTTTCCTGAAGAAAGAAAAGAAGTAAGTGTAGAAGTAGAAAGAGAATTTGGATATGTAGAAATGCAAGTGGCCTCTCTACCTGATTTATATGCTGGTAAATTATGTGCCGCGTTAGACAGACAACATCCAAGAGATTTATTTGATGTGAAATTCCTTCTTGAAAATGAAGGTCTAACTGAAAATCTACGTAAAACTTTCCTAATATTCTTGGTAAGCCATCAAAGACCCATGTCAGAACTCTTGGCGCCAAATCGTAAAGACATCAGTGAAATTTATGTTTCGGAGTTCATGCAAATGGCGAAGGTAGATGTTCCTTTAGAACAACTAGAAGAAGCAAGAGAAAATCTAATACACCAAATTAACTCACAAATGACAGAAAATGAAAGGGAATTTCTTTTGTCTTTTAAAAACAAAATGCCTGATTGGAATTTACTAGAAATGGAAAATATTGAAGTTATCGCCAAACTTCCATCGGTGCAATGGAAAATGATAAATCTGAAACAAATG
This sequence comes from Flavobacterium sp. IMCC34518, assembly GCF_027111095.2. Lineage (NCBI taxonomy): Bacteria > Pseudomonadati > Bacteroidota > Flavobacteriia > Flavobacteriales > Flavobacteriaceae > Flavobacterium > Flavobacterium sp. IMCC34518. The sequence continues at coordinate 1,301,417 of NZ_CP114284.2, read as the reverse complement.
CCAACTCAAAAGCATAAAGAAGCATTTGATAAATTAAAGAATGTACTTTATCCTAAATAAGAATGATTTTCAAAGTAATTTTTCAGCAAGAAAGTAAAGTTAATTCTTTAAAAAATCTCATTAGGTCAAAAACAACGAAAAAACCTTACCCATCTTACCCAACCCAATGATAACAAGAGATTGCAGTAAAAAAGGCAATCTTACCCTTGTTACCCATCTTACCCACTTTATTTTTGTGTTAAGGCAAGAAAGGGTAAGATTGGGTAAGAAGAAAAAGTTATAAGTTACCCTAGTTAGGGTCAATGATTATAGGCCTTTACAAAGATTGGGTAAGATGGGTAAGAAGAAATGTGTTTTTGAAATGATTTTTTGTTTTTACTGGAAATTATTTGTCAAATCGTTTTCTTGATTACCCAGTATCCGTAGACTTGGTTGCGTTTTTCTCTTTTAAAGCCAATGCTTTTTAAGGCTTTTCCGATTCCCACGTTCGAAAGCCTGATGCCAGCCGTATACAAGTTGATATGGTGTAACATTTCGGTGGAGGTGAGGAATTCTGCCTGTTCTATTTTTGATGGAATGTCAAAATATTTATGAATCAAATCTTTCTCAGGGGAAATAATTTGGAATTTTTCATTTCGCAATTCATTTTGACGGATATCTTCGATGCTCAAGGTTTCATCAAAGGTGTTGTCTTTAGAAAGAAAATAAGCCTGTGCCCACAAATTATCAATCACGAATTCACTTTTATACTTCCAATTGATGGACTTTACAATAAAACACAACCAACGAACCGAACCAGTTTCGTCCTGTAAAAAAGTAGTCATATTGGTAGAACCGATAAAACTAGCGACTCTTTGAATAATGGAGTTTTTTCTATCATAGGGCAAGCGCTCATTGATTTGCGCCTTGCTAAAATAAGATTTCAACTGATTTATTTCCTTTCGGGATAAAGCAGCCAATTCGTCAAGGTTGATTAAAAAGTTTTTGCAAAGCAAGATACGTGCATCTTTGTCATCGCTCATGTCTTCGGCTAGATAGTTGGAAAGTTCGCTTGGACAAAGAAACCTGCACCACGAACTTTTGCCTATATTTTGTCCATTCCCATCATCGGTTAGCACAAAGGCTTGCTTGTTGAAATAATTATCAATAGTGGCGCATTTTACCGCACGAACACACCATTTTTTAAAATGATACTCAAATTGTTCTTTGTCTTCTTCTTGTTCGAGTTGAATGTATTCTGAGAATTGTTTGATAAAATCTGTTTTTTGATCCCATTGGGGTAAACTCGTGAAGTAATTGATTAGTGGGTTATAGTTCTGCACAAAATCACTTTTCAAAATAGCAATCAAAGAGTTAATGGGGATTTTGATGCTTTTCTTTTGAATTTCGAGCCAAAGAGAATTTTCATTGCAGGAAGTCCATTCGTTTTGATCTTTAGGACTGCACTCAATTTCGAGGGAAATAATATTGTTTCTGAAATCATAGTGCTCTTTGAGGTATTTTTCAGCGATATGAAAAATGGTAGTCAAATCATTTTCAGGAATCACTTCGACTTTATTTTGCAGGGCTATGTCCATCAACTTTCTAAAATCTTCAGAAGAATAGTCTTGAAAATAATCGGTGAGATCATATCCTTTAATGTTGTCATTGGGTGGTAAGGCAATTGGAATAATCTTTGGAAAACGTTGCACCATGGTCTGACTGCCTTTTTCTCCTGTAGCATCGTTGTCATAACAAATAAACAGATTTTTGCAAAGGGTTTGGAGTTTCGTTATTTGTTCTTCTTTGGGATAAATGGATTCACTCCCAAAAGTGACCGCATGAAATCCACGTGAATGAGCAACAATGGTGTCTTTTTCGCCTGCGCAAATAATAATGTCTTGCTTTGTTTCGGTACCTAATTGTGCCAAACCAAAAATACCATTTGGGAAAGGTGGTAATACATTTTTCTTTACTCCAACTTCGATTTGATTGGGGATGTAGAGCTTGAAATTTCCATGGAGTTCAATAGCAAAAGCCACACTTTCTTTTTTAGTGTACATTGGCTTTTTGCCAGTCCACGCATAACTAGAAATGGAATGCAATTGAAATTTTTCAAGAATCTCCTGTTTAACGCCTAATTGGTTCCAATACGCCAAGTCTAATTCGGTGAAATTTCGTTTTTCTACAGTTAAAGTCGCTCCTCCTTTTTCCTTTGCAACGGGTTTTGCGTTTTGTTGCAATGGTGTTTGCAATGGTTTTTGCAAAGCCTTTGCAAAATTTTGATTTCCCTTTGCAACACTTTTATATGGCGTGGCATCGTCCAAAATAATATTCATTTCAGAGGCAATACAGTTTAAAACTTCATGGAATTGGGTTTTACAATCTAATTTTTCTAGGTCGGCCACCAATTGAAAAACATCTCCTTGATGGCCTGAACTAAAACATTTGAAGCTTCCGTTTTTGTACACTTTAAAAGAAGGATGAGCATCCTTTGTATAAGGACTTGAAATGTTTCCCTTCGGAAAATCGTTAAGATTTAGGAACTTCCTATAAATTTCCTCAGGAGTTGTTTGGTTCAAAATGGCTTCTTTGGTTGCATTTTTTTCTAACATATTTTACTTTATTAGCTTTAAAAAAAGTTGGGCGTTACGATTTTTTCTGCTTAATTGCTTTGCTATTGAAATAAGCATAGATGTTTTTTATTTGAACTTGTTCATTTTTTGTAAAGCTTCCAGTACTTCCCCTTTTTTGTAGCGTACTTTATTCCCAATTCTATAAGCGGGGATGAGGTCTTTTCTAGTCCATTCCCAAAGCGTCACTAATGAAACGGATAGCATTTTTGCAGTTTCTTCTCTTGTGAGTAATTTGTTGTCTTCTTGGTTGTTGAAATTTGGTGAAAATTTCAAGAGTAAATTTTCTAAAACTTCTGAAATTTCGTTTTTAAAATCTACAGCAGTAGTGTTTTCTAATTGTAATACAGTTTTCATTTCTTAATGTTTTTAGGTTAATGATTAAGCAAACTTAACTTGCATTAAATGAAACTTTTCCGGATTGGACAGGATAGGGAAGGATTGATTAAGATAGCTTAAGGTTGGAAAGGATAGAGCAGGATTGTTGTTAAGTTTTTTCGGTATGAAAAAGTGGTTTTGGGTTTAAAATGAATTCAATGGAATTATCCTAAAGATTTATAAGGGTGTTTTTTCTTCCCTAAGAAAGGAGAGGTTTTTGTCAGGATTATATTTGAAGTTTGTTTTGTAGAAAAGAGATTTTATTGACTCTTATATAAGGTTATCGTGTTAGAGAGCTTCGTCCTTTTTAGCTTGTTTTTCAATTTCTATTTTTTGCCAATGCTCTTTGAGTTTTTCAGCATGTTCCCTAGGTGTGATTTTGATATATTTCAAAAACATTGCTTCGGTTTTATGCCCTGTGATGGCCATTATGGTATGATTATCTAATTTCCCATAAAGATTACTAGCAAAGGAACGTCTACAGGTGTGAGAAGTGATTAATTCATGTTTTGGAAACGTACCAAACACTTTTCTCATCTTACTTTTTATTTTGACTTTGCTATCACCAAAAAAGTCTTTTTCGTCTTTTTTGTTGACCATTTTTGCACCTTCAATCATTTCATTAAAGCCTACTATTTGGCAAACTTCTTTTATGTATTCATTGAATTTTGCGTCAGATATTTGATGTGGTAAGTTCCCGTTTCTTTTTGCTAAGATGCTTTTTATTTGGTTATGTAGTGGAATCACCACAGGGTGTGAGGTTTTTTTAGTTGTGATTTCGATAAAATCACCAATGAAATTGTATTTTTCTAGACTTAAAAAATCTGAAATTCTTAATCCTGTGCGCAATCCAAATACAAAATTATCTCTTACATTGTCCAATCGCTCTGAATCACTAAAATCATGTTGGTAAACTTTATTGATTTCGTTTTCATTGAGGTAGACATCCTTTGTTACATTGGAAATTGTTGAGAATTCAGAATGTCTGTATTGGGGGTTTATAGGAAGACCTTCAATATCAATAATCTTGCACCATTTTTTTAAATTTGTAATGTATCCCCCAATAGTATTATTATTGATTTTTTCAATGTTTTGAGAATAAAAAACAAAGTTGCGGTAGAAATCTAAGTTTATATCTTGAAATCTAAGTTTTATATTGAAATGTTTTTCGTAACCTTCAAGTTTGTATTTTGTTGTTGTGTAATGTTGTATGGTTCTTTTTTTTACCGGTTCTCCTTTGTAAAGGCGAGTAGGACATTCGTCTATATATTTTTGGACCCAATCTGTAAAGTAGATTTTATACAATTCTTCTTTGTCAGCCTTGCCAAAAAATGTTTTTATTTTTTCCTTTAGCCAATTTTTATTGGTCGTTTTTTGGTTGATGTAGTCGGTGTTGTATTGTTCAATTAGAAAATTTTCTAGTTTTCGAATGGTGTCGTTTATTAAATCTTTTTCAGGCGTAAGAATGTTGTTTTTTACTTGTTTTTTGGATTCACTCCAATTACTATATTTAACAGTTAGTCCTGTTTTTGTTTTTTGGTCAATGCGATTGCTATCCCAAAATCGTACGTAAATGCTTGACAATTCTGTTTTTGATTTGATGACAAAAAATCTAACTCTCATAGTGAATATCTTGAAAAACAAATATAAATATTTTGCCGAAATATTGCCGAAAAAAAGCTTGTTTTTGCTAATTTGTCTTAATCTTGCCTAATTTTTTTGTAAGAACAATATCTTTTAAAGTCTTAATATATTTGATTTTATTGTGGTTTTTATGATTTTTTAAATTCTTACAAATTCGATAGGTGGTCAAACTATTATCCGCACAAAAGCCCAAACTTACGTTTGGGCTTTTTTTTATGAAAATAGGTAAGGAGTTTACTTTTTTTTTAAGGGTTGTAGGATTAAAATAAAATGGATCCCAAAAAACAGCTTCTGCATAAATCTGCAAAATCGGAGTGAATATAAAAATAGCATTTTCTTGATGTAACGGAATTGCTCTTAATTCCCAACTTTCGAACTTGAACCCGACTTCTTTTATGCAATCAAAAGTTTCTGTACTCGAAAAGCTTTTTCTGTTTTATTTATCTTGTTAGTAAAATCCTCCGTATCTTAGTGTGATTAAATCGGTTAGAAGCAATAAATCTAAATTTCATTAATTCTGTTTTATAAATTCAAGCTGATTTGTGAAAGCTGTTTTGGTTTTTTAAATTCCTTAATAAATTAATTTAGAATGGTATGAAATCGCCATGAAAGAAGCTGTTGCAAGCACCAATGAAGATCTGGCGATACCTCCCGATAGCTATCGAGATCCATAAAAAACAAATAGTATCTGTATATGAAAGATATTGCTAAACGTTTTCCTGAAAATCCATTATTATCCCCCGCAGATATAGTACCCAGTCAGGAGGGTTTGCAAGTAGCTTGTCTTCTTAATCCAGGTGTTTTTCAATTTGATGGTAAAATTTGGATGATTGTTCGTGTTGCCGAAAGACCGGAACAAAGAGGGGATGCAATTTCATTTCCAATTTTAACAGAAACCGGGGTCAAGATCATAAATATCCCCATTGACGATCCGGAATTAAATGCCAAAGATGCTAGAGTTATTAAGTACAAGGGAATCGATTATTTGACAACTTTATCTCATTTAAGATTAGTTTGCAGTCAAGATGGTCGTAAATTTATCGAACCAGAAGGCTATTACCCATTAATAGGTCAAGGTCTTTTGGAATCATTCGGAATAGAAGATTGTAGAGTGTCCTATATAGATGGTGTTTATTATTTGACTTACACCGCAGTGTCACCAAATGGCGTTGGCGTTGGTTTACGGACAACGAGAGACTGGAAAAATTTTCGATCTCATGGAATGATTTTTCCTCCACATAATAAGGACTGCGCTATTTTTGAAGAAAAAATAAAAGGAATGTTTTTTGCTTTACATCGCCCGAGTAGTCTTGAGATTGGAGGGAATTTTATTTGGATAGCCTCTTCAATAGATGGAATTCATTGGGGAAATCATCAATGTATCCTAAAAACTAGAGAAAACTCATGGGATAGTTCTAGAATTGGGGCAGGAGCTTCTCCTATAAAGACCGAGCAAGGTTGGCTCTCTATATATCATGGTACTAATCGCGATAATCAGTATTGTCTAGGAGCTTTTTTGATGGATTTACAAGATCCTTCAAAAGTAATTGCAAGAACCTTAGTTCCCATTATGATGCCAATAGAAGAATATGAACTGGCAGGATTCTTCGGAAATGTAGTTTTTACTAACGGTCATGTCAAAAGTCCAGATAATGATACACTAATAGTATATTACGGCGCTTCTGATGAATTTGTTTGTGGAGCCGAATTCTCAATCAAGGAAATCATTTCGCTATTGCAGTATAGTTAATGAATTCTGGCTACAAATAATATTCAGTATCGTTTAGATACTATTTCACAAAAGGGCATCGCGAATTCTCTCCTATACATAATCACGAAAATTTCAACCGTCAAAGCCATTCGATTTGATTAAAGATTAATCTTAGTTTAGGTAAGGAGCTTAAACCTGCTATCCGCTTCAATCTTATGAGCCGAACACCGGCTCATAAGGATTTCCACTACTATCAGGGCTAGGACATTCGTTTTCATGAGGTCGTATTCATAAATAAAACAACACCTAATATATAGGTAAAGAAGAAACAAAGAAAATCCGCATCTCACCCCGCCGAATTAGATTAAGTTAAGCTTTGTTTTTCTCGCCAAGACGCCAAGGCGCCAAGTTTAGAACAATTTTCTTTGCGCCTTCGCGCCTTTGCGAGAACTGTGTTTTTTAATAGGACACAGCTATAGATAGCTACAAAGACCACATTATATTAAGGAAGGGAATAAAAATCCGCGCTCCTCCGTGCCTTCGCATTAGCGAATCAATAAAAACCGCGTCCCACCGCGCCGAATTAGATTAAGTTAAGCTTTGTTTTTCTCGCCAAGACGCAAAGGCGCCAAGTTTAGATCTGTTTTCTTTGCGCCTTCGCGCCTTTGCGAGACCTATATTTTATAATAAGATACAGCTATAAAAGCCCCACTATATAAAGGAGGGAATAAAAATCCGCGCTCCTCCGCGCCTTCGCATTAGCGAATCCGTCAAATCCGCGTCCCACCAAACTGAATTACATTGAGTTAAGCTTTGTTTTTCTAGCCAAGACGCCAAGGCGCCAAGTTTAGAACAGTTTTCTTTGCGCCTTCGCGCCTTTGCGAGATCTATATTTTATAATAAGATACAGCTATAAAAGCCCCACTATATAAAGGAAGGGAATAAAAATCCGCGCTCCTCCGCGCCTTCGCATTAGCGAATCCGTCAAATCCGCGTCCCACCGCGCCGAATTAGATTGAGTTAAGCTTTGTTTTTCTCGCCAAGACGCCAAGGCGCCAAGTTTAGAACAATTTTCTTTGCGCCTTCGCGCCTTTGCGAGAACTGTCTTTTTTAATAGGACACAGCTATAGAAAGATACAAAGACCACATTATATTAAGGAAGGGAATAAAAATCCGCGCTCCTCCGCGCCTTCGCATTAGCGAATCCGTCAAATCCGCGTCCCACCGCGCCGAATTAGATTAAGTTAAGCTTTGTTTTTCTAGCCAAGACGCCAAGGTGCCAAGTTTAGAACTGTTTTCTTTGCTCCTCCGCGCCTTCGCATTAGCGAATCAATAAAATCCGCTTCCCACCGCGCCTAATTATATTGAGTTAAGCTTTGTTTTTCTAGCCAAGACGCCAAGGCGTCAAGTTTAGAATAGTTTTCTTTGCGCCTTCGCGCCTTTGCGAGACCTATATTCTATAATAAGATACAGCTATAAAAGCCCCACTATATAAAGGAGGGAATAAAAATCCGCGCTCCTCTGTGCCTTCGCATTAGCGAATCCGTTAAATCCGCTTCCCACCGCGCCTAATTATATTGAGTTAAGCTTTGTTTTTCTCGCCAAGACGCCAAGACGCCAAGTTTAGAACTTTTTTCTTTGCGCCTTCGCGCCTTTGCGAGACCTATATTTTTTAATAGGACACAGTTATAGAGAGGTACAAAGACCACATTATATTAAGGAAGGGAATAAAAATCCGCGCTCCTCCGCGCCTTCGCATTAGCGAATCCGTCAAATCCGCGTCCCACCGCGCCGAATTAGATTAAGTTAAGCTTTGTTTTTCTCGCCAAGATGCCAAGGCACCAAGTTTAGAACAATTTTCTTTGCGCCTTCGCGCCTTTGCGAGAACTGTATTTTTTAATAGGACACAGCTATAGAGAGGTACAAAGACCACTTTATATTAAGGAAGGGAATATAAATCCGCGATCCTCCGTGCCTTCGCATTAGCGAATCCGTTAAATCCGCGTCCCAAAGAGTGATAAAAGTCTATTAGTAAAACCCAGGCGAATACAACCAGGAACAAAGAGTAGTACTAACAAGCGGTAAAAAGGGCGATACATCTGGTATGAATCCCTTCTGAAAAGGCACAAAAAGTAATAAAACCGTAAAAAGGGCCTAAAATTTTCAGTAAAAACGATGGATTTGATAAAAAAGGGGTTGTATAAAGCTCAATATACCAATAGATTAAAAAATAAATCAAAAAAACCTCAAAAAAGTCATTGTTTAAAGGGATAAAGGGTCTACTTTTGCACCCGCAACAGCGACTAAGTTCTTTAAAACACTGACAAGTAATAAAAATCACAAAGAAGATTTATTTTCAAAAAAGATTAAAAAAAGCTTGTGGGAATTAAAAGAGTATGTTACTTTTGCACCCCGCTAAACGCGCAACGTTCCTTGAGAGGCTGATAAGAAAAGAGAAGAAACTGAGAAAAATATTTTTCAAAAAAACTTCAAAAAGTTCTTGCCAGTTACAAAAAGAATTGTTAGTTTTGCACCCGCTTTGAGAGACAACGAAAAGCGGATTAAACGATAAGAATACGTTCCTAGACATATTGAATTGACAGCCGTTTTAACAGAGATGTTAGAACAAAAGAATAAGAGTAATAGAATCGAAAGATTTGAGAATAGACCACTAGAATTGGAGTCGCATAATAATAGCTTAAGCAATTAAGCGTACAATATACGATGAAGAGTTTGATCCTGGCTCAGGATGAACGCTAGCGGCAGGCTTAACACATGCAAGTCGAGGGGTATTGTTCTTCGGAATGAGAGACCGGCGCACGGGTGCGTAACGCGTATGCAATCTACCTTTCACAGAGGGATAGCCCAGAGAAATTTGGATTAATACCTCATAGTATAGCAGTTTCGCATGAAACCACTATTAAAGTCACAACGGTGAAAGATGAGCATGCGTCCCATTAGCTAGATGGTAAGGTAACGGCTTACCATGGCTACGATGGGTAGGGGTCCTGAGAGGGAGATCCCCCACACTGGTACTGAGACACGGACCAGACTCCTACGGGAGGCAGCAGTGAGGAATATTGGACAATGGGCGCAAGCCTGATCCAGCCATGCCGCGTGCAGGATGACGGTCCTATGGATTGTAAACTGCTTTTGCACAGGAAGAAACAACATTACGTGTAATGTCTTGACGGTACTGTGAGAATAAGGATCGGCTAACTCCGTGCCAGCAGCCGCGGTAATACGGAGGATCCAAGCGTTATCCGGAATCATTGGGTTTAAAGGGTCCGTAGGCGGTTTAGTAAGTCAGTGGTGAAAGCCCATCGCTCAACGGTGGAACGGCCATTGATACTGCTAGACTTGAATTATTAGGAAGTAACTAGAATATGTAGTGTAGCGGTGAAATGCTTAGAGATTACATGGAATACCAATTGCGAAGGCAGGTTACTACTAATGGATTGACGCTGATGGACGAAAGCGTGGGTAGCGAACAGGATTAGATACCCTGGTAGTCCACGCCGTAAACGATGGATACTAGCTGTTGGGAGCGATCTCAGTGGCTAAGCGAAAGTGATAAGTATCCCACCTGGGGAGTACGTTCGCAAGAATGAAACTCAAAGGAATTGACGGGGGCCCGCACAAGCGGTGGAGCATGTGGTTTAATTCGATGATACGCGAGGAACCTTACCAAGGCTTAAATGTAGATTGACCGGACTGGAAACAGTTTTTTCGCAAGACAATTTACAAGGTGCTGCATGGTTGTCGTCAGCTCGTGCCGTGAGGTGTCAGGTTAAGTCCTATAACGAGCGCAACCCCTGTTGTTAGTTGCCAGCGAGTCATGTCGGGAACTCTAACGAGACTGCCAGTGCAAACTGTGAGGAAGGTGGGGATGACGTCAAATCATCACGGCCCTTACGCCTTGGGCTACACACGTGCTACAATGGCCGGTACAGAGAGCAGCCACTGGGTGACCAGGAGCGAATCTACAAAACCGGTCACAGTTCGGATCGGAGTCTGCAACTCGACTCCGTGAAGCTGGAATCGCTAGTAATCGGATATCAGCCATGATCCGGTGAATACGTTCCCGGGCCTTGTACACACCGCCCGTCAAGCCATGGAAGCTGGGGGTGCCTGAAGTCGGTGACCGCAAGGAGCTGCCTAGGGTAAAACTGGTAACTAGGGCTAAGTCGTAACAAGGTAGCCGTACCGGAAGGTGCGGCTGGAACACCTCCTTTCTAGAGCTTTAGTGTTAGTTGAAAGACACGCTAAAGAAAGAAGACGAAGAGACTATTGGTTACAGATTTAAGGTTATATTACTCTTGCTGTTAATTTAAAAAAATAATTGAAAGATTTAAAAATTTAAAAATTTAAAGATTAAAAAATTCGCAAGAATGGTTCAATCTTTAAATCATTTAATCTTTAAATCAAAGAAAAAAGAGTGTCTCGTAGCTCAGCTGGTTAGAGTACTACACTGATAATGTAGGGGTCGACAGTTCGAGTCTGTCCGAGACAACAAAACAGTTACGAATTTGTAAATTACGAATTACGAATTGAAAAGTTCATAAACATAGATTGAAAGGAAATTCTAGGGTTGAAAGATTACGAATTACAACAATTCATAATTCATAATTCACAATTCATAATTAAATTGGGGGATTAGCTCAGCTGGCTAGAGCGCCTGCCTTGCACGCAGGAGGTCAACGGTTCGACTCCGTTATTCTCCACTATTGTAGTGAATAGTAAAGAGTGAATGGTAATTAGTTTAGGCTAATCACTACTCACTAAAAACGACTCACTTAGAAAAAAGTTCATTGACATATTGAGATAAGAAATAATAAAAAGTAGAAAGCAGTTTTCTTTAATTTATTAGAGAGAACGAAACAAAACGGCATTCTTAAATGAATGTTGGTACAATAAGCAAAATAAGGGCGTATGGGGGATGCCTTGGCTCTCAGAGGCGATGAAAGGCGTGATAAGCTGCGAAAAGTTACGGGGAGCAGCACACATGCATTGATCCGTAAATACCTGAATGGGGCAACCCACTATGTTGAAGACATAGTACACCGATAGGT